>NZ_CP136910.1:0-2535000 GCF_033100115.1 Anaerocolumna sp. AGMB13020 | reverse complement strand
GTAGCGAGATGAAAGTGAGAATCTTTCAGGCCGAATATCTAAGGTTTCCAGAGTAAAGCTGATCTGCTCTGGGTAAGTCGGGACCTAAGGCGAGGTCGAAAGACGTAGTCGATGGACAACAGGTTGAAATTCCTGTACCTTATAAAAACAGAACTGTGGGGACGCAGAGACAAAGTCAGAGCCGGGTGAGGAATACCCGGTACAAGCGAGGTACCAGTGGAGCAGGAAAATCCGTTCCACAATGGGAAGACGTGATGTGGACCGAAATATAAGTAGGGAAGCTGATGGAGGCACTGCCAAGAAAAGCCGCTATTGTTTTTTATAAGCCCGTACCGTAAACCGACACAGGTGGATGAGGAGAGAATCCTAAGGCCGACGGGAGAAGCATTGTTAAGGAACTCGGCAAAATGACCCCGTAACTTCGGGAGAAGGGGTGCCTGTAGAAATACAGGCCGCAGAGAATTGGCCCAAGCAACTGTTTAGCAAAAACACAGGTCTATGCAAAACCGTAAGGTGAAGTATATGGGCTGACGCCTGCCCGGTGCTGGAAGGTTAAGGGGAGATGTTAGGGGTAACCCGAAGCGTTGAACTTAAGCCCCAGTAAACGGCGGCCGTAACTATAACGGTCCTAAGGTAGCGAAATTCCTTGTCGGGTAAGTTCCGACCCGCACGAAAGGCGTAATGATTTGGGCACTGTCTCGACAATGCACCCGGTGAAATTGAAATACCAGTGAAGATGCTGGTTACCTGCGCCAGGACGGAAAGACCCCATGGAGCTTTACTCTAGCTTGATACTGGGATTCGGTATTGCATGCACAGGATAGGTGGGAGGCTATGAAGCGGTGACTCCGGTTGCCGCAGAGCCGTTGTTGGGATACCACCCTTGCAGTACTGGGTTTCTAACATGTGCCCGTGATCCGGGCAGTGGACAATGTCAGGTGGGGAGTTTGACTGGGGCGGTCGCCTCCGAAAGGGTATCGGAGGCGCTCAAAGGTCCTCTCAGGATGGACGGAAACCATCCGCAGAGTGCAAAGGCATAAGAGGGCTTGACTGCGACACCGACGGGTGGAGCAGGTACGAAAGTAGGACTTAGTGATCCGGTGGTATAAAGTGGGATTGCCATCGCTCAACGGATAAAAGCTACCCTGGGGATAACAGGCTTATCACTCCCAAGAGTTCACATCGACGGAGTGGTTTGGCACCTCGATGTCGGCTCATCGCATCCTGGGGCTGTATTAGGTCCCAAGGGTTGGGCTGTTCGCCCATTAAAGCGGTACGCGAGCTGGGTTCAGAACGTCGTGAGACAGTTCGGTCCCTATCCGGCGCGGGCGTAGGATATTTGAAAGGAGCTGACCTTAGTACGAGAGGACCGGGTTGGACTGACCTCTGGTGTATCGGTTGCACTGCCAAGTGCATGGCCGAGTAGCCAAGTCGGGACGGGATAAACGCTGAAGGCATCTAAGCGTGAAGCCCCCCTTAAGATAAGATATCCCATGCGAATGCAGTAAGACCCCTGAAAGACGATCAGGTGGATAGGTTAGAGGTGGAAGTGCAGTAATGCATGCAGCTGACTAATACTAATAGGTCGAGGGCTTGACCTAAATAAGTAGAATTTTATTCTGCTTATGGTTAATAATGTTCATATATTCATAAATCAAGTTATTAGAAAAGACAAGTGTAGTATTCCTCGATAGCTCAATGGTAGAGCACACGGCTGTTAACCGTGGGGTTGTAGGTTCGAGTCCTACTCGGGGAGCTGTAGTCAGCATAAACTGCTGACTACAAAAAAACAAAATAATGGTTGACAAGCATTAAAGTTTGTGTTATAATATTTAAGTCATGGCCCCATGGTCAAGCGGTTAAGACATCGCCCTTTCACGGCGGTAACACGGGTTCGAATCCCGTTGGGGTCATTTTTTGATATCATGAACGTGATAAGTAATACGCCGACGTGGCTCAATTGGCAGAGCAGCTGACTTGTAATCAGCAGGTTATCGGTTCGAGTCCGATCGTCGGCTTTTTGGACCTTTAGCTCAGTTGGTTAGAGCAACCGGCTCATAACCGGTCGGTCCGGGGTTCAAGTCCCTGAAGGTCCATTACATTAGTTGTTACAGCTTTAATTGATACTTAAGATAATAAATACATATTTATTTAAATATGGCCTAGTGGCTCAGTTGGTTAGAGCGCCGCCCTGTCACGGCGGAGGTCGAGGGTTCGAGTCCCTTCTGGGTCGTTTCTTTAGAAATAAAGAACCAAATAATTAATTTACATGAAAGTTTCGTGGGATCTTAGCTCAGCTGGGAGAGCATCTGCCTTACAAGCAGAGGGTCATAGGTTCGAGCCCTATAGGTCCCATAAATAATTGATTACCAGGTCAATTATTGAAAATGCCGGCGTGGCGGAACTGGCAGACGCACAGGACTTAAAATCCTGCGGGCCTAATCGCCCGTACCGGTTCGATTCCGGTCGCCGGCATTGTAAAATAAAAATTCTTTGAATCCGTGCGTTTAGCTCAGCTGGATAGAGCGTCTGGCTACGGACCAGAAGGTCGGGGGTTCGAATCCTCTAACGCACATATAGGACTGTAATTTCTTAATCGGAGTTACAGTTTTTTGTTATTCTAAAATATTATTATAAATAATTCCTGCTAATCCATAAAGATATTTCATATAGGTTTATAATACTGCAGGAATAATTACACTGCAATTATATTAAATCTCTGTAGAAGTTCATATTGCAGTATTTGCTATTTTATAATTGAGCTATCTCTTAACAATATCCTTAAAATTAGTTATTTAATGAAATGTTAATAATAGAGCTATTTACCCCAATGGAGCATTATGCTAAAATTAGACTAATTCTTAACACATTAGATAAAACTAATAGTTATAAATTAGAAGCTAGATTAGGTAAAAGCAGCAGATAATCGAAAAGGATGGTTTGATATAGGAGGATACATGACTAGAGAAGAATTTATTATAGAACTTAAAAAAGCACTTGCAGAAGAGATACCTGCAAATGAAATTGAAAATAATATAAACTATTATAACAGTTATATAAGAGAACAAATGCAAGTGAAATCAGAAGAAGAAGTTCTTTTAGAGCTGGGTGATCCAAGATTAATAGCCAGAACGATAATTGATAGCTTTCAGATGTCCCAGGGGCCGCTGTACAACAATAAGAGGCAGCGCATGGGCTATGAGGATGCTTATACAGAGGAATGGCAGGATGAGGATACCAGTGAGGAGTATGGACAGAATAATGATGTATTTGGCAGTGCAGGGAGCAGTTATCATGTGTATAAGAATTATGAGTTAAAGTGGTATCATAAAGTTGCTTTAGCTGCTATGATTGTTGTTATTCTTTCTATCGTAATTATAATCGGGGGTATAATCTTAAAGTTATTTTTTTCAATCGGAGTTCCTTTATTACTGATTTACCTAATTTATAGGCTGGTAATAACCAACCGGAATAATTAAACCGTATCACAATAGTAAGCAATTTACGTAATTTTAACTAGCTGAATAGTTCATTTTAGTTAGCGCATAAAAAGAATTAAAGTGAAACAACCGCCAAGGGGGAGCCAAGGCGGTTGTTTCGATGAGGGGAGTATAAATAATTAATAAGGGGTTATATAGTGCGTTAGATGAATCTTCCGATCTCTCTCTAACACAATTACATTATAATACATAATTAACAATTATGCAAGATGCTAGTAATATAAAATCTAATATTTTTCTTAAATTTTCTGATTTACTTAAAAACCCATTATTTGTTAAGTGATTGAATAATATTTTCGATAAAATAAATTTGTTGTTGCATATTTTAAATGAAAAACGCTCATAATATGGGTGTAATCTTAATAAAAAAATAGATTTTTAGGAGGACTTTTAAAATGGCAAACAACAGTTATAATGATTACTCATCAAACTCAGAAAAAAATACTACAAGCAAAAACACTTCAACAAACACAACATCCAATACACAGAACAAAACTTCCAATAGCTCCAAAAACAACGCTAAGAATACAAGCTCATCCAATTCTGCGCGTAATACAACAAAAGAATAATATCAGTAAAGCATTAAAAGAGCGTGTTGCAATATTAAAAAATATGCAACACGCTTTTTTATCTAATATTACTTATAAGTAAACCTTAGCTATAAGTAATATCCTTTGCTCTTTTCACGTATCCAGGCACAAACAGGCATTTTCCAGAATAATATAATATCGAAGTGCAGGTGATATTATGACTTTTGAAACGATTAATGCAAAGGATATAATGTACTACATAAGAAGGCCGGAGGTATTGATTATAGATATCAGAGAACCCCTTGAGTTCAGCCAGGGGCATATACCCTCTGCCATAAATATACCCTATGATGATTTTGAAAATGGAAAAAGGGATATACCCGGAGATAAACTGTTAATACTGTATTGTGACAGAGGCAATCTAAGCCTGTTGCTTGCAAGGGATTTAAGCAAAGAAGGTTATTGGGTTAAGAATATTTATGGTGGCATGCATGCATACCGAGGTGTTCTTGAGTATTAATAGATAAACAAAAGTGTTTTTCTTACCCAAACTGCTTGAAGTTGGTTTATTTATTGCATTGGTATATTTCATATGTTATAATTCATTGTTAGTTCAATTTACCTCAGTTAAACAAAGGGAGTACAATATGATGAATCAATATGAATTTTTGGCACCATGCCATTTCGGTTTAGAAAGTGTTCTGAAGAAAGAGATAACAGATTTAGGCTATGAAATAAAACAAGTTGAAGACGGACGTATTCTGTTTGCCGGAGATGAGACGGCCTTTGCCAGAGCAAATATTTTTCTTCGTACAACAGAACGTATACTTCTTAAGGTAGGTAAATTTAGAGCAGAGAGTTTTGATGAGTTGTTTGAGGGTACGAAAGCAATTCCCTGGGAAAATTATATCCCCAAAGGTGGTAAGTTCTGGGTAGCCAAGGCTACCTCTATCAAAAGTAAGGTATTCAGTCCGTCAGATATTCAATCAATCATGAAAAAAGCTATTGTTGAGAGATTGAAACAGGTCTATAAAATAGAATGGTTTCCGGAGGATGGGGAGAGCTATCCTATCCGTGTTACTTTTATGAAAGATGAAGTTACTATTGGTATTGATACCTCTGGTGAGTCTCTCCATAAAAGAGGATATCGAAAATATGCAAGTAAAGCACCTATAACAGAAACTCTTGCAGCAGCTTTGATTATGGTAACACCCTGGAAATATGATCGTATACTGGTGGATCCTTTTTGCGGCAGTGGAACCATTCCTATTGAAGCTGCCATGATTGGGGCTAATATTGCACCTGGAATCAACCGCTCCTTCCTTGCTGAGAATTGGAAACTGGTACAGAAGAAAAATTGGTATCAGGCGATTGAAGAAGCAAACGATGTGAGAAAAAAAGACATTGAAATGACTATTCAGGGTTATGATATTGATGGTGAAATTGTAAAGGCTGCAAGGCAGAATGCGGCGTTGGCAGATGTGGAGGATTATATCCACTTTCAGCAGAGGCCACTCAGTGAATTAAGCAGCAGTAAAAAATACGGTTTTATTATTACTAATCCGCCTTATGGTGAAAGATTAGAGGAAAAGGAGGCTTTGCCGGCTCTTTATAAAGAAATCGGAAAAACCTATGCTAATCTGGATGCCTGGTCTATGTTCCTTATTACCAGTTATGAAGATGCCATAAAATATATCGGACGCAAAGAAGATAAGAATCGTAAGATTTACAATGGTATGCTTAAAACCTATTTCTATCAATTTATGGGACCTCGTCCGCCGAAAAGAAATAATATAGCTAATGAGGTTTAATATACACCGGTAAGAATTTCATAAGAAGGCTGTCATATTACGGTTAAAAGATTAATTCTATTGGAAAATAGAGTTATGGGAAAACACAGTAATAGGCAGCTTTTTTTATAAAAAAAGTTGACTTTATATTTTATACTTTATCCTATCCTACTTATTACCCATTAATCAAGAATACAGTTAAATTAGGTATTTTTAAAATTGAGATATATGTAATAATATTTTGCTTATTGTAGAAAAATTAGATGCATAGTATAATCGTTCTATCAGGGGGATTATAGAATGGGAGATAAAGTGCTAAAGTATACGGCAGTTTTCACCTTTGGTCTGATGCTGTCGGTAGTTATATTTTCACTGATTTTATCTTATAAAGCAGATCTTGTGGGGGATGATTCTGCTTTGGCTGCAATCAAAACGGTTTATGAAAAGCAAAATGATAGTAAAGATTACCTTTCTACCGTCGATGAATTGAAAGATGAACTAGGGGATAAATATATAGCAATAAATAAGGATGTTAATAAGGAAATTACAATAAGTGAGGACTCTATTAACAAAAGCCTGACTTTGATAATAAAAGGCTTAAAAGACAAGAGCTTGACAGAAGATAATATTGTAAGAGTAAACAAAAAAGAAAGCTATCAGGGCATTGTTTCACAAAGGGCAGAAGCAGAAAAGAGCGGATATCTGGTACCGGAGGTATTAAATGCGGAGGATGGAGAGATTTCCTATGGTATAATACCGGAGTTTGAAAATACGGACCCTGTTACTAAAATAGATATTGACTATAATAAGAAAGAAGACGGAACCTACGAAGCAATCATAAGTTTAGTGCTGGATCATGTTTATGCACCTTTTATGTTAGAAGAGGAGGGACAGGTCTATATTTCATTAAAAAAACCTTCTGATGTCTACGAGCATATAGTTGTTTTGGATGCGGGACATGGAGGAAAAGATCCCGGCGCAGAAGCAGCTGATGGTTCTTGTTATGAGAAAGAGATAAATCTTCAGATACTCTTATATGTTAAGGAGCTGTTGGATAAGGAGAATATAAAGGTATATTACACCAGAACTGACGATAGAACGATTTACCTGAATCCAAGAGTTAATCTGGCAAATGAAACAGAAGCTGATCTATTTATCAGCATTCATTGTAATTCCAGTGAATCCTCGCTGCCAAGAGGGCTTGAGGTATTGTATAAGAGTAATTGGGGCAAGATTTCCTATAGTTCTGAACAGCTAGCAAGAATAGCATTGGAAGAAATGAAAACAGTGACCGGTTATGTTAACAGAGGTTTGGTTGCTGGCGACGAAATGTTGATTATTAATAAATCACAGGTACCGGTTGTGTTAATCGAAGTGGGTTTTATGTCAAATCCCCAGGAACTGGAGTTCTTAAAATCCAATAAAAGAGAAAAAGAAATAGGAAAAGCAATTACCCAGATTATAAAGAGAGCTCTTGCTGAAAAAGAAGTCACGAAATAAGGATATAAAGATTCAATTTGTTTTAAGATAAAATATTCTCCTGGAACGAAGCACCCATAAAATACGCATAAATGAGTAAAAGTTCATCCTGGATTTTATAGCTTTTTGATGTCGGAGAAGCGGTTGTCAAAATTGCTCGAAAATGTGAAATATATTAATTATTAGAAAGGTGCCACAATAGGGTCTGTCCATCTGTATTATTTGTGACAGCACCGGCTGAAAGGCATGGGGTATATAAGAGGTACAATGATGCAAAGAATTATATTTGCCACGGGAAATGAGGGCAAAATGAAAGAAATAAGAATGCTCCTTAAGGATCTGGATTACCAGGTGATATCTATGAAGGAAGCCGGTATAGATATTGATATTATAGAAGACGGTGATACCTTTGAAGCAAATGCGATAATCAAAGCCAAAGCAATTATGGAAATGACAGGGGAGATTGTTCTGGCAGATGATTCAGGGCTGGAGGTAGATGCCATGGATAAAGGCCCTGGTGTTTATTCTGCACGTTTTATGGGAGAGGATACTTCCTATGATATTAAGAACAATTATATACTCGACAGGTTAAAAGGACTTAAAGGGAGTGACAGGAGTGCCAGATTCGTATGTGTTATTGCCTGTGCTTTTCCAGATGGCAGAATTCTGACAACCAGAGGTGTGTTTGAGGGATTAATCGGTGATACTATTTCCGGTGAAAATGGATTTGGCTACGACCCTATATTCTGGGTACCTGAGTATGGCTGCACCTCCGCTGATTTATCCCCGGAGGTTAAGAATGAGGTAAGTCATCGAGGTAAGGCCTTAAAGGAAATGAAGGATAAATTAAAGGAATGGATGTAACAATAAATATTAGCAGAAAGGCTATAATCGGGTCATAAAGGAATTTATGAAAATACTAATCGTAAGTGATACCCATGGAAGATTAAGCAATTTGGAAAGAGTTATTTCGAAGGTAAGCCCACTGGATTTAATGCTTCATTTAGGGGACTTTGAAAGCGGTGAAGACTATATTAGTTCAATAGCCTTTTGTCCCGTGGAATTTGTATCTGGAAACAATGATTTTTTTGCAGACGTACCAAAAGAGAAGATTATAACCCTTGGCTGCCATACAATACTAATGACACATGGACATCGGTATGGTGTTAATTTTGGTACGGGGAGACTAAAAGAAGCAGCTCTTTTGCAAGGTGCTGATATTGTTTTGTATGGACATACCCACAGACCGTCTATCGATTTAAGTACGGGTGTGTGGGCAGTAAACCCCGGCAGCATCAGCCAGCCCCGGCAGGAGAACGGTAAACCCTCTTATATTATTATGGAGATAGACAGTCAGGGAAAGGCTCATTTCAGCCTTAATTACCTGCCTTGAGAGTACCTTAATAATCCACGGAAAAGCATAAACAATAAGCCTTAAAATCTGCCAAGACAAGACATTGTAGAAAAATTTAAAAAAGTTTAAAAAGTTGTTGACAATTATGTTGGCATAATATATAATGATTCTTGCGTCACGAAAGCCGCAAAAAATAAAAGCCTAACGGGGTGTGGCGCAGCTTGGCTAGCGCGCTTGATTTGGGATCAAGAGGTCGCAGGTTCGAATCCTGTCACCCCGACTTATACTTTTGTTAAGGTGGCTAAAGATAAAATTTCATACGCGGGTGTAGTTCAATGGTAGAACACTAGCCTTCCAAGCTAGATACGTGGGTTCGATTCCCATCACCCGCTTGATGTATGTAATATACATCATATGTGTGCTAGTAGCTCAGTTGGATAGAGCAATGGCCTTCTAAGCCATGTGTCGGGGGTTCGAATCCCTTCTGGCACATTTTATCTTGTAAAGACAAGTATACGTCAGTTGATATTGACAGCTCCTGCGTAGGGTTAATGTGGACAAGATAAGGTGTTATTGTTTTATGGTGGGTATAGCGCAGTTGGTTAGCGCGCCAGATTGTGGCTCTGGAGGCCAAGGGTTCGAATCCCTTTATCCACCTTGGTAATAGTACCATTGGGCTGTCGCCAAGCGGTAAGGCACAGGACTTTGACTCCTGCAGTCGCTGGTTCAAATCCAGCCAGCCCAGTCAGCCATCGCTGAAATCAGGGAACCTGCCGCGAATGGTGTTATATATTATTTGGGATATTAGCTCAGTTGGTAGAGCACTTGACTTTTAATCAAGGTGTCCCGGGTTCGAATCCCGGATGTCTCATTTATAATAAGCGGATGTGGCGGAATTGGCAGACGCGCTAGACTTAGGATCTAGTGGGATACCGTGCAGGTTCAAGTCCTGTCATCCGCATTATAAGGAATTGCAGTGATTATGAGAAATCAAATATCAGGCATAAACCAAGAAATAACCATTACCATAAGGTAGTGGTTATTTTTTGGCTCTTTGTCAATAGTTGGGGTGGGATTCGTATGAATCCCGCTCCTTTCTTACGTTTAGAGCTGTTTCGATAGTTCATTCTACTGTATGCTGTTTTGGGCATGCAAAATAAGCCTCCATATCCCGACCATTTTTCCTATGATGTACAATGAAGTATCCGAGTACGGAACCGGTTAAAGTTTCGGATTCCATAAGAACTTCGTTTTAATACTTTAATCTTATTGTTAAATCCTTCTGTGACACCGTTTGTAATGCCATATTTGAAGGCATTTAAGATTTCTTTTCTCCAAGACTGGAACGTTTTTGCACATTTCTCGAATTCTTTAATACCGCATCCTCTTGCATTAGATATCCAATCATCGAATTCCTGCTGTTGCTTACGATAGGACTCCAGCTGGCTGATGTCATAAAACCATTCTTTCATCATGTGCGCCAACCGTAGGTCATCACTATACTGGAGCATCAGATCACAGGCTTGTTTGTTCTCGTCTTTCAGCTTTCTATAGCGGGTCAAAATCAGCTTCCGGCTTCGTTTATAGTATTTTCGAAGAGAAGTCGGCATGGATTTTTGGAGCCGTTTACGAACATTTTCGATAGCCCATGTGACCTGACGAATGAAATGATACTTGTCCACTATAATCTTTGCATTTGGAAAGAAGGTCCTGGCCAGCTCCACATAGGGAAGCCACATGTCACAGACAAAGAACTTTACTTTCAGCCTTTCCTTTCTTGTAATGTTTCTCCAGTAATCAGCCAGATGGCTCTGAGTGCGGTCTGGAAGAATATCCAGAATCCGGTGTTTTTTAGGATCAACGAGGATACACTGATATTTCCCAGTAGAGGCATTGCCTTTAAATTCATCAATAGAAACAGCCTCAGGAAGTTTATCTGGGGGTGCATAATGGATGGTATCCAAAAGTCTGCAGATTGTAGGGACGGAAACCCCGGTAAGGATTGAAACCTGCTTGAGAGAAAAAGTCTGCCGAAGGAGAGATATAACATAAAAAGCCAGTCTCCTTGTTCTGCGGTGATAGGTAGGAAGAAAAGAATAGTGTTCCAAAAATCGTTTTCCGCAGGAGGTACATAAATAACGTCGTTTTCTTAGAACCAGAATGACGGTTTTACCTTGGAAAGGAGTGTCATTAATTTCCTGGATTCGATAGTCATGAACTCTTTTTGTTTTACAGCCACAACAAGGACAGGTCTGCTCAGAAGGTTTAGTTTCAATGAAAACCTTTAAAAAAGAATCTGCCTGAATCACTTTTTTTACAAAAACATCTTTCAAGTCTAAGAATGCCTTGCTATAATTAGGGTACATCTATAAGAGGTCACCTCCGTTAACATTAAACTTTGGTCGGGATAATGCGTTTGGGAGGCTTCTTATAGATGTATTTTATTACAACTAAAAGAATGTTGGAAGTGTGCTTTTCAAGCACACCCCAACATTCAGTATAGAACCTATTTTTTATTATATTGGTTTGATGCCATGCCAAAAGCCTCATGAAATTTGTAAGTTATTTGACGATAGTTATTCGAAAGAATTAAAGCAAACAGTTTTTTGCATCTGCAAGGCCTAATGCATATGTAGTCAGAGCAATTATTCTACGGGAAGTTTTTTTCTCGCTTTATCAGAGGACTTGTTTTTAGGCAGAGAAGTTTTTTTAACCTTTTCTGCGTTTTTAGTCGAAGGGACAGATTTCTTGCGTTTTCCAGGGTCCCTGGCGACCGCCAGATAAAACATTTGAATTCGCAGTTTGTTTTCATCATAGATATCAATGCTCTTATAAAGATCTTTGTAATAATCGAAGAGGATGCGTTTGGTTCTGACGGTCTGCTTTAAATTTACCTGGGTTGCTACAAGACTTCCTTTGGTTTTTACGTAATAGTAAACCGGTTTCTTTATTACACAAACATCCGTTATATATTGCAGGTATTCCAGATTAAATAAAAAATCCTCACACCAGTTTAGGTCTTTTGAGCATTTAAGTTTATGGGATTTTACAATATCAGTCCGAAAAAACTTATTCCACATAACACCATAGTAGAAGTTAGCAGGTGCCTTCATCATATATTCGGCAAATTCCCTGCGACTCATTAAACCTTCTTTGGGTATGTGTCCTTTGATATAGATCTTACGGTTTACCACTCTGTGGTAATCTGTGATTATCATATCGCAATTATAGTTTTCAGCAGCGGTGACAAAGGTCTCTGTTGCATCTTTTACAAGCCAGTCATCACTATCGACAAATTGCAGGTATTTTCCTCTGGCATGTTTCATACCAACATTTCTGCTGTCGCTTACGCCGGAATTTGTTTTATTTATTATTTGAAAGCGGGGATCCGTTTCTTCGAATTTCTTCAGGATCTTCATACTGTGATCTCTACTTCCGTCATTTACCACAAGTACTTCAATGTTTTTATAACTTTGATTACGGATGCTGGTTAGGCATCGTTCAATTGTTTGCTCCCCATTGTATAGTGGTACAATAATACTGACCAGTGGTTCGTTCATAACTGCCTCTCATTCCGCCGCCTAAGACGGCATTTTACAATAATTAAACCCACCGCTATTTGATATTAAAGTAAATAAATTATATCATTATTTACTATATATTACTATCGGATTCTGAAAGGAATTATGAATGATTATCCATAATTCATGTGATATTCCTAAAATACAACAAGGAAGAGCAACTTAGATTTATGCAAATTAAACCCACGGTTGATTTTGCATAAGATTAGTTGTTTGTATTCAACCCAAAAATGATATATAGTTAAACCATAAAGATAATGAATTCGCGAAGGATCTATTTTTAGTTGGAGGTTATCATGGCAGTTGGTATATTGGGCAAGAGAATAAAGGAATTACGGCAAAAGAAGCAGGTAACCCAGGAGGAGCTTGGGAAAGCTGTGGGTGTGACGACACAGGCAGTTTCTAAATGGGAGTGCGGTGGTGTACCGGATGCAGAGTTACTGCCTTCCATTGCAGATTTTTTTGAAGTTACTATCGATAGTCTCTTTGGAAGGACAGAAGAAATCAAGCAGAATATAGGATTGGCTATCCGGCATGAACTTATTGAGCTGGCAGATGATGAGAAATACGAAAAATGTTTTAACTATTGCTGGAGCATTATTCTTGGAATATTGGGTCAGGCCTCCACTTCGATTATACGGGATATAGAAGAGATGTACGAGGATGATATAAATCAGTTCTATTCCAGAATTATAACGGATAAAGGCTATATCTTTGCAAAATTATCAAAGGATTTTCATTATTTCTTTCTGCTGCCGGAAGTAGAGGAAGGAAATAAATACGACCTGCCGGATGAGGAGGATTATCAAAAGCTTTTTCAAACCCTGGGTAAGAAAAATATGATGAAACTTGTTCTGTATCTGAATCAGCGAAAAAATGATGGTTTTACCGTGAAGTTCCTGTGTAAGAACCTTAAGCTGGAGGAAGAAGAAATAGAAAACATGTTACATGAACTATGCAATATAGAAATAGTTATCAAACAAGAGATAGAAACCGAGGAAGGTTTTCTGGTTTCCTATTGCCTTATAGATAATCCGTCAGTTCTGCCTTTTCTCCTGTTTGCTAAGGAGATTATTAAACAGCCTTATATGATGTACCCAATATTTTATGATAGAAAGAAACCATTGCTGCAGAAATAGAAAGGATATTATATGAAGCAAAACAATAATATTTATACAAAGCAGTTTTATAAGAAGAATCACTTAAATTTTGCGGGAACTGTGCTTACACTCTTAATCTTTGTAATCACACAGGTAGCGATTGCTGTTGTCCTTCAGTTATTTCTTGACGTGGCATACGGCGGCACCATGAAGGAATTCTGGAGGGCTATGATAATCTTTGCTATTGTTATGGCTGCGATGGTAGTCACACAGTTTATGAAGAAGATATTTCTGAATCATTTTATAAAGCGGGCCTTGTTGCAATATAAAAATTATATCTTTGGAAGAATCCTGAATAAAAATATAAACTCTTTCCATAAAGAGTCTTCCAGTACTTATCTTTCAGCATTCAGTAATGATCTGGCTTCTATTGAGCAGAACTATTTAAGAGGTACTTTTGGTATTATTTTGCATGGAGCTATGTTTCTTGGAGGAGTAGCTGCAATGGCGTATTATAACTGGAAGATTTTCCTTTGTACTATGCTGGCCAGCCTGTTGCCCATACTGGTGTCCGTTCTGTACGGGAATAAACTGACGAAAGCGGAAACAAACGTATCAGAGGAAAATGCTACCTTTTTAGATCTCTTAAAGGACTTGCTGGCTGGTTTTCCGGTTATTAAAAGCTTTAAGGTAGATAAGGAAATCTATCATAACTTTGAAGAAAAAAATGGAGAGCTGGAGCAGACCAAAAAAAGAAGAGGCGACCTTAATGACTCTGTTGAAATACTTAACATCCTGTCAGGTCTGGTTGTAGAGCTGACGGTATTTGGTATGGGTGTATATTTCGCCTTACAGGGTGTTATCACAGCAGGTGTGGTAGTTGCTTATATTCAGCTGCTTAATTATGTCTTAGGTCCTATAAATAGTTTAGGGCAGCTGATCGTTAACAGGAAAGCGGCAGGAGCATTAATTGATAAAATAGGAAAGCTGGCTGAGGTCAGTGAAGACCCGGAAGGAAGCCGGGAGCTTACGGCTGTTGAAGAGGGAATAATTTATGAGAATGTTTCCTTTGGATACGAAGAAGGCGCAAGAACCCTTAAGAATGTGAATCTTAAGTTTGAGAAGGGTAAGAGTTATGCTATTGTAGGAGGTAGCGGCAGTGGTAAATCTACACTGGTAAATCTTTTATTAGGATACCACAGGAACTATGAAGGACAGATTAAGTTTGACAGGCATGAGTTAAGAGAAATCAACTCCTCCAGTCTGTATGATATGGTATCCACCATACAGCAGAATGTATTTGTTTTCAATAATAGTATCGCCGATAATATAAGCCTGTTTCAGAAGTTTGACCAGGAATTGTTAGAGTATGCCATCAAATGTTCCGGATTAACGAAATTAATTGAAGAGAAAGGACCGGAGTATAAATGCGGAGAGAATGGTTCCAATCTCTCCGGTGGGGAGAAACAGCGTATCTCAATTGCCAGATGCTTAATCAGGCAGACCCCCTTTCTACTGATGGATGAAGCAACGGCAGCTCTGGATAACCAGACCTCCAGACAAGTAGAGGAAGCTATCTTAAGTATTGGCAATCTCACAAAAATAATTATCACCCATAAGATGGAGGAGAGTATTTTAAGCAAATACGATCAGATCATAGTAATGAACCAGGGGATGGTGGCTGAACAGGGTTCCTTCGAAGATTTAATAGAAGCGAAAGGTTATTTTAATTCCTTGTATGCAGTTAACAAAGCTCCGGTGGGAAATTATGAGAAGGAATCAGTAGCATGATAATAATTAAATAGGATTAATTTAAGTCAAGTGTAAATGCTATAAAGGGTGAGTTTTTAACTAAATTTACCTTTTGTAGCTTTCTTTCTCTACTGTAACACTTGACATTATGGCGGTTATCCGATATTATAGGTAGAAAAAGTGGCTGCAGTAAGTCAGAAATAATAGTTTTTACTTCTTTCAATGAGGAAAAGACGGTTATTTGTGACTTTTTTTATGTTGCAGACTTACCCGAAGCGGAAACTATCAAGGAAACACGTATCAGTGAATCACAAAAGCAAAAAGATGTTATTATAATAGTAGGTAACATTTTATTTGAAAGGCGTTGTATGGTGAAGAAAGATTCGTTTGTCATAAAAGGGAATATTATATTTATGAAATCGAGGTCAGAGCTGGTGACAGTTGACAAGGGATATCTGGTATGTCTTAATGGATTGGTAGAAGATATATATAAAGAACTTCCTGATAAGTATAAGGATCTGCCTTTAACAGATTATGGTGACAATCTTATAGTGCCGGGGCTTATTGATATGCATACACATGCGCCTCAATATACCTTTGTGGGACTTGGTATGGATATGGAGCTGATAGATTGGCTTAATACTAATACCTTTCCGGAAGAGCGTAAATATTCTGACAGGGAATATGCAAGGAAGGCATATAAGATATTCTGCAGAGATTTACAGGCAGGTGCCACTACAAGAGCCTGCATCTATGCTACAGTTCATAAAGAGGCTACCCTTGATTTAATGGATATGCTGGAACAGACTGGCCTTAAATGTATGGTTGGAAAGGTAAACATGGACAGGAACTGTCCTGATTTCTTAAAAGAGGATACCAGTAAATCTATTGAGGATACAGTTGAATGGCTGAGGGCATGTCAGGGAAGATATCAAAATGTCACACCGGTGATTACCCCCAGATTTGTACCAACCTGTACGGATGAGCTGCTGGAGGGACTTGGGCAGATACAAAAAGAGTATAAGGTTCCGGTTCAGTCACACCTTTCTGAGAATTTTTCTGAAATCAAATGGGTGAAGGAACTCTGTCCTGATACGGACCATTACGGAGAGGCGTATGACAAATTTGGCTTGTTTGGTGAAAACGGAACAGCAGTGATGGCTCATTGCGTTCATTCCACAGAGGAAGAAATTGCCCTGATGAAAGCAAAAGGTGTCTTCATTGCTCATTGCCCTGACTCTAATACCAATTTGGCTTCGGGAATTGCTCCGGTGAGGAAATTTATTGACCTTGAGCTGAGAGTGGGGCTTGGAACCGACATGGCCGGAGGTAATTCCAATTCTATTTTTCGCACCATGGTCTCTGCCATACAGGTGTCAAAGCTTCGCTGGAGACTTAAAGATTCTTCGCTAAAACCCTTGACTGCCAAGGAGGCGTTCTATCTTGGAACCATGGGCGGGGGAGCTTTGTTTGGCAAGGTCGGAAGTTTTCTGCCGGGTTACGAGTTGGATGCTTTGATTATAGAAGACAGCAATATACAATCACAAAAAGCACTGACATTAGAAGAAAGACTTGAGAGAGTTATCTATCTCTCTGATGACCGTCATATTAAGGGGAAATATGTAGCGGGTATACGATTGGCAGCAGTCTGATTCTATTTGATTGATTAATTCAGCAAATACGGTAGTCAGAATAAATATAGAAGTTTTACAATACCATTTAATTTACATGCCGGTTAGGTGGCAATATGAGAGGCGAGGATAAAAAGATGAGAGTGAAAAGCGTAGTAGAAAAGCCAGAGGAGAAAATACTGGATGCAGCATTGGATGTGGTGGTTGAGAATACCATCTGCGGAACCAGAATGCATCTTATAGCTGAAAGAGCCGGAATGGTACAATCAAACCTTCATTATTACTATCGGACAAAAAATGATTTGATGCTTGCTTTGCAGAAGAAGGTGTTAAAAAGATGCCTTGATTTAAGAGAGAGACTGAAAGTTGAGGCAGATAATACACTGGAGGATCAACTAGAGGTATTTATCAAACAGAAGTTAGAGTTTATCTTAAATGAAAAGAAATATGATTTTGCAGAAATTGATTTCTGGGTACAGGGGCATACCAACCCGGATATCCAGGAAAATTTTGATGCTTCTTTTGAAGGCTGGCGGAAGGAAATCAGAAAGATGCTTGATAACTATGCACCTGGACTTTCAGAGCAAAAAAAGAATTTTCTGCCCTATTTTATTGTATCAATTCTGGAAGGTGCCTCCATGCAGTATCTTATTAATGAAGACAGATTTGATGTAGAGGAATATTTTAAATACAGCAAAGAGGTTATATTAAAGACTATACTGGAGTAATGCTGCGGATCAGTACATAAATCTGCACTGAGAACAGTACAGAGAGCAGTAAGAGTACACCGGAAGATTTAAAATATATTGAATAGTAAACGGTAAGCGGAAAAAATGGTTGAGTAGTAAATAGTAAGCAGAGAAGATCCAGTGAAAAAAGTGTTGAAAAGAATACAGAAAAAGAACTCAAAACAAAAAAGAACTCAAAACAAAAAAGAACTTATAAAGAAAAAGTACTCAAAAAGAATACAGACAGAAGCCAGCTAAATAAGAACTGACAGAAGTTTAAGGGGTAAGTTTGCTTTATGGTATATCCCTTTAAGAAGGATGTGAAAAATTTGAAGACGATTAAAACAACAGAAGCAGCAGGGCATGTACTATGTCATGATATCACACAGATAATTAAAGGTGAAATAGATGATGCTATCTTCCGTAAAGGACATGTGGTCAGGGAGGAGGATATTCCGGTCTTACTCTCCATCGGAAAAGAGAATCTCTATGTCTGGGAGAAAAAAGAAGGAATCCTTCATGAAAACGAAGGAGCGGATATATTGTATGGTCTCTGCAAAAATGAGAATATGCTGCCGACTCCGGTGAAAGAGGGCAAAATAAATATAGTTGCGGACAAAGACGGACTTTTTAAGGTTGATAAAGAAAGACTGTTTCAGATAAATTCTCTGGGAGAAATGATAATTGCCACCATGCATAGCAATCAGCCGGTGAAAAAGGGAGATATGCTTGCAGGCACCAGGGTGATACCTCTGGTTATTGAAGAGGAAAAGATGAATAAGGCCAAAGAAATCGGAAATGGTGAGCCGCTGATGCAGTTGCTGCCTTTTACGGTAAAAAAGGCAGCCATCATTACCACAGGAAGCGAAGTGTTTCATGGAAGAATTAAAGATACCTTCGGGCCGGTAATCCGTAATAAGCTTGCAGAATACGGAGTTGAAGTTATCAGCCAAGAGATATTAAACGATGAGAAGGAAAAGATAACAGCAGCAATTAAAAAGGCAATAGATTCCGGTGCCCAAATCGTATTATGCACCGGAGGTATGAGTGTTGACCCGGATGATACGACTCCAGGGGCCATCAAAGATACTGGTGCTAAGGTAATATCCTATGGTGCTCCTGTCCTTCCTGGTGCTATGTTTATGCTGGCTTATTATAATAACAGGGCTATCATGGGATTACCTGGCTGTGTAATGTATGCCAGACGAACCATATTTGATCTGATGCTTCCAAGGGTTCTGGCAGAGGATCCGGTTACCGCAGAAGAACTGGCCGCCTTGGGGCATGGTGGGCTCTGCTTAAACTGCGAAATCTGTACTTTTCCGAACTGCGGGTTCGGTAAATAGAATAGAGGGATGCCCTGTTTTATTTGATGAGCAGGATAGAGGAGGTGATGGGATGATTTACAAACAGCTAATAGAGGAATTGGAAAAAGACAAACCTATGCGGCTGGTAACAAGACTTCAAAAAGCAGAAGGAGAGGTTGCCGTTGATCTTAAACGTTATCTGGAAGAAATCAATGGTGCTGGGGCTGAGAGAAGATCAAAAGAGGAATTATGTATTTCGGAAGTATTTTATCCAAAGGAACGGCTGATAATATTAGGCGGCGGGCACATTGCTCTACCTTTGGCAGAGTTCTCTGCCAAAACAGGATTTCAGGTGACGGTTGCAGATGACAGGCCTTCCTTTGCCAGTTCGGCCAGATTCCCGGAAGCAGAGACAGTTATCTGTGACAGCTTTGAACATATTATTCCCAGGCTTCGGATTACCCGAAATGACTACATTGTAATTATAACCAGAGGTCATCGCCATGATATGGATTGTCTGAAGAGCATCCTAAACTTACCGGAGACGATCTATCTTGGAATGATTGGCTCCAAAAGAAGAGTAAAGGCAGTACTTGAACTCCTGGAAAAGGAAGGGTATGAAAAAGAGAGACTCCAACGGGTGTGTACCCCTATCGGGCTTTCCATTGGTGCCGTAACACCGGAGGAAATCAGTATTTCCATTCTGGCCCAGCTCATTGAAAGGAAACGCCTGGGAAACCACATACAGGCACAGGAAAAAACAGAGGTAGAATATGATCTGCTAGAATTCCTGGCAGCAGGCAGTTCAGAACCCATGTGTATGGTTACGGTGACGGAAACCAGGGGCTCTACACCCAGAGGAAAAGGAGCTAAGATGGCAGTCTTTCCTACTGGAAGTGTAAAGGGCAGTATAGGTGGTGGCTGTGCGGAGGCGGAAATTATCCATGAAGCAGTAACGATGATTGGGACAGGGAGATACAGACTTCGAGAGATAGACATGACAGGGGATGTGGCCGAATCAGAAGGTATGGTGTGCGGTGGAACAATGAAGGTTCTAATGGAGGATTATAATCCTTGGAATAGCCATTTCTATTAATCAAATAGTTTTATATGTTTATTCTGTATAAATTCTTAGGTTAATTCTTAGGTTAGTTTGCAATGTAAAAAAGGGTTTGACATTTATAATACAGGGTGATAAACTACTAAACATAAAAAGAACTCACGGGCGAGATATATTACAGCAGGTAATGTATTTCGCTTATTTTGCATATTCATATATCATATTAAAGGTGTCGGTTAACTTATCTTGACCTTCTCTGAATAATATAACGCAGGCTTGCATACAGCAGGAATTAGCTGCCGTTTATCAATAGTAGTAGGAACCCGGTATATCCCGTTTTAGAAATTGGGATATAATTTTTATCGGCATAAATTAGATTGACTAGTCAATCTAGTGTAAAAGAAGAGGAGGAGTTATGGATACAGATGCAGTAATATTAGCAGGGGGCCTCTCAAGCCGGGCAGGAGGTTTTAAGCTGGAGCTGCTGATTGGAGGAAAGCCTTTGCTTGCCCGTGTAATTGAAGTATTTTTACCCATCTGCACAAATATCATCATAGTAGGAGGATATTCCATAGAGAGACTTTATCCTTTAATTGAGCCTTATGGTGACAGAGTACAGCTGATATGGAATAAAGATTATGAAAAAGGGATGTTCTCCTCCGTAAAGACTGGCATTGCAGAAGTAAAAAGCCCCTATTTCTTTCTGACGCCTGGAGATTATCCTTTTCTTACAACAGAGCTCTGTAAAGAACTGTTAAAGGAAATACCGGGCATTGTAAAACCCAGCACTGCAAACAGAGGAGGGCATCCATTACTGCTTCCCAGGCAGGCAGCAGAAGAAATTCTTCCATTGGAGGATAGTGCTGATTTACAACAATATCTGCATACAAAGAAAGTAAAACGATTCCTCATAGAGGATGAAAGGCTGCTGTTAGACATAGACACCCCGGAAGACTATGAAGAGGCAAAGGGAAAGCATAGGTTATAACCTTAAAAAGGAGAGATTCTTATGGAGTTGGGAATTGTAAACGGACTAGTCTATTTAGACGGACAGTTCAGAGAGGAAAATATCTATATTAAAAACGGCAGGATAGAAGCTGTTACGAAGAGTTACCTTCCCTGCGAGGAGGAGTTTGATGCAGAGGGTGCCAAAATACTGCCAGGTTTTATTGACCCCCATGTTCATTTTCAACTAAAGGCAGGCAAGAATACTTCGAAAGATGATTTTTATACCGGCTCTGTGCTTGGAGCTCTGGGAGGGGTAACTACATACATCGATTTTCTCGATCCCATACAAAGCAGCGCAGAATTTGAAAAGGCTTTTAGAGAACGAATGGAGCTGGCGTCTTTCAGTGCTACGGATTACAGCTTCCATACCACTATTGCAGTACCGAAGGAAGATGCGGCAAATCTTTTGAAAGCAGGGATAAGAGCAGGACTTCCCTCCCTTAAACTTTTTACGACCTATTCCGATACGGATAGAAGGACCTATGACAGGGACATTGACAGACTCCTTCAGGTATCAGCTGAATTAAAGGGACGTATTGTTATTCATGCAGAAAACGATACCTTGATTGATACCAGAACGGATATTCTTGTGAAAGACCACGAAAAATCCAGACCCGTATTAAGTGAAAGAACAGAAATCCTAAAGCTTGCTGAAATGGCAAAGGAACGGGAAGGACAGTTATATATCGTGCATGTCAGTGCCGGCAGCTCTGTCAAACTTTTGGTTAGGAATTACCAGGAAGAGCTTAAGAAGGGAAGGATTCTCTTAGAGAGCTGTCCCCATTATTTTTTATTCCACAGCGGATATTATGAAAAAGAAGACGGGTATCGCTATACCATGACTCCGCCTTTACGGGAAGAGAAAGAAATGCAGTTACTCAGAGAACAGATTGATAATCTTACGGTTATTGGAACGGATCATTGTCCCTTTGATAATAGTTTGAAAAGAGAAAAATATACTTCTCAAATTCCTATGGGTATCGGTGGGATACAATACTCCTTTTTAACGATGTATGAAGCTTTTGGCGAAAAGATCATACCAAAATTTACAGAAGGTCCGGCAAAAGCGTATGGACTTTATCCCAGAAAAGGAACGCTGCTTCCCGGAGCAGATGCAGATATTGTAGTTTTTAAAGGAGAGACAGAGCATCCGATACAGGATGCGGAATCTGTTTATAACGGAAACAAAGTAAAGGGAGCTGTCTCTCAGGTATTCCTAAGGGGAGAGCAGATTGTAAGAAACGGAATATTCCTTGGAGGAAAAGGCCGCTTCTTGAGACGGGAATTGTAAAGAAGCTGTCAGGAAGGAGAAGCTAGGATATGCTTTTAATAGGTAACGGAGCAGTAGTAGCCAGGGATGAGGATAACACCTTTTATGACAACGGAGCAGTCTGCATTACAGATAATTATATTACAGAAGTTGGGCCTTATCCTTTACTAAAGGAGAAATACCAGGAGGCTGAGTTTGTTGATGCCAAAGGCGGTGTAATCATGCCGGGTCTTATAAATACGCATCACCATATATACAGTGCTTTTGCCAGAGGTATGAACATACCGGGGAATAACCCTCAGAATTTTTTGGAGATACTTGAGGGGACCTGGTGGAGGCTCGATCGTGGGCTTACGCTGAAACAAAGCAGTTTAAGCGCCAGAGCAACCTATATGGAAAGTATCAGGAACGGTGTGACGACCATCATCGATCATCATGCCAGTTACGGTCATATTAGGGGAAGTCTTGCAGCAATTGCAGAAGCCGCCAAGGCAAGCGGTGTAAGAACCTGTCTGGCCTATGAGGTCTCTGATCGTGACGGCAGGGACAAGATGCTTGAAGCAGTCAGGGAAAACAATGAATTTGCAGCTTACACAAAGGCAGATAACACCGGTAGGATAAGTGCCCTGATGGGATTGCATGCCTCCTTTACCTTAAGTGAGGCTACGCTGGCTTTGTGCAGAGAAAACACAGAGAAGCAGTCCGGTTTCCATATTCATGTGGCAGAAGGCTTAAAGGATGAAATGGACTGCAGAACTCTCTATGGCAGTTCTGTAGTAAAACGCCTGTTAAAGGAAGGAATCCTTGGGGAACATACAATTGCGGCACATTGCATACATATTGACGAAGAGGATATGGATATCTTAAAAGAGACAAATACCATGGTGGTTCACAACCCGGAATCCAATATGGGAAATGCGGTAGGTGCTCCGAAGGTATTAACCATGTACAAAAAAGGGGTGCTGCTGGGCCTTGGAACCGATGGGTATACTTCTGATATGCTGGAATCGTTAAAGGTAGCCAATATCCTTCAAAAGCATGAAGCCAAAAATCCTTCTGCTGCCTGGACAGAAATACCAGAAATGCTCTATTTTAATAATCCTGCTATAGCAGAACGGGTCATGAGCAGTAATCCAAAGGGGAAAGCAGGGCTTGGAAAACTTGTTCCCGGAGCTTTTGGAGATGTGATAATTATGGATTACAAGCCCATAACACCACTTACCAAGGACAACATTAACGGGCATATACTTTTTGGTATGAGTGGAAAAGACACCTCAACCGTGGTGGTTAATGGTAAGATTCTGATGAAGGAGAGGCAGCTCTTGACAGAAGACGAAGAAAAAATGTTATTTCAATGCAGGGAAGCTGCTAAAGAGCTGTGGAATACAATATAAGGGTTAAAAGGAAACGATTTAAAGAGTTGTGTAGTAATAAGCCGTTCAGTAATTCGTACAGCACGGCTGAAGCAGGGATTGCCGGAAGGGTGGATTTGTATGAGTGATAAATTGAGACCAATACCATTTAAAGAGTTGCTACGGCAGTCAGTAATGGAATATAAAGAGACGAAAAGCTTTTATGGAGTTCCGGTTATCAGACCGGAGAAAATATTTGAGTGCCTGATGGTAAACGGACAGAGGATAGAAACACCTTTTGGCCCGGCAGCAGGCCCCCATACCCAGCTGGCACAAAATATTCTGGCAGCATACGCAGCAGGTGCCAGATATTTTGAACTAAAGACTGTTCAGGTAATGTGGGGCGAAGAGCTTGGGATCGTTAAGCCCTGTATCTATGTAGAAACGGAGGCCTATAACACAGAATGGTCCTCTGAACTGTCACCGGAAAAGGCGCTGGAGGAATACATAAAGGCCTGGATACTGCTTCATTTACTGGTGAAGGAGTTCGACCTTGGGAGAAACGATGGCTTTGTATTCAACATGAGTGTGGGGTATCAACTGGCGGGAATACAGTCTCCTGCTGTCAATGCTTTTCTGGAAGCTATGAGGGAAGGAAAAGATACCACTGTTTTTAAGGTATGTACCGGGACTGCCATAGAGGAAAAGGAACTGTTTGGGAAGGTTACGGAGGACTTTATAAGAACTATCCCCTCCTGCATCAGTGACACGGTAACCCTTTCCACCATGCATGGCTGTCCCTCCGGAGAGATTGAGGAAATTGTTCTCTATCTGATGAAAGAGAAGAAACTGAATACTCACCTAAAATGTAATCCGACCCTTTTAGGTTATGATAAGGTGAATGAACTACTGGAAAAAGGCGGCTATTCCTATGTGGAAATGAACGAGGAAATCTTCCGCCATGACATCAGTTTTGAAAAAGCGGTTGCCTTAATTGGAGGACTGAAAGAAAAGAGCATGGAACTGGGAAAGGAGTTTGGCATTAAGCTTACCAATACTCTTCCAGTAAAGATTATTAATCAGGAGCTTCCGGGAGAGGCTATGTATCTGTCCGGTCCGGCGCTTTACCCCATAACCATAGGAGTTGCAGCAGCTTTACGAGAAGCACTTGAAGAAATAATAGAAGAAGATATTGCCATGTCCTATTCTGGAGGAGCTGACAGCGGAAATATTACAGCTATATTAGAAACCGGCATCAAACCGGTCACAGTTTCCACCCTGCTATTAAAGACCGGGGGGTATAAGAACCTTACAGCCCTGGACAAAGCCATTGCAGCAGAGCTTAAGGAAATTCCTGAAACAATAGACAGAGGCAGATTGACTGCATTGGCAAAGACTGCCCAACAGGATAGCTGCTACCATAATAAAGGCAAGAAGAATAAAAGAACCCCAGCCAGTGAATACTCGGCTTTTTGTGCTAAGTGCAGACAATGCACCGATGTCTGTCCTAACAGGGCAAACAAAAAGACGGAGGAAGATGAAAAAGTATATATCCTGCATCGCGACGGTTTATGCAATGAATGCGGCAACTGCGTATATTTCTGCCCTTTAGGGCACATTCCCTATAAAGAGAAGTTTACCCTTTTTGAAACGCCGGAGCTGTTCCTTGACAGTATGAATCCCGGTATATGCAATGGGGAGAGCAGCTATCGAATAAGATGGAAAGGGCAAATCTGCGAGGTTTCGGCAGAAGTCCTTGAGGATACTAAAAATGTTACAGAATTAGGACCATCGGATATTGATAAGCTTCTTAAGGAAATAACGGATAAGAAAAATTGATATGCAGCTTATGAAGTAAAACAGTTAACTGGAATATTTAAGATAATATTCGGAAAAGAGGTAGGTATGAGTTTTGAACTGGTTCATTTTGAACGGAAAGCTGCCGGAAAGAAAGATATAAGCCATTTAGGGCCTGAGGCAGCAAAAAGGGCACTGGATTTTCACAAAAGCTTTGATATTTATGAAGAAACACCTTTGGCAGCCTTGAAAGAACTTTCAAAGCAGCTTGGCGTAAAGGGAATTTATGTGAAGGATGAATCCTACCGCTTTGGGTTAAATGCCTTTAAAGTATTAGGGGGCAGTTATGCCATCGGAAATTACATTGCAGAAAAGTTAGGAAAAGACCTGTCAGAGCTTCCTTACCGCAAGTTAATTTCTGAAGAGGTGAAACAGCAGACCGGCGATATTACCTTTATTTCTGCAACTGATGGAAATCATGGCAGAGGAGTCGCCTGGACAGCTAATAAATTAAAGCAGAAATCCATAATCTATATGCCAAAGGGCAGTGCCTTGGAAAGACTTGAAAATATAAAAGCAGAAGGGGCATTGGCAGAAATTACAGAATTTAATTATGATGATGCAGTTCGCCTTGCAGATAAACAGGCAGGAGAAAAGGGCTGGGTATTGGTGCAGGATACTGCCTGGGAGGGTTATGAAGATATTCCCACATGGATCATGCAGGGTTATACTACCATGGCATATGAAGCGTATAAACAATTAGGGGAAGTAAAACCCACTCATATCTTTGTGCAGGCGGGTGTCGGTTCCCTGGCAGGTGCCGTACAGGGATTCTTTGCCGGTGTTTATGGAGAAGACAGACCTGTTACTGCAATTGTTGAGCCGAATGAAGCAGCCTGCATCTATAAGACTGCCAAGGCAAATGACGGCAAGATACATCCGGTAACCGGAGACATGAATACCATTATGGCGGGGCTTGCCTGCGGTGAACCAACCACTGTGGGCTGGGAGGTCTTAAAGGATTACTCCGATTATTTTATATCCTGCCCGGATTATTCGGCAGCGCAGGGGATGAGGGTCTTGGGAAATCCCATAGGAGAGGACAGAAGGGTCATATCCGGTGAAAGCGGTGCAGCGGGATTTGGTCTTTTCTATGAAGTGCTTACGAATCCCTCTTTACTATGGATAAAGGAGGAACTTGGTATTAATGAAGATTCCGTTGTATTGTTCTTTAACAGTGAAGGAGATACGGACAGGGAGAATTATAGAAAAATTGTATGGGATGGCTTATATCCCAGACCATAATAAGCAGCATACCAGCATAAAAGCAGGAAAGGCGGGAAAAGAAAGATGCTAAACAATATAAGAGAAGAAGAGGTAATACAGCTGTGTCAGAAATTGGTGCAGGCAAAGAGCTATTCCGGTGAAGAGGAAAGAGTAAGCGAAGAGCTGACGGAGTTTTTCTACTCCAAGGGATTTGATGAGGTAATAAAGGACAGCTATGGAAATACCATCGGCATTATGAAAGGAAAACGCCCTGGTAAGAAACTTTTATTTGACGGACATATGGACACCGTACCCGTTGGGAATATCAAAGACTGGACTTATCCGCCCTTTGAGGCAGAAATCCATGACGGGAAGATCTATGGCAGAGGGACCTCTGATATGAAAGGAGCCCTTGCAGCCATGGCGGCAGCCGCAGCTAATTTTGCAGAGGATACGGATAAGGATTTCGCCGGTGAAATCTATGTTGCCGGTGTAGTCCATGAGGAATGCTTTGAAGGAGTTGCAGCCAGAAAGATAAGCCAGGCAGTAAAACCGGACTTTGTTGTAATAGGTGAAGCTTCCGAGTTAAATCTGAAAATCGGTCAGAGAGGAAGAGCTGAAATAAAAGTGGAGACCTTTGGTGTTCCCGCACATTCTGCCAATCCTGAAAAGGGTGTCAATGCCGTATACAAGATGGCAAAGATTATCGAAGCCCTCCGGGGACTGACGCCAACAGAGCATCCGGTGCTTGGGAAAGGTATTTTAGAGTTAACAGATATCAAATCCAGCCCATATCCAGGTGCCAGTGTAGTGCCGGAGTATTGCAGTGCTACTTATGACAGGAGACTTCTGGTGGGAGAAACCAAAGAAAGTGTACTTGCGCCTATTGAAGCCTTGCTGGCGGAGCTAAAAAGCAATGATCCTGAATTAAAGGCCAGGGTATCCTACAGTGTGGGAAAGGAAAGCTGCTATACCGGAGAAGAAATTGAAGGGGAAAGATTCTTTCCCGGTTGGCTGTTTGACAAAGAAGAAGCGTATATTGAGACAGTGCTCACAGAATTAAAGGAAATGGGCTATTCACCTGCCATTACCCAGTATAATTTCTGTACCAACGGAAGCCATTATGCAGGAGAAGCAGGAATTAAGACCATTGGAATGGGTCCATCCAAAGAAAATCTGGCACATACCATAAATGAATATATAGAAATCGATCAGTTAACCCGTGTAACTGATAATTATTACGGTATCATGAAAGCATTACTGCGTTAGAAGCAAAGGAGGCCCCTTATGCAGATACTTATAAAGAATGCTCTGATCGCAGATGGCAGCAGGGCACCACTATATAAAGGTCATATTATAGTGGAAGACGACAGAATAAAAGAGATAAGCACGGAAGCCCTCCTGACAGAAGACGGCTTTGAGGAAATAATAGAAGGAGAGGGGCTTGTTGCGGCTCCAGGCTTTATTGACACCCACAGTCACAGTGATTTAAAGGTATTGACAGAGCCCCTTGTATTGCCAAAGGTAATGCAGGGTATTACAACGGAGGTACTGGGACAGGATGGTATTTCAATGGCGCCACTGCCAAAGGAATATATTGATTCCTGGCGCAAGAACATAGCCGGGCTGGATGGTGAAAGTGACACTATCAACTGGGGATATGAAACCACGGAAAACTATTTAAAGCAGATAGAGGAAGCAAGACCTGGTATCAACGAGTCTTATCTGGTACCCCATGGAAACGTGCGTATGGAGGCTATGGGACTTGCTGACAGAGAACCATCTGATGAAGAAATAAAAAAGATGTGTGAAATCACCAGAAGAGAAATGGAGGCAGGATGTCTGGGACTCTCCTCAGGGCTGATTTATACACCCTGTGCCTATTCAGAAACTTCCGAGATTATTGAGCTGTGTAAGGTAGTGGCGGAATATGACGGTGTTTTTGTAGTTCATCAGAGGAGTGAAGCAGATACCATACTTTCCTCCATGGAAGAGATTATTGAGGTGGGAAGAAAATCCGGTGTTAAGATTCATTATTCCCATTTTAAAGTATGCGGAAAGGACAACTGGGATAAGCTTGAGGATATGCTTCGGCTGCTGGACAAAGCCAGAGAAGAGGGTATCAGGGTATCCTTAGACCAGTATCCTTATGTGGCCGGTAGTACGATGCTGGGTATAATTCTACCCCCCTGGGCACATGACGGCGGTACCAATGAGCTGATTAGGCGTCTTAAGGAGGAAGGGCAGCGGGAGAAGATGAAGCAGGATATAAAAGCGGGAATACCTGGCTGGGATAATTTTATTCAGTTTGCAGGTGTAGAGGGAATCTTTATAACCAGTACCGCATCCTTGAAGAACCGCGAACTGGTAGGAAAAAGCCTGAAAGAAATCGGTGAACAAAAAGGCATAGACCCCTTGGAGGCAGCTTTTGATCTGCTGGCGGAGGAAAACAATGCCGTAGGAATGGTGGACTTCTATGGTACAGAAGAAGCAGTGATTAAGATACTGAAAAGAGAAGAAATGAATGCCTGCACCGATGGACTTCTTTCGGGGAAACCCCATCCACGTGTGTATGGCTCCTTTCCAAGGATACTGGGAAAGTATGTACGAGAAGAAAAAGCATTGTCCTTAGAGGAAGCAGTGTATAAATTAACGTATAAAGCAGCCCAAGCCATGAACTTAAAGGACAGGGGGCTCTTAAAGGCCGGTTATTATGCGGATATTACTATATTTCATCCGGACACCATCATAGATAAGGGAACCTATACAGATCCTATACAGTATCCGGAAGGAATCAGCCATGTACTGGTAAATGGGCAGATTGCCGTAAAGAACGGTAAACATACAGGAAAACAGGCAGGAAGAGTCTTAAGACGCCTTTTTTGAGTGTCAAAAGACTTTCATAATCCACTAAGATAAAAAGAACACACTAAAAAAAGCTCAATACAGGTAAACGGAGGGATACAATGTACCAGTTTTGGATAAATAACAAAATGACAGACACGGAAGCAGACGTTAATTTATTGGAATATATGAGGGATGACCTTGATATTACTTCCGTAAAGAATGGATGTATGGAGGGAGCCTGCGGAGCCTGTATGGTGCTTCTTGACGGGAAACCTGTAAGAGCCTGTCTTTTGACAGCTTCAAAGGTCCAGGGGAAAAGGATCATAACGGTGGAGGGACTTTCCAAACGAGAGCAGGAGGTCTACGCTTATGCTTTCTCAGAAGCAGGTGCAGTTCAATGCGGTTTTTGTATTCCGGGAATGATTATCAGTGCCAAGGGGCTGTTGGATGTAAATCCAGATCCATCAAGGGCTGAGGTAAAGAAAGCAATCAAGGGAAACCTCTGTCGCTGTACCGGATATGTCAAAATCGAACAGGCGATAAGGATAGCCGCAGAATATTTAAGGGAAAAAAAACCGCTGCCGGTTCGTGAATTTACCGGTCAGGTCGGTGAACGGAGCCACAGACCCGATGCACCGGACAAGGTAATTGGAAAGGCAAAATTTGCGGACGATCTAAAGGCACCTGGTATGGTATATGGTTCTGCTCTTCGTGCGGAGTATCCCAGAGCCCTGTTAAAAGCAATCCATCTGGAGAAAGCACTTGAACATCCGGAGCTGATCCGGATTGTTCTGGCAGAAGATATACCCGGGGAGAGGGTAATCGGTCATTTGACCCTTGACTGGCCGGCAATTATAGCGGTAGGTGAAGAAACCAGGTACCCGGGTGACTCTGTCTGTCTGATCGCAGCCAAATCTAAGAAGGCAATTAAGGAGATAAAGGAACTCATAGATGTGGAATATGAGGAGCGAACACCATTGCTTTCCGCCAAAGAAGCCATGAAGGAAGAGGCTCCCCTTATACATAAAAGCGGTAATATCTATAGAAGAGAGCTTATACAGAGAGGGGATGTAGAGACTGCCCTTTTGAACTCTGCCCATGTTGTAACCAGAGTCTATCATACACCGGCACAGGAGCATGCTTTTCTGGAACCGGAAAGTGCACTTGCTGTTCCGGAGGAAGATTCCCTCACAGTCTATACCGGAGGTCAGAGTGTTTACGATGAATACAGAGAGATTGGAATGCTCCTTGGTATTCCCAAGGAAAAGCTCAGGATAGTCAGTGCCTATGTCGGCGGTGGTTTCGGCGGGAAAGAGGACATGAGTGTACAGCATCATGCAGCCTTATTAGCTTATCTCTGCAAACTTCCGGTAAAGGTTACATTGTCCAGAGAAGAAAGTCTGCGGGTACACCCCAAACGCCATCCTATGGAAATGGAGCTTACCACCGGTTGTGACGAGTTAGGAAAGCTTACAGCTATGCGCCTTCGCCTGGTGGCAGATACAGGGGCCTATGCTTCCCTTGGAGGACCTGTGCTGCAGCGTGCCTGCACCCATGCAGCGGGACCCTATAATTATCAGAATATTGATATAATCGGGCTCTCTGTCTATACGAATAATGTGCCTTCCGGAGCCTTCAGAGGTTTTGGAGTTACCCAGACGATGTTTGCCACGGAATGCAATTTAAACCTGTTAGCTGAAAAGGTAGGCCTTGACCCCTTTGAAATACGTTATCTGAATGCAATCCGTCCGGGGCAATCCCTGCCCAATGGTCAGCTTGCCGATGAAGGTACCGGCATGGTGGAGACACTCGAGGCAGTGAAAGAGGAATATTATAAGAATTATGACAGGGCAGGAATAGCCTGTGCCATCAAGAATGCAGGCGTTGGAGTTGGAATACCCGATACAGGCAGAGTGCGCTTAAAAATCGTGGAGGGCAAGGTATCCTTAAGAACAAGTGCGGCCTGTATGGGCCAGGGAATAGCCGCAACCATGCGGGCAATCTGCTGTGAGACTACGGGACTAAAGGCTTCTGAGGTTATCGTGGCAATGCCGGATACAGATATCACACCTAATTCCGGTACCAGTACAGCCTCCAGACAGACAGTAATAACTGGTGAAACCACAAGAAGAGTATCCCTTAAATTAAAGGAGGCATTAAAAGAGCATACCTTACAGGAACTGGAGGGAGAAGAATTCTATGATGAATTTGTAGGTATAACAGACCCCATGGGCTCTGGCAAACCCAATCCTGTCAGCCATCTGGCATATGGTTACGCAACCCAGGTGGTCCTATTAAACGACGAAGGCAAAGTTTCGAAAGTAATTGCTGCCCATGATGTAGGAAAAGCCATCAATCCCCTAAACGTAGAAGGACAAATTGAAGGAGGCGTAGTTATGGGCCTCGGGTTTGGCCTTACGGAGAATCCCAAAATCGTAAACGGAAGACCAACGGCCAGATATGGCACACTGGGACTTTTTAGGGCAACAGAGGTTCCTGAGATACAGACCATCCTCATTGAAAAGAATAATGCAGAACTGGCCTATGGAGCAAAAGGAGTCGGAGAAATTCCTCTGATACCAACATCACCTGCAGCGCAGGCCGCTTATTACAAATGGGACGGCAAGTTCCGTACAAGTCTGCCCCTTGAAGCTACACCATACAGCAAATAATAAATATGCAATTATAGAACCGAAGATGAGCTCCTCATCTATCCTGTGCAGTGCAGTCTAACCTTAAGAAGTAACGCTAGTAGCTTGCAGCATTTCTTAAGATTAGACTGCTACTATCATGTAACTAATACAACCTTATTAAGTTTATAAAAAGTTGTTTCAACTTAACGCTCACACATATAATTACCTCTGGAGCATACAAACTGATTAAGTATCAGAACTCTGTTTTCATCCGATTTCAGGAAATTTGCACCAGGCAGAAAGGATGAATGCGCCTATGGAAATGTATTAGAAGTCCTTTTCTCTGAAGCTTTTATGCTATATCATCAAACAGATTGTCTGAGCGAAGCGAGTTATCTGTTTGATGATATGCCAAGCATAAAAGCTTCAGAGAATTAGGACTTCTTATACATTGGAATTGAAGCATGAATCTTTCTGCCTGGTGCAAATTTCCGTCCCCTTTATAAAAACTAAATTTTTTAAATACCCCCAGATACCAATAAAATCTAAAACAAGCCTGTAAAATTACATAATATTACATATAAATCAGAAATAATTCTCATAAATCCGTCGAAACCATCAGATAAATAAGCAGTACCTATAAGTTGCATAAACAGTCCTTATAGGTGCATAAATATTTTAAATTATGGCCGCAAAATGGCTTGTTTTCCATTGCATGGTACGGTAATTTGTGATAGACTGTCAGAAATGGCGCGGCAAAGGAGGTCTTTTTCTTGAAACCTTATAAAGAAATGTCCAGAGAAGAGTTACTGGAATTAAGAGAAGATTTAAGAAAGCAATACAAAGCAATGAGAGGTTTGCATTTAAGTCTTGACATGTCAAGAGGTAAGCCTTGTATTGATCAGTTGGATATTTCTATGGAGATGATGGATATCTTAAACAGTTCCTCAGATTTAACCTGTGAAGATGGCACGGACTGCCGCAATTACGGTGTTCTTGATGGCCTTGCTGAAGCGAAGAAGCTTATTGGAGATATGATAGAGGTTCCTGCTGAGAATCTTATCATATATGGAAACTCCAGTTTAAATATAATGTATGATGCTATTTCTCGTTCCATGACCCATGGTGTAATGGGAAGTACCCCCTGGTGCTGCCTGGATAAGGTGAAATTTCTCTGCCCGGTACCCGGTTATGACAGACATTTTGCAATTACCGAATATTTTGGGATAGAGATGATAAATATCCCCATGACAGAAGAAGGACCGGATATGGATCTGGTGGAGAAATACGTAGCGGAGGATGAAGCCGTTAAGGGTATCTGGTGCGTTCCCAAATATTCCAATCCCCAAGGTATAACCTATTCGGACAGAGTAGTGAAACGCTTTGCCAGGTTAAGACCGGCAGCCAAAGATTTCAGAATCTATTGGGATAATGCATACAGTCTACATCACTTATATGAAGATGATCAGGACAATATCCTGGAAATTCTTGAGGAATGTAAGAAAGCCGGGAATCCGGATATGGTTTATAAATTTTCGTCCACCTCCAAAATCAGTTTTCCTGGATCTGGTGTAGCTGCTATAGCAACTTCTCCCAACAATCTGGTGGATATCAAGAAACAGCTTGGTATACAGACAATCGGACATGATAAGGTAAATCAGCTGCGGCATGTCAGATATTATAAGGACATAAACGGTATAATCAGCCATATGAGCAAGCATGCTGAAATCCTAAGACCAAAATTTGAGATCGTATTAAACAAATTGTCCGAAGAACTGGAGGGACTGGAGATTGGTTCCTGGTACAAACCCAAAGGCGGTTATTTCATTTCCTTTGATACCTTAAATGGCTGTGCCAAAGCAGTAGTAGAGAGAGCCCAGAAAGCTGGGGTTAAGCTAACAGCAGCAGGTGCAACCTATCCTTACGGCAAGGACCCTGAGGACTGCAATATCCGTATAGCACCTTCTTTTCCCCCGGAGAAGGATTTAAGGACAGCGATGGAACTCTTTACCCTGTGTGTAAAGCTGGTTAGTGTCGATAAGTATCTGTCAGAGGAGAACTAGTAAAGGGACAGATATATCGTATTAGTGAAATATTAGAGGCAATTAAGATATAGGACAGGCTCAGAGCTGCCGGAAAGGTAATAGATTTCCGGCAGTGCCTTTTGTCCATGACAGCTTATCCACAAAAGAAAACTGAAAAAAGCTTGTACATAAATTTGCTTGATTAATCCATCGATATTAATTGACAAAAACTTTTTTTATGATATACTAAGAAATCATAAAAACGGATTTAGAACCCGATGGAGGGAGTTGTATGTACATTCAGTACATACAACTCCCTTTACTTTTTGGATTTTTCCAACTTTTGTTCCAGCTTCTGATACATATGCTCTTTGGCATTATGTTATAAATGTGTCTACAAAATAATTGCAGGAGTTCTACTTCTCGAGAACTCCAACCAAATTACAGGAGGAAGATTATATGAAAAAAGTAGTATCGTTATTGCTTCTTATGGCAATGGCAATGACACTGGTGGTTGGCTGCGGTAAGACAAATAATAAGAACACTGCAGGCAACGCAACTGAACCTACCCAGGCTGCAACGGACACGCCCGCTGCAACAGAGGAAACAACACCTGAAGCAGGCGGTGATGTATCCGGTATCAAAGTTGGTGTTATCTACATAGGAGATGAGAATGAAGGCTATACAGCCGCTCATATGGCAGGTATTGATGAAATGATCGCAGCGCTTGGTTTATCTGCAGATCAGGTAATTGAGAAGACAACAATCGGTGAAGATGAAGCTGCTTATGATGCAGCAGTTGATCTGGCTGATCAGGGCTGTAATATAATTTTTGCAAACAGCTTCGGACACGAGACATATATGATGCAGGCAGCAGCAGAATTTCCTGAAGTTCAGTTCTGTCACGCTACAGGATATCAGGCGAAATCCTCAGGACTTCCTAATATGCACAATTACTTTACGGCTGTTTATGAGTCCCGTTACGTATCCGGTGTTGTTGCAGGCTTAAAATTAAATGAAATGATCGAAAAAGGTGACATTACTGCAGACCAGGCTAAAATGGGTTATGTTGGAGCGTTCCCTTATGCAGAGGTTGTTTCCGGTTATACTGCCTTTTATCTTGGTGCCAAGAGCGTATGCCCTTCTGTAACAATGGAAGTTCAATATACAAACAGCTGGGCAGATATGGCTGCTGAAAACGAAGTAGCAAAGAGCCTTATAGCAAACGGTGCAAAGGTAATCAGCCAGCACGCAGACACTACCGGTGCTCCTACTGCTTGTGAAGAAGCTGGTGTACCCGTTGTAGGATACAATGTAGATATGACGAGTGTTGCTCCTAACACTGCCTTAACTTCAGCTACTATTAACTGGGGACCTTATTACACTTATGCCGTTAAGAGCATAATTGACGGAACACCTATTGCAACGGACTGGTGCCAGGGATTTGCTGATGGTGCGGTTGGTACCTCTCCATTAAATGAGAAGGCAGTTGCGGCAGGAACAGCTGAAAAGGTTGCAGAAGTTGAAGCTGCTTTAAAAGACGGATCTCTTAAAGTTTTTGATACTAGCACATTTACAGTACAGAACTCCAAGCTTGAAGACTTGATTACCAGCAATGCAGATTTCGCTAAATTCTCTGCCTATGTTTCAGACGGATATTTCCATGAGTCAGAAGTAATCTCCGCACCTGCTTTTGAATTAAGAATTGATGGAATTACCGAATTGACAAAATAATGCCAACGCTGATTTAAGTGTCGTAAGCAGTAATTTACAGGTGGCTTTATTGGTAGGAAAGATAGACTGAAAGCGTAAACTTAATCAGTATATAGACGGGTTGATACTGACCCTTTGTGCGGGACTGCAGTAGTGCAGTTCCGCAAATTTGATGTTAGGAGGTTTTTTTGTGGAACAGGTAAACGCCATTGAATTAAAAAATGTTACCAAACGCTTTGGGGAGGTAATAGCAAATGACAGTGTGAATCTTTCCGTCAGGAAAGGTGAAATTCTGTCTATATTAGGGGAGAATGGTAGCGGCAAGACCACTCTTATGAACATGCTCTCCGGTATTTATTTTCCGGATGAAGGACAGATTTGCATTGACGGAAAAGAAGTTACGATACGTTCCCCGAAAGATTCCTTCGAATTGGGTATTGGTATGATACATCAGCATTTTAAGCTGATTAATATATTAACGGCAGCAGAGAATATTATTTTAGGTCTTAAAGGAAGTGAAACCTTAAAGATGAATCAGGTACATGAAGAAATCAATAAACTTACTGCCCAGTATGGCTTTGATCTGAATCCGTCCCAAAAGATATACGATATGTCGGTTTCCCAGAAACAGACGGTGGAAATCGTTAAGGTGTTATACCGCGGCGCTGATATCCTTATCCTGGATGAGCCAACGGCTGTATTAACACCTCAGGAAACCAAGAAGCTCTTTGATGTATTGCGTAACATGAGAAAAGCTGGAAAATCAATTATCATTATAACTCACAAACTGAATGAAGTACTGGAGCTTTCCGATCGTGTAACGGTACTTCGAAAAGGTAAATACATCGATACAGTCAATACAGCGGAAGCAACCGTATCCTCCCTGACGGAAATGATGGTAGGAGAAAAGGTGAAGCTTGATATTGACCGTACAGAGCCGGCAAATACAGAGAAACGGATTGAGATGAGAGGCATAACCTGTAAGAACAGGGAAGGACTTAAAGTATTAAAAGAGGCCTCTTTTCAGGCGCACAGCGGTGAAATTCTGGGAATCGCAGGTATAGCAGGAAGCGGTCAGAAGGAATTATTAGAAGCAATAGCAGGACTTCAGCCTATAGAAAGCGGTGAGATCCTATACTATGCACCTGATGGAAGTACTGAGAAAATATCGGATATGAAAGCGGCCGATATAAGAAATCTTAAGATTCATTTATCCTTCGTTCCCGAGGACAGGCTTGGAATGGGGCTGGTTGGTTCCATGGATTTGACGGATAATATGATGCTTAGAAGCTATACCGACGGAAAGCATTTCTTTGTGGATAGAAAGAAGCCTAAGAATCTGGCAGAAAATATCGTTGATAAATTGGATGTGGTTACTCCGGGAGTATCCACGCCGGTAAGAAGGCTGTCCGGCGGTAATGTTCAAAAGGTATTGGTAGGACGTGAGATTGCATCTAATCCAACTGTCCTAATGGTAGCGTATCCTGTTAGAGGTCTTGATATAAACTCCTCTTATACCATTTATAATCTTCTCAATGAACAGAAGCAAAAAGGGGTGGCGGTTATCTGTGTTGGTGAGGACTTAGATGTATTATTGGAGCTTTGTGACAGAATTATGGTACTCAACAGCGGAAGAGTCGCAGGTATCGTAGATGCAAGAAATACCACCAAAGAAGAAATTGGTTTATTGATGACGTCAGAGCGGAAGGGAGCAAAAGCACATGAGCAAAGAAGGAGCAAATAAAGAGGTTTTTCTGCGAATGAGCAAGCGGGATAGTATTTCCAGAACGAAAGCATGGACAATCAGGCTGATAGCAATCGCTCTTTCCTTAATTGTATGTGCATTGGTCATCGTATTTATTACAAATGATAACCCCATTCAGGTATATCTGGGTATCATTGATGGTGCAATCGGTAAAAAACGCCGTATGTGGGTAACCATCCGTGAAATTATGACGCTTCTTATTATAGCAGTGGGACTTACACCTGCTTTCAAGATGAGATTCTGGAATATCGGTGCGGAAGGACAGATCTTAATGGGCGGAGCGGCTACGGCGGCGGTTATGATTTATTTTGGGAATTCCATGCCTAACTGGTTGCTGCTTCTTATCATATTTGCAGCCAGCAGTATTGCAGGTATGCTGTGGGGAGTGCTTCCGGCAGTCTTTAAGGCTTATTACAATACCAATGAAACACTTTTTACACTGATGTTGAATTATGTTGCAATGCAGATAGTTACCTTTTGCATTGTTTTCTGGGAGAATCCTACGGGTTCCAATACAGTAGGTATTATAAATGGAGCCACAAGAAAAGGTTGGTTTCAGGAGATTTTTGGTATGCAGTACGGATTAAATATCATTGTAGTACTGATTATGACAGTAGGCGTCTATCTTTATATGAGGCACAGCAAACAGGGCTATGAAATTGCGGTGGTAGGTGAGAGTCAGAATACAGCCAAATATGCCGGTATCAATGTTAAGAAAGTAATAATCAGAACCATGATGATATCCGGTGGAATCTGCGGACTTGCAGGAAGTATCATTGTTAGCGGTGCCAGCCATACCATTTCTACCAGTACAGCTGACGGAAGAGGATTTACAGCTATAATCGTTGCCTGGATGTCCAAATTCAATCCCATTGCAATGTTGGCTGTATCTGCATTTCTGGTATTTATGCAACAGGGGTCCATACAGATTGCTTCTCAGTATGGATTGAACGAAAATGCTTCCGATATCATAACCGGTGTACTGTTATTTTTCCTGATTGGCTGTGAATTCTTTATTAATTATAAAGTGGAATTCCGTGGGAATAAGAAGGGGGTACAATAATATGCTGCTTTTAACCTTTATTCAAAATGCAATCAGCCAGGGAATCAGTATTCTGTTTGGTGCCACCGGTGAAATCGTAACGGAGAAATCCGGTAACTTAAATCTTGGTATTCCGGGCATCATGTACATGGGTGGTATAGCCGGACTGATGGGAGCTTTCTTCTACGAGAAATCAACGGAAACTCCTAACGCCTTTATCGGTCTTGTAATATCCTTTATCGTTACCTTACTGGCTTCAGCCCTGGGAGGTCTGATATACAGCGTATTAACCATTACTCTTAGAGCAAATCAGAATGTAGTAGGTCTGGCATTAACCACCTTTGGTGTTGGTTTTGGTAATTTCTTTGGCGGCTCCATTTCTAAACTTGCAGGTGGTGTTGGTCAGATATCTGTTAAAACAACAGCATCGGCATACAGAGCAAAATTACCCCTGCTCCATGATATCCCTGTGATAGGAGACCTGTTGTTCTCCTATGGGTTCCTCACCTACCTCTCTGTGATTATTTCTTTGTTATTGGCTTATTTTCTTAAAAAGACAAGAAAGGGACTTAATCTTCGAGCTATCGGTGAAGATCCGGGAGCAGCGGATGCTGCCGGTATCAATGTATCGAGATACAAATATATATCAACGGTATCCGGTGCTGCCATTGCAGGTCTTGGAGGTCTGTATTTTGTTATGGAGTATCTTGGAGGAACCTGGACCAATAACGGCTTCGGAGACAGAGGCTGGCTTGCGATTGCACTTGTTATCCTGGCTTTATGGAAGCCTGTCAATGCTATCTGGGGTTCTTTCCTCTTTGGTGGACTTTATATTCTTTATATCTACCTGCCGGGGCTTACCAGAGCCACCCAGGAGTTATGCAAAATGCTGCCTTATGTGGTGACGATTATCGTACTTATCTTATCCAGCAAGAGAAATAAACAGGAGAATCAGCCACCGGCAAGTTTAGGCCAGGCTTATTTCAGGGAAGAAAGATAGAGAGCGGTTCTAATGAACTGTATTGACTTAATTATTGCCAAGCTCATTCGTCCTTTCAAAGAAGCTATTGTACTTGGTCGTTTTGCTTGAGATAAGTATCTAAAATATGCAGGCATATAAAAACAGGATTTGAGACAGCTTAAGTGCCTCAAATCCTGTTTTTAATAAGGAAATCCGTTAAGGGGACTGAACCTAGCATTCTGTTTCTATAATTATTACGAACCATTCCGTTGGTAGTAAAAGCTTTTAACTTTCGGCAGTTAAATCTTTGCAGACATCTATCCATTTTGAACTGCCTGAATACCTCTCAAGTTCGCCTATGGTCAATTCGATAGCACTATTTGAGCTTCCGCAAGCCGGAAAGACAGTCTGATAGCGCTTAAGTGATTCATCCAGGTAAATCTCAACCTGATCATTTACAGCAAAGGGACAAACCCCTCCTACGGCGTGTCCTATTAAAGGTTCGGCTTCCTCGTAGGATAACATTTTTGCCTTTGCTTCGAAGTATGCCTTATATTTTGTATTGTCAATTCTGGCATTACCAGCAGCAACGATTAGTACTACCCTCTCGCCTACATGAAAAGATAGTGTTTTTGCGATACGCCCTTCCTCACAATTCAAAGCTTTTGCTGCAAGTTCTACGGTTGCACTGGAAACTTCGAATTCCAGGATCTTTTCTTCAATTCCATATTGTTTGAAATAGTTTCTAACCTTTTCAATTGACATATTTACCTCGATTCTCAGCAGAAGTACTTAAACTACTGCTGTATTGTCTTATGTGCTTTAGGGTACAAACCCCATACAGTATCGGCTGCACTTAGTTTTCTTTATAGTATAACCAAAGAAATAAGTGATGGCAATAGCGATGGTTAATTTTTTGTTTATTTTTAAGACAGGGTTTGCTATAATTTACATAATAAAGCGTTAAAATTATAGATTGAGGCAAGGGTTATACCTGCCGGAATTCAAGCAGGGTTAACTACAGTTCAGCAAATGAGTTTTCGCAAACACCCTAGAAACTGAAATTACTGAAATTGAAAGACGGGTATGACAATATGTATTATCAGAAACTAAATGAGAATAGTTATTTTATATATTCAGAAGACATTGAGCTGTTAATGGCGGCCAGTAATATTCTGGAGGGGGAGAAGTGGCATACTTTATGTACTGAGACTTATTCCATAGGAAAACTTGATGGCTTAAAGAAAAAATATACGTATCTTGTGGAAATATTTCAGGCTGTAGGCTGTCCTTCGGGTATGTTGGAATTCCTGACGGATTATCCGCTGAATGAGTTCAGTCTTGAGGAATACAGGGAGTACCTGCTTCAAATGGATGAGGCTGCTTTTATCTCCAGCTATTTTAATATATTTAAGGATGAGCTTGTAAGAGAAGCCTTGGAAAATGAAGAAAAACTGGATCGGCTTTTCAGAGAATATGAGAAGTTTCTGGGTAGTTACCTTGGATTCAAGGTGTTTATTCGTGAAACAAGAAAGATAATTAACGATTACTTTGCTTTTGCGAAAGAACTGGATACCACAGAATTTCATGAAATGAACCGACAGGTTCAAGCGGTGCTGCAGACCGAAGCTCTGAAAGCCCAGGAGGGGCTAAAGGCAATGGAACCGTTAGAATACTCCCAGGAGTTGATGGGTAAGGTTTTTTATAATCGGGGACCATATAAGGAGTTCTACTTTACCATTACTTTTTTTGCTGCCTATAGGAAAATACGATTCTTCGGGAAAAACCAGGTGTTATTCTACTCACTCAGAGAATCCAGGGAGAAACAGGAACAGCTGTTGAAACAGCTGAAAGCTATCGGAGATGAGACACGTCTTAAGATTATTGCCTTGCTCAATGAAAAAGAACCCTTAAGAGGACTTGATATCGCAAAGGAATTATCCATGGCTCCCTCTACCATTTCTCATCATATGGATCAGATGAAGAATTGCGGACTCTTAAATGAAGAGCAGAGCAAAAGCTCCAAGTACTATAGTATCAGCAGAACTGGTACCAAAGAACTGTTGAAAGCACTGGCGGAGATACTTGATAAAAAGGTGCCAGTTAATTGAAAGTATGAATACACCAACGATCGGAAAATAATCCGGTCGTTTTTTTATACAAGAATTTATAGCAATCCGGTATTGACCTCGCTTATATATTCGATTATAATAATATTCGATATATATCGAATATTATTATTTATTTAGGGAGTGGCTGAAAAATATTTCCTAACAGGAGCTTCTGCTGCAAATATTTTTAGACATACCATATCATTCTACATAAACGACGGGAGGCTGAGTATATTTGCCTGGATCCAGGTTATATACGAATCGTATCATGGATAAGGATTTTGTCATTGAAGTCAAGGATTTAAAACGGGAATTCATTACCAGAAAGGGTTTGATCAACAGCAGAAAAGAACGCGTTATGGCGGTAGATGGAGTTTCCTTTCAGGTTAAAAGAGGGGAGGTATTTGGACTCCTTGGGCAGAACGGAGCAGGAAAGACTACGACGATAAAAATGTTGATTACCCTCCTTGCACCAACGAAAGGAAAATGTGAGGTTTTAGGCTATAACACCTTTACCCAGGAAAAGCTCATCAGAAAGCGTATAAATTTTATTTTCGGTGGGGAATTGGGACTTTACAGACGTCTTTCAGCCAAAGATAATCTTAAATATTTTGCCTGTCTTTATCTTATAAGCAAGGAGGAAGCGGATAGAAGAATCACCAGGATATTAGAGCTGGTAGGACTGTCGGAGAAAGCAGACATCCTGGTAGAGACTTTTTCCAAGGGTATGGTACAGAGGCTGCAGATTGCAAGAGGATTGATTAATGAGCCGGAGATAATCTTTATGGATGAACCTACGGTTGGTCTTGACCCATTAGGAGCCAGAATGCTGCGGGATATTATAAAAAAATTAAAGTCAGAAGGTAAAACCATTCTGCTGACTACCCATTATATGTATGAAGCGGATGAACTCTGTGACCGGATTGCTATATTAAATCATGGAAAACTAATAGCGTTGGACACACCTGTAAATTTAAAAAAATTAACCGGTGAAGATAAAAATCTGGAAATCATAATGGACAGAGTGGATGAATCCATTATAGTGAAGCTGAAGGGTATTCAAGGGGTAAAAGAGGTAATAAGTGAACCGGCTGAAGGTGGTTACCGTCTGATGATGAAATACATAGCAGAGCCCGATATCAGTGAAGCAATTCTTAGTGCCTTAAAAGGAAGTGGCATTCATTCTTTTACCAATAAAGAATTAACACTGGAGGATGTATACGTAAAGATACTGGAGGAAAGGCAATGAAAGAATTAAATGTAATTGTTTCAACAGCTCTGCTTCAGATAAAAAGCTCACTGGCAAGGTCTATGTTTCGATTCTGTCTGCTGGCAAATCCGGTTGTCAATACAGTGCTCTTATACGAGATGTTTGTTAATTCACAACGAGAGGATTTTCTGTCTTATGTAGTACTGGGAGCAGGATTGATGGCACTCTGGAGCTGCATCTGCTTTTCTTCAGCCGGAGATATTAACAGAGAGCGTTATAATGGCACCCTTTCACTGATCTATATGGCACCGGCAGGTTTTAGAACCATTATTGCAGGAAAGGTAGCAGGGAATACCATTCTGAGTATGATAACTTTTCTGTTATCATTTGCTACTACGAAGATTTTATTTGATGTAAGGATGGAAGTTGCTCATCCAATTTATTTACTGACAGCTTTTATTTGCACAATTGGAAGTTTTTCTGTCATATCGGTTTTTTTAGCCTATCTGCTGACGTTGTCAAGAAAAACGCAGTTGTACATGAATTGCATCGAAATACCTGTTATTCTTGTATGTGGATTTGTGTTTCCGGCAGATATTCTTCCTGTATTCCTAAGGCCTGTAAGTTATGTCCTTTCCCCGACCTGGGCAGTTAAGCTGCTTCGGCTAAGTGTGTCTGATACCTTTAACATAAGGGAATATTATCTGACACTCCTGATTCTGGTCGGAGTAACTGGACTTTATATTTTACTGGGGCATTTCCTGGCAGTGGTAATAGAGCGCCAGGTACGGATAGCAGCAACACTGGAGGTGAATTGATGAGACGTTTCTTTACCCTTGCTTGGCTGAGTTATAAAAGCAGACAGTCCATTTTCAGATTGGATGAATTTCTATGCCTTGAGACCATATATCCGCTGCTGACGCTTATTTTCTACTGTGTTCTTGCAAGCTATAGTTATAACACGGATAATCTGACCCGGTGGGTGGTGGGAAATTCCTTTCTGCTATGCGTCAATACCTGTATATTTACTCTTGGCAGTACCTTTATGGCAGAGAGAGCCTATGGCTGTATCAGAAGTCTTGTTGCAGCCCCTGAGGGGAAGCTGTTGATCATACTTCATAAGGGATTATTCACTTGTATCACCGCGGTGGTAACCGTTACCTTTGGTTTCTTTGCCGGAAGTTTATTGTTTCAGGTGAATTTCTCTCAAATTAATCTGCTGCTGTTTTTTACGGCTGTTATTGTTGCAATGTTTGCGGCTGCCGGGTTTGGATTGTTTATCGGCATCTTTGGTCTGATAACTGACCAGATGCATTTTGTATTGAATTTTATTTCCTATATCCTTATGATATTTTGCGGAGCGAACTTCCCAATATCCCAACTGCCCATAGCTGGAAGGCTCATATCCCGGCTGATCCCTTTGACCCGCAGTATTGAAGCGGTCAATATGCTGTTCTCAGGAGTCATAATTGAGAAATTTGTAATGCTTTTATTGCAGGAAGCAGGGATTGGCGCAGGTTATTATTTCCTGTCCTGGCTGTTAATCAAAGGAATTGAAAAAACAGCCAGAAGGAAAGGAACCCTGGAGGTGTTTTAACGTACTCCAAGCAATGCAATTTTTTTGCATAAATCTTCATAGGAGATCCCGGCTGCTTTTGCTTCCTGAGGAAGGAGGCTCATTGGTGTCATTCCTGGAAGCGTGTTAGCTTCCAGGCAGATGAATTCATTGGCTTCGTCTAAAATAAAATCTATCCTGGAATAGGAGCCAAGGTGCAGGGTTTTGTGTACCTTTAATGCAAGTAATTGTACTTTTTCCCTTAACGGTTCGGGTAAATCTGCCGGACAGCATTCGTTTGTAAGTCCCTGCTGGTACTTATTTTTATAATCATAGAAACCTTCCTTTGGAATGATCTCTATTACTGGCAGGGCAGTATTCTCAAGAATTCCAACAGAGAACTCCCTGCCTTTAATCATTTTTTCAACCAGAACTTTACCGGAGCCAAAAGATGCTATTTTCTCTGTTGCAAGACTTAAGGCAGATGAGAGTTCTTCCTGGCAATATGCAAAGGAAACACCAATGCTGGAACCGTTACTGATCGGCTTTACAACACAAGGAAAATCAATGGAGTTTGTTATCTTTTCAGGGGTTATTTCAGCTGCTTCTTCTGTTATCCATGGGGCGGTGGGAACACCCTCCGCCTTTAAGAGTTTTTTGCTTAAGTCTTTATCCATTGCCAGAAGACAGCCGGCATAACCAGTACCGGTATAAGGAATCTGCCAGCAGTCCAGAACAGCCTGGAGTTGCCCGTTTTCTCCCATGGAACCGTGTAGTGCGAGAAATACCACATCAGACATTTTGCACAGGGCAAGGATATTTTCACCAATCAGTTCTGTTCTTCCCTGATTGCTTGCTATGAGCTCCTCCAAATCAGGAATTTTATCCGGGATATGGTGTTCGTGTCTGATACCCTCTTCTTTGCTTAAGAAGAGGGTATCTGGATTAGTGTTGGGGATATCTAATCCCATATATACATCGGCAAGTGCTACCTCGTAACCGGCATCCATTAGTGCATTGGCAATAAGACAGCCGGAGGATAAAGATACATCTCTTTCCGGACTGAGACCTCCGGATAAAACAACTATTTTCATAATTCTTTAACATTATGAGCATGCCTGCAAGTACTGTTGGCAGATAATATTCTAAGGCATACTCAGGCTCCTTTCCTGTAATCACTGGGAAAGCACTGTGTACTTCCCGAAAAAGCTCATGGAAAGTCAACGCGGTCATTCCTTACTAATGAATATTATATTCACGTAAAAAATTGAGGAATAGTAGTATAATGCCAACAATTATCAGAATAGTGCTTTCTAACCCTGTAAATAAAAAAACATCTGCAAAACCCCATGGGCCTGCAGATGTTTTCTTTGATGGAATTCATTATTCCATACTATAACTTAATGTCAATATTACCGCCGATATTGGGATTTACGGAAGTTTCCATCATTTTGACGATTCCATCACCTGCAGTTTCAACCGTATCCAAAGAAAGATTCATAACGGCAAAACTATATGCGGTAGCGGTATTTTGCATTGCTAAGGAATATGATAATTGAGCTATATCCATATTTTCACTTATCCTTTCTGAATGAAATTCAGCAGAACTATTATGAATATCGGTTTTCTTGTTATAAAACATTAGCTAATTTCCGTTTTCCAGTTATTCTGCCAGGTATAAGAGAGGTTCTCAGTCATACCTTAGAGCTTTTGAAAGATCTGTATCTGTTCTGAGGCTGCCTGATAATAGACTGCTGAACCTTACTCCGGAAGGTATGATGTTGCGAGCCCGCTGCCTTTAAGGTATGGCGTATAAAACGGTAAATATATCGGTGTCTGAAATTTATGAAAGGTAATACTGGTACGAAAGCTTTTATTTCGGTATAATAAATGAAAGAGCTGTAACTGCAGATGATATGAAATCTGTGAATGTTTTTAAGGAAGGAAGCTTACACAGAAAAAGACAGGAGGTTTTTATATGGTATATTTATTTTTAGCAGATGGATTTGAAGAAATTGAAGGCTTAACCGTGGTAGATATGCTGCGACGTGCAGAAATTGAAATAACTACGGTTTCGATTACCGGAAAAGAGTCCGTTAACGGCGCACATAATATTGAAGTGAAGGCTGACGGGCTGTTTGAAGAATACGATTATGAAACGGCAGATATGCTGGTGCTACCGGGGGGAATGCCAGGAACCAGAAATCTGGCAGCTCATGAAGGCCTTGTAAACCTTTTAAAGGAATTCAGACAGGAAGACAAGGCACTTGCTGCTATTTGTGCCGCACCCAGTATTCTGGGAGAGCAGGGGCTCTTAAAAGGGAAATCGGTAACCTGTTTCCCGGGGTTTGAAGACAAGCTCCTGGAAGCTAATCCTACAGGTCATAAGGCAGTGACAGACGGAAATATTATAACGGGTAAAGGAATGGGCACTGCAATTGATTTTTCGCTGGAAATAATTCAGTTCTTAAAGGATAAGGAAACTGCTGAGAAAATCGGTAAGGCTATTCAGTATCTCTAATCTCTTTTCTCAGTATCCATAAAGTCAGTACGTTAGGCAATATCATAAGCGCATTGATCAGATCTGATAACTGCCATACGAATTCCAGGGAAAGAACGGCACCAATAAATATCATTACAATGTAACATAATTTATAGGTGCCGATTCCTTCTTTTCCAAAAAGATATACCACGGCCTTTTCACCGAAGTAAGACCAGCCGATTAGTGTTGCAAGGGCAAAAGCAATGATTGAAAAGCCAAGTATGTATTCACCGTAAGGCAGCTGCATAAAAGCTGCGGTGGTAAGATCCGAAGCCGGTAATCCTTTAATGGATGCCGGATTTTTTAATATGTTCGCGACTATCACAATTCCGGTGACACCGCACATAACTACCGTATCCCAGAACGTTGCACTCATGGATACCAGAGCCTGGTTATGGGGATTGTCGGTTTTGGCACTGGAAGCAGCAATCGCTGCAGTTCCGATACCGGCTTCGTTTGAAAACAAACCTCTGGCAATGCCGTATCGGGCAGCTGTCTTAATTGTGCTTCCAATAAAACCACCGACTACAGCACTGGGAAGAAAAGCGGAGCGAAATATAAGGGTAATAGCAGGCAGCACGTAATCACGGTTCATAAAAACCAGCACCAGACAGGCTAAAATGTAGAAGGCACCCATAGCCGGAACCAGTTTTTTGCACAGATTACCAATGGATTCAATGCCCCCAAGAATTACAAGTCCGGTAATAACAGCAACCACGATACCTACGATGTAAGGTGAGAAGTGCCAAAGGGAGCTGGTGACATTGGTAATGGAGTTGGCTTGAGTTGAACAACCTACTCCATAAGAGGCTGCCAGGGTCAGAAAGGCATATAACACAGCCATTCCTTTTGACTTAAGTCCGTGTTCCAGGACATACATAGGACCACCGGAATAGGTGCCATCCTTTGCAAGCTTACGATAACGAATACCCAGATAACACTCTGCATAAGTTGTAGCCATTCCCAGTACGCCTGTTAACCAAATCCAGAGAATCGCACCGGGACCGCCAAAGGCAACAGCTGTGGAGACTCCTACGATATTTCCGATACCAAGGGTTGCTGCCAGTGTGGTAGTAAGAGCTGCGAAGCTGCTGGTTTGCCCCTTTTCATCATCGGATGATTTGGTTGAAAGGCGGATGCCTTTAAAGACTTTTTTTTGAACGAATTTTAGGCGAAAAGTCAGAAACAGATGGGTGGCTAATAAAAGGAACAGCATAGGTCCGCTCCATAGCAGATGATTTGCGCCTGAGATAAAAGACAAAATGTTTTCCATATGAATTTTCACTATACCGTTAAATTAGATTTCTATAGTATATGCTTCTGTTAGGACAGATAGTCCGGCAAATGCTCCATAAGAGAAGCATGAATAATCAAAAAAATACTTTCCACAACTTACCATAATAATTTTAGAAATATTGATAACAATATTACTACGATGACTGATTCATACAGAGCGGCCATCGAGAAAAAAGGGTAAGCCCTTAAAAAGAACTATCTAATAATTTCGGAGGTGAAATTTTATGGCAAGTAATAACAGCGGATCAAACAGATCAGAAGTTCCTCAGGCTAGAGAAGCACTTGACAGATTTAAAATGGAGGTTGCTTCTGAAATCGGAGTACCTTTAAAACAAGGTTACAACGGAGATTTAACCAGCGCTCAAAATGGTTCTGTAGGTGGAGAAATGGTTAAACGTATGATCAAAAGACAGGAAGAATCCATGTCTGGTCAGAGCGGTTCTTATTAATATCTAAAAAAGTCAGCCGACGGCTTAAACTATAAGACAGATGCCTTTTAGCTGCCATAGGCCGGAGGAATAAAACATCATCTAATATATATGACCATCAGTTTCTAAACTGCAGAAGTCATACATATAAGATGATGTTTTTTTATCCAAAAGCATAAAACAAACACAAGGATAATAAAAGACTCATATTATATAGTATCTGCAATGACTTGCGCATGCTATTTGGTTATGTTACAATCGTTTCTGGACTGCATGAAATTGTATATGAGAGTTTTAATATTGCGGATAGATATCAGTATAACTTATAAGAATTCTTAGAATAGAAAATGAAAGGGTAGCAGGCAGGTAACAACCTGCCCGGAGCTATAGGGTAAAAACATGGGAAAATATTTCGGTACCGATGGTTTCAGAGGGGAAGCAAATATTGATTTAACAGTAGAGCATGCTTATAAGGTTGGACGATTTTTGGGTTATTATTACGGCAAAGAACACAAAGCCAGAATCGTAATCGGAAAAGATACCAGAAGATCCAGCTACATGCTTGAGTATTCATTAGTTGCAGGACTGACTGCCAGCGGTGCAGATGCATATCTTTTGCATGTAACCACTACACCCAGTGTATCTTATGTTGTCCGCAGTGAAGACTTTGACTGCGGTATCATGATATCTGCAAGCCATAATCCTTATTATGACAACGGCATCAAGATAATAAATGGACTGGGTTACAAGCTGGAAAGTGAAGTGGAGGAACTTATTGAGAACTACATAGACGGAAAAGGGGAGGAAATACCTTATGCTACCAAGGATAACATCGGAAGAACTACGGACTATGTAAATGGAAGAAACCGATACATTGGTTATCTCATTTCCCTGGTTGCCAATTCCTTTAAAAATATGAAGGTGGGTCTTGATTGTGCCAATGGTTCTGCTTATTCCATTGCCAAAGGAGTATTTGACGCACTGGGTGCAAAGACTTATGTCATAAGCAATGAACCAAACGGTCTTAATATTAATAAAGACTGTGGCTCCACCCATATGGAGCAGCTGCGCAGATATGTTCTTGAAAATAATCTGGATGTAGGTTTTGCCTATGATGGTGACGCTGATCGATGTTTAGCAATAGACGATAAAGGCAATATTATTGACGGAGACCTTATTTTATATGTTTGTGCCGTTGACATGAAGAAAAATAATGAACTGAACAATAATACCGTAGTAACCACCATTATGAGTAATCTGGGACTTTATAAAGCACTGGAAGAAAAGGGAATCGCTTATGAGAAAACAACAGTAGGTGATAAATATGTGTTTGAGAATATGATGGAAAACGGACACTCGATTGGCGGTGAACAATCCGGACATATTATTTTCAGCAAACATGCCACCACCGGTGATGGAATCCTGACGTCTCTAAAGATTATGGAAGTGATTATAGAAAACAAAACCAAACTGTCCGACCTTATCAAAGAAGTCCAGATATTCCCTCAGTTACTAGAAAATGTTCGTGTTAATAATAAAAAGACCGCCAGAGAAGACATTGAAATCGTAAATGCAGTAGCAAAAGTTACAGAAGAGCTGGGGGATAACGGCAGAATTCTGGTCAGAGAAAGCGGTACGGAACCGGTACTTCGTGTCATGGTAGAAGCCCCTACAACAAAAGAGTGCGAAAAATACGTTAATATGGTTGTAGACAAATTAAAAAGCCAGGGGCATGTAATAGAAAAGTAGTTGCTGTTTCATGAAAAAAATATGGTATTTACAGATTGCCTATGATATAATATACTAATGTCAAATCGTCAAAATGGGAAGTTATACAATTTACGTGAGAAGCGTAATATAGTTTCACATATTTTAAGGAGGAAATTTTAAATGAGTTTACAGGTAGAAAAATTAGAGAAAAACATGGTAAAGCTTACCATCGAAACTGCTGCGGAGGAATTCGACACAGCTCTTGAGAAAGCTTATGCCAAAAATAAAGGAAAATTTAATATACAAGGTTTCCGTAAGGGTAAGGCCCCTCGTTCTATTATAGAGAAGATGTACGGTTCCGGTGTTTTCTATGAAGATGCTGCAAATATTATTATTCCTGATGCATATGAGAAAGCTGTTGAAGAAAGCGGTCTTACACTTGTATCCAGACCTGAGATCGATGTTACACAGATCGAAAAAGGAAAGGCTTTTATCTTCACAGCAGAAGCTGCTCTTAAACCTGAAGTAACACTTGGTGATTACAAAGGAATCGCTGTTGAAGTTCCTTCAGCAGAAGTAACAGAAGAAGACATAACAGCAGAGCTTGACAAAGTAAGAGATCAGAATGCAAGAATCGTAACGGTTACAGACAGACCTGTTGCAGACAAAGATGAGACAGTTATCAACTTTGAGGGATTTGTAGATGGAGTTCCTTTTGAAGGCGGAAAGGCTGAGGATTACGCTTTAACAATTGGTTCTCATTCCTTTATCGACACATTTGAAGACCAGTTAATTGGTAAGAATATCGGAGAAGAGGTAGAAGTTAACGTAACCTTCCCCGCTGAATACCATGCAGCTGAACTGGCAGGTAAGCCTGCTTTATTTAAGGTAACCGTAAAAGAGATTAAAGCGAAAGAATTACCTGCTGCAGATGATGATTTTGCACAGGATGTTTCCGAATTTGATACATTAGAGGAATACAAAACTGATATTCAGGCTAAATTAAAGGACAAGAAAGAAAAAGAAGCTAAGAGAGCCAAGGAAGATAAAGCAATCGATAAAATTATCGAGAATGCACAGATGGATATTCCGGATGCTATGATTGAAACACAGGTTAGACAGATGGCAGACGATTTCGCTCAGAGAATCCAGTCTCAGGGACTTACTGTTGAACAGTACTTCCAGTTTACAGGTACCAACAGTGAGCAGCTTTTCGAGCAGATGCGTCCTCAGGCTTTAAAGACTATCCAGGTAAGACTGGTATTAGAGGCAATTGTAAAGGCTGAAAATATTGTTATCGCTGATGAGGATTTCGAGAAAGAAATCGCTCAGATGGCAGAGAACTATAAAATGGAAGCTGATAAGTTAAAAGAATTAATCGGCGAGAAAGAAAAAGAACAAATTATTATGGATATGGCTGTACAAAAGGCAGTTGATCTGATTGGAGAGACAGCCGTAGCAGCAGAGTAAAGGAGGATAACTATGAGTTTAGTACCTTATGTCATTGAACAGACAAGCCGCGGTGAAAGATCTTACGATATTTACTCAAGATTATTAAAAGAAAGAATTATCTTTTTAGGAGAGGAAGTAACCGATGTATCAGCCAGTGTTATTGTGGCACAGTTACTGTTCCTTGAGTCTGAGGACACTGGAAAAGATATTCATCTGTATATAAACAGTCCGGGTGGTTCCGTTACAGCCGGTATGGCCATTTATGATACTATGAATTATATTAAATGTGACGTATCTACCTATTGCCTTGGTATGGCAGCCAGTATGGGAGCTTTCCTGTTAGCAGGCGGTGCTAAGGGTAAGAGATTTGCCATGCCCAATGCTGAAGTCATGATTCACCAGCCTTCCGGTGGTGCCAAAGGTCAGGCTACAGACATTAAGATCGTTGCTGAGAATATCTTAAAGACCAAGAAGAAACTGAATGAAATTCTGGCAGCAAATACGGGAAAACCTCTGGAAGTTATCGAAATCGATACAGAAAGAGATTATTATATGACAGCCGAAGAAGCAAAAGCTTACGGGCTAATCGATAATGTTATTGTAAATAGGTAATTTAAAATGCTGGAAGAAGGGAGTTGGGAAAGAGAGTGGCAAACAGAACCGATGACAGAAAACAACTAAGATGTTCCTTTTGCAATAAAACACAGGATCAGGTAAGAAAGCTCATTGCTGGACCGGGTAACGTATATATCTGTGACGAGTGTATTGAAATCTGCTCTGAGATAGTGGAAGAGGAATTTGATGATAAAGTACATGATACGGATATAAACTTATTAAAGCCTACTGAGATCAAGACCTTTCTGGATCAGTATGTAATTGGACAGGAGGACGCGAAAAAGGTCCTGGCGGTATCCGTTTATAACCATTATAAGAGGGTGTTGGCCGGAAGAGACTTGGATGTGGAACTGCAAAAGAGTAATATTCTTATGGTAGGACCTACCGGTTCCGGTAAAACCTTTCTTGCACAAACCCTGGCAAAGCTTATTAACGTACCTTTTGCAATTGCAGATGCTACTGCTTTAACAGAAGCGGGATACGTTGGTGAGGACGTAGAAAACATACTTCTTAAGCTTATACAGGCAGCAGAATTTGATATTGAAAGAGCTGAACATGGTATTATCTATATTGATGAAATTGATAAGATAACAAGGAAATCTGAGAACACCTCCATAACACGAGATGTATCTGGTGAAGGTGTACAGCAGGCTCTGCTTAAGATTCTGGAAGGAACCGTTGCTTCCGTACCTCCTCAGGGTGGAAGAAAACATCCCCATCAGGAATTTATACAGATTGATACCACAAATATCTTATTTATCTGCGGTGGTGCCTTTGATGGCCTGGAGAAGATAGTAGAGGGCAGAATTGGTCAGAAATCCATAGGATTTAATGCTTCCATCATAGAGAAAAACAAAGGTAATATAGGTGAATTATTCCGTCAGGCAATGCCTCAGGATTTCGTAAAGTACGGCTTGATACCAGAGTTCGTTGGACGTGTACCTGTTAATGTGGCATTGGATGCGCTGGATGAGGAAACACTTGTCCGGATTCTCACAGAACCTAAGAATGCTATCATTAAGCAATATAAGAAACTCTTTGAGCTTGATGGAGTAGAATTAGACTTTGAGGATGAAGCAATTCGTATTATTGCCAAACGTTCTCTTGAGAGAAAAACCGGTGCCAGAGGTCTGCGCGCTATTATGGAATCTGTTATGATGGATTCCATGTATAGAGTCCCTACAGATACTCAGGTTTTAAAATGCATTATTACAAAAGAAGCTGCTGAAGGCGGTAATCAGCCAACACTGATAAGTACAGAAGATAACCAGCCAAGAAAAGCCATTACGAAAAGAATATCGAAGAAGAACAGCAATGAGATTGCATAAGCAGAATAAGCTATTGTAATTCATTGAGTAGATTCGATTGTTATAGGGACTGCCTTAAAATACCTTATAAGAGGATTTAAGGCAGTTTTTATCTTAATGAAATCAAAAACCACGTTATTTCATCAGGATTATGTGTGCATAAGGCACATAGATGAGAGTTCGTGTGCTATAAAGGACATTTTACACGTAAATTTAAGCCTGCGGCTCAGCGAATGCAGGTTAAGAGAAAGGCATGGTTATTAGTATGAGTGATTACAGCAGAAAAGTGCCTATTGTTGCACTTCGGGGAATGGCTGTGCTGCCAGGAATGCAAATCCATTTTGACGTAAACCGCCAGATATCCATTGAGGCTATCGAAAATGCCATGGAAAATGACCAATTGGTACTTTTGCTGACTCAAAAAGATGCAGATACGGAAGTGCCGGACCAGGAGGATTTATACTCCGTCGGCACGATAGCACTGGTTAAGCAGATAATTAAACTGCCTGGAAGTGTTATTCGTGTACTGGTTACCGGAACAGATAGAGCAGAATTAGATTGTATAGTAGAGAAAACTCCTTTTTTAGTAGGTGAAGTGAAAATACTGGAAGATGATACGGATACTGCCAGTGAATCAGAGAAGAAGGCAATGCTTAGAGGTCTTAAGGATATATTGGAGGTTTACTTTAATGAGAATCCTAAGATTGGAAAGGATATCTATAAGACTATCATGAGGCTGGAGGAGGTAGGCGAGTTAATCGACCAAATAGCCATTAACCTGCCCTTAACCCTGGAGGATAAACAGAGCTTACTGGAATCGGCAGAGGTTTTTGTGCGCTATGAGAAGATTATGGTTATCCTGACGGAAGAGATCGATATCATTCGTATCCGCAAAGACCTTCAGGGAAAAGTGAAGGAAAAAGTCGATAAGAACCAGAAGGAATACATTCTAAGAGAACAGCTCAAGCTTATAAGAGAGGAACTTGGAGAGTCCAACAGTGCTGCTGATGCAGATAACTATCTGATAGCAGCAGAGAAATTAAAGGCAGCTCCGGAAGTCAAAGAAAAGATAGTCAAAGAAATCGAACGCTTTAAAAATGTTTCAGGAAGCTCCTCGGAGGGAGCCGTCGTAAGAGGTTATATTGAGACGTTATTAAGTCTTCCCTGGGATAAGGTTAGTGAGGACAAACAAGATATCAAAAATGCAGAAATTATCTTAAACCGTGAACATTACGGTTTGGAAAAGGTTAAAGAGAGGATTCTTGAGTTCCTTGCTGTCAGAGTACTGACCCGGAAAGGAGAGAGTCCCATTCTCTGTCTGGTTGGTCCTCCGGGAACCGGTAAGACCTCCATTGCCAATTCTGTAGCAAGAGCTCTGAACAAAGAATATGTACGTATCAGTCTTGGCGGAGTAAGAGATGAAGCCGAAATCAGAGGACACAGAAGAACTTATGTGGGAGCGATGCCTGGAAGAATCATTACAGGTCTTAAAAATGCTGGGGTTAAGAATCCGCTGATGCTTCTGGATGAAATAGATAAGGTTAGCAGCGATTATAAAGGGGATACTTCTGCTGCACTATTGGAAGTACTTGATTCTGAGCAGAATAAAAAGTTCGTGGATCATTATGTAGAGCTACCGGTAGATTTATCAGAAGTACTCTTTATTGCCACCGCTAATTCCCTACAGGGAATTGCCAAACCCCTTCTGGACAGAATGGAAGTCATCGAAGTCAGCAGTTATACGGAGAATGAGAAATTTCATATTGTTAAGAAGCATCTGCTATCAAAGCAGATTACCCGTAATGGTCTGACTGGCAAACAGATAACCGTATCCGACAAAGCAATTACAAAAATCATCACAGGCTATACCAAAGAAGCTGGTGTACGAAATCTGGAGAGAAGACTTGGTGCAATCTGCCGGAAAGCGGCCAAGGAAATTGTAAGCAATAACACGGAAAAAGTACGTGTTAATGATAAAAACCTGGAGAAATTCCTGGGTAAGCAAAGATACTTCTTCCAACAGGCTAATGAAAAGGATGAGATTGGTATCGTAAGAGGGCTTGCCTGGACAAGCGTAGGCGGAGATACCCTGCAGATAGAAGTCAATGTAATGCCTGGAAAAGGTAAATTCGAACTTACTGGTCAGCTTGGTGATGTCATGAAAGAATCTGCCAGAGCGGGCATCAGCTATATTCGTTCCGTAAGCAATGAATATGAAATCAGTGTGGATTATTTTGATAAGCATGATATTCATATTCACATTCCGGAAGGGGCAGTACCAAAGGATGGACCATCAGCGGGTATTACAATGGCAACTGCCATGCTCTCAGCTATAACTGGCAAACCGGTAAAGGCTGATACTGCAATGACCGGTGAGATTACTCTTAGAGGCAGAGTGCTGCCAATCGGAGGCCTGAAGGAAAAGATATTAGCAGCTAAAACTGCTCATATGAAGCAGGTTTTGGTTCCCTTTCAGAATAAGAAAGACCTTGAGGAAATATCAGCAGAAATACTGGAAGGTATTGATCTCAAATTTGTAGATAACATGGCGGAAGTAATAAAATATGCCTTTGCATAATACAACGAACAGACGGTAACACCATGTGTCCCAAATTCACAACTTGCTGTTCCCCGTACAGAAATTACACAGTGTGGAACAACAAGACTGGCACAGGGCAGCTATCAGCTACCTGGAGGAACTATATGCTGTTATCTTAAACGGCAGGAAAGGAGAAACATATGCATGTAAAGAACGTTAACCTGGAAACCGTCTGCGGTATTACCAGTACATTACCGGAAAATGACAAACCGGAAATCGCCTTTGCGGGAAAATCAAATGTAGGAAAGTCCTCACTGATAAATGGACTGATGAATCGAAAGTCCTATGCGAGGACCAGCGGTCAGCCCGGAAAAACCCAGACGATTAACTTCTACAATATAAATGAAGAATTGTATTTTGTAGACTTACCAGGCTATGGTTATGCTAAAGTATCAGAATCATTAAAAGCAAAATGGGGGAAAATGATTGAGAACTATCTTAAGACTTCCAAGCAGCTTAAGATAATCTTTTTACTATTGGATATTAGGCATGAACCATCAGCCAATGACAGGCTGATGTACGATTGGATTGTACATCAGGGCTATGAGCCTGTCATTATTGCTACAAAACTGGATAAGATTAACCGAAGCCAGAAGGATAAGCAGATTAAGCTGATAAGACAGGGACTTGGTGCTAAAAGCACTACCCGAATACTTCCTTTTTCAGCTTTGTCTAAACAGGGCAGAGATGAAATCTGGGATCTAATAGAAGAAAATATTAATACAGACAGTTCAGAGGAATAGTTAAAATACCGGTCTTATTGCAGCGGCGGAAGGATATTCAAGCACTGCAGCAAGGCCGGTATTATTAGTTTTCAGGTATTTTTTATTCCTTCAAAAGACTGCTTAAGACATAAGAATATATTTCCTGACTTTGGCCACGCCAGTTTCTGCAGATTTTGGAGGCATCCTCCTCGGTTGGTACGGCTAGATTAATGTCTATGATCGGATTCTTTTTTTCCATAACACGCAGGGAAACAGTATATTCATCCTTGCCGGTTTTATGGTATTCAGAAAGAATGGAAGATTCATCTCGTAAGGAATACTTATTTTCCTTTAGATAGCTTACAATCTCCTCTTGAATTGCGGAGGATATCATATTCTGAAAAAAGGAGAGGGTTTCTTCACCAGAAGGGGTTATCTGGTACAGGGAGCTGTGGCCGACGGTTTGCACCGTCATGAATTCTTCTTCTGTTAATTCGGATATGCACTGTTGCAGGCTGAAATAATTGGTATATTCCTTGTCCAGGATAAAGTTGGAGATTTGAGCATTGGTCAAAGGGAAATCTACTTTATCCAGAAGAAAAAGTATAATCAGTTTGTATAGAGTTAAGGCATCTGTCTGCATAAAAAGCCTCCTTTCGCAAAAAGAACTTATAACGATTTTCCCTGCCAGGAATCCCTGGCCTTCATCTCTTTATGAATGTAATTTAACACAAGTTTCTTATTACCACTCCATAAGGGGGAGAGTAACAGTTTCTTGGGCCCGTCACCGGTAAGCCGGTGTACTACCATGGAATCCGGCAGATTTTCAATACAGGCTATTAAAAGGTCCGTATATTCTTCCAGCTCCATGGCTTTATATGGTATGTGGGCAAGCTCGGTATCTTTCAGTACATGGAGGAGCTGCAGTTTAACACCCTGAATGGGCAGTTTAGCAAGATAGTTCATGGAGGCCATAACTTTTGAGCTGTCTTCGCCGGGAAGTCCCAGTATCATGTGGGTAATAATCTCTGCACCGATGGCCTTCAGATCCTTAACAGCTTTCTCAAAGACGGGAAGAGGATATCCTCTTCGGATAAATTCAGCAGTATCCTCGTGGATGGTCTGAAGTCCCAATTCTACCCATAAGGGCTTTTTAGCGGCACATTCCGCCAGAAGTTCCAGTACATCCTCTCCCAGACAATCAGGTCTGGTAGCGATGGATAAAAGAGCAATGTCTTTATGATTCAGTGCCTCCATAAAGGTCTTTCGCAGATAGGTTATTTCACCATAAGTATTTGTATAAGCCTGAAAATAGGCGATAAAGGAAGCCTCTTTTTCTTCGGAATTGACCGGAGCAGTTTTTACAGCTGCCGGGAGCTTCTTATATATAAGTGCTTTTCCTGCTTCAATCTGTTCTGTAACAGATAATAAAGGAGAAGCGCCAAAATCACCACTGCCTCCGCTGCTGCAAAAGATACAGCCGCCAAGGCCAAGGGTTCCGTCCCTGTTAGGGCAGGTAAGACCTGCATTTAAAGAGAGCTTATATATTTTCCTGCCAAAGGTTTCTTTCAGGTAATAATCCAGGGAGTAATAGGGCTTGTCACCCCTTATTCTTTTCTCTGACAACAGGCCGCTCCTTCCTAAGCTTCTGTTTAAAGTCTGTAAATTTATTTCTTCACGTGGGATTTCACGGCATTGCTGACTGCCTCACAGACTCTGGGGTCAAATGGTTGAGGCAGTATATTATCTTCATTCAGCTCATTCTCAGCTACCAGTCCTGCAATTGCAATTGCAGCTGCCAATTTCATCTCTTCCGTAATCTGGCTTGCTCTGCTTTCAAGGGCACCTTTAAAGATACCGGGAAAAGCAATAACATTGTTAACCTGATTGGGAAAATCTGATCTTCCGGTTCCAATTACCTTTGCGCCGGCTTCTTTTGCAAGGTCCGGCATGATCTCAGGCACAGGATTGGCCATGGCAAATAAAATGGCATCTTTGTTCATAGATGCGACCATTTCCTTTGATACAATACCGGGAGCGGATACTCCGATAAAGATATCGGCACCTTTTAAGGCATCGCTTAATGAGCCTTCTTTCTTATCCAGGTTGGTTACAGCGGTGAGCTGCTTCTGCATCCAGTTCAGATCCGGTGTATTCTCTGAGAGGATACCAACTCTGTCACAAAGGGTCAGGTTCTTAAAACCGTAGTTTAAGAGCAGTTTGGCAATGGCAATACCAGCGGAACCGGCGCCGTTGATAACCACTTTGGAAGTTTCCTTTTTCCTTCCGGTTACTAAGAGAGCATTGATTACTCCTGCCAGTACAACTATAGCTGTACCGTGCTGATCATCATGAAATACGGGTATAGTAAGAAGTTCTTTCAGTCGTTCTTCGATTTCGAAGCAACGAGGGGCAGAAATATCCTCCAGGTTAATACCACCAAATGCAGGTGCGATTCGGACTACGGTCTCAATAATCTCTTCTGTATCCTGAGTGTCCAGGCAGATGGGAAAAGCATTAACATCTCCAAATTCCTTAAATAATACGGCTTTACCCTCCATAACCGGCATGGCAGCATAGGGACCGATGTTACCCAGACCCAGTACGGCACTGCCGTCTGAAACAACTGCTACGGTATTGGATTTTAAGGTATATTTATAGGCTGCATCTTTATCTTCTGCTATCACCTTACAGGGTTCTGCAACACCCGGCGTATAGGCAAGTGCCAGGTCCTCTCTGGTTTTAACGGAGCATTTTGCCTCTGTTGAAATCTTTCCCTGCCATTGTTCGTGCAATAACAGAGCTTTATCACTGTTTGTCATAAATTAACCGCCTTCCTTATGAATGCCGCTTGGCTAAAGACATCATATCACTGAAAAGTAGGGAAAGCAAGATAAGAAAAATATATAAAGCTGTGTAAAAGACACTTTATTTTTTGTATATAATAGGTTATAATATACCTCAGTAGTAATTTTTGGTTTAATTCATGAGAACTTCTAGATCAAATCGAAACCATTCCCAAATACTTTAAACAATTTTATACTTGTAAAGGAGCAAGAATTCATGGAAGTACAAATTAGTGAAATGTCCTTAGCAGAGCTTAGAACATTAGCAAAGAGCAGAGGCATTAAAAGTGTATCCACCCTGCGAAAGCAGGAGCTTATTGATATATTAGGAGCGGGTACAGAGGCAGTGGAAGAAAAGAAGAATATTGCTGGGAAAGGGGAGGCGAAAAAAGAAGTTGAGCTGACGAAACCGGCAGAGAAGGAAACAATAACAAAACTAGAGCGTGAAACAAAAGAAGAGGCTGGTAAAGAAGAGACGAGCAGAGAAGCAAATAATAAAGAAGCACTTATTAAAGAAGTGAATAGTAAGGAAGCAGTTAGTAAAGAAGTGAGTAGTAAAGAACTCTTGAATAAAGAAACAATAAGCAAAGAACAAGCAAATAGAGAAGCGGACAATAAAGAAACCGATAACAAAGAAGAAGAAAAGGCCGCTTCAACTCAGATAAGAAGAAACTACAGAAACGATAATAATACGGACACAAGAAACACTTCCGATACAAGAAACACTTCCGACATAAGAAATACTGCCGATACTAGAAATACTAATGGAAATCAGGAGTCCTATGCCCGCAGAAATCCCCAGAATCCGCCGTATAACCAGAATGTACAGGAAGATGGCAGAAAGAATTCTTATTGGCAGAATGGCAATCCGGAAAATGAAGTCAGAAGAAGCAGTCTGTCCCAAGATACAGAGGCTTTAGATAGTGGTGAGACCAAAGAGGGCATCCTGGAAGTTATGCCTGATGGTTATGGTTTTATCCGCTGTGATAATTATCTGCCCGGTGAGAATGATGTATATGTATCACCTGCTCAGATCAGACGTTTTTGCTTAAAGACCGGGGATATTGTTGCTGGTAATACCAGAATTAAGAGTCAGGGAGAGAAATTCAGTGCTCTTTTATTTGTTAAGGGTGTCAATGGTTTTCATCCTGCGGAAGCACAGAAACGAAAGAAGTTCGAGGATCTGACCCCCATATTCCCCAATGAGAGAATCCACCTTGAAACACCTGGAGCAAATGTATCCATGCGTATGGTGGACCTGGTATCTCCTATTGGCAAAGGACAAAGAGGTATGATTGTTTCTCAGCCTAAGACCGGTAAGACTACGCTTTTAAAGCAGATTGCCAAAGCAATAACCATAAATCATCCCGGCGTCAAGCTAATCATTCTTCTGATTGATGAGCGTCCGGAAGAAGTAACGGATATTAAGGAATCCATTGAAGGTAAGAATGTAGAAGTTATCTACTCTACTTTTGATGAATTGCCGGAAAATCATAAAAGAGTATCTGAAATGGTAATTGAACGTGCGAAACGTCTTGTTGAGCATAAACAGGAAGTAGTAATTCTCTTAGACAGTATAACAAGACTTGCAAGGGCATATAACCTTACAGTTCAGGCAAGCGGAAGGACGTTATCCGGTGGTCTTGACCCTGCGGCACTCCATATGCCAAAGCGTTTCTTTGGAGCAGCTAGAAATATGAGAGAAGGCGGCAGTCTTACTATTCTTGCCACAGCCCTTGTAGATACGGGAAGCCGTATGGATGATGTAGTATTTGAAGAATTTAAGGGAACCGGTAACATGGAGCTTGTCCTGGACCGTAATCTTTCAGAGAAGAGAATCTTCCCTGCCATTGATCTGCCCCGATCCAGCACCAGAAGAGACGACCTCTTATTAAGCCAGTCAGAGCTGGAAGCTACTTATTTAATGAGAAAAGCTTTCAATAGCCTGAAGTCTGATGATGCTGTTGAACGGATTATAGATATGTTCCTGAAAACGAAGACAAATGCAGAATTTATCGAGATTGTGAAAAAAACGAAATTGATTAATTAGGACTTGCAAACCAAATAATCCTATGTTATAATTAGAAAGCTGTTTTAAATAACAAATTAGTTTGACAATTAGTCAACTTTAAAAAAATTATGTTTGTTGTAAAGAGGTGAAAAGCATGAAAGAGGGAATCCATCCTAATTATCATCAGGCAAAGGTAGTTTGTAACTGTGGTAATGAATTTGTAACAGGCTCAACAAAGAGCGATATCCACGTAGAAATCTGTTCTAAGTGCCATTCTTTCTATACCGGACAGCAGAAAGCTGCAGCGGCTCGCGGTGCAATTGATAAGTTCAACCGCAGATATGGTCTTAATCAGGAACAATAAATGACAATAATGACTATGTGTTAAAAACAGGTTGAGGTATAATTATCTCAGCCTATTTTTAAATTCGTATTTAAATTTTAGTATTTTGGCATGTTTTATCAAAGAAAGGATAAGCATATGAAACCATCAGGAATCGGAGGACAGGCAGTTATTGAAGGCGTAATGATGAAGAACAAAGAACGTTATGCCATTGCCGTAAGAAAGCCGGACAACGAAATTATAGTAAAAGAAGACTCTTTTAACAGTATTGCAGATAAATATAAAGTGTGGAAGCTGCCAATTCTAAGAGGCATACTGGCTTTTGCGGAATCTATGTCAATTGGTATCAAGACGCTTAATTTCTCCGCAAGCTTTTACGAAGAAGAGGAAACAGCCAAAGAATCAAAAGTGGACAAGGCTTTATCAAAGGTATTTAAAGATAAAGGAGAAGCGATACTGGCAGCTGTTACTATGATCATTGCCGTTGTACTTGCAGTGGGAATCTTTATTGTTCTGCCTGCATTTGCTGCTACTCAGTTAGGTAAGGTTATCAAATCGGACAGCCTGGTTGCCCTGGTAGAGGGCATTATAAGAATTGTCATTTTTGTATTGTATGTAGTTGCAATCTCACAGCTTAAGGATATTAAGCGGGTATTTATGTACCATGGTGCAGAGCACAAGACCATTAATTGTATTGAAAATGGCTTTGAACTTACTGTTGAAAATGTTAAATGGCAGTCCAGACAGCATAAAAGATGTGGAACCAGCTTTTTATTTATCGTTATGTTTGTGAGTGTGATCTTCTTTATGTTTATTCGTACAGATATTACCTGGCTTCGTTATGCAAGCAGAATTGTACTGATTCCGGTAATTGCCGGTATATCCTATGAGTTTATCCGTTTTGCCGGTAGAAACGATTCTATTGCAGTCAGAGTGTTAAGCAAACCAGGTATGTGGCTTCAAGGGCTTACCACCAGAGAACCTGATAATGATATGATAGAAGTAGCAATTAAATCGGTAGAAGCGGTATTTAACTGGAAAGACTTTTTAGGAGTGGAGGACAGTGAAACCGCTGAGATTCCAACAGAGGAAGGCAAGACGGCAGGAAACGAAAAACAGTCAGCTGTTCATGAAGCAAAAGAAAAATCAAACAACCGGACGAAAAACTCCAGCGGTAATAAAAACACTTCTAAGAACACACAAAATAATTCCAAGTCAGCTCAGGCTAAATCTGTCCAGAAGATGGGAAGCAATATCAAAAGCAACAATAATCAGAATAGAGATAACAAGAACATAGAGAATAAAAATCTCAAGTCAGAGGATAGTATAAAGTCAGAGAAAAGTAATCAGAAACAAGCAGATATCCAGAATCAAACAGATATCCAGAAGCAGGAAAGTACCCAGAAACAGAATTCAGCCGCAAGAAATAATAAAAAAAGTACATCTGGTAAAAAAGATAGAGCAAATACAGCAAGAAACAATAATCAGAAGAAAGCAGAAGATAATAGAGCTGTAAGAGAAACTGCAGCAACCTCTATGAGAATGGAACCATTACAGGCAAGGGATATCTTTGAAGAAGAGGATGAGATCTTAAGAGCGTTGGATGACTTTGTGGCTGTTACCGATGAGGCTGCCAAGAAGGATTGATCGTAGAATGATAACCATACAAGAAGCTTTTCAGACCGGCAGGAGAGAACTGTCAGACAGGAATATAGAGAATGGTGAATTAGATGCATGGCTGCTATTGTCTTCTTTGCTTCGTATAAGTAAGGCAGAATATCTCATGAATCCTTTGAAAGAAATGTCACTTGAGGATTATGAAGTCTACCAGGAAGGGATTAAGAAACGCTGCCAACATATTCCGCTCCAGTATATAACCGGTGAACAGGAATTTATGGGGCTTAATTTCCGGGTTCGGGAAGGTGTATTAATACCAAGACAGGATACAGAGATTCTGGTTATGGAAGCTTTGAAATTAAGTGAAGGGAAGCGTGTACTTGATATATGTACAGGTTCCGGATGTATTCTTTTGTCTTTAGCAAGACTTGGTAGTATCAGTTACGGAACAGGTGTGGATATATCAGAAGCAGCACTTGAGATAGCACGGGAAAATGCGGAGCAATTACAAGTTACTGTTGATCTCGTAAAAAGTGATATCTATTCACAGGTTGAAGGAAAATATGATATAATAATATCAAATCCACCATATATTCAAACAGAAGTTATTCCTACCTTAATGGAAGAGGTAAAGGATCACGAGCCTGTTATAGCTCTTGACGGTAAGGAAGACGGATTGTTTTTTTACAAAAAGATCTGTAGGGGGTTAAAGGATTATCTTAATCCCGGCGGACACGTCCTTTTTGAGATTGGATATGATCAGGGAGAGGCAGTGAAGAAATTGTTACAGGAAGCAGAAATGAAAAACATTCATATAATAAAAGATTTGGCAGGACTTGACAGAGTAGTTACAGGAACATGGAGTCAGAAAAAAGGGGAACCTTTTACTTAGCGTTTCAAACCTGGAAAGTTTAAAGTGCTAATAATTTGATATGGGTATTGATACCATAAATTGCAGCGAGTATCAAAAAACCCAATTCAACCAATGTAAAAATGGAGGAACCCAAATGTTTGATAAATTAGAAGATTTGTTAATCCGTTACCAGGAGTTAACGGATGAATTAAATGACCCAGGTGTAGTAAATGACCAGGCACGTTTTCGTAAGCTTATGAAGGAGCAGAATGACCTTGCTCCCCTTGTTGAGAAATTCACAGAATATAAGGATACAAAGGCAGGAATTGAAGACAGCCTTATGATGTTAGAGGAAGAAAGCGACGAAGAACTTCGTGAGCTTGCCAAAGAAGAACTGAATTCCTGCAAGGAAAAGATAGAATCAATAGAAAAAGAGCTTAAAATCCTCCTACTTCCCAAAGACCCTAATGATGACAAGAACGTTATCGTAGAAATCAGAGGCGGTGCCGGTGGTGATGAAGCAGCTCTCTTTGCAGCCGAGCTCTTCCGCATGTATTCCAAATACGCCGAAAGCCAGAAGTGGAAGATAGATATGATGAACTTAAATGAAAACGGCCTTGGAGGCTTCAAGGAAGTGGTTTTCATGATAAATGGTAAAGGTGTTTATTCCAAAATGAAATACGAAAGCGGTGTACACCGTGTACAGCGTATACCGGTAACCGAGTCCGGCGGACGTATCCATACCTCCACCACAACGGTTGCAATTATGCCAGAAGCAGAAGAAGTAGACGTAGAGCTTGATATGAAAGATTGTAAGTTTGATGTATTCCGCTCCTCCGGTAACGGTGGACAGTGCGTTAATACTACAGACTCTGCTGTTCGTCTGACGCATATTCCTACTGGTATCGTAATTTCCTGTCAGGATGAAAAATCCCAGTTAAAGAACAGGGATAAGGCATTAAAGGTATTACGAAGCAAGCTTTATGAGCTGGAGCTTGAAAAAGCGCATAATGCAGAGGCAGAAGCCAGAAGAAGCCAGGTGGGAACCGGAGACCGTTCCGAGAAAATCCGTACCTACAATTTCCCCCAGGGACGTGTAACAGACCACCGCATTAAGCTTACCCTTCATCAGTTGGATAATGTTCTTAACGGAGACCTGGAAGAGGTTGTGGATAGTCTTATAGCAGCCGATCAGGCTGCTAAGCTGGCAAGTATGAGTGAAAATAACTAAATATATTCAATAGGTGTTATTTGGGAATAATCATGAAATAAGAAATTAGATAGACGGACCCGTTCCAGTTTTACTGAGACGGGTCTTTTTGCTGCACTAAGGTAATGACTATTTGACTTAATATCGAAAAAACATCATTTTAAACTATGGCTTTTCTGTAGGTTACTGTATAGAATATGTAAATACGAAATTTACCTGGCTTAATAAAAGCGGCTCTGTGTCAATAGTTGGGGTGGGATTCTTTGAATCCCGCTCCATTGCTATATTTAGAGCTATTTTGGTAATTACATCTATAATTGATGTTTCTGGGCATGCCAAATAAGCCTCTTAATTTTACGTCGTCCAATCTAATCAAATAGAGCAGTGTATTATTCTTGTCCGAAAACGTTTGAAGTTTCGGACTCCAAAAGATATTCTCTTGAGTACCTTGATTTTATTATTATAGCCTTCGGTGGGGCCATTCGTGTATTTATACTTGAGGGCATTTAGTATTCCTTCTGACCAGTTTCGGTATGTCTTTGCACATTCTTCAAATTCGGGAATTCCTGATTTTTCAGCTGCCTTAACCCAATCCCAGAAAGCTGTTCGCTGATAGGAATATTTCTCGTTCTGGCAAATATCATAGAACCATTCCTTTAGAAAATGGGCTTTCCGTAGATCATCATTATAAAGTAGCATGAGATCACAGGCCTTTTTGTTCTCTTCCTTTAGTTTTTTATAACGAGTTAAAATTAGCCTACGGCTTCTCTTATAGTACTTTCTTAAGTTTGCAGGCATTGTTTTTTGGAGCCTTTTTCTGACGTTTTCAATGGCCCATGTAACGTATCTTATGAAATGATATTTATCAATGATAATGATTGCGTTGGGGAAGTATGCCTTTGCCAGATTTACATAAGGTTCCCACATATCACAAACGAAGAATTTTACGCGGTAGCGTTCCGCGCGATTCATTTCTCTGAAATAGGAACTTAAGTGGCTCTGCGTTCTGTCTGGTAAGATGTCTAATATACGGTGTTTTCTGGCATCTGTAAGAATGCATTGATATTTACCGGCATCCGTATTTCCCTTAAATTCATCAATGGATATGCATTCTGGAAGAGAGGGGGCAGGATAACTAACGGTGTCCAAAAGCCTAGTAACAGTACTTACCGATACATTCGTAGCTTCCGCAACGGACTTGATACTTACGAGATTTCTGAGCTGGTCAATAATCTTATAGGAGAGCCGTAAGGTACGCCGTTGATAAGAAGGAAGAAAAGGATATTTTTCAGTAAACTTTTTCCCACACTTACAAATATATCGCCTTTTCTTAAGGACTAAGTATGTATCTTTCATCTGAAAAGGGAGATCCTTAATATGCTGGTAACGGTAATCGTGAATGCGTTTGGTTTGATTACCGCAGGATGGGCAAGTCTGAAAGGAAGGATTAGTCTCAATAAATACCCTAACATGGTGATCACCATGAACAATTTTTTTAATAAAAATATCTTCTAAATTTAGAAGATTCTTGGTACAATTAGAGTGCATCTATATAAAACCTCCTTTTAAAATGTGTGTTTTGGACGACGTTCATTCTATAAGAGGCTTTGTATAGATGTATTTTAGATAGCTTCACACCTTCAAATATGTTCTATGAAAATGTAAATGGGGTATAGATTTTTAATTAAAAAAATTGGATACTCAGATTTTAATTGAACATTTTAAGGTAATCTTTAGGTTGAGTTTAGAATAACTTCAGGTTTCTATGTTATCCTTTATATAAATCATCTTCATCCTGACTTGAATTTACATTATTAAGAAGCTTATAAATCTAGATCAGAAGATAGTGGACGACTCTTATCTAAAAAATCTAGAGAATATTTATCGCCGCTGGTACAGTAATATTTGATTAGGTTATGGAAGACATGATGGAAAGTAAAGGTGATCTTTATTTTCTAACATATTAAATATATAATCACTATCAGAAAGTATAAATTTATGGTATGCAGGAAGGAGAATTTGAAAATTTGTGGGAAGAAAAATTTTAATTGCAGATGATGAAAAGGAAATTGTTGAATTAATTGAAATTTATTTATTAAAAGAGAAATTTGAAGTAATAAAAGCTTATGATGGGTTTACCGCATGGAAGTTGATTGAGGAGTCGGGAAGTGATCTTGCGGTTATTGATATCATGATGCCGGGTATGGATGGTTTTCAACTGGTACGGCGGATTAGAGAAAAGTACCACATTCCGGTTATTGTTTTATCAGCAAAAAATACAAAAAATGATATTATTCTTGGACTTGGTTTAGGAGCAGATGATTATGTTACAAAACCTTTTGACCCTCTGGAATTAACAGCAAGAATTCAATCACAGATTAGAAGATTTTATCTGCTTAATCAAGCAATACCTCAGGAAAAGAAGAGAATAATCACATCTGGGGACATTACTCTTGACTTGGAGTGTTGTGTTATTAAAAAGTGTGGGAAGGAGCTTTCTTTTACCTCTACTGAATTCAAAATTTTATCCATGTTGATGCAGCAGATCGGTAGAGTGTTTACAAAGAAACAAATTTTTGAACGAGTATGGGAGGATCCTTATAATTCAGATGACAGCACTATTATGGTACATATGAGTAATATTCGTGAGAAAATTGAAGATGATCCTAAAAACCCGTACTATATAAAAACAGTCAGAGGCTTAGGGTATAAATTTGAAGGACGTTCTGACAGCAAAGGACGGTAAAATTGAGAATCCGATCAAAAAGTCTACATGGAACATTAATTCATAATTATATTATTTTTATTGTATCATTAGTTATTACTCTAGTCTTCGGAGTTATTCTCATATCAATGCTGAGCGTGTCTCTATTTGGGAAGGGACAGATACCGTCTATCATATCCGCTAGTAGAATTGTGCGTCCCGATTATAAAAATATTGATTCAGAATCTATCACAGATTTAAAAGGTTGGGTTGAAATCGTACGTGGAAGGGATGTAATCTATGTCATTGGAACCAAGGAAGATGATAAATTCAATTATTCACAGAGCGAACTACTTAATATGGCTAACCCGGGATATCATCTGAATGGCTACAGTTATTCTATCACTAGCTTTAAAGGAGTGGAAGGGAAAGATTATTTTTGCATCGTAAAGATTCCTCAAAAATCGCTGGGATCCTTATTTATCTATATGGCAGTAAACGACCCAATTGGCAATTCCAAAGCTGCAATAGAGTTTTTTGTTGTTGCTTGTCTTCTAGTGATTTCCTTTTTAATTATAATTAACATCATACTATACAGCAGGTTGTCCTACCGTAAAATCATAAAATCTTTGAAAATGATCACGGAAGGAATTCAGAAAATGACAGAGGATAACTCAAGATTAAAACTGGATTTTGAAGCAGAGCGGGAATTTCTTGTGATACGAGATGCTTTTAATACAATGCTTGAGAAACTTCAGGATTTAGAAACAGAACAAAATCTAACAAGCGAAAGAAAAAAACAAATGATAATGAATATATCCCATGATATAAAGACACCAATTACTACCATCTATGGTTTTGCTAAAGCCTTAAATGAAGACATGATAATGGAAGATAGTGATAAAAAGAAATACCTTCAGTACATCGTTGATAAATCTATACAGGTGAATGAAATGGTGAATGAATTATTTCTTTATTCTAAGCTGGATATGGAAAATTATGAAATTGCGAAACAAGAAACGGATATAGCTGAATTTCTAAGAGAAACGATAGCTTCGTGCTTTATTGAGATTGAAGAGCAGAGATTTGATTTGGATTTGAATATCCCGGAAAAAGAAATTATCTTCCCGATTTCAAGGATAGAAATGGATCGTGCCATTACAAATCTATTGAGTAATAGCTTGAAATATAATCCAAAAGGAACCATAATATCCGTGGAACTGTTAGAAGAGGTAAATTCCATCATAATTAAAATCAGAGATAATGGAATCGGTATGTCAAAAGAACTTCAAGAAAATGCATTCCGTGAGTTTATAAGAGGAGATGTTACCAGACCTAGTGACGGTGGGTCAGGATTGGGATTAACTATATCGAAGAGAATTATTGAGAAGCACAATGGAAATATTAAAGTCCATTCGGAGCTGGGGAAGGGTACCGAGTTTATAATTCAATTTTCTCGTGATAACCAGTCATTAGGATAATACTATAAGATTACAACTTTAAATAAGGGGAATAGATTGAAAAACTAATACTTCAACTACAAGTTTGTGCTTGCGCACCACAAACTTGGTATGCCCAAAGAGCGTGCGCAAGAACAGAGGATAAAATGAAAAAATTATTCATTATAAGAATTTTAATTATAAGCATATTAATAAATATGTTTTTAGCTTCTAGCGTAAAGGTATATGCTGCCCAAGCTCCATTTGTTCAAACAATGTCATATGATCGAATTGAAAAAACAGTAGACAATTATATGTCTCAATATATAGGTAAAACAACAATGGGGGCAGCCATAGCAGTTATCAAAGATGGAAAAATTGCATTATCAAAAGGATATGGATACGCAGATAAAGAAAACAAGAAAAAGGTTAATGCAAATTCAACTGTTTTTGAATTTGCATCTATCAGTAAATCTTTTCACATGGACAGCTGTTATGCAACAGGTAGAAAAAGGTAAAATTGATTTAAATGCAAATATACTTAATTATTTACCCCAGGAATTTGTAGAAAAGCTAAAACATAAGTTATCCTTTGAAAAGCCAATTACAATGCTGGATTTAATGAATCATACTGCAGGCTTTGAAGAGAGGTATTTTGGCGGAGATGTATTTCGTCAAGATGAATTGTCTGATAATTTAGAAGAGGCGCTTTTGAGATCAATGCCTAAACAGGTATATATACCAGGAACGGTAGTAGCTTATTCAAACTTTGGAGCTGCATTAGCTGGATATATTGTGGAATGTGTTGCTGGTGAAAAGTTATATGATTATTTAGAAAAAAATATATTCCATGCGATTGGGATGACAAGTACTACAGCTAATCCAAGATATGACGACATAAGCTATATAGTTGATAATAAGGCAACGGGGTATGATAGTGATTTAAATAAAAGTTCATGGACATATGTAGATAATTACCCGGATGGCTCTTTAAATGGAACAGTTACTGACCTTGCAAATTTTGCAATAGCTTTTATGAAAGATAAGACACCACTTTTTGAAAAACAAGGGATACAGAATGAATTATTTACAACTACCTATCAAGCAAATAATGATATGACCGGGTGTGCTCACGGATTTTGGGAATATAAAGATGGTGTATTATATTACCAACATGGAGGTGCTCAAACAGGTTTTACATCATTAATGTCATTTTCTCCCTCAACTAAAACCGGGCTAATTATTTTGACTAATAATGCAGGAGAGATAAATGTTACTTATGGATTAACCAAAAAGCTGTTAGGTGCGAATGAACCAAAACAAATTCGTACAGGAATTAATTTACCGGATTCACATGAATTAGATGGTATGGAATTTTTAACTTCACGCAGAAATTATACTGATATATCGAAATTATTTGGAGTTTTAAGTGGAAATGATAAAGTAAAAGCAATTGATAATAATACGATTAGGTTTAAGGGCTTAACCTTTGTACAAACGAAACCTTATTTATATGAACTTAAGGATGAGCATGTATCAGATGTTGTGAAAATGGTACGTAATAAAATATTTTTTGTAAAAGATAAAGAAAGCAATATTTCAAAGATAAATGAGGGGGGCGTAGGAGGAAAAGAATACTTAAGAATCAAACCTCCCTATACTAATTTGTTTTTAGTTACTGAAGGTATTCTATATTTAATAATCAGTTTAGCTTTTATCCTGTATCCTTTGTTTCTTATCATTAGCGCTGTATTAAAAAGGAAAAAGAAAATTTCATATAATAAGGAGGAGAAAAAACAAAGAGTAATATCAATATTCTTAAATCTTATGGGCTTTGCAATTACATTAAATCAGATTTTATTAATGAAGTATCTATTAGGGATAAATACTTCACCATCAATAGTAACTACTAATTTTTTTATTTACCTAAATATAATTTTGTTATCAATTTCTTTTATTTTGTTAATTTTTAGGTTTATTTCAACTATAAGAAATAAACAAGTAAAGTCCATAAAATTAAGCTATATACTTTCAACTTTAGGTATCATAATAATGACTATATTAATGATTGCATGGAACTTTACAACCCCAGTTGCATAATGGTGTAAAGTAAGGGAAAAAGGAGAAATAGAAAAACTAACGAAGGAACTTCAAGGAGAAGAATTTTATTAAAAAGGGTCGGTTCACACTAAATAATAGTGAACCGCTCTTTTTTATGCAGTGTGTCCAGCGAAGCTGGGCCACACTTGCCGGTGTAAGTCCGGTCACGGTAATCGTCAGTGAGCCGTGTAGCCAAACTCGGTGCGTTACAGTAATATAGGGTGCTAAGCGAGTGGGTAAAGTAACTTCGATAAGAAGTGCGAGCAATCATGCAGACCGTAACATTAAGTGAATTCTACCGTGTCGTTAAAAAGGTCTCCAAAAGGAGAACAAAGGGAAGTCGAGCCTTGTGCATATTGGCAAAGAATGGAACGTGTGAAGAGACTGGAAAGCAGCACGGAGGAATCCCTCGGTATATAGGAAGCGGTATGCATGCAACATTGATGAAAGAGTAGCTAATATATGGCAGAGAATGAAAGAAAAGAAAAACCAAGCACCACCAGTTAGACGGGTAGAAATTCCAAAAGGGAATGGGAAAACACGACCTTTAGGAATTCCTACAGTAGAAGACAGACTGGTTCAACGTGCTGTCGCAAGAATTCTCGATGCTATGTATGAACAAGAATTTATGGATTTCTCTTATAGTTTCAGACCGGGAAGAAATCGGCATCATGCACTCAGAGAACTAAGAAACTGCATAGTAAAGAAGAAAGTAAGATTTATATATGAAGCGGATATCAGAGGATATTTATGTGGCGAGCAGCAGACCAGGCTGCCAAGCTGGCAAGTATGAGTGAGAATAACTAAATATATATTTGATAGGTATTATTTAGGAATGAATAATGAAATAAGATATTAGATAGCAGACCCGTTTCAGTTTTCTGAGACGGGTTTTTTGGCTCTGTGTCAATAGTTGGGGTGGGATTCTTTGAATCCCGCTCCATTGCTATATTTAGAGCTATTTTGGTAATTACATCTATAATTGATGTTTCTGGGCATGCCAAATAAGCCTCTTAATTTTACGTCGTCCAATCTAATCAAATAGAGCAGTGTATTATTCTTGTCCGAAAACGTTTGAAGTTTCGGACTCCAAAAGATATTCTCTTGAGTACCTTGATTTTATTATTATAGCCTTCGGTGGGGCCATTCGTGTATTTATACTTGAGGGCATTTAGTATTCCTTCTGACCAGTTTCGGTATGTCTTTGCACATTCTTCAAATTCGGGAATTCCTGATTTTTCAGCTGCCTTAACCCAATCCCAGAAAGCTGTTCGCTGATAGGAATATTTCTCGTTCTGGCAAATATCATAGAACCATTCCTTTAGAAAATGGGCTTTCCGTAGATCATCATTATAAAGTAGCATGAGATCACAGGCCTTTTTGTTCTCTTCCTTTAGTTTTTTATAACGAGTTAAAATTAGCCTACGGCTTCTCTTATAGTACTTTCTTAAGTTTGCAGGCATTGTTTTTTGGAGCCTTTTTCTGACGTTTTCTATGGCCCATGTAACGTATCTTATGAAATGATATTTATCAATGATAATGATTGCGTTGGGGAAGTATGCCTTTGCCAGATTTACATAAGGTTCCCACATATCACAAACGAAGAATTTTACGCGGTAGCGTTCCGCCGATTCATTTCTCTGAAATAGGAACTTAAGTGGCTCTGCGTTCTGTCTGGTAATATGTCTAATATACGATGTTTTCTGGCATCTGTAAGAATGCATTGATATTTACCGGCATCCGTATTTCCCTTAAATTCATCAATGGATATGCATTCTGGAAGAGAGGGGGCAGGATAACTAACGGTGTCCAAAAGCCTAGTAACAGTACTTACCGATACATTCGTAGCTTCCGCAACGGACTTGATACTTACGAGATTTCTGAGCTGGTCAATAATCTTATAGGAGAGCCGTAAGGTACGTCGTTGATAAGAAGGAAGAAAAGGATATTTTTCAGTAAACTTTTTTCCACACTTACAAACATATCGCCTTTTCTTAAGGACTAAGTATGTATCTTTCATCTGAAAAGGGAGATCCTTAATATGCTGGTAACGGTAATCGTGAATGCGTTTGGTTTGATTACCGCAGGATGGGCAAGTCTGAAAGGAAGGATTAGTCTCAATAAATACCCTAACATGGTGATCACCATGAACAATTTTTTTAATAAAAATATCTTCTAAATTTAAAAGATTCTTGGTACAATTAGAGTGCATCTATATAAAACCTCCTTTTAAAATGTGTGTTTTGGACGACGTTCATTCTATAAGAGGCTTTGTATAGATGTATTTTAATATAAACTTAAAAATGTTGGAAGTATATGAACTGACCCCCAAAAGTTAGACCTAAAAATCTAACGATTGGGAGGTCAGTTTTTTCATGGCAAAATATAGTTTTGAATTTAAGAAACAAATAGTTGAAGAGTATCTTAAACAACAGGGCGGAGTTGATTTTTTAGCTAAGAAATATGGATTTTCTTCAAATACACCAATACGTAAATGGGTAAATGCGTATAAAGAATTAGGTAATAGAGGATTAATGCGTTCTAGGAAAAACGAAACATATGCTTTTGAATTTAAACTTCATGTGGTAGAGTTATATTTATCAACAGAGGTCTCTTATCAGGAGTTGGCTCTATCAGTTGGCTTAAACAATCCACCTTTAATTACTAAGTGGGTAAATGATTTTAGAATTGCTGGTCCTGATGCTTTACGAACCAAACGAAAGGGGCGGCGTTCCAAAGTGTCTGAGCCAAAAGAAAGCAAATCTACAAATATCGAAGCTACAAGCAATAATTCTGAGTATTTAAAAAAACTTGAAGATGAAAATCTCAAGTTAAGAATAGAGAATACCTATTTAAAAGAACTGAGGAGGCTGCGTTTAGAGGAGGAAGCTCTTCTGAAAAAACAGCGAGAATCATCCACAGCCTCCGAGGAGACTTCAAACTAAAAGATATTCTCGCATTCACAGGTTTTCCTAAAGCGACCTATATGTACTGGCAAAAACGCTTTGATAGAGAAAAGCCAAATAAGGATCTCGAACAACGAATCCTTGAAATTAGAAAGGAAAATAAGGATTTCGGCTATCGTCGGATTTATGGAGAATTAAGAAAACAGAGACTCGTTGTAAACAAGAAATGTGTTCAACGAATTGTTCAGAAGCTAGGTCTTCAAGTTACTTCGTTTACCAGGAAAAGTCGTAAATACAGTTCTTATAAAGGCAAGGTGGGTAAGGTTGCTCCTAATAGAATTCATAGGAGGTTTGAAACTCATATTCCACACCAAAAGATTACAACAGACACCTCTGAATTTAAGTATTATGATATAGATGATAAAGGACGAATAATTATCAAGAAACTCTATCTGGATCCATTTATGGATATGTGTAATAGAGAAATAATTAGCTATGGTGTTTCACAACGACCATCTGCCGAGAATATAATGAATGCTTTAAATGAAGCCATTAAAATTACAAGCGATTGTAAGTACAGGCGTACATTTCATTCGGATCAAGGATGGGCTTACCAGATGAAGGCTTATAGTTATACTCTGAAAGAAAATAAAGTCTTCCAAAGTATGTCCCGGAAAGGAAACTGTCATGATAATTCTGTTATGGAAAATTTCTTTGGAATTATGAAACAGGAGATGTATTATGGTATGATTTATTACAGCTATGAGCACCTAAAAGGGACAATAGACAAATACATAAAGTATTATAACGAGAAACGAATTAAAGAGAAACTAGGATGGATGAGCCCTGTGGAATACAGGCTTAGCCTCACGGCTGCATAAATAATTGCGTAGCAATTATAAACTACTACGCAATAAAGTCTAACTTATTGGGGTCACATCAATGTTTTTAACATACCCCAACATTTATTATAGAACCGGTTTTTTGCTGGATTATAGTTAGGACTATTTGAATTCATTCGAAGGAACTCCATTGCATACCTATGGCATTTCCGCAAGTTTACTGTATAGAATATATAAATACGAAGTTTACCTGGCTCATTAGAAGTAAGAATGTTATAATTGTAAAATAAATAATGCAGTTAACTATCTTACATAGAATCAGCTGAGAAAGGAGGAGCATTTATGAAGAATAAAAAGCAAAGAATAACAGAGAGCGTTTCGCCTCTTTAAAAAGGATGGATAATAAATGAGACTTGCAGATATAACGAAAGAAAACTGGGAAGCGGTAATCCTGCTTACTTCAAACGAAGATGGCAGCCATACCATTGGCGAAAAATATGTGGCTTCTAATGCATACTCCATCGTACAGTCGATATATGAAAAGGGCTGGGTAACCAAAGCAATTGAGGCTGAGGATAACCTTATAGGTTTTGCCATGTATGGCTTGTGCGAAGAAGAGAATATCTATGAGATATGCAGGCTGATGCTTGACAGAAGGTATCAGGGAAAAGGCTATGGCAAGCAGGCCCTGGCATTGATTCTTGAAGAAATGAAAAAGCAATTTCAATGTAAGGAAATTTATTTATCTGTTGCATTGGATAATATAATGGCAAAGGGTTTATATGAAAAAGCAGGTTTTGTTACTACTGGAGAAGTGGTAGATGACGAAGAAGTGTATAAATTGAATATTATTTAGTGTTTATATGTTAAATCCCAAGGGCCTATACTCTGTCGAATACATTCTTCGATAAGATAAATCCTTGGGATTTATTATGTATTTTACGGTTGCTTTTAGTTCAAGGTTAAAAATTCATAGTTATTATAATTTATAATCGAAAATCAAGAGAAGGAAATTGTGCCCTCATTCTGGATAATGCTTTTACAAGGCAATAGATCAACAGATAACGTAGATTCAGTATATGACTTTAAATTATTTGAAAGTTTATTATATTATAGAAAATGCTAAAGCTAGAGAAAAAGTTAGAGAAAAAATTTAATAAAATAATTGAGCTGTGCCAGAAAATATATGAATTTGACCAGAAAGTATTATGTTTCATTTATTTTTGCCAGAGTCACTTACCATCATGTTATTCCAGAAAAAGGTTGTAATATATGAAAATTACAGCTATATTTGAGATAGGATATGACAATATAGTTAAAATTAAAGCCTGAGATTAAAGCCTGAGATTAAAAGCCTGAGATTAAAGCCTGAGATTAAAGCCTAAGATTAAAGCCTGAGATTAAAGCCTAAGATTAAAGCCTGAGATTAAAAGCCTGAGATTAAAGCCTGAGATTAAAGCCTAAAATTAAGGTCTAAAAATAAAGACTTAAAATAATAGCTTAAAATAAAACTTTAAAATATAGTGATGTTTCAAAAAAATGGAAAATAGTTCCGGGTAAAATTATATAGTACCGTTTACTGAACAACTCAATAAAGGACATAGGCATGAATTACAATAATAATACAGATTTACTACAACCTAATATTTCAACCAGGAACCGGATATTAATCCTTGAGGACGAAGACAGTGTTAACAGAAGTATTGCCTTCCTGTTGGAAAAGGAAGGATATCAGGTATATTCCTGTTTTTCACTTGGAGAAGCCAGGCGGTTATTTCAGAAAGTAAAGCCTCAGCTTATTGTTTGTGATATTACCCTGCCAGATGGCAACGGACTAATATTCATCCGTGAAGTCCGAAAAGTGAGCCAGGTACATATCATATGTCTTACAGCAATGGACAGAGAAGCGGACCAGGTCATAGGATATGAAGCCGGTGCAGATGACTATGTGACAAAACCCTTCAGTCTGTCTGTACTAACTATGAAGGTGGCAGCTTATTTTCGAAAACAGAGTCCGGCATGTTCAGATGTAATAGAGTCTGGCAGAATAAAATTTTCTATATCTGATATGCGTGTTCAAATAGAAGGTAATTATATCGATCTTACAAAAAATGAATGGAAGCTGCTTCGATTATTCTTAGAGCACCCAAAGCAGATTTTGTCCAAGAACCAGATATTAGAGCAGCTTTTTGATATGGATGGCAATTTTGCGGATGAGAATACAGTGGCAGTCAATATAAGGAGACTCAGAGAGAAGATAGAACCAGACAGTACCAAACCTGAGTATATTAAAAATATAAGAGGAATGGGATATTTATGGAATCAGGAATGCAGAAGAAATATATAACAGCCGCGGTGCTCCTGTTTTTTTTGGTGTTTTTGGCAGCTGCAGGTTTATCCTGGGGAGAATATCAGAATTACAGGGAGAAGATTCAGATAATCAGCAGCATTGCAGCAGAGAACCCAGAAAATACAGATTTTTTAAGGCTTGCTTCTGAACTGCTAAAAGGACAGAAAATAAGCAATGAAAGTATAGGCGAGGATATTCTGAAAGAATATGGATACTTCAGCGGCATTGATAATGTCTACAGCCAGGAACTAAAGGTTAAACTGATAACAATCGGCGTATGTTCTTTATGCTTTTATTGTACTGTTCTTGTTATATTAATCTGGTTATGGAGGAACAACCGAAAGCTGGTACGGAGTGGGCTTAACAACCTCGAAGGACTGCTTGCCGATTACAGTAAGGGGGATTATAGAATAACAGACTATGAGGCGCTTAGCGAAAAGGAATCTGCTATTAAAAGGATTTTTATCCAACTGGAATCTTTGGGGAGTTATTTTAAAATGAAGGAAGAACTTATTAACAGGGAAAAAAATGAAACCAAGACCCTGGTAACAGATATCTCCCACCAGCTTAAAACTCCGGTGGCAGCTTTGAAAGCCTGTTTTGAAATACTAAGAAGAGAAGATATCAGCCTTGAAGAGAGACAGGAGTTCTTACACCGTTCCGGTGCTATGCTAGCAGGGCTTGAAAATCTTCTGGCAGCATTAATCAATATTTCAAGGTTAGAAACCGGTTTGATTGAGATAAAGATTGCGGAAGCAAATATCTTTAATACCCTGCTGGAGGCAGTTAATCGTGTGTACCAGAAGGCAGAAGCAAAGCAGATAGAAATTGCCATGGAAGCAGCGGAAGAACTGCAGAGCCTTATTATACCCCACGATGCTGGCTGGATGTGTGAAGCTGTGGTAAATCTTCTGGATAACGGGATAAAATATAGTGAAGCGGGCAGTTGTATAACCATAACGATGGCAAAGTGGGTCTCTTCCTTACGAATAGAGATCTCCGATGAAGGAATCGGAATACCAAAAGAAGAATATCATGAGATATTTAAACGCTTTTACCGTGGAAACTCACGTGAGGTTAAGAGTCAGAACGGTTCAGGGGTGGGACTTTACCTGACCAGGGAGATAATAACCAGACAAAGGGGAATCGTAACGGTTAGCTCCGGTAAAGGAAATGGAAGTAAAGGAAGCTGTTTTATTATACAACTACCATATATAAGTGAAAGTCTTACAGAATTGTAAGACTTTTTTCCTGTTCTGTAAGGGTATGGAAAGGGAAGGCTGTTATAGTTAGGAATATAGTATAATTCAAGGATTAAGTATAAACTTTGTCGTGGAAGCACAGTAATAATATCAGTTATGACAGTAAGATACCTAAGATTCCATTGTATAACTACTTTGACTGGTATTCTTACAGGCAGAGGATATTGCTGAAATATATAATATAACATAGTACTGATTAGGTAGTTTTATATGAAATGTAAAGGCTCTAAGGTAAAAATGAGAAAGGGGTTATTATAAATGAATACAGTCTTGGAAAGTAAAGATTTATGTAAGTATTACGGTAAGGGAGAAAATGTGGTAAAAGCAGTTCACAATGCTTCCATTGCCATAAAGCAAGGAGAGTTTGTTACGATATTAGGAAAGTCAGGTTCAGGAAAGAGTACCCTGTTACATATGCTTGGGGGACTCGACACACCCACAGGCGGGAAAGTTTTAATAAACGGTAAGGATATTTTTGGTCTGAAAGAGGAGGAACTTACTGTTTTCAGAAGAAGAAAGATTGGATTTGTTTTTCAGGCCTATAATCTGATCTCTTCCATTAACGTTTGGGAAAACGTTGTCTTGCCCATAGGACTCGACAACAGACAGTTTGATAAAGAGTTCATACGGGATATTATAGCTACACTGGGTATTGACAGTAAGATTCACAACCTGCCCTATACCCTGTCCGGAGGACAGCAGCAGAGAGTGGCTATAGCCAGGGCATTGTCAGTAAAACCTGATATCATTTTAGCAGATGAACCTACAGGGAATCTGGACTCCAGAACAGGGGAGGAAGTCATAGGCCTGCTGAAAATGTCTGCTCTAAAATATGGTCAGACCCTGGTTATGATAACTCATGATGAGGAAATCGCTCAAATCGCCGATCGCATACTGGTCATGGAGGACGGAGGTATCAGAGAAAGATGAGCACCTTAACCAATATAGCAATTAACAACAACAGGAGAAATAAAACCCGAAGTATCCTGATAATAATTTCAGTATTTCTTACGACGCTTCTTCTTACGGTTATCCTTACCTGGGGTTATGGTATAGTCAAATCCAATCGCGTAAATGCAGTGAACTTATATGGAAGCTACTATGGCGTATTCAGAGGTTTGTCCTATGAACAAACAGAAGACATGAGACTTCGAAATGAGTTTACCGAAATTGGACTGATGTCAAATGCGGGTGTAATTGAAAACAAGGATAAACTAAGCCTGTTTTTTGCAGATGAAACAGCAAGAAACCTTACCAATATGGACCGGCAGTTAGAAGAAGGTACTTATCCTCTTCAAGAAACGGATATAACTGCCAAGCCGGAATTCTTTCGAAAGCTTGGGATTACAGAACCCAGGGTAGGCGAGGTTATTCAGGTATCTTTCCGGCCGGATCTGAATAGTAAATATGAAAAGAAGAACTTTCGAATCAGCGGTCTAATGAAAGAAAGCAATACAGACCTCAATAACAGCACTATGACTGCTTTTATCTCACAAGGTTTCTTTGAAGCAGCAATCACTAAGAGTAACCGGCAGTTTCACGCGTATTTCACATTGAATAAATCCATGAAATTAAATTATGATACCGCAAAAGCTAAAATAGAGGAACTGGGGGCTAAATATGGACTGAAGGAAGAGTATATTATGCCAAATGTCTATTTCCTTATAGCTGCATTGGACCCTGGAACGGAAACCATATGGGGAGTGATTTTTCTTGGATTTATTGTCATTCTTTTCTCCATTGTAGTCATCTATAATATTTATCAGGTTGGATTGGTACAAAAACTTCAGGAATACGGTAAATTAAAAGCTTTGGGAGCTACGAAAAAACAGCTGAAAGAAATTGTTATCCGAGAAGGAATGCTCTTAGGAGCCCTTGGAGTTCCCTTAGGCTTAGGCTTTGGATATTTGGTGTCTGTTATTTTCTTTGATTTATTCATGAAACAGGGAAATGCCGTAAGGGGTGATGTGGAAATGACAAAAGTTTCAATCTTTTCACTTCCGCTATTGCTGCTGGTAGCAATACTTGCATTGACAACGGTCTGGCTTGCTCTAAGAAAACCTATAAGAACCGTTTCTGTTCTTTCGCCCATAGAAGCTATCGTTTATCAGGAAAGTAAGGAAAAGGATAAAGGCCTCCGAAAAGGAAGGAGCTCTATTCACCTGATTGGTATTACCCTGGCGGGTTTAAAGGGAAGTCTTAAGAATAATATATCAACCATCTGCACTATGGGACTTTCCTGCGTTCTTTTTGTGGGAATTGCAGGTCTTGCGGGAAATATAAACGATGAATACAATGCCAGAAAAGAGGTTGAGTATGGTAGGTTTTATCTCAGCCTGGACTACTCCTTAAATGACAAAGCATATCCGGAGAATAATCTGGATAGAATCCTTAAGAATAATCCACTTAATAGTGAATTAATAGAAAGAATCAAAGCCATACCTGGTGTCACGGAGGTAAAGGTAAGAAAGCTTCTCGCTGTCCATAAAGAAAAGGGAAACAGCGAAGAAGAAAGCCTGGTAGATGTAATGGTATTAAACAAAGAAGACTTTACAAGGTTCAGCAAATACAGCACAACTACTGGCGACTTCAACTATGATAAAGCTTCTTCAGAAAATCTTATATATTATGGCTGGGCTAATTTCGTGGAGTATTATGGTTATTATCTGGGGCAGGATATATCAATGGAAATTGCCGAAAGTATCTCTGGAGAGAAGGGTGGCAGGCATATCTTTCACCTTGCCGGTTCTTTCTCAAACATGGATACGGATTGGGTCATAACTGAAGATACTTATGAAAAACTGAAGGTCTCAGGGGATACTAACGGTTACCTCTGGATTGACTGTGATAAGAAAGTAGAAGGATCTGTGAAAGAGGAGCTTGAAAAACTCCTGGAAAATACAGACAAGATTACTTTAACTTCTTATGCCAAGGAATTAAAAGCATCAAAGATTGCTACCGAAATGATAAAATTTATGGCTTATACATTTCTGGGAGTCATGGGCCTTATAGGCTTTTTAAATATGGCGAATACTATCATTACCCGTATTATTACAAGGCGGCAGGAACTTGGTGTCTTACAGGCAGTGGGCATGACAAACCGTCAGCTTAACAAGATGCTCCAAATGGAAGGGCTGCTATTTACGGCAGGAACAGTATTTATAGCATTAGCGGTTGGTACGCCGGCTGGTTATCTGTTATTTCGCTATGGTAAAGAAAATTCCTGGTTTGGATTATATGAATATCATTTTCCCGTGATGGAAATGGGATTAATGGTTGCTGCCATAGCAGTTCTGCAGATCACATTATCCTATCTGTTAAGCAGAAATCTCAAAAAAGCCTCACTGGTGGAGCGGATAAGATACCAGGGATAAGGAATTAATATCCGCAGCAGACAAGACCCTTATTATGAGGTATGGGTAAATTTGAGGTGGTACCGCGAAGCATAACGAGGGCTCTCGTTCTTGAAAATAATTTTTTTGAGAGTGAGAGAGCTTTTTTTACTTCATCAGGAAAAATACTAGTATGTTCTCTTGCAGTATAGCTGCTGTTAAGTTAGAATAAAAAGAGCTTTAATAAAAAAATTAATATTACATGGATTGTATGCATAAGGCAGGGAGAAGCCTGTTGAATGAATACGGACCAATTTACAGCCAATAAGTGGAAACAACTGGTGATTGAGCGATAGAAGTAAAGTGTTAACGTTTAAATAATTTTAAAATGCATGAAGTAATGAAAGATGCAGAGCGGACAGGAGAAATCATGATAAGTAGTACATCAAATCCACAGATAAAAAATCTTATACAGCTACAGACCAAGCCCAAGGAACGCCAGGAGCAGAAAGCTTTTGTTGTGGAAGGTATAAAGATGTTTGAGGAAGCAAAAGCAGGAGGACATCTTATGAAAGCCTATATATCCGAAAAGCTGTATGAGGAAAAGATCAGACTGCAGCCGGATTATTTTATCGGCACTTCATATGAGATAGTGACAGAGCAGGTAATGAAAGCTGCCAGTGATACTTTGTCGCCCCAGGGGATATTAGCGATTGTAAGAAAACAGGAATATTCCATAGAAGAGCTTATCCGTAAAGATGACATAAATTTGGTGCTTTTGGAGGATATACGTGACCCGGGAAATCTTGGTACTATAATAAGGACAGCAGAAGGAGCAGGAGTTACAGGAATTATCTTAAGCCAGGCTTCGGTTGATATCTATAATCCGAAGGTAATCCGGTCCACAATGGGGGCCATTTACCGAATGCCCATAGTATATGCTGAGGATTTCCCGGAAACCATAAGGGTAATAAAAGCTGCAGGCATTTCCGTATATGCTGCACATTTGCAGGCAGCATTAGAATATGATAGGATTACTTATCCGGCGAAGACAGCTATCCTAATCGGAAATGAAGCCAGAGGGCTCAGTGAAGAGGCAGCAGGACTTTCAACCAGTAATATCATTATTCCCATGGAGGGAAAGGTGGAGTCTTTAAATGCCGGAGTTGCTGCTTCCATCCTTCTGTATGAGATCTACCGTCAGAAAAGACAGGAAAGATTAAAGATTGATTAGATTTCTTTAAGAAAGCTAAAAGATGTCATGCAGATATTGTTATTTCTTCATTTATGAAGTAGAATGTAAGTATCAAATTTACGGAAGGGGGTAATATTCCGTGGACTCAATTTATTGGCTCGTTGCTCTGACAGTACTTCTGATTATCGAAATCATAACACTGGGATTGACATCCATATGGTTTGCCGGAGGTGCATTAGCCGCATTCCTGCTATCCCTGTTCACAGATAATCTGATCTTAGAGATTGGTATATTCGTTGCAGTATCATTAGTCTTACTGTACTTTACAAGACCAATAGCAATGAAATATTTCAATAATAAGCGTGAAAAGACCAACTATGAGGCCTTGGAGGGAAGTTCCGGTAAAGTCCTTGAGTTAATCGACAATTTTAACAGTACCGGTGTGGTGCTGCTGAATGGACTGGAATGGACAGCAAGATCCAGCGATGATACAATCATCCAGGTAGGAAAGAAAGTCATAGTAAAAAAAGTTTCCGGTGTGAAACTAATCGTAGAGGTAGAAAGAGAGGGTGTTTAAAGTGCCATATGCATTAATTATTATAGTAGTTCTATTTTTATTAGTAGTAGCGTCCTGTGTACGCATTGTTCCTCAGGCTTATTCTTATGTAGTAGAGCGTCTGGGTGGATATCAGGCAACCTGGAATGTAGGTATTCATTTTATGGTGCCTTTCATTGATAAGGTGGCAAAAAAAGTTCTCTTAAAGGAGCAGGTAGTAGATTTTGCTCCTCAGCCCGTTATCACCAAGGACAATGTAACCATGAAGATTGATACGGTAGTATTCTTCCAGATTACAGATCCGAAACTGTTTGCATACGGTGTGGAGCGTCCTATCCTTGCAATTGAGAACCTGACAGCAACCACACTTCGTAATATTATTGGTGATCTGGAGCTGGATCAGACTCTTACTTCCAGAGAAATCATCAATACAAAAATGAGAGTTTCTTTGGACGTAGCGACGGACCCTTGGGGAATCAAGGTAAATCGTGTAGAATTAAAAAACATCATTCCTCCTGCAGCTATTCAGGATGCCATGGAGAAACAGATGAAGGCAGAGCGAGAGCGAAGAGAGGCTATCCTTCGTGCAGAAGGTGAGAAGACTTCACAGATTCTTGTGGCAGAGGGTAAGAAACAGTCAACTATTCTGGAAGCGGAAGCAGATAAGGCATCAGCAATTCTTCATGCAGAAGCGCAGAAGGAAGCAACCATAAGAGAAGCAGAAGGTCAAGCAGAAGCTATTCTTACTGTTCAGAAAGCAAATGCTGACGGTATCCGTTTCTTAAATGAAGCGAATCCCAGCATGGCTGTTCTTCAGATTAAGAGCCTTGAGGCTTTCCAAAAGGCAGCGGACGGAAAGGCTACTAAGATTATTATTCCTTCTGAGATTCAGGGTATTGCAGGTCTTGCAAAATCCATTACGGAAGTAGTATCCGATAAACAGTAATATGGACGAACTGCCCTGCCTCTGTCCGATTGATGGAAGCGGGGCAGTTTTGTGTGTCGGGTTATATATTCTTTATTCTTTCAATTTTGTAATTAATTACGGAAAACCGATTGACAAGAAAGTAAAGGAATAGTATGGTTATTTCTTGGATAAAGGTAATACTAGAGTTATTAGATAATATATGATTTGAATGTCAAAAGTGAGGGTTTTTACAAGGGGACGGCGAACTGCACAAGACAGAAGGAACTCATGCTTCAATTCCAATGTATAAGAAGTCCTAATTCTCTGAAGATTTTGTGCTTGACATAACCTCAAACAGATAACTCGCTGCGCTCAGACAATCTGTTTGAAGTTATAGCACATAATCTTCAGAGAAAAGGACTTCTAATACATTTCCATAGGCACATTCGTTCCTTCTGCCTTGTACATTTCGCCTGAAATTGTATGGAAGCGATCTTTTGACATGCTTGTTAAATAAGAAAAGAATAAAGTAGGATTAGGTTTAGTGCTTAAAGAAACAAAAGATTGATTACGAAAAGCTTTTGATACTTGAATTGCTTAAAAAGAAAAAATTAGAAAAGAAAAAATTAGAAAAGATAAATTTAGAAAACATAGAATTAATAAACATAAAATTATGAAACATAGTAATGTTAACTCTAAAGACTAGGTGTGAGAGAAAATAAAAAGAAAGGCTGCCACAGCAAGTTCTTTCGCATATTATAACGAGTGGCAGAATCACAGGCTTGCCTGGGGTATACAATGGGTGTAAACATGAGTAATAAGATACGTGTAACAATATGGAATGAATACCGTCATGAGAAAATGGAAGGAAAAATCAAGGAGATCTATCCGGAAGGAATTCATAAGGTTTTAGCTGACTGCTTTACAGGAGAGAACTTTGAAGTTCGCACGGCAACTCTGGATGAAGAATTCCATGGACTGACAGATGAGGTTCTTGAAAGTACAGATGTTCTGTTCTGGTGGGGACATATGGCACACAATGAAGTAAGTGATGAAATCGTTGAAAAGGTACAGAACAGAGTCTTAAATGGTATGGGACTTGTGGTATTGCATTCAGGCCATCATTCCAAAATTTTCAGACGTTTAATGGGAACCTCCTGTAATTTAAAATGGAGAGTTGCTGATGAGAAAGAACGATTATGGGTAGTGGAACCAGGGCATCCTATTACAGAAGGTATTGGAGAATATATCGAGCTTCCCAAAGAAGAAATGTATGGGGAACAGTTTGAGATACCAAACCCCGATGAATTGATTTTTATCAGCTGGTTTGAAGGCGGGGAAGTATGCAGAAGCGGCTGCTGCTTTAACAGAGGAAGAGGTAAGATTTTCTATTTCCGTCCGGGTCACGAAGAATATCCTACCTACTATAATAAGGATATTCAAAGGGTATTAGTAAATGCAGCCGGTTATCTGGCACCTGTGAAAAGAGGGGATGCAAGACCGGAGCATGCGGAAAATATACCGGTACCTTTGGAGAGCATTCAACAGAAGGAGTAAAATTTTTGAAATCGTTAAGATAAACTTAAGAATTCACTCCTTGATAAAAATTTGGCAATGAGCTATTATAAATTAGAGTTAAATGAGTTAAATTATATGTAAAGTTGTTGTTAAGGAGAGGATGTAAGTGGAAAAAATGAAGGAGATCATCAAGTCTCCCTATATGATTTTATTATTCTTTGCAATCAAATTGGTAGTTTATTACCAGCTTATAAACGTGGATATATCTGATATTACCTTTATACTGGTCAGTGTAATGGCCTTAGGGTTGATTTTCCTAAGCTTTATACGAAGCAGGCTTAAGAGAAAGAATATAATATTCCTGGTGGTTTACAGCTTGTTAAGCCTGTTAATGTTTGCTGACACGATGTATTACAACTATTATAATCAGACAGTTTCCATTAAGCAATTATGGCAGGCAGCCAATGTAGCAGCGGTTCCGGAAAGTTTTGTAGCGACACTGATACCTGCAAGCTTCCTTTTGTTTGCTGATATACCATTTATTTATTACTATTTTAAAAAGCTCTTGAAGCAGGACAGCAATCGTACCGGCTGGAGTTATAAAAGAGAACTTAAATATCTTGCAATCAGTTTTGTAGGCCTGTTCTTACTGTTAGTAGTAAATCCTTTTGACAGTAAGGCCATTGATAAGGTAAACAGTGTAGAATTCTTTTCTAACCATGTTAACGATATCTATAATGCAATTGCAGATAATATCGTTACAGAGGAAGTACCTGAAGAGCAGGTACTGGATACGGTAAAGGAAGTTACGCCTCAGGTCAGCGGACTCAAATATAAGAATATCGGAGAGGGTAAGAACCTGATTGTATTACAGGTAGAAGCTTTACAGAACTTTGTAATTGGTGCACAGTATAACGGACAGGTAATAACACCGAATCTGAATGCATTTTTACAGAAGGATACCTTATATTATGACCGATATTACACGAACATAGGTAAAGGTAACACTGCAGATGCAGAATTCTCTACCTTAAACAGCCTTTACCCGGTTATAGACAGAGAGTGCTATACTTTGTATCAGAACAATACCTTTAACGGACTTCCTTGGCTGCTGAGAGATAAGGGGTATGATACACTGGCCATTCACGGCTACAAAGGTGAGTTCTGGAATCGTGAAGCAGCATACCCGGGACAGGGATTTGAGAATTTCTACAGTATGGAGGATTTGGATCAGAGCGATATTATAGGCCTTGGTATATCTGATAAATCCATGTTCCGACAGGCTGCAGATATACTGTCTAAGGAAGAAAAGCCCTTTTTCAGTTTTATAATATCATTAACAAGCCATCATCCTTTTGTAATAGAAGATAAAGATGTAACCTTACAGTTAAAAGAAGAAGATAAAAATACTAAATTCGGTTCTTATTTAAAGACCGTACGTTATTTTGATGAGGCCTTCGGAGAGTTTTTACAGGAGTTAAAAGATGCAGGACTGTACGATAACACTGTAATTGCACTGTATGGCGATCACCATGGTCTTAACCTGAACATGGATAATAACAAAGAAATGATGGAAAACTACCTGGGAAGAGCTTATGACTATGATGAGATGCTAAGAATCCCTCTTATGATTCATGTACCGGGAAGCGGAGTAAAAGAGACTATTTCAACCACTGGCGGACAGATTGATTTCCTCCCAACAATTGCAAATATTATGGGATTGGAGTTTAATCAGCCTTATATTCTCGGGCAGGATTTAAGCAATGCCAAAGATGGATTTGTTGCTTTTACGGCATATCTTTTTGAGGGTTCCTTTATTCACAATGATACCATGTTCGAGATATCCAGAGAGGGTGTATTTGACGGAAGCAGAGCTTGGAAAATAGGTACAGATGAGCCGGTAGATGCCTCTGTTTATGAAGAGGACTATAATAAGGCGATTACCATCAAAAAGACCTCAGAAGAGATTTTGAATCAGGATTTAATCAGCAACTATATTCATAGAGAGCCAGTTGCCGAAGACAATTTGGAAAATCAATAAGTTAATAACAGACATAAGCAGCTTAATAAGAGATTAGCTATAAAAGTAATTAGAAAATGTAGAATTAAACAATGTAAATAAGACGTAATTATAAATGTAAATATACGATGTAAATAATGTCTTATTTAAACAACGTAAATTTGAAATATAACAACTAAAACAATATGAGTTAAGATAATCCGCTCTTTTATATGCTGGATTACAAATCTGTATTAGGACTATGAACCAGGCAGACCCAAACATGCAAATAACCTGAATGGGAGTAAGTATGGCGAAAGAATTTGATTTAACCAAGGAATACGGAATTGTTCTTGAAGGCGGCGGAGCAAAAGGAGCCTACCAGATTGGTGTCTGGAAGGCTCTTTTAGAATGCGGAGTTAAGATAAAAGGTGTATCCGGTGTATCTGTTGGAGCTTTAAACGGGGCCCTGATGTGCATGGGGGATTATGAAGCTGCTGAAGAGTTATGGAAGAATATTACTTATTCGGATATCATGAATGTAAATGATAAACAGATGCAGTGTCTTATGAAAAAGGACATAAAAAATCTGGATTTAAAATCTCTTACGAAAGATACCACCAGAGTAATCGCAGACCGGGGTATCGACATAGCACCGCTAAAAGAATTAATCAATAAATTCATAAATGTGGAAAAGATAAAGCAGTCGGGGATGGAATTCGTCTTTGGAACCTTTCTTGTGGATAAGCTGAAAGAACTTGAGATAACGGCTCAGGAAATAGAAGAAGAAAATCTGAAAGATTACCTCCTTGCAAGTGCACTATTGCCGGCCTTTAAAAGAGAGAAGCTGAATGGACAGCGCTACCTGGATGGTGGGATGTTCAACAATGTTCCTGTAGATATGCTTATTAACAGGAATTATAAGGATATCATTGTTATTCGTATCTTTGGAATGGGCCTGCTAAAAAGCGTAAAAATTCCAGAGGATGTTACTATTACACAGATATCGCCCAGAATAAATCTGGGGGGCATGCTGGAATTTAATTCTGAGAAGAGTCGAAGAAATATAGATCTTGGCTATTTTGACGGCATGCGTAGTATAAGAGGTTTAAGCGGAAAAATTTATTATCTTAAAGCTGGTTTAAGCGAAGAAGAGGCAGTAATGCGGCTCATTCATGTAAATGAAGCTGTAAAAATGGCTTTTTTGGAATATTACAAGCTGGATATTGGAGCTGCGGAGGTATATACCCGGCGCTTTTTAGAAGGAGTATGTCAGAATCTAGCAGGTAGCTTAAGACTCCAAAAGAACTGGACCTATCAGGAATTATATTTAAGCCTTCTGGAGCTTGCTGCAAAGACCGTCCATATATCCAAATTTGCAATTTATACGGAAGAAGAACTGATAAAACGTATTAGAGAGAATTATGAAAAGAGCCAGAAAAGAGGTTATGAAATAGAATTATTTCTTACCCTGGTCATAAAGCTAATAATACTTCCTGTGGCATAAAATCATTGTATCTTAACTTAACTGCTGTAAATTGAATAAGGAGATTGTTGGCAGGGGAATGTTTAAATCCTGCAAAAAGACAAAGAAGAATTAGATTCTGTTCTTCTTTGTCTTTTTTGATTTATTAAGATCTTATAAAATAAAACTTCTTATACAAATTATTAATAAATAAAATAATAAATAATTATAAGAGCAACCTTTGTAAATACCTGTTCATAAAAGCAGAAAGAGTTATTGAATAAATTCAGGTTTGTTTTAAGGCTGATATGCAGATTAATGGAAGAGATGGAAGCTCTTTCTATATCTGTTAACTGAGAATTAAGCATTATTCCTTTATTTTCAAGGGTCGAAGAGGACAGTTCATTAGAAAAACAATAAAAAAGGGAGCTGATAGAAAATCTGTTTATATTCTTTTTAACGGTAAATCTGTAATTTTCAGCAGATTTTACAAGATGTAATATGAGCAAAGAAAGGAAATGAATCTTGACATGTGCATAAAAATAAAGTAATATGAATAAATAAACATATTAAAGCTGAAATCAAAAAAAGGAGGTATGCATTGTCCGGCTATGCAGGTGAGTAAGGCAGGACAGATTTTAATCTTTCATACGTAAAGGAAGGTTAAAGTAGCAGAGACGAGAATGAATTTAAAAGGACGCAGTTTTTTAACCTTAAAAGATTATACACCGGAAGAAATTGAATATCTCATAGACCTTGCCAAAGTCCTAAAGACAAAGAAAAAGCAAGGTATTACCGGAAACAGTCTTAAGGGGAAGAATATCGCATTAATATTTGAAAAACCTTCCACCAGAACCAGATGTGCATTTACTGTAGGTTGTATTGATGAAGGCGGACATCCTGAATATCTTGGAAAAGATGATATTCAGCTGGGGCACAAGGAAAGTGTTGAAGATACAGCAAGAGTACTTGGGCGTATGTTTGATGGTATTGAGTTTAGAGGCTTTAAGCAGGAGACCGTAGAGAAGTTGGCGAAATACAGCGGTGTTCCTGTCTGGAACGGATTAACCGACTTGGATCATCCTACTCAGATCCTGGCAGATTTCCTGACCTTAAAAGAGCAGTTTGGTACGTTAAAAGGGCTTCATCTGGTGTATGTAGGTGACGGACGTAATAATATGGCTAATAGTCTCATGATTGGAAGTGCCAAACTGGGACTTAACTTTACTGTGCTGTCTCCTGAACCCTTGTGGACGGATGAAGCACTTGTGGCTGAATGCCAGGAATACAATAAAACCTCCGGCGGGACGATAACAATCACTGATAATATTGCTTTAGTTCAGGGGGCTGATGCCGTATATACTGATGTATGGTGTTCCATGGGTGAAGAGGCACTGGCAGGAGAACGTATTGCGCTGCTAAAGCCTTATCAGGTTAATTCCGGTCTTATGAAAGCTGTGGGTACTGAGAAAACAATCTTTCTTCACTGCCTTCCGGCGGTAAAGGGTTATGAGGTTACGGAAGAAATATTTGAAGCTCATGCAGATGTTATATTTGATGAAGCAGAAAACAGAATGCATACCATAAAGGCAGTAATGGTTGCAACCCTTGGGAATTAAAAGTATCTTTCGGAATAGAAAGTATCTTTCAGAATAAAAGTTATTCTTCATAAAGTTTCAACTTATCATAGTCAGGATTTGTGAATAGATTTAAGGTCATTCATGAATTCTGGCTTTTTTAATAAGGCAGTATTGATACTTGACGCAGGAACCATGATTCTATATGATTAAAAGGCAAGGATAGATTTGATGCCTGAAAGCGGCATCTCTCAGCAGGGGAGGAACTAAGAGCACTGGCACTTCCCCTGATTATATAAGCGTACCAAACACGCAGATGGGAACGGTAGTATGAATAAACTGATAACAGTAATTAAGGAACAGAAACTAGCACTGGATATTATAAATGTTGCAATAGGGTGCGTAATAATCATTTTAGCAGTATTCTATTTTATGGATCAGGATAACATCCTGCTTATGTCAGTTGTTCTCTTTTTGGCAGGTACCATAAATATATTAAACGGAGTGAAGCGTTTAAAGAGTAGCAATAAGAAAAACAGTATCGGTTTTTTTGCGGTAGGAGTTATCATATATTTTGTAGCAGCTTCTTTTTTGGCCATGATATAAAGAAACCGTTCAGTATTTAGGCTTACAGAGGTGGCTTAAAAGCGCTATTGCCATAAATGAGAAATCAATAAAATACTAACAGATATACCTGATTACACCGAAGCAGGGAATGATATTATTTAAACAGAAAAGGAAATCAATGAAATATATGAATGAAACCGGTAAATTGAACTTAGAGGAGATGAAAGGTGTATTGTCTGGAAAGTCATTTGGCAGCAAGATATATTACCATGACCAGATAGACTCAACCAATACGGAAGCCAAGAGGTTATTGGCAGAGCATAGGGGAGAAGCGAATAAGCTTCATGGGACACTCATTTTGGCAGAGGAGCAGACCAAAGGAAGAGGAAGACTCGGAAGAGACTGGAGTTCACCTCATGAAGGCGGTATATGGATGTCCCTTGCTCTGCAGCCGAAGCTGCCGGCACAAATCTGCCCCATGCTTACAATTATTGCAGCTCTTGCAGTCAATAGTGCCATAAGGCAGCAGACTGGGCTTTCCTCCTTCATTAAATGGCCCAATGATATTATTATAGATGGTAAAAAAGTCTGCGGTATCCTGACGGAAATGGCAGGCTTATCCCAGGGAACACCGGATATTGTAATTGGAATAGGCATAAATGCCAACCGAATGGAATTTCCGGAGGATTTAAGGGACAGTGCAACTTCACTTGCTCTGGAAAAAGGCAGTAAGATTAACAGGAATCTATTGATAGGCAGGATATTAAACTGCTTGGAGGAATATTACCAGCAGTTCCTTAATAGAAGAGATTTAACTGAGCTGAAAGCGGAATATGAAGAGTATCTGGTTAACAGAGGAAAGCAGGTAAAGGTACTGGAAAAAGACGGGGAATATACCGGAACGGCTCTGGGAATTAATGCACAAGGGGCTCTTTTGGTAGAGAGTAAAGAAGAAATCAGAGAAATCATCTCCGGTGAAGTATCGGTCAGGGGACTTCATGGGTATGTTTAAGGCTGATACCCAAGAAGATAAGCGTTAAGTAAAGAGATAAGATAAGAGATAAGATTTAAGATTTAAGATAAGAGATAAGAGTTAAGATAAGAGTTAAGATAAGAGATAAGAGTCTTGCAGGTGGATTGAATTGAGAATGAAAATCAATTATTAAAAGGTTTTCTGCATAAATATTCGAATATTCTTTGGTGAAAAAAAGTATTGACTGTTCAATCAAATAATGATATAGTAACTATCAAATTACTGCTGACTTTAAGTGAGACAAAATGAATAGTAATAAATCAGGTATACAATAGTGTAGATAAATCCTTCTGGATGTATCTGCACTTTTTTTTATGTATTAGGAAGTTATGTTCCATTGCATAAAGCCCTGCTGGGTGGAGGCATATGACGCATTTGGGTTTGGTCATTCTGGTGACAACGCGTCAGTGCTGGAGTCTGGCAAGCCAGACTTTTTGTTTTGTAATTGACTTATTGTTAATCTGGTATCCATGAATGGTATTAGTGTGAATTAATATTTGCGGCATTCTAATGTTTGCAGGTTATGAGAAAGGCATGGTTATTATAATGAGCGAGTATCTCAAGATGGAAAACATAACAAAAAAGTTCGGAGAGGTATATGCCAATAAGGATATAAACTTTACGGTGCTGGAAGGAGAAGTACATACACTTCTTGGTGAGAACGGAGCTGGAAAAAGTACTCTGATGAATATTCTTACAGGTCTGTATCAGCCAACAGGCGGTGAAATATATCTTAAGGGTGCCAAAGTTAAAATTGATACACCCTCCAGAGCAGTAAAGCTTGGGATTGGAATGGTACATCAGCATTTTATGCTAGTGGAAGCCCTTACGGTATTTGAGAACATTATTCTTGGGATTACAAAGGATAAATCAATGTTCATCAGGAAAGAAGTCCTTCGCAAGGAGATTCTTGAACTGGCAGACCGTTACGGATTGGATATCGAGATTGATAAGCCGGTAACGGAAATATCTGTTGGTGCACAGCAGCGTGTAGAAATACTTAAGGCTTTATACCGAGGTGCAGAGCTCCTGATCCTGGATGAGCCAACAGCAGCACTCACGGATATTGAAGTAGAAGGACTTTTTAAAATTATCAGAAAGTTAACCGCTGAGAAAAAATCCGTTATCTTTATATCCCATAAGATGAGAGAGGTACTTGAAATCAGCAGCCGTATAACCATTCTCCGTACCGGCCAGACCATTAAGAGTCTTAAAAAGGAAAACACCAACGAAACAGAACTTGCAACCCTCATGATAGGAAAAGAGCTGGTGAATAACGTCTACAAGAAGGTCAAAGGAAAGGCTGAGAAGGTATTGGAACTTGATAATGTAAGCTATCATAAGGAATCCAAGCATAACGGTGTCTGCGAAATCTCCTTAAATATCAACAAGGGAGAAATACTTGGCATTGCAGGTGTTGACGGTAACGGTCAATCCCAGCTGGCCCAGTTGGTCACGGGGGTACTCTGTCCTCAGGAAGGTAGTGTTGCAGTAAATGAACGGAAAGTGGCACGGTTTATACCGGGAGACTTTATTAAAGCGAATGTGTCCCATGTACCGGAAGATAGAAATAAAATGGGGCTTGTAGGAAACATGAGCGTGAAAGAAAACCTGATAATGAAAAGCCTCTACAAAGAGAAGATATCCGTATTAAAGGGCTTGTTTCTAAAACGCAAGGCTATTACTGAATATGCCAATGAAATGAAAGAAAAATATGATATCCGATGCGCAACCATAGAGCAGGAAATTCGAAATCTCTCAGGTGGTAACCAGCAGAAAGTAGTGCTTGCCAGAGAACTGGAAGAAAAGCCGGATCTTTTGATAGCCGTACATCCTACCAGAGGCCTTGATATCGGAGCTACGAGATATGTCCATGATCTGATGATAGCAGCAAGAGACAAAGGCTGTGCAATCCTACTTATCAGTGCTGATTTTGATGAAGTGCTAAAACTTTCTGACCGCATAGCAGTGATGTATGAAGGCAGGATAGCGGGTGTCTATCCGGGAGAGAATCCGCCTATTAATGAAATATCTCTTGCAATGTCCGGAAAAGAGATTACGAAGAAGGAGGCAGTATAAATGAAAATAAAACGACTTCTGATACAGATACTGGTACCACTGGTATCTATACTGATTTCCTTTCTTGCGGGTGCCATACTAATTGCTGGAATTGGAGGAAATCCGGGAGAAGCCTTCTCTTTTTTGTTAAAAGGAGCTTTTGGTACAAAAGCCAATTTCGGAGAGACCATTGTTAAGTCTGTACCATTGATCTTTACGGGGCTTGCGGCAACCTTTGCCTATAAGTGCGGAGTATTCAATCTAGGTGCAGAAGGGCAGTTTGCAATGGGAGCGGTTGCCAGCATCTGGGTATCCACATCACTGACTGGAATATCCGGTATACCTTTGCTGATTATCAGTCTGTTGGCAGGTATCTTAGCCGGCGGTTTATGGGGCTGCATTCCCGGTATCTTAAAAATTTCCAGAGGCTTAAATGAAATGATTGTAAGCATTATGCTGAATTATATTGCCATCCTGTTTATGGGGTATCTCTACTCCAGTCCTTTAAGGGATGGAAGTGTTCCTCAGACAGCGGCTGTTCCAGTTAAGCTTCCAAGGATTATGGAGGGAACAAGGCTTCATGCAGGAATTATCTTTGCCATTGTATTAGCACTTTTCCTATATTATTTTCTGTTCCATACGGCAGCTGGATTTAAGCTTAGAGCGGTAGGGTTAAATCAGACAGCAGCCCGTTATAATGGTTATTCCGTTAAGAAATTTATGCTGGTATCCTTTGTTATCTCCGGAGCGATAGCCGGACTAGGCGGAAGTGTTGAACTTCATGGGACACAGTTCAGGCTGATGGCTGGATTTGGTGACGGGTATGGTTTTGATGGAGTAGCGATAGCTTTGATCGGCCAGCTTAACCCAATCGGGACAGTTCTGGTAGCGTATCTCTTTGCGGTATTGCGCACAGGAGCAACTACCATGCAGGCAGGAAGCGGAATGCCTACCTCTGTTATTGATATTATACAGGCGTTGATTATTGTCTTTGCCGTAGCCGGCAGTGCCTTAACCAACCTGCCAAAGATCAGGCAGGTACTTACCAACATGCTGTCTAAAAAAGCACAGGAGGGTAAAGCATAATGGATTTTTTAAATATGACCTTTCTACAGGAGCTGCTCCTGTCCACTGTTCGTATGGCAACCCCCATTTTAATCGTTGCGCTGGCAGAGCTTTATTCGGAAAGAGCCGGACAGGTTAATATCGGACTGGATGGTATCATGGCTTTTGGTGCCCTGGCTGGTTTTATGGTCTGCTACATAACAGGAAACCCCTATCTGGGTTTATTAGCTGGAGCAGCAGGAGGAATCCTTATAAATATGGTATACGCTTTTTGTACCATTACCTTGGGGGCAGAACAGATTGTTTATGGTATGGCTATAAATATCTTTGCTCCGGCAATTGCCTCTTTTATCTATAAGGTTTACTTCGGCATATCCTCGACCCTGGCTCAGGCGACCTTAATGACACCCATGCCTATACCATTCTTAAGCAAGATACCTTTAATCGGTCCGGTATTCTTTAAGCATACAATTATCGTTTACATTGCCTATCTGTTGGTACCACTGTCTTATATTTTCTTTCAGAAGACCAAGGCAGGACTTAACTTCAGAGCTGTTGGTGAATATCCCAAAGCAGCAGAATCACTGGGTATTAATGTAGTAAAGCAAAAGTACCTTGCCTGTATCATCTGCGGTGCTTTAGCGGGGGTAGGCGGAGCCTATCTGACCACCTGTTATATCAGTACGTATACTGATGGAGTAGTATCCGGACGTGGCTTTATTGCCCTTTCAGCAGTTATCTTCGGCAGGTGGATGCCAGGCGGTGTATTAATCGCTGCACTGCTTTTTGGATTTACCGATGCCCTTCAGCTGCGTCTTCAGGTATTAAGCTCCCAAACGCCATATCAGCTTCTGGCGATGATTCCTTATATCTGTACCCTCTTTGTACTTGCTTTCTTTGGTATCAAGAAAGCTGGCCCGAAGGCTAACGGAAAGCCTTATTTCAGAGAAGAGCGTTAATTTGCAGTCGTTTTGGTTAATTACAGGAGGTTAATCCCCAAGGCTTCCTGAATTATATACCTTTTACAACCTACTTTTACAAAACCAGGAGGAAATCATTATGAGAAAAAAATTATTAGCTATCGCCATGACTGTAGCTATGGTCGCAAGTCTTGCAGGCTGCGGCTCCAAGGCAAACACCAACACCTCTAGTAATACTGCAACCCCTACAGCAGCTGCTGAAGGAAGTACGGAAACTTCCGGTTCAGAAACAACTCCGGCTGCTGACAAGACTTATAAGGTAGCCATGATACTGGATTCATCCATCTCAGATGGCGGCTGGGGTGCAGCCTGTTATAACGCAATGGTTTCAGCGGCAGAAGACAGCGGTTTTGAAACACTTTATACAGACGGCCTTACAACAGCAGATTTTACTTCCAGTATCAGAAGCTACTGCGATCTTGGAATTGATTTAATCTTTGCACCCGGTAATCAGTATACAGATGCTGTAAAAGAAGTTGCGGCGGATTATCCCGATGTTAAATTTGCTTTATTAAACGGAACAGTAGAGACAGAGAATATCGTTTCCATCCTTCCTGATGCACAACAGATCGGTTATATGGCAGGAGCACTTGCAGGACTTATGACAAAGACTGGAAAACTGGGTTTTATTGGTGGTATGGAACTTGATACAACAAAAGCCAAGTTGGCTAATTACGAAGCCGGAGCAAAAGCAGTTAATCCTGCTGTGGAAGTATTCTCTGCTTATGCAGGTTCTTTCTCCGATTCTGCAAAGGGTAAGGAGATTGCTGATTCCATGGTCAGCATGAATGATGTAGATGTTATGTTTGGTGATGCCAGTGCAGTAGACTCCGGTGCCCGTGAAGCACTTGCGAACTACACTGACAGATTTGATATCGGACAGCCCAGTGACATTCTTGCAACGCAGAAGTCTGAAGTAGTTATTGGAAGTGTAGTTACTGATAATGCAACTATGTTAAAACTCTGTATGGAAGACTTAAAAAATGGTACCTACGGAAATAAGACCATTTATGGCAACCTTTCAAACGGCAGTTTAAGTGTCGGAACTTTCAGTGATAAGGTAACCGATGATATTAAGACAAAATATCTTGAATACATCGAACAGATCAAAGATGGTTCCTTTATTAAATAATTCCCCTTCCCACAAGCTTACCACTATAATTTGATAGATTTTATAACCTTCTAATTATGAAAAAAGACTGCAGCCGGATATATATTCTGGCTGCAGTCTTTTTGTAAACGGCAGAACCATAACTGCAGAACCTGTTAGGAGAGCCCGTGAAAGATCTACTGGGAAGCGGGAGCAAATGTGGTGTCTGGTTCTAATTTAGGTGGATAAATTTAACTGCTTTTGCTACAATAGAGATAAAGGTTAATAAAGTCAGGAGGAAACGCATGTATAGGATAGCAGTAGTAGAAGATGACAGGATGATACGCAGCGAACTGCATCTGCTGCTGACCAATAATGGCTATGAAGTTTGTGATGTCCTGGAATTTAATGGGATAACGGAGCAGATTAAGGAACTGCAGCCCCATATTGTATTGTTGGATATTAATCTGCCGAAAGAAGACGGACATCAGGTGTGTATGAAGCTGCGTTCCTTTTCAAATCTTCCTATTATTTTTGTGACCAGCCGCGATTCGGATATGGACGAGCTGCAGAGCCTAATGATGGGTGGGGACGATTATATCACCAAACCGTACAACATTTCTATATTACTGACAAGGATAGCGCTGCTGTTAAAAAGAGTATACAAAGATGAGAATCAGATGCGTCTTGAGCATAAAGGAATTATGCTAAATATGGAAAATGGTAAAGTAACACATGCAGGTAATACCATAGACTTTACGAAAAGTGAAACAAGAATTCTGGCATATCTCTTTCGCCATGCAGGAAAAATTGTTTCAAGAGCTGATATGATAGATTATCTCTGGGACAATGAGTTATTTGTGGATGATAATACCTTAAGTGTTAACATGACTCGTATCCGTAAGAAACTGGAGGAAATCAAGGTGTTTGATTTCATTGAGACAAAACACAGACAAGGTTATTATATTGAGTAGAAAAAAGTTATTAGAAAGGTATGGTTATCAGCTTGAAATTAGCGGATTATATAAAGGACAAAAGCATACCCCTAGTTCTGCAGATACTGGGAGCAATAGCATTTTCTATGTTTCTTGGGAAGGAAAGGGATTCATCTGATACTGCATTGCTTCTGTTAAGCGGCTGGGGTTTTGGTGTTTTCTTTTATTATCTAATAGATTATCACATAAGAAAACACTACTATAATATACTATTTTTAAGCCTTGATGAGCTGGATCAGAAATACCTTATTTCCGATATCCTGTTAAAACCCCGCAGGCAGGAGGATATCCTGTGGCAGAAGGTATTACGGATAAGTAATAGAGCAATGCTTGAGGAGATAGCACGTATCCGACACGAAAGCAGCAATTATACGGAATATATTGAGCAGTGGGTCCATGAAGTAAAGACACCTATCTCTGCAATAAAACTGATATGTGAAAATAGCCCCACAGAAGAAACAAGAAAAATTAAGCAGGAACTTGAACGTGCTAATCGATTTGTGGATCAGGTACTATATTTTGCAAGAAGCAACAATGTGGAGAAGGACTACCTGATCAGAGAGGTAAGTCTGGAAGATGTGGTAAAGAAAGCTTTACAAAACAATAAACATCTCTTATTGGAGAAAAAGGTACAGATAAATCTTTCATGTGACCAGAGTGTCTTTACTGACAGTAAATGGATTGTATTTATATTAGATCAGTGTATCGTAAACTCAGTGAAATACGGTGCTGACAGTATTGCATTTAAAACGGAGGTTAAGGGGAGCAAAACAACACTCCAGATTACCGACAATGGAGTGGGGATAGCAAGGGAGGATCTGCCGCGAATCTTTGAGAAAGGTTTTACCGGAAAAAATGGGCATGAGACGGAGAAGTCTACCGGAATGGGATTGTATTTGTGTAAAAAGCTCTGTGATAAGCTGGATATAGGAATAGAAGCAGAATCTGAAAAGAACAACGGAACTACTATTCGTATGGTATTTTCTACTGGCAGGCTAATGCACGCTGCCTTGTATAAGCAGTAAATGGACAGGACTATGCCGGCTTAAAACCAAAGATCCAGAAAGCCTGTATGAGGGTATGACTGGAAAGCTACTGTACTTCTGAAATAACTTACTTACTTCTTACAAAATTGTAAGAAGTAAGTAAGTTATTTCTATATATTTTACCTCCTAAATAAAGGATAATGTAAATAACCTTAAGGCTTACGATACTGAGCAATACAAAAGGAGCGGAAATGAAAGAACTACTTACAATAAAGAATATTGAGAAATATTACGGCAACAAATCCAATGTAACCAAAGCTATTGATGATATCAGCTTTTCTGTTGGAGAAGGAGAATTTATTGGTGTTATGGGGGCTTCCGGTTCCGGCAAGACTACACTTTTAAATGTCATTTCAACCATTGATACCGTTAGTGCCGGACACATTTTTTTGGAGGAAACCGATATCACTGAAATTGCTGACAAAAAGCTGGCAGAATTCAGGAGAAAGAATCTGGGCTTTGTCTTTCAGGAATTCAATCTTCTGGATACGCTTACCCTGGAAGAGAATATTGCATATGCACTGACCATTAACAGGGTACCAACAGCTGAAATAGCCGCCAAAGTACAGGAGATAGCTGATAAGCTTGGAATCGGAGACATCTTGAGGAAATATCCTTCTGAGGTATCAGGCGGGCAAAAACAAAGATGTGCCTGTGCAAGAGCCGTGGTGAATAAGCCCAAACTGCTCTTGGCTGATGAGCCTACAGGTGCCCTGGACTCTAAATCAGCACAGCTGCTTATGGAAACACTGATCAGTATGAATGAAGAGCTTAAGGCAACTATACTTATGGTAACTCATGATGCGTTCTCTGCCAGTTACGCGAAAAGAATACTGTTTCTAAAGGACGGAAGAATATTTAATGAGATTAACCGAGGAGATAAGACCAGAAAACAGTTCTTTGGTGAGATACTGGACGTTATGACACTGCTTGGAGGTGATTTACGGGATGTACGGTAAACTCGCCATACGCAATGCAAAAAAATCCGTGAAGGATTATATCATATATATACTTACATTAACAATCTGTGTAGGTTTGTTCTATGCTTTTTTATCGGTATGCAGCAGTTATTATGTAAGTTCTCTGCCCGTAGAATATAACCTTGAAATGCTTCAGCAGTATATGCGCGTTCCGGTTATAGGCATTACTGGACTGCTGATATTTCTAATTCAATATGTAAATAACTATATGCTTCGAAGAAAACAAAAGGAATTTGCCATACAGACACTTCTGGGTATGGAACAAAAGCATACGGCTCTTCTCTTTTTTGCTGAAACCCTCATGATGGGACTGATATCTATTGTAATTGGCATTCTGCTGGGGGTATTTTTTTCTCAGGTTTTAACGATGCATATCATGAATTTTTTTGAAGAAGAATACCGCTTACATTTTTCACTGTACCTGGATACATTCACGATAACGGTTATAGGATTTTTAAGCACCTTTTTATTAATAGGAGGACTGAATATATGGAAGATCAAAAAATTAAAGATTATAGATATGCTACGGGCTGAGAAGGAATTGCAGAATGATCTGAAGAAGGACTATCTGATGCCCGTACTTATTCTGATTGGTGGTGCTGCCTCCCTGCAGAGAGTCATTGATATAGTGGATTTACACAGAAAATATAAAGAAGCAATAACAGGCGGGGCAATGGCACCACCTGATATACTTCTGTTTTATGCTAATCTGCTGCTTCCTGCCTTGTTTGTAATCACAGTGCTTGCCTTTCTTATGGCATGTGTGAGTAAGAGAAGACTATTATCGCTTAAGAAGCCGGTTATATTACTAACGGGACTGGCGGCTCTTTTGGTTATCTGTAATCTGCTTATTGTAGCAGGGCATCCGGCCTTTGACAGCAGTACCACGAACAGGGCTTATGTTTTTGTTATGGTGTATCTTGTATTCCTTCTCTTTACCGTTTTCTATGCCCTGTCAGCTCTTATGCAGGTATTTAAAGAGAAATCCAAAAAGCTTAAATACAGAGGAAATATCCTTTTTATAACAGGTCAGTTAAATGCAAGGTTATCCTCTAATTTTCGTACCATGTCTATATTGGCTGCAGCTATTTTGCTGGCTGTTACCACTTTTATTATTGATCCCATTCTATCGGGATGGGCACTGGGGTATCTTAAGGAAAGAGCTGTATTTGACATACAGATCAGTACAGAGGCTAACTCACATACTACCTATGAAACTCTTCCAAAAGGGGATTTTTCTTATGCGGACAACTATTTTAAAGAGCAGGAGATAGAACGAAAGAGTTTCTGTAAGGCGGACTTCTTTTATATAAAACGGGAAGATTTTAAAGCAGGTAATATGAATATGGAGCAACCGGATATGGTAATGCCTTTATCTCAGTATAATAAACTCCTTACTATGGCAGGTCTTAAGACAATCGACTTAAAGGATACAGAATTCACTATGCAGTGGCAGTACAGCGTTGTGGAAGAGGAAGTCAAAAAATTCCTGGAAAAGAATGAAACTATTACGATAAATAAAAAAGTCCTCAGTCAGGCAGATGAGATGAGACACCGGGCCAGGCTTGGTGAGGTAATCTATCCTTATTATAACGGCAGGGTTATTATTGTGCCTGATGATATCTGTGAAGGGCTGCTTCTCGGAAAGAGTAATTATTATGCGATGACTCAAGAAAAACTATCTTTTGAGGCTGCGCAAAAGGTTAATAGTGAGTTGAAAAGTATAATTAACAGCCAGGAGGAAAAGGAGCAATATGCCACAGCTCTTCGCCTGCGCACGCTGCAAAGAAATGAAGGGATATCCGGAGCTCTGGTTTTTAAACTGCTGTTATTCTATGGAGGAATTGTATTGTTTGTAATCAGCTTTGCCGTGCTGTCACTGCAACAGCTGGCGGATTCCTCTGAATTTAAGCAGAGATTTCAAATTATCAAAAAGTTAGGGGTAGAAGAGCGTTCCATTAATCGGATTATTTGCTGGCAGATGGGGTTGTGGTTTGGACTTCCTATCTTTACAGCAGGTATCAGTGCGCTGATAACTGGCAACTTCTATATTAAATGGATGAATCTGATCATTGAGACCTTAATTGGGAGAAAGGATTTCCTTGAATCATTAACGGAAATGCTGTTAATAATCCTTGTATTGCTTGGGTGTTATTTTATCAGTACCTGGATTTTGTTCAAGAAGAACATTGAGGCTGACTAGAGTGTATCAAACCCTGGCAAAAATTTGACAGTAAAATCAGTGGGAGTGTTGCAGCACTCCCTTTTTTGCGGTCAATACTTTTATAAGTTGCCCTTGAATTATTGTCCTTTTTTTTATATTATTAAGAGAAGAACTTTGTATTTAAATACCAGGTTCATAAGGTAAAGGGGTTTTGTACATGAAAAAGGATGTAACAAAAATTTTATGGGGCACCTTTCTTGTAGTAATGGGGCTTCTCTGGATTTGTACCAGTACCGGCTTGATTGAGAGCAGAACCTTTTCCGGACTTCTCTTTGCGTCAATCTTAGTTTTGATTGGCGTATCGATTCTATTTAAGAATGCAAATCAAGAGAAGACGGATGGAGAGGGAACTGCAGGCAATACAGGTTATTCTTCAAAAGAGAATGAGAGCGGGAGTTTCTCGAAAGAAGACAGCTATGAAGGTGAATTCAGGCAAAGCGGTTATGAAGGTGGATTTTCTCAAACAAATTATGAACATGAGGCAGAACAAGGTAATAAGGAGGACAGCTTCAGTCGTGATGGTTATGAGAAGGATATCAACCAGGACGGCTATAAAAATGAAACAGGTTATAGAAGTTATGATTATGGGAATGGTAAAACGAATAACTTAAAGCAAGACGAGGAATTCAGACAGACCATAAATAAAGTTGCCGGCAAAGAACATTATAGCAGTATTCTTTCCTCACAAAACGTTATATTTACAGAGGAGTTTACCGGAGCAGAGTTAATAGTCCTGGCAGGCGGTATTGAGCTGGATTTAAGGAATGCAGTTATAACAAGGGACATTGTGATAGATGTCAGCTGTATCATGGGGGGGATAACCATATTTCTGCCTTCAAATGTAATTGTGTCAGTAAGCTGCACCCCTATTATGGGAGGGGTGGAGAGTAAGATAGACGGAAATTATAATAAGAAGGATAGTAATGTTACGGTATATATTCGTGGGACATGCTTTATGGGAGGCATAGAAATACGTTAGAATATACCAGGCGGGCTTATCGCGAACTTTATATCCGAAAGAGAGGTTTTATGTACCAGGAAAATGTGGTTCTATGTGCAAGCAGCTCATATGAACAGAAATATTATTTAAATGAGGATTTTAATGGATTGCCGGACAGCATAAAAGAAGAGCTTAAGATTATGTGCGTACTTTTTACGGAAGATGTAGGCGGAGTACTAACCTTGGAATATGACGAAGAGGGAAACCTGCTCTTTCAGGTAAGCAGTGATGAAGGAGACCTCCTTTATGATGAAATCGGAAGTGTTTTAAAAATCAAGGAATTACAAAGAAGCAAAGAAGAACTTCTGGAATCCCTTGAGTTATTTTACAGAGTATTCTTCCTTGGAGAAGACATGCCGGATTAAGGGAGACAGAAACGGAGGAAAAAATGTTATTAGTAATAGATGTAGGAAATACCAATATCACCTTTGGTGTATTTAAAGAAGAAGAGCTTGTAGCCAGCTTTCGTATGACCACAAAGCTCCAGCGTACCTCAGACGAATATGGATTTACCATGTGCGGATTGCTTAAAAACAGAGGGATTGAACCGAAAGATATAGAGGCTGTTATTGTTGCCAGTGTTGTTCCTGGAATCATGCATTCCTTTAAAAATGGAATTATGAAGTATTTAAATATCAAACCCATGGAAGTCGGTATCGGAACCAAGACCGGACTTATGATTAATATGGCAAATCCCAAGGAGCTGGGAGCTGATCGTGTAGTAGACGCTGTGGCTGCGTATGATATTTATGGAGGTCCTCTTATTGTTATTGACTTCGGCACTGCCACTACCTATGATTTGATTGGTGCCAAAGGTGAATTCATTGCAGGGATAACCAGCCCCGGAATCAAGATCTGTGCAGATGCTTTATGGAATGAGACTGCAAAGCTTCCGGAAATAGAGATTAAAAAGCCTGATTCCATCCTTGCAAACGAGACAATCTCAAGCATGCAGGCAGGACTGGTGTACGGTTATATCGGACAAACGGAATATATTGTTCGCAAGATCATAGAAGAGTCAAAAATTCAAAATGTTAAAGTTATCGCAACGGGAGGCTTGGGTAAAATAATAGCCGATTCCACGGATGTTATTCAGATATATGACCAGCTTCTAACCTTAAAAGGTCTTCGTGTTATTTACAACAAAAACAAGAAATAGAAGCAGTCTTTAACTTAGTGTAAGACTTATTAGAAAGAGGAATTCATTTTGCAGATAGGCAATATAAATACAGAGGGGAATCTGGTACTTGGGCCAATGGCCGGAGTGACGGATTTACCCTTTCGTCTGTTATGTAAGGAACAGGGAGCTGACTTAATCTACACGGAGATGGTCAGCGCAAAAGGAATACAATATAATAATAAAAATACAGAAGAGCTCCTATTGGTTAAGGAGGAGGAAAGACCAGTGTCTTTGCAGCTTTTTGGCAGAGACCCGGTTATCTTGAGCGAAACTGCCAAAAAGATCGAACACAGGAATTTTGATATTCTGGATATCAATATGGGCTGTCCGGTACCTAAGGTAGTAAATAACGGCGAAGGTTCTGCGCTTATGAAGGAACCCAAACTTATTGGAGAGATTGTTTCGGCAGTATCTAGGGCCATCTCAAAACCTTTGACGATTAAAATACGCAGAGGTTTTAACGAAGCAGAAGTAAATGCTGTAGAGGTTGCCAGAATTGCTGAGGCAAACGGTGCGGCAGCGATTGCCGTTCACGGTAGAACCAGAGAACAGTACTACAGCGGCAAAGCTGACTGGGAGATTATAAGACAGGTTAAGGAAGCGGTCTCCATACCGGTTATCGGAAACGGGGATGTGGTTACTTATGAAGATGCGGTAAGGATTCAGGAAGAAACCGGCTGCGATGGTGTTATGATTGCCAGAGGAGCTCAAGGTAATCCATGGATATTTATGCAGATAAAGGAAGCCCTGAGGAATAAAACAGTACCTTTAAAACCTACTATAAAAGAAGCTGTGGATATGATGTTACGCCATGCAAAACTCGAGGTCATGTATAAGGGAGAGTATGTTGGTATCCGTGAGATGCGCAAGCATGTTGCCTGGTATACCACCGGTTATCCCATGGCGGCCAGATTCAGACAGAATGTCAATCTGATAGATACGTATTCTCAGCTGGAGGAACTGCTTTTAGTCTATCAGGCATCCGTTGAAATGATGGATAATAAGTAACAATGACCTGGGTAAAAGTAGGTTAAGATTCTACAAATTAAACAATAAATGAATATTTAGTAGAAAATAGTTGATTTTTATAGACTCTAATAGTAATATATTTATTAGAGCGACAGATGTCCGCGTGACACGAACACACACTTTCACATCTGCCGCATAAATATGTATTAGGCAGATTAGGTGAATTCACAAGCGACATAAGGTAAAGTGGAGAGCCGGAAAGAGGTTTGTATGAGTAAGTTAAGAGTTGGTATCCTTGGTGGTACCGGAATGGTAGGCCAGCGTTTCGTTTCCCTTTTGGAAAATCACCCCTGGTTTGAAGTTGCTGTTATCGCAGCCAGCCCCAGAAGTGCAGGTAAGACTTATGAGGAAGCTGTAGGAAGCAGATGGAAGATGAGCACTCCCATGCCGGAGGCAGTTAAACATATTATTGTGAAAGATGTGAATCAGGTGGATGAAATAAGCAGCCAGGTTGATTTTGTCTTTAGTGCAGTTGATATGACCAAAGAGGAGATCAAGGCCATAGAAGAAGCTTATGCAAAAACTGAAACTCCTGTAGTATCTAATAACAGCGCTCATAGATGGACCCCAGATGTTCCGATGGTGGTTCCGGAACTAAATCCAGAGCATCTGGAGCTGATTCCTTTTCAGAGAGAAAGACTTGGAACGAAGAGAGGTTTTATCGTTGTAAAACCCAATTGTTCAATTCAAAGCTACACCCCTGCATTATACGCTTTAAAGGAGTATGGTCCTAAGTTAGTGGTAGCAACCACTTACCAGGCAATATCAGGTGCCGGGAAGAATTTTGATGAATGGCCTGAGATGATAGATAATGTTATCCCTTACATTGGCGGTGAAGAAGAGAAGAGCGAGCAGGAACCCTTAAAGATATTCGGTAAGGTTGTAGAGGGTAAGCTTGAAAAAGCAAAGGGACCATTAATTACCACTCAATGTATTAGAGTTCCGGTATCAGACGGGCATACAGCAGCAATTTTCGTTAACTTTGAGAAGAAGCCCTCAAAGGAAGAGATCTTAAAGGCCTGGAAGGAATTTAAGGGTCTTCCCCAGGAACTAGAGCTTCCTATGGCACCCAAGCAGTTTATTCAGTATTTAGAGGAAGACAATCGTCCTCAGACCAAACTTGACAGAGATTATGAAGGCGGGATGGGTGTTTCCATCGGTCGTCTTAGAGAAGACAGCGTATTTGATTATAAGTTCGTAGGACTTTCACATAACACATTAAGAGGAGCAGCCGGCGGAGCTGTATTAATAGCGGAACTCCTTGCTGCCAAAGAATACATCACAGCGAAATAACCAAATAAAAGTTGCCGATACTGTTTGCTTTAACCATACACATGGGGTTAAAGCGAACGATATCGGCAACTTTTTAAGGCTCTGTTTCATATTGTCAAAAAGTAGATTTCTACAATTAATTTAGCTTTTAAAACTACTGGACTCCAGGAGCCTGTCGTATCCAGTATATCAGGCAATTATTCTCATTCTTTATAATCAAGCAGATATTTCAGATAATCCACACTGTTATCCTGATTTTTTGAGTTAACCACAATTCCAAATACCGGTCGGTCAGCGGCACTGGAGGCTCCTTTGAATAATTCTGCATTGTCCAGATAGATACCATAGGCACCGGATACCGGATTGTCCGAGGTACTTGATTCAAATACAGAATCTGAAAGAGCAGTAATCATTTCTGTAGGCAGCAGATCTGTCAGTTTGCTGAAAAAGCCTGCGGTTGCATAAGACTGAAAAGCGGATTCAGGAGCAATGATAACATCGATGTCACCAGCAGCTATATAAGTTGTAAGCTTTTGCTGCGCGCCCATGGTGTACTCCGAGACATCATTACCGGAGCCCAGATAATAAGAGGCATCAATAAATACTTCCTCCCTGTCATTGTCGCTTATAAGCCTTTTCTCCATATCGCTGGTCATCTTATCAATCGCTTCATCAGAGAAGGGATAGTTTAAAATCGCTGCATTAAGCACGGTGACCGGTTTCGGTGAAACAATCGTATAAATGAAATAGACCGCAAAACCGAGAATGATAAGGCCAATAATGGTCTTGGAAAGATAATAACTCTTATAATAAGAGACTTTCTCCTGAAAATTCATTTCTTTTAGTTTTTCTTTCTCGCTTTTTTCATCTCTTGGTGCATAAATGGATGCATTATCATCCAGCGCTGAATCTTTTAATTTATCTTCACTTATCATGGCTATTCTCTCCATTAAAGTCTGTATTCTGTGACAATCTTGTAGTATTAAGAAAAGAAATTGTTATAGTCAATTCTGCCCATAATTAAGTCACAGTATTTTTTACTATGGGTAGTTTAACACATTTGACTAGGAAAAAAAAGAAATTAATTCTAAAATATTAGTGAAAAAACAATACATTTGGGGTAATAGAAAAGATTACATTGCCTGATATTTAACAGGTTTGGTGCCATTAAGGCAGCAGGGACTGTAATGAAACAAAAAATTGCAGACTGTTTGGAAAAAGATAAAAAGTCAAGACTTACGAAAATTTCGTAACAGAAAGAGAGATAAAAATAAATTTTTATCTTTTTAAACAGTTGCAATGATTGTTTTCATAGGCTATAATGACAGTAAAACTAATCGTTAATACTATCATGCACATCAGATGTATCAAATGCCTCCAAAGCAGTTACTGTAAGGAAATAAAGGCCTTGATATATCGAAAGTATATAATTACGAAAGTTTAGTAAGTTATGTTAATGTTATTAATGTAAAGGAGAGTACAGTATGCAGTACGGTTATTTTGATGATGCCAAAAAAGAGTACGTTATCACTACTCCGGCAACCCCTTATCCTTGGATTAACTACTTGGGTTCACAGGATTTCTTTTCTCTTATATCCAACACAGGAGGCGGTTACAGCTTCTATAAAGACGCAAAATTAAGAAGAATTACACGCTACCGCTATAACAACGTTCCTTTGGATTTAGGCGGCGGACGCTATTATTATATCTATGATGACAAAGACGTATGGTCTCCCGGATACGCACCGGTTAAGAAAGAACTGGACCGTTATGAGTGCCGTCATGGTATGGGATATACCAAAATAACCGGTGAGAGAAATAAGGTAGAGACAGAAATCACATTCTTTGTACCCATTGATTTCAATGGAGAAGTTCATAAGGTTGTGGTTAAGAATACTGGAACTACCGAGAAAAAGGTTACTCTCTTCTCTTTCGCTGAATGGTGCCTGTGGAATGCTCAGGATGACCAGACAAATTATCAGAGAAACTTAAATACCGGAGAGGTAGAAGTAGACGGCTCCGTTATTTATCATAAAACAGAGTATAAGGAAAGACGTAATCATTATGCGTTCTTCTCCGTAAATGCACCTGTTACAGGCTTTGATTCAGACAGAGAGAGCTTCCTTGGAACCTATAACGGCTTCCACAATCCGGATGCTGTATTTGAAGGCAAATCTACGAATTCCGTGGCAGATGGCTGGTCACCTATCGCATCTCACAGCCTGGATATTACCCTTATGCCCGGTGAATCCAAGGAGTATGTATTTATCCTGGGTTATGTGGAAAATGAGCAGGAAGACAAATGGGAGTCAAAGAATGTAATCAATAAGACAAAAGCCAGAAAAATGATAGAAGAATTCCAGACAGCAGCAAAAGCAGATGAGGCTTTGAAAAAATTAAATGCTCACTGGGAGGACTTACTGTCCAGATACACCCTTGTATCCGGAGAAGATAAATTAAACCGTATGGTTAATATCTGGAACCAGTACCAATGTATGGTTACCTTTAACCTTTCAAGAAGTGCATCCTATTTCGAATCCGGAATCGGCAGAGGAATGGGCTTCCGTGACTCCAATCAGGATTTATTAGGTTTCCTGCACCAGATTCCTGACAGGGCAAGAGAGCGTATCATCGATCTTGCTTCCACCCAGCTTGAAGATGGTGGTGCTTATCACCAGTACCAGCCGTTAACCAAGAGAGGTAACGATGAAATCGGCGGTAACTTTAATGACGATCCGCTCTGGCTTATCCTTGCAGTTGTTGCATATGTAAAAGAAACCGGAGATTACAGTATCTTAGACGTTTCCACTCCTTATGACAATGATGAGAGCAAAGCAGCTCCTTTAGCAGACCACTTAAAGAGATCCTTTGACCATGTTATCAATAATTTAGGACCACATGGACTGCCTCTTATCGGAAGAGCAGACTGGAATGACTGCCTGAACTTGAACTGCTTCTCCATGGAGCCCGGTGAATCCTTCCAGACTAGCACAAGTAAAGACGGAAGAGTTGCTGAATCCGTTATGATTGCAGGTATGTTCGTATATATCGGAAAAGAATATGCAGAACTTATGAAGAAAGTCGGAAATGATGCAGAAAGCAGCCGAGCCATCAGCGAAGTTGAGAAGATGGAAGAAATTGTTATGGAACACGGCTATGATGGTGAGTGGTTCTTAAGAGCTTATGATGACTATGGAAGAAAAATCGGAAGCAATGAATGTGAAGAAGGAAAAATCTTCATCGAGTCCCAGGGTGTTTGTATCATGGGTGGTCTTGGTCTGAAAGACGGTAAAGCTATCAAAGCACTGGATTCCGTAGAAGAAAGACTGGGCACCAAATACGGTCTTGTTCTTAACAATCCTGCCTTTACAAAATATTATGTCGAGTACGGTGAGATTTCCACTTACCCTGCCGGTTATAAAGAAAATGCCGGTATCTTCTGCCATAACAATGCATGGATCATGTGTGCCGAGGCAGTTGTTGGAAGAGGAGATAAAGCCTTTGATTACTATACAAGAATTGCACCTGCTTATACAGAAGAATACAGTGAGATTCACCGCATGGAGCCTTATGTATATTCACAGATGGTTGCAGGTAAAGATGCAAAGCGTTTCGGTGAAGCTAAGAATTCCTGGCTGACCGGTACCGCATCCTGGAACTTTGTTGCAATAACCCAGTTTATCTTAGGTGTTAAACCTGATTATGATGGAATCTTAATCGATCCTGCAATTCCTTCAGGCTGGGATACTTATCAGGTTACCAGAAAATTCAGAGGTGATGAATATAAGATTACCATTAATAATCCCAAGCATGTATCCACAGGTGTGGAAAAGCTGGTATTAGATGGTAAAGAGATAGCATCCAATGTAATCCCTTATGTTGGAGACGGTAAGGTACATGAGGTTACTGTGACTTTGGGTTAATTTATTAAATAACAATTAGTTTATGATTTTTAAAGAGTGAGAATGTTGACTTGGACATTTCTCACTCTTTTTTGCACTTGTTTACAGATATCTGGTAAATATTGATTATAAATATAGAAAACAGTAATTTATCCCCATATTTATTGACATAATATGTAAAAATATGTTATCCTAATAAGGAACCTATAAATAGTTTAATTAAGGAGGAATATATAGTTATGTTAAAAATTGGAGTATTTAAAAAAATCATAGCATGCTTATTATGTGTAACAATTATAAGCAGCTCGATTAATGTAACCAATTCATATGCAGCTGTAACAACTCAAAGGGAAACTGTTATCGATTCTGTAGAAGAAAATCCATTTGCCAGGGATTCAGTCATATTTGCTGCGGCTTATATTGATGAGCTAAAAAGTATAAAAGGGTTGTGGGAACATGATGATTTAAATTCAACTGATGTTTTTGTTAGATATGATGACGCTTTAGAATTTGTTTTGTTTAAGACTACGGAGACACGAGATGTAGATATTCCTGTGAGTACTTTTAACAATTTTATAGATATACGAGTAGTTTTAAACACAAATGATGGAGCTAATATAAAATCAGATATTGTAACTATCCAAAAATCCAATGGTAGTTTTGAAACGGTTAGCAGAGATAGTGATGCTGATGGAATAGCAGATGGATATGAGATATGGGATGTAGGGACCGATCCATTTAATCCTGATACAGATGGTGATGGTTTCCCAGATGGCTATGAGATTAACGTCTTAGTAACATCTCCTTTGGAGTGGACAGCAGATGTTGATTTTGATGGAGATGGGTTAACGAACTTAGAAGAGATGAGGCTGGGAACCCATCCATATTTGGCGGATGGTGACTTTGATGGTTTGTCTGATTCAATGGATACAGACAAATTTATAACAGCAAATAAGCATAATAGAATTGTTGATTATGATGTAAAACTATACTCAGGCGAATTTGACAAAGTTTATCGTTATACTAATGCAGATGATGATTCTTGTACTATTGTTATAAACTCATTGACGAAATCTGTGAAGTATTATAGAGTCGGAGATAGAATTGAATCTTTCTATTTTTATAATGCGGATAATAATTTAGTTGCTCAAATAAATAAAACGGAAGACAATATATCAGCAGATACTTATGCTTATGATGGAAAAAATGTAGCTTATATTGGGCATGAAGGAACATCATATCATTTTAAATACAATGAAAATGGAGATATAGTAGAAACTCGCATAGGTGATCAGATTATTGCTAATCATGAGTACACTAATTCGTCACCTATAAAAACTGTATTTGCTAATAATCAGGTCATTGAGTATAGTTATAATAATAACAAAGATGCAATTAAAGAAATTAATGTAAATGGTAGTTTATATTTTCAAAATGAGTATGATAAAAATGGTAAACTAACTGTACAAAAAGATGTAAAGAACGATATTAATTATTCCTATGAATATGATACTGACAGTCGTTTGACAAAAATAGAAGGTGATAATGGCTCAAGCATTAAATACTTAAGTACAACAGATGGGGATACAGCAAATTATGTATTTGAAGGTGAAGAAAAAAAACAAAGTACGAAACATCTTAATGAAGGAATTATAACAGATTTACTAATTGGCGGAGAACTGAAACAACCTAATAGTGTGGATGAGAATAGACAAAGTTTGATCTTAAAAAATGAAAAAAATAAGATAGTATATGAAACTAATTATACAAAAGAAGATAACAAGATAATAACCAATACAAATAATGGAGAAATTCATGAAGTAAATGAATTTGACTCTAACGGGAATATTATAGGTGTAAAACAAGATGGTAAAAAAAATATAACCTATATATATAACTCTAAAAACCAATTAATACAATCCAACAATTATACTACAAAAGAAACAATAGTATATGAATATGATGATAATAATATTGTTTCAGAAAAATATTTTTCTAATAATTATATATCCAGTGATAATTTAATAAATGCCAATTACTATTCTTATAATGATAAAAACTGGAAAGACCTATTAACAGCCTATAATAACGAGAAAATCTTGTATGATGCTATTGGAAATCCTACGCACTATTTACGAAATATGAATCTTACTTGGGATAATGGACGTGAACTTTCGAAACTAAGTAAGCCGGGGATTGAGGCTGAATATTCCTATAATTATGATGGAATCAGAATAAAGAAGGAAATAAACGGGATACAGACAAATTATCTTTTAGATGGAACGAAAATAATAGCAGAAGAGACAAGCGGCAATACAATATGGTATTCCTATGATTCAAATGATCTTGCTATTGGGTTTGAATATAAAGGGAAGGTTTATTATTATGGTAAAAATATTCAAAATGATGTAGTAAATATTTATGGAAGCAATGGTGATATTCTGGTTGAATACACCTATGATGACTGGGGGAATGTAATTGATATTTCGGGTGATAAAGAGCTTGGAAATATAAATAAGTTTAGGTATCGAACATACTATTATGACGATGAAAGCGGATTTTATTATTTACAAAGCAGATATTATGACAGTGAAACTGGCAGATTCATTAATGCAGACAGAAAACTGGCATCTTTCAATGCTTTTGCTTATTGTGATAATAATCCAATAAACTATGTGGATTATACTGGTGAGGATGCAACTTATTTTATTATAAGTTTTGTTTTCGTAGGATTTGCCTTATTGCTGGCATTTCTTGTTGCTGCCAACTTTATGAGATTGTGGGAAGAATATTATGCACCTTATATATCTCAATTAGTAAATGGACTAATAAGTATTGGTAGTAATATAACGACTGCAGTTTTACAAGGAATTTGGAATTCGGCTAATGGAGTATCATTATATATAGCTAGTAAGTTACGAGAATATACAGTTGCACCATCATTCAGTTCACAGTATCAAGTTCATCATATTATTGCGGAAAGAGCAGCTGAAGCTGCCCCAGCTAGAGCAATATTAGATAGGCCTGAAGTGAAAATAGATGTTAATAGCATATATAATTTAGTCCCAATTAAAGCAGGTATACATGCACATTTACATACAAGCTTATATTATAATATGGTTAATTCTTATATTATTAATGCTTATTATGTAGGGAGCACTAGCGATAAATGGACTAATATAATTAAAGCATTAAACGAAATTAGAGTTTTCCTTCAAGCATTAAGTAATGGTGCACCTTTCTAATGAAGTGGTTAGATTAAAAATACTAAAGATTAAATCTAGTATATAAGGGGGTAAAATGAAAAAAATTGAAGATTTATGGAACTATGATGTGTCAGAAGATATCATAAACGGTGAAATTGATCATTTACGACGGGAGATTATCAAAGGATGGGATGTGAATGAACCGTTATCCATATATGCAATTCAAGGAAAATATATGTTACCTCTGATGCTAGCTATTAAGAATAATAATCTTAAGTCAATACAATTCTTAGTTGAGCAGGGGGCAAATCTTGATATTGATCCTGATCATGCATTTATTTTTGCAATGCGATATGCCGACGAAGAAGTGATACGTTATTTGGTTAATAAAGGAGCCAAAGTTAAAGTTTACGAAAAAACATATAATGCCTATGATTATATTACTCAATTTAGTAGAGAAAAGTATATTCCGCTTGCCATTGAAATGGGGTTACCTATAATACCATATGCTGCAAATTCTCTTTTTAGAGAAATTCCACGTAATAATTTTAGAATGGTTGAAGAGTTGCTCTGTCATGGAATGGATATTAACTTCAATAAGGTAACATCATGGAATCCATTAGGTAATACTCCTTTGTGTCATGCTGCATGTTATTGTGATGAAAAAATGGTTCAGTTTCTAATCGACCATGGTGCTGATCCAAGCATCCAAAATAAATCGAGGATGAGACCATATCTAATAGCTTTAAAACAAGGAAAAATTAAAAATGCACAACTATTAAGAGAATATGAACCAAATAAAGACGGTCCCGATGAAAAGCTTATAAAAAAGATTCCAAGGGAACTGCAGGAGTTCTTGGAAAAAAGTGATTTAAAGGTTTATATGCCAGAGAAACTAGGCATAGAATATCTTGAATTCCTGTCTCTCAGAGATTTGGCAGCAGTAAATTTTGAAGGAAGAAAAGGGATATTACTTACCAGAAAAGTGGAAAACTATCCAGATATCTGTCTGCTGTGGAATTCAAAAAAGAAATGTGTTTCTTATTATGAAATGGAACATATGTGGTATGGTGATTTTAATGTCAGTTTTGGCACCTTTATGAAAGAACCGGAACGCTATCTTCGAGGGATTTTTTCGCAGGAATTTCTTTGTTAAATAAATAATATAATTAATAAGACAGTATGAAAGCAGGAGATTCTTTCGTACTGTCTTATTTAATGAATTATTCATTCCTAATATGACAATATAGTGGCAATAAATTTTAAAAGTCCATTGCTTACGCAGATAATTGAATTTTTACTTTTTTCTATTAAATTTAAATAATAGAATTGTCCCCCAAATGCCTCCCAACAGCATAACTTCAAATATACCTGCAATGTGAATAATATACTTAATTGAAAAATTCTGTAGTAATGAAAACAAATGGTTTATACCTAAGACCCAACAGAGTACAGTTGACTGAAGGGTCAAAATTCTCATATATTCTAAGTTCTGTTTTATAAGTGCTACAAGTATCGCACTGATAATACCAATATTCCATAAAGCGATTTCGCGCTGCCAACCTCTGCTATTTCCCCAACTTGTAAAACGACCGCCTATTTCTGGAAGTAAAAACTGCCAGATAAATGCGCCGCTGCAAGCAATAAGCATAAATATAAGATAATATTGATAGTGTTTTACTGAAACATTTTTCTTGGAAATTCTCATAATAATCCTCCTAAATGTGAAATATATTTCATGTTTAGTATATCGTGAATTCTTTGCTGTGTCAACAAATATGAAATATAATTCATGTTTCTTGATTTGGCCGTAGGTTTGTAATATAATAACTTAAATAATACAGGCAGGTGGAAACGATGCAAAATAACGAAAAAATAAGAGAACCAAAGCAAAAAAGAGCAATCGAAAAAAAACAGAAAATTATAAGAGCAAGTTATAAGTTGTTTAGTGAGAAAGGCTACTATAAAACAAACACGGCAGAAATCGCACAAGCTGCCGGTGTATCAACAGGAATTGTATACAGCTATTTTGAAGATAAAAAACATATTCTCGTAGAAGTAATTAAGCACTATCTCTCTTTGCTGTCAGAGAAACTGAACCCTCTACTCACTGAACCTGTCAGTAAAAAGAAACTAACGCCTTTAATAGAAGAGTTCATTAACATATCAATCAAGTCTCACATCATGAATAAAGAAGCACACAATGAATTTTTAGCCCTGTCTCTTCTTGAAAGCGAAATACAAACTTTATTTGATGAATTTGAGAACGCGGTACTGCAAAAATTTTGTGAACTGTTAGAAACGGCAGGATTCTCCAAAGATAATATGCTTGAAAAAGTACGTATTGGCTATAGTATAATAGAACAGGTAAGCCACTACTATATACAGGAAAAGCTGCCGGCTGAAGAATTAAATAGGATTAAGTTACTTGCAGTCAACATCATAGTGACCACCTTAACTGAAAATAACAGAAAATAATCTCTTTATCATGTACACAAATCATTGAAAGAAAATAAGTGCTTTATATTTTTCTGTCTCATGCTATAATAATTTATTTGACAATTGCATAGTAATCTGAGTAATATAGTATTTAAAAATTTATAAGAGGAATTAAAGGAAAGCGAATACAGACTAAGAAAGAACGGAAGGAGACGATATATATGGCAGCAGGTTACGTAACAGAAACCATGAAACTAGAGTCGGAGGAGTTCCAGGAGACAGTTTCTCTGCAACAGGAGCGAATCAAGGCAGCCGCCGGAGAACTTCAGCCGGATACGATATTTAAAGATGCGGGAATCGTCAATGTCTTTACAGGGGAATTGGAATTCGGCGATATTGCTGTATATAAGGGGATGATTGTCGGAGTCGGAAAATATGCTGATATTGAGAAAGCACACTCTCAAGAAATTGAAATCATAGATTGTAAGAATAAATTTATTGCGCCGGGTTTTATTGATGGACATATTCATATAGAGAGTTCCATGTTATCTCCGGGAGCTTTTGCCAAGGCGGTTATGCCACATGGAACAACCGCAGTTATCACCGATCCTCATGAGATTGTAAATGTAGCAGGAAAAGCCGGACTACGGTTTATGCTGAGAGAATCCGAAGGGCTTCCACTTGATGTATATGTGATGTTGCCCTCCTGTGTGCCTGCAACACCGCTGGAGGAGTCAGGAGCTGTAATAAAGGCAGAAGATTTGGTGGAGTTTATGGGAGAGAAGTATGTTCTTGGCCTGGCGGAGGTTATGAACTCCCTGGGAGTAATTCAGGGAGAAGAAGAGCTTTTAAGAAAAATACTTCTTACAAAGCTTTCGGGAAAGATTGCAGATGGTCATGCTCCAGGAATTAAAGGGAAAGAAGTGAATGCTTATTGCACTGCCGGAATAAGCTCCGACCATGAGTGCAGTACGAAGGCTGAAGCCCTGGAAAAACTAAGAAGAGGCCAATGGATCATGATAAGGGAAGGTACTGCAGCCAGAAATATGGAGAGCTTAAAAGACTTACTGAAAGCACCCTATGCTGCACGATGTATGCTGGTAACCGATGACAGACATCCAGGAGAGCTTATACATCTTGGACATCTGGATTACCTTCTCCGTAAGGCTACAGAATACGGAGCGAATCCTATTACTGCAATTCAAATGGTGACACTTCATCCTGCGCAGTATTTTGGTCTCACAGGCAGAGGAGCAATAGCCCCTGGGTATTATGCGGATATGGTAATCCTTAACGACCTGGTTCAATTTACGGTGGATTCGGTATATAAGGACGGAAAACTTACAGCAAAAAACGGGAAGATATCAGAAACTTTCTATAATGCCAAGGGGTATAAAAAGAACGTTTTACAGAAAAGCAAAGAGTCCGTAAAAGAAGATAAGGACAAGGAAAATCATTTACATTCTGATAAAGAGAGAATCTTTCAATCCTTTCATTTAAAGGAACTTACACCTTCGGATTTCTACTTTAATGAAAGCGGCAGCCAGAAAAGAATTATGGAGCTCATACCTGGTGAGCTGATCACAAAGGAATTAATCCTTCCTTGCAGTAACGAAAGTAATTTTAAATCTGGAATAGAGCAAAAAGATGATATTGTCAAACTTGCGATGATAGAAAGACACAAAGAAACGGGACATATCGGTCTTGCCTTAATGAAAGGATATGGATTGCAGGCAGGAGCCGTAGCTTCCAGTATTGCTCATGATGCCCATAATATAATTGTAGCCGGTGCCACAGAGGAGGATATGTGTCTTGCGGCAAACAGAATAAGAGAGATCAACGGAGGCCTGGTAGTAGTTAAGGAAGGAAAAATAATCGGTGAATTACCCCTTCCCATTGGTGGATTAATGAGCGAAGAAAGTGCTGAAACGGTGGATAAAATCCTTGAGAGTCTAAAAGAAGAAGCCTATAAACTCGGAATAAAAGAAGGAATAGACCCCTTCATGACCCTCGCATTCTTATCCTTATCCGTAATTCCAAGACTTAAGTTAACCACCCGAGGGCTGGCAGATGCCAGAACACAGGAATTACTGCCCGTATATCTGCCGTAAACTGTTTAAACAGTTATAACAATTAGTTTTTTCAAAAAGATAGTATAAAAGATACAGCTTAAATTAGGTAAATCTTCTAAAGAGTAACCTTTAATCAGTTGATAAATGCTATAGATACTATAACAGACTATAAATCACCATCGCTAAAGTAAGGGAAGCATCGTCTCAATTTAAACACCCTGATAATTAAGTACACAGATGACTGGCGGGATTGTTTTGGAGTTTTGTCTCGAGGAGTTCCTTATGACACTTAAACGGCAGGAATAGTAACTAGGAAAAACAGTGCCAGTGTTTGAGCGCAGGAAATAAACGCAGCTCAAACAGTTGCAGCGAGTTTGGCACTGTTTTTCCTGTATAGTTACTATTTCTGCCGTTTTAGTGGAATAAGGGTTTACTCGCAACAAAACGGAAAAACAATCCCGCCAGTCATCGTCCGTCTGATAATATCTTTCACCCTCTGTCACATACGAATTATATTTTTCTTGCTATTTTTATCAAAAAATAATAAAATAAAAAGACAAAAGCATAAGGAGGTTTTATTATGGAAAAATGGTCATTTCCTTTTTTCCTGCATTCCTTTCTGAAAGTGTCAATTGCACCCTTAACAAGGGGCGGTATGATAAGAAGGGAACTGGAAGCTGCCTGTGCTGATTGTATCAGAAAACCTATCAGTCTTGACCGGAATACTACGGCGGGAACTAAACGAATTTTAATGTTGTGGAATTTAGTTTCTGCTGTTATGCCCTGGCATAGACAGCATCTATATAGTGAGCGCTGTTATGCCATAGGAATCCATGTAGGGATCTGGCGGACAGCGTTTTTTTAATTTATATAAGAACAATAGGAATTAAAAATGCACTGGACTGGGACAATCAGCAAGGAACATATTTCAATTAAAAAAGACACATAATAAGCATTAGAATCGGAGGAAGATATATGAGAGAGAAAAACGGAGTAAATACATTTAAATTGACACAGTTGGCATTGCTGACAGCAATCGTACTGCTGATGGCTTTTACGCCTATTGGATATATTAAAACCTTAGGACTTGAGATTGCATTGATTGTTATACCTGTAACAGTAGGAGCAATCGTACTTGGACCTGCCGCAGGAGCCTTCCTTGGCGGAGTATTTGGAATCACGAGTTTTCTGCAATGTTTCGGCTTGAGCGCTTTTGGTGCGGCGCTGCTTAGTATCAACCCAGTAGGAACCTTTATTGTATGTGTTATTCCCCGTATCCTCATGGGATGGCTTTCAGGACTTTTATTTACTGCACTAAAGAAAGGCAGGACAAAAACTATCGCATATCCTGTTGCCAGTTTGGCCGGACCCTTATTAAATACCTTGTTATTTATGACAACACTGCTGGCCTTCTTTTACCGTACTGATTTTATTCAGGGGATTGCTGATACCCTTGGAACGGGAAATGTAATCCTTTTTGCGGTAGCTTTTGTAGGCGTTAACGGTTTGGTAGAAGCAGCTGCCTGCTTTGTTCTTGGTACGGCCATTGCAGCCGCACTGGGAGCAGTTAACAGAACTACCAGCAGAGCGTAAACCTGAAACGTAAGTTGAAGGCTCCTTTCGTCCTTTTCCAGTTATTATTTTCGTGGAAATCCTACCTGGAAGAGGTAAGCCTTCGTTTAATCTATAGGTTCAATTTAAGGAAAAGATACATCAGGCATAGGAGGAAGAGCCTGGTTGCATAGCCAGGAAAAGGCTGCTTCAAAATGGAGGTCATCCTCTTTTGAGCGCTTTTTCATGGTTCCGATGCGGCCACCGGCTCTTCTTTGCTTTTTGGCAAGATGGCGTTCGAACATCATTAAATCTATGTTTTCTTCCGTGTAGTATTTTCCGTTTTGATTGATGGCATATGCCTTTTTGCCTAAAGCCATGGAAGCCACACCATAATCCTGCGTCACAACGATATCACCGGCCTCAGTACGGTTGATCAGGGCTATATCTACAGCATCCGGAGCCTTACTTACCTGGATTACTTCACAATAATCGGATTCCAGTATATGACTGGTATCAATAACCATCAATACCGGAAGCTGATAACTTTTGGCTACTTTAACGATTATATTCTTTACAGGACAGGCATCTGCATCAACTAATATTTTCATATATTCTCCCATTCTTTTAACAATTATATAAGTTTAACTTCGGTCTTTTCCAGAGGTGTCTGAAAACTCATTGTAACGTTCTGAATGCCCCACTTTGTGGTATTCTGTGTTTCCAATACTAAGAACATTTCTTATCTACATATTATACCACGGTAGCATTACCAATATGACAAGTTTAGAAGTATTAAACGATACAAATAAAAACCCCTTCCCAAAAGGGAAGAGGAAGCATCCTTGCATTCATTCTGGTAATAGGAAAGCTGCCATAACCTATTAATATAATCCTTCAATGTGCTTACTCCGTTAGTGTAACCACTGTCATGGAATGATGAATATGAGGTAAGATTTTCTCTGTTAAATCTCTGGTCTTGATCTTAAGACTGGTAGTATTAATACAGGGATGACAGCCAAAATACTCATCTTTTAATACATCCTCATCAATTAACAGCTGTACCTGGTTCTTTTTATCATTCATCAGACCTAATACACTGACAGAACCTGGAGTAATATCTAAATACTCTTCCATATAGGAAGGGGGGGCAAATGACAATCTGGGACTGTTAATCTGCTTTCCCAATTCGGAAGTACGGAATTTTTTGCTTCCGGGCATCATTAAGAGGTAAAATTTATTTTTTTGTGCATTACAAAGAAATAAATTCTTGCAGATTTCTATATCTAAAAGATGATCAATGTCATTACAGGCTTCAATGGTCGGCGTTACATCATGGTCTAACCGAATAAAAGAAACCTCCAGTTTCTCAAGCAGGTCGTATACTCTCATTTCTTTTTCTAAACGTCCGGCAGGAGCAGGTTTACAAGTATACATAACAGGATCAATGTAAAAGTCGTTCATAATTACCTCGTATTTCTCTTTCGCTACTGCATTGTTTATGCTAGTTAGTATACAGACACAAAAGCTGGCAGTGCTGTAAGGGGTGGCAGGATTATCTTTTGATAGTTTAACACGTTAAAATAGAAATGTAAATGATGTTGTCGGGTGAGCTTGAATTAAAACAGGATACCTGCAAATTAAGTTGTATAAAAATAGTGTTATACTGAGCGAGAACATAGAAAGCTGCACGGATTAAAAAGTAAGTGACTTGAATGGTAAATAAAGTAATCGGGTTGTTACTATTTCATTTAATATGCTATAATGAACTGCGCAGAAGAAATACTAATATAGAAGTTTACATAGAGACAGGTAAAAAAGTCGTACTGCAGTATTACAGAGATTCGTGGAAGGGAGGAAAGATTTTGGGACATATACTTGTTGTAGAAGATGAAGATAGCATCAGGGATTTAATTGGATTGAATCTTACCATGGTAGGGCATACCTGGGTTGGTGCGGCTGATGGGAAGGAAGCTATAGCAGCGCTGAACAGCAACGCCTTTGATTTATGTCTGTTGGATGTTATGCTTCCGGGAGCTGATGGTTTTGCTCTCCTGGGGCAATTTCAAGAGGCCCAGGTTCCGGTAATCTTTCTAACAGCAAAGAGTGCTCTTGCTGACCGGGTAAAAGGATTGAAGCTTGGTGCCGAAGACTATATAATAAAACCTTTCGAAACCTTGGAATTACTGGCGCGGATTGATGTAGTGCTTCGTAGGAACCCGAAAGAAAAAGAGGTATTCAACTGCAAAGACGTTGAAATACGCTTAAGAGAACATCTGGTGCTAAAAGATAACAGGGTAATTGAATTGACTGCCCAGGAGTATGCCTTATTGGAAGCGCTGGTCAGGAACCGGAACCTCGCATTAAGCAGAGAACAACTATTGTCTGCTGCCTGGGGGTATGATTATATTGGAGAGAGCAGGACAGTGGACATGCACATTCAGAGACTTCGTAAGAAGCTCGAATGGGAGGAGGTTATTAAGACCGTCTACAAGCTGGGTTACAGACTGGAGGTTCCCAAAGAATGAAATTATGGCTGAAAATCTTTCTCAGTATTCTTATATTGTCACTATCCAGTTTATTTATCAGTACCTACTTTGTTATAAGGAAGAATCATGAAAGCAATCTAAGCAGGGAACAGGAACGTTCCTTAAATGAATTGGAATTAATCAGGGTTTCCTTAGAGAGCAATGTAGATTTTGCTGTGTCCTCTAAAGAAGCAATTACTGCTCTGATCAGCAGATATGGAGAGTATTACGAGCAGAAGGGAATCGGGTTGCTGCTTTACCAGAAGGAGGGATATCTGTATAACCGGCTTAATAGCCTTGAAGCATCCCAGTATGAAGCTTTATTATCTGTAAAACCGGATAATAAGATGGTTCAAGTGTTAACAGGTAAAGATGGGAGGTACATACTGGTATCCGACCTGTTGTCAGAGAAAAGCAATACAGTATTACTCTACAGCCGTAATATCAATGAAATATATGAGTCCAGAAATCAGAGCATCCGGCTGACATTATACCTGTCAGTGATCCTGTCTTTGCTGCTTGGTATTTTTTCCTATGTCTATACCCGTTTCATAACCAGGCCGTTTAAAAAGCTTCAGGGAAGCGCAGCTGTTATAGCAGAGGGCAATTACAGTATAAGGCTTGAGGAAACAGACAAGGAATTTGCCCCGGTTGCTGCTGCCTTTAACCAGATGATCGAAAATATCGGACAGCATACCAGGGATTTGGAAAACCGTGCAAGAGAGAGGCAGGAGTTCATTGACGACCTATCCCATGAAATGAATACACCCTTAACCTCCATTCAGGGGTATTCTGAATTTTTGCTGACTGCAAATGCAACAGAAGAGCAAAGATATCTTGCCGCTCAAAGTATTCATAAAGACGCCAAGCGGATGCGGGAAATGTATACAAAACTAATGAACCTGACCTTTATCCGAGAGCATGCAGTGGAACCAGAGGAATTCTCAGTAGATGAACTTGTGAACAGTGTCAGGGAGAGCCTTTTTTTATCATTTAAAGAACAGGGAATTCAATTAATTACAGAGAATCAGCTGAAAATGATAAAAGGAGATAAGACCCTTCTGGAAATGCTGCTGACAAATCTGCTCTATAATAGCCAACAAGCTACGGGCAGTGGAGGTATGGTTATACTTAGGGCTTATATGGAGGGTTCTGCACCAATCTTTATGGTAGAAGATAACGGTTGTGGCATACCAAAGGATAAGATTAGTGAGATAATTAAACCTTTTGTCCGTGTAGATAAATCCAGGTCCAGAAAGACCGGCGGTGCCGGACTGGGACTTGCATTGGTTCAACGAATTGTGTCCCTGCATCAGGCAAAGCTGATAATTGAATCGGAGTATGGGAAAGGTACCCGGGTGACTGTACAGTTCCCGGAGTCAGCAGCATCCACTTGACGGATTTGTACTGGGTGCCCGGCGGTTTGTAGGGGAGGGTATCCTAAGCAGCTGCTGGGGAAAGCCAGATATAATTTACAACTCTGTTACAAGTTGGTCAATACTCTGATAAATCCGACGCCTAAAATAAAGGTATAATAAATAATCCCGGGAACCGAAGGAGGAATAAACCTCCATAAGAACCGGGTGCTTTATTAAGGATTGGAGGAAAGAATATGAAGAAAGTAATAGCTGCCACGCTATTTCTGGCAGCTGCCATCAGTATGTCTGCCTGCAACAAGGCTGAAGTAGAAAAGAAACCAGTTATTATTGAGGATTCCGCTCAGTTAAAACTGGAAGATCCATCAGAATTGGCAGAATCGGAAGATAAGACTGCAGCTGTCGTTGAAGACAATAAAAAGACGGAGGAAGGTTCAGGTATAAAGGATACCGGGAAGGAAGACGCAGCGGCAGAGGCGAAAAGTAACGAGGAAGCCGAGGTCAGAGCAGCCGAAGAGAAAGCAGCCATTAAGGCAGAAGAAGAACGTATCAGTAAAATGGCGGAAGCAAGGCGAGCAGAAGGCGTGGAAGCTGGTGGTGACAGAGCTTCAGAAGCCCGGTCAGCAGCCGGGGAAGCTTCTGAAACCGATGAAGCTATGATCATACGCATTGAAGGTACAGAGGAAAGGGTCCAGGGCAAACGTTATAAAAGTAAGCAAGGGTATGAAATAGTATACGATTCTGAGAGATTTAAAAGGGAAAGCCAGGAGAATACAGACAGTTTTCTTGCAGTAAATCCGGATCCCACAATATATCCGTATATCTATGTTAATATCAGCCGGTTAGAGGATACCACTGTTGAGAAATATTCCAAAGAACTCTATAAAAGGTTATCCAAGGAAGGTCATCAGAGTGTAACCATGTCAAATGACACGGAGAAGCAACAGGATTCCAGTAAGGATGCACAAGTTACAGTACAAACAGGATATAATTGGGATTCGGTGATTCGCAAATATCGTGTGATTGGTGAAGCAGGAAAGATCTTTCTCATTGAAACACAATACTATCTGGAAGCAGAAGAAGGTTATGGTGCCAGAATACAAGCAATGATCGATACCTTCTATATTCCGTAATTTCAAATGAATAATCCCCTTTTCCAGGCACGAGCATTTTCAAAGTAGAGGAAAGGGGATTTTTTGTGAGTATTAAAGAAATCAACCAGCTTTATGGTATATTATTTTGCCAAGCTGCGTAAGTAAATCCTGTTTCCGTCTGGATCCAGAAAACTCATATTTCGTGCTCCCCAAGGGCGGGTTTCCGGCTTATCCATTATTTTTGCACCTGTTTCCAGCAGTCTTTGGTATTCCCGATCCACATCTTCAACGGTAAAAGCAATACATATGTTATTGTTGTTATTATTTTTTCTTGAGCCGTCGTTATAGATTGTAAGCATGGTTTCCTCAGAAATAATTGTTTGATGAACTTCATCGCTGCTTCCATTTTGTACTTCCAGCAGAAATTTGTAAAAGTCTGCAAGTCTGACAACATCATTTGTTAATAAACCAACTTCTCCTAAATGCATAACCTATCTCCTTTGTATTAGTATAGTACTGTTTGGGATTCTGAAATAAACTATTGATGCGGCCGTTATAATAACGTCTTAATAGACAGGAATTACTTATATAACATATTGGGAGCAGTATTAAAGTTAAATTCCTTTTAATTACATTTAAATTATAAAGAAAATATAGGAAATAATCAATCATCCTTTGTCTAACTTATCGAGAAAAAAACTTTGCTCATCCTCAAAGGAAGTCTGATGGATTTACGCAGTCGGATAGCTTACATAATAAAACGAATAACTCTTAAAAAGCTGAACAATCGTACAATATATATGAAGTGTTCAGCTTTTAATATGGAGAAGGACTGGCCAGGAAGCTGGGCTGTTTGTCAGTTGCCGCTGAAAACATCTTACTGAAACTATACCTTCTCATAAAGTAACCTAATAATACTATTAAGGTATTAAGGCATCTCAATCTGGAATCAAAATGCATCCTTTCGATTCCAGATTGATAGCTGCTCCTAAATAAAATATCTAAGCCAGGTGGTTGCATTCTGGCTTACAAAAGACTGGCTGATAGCTGGCCTTTTTGCTTACCTAAAAATAATTTATAAACCTAAAAATGAGAAAAAATCAAACTGCATTTCAGTTACAAAAGTAGCTTCTCGATTACAAAGATGGCTTCTCGGTTACAAAAACTGCGTTTCTTTTTCAAGTATTCAGTTGGATTTACAAAGATGGCTTTTCAATTTGCATAGTGGTATCTCGTCTGTGAGTTACTGCTGTGTTACTATAAAGGGCAAAATTAACCATTGCATAATGATATTTATTGTATTACAATAAATATATATTGATAATAGCTAAAATGGAAACGATACTCAATAAATCAAATAGTGAAAATATAAGCCGGGTGTTACCACATTGTACGTCTAAAGGACCCTGGAATTCAACTGTCAGGAGGTTGCTGATGAGAATTAAATTTATTTTACCTGCCTTAACAGAAGCCAAAAGCCCATTCTACCGCCCTATAAAATATTCACTTTTCCCGCCGCTGGGCCTTGCTACTCTTGCAGCATTATGCAGGGAAGAAGATGAGATAACGATAACGGATGAACATATTGAAGAGATAGATTATCATGACCAGCCGGACCTGGTTTGTATCCAAACCTATATAACAAATGCCAGGCATGCTTATGAAATTGGAGACTATTACAGGACTAGAGGTGTTTATGTAGCGATGGGAGGACTTCATGCAACAACGTTGCCGGACGAAGCAAAAGCTCATGCGGATACGGTGCTTAAGGGCTTGGGAGAGAGTTCTTTTCCTATTTTCTTAGAAGACTTAAGAAACCACAGAGCAAAACCCTTCTATGAAATGGGGAAGGTCTCCCTTCATGAGCTCCCTTTGCCGCGTAGAGATCTGCTGAAAAAGGATTGTTATCTGGTCCCCAATTCTATGGTTATTTCCAGAGGATGTCCGAATGGTTGTTCCTTTTGTTATGTTAGTTCCTTTTACGAGAAGGGGAAGTCCTTTTATACCTGCCGTATAGATCGTATACTGAAAGAACTGGATACCCTAAAGGGGCGGCATCTTTATTTTCTGGATGATAATCTGTTTGCTGACGAAAAGCTTTGCAGAGAACTGTTCCGGGAAATGAGGGGAATGAAGAAGGTGTTTCAGGGGGCTGTTACACTAAGCTCCGTATTAAAAGGAGATTTGATAGAAGAGGCATATGAAGCCGGGTTTCGAAGCGCCTTTATTGGTTTTGAGTCCATACGAAAGGAAAATCTTATCCTGGAGAACAAATCTTCCAATCTGAATCAGGATTATCAGAAAGCTATAAAAAGACTGGATAAACTGGGAATCATGATCAATGGAAGCTTTATCTTTGGCATGGAGCATGATACTCTTGATACCTTTAAGGCGACAACTAACTGGGCTATTGAAAGTGGTATTACTACAGCTACTTTTCATTTGCTAACGCCTTACCCTGGAACTTCACTGCACAAGAGGATGAAGGAACAGGGAAGGATAATCAATGAGAATTGGAATGATTATGACACCAGACACCTGGTATTTAACCACCCCAATATGACCAAAGCGGAAGCGGAGGACGGGTATCATAACGCTTACAGAGAATTTTACAGGTTCCGAAATATTCTGGAGGCTGCAAAACAGCATGAAACAAATCACATGAAGAAAAAGCATTTTCTGTATTCCTGCGCCTGGAAGAAGATGGAGCCTGTGTGGAACCTAATCATTAAGCAAAAGCTGTTCCCGCCGGCAAGAAGCATTCTGGTAAGAACTTTAAGATAAATTAACAAGGTTCCGGTCATTTTCTTATTCTTTAAGAGGATGTAAGGAACTTTTTGTATTTATTACTTAGTCAAATTGAAGGCGCCCTAAAGGTTTAAAGCTGCCTACACCCTGATGTTTAAATTCATCTTGAAATCTCTGAGAAAATACTACATAATAAAAGGATGTGCAGAATCGGAGGGAGGACATTAGGGATGAAAGAACGTAACAGAGTTATAAAACACATACAAAAATACTGGCTGTCTTATCTTCTTGGGGTTATTACCCTTTTTGTTGTAGATATAGCCAGTCTGTACATTCCCCAGTTCACCGGGGATATTACAGACGGACTGGAAGCGAAAACTTTGGGAATGGAAGGTCTTTTGGCCGGAATCATTAAAATTCTCTGTGTAGGCTTTATTATGGCGCTTGGAAGGTTTGGCTGGAGATATTTTATCTTTGGTTCCGCCAGAAAAGTAGAATATGATTTGAGAAACGGTATGTTTGCCCATTTGGAGACACTGTCCATGGGTTATTATAATAAGAATAAAACAGGGGATCTGATGGCTCATTTTACCAATGATCTCAATGCAATCAGAATGGCAACGGGACCTGCGGTCATCTGTGCCTTTGATGCAATCATCATGACCATTATGGTTCTGTGTAAGATGATACTGCATGTTGACTTAAAGTTGACCTTACTTGCTTCCATTCCCCTTGTCTTTATTGCCCTTGGTGGTGTAATCTATGGCAGGGCTATTGAGAAAAGGTTTACCGAGAAGCAGGAGGCTTTCTCTGGATTGTCTGATATGGTTCAGGAAAGCATCTCCGGAGTAAGGGTGGTGAAAGCCTTTGTCCAGGAGAGAAAAGAAATCAGGAGCTTTGCGGCAGCCAATAAAGAGAATAAACAGAAGAATCTTGGTGTTGTGAAGCTTCAGGCAATTGAATATCCTTTGCTGGATATAATTATCGGAGTATCCAGCCTTATTACCCTGCTTTACGGCGGTTATCTGGTAATACAGGGAGAGATTACCCTGGGACGCTTTATAGCCTTTAATCAGTATGTAGGCATGCTGGTATGGCCAATGCTGGCAGCCGGTGACAGTATAACCTTTATCTCTCAGGGAATCGCTTCGGCAAAGAGGATTCAGCAGATCTTTAAAGAGAAGCCGGAGGTATTTGACGGGGAGGAAGTTCTGCCCATTCATAAACTTGAAGGTAATATAAGGTTCCAGGACTTGTCCTTTGCTTTTACAGCAGTAACACCTGAGGTCCTTAAGGGGATAAGCATTGAGGTGGAAAAAGGTTCTACCCTTGCTATCCTTGGAAGAACCGGAACGGGGAAATCTACCATTGCGAACCTGCTCCTCCGTTTATATAATGCAGAGCCGGGGATGATTTCCTTAGACGGGTATGATATAAATAAGATTCCCTTGAAAACCCTTCGTGAAAATATTGCCTATGTACCTCAGGATAATTTCCTGTTCTCAGATACCCTTCGTAATAACATAGCTTTCGGGGCATTGGATAACGATTTGAATAAGGTACAGGAAGCAGCGAAAGCTGCCTGTATTCATGATAATATTATTGAGTTTCCCCAGCAGTATGATACGCTGGTAGGAGAAAGAGGAGTAACTGTTTCCGGTGGTCAGAAACAGAGAAGTTCCATAGCGAGAGCCCTGCTGAAAGATGCACCTATCCTTATTCTGGACGATGCTCTTTCTGCAGTAGATACCAATACGGAAGAGGAAATTCTATCGAACTTAAAACGTGACCGTATCGGTAAAACCACCATCATGATTGCACATCGTATATCCACTGTTCAGAATGCAGATAAGATACTGGTACTTGAGAACGGAGAGATGGCTGAGTACGGAAGCCATGAGGAACTGCTTGCTTTAGACGGTATCTATGCAAGAATGTATGAGAAGCAGCAGCTGGAGAAACAGCTGGAGGCGGTATAATGTCGCAATAAGCCTATTTTGTGCTCCTTAGTAGGTAAATTCTGGGGGACAGGTTGACTCATCGGAATATCAGCCTTAAATTTGTGGCTGAATCTCTTTAAGTCACATTTATAAGCGCAAAATACGAGAGCAGGAATGGAGGAGAACATGGAAGAATCATTGGAATACAGCAGCAAAAGCAAAGGCAGTGTCCTTAAGAGACTGCTGATTTATGCAAAACCTTACTGGCATCTGATACTTTTTTCTCTGGTGCTGGTTTTATGTATTACAGGCCTGGAACTATATCGTCCCATACTGGTGGGACAGGTTATCGATGAATTTATAGCCAAAAAGAATTTTGACGGAGTAAAGCATATAGCCTTTATTTATTTCATTGTACTGCTTTTAAGCTTTTTCTGTAATTTTCTTCAGACCTGGATCTTATCCCTTACAGGACAGAATATTATTTATAATATCAGACAGGAAGTATTTGAACATATACAGAAATTGTCCTTAAGATTTTTTGATATTACGCCTGTGGGAAGAATTGTGACCAGGGTTACCAATGACGTGGAAGCCCTGAATGAAATGTATGCAAATATCCTGGTAAAGCTCATAAAGAACATTATTAAGATCATCGGACTGGCAATTGTCATGTTAAGCTTAAATATCAGGCTGTCCCTGTATGCTTTTCTGCTGATACCTCTGATTATCGGACTAACCTCATTGTTTACTTACATATCAAGAAAGACCTACCGTCAGGTAAGAACAAGGTTAACGACGATTAATACCTATCTGTCAGAGCATTTATCCGGAATGAAGGTTATTCAGATATTTGCCAGGGAAAAGGAAAAACAAAGAGAGTTTGAAGCGAAGAGCAAGGATCTGCTGAAGGCTAATTTCAAGGAGATGATGGTATTTGCAATCTTTCGTCCGTCCATTTATTTCCTTTCAGTAATTGCTATGGTCATTATCATTGGTCTGGGAGGTTCCTCCGTAATCAATGAGATGCTTACTATCGGTACCTTATATATATTCATACAGTATATCGGTTCCTTCTTTGAACCGATTCAGGAGCTTTCCGAGCAGATTGGTACATTGCAGTCTGCCATGGCCAGTGCGGAGAAGATCTTCACCATATTGGATGAGGAACCTATGATAGTAAATCCGGAGAAACCTGCAGTTCTGTCAGAAGTAAAGGGGAAAATTGAATTCGAACATGTATGGTTTGCATATGAAGAAGAGAACTGGATACTAAAGGATGTAAGTTTTGTGATTGAACCCGGTCAGAGAGCAGCCTTTGTAGGTGCTACCGGTGCCGGAAAGTCTTCTATCCTGAATCTGATCGGCAGGTATTATGATATACAAAAAGGGCGTATTACCATTGACGGTGTAGATATTAAAGAGATGGATACGGATCAGCTGAGAAGTGCCATCGGGCAGGTACAGCAGGATGTATTCCTGTTTACCGGTGATATCAAGAGTAATATAAGATTGAAAAATGACAATATCAGTGACGAAGAAATTGTAGAAGCTGCCCGGTATGTGGGAGCAGATCATTTCATTGAAGAATTAAACAATACCTATGCAGAGGCAGTAACGGAAAGAGGAAGTACTCTCTCTGCCGGACAGAGGCAGCTTTTATCCTTTGCCAGGACCCTGGCCTTTGATCCCTCTATTCTGGTGATGGATGAAGCCACCGCGAACATTGATACGGAGACAGAGCAGCTGATTCAGGAAGCCCTTGAAAAGCTTATGACCGGCAGGACAACCATTATGGTGGCCCACAGGCTTTCTACTATTCAGCATGCTGACGTTATAATGGTAATGCATAAGGGGAAATTACGGGAAAGCGGAAATCATCAGGAATTGCTGAATCAGAATGGTATCTATAGAAAGCTGTATGAGCTGCAGCTGTAGACGGTGTCAGGTTATCGTTGTCTGCAGGCAGAGTCTATATGGGAAAAAACATGAAAGAGTGCGTGTTACACGCAGATGGGAGCCGAATATGAAGTTTACAGCAGATGAGAAATATGTAAAAGTTATGGGACGAACTTTATGGTATGATAATATCCGTTATTTGAATTATTCCTGCTCTGCCATAGAATTTATTTTTACCGGAACCTGTGCAGAAGCAGTGTTATGGACAGACTCCGGAAATTATGAAGATAAGCTGAAAGCCTGGGTTGCTGTATTCATAGATGACGAAGATATTCCTTCAAAACGTTTTCCTTTGTTACAGGAAGAAGAAACTTATATGCTTTATAAAGGAAGTACAGTGAAAGAGACCAGGATACGTCTGGTAAAGTATTCAGAAGCAGCTTTTGGAAGAGTCGGTATCAAAGAAATTATAACTGATAGCGAGGAGTTGCCAAAGCCTGCAGATACAAGTGAAAGAAGGCTTGAATTCATAGGTGATTCCATTACCTGCGGTTATGGAAACGAGGGAGTCTGGAATACGGATATCTTTCATACAGACCAGGAGAATCCATGGGATGCATATGCAGCACTAACTGCAAGAAACCTGGAGGCAGATTACCATTTAATATCCTGGAGTGGTATTGGAATCATATCCAGCTGGACAGATCAGGAGGAGCCTAATACGGACTGGCTGATGCCGGGGATGTATCCTTACACAGACAAGGCAGCAGATCTTGCATTTAAGAAGCAGGAACCGGAAATTTGGAATTTTAAGAAGTATACTCCTCACTGCATCATAATCAATCTTGGAACCAATGATTCCAGCTATACCAAAGGGGCAGCAAAGAGGATAGAAGACTTTGGAAGAGAATATTACCGATTCGTAAAAGAAGTAAGAAGCTATAATCCCGGTGCCAGAATACTGTGCACCCTTGGAGCTATGGGGCAGGAACTGTATCCTGAAGTAGAGCGTCAGGTAGAGCTTCTGAGAAGAGAAGGGGAGGAAGAAATCTATTCCATGGCCTTTGAGGTACAGAAAGAAGAAGACGGTATCGGCTCCGACTGGCATCCCTCCAAGACTACCCATAAAAAGATGGCGGATAAGCTGACAAAAGAGATCCGTAATATCATGAACTGGTAACAGACAAAGAAATGCGGGATAAAAAGAAGGCCCGGTAGAATAAAGGACCGCCAGACTGTTTTAAACACTGGCGGCCCTTTTCATTTCCTTTTTCGATGTGTGCTTGTGTTTCTAATCTGTTTGTAATATGACAGATAAATAAGAAAGTACGATCCTATCTCCAGGACTTGGAATTTGTTGAGAAATATTATAAAATAATATGGAAAGTTTGTTCTTTCGTGTTTGCTCTTTGAAAAGGAAGCAGGCTTTTTGGTGACCGGGTCATGTTTCATCAAACAAAGGGTGTACATCAAAACGAAGACCAGGGAATGCTATATCGGTTCTGTAACGGAAGGGTATGTATGTATTTAACGGAGAAGAGAAAGGGAGTTCCATGAAAAATTCAAAGCATTTAAGTACTTGTCTAAGCGATGATATTTTTAATAAAATTGCTACACCGGAGAGTGTTGGTATACCCTCTAAAGCGGTGCTGGGATTTATTGATGAGCTTAAAAAGGAAGGCCTTTGCATCCATGGCTTTTCCATGATGAAAAGTGGTAAAGTTTTTACGGAAGGATACTATGCACCTTTTCATGTGGATTTTGAGCATAGAGTATACTCCGTTACAAAAAGTTTTACCTCTCTGGCGATAGGATTATTACAGGAGGAAGGGAAACTCTCCCTTAGCGACCCTATCTGTGATTACTTTCCGGACAAGCTGCCGGAAGGAGAGGTCCATCCCTATCTTGCAATGACTACCATAAGAGATATGCTCCTAATGGCAACACCGCATAGGTATACCACTTTTAAACAGCTGGAAATAGATGATTGGGTAAAGACTTTTTTTGTGGTAGAGCCCAATCGATATCCGGGAAAGTGCTTCTGTTATGATACCTCCTCCTCCCATGTACTGGCGGCCCTGGTAGAACGTCTGAGCGGCAAGGCGATGTTAGATTATCTGAAGGAGAAGCTTCTGATTCCCCTTGGCTGCTCTAAAGGGATTAAGATTCTTAAGGATCCTGTAGGTGTCAGCCAAGGCGGGTCTGGATTACTCTGTACGGTACGGGACCTCACCAAAGTAGCCTATACCTGCATGAATAAGGGAGTGTACCAGGGAGTACAGCTGTTGCCTGCTGATTATCTGAAAGAAGCCACTTCTTTTCAAATCAGCACCTGCCTGCAGCCGGTTATTGAAGAACAGCAGGGCTATGGATATCAGTTCTGGAGATGCAGAAACAACGGTTTTGCTTTATACGGTATAGGCGGACAGCTTGCTATATGCCTTCCAGAGTATGATTTTATGCTGGTAACGGTAGCGGATACCTTATCCGTACCAAATGGAGTGCAGGGTATCTATGAAGCCTTATGGCATCAGATACTGCCTTATTTAAAAGACAGAGAACAGATGCCTTTGACGGAAGATGCCCTTCATAATGATAAGCTGCTTAAGACGCTAAGGACTCTTAAGGTCAGTACGGTGGAAGGCTTAAGCACCTGTGCCATAGTTCCTGACATCAATGGCAGTATTTATGAGCTGGGGGATAATCCCATGCTTCTATCAAGTTGCTGCTTTAAGTTACAGAACGGGGAGAAGGAAGGAAGCTTTCTTTATACGAATCCTACCGGAACCCATCAGCTGGAGTTCGGATTTGGAAGTATGAAACAACAGAAATTTCCGGATACGGAGTATGATTGTATTTCTTCTGCTGCCTGGGTAACGGAGAATACGCTCCAAATTCGTACCAGCATTATAGACGAATGTTTTTCCAGCGTAAATATGAGCTTTACATTTGAGGATAATACTATTACCATCGCAATGAAAAAAGGGATAGAGCCGTTTTTAGCACTGTATGATGGCTTCGCCTCAGGAGGGCGACTGCTATAAAAAAACAACCCCTTGGCTTTCCTGTATAAATCTTTTAATGCTAGCTGTTGATACAGTGTGGTGAAAGCGAGCAGTTTTACATTGCATGTGAAACCGGCACTGTGTATCAAAGCCGGTGCAGGAAGGAAAGCCGGGATGTTCAATCATTTGAACAGAGTGAATTTGTTTAGAGACTGTCATTAAACATTATAAGGTGGTTTAAACGTCTGCACATGCCCAGGCATCAATTTCTACTTTTAAAGAAGGGGAAGCCAATCCTGCGACGTACAATACGGTCATGCAAGGCATATGCTCCTTTAACACTTTAGAAATTGTATCTCGCCGTCTTGTATTATCAGTATCACCTACCAGATAAAACACTAGTTTTACAAGGTCCTTTACCTCCATGTCTGCCGCTTTCAGGTTCTTTATAATATTCTCTAACGCAAGTTCGATCTGCAGGATAGGGTCTTCCGGGATGTTTCCTTTCAGGTCTTTGCCAACCTGCCCGGAAAGCACCAGCCAGCGTGTCTGTCCCGTAACCTCGATCTGATGGGTATAAGCAGCGAGTGGTCCATGAATATTTTCTGGGTTTCTATAGGTTTTCATAATTTAAAGTCCTCCGTCATTCTTTTCTGATGTTAATTAATATTCCCCAATCATAGTAGCATAACTATAGATTAATGGACAAAAATTTGACTTAAGATTACTATATAATACCTGTAATGTAAAGAAAAATTATTTGGAGTGATATCAAATACATAGTAATAAGGAAACTTAACAAGAAAGAATTGAAAAGATATAGGGAAAAAGATATAGTAATAGAGGTAAAAGAGGAAAGACAATGCAAAAACAACGAATACACCCGATTTATATTACAATCGGAAGTATTTATTGCAGGGAACTATAAAAATAAGGATGTAAAACGTACAAAAGAAAGGATTGCCAAACAAATGATTCAATGCAGAAAAGCTATTCCGGAAGAAAATGAAGAGATCATAGACTTTATTAATTATGTATTCAGTCAGAACGAGAGGCCTCATGACTTTAAGAAACTACTCCCCAAACTTTATGGCGACAGCAGAAATAATGCAGGTATTCATTATCTGGTAAAAGAAGAGGATAAAATCAAAGCTTTAATCTGCACCATGCCCATAGAATATAGTATATACGGTAATGGAATCAAAGCCTGCTGTATCGGTATGGTATCAGTCCATCCCTATGCCAGGAACAAAGGTTATATGAAGCAGCTCATGAAGGAAGTAATGACAGATATTAAAAATCAAGGTTACCAATATGTGTTTTTAGGTGGTCAGAGACAACGATATGAATATTTTGGTTTTGAACCCTCAGGATTACAGCTGGAATTTCGTTTGACTTCAGATAATGCACGACATGGTCTCACACATACCGACAGTACCCCTGTTAAGATTGTGCCCCTGACAACGGAAGAACTGCTGGATAAAGCATATTTCTTCTATACAGCACAGCCGGTGTATGCTCATAGAAGCCGGGAGGATTTTTACGATATCTTAAGCACCTGGAAATGTGTTCCCTATGGGATAATTGTTAATTATGAGTTTAGTGGTTATCTGACAATGAACTCTGACGGCTGGATACCAGAATTGCTGCTTGCCGATAAGAAACACTATTCTGCTGTTTTAAAAGCATTATTTGCTTATACAGGAAAAGAGCAGTTTCGTCTATTGGCTGCTCCTTATGATCTTAATAAGATCAATTATCTGCAAGATATTGCGGAGTCCTGTCAAATAACAACTTGTGAAAGCTATAGGATATTTAACTGGAAGCAGGTTCTTCTAGCTTTCTTAGAACTGAAATCCCATCTTATGCATCTTATAGATGGCGTCTTAAGAATAGGAATAGGAGAATGTGTATATGAGTTAAAAGTGAAGGGAAGTGTGCCCTCTGTACATAAGAGTTCAAAAGAAGCTGATTTTTCCATGACAGAACTTACAGCAACCAGACTACTATTATCCCAAGTAGGCAGCTACGGATTAACAGACTATACAGCGGGTCTTGCAGTTGACAAGTTAAACTGTGTCAACAGTTGGTTTCCCCTTCCTTTAACGGCTATACCTGTAGACTGCTGTTAAAATAAAAAAACTAATAAAATGGAATCATTTGACGATTTTTGGGGTTTACAATAACTATAAATATTTATATAATAAAAAAGCTTGGTTGCAGTACAATTCAATAAAAAAGGGACTGCGGAGCGTATAATATTGGGTAAGAAATGGGAGGTGAATCAAATGATTAGGAGAAACATTGCACTGTGCATCATATTTACTCTAATTACCTGTGGTATTTACGGCATCTATTGGTTTATTTGTCTTACAAATGAGACAAATGAAGCAGCTGATGAACCGGATACATCAGGTATTGCCGCATATTTACTTGTACTTATTACTTGCGGAATCTATGGACTTTACTGGGCATACAGAAGAGGTGAGAAACTTGACCTTGCAAAGCAGAAGAGAGGTTTAATTTCTTCCAACAGCGGTGTATTATATCTGTTGTTATATCTCTTCGGTGGTATCATAACATATGCGCTGATTCAGCATGAATTAAATCAATTGGATTAATTAAATGAAAGAAAGATTACACAAAGTTATTTATTATAGCTCCCTTCTTGGTATAATCGGGATGGCATATTATCTTTTTGGAAAATACACAGGCCTTTATATACCCTGTGTATTTCGACTGGTAACAGGCTTTTATTGTCCGGGCTGCGGCTCCACACGTTTGGCAGCAGCTTTGATAGAGGGCCGCTTTACGGCAGCGTTTCGGAGTAATGAAGCATTGTTTCTTATGCTGCCTTTTTTGGTCATAATCTTAATAAAATACCTTATTCGGTATATAAAAGGGATAAAGAGAAGTACCACCAGAACAGAGCAGATTGTCACAGGGATAATGCTGGTGGGAGTGATTGCATTTGGTATTCTGAGAAATATACCGTATTTCTCTTATCTAAGACCATAATGCGGTAAATAAGAAACCGGGCGCCTATTTAAGAAGCAGCCCGGTTTCTTTATGTTTAGAAGTTTCAGACTAACTCTGAAACTTCTTCTTTTATGTTATGGCAGACTATTCTGCCATATATATCGCCCTGACAACAATATTTCTCTTTTGTCAGGAAATTCATTTTCATGAGAATATGGCAGTGAGTTAATTCTATGTTTAAATATATCAATATATGCCACGATTGCTAACTATCAACTATTATTTAATCTAAAACATTTTAGATAATTGTTGTGTATAAATAATATTGTCGGGAAAAATGTGAAAGTGTAAAATTTTTCTGTGCAAATTCCCTTGAATGATTAGAAGATATTCCAGGAAAAGAAATAAAATAATCATAAACTTTCGTTAATAGCAAAAATAATAAGTCGTTTTTGCATTGTTTTAAAAAAGTATTGATTAGAAATCAACATCAAAATATATAATAATATACTTACAAGTTAGAAAAAAATATATAAAATGACGAGAAAAGCTTTGACAGAAATCATAGGAGGTTAAAAAGATGGAAAAGAATAAATCGGCCATACCCAAGATTAAAAATAAGGGTACCTTAAAAACTGCTTTTAAGAGGGACTGGCAATTATATCTGTTGCTTTTGTTACCGTTGTTAATGGTAATTATTTTTAATTATGCAGCTTATCCAGGTTTGCGGATGGTTTTCATGGATTATAAACCAGCTAAAGGGTACGCAGGCAGTGAGTGGGTCGGATTTGAGACTTTTATCAAAATTTTTAAGGATGCGGATTTCATAAGAGCACTTCGAAATTCCATATCGTTTAACCTCTTGGATCTTTTAGTGAGTTTCCCAGTGCCAATTATTCTGGCATTAATGCTAAATGAATTAAGATTTCCAAAATTTAAGAGAATATCACAGACGATACTTTACCTTCCCCATTTCTTATCCTGGGTAATTATCGGAAGTGTAGCTTATACAATGTTCAGACCCAGTACTGGTCTCGTAAATGTAGTAATGCAGAATATGGGACTCATCCAGGAAGGAATACCATTCCTGACTGAAAAGTGGAATTGGGCAGTTACTTACCTGATGATTGGTGTCTGGTATGGAATGGGCTGGGGTACCATTATCTATCTTGCTGCCATATCCGGTGTCAGCGGTGAATTATATGAAGCTGCTATGATTGACGGTGCCGGAAGATGGAAAAGAATGTGGCATATAACACTGCCGGGTATTAAAGGCACGGTTGTAACTTTATTAATCATGAACTTAGGACGTATCATGGGAAGTAATTTTGAACGTCTTGACGTATTCGGTAATTCACAGGTTCGAGAATTTCAATACCAGCTTGCGATTTACATATATGAAAAAGGTCTTGGCGGCGGTAAATTCAGTCAGTCAACGGCGGTGGGTCTGTTCCAGTCCCTGGTAGGTCTTATGCTGGTACTATTGGCAGATAAAGTAGCCAAGAAGCTTGGTGAAGACGGATTAATTTAGGAGGAAAGTATGATGTCTAAGAAAAAAGAAAAGTCAATGCATAAAGAAGAAGGACACTCTGACGGCAGCAGGGCAATCAATAAATTCAGAGTAAGTGATGCAGTGATTATGTTCGTACTGGTTATCCTATGTGCAACCTGTATTCTGCCGTTTTTACATCTTGCATCAAAGTCGATTTCAGAAAACTCTTTTGTATTAGCAAAGCAGGTTTATCTATGGCCAAAAGGATTTAATATAGACGCATATGCATCCATTTTCCGTGATGGTTCCATGGTATATTCCATGATATATAGTATTTTTGTAACAGCTTTGTTTACTCTTCTTGGTATGATCTGCTGTATCTGTGCAGCCTATCCGCTGTCCAAGAAAAGATTAAAGGGAAGAACCTTCTTTACCTTCCTGCTTATGTTTCCTATGTATTTCAGTGCAGGTCTGATTCCTTCCTACCTGCTTATGAAAGATTTGAATATGCTTAATACCATGTGGGTTCTGATTCTGCCCCTGATATATTCACCTTACAATATGCTTATTATGAAAACCTACTTCCAGTCAAATATTCCTGACAGTTTAGAGGAATCTGCTTTCCTGGATGGCGCAACTAATTTTCAGATATTAGGAAGAATCGTTATTCCCTTATCCAAACCGATTTTGGCTACCTTGTCTCTCTTCTATGCAGTAGGACGCTGGAATCAGTATGCGGATAATAAATTCTATATCAAAACAGAAACATTAAAACTTATCCAATACAAGCTGTATCAGATGGTAGCGTCAGCCACAGAGGCACAGACAACGACCCTTTCTGAAGCGGCAGCGGTAACAAGTACGCCTGAGGTACTTCAGGCAGCAGCTATTATGTTTGTAACGATACCAATTATTTGTATCTATCCGTTTTTACAGAAGTACTTTGTAAAAGGTGTTATGGTTGGTGCGGTAAAAGGCTGATAAGACTAATAAATGATTGATTAGTTTATTGGGGATATGAATTCTGTGACCGGCTCATGAGCGGTTCGCAGATTTATATATACATTTTCTAAATAAAGAAGGAGGAATTATTGTGAAAAAACTTAACAAAGTTGTGGCTTTAATGCTTGCAGCTACTATGATATTCGGTTCACTGGCAGGCTGCAGTAAGTCAAATGACAAAAATGGGGAGACAGTAAACCAGACAACACCTACCACAGAAGCAACTGGCAGTGAAGGTGAAGGAACTACCGATGTAGCTGGTATTGAGGGTTATACTGCATTTGCAGAAAATGTTACATTAAAGATACCCGTATACGACAGAGGTGTAGAGGGTGTACCTACTGTAAACGATAACTATTGGACAAAATGGATTCAAGAGAACTTTGGTGACAAATACAATGTAACAGTTGAATATGTACCTATCACACGTACTGATGTTATGACAGATTATGCTTTATTAGCTTCATCTGAGGAACTTCCTACAATCTTAATGGAGTATGATTATCCTAAGACATCACAGTGGGCAAATGAAGGTTACTTAACAACCTTCAGCATGGACGATTTTGCAAAGGTAGCTCCTAATTACTACAACAGAATGGTAGAAAGTGATCAGCTTGCTTACTCCTCCATGAACGGAGAGACCTATTTTGCTTTAGGTGCAAGACCTTATTATGATACGAACTACTCCTTCCAGACTTTCGTTCGTATGGACTGGTTGAAACAGGTTGGATACGATCATGTTCCTTTAACTCGCGCTGAGTATGTAGATGCTATGACAAAGATCAAAGAAGCTGGCCTTGCAAAGAATCCTAAGGGTGGCGCTATGATTACAGGTGTTGGTTCTGATCAGAACTATGCATTTAGAACATATCCTCAGAATGAAGAAGAATGGGCAAAATTAGGGGATGTAAATATTCCTCAGCTTGGTTCAGATGCAAACTATAAATTACTTCAGAGAGAAAATGAAGACTATAATTTAGGCTTTACAAATCCTGAATACTACATTATAGATACAGAAACAGACAAATCAAACTTTATTAACGGATCCTCTTATTCCTATGGCGGCTATATTTCTACAAACATGGATTGGTTAAAATCCTTCTATGAGCAGAATCCTGGTGCTGAACTGGCTGTCGCTCCTATGGGTGTAGTTGATGAAGCAGGCGGTACTGTTCCTGCATACCGTACAAACAATCCCTTTGGTATGATCGTTGGATTCTCCTCAACTGCATCTGCAGATGAGATTAAAGCAGCTTGGATGTATATGGAATGGATGAGCCAGGAAGATGTACTTTTCACAATGCAGTGGGGTATAGAAGGCGAGAATTACACTGTTGATACAACAACAAATCTTCCTGTATCTGTTGCAGATTATGCAGGAGACAAGAAACAGGGTTACAATAACAGTGTTGACTACTGGTGTATCGTAACTGCAACGAAAAATGCCGGTACCATTGAAGATATCATTAAGACCTCCGCTCCTCAGGGATTACCTCAGGATTTCACACAGGATATCATTAATGTATACTATCAGCAGAAAGAGTTGGCAGAGTCAGGTTATGGTATCTTGGATGTAATCTTCTCAGTACCCATTGAAGCAGAAACTGAATTCAGCGGAGTTTTACAGGAGAAATACAAAGAGTACCGCGATAAGCTTACCATGTGTAAACCAGAAGAGTTCGATGCTCTTTATAAGAAATATGCAGAAGAGTATTTAAAAGCCGGATATGAAGAAGTAATGAACCAGAGATTACAGGCTTATCAGGATGGTAACAGTACAAAATTACCTGACAATCAGAAATAATAACAAATAGATTACTTTTGAGGGACACAGCCTTGCTTCCTGCAAGGCTGTGTCCCTCTTTTGTCAACCACAGGCTGCTCTAAAATAACCGCTGTAAATTGGAATTGAACAGCAGATGATATCAGTTTAACGACATTTTAACCGGGGATGGTGAACTTAGGTCAGACAGTAAAATTTCAGCCTAGGTCAGACAGTAAAATTTCAGCTCACTGGTATTTCCTTTATAAATATGGTAATATATAAAATATTACCATATCGATTTGGAGGATCTGAATGACCGAATTTCTTTTAAAACATTTTGTGAAAGATTATAAGAATACCAGCAATGCAAAAGTACGGGGAGCTTATAGCATGCTTTCCGGCTATATTGGGGTAATCTGCAATATATTTCTGTTTCTAATTAAATTAATCGGTGGATTTGTGATAAACAGTATATCTGTCACGGCAGATGCTTTTAATAATTTATCTGATGCAGCTTCCGCCATCGTTACCCTTGTAGGGACGAAGCTTTCACAGAAACCTGCAGATAAGGAGCATCCCTTCGGACATGGCAGGTCAGAATATATTGCTGCTTTTATAGTTGCCTTCCTGGTATTACAGGTGGGATTAACCTGTCTAAAAAGCGCATTCGGGAAAATATTAAAGCCTGAATCTGTATTATTTCACATGGGTATTCTGATTTTATTGGTAGTCTCGGTGCTTATAAAACTCTGGTTGGCATTTTTTAATCAGAAGATGGCAAAAAAGATTAATTCCTCTGTACTGAAAGCCACAGGGACAGATGCCTTTGGGGATGTTTTAATAACCACGGTTACCATAATATCAATATTGATAGGCAAATTTACAGGTTTAAAAATTGATGGCTGGATGGGTACCATCGTTTCATTGGTAGTATTATGGGCTGGTTTTAATATAGCAAAAGAAACCCTGGAACCCCTGCTTGGAGAGGCTATCGATAAAGAAACCTATGACAGGATAACAAAGAAAGTGGAAAGTTATAAAGGAATCCTGGGTTGTCATGACCTGATAATTCATAATTACGGACCTTCTCATATAATGGCAACGATTCATGTGGAAGTTGAGTCGAAAGAAAATCTGGAAGGCGTACATGAAATCATTGATAAGATTGAACGCGATATCTTAAGAGAAATGGAGATTTTTATTGTAATTCACGTGGATCCTGTAAATCTGGAGGATGAAGAGAGCCAGACAAGGAAAATGGAAGTAATTGCAGTAATCAAAGAAATTGAACCGGATCTTTCCATACATGATTTCCGTATTATAGACGAACAGGACAAATTGAAACTGATCTTTGACATGGTATTGCCCTATTCATATGGGGAAAAAGAGAAAGAGCAACTACTTCATAAGATTGAAGAAACCCTAAAATCCATCAACGAAAACTATGAACTTGTTATCACCATAGACAACAGTTTTATAGGTGAATAGACTTGTAATTATGTACCCCAGGGGTAACCCCTGGGGTATTTTGTAGCCTTTGCCTTCCAAATTCTGTGTGTTGACCCTCTTTGTGTGTTATGTTAATCTTATTAAGCAACTTACTTGTGAACAACAATTAGGAGGGCAAAAATATATGAAAAGATTTTTCATATCAACAATTCTTATAGTAACTCTGATGATGGTATCCATATTAACACCGGACTTTAATATAAATAATGCCAGTAGTCCCAAGGAAGCCTCTGCGGCAGTCGTTAATCCCATCAAATCATTAACTCCCACATTAAAAGCAGTTTCCAGAACTGCAACTACAGTAACCTTGACAGCAGGAAATGTTAGTAAAGCGACAGGCTATCAGATATACAGGGCGGCCAGTGCAAATGGAACTTATAAATATATCGGCAAAACAACGAATGGAACTTACAAAGACTCCGGTCTTACTTCAACTGCTGGCTACTATTATAAAGCGAAGGCTTACAAGAAGATCAGCGGTGAGAATTACTATAGCAAAACTTCTTCAGCTTTGGCGGTATCCCCTACCCTAAGAAAACCAGTAGCTATTACAGCAAGCAGTAAAACAGACAAAGTGGTAGCAGTAGCCTGGTCAGGTATAAGCGGAGCACAGAAATATAATGTTTACCGTGCTGCTTCACAGAACGGAAGTTATAAATATGTAGCTACTACAAATGGTACAAGCTATACGGACAAAGCTCTGACCGCTGGAAAAACCTATTATTATAAAGTTCGAGGAATCAAGACTTTAAAGAATGTAAAATATTATAGTGTTTATTCAGATATCGCATCAGCTAAAGTAAAGGAAAGTACTGTTACCGCAACACCTACACCAACAGGTACATCTGATGATACCAATTATGACAGCAGCTTTGCCAGCCAGGTACTAAAGCTTGTGAATGAAGAACGTGCAAAGGTAGGAGCTTCTCCTCTTTCTATATCACAGGAACTTGTTGCGCCAGCTAACAAACGTGCAAAAGAAATCAAACAGTCCTTCTCTCATACCAGACCTGATGGAACAGCTTGGAGCACTGTTCTTACAGAGTATAATGTAAGTGTAAATGCTGCTGGAGAGAATATTGCTTATGGCTATAATACACCAGAGAAAGTAATGAATGCCTGGATGAATTCTTCTGGACACAGAGCTAATATCTTAAGTACTAATTTTAGTCATATCGGTATTGGTGTATATGAAGTAAGCGGTACCGTATATTGCACACAGCTATTTTCCGATTAATAACCCTATAATGTTTATTTTGTTATCTCAAAAACTGACAGCATAGCAGGAATACCAGAGGTGAATGAAACCTGCTTTCCATAGGCTGATGCTTAAAATAGCCTCTGATCAAAGGGAATGGTCAGAGGCTATTTGTCTTATAAGAAATCAGGTTCTTTTAATTATCGTACAGCGACTCCTTCCAGACTAAGCAAGGGTCATGATCTGTATATCTGCAGGACCAAGTTCAGCAGTAATAACACCGAAATCCGTAGCCACGGAAGTAACCTGAGCTGAATCACTGTTATTAATTAAGCATAAAGTCTTGCTGGCAGGGAAATAAGTACATTCGGTATTCTTGTTATCTGAAATATAAGTATCTTTATCCGTTCCTTTCATCAAAGAAAGGAGGAGATTAAGCAGAAGTTTGTTGTTTTCCCTGCTGATGGAGAAGGAGGAGAGATATAAGCCATTACCTTCACCAAATTGATAAGTAGTAAGCAGAGGATTACCATCCTGCGCTTTCAATACCTTCGCTTTACCATCTGTCAGATATAAACCATCTTTGGACTTAAGGAATGCATTGTCTGGCCAGAGTGCAGATGCTTCTTCCGTAAAGGTCCATTTGCCATGGCAGATTCTGGCACCGGTATCCTTATCAATACCCAGCAGATGAGAGAGACGGAAGAAGGTATCATATCCTTCTGTTGCGGAAGGTTCATTTACACCAATAAAGGAACCGCCCTCATATACCCACCTGGTAATTAACTCAACGACTACGTTATCTTTCCAGGCATCGCCGCCGCTCCAGGCAGAACCGGCAGAACCAGCATTGATTATCACATCGTAATTTTGTAAAGCACCTTTTTTTACATCCTCAAAATCAATAAAGTCAACAGCAAAAGGGAAACCGGATAAGGCTTCGTTGATATGTATCAAATCATGGACATGTGTCTCGTGAAAGTGTCCTGACAAGGTCCAAGAGCGTAAGTGTCCCCAGCTATGAAGCACTGCAATACGAAGGTTTTTGACCAAAGGAGTTCCTTCGCTATGAAGTTTCTTTATGGTACGGAATTCACCAGCAACTTTTTCAATGTAATCTACAAAATCCGGGAAGGGTTCAACTAAATGCAGATATCCCCCAAGACCGATACGGTCAATTGGTGCACGCAGAAGTGCGCGGCGGATATTAATCCAGAATTTTTCAGCTTCCTTTGTTGGTTCTCCGCCTTCCATAAAGGTAGGTGTTCCGTTTAAGCCTACGGGGAAGAGATAAGGATGAAGACGCAGTTCGTGTACCGGAACCTTTACATCAGAGCACAATCTGGATTCATAACCGGAAAAGACACATTTAATGATACCATCAAAACCGAATTCTTCAAAACGTTTGCTGTAAGGCTCCAAACCAATCCAGCTGTCGTCGTAGAAGACATAAGCAAGCTTCCCATAAGAATGAACGATATCAATTAATTTTTTCCCAAAGCTGATAACGAAATCATGAATGTATTCCATCCAGTCTTTTTTCTCTTTGGTTCCTGGTATATGTGTAACCATATGCTTGCCCATATTGATAAAATCTTCAGAGGTCAGGGAGTATCCGTATTTTTCTCTGAAACCATCCAAGGCCTTAGGACTTACGGTAAAATCATAAGAACCCCAGTCAGAGAAAAGATAAGGATTCTGTTTACTGCTGCCCCAAATCCATGCAAAATTATAGAAAAGGGAAGTAAAACGCACTACATTGGTGGTTGGATGTTCCTTGCACCAGTTTATGAGCCAGTCGGTAAGGTAGTTTTGTACCTCTTCGTGAACAGGATCTATCTGCAGCAGATGCTCTTTGTTCCAGTTATTTGTAGTGTGATTATACATGGAGATTTCCTCCCAGATTCGGAAGGCAAGGAAATTCACAGTGTATTTATGCATTGGTTTTATATTGGTAATAACAACGGAATCTGAACCGGACTCATAATACCATTGTTCCCTTGGTACTTCCTTATTCTCTGTACGGTCAAAGACCTGCCAGTATCTTAAGGAATCCACCTGGCTGTTAATTTGAAACTGCTCCTTAAAATAATCTTTCATTAGACAGATAGTCAGACTGTCGGTTGTAGCGACCACAGGTGCAGTCATAAGAAAGCTCTGCTGAAGTTTATCTTTATTTTCGCTGGCCCATTGGTTGTGATCTCTGATGATACAGATCGTGGAGTAGATATCGTAGCCAGCATCTGTAATTTTAGGGGAAAGAACAGTTCCGTCACTGTCACGAATAACATCAGCTCCCCATTTCTCTGCCAGTTGCAATGTAAGATCTTCAAAGCCTGCTTCGCCGGGAAGAGTAAAGCTGCCCCAATTGTCTGAATTTTTCATAGTAACCTCTTTCCTGCATATAAACTTGGGTTCAATATGCGTTATTTCAGTATAAGTTGATATAAATTCTAATTGTTTATAATGGTGCAAAGTAAATTCCTAAACACAACTTTTTCAGTCAGTATATATGTTTACGTGATGTCAAAGTAAAGAGGTGAAAAACCAGGCACCGAAATAAGCAGAACGGTAACTCAACTTACATAGCATTATAATTTCGAACTTTTACTTAAAATCAATGTCCTTTGTTTCCAGCATATCTGCAAAAAAAGCCAGTGCAAGCCCCTGTCCCCAACCCTGCATCCAGGACTTGGGAATATTAAGGTAGCCCGCTTTATCTTTCATGACAGCAGTTCCACCGGAAACATTTAATACACGTCCATCTTCTGAAATATTTTCAAGAATTCCATAATAAGCCTTATCAATATATTTTGTATGCAAAGGGTTATTGTTGTTGATCATAGCCGCTGCAATACCACAGGAAGCAGACACTTCTTCATAGGCTTCCTCTACATCCAGTACAGTCCTCCATAAACCGTTCTCTGTCTGAAGAGATTTAAGAACGGCCAGCTGATCTCTTAAAGCACATTCAATTTCCATGCAGGGAGGATAAAGATACCATTCTTTCAACTCTCTCTTCACCCTTGACATGGTGTAAGCGGCCCAGGCATTGGCACGTCCCCAATAGAAGCCTGACATATGGCTGTTAGCCACGTGACTGTAACCGTGATACCAGAGACCGGTAGAAGGATCCTGAAGAAATTTGATATGCCAGTAATACTGGTTTAACGCATCATCAATAAAGTCCTGGCGATTTAACATGTTTCCTGCGCGAAGAAGGAAAAAAGCAGCCATAAATAAGGTATCTGCCCACGCCTGTTCGGGGAAATCGTTATTTTGAGATACGGTATGCTGCAATACATTCTCACCGAAACGAAGAGCATGTTTGGTTAGATATTCTGCTTTGCTTAATATGATATCAAGATATTTCTGCTCCTGTGTTTCTTTGTACAGAGTCAGCATGGTATGTCCCATGGCGCAGGTGTTAACTGTCCAGGCAGGAAGACCAAGCTCTATATACTCATCTGTCCAGCGGATGAGCATATCCAAATACTCTTTTTTGCCGGTAGCTTCATAAGCTCTGCAAACACCATAATAAGCAACGCCGCAGGGCCAATCCCAGGTTAAATCCATGGACATGGTCTTATGAACGATACTGTCCATTCTATTTAGAAGTTCTTCTTTGTCATATACCGGTTTCATTAATTTTCAGCTCCTTATAGATTTTCTGATAGTTATAATGCTTCTAAGGATATCTTAGTCGAGATATCTGTATCTGTCTAATCATTCACCATATAAAACTATGCAAAATCAATCATAATATCAAATGAATATGGCCAATTAAGATAAAATTATCAATAAAATTTGAGAAATAGACGAAAAAATATGGAAATAATGAGCATAATGCACAAAAATAATCACCCAATTCAGCGGAATTTGATTGATGAATATGATTATTTATGATATAATGAAAGCGTAGAGAGGAATTTGGAGCTTGCTCCGAAATTCCGACCGGAGCAACAAGAACATGAACATGCATTTTGTTCATGTTATAATGAAAGCGTAGAGAGGAATTTGGAGCTTGCTCCGAAATTCCGACCTGAGCAACAAGAACATGAACACGTTTTATACACATCTGTCCCCAGGCCATAAATTATCTATCAGGATTATTATAGAAAGGATGCAGCTTATGCCGAGAAAGAAGAGATCGATCGTTGAATACCGCCACTACAATTTGCCACTAAGTTTCCCTATATTGCTATTGTCCGGCGAACGTTGGAGAATATCAGAGGTGAAAAGCTCTAACCTGCATTTCCATAATTGTCTTGAAATTGGTATTTGTCTGGCGGAAAGCGGAATTATAGATATTGAAGGTGTTCCCCATACCTTCAAAGAAGGAGATGTAACCTGTATACCAAGGCACATCCCCCATACCACCTTTAGTTCTCCGGGAGAAGAGAGCCTTTGGGTATATATCTTTGTAGATCCGGAAGAACTTTTCAGAGATATGTTCAGAGATTCCGTAGAAAATTTTGAAAGTCCCATGTCGCCTATCAGGCATTACAAATATATTATGAATAAGCAGGAATATCCCAAGGTGTATTTTCTGGCAAAGACAATCGCGGATGAGTTAAAGGAGCAGAAATTCAACTACCAGGCAAGTGTCAAGGGACTGATGCTTTCACTGTATACTGAACTTCTGCGTATTCACAGTGCTGAGAATCAGAATACTGCTAAGAATAAGCCAAAAGACGAAAGTGTTGTAATTATTGCGGATGCCATAAATTTTATACACAGAAATTATATGCAGCCAATAACAATAGAAGATTTAGCCGATATGTGCCATTTGAGTGTAAGCCATTTCAGAAGAACCTTTCACTCCATAATGGGTGCAGCACCCCTGGATTTCTTAAACAGTACAAGAATTGATGAAGCCTGCAGACTTCTTAGAAGTACAGAGGACAGTATCTTAAGTATATCAGGTCAGGTTGGCTTTCATTCCATCTCAAGTTTTAACCGATGTTTTACAAAGCTTACCGGTTCGTCTCCCAGAGTGTGGAGAAACACCACGCTGCAATCGGAAGCCAAATCCTCAAAGGCAACCATTCTGGAATTTACCGGGTGGATGTAAAATAAAAAACAGTCATAGCAGCAAGGAGTTATGCAGTACACAGATTATAGATTATCTGTTATGTATATACTCCCAATAGCTGAAATGGCTGTTTTTCGTTTTCTGCTATTTTATATCAGATTTTTTGAAGGCCCAGATTCCCAGCACGGTGGTTCCTGCTAATACTACGAGGCCAACGATAGCTGACCTTAAATAGTCTGATCCGGTGGCTGCATCTGAAGCGTAGAAAGAGATGTTGTTTAACAAACTGTATTCTGTGAATTTAATTTTGCTTTTAACAACATATTGGAGTAAGGTGAAAATCAAACGTTCTGCCATGAGAGCGTAAATAATATTTATTGCAATGACTCCGCCAAGATTTTTTACAACCATAGAAAGCATCAGAAATAAGGAAGTAACACTTGCATATAAGAGCATTTCTATACCAAGTGTCTTAAACATCCAGATTACATAATCACCGGAAAAATCACCCAGATTACCGGTCACAATTGTTGCACTGATCGTTCCCACTAATAGAACGGCAGCAATGAATATATAAGAGGCAACTATCATAGTAATCAGTTTGGAAAGGTATATGTAAACCTTTGAGTACCCTTTTGATACTACATTTTTCATAGTTCCATGGCTGAATTCTGCGGTTACGAATATGCCTACAACAATCCCAATCAGCATAATAAGATCACTGCCGAATAAAGCACTCATACCGTAGTCAATTCCGCTTGAGGGATCAGTAATTACCATAGTGGGATCTGAGTTCTGCATAAGATATAACACCACGATACCCAGGATAAAGAGACAGGCCTCCACGGCCATGCAAATATAAAAGGACTTGCTTTTAAACAAACGATAAAAATCAGAACGCAATAAATTAGACATAGTAACTCCCATCTGTGTACCTACTGTACACGGAGCAAATCAGTAAGTATAGAGTAATAGTCTCTGATTTGCTATACTTTGATCTGTAATTGATAAATTGTTATTGGTAATGAAAGAGAGAGCAGTTCATAACCTTCTAAACATAACTTTTCTCAGTACTCTCCATTAGCTGCATAAAATATGCTTCTAAATCCTGACCGACAATTGAACTGGAATTAACAGTTATACCATTTTTGGCAAGTTCAGTATTAATGGCACCCGCCTTTTCCAGATTCTTGGATACCCGTATCGTATGCTCATCCAAGACCTTAACGGCGTCTTTCTCTAGCATTCCGGTGATTATATTTACTGCTTCATCGGTTTTATCAACCTTTATTTCCAGTTCTCCTAAACAGCGCTGTTCCAGCTCTTCATTGGTAAACTCTGTTACCATAACTCCATTATTAATGACACCATAACGGTTAGCTATCCTGGAAAGCTCTCCAAGAATATGGCTGGAGATGAGTATAGTAATCTTTCTTTCCCTGTTCAAATGAAGGATCAGCTCACGGATTTCTTTGATGCCGGTAGGGTCAAGTCCGTTAATCGGCTCATCTAACATTAAAAATTCCGGATCGCCAAGCAAAGAGATACCTATGGCAAGCCGTTGTTTCATACCCAGGGAAAAGTTCTTTGCTTTCTTCTTACCGGTATCAGATAAACCTACAAGGTTTAACATCTCAGGTATTTTTGCTGCGGGGTCAAGCCCTAGCAATCTGCAATAATAATGAAGATTCTGCTTTGCAGTCATTTGAGGGAAGACTGCTGGATTCTCTATCATTGTGCCTGTCTTTCTTCTTTGTGTATCTAAATCATCACTTTCAAATAACTGAATTGATCCTTTGCTGGGACGGGCAAGACCAGCTACCATTCGAATAAATGTAGTTTTACCGGCACCGTTTCGGCCGATAAATCCATAAATATCACCTTTATAAACGTTGAGATTCAGACCACTTACTGCGGTTCTTTTACCAAACACCTTTGTGAGGTCTTTTGTTTGCAGTACATATTCCATTTTGATATCCTCCTGCTTTTTCTGTTGAAATTTTACAACAATACATATATTACCATACAAGAATTAAAAACACATTAGAAAAACCTAAAATTATCCTTTTATTTTCTATTGCGCTTCTGACGGATTGGTGCTACACTAACTTAAAGTGGTATGACCAATATACCAATTTGATTGACGGAGTAGAAAGGCAGGATGATGTTATGAAGTATCTTAGACAGTTGCTGATTATTTTAGGTATCTATTTTGCGGGGCAGGTAATACAGGAGATATTTCATTTGCCGGTACCAGGTTCTGTGATAGGTATAATGATATTGTTTTTTGCATTGCATACCGGAATTCTTAAGGTTCACATGATAGAAGAGGTCTGCGACTTTTTGCTATCACATATGGCGTTTCTTTTTGTTCCTGCAAGTGTTGGGCTGATGACTTCCTTTGGCCTGATAAGGGGAAAGCTGGCAGGCTTTCTGGCAGTTATTGTAATTTCAACGGGGGTTATCTGGATTGTAACCGCGCACATAGCAAAGCTGCTCAGAAAGGAAGCTATCAATGAGTGAAATTATTAAGTCGCCTTTATTTGGAGTTATTCTGTCACTGGCTGCATATGAAGTAGCCAGCCTGATTCAGAAGAAGACCAGATTATCCATATGTAATCCGCTATTGCTTGCGATGCTGCTGGTAATATTAGTTCTTACGAGTTTCAATATATCCTATGAGGATTATAGTAAGGGGGGACAGCTCATCTCTTTTTTCCTGTACCCGGCCACGGTAGCCTTGGCATTACCAATCTATCGTAAATTTCATTTGTTAAAAGCAAATGCACTGCCTATTGTTGTCAGTATTTTAAGCGGTAATGTATTAGGTATCAGCTGTATTATCCTTTTGTCAAAGGTTTTTGGCCTTTCTGAGGTATTGACTAAATCATTGATTCCAAAATCTATTACGACACCGATTGGTATGGAGGTGTCAAGCCAGATTGGAGGAATTCCAGCTGTTACAGTAGTTGCAATTATATTGACTGGAATATTGGGAGCAGTCATCGGTCCATTTCTTGCTAAGTTATTTAAAATGAAGGACCCTGTGTCTGTGGGAATTGCTATGGGGGTTTCTTCTCATGCATTGGGAACGGCAAGGGCTATGGAACTTGGAGAGATTGAAGGCGCTATGAGCGGGTTAACAATGGCGTTGTCTGGTATTGTTACGGTTGTTCTAGCTCCTGTTATATGGAAGTTATTCTTAATTTTTCTATAGGTATGGGGATAGTTGGTTTGGTTTGGTAGAAAGGGGACGGCAAATTGCACAAAACAGAAAAAACTCATGCTTCGATTACAAGGTATAAGAAGTCCTAATTCTCTGGATATTTTATGCTTGACATATTCTAAAACAGATAACTCGCTAACGCTCAAACAATCTGTTTTAGAATATAGCATAAAATATCCAGAGAAAAGGACTTCTAATACCTTTCCATAGGCGCATTCGTTCTTTCTGTTTTGTACAATCTGCCTGAAATCCTATTGGAACAAGACTTTTTGAGATTTGAATCAAGAAGATGAATCAAGAAGATGAATCAAGAACATGAATCAAGAAGATGAACCAAGAAGATGAATCAAGAAGATGAATCAAGAACATGAATCAAGAAGATGAACCAAGAACATGAACCAAGAACATGAACCAAGAAGATGAACCAAGAAGATGAACCAAGAAGATGAATCAAGAAGATGAACCAAGAAGATGAATCAAGAAGATGAACCAAGAAGATGAACCAAGAAGATGAATCAAGAAGATGAACCAAGAAGATGAACCAAGAACATGAATCAAGAAGATGAATCATGAGCATGGATCAAGAACATGAATTAGAAACACAATTTAACAACATGATTTAGAGCGTATTTTAAGAGAGGCATTTGAGTATGTGGTTGGAAAGTATGTTTTTAAATAAGGATTTCTAAGAGAATAAACATATTGGACATTTTTGTGAATAATTGCAAGCATACCAATATTTAAATAATTAGAAACAGTTAAATCTTTTTATATAGGATATGAATACATTATTTAAGTTTTAGAGAAGTACTTTGGGGATTATATCGGAAGGAGAAGGTGATGTTTGAAGCGATAAAAAACACAAAAGTTTTTGATCAGGTTATCGGGCAGATCAAAGAGCTTATAAGACAAGGGGATTTAAAGTGTGGGGATAAGCTGCCTTCCGAGAGAGAGATGTGTGAACAGCTAAAGGTCAGCAGGACTTCCATAAGAGAAGCCTTGCGTGCCCTTGAGATGCTGGGTATTATGGAAGCCAGACAGGGAGGAGGCAATTATATCAAAGAGCAGTTTGAGGACAGCTTCTTTGAGCCTCTGTCCCTGACTTTTCTCCTTCATGGCAGCAATATCGATGAGGTGATTAAATTTCGTCAGATGATGGAGCCTCAGGCAGCTGGAGAGGCTGCGCTCAGAAGAAGTGAGGAACAATTGGAGGAAATGAAGAGATTGCTTTGTGAGCTGAAAACTTCGGAGAATGAAAGCGTGAGTGCAGCCATTGACAAACAATTGCATTATAAGGTAATAGAAGCATCAGGAAACAAACTGGTATGCTACACTATGTATGCAGTCTCAGCTTTGGTAGAAGAGTATATCATTAATACCCGCAGCATCATGTTTAAAAATCCTGAGAATAAAAGCTTACTTTATAAGCAGCATGAAAATATCATCCATGCAATTGAACAGCAGGATAGCGTAGAAGCCATAAAGGCAATGTCAGAGCACTTGTTAAGCACATATAACTGAACCTGTACGAAATAGATGAATATGAGAAAGGCAAGAGTGATAATATGAAAAAAGCAGTATTCTTAAACTATGAAAAAGTAGACTATGACAAAAAATTAGATTTTTGCAAATTAAAAAAAGCAGCAGAAATCACTTTTTTTGAGAAATCAGCACCGGAGGAAATCTGTAAAAAGGCAGAGGGAAGTCATATATTAATTACAAAAGAGCTGCCCTTGGGAAAGGAGATCATTGAAAACCTTCCTTCAACTGTGGAACTGATATGTGAGGCTGGTACCGGTTATAATAATATAGATCTGGAAGCTGCTAAGAAGAAAAACATAGCTGTATGTAACATTTCTGCTTATAGTTCCAAAGCTGTCGCACAGCTTACCTTTACCTTTATTCTATCCTTAAGCTCTTCGCTGACCGCGCAGCAGAACATGCTGAAAGAGAATAGGTATGATAATTTTACGAAGTATATGATGCTGAATCACAGTGAAGTAGCCGGTAAGACCCTGGGGGTAATCGGAGCTGGGAAGATTGCGGGAGAAGTAATTAAGACAGCTGTTTTCTTTGGAATGAAGGTATTGGTGTTCAGTAGAACACCGAAAGACTTTCAGGAGGAAAATGTGAGCTTTGTCTCTCTGACGGAACTGCTCACAAATAGTGATTTTGTAACGATACATTGTCCCTTAAATGAGGACACCAGATATTTGATGGATCAGGAGAAGCTTGCACTAATGAAACCTTCGGCTTACCTTATCAATACTTCCAGAGGAGCGATTATCAAAGAAAAGGACCTTGTGGTGGCACTTAAGAACAGAGTAATTGCCGGAGCAGCGCTGGATGTACTCGAACAGGAGCCAGGCACTTCGGATAATCCGCTTTTTCAGCTATCTAATTGTATCCTGACACCTCATATAGGCTGGCAGTGCATTGAGACCAGACAACGGCTAATTGATATGCTTGCTGAGAATATACAGGCCTTCCTGGAAGGAAAGCCTGTTAACAAGGTAAATTAAATAGAATATTTTTTACCCTTCTCTATTTAGATCACCAGTTTTTTCTTCGTCTCACAGGCATATATATCAGATACTGAATTATGAGTAATTTACGTAATGCTAATCACGCAAAGTGAGGTATTGAGAACGATCGTGAGTTTACAGACTCTAGTATAATTTAAAGGATTTTACCACAGCATCGAGTTCAGTAGCATTGCGTCGATTACTTTCTACCATCTTTCTGGTGTCGGAGGTTAGTGAGACGATATCGGTATCCCTTGCGGCTACATCGCTGACACCGGCAGAGGAATCCTCTACCATGTTATTGATTTCACCTACAGAAGTGCTAATATTCTTAAGTTCTTCTTTTAACAGGTCAATTCCTCCGTGTATGGATTCCAGAGCCTCATTGATATCTTTGGCATTATGACTGTATTCTTTACTGGTCTCCAGGAAATCCGTATAGTCAGTAAGAACATAATCCTCCAGAAAGGAAAGGGAGTGGTTTAGACTCTCTGTCAACGCTTTTACCGCCTGATTAACCTCTGCAGTTATGGCATTAATACTGTTAACAGTACCTGCAGACTGATCTGCCAGAGAGCCTATCTCTCCGGCTACAACGGAAAAACCTCTGCCAGCTTCTCCTGCTCTGGCGGCTTCGATAGAAGCATTTAACGCAAGCAGTGTAGTCTGATCTGCAATTTCTTTTATAACATTGGTTAATGAGTTAATTTTATTTACTGCCTCAGCCTGCTTGATAGCCAGAGAGGTATCGGATTTTACTTGTTCATAGATTTCTCTGGTTCTGAAAACCGCATCTTCTGTTGCAGCCTTCAGATTTGTAGCACGGTCAATTAAATGAGAAGATTTCGCGATTCCATCATTTGCTTTGGAATAAATTGACTCGGAGTGATGCTCAATATTAGTGATGTTATTGCAGATAAGTGTTGTGGTTGCGGCGGTCTCCTCCATACTGGCTGACAATTCCTGAGCTGTAGCACTGTTGTCGGAGGCATAGTCATTTACGGATAGGGTTATCCTGTTAAGTCCATCTGCCGTAGTCAGCATATTATCCGAAGCCAGACCGATCTTTTCTATCATTCCTCTAAGGCTGATTCTCATACTTTCAATAGCCCTTCCCATTTCACCGGTTTCATCTTTGTTGTCAAGAATAGATTGGAAGGCAGTGTCATCAGTAAAATCAAGTCCTGCGGTTTTGTTGATGTAACCTGTAAGTTTCTTTATGGGGCCTGAAATACTTCCGGCAAACAGGTAGGTTAACAGGCTGAGTATTATTGTAAGTATCAGAGTAATACCCAATGAAGTAACGGTTGCTTTTTGTAAGGGAGCCATGATCTCTGCTTCTTCTACGGCAAGAACGAGAATCCAACGGCTGTTTTGGAGGATACTATAGGAAGCGAAGGTACTCTTGCCATCATAAGTATAAGTAAGTGTACCTGTCTCAGAGATATTGCCGGACTGGATGTCCTTGGTCAGTGTAGTGATTGAATCTATATTCAGATTAGTGCCGACTACTTCGTCATCAGGATAATAAACAGCGTTTCCATCGGTATCTAAAAGATATGCATATGCTGTATCCATACCGGATAAAGTAATATCAGCTAACAGGTTGTTAAATTCTGTAACCTTAACTGTAACTGTGATATAACCAATAATTTCTGCCTCTGATTGACTGGTGTCATTCTTGCTGTTCTGGTTATTATCAGCCATAGGTGTTTCTGTTTTTATCTCGGTTGAGGGAACAGCCGCAGCATCGCCCTCATGCTGCATGCCTTCCGGTCCCTGGCTGAATTCCACGTTACGAAAAGGAATGATAAAGGTAACAAGCGGTGTACTTTCTGTATCAGAAACAAAAACATTGCTCTGAGAGCTTGTACCACTGGCAAGGGTATTTTGAAAGTAGGTTTCGTCAGAAATACTTGTGCCGTTTAAGGAAGCATCGGTACTATATAGAATGGTACCTCCTGTATTTACAAGACTTATTCCTGTACGATATGTATCCATATTCATAAACATATTAACATAGTTCTCGATGCTTTCCGTATCAGTGGTACCTGAGGATTGCAGCAGTGCTTTGATTTCCTGGGACTGCATCAGAAATTGAGCAGAGTTACCGATAGAGCTTACGGACTCGCTGATATTCTTATTGTAAGAGTCTGCCAGATTCTTCATTGTTAGCCTGGTATTATCTGTAATCGTATTTTTTGAGACCCTGTTAATAGCCGTAAAATTCACTGCAGATGCAATTATGATAAAGAAAGCACACAGCAGAGAAATCTTTACTTTAATTGAGAGAGTATGGTATCTTTTCTCTCTGGATTTGTTGTTATCTTTCATTCAACCACCTGTTACGCCAGGGCATGGTTTTTATCAGGATGCCCTTTTTGTCCCTTTCTGTCTGAAAATATATAATAGTGGAAAAAGAATAACAGATGATTATGTAACTAATATGTACAAGTTGTGAAAAAAGAGTGAAACAAAAGAGTAAAAGGAACTTAAATAGACAACTGCTGAAATGAATAAACCTACCTAGACAGGATATTCATTTCAGCCAGAGGAACCCTCTTATCAGGGTGAAAAAAAATTTTTTAACGGAACAGGGCCTTCAAGTGGAGTACGTTCAACATACAAAGTACGATCAGGTCTTGTTTTCACAGACCATTTAACCAGGGTAATGGATTGATTTTCAATCTCAATGGAGGTAATACATCTGGGATGAACACAGCTGCCATCATTGAAATACAAGGGTTCGCCTACAGCAGGGAAGGAAGGTCTGTGAGTATGACCTGCAATCAGCATTTTGTTGTGTTTTTTTGTCCAATTAATAAGATGATTTTCAACCTTTTCCTTCTTATTGTAATTTTTTGAGGCACTGGTCGGATCTTTTACTCCAATAAGTTCAAAGGGTCTCCATAAATAACGCACCAGGAATCGGGCAAGGCGCCATAAGGTATCATTAAAGTAATCGGCCTGATGTCCGTGTACCAGTAAAATTTTGTGGTTTGTATTGGCTATTCGAAGAACGAGAGCTTCCCTGATACGGATATCCGGCAGCAAAGCAACCTGCTTCTTTAAGCTTTCATCATAAAAGGTGTTAAAGTGTTCTCTGGCAAAGGACGGGTTTCTTTTTACAATATCATGATTACCATAAAGCATATATAAACGCTTACTTTCATAGAATTTGGACATCAGCCAGAATGCATAGCTGTGAGTAGATATTATATCCTCTTCCGATCTGTTTTCCCAAAGCTCATCCCCATCCCCTAATTCAATATAAATGAAGTTCTTATCATAATAATAAGACAGAGCGGCAAAATACAGATTCTGGTTGTTAAACAGATTATCACCCCAGTTACCGATTCCTCTGTGGCAGTCACTGATAAGCACAATCTTGGTATTTTTCTTTAGTACCAGTTCTTCTGCATTTAAATAAGCATCAGTCAGTTTCTTATCCACAGACAAATATAACACCTCCCATCCCAGCCGTATATATTACTGTTTATGCTCTTTTGCACTAAGAGCTGCAGCTTTGCTTTCAGCGTTATATTGCTGCAGGCGTTTATAATCCTTAAAGATATCCGGTGTATTTCTGATATTGAGTATCTTGTTATACATTTTAGGGGCTTCATTTTTAACCAATATGAATTTATCCAGAGGATCTCCAATACGTTTCGTTGCTTCATTATATGCATAACAATTCCGTTTATTGTTGGTTTGCATAATGAAATCCATAACGGCATTTCTTGTAAGCGGCTGTTTGGAACGGGGTTTATCAAATACGAAACCTACTGTATTGCCTGAATAGTCTATTTCATTTCTTTTATAGCCGGTTTTTACTAAGGCTTCAATAAAGATATCCCGCATTTCCTTGTTCTTCAGCGTTAACTGGGCATGCATAACCAGATCTTCCGGCTCAGAAAACTCACCAAGACGGAAACCGGTCAGCCACCAATGAAGGTCGCTGCGATAAAAAAGAACTTTGTCTTTCTTAATAAGTGTAAAAGCCAGAGGCATACGCTCTTCATCAGAAGCACATTCGAAGAAAGGTCCGTAAAAAAGACCCGGAATGTCAACATAAGGTACAGTGGTATTATAAATACCGATTTCACAGCCTGTAGTCATACCATACTGACCTTTCCAGAATTCAATCATCCACTTCTTACCTTCATAATCAAAATATATTGGTTCACAGTCTATTATCATGCTAAAGGCAGCACAGCCTTCATCATAAAGTCTGCAGTAACCGCATTCACGCTGCCAGCAATTCATCAGGGAATAGAACATATTCTGAGGACGGTAATATGCAAAGCCGAAAGGGGCCAGCTCCTTGTTGAGATCAATAAGTTTATTGGCCTGGGCATCAGCGAGGAGTAGCCCCAGCTCAGTCTCTGTTTCGAAACTGGCGGCGCTGACCTTAGGAAGGGATAAGGATTCTTTTACTTCGTTCTTTAAAGTTTTTTTCTTTATAAATAATCTGCTGAAAGATGGATAATACTTTCTATCAAGTTTCTTCATAAAAGGACTCCTTCCGATTATATTTAAGTTGAATTTAACAAACGAATTCCAGATAGTTAGAGACAACTCTTTTTTAAGGCAAAAATTCAACTTATATCGTAAAAATATGCATAATATAGAGAATATGCTATATTATCATATTCCGAAGGTGGGCAGGGTGTTAATGAAATATTTTGTGATAATAATAACAATTATTAGTTGCAAAATTAACAAAGTTGGATTACAATGAGGCTGTAAGTTAGATTAGCATCTCTGCGGCAGAAGAGACAAGAAAAGTGCCGTATTAAAATTAAATAAATAAATTATCCTCGGGAGGTAACATTATGAGTAAGATAGTGGTAGTAGGAGCAAATCATGCTGGAACAGCTGCGCTTAATACAATACTTGATAATTTTAAAGGCAATGAAGTAACAGCTTTTGATTCCAATTCCAATATAAGTTTCTTAGGCTGTGGAATGGCTTTATGGATTGGAAAACAAATTAGCGGACCAGAAGGATTGTTCTATTCCAATAAAGAGAAGCTAGAAAATAAAGGGGCTAGAATCTTCATGGAGACGCCCGTGGAGTCTATTGATTATGAGAACAAAGTCGTTCATGCAAAAGGTGAAGACGGTACAGAATATCATGAAAGCTATGATAAACTAATATTGGCTACCGGTTCAGTGCCTATTGTTCCTAATATTGAAGGCATTCATTTAAAGAATGTACAATTGGTCAAACTGTACCAGAATGCAGAAGAGGTAATTGAGAAATTAAAAGACGAAACGGTGAAAGAGGTTGTGGTTGTTGGTGCAGGATATATAGGAGTTGAACTTGCAGAAGCCTTCGTTCGCTGCGGCAAGGAAGTAACCTTGGTGGATTGTGCAGAAACCTGCCTGTCCGGATATTATGATAAAGATTTCACAGACATTATGAGAGAAAACCTTAAAAAACACGGGGTTAAGGTTGCTTTTGAAGAAACAGTACAAAGAATTGAAGGCAAAGAGAAGGTTGAAAAGGTAATCACTGATAAATCCGAATATAAAGCAGATATGGTTATTATGGCAATAGGTTTCAAGCCAAATACAGCACTTGGAAACTCAAAGCTTGCATTGTTCAAAAATGGTGCTTTTCTGGTAGATAAACACCAGGAAACCAGTGTGAAAGGAGTTTATGCCGTAGGTGATTGTGCTACCGTTTATGATAATTCCATACAGGAGGTTAATTACATTGCACTTGCCTCTAATGCGGTTAGATCAGGTATAGTTGCCGGAAATAACAGCTGCGGTAAAGAACTGGAGTCAGGTGGTGTTCAAGGCTCTAATGGTATCAGCATCTGGGGCGTTAATATGCTCTCTACAGGACTTACCCTGGCGAAAGCGGAGAAGCTTGGACTGAATGCAGCTGCAGTTGATTATGAGGATTACCAGAAGCCTGGATTTATGGAGGAGAATAATCATAAGGTTAAGATTAAGATTGTCTATGATAAGAAATCCAGAGTAGTATTAGGAGCGCAGATGACTTCCGAGTATGATATATCCATGGGACTTCATATGTTTTCTCTGGCTATTCAAGAAAAGGTGACCATTGATAAGTTAAAACTGGTTGATTTATTTTTCCTTCCGCATTTTAACCAGCCCTACAGCTATATAGCTTTAGCTGCACAGCAGGCGTGATATTAGTTTCCAGAGTAAAAATTTAAGCTTGTAATTATAGTAATAATGCAAATAAATTCAGTATTAATTGAATTAATATCTTAGTAAGTACACCCTAAATATTAGAGTATCAGAAGGTTTTGATTTTCCTTGTCCACACATAGAAAAGCTCGTAGCTTTCAGTGTGGTAAGGTAAAAGTTATCTGCCTTATTTGATCCATCTGATATTTAAGGTGTATTTTTTAACGTCAATTCAGAAAGTATTCGGAACACATGTCATACGAATGTTTACAGAGAGTATAATTGTCGGAGGATAGTTTATTAGAGCTATAGAAAGTTACTATTAAGTGTCTTTATGGGTCTACTGAGACATATGTATTAGATAGGTAAGCAAATAGCGGAGGTTAAATGCAATGAAAAATCCATTCACAGGCAGAGTAAAACATGTGGTAATACTGTTATGTTTTTTGTTGGTGCTGCTTTTGATATCCTATTTTTTTATTAGCAGGTCGATAGAAAAAAAGCACGCAAATACAATGGTCATGGGCGGAAAATATTATGATATGGTACATATAGAGAATACAGAAGAAATAAAAGAGGAGAGTCTTGTCAGGGCTGGAGGTTCAGAAGAGGAGAAAGAACCGGATTTGGAAGCGTATTTCAGGCCTTCCAGTCTCCCGGTATTAAATACTCGTTTTGACTGGAATTTTATAGATGATTATTATGACAAAAAGCCATCAGATATAATACTGCCCTCTGACCTTTTTAAGACTCCGGAAGATACTATCCTTAATTACTTCAGCATCTTACGGGAAGCTGCCAATATTGAAAAAGGGAAATCAGCAGGCTGCGGAACACTTGGAAATGCAGAAATCCCCTATCCGATAGCCTATAATTTTCTTGACGATGAATATAGAGACCGTTTGAGCTATAAACAGTACCGAAAGACATTTGAAAACATCCTGCATATCAATCTAATAAAATACCACAGTGTTCCAGTTTATGATAAGAAAGAGAATCTACAGCGTTATTTTGTAGAGCTGGAAACCATAGAGGGAAATGAAAAAAATCAGGGGAGTTTCGCATATTATTATGGTTTTGTAGACCTTAAAGAGGAGAAGGGTGAATATAAGATATCAAATCTTGAATTCCATGGTGAAAACTATTTGTGCGCACCTTATCATGGCTGGGCATATGATGCTGAAATGTCTGTAAAAGTGCGCTATGGAGAATGGTGCGAGCTGATAGAAAAAATGTATCCAGTGAAGCAGGAAGGGTATATAAAGAATATATCTTTTAAGGGAAATGATGGTTTGGACTATCTACTGGTATATTATCAATTAACAAATGATACGGATATAGAGATTGCCCAATTCCGAAAGGCAGGCGGAGGAGAGTGGGAGCAGATAAGGATTAACCCTGAGGACTGTGTAAAGGATGAGAATGACGCTGTTAAATAGTTTGAATATAGCAGGAGCTGTTATAAAAGGCTGTATCAAACCTGGACGAAACGGTTGAATACAGCCTTTATGTTATATAATATTATACTTGGTTTACATAGAAATTACTGTTTATCTTTCTTCTTATCCAGAAAGTTTCTCTCAAACCATTGAAAAAGCATGACAAGCAAAGTAATTATTATAATAACAACAAATATACTAAACATACCTTTCCACATAATATTAAGTGATATCAAAAGATCTTCTATACTAAAATTCATGTCTGACTCCTTTCATCCTAAGACAGTGGGTTCATTTATGACAGCGGTCTATTTTAAGATAGTAGTTAACAGGTTGAGAATAATACCGCCCGCTAATACGGAAGCAATCTGACCGGATACATTTGCGCCGATAGCATGCATCAGAAGATGGTTTGTAGGGTCTTCCTTAATAGCCATTTTCTGAACTACACGAGCTGACATAGGGAATGCGGAAATACCCGCAGCACCAATCATAGGGTTAATCTTGTTCTTACGGAACAGATTGACGAATTTGGCGAACATAACACCGCCTATTGTATCAAATACGAAAGCGATAAGACCAAGACCAAGGATTAACAGTGTCTGCCAGGTTACGAAAGCTTCCGCTCTCATACTAAAGGAAATGGTGATACCCAATAGCAGAGTAACCAGATTTGCAAGTATGTTCTGAGCGGCATCGGATAAAGTGGTAAGAACACCGCACTCTCTTAGTAAATTACCAAACATTAAGAAACCAACCAAAGAAACGGAAGTAGGAGCAACAAAACCTGCAATAATTGTTACTGCAATGGGGAATACTATTTTAATCCTTTTTGATACTGATACGGGATTATAAGGCATTCTGATAAGACGTTCTTTTTTTGTCGTAACAGCTTTAATGGCAACTGGCTGAACCAGAGGCACCATAGCCATATACGAGTAGGCCGCGACTGCAATCGGACCGATGTATTTGGATTCCAGTATCTGTGATACAAGAATTGCAGTAGGGCCGTCTGCGGCACCGATAATACCGATGGAAGCAGCATCACGAAGATCAAAGCCTAAGATGATTGCAACTGTTAAGGTTAAAAAGATACCAAACTGTGCAGCAGCACCGAATAATAACATGATAGGATTGGATAACAGAGGTCCAAAATCAATCATGGCGCCGATACCGATAAACAACAGTAAAGGAAGTGCTTCTGATGCTTCGATACCTGTTTCGAACATCCACTGTATGATACCGTGGGTGTTACCAATACCCGGAAGCACCTGGTCGATAACACCTGATAACGGAAGGTTAACCAGGATAGCACCAAATCCCATAGGAAGAAGTAAGCTGGGCTCATAGCCTTTAGCAATAGCAAGATAGATTAACAAAATTCCTACTGCATACATGACTAATTGTGGAACAGTTACGGAAGTAATACCCGTTAGTAAAAAATCCATTGTGAATCTCCCTTCGTACTTGTAAAGCTTTTGATGTTAGTGAATAATTGCTTTTTTATAATGGGTATGTTAGTCTCTGACATAAAAAAAGCCTGTACCCTAAAGAAGGATACAGGTCTTGTCTTTTCAAATTAAACCAGAACATTAATGTTCGGCTGTTGGTTTAACTGCATGTCCGAAGCACAGTTTGTACCAAAACATGCTGACTACTCCCCTATATCTGATTAGCTTTAACAGTAGCATAAATATAAGGAGAAGTCAATAAAAAACCACATTTTTCAACAGGCAGCAAAGAAGAAAAACCACTGCATTTTCGGAATTCGGCTGACATTTTAAGTTGACTTTGTTATAATAGAAATAACTGAGTCTGCATAGGAGCGGACCAGTAAACATAAGGAGCAGCTATGATACGTGATACTTTCGATAAAATAAGGGATAAAGCAGATATCAGAGAAAATCTGATAAAATTAAAGGCTGAATTAAAAGAAACCCATAGTAAGACTGCTCTGTTGTATTATATTGGGGCAGATTATCAGATACTACTTAATTTATTAAAGGAAGAAGATCCTAAAATAAGAAAAAATACCGCATTGATCTTAGGGGAACTGAACATACCGGAAACCCTTAATGATTTATTTGAAGCCTATGAAAACGAGGAGCAGTTATTTGTCAGAAGTGCTTATCTAACAGCTTTAAAGAATTTTGACTATTCCTCTTATGTAGAGAAGCTGGAGAAACGATATGATATTTTAAGCAGCACAGAAATAACCGAAGGAAACAAGAAACATGTGGAGGAAGAACTACGACATCTTTCTGCTTTGATCCGTAAGGTAAAAGGAGCCCAAAAGCATGAATTTACCGGTTACAAAGTCCCCTCCTCCCTTATCCTGCTTACAAACAGAAATTATATAGGAGCTACCTTAAAGGAGCTTCAGGGAATCAACGCAAGAGAGTTTAATGCAGGTGTCATGGTGGAAAGTGACGACCTGGATAAAGTACTTTCTGTCAGAACCTATACAGAAATCCTGTTTATACTAAAAGATATAAAATCAGTAGACAGGGATGTGGTAACAGGAGCAAAAGCATTGGCAGAGAGCAGCCTGATGGAATTTTTGATGCAAAGACACCAGGGAAATCCTCCTTTTTATTTTCGAATAGAATTAAAAGCGAAAATGGAACTGGATAAGCGCAGTAGTTTTACGAAGAAATTTGCTTCAGAGTTAGAGCGGAATACAGGCAGAAAACTTATCAATAGTACCTCTGATTATGAATGGGAATTAAGGCTTATTGAGAATAGAGACGGGAGATTTAACGTCCTTATAAAGCTGTGCACCTTAAAGGACGACAGATTCAGTTATCGCAAGAACGTAATCGCTGCCAGCATAAATCCTGCTATGGCAGCACTTATTGCAGCACTTGCCAAAGATTATATGAAAGAAGATGGGCAGGTGTTAGATCCATTCTGCGGTGTGGGTACGATGCTTATTGAACGAAACAAAGAAGTAAAAGCAGGGACAATGTATGGTCTGGATGTATTTGGTCAGGCTATTGAGCGGGCAAAGGAGAATACAGCCCTAAGCGGAGACACTATCTACTATATTAACCGGAATTTTTTTGATTTTAAACATGAGTATCTCTTTGATGAGATTATTACCAATATGCCCAGAGCCCAGGGTCATAAAGATGAAAATGAAATCTGTGAATTGTACCGGCGGTTTTTTGCAAAAGCAGGAGAACATCTTAATCAGGACGGAGTGATTATAATGTATTCCCATAACAAGGATTATGTACACAAGTTCTATAACCGCAAGAGTTTCAGAATAGTAAAGGAATTTGAGATATCAAAAAGAGAAGGTGCTTATCTGTTTATATTACAGATAGTTTAAGATGATGATATAACCATATGATCTGGAAGAGATATTATTTTGTATATGAATAGCTCGGGGATGCAAGGCAGCTCTATACAAGGGAGCAGTTCTATACAGGGGAGCAGCTCTATGCAGGGGAGCAGTTCTATACAGGGGAGCAGCTCTATACAGGGGAGCAGCTCTATACAGGGGAGCAGCTCTATACAGGGGAGCAGCTCTATACAGGGGAGCAGTTCTATACAGGGGAGCAGTTCTATACAGGGGGCAGTTCTTTGCATGGGGACAGTTCCTTGCAAGGCGAGGTTCTTTACATAGGGAGAGTTCTTCACAAGGGGACGGTAAAATGTACAATTCAGAAAGACTCATGCTTCAATTCCAAGGCATAAGAAGTCCTAATTCACTGAAGAGTTTGTGCTTGACATATTATCAAACAGATAACTCGCTATGCTCAAACAATCTGTTTGATAATATAGCACAAAATCTTCAGTGAAAAGGCCTTCTAATACCTTTCCATAGACGCATTCGTTCTTTCTAAATTGTACATTTTACCTGTGTCCTTGCATTTTTTTAATGAAAGTAATAATCCCCACGCTATGCTGGGGAGAACAGCTGGAGATGGTCAGGATTTCAATAGAAAACCTCCTTTGATATAGTAAGAATGGTGCCGAAAGCCAAACTTAATATATTACAGGAGGAGATCCTTGGATAATAGAAGATTATCACTACGAGATGGAAATGCTATTACCATTTTGTATTTATTTCAAGATATAGAAAGAAAGTGTTGCATGGGAAAGGCAGGGAAGATGTTAGAGAAATAAGTGTTGTATTTCCGCAAAAGATAAGTATTTCAGATTTTATGGGATACTTAAAAGGTAAAAGTCATTAATGGTTTATGATAACATTTAGAGGTGCAGAGTAAATGTGATAAAGTGTTTGGATGATGTCTTTTTCTGTATGTTAACATAACATTTGTATTCCTGGATTTGATTTTTTACCCCAAATTTGATTTTATGAATATAGATGAAAACACAAGATGTAGCGTTATGAAAATGGCTTCTGATTCTTAATTGAATCAGAAGTCATAAACATTGAGAATTACATAAATATATTGAATTTTATATATAGCAACTACTACTATTATTAATAGTGGTAGTTGTTTTATAACTGATAAATTAGAAATCTTCACTCAGAAGATATACGGCAAAGGTTGCTTCTGTCTGAGTATCATAATTTACTGAAATAAATCCATTATCGTATTTAAAATGCATATCACCGTTATTGTCACTGACAGGTTCACCGAATACTGCTTTGAAGCTGTCTATCTTATCACCGATTTTGGCTCCATTAAAATCTATATCTGTCCGATCGGTGAAGACCTGGCTGACAGCGGTATATTCTGCATTAAACCAGATTCTAATTCCGTTTTCCTTAAATTCTAACCCTCCTTCATCTATCTTAGAAGGTTCTTCCGCAAGAGTTTCTAATAAAGTATCCTTACTTACTCCCAATAAATCGAAATATTTCTGAAAACTTACAGTATTAACGACAGAAATATTTTCGTCTTCTGCAGCATCATTGCTCTGGGTTTCAGTCGGAGCTTCCGGGGTGGTTGTATTTGCTGAACCGGTACTCTTTGTACTGTCATTACGTTCTTTATCAGAGGAATTGGCTGAACCGGTCAGGCTGGCACAACCTGTTAACAGAGTTAGGCATAATAAGGTAATAACTGCCCATTTTACTGATGTTTTTTTATATTGTGTAATCATGATTATTCTCCTTTTATTTTGTTTGCTGACGAATCCTGCGGTTCCTGGAACCAGATGCAGCTCTTTTATTCTTTTCATAATAGTAAGGATTGTAAGTCCGTATTTCTTATAATCCTCTTCTGTCAACACCCCAAGGACAGAGGCATCACAGGATATTTCACAATCCTGTTTCATTTTATACATGGAATACCATATAACCGGATTAAACCAATAGATACCTTGAATAATCATACCAAACAGATGAAGCGGCAAATCCCTTCTCTTAATATGAGATAACTCATGCAGAAGGATAAAGCTAAGCTCCTCCTGCGTTAGTGTTTGCAGCAGTCTTTTTGGCAGGAGAATCCGGGGATGAAAGACCCCCCACACCATAGGTGATTGTATGTGTTCACTGTAAACAATAGAAACGTTACTTTTTATATGAAGCTTTGTTTGGCAGTAAGCTAGTGTAAGTAATATTTCTGTTTGAGTACAGAGATTATATTTCTTTAACTTTAGAAAGAAAAAAGTATTAACCAGGATTATATAACCCCATATCAGCAGTACACCAGCAAGCCATAGATAAGCAAAATTTACCATACTGGAGGAAATAAGACCTGTTATATTCATATGCTGGTTATTGTTCACATTGCTTACAGGGGAGGTAAAGGAAGAATTGCCATTTTCTGTGGGGTTATTATAAACAGGAGAGGCTGCTTCACTGCTGGTAAGAGTCTGTCTGGTGACGGTCATATCCTTTTGAGGCTGATATGGGAATAAGCTAACAGGGCTTTCAAAGGTAAACGGGAGTGCAAGCCTTATTATCAATAGTAACCAGATATAATAATGAAGCCTTGCACTGAGTCGGTCCTTTAAGATACCTTTTAGAAGAAGGATACCTATGGCAGGTACAGTGCCCATAAGTGAAAGCCTGAATATACGTTCAAATAAGATTACAATATCCATTTTAACACCTGCCTCCTTATTTCAGTTTTTCGTCCAGAAGTTTTTTTAATTCTTCCATTTCTTCAGCGGTCATTTTCTCATCATGAATAAAATTAGCTACTAAATTATAGATTGAGCCTTCATAAATTTTACGAACAAAAGAACCGGTTTCTTCCTGTATGCATTCATCCCTGGTCACAATAGGATAGAATTTATACTGACCAGAATCTTTATCAACACCTAACGCTTCTTTTTTTACCAGACGGGAAATTAGTGTATGGATGGTTTTGGGATTCCATTTGGCTTCTTTGCTTACTTCTTCTATTATTTTAGTAGTCGTAAGAGGTGAGTTTCTCCACAGTACCTTCATAATCAGCCATTCTGCATCAGATATTTTGCAGTTACGGTCATTCAATATAGTACCTCCTTCCTACATATGTAGTCTGTGCTGTATTAACAGATTACACTTGTAGGAAGGGGTTGTCAAGTAAAATGTTAAATTTTACATAGGAGGGAAACAGTGAGAAAAGCAGACTACCTTTTATTATAAGTAATAGGGTTTAGAGATATGGGAGGAGTATTAACTCATGAAAAGCTTGTAATGAACATTTGATAATACATTTCATAAGCAAATATGCAATAACATATGCGAAATATTACAATATCATAGAAGATTAATTTAGTTTATAAAAACTGTTGACATTTCTGGGGGAGGGTGGTATCCTATACATCTGCGTTAGAAAAATAACGCCAAATAATCAGAAAATAACATTTATTATTTGTTGTTGACACACAATGAAAAATGTGTTAGTATGGTTAAGCTCACTTGAAGAGCTAAACACAGTGGATTAAATCATAATGAATTAAAATCGTAATTGTGATTAAATGAAAATAAATTTGTCTACAAAATAAAAAGTTTAAAAACATTTTTGTAAATTGTCAAATTTTTATAAACAATTAACTGAAAAGAATGATAAAAAAACTTTTAAAAAAGAGTTGACAAACAATAAACGCTGTGATATAGTAATAAAGCACCGACGAGCTGCTAACACAAAGAAACAGAGTAAGCAGGTACAACTGCTGAAAAGAAGTGGATAAGCTGCTTGGAAGAGCAAATTGAACATTGATAACTGAACAGTAAAACAACCCTGAAATTTTCTTATAAATTTCATTCAAGATTTAAGACTCCGGTCTTAATGATTGAAAAAGAACAGTATCAGAAATGATACAACCTTAAAACAGTAAAAAAGTAGTACAACTTATGTTGTTCTACCGGAAATAACAATTGTTCAAATCTTAGATTTGAAAAGCCAATGTTAATTCTGAAAACGATTAAACTTTAATTTGAGAGTTTGATCCTGGCTCAGGATGAACGCTGGCGGCGTGCTTAACACATGCAAGTCGAACGGAGTTTATAAGCGGAAGTCTTCGGATGGAAGCTTATGAACTTAGTGGCGGACGGGTGAGTAACGCGTGGGTAACCTGCCTTACACAGGGGGATAACAGCCGGAAACGGCTGCTAATACCGCATAAGCGCACAGTGCTGCATGGCATCGTGTGAAAAGATTTTATCGGTGTAAGATGGACCCGCGTCTGATTAGCTAGTTGGTGGGGTAACGGCCTACCAAGGCAACGATCAGTAGCCGGCTTGAGAGAGTGAACGGCCACATTGGGACTGAGACACGGCCCAAACTCCTACGGGAGGCAGCAGTGGGGAATATTGCACAATGGGGGAAACCCTGATGCAGCGACGCCGCGTGAGTGAAGAAGTATTTCGGTATGTAAAGCTCTATCAGCAGGGACGAAAAAATGACGGTACCTGACTAAGAAGCCCCGGCTAACTACGTGCCAGCAGCCGCGGTAATACGTAGGGGGCAAGCGTTATCCGGATTTACTGGGTGTAAAGGGAGCGTAGACGGTGATGTAAGTCAGATGTGAAAGCCCGGGGCTCAACCCCGGGACTGCATTTGAAACTATGTTGCTAGAGTGCAGGAGAGGTAAGTGGAATTCCTAGTGTAGCGGTGAAATGCGTAGATATTAGGAGGAACACCAGTGGCGAAGGCGGCTTACTGGACTGTAACTGACGTTGAGGCTCGAAAGCGTGGGGAGCAAACAGGATTAGATACCCTGGTAGTCCACGCCGTAAACGATGAATACTAGGTGTTGGGGGTCAAAAGACCTTCGGTGCCGTCGCAAACGCATTAAGTATTCCACCTGGGGAGTACGTTCGCAAGAATGAAACTCAAAGGAATTGACGGGGACCCGCACAAGCGGTGGAGCATGTGGTTTAATTCGAAGCAACGCGAAGAACCTTACCAGGTCTTGACATCCCTCTGACCGGATCTTAACCGATCCTTTCCTTCGGGACAGAGGAGACAGGTGGTGCATGGTTGTCGTCAGCTCGTGTCGTGAGATGTTGGGTTAAGTCCCGCAACGAGCGCAACCCTTATCCTTAGTAGCCAGCAGTTCGGCTGGGCACTCTAGGGAGACTGCCAGGGATAACCTGGAGGAAGGCGGGGATGACGTCAAATCATCATGCCCCTTATGATCTGGGCTACACACGTGCTACAATGGTGACTACAAAGGGAAGCAGCCTCGTGAGAGTGAGCAAATCCCAAAAAGGTCATCTCAGTTCGGATTGTAGTCTGCAACTCGACTACATGAAGCTGGAATCGCTAGTAATCGCGAATCAGAATGTCGCGGTGAATACGTTCCCGGGTCTTGTACACACCGCCCGTCACACCATGGGAGTTGGAAATGCCCGAAGTCTGTGACCCAACCGTAAGGAGGGAGCAGCCGAAGGCAGGTTCAATAACTGGGGTGAAGTCGTAACAAGGTAGCCGTATCGGAAGGTGCGGCTGGATCACCTCCTTTCTAAGGAAGTAAGTAGGGGTTGTTTTACTGTTGAGTTATCAAATTGATTTCACTATGTGAGATCTTTAAAGATTGTCACTTGAAAAAAGAGTAACAATTAAATGAAAAAACAGGTTGACATTGAAAAATAAATGTGCTACTATATAAAACCTGGCCCTACGGGGAAAGATAACAAAAAATTTCCGGTGGCGATGCGCTTATGGGACACACCCGTTCCCATCCCGAACACGATGGTTAAGACGTAAGCGGCCGATGGTACTATACTGGAGACGGTATGGGAGAGCAGGTGGCTGCCGGATTATAAAAAAATAACTACCTTGTAGTTAGCTTCATAAAAGGGTTATAGCTTAATTGGAAGAGCAGCTGGTAACAGCGGGCATGAGTTCAATTCTCATTAGACCACTGTTTCTTAACTTTGAGTACGGACTATCAATAGATTGTCAAAGTACATATAAGAGAGAAACAAAACAATTGTACCTTGAAAACTACACATTTGATTTGAAGACATCTAATAAATATGCGTTTGTTTTTTTGTCACGCTAGACGGAAAAACAATGCAGACAGAAGAAGCAAAGGAGATTATATCAAGTTTGTGGAACTGAGACACAACAGTCGAAAGACTGCGAAGGTCAAGCTAATAAGAGCGCAGGGTGGATGCCTTGGCACTAAGAGCCGATGAAAGACGTGATAAGCTGCGATAAGCTGCGGTGAGGAGCAAATATCCTTTGACCCGCAGATTTCTGAATGGGGAAACCTGACGGAGCAAACCTCCGTTACTATTAAGTGAATACATAGCTTAATAGAGGGAACCCGGGGAACTGAAACATCTAAGTACCCGGAGGAAGAGAAAGAAAACTCGATTTCCAGAGTAGTGGCGAGCGAAATGGAAAGAGCCTAAACCAGAGGATTTATCTTCTGGGGTTATGGACCGCAACAAGTGAGATGAAAGGTAGCAGAATGGTTTTGGGAAAGCCAGCCAAAGAGAGTGAAAGCCTCGTATGCGAAACCGGAAGTCAGCGAGCGGGATCCGAAGTACCACGAGACACGAGAAACCTTGTGGGAATTAGGGGGGACCACCCCCCAAGGCTAAATACTACTTAGTGACCGATAGTGCATAGTACTGTGAAGGAAAGGTGAAAAGAACCCCGGGAGGGGAGTGAAAGAGAACCTGAAACCCTGTGTTTACAAGCTGTGGAACACCTATTTACAGGTGAACCGCGTACTTTTTGTAGAACGGTCCGGCGAGTTACGTTTACTGGCAAGGTTAAGAGTTTAAGACTCGGAGCCGAAGGGAAACCAAGTCTGAATAGGGCGAATAAGTCAGTAAAAGTAGACCCGAAACCGGGTGATCTACCCATGTCCAGGTTGAAGCTGCCGTAAAAGGCGGTGGAGGACCGAACACACATCCGTTGAAAAGGGTGGTGATGAGGTGTGGGTAGGGGAGAAATTCCAATCGAACCCGGAGATAGCTGGTTCTCCTCGAAATAGCTTTAGGGCTAGCCTTGGTTTAGTCTAATGGAGGTAGAGCACTGAATATCCTAGGGGGCGTCAAAGCTTACCGAAGATTATCAAACTCCGAATGCCATATAGATGATGACCAGGAGTCAGACTACACGAGATAAGTTGGGTAGTCAAAAGGGAAAAAGCCCAGACCACCAGCTAAGGTCCCAAAGTGCGTGTTAAGTGGAAAAGGATGTGGGATTTCGAAAACAACTAGGATGTTGGCTTAGAAGCAGCCACACATTAAAAGAGTGCGTAATAGCTCACTAGTCGAGAGGTCCTGCGCCGAAAATGTCCGGGGCTAAAACACGACACCGAAGCTGTGGATAGTAGTGAATACTACTGTGGTAGAGGAGCATTCTTAATACCGACGAAGCGATACCGTAAGGAGTCGTGGAGGGATAAGAAGAGAGAATGCCGGAATGAGTAGCGAGATGAAAGTGAGAATCTTTCAGGCCGAATATCTAAGGTTTCCAGAGTAAAGCTGATCTGCTCTGGGTAAGTCGGGACCTAAGGCGAGGTCGAAAGACGTAGTCGATGGACAACAGGTTGAAATTCCTGTACCTTATAAAAACAGAACTGTGGGGACGCAGAGACAAAGTCAGAGCCGGGTGAGGAATACCCGGTACAAGCGAGGTACCAGTGGAGCAGGAAAATCCGTTCCATAATGGGAAGACGTGATGTGGACCGAAATATAAGTAGGGAAGCTGATGGAGGCACTGCCAAGAAAAGCCGCTATTGTTTTTTATAAGCCCGTACCGTAAACCGACACAGGTGGATGAGGAGAGAATCCTAAGGCCGACGGGAGAAGCATTGTTAAGGAACTCGGCAAAATGACCCCGTAACTTCGGGAGAAGGGGTGCCTGTAGAAATACAGGCCGCAGAGAATTGGCCCAAGCAACTGTTTAGCAAAAACACAGGTCTATGCAAAACCGTAAGGTGAAGTATATGGGCTGACGCCTGCCCGGTGCTGGAAGGTTAAGGGGAGATGTTAGGAGCAATCCGAAGCGTTGAACTTAAGCCCCAGTAAACGGCGGCCGTAACTATAACGGTCCTAAGGTAGCGAAATTCCTTGTCGGGTAAGTTCCGACCCGCACGAAAGGCGTAATGATTTGGGCACTGTCTCGACAATGCACCCGGTGAAATTGAAATACCAGTGAAGATGCTGGTTACCTGCGCCAGGACGGAAAGACCCCATGGAGCTTTACTCTAGCTTGATACTGGGATTCGGTATTGCATGCACAGGATAGGTGGGAGGCTATGAAGCGGTGACTCCGGTTGCCGCAGAGCCGTTGTTGGGATACCACCCTTGCAGTACTGGGTTTCTAACATGTGCCCGTGATCCGGGCAGTGGACAATGTCAGGTGGGGAGTTTGACTGGGGCGGTCGCCTCCGAAAGGGTATCGGAGGCGCTCAAAGGTCCTCTCAGGATGGACGGAAACCATCCGCAGAGTGCAAAGGCATAAGAGGGCTTGACTGCGACACCGACGGGTGGAGCAGGTACGAAAGTAGGACTTAGTGATCCGGTGGTATAAAGTGGGATTGCCATCGCTCAACGGATAAAAGCTACCCTGGGGATAACAGGCTTATCACTCCCAAGAGTTCACATCGACGGAGTGGTTTGGCACCTCGATGTCGGCTCATCGCATCCTGGGGCTGTATTAGGTCCCAAGGGTTGGGCTGTTCGCCCATTAAAGCGGTACGCGAGCTGGGTTCAGAACGTCGTGAGACAGTTCGGTCCCTATCCGGCGCGGGCGTAGGATATTTGAGAGGAGCTGACCTTAGTACGAGAGGACCGGGTTGGACTGACCTCTGGTGTATCGGTTGCACTGCCAAGTGCATGGCCGAGTAGCCAAGTCGGGACGGGATAAACGCTGAAGGCATCTAAGCGTGAAGCCCCCCTTAAGATAAGATATCCCATGCGAATGCAGTAAGACCCCTGAAAGACGATCAGGTGGATAGGTTAGAGGTGGAAGTGCAGTAATGCATGTAGCTGACTAATACTAATAGGTCGAGGGCTTGACCTAAAGATTAGATGAAATCAAAAAAGTGTGTAGTTTTGAAGATACAAATCGAATGAAGGACTGTGAAGGTCTTATAAATAGAAGAGAGCCTGTGGGTCAACTTAAAAAGTTGAGTTCACAGGCTTTTGTTTTTCTGTTTATATGATAATATATATACCTGAAAATTAGTTGGTATTGACTTTTGACTAATTTGATAGGTGCTCTAACCTTATAATGTAAGCCCACCATAGGTTCTTTTCCAATGTTAGTTCTTAAAAAATCCTTCTTTAAAAGAAATTTTGCTTTGAGTAGTAAAAAACATTTCTTTCCATATAGTATATTATAAGCTAACTTTATTTACGCTTTCTTTGGCTAATTCAGTAATATATTCATAATCAGAGCCATTTATCTGACAGGTAGATCTTTTTACATCCATATAAATAGTCTGATCTAGCTTATCTACCTGCAAAATAGACGCTACGTCTATCGATAAATCCAGTTCACTATTTCTTTGTGAGAAGACTATTCTGTGAAATATTTTAGGCGAGTGTATAGTTTACCCAATATAGCATATTTCTTAAAGCAGCTTCGTACTGTGTGCTTTGTACTGTATAGGTGTTAGTCCTTTTATTTGCTAGATATACTTTCCGTTCAATACATTTTCTTGTAACTCTGGGATTTCGCCTCCTGGAATTGATAAATATCTGCTAGTGGTAGTGTAGTTGAATGACCTTCTGAACGTTTTTCTATGCAAAACGCCATGGGGAAATGCTCCTTGTTGTTATTATTGCTGTGATGACCAGAATGTAACACAAGAGAGACGTTTCCGTATTTTATTACTCTTTTAGTTGTAACACATGTATTGTAATCCTACACTGAACGATTTTTGGCAAAACGTATCTTTCGGATCCCTTCCTTGTATAATAAAGTACCTGTATTTCTGCATTTTGTGTTGTAGTTGATGGAACAACCGAAAACCACTTGGAGCGGAAATAAACGATATATATTTTTTTCTACAGCTTCAGATAAGTTTTTAGAAGATAATCGATTATTGACCTGGATGGTATTTGGATATGATTTTTTTCATTGAGGAATGAGTCTATGACCCATTATGGGAAATGATAGCCAGATAGAATAGGGTTTTAGAAATTCTTCAGCATTTTTAGATTTCTGAAATCACGGATATCGAATTTTGTGATTTTCTAAATTGAATATCACTGTCCCATATGCATATTATTAAGGAAAGCAAATGTATCCTCACAAACTGTCGTTACAAGAGATCTATATCAAAGGACATATTTATTTATACAACCATATAATCCAATAATTTAAAGGAATTTTCAGTAATATTCATATAAAAACCACCTTCCAAGTGAGAGTATTCATATCTAACGCTTACTTGGAAGGTGGTTTTTATTACCGTGACACAAAATTATTGTACTACTTGTTGAGATTTTATATTAACTTTTCATTTATCTCAAATCTCCTGCAATTTATTTTGCAGAAAATGTGATAGGATCTGAATCTGCGATTGTTTCAAAAGTATTTACATCAAAAATATTAAATTGTAATTCAACCTCATCAATACTCTCGATTCCATTCTCCTCTAACTCATTGGACATAATTGTAATTTCATTAATGGATTTCTTACCATCGTATACATTGCAAGAGAAGTAGGGAGTCATCATAAATCCATTGATTGACATATTTGTGCATTGTATGCCTACATTAGTTCCGGAAGTATTCTCCATGTATAGCAAAATAGCGGTTCCCCAAATGCTATTCTCATCAACTGTCTTACCTACAATTCTTATTCCCCCCTCGTTGTAAAGCTCCGTACCGGCATCATTTGAGGTGGTGTCCATATTTGCATATTTTGATGTTTGAATGGTCACAACATCTGTGTTTATGATATCTTCATAGGAAGCACTGTCATATACATGAAAATAAATCTCTACCTGTCCGACAGAATCAATACCAGCAGCCTCTAAAGTGGTGCTAGATAAGTACATTGTTTCGTTTGATTTCTTACCGGCTGCAACTTCCGCTACAAATATATCTGAAATCATATAATTATTTACGATTAATGCATTAGTGCTTACAGTAACATTCTTGTCAGAATTATTTTCAATGAGTAGCTTAATTCCATCTCCCCATATAGCATCTGTTGTATACTCAGACGCTGTTATAACGATATCATCCTGGTTAACAAGAACCTGTTTTTCAATTGTAACAGCTTCATTACTTGAATCTTTGGCTTCTTCTGTCGCATCATTAGTTGTCTCGTCACCAGAGACTTCAGGTTTTTCAGAAGCAACAACATTCTTTGTTTCACTCGGTTCAGAGGAGCCGCATCCTGTGGCCATTGATGCAAATAACCCCAGGCATAATAAAATAGCGGTCCATTTTCTTTTCTTTTTCATATTTTTTTCTCTCCTGTAAAAAGTAATTTTATAATAAGAACAGCAATTACCTCAGCTAGAAATTCAACCTAAGTATCCCATAAGTCAAATGTTCCTTTGGCAATAGGTGTTAATCCGAAGGAATTCCATAGCAACTGAAAAATAAAAGCAGTAAGGAAACTCTTCAATAAACTTGCTGTATTATTACCTATTAAATATTTGTTTTATTCTTGCAAACCACTTGTCCTTAATGGGCTAAAGCCATTTTGCTTCAGTAAGCTATTCACATCGATGATGCTTTTTGGCCGTTCGTTAAAAATAATCAGCAAAAGAGCATCTCTTGGAAGTTTGGGATATAGTGGTGGCATCTTATATTTCTTAAGTGCCTGCTGGGTTTCCTCAGATGTAAACTCAGCAGCATAACATATTCTCAAAATGATATCCCGCTGTTTTGTATGCTTTTCTCCCGATAAAAGTTTATATCCATATCTTTCTGGAATATCTGCTTTTAAAAATACAATTTGTTGTGTTAAACCCTTCGCTTTAAGGAGGTTTTTAACATAGATACTAAATGCATCATTTTCATCCAGTAAGCTTTCTTTATTATTTTTCCGAAACATATCAAAATTTCTAGAATGAGTACTTCCTAAGATAGACTCTAATTCTTGCGTATTTTTTTCATTCATAAGTGACTCCAATCTGATATAATATATTTATCTATTGACGAAAGGATGATTTCATGGATTTCTCAAAACGCTTATCCATTTCATATTATAAAAATATTGCAACCCTGAATGATGAACATCAAGTATATGTTGTACAGCATCAGGAAACAAAAAAAGTATTTATAAAGAAAAAACTGTACATCTACAATGCAAACATTTATCAGCAACTACAAGCAACACCCATAGAGGGAATACCACAAATCATAGAACTTTACGAAGAGGATTCCTCCCTCACAGTGATTGAGGAGTACATTTCGGGAGAAACATTACAGGAAAAAATTGATACCTGTTCTTTAGTGCAGAGTGACATAAATTACTACATCAAAGAACTTTGCAAAATATTAAGCAAGCTGCATAACTTGAATCCGCCAATCATACATAGAGATATTAAGCCATCCAATATTATAATAGCACCACATAATCGTGTTGTTCTTTTAGATTTCAATGCAGCCAAGTACTTTACAGACATAAAGGTACCCGATACTGTCTTATTAGGGACCAAAGGCTATGCCGCTCCGGAACAGTATGGTTTTGGCTCTTCAACACAACAAACGGATATTTATGCTATTGGTGTGCTATTAAAGGAACTAACATCTTCATTAAAAATACAAACCCATAAATTTGATAATTTAATTGTAAAATGTATGCAGATTAATCCGTCAGACAGATTTAAGTCTGTTTCAGAGCTGCTGAAAAAGCTATGGATCAAACCAGCGGGTAACTTTCTTCAAATTGAAATGTGGAAATTGCTTATTCCACCTGGATTTCGTACCCGTTCTCCTTGGCGAATGATGTTAGGCACCCTAGGATATTTATTAATTTTTTTTGTATGTTTAACAATAGAAATACCAAACGTAGCAGGTATTGTTCTTTGGGTCGAAAGAATTTTTTGTTTGTTGATGTTATTATTTATTGTTTTTACAAGTACCAACTATTTAAATGTTCAAAATATAATACCCTTATGCAAACATAAAAACCGTATCGTACATTACTTCGGTATAATAATTCTGGATATAATGTTTATTTTTATGCTAACGATTATACTAATAATTATCGAATCCTTTTTGTAAGAGTAAAATTATTATAACATAAAAAAACAAATAATTTTGCCACCATTAAGGTGGTAAAATTATTTGTTTTTTAAAAACATAAAATTACAAAAAGACAGCTTCTTATAAATATGGTTAGAAGAACGTAAGTAAGCATATGCAATACAAGAAAATTTACAAAAATAGAGGAAGTGAATAATCACATAAGTATGTTGAGTAGCTAAGAAGGATTTGTCCTATCTTTATTATGCAACTTTTTTTAAGTAATGAAATTTATAGATATAGTATACAGTTAATTTAATTGTCCTTATGGAATCTGAAGTTGTGTTCATAGACTTTACTGATCGATTAGAGGCAACTGAATATAGTGAAGCTTTCTTTATTTTTGAAGGATATTGTATAAGAATTTTTATTGCTAAGATTATGAGAAATGCAGACAATATGGTTTAATTTAATCCACTTTCTCTGAAATTTTCAGAAGAAATCCATATCTAGCATATCAAATTAAACGGAAGTGTTATAAGTTGCGATTGCGTTGTATAAACCAAACTTTTATACTGATTTTTTGCTAATCTCAGAATTATTTAAAGAATTCATTTAATTGTAGAAGCTGCCATCCAATTATTGCTGGAGCGCTCATTTGAAAAGTTAGTTCTTAATTTGTAGTAATAATTCAATACCAGTAATTATTTAAAGATGGTGTGATGCTTATAGACATTGTTAAAGGAGGTTGAAGCAATTCTTTAATTTATAATAATTATTATTATGAAAACAGTTGACATTGTTGCTGAAGGGTGGTATCCTATATACCTGCGTTAGGAAGACAACACTAAATATTTAGAGAATAATAAAAATTATTTACTGTTGACACACAATAATAAATATGTTATTATGACTAAGCTCACTTGAGTGCATATACAGTAGATTAAGTCGTAAGGATTTAAGAGTTGTTGTGAAGTTGTCGATTTACTTTAGTATTTGATAGTTTAATTGATTGAAAATTCAAAAAATTGTCCATATATTGACAAACAATTGAAGAAAATAATTGATAAAAAAAACTAAAAAAAAGAGTTGACAAACAATAAACGCTGTGATATAGTAATAAAGCACCGACGAGCTGCTAACACAAAGAAACAGAGTAAGCAGGAACAACTGCTGAAAAGAAGTGGATAAGCTGCTTGGAAGAGCAAATTGAACATTGATAACTGAACAGTAAAACAACCCTGAAATTTTCTTATAAATTTCATTTAGGATTTAAGACTCCGGTCTTAATGATTGAAAAAGAACAGTATCAGCAATGATACAACCTTAAAACAGTAAAAAAGTAGTACAACTTATGTTGTTCTACCGGAAATAACAATTGTTCAAATCTTAGATTTGAAAAGCCAATGTTAATTCTGAAAACGATTAAACTTTAATTTGAGAGTTTGATCCTGGCTCAGGATGAACGCTGGCGGCGTGCTTAACACATGCAAGTCGAACGGAGTTTATAAGCGGAAGTCTTCGGATGGAAGCTTATGAACTTAGTGGCGGACGGGTGAGTAACGCGTGGGTAACCTGCCTTACACAGGGGGATAACAGCCGGAAACGGCTGCTAATACCGCATAAGCGCACAGTGCTGCATGGCATCGTGTGAAAAGATTTATCGGTGTAAGATGGACCCGCGTCTGATTAGCTAGTTGGTGGGGTAACGGCCTACCAAGGCAACGATCAGTAGCCGGCTTGAGAGAGTGAACGGCCACATTGGGACTGAGACACGGCCCAAACTCCTACGGGAGGCAGCAGTGGGGAATATTGCACAATGGGGGAAACCCTGATGCAGCGACGCCGCGTGAGTGAAGAAGTATTTCGGTATGTAAAGCTCTATCAGCAGGGACGAAAAAATGACGGTACCTGACTAAGAAGCCCCGGCTAACTACGTGCCAGCAGCCGCGGTAATACGTAGGGGGCAAGCGTTATCCGGATTTACTGGGTGTAAAGGGAGCGTAGACGGTGATGTAAGTCAGATGTGAAAGCCCGGGGCTCAACCCCGGGACTGCATTTGAAACTATGTTGCTAGAGTGCAGGAGAGGTAAGTGGAATTCCTAGTGTAGCGGTGAAATGCGTAGATATTAGGAGGAACACCAGTGGCGAAGGCGGCTTACTGGACTGTAACTGACGTTGAGGCTCGAAAGCGTGGGGAGCAAACAGGATTAGATACCCTGGTAGTCCACGCCGTAAACGATGAATACTAGGTGTTGGGGGTCAAAAGACCTTCGGTGCCGTCGCAAACGCATTAAGTATTCCACCTGGGGAGTACGTTCGCAAGAATGAAACTCAAAGGAATTGACGGGGACCCGCACAAGCGGTGGAGCATGTGGTTTAATTCGAAGCAACGCGAAGAACCTTACCAGGTCTTGACATCCCTCTGACCGGATCTTAACCGGTCCTTTCCTTCGGGACAGAGGAGACAGGTGGTGCATGGTTGTCGTCAGCTCGTGTCGTGAGATGTTGGGTTAAGTCCCGCAACGAGCGCAACCCTTATCCTTAGTAGCCAGCAGTTCGGCTGGGCACTCTAGGGAGACTGCCAGGGATAACCTGGAGGAAGGCGGGGATGACGTCAAATCATCATGCCCCTTATGATCTGGGCTACACACGTGCTACAATGGTGACTACAAAGGGAAGCAGCCTCGTGAGAGTGAGCAAATCCCAAAAAGGTCATCTCAGTTCGGATTGTAGTCTGCAACTCGACTACATGAAGCTGGAATCGCTAGTAATCGCGAATCAGAATGTCGCGGTGAATACGTTCCCGGGTCTTGTACACACCGCCCGTCACACCATGGGAGTTGGAAATGCCCGAAGTCTGTGACCCAACCGTAAGGAGGGAGCAGCCGAAGGCAGGTTCAATAACTGGGGTGAAGTCGTAACAAGGTAGCCGTATCGGAAGGTGCGGCTGGATCACCTCCTTTCTAAGGAAGTAAGTAGGGGTTGTTTTACTGTTGAGTTATCAAAGTGGTATTGAATGATACTACAAAATATATAGCAATGATGTTAGTGAGGTTGCGGTATATTAATTGAATAGCAAAAAGTTTCCGGTGGCGATGCGCTTATGGGACACACCCGTTCCCATCCCGAACACGATGGTTAAGACGTAAGCGGCCGATGGTACTATACTGGAGACGGTATGGGAGAGCAGGTGGCTGCCGGATTATAAAATATTAAAATGACTTACATGAGGTTAGATATAGTGAGTTTAATAAAAACTAGTTAAGTAAGTCAAGTAATAATAAAAAAAACTACTTTATAGAGTTTCATAAAAGGGTTATAGCTTAATTGGAAGAGCAGCTGGTAACAGCGGGCATGAGTTCAATTCTCATTAGACCACTGTTTCTTAACTTTGAGTACAGACTATCAATAGATTGTCAAAGTACATATAAGAGAGAAACAAAACAATTGTACCTTGAAAACTACACATTTGATTTGAAGACATCTAATAAATATGCGTTTGTTTTTTTGCCACGCTAGACGGAAAAACAATGCAGACAGAAGAAGCAAAGGAGATTATATCAAGTTTGTGGAACTGAGACACAACAGTCGAAAGACTGCGAAGGTCAAGCTAATAAGAGCGCAGGGTGGATGCCTTGGCACTAAGAGCCGATGAAAGACGTGATAAGCTGCGATAAGCTGCGGTGAGGAGCAAATATCCTTTGACCCGCAGATTTCTGAATGGGGAAACCTGACGGAGCAAACCTCCGTTACTATTAAGTGAATACATAGCTTAATAGAGGGAACCCGGGGAACTGAAACATCTAAGTACCCGGAGGAAGAGAAAGAAAACTCGATTTCCAGAGTAGTGGCGAGCGAAATGGAAAGAGCCTAAACCAGAGGATTTATCTTCTGGGGTTATGGACCGCAACAAGTGAGATGAAAGGTAGCAGAATGGTTTTGGGAAAGCCAGCCAAAGAGAGTGAAAGCCTCGTATGCGAAACCGGAAGTCAGCGAGCGGGATCCGAAGTACCACGAGACACGAGAAACCTTGTGGGAATTAGGGGGGACCACCCCCCAAGGCTAAATACTACTTAGTGACCGATAGTGCATAGTACTGTGAAGGAAAGGTGAAAAGAACCCCGGGAGGGGAGTGAAAGAGAACCTGAAACCCTGTGTTTACAAGCTGTGGAACACCTATTTACAGGTGAACCGCGTACTTTTTGTAGAACGGTCCGGCGAGTTACGTTTACTGGCAAGGTTAAGAGTTTAAGACTCGGAGCCGAAGGGAAACCAAGTCTGAATAGGGCGAATAAGTCAGTAAAAGTAGACCCGAAACCGGGTGATCTACCCATGTCCAGGTTGAAGCTGCCGTAAAAGGCGGTGGAGGACCGAACACACATCCGTTGAAAAGGGTGGTGATGAGGTGTGGGTAGGGGAGAAATTCCAATCGAACCCGGAGATAGCTGGTTCTCCTCGAAATAGCTTTAGGGCTAGCCTTGGTTTAGTCTAATGGAGGTAGAGCACTGAATATCCTAGGGGGCGTCAAAGCTTACCGAAGATTATCAAACTCCGAATGCCATATAGATGATGACCAGGAGTCAGACTACACGAGATAAGTTGGGTAGTCAAAAGGGAAAAAGCCCAGACCACCAGCTAAGGTCCCAAAGTGCGTGTTAAGTGGAAAAGGATGTGGGATTTCGAAAACAACTAGGATGTTGGCTTAGAAGCAGCCACACATTAAAAGAGTGCGTAATAGCTCACTAGTCGAGAGGTCCTGCGCCGAAAATGTCCGGGGCTAAAACACGACACCGAAGCTGTGGATAGTAGTGAATACTACTGTGGTAGAGGAGCATTCTTAATACCGACGAAGCGATACCGTAAGGAGTCGTGGAGGGATAAGAAGAGAGAATGCCGGAATGAGTAGCGAGATGAAAGTGAGAATCTTTCAGGCCGAATATCTAAGGTTTCCAGAGTAAAGCTGATCTGCTCTGGGTAAGTCGGGACCTAAGGCGAGGTCGAAAGACGTAGTCGATGGACAACAGGTTGAAATTCCTGTACCTTATAAAAACAGAACTGTGGGGACGCAGAGACAAAGTCAGAGCCGGGTGAGGAATACCCGGTACAAGCGAGGTACCAGTGGAGCAGGAAAATCCGTTCCATAATGGGAAGACGTGATGTGGACCGAAATATAAGTAGGGAAGCTGATGGAGGCACTGCCAAGAAAAGCCGCTATTGTTTTTTATAAGCCCGTACCGTAAACCGACACAGGTGGATGAGGAGAGAATCCTAAGGCCGACGGGAGAAGCATTGTTAAGGAACTCGGCAAAATGACCCCGTAACTTCGGGAGAAGGGGTGCCTGTAGAAATACAGGCCGCAGAGAATTGGCCCAAGCAACTGTTTAGCAAAAACACAGGTCTATGCAAAACCGTAAGGTGAAGTATATGGGCTGACGCCTGCCCGGTGCTGGAAGGTTAAGGGGAGATGTTAGGAGCAATCCGAAGCGTTGAACTTAAGCCCCAGTAAACGGCGGCCGTAACTATAACGGTCCTAAGGTAGCGAAATTCCTTGTCGGGTAAGTTCCGACCCGCACGAAAGGCGTAATGATTTGGGCACTGTCTCGACAATGCACCCGGTGAAATTGAAATACCAGTGAAGATGCTGGTTACCTGCGCCAGGACGGAAAGACCCCATGGAGCTTTACTCTAGCTTGATACTGGGATTCGGTATTGCATGCACAGGATAGGTGGGAGGCTATGAAGCGGTGACTCCGGTTGCCGCAGAGCCGTTGTTGGGATACCACCCTTGCAGTACTGGGTTTCTAACATGTGCCCGTGATCCGGGCAGTGGACAATGTCAGGTGGGGAGTTTGACTGGGGCGGTCGCCTCCGAAAGGGTATCGGAGGCGCTCAAAGGTCCTCTCAGGATGGACGGAAACCATCCGCAGAGTGCAAAGGCATAAGAGGGCTTGACTGCGACACCGACGGGTGGAGCAGGTACGAAAGTAGGACTTAGTGATCCGGTGGTATAAAGTGGGATTGCCATCGCTCAACGGATAAAAGCTACCCTGGGGATAACAGGCTTATCACTCCCAAGAGTTCACATCGACGGAGTGGTTTGGCACCTCGATGTCGGCTCATCGCATCCTGGGGCTGTATTAGGTCCCAAGGGTTGGGCTGTTCGCCCATTAAAGCGGTACGCGAGCTGGGTTCAGAACGTCGTGAGACAGTTCGGTCCCTATCCGGCGCGGGCGTAGGATATTTGAGAGGAGCTGACCTTAGTACGAGAGGACCGGGTTGGACTGACCTCTGGTGTATCGGTTGCACTGCCAAGTGCATGGCCGAGTAGCCAAGTCGGGACGGGATAAACGCTGAAGGCATCTAAGCGTGAAGCCCCCCTTAAGATAAGATATCCCATGCGAATGCAGTAAGACCCCTGAAAGACGATCAGGTGGATAGGTTAGAGGTGGAAGTGCAGTAATGCATGCAGCTGACTAATACTAATAGGTCGAGGGCTTGACCTAAAGATTAGATGAAATCAAAAAAGTGTGTAGTTTTGAAGATACAAATCGAATGAAAGACTGTGAAAGTCTTATAAATAGAAGAGAGCCTGTGGGTCAGCTTAAAAAGTTGAGTTCACAGGTTTTTTGTATATACCTTATGATAATAGTTATACTGGTAAAGCATGTGTCTGTTACCTTGCATTCATCACCTGGATTAAATACTGATTGGAGATTACGCACTCTTGATCATAATGAATACAGACCTATGATTAATTTCAGGGAGCCAAATATCCTAATCCATGTAATAATATTTTTGTATATCTTTTTACTTAATACGATTAAAGGTTATAATCTGAAACAAAATAATAAACCATTTGACGCTTTCTATAGTGGGTTAATAGATAAATTTTACTAATTCATATGGATTGCATGGCTTTATGTATTATAGTGAGAAGGATTGTTAAATAAAAGATTTATTTACAAAGCAACAGTAACGCAGTATAATGTAATCATAAAACAACAAAATAAAAGGAAAGGAAAGGGAAAACAACACAATCCCAATATAAATATATGAAAATATTAGATACGAAATTCGTCAAAGGATTTATAAAGATGGCAGATGACGGCTTTCAACAGGGCTGGCACGAAAGAAATGGAGGTAATCTTTCTTACCGCTTGAAAGAAGAAGAAGTCATGGAGGTATTACCAAGACTTTCCAATAAGGATGAGTGGCTTAGCATTGGCACAAGTGTTCCTTTACTTGCCGGCGAATTCTTTCTTGTAACAGGAAGCGGGAAGTATTTTAGAAATATCAGTGTAGATCCGGAGGTTTGCATCACTATTATAGAAATTGATGAAACCGGTGAAAGATACCGTATAAGATGGGGATTAGCAGAAGGAGGAACTCCTACCAGTGAGCTTGCCACTCATTTAATGAATCATGAAGTTAAGAAGGCCGCAACCGGCGGAAAACACAGAGTTATTTATCATGCGCATACTACCAATATTATTGCCCTGACTTTTGTATTACCTTTAAGCGACAAGGTGTTTACCAGAGAGTTATGGGAAGCAGCTACAGAGTGTCCTGTAGTGTTCCCAAGAGGTGTTGGTGTGGTACACTGGATGGTTCCTGGCGGAAGGGACATTGCGGTAGCAACCAGCGAATTAATGAAGAAATATGATGTAGCCATCTGGGCACACCATGGTATGTTCTGTTCCGGTGAAGATTTCGACTTAACCTTTGGTCTTATGCATACAGTTGAGAAATCAGCAGAAATACTGGTAAAGATATTCTCCATGTCCGGTAAGCGACAGACCATAACACCTGATAATTTCAGGGATTTGGCTGAGGCTTTTAAAGTAGAACTTCCGGAAGAATTTTTATACGAGAAATAATTTATTGAGGAATAAACTGATCAAAAATAAAGTAATCAAACCGGCTCCGGCTCAAATTCAGGCTTTCCTGACTCTTAATGGTCCAGGCAAAGGCCGGAGTTCGGTAGAAATGCTTACACAAAATCAAAGAAAGCATATTCCTGTGTTTATAATTGTAGGATATAAAATCCGGCTTAGTTATAAAATTAAGCAGGAGATTTTGAAGAACAAAGTACAGTGAAAAGCTTCCTACTTCTTTATCTTTTATCAGATTACTGGCCAGCTGACCTCTTATAATGTCAGGGCGCTTACGTCTATACCAGAGCAGTACAAGAGGATTAAAAGATTCGATACAGTATTTTCCCTGGTAGTTTTCTAACATAGGAGCTGTAATATCACACACTGAGGTATCGTGTAATTCTACCTTGAATTCAACAATCAAGGGTACTTTACCCTGGACAATATCAAGCACTTCCTGCAGGGTTGGAATTCCTTCCTTGGATTGGTGAAGTTTGAGCTCCCTTAATTCTTTTAAAGTTAATTCTCTGACTTTCTTGTTAATATGGCACATTCTCTTAAGTGTAAAATCATGAAATACCACAGGTATATTATCTTTTGATAATTGTACATCCATTTCTATTCCATAATTGTTCTTGACGGCAAGCTTAAAGGCAGCCATTGAATTTTCCGGTACCTTGTCAGGGTCATTGTGCAGGCCTCTATGGGCATAATATGTTCCTTGAAACGGTGTGAAGTCTTTTCTGCGGAATAATTTTGGCATAATAGCCATTAGGTATAACAGAATCACCACTACCGGTATCAGACATAAATAAATCAACATAATTTCCTCCAGGACTAACATTTTGATAGAATTCAATAGTCTCAAATATTATAACACCCTATCAGGCAGGCTACAATCCTAACAGAAATAATTTTACAATTATTTAAAGCTGAATTATCAATAGTTATTTTTATATGGTTTTATCTAAAAAAGAATAAACCCGATTACAAATCATATATTTAAATAAGTTTAGTTAGAGGGAAAATAACTTTGGACCAAATTTGCAGGGATTGGATAATAGGGGAAGAATACAGCGATTTTATTTTTGAATATAGAAGAGATATTAATACCTTAGCTTCACTCCCTAATATCTGTTATAATATTATAAATGATACATATGCCGCCGTATATATGCCAACAACAGCAGTATCCACCAATGATTTGATGCATTCTTATGGTTACGGTATCTTTCCCAATCTATACGGCTTAATGGATGTTAGCAGTCTGGAAGCCTCCGGTGTTGTGCGGGTGAGAAATGTTCCTAATCTTGCGCTTAATGGGGAAGGCGTTCTTATTGGAATTGTCGATACCGGAATTGATTATACCCATGAAGCCTTTCGAAATGCAGATGGGACTACCAGAATCGTATCAATCTGGGATCAGACAATACAAAGCGGAGCATATCCGGATACCTATTATTACGGAACAGAATATAGCAGAGAACAGATAAATGAGGCACTGGCAAATGCTGATCCAAGGTCCATAGTACCGACAACGGATGAATTAGGACATGGTACATTTATGGCTGGGATTGCTGCCGGAACACCGAATCTTCAGAATAATTTCTCCGGGGTAGTACCGATGTCTGATCTTGTGGTAGTCAAATTAAAGCAGGCAAAGCAGAGTTCTAAAAGTTTTTTCCGTGTTCCGGCAGATGCAGTAAGTTACCAGGAAAATGATATTATGTTCGGCATACGTTATCTGGTGGAGGTAGCACGAAGACTTTCTAAACCGATAGCAATATGCATAGGACTGGGAACATCACAAGGCTCCCATGACGGAAGAGGAGCATTGCCAAGTTATGTGTCTGTATTAGCAGATCTGCCGGGGATTGTAATATCCATAGCAGCTGGAAATGAAGGGAATTCGGGTCATCATTTTAAAGGTGTCATAAATAGAGGCGGAGATCAGACGAATATGGTGGAGCTTAGGGTAGGTCCTAATGTTTCAGGATTTTCCATGCAGCTATGGGGGAATGCTCCCGGAACTTTCTCCATCGATATTTTATCCCCCACAGGAGAGTACATACCCAGAATACCCGCAAGAATTGGTGAATCCAGAGAAATCCGTTTTATATTTGAAGAAACGGTTATTTTTGTCGACTATTTTTTACTGGAAACCCAGACCGGTGATCAGCTTATACTTGTAAATTTTGACAAGCCCACTGAAGGAATCTGGCGGTTCAAGGTATATTCCAGTGGAGATTTGAATTCAGAATTCAATATATGGCTTCCGATTAGGGACTTTATCGGCACAGAAACGTATTTTACTCAGCCGGATCCCTTTATTACCATAACCTCTCCGGGAAATACAGTTATACCAATCATAGTAACTGCCTATGATCATACGAACAACAGCCTGTTTCTGCCGGCAGGGAGAGGCTTTACACGGCTGGGAGCCGTAAATCCAAGTCTTGCAGCGCCAGGAGTAAATCTGGTAGGGCCGGAGCCGGGAGGGACCTATGGAAGAAGATCTGGAACCAGCTTGGCAGCAGCCCATACAGCAGGTATAACCGCAATGTTACTTCAGTGGGGAATACAAACTGGTTATTATTCGCAGCTTGACAGTGTGGAAATCAAGAACCTTTTGATAAGAGGTGCCAGAAGAGATCCAAATAATACCTATCCTAACAGAGAGTGGGGATATGGCATTATTGACATCTATAATACGTTTATAAGCCTTAGAGGAGAACCAGGATAGAGGAAGTGCAGAGGGTTAATCGTCTGCCTTCCTTTTTTTCCAATTGTTGAATATATCAAAGACCTCAGGATAATCCCTTTTAAGGGAAACCGGTTTAAAGGAATTATTCAGAAAACAGTGTTCTGTTTCGCCTGTAGAATATGTAATCTTGTCCTCCTCATCTGTAATGGTATAGGTAATTGACATTTTAATACCATTAAAAGAGCTTATGACAGAATGTATAAGAATACTGTTGTTAAAACGTACAGGCTGTTTATAAATACAGGATATGTTTAAAACCGGAATCATAATACCTAATTGCTCAAGGGAAGCATAACTTAATCCCATCTGCTCCATAAAGTCAATGCGTGCTTCTTCAAACCAGCGTAGATAATTCGAATGGTGAATGATACCCATCTGGTCGGTTTCATAATATTGGGCTTTTCTTGCATAAGGTCTCATAAGCTTGATAATATCCTTTCTTTTCATTTCTCTGTAAATCGTAACACAGTTGATATATAATAACAAGTCATGTCTTTTTAATCGCTTAACGACCCAGGAATAATAGTAGAAGTGGTATATTTAGATAAAGATAAATTGGAATTACAAATATTTGGTAATAATAGAATAGTGTTTACATTTCAGCAAAAATGTGATAAAATCTATAACAGTAAAAAAAGTGATAACGGCAAAACGTTGGTTTCAACGACAAAGGCAAACCTGTTGAAAAGCAGGGACGCAAAACTATAGGGTCTTCCTGAGTAAACCTATTCAGATGGCAGCCAGTTCCCGAAGGAGATCTTTTTTTATGCAAATTTGTGTTAACTAACATTGATGAGGGTGAGTAGTTAAACGATACAGGATAATGCTTATGGGGAGTGAGCATATTTAGAGATTATGCCGGTGGATTATTGAGCTGTCATAATCTCTTATCCTGTATAAGCAATAATTTACAGAAAACGGGGCATAATATAGCAGGTATTGCAGGCATAAAATGCATTCCGCATAAACAATTTGAATAATTAAAAAAAATAAAAAAATTTTAAAAAAGTACTTGCCTTTTGTTATTTAATGAGTTATAATATCATTCGTGGCTGACACAGTGGTTGTCAGAAAAAACACAAAAAAGAATATTGGGCTATCGCCAAACGGTAAGGCACTGGACTCTGACTCCAGCATCTCAAGGTTCGAATCCTTGTAGCCCAGCTCTTAGAAATGAGTATCCTTGATACTCATTTTTTTTATGTATGAATTTAACGGAAAATCCTGGTCGACCTTACTAGGGTGTGTCTGAAAACTCATTGCACCATTCTGAATGCCCCACTTTGCGGTATTCTGCGTTGCAATTTTGGGAACGTAGCACCACTACGCACCCAAAATCACGCCTTGTCTCCCACAAAGTGGAACATACAGCCCGGCACAAGCAGTTTTCAGACACACCCTAGGTGGAAATACGGTAAACGAAAGAAACAAAGCATTATTTGTTTTTGGTATGGCAATGCATTCTGTTATGGATTTATAAAAGAAGCCGTAGTTGGACATATCCGATAGTCAGCGGATATGCCATTCTACGGCTTTTATAGTTGGAATGAAAAATAGCTGAAACCATGTATTGTCAGCTGGCCTGAGCTGTCTGAAAAAATACTTTATCCAGCCTGGTCTTCACCCAGGCTATTACAGGTCCAAGTAAAAAGGCTATTGCAACAGTGATAAATCCGATAGTAGTGCCCATTAAGAAACCAATGATACAAGCCGTTAGGTCCCAAGCCATACGGATTACACGAAAAGGAATCCGCCTAAAGCGTGAGGCCAATATAAATACAGTTGCATCATAAGGAGCAGAACCCAGATCCACAGCCATATAGACAGCCGCTGAAAGGATAAAGAGTATCAGTGCCGGAAGCAGAACCGCTATACGAATAAGCAGACTTTGGAATGCACCTGCCGGAAGAATCTGATTGAACAGCCAGGTGAAAAAGTCAGCGCAGTATCCTACTAAAAGCATATTGGCTAAAGTCCCCCAGCCTATTTGTGTACGGTCATATAAGATTACAATAATAAATAAAAGGGAATTAAAGATAACCTGCCAGCTTCCAAAGGATAAGGACAGTTTATTAGAGATACCAAGGTTCATGCTGGAGCAGGGGTCTGTACCGAAGTTCAGACGGATGAGAAAGGATAGTGAAAATCCCATTATGATAACGGCAGCCAGTACGGCAAGTATTCTTTTTTTGTCTTTTAAGTCAAATTTCATCTGTGTCTTCATAAGTTCCTCCAAGTGTCGTAAATACCTATTTAGCATCTTACAAAGAAATGTTCTGTTTGTCTATTTAAAAATAATTAATATTCTATCTATATTCAATATGGTAATTGCTGTAGTGTCATTTGCCACAGGTTAAAACAGGTATTTACAGACTTTTTCCTGAATTGGACAGTGCAAAAAAAATGTAAAAGCACCAGGATCTGGACAAGGGGAGATTCTAGGCATTTTACTGACAAATTCAAAGATTAATGATATAATAGAAGGCAGTGTTGTAATCAGCAAATTGAACATAAAGACTCAACTTATAAATCAAAAGCTTATAAGAAAGGGACAGGTAATTGGAAGTAATGAACAAATCAGACTTACGCAGGAATCTCTATATGTTAAAGGGGCCTCTGGCAACTCAGGGATATGACTGGTGGTGGCATAATTTTACCGGTTACAGCAGGAAAACAGGGGAGGAAAAGACCTTCTTTATTGAATATTATGTCTGTAACCCGGCACTGAGCAGAAATACGCCTATATTAGGACAGCTGCCAAGGAACAGGGCTGTTAACAGAAGACCCTCCTATGCGTTGATAAAAGCAGGCGTTTGGGGAACAGGTGCAAAGCAGATTCATAATTTCTATCCAATTTCTGAATTTACCTCTTCTGAAACGTTCCTGAATATAAGAATCGGTAATTGTCTTCTAACCGAAACCAGAATGGATGGCAAATGCAAGGTTACCGAAGAAGAAGCAAAAGCCCATCCCGAATATATGTGTGATGCCGGAACCATGGAATGGGATCTGTCCATAAATAAAAAGATATCTTATCATGTAGGCTATGGGGCCTCCAGAATCTCTAGAGAGCTGAATGCCTTTGAGATGTTCTGGCATGCGGAAGGAATCAAAACAGAATATAGCGGTGAAGTTATCTTAGATGGTGAAATCTACGATGTAATACCGGAGAGATCCTTTGGTTATGCAGATAAGAACTGGGGACAGGACTTTACATCACCCTGGTTATGGATTAGCAGCTGCGATCTAAAGAGCCGAATATCCGGCAGGACACTTACGAATTCTGCCGTGGAATTTGGTGGAGGAAGACCTAAGGTATTTGGAATTCCCATGGAAAGAAAACTTCTTGGTGGCTTCTATTATGAAGGAAAAATGTATGACTATAATTTCTCAAGGTTCTGGACAGGAGCTAAGACCGTTTACAAATTTGAGGAAGGTGAAAGTATCAATACCTGGAGAGTTAAGGCAGTAAATAAAGATTCCGAACTGGAACTGGTACTGAAATGTCCGAAAGAAGAGATGCTGTTGATTAATTATGAAGCTCCTAATGGAAAGAAACTGCATAACCAGTTATGGAACGGCGGTACCGGATATGGCAGAATCAAACTTTATGAAAAATATAACGGCAGAAGGATACTCATTGATGAAATAGAGATGAAGCATACCGGCTGTGAATACGGGGAATATGACAAGTAAGGAACAACTATATGAAAAATCTGTTTGAGTGCCTTCCAGAAGATTTTTTTAAACCGCTTACGGGAAAGTACAAAAGGGAGTATGCGGACTGCATACAACTGATATTTAATACGTTTAAGGCAGAAATATCCTATGGTATCAGCAGAGAAATCCTGGTATCTGCTTTAGAAGGATATTTTGAATACGATGACCATGTGATGGTACTAGAAGATGAGGATACGGTGCTTTTCGATGCCAGAGCAAAAGCCAATGGTGTAATCAAGACCCTGAGGGATACCGGCTGGATCGAATATGAGCAGGGGGATAATCATCAGATTAATGTCATATTGTTTGAGTATACCGTTCCGGTAATCGAAAGCTTTCAACGGATTATGAAAGAAGAAGAAACCGAGTACCAGGGAATTATCTCCCAGATACATGCGGCTCTTCAGAATCAGGAACTGTATGCAAGACCTTATGAGCTAATACTTAAGGGAGTAAGTGAGAATACTGAACGACTGATTTCAGAACTAAAGAAATTAAATGCCAGTATTAAGCGGCATATGGAACGCCAGACCAGTGAAATGGGGGCGGCACAGGTGCTGGAGCATTTTTTTGACTATCATAAGAACATTGGCTCAAAAGCATATCTTAGAATGAAGACCAGTGAAAATATTTCATATTTCCGCAGTGCCATTATCAGTAAACTGGAGGAAATACTCTCAAACCAGGATATTATGGAGGGAGCAGTTTCGGGCTATAGGGAGATTGAGCAGATAACGGACAGAGAAGAGGCCTATGACCTGGTGTTATCCTTAATCCTGGATGTTAAAAGTGTATTCTACCGGTTGGATGAGATAATTGAAGAGATTGACAGAAAGCACACCAGATACTTAAAAAATGCAGTAATGCGAGCCAAATTCCTTTTGTCCACGGGAAACAACATGGAGGGAAAGATACTTAGAATTCTGGACCATCTGGTTCAGGAACTGAATGCTGCAGAGAATCAGAATCTCTATGAGGAGTCCAATGGTGATCTCTTAAAACTCTTTCAGATATATCCCCAGAATTTTATTGATGATGAATCTTTGCGGGCAGTGTCAGTAACAAAGAAGTTAGGCATCGTTGAAGACCTGGAGGAAGGTGAGATACTGACGGAGGAAGAACGGGAGCTGTATAAGGAAGCACTTAAAGAAAAAAATAGAAATCGTTTTTCAAGAAATAACATTGATTCATATGTCAGTGAACTTCTAACAGAACAAGGTAGTATGAAAGCTTCTGCGCTGCCTCTGGAGAACAAGAGGGATATGATAAGAATTATATATATCAGCCTGTATGGGAATAACCGGTCCAACTGTTATCGGGTGGAACGGTTGAATCTTGCTGTGCAAAAAAATGGCTTCCATTTTCATGATTTTAAGATTGTTAAAGTATGATTGATGAAAAGTCAGTCTTTCACTAGAAGACAGCTTTTATAGAATCCAGAAAAAGCTTATGGGTTTATTCCAGGTCGCGTTTTTTCTTTTTTAGCAATTGTCTGGTATCCTTATGGCGGCTTTAAATCAAAGGATAGAGATAGAATTTAACTTATTTATTGAAAGGAGCAGAATTTATTATGTTACAGGACGTTAAAATCAACAGATCTATATTACCTGCAAGTGACAGTAATTACTAATAGTATTATCAATAGCTATAACAAGTAATGGGTCACAGATTCGGTAATAGAGCAGAAGCTTACATCAAATTGAAATTGAAAAGGGTTGCTGCTTCCAGCTATAAAATCATATAGGTTCATGTTTTTAACTGGATAAGGAGAATAATAGGTAATTTTATATTGATATAGAAAAGAGATACATAGGAAGAGGTAAGGAAAAGGTATGTTTAATATCTTCGAAGAATCCATTGTTCAAAAGGAACGGTTCCGGTTAGCAGCTAACAGGCTTCTTAACCAGTGTTTTCTGGTAAAAAAGAAGGAAAGCACCAAAAAAGACTATATGTTCGTGTATCAGAACAGAGAACTTTTTATACCGTATTTTGAATTATTGGGTTATCAGCTTAAAATAAATGAAGATCAGGGAGTCATCGGCCTTGTGAACCAGTTCGGAGCAGGGCGACTGTCCCTTAACAAGTATGAGAGTATTATGCTCTTGCTTTTGCGATTGCTCTATCTGGAGAAACGCAGGGAGCTTGGAACCTTTTCCGAGGAAGTAACGGTACTGATGGAAGAAATCCGTGAAAAGTATGCCATGCTTAAGATAAAGAGCAAACCCGTAATGGATAAATCCATGGAACGAACTATTATAACGGCATTTCGTAAGTACAACCTGGTGCTGAATTTAGAAAGTGATATAGCCCAGGCAGATACAAGGATTATCATTTATCCCTCCATTGTTATGGCTGTACAGATGGAGGATGTCAGTGCTTACTACGATCAGATGAAAGAGAGATTAGCCAGTTACAGTGATACCGGAGGAGAAGAGGATGGAGAAACAGAAGAAATTACTGACGAGGATTCGGCTGATTAATTGGCATTATTTTGAGAATGAAACCGTCAGCATATATGGATCCACCTTAATCAGCGGTGAAAATACCGCAGGTAAATCCACGGTCTTAGATGCCATACAGTTAGTTTTGACCACTAATACGAGAAGATTCAATACTGCTGCCAATGAGAAAGGCAGCAGAGACTTAAGAGGTTATGTCAGATGTAAAGTCGGTAACGTGGGCGAGACGTACCTGCGTAAGAACGTGGTTATCGGAAATGTAGCCCTGGAATTTTATGAGGAGAAAACGGATAAGTATTTTGTCCTTGGTGTACATATGACCTCAGCCGATGAACTTAGTCCGGTAACCACCAGATGGTATATGGAAGAGGGAAGACTGGAAGAGCTTAGTTTTCTAAGCGGAACGAAACCCTCGCTTCCGGAAGAGTTCTTTGCAGGGGATAGAAAAGTACGCTTTATAGAACAGAAAAATGCCGCCAGAGAACGTTTTAAGAGAAGGATGGGAAATCTGGAGGATCGTTTCTTTGATATCATCCCCAAATCCCTGGCCTTTAAGCCCATGGACAATGTAAAGGACTTTATCAACAAGTTTGTATTACCGGAGGAGCGTATTGACGTAGGCAGTCTCAGGGTTAATATAGAGACCCTGTCTGAACTGGAAGAGCTGATGGAGAAATCAGCAGCCAAGTTAGAGCAGTTAGGGAAAATTATTTCCAAATATGATGGAATCAGAAAAAAGGACAAAGAGATAGCCGTGAATGAATTGCTGCTTGTTTTTGCAGAAGTTGAGAATCTGAAAGAAGAGATTGATAAGCTGACAGAAGAGACAGACAAAGACAAGCAGTATCTGGAGTCCAATGAAAAAGAAACGGGAAAATTAGAAGAAGAAATAGCAAGAGTTGATAAGAGGCTCATAGACTTAAATGTCGCAATGCGACAAAATGAAGCCAGCAAGCTGGTGGAAGGTGCCAATGCAAGGCTAGAAGAAATAAACCGTAATATCAAAGAAGCATACAAGATGAAGGAGAAACTCCTTGAGGCAGTTCTTGGACTGCGTAGTCTTATCAATATATTAGCCGGTTATGACATCAGGATATTGTCAAAGGAAGAACTGGAGTTGCTCACTGAACCCGTTGAGGCAGCAAAGAAAATAGAAATAACAGGAAAACTGCAGACGGAGCTTAACAGCCATATGAATCGGATTGCAGAGAGCCATGGCGAACTGAAGGCACGTAAGAAGGAACTTGACAGGCAGATAGAGGGACTTCAGAACAGATTGAAGGAACTGGAGAACAGAAAGCTCTCCTATCCTGTCCATACCAGTGAACTGAAGAAAGAAATAGAGAAAGAATTTAAAACAAGGGGAATTAACAGCCCCGTACATATCCTGTCGGACTTGCTTGAGGTTACAGATTCCCTGTGGCAGAATGCTGTTGAAGGTTATCTGAACACGCAGAAGTTCTATCTGATTGTTGAGCCGGAATACTATCATATTGCTCTGGATGTATATCATAAGAAGATGGCAAAGATTCATACAGCCGGAATTATAAATACCAGAAAAATCGAGTTGAAAAGCAGTGCTGACCTCTCCTCTCTGGCTTATGTGGTTCATAGTGAGAACAGCTATGCCAAGGCTTATATCAACTATCTGCTGGGCCGTGTAACCCGATGCCAGGACAGGGCAGAGCTTGAAAAGCATAAGATTGCCATGACACCGGAAGGTTTCCTCTATCAGGGATATGTAATCAGAAATCTGGACAAGGAAAGCTATAAGAATCCGTATATCGGACAAAATGCTTACCGTGTACAGATTGAAAATACCAGAACGGAGCTTTCTGAAAAATCAGGTGAACGGAAAACCTTAAAAGCTGAGATCACGAAGCTTGCAGAAGTTTTGGAAGCAGAAAAAAAGGTCAATATTGACCTGCTGAATACCTATCTGGAAGCACCTTTGCTGCTTCGCAAATACGAGCAGCAGTCAGGTGTTCTTAAAACAGAGCTGGAAGCAGCCAGAAAAGACCCTACACTGATTGAATTGATGGAGCAGATTGAAACAGTCACAATAGAGAAAGCAAAGCTGAATGCGAGTAAAACAGGTCTTGAACGAGAGAACGGCAGATTAAAAAACCGTACAGAGCAAAAGAGCAGTGAACTCTTATTAAAGCAGCAATTCTATAAAACCCAGCATAATTTGCTGGAGGAAAAGGCGGACTTAGACGGTGCCTCCATGGAAGCGGCAAAAGAACAGTTTCATTTGAACAGAAAAAGCAGAACGGCTAAAGCAATACAGGAAAGGTGCCAATACCGTAAGAGTATACTGTTAAAAGACAAAGATGAACTTCTTAACGGGAACAAGGGACTGAAGGAATTGCAGGAGGAATTCAATCACAGGTTCGATCAGGATTTGCTGCGCGGCATGGAAGGAATAAGGGATTATATTGATGCCAAACGCCAGTTGGAAACGGTGGAACTGATTCGCTTTGAAGAGCAGCTGAGGCGTGTGAAAAGCGATTGCGAAGAAGTATTTCGCAGCGACTTCCTGGCAAGGATGCGTGAAAATATCGAAAATGCCAGAAATGAATTCAAGAACCTTAACAAAGCGCTGGAAAACATCTATTATGGTGAGGACAGCTACCGTTTTGTCATAACCTATGATAAAAAGAAAGAAAGTCTGTACCGTATGATCACCTCTGAAAAAAATATGGAGGGATATAATCTCTGGACAAAGGCTTTTGAAGAAGAGTACAAAGAAGAGATGGCAGAGCTTTTTGCCAAGCTAATAACCAAAGATGATAAAGGCGAGAAGGTAATCGAGGAATATACGGATTATCGTTCCTATCTGGACTATGATATTGAGATACATAAGAAAAGCGGTACGGTACAGAAGTTCTCTGCTATCTATGGTGAGAAAAGCGGCAGTGAAACCCAGGTTCCTTATTATGTAGCAATTGCGGCCTCCTTTGATCAGCTGTATCGTTTTGGTAATACCATTCGTATCATGCTGTTAGATGAAGCCTTTGATAAAATGGATGATGAACGTATTGCATCCATGATGGAGTTCTTTAGCAGTTTGGATATACAAGTGATTCTGGCTACCCCCCCGGCTAAGATTGAAGTTATCGGTGAGAAGGTAACTACCATACTCACAGCAATACGTGTGGGAACCAGAAGTATCATTGAGGAATATGAATTATAAAGAGTGGTTAAATCTCAATGCTGCATAATATTAAACCAGTAGCACTCCACTGATAGCATAAATAATTTTAAAAGAGTATAAGGTGGTATTTTTACTATTTGTTCGTTACTATGATGTTATTCTGTTCTATAACTATTAAGAGTTTAATATAGAAGCTAATACTAACAGCAAGTAAAAGTGATAACGATAGAAGCATAGGTGCTTGCATTTGTTTGAGGGAGAAAGGTAAGAATATGAACCAACACTATGATTTTGTAGCAGATTATAAAGAAAACAATATACTTCGAGGGAGCTTTAACAAGCTCGCCGTAAATACCTTTGGCATTCAATTTGAGGATTGGTATAAGCTTGGCTACTGGACAAAAAAATATATACCCTACTCCATGAAAGACGACGACAAGATTGTCTCAAATGTATCTGTTAACCTGATGGAATTTAACCAGAGAGGCAGCAGAAAGAAATATATACAGCTTGGTACGGTTATGTCGGACAAGGACTATCGTGGTCTGGGATTGAATGGCTATTTGTTGAAGAAGGTCATAGAAGATTACAAGGATAAATGTGATGGTATCTATCTATTTGCAAATGATAGTGTTCTGGATTATTACCCGCAATTTGGTTTTCGTAAAGCCAATGAATATCATTACAGCAGGAAGCTTTCCTTCACCGGAAGCAGTAGTGTAAGCCCGTTTCCTCTTTCTGATAAAAAAGCTTTAAAGGAAATGGAAAAGATCATAGCTACCAGCAGGCCCAGCGGTCAGATGGCAATGAATAATCTGGGGTTATATATGTTCTATCTGTCCTCTTTTATGAAAAATACCGTTTATTATGTAGAAGAGCAGCAGGCCTATGTGTTGGCAGAAGAGGAGGAGGGAAATCTGATTCTTCATGAAATCTTTGGGGTCGGAGAGGTTGATGTAATGGCAATTGTAGCTGCTTTTGGAAATGGGAATAAGAAAGTAAGTCTAGGATTTGTGCCGGAGGATAAGGAAAATTATGACAAGGAATTGCTTCTGGAAGAGGACACGACACTCTTTGTCTTAGGAAATGGCTGGGAGGAATTTGAAGAAGCGGGTTTACGCTTCCCCACTCTCTCCCATGCCTGATGGCTTATTTATCTTCGTAAGCTTTCACATAAACAAAGTTTTCATTGTTCCTGTTCATGCGGTAATCTTTGCTTAAGATGGCATTCACAAATTCCTGTCCTCCGGACTCTATGGGTACAAGCTCGATATCCAGTTTGTTTTCCACGTCTACTGTAGTTACATCGTCCAGGAATACATTTTCACCGGTTCTTAACATACTGGAGGGGATAAGGAGGCTGTCACCTAAGTCAGTTCCCTTATCCTTTAGTTCTTTTAATTGCTTTATAAGATCTTGTCCTGTAATTAATCCGGCAACGGTAATCGTCTCCCCGAAGAAATCATTACGGATGCAGACCACCCTTATCTTAATTTTTGGAAATAATTCCATGATGGCTTCGGAAAAGGAAAGGATAGTACGGAAGGCCAGCTTTCCGGTAGCTATGGTAATATTCCGTTGAACCGCCTCTTTCCGGTGCGGATAGTCTTTTGAAGCAGTGGTGTTCTTTAAGGCTTCTTTAAATTCATTCATGAACAATCTCATCATACCTACGCCATTTTCCAGCTGGATATAACCGTCATAACGTTCCTCCTCAGGAAATTCCCGTTCAGCAGTAATATAAAATTCATCACTGGCATGTATAAAATGGAGGCCAAAATTATCGTAAAAGCCCTGCTGATAGCTCTCAATCAGATCAATAACAGCACCGGCCTCTTCCTTCGTAAAGACCTCAAGTGGCTCCAGTTTACTGCGGAATTTGGTAACCCCTGCGGGAACGATAGAAACACTTCTCATAAAGGGCAGGTATTTGGAGAGATCCTGAATGGATCTTTCTAATTCAGCACCATCATTGACATTCTTGCACAGCACAATCTGGCCGTTCATTTCAATACAGCCCTCATATAGTTTGTCGAGATTTTCAAGAGCACGTCCGGCAAAGCGGTTGTTAAGCATCTTACAACGCAGTTCCGGGTTGGTCGTCTGGACGGATATGTTAATTGGTGCCAGATTAAAACGAATGATTCGATTTATATCTTTTTCGGACATATTTGTCAGGGTTATATAATTACCTTGAAGAAAAGATAATCTTGAGTCATCATCCTTAAAATAAAGGGTATCACGCATTCCTTCCGGCATCTGGTCGATAAAACAGAAGATACATTTATTATGACAGGAACGGTAATCACTCATCAGACCATTGTCAAAGTCTATACCTAAATCCTCTTCATAATCCTTATCAATCTCCAATATCCATTCCTCTCCAGAACTTTTACGGATAAGAATCTCAATATATTCGTCTTTGATGAGATACTGATAATCAAAGACATCGTCGATTTCTTCATTATTTATGGCAACCAGGTAATCACCGGGTTCAATTCCCATTTCTTCACCGATAGAATCCGGTGCAACAGTTTTTATTAAATGACCTTTTGGGTTCTTTTTCATTTTGTAACCTCTTTCTAAAACAAAGCTATTATAAGTTACCAGCATCACTTATTATACACACATCCTATTTAATTGTAAATGGCGGTAAATTGTTATTGCATGTAAGCGGCAGGATGGTTATGATAAGTAGTAAGAGCTTTTCTGGTTGATAATTCAGATTTTTTGAGCTGTCCTATCAGAAACAGATAGGTTGAAGTAGATTTTTATCCAGCACTTGCTATAAAAAGTGCTGTGAAAATGTATATTCAACAGATAGAAAGTAATTCCTTAACTTTAGGCACTTTATACTTGGACAGGAATAGCTAAGGTTTATTTTACATAACAGAAGTATATCCCAAAGGAGAAGTGGTATAAATGACATTACAGCAATTAAGATATGTGGTAACAGTTGCGGAAAAGGGGACGATAAGCGATGCTGCAAAAGAATTATTTATCTCTCAGCCCAGCCTTACCAGTGCCATAAAAGAGTTGGAAAATGAAATGCAGATAACGATCTTTAATCGAACCAATAAAGGGATAATTGTTTCCAATGCAGGAGACGAATTTCTTTCTTATGCCAGACAGGTACTGGAGCAGGCAAACTTACTGGAAGAGAAATTTTTGAATGTAAAAAAGCAAAGCCCAAGATTTTCTGTCTCTGCCCAGCATTATTCCTTTGCTGTAAATGCTTTTGTGGATGTGATTCGTGAATTCGGCGGAAACCAGTATGATTTTACGCTTAGAGAAACCCAGACCTATGAGATTATTGAAGATGTCAGTAAACTGAAAAGTGAAATCGGTATCCTTTATACATCCTCCAAAAATGAAGAAGTGATTATGAAGCTTATCAAGCAGAATAATCTGGAATTTGAGGAGCTTTTTGTGGCAAAACCTCATGTATTCATAAGCTCCAGGCATCCTCTGTCAGAGAGAGAGGGTATTTCCCTAGATGAGCTTGAGGGGTATCCCTATCTGTCCTTTGAACAGGGAGAGTATAATTCCTTTTATTTTTCAGAAGAGATACTAAGTACCATTGACCGGAATAAGAATATTAAGGTCAGGGACAGGGCAACCCTCTTTAATTTAGCCATCGGGTTAAACGGTTATACTGTAAGCACCGGTGTCATCAGTAAGGAGCTAAATGGAGAGAATATCATTGCCAGACCACTTCTCGTAGAGGAGTATATGAGGGTGGGCACCATCAGACAGAAGAATATGCCCCATAGCAGATATGGTAAAGCTTATATGGAAGCATTAAAAAAACACGTAATAGATTATACAGATTAAAAAATACAGTAAAAAGATATTGTTAAAAGATATTGTAAAAAGATACTATTAAAAAAGAGACAGATTAAAGTTACGGGTAATTGCCCTGGGTTTTTATAGAATTAACAGAGGAAGCAATACGAACTATATTGCTGAGATTTAAACATTTCTGAGAAAGAGTAGGTTTGGTATAGTTAAAAGCTATATCAAACCTACTTTTTTTTGTATTTTTCAATAAAGAGAAAGTATTTTATACTACTATTCAAGAGAAGTTCCTATATAAATTATTTTATTTTTATATCCTATAGGGGTATATAGTGCTCCTGATATTTAATGTATAAGAACCAGACATAAGCACCAGGAATAAGAACCAGGAATAAGAACCAGGAATAAGAACCAGGAGGAATAAGTGCCAGGAATAAGGCCAGGAATAAGTGCCAGGAATAAGTGCCAGGAATAAGTGCCAGGAATAAGAACCAGGATAAGCACCAAGTATAAGACCAGTTAAAAATACAGGCCTTAAACTTAAAACTTTATATTTAAGACAATTAAGCGTTTGATATCCGGAAGAGGGGAAAAGTAAATCCAATTATATACACTCAGCCAAGTGACTATGTAATAAAAAAGAAGGAGAATAGTATGGGAAAGAATGCACCTTTTAAATTTGATATTGTAGGAAGTTTTTTAAGACCTGAGGATTTGAAACAGGCAAGAAGTGAGTATGTAAAAGGAAAGATAGACAGTGAGGCATTGAAAGCAGTGGAGGATAAGGCTATCAAGGCATTAATCGAGAAGCAGAAGGAGATTGGCCTTCCCGTTATAACTGACGGTGAATTTCGAAGAAGTTCCTGGCACTTGGATTTTATGTGGGCATTTAACGGTGTAGGGCATGAAAAGACCAAAGAGGGTATTCCTTTTCATGGAGAACCAGCTTTAATCGATGATACTTTCCTTACCGGAAAGATATCCGTAGATAATCATCCCTTTGTAGAGCACTTTAAATTCGTGAAGCTCTTTGAAGATGAGAATACGGTAGCCCGGCAGACAATACCGTCACCGGCACAGTTTCTCTTCCAGATGATTATTCGGGGGAATATTGATAGTACCAAAGCTATTTATCCCAAGGAAGAAGACCTGCTTCAGGATATTGCAGCAGGCTATAAAAAGGTAATCAGAGAGCTGTATGAAGCAGGCTGCAGAAATATTCAGTTTGATGACTGCACCTGGGGAGTATGCGTGGATCCCAATGCCAGCTTTATTTTAGGCACGGATGAGGCGGGATTACAGCAGTTTATTGATAAATTAATCCGTATCAATAACCTAGCCATAGAAGATAAACCGGAAGACCTTGTGATTAACACCCATATTTGCCGCGGTAATTTCCATTCCACCTGGGCTTGCCAGGGGGGATATGACAGAGTGGCAAAAGACCTTTTTGCAAAAGAAAATGTAACCGGCTTTTATCTGGAATTTGATGATGAGCGTTCCGGGGATTTTGCACCACTTCAGTATGTCAGTGAGGATAAAACGGTTGTACTGGGGCTGATTACGACAAAATCTCCGGTATTGGAGAAGAAAGAGGATATTATTAAACGAATCAGAGAGGCAGAGAAGTATGTTCCCATAGAACGCTTATGCCTGAGTCCTCAGTGTGGATTTGCTTCCACAGAAGAAGGGAATAAAATAACGGAAGAAGAGCAGTGGGCTAAATTGAAATTAGTTGGGGAAATTGCAAGGGAGGTGTGGGGATAGGATAATTCCCCTGTATCGCCAATCTTACTCATGCCGGTATGGGGTTAAGTAAAAATTCATATATCGGAAAGAGAAACATTGGGTGAAGATTCCTCTAATTCAGCAATACATCCTGGAGTCAGGAGGCCTTCCAAATAGGGAGTAACATCAATTATCAGCTCTGGAAGAGGAGATTAAACCAAGTAAATATATAACTGGTAAAACATACGGGTTATTGTGAGCGGATTAAAAAAATCAGCTTACAGTAACCTTTTTAGTATCTATTATTTAAAATTATATTTGTATTTCCAATATAGTTCCGTTAGTATGAGATATATATTTCAAGGTAAAATAACGGCTACATTAAAAGGGGTACAAGGATGGAGAAAAAACAAAAGCAGGAAGAATGCCCAGCTATGAAGAAGCAGGGGACGAAGACTTATAATATATATGAAGTAGCGGAGATGACTATGCTTTCTGACAGAACCATACGTAATTACATTCGCAGGGGACTTTTAAAGGGGAAGCTGGAAGGAGGAGCCTGGTGTTTTACAGAGGAGGAGTTAAGTGAATTCTTTACGGAGGACTATGTAAAACAGGCAGCTATTGGTAAAGCAGAAGGAATTGTTGCTCGGTTCCTGGAAGCGGATAGAAAAAATGAGGATTCACTGTGTACCATCTATGATATGAAAGTAAGAGAGGCACAGGAAGGTAAACGACTCTGCGAGAAGCTGCTCCTTGAAATCAATACAGAAGAAGACAGGCAGGTAACCTGTTCCTACCGATATGATGCAAAGAAAGAAACAGCAAGGATTATCTTATCAGGTGATGCAGATAACGTACTGAAGCTTCTGGAGATATTAAAAAGCAACAGACAATAATGTGTGTGCCTTGCTTTTTTGCAAACGGCCTCCCACAAAGTGGAACCTCCAGTCCGGCATAAGCAGTTTTCAGATACATCCTATGAAAAACCGGGAGATTTTCAAATTGAAGAGCCTCTTTTTTCTTTTTATAATTTAATTAACTGGAACAAGAAAGAATTTAATGATTTTATAGCTTTAGGTAAATTCTATTGATTCCAAAAAAAGGAGAGAAAAGGGAGGGCATTATAAATGAGACAGTTGTATGAAGAAGTGGAGGATATAATAAAATGCATAGATTTTAATATTTTGTGGAAAGGATTTCACCCCTATCCCTTTGCACTATATAACGGTGAAACAATCTGGCTGAAAAAGGAGGAAATTCCTTATCAACCAGAGTTCTGTGCAAATACCTGCATTCACTTTAGAAATGAACTGCTTGCCATCTGGGAGATAACAGAAGCGGAGGGAAGGGAGTTTGAGAAATTAGTATCTTTCCATGGTCCCATAGCAGATAATCTTGATTTAAACCTGAGAAAGCAGCTAAGAACTTTGGCAGTACCTATAGCCGCCGGGGTTGTCCATGAGATGTTTCATTGTTATCAGGAGGAGATGGGAGAAAGACGGTATCCTGATGATTTTAAGCTGCTTTCTTACCCCAGGGAGGAGCGAAATCTAAGGGTGAAGCTATATGAAAACCGGCTTCTGGCTGCTGCGATGAAAACGCAGGACATAAATACAAGAATGAATTTGCTGACATATTTTAAGGCATGCAGAAGGCTCAGGGAAGAACTGATAGGTGATGATATCTTTCAGGAATACCGGGTTGAGACTCTTGAGGGAGCAGCAGAATATGTCTCTCTTCTTGCATTGAAAGAGATGGGGGAAGAAAGATTATATTTACAGAGGCTTGAAGACTTTTTAACAGTATTAGAAGAGTGCTCCATAAAGCAGCTGGATATAAGAAGAATTTCTTATGTGACAGGAGCAGTTCTTTTATTGGTATTGTCACAAGCCAGAATACCATTGATTCCGGGAATTGGAGAAACAACAGATACCTTCTGGGAGCTGGCAGCAGTAGAATGTGGCATGAGTACAATAATTACAACAGAGGTCTGCACCAATGAAGTTAGAAAACTGATAGAAGAGTATAAAGAGCGTCAAAAAGAACAGATAAAAGCATTCTTTCAGGAAAATAGAAAGGAATACAAAATAGAAGGATGGATTTCAGGGTATGATCCAATGAATATGATAAAATCTGAACAATTTATATTATGTACGCATTTTATAGTGATAACGGCAGCAGAGAGTAAAAATCAACTGGTACTGAATGGCCCTGTAGTGGTACAATTAAAGGAAGACAAAGGAAGAGAAATTCGTGGTTATTATAAATAACAGAGAGTTAAGTGAACGAGAATTAAGTGAACTATAGTCAAGTAAGTAGACACGATTATTAGAAAAAACTTTCTGGAAACAGTTACTAAGCTTGATTCCAGAAGAGTTCCTCCTTTTCATTGGGTGTTAGCATTCCAAGAGAACTGTGTGGTCTTCTGGAGTGCATTCCATTCAAAGCTATTGAGAAAAGTAATGATAGAAAGTGCTGAAAAAATAAATGCTTTAGGACCTTAGAAATAAAAGTAGAGAATTTATAGAGAATTTTCCGGTATTATATCATTGGAGAAAAATGATAAAATTTTAAAAAAGGAATAGATTATGGCTTATAAAATATTGATTGTAGATGATGAAGAAGATATCCTGGAAATGTTAAAGTCTTATTTTGAATTAACGGGATATCTGGTATATACGGCAGATTGTGGTGGAGCAGCACTAGAGAAAATCTCGGCAGCTCCCGATATCATACTGCTGGATATCAATCTTCCCGACATGGATGGACTTACCCTCTGTCAGAAAATCAGGAGTCATATCAACGCACCCATTTTATTTCTCACAGCGAAAGTGACGGAGCAGGACAGAATCAACGGACTGCTGCTTGGAGGGGATGATTATATAACAAAACCCTTTAGCCTGGAGGAACTCCATGCCAGAGTGGTAGCTCATTTGCGTAGAGAAGGAAGAAGCAAGGGAACCGGTAAGATCAGGGTAGCCGGGGAATTGCTGATTGAATATGACACCAGAAAGGTATACTGGGGAGAAGCGGAAATCCTGCTGACAAAGACAGAATTTGATATTTTAGAGATATTAAGCCTTCACAAAGGCCGTATATACGATAAGGAAAGTATCTATGAAAAACTCTGGGGTTTTGACAAGGAGGGCAGCAGCAGTATAATTACAGAACATATAAGAAGGATAAGAACAAAACTGGGACAGTATTGTAAGACGGATATAATTGAGACCGTATGGGGAGTCGGCTACCGATGGATTATATAGAAGAACTCATAAAAAAAATAAAAAATTATCTTCAGAATGCCAATCTAAAGAAGTCACTGGGGTTTTATATTATAATTGCAATCATTTCCTGCGGACTCTGTTATCTGGCAACATATCTGTTCTGCGAGGGCTGGAAAAATGTGATTTTATCTGCGGAAGGGATTAAGGAGTATGCAATTATCTATAGGGACGATAAGAGTTATACCATAGATGCTTCTAAGATTTCAACAGCAGTTAATCAGAAATTGCTCTTATTTAATCTGATAGAGACCTTTTCCGTCTTTGTCTATGCCAGTATAGCCATATACCTGGTCAGCCATATGTATTATAAGAATAAACTTATGGAACCCCTTGCGATATTAAAGAAAGAGATGGAAGCAGTGGGACGAAATGATTTCAGTCTGGATTGCAGTTATCAAAGCAAGGATGAAATGGGTGAAATCTGTCAGGCATTTAATCAGATGCGTCTTCGCCTGATCGACAATCAGAAGAGCATCTGGAGGCTGGTACAGGACCAAAGGGAGTTAAATGCTGCTTTTGCACATGATATCAGGACGCCACTTACGGTTATGAAAGGTCATACGGAAATCCTGCGCAGGTTCCATCCAAACGGTGTGATAACAGAAGAAAAGCTGTTGGATACTTTAGCTTTAATAGATGCACAGGCAGACAGGCTGGAACAGTTTGCAGATACCATGAAAGAAATAAATACCTTTGAAGAACTGGAACTAAAGAGAAAAAAACAAACAAAAAAAGGATTATACATGGAGCTTGAGCAGCTGGTAAACGGTATGGTTCCTCCGGAAATTACGATTGATATTACCATAGAGCAGGACTTGGCAGAGGGCCATATTTATTGTGACAGCAGTGCCATACTGGAGGTTGCCGGCAATCTTATCAGCAATGCCTTGCGATATTCCAGTCATCTTATACGTATAAATCTGCAATTGGAACAGGAAATGCTGTATTTATATATAAAAGATGATGGCACCGGCTTTGATAAAAGGGCTCTTCAGAACGCAAAAAAACCATATTTTACAACGGAAAAAGGACATTTTGGACTGGGGCTTACCATCTGTAAACTCCTGTGCGAGAAGCATGGAGGAAGTCTTGCTTTAACCAATGGAATCCATGGAGGGGCGATATCCTGTGCAAGTTTTTTTACAGCGTAGTGAAAGGATAGATATTTACAGTCTAGTATAAAATCATCCCGGTCAGGGGTGATTTTTTTTGACAATAGTTAACAGCTATTGTTAAGAATAACTCCTGGCAGAATCGCAGCCGGGCATAAAACAAACCCTGCAAAATACAGGTAAGAGAGGTTATTATGAGTCAGGAGATTATCTTAAAAAATGTCAGTAAGACCTACGGAAAGAAGAAAGCAGTAAACGACGTCAGCTTTACCATAAGCGAGGGAATGTTTGGACTGCTTGGACGAAACGGTGCCGGTAAAACAACTCTGATGAAAATACTTGCCACCATACATGAACCCACGGTTGGACAGGTACTGGTAAATGGAACGGACATTAAGGAAAGCAGGAAAATACGCAGCATGACAGGCTATCTTCCACAGGATTTTTCCATGTATGGGGGAATGAGTGCTTATGAAGCTATGGATTATCTTGGAACACTTTCTGGTATGAAAAAGGAGGAGAGAAAGGCAAAGATCCCGGTACTGCTAGAGAAGGTGAATCTATCTGCCAACCACAGGACAAAGGTAAGAGCCATGTCCGGTGGTATGCGCAGAAGGCTGGGGATTGCCCAGGCAATTCTTCATGATCCCAAGGTATTAATCGTAGATGAACCTACGGCAGGTTTGGATCCCGAAGAACGTGTACGTTTCCGGAATCTTCTTTGTGAAATAGCACAAGATAGGATTGTTATACTTTCAACCCATATTGTAGGGGATATTGAAGCAACTTGTGAAGATATTGCGGTATTGGATGAAGGCAGGCTTATATTTAAGGGGACAGTAAGGGAACTCTTAGAAATGGCAGAAGGGAAAGTATATACCGCAGAGATTTCCAGAATGGAGCTGGAGGAGTTAAAGGCCAGACATATCGTAACTGCCATTCTGTCAAAAGGAAGTAAAGCAGAAGTACGTTTTCTGGCAGAAGGAGGAGCTCCTTTTGAGAAAGCTCTTCCGGCAGAACCTAATGTGGAAGATGCCTACCTTTACCTGATGGGAAAGGAAGGAGGAAAGAACTTATGTGGTTAACGTTATTTCTAAAAGAGTGCCGGATGTGGTGCAAAAGTATCCTTTTCCTGGGCTATATCACAATGATCGTATTTTTTTATCTGACTCAAATGGGGTCCGTGGATATTCCTATAAAACCAGAACCCGGGCAGGAGAGCTATGGCTATCATTACAGTACGAAAGAGTCGGATATTATGCGTACTGCTACAGACAGTCTGATACAGGAATATTCTGAAGGGCATTATATCACCTATCCTATCGGATTTTACAAAGAGGTTCGCTTGGATGAGGAAAAAACAGCAAAAATGGAGATTCTCTTACAAAAACTAACGGGTATACCAGCGGAAGAGTTTAAGGCAATTATGGATAAGTATAGAGACTCTATGAATTTTGAAGGGAAAACTGGTATAGTCTATCTCGTAAAGGAACCTCCTGCAGAGTTAAAAGTAAGTGAAGGTATAACCTATAAGGATTTCCTGGATTATATGGCTCAGGCGGCGGATTTAATTGGAAAAGGAAGCTCTTACAGCAAGGATACGATAGTAAGCAATGCAAGAGTACCACTTACTTATGAAGAAGCCTTAAAGGAATATAATGATATGATAGATAAAGACCGTTTATCGGGGGCTTATGCCAGGTTGTTCTGTGATTATATGGGGATTCTGCTGGGTATATTTCCCGTGTTTTTTATCACAGCGAGAATTCTAAAAGATAAACATAGTAAAGTTGCAAATGTTCTTTATGGAAAGAGTATTTCCTCCATTACGATAATTTCAGCCAGATATACAGCTGTTTGTTTTATGTTATTTATACCTGTGCTGTTACTGTCTCTTATGCCTTTATCGCAGGCAATCTATGCAGGAAAAACAGCTGGCATTACGATAGATTATCTTGCGTTCCTAAAATACTGTACCGGATGGCTTTTGCCAAGTATACTGGTGGTCACAGCCTTGGGATATTTAATAGGGGAACTGACAGAACAGGTATTGCCCATTCTGGTGCAGGCAGTATGGTGGTTTGGCACCTTATTTGAAGGTACAAATAATCTGATTGGAGCTTTTGGATTCAAGCTTGTTCCACGTTTCAACAGCGTAGGAAATTATGAGATCTTCCAGAATAATCTGTCTCAGTTGATTCGGAATCGCTTATTATATACCTTATTAGCTCTTATACTTATGTTAGCGGTAATTTATCTTTATGACTGTAAGAGGAAAGGAATCTATGGAAGAAATGGAAAGATATCAAAAAATAGCTTACGTAAATCTAAAGCATAACCTAATAATTCCCTATGTCCTTGTGGTGCTTCTCTCTCTTTTGTCACCTCTGGTAATTGGACTGGATAATCTAAATGAGAATCAGACGGCGAAAGTCGTAGAAGTCTTTATCAGCCTCTTTGGCATTATTATGTTGATGAGTATATTCACACCGGACATAGACAGGGACATAAGAGATATCATATCCTCCAAAAAAGAATCCATGATCGTGAATCATGTACTTCGTAGTATGAGTGCCTTACTTCTGATAGCAGTAACTGGGGTATTATATTTAGGTTGGATGGCAATAGGAGGCTGTGATTTTACCTTCTCCCTCATGTTTTTTGTACTTATGGCAAACAGTCTGTTTCTTGGCGGACTTGGTGTATTCGTCTTTTCCTTAAGCAATCAGCCGGTTCTGGGTTATATGGTGCCGATTCTGTATTATGTAATGAACTTCGGATCAGGAAAAAAGTATCTGGGAGATTTTTATTTGTTTTCTGTAATGCAGTCTGGTTCTTATCAGGAAAAGTATCTTCTGCTGGCTGGAGGAATAGGGTTATTGGTATTATCCGTCATCTGGCGGGATGTTATATGGCAGAAATTCAGATAGTGAGCTTGTGGTAAAGTAAAATGAAACAGGATAAAAACAGATTTGCAGAAGCTGTGAATTAAAGGAGTAACACATTAGTTTAAGTTTCATGGCGGATGGGCAAACTCATTTGCCGGTCCTATATAAAATATTTAATTCCTAAGATTAAGATCCGAAGATAACATTGGTATATGTTCGGATTTTAATCTTTTTTAGTAGTAAACAAACTATAGAAATGGTAAAATAAAGAAATAAATTATTAGCAAAAGGCGAAAAACCTAGAGGGAGAGGCTGTAAAGATGATAGATATCATAAATAATTATGAGGAATTTAAGGACAACCTGTATAAGGCAGGTATGAGTGTCGGAGGGGGAAATAACGAGGGGGTATTTTCTCTCTGCGATTACTATGGTGAGAACATAATCTGGCATACGGAGGACATTGCTACAGACCCCTGGGAATGGAGAATGCGAGTGCTTCGTGAAGAAATGGATATAGCATATGGCAAGTTCTTCTTTAAGAAAAGCGGATTTATAACAAAAGAGTGGTATCCATATTTTTATGCAGTCAGAAGAGGTGACAGAGATCTTTATGAGGAATATGAAGCAGGAAATATCAGTCTGTTTGCAAAGAAAATATATGAGCTTATCACAGAATATAAAGAGCTGCCTATTCATCTGCTGAAGCAATACGGAGGTTTTTCATCAGAAGATAAAAGCAAATTTGACGCTGCAGTAACTGAATTGCAGATGAAATTCTATATAACCATGTGCGGCAGGGCAAGAAAAATATCAAGAGCAGGGGAAGAATATGGCTGGTCGGCAGGGGTGTTCTGCTTAACAGAGGATTTTTTCTCAGAGGATGTACTGGAAAAGGTTTCTGAAATTACAGCTGAGGCTGCCTATGATAAAATCTATCAAAGGATATTAACCTTAAATCCTGAGGCAATACCGAAGAAAGTCAGGAAATTTATATTAGGTTAAATCACATTTCAACAATTAGGGATAATACGATTAAACATAACTGATGAAAATTTTGGTATCAGTACTTAAAAAAGCAGCAGGATTTATCAATCGTTAGTAAGTAGAGTAAGCTATTATAAAGAAGGCAGCAATTCACCAGTAATAATATTGTGAGGTTATATGAATTACCAGGAACATCTGCAGAAAGCAATTGAATATATCGAGGAAAATCTTACGCAGGAACTTGATATTGCAGCTTGTGCGAAAGTCTGCGGTTATTCAGAATACCATTTTCTGCGTATTTTCAAGGAAACTGTAAAAATATCTCCAAGTGATTATATCAGGAAAAGGAGGTTGACGGAGTGTGCAAAGAAAATCCTTGAAAAAACATCTTATCTGTCAGACATCGGGTATTATTACGGGTTTAATTCCCCGGAGAATTTTATAAGGGCTTTCAAAACAGAACATGGAATAGTACCGGGAGATTTAAAAAAGGTGAGGAACAGTCTGAAACTTTATGAGAAGATAAGCTTTGAAGTACCCGCCTTTCAACTAATACCGGAAGTACTTTATAGAAAAGAAAAGCTTCTAGTCGTATATCCCAGTGATGAGAAGTACCCTCCTAAATTCTGGAACAAGTATAATTGCCAAAAGATGTCTAAAAAGCTTTCAGGTGGTATCACCTGTGAAGATTACGGAGTCAGTATATGGAACGGAACTCTTAACTACTACATAGGGATTTTGAAGGAACAGGCAAAAGGGAACTTAAGCGGAACGGTAGAAATTATAATTCCTCAAGGCTTATATGCAGTCTTTACTACTCCGGTTTCAAGTCAGAACAACTTTGTTAATACGATTCATCGTACCTGGGAATTTATTAATACGGTATGGCTGCCTGTCAGCAGTTATGAGCGGCTCTCACAGCCAGAGTTCGAAGTATATACAGAAGACAGCAGAAGCTTTCGTGAAAAAATATTTATACCGATTCGTAGTAAAGAGAAGCAAACCTTAGAAATGATTGGAACACTATGAAGTTATTTTATCACTAAAATGCCAATATGGGCAGGAGAAGAGAGGTAGGTATGAAAAGTATCAATGTAAGCTTTGAAGGAATACAGGATAACACCGGTTATTTGTTTTCTTTCGCAAAATGCCTGGCAGCGGCTGTTAAGAACAGCCCCTATGAAGTCTTAGCAGAAGATATTGTGGCAACCAGCGGCTTCGCATTTAGAATGTGGATGGCACCAGATCTATGTCCCAGTGGAACCAGTATCTGGAGTTTTGACGACCAAAAACCCTGGGTTCAAAACGGCGGGTTGCACTGTAACTACACGGGAAGGTATTGGGGACAGGAGGATATCGAAGAAGAGAAGCAAAAAGAAGCATTAGCGCAGATAAAAGCTTCCATTAACCGAGGGATTCCTGCTATTTCCTGGGATACCGGAGTACCGGAATGGGGACTGATAACTGGATATGATGATGAAAGGCAACTTTTAGATACGCTTGCTATAACCGGAGCAAGAGAGAACATGGAGTACAAACTACTTGGAAAACGTGAGATTCCCATTCTGTCTGTCCTTACAATAGAAGGCAGAACAGACAAAGAGCAGAATCAAATCATACGAGATACGCTTCAAATAGCTTTAGATCACCTGGAGGGGAAAGAATGGTGTGATAATATCAAAGGAATAGAGGTCTATCCTACTTTTATCTCTTTTTTTGGCAAAGACTTTAACCCGGAGATAGCCTGGAATCTTGAATATTATCTGGGAACCTTTGGAGGTTTAAAATATTTTGCCTGGAAATTCTTCCAAAAGTACGGATTGGAAGCGTTAAGTGACTGTTATCAGAGGGTATATGAAACCTGGGATAAGGCTTTCCAGGTAAAGGCCCGGAAAGATTTAACGGAAAGACCAGTTCGAGAAGAAATCAGCGCTCTGTTGAAAACGGCCTGGGAAGAGGAAGAGAAGGGTATGGAGTTAATGAGGAAGTATTTAAAAATTAGAAGTACCCAGTAAAATACATACAAGAATATATGAAAAGGAAAGTTCTGCTGTAATATACTACACAGAGCTTTCCTTTCTTTCAGGTTTTCCTTGCATTGTTGAAATGAAAGAATAAAAATAGTTTTCTATTTTGTAACGAATACTAATTTTACGGGTCTAACTTATGCAACAACAGAAATGAGGTGATAAAGGGTGGAGAAAATAGACTTTGACCGTATATACAAACAGTACTTTAAACAGGTATATGCTTATGTGCTGGGGTTATGTGCCAATCCCACACTAGCAGAAGAGCTAACGCAGGAAACCTTCTATAAGGCACTTAAAAACATAGACAGGTTTAAAGGAGAGGCGAAAATCAGTACCTGGTTATGCCAGATTGCAAAGAACAGTTATTTTAATTATTGTAGGAAGCATAAGAAGGAGTCACAGTGGGACTATGACAAGGAGTATGAAAGCCCGGATTTATTTATACGGTTAGAGGATAAAGAAACGGTTTTGGAGATTCACAAGCATCTTCATAACATGGAGGAGCCTTATAAAGAGGTCTTTACGCTTCGGATATTCGGAGAGCTGTCTTTTCTTCAGATAGCAGAGATATTCCATAAGACCGAAAGTTGGGCAAGAGTCACTTTTTATCGCAGCAAGAAGATGATTAGAGCATTTATGGAGGAAAAAGATAATGGAAAAGACCTGTGATATTATAAAAGACTTACTGCCGTTATATCTGGACAATGTATGCAGTGATGACAGTAAAAGGGCTGTGGAGGAACATATTGCAACTTGTGAGGACTGCAGAAGGGAATTGGAAGCATATAAATCGGATATTTCAGCAGCAGACAGCGAAGGGGAAGAAGTCATCAAAAAGTTATCCAGCCACTGGAGAAAGACGAAAAGGACATCACTACTAACCGGTATACTGGTTATGGCTGTACTTATTGTTGCGGGTATATCCGCCCTACTCTATTCCTTTACCGAACGTCCGGTAAAACCTGCGGAAGTGGCAGTGGAGGAATTAAGTATACTAAAGAATACGAACATCTATTTTACACTGCGGGTTTCAGATAAGGTCAATGCAGACGGGATGAACTGGTTTGAGCAGAATGGAAATATATATATAACATTAAAGACAGATAAGGTACAGTTAAAAAAGAAAAAGGAATTACAAAGTTTTGAAGAGAATACGGCTAATTACAGCAGGTGGGAATTTAGTACTCGTATGAGTGGCATAAAGAACATCTATTTGTATGACAGCCTCGATAATTACGATAATGGAGAATATGAAAAAACTCTGATCTGGAGTAATGAGACAGAGCTAAAGGCAGCAGGAACAGAAGCTGAGACCTGGATTAAAACCTACTCCGCCTGGGGAAATGTAGAACCGGGGTTATTAGCAAAAAATCTCTATAAACATCGCAATCCTTATGTGGGAGATATGTCTGCCAACGGCAGGATTTTAAATGACCTTAAGGTTGCGAAGGTCCTTGGTAATTTTAAAAATGAATTGCAGACGAAAGCAGAGCCTTATGGCTATACCTTACTGTTTGAAGATACGGTAAATGAACAAGAAGTCGAGGAATTTGATGTTACTATGAAGTCTTATGCTTGTATTATGTTAGCCATGATTGACAACTTAAGTGAAGTAACGTGGAAATATACAGCGGAGACCGGAAAAGGTGAAAAGGAAATCATTCATTCAATTACAAAAGCAGAAGCCGGGAAGTTAGCTGGCTCAGACATCAAGAGCTTTTCTGATTCAGTGAGTGAAATACAAAGCCTTTTGTATATTCTTGGTATTGAAAAATAAGTAAATTATTATAAGCTCATAGAAACATTCGTTTCTTTACGATAAAAAGTTAAAGTGTTACTGTAAAATAGGAAAACTTGACAAAATATGGTAGATAAAATACTATATATGTGTAATAAGGCATAAAACAGATGTAACTTTATTGAGGGGTATAAAAGATAACAGCTATTTTTGCCTTATTACAAATATACACTATTTAGCATAAGTGATAATGACAAATATAAATAGAACTACCTTTGTTTGAAATAATTATAACATTGATAATTTGAGAAAGAAAGAAAAATAAGGGGACAGTTATGTCCCTGTTAAAAATGAGGTGAGGATTGAATGATGAATTATGAGCATTTTGGTACATTTTTAAAAGAACTCAGAGAGGCAAGAAATCTAACGAAAGAACAACTTGCATCTGGTGTGTGTACGCGAAAAGAGATTTATAGGATTGAAAAAGGAGAGTATCAACCGTCTTTGTATTTATTGAATAAATTGTCTATTAAGCTAAATGTTGACTTAAATGAATATTTCAAGATGTATTATACTGTTAAGACAGCGGATGGATTAATAGGAATACAGGAAATAAATGATGCAATAAATTTAGCAGATATTAATTGTTTGAAAGAAGTGATAAAAAAGTATGAAGATAATGATGATTTTAGACAAGGAGAGAATCTACAACATATATATTATGCTAAAGCAATTTGCGAAAGTGATATAGGAAATTATAAGGAATCCTTAGAATATTGTACGAAAGGTATTTTAATAGAAAATACATTATTTACAATTGATACCATATCAGAGTTTATGTATTCTAATGTAGGGCTTGCTATTATAAATTGCATCAGTATAAATTATTTAAAAATGAAAAAGAGTGAGGTTGCATATAAAATTTTATCAGACTTATTGTCTCTTATTGAAAAGTACTACATAAATGCACCGTATACAATGTATCAGGCAGGTCAGTTCTCAAAAAAAATGTATATAAATCTCCAGTACAATTTAAGTTGTATATTTCTATCAAACGATGAACTAGATAAAGCGGAGGAAATGATTGAGAATAGTATTGAGTATTCCATAAAAGAGAACAATCTAAAATGTTTGCCGAATCTAATTTATAATAAATTTAAGTTTCATTATAAAAAACGAAATTTTGAGGAAGCAGCAGAATACTTTGTACAGGCAAAAGGACTATTTAAACTTGTTAAGCAAATGAATACATGTATAGAAATTGATGAGTATGCAAGAGAAGAATATCCAGAAATATTAAGATTTTTAGATGATAGGAATGTTGTGGTAAGTTAAGACACCAGATAAGTACTATAGCTTATAATAAGAATAGAATGACCTAGATGTTATTGAAATAGAGAAACAGAAAGGTCATCTAACAGATAGTGAAAGTGTTAAGGTATTAAGTAGGGACTGTATTATCATTATCGGTATACCAGCAGATTTTGTTAATACAGTCTCTATTTATTAGCAGGTTTTATTTGTTTCTCATTTGGTTAATCCGGCATATCTTTCAAAGGAAGCAACCGGAAGTGGCGGCGAATAGAAATATCCTTGCGCGATTTCACAACCGGAACGATATAAAAATTCTGCCTGGCTGAAATTTTCAACCCCCTCTGCAACCACTTCTATACCAAGGCTTCTGGCAAGTGCTATGGTATATTCCAGAACGGTTTCTTCCTTACGGTTCTCCCCAGTCCCGTCAAGAAATGCCTTATCCATCTTAAGAATATCTAATGGAATGTCTTTCAGAAAATTCAAAGTTGAATATCCGGTACCGAAATCATCCAGAGAAAGTCGGAATCCTTTCTCTTTTAGCGTATACAGTTTACTTTGCAAATCCGTTTTGTAGTTAAAGAATGCTGATTCTGTTATTTCAAGCTCTATGTAGGTAGGAGGTACCTGATATTTCTCAGATATATACATGAGCTTGTCTACAAAGTCGGAATTGCTGAAATGGATACGGGATACATTAATCGATATTGGTATAACAGGATATTCTTCTTTCACCCATTTTGCAATCGTTTGAAAAGCTTTTTCCCAAATAAAATAGTCCAGTGAGATTATAAATCCGTTCTTCTCAAAAAGCTGTATAAACCTTTCCGGAGGAATGATACCTTTTTCCGGGTGATTCCAACGTGCTAAAGCTTCAGCTCCCACTACCTCCGTGGTAGGGATGGACATTTTAGGCTGCAGATACATTTCAAAATGATTGTTAGATAATGCGGAAATCATTTCATTCTCAATATCACTGTCTTCAAGAGTCCGTTTTCGTAAAGAATCCTCATAAAAAGCAAGAGTCTTCATAACATCATTTTTGATCGTCTTTTTCGTGAGAGTAGCACGTTCGCACAATACATTCATGGAAAGGTCTTTGCTCTCAACAAGACAGACACCGATAGAAAAGGAGATTTCCATTTTTAGAGGATACTCTTTCATCTGTTTTTTTAGAAATAAAGCAAAATCATAAATTTCGGATTCATTTCTATACTCTGTAAATACTGCGAAATTATCCGAATACAGCCGGCAATAAGCATAACAGCTGGATGTATTGGAGGATAGGACAGTGCCGATATATTTTAATACTCCGTCTCCCTCTTTGTTACCATATAAGTCATTAATAACGCTAAAACGTTTAATATCAAATACAATAACGGCAAATTTTTTGTCAGGGTTAGTTCTTCTTATACGTCTGGTTTTATATTCAAACCGACTAAAAGTAGGAATATTGACACCCATTAAAAGATCGTTTCCGTTTACTGTATAGGCAACCATTTCTTTACTGACTTCCTGGGCAGTGCCAAGGACTCTTGTTAACCGGCCATCTGCGTTAAAGTAGCATTTACGCTTACAACGCACCCACATCAGTTCATTGTTCTCAGTTCTTCTGCGGAATGTAATAGAGGTGGAAGCCTGGTCGGGGTTTGCTGTTCTTATAAATTCTTTGAATCTCAATAAATCACTGGGATGTATGTACTTTAATCCCAGAAGATGCTTAAAGGAATTCTTCTGGTTGTATAAGGATATCCCTGTTAACTCCATAAAATTTTCAGATACATAGAATGTATCTTCCTCGAAATTGATGTCAAAAATGACTAAGTTCGTCTGCTCAGCGATTACATCATACCGTTCACACATTTCTTCAAAATTGGTATCTGCAGATAACATGTTGATATTGCTGCCTCTTTTGTTCATTAAAATCCCTCGCTTTTCAAATCACATAGTAGATCAGCCTCTTTGTACATTTTTGATTTTATTTCGTAGGAAATAATTGCAACTGGCTGCCATACCTGTCAGGTTTAGGCCCTATAGCTTTGCGTCACTGCCTTTAGACAGTTATGCCTTTCTTTCGGGAAATAAATGGTGATATTAAGTTTATTATTCTTTCAGTAGGTTCTAATTATCTATGTATTTACTGTAATAATACATTCTGATTTATAAAAGTATATTTTTAGAGTAAGTGTCAAAAGGTTTGATAACTTTGTAAAATTATGCTATAATTTGAACAGAAAAATTAATTAGTTTCAATCACATAAATATTTCCGGGTTCGGCTAAAGTTGTTATTACACCTGAACCTCTGGATGGTGTGACTAAACCAGATACTGATATTAGAACAAGTAAAACTGCAGCAAAGTAACGTAATTTTGAAAATAATTTCATAAATTTACCCCCAGATGAAAATAATTTATTCTTTGGGTAAATTATACCATTGTGTTTTGGGCATATAAATGGACACTTATGTCCATCAAAAAAGGCGGATTAATATATGAGCTATGAGCATTTTGGCATATTCCTGAGAGAATTAAGGGAAGCACGAAACCTGACTAGAGAACAACTGGCAAAAGGCATCTGTACACCGAAGCAGATATACCGTATTGAGAAGGGAGAGTTCGAACCTTCGCTTTATTTATTAAATCAGTTATCCATTAAGTTTAACATGGATCTTAATGAATACTTTAAAATGCATTTCTCAACAAATACAGTTATTGGATATGAAGGAATTCAGGCTATAAATAGTGCAATGGCTTTAGGAGACATTGAATTAATTAAAAGTCTAGTAGAAAAGTATGAGAAGCATAAAGATTTTGGAAAAGGTGCGAACCTACAACATATATTGTATGGCAAGGCAATCTACGCCACTTCTGAAAAGAATTATACGACCTCATTAAATTATTGTCTTAAAGCAATTATGGTTGAAGATCCATCTTTTACATTAGATTCCATAAAAAAATATACCTATTCAAATGTTGGGCTTTCGATTATCAACTGTATGAGTACTAATTATATGTCTCTAAAAAGAGAAGATATTGCCAATAAAATATTGTTAGACTTATTATATGTTTTGGAAACTAATATATTACCAGCACCATACCCTATGTATCAGGCATCCCAGTTTGCTAAGAAATTTTATCAGAGTATATTAAACAATCTTAGTTATATTTCATTAAATAATGGAGATTTTATAAATGCAGAAAAATTTATAGAAAAAGGAATAGATTATTCTATTCAAGAAAACTATATGCGGTTTCTACCAGGTCTAATGTTTATGAAATTTAAACTTTTATATAAGTTAGGGCAGTATGACAAAGCAAAAGAATTTTACGATCAGACAATCTGTCTTTATAAAATAACAAAACAGTTTAAAGTACTGGAAGATCTGGAAAGCACGATAGCAGAAAACTATCCAGAAATCTTCAAGGATCATAAGTCCAATACAGAAGAGGAAACGTTATAAAAATAATATTGACGTGAAGAAAACGGGTTCCCATAAAGCACGAGAAATTACATCGTTTGTGCAAAGAGAACTTGGGGGAGAGGCACAAATGGTTACAGAGTTGGAGCAATTCTTAGAAGCATACATAGACAAGCTTGAGCTGTCAGGGGAAGAGCTAAGAGAAAAAGAAATGCCCTGGATTTCAGAGGAGCTATATTCCTTATATGAAAGAACGGGCAATCGTCTGGAATTTGAAGCAGTATATTTTGAACGCAGAAAATATCTTGCAGTATTTGGTATGCTTGCTGTAATCAAAAGAAGAGTAAAGGATATCAGGAAGCTGGAAGAGATTATGCTTGATATCTGCCTGGAGGAATGCTGGGCGCTACCGCCTCACGTGGACAGAATCAATAATCCTGTATGGAGAAAGACCATCGATTTATTTGCGGCAGAAACTGCGCAAGCCTTGTCAGAGATCATATACCTGTTAAAGGATGAAATAAACATAGCAGTTTATGAAAGTGTGAGAGATAATGTTTTAACCAGAGTGTTAACACCTTTCTATCGTAGTACTGCACCTTATAGCAGCTGGGAGCATGCGACCCATAACTGGTGTGCTGTCTGCAGTGGTTCGCTGGGCAGCGCCTCCTTTTATATGCTTAAAAATAAGCCGGAAGAATTAGAACCTGTAATAGCACGTATTACAGATTCCCTTGCGTATTACCTGAAAGGTTTTCCGGAGGACGGCACCTGTATGGAAGGGATCGGTTATTTCACATATGGAATGACCTACTTTACAACCTTTGCAGGGCAATTAGCGGAATATAGCAAGGGAAGGCTTAACCTGTTCAAGAATGATAAGGTCAGACGTATAGCTGAGTTTCAGCAGAAATGTTACTTTGAGGAAGGACTTTCCGTTAATTTCTCCGATAGCGACAGTCATACCAAATATAAAATGGGACTTACCTTGCAGCTTGCGCTGCAATATGAAACGGTTAACCTCCCGCCAATTTTACTTGCCGGGGATTATGACACAGACCCCTGCTTCAGGTGGGCAGCTATTTACAGAGACTACATTTGGACAAAAGAGTATATCGAAGCCCTTAAGGCAGGTGCGATAATAGAACGGAACCTGCACCTGAATGCGCAGGATACACTAAAGGATGCCCAGTGGAATGTCATGCGCAGTAAGAATAAAGCAGGCCTTGCTATTAAGGGGGGGCATAATGATGAACCCCATAATCATAATGATATAGGAAGCTTCCTCTACGTCTATAAGAAAGATATGTTCCTGGCGGAGCTGGGAGCTGGAGAATATACCAAGGATTATTTTGGAAACGGCAGATATGACATTCTGTGTAACAGTTCCTTAGGTCACAGTATTCCAATTATAAATGGCAAAGGGCAGTTAAGCGGCAGAGAACATGCCTGCACTTACTTTTATACAGATAAGGCGTTTGAAACTGTAATTAATCTGGAAAAGGCTTATGAAGAGAATAATATAAAAAGTATCAAAAGATCGGTGACTTTTAATCCAGAGGATGGTTCAGTGTGGCTGAGAGATGATTTTCAATGTACTGAGAGTACTACTTCAATCAGGGAAAACCTGATAACTGGTATTAAACCGGAAATAGAGAAAAACAATATCTTATTAAAGAAAGGCTCTTCCAACTGCAGGATTACAGTAGAGGATAAGGATGTAAGAATCGAAGTCAAAGCTGTACTGCACAGTGACCATGAAGGGGTACAGCAAGAAGTATATCTGGTACAGTGGGAATTGCCGCTCCTCAAGGAAATCTCCTCTGTCATAACCATAAATATAGAAGAAAAATAATATCATGTCATTTAAAGCATCAGCTCTCATTAATATGAGCGGATGCTTTTTTGCTTCAGGAGCAGAAAATTACATGGATTTTACTTGGAAAAGATTGTTAAATATTTATTAATTTCACAAAATATTACATTCCTGATGATAGAAGCATTTTCCATATTAAACGAATTACTTTCATAGAAATACGTCATAAAAAAAGTATTGGTAGGAAATTTTGTCGAAGTTGATTGTTAAAATATAAACAAATACACTAAAAAATTCATTAAAAATATTAAATTTTTAGGCAAAAAACAAATAATAGTTTTGCGTTGTTTATAAAACGGGTGTATAATTAGACAGAATCACGTAAAAAGTGATTGGAAAATAAGCAGATATTATAAAATCAGCCTATGCAGATAGCAGCCAAATGACGACTTGCAGTCTGAAGACTTCTTTTTATTATTACCGGCTTTATATCAATTGACGGCAAGGTGACGAATATGAACTTAATTACTACACTCATTTTATTTCCATTGGCAATAGCAATCCTCTCCTTTGTTATAAGACAGGATAAAATAAGAAATGCTATTGTAACTTTAGGGGCTGCAAGTATCGCCCTTCTAACCGTTCTGGTAACCGTGAGATATTTCGGAGACGGTATTACTTATTCTTATCATCAAGAAGAGGGAATTTCATACCTGATAATGTGTCTTGAGATTATAATCGCAGGTTATGTTCTTGTGAAGAGCATCAGGGACAAAAAGTACTTAGTGACTGTATTTGCGGCGATACAGACACCTTTGATCCTGTGGTTTGAATTATCCGCAGGACATCATATCCAGATAGTGAATCAGATTGTATATGATAAGCTGTCAGGTATCATGGTACTTATTATTGGTATCATTGGCAGCCTGATCTGTATCTATGCAGTGGGCTATATGAAGGATTACCACCATCACCATAAGGAATATGCAGAGAGAAAATCCTTTTTCCTGTCCATCCTGTTTTTATTTCTCTCCGCTATGTTCGGACTGGTGCTGAGTAACAATCTGACCTGGCTTTATTTCTGTTGGGAGGTTACTTCTCTTTGCTCTTTCCTGCTAATTGGATATACAAGAACAGAAGAGGCAAAGAGCAATTCCTATCGTGCGTTAACCATTAACCTTGGTGGCGGACTTGCTTTTGCCGTTGCCATCGTATTTATTGGATTACATTATGATACCCTTGAGTTATCAACGCTGATTTCTCTTGAACCTGAAGCCATAGCAATGGTGCCGGTCTTCCTGATGTCTGTGGCAGCTCTCACAAAATCTGCCCAGTTTCCCTTTTCCTCCTGGCTCCTTGGAGCTATGGTGGCACCTACACCTTCCTCCGCACTGCTGCATTCCGCGACTATGGTTAAGGCAGGCGTATATCTGATTATCAGACTTGCACCTATGCTTGGGGATTCACCGGTGGGGATTGCGGTAACGGGAATAGGTTGTGCTACCTTCCTGTTAAGCTCACTGGCAGCAGTTACTCAAAGCGATGGCAAGAAGATTCTTGCATATTCCACCGTTGCCAACCTGGGGCTGATTGTTATCTGCGCCAGTATCGGAAGTCAGGAAGCACTTTGGGCAGCCATCCTGCTGATTATCTTCCATGCTTCTGCAAAATCTTTGATGTTTTTGTGCGTGGGTTCCATCGAGCATCAGCTGGGCAGCCGTAATGTAGAGGATATGGGAGATCTGGCATTGGTATCCAGAAAACTGAATCTATTTATGTTTATTGGTATTGCAGGAATGTTCCTGGCACCTTTTGGTATGCTTATCTCTAAATGGGTGGCAATGAAAGCATTTATTGATTCCAGACATATACTGGCTGTTATAGTGATTGCTTACGGCAGCGCCATCACCCTGTTCTATTGGACGAAATGGATGGGTAAACTGGTGTCCGGTTCCAATCGGAAGCAGGAAAAGGAGCATTCGTTTTCCCTGTTTGAAGAACTGCCTATTATCATACATGTCATAATTGTTATCGTTTCCTGTTTTGCCTTTCCGCTTATCTCTGATTATGCGCTTGTTCCCTATTTGACAGAGCTTTTTGGTAAAGATGCGGTAATACCTATTGGTACAAGTGATGTCAACCTTATGATAATGATGCTTGCCATGCTGATTATCATTCCTATTAGTTTTATTCCTCTTTACAAAGGAGATAAAAGAAGAATTGTGCCTATTTATATGGCTGGGGAAAATACCGGAGATAATGAGACCTTCTATGGAGGTCTTGGCGAGAAAAGGAAAGCGGAGATGCGTAACTGGTATCTTTCTGAATATTTTGACAGTAAGAAAATGCTGTTCATCGGTAATATTATCGCAATACTTATACTGGTGCTCGGCGTAATACTTCTAATCGGGGGGCTTGCTCAATAATGCTGATACTTAAAATAATTGTAATCATTCTATTAACACCGATAGCAGGAGGACTGCTTACGGGCATGGACAGGGTAATTACTGCAAGAATGCAGGGAAGACAAGGTCCGCCTCTGCTTCAACCCTTTTATGATGTATTAAAGCTCATTCAGAAAGAAGCCATAGAAGTTAACCTGATGCACCGTTTTTATGTGTATCTGTCCCTGATCTTTGTAATACTGACCTCAGTAATACTTCTTCTGGGCGGGGATATACTGCTGGCGGTCTTTGCCCTTACCCTGGGTTCGGTACTGTTTATACTTGGCGGATATGCCTCCAACTCGCCTTACAGTCTGATAGGTTCGGAAAGAGAGCTTCTTCAGATGATGGCTTACGAGCCTATGGTACTGCTTACCGGAATCGGTTTCTATCTGGCAGATAAGAGCTTTTTCATTTCTGACATTATTAAAAACAATATACCAGCAATTGTATATCTGCCGGGAATGTTTATAGGTTTTGTATATATACTCACTTTTAAATTGCGCAAATCACCTTTTGATTTCAGTATGTCCCATCATGGGCATCAGGAAATCGTACAGGGAATCACCACAGAGTATTCCGGGAAAGATCTGGCAGTAATTGAAATTACACACTGGTATGAACAAATTATCGCTTTGGTATTCGTATTCCTGTTCTTTGCTACCAGCCATATTTCCAGTATTATTGTTGGCATTATTGTGTGCCTGCTGGTATATTTTCTGGAGATACTTATTGATAACGGCTTTGCCAGAATGAAATGGAATTTCGCTTTAAAGTCTGCCTGGCTGGTTACGGCTGTTTTGGGGTCTGTTAATTTAATGGTATTGTCATATTTCAGATAGTTGAACAGTGTTACGAGAGAATAACCGGTACTGCATTTCAGGGAGTTCCCATAATGCACCACCTGCCATTGAGCAGATGAGGTGTTGTCCCAGGCCGGCGAAGTATACTGCTAATTTGACCGCTATGTCTTGTTCTCTGACTTTTCTCAGTGAAATAGCAGGCACTTATAGCAAGAAGCTAACGGATTGCAGTACTGGAGAAGTAACTTAGTTGGTTTATAGAATAACAGAATTGACGTAAAAAGAGAGGTTCCTATGAATTTTATAAAAAAATCACCCTGGATATTACATTATGACGGTTCCAGCTGCAACGGCTGTGATATTGAAGTGTTAGCCTGTCTTACGCCCCTTTATGACGTAGAGCGATTTGGCATAATCAATACCGGAAATCCCAAACATGCGGATATCCTTTTGATAACTGGAAGTGTAAATGAACAGAATATACCCATTGTAAAACAGCTCTATGAGCAGATGCCTGAGCCCAAAGTTGTGGTAGCAGTGGGAATCTGTGCCACCTCTGGTGGAATCTTTGCTGAATGCTATAACATTGTCGGCGGTGTAGACAAAGTACTGCCCGTTGATGTATATGTACCGGGTTGTGCGGCCCGTCCGGAGTCTATTATTGACGGAGTAGTGAAAGCTCTTGCAATCCTTGATGAGAAGCAAAAGATTTTATCCGGGAAGAAGGCTCTTGCAAAGTAGTGTAGCATAATTCACTGACAGCAATGTCCCCATGTACTTAAAATTGAGGAGAAGGAAGAATGGAACAGAATATTAAGGAAATACAACCGGGGGAACTGCTTACCCACGTTGTACATTATAAACATGAAGGGTATCGCCTGGTAGCAATATCAGCAACTACAAAAGACGGAATAGAGCTAAGCTATTCCTTTGACAAAGAGTATGACTTTATACATCTGAGACTGATCATTGACAGCACTACTGAGATTGAGAGTATCAGCTCCCTCTATTCCTACGCATTTCTATATGAGAATGAGATCAAGGAATTATTCGGAGTTCCGATAAAAGATATTTCCATCGATTTCAACAATCAGCTGTACCGTATACCGATAGCTACACCATTTGCCGCAAAGGAGGAAAAAGCATGAGCGACCGTACTGTAATCCCCTTTGGCCCCCAGCATCCGGTACTGCCGGAACCTATTCATCTGGATCTGGTACTTGAGGATGAGACCGTAGTGGAGGCCATTCCTCAGATTGGATATATTCACAGAGGCCTTGAGAAGCTGGTGGAGAAAAAAGATTTTCAGCAATATACCTTTGTAGCGGAAAGAATCTGCGGAATCTGTTCTTTTATGCATGGAATGGGTTACTGTATGTCCCTTGAAAGCATCATGGACGTAAAGATACCCGACAGAGCAGATTTTCTGCGTACTATCTGGGCAGAGCTGTCCAGAATGCACAGCCATCTTCTGTGGCTGGGACTATTGGCAGATGCTTTTGGCTTTGAAAGCTTGTTTATGCATTCCTGGCGTTTAAGAGAGCAGGTACTTGATATTTTCGAAGAGACCACCGGCGGACGAGTGATTTTCTCAGTCTGTGAAATCGGTGGGGTTAAGAAAGACATCAGTTCAGAGACCTTAAAGAAGATTAATGAAACCATGTATGTTATTGAGAAGGAATTGACAGAGCTTACTACCGTGTTCTTTAAGGATTCCTCTGTAAAATATCGAACCAAAGGTGTGGGAGTCTTATCAAAACAGTTGGCTTTTGAACTTGGAGCAGTAGGGCCTATGGGAAAAGCCAGTGGTTTGAACTTTGATATGAGAACCCAGGGTTATGCAGCCTATAAGCACCTTAATTTTGCACCGGTAATTGATACGGAAGGAGATTCCTATGCAAGAACCAGTGTCCGTATCAAGGAGATCTTTCAGTCCATTGACCTTATAAGGCAGGCTATCAGCTTAATACCGGAAGGAGATATTAAGGTTAAGGTAACCGGAAATCCCAATGGAGAGCACTTTACCAGAGTAGAACAGCCAAGAGGAGAGGTGATTTATTATACCAAAGCCAACGGAACAAAATTCCTTGACAGAGTAAGGGTTAGAACACCGACCTTTGCCAATGTCCCGGCACTGTTAGAAACACTCAAAGGCTGCTCACTGGCAGATGTACCTATTCTGATATTGACCATAGATCCCTGTATCAGCTGTACCGAAAGGTAGAGGCTGTCAGGGGGTGTCTGAAAACTCATGGTACCGTTTGGAAGGCCCCACTTTGCAGTATTCTGCGTTAGCAATTTTGGGAGCGTGACACCTATACCAGGAGGTTCCCAAATTCGCGTTTTGCTGTTTATCGCGTTTTGCTGTTTATCGCAAATTGCTGTTTGTCGCAAATTGCCTCCTGCAAAGTGAAACTCCAGCCCAGCACGAGCAGTTTTCAGACACACCCTGGTTTAACTTATATAAATGTTCTTTATAATTCAAGGTAAGCACGTATCGGAACGGAGGAATTTATGGCGATACTAAATATGACGAAAACCCTTATTAAGAGCTTGTTTCACGGGCCTTACACCCGTCTTTATCCATTGAAGGAAAAAGATAAATATGAACGCACCAGAGGCAAGATAGAAATCAATATGCCCCAGTGCATTTACTGCGGGATGTGCCAGAGACGCTGCCCCACAGGAGCAATTCTGGTAAGCAAAGCAGATGCCTCCTGGGAAATCGACCGCTTAAAATGCATCCAATGCGGTTACTGCAGTGAGGTATGTCCCAAGAAATGCCTGACAATGGATAATCACTACACAACTCCATCCTATGGGGAGTCTAAGGATCAATATACCAATGCATGAATATCCGGTAACACAAAGAATAATTGAAATGGCAGAGGAGTACCTGAAAAAAAATCAGGGAACCTCTGTGGAACAGATAAATCTGGTAGTAGGAGATTACTCCGGTTATGTGGCAGATTCCATAAATCTGTATTTTGATATCATAGCTGAAGGGTCTCCCTGCGAAAATGCGAAATTAAATATCGAAAGGGTTAAACCGAAGCTTAAATGCACCTCCTGTCAGGCGTATTTTGAACGAAAGCCCTTCTCCTTTGAGTGCCCCTATTGTAAAGGAGCAGGAGAACCTACAGAGATAGGAAAAGAATTCTATCTCAAATCCATTGAAATCAGGTAGAGCCTGAGGGATTTTTAAGATAGGATATAGGACATACAGCAAGATAAATGAAAGCTAGGGTTCATAAATAAAAGCTAGGGTTCATAAATAAAAGCTAGGATCTGTAATAAAAAACAAGATTCATAAATAAAGCTTAAATTAATTAATAAAAGCTTAAATTAATTAATAAAAGCTTAGATTTATAAATAAAAAGCTTGAGGTATGAAGCAACTGGAAATACATTTTGTTAAACGGTTATATGGTGATGTATATATTATTTAAAGGGGATATAGTTCTTTCTATCGTCCAGACAAAATAACACCTTATATTCAGGTATACTTGTTATGGCAAAAGAACTAAAATCAGCCTATATGTAAGTATCTGAAAGTTCACCAGGTCAGGAAAGAAGGTATATATGGAAGCGACAAAAGAAATTGAAATCATGCAGTCTGTTTATGATAAAAACGATGAAGTAGCTGCTAAAACCAAAGAGAATTTTACCAATAAAGGTATATTTGCAGTGAATGTTATGGGAGCTCCGGGAGTAGGAAAGACTTCTTCCCTGGTACAGATTATAAAGGGGTTGGAGAATATCACCTCCTATGTAATAGAAGGGGACATCGAAGCAGATTTTGATACCAGGCTGTTACAGTCCTTAGGAGTGGAAGCCATTCAGATAAATACAGGAGGAGCCTGCCATCTGGACTCACCCCTGATAAAAAAGGCAGCAGGAGAACTTGACCTGGCACCTGGTGTTTTGTTTATTGAAAATATCGGAAATCTGGTGTGTCCGGCAGAATTTCAGATTGGAGAGCATGTAAAACTGTTAATCGGTTCTGTAACCGAAGGAAGCGATAAGCCTTATAAATATCCCCTTGCTTATGAGAAAGCAGATATCATATTGCTGAATAAATGTGATTTGCTGCCCTATGTGGATTTTGATGAAGAATTTTTCTTAAAAGGAGTACGTGCTTTAAATAAGACAGCCCCTGTAATCAAGGTATCTGCCAGAAGCAAAGAAGGCTATGAGGAAGTAGTTCAGTGGATAAAAGGAAAAAAGGAATTGTTATAAAAAGGATATTGGTATACGGAATTGTGCAAGGGGTGGGTTTCCGCCCTTTTGTATATTCTCTGGCAAAGAGGCTTGAAATTGTTGGTGGTGTCTGTAATCTGGGCGGTATTGTAGAGATAATCGCGGCTGCTTTGGAAGAAGTGCATAAGGAATTTCTGGAGGAACTAAGGAACGAAGAAGGAAAAGACTATGAAATCCATGCCATCGAAGCAGAAAAGATTACAAAGGAGCAACTAACCAGGGAACAGCTTGCTGTGTATGAAAGCGGTGAATTTGTTATTAGTGCCAGTACTAATAATATACAAGGCTTTTCTCTTACACCGGATATTGGTTTATGTGAGAACTGTGCGTCTGAATTAGCGGACAAACTTAACAGAAGATACCGGCATCCCTTTATCAGCTGTGCAGCCTGCGGGCCCAGATATACCATACTGGAGCACACCCCTTATGACAGAAATACCACAGTAATGAAGGAATTTTCCATGTGTGATGCCTGTAACCATGAATATACGGCAGCTTCTGACAGGCGGTTCCATGCTGAAACCATATCCTGCATGGAATGCGGACCTGTTCTTCGGTGGGAGGAAAACGCAGGGGAGATATCAGCCAGTTCGTTCAGGGCTGAGGGAGAAACTGCTTTGGCTGAGGCAATAAAGGTAATCAGGTCGGGAGGTATAGCAGCAGTTAAAGGAATAGGGGGTTTTCATTATATATGTTCTCCTTTTTTAAATGAAACAGTACAGAAGCTTCGTCTGCTGAAAGGGCGGGAGAAGAAACCCTTTGCGCTCTGTTTTCCGGATATGGAAACTCTTAAAGCTTATACTCAGGTAAACAAAGAGGAGGAAAAACTGCTTCGCAGTAAGGCAAGGCCAATTGTGCTTTTATATGAGAAGGAGAGAAGAATTTCAGATGGGGTCAGTGGAGAGAGCATTTATCTTGGAGCCTTTCTTCCGTATACACCGATTCAGCTCTTATTAACGAAAGAGCTTGGGCCACTTATTATGACCAGTGCCAACTTATCGGGAAAACCAATCATACGAGAGAACAGTGAGATACTCTCCCTTAACTCTCCTTATCTGAATGGAGTATTATATCATGATCGTAAGATTCTGCGTTCTGTGGATGATTCTGTGGTGAAAGTAATAAATAAGAAACGTCAGATCATACGAAGAAGCAGGGGGTATGCCCCTTATCCAGTCTTACTGCCTGAAGGCAATGCAGAAATATTTGCAGCCGGAGGAGACCTAAAAGCGTCCTTTTGTCTTTATAAGGGTGGAAGAGCAGTAATGTCTCAATATTTTGGCGATTTAGAGGAATATGATATCTTAAGGGAATACCAAAAAGCATATGAGGACTTAAAGGCTCTTCTCTTCCTTTCACCAAAGCTAGCAGTCTGTGACATGCATCCGGGCTACCATTCCACAGAATTTGCCAGGGGATTGGCGCTTCCGGTGCTGCGAGTTCAGCATCATCATGCCCATATAGCTTCTGTTATGGCTGAACATGATCTTAAGGGTAAGGTACTTGGTATTGCTTTTGATGGAACCGGTTATGGGATGGACGGGAATGTTTGGGGTGGGGAATTCCTGCTTTGTGAGGGTGGAGAATTTACAAGAGTGGGACACTTAAGTTATACACCTTTAATGGGAGGGGATGCTTCTCAGAAGGATGCGGGAAAGACTGCTCTTTGTTATCTTCTGGCAGAGGGGCTTTCAGAGGTTATAAAGGATGACAGGAGTGCCATGATCAAAGCAGCTTTAATCCATAGTACAAATACGGTACTTTCCTCCAGTATGGGAAGACTCTTTGATGGGGTTTCGGCTTTGCTTGGGATCTGTTCAGAGAGCAGGTATGAGGGAGAAGCCGCAGTGCTGCTGGAGCAGGAGGGCAGGAAAGCTCTGATGGCGGAAATTGCACCTGTCTTTATGGAATTTGATATAACAGAGGATAACGGAATATATCAGATGAAGCCAGGTGGTGTGATTCGTAGACTTGCAGCTTCCAAAGCTACAGAGGACAGAGGAGCATTATCCCTTGGATTTCATTATGCTATAGCGGAAGCAGTACTACGTATCTGCAACAGTCTTAGCCGGAAAGAAGATATTTCTGCGGTTGCCCTTAGCGGAGGAGTCTTTGCAAATTCCTTGCTGCTAGAGAGGGTAACTCAACGTCTGTCAGAGCAGGGGTTTCAGGTATATCGTAATGAAGCGGTATCCCCGGGGGATGGAGGCATCAGCCTTGGTCAGACATATATAGGATTAAAGAGGTATGAGAAAATATCAGGTAGAGATATAATAGGCTAAGAATAACAGACAGAGATATAACAGACAGAGATATAACAGGCAGAGATATAACAAGCAGAGATATAACAGGCTAAGATATAACAGGCGGGGATATATCAGGCTAAGATATAACAAGCTGAGATAGATATATTTTAAGAAATTATCATTCTGAGTTAATAACAGCGAAAGATATAAGTACAAGATATATAAATATAAGATAATATAAGTATAAGATATTATCAGTAATTATAGTATTTGTTTGAGGTTAAGGGAATCGATGAGCCGCTGCATTCTTTTACTTGCAAAAGCAGCCATAACTAAGTTGTTTCCATTAGAAATGAGAAAAACTTCAGTTTATACAGAGTATAATTATTAACGGATAGTAACTGATTCAAAAATTACAGGAATTATCGGCCATTGCAGTAGAAAAGAGGTTAATATGTGTGTAGCAGTACCGGGAAAAATAACTGAGATAAAGGGGGACACCGCCAAAGCGGATATCCTGGGAAATATATGTGAGACCAATATCAGTCTGGTGGAGGCAAAGGTGGGGGATTATATCTTAATCCATGCAGGCTTTGCCATTGAGGTGGTGCAAAAAGACCAGGCGGAAGAAATGATAAGTATTTTTTCAGAATTAAATGAGGTAATAAATGCTGACACTTGAGAAAGTAACAGAAGAAATCAAGAAGTATAAAGGTAGAAAGATTAAGATTATGGAGGTCTGCGGAACCCATACAGCAAGTATTTTTAAGGCGGGCATACGCTCTTTGCTGCCGGAAGAAATCCAGCTCATATCAGGCCCGGGCTGTCCGGTATGCGTAACACCCTCTGGTTATATCGATGAATTAATAGAGTATGCCGGCAAAGAGAAGTATGAAGTCTTATCCTTTGGAGATATGATGAAAGTGCGAGGCAGCAAGTATTCCCTGACCCAGGCTAAAGCAATGGGAGGGCGTGTAAGGTTCCTTTACTCCCCTTTGCAGGCTGTTAAGCTGGCGAAGGAGAATCCGGGTATTACTTATATATTTGCAGCAGTGGGTTTTGAGACCACAGCTCCTTTGTATGCAATACTTATAGAGGAAATGGAGCGAGAAGGTATCAGGAATCTGAAGCTTCTAACAGCTATAAAGACCATGATTCCTGCATTGTCCTATCTGTGTGAGAAAGAAGAAGGCATAGATGGATTCTTATGTCCGGGGCATGTAAGTGTCATTATAGGCAGTAAGATATACGAACCCTTGGCGGAAAAATATCAGAAACCTTTTGTGGTAGCCGGTTTTGAAGGAGAGCATATTCTTGCCGCTGTTTACGAGATTCTGACACAAGTTTCTGCGGGTGAATACCGGGTTAAGAATCTTTATACCAGTGCAGTAAAAGAGGAAGGAAACAGGAAAGCCATGGATGCGGTGATGAAATACTTTGAACCCTCTGATGCATGGTGGAGAGGTATCGGTAATATAGCATCTTCCGGTCTTGCCCTGAAAACAGATTATGCCGACTATGGTATCCACAGTGACTTATCTGTGGCGGAAGAGAGCCTCCCGTCAGGCTGTCGCTGTACAGAGGTCATCCTGGGCAGAATTAGTCCCTCCCAGTGCCCGGCCTTTGGTAAACGTTGTACTCCTATGGATGCTTTAGGACCCTGTATGGTATCAGCAGAAGGAGCCTGTGGAATCTGGTATAAGAACAGTTGAAGATAAAAGGATAATAAGAAAGGTTAATTAGAAAAAGGATAACAAGATAAAAAGGTAATAAAGAAAGAATAATAGAAAAAGAGTAATAAAAAAAGTGATAAGAGTAATATGAGTAATAAGATAAAAGAGTAATAAAATAGAAAGACAATATGATAAAGAAGTAAAAACCTTCAAGGAATAAGAAGATAATAGGAAATATACAGAGTGCAGGAAGGAATCAGAAGATGCGGATAGATATGTCTTACGGCAGTGGCGGTAAACAGACCACCAGTCTGATAAACGAAATTTTTATGAAGCACTTTACCAATGAAGTGTTAAACAAGCTGGAAGATAGTGCTGTACTGACAGTTAAGAACAGGATAGCCTTTACGACAGATTCCTTTGTGGTAACCCCTATGTTCTTTCAAGGCGGTGACATTGGGAAAGTAGCTGTGTGCGGTACGGTAAACGATCTGCTGATGATGGGAGCCATACCGAAATACTTAACGGCAGGTTTCATAATAGAAGAAGGAGCCTCTTTTGAAGATCTTGAGCGAATTGCCTTTTCTATGTCAGAAGCAGCCAAGGAAGCAGGCGTATTTATCGTAGCAGGTGATACGAAGGTGATAGAGGGAAATGGTGGTATTTATATTAATACTTCAGGTATCGGAGAGATAGAGAAAGAAGGAATCAGTATAGCTGCCTGTAAAGAAGGGGATGTTATCCTTCTCTCCGGTAACCTGGGTGAACATCATGCAGCTATAATGTCCCATCGAATGGAGATTGAGAATGACATCCGAAGCGACTGCGCGCCGCTAAAAGAGCTTGTTACGAAGCTTATGGAGGAGGAAATTGATATTCATTGTATGCGGGATGTAACAAGGGGTGGACTGGCTACCGTGTTAAATGAAGTAGCGGCAGCATCCTCCTGTCAGGTATTGCTTGAGGAAAAAGCACTTCCTATAAGCCAAAAGGTTAAGGGTTTCTGTGATATTTTGGGACTTGACCCATTATATATGGCCAACGAAGGCAAGCTTATTGCAGTTGTTGCAAAAGAGGATGCAGAGAAGGCTTTACAGATTATGAGAAATTCGAAATATGGTGAGAATACTGCATTAATCGGCAATATTCGAAGTGGTTCAAAGGTAATACTGAACACTATTTATAACGGCAGCCGTATTGTGGATGTACTTTATGGAGAAGGGCTCCCTCGTATATGTTAAGGTGTAAATGTAGCTTGTTTTGATCAAATGAAATATAAGGTGATAAAGTTTATGTTTCTTTCGGCTGAAAGTTTCAGGATTATATTGCATTACAAATAGAAATCACCTGCCTCTTTAGAATTAATAAGGGGCAGAACAAGAGAAAAGGCAGCAGCTGGTTAGGATAAAGGAGAAGTACTTTTATTCTAATCAACTGCTTATTTTATGAAGATAATTTTTAATTGTAATCAGATAAATCTGCAATTGCAACAAGGTAGCTATAACAAGGTAACAACAGCAAGGCAACAACAGCAAGGCAACAACAGCAAGGCAACAACAGCAAGGCAATAACAGCAAGGCAATAACAGCAATGCAGTTACAACAAGTTAGTACGACAAAGCAATCGTATACCATAAAGCAATCGCTATAAATTAGTTGTCATAAAAAACTCTTACTAGTTAAAATACATCGAAATTACAACGAAATAAATATCATCTATCATATTGTATGTATGTCGTATGTATAACCAAAATAAATTTATAGTTTGTTTTGAAATATAAATACCTGAATTGTAATGACATATGTATGAAAAAGAAAATGAGGTGATAGTTTGTTATGTCAGATTTCGTAATAGATTATGATGCGCTGGCGTCTGTCATAGAATACTCCAAAGATCTGGAAAGACAAACGAATGATTATGCGGAGGAGCTGGAGCAGAATATTGTAACGGCAATAGATAATGTTACAGGTGCCTCATCAGGAAATTTAACAAATGCAAGAGATTTGGTAAGTGACAAAATCAAAATGTTAAAAGGAAAGTCTGAAAATTTTAACCATTTGGCAAATCAAATCAGGGAGTTAATTGAAGTGGCCATTCAGAGGGATCAGGAAGTCGCAGATACAATTGCAATGCAAAGCAGATATAAGTTGGTTCATAATGAATCCGGTCGTCTTGAGAATTGGGTAGACAAAATATTAAAATTATTGGTTAGCATTGGTGATAACAAATTAGTAATGAAATTGATTGCAGACAGCATAAAAGATCTTTTGCCCGGTTCAAGATTCACGAAAGATTTTATTATAGAATGGTATAAGGAAGCATTGACAGAATATAGTAAGTCTGAATGGATGTCAGGATACGGAAAAGAGGTAAGAAAATTTCCAGACTTGAAAAATAATCAGGAAAATGATAATGTAAATTTAAAAAATGCAATCAAAAATTGGTATAAGAATCCAGATGACAAACAAAGTAAAAAATCAGAAGATAAAGATGATAAAAAGTTATTATCTTATGAACAGGATTTAATTAATTTAAAATATGCAAGGAATTTACCACAAGCATACAGATATCTATTAAAATACTTATGGGATAGATTTCCTGGGCTTTACTCCGAGCAAATGAAGCAAATGGCGATAATTGGAGGAATGGATACAGAATGGGCAGAGATATACGGAGATTTTGCAACAATGACGCTTCTGGAAGGGTTTGCGGTAGTAACAGTTAAAGGTGTACAAGCAATAAAGAATCTTAAGACCGGTGAAATAATATACAGTGAAAGTGTGGTGGCCGGTAGTGGTGTTGGGAATCTAACGAATAAGGCTAGTGGTGGGGCTAAAGGTATTCGTGAGGGGGCGGGGAATGCTGGAAAGGCTATTAAGGGTTCGGGTAAGTTAACTACTGGTGCCGATTGGAGTGGAAAAACAAGTGAATTGGCAAAGACAGCACCGACATCTATTCCAAGTAATGCAACGGTTAAAGTCCAGTCTAAAACAGGATATGACCAGATAAGTTATAAGTGGTCAGATGGAACATATAAATATGAAGCTCGCTGGCATACAAAAACTCCTGGTGCACCAACAGGACAAGGCAACACATGGGTTGTAGAACGTACTACTCCAGGCACTCCAACAGGACAAAAGGCAGTAACACATATATTAACGGGTGATAGTGTATGGACAAGTAGATATGATTGGCAACAAGCAATAACAGCCTTTCAAAACGATATTGCAACAGAAGCACAAAAAACGTTATTAGAAAGCGGACATTGGGTTGCTCCATAGGAGGTAAAAATGGATAATATAATATGGGATTTTTATGAAGGGTATGAAGGAGAAGGAGAAATTCAATTTATACAGGCACTTGACAATGATAATAGAAATGTCATAAGAATATGGGATGGATATTTTGACGACATCATGGAAAAAATTGAACCAGAGGAAAGTGGGTGGACTGGCTTGGCGTATTATTATAACCTTGCTGAAGGATGGTATGATGAAAGTCCATGGCAAATACCTAATCTTATGAAATCATTTCAGCAGATTAAACAAACTGAAAATGCAAAATTTAGATTTCCCAACTCTAAAAAGGTAACAGATGAAATTTGTAATCTTCTGAGTAATGCACTTGACAATGACAATTGTGTTTATATTGCAAGAGAATAAATTGAATTTTTTTAATTGGGTTTTTTAACGATTCTAAAAGTTTTTTAGACCTTTAAACCAGGGTTATTATTTGGTTTGAAGGTCTGTTTAGTTGATTTTGTTTTAAATTATTATAATTAATAGATAAATTTTACAGTGAGACTGTGAAATAAAGTCTGTAAAATAAGTATTTCGATTAGGCTTTCTATGATAAAATAAATATATTATAGGAGGCCTTTAATTATGGCAAAAAAACGTGAACCGGTCAGAATGACCGAAGGAAAGAAAAACATCATCGCTGCTCTTTTACAGGAATACGACATCCAGTCTGCTGAAGATATCCAGGATGCACTTAAAGACCTGTTGGGTGGCACAATCAAGGAAATGCTTGAAGTAGAAATGGACGATCATCTGGGCTATGTTCCGTATGAAAGATCCGAAAACCAGAACTCTCGAAACGGTTATAAACAAAAGCAGATCAGAAGTAAATACGGCGAAGCAACAATTAATGTCCCTCAGGACCGCGAAAGTTCTTTTGAACCTAAGGTAGTTAAGAAAAGGCAGAAAGATATATCGGCGATCGATGACAAGATCATATCCATGTATGCCAAAGGAAAGACAACACGTCAGATTTCTGAGACGATCGAGGATATCTACGGATTCGAAGTCAGTGAAGGCATGGTATCAGACATAACCGACAAACTTCTCCCGGAGATTGAACAGTGGCAGAACCGTCCTCTTTCAAGCATTTATCCTATCGTTTTCATCGATGCAGTACATTTCTCAGTAAGGGACAACAGCATCATCAAGAAGCTGGCTGCATACATAATCCTTGGTATAAATGAAGAAGGCAGAAAAGAGGTATTATTGATACAGGTAGGTGCCAATGAGAGCAGTAAATACTGGCTCAGTATCCTTAACGAGCTTAAAAACCGAGGTGTACAGGATATACTCCTTCTTTGCGCAGACGGGCTGACTGGCATCAAGGAATCCATAGCAGTGGCCTTCCCTAACACTGAATACCAACGCTGCATCGTACATCAGGTGAGAAATACCTTGAAATACGTGGCTGACAAGGACAAGAAGGAATTCGCAACTGACCTAAAGAAAATCTACCATGCAGCTTCAGAAGAAACCATAAATCCATGCTGATACAGAAAAGCTTCTTCTAAAGCGAGTTGGTCTATAAAGGAGTCAATGTAATTTTCAACCAGTTTCTTCTCTTTGTCTGGCAAATTTTCAATAAAAATCTCGGACTGTAGAATCCTTTTTTCTTCCTGTTCAGATTTATCAGGTTGGCTTTTATGAAATACATCAATTAACATGTTTATGCGTTCCTGAATAAACATATCCAGTAATTCCTGATCGGTCATAATACTTCCCTTTTTTGAGAATATACGATACCGAAATAATATCAGAAAGTCGATACCAGAAACTACTAAAAACAGATGCTTTGTATTGGCTAAATAGTTCAAACGAATTCTCAAAATGCTTATTGTCTCAATTCACTAGCTATGGTTTTAAAGGAGTCGTTCATGACCCCGGCTCTTTAACCTGCATCATTTTCTACCCCATGGTTCATCTCTATTTTGGGAGCAAAATAAGGCGAGTATTTGCCAGTTCAGAAATTTATAAATGATTGCGATTGTGCGACTTGAGGGATATGAAAAACTGGCCTGTATGCGACATTTTTCTGAAAAAGCAACCGGAATACAAACAGGAGGCAATAGCAATTCAAACAGTTATTAGGTGCAAAGGAAAAATCCTATGTTTTTCAAATTTGCCCAACGAGGTGTTTTGTGCCTGAATGGCATATATGTTCTACCATCGGTTTTAAACGTCACACAGGGGCAATTATTTGCGATACAGGGCAAACAAAAAGTGGTATATTAATTCTATTTCACCAGAAGCTTAGCCAGATCATCTACCCTATGGTTCATGGTGAACCATGAATTTACATCAAACTGGTTCTATGGTAAAATGGGACTGCCGGGGGTTACAGGGGGTAAAAACACTTCTTCTGTAGCTCCCTTTTCTGTTCTTTTTTCTGTTGTTTCTTCTCCTGAAAACAAATCCAGAAATGACTTGCAATCCATTCCATACAGAGTTAACATCAACAACCAATAAAAGAACAAAGTCTCAGGCACTGGTCTGCATTATGCGTCGATTGGTGAACATAGTGTACGGAATGATGAAAAATAAGACGGAATACCGGGAACCACTGCCAGAAAAAGAACAGTAATTTCTTTCTTAAAAATAGCACGAAGATGTGCTATACTTTTTAAAACGAATACGAAATTTCACCCCTTTTCGTATATCTCAGTACTCCACCTGAGGGGGCGGGGAATGCTGGAAAGGCTATTAAGGGTTCGGGTAAGACAGGCACTGTATGGGATAAAATAACAGGAACTGCAGATAACATACCAAATACTAAAGTACCAACAACATTTAAAATAGACCTTGATAGTAAAATTAATTATGTAAATCCCCAGATAGGTACTAGAACATTATGGACTAATACAAATGCTACCAAACATATGGGTGAATATATTGGAAGGTTTGGTGGAGAAACAGCCAGTACGGGAGTAAGAAGCCAACTTATGCTGGAAAGTTATCAGGCTGCGTTAAATCAAGCGATGAAAGAAGTTTCATCATTATCACCAGGAAGATATTTTGGAGCTTATGGTAACTGGGAAATTGGCATAAACACAGAAACTGGTGTAGTATATCACGCATTAATGAATTAAAGGAGATAAATTAATGTTTCAACTTAAAACGATAAAAAAACAGAAAAAGTATCGACGTGATTTTGAGGGAATGGGGGAAGGGTTGGTTTTATTAAAAGTAGAGTCAGAAGTTAAAAATGCAGGGTATAATTACCATTTGTTTTATAGAAATGGAAAGAAACCACCATTAGATATTGCGATAAACCCAAATGACTTTAGTATTGAATATGCTAGCTTTTTTTTACAAGATGAACTCATACGGGTTGAGAATGGTATATCAGAAATTGTATACAGCGATGATAATTTATTGATTTTTTCTGAGGGTTTTACCATTGATACCACTAATTTAAGTTTCACGAAAGATTTTGAAGTTTTTTTCTCAGAAAATAATTTGATAATACTAGAAGCAGGTATTAAAAATAGTGTTTGCGGATATTCTCTGACTGAAGCTAACTATATATTAGTAGCAGAAAATAATAATATTGTGGGACTTGCTTTAAAAAATATTTCTTTGAATGAAATGAAAGTCCTGAGGGAAGTAAAAGTAATATAAACGGGAACCCTCCAAGCAGTAATAAGAAAATTTTAGTTTGGAGGGTTTATAATGTTTGAGATACCTATCAATTCAAGGCTACAATTTCTCTATATATTTTAGAACCTTTACTTCATCCATGAATCCATGCTGATACAGAAAAGCTTCTTCAAGAGCAAGTTGGCTTATAAGGGAGTAAAATTGCTATCTCTTTTTGCTTGAAAATAAAAGTAGTGATGTGATAATGGAAGGATGGCCACAAAACTGATTTCTAGGTTTCAGAGGTTACAAAAATAAGAAAAGAAAGAGATGTACAGGAAATAAATAAAAAATGCACAAAAACAAAACAATATTTTGATTATATTTAACAAAAATAACAAATGTACTTGACGTAATACAATTCGTATGGTAATTTATCTATATAAAACAGTTATATTTTATACAGTATTTGCAATTTAATAGGATTGTTACTGGGAATTGACGAGCAATATGCTCGAAAATTAGAGCAGGCAAAACCAATCTCGTAATTCATAGTATCGCTATGGTTTAGATGATTGGTTTTTTTTATTTCATGAATTAAACCGTCAGGATAACAGCATTCTTAAGGAGAACGTCATGGTTGTTGAGAAAATTATCAATAATAATATTATAAGCTCCTTTGATGAAAAAGGGAATGAAATTGTTGTAATGGGACGGGGGCTGGGATTTAAGGTTAAGCCGGGGCAAACCATTGATCAGGATAAAGTAGAGAAAATATTCCGAATGGATAATGACCAGGAAGCAAAGCTATTGGAAGCAGTGTTAGCTGATATTCCAATTGAAAATATCCAGCTGTGCAATGAGATAATCAGTTATGCAAAAACAGTAATCAAGAGCAAGTTGAGCAAGAACATATACATTACTCTTACCGATCATATTAATTATGCCATAACCCGGTACCAGGAAGGCGTCCATTTTACCAATGCACTTAAGTGGGAGATTAAAAAATTCTATCATGAGGAATTTGAAGCCGGAAAAAAGGCAGTTGAATTGATTCGGGAAAGAATCGGAATCGATATGACGGAGGATGAGGCAGCTTCTATTGCATTACATTTTGTAAATGCAGAGCTTGGTATGGAGATTTCCAATACAATTGATGTTACCAAGCTGATTCAAAATGTACTAAAGATTATTACCTACCATTTTCAGCTGGTTATAAATGAAGACACCATTAATTATGAAAGGTTCATAACACATTTAAAATTCTTTTCACAAAGGGTTGTAACGAATAACAACAATTCAGGGGTGGATGAAGAACTCTATCAGATGGTAAAAAATCAATACCCGGCAGCATATGCCTGTACCGAAAAGATTAAGGCTTATGTGGAACAGGAATATCACATAGAGCTGCCGAAGGAAGAGATGGTATATCTGACCATCCATATTAAACGAATTGTAAGTTAACAGATCATTTATTGCTAATTTCATAATCAGGATTGTTACTGTTGTACAGAGGCTACGGCTTCGAGGTGAACAGGCAAAACCTAAACGTTGTTGCAAAGAGCATATTCTTTGCTTACGTTTAGGTTTTTTTTATGAAGGAAACACAAATAATAAGTATAACAAAAACAGGAGGAAGAAAGATGATAGCAAAATTTAATGAAGGATTTTTATGGGGCGGAGCAGTAGCCGCCAACCAATGCGAAGGTGCTTATAATGAAGATGGTAAAGGACTCAGCATTCAGGATGTTACGCCAAAAGGATTTTTGGGTCCTATAACGGAAGAGCCCACGCCGGATAATTTAAAACTGGTAGCAATCGATATGTATCACCGTTATAAGGAGGATATTAAATTATTTGCGGAAATGGGTTTTAAAGTTTTTCGTACCTCTATCGCCTGGACAAGAATCTTTCCAAAGGGAGATGAGGAACAACCCAATGAGAAAGGACTTCAATTTTACGACGAGCTTTTCGCTGAATGCTTGAAATATGGTATTGAACCACTGGTTACAATTTCTCATTATGAAACCCCGCTTCACCTGGCAAAAGAGTATAATGGCTGGTCAGACAGAAGACTCATTGGTTTCTACGAGAATTATGTCAGAACAATCTTTAACAGATACAAAGATAAGGTAAAATACTGGCTGACTTTCAATGAAATTAATTCCATAGCCCATCTTCCCTTAACCGGAGGAATCCTTACGCCTAAAGAGAAATTGTCCAAACAGGAATTGTTTCAGGCAATGCATCATGAACTGGTAGCCAGTGCTCTTGCAACCAGAATAGGACATGAGATTATGCCAGAGGCAAAGATCGGCTGTATGGTGCTTGGAATGCCCGTATATCCGCTGTCACCAAAGCCGGAGGATATTATAAAGACGATGGAAACAGACAGGGCGAACCTTCTGTTTACCGACGTTCATGTAAGAGGAAAGTATCCTTCCTATACCAAAAGGCTGTTTAAGGAAAACAATATTGTGATAAAAATGGAGCCGGAAGACGAAGAAATACTGAAGAACACAGTGGATTTTATCTCCTTTAGCTACTATATGAGTATCTGTGAATCTGCAGAGGTAACAGAGAGGGGAAAAGGAAATATCATGGGAGGTATACCCAACCCATACCTAGAGGCCAGCGAATGGGGATGGCAGATAGACCCTAAGGGCCTCAGATATCTGCTGAATGTACTGTATGACCGTTATGAAAAGCCCTTGTTCATCGTAGAAAACGGTTTAGGTGCAGTGGATGAACCCATAACGGATTCCGAGGGAAATATAACCGTAGAAGATGATTACAGAATTCAATATCTTAATGATCATCTGGTACAGGTAGCAGAAGCAATTGAAGACGGCGTAGAAGTCATGGGGTATACAACCTGGGGCTGTATTGATGTGGTAAGTGCTTCAACAGCAGAGCTTAAAAAGCGTTATGGCTTTATATATGTAGATCGTAAGGAGGATGGAAGCGGCACTCTGAATCGATATAAAAAGAAATCTTTTAACTGGTATAAGGAGGTTATCGCTTCCAACGGAGCTACTCTGAAATAAGAGCTTGAGGTAACTGGAAAGCCGGAGAGGAGACAGAGATGAAAGTATTGACAGGAAAAAGCGTATACCGGGATATCTGCTATGGAAAAATTCATTTTCTACGAAAGAAAACCGGAAATATTATGCGGTATCATGTTGAGGATACAGAGAATGAAATAGAGCGGTTTCATGAAGCCAGAGAGAAAGGGATAACGGAATTAGCCGACCTTTACCAAAAGGCACTTAAGGAAACCGGAGAAGCCAATGCTGCTATCTTTGAGATTCACCAGATGCTGCTGGAGGATGAGGACTATTGTGATTCCGTAAAAAACATCATCAAGACCCAGCAGGTAAATACAGAATTCGCCATTGGGGTTACCTCGGATAATTTCTCTGCCATGTTCACTGCTATGGAAGATTCCTATATGCAGGGAAGAGCTGTAGACATCAAAGATATTTCAGACAGACTGCTTCAGATATTAAGCGGTGATGCAGAAGAAGGCAACCCGCTTACAGAACCGGTTATAATAGCTGCAGATGATTTGCTGCCAAGTGAAACGGTAAAGCTTGATAAGAGTAAGGTCCTGGGTTTTGCCATCCGATATGGCTCCGTAAATTCCCATACAGCAATACTGGCGAGGAGCATGGGAATTCCTGCATTGGTCGGGCTTGGTGAAGCGTTTGAGGATAAATACGAAGGAAACCCAGCAATACTGGATGGGCTTTTAGGCAAGCTTATACTGGAGCCGGGGGAGGAGGAACGAAAAAGCGCCGCAGACCAGCATAAGGAGATTATGAATAAAAAGAAGCTGCTTCAGGAGTTGAAAGGCAAAGAAAATATTACCCTTGATGGCAGGAAGATAAAGGTATATGCCAATATCGGAAATGTATCCGAGGTGGCTGCGGCATTGGACAACGATGCGGAGGGAATCGGTTTATTCCGCAGTGAATTCCTATACCTGGAAAACAGTGATTATCCATCAGAGGAAGAACAGTTCACGGTATATAAAAAAGCAGCAGAAAATATGGCAGGTAAAAAAGTCATAATAAGAACACTGGATATCGGAGCAGACAAACAGGCAGATTATTTCGGGCTGGAAAAGGAAGAAAATCCAGCAATGGGTTACAGGGCAATCAGAATATGCCTTACCAGGACCGAGATTTTTAAGACACAGCTAAGAGCTATCCTGCGTGCAGCAAAGTACGGTAATATCTCAGTTATGTTCCCTATGATAATTTCAACAGCAGAGATACGAAGAATAAAGGAAATTATGGAGGAAACCAAAGAAGAACTGAGGAGAGAAGGAATACCGTTTTTAGAGAACCTTGAGACAGGAATCATGATAGAGACTCCGGCGGCGGCATTAATCAGCGAAGAATTAGCAAAGGAAGTGGATTTCTTTAGCATCGGAACCAATGACCTCACCCAGTATACACTGGCAATCGACAGACAAAACCAGAGGTTGGAGGAATTTTATGATTCCCATCATCCTGCTTTGCTGAAACTTATAAAGTTGACGGCAGAAAGTGCCCATAAGGCAGGCATATGGCTTGGTATCTGCGGAGAACTGGGTGGTGATACAACCTTAACAAAGGAATTTATAAAAATGGGAATTGATGAACTTAGCGTAACTCCTTCTGCTATTTTGGAGTTGCGTAAAACAATAAGAGAAACTGATACCACAAAATAAAAGGAGAATAGGTATGGCAAGTAAATATGATGCTTTAGCAAGAATTATTATTCAAAATGTTGGCGGTAAAGCAAACGTAATCAGCCTTGAGCATTGCATCACCAGATTGCGTTTCAAATTAAGGGATGAAAGTAAAGCAAATACAGAGGTACTGAAAAATACCGACGGAGTCGTTACTGTTATTAAGAGTGGTGGACAATATCAGGTCGTTATTGGAAATCATGTACCGGATGTCTTTGCTGCAGTAAACGAAATCGGAAAATTTGGTAACCTTACGGAAGGGGTAACAGAAGGGGAAAAAACGAAATTAAATCCCGGTGCGGCACTGATCGATATTATTTCAGGAGTATTTCAGCCCACCCTCGGTGTTCTGGCAGCAACTGGTATGATTAAAGGACTCCTGGCCTTATTCACTTATTTTGGCTGGATGTCGGAGACCGGTGGAACCTATCTTTTGCTGTATGCGGTAGCCGATGGATTTTTCCATTACCTTCCTATCTTCCTGGGATTCACAGCTGCTAAAAAGTTCAATGTAAACCAATTTGTAGGTATGGCCCTTGGTGCCGCTTTGTTATATGCAAGTGACATCATTAACATTGCAGGTTTTGAACCGGTATCCACGTTATTTGAAGGCTCCAAATTTGCAACCAGTGTTTACACCACGTTCCTTCATATACCGGTAATGATACCCTCCGGCGGATATGCCTCAACGGTAATACCAATTATTTTAGCTGTTTGGGTGGCAAGCAAGGTTGAAGCTTTTTGGAAGAAAATCATACCAGATGTGGTAAAGACCTTCCTGGTACCTATGATGACACTTATTATCTGTACACCCCTGACCTTCCTGGTAGTAGGACCAATTGCTTCACTGCTGACCTCCTTAATCGGTGTTCTGACTTCTGCAGCCTTTGATTTCAGCCCGTTGTTCGCAGGCTTGCTGGTCGGTGCATTCTGGCAGGTAATGGTTATTTTCGGTCTTCACTGGGGACTTGTTCCTATCATGATGCTCAATTTGACAAATTTTGGTTATGATTTTGTACTTGCACCATATTTTGCTGCTTCCTTTGCTCAGACAGCAGTAGTTACAGCTATTTTATTCAAGACCAAAAATATGAAATTAAGAGCACTGTGTATCCCTGCTGCAATATCCGGTGTTTTCGGAGTAACAGAGCCGGCAATCTATGGAATCAGCTTACCAAAGAAGAAACCCTTTTACATTTCCTGCTTTGCAGCCGGTGTAGGTGGAGCCATTATTGGAGCTGCCGGAGCGAAGATCTACACCTTTGGAGGACTTGGAGTATTTGGTATTCCTACTTTTATCAATAATGCTACAAAAGACATTTCCAGTATGGTATGGGCATTGATAGCCGTGGGAGTAGCAGTTGTAATTGCCTTTGTGGCCACCTTTGTTACTTATAAGGACGAAGAGAATAAAACAGAAGATCTTACTGCTCTGGCTCATAAAACCAGTATAAAAGGAGTGATCGCAAGCCCTCTGAAAGGTGAAATTGTGGAGCTTAAAAAGGTTGAGGATGAAGCCTTCTCAACAGAGGTACTTGGTAAGGGAGTAGCAATTCTTCCTGTAGAAGGTAAACTTGTTGCACCAGTTGACGGCGAGGTTCTCTCACTTTTTCCTACCGGTCATGCCATTGGATTAAAGTCTGATTTGGGTGCGGAAATACTCATTCATATTGGTACGGATACCGTGAAATTAGAGGGCAAATTCTTCACGCAGAAGGTAAAGATTGGAGAAAAGATTAAAAAAGGACAGACACTTATTGAATTTGATATAGAAGGAATAAAGAAAGCGGGTTATTCCGTCATTACTCCGGTAATTGTAACAAATATGGAGGAGTACAGTGATATTATTAGCGAAAGCGAAAAGAATATTAACTATGGACAGGATCTACTGACATTGATATAGAACAGGAGTAATATGAAAAATTTTGAATATACCATAAAAGATGAGCTGGGAATTCACGCCAGACCTGCAGGTCTGCTGGTAAAGCTGGTCAAAAATTTTAAGAGCAATGTCTTAATAGCTTCCAAGGGAGCTTCTGCCGATGCCAGAAAGCTGATGGCAGTAATGGCACTTGGAATCACGAAAGGAACGCAGGTAACCATAACCGCTGAAGGTGAGGACGAAGAAGCTGTGATTACAGAGATTGAGAAATTTTTTAGAGAGAATCTATAAGACAGATTCTAAGCTCTAAAAGAACGTGGAATTTATAACTTCATAGAAATAAGCATTAAAAAAAGGGCCGCTGCCACAGGAATGGAATCAAAGAAGAATTCTTCTGAATTTCCAGTAAAGCAGCGCCCTTTTTTTGCTGATATCAGTATTATAGCTTCCTATAGTTCAGACGATATTGCTTGGGACTGATATTTTTATGTGCCCTAAATTGACTGATAAAATAGCTGGAGGTAGTAAAGCCTGTTTCCAGTGCAATTTCTGTAATGGTATTATTGGTATTGATCAGAAGTTTTTCTGCTTTGGAAATACGTACATAGTTCAGGTATTCCTTGAAACTTTTCTTCATTACCCGTTTGAACATTCTGGAAAAATAGCTGTAGCTCATATTACAGTATTTTGCCATTTCTTTTGCGGTAATATCCTCATTGTACCGCTCGTCGATTGAATCAAAGACCTTTCTGAGCTGAGTCTCCATTTCCTTGTTGATCGAAACACCAATATTTAAATCAATATTCTGTACATGCCAGCTTCTTATAATATACAAGAACAAGCGGAAGAGGTCTGACCGGATTGCGAATTCATATCCATAAGCAGCATTGGTATATTCCTTGTTCATATTTTCGATAAGAGAAGGAACGACAGTGGTTTCTATTTCTTCTCTGGTGAATATTTTCTGATGGGAGGAATCCTTTAATATAAAGGGCATCAGATATTTCATCTCAATAAGAGACCAGGAGGTATAGAGTAGCTCAGGCTCAAACTTGATACAGATATACTGGTTCAAGCCTTCGCTTTCTGAGAAAACATTATGTATTTCGTTGGAATTGATCAGAACCATATCGCCTTCTTTGAAGGTATAATCCCTGTTGTTCAGAAGAATCTGATACTTTCCCGAGAGGGCATAGAGAATCTCAATGTAATCATGCATATGGGCATGGGCCATTTCGCCGGTTCCGTTCAATACCTGCATATGAAGGCTGAATTGCAGTGGCAGATCATTATAGGTATCACGCTTTTCAATATAATAATTCTGTTCCAAATCATAGCTCCTTAGAGGACAAATAATTGATATTTTTTTATGCATTTATTATATCATGGACGAATTATTTATGCTATATTTTAGAAAATAAACAATAATAAGAAATGAGCTGCACAGATTTCAGATAAGACAGATAATGTCCATATGGTTATAGTTTATAATTATTTTAGCATCTAAAAACTGTAATCAGTTTTCAGACACATCCTTGGGCAAGAATAAGAGAACAGCAATAAAAATAAGAAGAAAAAGGAGAAGTTAAGATGGAAAGAAAAGTGAAGGTTGGTATCATTGGCTGCGGCGGTATTGCAAATGGAAAGCATATGCCGTCTTTAAGTAAATTAAAGGATGTTGAGATGGTTGCCTTTTGTGACATCGTGGAGGAAAAAGCCATAAAAGCGAAGGAGCAGTATGGTATACCGGAAGCAAAAGTTTATACAGACTATAAGGATTTATTAAAGGATGAGGATATTGAGGTAGTGCATGTGTGCACCCCTAATCGTTCCCATGCGCCAATATCCATTGATTCCCTCCATGCCGGCAAGCATGTCATGTGTGAAAAACCCATGGCAAAGACAGCCGAAGACGCCAGAAAGATGGTGGAAGCAGCCAAAGAGTCCGGTAAGAAGCTGACAATCGGATATCAGCACAGACATAAACCGGAAGCAATTTATTTAAAGAATGTTATTGAGAGAGGTGACCTGGGAGAAATTTATTTTGCCAAAGCATTTGCGGTAAGAAGAAGAGGTACACCCAACTGGGGTGTTTTCTTAAATGAGTATGAGCAGGGCGGCGGTCCGTTAATCGATATTGGAACCCATTCCCTGGATATTACCTTGTATCTGATGAACAACTATGAGCCTAAGATGGTAGTAGGAACGAAATATAAAATGGTGAATAATCCTCAATGCGGCAATCCCTGGGGTGGCTGGGTGGATGCGGATAATACCATGGAGGATTCAGCCTTTGGTTTTATTGTAATGAAGAACGGTGCAACGATCATTTTAGAATCCAGCTGGGCTTTGAATACCATAGAACCGGTTCAGGAGGGCAGTACTGTTCTTTGCGGAACGGATGCAGGAGCTCAGATAAAAGGCGGAGTCTCTATAAACAAAGCGGAATTCAATCGATTGGTTGAGCTTAAGCCTGATATGGCAAGCGGCGGAGTAGCCTTTTATGAGGGAGTATCAAGTGATCCTGCAGAGGTAGAGGCAAGGCGTTGGATTGATGCGGTGAAGAAAGATACAGAAGTAGTTGTAAAGCCGGAGCAGGCCTGTGTGGTATCAGAGATCCTGGAGGCGATCTATACCTCTGCCAGAACTGGTCAGCCAGTATACTTTGATTAAATAAGAGTAAATATATACACAGAAATGGGGCATGTGAAAAAATGGAACCTTCATGCCCCTTGCGTTCGTTCACGTGCAAGGCACGTTGCTGGGAGCTAAGAGCAAAAGAAAATGATGAAAGGAAGGATGCCACACTGTGATTTTTTCACGCTTTATTAGGTGTGGCAAGTATCGCAGGCCAGCCTGCGATATGCAATGGGTATAAACATGAATATAGCAGTTGTAAGTTATTGGCATGTCCATGCTGAAGGTTATACAAAAGAAGTATTGGAGAAAACAGACAGTAAAATAGTAGCTGTTTGGGATGAAGAGGAGGAAAGAGGCAGAAAATATGCAGAAGAATTTTCTGTGCCTTTTATAAAGGATTATGAGGAACTCCTTCATAATTCAAATATTCAGGGAGTTATCATAACAGCACCGACCTCCATGCATAAGGAATTGATAATAAAAGCAATAAAGCAAGGAAAAAAGGTTTTCAGTGAGAAAGTACTGGCCCTGACCCTTTCCGATTGCCTTGAAATAAAGGAAGCACTTCTAGCTTCCGGAAAGGATATAACACTTTCTCTGGTCAAAAAATGTGAAAGCACATTTCTTTTTGCCAAAGAGCTTGTAGAAAGCGGAAGTCTTGGCAGAATTACTTATGCACGTATGAGGAATGTTCATAACGGAAGCACAGGAAACTGGCTGCCGGAGCATTTTTACAACAAGGAACAGTGCGGCGGCGGTGCGATGATCGATTTGGGAGCTCATCCGATGTATCTCCTTACATGGCTGCTTGGAACACCTCTTACGGTTCAATCCGTATTTACCGACATAACGGGGCATGGAGTGGAAGATAATGCTGTATCTGTCATCGAATTTGAAGGCGAGGCAATTGGAGTGGCAGAAACCGGCTTTGTATCCGTTTATACTCCGCCAATACTGGAAATCAGTGGAACAGACGGAACCTTAATTGTGGGAGAGACAATCCGCTATGCAACAAAAGAAACAGAAGGCAGATGGATTACTCCTGATAAACTCCCCCCTGCTCTTCCCTCTCCTTTGGTAATGTGGGCAAGAGATCAAGGGGAAGAAATGGAAGCCTTTGGAATCGAAGCCTCCATAACCCTTACAAAACTAATGGAAGCAGCTTATGAATCCCACACTACTGGAAAGAAAGCAGTGATAGCCACAGGCAGTTTTCAGACACACCCTGGAAGCAGTATCGCGGATTAGCTTATCATACTGTATTCGTTATTTAAGCCATAAAATCAGGCAGAAAAGGAGTAGCAATGGAACTATCGTTACAGCTTTTCTCCATTCACGGAGAAACGGAAAAGGACTATAAAAAAGCAGTGGAAAGAGTAGCAGAAATCGGGTTTAAAGGAGTGGAATTTGCCGGCTGCGGTGGGCTGACCGCTGAAGAAATGGCAGACTTTCTAAAGAAAAATAAGCTGTACTCCGTAGGTGCTCATATCGGTATAGAACAAATGAAAGAAGCTTTGGAAGAAGAGCTGACATATCATCAGGCAATTGGCTCCAAATACCTCATCTGCCCCTATGCACCAACCGATACCCTGGAAGCAATCGAAAATCTTGCAGCTGTACTAAATCACGCAGCCGTGAAAGCGAAGGAATTTGGTATCAAAGTAGGCTATCACAACCATGGAGAAGAATTCAAAAAGATTGACGGAAAATATGCGCTGGACCTGCTGGCAGAGAAGACCGGTGAGAATGTCATATTGGAACTGGATGTCTACTGGGCAGCATATGCCGGAGTTGATCCGGTAACCTATATCAGGAAGTGGGGCAGTAAAATAGAATTGATCCATATGAAACAGATGAATGCAGCATTGGAGAATGTGGATATGGCAGAAGGTTGCCTGGATATGAAGCAAATACAAGAAGCAGCCACCTATGCCGCATATTTTGTACTGGAACACGAAGATTATGACAAGCCTGTATGGGAGAGCATCAGAAATGATTTTAAGTATTTATCAGAGATCTGATGACAGTATGAAACTACATTAGTGATTATAAAAATCACAAGGGAAAAATTCTGTAATTAGAAATATATGTAATTTTTTATAAGAAAAGTAAAAAATAAATGTCCAAACATAAGTATATTGTATAAGTACACAAATATCCTATGAAAGTAAATTATTGTTGTAACTGCAAGAATATGTTAAAATATAAACATCTAAACTAAATGCAACTTGCTGGTCGTCATAAATCGTAATGGGATTTATAGGAAAAGAAGGAGTGTGCTGCAATGGTACGAAAAATGAGTAAATATTTGGACATCGTAAAAATAGAGTTGCAAGATTTGATAAATGACATTACAGAATATATAGAAGCCTCCCACAAAGACCATGCCAACCGGACCATAAAGAGTTTTATATATCATGGAAACCTGACAATATATGAAAAGCAGCTCTATGGAATCAAAGAAACCTTAAAACTAATTGAAGAATTGGATGTATCCGAATACGAGACTCCCCAGGAACTGGCTAAAGCTTTAAAAGAGCAGATAAGGCCCTTCTTTACCACCAGAGGAATTCTCGAAGGCGGTTATTCTTTAACTGTAAAGAGAATAGAAGGAGCCAGAGACTACGTAATAAAAACCGAGAAGAAATAAAAAACCCAATATAAAAAGCAGTCTTGTATTGAATATTATTGCAAAGAGCCTTAAAAAGGTCAGAAAACCCGGCTTCCTCTTTGGAAGTTTTTGTCTCGGAAAGGTTCCTTATGACACTTATACTTCCGTAATTGCGCCAAGTTCCGAATAAACCACTGTTTGAGCTTCAAGAGACCATACGAACACCATAGATGGTTCATTAGCGAGTTTGGTTTATTCGGAACTGTCCTAAGCAATTACGGAAGTATTAGTGGAATAAGGGTTCTTATCCGAACAAAAACGTACAAAGAGGAAGCCGGGTTTTCGTCCACTGCCACAACCCCACGTCTTATAACCTCACCTCCATTTAGATTGACACAACCCCTCCATAATGATACACTTTAAAAGAAATATAAATACTAAAAGGTGCTTGGAGCATTTAAAATGCAGACAAGATAATAGGGAAATGGGTGAAAAGCCCATACGGTCCCGCCGCTGTAAAGGAAGAGTAACAGTTACCGCATAATCACTGTCACAAGATGGGAAGATAAACTGTTGCAAGGAAGCCTGAGTCAGAAGACCTGCCTTTTCGTATGTTTTATACACAAGTTACGGACGATGGCTCTGTGTATGCAATCATTTCCTGTATTGACCGGTATTAACAGGAAACTATTTAGGGTACCCTTTCACCCTGCAATCGTTCGTATACGAATGTGAGCAGCGTGTAAGGGTATTTTTTATTTACATCAGTTATACCATGAGGAAGGCTGATTCGCCTTATGAATGGGAGAAGATTGAAAGAGTAAACTTTCAACGGCAAAGTTGTGCCTGAAAATTCCAGGCACATATTGAGTGCACAAATGAAAGTGCAGGATTGGAGAAAAAATGAATAAGAAACAGAAAAAATTTGTGGTGGCCTTGGCAATCATCTGTCTTGGTGCTTCAATTACACCCAGAGTAAATGCCATGCACATTATGGAGGGTTATCTTCCCCTGAAATTTTGTATAGCCTGGGGGATAATTTGCATTCCTTTTTTTGCAGCCGGTTATTTTAATTTGAAACGAATTGTTACAGAACACAGAAAAGCTCTGATTGTACTGGCAATGTGCGGAGCTTATGCCTTTGTGCTTTCCGCTCTTAAAATACCTTCCGTTACGGGCAGCAGCTCCCATCCTACCGGTACCGGTCTTGGAGCCATATTATTTGGACCAAGCGTAATGAGTATCCTTGGTGTTATCGTTTTACTATTCCAGGCGCTATTACTGGCTCACGGCGGACTTACAACCCTTGGGGCCAATACCTTTTCTATGGCAATTGCCGGTCCTTTTGTGGCATATGCTGTCTATAAGCTCAGCTTGAAATGTAAATTGCCAAAGCTCACGGCAGTATTTCTGGCTGCTGCACTCGGTGATTTGCTTACATATTGCGTTACCTCTCTGCAGCTTGCCCTTGCTTACCCGGCAGAAGTAGGTGGTGTGGGAGCCTCCATGGTTAAATTTATGGGTATCTTTGCGGTTACCCAGGTGCCGATTGCAATTATTGAAGGTATTGTAACAGCACTGGTTGTAATGACACTTAGCTCCTATGCAGGCAATGAGCTGAAGGAAATCGGCTTTATGAAGGGAGGAATCAAAAATGAACAGTAATGGAAAGAAAGCAATTCTCTTAATATTATTGTGTGTTGTTATTGCAGTGGTTCCGCTGATAGTAATCAAAGATTCCGAATTCGGTGGTTCTGATGATGCGGCGTCTCAGGCAATCAGCCAGCTTACCGGTGGGGAGGAATATACCCCCTGGTTTTCACCTGTTTACGAGCCGCCGGGCGGGGAGACGGAATCCCTGCTATTTTGTCTTCAGGCAGCTCTTGGTGCCGGTATCTTTGGCTATGGTATTGGCGTACTGAAGGAAAGAAGGAAGTACACAAAAGAATAAAATTCGTGATGAGCTGAAGGGAGAACAAAATATGCTGTTAATTGATAAATTATCCTATTCGTCCAGGCTTAGGGATAAAAGTCCGGTCTTAAAAGCATTTCTTGCGGTTACTACCCTGTTGATGTGTGTAGCTGCAAGATCAGTTTTATTCTCCTTTCTGGTTCTCCTGTTAATGACAGGGCTGACCGTAATTCTGGGAGGAACGCCTGTATTTGATTACATAAGACTTATGTGCGTGCCTTTCGCTTTTCTGCTTCTCAGTACTGTCACTATTCTTTTTGGAATATCACAACATGAGGTTGAGGAACCCTTTATTAAAATCTTTGGATTATTCTATTACTTTGAAAGTGATAAACTTATTTTTGGACTGCAATTGATCACTTCGGCTTTCGGGGCAGTAACCTGTCTGTATTTTCTCTCTTTGACGACACCATTTACGGATATCCTGAGAGTACTTCAGCTGCTTCGTTGTCCCACAGTTCTATCGGAATTATTGTTGTTAATTTACCGCTTTATCTTTGTGCTTTATGAGACAGCGGCAGGGATAACCACGGCCCAGGAGAGCAGACTGGGCAACCGCAGTTTCAGGACCGCGCTTAAGGGAAGCACAGGGCTGTTTTCTATTCTCTTTATCCGGGCGATGAAGAAATCCTCCTCGCTCTATGATGCGATGGAGGCAAGATGTTACGATGGTACCATAAAGGTCTTATGGGAGAAGAAGAAGGCCGGAAAAGGCGAAATAGCAGCGGTAATTCTATTAGTCACTGTTTTAGGTATATGCAGCTATTCTCTAAAAAATATAGTTTGAGAGTTGAATCCCAGGAATTGGAGAAACATATGAATGTCTTAGAAATCGATAAGATTACTTATACTTACAGCGATGGAACGAAAGCTTTAAATGGACTAAGTCTTACAGTCAGGCAAGGAGAAAAGCTGGCTTTTGTAGGTGGGAACGGGTCTGGCAAGTCCACACTGTTTTTATGTCTCAACGGGATTTTAAGACCCCAGAGTGGAACGATAAACTATAAAGGGAAGCCGGTTATATATAAGAGAAAAGAACTTTTAGAGCTTCGAAGCAAAGTAGGAATTGTATTTCAGGATCCGGATAATCAGCTATTTGCCTCCAGTGTCTATCAGGAGATATCCTTTGGTGCCTGTAATCTGGAGTTAAGCCAGGAGGAGGTAAAACGAAGAGTAGATAATGTGATTGAGGAGTTAGGTATAACGCCTTTTCGCCACAAACCAACCCATGCATTGAGCGGAGGACAGAAAAAGCAGGTAGCTTTAGCTGACATATTGGTCATGGAACCGGAGATATTGATTATGGATGAACCGGTATCAGCCTTGGATCCATTACATACGAAGCTATTAAATGAAAAATTGGAGGAACTTCCGGAGAAAGGCATAACTGTTATAGTGGCAACCCATGATATGAACTTTGCCCTGAAATGGGCTGACAGAATCGTAATGCTGAAAGACGGAAATATCATAAGAGAAGGAAATCCGGCAGATATCTTCCAGGAGGAGGAACTGCTAAAGGAAACCAACCTTAGTCAGCCGGAGGTCATAACATTGTTCAATAAATTAATTGAGAAAAAAATTCTAAAAGAAACCCTTCCTGTACCAAGAAATCTGAAAGAACTGGAAGGTTATCTGACAGACTGAAATATATAGATATTATTGAAACATAGATATTAATGAAATATAGAAATTAATGAAATATAGATATTATTGAAACATAGATATTAATGAATCACACAGATAGGAGCAGATTATGCAGAAGAAAGGCTTGCTGGTTGTAAGTTTTGGAACCAGTCATTTAAACACTTTGGAAAAAACAATCGTCAAGATAGAAGAAAAATTATCGGAAACTTTTCCGGGCTATGTGCTTTACCGTGCATTTACCAGCAAAATGATTATCAGAATTCTGAAAGAGAGGGATGGGATGGAGATATTTACAGTAGCCCAGGCCTTAAAACAGATGGCGGAGGACGGTATCAGTGAGGTTATCGTACAGCCTACTCATATTCTCCATGGGGTAGAAAATGACCGTATGATTGAGGATATAAGAACGAAGGCACAGGAATTTGTATCCATAAAGGTTGGAAACCCTCTCCTTAGCAGTACAGAGGATTATCGGAAGGCAGTAGAAGAAGTAGCAGAAGAAATGGATACCGGAAGTGCAGAGAAAGCCCTGATATTTATGGGGCATGGGACAAGTCATTATACGAACAGCTCCTATGCGGCCTTGGAATATGTATTTAGGGACAAAGGCTATGAGCATGTTTATGTGGGAACGGTAGAGGCGTATCCTTCTCTTGAAACCATTCTTCCAAGATTAAAGGCGAAAGGGTATAAAGGTGTCTGTCTTGCTCCCTTTATGGTGGTATCAGGCGATCATGCCGCCAACGATATGGCAGGTGAGGAGGATTCCTGGAAGGAGATGCTCTTACAGGAGGGTTTTGAAGTGGAATGTATCTTAAAGGGGTTAGGTGAATACAAAGGAATACAGGAAATCTTTGCAGAACATGCAAAAGCAGCAATTCGTTTATAAAAGAGGAGGCAGAAAAGATGGAGAAAGATACAGCTGTATTTTATGGCATTGGTGTAGGGCCAGGGGATCCGGAACTGCTTACACTAAAGGCGGTAAGAATTATAAAGGAGTGTCCGGTTATCGCCTTACCTGCCGAAAAGAAAGAAGATTGTGTATCCTATAGGATAGGAGCAGAAGCCATACCGGAGCTTAAGGAGAAAGAAATCCTTTATCTGCCCATGCCGATGACCATGGATAAGGAATTACAGAAGCAAAGCCATGATGCTTGTGCTATTAAGGTAGAGGAATATTTGGAAAGAGGTATTAGTGTTGCTTTTCTTACCCTGGGTGATCCAACGGTATATTCCACCTATGGTTATCTGGAGGAACGCCTTAAGAAAAAGGGCTTAAGCACCTGTACGATTAATGGAATTACTTCCTTTTGTAATGCAGCAGCTCTCTTGCAGACAAGCCTTGCTGCCGGAAGTGAAAAGATACATATTATTCCCGGACTTCATGATGTTGAAGAGACCCTTAGACAGCCAGGGACAAAAGTTATTATGAAGTCAGGCAGGAAATACAATGAGTTGGTGCAGCGAATCAAAGAAATGGGCTTACAAGCCATGATGGCAGAGAATTGTGGAATGGCAGAGGAAAGAATCTATGAAAGAATAGAAGATTTCCCGGCTGAAGCAGGTTATTTTACCCTTATTATCATAAAAGAATAGGACAGATAGAGCAGGATAAGACAGATAAATCAAGGATAAATAATCCGGAAAGAGGCAGCATGGAGGAATTGTATATCTATAAGGATAATAAAAAACTGCGATGCGGTTATACAACAGGCTCCTGTGCAGCAGCTGCAGCAAAAGCGGCAGCTATAGGGCTGCTGTTGCAAAAAGATGCCCGGCGAGTAACCATTGATACTCCAAAAGGAATCGTGCTTACCCTGGATATCATTACCACAGAACATAACCGTACAGATTACAGGAAAAAACCACTATCAGAGCTTGATGATAAGCAGTTTTTTACTGAAACGGTATCTTCGGTTACCTGCTCGGTTAAAAAGGATGGCGGAGATGATGCAGACATTACCCACGGAGTATTGGTCTATGCTACTGTCAGTAAAACCGACAGGGAGATAACCATTGACGGAGGGCTGGGAATCGGAAGAGTCACCAGGACAGGACTTGATCAGCCGGTTGGTGAGGCTGCCATTAACAGGGTGCCAAGGCAGATGATTGAAAAGGAAGTAAAGGAGATCTGTGAGGAAGCGGATTATAAAGGTGGTCTCCGTGTAATAATTGAAATTCCGGAAGGAGAGCGCCTTGCAGAAAAGACCTTTAATCCTAGACTTGGGATTACCGGTGGTATTTCCATTCTCGGAACCAGCGGTATCGTTGAGCCTATGAGTGAAAAGGCTCTTGTGGATACGATACGAACGGAAATAAGAATGCTCTCGGCCAAAGGGGTTACCACTTTGGCAGTAGTACCTGGAAATTATGGTGAAGCCTTTGCAGGAAGTGAGTTGAATTTTGGCGAAGAGAATATGGTAAAGTGCAGTAATTTTATCGGGGATACTATTGATATGGCATATGAGTTTAGATTAAAGGGATTTCTGCTGATTGGACATATCGGTAAGCTGGTTAAGCTCGGAGCCGGAATTATGAATACCCACTCCAAATGGGGAGATGCCAGACAGGAAATCCTGTGCAGCTGTGCTTTAAAGGCGGGCTGTGACACGGACGTATTAAGCAAAATACTGGACTGTGTTACCACAGAGGAAGCCTTAGCAGTATTGAAGGAGCAGGGGAAAATGGAAGCAGCCATTGATATCTTAATGGTTAAAATAGAGTATTATCTAAAGAAGAGAGCGTATGATGGATTAACAATAGGTGCTGTCCTGTTTTCCAATAAATTCGGTCTTCTTGGAAAAACTACAGATGCAGAGAGGCTGATGAAGCAGTTGCGTTAAGCTTGTTGACCATTCGAAAGTAAAATTTGCTTTGCCGTAATATCGATTCAACCAGCTATCGATTTCGTCAGATATAGATTAACCAGATATAGATTTAACCAGATATAGATTTAACCAGATATAGATTTAACACAGATATAGATTTAACACAGATATAGATTTAACACAGATATAGATTTAACCAGATATAAATTTAGCCAGATAGATTAAATCGGATATCGATTTAACCATTTATCAATTCAACTATTTATCGTTCAACCAGATATCGATTCAACCAGATATTTGATTTAATCAGATTTAGATTCAAGCAGTTATAACTTCTTAATAGAAAGGATAAAGATAACTATGGTCCATTTTGTAGGAGCGGGCAGCGGAGCCACGGATTTGATAACAGTGAGAGGCGCAAGGCTTCTGGGGGAGGCAGGTGTAATTATATATGCCGGCTCTCTGGTTAATAAGGAACTGTTAGCGTATGCCAGGGAGGAGGCCGTTCTCTACGATAGTGCCTACATGACACTGCCCCAGGTATTGGAAGTCATTGATAATAACAGGGAGAAAGAGATTGTTCGCCTACATACCGGCGATCCGAGTATTTATGGTGCTATCCGTGAGCAGATGGATGCACTTGAAAGTATGAATATAGCCTATGATATCTGTCCGGGGGTCAGCAGCTTATTTGGTGCGGCAGCAGCCCTTAAGACAGAGTATACCTTACCGGGAGTTACGCAGACCGTTATCATAACCAGAATGGCAGGCAGAACGCCGGTACCGGAAAGAGAATCCATAAAGGCCTTGGCGGCTCATAAAGCGACCATGGTAATATTCTTAAGTGTCAGTTATACAAAAGAGCTGTCCGAAGAACTGATAGCGGGAGGCTACCTGGAAGATACCCCCTGTGCCATTGTTTATAAAGCCAGCTGGGCGGATGAAAAGATTGCAAGAGGAACGATAAAAGAGTTATCAGCTTTGGCGGAAGATAATGGAATAAAGAAAACAGCATTAATCGTAGTAGGCGACTCTCTGGGAAATGATTATGAATTATCAAAGCTTTATGATAAAAGCTTTACTACGGAGTACCGGAAGGGACAGGAATAGAGGGGCTTATGAAAATAACAGTAATATCCTTTACCAAAGGCGGAAATAAGCTTAACCATTGCCTTTGCCAGGCCTTAAGAAATATCGGACATGATGTGGAGAGGTTTCAGAGATATTCCACAACACCCGCTGATGAAATCGGAAGTTTTGATAATATCGGAGTTCTTACCGGTAATCTTTTTGAAAGCAGAGAAGGTATCATTTATATAGGTGCCTGTGGTATCGCAGTAAGAAGTATTGCTCCTTACCTTCAGGGGAAAGAGGTTGACCCTTTTGTCCTGGTGCTGGATGAGAAGGGAGATTACGTTATATCTTTGCTCTCAGGCCACCTTGGCAGAGGCAATGAAATGTGCAGGGAGGTTGCAGCGTTAATAAAAGCGAAACCGGTTATAACGACTGCAACGGATTTAAATGGTGTATTTGCGGTGGATTTATTTGCGGGCCAGCATGAACTGTTAATAAAGGAAATTCCCAGGATAAAATCAATTTCTGCAGCTCTCCTGGCCGGGGAAGCGGTAGGAATCTATAGTGAGTATCCATTGCTTGGCAAACCGCCGGCTGGCCTGGAGCCGGGAGTGAAAAAGGTTGGCATCTATATTGGCTGCGACATAAACGCTGCACCTTTTGAAACCACCCTGCATCTGGTACCTAAGAACCTTGTACTTGGCATAGGCTGCCGTAAAGGTGTTACAAGTATGGCGCTGTATAAAAGGGTGACGGAGGTCTGCAGCCAGGCCGACATTGATATTACCAGAATCTCTGCCATCTGTTCGGTGGATTTAAAAAGGGAAGAACCCGGAGTTCATGAATTGGCAGACAAATTGAAAGCGCAGACATCCTTTTATTCAGCAGAAGAACTATCGGCAGTGACAGGGGAATTTAAACATTCTCCTTTTGTAGAGGAAACGGCAGGCGTAGGAAATGTTTGTGAAAGAAGCGGTGCTCTAGCAAGCCATTATGGAAAACAGCTGCTGCCAAAGACTACTGGTGCAGGAATTGCAATGGCAGTCTTTGAGAAGGAATTCAGAATTGAATTCTAAGTAAATCAGAAGAAAAGAGGATAATATGCTTTATATAGTTGGCTTTGGGGCAGGCTCCCTTGAATATATGACAAAACAGGCTGTCGAGGTATTAGAAAAATGCCAGGTTATTACCGGATACACTACATATGTAGAACTTGTCAGGCCTTATTTTCCGGACAAAGAATACTACAGCACCTCTATGAAACAGGAGGTAAGCAGATGCCGCCTGGCGATGGAGGAAGCAGCGAAAGGTATAAATATCGCTTTAATCTGCAGCGGAGACGCAGGGGTATATGGACTGGCAAGCCTCTGCTTTGAACTGAAAAAAGAATATCCTTCTGTTCAGCTCAAGGTAATACCAGGTGTTACAGCTGCCTTAAGTGGCGCTGCCCTCTTAGGTGCCCCCTTAAACCATGATTTTGCAGTCATCAGCTTAAGTGATCTCCTCACACCCTGGGAAGTAATCGAGAAGCGGCTGCAGTGTGCAGGTTTGGGGGATTTCTGTATCAGCCTTTATAATCCCTCCAGCAAGAAGCGGGCCGATCATCTCATGAAAGCCTGTGATATATTGCTGCAATACCGGAAGGGAGATACTGTTTGCGGTATTACCCGTAATATTGGGAGAGAAGGAGAAGAAGCAGAAGTACTCACTCTGACAGAGTTAAGGGAGCGGGAGGTGGATATGTTTACCACTGTGTTTATTGGAAATTCCAATACCCTTCGCATAGACAATTCCATGGCTACACCAAGGGGTTATTCCGTATAACGTATAATACACGGTGTAGGGTATTCACAGATTTTAGAGGCTGGCTTATTTGAAGTTAAACAAAGCTGGATTTGTCAGAGTTTTAGGAAACGGATATGGCAAAAGAAAGGAAAACATGAGTAAAATCTTACTTTTTGCAGGGACCACAGAAGGAAGGCTCTTGTATGAATACTGTGTGGAAAAGAAACTCCCTGTTACCGCCTGCGTAGCTACAGAGTATGGAAAGAATCTGTTGGAAAAAGGAGACTGGGGCAGTATTCAAGAAGGGCGTCTTAACAGTCAGCAGATGGAACTTCTCATAAGGGAAGAAGAGAGTACAGTTATTATAGATGCAACACATCCATATGCCTGTGATGTAACGGAGAATATCAAACAGGCTGCACAAGCAGCAGGAGTTCCCCTGCTAAGGGTTATAAGGGAAACCTTGTCTGTTAAAGGAATAATAGAAGTAAAGGATATGGAGGAAACCATCCGGTTCCTAAATAATCATGAAGGAAATGCTCTGATTACAACAGGGAGCAAGGATTTAAAAGAATATACCAGAGTAAAGGCTTACCAGGACAGGCTCTATATAAGAATACTTCCGGATCCGGATGCTTTAAGGAACTGCTTAGAACTGGGCTATCAGCGAAAGAATATCATATGCATGCAGGGACCCTTTCATAAGGAGTTGAATTATGCCATGCTAAAGCAGATAAATGGAAAGTATTTAGTTACCAAAGAAGGCGGAAGTCTTGGGGGATATGAAGAAAAAGCAGAAGGCGGAAGAATGGCAGGCGCCAAAGTTATCGTAATACAACGACCCAAAGAAGAAACTGGTTTTTCAGTAGAAGAGATTATTAAGAAACTGACAGCGTGGAACGGTTAAAGAACATGGAGGGAGAATACACCTTCCCTTAAATCGTGTTTCATCGGTTTGGATAATCCTTGGTACATAAGTGGTAGTACGAAAATATGATTCACTTGCAGAGAGGAAGTTATGAAAAAAATCAACTTAGTTGGAATTGGAATGGGGAACCCAGACACACTTACGCAGGAAGGTAAAAAGGCCATTGAAAATGCACAGGTACTCATTGGTGCAAGGCGGATGCTGGAAGCCGTCTCCTGTGATGGCAGAGAGAGTTTTACATCCTACAATCCTCAGGAAATCAAGCAGTTCATCGAAGCTTCTGTTTATGAGCAGTATACGATACTTTTCTCAGGAGATACAGGCTTTTATAGTGGGGCAGGTAAAGTAGCAGAAACCTTAAGGGAAAATGGTGAATATAAGGTTAAGGTTATACCTGGTATTTCCACAGTTTCTTATTTCAGTGCTCTTCTTGGAGTCTCCTGGGAGGATGCCTGTATCTTAAGCCTGCACGGAAAAAGCTGCGATTTTACAAGGGCAGTAAGAGGGCATTCTAAAACCTTTCTTCTGACAGATGGAAGACTCTCCGAAATCGGTAAGGAACTAATGGCTGCGGGTCTTTTAGAGCTTGATATCTATGTGGGGACAGCATTGTCTTATGCAGAAGAGGAAGTAATAAAGGTGACGCCGGCTGAGTTGTCGGTTATGGGAGAGAAAACGTTAGCTTCCTTGTTTATAAGGAATAATTTCTGCCAAAACCAATATCACCTTGGTATACCCGATGAAGAATTCATAAGAGGCGATATCCCTATGACGAAAAGCGAGGTCAGGCTTCTTTCAATAAGCAAACTTTTGCTGAAAGATAACGATATCCTGTATGACATCGGAGCCGGCACCGGTTCCTTAAGCGTGGAAGCAGCTTTGCTGTTAAAGAACGGCTGGGTCTATGCTGTGGAGGAGAAAGAGGAAGGGGCCCAGCTCATCGAAAGAAACAGGGATAAATTCTCTCTAAAGAATCTTACGGTGATTAAGGGAAGTGCGCCGGACTGCCTAGAGGAGTTACCGATGCCGGATGCTGCTTTTATCGGTGGCAGCAGAGGTAAACTGAGCAAAATACTGGAGGTATTACTGAAAAGAAATCCTTCCATAAAGCTGGTACTAAACGCCATAACGCTGGAAACCGTAAGTGAAGCCCTGGAGGCTTTTAAAAGATTCGAAATAACTGATATGGAAATATTACAGGCAGCCATTACAAAAACCAAAACCGCCGGGCCTTATCACATGCTTTCTGCACAAAATCCAGTGTTTATCATCAAAGGCAGGGGCAAGGGAAATACATAGAAACAGTCAATTTCCACTAATGGCGGGAGGATGCCAAGGAACGAATGGTATCCAGCATACGCCAAAGCGCGAGTGGGGGTTCGATTGAATAATAAATTTTCAACCGCAAGTTTGTGCTTGAGCACCACAAACTTGGTATGCGCAAAGAACGTGCGCAAGAATAGAGGTTAAAATGAAAAGAAACCGAATTATGTTTGCCGGAACCAAAAGCGGAACTGGAAAAACCACTATTACCTGCGGAATCTTAAGGTGTCTTAAGGAGAGAGGAATGGTAATCAGCTCCTTTAAATGCGGACCGGATTATATTGACCCTATGTTTCACAGGAAGGTTATTGGAACAAAGTCCTATAACCTGGATATCTTTCTTTCGGGAGAAGAAGCTGTAAAAGAAGTATTCCTGGAAGGCAGTAAGGATAGTGATATCTCAGTAATGGAAGGCGTTATGGGTTATTACGATGGTATTGGGTTCACAGAACAAAGCAGTTCCTATGAGGTGGCTTCCCTTACAGCTACACCGGTCATACTGATAATTGAAGCCAAAGGAATGGGAAACTCCCTCGGAGCTTTGCTGCAGGGCTTTCTAAAATATAAGAAAGACAGTAGGATAGCCGGTGTAATCTTCAACCGTTTATCTCCTGTGCTTTATGAAGCAGCCCAAAATAAATGTGTGGAACTGGGGACGAAATGCTTTGGTTACGTACCGGAACTTAAGGATATCGTCATAGAGAGCCGTCATTTGGGATTGCTGATGGCAGAGGAAATCCAGAACCTGGGTGATATTCTTTCCCGATTGAGCAACGAGCTTGAGAAAACGGTGGATATAGAAGGCTTACTGGAGCTTGCATCGGAGGCAACGGCTGTAGAATATTCTACATATATAGAAAGAAGTGGAAATCATGACCCGGCTAAACCATCAAAAACTAATACGGAAAGTGATTTATCTGGTTATTCCGAAGGAAATAGTTCCTTATACCGAAACATTTACCAGACATCTGTAACCAGACCTGTAAAGATAGGCGTAGCCATGGATGAAGCGTTTACCTTTTATTATAGGGAAAATTTAAAGCTGTTAGAAAGTCTAGGCGGAGAAATTATTCCTTTCAGTCCGCTAAGGGATGACAGGCTTCCGAAGGAGCTTTCAGGGCTTTACCTGGGAGGGGGTTATCCTGAGCTCCATGGAGAGGGGTTAAGTAAAAATATATCCATAAGAGAAGAAATCAGAGAGTGTATTCATAAGGGGATACCTGTGATAGCGGAATGTGGAGGTTTTCTTTATCTTCAAAAGGAATTGGAGGATAAGGAAGGCAAAGTATATGAAATGGTGGGGACATTTTCCGGGAAAGCCTTTCCCACAGGCAGGTTAAGACGTTTTGGTTATGTGGAGTTGAAGGCAGAGAAGGACAGTCTGCTGGCTGAAAAAGGTGAATGCCTGAGAGCCCATGAATTTCACTATTGGGATAGCGATATAATCGGTGAGGATTATTTGGTAACGAAAGCCTCCAATGGACAGGAATGGAGAGAAGTAATTGCAACGGATAGAATGTATGCCGGATTTCCCCATCTTTATTTTCCTGGCAATGTAAAAGCTGCCTGGCGCTATCTTAAGAAAGCAGAAGAATATGGAAGATAAAAGGTGCAAGATATGGACTTGAGACAGTTTGAGGATTTAACGAAAGGAAGCTTTGAACTTGATAAGGAAGCCATGGAGGCCTGTAAGCTTCGCTGGAATGAAGTGGCGAAACCTCTGTACAGCCTTGGAACCTTTGAGAAACATCTTATAAAAATTGCCGGTATAACTGGTTGTCAGGATATTAATCTGGATAAGAAAGCAATCGTGGTAATGTGCAGTGATAATGGAGTGGTGGAGGAAGGTGTCACCCAGACAGATCAAAGTGTAACAGCAATCGTTGCCGGTCATATCGCCGAAGGAAAAGGAAATATTAATACCCTTGCCCGCTTTAGCGGCGCACAGGTAATCGCAGTAGACATCGGCATGAACACAGAGGAAACAAAAACAGAGAATCCGGGTAAGCACGAAGAAAAAGAGAACCCAGACAAGTATGCCGAGAGAAATAAGTCAGAGAACCCGGACAAGTATGCCGAGAGAAATAAGCCAGAGAACCCGGACAAGTATGCCGAGAGAAATAATCCAGAGAATCCGGACAAGTATGCAGAGAAAAATAAACTAGAGAACCTGGACGAGAACGCGGAAGAGGAGTCAGAGAACCTGGACAGGGATACAGAAAAAGAGAAGCTGGAAGAACCGGACAAGGATACAGAGAAAGTAATGACAGCGAAACTGGATCAAGAGGAAGAAACTGCAAGACAGGAGATTCACAGAGCTACATTGCAGAAGGGTTTCATCTATGCAAAAGTTGCCAGTGGCACCTTTAATATTGCCAAAGGGTCAGCTATGAGCAGAGAACAGGCAATTCAGGCTGTTATGACCGGTATTAACCTTATGAAAGAGCTGAAGGAAAAAGGATATTCCCTTGTTGGAACCGGAGAAATGGGAATTGGGAATACCACTACCAGTTCAGCCATGGCAAGTGTATTATTAAAGCTTCCGGTGAAGGAGCTTACCGGACCCGGTGCAGGTTTATCAAAAGAAGGAATCATCCATAAGATACAGGTCATTGAACAGGCAATCATAGTTAACAAACCGGACGCTTCTGACCCTCTGGATGTGCTTGCTAAAATAGGAGGTTTTGATATTGCCGGGATTACAGGATTATTCCTTGGGGGAATGCTTTACCGTCTTCCGGTAGTAATCGATGGAATTATCTCTGCTGTGGCAGCCCTGACTGCCAGCAGGATAAATCCGGATGCCGTTCATTTCATGCTGGCCTCTCATCAGGGAAGGGAGAAGGCTTGTGATTATATCTTAAAGGAACTGGGGCTTACACCGGTTATTTACGGTGATCTGGCTTTGGGTGAAGGCAGCGGTACCGCTTTTTTGTTTCCGTTATTAGATATGGCGGAGGCAGTGTACCGGAATTCACCTACCTTTTGCGGAATGAAGATTGCAGCTTATGAAGATTTACAGCAAAAATAGCAATTATGAAAAGGGGGATAATCTATGATGGTACTGGTGACCGGTGGAAGTGCCAGCGGTAAATCAGCTTTTGCAGAAAAGGTAATTGAAACCTTAAAAAAGGATAGAGCAACCTATCTGGCTACCATGATTCCCTGGGACGAGGAATGCAGGCAGAAGATAGCGAAGCACCGCACTGTAAGAGCCGGCAAAGGGTATGAAACCCTGGAGCAGTATACGGACATTGCAAGTGTCACCCTTTCAGACAGACCAGTATTGCTTTTGGAGTGCATGTCCAATCTACTGGCAAATGAAATGTATGATCCAAAAGGGTATATCAGTATATATGGCGGGAAGGGGCTCTGTGATGCCATAATCAATGGTGTGAATGTATTAAGAGGACAATGTGAGCATGTAGTGATTGTTACCAATGAAGTATTCTCTGACTATGGTTCTGTATACGAGGAAACCATGGGCTATCTGAAATACCTGGGTGAAATCAACAGACGGCTTACTGTAATGGCTGATAATGTATATGAAATTGTATCAGGGCTTAAGCTTACAATCAAAGAGGAGGAAAAAATATGGGACTTGTAAAAGGACTGGCTATAACATTTTCGATGTATTCCAAGATTCCGGTACCTATCTTTGAATGGAAAGAAGAGGATATGAAATATTCCATGGTTTTCTTTCCGCTGATAGGGGTGATTATTGGTGGTGTTTTTCTTGGCTGGTATTTTCTTTCAGCAAGCTTAGGGTTTGGAAAGAGCTTTACGGCAGCCATAGCGGCTGTGCTGCCTTTCATCATTACAGGAGGAATCCATATGGATGGCTTTCTGGATACAGTAGATGCCCTGAGCTCCTATCAGTCAAAGGAAGTTAAGCTTAAGATCTTAAAAGATCCTCATTGCGGTGCCTTTGCAGTTATTGGAGGGCTTATGTATATACTGATTCTTTACGGTGCCTTGACGGAAATAAAAGACCTGATACCTTGTCTGCTTATTGCTTTGGGATTCGTATTATCCAGAGCATTCAGCGGACTTTCTCTGATTTGGTTTCCAAATGCTAAAAAAGAGGGAACACTGCATACCTTTTCCTCTGCTGCTCAGAAAAAAGTTACAGCAGCGGCACTCCTTGGTACAGTTATCGTTATGGTTGTTCTGATGTTTATAATAGGCGGAGTGAAAGGAATGGTACCGGCAGCAGCGGTAGTAGTTGTTTTTTTCTATTATAGAAGAATGTCTGATAAGAAATTTGGGGGAATTACAGGGGACCTGGCGGGTTTCTTCTTACAGCTTTGTGAGCTGTTTGTAGTAATAAGCTGTGCCGTGCTGTATAGATAATAAATGCGTATGTCTACGTTGTATAGTACTGTTATAAAGGAGTTCAGGTTCCAGCTTTTTGATGACTACTGTTCTGCAAGGGTGCTGTCAGAGTACAATAGAGTACTATGACATAAAGAGAGCAAGTGTAAACAGATACAAAGTATTATAGAAGGAAAAAGAAAGGGGCAGTTGATGGAACTGTATATCGGTGGATTAAATCAGGGCAAGTTAGATTATGTATTGACGAAATATAAGATAACAAAGGACAGTGACCAACTTTGTGACGGTGCTGTATGTACGAAAGAAGAATTATTTAAGAAGCGGTTTATTAACCATTACCACGAATTTGTAAAGCGGTTACTTACAGAAGGTGAAGAACCGGAAGAATTTACAGAGGAACTGATCAAATACAACCCATCGGCAGTGATTATCTGCAATGAAGTGGGAGCAGGTGTAGTACCCATGGACAGGAAAGACAGACGTTTTAGAGAAGCAGTAGGTCACTGTACGTTAAAAATTGCCTCTAATGCCGTTCATGTTGAGCGAATCTCCTGTGGACTGGGACTCCTGTTAAAAGGAGAGTCTGAAATATAGAAAAGGAATAGGAAGGGAAGTACAGCATCGCCAGTAAGTTAACAATGAACATGCAGGATACATAAATAAGTTTAAAAAGGAGGGTAAAATGGGCAGAAGCATAAGATTTATACGGCATGGAATAACAGCCGGAAACCTTGAGAAGCGTTATGTTGGAAGTACCGATGAAGGTCTGTGTGAAACAGGGAAACAGTTGATAAGCGAGAAATCTTATCTTTACCCTTTTTCAGAACGAGAAATTATCTATGCAAGTCCACTGAGAAGATGTAAGGAAACTGCGGAGATACTATTTCCTGCAATAAGGCCAATATTACATAAGGGACTCAGGGAATGCAATTTTGGTGAATTTGAATACAAGAATTATCTGGAACTGGCAGACAATGCGAAGTATCAGGCCTGGATTGACAGCGGAGGAACTATGGATTTTCCTGGAGGTGAAGGAAATGAAGCCTTTAAGGAACGCTGTACAAAAGCTTATGAAGAGATCCTTCTTAATACGGATAGCCCAATAACCTTCGTGGTACACGGAGGAACGATTATGGCAATTCTTAATAAATACAGTCTTGAGAAGAAAGGTTATTTTGACTGGCAGCTAAAAAATGGTGAAGGTTACTTATGTGAACTGGTAGGAGAGTACTCTTTAAAGGTATTACAGAAGTTAAGTTAAGTATTTTTATAATAGCGAAGGTTCTGGCAGTATCTATAATTACGAAGTCGTAATTCTAATTCTATATGCAGATTCTATATGCTGTATAAGATTAGTTTGCTGTAGAACTTCAGGAAAAATGGGGAGATAGAGGTAAGATTATGGTATACGATATTCTTTTGGCGTGTCTGGCAGGCTTTTTGTTGGATTTTATTCTTGGTGATCCCTATTGGCTGTATCATCCGGTAAGATTAATCGGAAAACTGATACAAATAACAGAGAAGATACTTAGGAAACTTTTGCCGGTAACAAAGAAAGGTGAGCTTATCGGCGGTTTTATATTAGTACTGGTGGTTTTGGCTTTCTCAGGTGGGATTCCTTTCTTTCTTATACAGCTGGCTTATCAGATCAACCGATGGCTTGGATTTGGTATTATGACTGTGATGTGTTATCAGCTGCTGGCAGCCAGATGTTTAAAAAAAGAGAGCATGAAGGTCTATAAATCTTTAGGTAAGAAGAATATAGAGGAAGCGAGATATAATGTTTCCATGATTGTCGGCAGAGATACCAAGGAACTGACAGAGGAGGGCATCATAAAGGCAGCCGTTGAAACTGTTGCAGAGAATACCTCTGACGGTGTGATAGCTCCTTTGTGTTATCTTTTGCTGGGAGGACCGGTACTGGGTTTTCTATATAAGGCAGTTAATACTATGGATTCCATGGTAGGCTATAAGAACAGCAAATATCTTTATTTCGGAAGATGTGCAGCCAGACTGGATGATATATTAAACTATATCCCGTCACGAGTAGCAGCCTATCTGTTTATAGTAAGCTGCCCGTTGACAGGTTTACACCTGAAAGAAGCTTTTCGTATTTACCGAAGAGATAACAGAAACCATTCCAGTCCGAATTCTGCTCAGACGGAAAGTGCATGTGCCGGAGGCCTGAGGGTACAGTTAGGCGGTGATGCCTCCTATTTTGGGGTAATTCATCATAAAAAGACCATAGGTGATAATACCAGGCCGGTGGAAAGAGAAGATATTAAGAGAGCAAACCGTCTGATGTATGTCAGTTCGTTATTTGCACTGCTTCTGTTTGGCGGATGCAGAGCCCTTATAATGAGGTATTTATAAGAGCCGGAGCTTAAGTAAGATACAGCGAAACAAAGTTTATTTCCTAAACGGAGCAGCCGTAAGGAAGCATTGTAAGAAAGGAAAGAAAATAGAGCATGTTCAGTTATACACACGGTGGTGAAATATACGATAAAAAGGTATCCTTGGACTTTTCCGTCAATACGAATCCTTTTGGTATGCCGGAAGGGGTCCGAAAAATACTCATAGACTCAGTGGACCTATACGACCGCTATCCTGATGATTACTACAGGGAGCTTAAGACAGCACTTGCAAAAGAGCACTCCTTAGACGATGATGAGCTTATATGTGCTAATGGGGCTTCTGATATGATATACCGATTATGTGAGGTAATAAGACCGGGCAAAGCGCTTCTTTGTGCACCTACCTTCATAGAATATGAACAGGCTCTTAAGGCTGTTGGCTGCGAAATTGCGTATTATAATTTAAAGGAAGAAAATGATTTTGCATTACAGGAGGATTATCTTATCCACCTGACGCCTGATATTCATATGGTTTTTTTGTGTAATCCTTCTAATCCGATAGGCAATCTTGTAGATAAGAAGCTTTTGATAAAAGTAGCAGAAAAATGCCAGGAACTTGGGATAGTTCTTGTTGTGGATGAATGCTTTCTCGACTTTGTGAAAGAAGCAGAGTCACTTATCTGCCATAGAAAGAGATATCCGGGGCTTTTTATCCTTAAGGCATTTACAAAATTCTATGCCTTGGCAGGGCTGAGACTTGGATACGGTGTCTGCAGCGGCAAGGAATTAATGGAGGAGCTATTGCGGCATACCCCTTCCTGGAATGTATCACTGCCGGCACAGCTTGCCGGTGTGGAAGCACTAAAGGATATGGCATATCGGGAAAAGACATACAAATGGATTGAGTCGGAGAGAGAATATTTGAGTTTGGGGCTTTCTGCCCTGGGATTTAAGGTGTATCCCTCACAAGGCAATTTCCTGCTTTTTCATGGGAAAGAAGGGCTTTATGAGGAATTATTAAAGCGAGGGATTCTGATCAGAGAGTGTAAAAATTACAGGCAGTTAGGACCTGGCTACTACCGGGCTGCCGTTAAAGCAAGGGAAGATAACGAACAGCTGCTGAAAGTAATCGGCGAGATTCTGGGGAAAGATGCCATATAGGGCAGAAGAATGTTGGAGCTGAAGGTAAACAGAACAAGTAGTATAACTGAAAACACGACATGAAGGATAGAAGTACAGAGGAATTTTAGCATAGAAGAAAAACAGAACAAGTAGTTTATTAGAAAAAAGGACATGAAGAATAGAAGCATAAAGAGAATTTAGCTTAAAAGAAAAACAGAACAAGTAGTATAACAGATAACACGACATGAAGGATAGAAGTACAAAGGAATTATAGCATAGAAGAAAAACAGAACAAGTAATTTAAGAGAAAAAGTATATGAAGAATAGAAGTACAAAGAGAATTATAGCTTAGAAGAATAAACAGAACTGTAATTAATAGAGAAAAAAGGACACGAAGCATTGTAGCCACAAAGAGAATTTAACATGCAAGAAATAAGAGAACAAGCAATAGAAAAAGAGACTGTAAAAAGAGACTGTAAAAAAGAGACATGGGATAGTATAAACAGTTACATAAAGTTAGTAAGAATGGAGTAATAAAGTTAAGATAAGGTTCATTAATTATTAAAATACATATATAGCCTGAAGTTGCTTATATAATAGGAAGCTTTTCATAAGAAATAAAGAAATCCTTACTAATTTCTTACTCAGAAAAAGAAAGTATGAATAAAACAGGTAAAAATCTAACATTCAGAAAAGAGGTCTTTATGGCAAAGAAAATAATGATCCAAGGAACCATGTCCGGGGTAGGAAAAAGTCTTTTAACGGCTGGGTTGTGCAGAATCCTGCGCCAGGACGGATACAGGGTTGCCCCCTTTAAGTCACAGAATATGGCCTTAAACTCTTTTATAACAAAGGATGGGCTCGAAATGGGAAGGGCTCAGGTGGTTCAGGCAGAAGCAGCTATGGTTGAGCCCAGCGTGCTTATGAACCCAATACTTTTAAAACCCACTACCGATGTAGGTTCTCAGGTTATTGTCAGAGGAGAAGTAATAGGGAACATGAAGGCGGTGGAATATTTTAAATATAAGCGCTCTTTAATGCCGGTTATCATGGACTCATTTCAGGAACTGGAAAAGGATTATGACTATATTGTTATCGAAGGCGCCGGAAGTCCTGCTGAAATTAACCTTAAACAAAATGATATCGTTAATATGGGGCTGGCGAAAGCGCTTCAAGCCCCGGTTTTATTAGTGGGTGATATTGACAGGGGAGGAGTTTTTGCCCAATTGGCAGGTACCATGATGCTGTTAGAGGAAGAAGAGAAAGAACTGGTCAAGGGAGTAATAATCAATAAATTCCGAGGGGATAAAGAAATTCTAAAACCTGGTCTTACCATGCTGGATGATTTGATCAATCGCCCTACGGCAGGAGTTATTCCTTATGTGTATCTTAACCTGGATGATGAGGACAGCCTTACAGAACGTTTTCAAGACAAAGGGAAGGTAAGTCAGTTGAAGGCAGCAGTAGTGAAACTCCCCAGGATCTCCAATTTTTCTGACTTTAGCATACTTGAATCACTGGAGTATCTGTCACTGGTATACGCAACCGGTGCAGGTGACCTTGAGAATGCAGATATTATCATAATACCCGGTACAAAAAATACGCTGAGTGATCTGTTATGGATGAGACAGAACGGGATGGAAGCAGCAATCAAGAAGCTGGCCCAGAAAGATGTAATTATCATGGGAATCTGCGGTGGTTTTCAGATGTTAGGTGAAGTGCTGAAAGACCCTGATCATATCGAAGGGGGAGGCGACTTAAGGGGACTTGGTTTACTGCCGCTGGAGACGATATTTGAAAAAGAGAAAGTACGAACCAGAGTACGGGGCAGAGTTCATAAAATGCAAGAGGAACTAACCGAGCTTAGTGATGCAGAATTCGAAGGATATGAGATACATATGGGCCGCTCAAGGGTCCTCACGGATATGGCAGAGGGAAGCTTTTCGGAGGTTACCCCCCTCACAGAAAAATCCGAGGGTAAGCAAGAGGGATTTGCAAAAGGGAATGTATTTGGCACTTATGTGCATGGTATCTTTGACCAGGGGGATTTCTGTGAAAGATTAATGAAACTCCTCCTAAAGAGAAAAGGTCTTACATATGAAGGGATTGAACCTCTTGATTTTAATGCTTATAAAGAAAGTCAATACAATCTCCTTGCTGATACCGTTAGGATGAATTTGGATATGGAGCTGATTTATAAAATTATGGATGAAGGTGCAAAATAATAGATCACCAGGTAATTGTAAGCTCAGTTAATCAGGTGCTGGTGTGGAAAGCAGAAAGCATATTTCACTCTTGATTGAAAGGTACCAGGACTCGACTGGGTTATTAACCTGGTGATTTTGAAAATCTGGACAGACAGATAAGATATTCCATGGGAATTAGTGTAGATATAAAAAGCAAATTCCTGCCTTGTTTAAGCGTAGAAAAGCGCGAAGGGAGATTACAATGAATAAAGGCTTGATACATGTATATTGTGGTGACGGTAAAGGTAAGACCACAGCCGCTGTGGGTTTAACCGTCAGAGCTGCAGGCAGTGGGTTAAAGGTCGTATTTTTTCAATTTCTCAAAGCAAGAGACTCCGGTGAGATTGATGTCTTAAGAGAACTTAAGAATGTAACAGTAATCAGAAATGATGTGGATTACGGGTTTTATAAACGAATGACAGAAGAGGATAAGCTGCAGATAACAAAACTTCATAACAGAAACCTAAAGAATGCCTTGCAATACATTTATGAAGAGGCTTGTGACTTATTGGTGCTGGATGAAGTCTGTGCGGCTTACTATTATAATCTTTTGGATAGAAGTATAATCGATACGCTAATAAGAGAAAAACCTGAGAAATTGGAGCTTGTTCTGACCGGCAGAGATCCGGCACCGCTTTTTCTGGAATATGCAGATTATGTTTCAGAAATAAAAAAGCTGAAACATCCCTATGACCAGCATATCGGCGCAAGAAAAGGAATTGAATTTTAATGCAGGGAAGCTTATAAAGGGTCGTTATGAACGGCAGAAGGCGAGGAAGAATGAAATACAGGATAGAGAATCTTCTCCCGGAGGAGATTGAGAAAAAAAGTTTTGAGATTATTGAAGAAGAACTAAAGAAACGTGGATTTGAGGCGAAGGAACCTGGAACCATATCAATCATTAAGAGGGTAATACATACCTCAGCTGATTTCGATTATGCGGATAACCTGTATTTTTCACCAGGTGTTGTTGGCCATACCCTAGAGGTCCTGAAAAAGAAGCCGGTAATTATTACGGATACCAACATGGGGAAAGCAGGAGTCAATAAAGCTGCACTAGAGCAATTCGGCTGTGAGATACATTGCTTCATGGCAGATAAGGATGTAGCGGAGGAAGCAAAAAAAAGAGGAATTACCAGGGCAGCTGCGAGTATGGAGAAAGCTTTTCGGTTAAAAGAAGAGGGGATACTCGAAGGGGAGCTTATCTTTGCAGTTGGTAATGCCCCTACGGCTCTTATAACACTACATGAATTAATCCTTGAGAAGCAGTTTAGGACAGCACTTGTAATTGCAGTACCCGTTGGATTTGTAAATGTAGTAGAGGCGAAGGAAATGATAGAGGACCTTAATATACCTTGCATTGTAGCCAGAGGCAGAAAAGGTGGAAGCAACGTTGCTGCCGGTATCTGTAATGCTCTTTTGTACCTGGCAAAAGCAGAGCTAAATGATAAATCTTCATAAAATTTACGTAAAAATTAATAAATTCGTAAAAAACATTAAGGATATACCAAATTGATAAATTTATTAATATGTGATAAAATGCCTTTTCGTGATAGACATTAATTGCGGAAACTTCGGTCTTCTGTTTGTGAGAAGCGCTAATGTAACTCAGGTGCAATCAAAAAGAAAAGAGGCGGGTTATCATAGATAATAAAGTTATAACTAAAAAAACAAAAGATACAGAATTTATTATAAAAGCGTTACAACAAAGAGATTTTACCGCAATGGCGGAAAAGTTACTGACAGACAGTAATTTGGTTATGATAGCAGCAGCGGCTATATTTCTGCCCTACATGCTATCAGGTATTATATTAGTTGCAATAGCCTTATATATAATAATCAACAAACAGACAAGAGAAGCCTTAATTGTACATAAGGGCTTTAAAGGTGTGATTTATTTTCAGCTGTTCTTCCAGGCAGTTTCCTTAATTTACGGCAACTGGATGGGAGTACTGGGAGGTTTTGTATTTACACTTGCAGCAGTCCTTGGAATATATCAATACCGGATTATGACCGCAGAGCTTTACGAGAAGAGTCTTACAATAATGTGTATATTCAGCTGCTTCTCAACAATATATGCTTTGGTGGAAAAGGTACTTATCTCTATGGATTATTTAAGCTATCAGAGAGTATGCAGCATTTTCTTCTATCCAAACTATTTTGCTACCATCTCTGCAACAGTAATACTTATTTGTGTATACAAACTGCTGACAGGCCAGGGAAATAAGAAAATATACCTGATTGCCGTTACAATGAACCTGATCAATATCTATTTAAGCCAAAGTATGTTCGGCTGGGTAGAAGTATTAGCCGGAACCGCCGTAATGTTATTTGTATTAAAATATAAACGGCTGCTGATTACCTTTGTCGCTATGGCAGGAGTCGGTATTGGCATGATACTGCTCATCAACCCTGATATTATTCCAAGAATATCAGAAGCAAGTCTGACCCTCAGTATGCGTTTCAAGATATGGAAGGATGCGCTGTCCTTCATACAGGAAGCCCCTATACTTGGAAAAGGAACCATGGCCTATGCATACGACACACTTCAGACCGGCAAACTGGTTGTACATTCCCACAGCATATTATTTGAGTTCCTGTTAAATTACGGAATCCTTGGAACCATCGTGCTGTTTGCAGCCTTTGGAAAGTTTATACTGGACATCTTAAAAAGATGCTTTTACCAGAAGAATACCCATATAACCTCTTTGATCTTAGGAGTGGCAGGAGCAGCGCTGGTACACGGAATAACCGATGTAACACTGATGTGGGTGCAGACAATGCCCTTATTCCTCTTTATCATGGCAGGAGCTGGAGCAATAAAGAAAGACGAAGAAGAAGTAGTGATTGCTGAAAGAATTCCCGGACTGGTCATACAGAAGGTATCTCCTGTTATTGTGTACTGCAGGGTATCCTATGATAAATCCAGACATATCTTAATGAGCAAAGAGAGTGGCAAAGACAGAATAAGCGCTTAAAAGGATAAGTGCTTAAAGGATAAGTGCTTAAAGAATAAGTGCTTAAAGAAGCAGAAGAGCAGTTTCAAAATGAGTCTGTAAATATGAACGAAAAGTTGATAAATGTAACCAAAGGCCGGCAGAGAAAGAATCCAGGAGGATATCTGCCGGTCTTTTGCTGTCTTATAAGTAAATTACAAATAATAAGGGAGGCTGCGAATGTAGATTAGTGTAATAGCAATATGAAACCTTATTAAACAAATGTTTGTTTTGCACACGGACATTTAAAACTTCCTATAAATGTATTTAAATATAAAGAATAAAATGTAGAAACGTACTATTTACACAACCCTACATTTACTATAGAACAAAAAAGAAAAGAACCCTACGTTAAAGACAAGATATTTGTCAACAAGTATGATTGACAGTAAAAATTAAATTTGATATGATACTTTGGTGTGTAATAAACACCATCTAGAAGAGGTACTATATGACATTAGCAGTCATTGCACTTAATCAAATACTAATTATGTTTCTGATAATGTTATTAGGTTTTTTCTGTTATAAGATAAAGATCATTAATCATGAAACCAACAGAAAGCTGTCTGATTTTCTGCTTTTAGTCGTTAACCCTTTGTTGATCGTTAACTCTTATCAGAGGGAATTTAACAAAGAGCTGTTGATAGGTCTTGAGATATCCTTTGTACTAGCTTTCGTAAGCCATCTGATCGCAATGGGCATAGCCAGACTATTAATAAGAGGTAAGAATAAACCGGATATTTCACTGGAGAGGTTTTCATCTGTATACTCAAACTGCGGATTTATCGGTATACCCCTAATTAACAGCCTATTTGGCGGTGAAGGTGTATTTTATCTAACTGCTTATTTAACCGTCTTTAATGTGCTTATCTGGACCCATGGCGTTATACTGATAACAGGACAAAAGGATTTGAAAGCAATACGAAAGACTCTGGTATCACCCACTTTTATAGCAATTATAGCGGGACTCGTACTGTTCTTATTAAATGTCAGAATTCCAGAAGTCCTATATCGATCAATGGACTATGTGGCATCTATGAATACTCCGCTGGCAATGATAATCGCAGGAGCCACCATGGCGCAATCCCAGCTAAAGAAGGTACTGTTAAAGGGCAGGATCTATCTGGTGGTTATCATGAAGCAGCTATTAATACCTGCAATCCTGGTAGTACTTTTTCATAAGCTTCCCATAGACCATATGATACTTACCACAACTGTAATAGCAGCAGCTTGTCCAGTAGCAGCAACCGGAATGTTATTTGCGCTGCGTTTTAATAAGAATCACCTCTATGCTTCGGAACTATATACAGTAAGCACCATAACTTCATTAGTGACTATTCCAATCCTTATGTTCTTTGCAGGCTTTTTTATAAAATAAAAGGCTAAAATAGTAGCAGATAGTATGTAATATTGAAATATGAGCCAATAGAGTCTAATAACTTCTCTCCCTGTTTGATTTATCAACGCAAGGACCAGAATATACAATGCGGAACGAAATTCTTCATCCATACACAAAGCAAAATAAGAAAGTTTCAAAGGTCTTATAGCCATAAAGTTTCAGGAAAAATGGACCAAGCAGAAAAATGAATGCGCCTATGGAAAGGTATTAGAAGTCCTTTTCTCTGGATATTTTGTGCTATATTATAAAACTGATTGTTTGAGCGAAGCGAGTTATCAGTTTTATAATATGTCAAGCACAAAAAATCCAGAGAATTAGGACTTCTTATACCTTGGAATTGAAGCATGAGTTTTTCTGCTTGGTCCATTTTTCCGTCCCCTTTACAAAAACCTCCTATTTATCTTACATACAGAACAAAAAAAGAATGCGTCAAATAAAACGCATTCTTTTTCTACCAAATCTTTATCTAAGCAGTAAAGTAAACTCTTACTTTCCTGCCTTAAATACCTGTATTAATCTTCCCAGGAAGCTAAACGTACAAGTTTCTTGTACTTCGCCTTAGCACTTGCCTCAGCCTTAGCAAAGAGGTCTGCCGCTCTTTCAGGATTAGAACGTGCAAGAGAGCTGTATCTAACTTCACTTGCAAGGAATTCCTGGTAATCAGCAGTAGGCTCTTTGGAGTCTAACTGGAATGGATTCTTGCCCTGTTCTTCAAGACGAGGATCGAAACGGAAGGTATGCCAGTATCCGGCAGCAACAGCACGTTTCTCTTCTGTCTGAGCACCCTTCATACCACCTTTGATACCATGGTTGATACAAGGAGCATAAGCGATGATAAGAGAAGGACCGGGATAGCTTTCAGCCTCAACAAATGCTTTCACACACTGGTTGTAATCAGCACCCTGAGCGATCTGTGCTACATATACATAACCGTAGCTCATAGCGATAGCTGCAAGATCTTTCTTCTTAACTTCTTTACCGGCAGCTGCGAACTGAGCGATCGCACCGGTAGGTGTGGATTTGGAGGACTGACCGCCTGTATTGGAGTAAACCTCTGTATCAAATACAAGGATGTTTACATCTTCACCACTGGCAATTACATGGTCTAAGCCGCCGAAACCGATATCGTAAGCCCATCCGTCACCACCGAAGATCCACTGTGATTTCTTGGATAAGAAGTCTCTGTTGGTAAGGATGTTTGCTCTGTCTTCGTTGTCACATTCACAGCTCTCAAGAGCAGCAATTAATTCTGTGGAAGCAGGAGCATTTAAAGTACTGGAATCTTTTGTAGCAAGGTATTGCTCAAGAGCAGACTTCACATCTGTGTTCTCTACAGTCGTTAACAGAGATTCTGCAGAAGCGATAAGACGCTTTCTTAAAGCTTTCTGAGCAAGTGCCATACCATAACCGTACTCTGCATTATCTTCGAATAAGGAGTTAGCCCATGCGGGACCTTTTCCTTCTCTATTTACTGTATAAGGAGTGGAAGGTGCACTGCCGCCCCAGATAGAGGAGCATCCGGTAGCATTGGAGATATACATTCTGTCTCCGAATAACTGAGTAGCAAGTTTTGCATAAGGTGTTTCACCGCAGCCTGCGCAGGCACCGGAGAACTCAAGTAAAGGTTTCTTGAACTGGCTGCCCTTAACGGTTGTCTCTTTGAACTTAGCAACCACTTCATTAGGGAAGCCGATTTCAACGCCGTAATCAAATAATTTCTGTGCATCCAGCTGAGTGTCAAGGCTTTCCATTGTAAGAGCCTTCTCACCTTTCTTGCCGGGACAAACATTTGCACAAGATCCGCAACCCTGGCAATCAAGAGCGGATACGGAGATCGCAAATTTGTAACCAGCCATACCTGTTAAGTCAACATAAGTTGAACCTTCAGGAGCATTAGCAGCCTGAGCCTCTGTCATAGCAACAGGACGAATGGAGGCATGAGGGCAAACATAAGAACAGAAGTTACACTGTATACAGTTATCAGGATTCCACATAGGAACATCAACTGCAATACCACGTTTTTCAAATGCAGCAGAACCTAAGGGGAAAGTACCGTCTGCCATGTCTACGAAAGTAGAAACTGGTAAGCTGTATCCATCCTGTGCATTAACAACATTCTGAATCTTATTTACATAGTCAACGATTTCTCTTCTGGAACCAGTTGCTTCGCTTAAGAGGCTTTCATCTTCTGCGTTAGCCCAGGAAGCAGGAACCTGAATTTCTTTTACATCTGTGATACCACGATCAATAGCATCATGGTTCATCTTAACAACAGCGTCACCCTTCTTGCTGTAAGAAGCGGTAGCAGCTGCTTTCATATATTTAACTGCATCATCCACAGGAATGATGTTTGCTAATTTGAAGAAAGCTGCCTGTAATACTGTGTTGATACGTCCGCCAAGACCGATTTCCTTACCAATGCTGATACCGTCAATGGTGTAGAATTTGATGTTGTGCTCAGCAATATAACGCTTAACCTGTCCAGGTAAGTGAGCTTCGATCTCTTCCATGGACCAACCACAGTTAAGTAAGAAGGAACCGCCTTCTTTTAAATCCTGAACCATGTTGTATTTTCTAACATAAGAAGGATTATGACAAGCAACAAAGTTCGCCTGGCTTACAAGGTATGTAGATTTGATAGGAGCTTTTCCGAAACGTAAGTGGGAAGTAGTGATACCACCTGATTTCTTGGAATCATAATCGAAATAAGCCTGAGCATACATGTCTGTATGGTCACCGATAATCTTGATGGAGTTCTTGTTAGCACCTACTGTACCATCCGCACCAAGACCCCAGAATTTGCAGCTGATAGTTGCTTCAGGAGTTGTGTTGAATTTCTTGGTTGTTTCAAGTGAAAGGTGAGTAACATCATCAACGATACCGATTGTAAATTTCTTTTTCTCTGTATTTTTATAAACAGAAGCAATCTGTCCGGGAGTAGTATCTTTGGAACCTAAACCATAACGACCTGTTAATACAGGAATGTCTTTGAATTTCGTATCCTTTAAGGCAGCTACGATATCTAACCATAAAGGCTCACCAAGAGCTCCGGGCTCTTTTGTTCTGTCAAGTACACTGAGCTGCTTAACGGAGTCAGGAATAACATCCAGTAAGTGTTTTACGGAGAAAGGTCTGTAAAGTCTTACTTTGATTAAACCTACTTTCGCGCCTTCTGCTACTAAGTAATCAATTGTCTCTTCAATGGTATCACATACGGAACCCATAGCGATGATTACATGCTCTGCATCAGGAGCGCCATAGTAATTGAACAGTTTGTAATCTGTTCCGATTTTGGCATTTACTTTATTCATATATTCTTCTACAATACCGGGAACGGCATCATAGTAAGGATTACTTGCTTCTCTAGCCTGGAAGAAAATGTCGGGGTTCTGTGCAGTACCGCGTGTTACGGGGTGCTCAGGATTTAATGCGCGCTTACGGAAAGCAGCAACAGCATCTAAGTCAGTCATTTCTTTTAAATCTTCATAATCCCAGGTCTCAACCTTCTGAATCTCATGAGAAGTTCTGAAACCGTCGAAGAAATGAAGGAAAGGAACGCGGGATTTAATAGTGGAAAGATGTGCAACAGCACCTAAATCCATAACTTCCTGTACATTTCCGGAACAAAGCATTGCAAAACCTGTCTGGCGGCATGCATAAACGTCGGAGTGATCACCGAAGATAGACAGCGCGTGGCTTGCTAATGCACGGGCAGAAACGTCAATAACGCAAGGGAGTAATTCACCTGCGATTTTGTACATGTTAGGAATCATTAAAAGAAGACCCTGTGATGCAGTAAAAGTAGTAGTTAAAGCACCGGCCTGTAAGGAACCGTGTACTGTACCAGCTGCACCAGCTTCGGATTGCATTTCACTTACCTGAACTTCATGTCCGAAAATGTTTTTTCTTCCCTGCGCAGACCATGCGTCAGTTACTTCAGCCATAACTGAAGATGGTGTGATTGGATAGATAGCTGCAACATCGGTAAACGCATAGGAGACATGAGCTGCGGCATTATTTCCATCCATGGTTTTCATTTTTCTAGCCATGTTATATTATCCTCCTTGATGAATGCAGTAATCGAGAGAGTTTAGAATACAACAAAAATAATGAGTCACCTCATTGTGCGCCTCAATTACTGAACATTGTTAATTATGTAACTAGCTTTATTTGGTAAAGAACCGATTTCCTGCAAACCTGAAAAATAAGAAAATCCAGTGGAATACCTATAGTAGAGAATAACACTATTCGACAGTCGTGTAAAGAGTTAATTCGTACTTATTCAAATTTTTAATAAATCACTCCTTACTCTTTTTTACAGCGATAAAACTAGTAAAAAACACCAAAATCGTCATAATATATGAAGGAATTCCTGTAATATGTTCTATGAAATTGTTACAAAAACAGCAAAATCCTCAAATTAAAAAATATAATAATTTTGGTATAAAAGTCACAATAAAGTTAATCATAACTTGCGGAATAATTTTTGTTCAACCATGATAATATATAAAGTACCGTAAGAGACATCAGCAAAATTATTGACAACATACTAGTGATAAGTTATAATACTTTGAATGTATCGTTAATACGATTGAAACGGAGGAAGGGTGTTTAAATATGGCAGAAAAAAAGAACATTTTGACCTATGAGGGATTAAGACTTTTAGAGAACGAACTACAAGATTTAAAAGTCAACAAACGTAAAGAGGTTGCACAGAAGATAAAGGAAGCCAGAGAACAGGGTGATTTATCCGAGAATGCAGAATATGATGCAGCAAAAGACGAGCAGAGAGAGATTGAAGCAAGAATCGAAGAGATAGATAAAATCCTGAAAAACGCCGAAGTCGTTGTGGAAGACGAAGTTGAGGTTGACGTAATTAATATAGGGTGTAAAGTTAGAATACTTGATATAGAATTTGATGATGAGATGGAATATAAAATCGTAGGTTCTACGGAAGCAAATAGTCTTAAAGGAAAGATCTCCAATGAATCACCGGTCGGAAGAGCCTTGATTGGTGCAAGAGTTGGGGATATTGTTAATGTTGAGACTCATTCCGGTATGCTAGAGTACAAGATACTGGAAATACAGAAGTCCAACTAAGCAGATCCAACTGATGTAAAAAGGAAAGGATGAAGAAAAGTGGCTGAGGAAAAGATACAGGCGCAGGAAAAGGTGCAGACAGAACAGGAGCTAAATGAGCTTTTGAAGGTAAGAAGGAACAAGCTTTCCGAATTAAAGGAAAACGGCAAGGATCCTTTTCAGATAATGAAATACCAGGTGACACACCAGTCGAAAGATATCGAAGCGGAATTTGAAACCCTGGAAGGCAAGGAAGTATCCATTGCCGGACGTATCATGTCCAAACGTGTAATGGGTAAGGCCTCTTTTTGCAATATCCAGGATATCAAAGGAAATATCCAGGTGTATGTAAGAAAAGACGCAATCGGAGAAGAACTTTATGCTGAGTTCAAAAAATATGACATGGGTGATATCATTGGTATTACCGGTGAGGTATTTAAGACTCATACAGAAGAGATTTCCGTAAAGGTTACGAGCATTGTTCTTTTAACAAAGAGCCTTCAGATACTGCCTGAAAAATATCACGGACTGAAGGATACCGATGTCAGATATCGTCAGAGATATGTTGACTTGATCGTGAATCCGGAAGTAAAGGATACCTTTATCAAACGTTCACTCATCATCAGAGAAATCAGAAAGTATCTGGATGGAAAGAACTTTATTGAGGTAGAGACACCTGTTCTGGTTCCTAATGCAGGCGGAGCAGCCGCAAAACCTTTCTTCACTCACCATAACGCGCTGGATGAAGACATCCATTTACGTATTTCTTTAGAGTTATACCTGAAGAGACTGATTGTCGGCGGACTTGAGAGAGTGTATGAAATCGGAAGAGTATTCCGTAATGAGGGGCTTTCCGTAAGACACAATCCTGAATTTACACTGTTGGAGCTCTATCAGGCTTATACAGATTATTATGGTATGATGGATCTTGCAGAAGAGTTGTACCGTACCGTTGCACAGAATGTACTCGGCACAACTACGATTTCCTATGATGGTGTTGTTATAGACTTAAGCAAGCCTTTCGAGAGAATGACCATGTTAGAGGCTGTTAAGAAATATTCCGGTGTTGATTTCTCTGAGGTAAAAACAGAGGAAGAGGCAAAAGCAATTGCAAAAGAGCATCATGTTGCATTTGAAGACAGACATAAGAAGGGTGATATCATTAATCTTTTCTTCGAGGAATTCGTAGAAGAGAATCTGGTACAGCCGACCTTTATCATGGATCATCCGGTAGAGATTTCACCCCTTGCCAAGAGAAAGCCGGAAGCACCTGACTTTACTGAGAGATTCGAGTTATTTATAACGAAGAGAGAGATGGCGAATGCATTCTCTGAGTTAAATGATCCCATTGATCAGAGAGGCCGTTTTGAGGCTCAGGAGGCTTTAAAGGCTGCGGGTGATGAAGAAGCCAATTCTATGGATGAAGATTTCCTGACGGCATTGGAATATGGTATGCCGCCAACTGGTGGTATTGGTATTGGAATTGACCGTCTTGTAATGCTGCTGACGGATTCTGCGGCGATTAGGGATGTACTTTTGTTCCCGACGATGAAGACATTGGAGAAGTAAAGCCTGTATTTATGCGGGTTTGAGAAAACAAAGGCCAAAATTTACGACCAACTTACAACCAAATAATAAAGTATATTTGAAAGGATCTCTTGGAAACAGGGGATTCTTTTTTTGCTCTTTGTCAAGTGTTGGGATAATAATGTTTTTGCAACCGAAGGGTGTTTTCCTCCGGTTGTTTTGGGCTTGGGCTGAGACTAGTATGTTCCTGAAGGTCTCAAAGTTTCAATATCAATATGCAGTTCACTTTACTACTTTAATTGCATTGTTACTGACTCTTCTAAATCAATTTGGATCAGAGGAGTCAAATGAGTTTAGTATATATTTATCTCGTTTTCCGAATATCGTTAATACAGGAGCGAATTCTTTTGATTTACTGGATGGAGTAGCAAGTAATGAATAATGCAGTTGCTCTTGAAGATATTATGTTGAATTCTGTAAAAATAGCTTTTTAAATCTCGTAACATGATTTATAATGAAGAATGAATTAATTGTGTAAAATGAAGCGAATGTTTCATGTACGTAAATTAATACCGGCAACATGATGAGAATATAATGAATGGATAATCCTATAACTTCTTAGTGTTATCGTTACTGTACGATAACTCGGAAAGGAACCAGAATGATTAACGCTATAAACTCAAATGAACAGATGATAGAAAAAATTAATGAAATTCTTCAAACAAAGAAGAATGCAGTGGTAAATATTGTAAATGATAAGCTGACTATTTCTGTATTTTCCTTATTGGAAAAGAATCTACATAATGTAAAAGAAATCAATATTGTCATAAGAGATATTAATCTCTTGCCACATCAGGCAGAGATATCGCATGAATTTGAAATGAACCCTACCGATATTTTATTTAATTCATATGATATAACGGAGAAAAATAAACTTCAGCATTTTTCTAAGGCGAGGAATATGCATGACTTCATCGAGAAGCATGTTAATGTCCGCAGAGTAAGACCAAGCGTTCGTATTAATGGCAACGTGCTTATAATTGATGATGATTTTATGATTCAAGGTTCCTCTTCATTGGAAGTATCTAAGAAGATGAGTAGGGACGGACTTAATAATATTAATTTTGATACAATCTTAAGTGGTATTGCTGATAAAGAGCAAATCGTGAATGCGTTGAGTACATTTAAGCGGGTATGGTTTAATGAGCAGGTTTCATTGGATTATAAAGAAGAGCTGTTAGCAAGCTTGAAATATGTATACAAGGAGCATTCACCAGAATTCTTATACTACTTTACGTTAAATGAACTGTTCGGAAACCAATTGGATGTTGGTGTAGAGAGATTTGAAAAGGATAGCCAAAGATTTAAGAAAACTGAAATATGGAATGCTCTCTTCAACTTTCAGAAAGATTGTGTCGTATCAGCTATTCGTAAGCTTAACAAATATGGTGGTTGTATTATAGCGGATTCAGTTGGTCTTGGTAAGACATTTGAAGCTCTTGCTATCATTAAATACTTTGAAATTGGGATGAATAGAGTTTTGGTTCTCACACCGGCAAAGCTCTATGATAACTGGAATTCATTTCGTGGAGACTATAAAGATTCATTCTTACATGAATCATTTAATTATCGAATCATGTTTCATACTGATTTATCGAGATATAATGGTATGTCACGCTCCGGTCAGGACTTGAAGAAATTTGATTGGGGTTTATACGATTTGGTAGTTATTGATGAATCTCATAATTTTCGAAATCGTAATGACAGATATGATGAGGATGACCAGCTTATTATGACAAGATATGCTAGGCTGATGCAGGATGTTATTAAGCGTGGAAATAATAATACAAAAGTACTTTTGCTATCAGCGACACCGGTAAATAATAGCCTGGTAGACCTGAAGAATCAGATTAGTGTCATTACTGGGGACAAGGATTTTGCATTTGAAGAAGATGGAATTCAGAGTATAGATAATTTGCTTAGAAAAACATCTGCAAGCATTAATGTATGGGAAAGAAGACTCGGGCATAATAAAGATGAATTGCTAGACAGTCTTCCATCAGAATTTTATAAACTACTTGAAATGATGACGATTGCAAGAAGCCGTAAGCATATCATGAGTTTTTATGGTAATAAAGATGTAGGAAAGTTCCCTGAAAAGAATAAACCAGATACACTTCGAAGCGATATTGATACAGAGGGGGATTTGCTGAATTTTAAGGAAACCAATGAATTGCTGGAGGCTTTAATTCTTAGCGTATATACTCCTACGAAATATATCAAAGAAGATGCCAAGAAGATTTACATAGATAAATATAACATTAAAGGTAAGCGCGGTAGTAACTTGAACTTTGATATTCAGTCCAGTGGTATGATTGTTCTTCATCGTTTTAATTTATTTAAACGATTGGAAAGTTCTGTATATTCCTTCGAGGAAACCCTCCGCCGTTTATTAGAAAGAATTGAAAGAACAGAACATCTTCTTAGAAAAGGTGGCGGTACTGTTGATGAAAATTACAATGACTTCGACGAATATGAAAATGAGGAAGTATATTTAGAGGGTAAATATGAGATAGATGTTCGCCATTTAAGAGTGGATGATTATTTGGAGGATTTGGCCAGTGATAAGTATATTCTTCAGGCAATCTATAAGAATGCAAAGAAGATACTTGATAATGAAAGAGACCAAAAACTAAGGGATTTAAAGGAAAGAATAATTAAAAAGGTAAAAGAAACGCCTTACAATGCTGGTAATAAAAAAATAATAGTATTTACTGCTTTTGCTGATACAGCTGATTACTTGTACGATTCGTTAGCTGATGAGATGCTTGGACTAGGAATTCACACAGCCTGTATTACGGGTAGAAACATAAAGTGTAATAATCGAAAAGTGGATGCAGATTTTAATTCTGTATTATGCGCTTTTTCACCGTTGTCTAAGATGAAGAAGGAAATACCAGGAGAAGAACAGATTGATTTGCTTATTGGTACTGACTGTATATCGGAAGGTCAAAATTTACAGGATTGTGATACTGTAATAAACTTTGACATTCAATGGAATCCGGTATCATTGATTCAGCGTTTTGGAAGAATTGACCGTATTGGTAGTAAGAATAGTAATATTCAGATGATTAATTTCTTCCCAAACATGGAATTAAACGAATACCTGGGTTTGGAACAGCGGGTTAAGGGTAAGATGACAACATTAAATCTTGTTTCTACCGGTGATGAGAATATTCTTACACCTGAGATGAACGATTTTAACTTCAGAAAGCGTCAATTGGAAAGGCTAAAAGAAGAAGTTATTGATATTGAGGACGCAAATGAAAACCTGTCACTTACAGACTTAAACATGAATGAGTATTTGTACGAACTATCGGATTACGTTAATTCTAATCCAGAGATGAAAAAGACTCCGAAGGGCATTTATTCTGTAACTGGCGATGAGAAGCCGGGCGTTCTTTTCTGCTTCAAGCATAGTAATCTTATGGATAAGCCGAAGTCAGATAGCTCTTTGTATCCATATTATTTAATTTACATACAAAATGATGGAACAGTATTATATGGAAATGGACAAGCAAGAGAGGTTGTAAAACAATTCCGAAAGCTTTGTTATGGCAAAGACAAACCTATTATGGACTTGTTCGGAAAGTTCTTTGAACGAACGAAGAATGCTACAAAGATGGGTTTCTATTCAGACCTTTTAAATAAAGCAATTCGCTCAATTAAAGGAGAAGAGGAATCAAAGGCTGTTCAGAATATGTTTGATTTTAATGGATTTAACAATGCTTTTGCTGGAGAAACAGCGGATGATTTTGAATTAATATCATTTTTGGTGGTGGAATAAATGTTTAAAATACCAGAACAATACAAGGCAGGCGTCAATATTGTATTAAAGGACTTTATACCGAAGGATTTAAAACCTGAACAGAAGAAGCGAATAAGGGATTCGATTAAGAAGGTACAGCTTACCTATCAGATTGTTGGAGAGGAAATACCTTCAGTTGTGAATGATGAATATCGTTGTCAGGTAATTCAGTTTTATGATATTGAAATTAGAAGTATGAAGGATGCTGCCTTTTTAGCAGGAATCTACCAAGGGCTGATTAAGCCTTTGTGTGTAATAAGATTACATGATTCTATGGATGAAGCATATTCCCTATCATTAAAGAGGCTGAATCAGCAGGATAATACACAAATTGTTGTTGAGTGTAGCGAAATGACTGAAAGTTATCCCGTAGGATTACCGGATTCGAAAAGAGATAGATTGTTTTCCTATATCGATTTTACCAAGGTTAAGAATAAAACAGATAAAATTAATTTCTATAAAGAGATTTACGCCAAGATTTATCTGCTTAATAATGAAAAGGCATACGCTAACACGGTGGAGATAATGGATAGCAATGTCTGGTATGATGCCAATAGAACAGGAAGAATGCTCTTATATTATAAAGGGTTAGTTGATGAGCGGATGATGCTTACAAGAGTCGTTACGAATGCGGAAAAGGTTAGTATTAACCAAAGAATTAAAGAAGAAATTAAGTTATTGGATGAAGAAAGATATTAACAGGAGGCTACATACAATGGGTTATGAAAAAGTACAACAAGGTATAAACAACATTGTGGGGGATAATGTAAAAAAGCTGGCACAATTATTTCCGTCAGCAATAAAAGATGGAGAGGTTGATTTTGAGGCTTTAAAAGAAGAGTTAGGACAATTTTCTGAGGCAGGTAGTGAGAAGTATGAACTGACTTGGGCGGGAAAGAAAAATGCAAAGAAAATAGCACAGGAAGATATTATTGGAAAGACATTAAAATATATTCCGGAAGATAGTAAAGATACTGCTACTACAAAAAATTTATATATCGAAGGAGATAATCTTGAAGTATTGAAGTTGCTCCGTCAGAATTATTATGGTGCAATCAAAATGATTTATATTGATCCACCATATAATACGGGAAATGATTTTGTTTATAATGATAATTTTACTGTTTCTGAGAAGAAGAGTTCTTTCGAAGAAGGTAATGCTAATATATCGGGAGAAAGGTATACAATTAATAGTAAGTCAAGTAATAGATTTCATGCTAGATGGTTAGATAATATATATCCTAGACTAAAAATTGCAAAAGATTTGTTAACTGAAGATGGAGCGATATTTATAAGTATTGATGATAATGAAGTTCATAATTTAAAAAAAGTATGTGATGAGATATTTGGTGAAGAAGGATTTGTGGGTCAGCTTTCTATTGTAAATAATCTAAAGGGGCGAAATGATAAGAAAAATATCGCAACTTGCCATGAATATTTATTAATTTATGGGAAAGCATTGTTTGAATCCAATGGGTTACCGCTTACTGAAGAACAAAGGAATAAGTTTGATAAGGAAGATGAAAATGGTAACAAGTATCAGCTGAGAGATTTGAGAAAAAGGGGAAGACCAGATAGACGAGAAGATAGACCTAATATGTATTTTCCTATATATTACAATGAGTTAACAAAGGAGTGTTTTTTAGAAAGGCAAGAAAATACAATTGAAATTTTACCTTTGCGTGGTGATGGAAGTGATGGCCGTTGGAGATGGGGGAAGGAACGTGTTAAAGCTAATTTGGCAATACTTGAACCTAGATACTCTAACATTGCAGGAAGGTGGGGAATTGAACATAGAGTTTATTTAAATCCAGCAATGAACCCAATCAATTCTGATGACGAAGAAGAAGATGGAGATATAGAAGAGCGCAGTTCGAAAGCAAAATCAGTATGGCAAGGAGGAGAGTTGTCAACTGATGTTGGAAGAAGAACATTCAAGGAAATTATGGGTAATGCAGCTTTTGATTATCCAAAACCAGTAGATTATTTAACAAAATTAGTTTATATGGGGACTTCCGATTCTGATATAGTAATGGATTTCTTCTCAGGTTCAGCTTCAATGGCTCATGCGGTGATGATAGTAAATAGCATTGAGAATACAAGAAGAAAGTTTGTTATGATTCAATGGCCAGAGGAATGTGACGAAAAGACAGAAGCATATAATCTTGGGTTTAAAAATATTTGTGAAATTGGTAAAGAACGAATTCGAAGAGCTGGAGAAAAAATTAGAGAAGATAATCCTAATTCTTCAATTGATATAGGTTTTAAGCTGTTCAAAATGGCAGATACCAATATTAAGTGGAATTCTATATTAGATATGGGACAGCTAGACATTACACAATTAGAGACTACGCCTGACCTTGCAGATTTCATGCCAAACACAAATGATATTGATATTGTTTATGAGTTAATGCTTAGACAGCGTGATGTTTCTTTATCAGAAACACTAGAAAATCTAGAAGGTATTGGAGAACGAACCTATTTATATGCCAGCAGTTATCTTGTATGTCTGGAAACGTTCATTACAGAAGAGATAGTTGATAAGTTAGCAGCAATTGACCCACTACCTATTAAATTTATATTCAGAGATTCTGCTTTTAAGGATGATATTTCTTTAAAAGATGAGACATTCCGAAGATTAAAGGCTCTTATCGAGAAAAACTCTGGAACTACTAAGCTATCATATACTGTTGAATTTATCTGAGGAGGATTGAATTATGGGAAAACGTATTGCATTCCAGTTCAGTGATGACTTGGATTATCAGTTAAAGGCTATTAATTCTACTGTTAATTTATTTAAAGGATTATCCAGGCAGATAGATGGTATCTATCGCCCAAATCGTATCAGAAAAACAGGTGAAAGAGACCCTGTAAGAAATAATGATATTGTAGTAGGAAGCAGGTTATTAGAGAATCTTAGAGGTATACAGCTCTCTAATGATTTATTTGCAGATAATGCACTAACGGATGGTAATAATTTTACTATTGAGATGGAGACAGGTACAGGTAAAACCTATGTGTATTTACGGACCATTTTAGAGCTTTATCAAGAATATGGGTTTAAGAAATTTATAATTGTTGTTCCATCCATTGCTATTCGTAAAGGTGTAGAGAAATCGATAGAGCAGCTTCAAGACCACTTTAAGCGTTTGTATAATATGGATATTTCTAAACATAGCTTTATTTATGATAGTGGCAACCCAAAACAGGTTAGCTCCAAGTTGGTAGAAAGCAATGATTTGAGTATCTGCGTTATGAATATTCAAGCATTTAATAAGGACACCAATAAGATTCGTGTTGAGGATGAGTATGGACAGATTATCTGGGAAGATATCAAATATATCAAGCCGATTGTAATTATTGATGAGCCACAGAAGATTGAAGGAACAAAGAAAAATAAATCAAAATCACTGAAGGCCATTGAAGAGCTACAGCCCTTATTTACTCTCAGGTATTCTGCAACACATAAACAATTATATAATCAGGTTTATAAGCTTGATTCATATGCTGCGTATCAGAAGGACCTTGTTAAAAAGATTGAGGTTAAGACGGTGCATGGAGTAATACCAAAAGATTATCCTTATATTCGTTATGTGTCTTTTACTTCTGATTTGAAGGCAAGAATTGAGATATATAAACAGGAACAGGGAGGAGTCATCCGTTTTAAAACAGTGGATGTGCGAGGGGGAGCTTCTCTTGATGAACTATCCGGTAATCTGCCACAATATAAGAATGTGCGTATAGCAGAAGAACCACATAAGCTGAAGCCTTTAGCGATTGCTACAATGGATAAGATTATTTATCTGGAGCAGGGACACAGCAATTATGAGATAGAAAAGAATGAAGCAGTTCGCATCCAGATTAGGTTAGCAATTAAGAATAACTTTGAAAAGCAGCTTACCATTCTCAAAAAGGGAAGGAAAATAAAGGCTCTAACATTGTTCTTTATCGATTCCGTTGATAAGGTGCGTGATAACACAGCTCCAGATGGAAGAGGTGAATACCTACGTATTTTTGATGAAGAGTATGAAAAAGCTATAAAAACGTATGGTTCAGCTATCGAAAAAAACAAAGAGTTTTTTCCTGACTATAAAAATGTTCAGGCGGTGCGAGAGGGTTATTTTGCGATGGATGCAAAGAAAAATATAGTTGAGATTGAGGATTGGGATTCTTCGGTAGATGATGCCAATGCCAATGTAAAAGCGAAATCACAGGAAGATATTGATAGAGGAATCAGTTTAATATTAGAAAAGAAGGATGAGTTAATTTCTTTTGATGAGCCACTGGCATTTATTTTTTCTCATTCCGCATTACGCGAAGGATGGGATAATCCGAATGTATTTACCCTTTGTACTTTGAAAGCCAGTGGTTCGGATATTGCAAAGAAGCAGGAAATTGGACGAGGACTACGACTACCGGTAGATATTACAGGTAATAGATGCCTTGATGCAGGAATTAATCAGCTGACTGTAATTGCAAATGACTATTATGACCATTTTGCATCAGCGCTTCAAAAAGATTTCAACGATAACATGAACTATGATAAGAATGAGGTTACTGCTGAAGTTCTGATTTCGACCTTGAAAAATGCAGGTGTACCGGTAACTAAGATTACTGCAGATCTTGTAGATACATTTAAGCAGGAATTGATTTCTAATGGTGTTATGAATGTATCAAATATTTTAAGTGGAACACCGGAACAGACAACGAAGCTTTTTGAAAATTTAAACTTTAATGACGAAACCCTCGCAGAGCATACAGAGAATATTAAGAAGCAGTTTAAAGAGCTAATGATTCAAAAAGGCAGCCGAAAGATTGAGGTTCGTAATGGTGATAACGAACCTTATGAAAACCGTGTGCGCTCTTTTGTTTCACAGGATGAATTTAAGGACTTCTATTACACCTTATGCAGTCATTTGTCAAAGAAAACAATATATAAGTTCCAAATTGATAAGGATAAATTCATCAATGACTGTATCTGGGAGCTGAATGATTTCTTACGCTTTATGAGAGCGAAGAATGTTTATGAAATAGAGACAGGTAAAGGAACATTTACTGATTCTGCGATGTTTGTGATGGAAGGAACCAATTATAAAGTTGGTGGAATGGAGATTGATATTACATGCGAGACAAAGAGTGATTTTGAAATAGCGAATTATATCATGTTTCATACAATGCTCCCGAGATTGGCAATTTTCAAGATTATTAAAGGAATAGAAAAAAGAGAATTATTAAATAACCAGGATATCCTGGATGCGGTTACACAAAAAGTCCGTAAAAAGCTAAATGATGCAAAGGCTGAAAATATCACATCGTATGAAGTGATTAATGGATATGAGACCGATGCCAGAAACATATTTGAATTGGATACTATTAGTGAAGAAGATTTTGAGAATGAATGGCGCGTGTTTCAAGCTAATAATGACCGTAGTTCTGCTATGAATGCATATTATAAAATGGACAGCAAGGGAGAGAAGGAGTTCGCTGAGAAATTAGAGAACAATCAGAATGTTCTGATGTTCACTAAGTTGAAAAAAGGCGGATTTGTAATTGATACGCCTTACGGTAGTTATTCTCCGGACTGGGCAATTATATGTCGCAAAGAAGGATTGAAGCAACCAGAGCTTGGCATTTACTTCATAGTAGAAACAAAAGCAGGAAAAGCAGATAATACATTACAGACCATGGAGATTAATAAAATCAAGTGTGGTAAACTGCATTTCAAAGCGGTATCTGACACGGTGAATTTTGACTGGGTTAATAGCTATGAGCATTTTAGAGCAAAGTTCGGTGTAAAAGAAAGTGAATTGGAATAAGGAAGGTGTATTATGGCTGACATTAAATATGAAATAATAGAAGAAATCGGAGTTTTATCAGAAAACGCAAAGGGTTGGAGAAAAGAATTGAATCTCATCAGCTGGAATGATGCGGCTCCAAAGTATGATATTCGTGAGTGGGCTCCGGGTCATGAAAAGATGGGAAAAGGGGTTACGCTGACGAAGGAAGAAGTAGATAAGTTGAAAGAGCTTCTGTATTAAAGAATGATTATATTGATAATTTGTATAATTAAAGCATAAGGTACACAGTGACATGTTTCATGAACATCATGAGGTGGAGGTAACAGATGGGATATTTGATAAAATATTGTAAAATATTCCAAATAATGATATTGTTTTATTAGTGATCCAAATTCTGATGAAAATAATAGATACATTTTGGGGTATTTCTTGTTGATCAGACATATGAAGGAGATCTCTGGACGAGGGTTATGTGACTACAAGATCAAAGTATCGAATTAAACTTTCGCCAGAAGAAGCTCATAAAATGCTTTTTTGGAAGTACTATGCGAATACTAACCAACCGGATGTACCCAAATGGAGTACGGGATTACATAGATATTTTGAAGATGAACAAGCTGTTCAAATACTACAAGATATTGCAAAGTTAAAACAAGGTACTGAGGATGAAAAATTGGAAAATGAATTCTTAATCTATTTCACAGATATGAGTGACATTGACGTCAGTACGGTGCCTGAAAAGAAAGGGGCATTACAAAGAAAATAAATTGAAAAGGTTGTTCATACTATAATGAATTTCCAAAGTATATCTGAAACACTAAAGTTCACTAAAATGCGAGTAGAGTTTTGATTAATAAACGAACAAAAGAGGATAATAAATGAAAATGCTAATCCCCCAGCTATGCTGGGGAGAATGGAATAGTTGAAGACGGTGAGGATTTCAATAAAAAACCTCCTGTGATATATTAAGAATGGTGTCGCAAGCCAAACTTAATCGCAGGAGGTGGTCCATATGGACAATAGAAGTTTATCACATACAAAATGGAAATGCCAATATCATATTGTATTTATTCCGAAATATAGAAAGAAAGTGTTGTATGGGAAAGTCAGAGATGACGTTAGAGAAATAATAAGCACATTATGCAAGTACAAAAATGTGGATATTATAGCAGGGGCAGTATGTATAGACCATGTACATTTAAGTGTGGCAATACCACCAAAGATAAGTATTTCCGATTTTATGGGATACTTAAAAGGTAAAAGTACATTAATGGTTATGATAGACATCCAGAGTTACAGAGCAAATGGGATAAAGTCTTTTGGGCTAGAGGATATTATGTTGAAACAATTGGTAATATAACAGATGAAGCGGTTCAAAAGTATATAAAAGAGCAAGCAGAAGAATCTAGAAAAGAAGATTCAAGAAGTACCGCTTTATAGCGGACCAGTATAAGTGCTTTCGATACCGCCCTCTTGGGCGAGCAGTAACATAGCCCTTTTGAGGGCTAATTTCAAACCACCAGTTGAACTGGTGGTTGATGACTTAGATTTTTGATCACATTTATTATATTAAGTCAAAAGAAAAAGCAAAGTAGGCAGGTGTTGTTAATGGACATCTAACGGAGTATTCTCTGGAATGATAAGCAAAAATATGCTGGAGGAAAATAGCATGGCATCTGATTATAGAGTAGGTTCATTTAATATCCAAAAATTAGGCCGAAATTCAATGCTAAAAAAGGATTTAAAGAAAATAGGAGAACTAATTAAATCAAATCGCATAGATATTGTAGCTGTTCAAGAGATATCAAATAAAGAAGCATTAAAGGAAATAATGATTTGTATAGATGGATCGATAATATGTGAAGGGGGAAGTTCGGCGAATAACGCACGAGATCGATATTTCTGTGAAACAAGAAACTGGGAAAGTCGATGGGCAAAACCTATTTCACAGGTTGGCGGTAAAAGTGCAGAAGAAGGATATGCATTTATATGGAAAAAAAACAGGGTGGGATTACCTATTAATAAAAGAGGGGAAACCAGTGAACCAGACATATATTTGAATGGGGGAAAAGTAATAAGGCCCCCTTTTTATGGAAGATTTGTGATTAAAAGCTGTAATACGGAAATCAGGCTAATTAACACTCATATAGTTTTTAAAAAGACTCCAATAGAAGATGTTTCTTTTGAGGAGAAAGATTCGGCTACAACAGATATTGAGGAAAGAATTAGAGAGTATAAAGTTTTAGCAAATGAAATATATCAGAGAGTTTACTCTTCTGGTATTGGTACGAGACAGGTTCTAACTTTTATTCTTGGTGATTACAATATGTGTTTAATGGAGTCGAATTCCTTAGATCAAAGAGCAACTATGCCATTAGATGTTCAAAGATTTGAATACGGAAAGCATGTAATAAAAACCATACAAGAACAAAAAACTACCATTCGAGGCAAATCTCGAAAGGACCCAGATGCGGTTTATTTTGGAGAGAACAATTTAGCAAATAACTATGACCATTTTTCATATGAAGCAAGGATGGAAGACAGTATAGGCATAAAGAGTAAACGAATTGATGCGCCAGATGTTTATCAAGTAATTTATCAAACAATGGAAGATTCGGCGGGAAATCCTTTTCGTAATGAATATGAGGCGTATCGAGAAAAGATATCAGACCATTTGCCAATAATGATGACTATATCGATATCAAAAAGAAATATTTAAGATGGAGGGAAACGAATATGGGATTGTTTGATAGAAAGGAACGCTTTGATTTGCTTCAAAAAACGCAATATAATTTGGAGCAGTCTCAGAAGAATCTAGATACATATTCACAGTTGGTTGTAGCTGAGCGAAGCGAGCTTAAAGACACCGATGAAAAAGTAGGTGGATCAGAAATAATAATGGAAGATGAGATAAATACGCCCTTAATGGCAGCGTATGCACTTAATCTATGCACAGTTTCCGTGACACAGATAATTGATTATATGGATTTGAATGTAATGGAGCAGGAATATGACATGATTTTAAATAACCTGAATCTCCAGAATATGCCAGATAATGATGCTCTACTAGATATCCTTAAGCAGATTCTTAATACGGTTACATTCTTTAAAATAGATCAAAAAGAGCGGGAGTTTGTTGAACGTGATTATCAACAAAAGATGAAAAATGCGGTTTGGTCCGCGGTTCCTAATGTTGGTGCATTGATTGCTACGGGATTAAGTCAGGGTCCTGCAATGATGGCTGTTAGTATTACTGCATCTGTTGGAACTGCTTATATGAGTTATAGAAAACAGAAGGCAGAGAATAAATTAGTGTATGAGAGAGAAATGTGGCAACTTGAAAAGTCTGCCATTGAACAATTTGATGGACTAAAAAGAGAGTTGTTTGATACTGCCTGGAGGTTGTCAAAACACTATAGATTCGAGGATAAATATAGATTATCGGAGCGACAGATACATCAGTACAATGCCATATTAATGGATCCGGATGACGATAGGAGATATGCAAGGCTTGAAGCAATTAGCGATAGTTTTATGGCATATCCTCCATTCTGGTACCAATTTGGGCATACGGCTAATCTGGTAGCTATAAGTGCCCATAATCAAGCGATTATCAGATCTGCAGATTTGGATAGAATAGAAGCATGTAGGACAAAGTCTGCCGAAAATGATGATGCTCATATTTATAAAGAAATTTCTATGATTAGGCTTGAAATAGAAGATCTAAAAAATGTAGAAAATGAATACAGAGTAAAAGCAAAAAATCATTTTGAAAACTATCAAGCTTGTAATCAATATGGTCTTTTACGAGAAGATAAAATTGCTTCAATGTGTGAACTTGAATACGTTGAGTTGTTACTTCAAATGGGTACATTTAACAAGGAAGATTTACTGATGAGATTAGCTATAGCTGCAGAAAAGGCGGGTAACTCCTTAGAAGTATTGCAACTATGTATATTCGCTTATATGAAACTTGGAGAAGCTGATCTGGCTGAGAAATATCTTAAGATGCTTGTAAATGAAGACTATAATCGAATTATGAACGCACAGATTTTAAGTAGTCTTTACGTGCATCAATTCTTTAATAATATTAATAGGGCTGATGCGAGATGGAACTATTCGGTACTCAAAAAAAGAGTTCCGGCTGAGTATCTTTTTCCGATGCCTTCTGACGTAAATGCGGATAAAGGGGAATTGGAAAAGCAGTTTATATACATACAGAAGTTTTCCCTTTTAAAGAAATATGAAATTGTCTTTAATGGGATTACGAGGGTTTATGCAATACGTTTCAATAAGTGTATTCCTTGTATAGATGGATTTAAGTATGATGAAAAAAGCTTTGAAGATACATATGAAAGTAGAAGCAAAATGAAAGATCAGATATCTAGCTTTGTTGCAAGAGACAAAAATGAAGTGTTTATATCACGCTTGATGCAACAGGATATAATTGTAGAATACATTTTGGTTATTCAAGAATACTTTAGTAAATTGTGTGAACTTCTAGAGGATAGAAGCAATCCGCTATTAAAGTTTAATTATCAGTGCCTGCAAGAGGATTTGCTATCGCCAATTTCCAAGTCTGCGGAAGAAATAGAAAAGTTTAGATTATCTATTCAAGATCCGAATGCTAAAACAGAGGAAATTGTGAATGAATTGTTTGGTAAATATACTTTCATGTTTTTTGCTCAGGAAATGCTTGATTCATTCACTGAAATGATTACGGAGAAAGTACAAAACTTGAACAATATGAATGATATAAGCAGCGCAGAGGCCTTGTTGCTTCAGTTTTGTTATGAAAACAATATTGTTTTGCCTACTGATAAGTTTGTTACGAGCAATGAGTCTGACAGTGAGATAAGGTCAGATTTTCTTCTGGAGCAGTTGATGGGAAATGATGAGTATAATAAGCTGAAAGCCAAAAATTCATTAAGAAACGAACTTGTTTCAATGATAGCAAAACATTGCCGAGAAACAAAGCTGATAAAACGGGAAAACAAATCTCGACTGTTTGTTAGAGGGCTGAATGACACTGAACTTGAACATTATATAAATAGAATAAGCGGTAATAGATATTTCAAATCTGATGTTCTGGCAGTGATAGAAGAAAGAGGACTAAGTAAATTAGTTAATGACACAGATTTATGGTTAACAACTGAAGGCATCGTTATTGTTAAATCAGATAAGTTTGATGCGAAGTGCACTTCATACGGAAGAATACGATATGATGAAGATGGAATAATTTGTGGAAGTGAGAAGTATACAAATTCGAAAGATGTTGATATTATTGCTCTACAGGATTTGATTAAAGAGATTCAGAGAGTAACGGAAGAACAGGGCGATGAAGACGGTTTGAAAAATATCGGTTACTCAAATCACTGCTTTGAAGCTATAGGAGGTATGGAAAATCCAATTTTGTGTATGAACTGAGAACTGGTTGGTAACTTATGTGAGATTATAAAGGACAGATGAAGACAATCCTCGAGTAGTATTCAAAGCATAGAAAAAGAGGTAGCAAAAAGATACAGATTAATATTACGACCAACTTACGACAAAGTTACGACCATTTATAAAGAGTTGTTGAGAATAATGAATTGGCAAAACAAACAGAACATGCAAGAAATAAGGATATGAATACATATAAATGGATTTACAGTATCAAGAATGATTTCCCGACGATGAAGGCACTTGACAAATAAGAAGAAAATTAAACCAAATTGGTACAATATACCGCCAAAGCATTCTTATTTACAACGAATCTCTAAGTGCTTTAAAGAAGTATAATGAACCTCTATGGAGGATATGAAAGCTGATGCCATAATCTATGAAGTCAGTAACAATCAAATAAAATCACAAACATGTGAGAAATAGCGTGTGGTCAAATGTGGTAAAAATATTAGGACATTTCAAAGCCCAGATAATGGGAAGAGAAGTGTCCTTTTTGTATTACTACGAGCGCAACATGAGTAAGATAAAAAGCGTCTGCGAATGACTGTTTAATATGCTCACACGAAAGCATTGCCTATCGGACCTATCACCATCCAATGAAAACATCAGAAAGGATGGTTTTATGAAGAAGAAAGGAGTGTTGTCGGATAACATTAAGCCGGAGATGATTGGAGACAAAAGATATTTGCGTGTTGCAGAAGGTGCCAAGAGATATTCTGTTAGAGTAAATACATTCCGTAATATGACAGAGGAAACGCATGCATTGATTCATGCAAGTAGAATTGTACTGATTGATACAAGGATGATTGATGAATATCTAGAAGCATTTAGGGAGTAGAAGAGGATGAAATTTGAATATATTTATGGCAGACAGTGGTGAAGGTGTGGAGTAAAAAAGACATCAATGATTTTAAGGCATGGTATCAAAGATATGTGTTTCCATATTATTCTTATTTGAAAAAAACAACTTGTAAATATTCGGATAAGGGAATATAATTTAAGAAATATATTGTCTTTAGAAATAAAATTCGAATGATAAAAAAACATAATGGAGGCGAGTGGACATTTTCTTTCAAGGTGGTATGGACTTTTTTTCGCGAATAGTTAGTTTTGGTGAAAAGCTGGGATGTATAAAAACAACTATTAATCAAAGTGAAGAATGTTTAAAAATAAAGACTTTTAATGAAGAAGTAAACCTATTGCTTAGTGGTATAATATATGTTGCAAAAAGTGAATACGCAGCAATTATTCCAGCATATAAGGAAACTATAGATTTTTTTAGGGTTTTGCAGAATAGCAAAATGCTAAAAAAATATTGTGCACAAAATGGTATTGCAGAACGAGATGTTACAAATGCTATTGAATTATACGATCATATAGAAGGAAAAGTAGATGAAGCAAATAATGTATTTATTAGTACGACACTTGTTTCTGAAAAAGAGTATTTAGACAATATCCTGAAGGATGTTGACCCTGTAATTATGCTTGACGAGGATCAGCGAAAAGTCATTCTTACAGATGAAGACTACTGCCTTGTAATTGCTGGAGCTGGTGCTGGAAAAACAACTACAGTTGCAGCTAAGGTCAAATTTCTGGTTGAAAAGAAGGGGATAGAGCCAAGAGATATTCTAGTTATTTCCTTTACAAATAAAGCGGTAGGAGAACTTCGAGAGAAGATAAATAAGGATTTATATATAGATTGCCCAATAGCTACATTCCATTCAACTGGCAATGCTATTCTAAGAATAAATGATCCAGAACCTTTGAATATTTTTGATGGTTCTAAACTTTACTTCTTGTTACAGGATTATTTTAAACAAGCTATTCTTACAAATGAGAGTTTAGTTAATAATCTTATTATGTTCTTTGCATCATATTTTGAGGCTCCTTATGAAGGGGCGGATTTGAACGAGTTTTTTAACAAAACAGCTAAGGCAAATTATACTACAATGCGTAGTGAATTGGATGAATTCAGACGTGAAGTAGTTGATGCCAGAACAAAGAAGAAGGTTACTATTCAGAATGAAGTTCTTAGATCTTATCAGGAAGTGCAAATTGCAAATTTTCTGTATTTGAACAATATTGAATATGAATATGAGCCAATCTATCCATATAACATTACATTTTCAAGAAAACCGTATACACCCGATTTCATTATTCGACAAGGGAAGAAGGTAGCGTATATTGAACATTTTGGAGTCACTGAGGATGGACAGAATAGTAGATTTTCAGAAGAAGAATTAAAGAGATATAAGCTTAGTGTGAATGATAAGGTAAGGTTACATCGTGAACACGGGACAACATTGATTTTCACGTTCTCTGAGTATAAGGATAAGCATAGTTTGTTGAAGCATCTTCAAAAAAATCTTGAAAGTGCCGGATTTGAGTTAACACCAAGATCTAACAAGGAGATTATGGATAAACTAATTTCCTCAGAGGAATCAAGATATGTACGAAAGTTGGTAAATCTTATATGTAGATTTATTACAAACTTCAAGACAAATGGATTTGATTCGGATGAGTTTGATAGAATGTATCATTCTACAACAAACGTTAGATCAAGATTATTCATAAATATTTGTCAGGACTGCTATCTCGAGTATCAGAGATATCTCAAGGAAAATAATGCAGTTGATTTTGAAGACATGATTAATGAGTCTGCCCGTGTATTAAGAAGAGCTAAGGAGATGAAGGAGAAACTTCATTTCAAATATATTATCGTTGATGAGTACCAGGATATTTCAAGGCAGAGATTTGATTTAACAACAGCACTTTCAGAAGTGTGTGACGGTAAAATTATAGCGGTTGGGGATGATTGGCAATCAATTTATGCATTTAGTGGATCTGATATCTCTCTTTTTACAAAATTCCAAGAAAAAATGGGTTATGCAAAACTTTTAAAGATTGTCCGTACTTACAGAAATGCACAAGATGTTATTGATATTGCCGGCAATTTTATTCAAAAGAATCCTGTTCAAATTGAGAAGCAGCTTATTTCTCCAAAGAAAATAAAAGACCCTGTTATTATCTATACCTATGATAATTCATATAAACAAAGAGGTCAGGATAGAAGAGGTGGAGTTTTGTATGCTACTGCAACTGCAGTTGAAACTGCACTTGATCAGATAATAGAATTTAACCAACAAGCAGGGAAAAAAGAAAATGGAACTATTCTTTTACTGGGTCGATATGGTTTTGATGGAGACTATTTGGAACGTTCAGGATTATTTGAATATAAAGCAAGGGGAAATAAGATAAATTCAGTAAAGTACCCACAATTGGATATTACTTTTATGACTGTTCATATGGCTAAAGGACTTGGTTATGACAATGTTATTGTTGTTAATGGAAAAAATGAGACTTATGGCTTCCCATCTAAGATAGAGGATGATCCAGTTCTTTCATTCGTTATTAAGGGAGATAACTCCATAGATTACGCGGAGGAAAGACGATTGTTTTATGTTGCTATGACAAGAACTAAAAATAGAGTTTATTTTATTGCACCGGAACAAAATCCGTCAGAGTTCTTGCTTGAAATTAAGCGTGATTATAAGAGTGTAGTACTGAAGGGGAAGTGGAACGAAGAGGAAATAAAGCAGAATTCCACAAGAAAGATATGCCCTATCTGCGATTATCCTTTGCAGTTCAGATATAAGAATGCATATGGCCTAAAGCTTTATATGTGCACAAATGATCAGGAAATGTGCGGATTTATGACAAATGATATTAAAGCTGGGAAAATTGCAATAATGAAGTGTGACAAATGCCGAGATGGATATTTGATTGCAAAAAGTGCAGGAAATGGGTATTTCATGGGATGCACAAACTATAAAAATGATAAAACTGGATGTAATAACACAATAGGTACAAATGAATATCTTACCCTGAAAAATATTGAAACTAATTTCACAGAAACATTCGTTTCAGCAGTAAGAGAGATTCCTTTAGAAGAAAAAAATAAGGAGCAATCAGTATCAATAGAAAAGATTAAAAAACCAATAGAAGAAGAGATAAGCAACAAGAATAAGTGTTATAGAGAACAGGATTTATATGATCTTTTAAAAAATGTTAGTTCATGCTTAGGTCATATAAGTGAAAACTACTATTTTGGAATTTCTATACTAATTACTGTTTTGTGTGGTGGAGAAAGTAAACAGATCATTAAGCACAAATTAAATGAAGTAGCAGAATATGGAATTTATTCTGGTATGAGTAGAGACGACATGAGAGCAGTTATTCAGTGGATGATAAACAATCAATATTTGCTAAAGACAAAGGCAAAATATCCGGTGCTTCATCCGACGTACAATGGTAATCATTTTGATGAGTGTATAACAAAGAAACAGATTAAGGATTTAAAGAATTATTTGGAAGATCCAAATAGAGAAATCTTTGATGAAGATGATAAAAAGGACTAGAGACATAAATTATTGTTTGTTGTTGATTTTATGGAGGACAAGTATGGAATATTTAACAACAGCGGAATTTGCAGAAAAATGGGGAATATCACAAAGAAGAGTTGGCATCTATTGCAAAGAAGGAAGATTAGACGGTGCAATGATAAAGGGTAAAACTTGGTTGATACCTGCTGATTCTAAAAAACCAGAAGACCCAAGGAAAGAAAAAATGAAATAAAGTTAAGTTTATTACATGTTATTTTGAGAGAAGGTGAAATGTTGGATGATTTGTTTCTTGATGAAAAGTATTATAATACTCTTGATATAGAGGGATTCTCAAGAATGATGAAGGATCCATCATTCTGCTATAAGTTCTATTGGCTCGAAGCTATTGTGCAACTAATAGCAGAAGATAAGACGCAAGCAACATATGAAGAAATTATCGATGAGATGATTATAAATGCATGGTATTCAGTACTTGAATTTCATCTTCATTTGAGCGGATTATTTGGAGATGGTGTCATAAAGGATAATCTTGAGAAGGCGGTACTTAGACTTTTTAAATTAAGCAATTTGCCTAATAATGCTAACAAGGTTCAAATTAAGAATAAGCTTATAGAATATGCTGAGGATAAAGAATTACGCGTATATAAAATGGAACTTACAAAAAATGTTCCGTATAAAGCTTTGTCAGGTTTTGCCAACCGTGGAACAGAGAAAATTGACTTGAATAGTAGTGCAGGGAGAATGATGGCATATTACAACAAGTTAAGTCAATCTGAAATTCTTTTACCTTATGTATTTGATGGTGAGAATGGCTTAAATCGAACAATTATATTTAATAGTGGTTGGATTCAAATGATTCAAGATAGTACAGTAGCTATATTGGGGTGGATACAATTAGAAAAAATTAAATGGCTACAGAATAATAATCCGGATGTTCCAGGATTAGTGTATAAAATGGCACCAATGGACGAAAAGATGAGAAAACTTAATAATGTACGCAAACTTTGGGAAGCTGTATTGCATTTACATCCAGTAGTGGATGTGTTTAAGAATGAAGAAATAGATCGATTGAATTATGATATGGACCATTTTATTCCATGGTCTTTTGTGATGAATGATGAATTATGGAATTTGATGCCTATGGATTCATCATGGAATTCCAAGAAAAGTAACAAACTTCCACAGTGGGATTTATTCTTTGGAAGATTTGCTGATAATCAGTATATTTTATACGCATTGATACAAGAGAAGCCAGGAGTTCACAAACTATATGAAGCATGTTATAGAGATAATTTACATTCCATATGGGCGAATCAGGAACTGTACAGAGTGGGGAATTCCAAGGAGGAGTTTCATAGAATTTTAGAAAAGAATATGCGACCAGTTTATGACTCTGCAAAGAGGCAAGGATACGAAATCTGGAACATAGCATAAATGAAAGTACATAATAAACTAGTCAGAGATAAAATACCAGAAATTATTGAGGAAGTGGGTAAAAGGTGTACTATTTATTCAAAGACGTTCAATCAGTCGATGACTTTTTATTTGAATCAAAACTGACGTTATTCCGTTTTAGAATTTCATTTTCATCTTAGCAGTATCTTAGGCATTAAACGATCTACCTGGCAACGCATCAAAGGTAGAAAGAACTTTATAGAAAAGAAAATTTCCAAGTAGAATTCTATATTATACTAGAAAAAAACATACAGCCAGTCTATGATTGATCCATCAAGGAGACAAGGGAACCAGATTTAATAAAAGGGGACTAGTTAAATGACAAATGAAAAATTAGCAGAAATAAGAAATGGATTTGAAACAGCATACATAGATGGAACATTCTCATCTAATCTAGCATATAAGCCGCAATTTGTTTCAAATAATTACAAAGAAGGCAAGAAAGTCATCTCATCCATTGAGGATGAGCTTTTGGTATGCGATCAGTTCCAAATTAGTGTGGCATTTATTACGATGGGTGGACTTACACCTCTTCTTCAGACATTAGAGGAACTCGAGAAGAAAAATATTCCGGGAGAGATACTTACAACCAACTACTTGAATTTCAGTGAGCCAATGGCATTAGATAAATTAAATAGACTTAAGAATATTACAATTAAGATGTATGATGTTGAAGCTGCAAAAGAAGGTTTTCATACAAAAGGATATATTTTTAAAAAGGAAGAAATCTATCGAATTATTATCGGCAGTTCAAATATAACAAGGTCAGCATTGACAAGTAACAGAGAATGGAATACAAAACTGGTATCTACGGACCAGGGTGGGCTTGCGATTGAGGTTATTTCAGAATTTAAGGAACTTTGGAACTCAAAATATGCACTCAACTATGATGAGTTTTACGAGAACTATAAAGAACGATATCAAATTATTAAACATCAGCGTAAAATTGCAAAACAAGATGAAATATCAACAATAGATAAATATCAATTGCATCCGAACAATATGCAGGTGGGGTTTATTGCAAACCTAAGAAAAATTATTGAAACTGGCGAAGAAAGAGCACTTTTGATTTCAGCAACGGGAACAGGAAAGACATATGCCTCCGCATTTGCTATGCGTGAGTTGGGATTTAAAAAGGTCTTGTTTTTGGTTCACAGAGGACAACTTGCACGTCAGACTAAAAAATCTTATGAAAAAGTATTTGCTAAGTCAGTTTCCATGGGATTAGTTGGAGCTGGATATAGTGAATATAACTGTGATTATGTTTTTGCTACCATACAAACATTAAATCGAGACGCACATTTGTTGAAGTATGACTCAAAGACATTTGATTGTATTATTTTGGATGAGGCGCATCACACGTCTGCTGATACCTATCAGAAGGTGATGAACTATTTTAAACCAAAGCTATGGCTTGGTATGACAGCAACACCAGATAAACGAGATGATGCAACCTATGGGAAGAATATTTATGAGATATTTAATCATCAGATTGCATATGAGATCCGTCTTCAACAGGCGATGGAAGAAAATATGCTTTGTACATTTCATTATTTTGGAATTACTGATATTTCTATGTTGGATGAAAAGCAGATTAACACGAAAAAGATATCGGGAAAAGATTTTAATCAATTGGTTGGAGATGAACGTGTTCGACACATTATAAGGAAGGCTAATTACTATGGATATAGTGGTGATCGTGTAAAGGGGTTAATATTTTGTTCCAGAATAGATGAATCGGAAATTCTCTCTGAAAAATTCAATCAGATAATAAATCCAGCAACTGGGGAATTATACAGAACAATTGCCTTGAATGGAAATGCATCTGAGGAGGAACGTCAGGATGCATTTGAAAGACTAGCAATGGACGCGGACCAGTCTTCTGAAGTGAGACAACCTCTGGATTATATTTTTTCTGTTGAAATATTAAATGAAGGTGTAGATATTGTAGAAGTGAATCAGGTAATTATGCTTCGTCCTACGCAGTCGCCAATCGTATTTATTCAGCAACTTGGAAGGGGACTTAGAAAAGCCGAAGAGAAAGAATATGTTGTTATTCTTGATTTTATTGGAAATTATAACAATAACTTTATGATACCAATTGCCTTATCCGGTGATCGTTCTTATAATCCAGATACTATTCGTAAATATGTGATTAGTGGTAACAGTACAATTCCTGGATCTTCTACGGTTCATTTTGATGAGATTGCAAAGGATAAGATTTTTTCTTCCATTGATAAGATTAAGGGTATGAAATCCATCATCAAAGAAAGTTATATTTCTTTAAAAAATAAAATAGGTAGAGTACCTTATCTCCTTGATTTCTATGAAAATGGAGAGATTGATCCACTACTAATTATTCGGGAATATAAGACGTATCAAAGCTTTTTGGAGTCGGTTGAGAAGGAGCTATATTTAGGAGAAGTAACGGAACAAGAATTGATTACTCTGGAGTACTTGTCAAAGACAATTCTCAGTGGAGCAAGGCCATATGAGCTTGAAATATTAAAATATTTATTAGATAATGATGTGATTAATCTGGATCAAATAAAACAAGAGTTCCGAATGTCTTATGGCTATGAAATTGAAATGCATTCCTTTGAAAATGCGATCGAAGTACTTAAGGGTAAATTTGTGAGCAACGAAGACGAGCTTAAAAAGTACAGTCATATTGATATTATATATTATGATGAAGATAGCTTGCTTAAGAGACTTAAAGGTTTTGCTGATCGTTTGAGACACAAGGAATTTTATAAACAAGTAAATGATATCGTAGAAGTAGGGCTTAGAAGATATAAAGAAAAATATTCTGTAGATCAGGCGAAGAATTCTCCATTTGTACTATATGAAAAATACTCTAGGCGCGATGTGAGCCTTTTGATGAACTGTGGAAAGGATTTATCATCTACTATGTATGGAATGAAGCGTATAGAGGATGATGCATTTATATTTGTAACTTATCATAAAGAAGAAAGCGAAGATAAGAATTATGTGGATGGTAAGCCGGATTATGCAGATGCCTTTGAGGATAATATGATCTTTCGATGGGATTCTCAGATAGGAAGAGGAATTAATAGTTCTTATGTGAAGGATGTTACCACAGCACAAAGAAAACATCTTTTTGTGAAGAAAAGTGATGCGGAAACATGTTTCTACTATATGGGCCAGTTTGAAGTTACAGAAGTTGAACCGGCACGTAAGAAAGACAATAATGGGAAAGAACGTGATATAACTAAATTTCAAATGAAAATGCACAATGCAGTCAGAGAAGATTTATTACGTTACTTACAGAGTAAGATTAAGAAAGAGGAAGTAAAAGTAGGATGAAAATAGTTCGAGTAGTAGCTGCAGTGATTAGATCTGTGAATGAAATAGGAGAACCAGTCATTTTTGCGACCCAACGTGGTTATGGAGAGTATCAAGGCGGATGGGAATTTCCTGGTGGTAAAATCGAAGAAGGGGAAACACCGCAGGAAGCATTGCAAAGAGAAATAAAGGAAGAACTTGAAACAGACATTTCAGTAGGGGATTTGATTGATACCATTGAATATGATTATCCGACCTTTCACCTCTCTATGGATTGTTTCTGGGGAGAGATCATTTCAGGTGATATTGTCCTGAACGAACATAAAGATGCAAAGTGGTTGAGGAAAGAGGAATTGAATTCGGTGGAATGGTTACCGGCAGATATAACTCTTATTGAACGCATTAGAAGAGATATTTAGGACTGCGGAATACTTTAACTGAAAAAACGGGCTAGGTGAGTTTTACTTGTATCAGATAGCGGAATTAGTTCATCATTCGTATAGAGTCATTATATTTAAGAGATACAATGACTCTATTTTAAAACTTGATGTTTGAAAAGACTGAAGCAGCCACTTACTGCAATACTATGGTAACTTACTGGTTGTCTATAAATTGTTTATACGATGATTATCTAACGGATGGCAGCTACAATACCAGATAAATATTTTACATAAGTTTGAGTATGAATTATTTTATTTTCATAATAGCTATAGGTTACTGTCACTGTTGCTGAACATACTATATCTTTTCCGGATGATGTGATAGTACCAGAACAAGTAGGACTTACTGTAACATTAAAATATGTACTTGGGTCATAGCTATATGCTACACCTACAGAATGTTGTAAAATAGTGCTAGGCAATATATGTAAATGAATAAACCTGGAAAGTAACAAACTAATGCATTATTTCGTAGATTGAGCCTAAAGTGGAATAGCAATACTTAACCGAAAAGAAGTTGGCCCTAAAGTAACTTCCACCTCACCATTATACTTGTAAACAGCCCGGTGTATGCTTTTTAAACCATGCCCATGTAATAAGGAGTCACCCTTTGTAGTTTCAAGATGTTCCTTATTGATTAGAACGCTATCATCCACGGAATTCTCAATTTTGATTAACAAAAAATTATTAATCTTATTAGCTTTGATAAGGATTCTTCTTAAACTGGCATTGGGAATTTTCATACATGCTTCGATTGCATTATCAATTGCATTTCCAAAAATACTACATAAATCAAAATCCTGTAATCCTGAAACTCTGCTTAGATCCACAAAGGATTGGAAATCAATTTGGTTTTTGAGAGAAACCTTCGTTTTTTCATAGATGATTGTATTTAATATTTGGTTACCGGTATCATTGAAATGTTCAAAGTCTGATATTCTATTTAATAGACCATCAATATAATCTGAATTCTCATTTTTACTTTGCAAAATAATAAGGTGATTCTTTAGATCATGATAAAGCTCTAAGATTTTTTCATGGCTTTCAACTTTTTGTGACAGATAATGATACCCAGCACTGATCTGATTAATGTTTAGATGATTATAAGCTTCTACTTCTTTGGTTTGTAAATATTTCTCAATAAGAACAATGATGCAAAAAGCGGAAACCAAAACAAATGACGTACTAAGTATTGAAAATATGTTTTTGGTAGTATCAAATTCTACTGAGTTAAAAATTTTGAATGTCTCTATAAAAAGAATAATAAAACATGTTATCAAAGGAGTAATCGTTAGAAATACATGCTTATCGAAAAAGGCATTCGCCCTGTGTATAAAGTTTTTTAGATACATAACAAATGCGAGCATAAATACTTTCGAAACAATTACAACCAGAAGAAATTTAGCCGGTTCCTCCATCAGGACCTTGATTGATGTATTAAATATCAGCCGGAACATGCCAAAGCCTATTATTTCACCTACTGAAATAGACAATAAATACAGTATAAAAGTAAATAGGATTCTTTTAAAGGAGGTTTTCATTGTATATTTTGTTATTACAATTGTTACTAAGAGTATTGACATAATTTTAGGAAAAAAAGATAGACCTAGATAGGTTATGCCAATGATGTAAGGGACCATGAAAGTGAAGAGTATAATATTTTTTTTAGAGAGCATTGTATTGCTTCTCTGAAGAGTATAAAGAATCATAACTTCTAATGTAGTTCCAATTATATCTGATATTAAATTTATCATAATTCATCTCCTAAATATACAGCTATCATTTTCATTGCATCTTTTCTTTTTTGTTGACTTATAGGTATTTCAATATCATTGATAAGTGTAATCAATAATTTCTCGATTGATTTCACATATCTGATATTTATGATATACCCAGAATGGCATCTTATAAATCCATAGGATTCTAATTTTTCCTCCAGGGCTTTCATTCTGTAGAAGCAGACCACATCCTGGTCGGAGGTGTGTATTAAGGTATTTCTTTGAGCTGTTTCTATATACATTATTTCCCTCACATAGAGTTTAAAGATACCATCATTATTTTTTAGAGTGATATATTGATGTTCCATTTCCTTGCACTTCTTTATCGCCTTGTCTAATTCCAGTGATAGTTTTTTATAGGTGATCGGTTTTAAGATATAGTTGGAGGCTCCGAGAGTATATCCGGCCAGAGCGTATTTGATAATTGATGTCAGGAAAATGATTATTACATTTTTATCAATATCTCTGATATACTTTGCAGCTTCTATTCCACTTACTTCAGCCATAGAAATGTCCAAAAATATTATATCAAATCCCAATTTATAGTTTTTTAGCAGTTCTTCTCCGCTGGTAAATCTCGTGATTAAGATTTCTTCGCTTTTACTTATTGCATAATCTTTCATGTATTCTTCAAGTACATCGAGGAAGTTATTCTCATCATCACAGATTACTATACTTATCATACGTCTTACCCTCCTTTATTTTATTATTTATATATCCGGTGAGAACCAAAAAGGCTGTTGTTATAATTGCAATTCCCACATATTTTGATAGGTATGTACTCACTATACAATAGAATGAAAGGTACACTACCAGCTGAACAGGCAAAATTATCATTTCTTTTCTTTTAAGCATTTTAATTTCCTGGGCAGATAAGGGCTTATTAACATCTACGATAGGAGAAAGGGTGCTTATAATACAGCTTGAAGCAATAACTAAGATTAAGATAATCTGGGGATTATGAAACACTGTAAAATAATCTAAAATAAGAATTACCGTATAAAGGAAGCTAAATAAACAAATACACCGATTATAGGTTGACATATGTAATCCGCCTGTGTATTTTTTAAGGGAACAAAAAAACAGTAAAAAGAGTATCGTTTCTATGGTTTTATGAAAGATACCCCCCAGAAATAATACAATTATAATGTTTATAAAGGAAGATATTAATAATTCATAACTATACTGATATAACTTCTGTTGTTCCTTACTTATAATCGAGTCTTTTATAACCCGCTCAGTCAATTTCTTCGCCAAGATTATTATCATTCCTGCCCTCCTACAACCGTAATTATAATGAAATATCACATTTTTTTAACGGAATGTCCCCAAACAACAGAGATATGTCTTTAAAGAACTTGCGGACAGAATGAAGCCTTTTGAGACAAAAGGATGTTTTCTGTAAATCTCAATGTTATGTTTAGTGAAAGGAAATAGACGGCTGCTGATAAAGAGCGGAGAAGGGAAGTTTTTTACCTTCATTACTTTCATTCTGGAATGTGATAGAGATTGATTTTTATAGAAGTGATAAAGATTTGCTGCCAGGCTTATGAGCTGTGTAGATAAGAGCTACCCATAAGCACTGGCATTATATAAATTATTTGAGAGAGCGTAACTGGTTATTCAATTCTTCATCAACTTTAGGCTGATGTGTAAATATAGTACTTGCCTGCGCAAGGGAGTTGACGGCCATGCTGATTGCCATCGAACTGGTTCCCTTTAAGATCGTTCTCATAATTTTTTTCATTCTATTCATCCTCCCTTTTCGTTATTAATTATGGTATCACTTTACATTTTATTGGGTGCTATTTCAAGACAGATTGAGTAACCAAATATTGTGAATGCTTAATTAATGATAATAGATCTGCCAAGGATATTAGATTACTTATCCTGATACAAAAGAAAAGCCGATAGTGAAAGGAACTATCGGTTATTTTGTTGACGGCGGAATAGCTACAAAACTACAAAAAGAAGTGATGAAAAAACCTTCTTGCTGGGTTCAATTGCTGTGTTTTAGTCCGTCAAATTAGTTATACATTTTAAATGTTGAGTTACCCAAGGTCTATTGAATGTATTTTACTATTTGAATATTATTCAATTAGCAATACAATACGGATTTAGAAAGAAAGGAGGTGCAAGATGTATAGAAACGATAAGGTAATCCTTACCTACGCTGATTACTCGAAGCAGATTCAGGGAGAACTTACGCTAGGTATATGCAATACAAATACACCATATCTGGTTGAAGGAGTTCACAATATTCTTTCAGCAGAAGAAATGAGAGAATATCTGCAAAAGAAATCAGAGAAGCGAAAAAGAGAATTTTATTGGAGTAGAACCTTAGCCAAAACGATATTATGTTCTGCATATAAAGAGGAGCATCAGCTGACGGACATCAGGATTGCAAAAGGTTTTCTGAATAATCCTATCATCAAAAGTAAGGAGCAAGGATACGGGATTGGTATAACACATTGTGAAGACTATGCGGCTATTATTGTTTTTCCGGAAGAAATGGTTCTGGGTTTAGATATGGAAAAATTGGACTGGAGGAAAGTGAAAGGTATTAACACCATTCTGACAGACAAGGAAAGAAAGCTTTGCCCACTGAACTATGATAATAACAATTTCGTTCTGGCCGTCTGGACAATGAAGGAAGCACTCGTCAAATTTCTAAAACTTGGTCTGTCGGTTAATTTTGATATCATGCAGATTGCATCAGTGGAATGGTCAGATACTGGTTTTAAATCCGGTTACCGGTTTTTTCCTACGCTGGATGCGTATACATTTTTTGAAGAGGACTTTGTTTATACAATTGTCTGCACAAATAATTTGGTTTTAGAGCGTAAGAAAACAGATATAAAAGTAAGTTAATCCATGGAGGGAATATGAGAAAAAATTATGTTCTTTACTTCTCAACAACTTCCTTTGTAATCATATCAAAGGAAATCGTTCTGGCACTAATTGAAGAGATTAAAAAACATCAGAAGCGACATTTTTACATCCCGATACATCAATTCGTAAGTATACCTTTTTTAAAATATCTATTTTCTATAATAGAAATAAACAAAGATATTCTGGATTATCAGTTTTGTGAGGAGCAAGTAACATCGGAATATATATATAGACTTATCACAGAGCAATTGTATAAATTGTATTACTGTAACAGCAGATGTTTTGGTGAATGTAAATATCATGAAGAGAATGAATGCATATACCTCTGCATTGATAAACAATTCTATCAAATAATCAATGAATGTGATGTGAATGATTTTAACTTAGTTATTAACGGTTAAAAAATGAATTCTTCAGGAGTTTATAAAATGATAGAAAATGAAAGAGATATTATTGAAGCTATTAAATTACTTTACGGTACCCTTGGATACAGGAACATATCTGTGGAAAAAACCTTAGAAATATTGATGAATCAGTTTATCAATCTGTTTCATCAGACGCAGGACAGAGAATATTGCAGTGTAGCCTTTTTGCACATAAAGGCATATTTGGAGCTGGGATTTGTATATGAACAGCAGAAGGATACCTTTGATCTTATTTTGGCTGCAAACAATGTAGATAAGGACAGCTTTTTTGATCAGATTTCAATTGAAAAAAATTATCTTAGCAAAACAGATTTGCGAAGAATTATTAAACGATGGTCGGCATCAAAATATCATACGAAAAGTATTAACGAAGTAATCGAGGAGATAATTGAGTATGTAAATAACAAGAGGTATGGTGTTTATTATTATCATAGCAATCAGAACCCACAAAAAAAAGAGGCAGATGATGTGTATGAGTTAATTATTAATGAATACGAGTCCTATCTGCATGATCTTAAAAGGAATAGGTTCTATAAATTAAGATAAGAAGATGATTTTATGAAATGAGATCATCTTCTTTTTTTGAGGTCATTTTTATGTTGTTTGAAGTCAATATGCGTTTTTTTTTACAGTTATTTATATTATATGATTAATCATTAAGAAAAAGAAAGGCGTGAATAAAGAGGTGAGAAGTTGTGATTTGTATTTATTGGAAGAAAAACTAGATAATTTAAATTATTATGAATCTGTTTTATGCAGCGGGCTCAGTAACACAATTAATCATATGTCCTATGGTGGCAGTACACTATATATTCTTCAAGGCAGGGGTATTTGCTTTATCGATGAATTACTGGATAAGTTGTCACTCGCCTATCGATATCTTGATATTGAGGAGCTATTTTCCTTAAAACAAGAACAGTATAGCCGGGTTATGGTAACCCTTCCATTCATGGATTTTGATAAGATTCAGGATCTAAAAACAAATGTCGTACAATTTTTTCATACCTATGGAACTTACCGAATCGCTGGTATGAATGATGACACCATAGTATTAGAGGGTGACTACGATGAAGGTATCATGGAAAAGTCAATTTCAAAAAGCAGTCTTAATAAATTGAATGGACTAAAAATAAAACCTCTTGGTGTACCCTTTAAATTGATATATCTGGAATCCTTAGAAGTAAGCGAAGAAAATAAAAGAAATTGCATCGAAAACAACATCAGGCAGCTGATTCAGTCTGATTTTTATGAAGATGAGCGTGGAGGTTGGATCAAAGGCTCCGATTTCTATCGCAGCTTTAATAATATATTACGAAATAATTGGGAGCAAATGAACAAGGTTTCAAAATATGTGTTATTACAGAGTATTCAAAACGGCAGTTCCTTTTTTTACAGAAGGGAATATAACGAAGCATTAAAAACTCAAATAAATCAGCATTTTGAAGAACTTGAAAGAAGTGGTAACCTTTGGAGAAAAGTCGCAAGACTTATCAAAAAATCCATTGTGGAAGAAAAACCAATAGATTATGAACGAATAGACACTGTTGTTTCAAGTATTGAAAAAGAAGAACTGTCATTATTTGAAAGAATACTAAAAGAGAGGGTGATTTCGGAATATGTATAAAGTAGACAATAATATCTGGTTTGATAGTGAGGCCATAAAGATTTTTATCGACGGGGATGGAGGCAAAAAAGAGTTTTTGAAAGTACCAAAAAAAATTGAAGCTCCCTCCGTACACGATGAAGGGTGGCGGCCGACTATTATTTATCTGGCTGCAACGACCTGTAATCTAAAATGTAAATATTGCTATGCCGAAGAGGGAACCTACGGTATTCATGACTCCAAACGTCAATTTGATTTCGAAGCTTATGTGGCTACCTACGAGATGATCAAAGAAATCCATAATGGAGTAAAGGCAATTTCTTTTTTTGGTGGTGAACCAATCTTGAACTTTCGGCAAATTAAAAAGTTTGTGGAATATCTTTTTGCGACCTCAGAGAAAGTACCCCAATTATCGATCAATACGAATGCAACAATTCTAAATGATGAAATTTTGGAGTTTATCTGCAAATACAATATCATTATCGGCACAAGTATTGATGGTACGAAAGAGATTCACGATAGAAATAGAGTCGCTGACTATATTGATAGTACATACGATATTGTATTTAGAAATTTAAAAACACTAAAAGAGAGAGGAACTAACATCTATGCACAATATACCTTCACGAAACAACACCTGGATAGCTATCAGCCAGGATCTGTGAATCAATGGTGCAGGGAAATGGAAGAGATGCCAATTAATACCTATGAATTAATACCTGTTAGTTCCGATGATGACAGATATCGTATTGATATTGAAGACAAGGACACGCGGGAGAAGTACGAACAATTCTGTACAGAAACCGCAGATTACTATATTGATAAAATCTTAAATGGTGACATAACAAAGGTCCCCAGAACGTTCATTGGTTTGATGATCAGAATTCTTATGCAGGTAGAACAAAGGGATTGTTCCGCGGGTCATTCGATCTCAATTACACCTAATAGAAGAATGTACCCATGCCATACCTTTACGGAACATGAAAAGTATGCTGTGGAGTTCAACAACTTAAGTTCCCTGCAGAGCTTAGAAGAGAATATAGGATTCAAGGAAGTCAGAGAAGGTTGTCGTTATGACAATGAAGCTTGTCAAAAGTGTATTGCTAAGAAAGTATGCGGCGTATGGTGCAAAGGATTACAAAACAATTTAAAAGGAAGCATCAGCAAAGAGTTACAGGAACGTTGTATCTTAATGAATATCTATACCAGAAAAATAATCAGATTTTTAGTGGATTATTATAAAGATAATAAGGATCTTATCAACAAAAAGCTAATCGCGTACAACAAATATCATAAGGAGATATAAGAGATGAAGGTAAAAGAAAATCTTTGCTATAACATCAACTATACCCTCTCAGGCAGGCTGCTCTTAGTAGGTATCAAGTCGCTGAACAGCTTTGTGAAAATTGATTACAAGTATGCAAATGCTGTTACAAAATTCATTGATAAATATAAGAACGAAGAGATAGAAGTTGATGAGTTAGATGAGGACAATACTCGCATTTTTAATAACTTTAGTAAACTTGGTTATTTGGAAAACGAGGTAGAACCCAAAGGATCATTTAATGAATTCAAAAAGGTAGGAAAAGTATTTTTTAGTTTTTTTCCAAAAAGCGAAGCCAAAGATACCTTTGGTTCCACGAAATTAGGCATCGGGTTCGTTTTTTTAAGCGTACTTCTTATGGGCCTTTTCTTTTGGAATTATAGAATGTTTCTGCCGCAAAGCATAGATTATGTAAATATGAAGTTGTGGGAGATTATATTTACCATTGCGGTATTCCCCTGGGCAGTATTGGTGGTCCATGAAATCGGGCATTGTACAATCGCCAGGTATGTAGGAGTAAAAATTGATAATGTCAGCCTGGGTTGGTATTTTATATATCCAATTATATTAGTTCAATATTTTGGTCTCAATCTGGAAAGACAGAGTAAAAAGCTATTGGTTATGGCAGGTGGAATCTATTTTAATCTAATTATGGCTTTTATAGGAATCTTATTAAAAGCATTGCTTCCTGATTTTTTTCATGGGGCTGTAATAGATATTTGGATCTCAGCAAATATAAGTACAATTATTACTAATTTAGGGCTGTTCGGTATGACAGATGGATATTTTATGATGACGATGCTGGTGGGAATTCTAGATTTACGTCTGAAGGGGTTCAAATATCTGAATAACCTATTCAATGGAAATAAAGTGAAATTAAATAACAGATATCAAATATGTGGACTTATTCTACTTGGTCTCTTTGTATCCAGCCTGGTAAGTATGTTTGTTAATATAAATTATTGGCTTGGGTTATTTGAAATCAGTAGTTATGTTTTATATATTGCATTCACAGTCATAATTATATATTTGACCTTTAAATTTATCTATAAAATCAAAAGGAGTTTCTAGTTTATGAAAAAGGAAAAGTCAGCTTTCTTATTAGCAATATCGGTAAGCATGTATATTTTTGCCGCTGTTATACTCCTTGCGGCTGATAATATCTACGATAAAGATGAGTTGGGTATAGTGATAGCTGCTTTGATCTGTATCCCGCCAACAGCTATTTTAGTATATCGTTCACAGTTTCTGGCAAAAAGTAATTCTGATTTAAAATATGATGAAGAATTGTTAGAAGTCAGACCAAAATACTTTAGAACAATAGCAGCGCTTTTATGGATTGCCTGCGCTTTCGTTTATATGATTATTAGTTCTTTGACCGAAGCCTGGTCAGTCACCTGGATTATTTTTTTTATTACCTTAGGTCTGCATAATATAATTTATCATTCTTTAAGCAGAGTTAAGAGTTAATTGATAATAACACAAATTGTTTCTTGCAATTTTGTTGTTAAATATTTATTTTCACAATTTGAAGAGAAGGGAGGAGAGATACATAAAAATGCTTTTCTGAGTATAGTAACAAATTTATTTGAGAGAAAATCAAAAGAAAGGAAGGGTTAAAAAATGGATAAGAAATTCGATTCTACAAAGGAAGAAGTTATAACGAATGTTCCAAATGAAAGAGAAGAAATTTTCGAGGAAATCGAAGAAATTGTTACTGCAGGATTAACAGGTTGTTCCAATTGTTGCAATTAAAATCAAAAATAAAAGGAGGATTAAATAATGGAAGATAAAAAAGTAATCACAAATAAAGCTGAGGATATGAAGGATCATGTTGTAGAAAGCGAAGAAATGTTCGAGGAAGTTGAAGAAATCGTAACTGCAGGTTTTACTGGATGCTCCAGTTGCTGCGGCTAATGAATAGAAGAGGAGACTACAAATGGATAATAAAAAAAATCTGATCGATAATGTTAATCTGAACGAAACAACGGTAGATACGAAAGACGAGATTTTTGAAGAAGTGGAAGAAATTGTAACAGCAGGCTTTACTGGATGTACTGATTGTTGTAATTAATTGTATTAGTAAATCCATAATCTGGTTTATTAAATTGGGCAAATACTTCTTTATGAAGTATTTGCCAGAACAGGTGATAATTATGAATTCTTTGTTGAAACAGCTTTATAAAAATAATAAATCACAAATGGTGGTTTTTATTATAGTATCAGTAATAAATATGGTAGTAGTAGGCGTTTTTTCTAAGATAATAGGAGAAATTTATACAATAAAAGTAGAAACAGAACGTATATCAAGAGACGAACAATTAACAATGTATTTTTATATGTTAATTGCGATATCGGTAATGATTATTTTGTTTTCACTTTGGATATTGAGAATTGTTATAAAAACTATCTTTTCAACCAGAAAAGAGTTTAATATCCAATTAAGGCTCTCCGGTGTTACAAGAAAGCAACTTTCTTACATTTATGTGAAAGAATCGATATATTATCAAATTTATGCTGTTCCTATTGCTATTGTACTCATGGAAATACTTTACACCCTCTTAAGCAATATCTTAGACATACAAAGTAAATGGATTGGGTTTGTCAATATCTTAGGGGCTTTCATCATTCATATTTTTATTATTACCTTATGTTTGCTAGCTACCTTAAAGAAAATAGCATCCTTTGATCCGCTGGAGGAGATGAGAAGCCCGTATAAAACAGATACGATAAAGAAGTTAGGGACGAAGGACTGGGTAGTAGGAATCATTGGTTTGGTTTTGATTATTTATGGATTGGGTATGGGAGAAGACGATGGAGCATTAGCGGTTTTGCCCATTGTCGGAGTTTTCTTAATCTTAGATATCATAGTCATTGGTATTCAGCATCTTTTATTGAAGATTGGGGATTTATTCTGTTTTAAATCATTAGTCTTGAGCCAAAGAATTTTTATGGGATACTATAAAAGAACAAATCCAATTATTTCTACACTGGTGGTTGGAGTTATGTTGAGTGCAGGACTTATAGGTATGTTCACTACTATGCGAAATATTGCAAAAGATACAGTTGAGCAGAATATGTTTTTCAATCATCTGATCATCCACTCTAATGTAGTGGAGCAGCGCTCAGAGGATGAGTACAGGGATTTGATTTCTAAGCTGGATCCGGAGGCGCAAATAGCATATGGAATCAATTTAGAAATGATGGATATGGAAGGGTATGAAAACACGATTTATTCCATTGACAGTGATTATGGAAAATACGGGGAGAAGATGGTGCTTACAGATGGGAGCGATCCCGCTGCAAAGTTAAATGATCCAACCTTTTCAGGGATTTATTTACCGAACTATTTTATTTCAGACGATGATATTGGTGAAAAATATGTTCTTCAGATTAACGATCACAAGGTGGAGTTTACCATAGCAGGACGTTTTGTGGCAAATGGAAGCAGAGGAAGATATGGATTTGTAAGTAAGGGGTATATGCAGAGTCAGATTGGTATCGATATGATAAATGCTTTATACATCCATAAAGCAAATGAGAAGGTTATTGAAGTGTTAAACAACGATTCCAATGTTATAGGCAAATATGTGGTTACGAAACAAGAGATTGCTGACAATAGCTATGATAATGCAATAAATGGTGTTGAAATATTTGAAATATCTGCATTTATGGTTATTCTGGTATCGTTCTTAATGTTAGTTCACTTTTATATATCCGTTTCTCATCAAAATGTTTTTGATATCACAAGATTCAGAGCTATGGGTGCAAATGTCAAGACCCTTAAAAGAGCATATCTTTTCCAGATGATGAATGTCATCACAATTGCAACGGTAATAGGAACTCTCCTGGCAATCACTTTTATTGGAATGGGAGTTGATATGTCATTGGAATTTATAACAGTACCTGTTAGAACGACCTTTCCAATTACATTAATGCTTTTTGTATATGTTCTATTACTAATTGGTGGTTCATTGATTCTACATTTAACCATTAAACGAGCATTTACTTCAGATATTAGAAAATACTTGACAATATCGGATTAGTTAGGAGAAGAATATGAGTAAGTCAAATATTAGAGCAAATAATTTAGTTTATACGATTAAAGAAGGTCAGTCGGCACGAAATATATTAAATGGAATCAGCTGTGAGATTCAGCATGGAATACTAACTACTATTTCCGGCCCGTCGGGATCAGGTAAAACAACTTTTATGTATGCACTTGCAGGACTTATTGAGTCCCTTCAAGGAGAAGTTTTATATGGTGATAGATCAATTTATGATTTGAGGAATACGCAACGTGATAATTTTAGATTAAATAACATCAATTTTATATACCAGCATCTTAACCTTTTTGGATTTATGAACGTTGAAGATAATCTCAAACTAAACTATATGCTGCGCAACGAAAAAGTCAATAAGGAATTGGAAGCCCGTATCGATAAATATCTGGAGATTATGAATTTAGGTAACATACGGAAAAAAGAAATCCAATCGCTTTCTGGGGGAGAAAAACAAAGAGTTGCCATTATAAGAGCTTTTGTTTCTGGAGCAGATTATATATTTGCAGACGAACCTACAGGTAATCTGGATAAAAAAAATAGTCTTTTATTTATGGAATGCTTAAAGGATATCATGAAGGAAAGCCAGTCAACAGTTGTCTTAGTAACACATGATAAAAAGATCTTAGATTATGGGGAACAGCAATTAATCATAGAAGATGGAAAATTAGTTTGATTAAAGGAGGAAATACAGTTTATGAGTAGGATGAGTATGGAGCAAAGATGTTTGGAAGTAGCAGAAATGATTATTGATGCCTTGGGATTAGACGATGTGAATGCCAAAGAGGTGAACTATGATGCCCCTTTATTTGCAAGCCAGGATGAGTTGGGAGAAGGACTCGAATTGGATTCCGTTGATGCGTTAGAGATAGTGGTAGCCATTAAATCAAAATATGATTTAAAACTTGCAGATGGAGATAAGAAAGCGCTTCATAGTGTAAAGACTATTGCAGAATTTCTTAACAGTAAATTAGATGAGGTGATGTAAATTGTCAACAGAGAAAAGGGTTGTTGTAACAGGAATCAGTGTAATGGCGGCCAATGGAAATAATATCGACGAATTTAATGAGAATGCGGTCAGGGGGATAGGTGGTATTAAAAAAACCACCTTATTTCCTACAGATAAGATTCGAACAGATTATTTTGGCCAGGTAAATAAAACATACATTTATGAAGTTCAGAGCTTAAAAGATAAATCTCGTTTAGAATGCATGTATGAGGATTTAATATTGCAATTACTGGAGGATACCAGTATTACTCCGGAGATAATTGGAGAATTAAATGAAAAAGTTGGCTTTTCATTTGCAACCTCAGTGGGAGTCAATGATTATGTTTCCGGGCATGTGAAAGGAAGTATTGAAAAGTCCATATCAAAAAGTAATATTTATAAACTACCTAAAAAGCTAAAAATTAAAGGTCCGGTTTTTGTAAATACCTCAGCTTGTGCCGCTGGAACAACTGCAATAGGAACGGCATATTCACTGGTTAATTCCGGGATTTGTGATATGGTTATATCAGGAGGAATAGATCCCTTAACAGAATTCTCGAGTTATGGATTTCATTCATTACAAAATTTAAGCAGCACTCCTTGCAGACCATTTGACAAAGATAGAGATGGTATTACATTAGGCGAAGGTGGTGCTCTTTTTGTTATTGAGAGTTATGAGTCAGCTCAAAAAAGAAATGCAAAAATTTATTGCGAAGTATTAGGCTACGGACTTGGGAATGATGCTTATCATGCAACCAGCCCAGACCCATCTGGTGATGGAGCATATAGGGTTATGACACAAGCGCTAAAACAAGCAGATGTTCTCCCGGCTAAAATTGATTACATCAATACCCATGGAACTGGTACAGAAATAAATGACAGCATGGAAATCAAAGCGATTGAAAGATTGACTGGAAAATGTCATGTTAATTCCATAAAATCCCAGGTTGGTCATTGCTTGGCAGCAGCAGGAGCTGTAGAATTTGCTGCAACTGTTCTAAGTATTAACAATAGCTATGTATATCCAAATATCAATTTAAGCAATCCCATTAACTCTTTGGAAGAGGTTGAGCTCCCGTCAGAATTGGTTTATAAAAATATTCATTATGCATTATCGAACTCTTTTGCATTTGCAGGTAATGCTGCCAGCATCGTCGTTGGAGGGATATCTGAATGAAGGAGGGTGCGATAGAATATAAATATGAAGTTTTTCCTCGTTTCTCTGATATGGATGCTTATGGTATCTTGCACCATAGCAGATATTTATTACTGGTGGAAGAAGCAAAATTCTCGTTTATGAATGAGCCTGCTTTATTTGGTATAGATGTACTCGGAGAGGATATAAAATTCCTGATATCTCATTTTTCAATCAAATATATAAACGCAATAAAGTACAAATGCAATCAATCTGCAACGGTAGTACTCAAGTTTTACATAGAAGATGATATCAAGATAATTTTTGATTTCATTGTTTATTATGGCAATAAAATTTCTTGTACAGGCCAGGCCATTCATGTTGTAACTGATATGAATAATCAATTAATGCTGTCATTGCCGGACAAATTAGTAAATAGATATCAAGAATTGAAAGGAGCGGTCGCCTAATGAAAATCGTATCGGCAGGGTTTATTACCCCCATGGGAAATGATTCAGAAGTAATATGGGAAAGATTCAATAAAAATATTATTCAACAAAGCAATAAAAATGATTTTGAGTCATGCTTATCCAAAAAAGATAAAAGAAAGATTAACCGATTTGCTGATTTGGCAACTACTGCAACCGTGAACTGCTATTCTGAAGCACAAAACAGTATAGATTTAACTGATAAAAATAAAAGCGGTTGCATTTTTACCACATCCTATGGGCCTTTAGAAACAAATATGGAATTTGCGAAGCAGGTTATAGCCGACGATCCGGATGCCTGCAGTCCGATTCTGTTTTCTAATACTGTACATAATGCCTGTCTTGGTACCTTATCCATTCGTTTGGGTATTACAGGTCCAAGTACCATGCTGATGGGTTCCAATCAATTTATGCTGACAGATATGCTCTTAAAGGAAGAAAAGGCAGATTTTATAATGGCAGGATGTTTGGATGAGTATAACGATGAGCTGGCAGCGTCACTAATTTATCAAAGTGGGAGAGAGCAGAATCTGAAAGAAGCATGTGTCGTTTTCGGATTAGTAGAAGACGCTAAATACACTGAGGGCATTACAATTAAGAATATTAATACAATTAACCTGGGTTGTAATCCTTATGAAGATATGGAAACAGAGAATTACGCTTATTTACGATCAAAACTGATGGATCTAGGCGCTGATACAGACGTTGTTATAATAAATGACTCCAAAACAGAAATAGGAAAGTTTGAAAAGGAAGTACTAACTTCTAATTTTCCTTCTAGCTGCATAATTGATCAAGCGCAGGATTACTTTGGTAATTGTTTGGGAGCTGATCTGGGCTTAAAGGTATTATTATCGAAATTGTTGATTGAAAAGAATGATATACCGAAAACCCTTTTAAGCCAAAGCCTAAAACCGGAACAGGTAAACAGTATCACGATCTGTTCCTTTGATTTAACTGGAAACTATACAATAATGCGTTTAGAAAGATAAATGGGTGATTTATGAAAAGTGCAGTAATTATTGGAGGTTCAGGTGGGATAGGTACAGCAATTGTACGTAAATTTTCAACCCATGATTATAATATAATCTATAGTTATCACAAATCGAATAAAAGTGTGGAAGATATCATAAATACAGATGACCTTCCGGTATCCATTCATTCGTGTCAGTTAGATGTTACTGATAAGAGCTCTATAGAAAAATTTAGTGATTTTGTAGACAAAACTTTTTCTGTTGTTGACTGTATTGTATATTGCAGTGGAATTGTCAGAGATGATTCTTTTATAACAATGACGGATGAAGTCTTTCACAGTGTATTAAATACGAACCTAATTGGATGCAGGGATGTCATTAAATCGTTGTTTTTAAATCTTAATTTTAAATCAGGGGCAAGTATTGTTACAGTTTCTTCCACGGGGGGAATCCGGCCGGATGCGGGGCAGACGAATTATGCAGCCTCCAAGGCTGGACTTATTGGTTTAACTGAATGTCTGGCGAGAGAATATGCAAGAAAAAATATAAGAGCTAATATAGTAGCCCCTGGATTTATAGATACTGACATGGTTGACACTAACAATGTAAAAATCCAAAAATCTATTGGAGAGATTCCTTTAAAGCGTCTAGGCAAACCGGAGGAAGTCGCTGACGCAGTGTATTTTCTTGGAAGCGACAGTTCATCTTATATCACAGCACAAACATTAGTAGTGGATGGGGGACGGTTATAATTGGAGAAATCAATAATAACATACTTTAAGGATGCCATGGATCGATATAGCGATTTACCGGCGCTGACAGATTCAAAGGGCAGTTATACGTATAATAAATTAGAGGAACGAAGTAATACCGTGGCATACTACATAGTATCTTCAAAGATTACAGTGGGTAGCGTTGTAGCCATTAGTATGGAAAGAAGCAAAGATTGCATCGTTGCTATGCTGGGAGTTTTAAAAGCTGGATGCACTTACATGTTTATTGACATAAGTTATCCGGAAGATAGAAAACAGTTTATGCTGGAAGATTCAGATGCTTGTATTTTTATTGATGATAAAAGATACCGTAATATCTTTGAATCAAATTTCTCTGATTCAGACAATGTATTTAATCCTGCTAAATTACCTATAATTCACCAGCAATTAGGTGCTTATATTATTTATACCTCCGGTTCAACAGGAAAACCAAAAGGTTTATTAATCAACCATTTTAATGTAATAGAATTGTATAACAAATGGGCGAAGGAATTCATTTCATTGCCAAATCGAGAGAATATCAATACAAGTGTTATTGCACCATTTGGTTTTGATATGTGTGTACTTATGATTTATGCCAGTTTGTTTAAGGGACATAATTTACATATTATTTCTGAGGATGAAAAGCAAAATGGGGAAAAAATAGTAACGTATCTGAATAATTTTCGGATTGATCTTATAGATGCTACCCCCAATTACCTGCGGTTAATAGCCAATCATTTAAAATGCCATAGAGGTCTTAGATTACATACCAGTGTAATTTTCTGTATTGGTGATGTATTAAGTTATAATCTGGCTGCAGAAGTAATAGACCTGATAGACAAGGATAACTTCATTTTATATAACTCCTATGGTCCTGCGGAATGTACGGTGTTGGTCACTTATTATGAATTAAACAAGAGAAATATAAAAAAAATGAAGTCCATACCAATCGGAATTAATACAAGTAATTCCATCTTACGAGTTATGGATGGAGATAAATTTTTAAGTGTTGGTGAAGTTGGTGAAATGGTTATTTTCGGTGACTGCGTTGGTATGGGGTATATTAGTAAAAGAGAGATAAAGCCTAATCCTTTTGATTCAATTCCTAACGGGCCGCATCCTAAGTCATATAGAACGGGAGATCTTGTAAAACAAGATGAAAATGGAGTTTTTGAATTTGTTGGAAGAGTAGACCGACAGTGCAAGATCAATGGATATAGAGTTGAAATTGAAGAAATAGAACATGCAATAGAAAAAATTTCAAATATTAAAGAGGCCAGGGTAATAACCAAGAAAGACGAAAATGATTTTACCAGACTTTATGCTTTTTATGTGGGAGAGATAGAATACAATATAAATGAAATCAAAAAACGTTTAAGAGAAGAACTTCCATATTATATGATTCCGCAAGAAATCAGGTACTGCAAGGAGTTCCCCATCAATCAAAATGGAAAAATTGATTACCATTTGCTCTTGCATCATATCAAGGATAATCAGGAGCTAAGCATTGAAGATTTCATTTCTCAATTACTGGAGAAGCTAATTGGATACAATGGGATCGATAAGAGAAAATCATTTTACACCTTAGGTGGCGATTCGATTACAATGTTAGCATTTATTAGTGATATCTTAACTAGGTATGATATAGACTTGGACATATCTAAGGTATATGCCAGTGAAACAATAGAGGAAATCCTTCATTACTTAAAGTCACTTAATCCACAATTAAAAAGCAGCATGACCCCGGTGACGAATAGTAGTCCGGTCGAAATAGAATATCCAATCATTGAATCACAAAAAAAATTATTTGATTTAGAGCGAAAGGCAATTAACAGTCAAAAATCTAAGTCTGAGTTATTGGGATATTCATTAATATACAGGATAAAATTCAAAGAGGAACCTGATATTGATAGACTGGAACAATGTATAAACACGATAATGTCCATAAATGAAACATTTAGAGTTCGATTTATACGTAAAAGGAACAGATGCTTTTGTATACTAAAAGAAACACCACAGTCACTAAAAATCAAACAAACCCAGGAAGGTGAATTGGTAAATCAAATTTCATATCTGGATCTTTTTGGGGATGAGTTGGTGGAAGTTGTAAAAGTCAAGGATAAAGAAATTATTCTTAATGTAAAACACATCTTATTAGACTTCATTTCTGTTCAATATTTTCTTTCAGATGTTTTTAGTTTGTACGGTAATGATAAAGGAAAAGAAAGATTGGGTTTTATCTCTTATTTGAGTAAAAATAACTTTTTAGAAGAAAAAACAATTCATTTTTGGAAAGGCCAACTTGACAAATCTCCATTAAGAACAAAATTGCCGGCTGCCACAAGTACGAATAAGGATATAAGCTTTGAGCTTTATCATTATAATTGTTCCAAAGATATGTATAGTAATTTGATGAAAATGTCTAAGCAGAATAATATCTCCCTGTTTATAGCTTTACTTTCGGTTTTTATAAAAGTAATTAGGCTATACACAAATGCTGATACGATGAGAATTGGATGCTATTTACCAGGAAGGAATCAATTAATTGATAACGGAGTACTGGGAATGTTTACAAATGTATTACCTTTGATATTTACCTGGGAAGATGGGGATATTTTAAAAACGATTCAAAAAGAAGTACAGAATATGTTGATGCATCAAAATATTTCTCAGAGCTGCTTGTATCAGCTTTTACCGATGGAGGAGCTGGAGGATGGTGAGATATTTGATATTTGCTTTAATTATCAGAATAATTGGTCTTGTTTGGAAAAATATCCGGAGCTGATAGAAGAAATCAATTCTATCAATTTTAACCCGGATATAACAAACAGAAGCTTCTATTTTGGTGTTATAGAAGAGAATCGAAAAATACAATTTGAGATCAAATATAATGCTGCATTATATGATACAAGATTTATTGATGATTTTGTAGAGAGATTAGAAGAGGAGGTTAATGGTTATGTATGGTAATAATGCCGTTGAGACAGGATTAGATGATGTCATAACTGAGAATCTACGAGATGTAAAAGAAATATTACCGCATAAGTATCCGTTTTTACTTGTTGATCGAATTTTAGAAGTAAAACCAAAAGAATATGCACTGGGTATTAAAAATGTAAGTCATAATGAACCTTTTTTTCAAGGTCACTTTCCTGATAATAATATATTTCCAGGGGCATTATTAATTGAAGCATTAGCTCAAATCAGTGGAATTATGTACGCATACACAAATGATGAAGATTCACAAGCAAAGATAGGATACCTGGCAGGAGTGAATAAGATGCGTCACTATAAAATTATCAAACCGGGGGACCAGATTATATTAGAATCAAGGAATATACATAGTTGGGATAACTATATAGAAGCTAAAGTGACCGCATATGTCGATCAAAAGATTGTAGCAAAAGGTTCGATAATAGTAACAGAGAAAAGTAAGGTGAAAAGATAAAGAAGGATATATTGATGAAAAGATACCAAGGGGCTGTCACACTTAACGATTGAAGAATCGGAAAGGTAACAGCCACTTTTTTTAAAATAAATGGTTCAATTAAGGAAGAAAACTGACTGAATAAACTATTTCTTAATAATTTTAGTGGGTCTTTTCGGCTGATAAGCGAAAAAAGCTGATTTGGTATTTAAGCTCATGGATGCTAGTAAATTCACTAACTTAGAAACTGCTGTCATGATTTTTCTCCTTTCTATTTTTTATATGTATCATTATAGCAACAATAAGCATAGCCGAGACTATCATGCCGCTATTTCTTGTGAAGTACTGTAGGATACCAAAAACGAAATACCAGAAAATGCATAGAATCGTAACATTTCTATGAAATTTATTATGCTCTTCCCGGGTAAATTCTGGTTCCTCTTTCTTTTCGGAGTGTTGATTCCAGCAAATATACAATGAGAAAAAAAGTAACAAGATGAATTGCATAAGCACGGGTTTGTTATTTAAAAAAATTGTTAAAAACGTAGCAATTATAAAGAGTACATTACTGATTGAAAAACAACCAAAGTAACTATTAGAATGATATCCTCCTGCAAAAGCCCTTACTGGAATAAAAACAATTATGTAAAGAAAGCTATAGATTATATCATTAAAAATAAAACAGGATATTGCAGTTATACTTAAAATAATAAATAAAGTAGAATAAATAATATAAAAGCCATACATATATAACTCTTTATCCTCTTCCTCTATAGAATTCTTTCTCATAAGTAAACAGGTACTTTTGTTTGAGATAAAATCTAACACCTTTGACCACCTTTTCTGTTTTAGCTGTACTTTTACTTCATTATAAGCATTCCACAAATCCCAACTATAAGCTGACCTTAAAATACTTGATTATGTCCTTAAATGTAGCCTAGAAATAACTTTCCATATTATTTGAGATTTGGTATAATATGTAAAGGGGGTGGTTCAAATGATTAGAATTGCAGTAGTCGACGATAATGAGGTATATATTACGGAAATAAAAGATATTATAGTAAGATATTTTAATGAAAAAAATAAAGCAATAAAACTTCAGTGTTATGATAAAAGTGAATTGTTGTTGTTTGATCTAGGTGAAGAAATTAAATATGATATTTATATTCTTGATATTGAGATGCCTAATTATAACGGTATACAAATAGCAGAGAAAATAAGAAGAGGCGATACAACATCCCCTATAATATTTATTACATCACATCTTAAATATTCATTAATTGGTTATGAATACAATGTATTTCGATATATTCCTAAATCCATGATATCCCTTAAGCTAGTAGCAGCGCTGGATGACTTAGTTCCGACATTTGATACCATAGATGATAAATTCTATTTGATCTCCAATAGCAGCAGATATGAAAAAGTTTCCTTTAAGAACATTTATTACATATACAAGGACGGAAAAAACTCCATGTTAGTATGTAATGATAAAACCAGTAGAGTCCGTAAAAGTTTGAAGGATGTTTTTCTTGAATTAGATCAAGAGAGGTTTTTATTCATAGAAAGAGGGTATATCGTAAATATTTCTCATGTAATCAAACTAGAGGCTAATGATATTTATATGAGAGATGGAGAAATATTACACGTTGGACGAGTATATGCCCAGGATGTCAAACTTAAAATATTTAACTACTGGAGTGAGAGTAAATGGAATATATAGTTTTTATATCGACGGAGATAATAGTGAATTTTTTAGAGGTATATGTAGGCTATAAATTTATTGGATTTTTATTGGGGGCAAGAAATTCAATAATAAAATTAATACCATATTCCTTAGTTTATAGCTTTTTTTTATTAGCACTACAAAATGATGACTTATATTCAAGTTATATCGTTTATGTTAGTGTGGCGTATATTTCAATTACAGCTTGTTTTGTATTTAAAAAGCATTATTTATATACTTTGACCTTATCAGCAATCTATTTAGTATTTATCATTGCTTTTTCAGAGTTAAACCTTTTGGTATTGATTAGTCTCTTTACTGGAAATAGTTTTTACGGAAATATCATTACAAGCTCTCATTCTTTGATTAGGGTTTTTTATTCCTTAGCGATGAAACTTGTTCAATTTATTATCGTGTTTACGCTTATATCAAGATTTCACGGAATTTTGAAGTATCGAAAGGTACTTGAGAAGTATAAACTTTTGATTCTGCTAATCTGTATAATTAGCTATATTGCAATGGGATATCTGGCTAACTATATTATCGTAGAAATTAACTCCTCAACCGTGGTTAATTGGCTTTCCTATCTGGTATTCCTCATCTTATGTCTGATAGCGGTGGCTTTCTATCTTGGTTATAAAATAACTACAGAAAAAAAAGACCTGATTGAACTGAAAAATATAGTACTGGAAAAGAATTATGACTCCTTAAAATTAATACACGAGGAACAATCGAAGACAGCACATGATCTTAAAAACCATTTAAATATATTGCGTAAATATGTAAGAGAACAGAGACAAAGCGAAGCACTAACTTATTTGGAAGATATAATAAAACCCTTCAATGATAAGGATATGGAAGTATGGACAGGTAATGATATTATTGATTTTATCGTAAACAGTAAAAGCATGGAAGCAAGAAGCCTTAATGTAAGAATGCTTTATGATATCCATATGATAAAAGAAATAAAACTAAGCGACAGGGACATAAATTGCATTTTATCCAATTTAATAGACAATGCCATCGAGGCAGCTACCAAGCTGGAAGATGATCGTTGGGTTAGATTATCCTTGAAAAATATAAATGATATGTTCATAATTAAAATTGAAAATAATTATGGAAATTCCATCATAAAGAAGAGAAATAAACTTCTTACAGATAAAGAGGATAAAAAAATTCATGGCTTAGGTATAAAGATCGTTAAGGAAACCGTGAAAAAGTATGATGGATATATTGATTTTTATTATGACAATCTTGTATTTAAAGTTACCGTTGGAATTCCAATATAAAATAACAAGGTCTGTGAAAATCATCATAAAAGTGGTTAAACTGTTGTTATTGTTTAACTGCTTTTTTTATTTAAAAGCATTCACCACTCCACAAAATGACATACTATTCTGTACTTTCCTTCTATAATAGCATATCGCTCCATGGAAAGAACAATAAAAATCTCATGAAAAAAGGTATAAAATACAGGAAAAACCTGAAAACTTGAAAAATAAGGCTCGAAAACATCGGGTGGTTATGATATAATAACCATAACTATTCAGTTGTCCTCACTTTCGTAAAGTAAGAGTTTCATGACAGGACAGCGGGAATTTACCCGGCGATATAATTTCCATAGGGTAAGCGAAAGCGAGGATTCAGATGTTAGATAATAAAAAGATAAAGATTATGACAAAACTGGCTGCTTTTGAACAGGGAAAATGCAAGGAGGATATAAAAATCAGCAAATACTATAAAACAGACTATATCAGATACCAGGTTATCAAGACTGCGGTAAGTATAACGATTGGGTATTTGTTAATTCTGTGTTTGGTTGGTTTGTACCATGCTGAATTTCTCATAAGTAAGATCGTTACCCTGAACATCGTCCGTATAGGGCAGTACCTGCTTGGCTTTTATATTATTATAATGGCTGTTTATATAACCGGTGCCTTGATCGGTTACTCCATTAAGTATGATTATTCCAGAAAGAACCTGTCTAAGTACTTCAAACTGTTAAAAAAGCTGAATAAGCATTATCAGGACGACAGTACCATAGATTAGGGGGAGGCAAAAAAATGATGACATTGTTAGTCTTGAGGGCGAGACTCCAAAGCTTATATCAGAAACATGATATCTATATGAAGCCCGTATTTAAGTTTATTATTGCACTGGTTATCTTTCTGACCCTGAACAATACCATAGGGTATGATGACCGCTTAAAGCAGATGCCGATACTTCTTGCTTTATCGCTATTATGTGCATTCACCCCTTCAGCAGTACTGCTCTTATTTGCAGGTGTGGTAGCTTTTTTGCATATTTACGCAGTTTCAGTCATATTGTCGGCAATTATACTAATAATATTTATTGTGATGTACTGCCTCTTCTTACGATTTACACCGAAGCTTGGTGTGGTGGTGCTTGCAGTTCCCATATTGTTTTATCTAAAAATACCTTATGTGGTACCCTTATTGTTAGGTGTTTTTGCAACACCGGTAGCAATAATCCCCACATGCCTTGGAGTTATAATATATTTTCTGTTGCGTATAATACAGGAAGCGGCTTCCATACAAGTTACCGTCAGCCTGGAAGATACCATGACTGTTTATTCTTATGTAGTCGATGGATTAAAAGATAATAAACAGCTGTTTACTTCAATGATAGTTTTCTCACTGGCAATCCTGATTACCTGGGTTGTGTGGAAGATGAAGTTTGACTATTCTCATGAAATTGCTGTTGTTGCGGGGTGCTTTGCTATTATTTTGGGCTTCCTGATATCCAGCCTGAAATTTAATACCGCGGATGAGATTGGGACTATGATTGTAGGGACTCTGATCTCTGGTATTATAACAGGAATCATACAGTTCTTTCACCTATCCTTAGATTACTCAGCAGTGGAACATGTGCAATTTGAAGACGACGATTATTATTACTATGTTAAGGCAGTACCTAAGATAAATGTTACAACGCCTCAGGTCAATGTAAAGAGATTTAATACTCAGAAAACCCAGATACCCGGTAAACATCTGAAAGAGGATGTAATGCTTGAGGAGGATGAATTCGAGGACGAAGAGTAGAAGTTATTTATACACGAGGTTAACGTAAGTTTTATAACATCAGTAAAAAGTAAAGCGGGTGAGTTTTAATGCAGACAATTATAAGTTTTTTTAAAGAATATATAAGCTGGTATTCTTTGCCGGATATCGGACTGACCGATATTATAGAAATCCTTATTCTGGCTTTTGTTATCTACAATGTTATTGTGTGGGTAAAACAGACCAGAGCATGGATTCTGGTTAAGGGACTTATTGTGCTGCTTATTCTCTGGCTTTTTGCATCTGTATTGGACTTAAGCGTTATACTCTGGCTGTTCTATAAGAGTCTGAATGTAGGCATTATTGCAGTTATCATTGTATTCCAGCCGGAATTCAGAAAAGCACTGGAGCAATTGGGACAGAATCATCTTGTGACTCCCCTGTTTAATTTTAACGACTCCAAGGACAAAGGGGACAGATTCTCTGAGAAAACAGTCGCAGATATTGTTAAAGCTACCTTTGAGCTGGCAAAAGCCAAAACAGGTGCTCTGATTGTAATAGAGAAAGAACTATCCCTTATGGAATTCGAAAATACAGGAATTGCCATTGATTCCCTGGTAAGCAGCCAGTTGCTGATCAATATCTTTGAGCATAATACACCGCTGCATGACGGAGCGGTTATCATAAAAGGCAACAGAGTAGCTGCCGCCACCTGTTATCTACCTTTATCCGATAACATGCATCTGAGCAAGGAACTTGGTACGAGACACAGAGCCGGTATCGGAGTAAGTGAAATTACCGATTGCCTTACAATTATCGTATCAGAAGAAACCGGTAAGGTATCCCTTGCGATGGGTGGAACTTTAATCCGTAATGTGGATGGAGATTATTTGAAAAATAAAATACTCACTCTTCAGAATAAAGTAGTGGATACAAAGAAAATTAAATTATGGAAGGGGAGGTCTAAGAATGAAAGAGAAGCTGACTAGAAATCTTGGACTTAAACTGCTGTCCCTGTTTATGGCTATATTGACCTGGCTTATTATTTTAAATATAGCAGACCCTGTGAAAGAAAAAAACTTTAATGATATAGAAGTTTCTATAATTAATGAAAATGCGGTGGCCCAAAAAGACAAGGTTTATGAGGTGGTATCCGGAAATAGCGTCAATGTTACCATCAGAGCGAAAAGATCTGTGCTGGAGTCATTAAGCAAATCTGATATCAAAGCAGTAGCAGACCTTTCAGAGCTGTCCGTGGTAAATGCTGCGGAAATAAAAGTGACTGTTCCAGGTCATGAAAGAGATATCGTTGAGAAAACGCAAAATATCTCAACAATGAAAGTCAGTCTTGAGAATTTGAAGACAGAGCAATTCCGAATTAATGTGGTGGCAAACGGAGAAGTAGCCTCTGGCTATTATGTAAAGGAAAAGTTAGCGAGTCCCAATATAATAGAGGTCAGTGGTGCTGAAACCGTAGTCAGCAAAATAAAAGAAGTTGTGGTAGAGGTTAATGTTGCCGGTAAAAGGCAATCCTTTACGGATACTGCCGTACCAAAGGTTTATGATAATAACGGTACCTTAATGGATTCGGATAAGTTTAAGTTAAGTGCAGAAGAGGTGGAGGTTACCGTAAATCTGCTTCAGACGAAGACGGTTAGGCTTTATATTGAAGTAACCGGTGAACCGTATCCGGGGTATAAGTATGTGGATAAGGATTTTGAACCCAAGTTGGTAGTGATTGCCGGAGAAAAGGACGAACTTGACAAGGTTCCATACATTTCTGGTGATTACAATATAACAAACAAGAGAGAAGATTTTGAAGATCAGGTTAATATAACAGATTTTATTAAGGACGATGTAATTCTGATTGATGATAACCAGACAGCTGCAATCAAGGTTAAGATAGAAAAAATGGATAGTAAGGATTTAAGTTATGACAGCAGTGAGATAGAGCTGAGGAATATACCCAGTGGTATGGAAGCAAAAACAGGAACCGCAAACATGCATGTGAAGCTCTATGGCAACAGTGACTATCTGAATATGCTTAATAAATATAACTTAAAGCCATATATAGACTTAAAAGGAGCCAAAGTCGGAACGGATTATTTTAATGTCGGACTGGATTTACCGGACGGAGTCACACTGGATCCACTCAGTGTGATGGTATCCGTCAGCGGTGCCGGTACATAAAGCAGTTAGAACAAATGCTGCTATTCTCTGTACATATCAGCTTTTAAGGAGGGTTAAGGATGGTAAGCAGGAAATTGACAATCAAAAATCCTAACGGATTACACTTAAGACCCGTCGGTATGTTTTGTAAACTGGCGATAGAGTTTCGGTCAAAGATAAGCATTTCAATGGAAAATACCAATGTGAACGGAAAAAGTGTACTGAGTGTTTTAGGGGCCTGTATCAAAACGGGAGATGAGATTGAAATTACCTGTGAAGGTGAAGACGAGGAAAAGGCACTTTCCGTTCTTTCCAAGGCGGTAGAGGATGGCTTGGGAGATATCCTAGAGGAGTAAACTTATCGTATAAATATTCGTTGCTCTTGATTAAAAATAAACCTTGTAATATTCCAGTCACAATGCTATAATCTTTAACAATAACTTCTATGCAGTTATAGCAGTTCTTTCAGGAGAGTATAATGATACAGATAATCTATCTGTATAGCATTCTTTCATAAGAAAACTGAAAAAAGATGCATTTTGTGTATCTGGTAACACAAATACGCTGATTTTATTGATTAACTGAGCAGAGGTATACACAAATACCAGCAACAATATGAGCAAAGGAATGATAAGGATGGGACTAGAGTAGACAGTGCCAAGTTATTTATCGTAAAGAAATACAGTGTGATCTATCGACTCCGTAGCAATGATGTAAATTGATAAACTATCATTATATCACGGAAATTATAGGAGGATGGATCATGTTGAATTTTAGAAGATATCAGAGCGCACCGGTAGTGGATTTTAAAGAAAGAACCTGGCCAAATAAGCAGATAACAAAAGCACCTATATGGTGCAGTGTAGATTTAAGAGATGGTAACCAGGCATTAATTGAGCCTATGGTTGTAGAAGAGAAGATTGAATTCTTTAAACTGCTTGTAAAATTAGGTTTTAAGGAGATTGAAGTTGGATTTCCTTCTGCTTCACAGATTGAGTATGACTTCTTAAGACAGTTAGTGGACCGCAAGCTGATTCCTGATGACGTTACAATTCAGGTTTTGGTACAATGCAGAGATCACTTGATTCAGAAGACTTTTGAAGCCTTGGAAGGTATTAAGACAGCCATTGTTCATATATACAATTCAACCTCCACTCTTCAGCGGGATGTTGTATTTGGTATGGACAGAGAAGCAATCAAAGAGATTGCAGTAAATGGAACCAGACTCGTGAAAGAATACACCAAGTCTTTTCCGGGAAAGATTATACTGGAGTATTCACCGGAGAGCTTTAGTGGAACAGAGCTTGATTTTGCATTGGATATTTGCACAGCTGTTCAGGATATCTGGGAACCATCACCGGATAATAAAATCATTATTAATTTGCCCAACACGGTAGAAATGACTACACCAAATGTCTATGCAGACCAGATAGAATGGATGCATACCCATTTTAACAACAGAGATTCCATTATATTAAGCGTACATCCTCATAACGACAGAGGCTGCGGCGTAGCCGCCAGTGAACTGGCACTTCTTGCAGGTGCAGACCGTGTTGAAGGAACATTATTTGGTAACGGCGAACGAACCGGTAATGTAGATGTGCTTACAATTGCCTATAACATGTTTTCACAAGGTATTAATCCGGAATTGGAACTGGATGATATCAATGAAATCATAGAAGTATATGAAAGATTATGTAAGATTCCTGTACATGTACGTCATCCTTATGGCGGTAAGCTTGTATTTACTGCTTTTTCCGGATCACATCAGGATGCTATCAATAAGGGTGTGCACGCCATGCAGGTTAAGCAGAAGGAAATTTGGGAAGTACCCTACCTGCCGGTGGATCCGGCAGACATCGGAAGAAAATATGAGCCCATTGTCCGTATTAACAGTCAGTCCGGTAAGGGCGGCGTAGCCTTTATTATGGAGACCTATTATGGCTTTAAACTTCCCAAAGGAATGCATAAGGAATTTGCGGATAACATACAGCATATTTCTGAGAAGCAGGGTGAAGTAGCACCGGATCAGATTATGCAAGAATTTAAGAAAAGTTATCTGGAGCAGAAGGAACCGCTTCATTTTAGAAGAAGCCGCTTTGAAGATCTGACAGAAACCAGTGATCCTTTTGACACCCTTGCCAAAGTTACCTACACAGAGGAGGGTATTGAGAAAACCTTTGAAGCAACCGGTAACGGTCCCATTGATGCGGTACTTCGAGGGCTTCAGAAAGAACTTGGTATTCACATAAAGATATTGGATTATTCCGAGCACGCATTGGGAGAAGGCTCCGGTGCTCAGGCTGCGGCTTATATCCATTTACTCAGCATGGATACCGGAAAAACAATATTCGGAGTAGGTATCAGTTCCAATATAACCAGAGCATCTATCAGAGCGATCTTTAGTGGTCTTAACAGATTAAAGAAATCATAAGAAATTTTCAATAATATTTAATGACAAGATATAATTAGATATGTTATGCTAATAAATGGAGGATACAGCGCAATCAGAATATCTGCTTGTATGTGTCCTCCGTTTCTTGAAGATAATAAGAAGAAAAACCAAACCAGGGATTTTAAAGCCTTGAAAGAAAGTACCGGAATATGCGCGAAGGGTGCATAGATAGGAGTTAGGTTGAAAAATAAATTTTTCAACCGCAAGTTTGTGCTTGCGCACCACAAACTTGCTATGCGCAAAGAGCGTGCGCAAGAATAGAGGTTAAAATGAAAAAGGTCATTACTTACGGAACCTACGATTTAATACATGTAGGCCATATTAATTTGTTGAGAAGAGCAAAAGAGCTTGGAGATTATTTAATCGTTGTTTTATCCTCAGATGAGTTTAATACAATTAAGCATAAAACTGCTTACCACTGCTATGAGGACAGGAAGATTATCCTGGAAGCAATAACTTATGTGGATGAAGTAATACCGGAATACACATGGGAACAGAAGATTCAGGATGTGGTGGACAACCAGGTAGATGTATTTGTCATGGGAGATGATTGGGAAGGACAGTTTGACTTCTTAAAAGAATACTGTGAAGTTGTCTATTTGCCGAGAACAGATGGAATATCTACGACTAAGATAAAAAATGACCTGAATTTAGGGGTAAAAAAATAACGATATCGGAGTAAATATATGCCCCAACTTAAACGACTTAAGAATAAATGCAAGAAAATGATCAAGCGGTTTGGAAAAAAAGCAGTTATGCTACTATACCGTATTGAAAGTTCGATTCTTCCTATAAATAAGAACATTATTATTTTTGAAAGTAACATGGGCCGAAACTATACCGGCAATCCGAAGGCCATTTATGAGGAAATGGTGAAACAGGGACTGGATAAAAAGTACCGCTGCTATTTTTTCCTGGATAACATTGCTACAGAAATACCAGGCAGTGCCAAAAAGCTGAAGCGGACAAGAACACGTTATTTTTTTATAATGGGTATTGCAGGGGTATGGGTTACTGACTCCAGAATGCCTAATTATCTGAAAAAGAGAAAAGGGGTCCAGTATATCCAGACCTGGCATGGTACTCCCCTTAAGAAATTAGCCCTTGACATGGATTCCGTTAACATGGCCGGCGAAACAGACATCGATAAATACAAGAGAAGTTTCTTTATCAATACAAGAACCTGGGATTATCTGTTATCCCAGAATCATTATTCTACCGAAATCTTCAGAAGAGCTTTTGCTTTTGATAAAAATATGCTGGAAATAGGATATCCGAGAAATGATGTCCTTTTTTACGGTAATAATAAGGATTATATCAATAAATTAAAAAAACAGATGGGTCTTCCGGAGAATAAAAAGATTCTTTTGTATGCGCCAACCTGGCGTGATAATGAATATTATGCAAAAGGTGCCTATAAGTTTAATACACCGATGGATTTTGCCATGTTGAAAGAAGAATTCGGGGACGAGTATGTATGTGTGGTGAAATATCATTACCTGGTAAAGGACAATATCGACTGGTCTACATACGGCGGTTTTGTATATGAGTTCAACATGTGTGAAGATATATCGACCCTCTATCTGGTAGCAGATATTCTGATAACAGACTATTCCTCTGTTATGTTTGATTATTCCTTGCTAAAAAGGCCTATGTTTTTCTATACCTATGATCTGGAAGAGTATAAGAATAATTTAAGGGGCTTTTATTTTGATTTTCTGGAGGAGGCACCCGGACCGATTGTGGGTACAACAGAGGAACTCGCAGCAGCGATTAAAAATTACGACAGCAGTATGTACGAAGACAAGTTCAATAATTTTTATAACAAATATAATCACGCCGATGACGGAAAAGCTTCCGCTAAAGTCGTGAAGGTAATTGAGAAAATAATTAAGGGAGAAAGGTAGAACTTCCTATGGTTAACAAGTGGAAAAGCATCTTAAAGATTAAGGTGAAAGGTATCTTGCACAGTGTACAGGCTAAGACGGAGAAAAGACTTGTAAATTACAGAATAGCAAATTATGATGTATCAGTTATCAGCAATAATAAACCGGAAAAGATCAAGCGGATCTTATTTGTGGTAGAGAGAATGGCTAAGTACAGCGGCGGACAGACCTCTATGCTGCGTTTGGGAACGGAGCTTGCAAAGCTTGGTCATGAGGTGGGGTATGTGGTATACAAGCCTCAGAGCAAGTCGGACATGGAGGAGATTGCGGCAAGCAATCTTACGGGATATCTTGGAAAAATGTATACCAACAAGCAGCTAGAGGATATTAAGTCTGATATTGTAGTAGCAACTTCCTGGGACACCGTTGCATTTGCAAAGAGAATACCCGGTTATAAGATGTACTTTATCCAGGACTATGAACCATATTTCTTTTCCTTTGGTGAGCTGTTCTTAATGGCTAAGAAAACCTATGAGCAGGGACTTCATATGGTAAGTCTTGGCGCCTGGAATAAAGAAATGATAGAGAAGAACTGTCAGCCCGTATCTCCAGTTGATTTTGTGGAATTCCCTTATGAAAGCGCTGAATATCCACATTATAAAAGAGACTATGACAGTTATGGTAAGAAGAAAGAAATCGTGGTTGCGGTTTACTTAAAATACTATGGCAAAAGACTGCCAAATATCACCCAGCACATGCTAAAACAGGTGAAGGAGAAGTTCCTGTCAGATGGTATCAAATTAACGCTTCTTTATTATGGAGAAGACAAAAGCTTTCGTACCGAAGGCGGTGAGAACCTTGGTATGCTGACGAAGAAAGAATTGCTTTCTTTGTACCGCAGAGCAGACTTTGGCATGGTTGCTTCCATGAGTAATGTGTCCCTGGTACCTTATGAGATGCTTGCAACAGGACTACCCCTTATTGAATTTGAAGACGGAACCTTCCCTTACTTTTTCCCGGAAGATAGTGCTTTGCTGACATCTTTGGATGCGGAGGATTTATATGTTAAGCTGAAGGAATCCATTAAAAATCCTTCCCTTTTAAAGGAAAGAGATAAGAATGCAGTTTCTTGCTTAAGTACTTTAAGCTGGTCTAAAACAGCAAAACAATTTGAGGATATTCTGAATAGGCTGGAGGGTGTCTGAAAATGCATGTGTCTGATTTGGCGTTCCGCGAGTGAAAGGTAATTTGTGTGAGACATAAACGAGCCTGTAAAGGTGTAGTGGTGTTACATTCAATAAATGAAATGCAAATAGCATATTCTAAGGTATGACGGCCAGGACAACACCAGGAGCTTCCTATACGCTTAATTCGTAATCAGGCATAAAAATGTTACTTTATAGCATTTTTATGCCTGATGAAGTTTGAGCTTATAAAATCAGCTTTTCAAATTAAAAGGAGAGGTTTAAAGAGATGGCTTTACGTGAACAGTTAAAAAAGTTCTCACCGGAATGGGGAATTAAAATATATAAGAAAGTCAGATATCTGTCTATAACAGCTCTTTTCGGACTGTTTCGTTTATTGCCCATACAGAGAAATAAAGTAGTTATTTGTAATGTCTGGGGGTTTGGTGACAATGCGAAATATGTGACAGAAGAGCTGGCTGCAAGGCACAGAAAAGACCTGGACCTGATTTTTATTACCAATCACCCGGAGGCTGCCGGTGCACCAGAGAACGTCACTGTGTATAAGAGCAATAGTGTAAAAGCAATCTACAGTCTTGCAACTGCCGGGGTATGGCTTGATAATAACCGTAAGGAAAGCTATATAAAGAAGCGAAGGAAGCAATACTACATCCAGACCTGGCATGGTGGAATTGCACTGAAGAAAATTGAAAAAGACTATGCGGATCATCTTGGAGAAGCTTATATAAAGAATGCGAAACGGGATTCGGCAATGACGGACCTTTATATTTCCAACAGTGATTTCTGTACGAAGATGTACCGCAGAAGCTTCTGGTATAAGGGGGCAATCTTAGAATGCGGAAGTCCCAGAAATGATATTCTTATCAAACCCAGAATGGGTATCGGAGATCGTTTAAGAAAAGAGCTTGGCATAGGAAAAGAGACAAAGATAGCTCTTTATGCACCAACCTACAGAGAAGGTAAAAATAATGTGGCAGCATATTCACTTGAATATGAACGGTTGCTTTCTGTTCTTGCGGAGAGATTTGGTGGCAGTTGGACGATCGCTGTCAGGCTTCATCCTCTTGTAGCAGCTCAAAGCAATGCTCTTAAATATGGTAAAGGGGTTATCAATGCTTCCTATTATCGGGATATCTACGAGCTGATGTCTGAATGTGATATTCTTCTTACGGATTATTCGAATATCATGTTTGAATTTTCCTTTACCGGTAAACCGGTATTTTTATATGCATCCGATATGAAAGAATACGATGATGGCAGAGGCTTTTATTTTGACTATGCTTCCCTACCTTATGACAAAGCTGAAAATATGGAGCAGCTGGAGAATAGTATTTTAGAATTCAATAGTGCTTATTATGAGGATAGGGTCAATGGGTTTTTTAGGGGGCTGGTGCTTTATGAAGACGGATTAGCGTCTAAAACGGTAGCTGATAAGATTGTGGAAGTGGTGGTTGCACAAAAGTGAAATTGGTTGATATGGATTTAGTATAGTTAGTTTTAAACGGGAGTCTTTGGCAATGGGACGGAAATTAGTGCAAAATAGAAAGACGCATACTTCGATTGCAAGGTATAAGAAGCCCTAATTCTCTGAATATTTTGTGCTGGACATAAGGAAAATCAGATAACTCGCTACGCTCAGACAATCTGCTTTACCTTATAGCACAAAATTTTCAGAGAAAAGGGCTTCTAATACCTTTCCATAGGCGTATGCGTACTTTCTATTTTGTACTAATTTCCTGTATATTGGAGGGGGTTGCCTTTAGTAAATCTACGTAATTGGAATCTGTACTTTCAAATGAAATTATCCTAGAAATCCAAAAGTATTATTAACATCATTTTTACAAAAGTTCGTATGGCGTTCTATACATTGCTTTTGCATGGATTCTATCATGACATAGAAAACGTCTTAACATCTTTCGTAAAGATCATAATTCATCATAACTTCCTACAACAATAGGTCTATAGTCTAAGGACCACCAGCTTAGCTGGTGGTCCTGATTTTAGTGAACATAATTATCAGAGATTAATAGATTTAATTTATCAATTGTTATCAGTAATCTGCTTTAATTCTGCACTGATTTCTTTTACTTTATCAGAAGGAGCATAATCGGTTGTTTCAAAGAGGAACTGATGTAGCTGTGTTACATTTGCAACTAAATCTACCGGAAATACATAGGATACTTTGTGATAGGTAAAGGCTCTTTTATCAAAAGGGAAGCCGGTTTCATCCACAATATCGTAGGACATGATATCTTTGGCAAGCAGTAACAGCTTTGCGGAGTCCAGATTGGTTTGAATCATGGGTAATATCTTGTCCAGAATGGAATTTATGGTTATAAGATCAGCGGTTTTTGCTTTCTCAAATATTTTCTGGATTACAATTCGCTGTCTTTCAGCACGCTTAAAGTCATCTCCTTTGGTGTAGCGGATTCTGGCATAGGCTGTAGCGTGAGTACCGTTTACTACCTGTGTTCCGGCTGATTTTAGCTTGCCCACATTGGTGCCATTGATTTTATTCAGTTCCTTGGTATAACCATTTACATACTTTAATTCTTCTTTTGTAATGTCAAGAGAGATACCTCCCAGCAGGTCGATTACCTCAGTAACTGCCTTAAAGTTAACTGTTACATATTCCTTTACATCCAAATCGAAGTTGGTATTGATGGTATTAAGTGCCAATGGATAACCGCCTCGAAAATATGCGGCATTAATCTTATTGAAAGCATTGTCTTCATCCGGAATCTTGGAATAGGTATCGCGGTAAATGGAAGCCAGTTTAACATCTTTGGTCTTATTGTTTATGCTTACGATTACAATGGTATCGGAATGGGTACCCTGTTTTACGGAATTGTCTCTGGAGTCCACGCCGAACACGGCTATATTACGATATCCCTCCATATCCTCATTATCCGGATTGTTGGTAACGATGGAGGAATCGCCGGATTTATCCACCTGCATTTTGGAGGCCTTCCAGAAATAATAACCTACACTGACAACCAGAAGCAGAAGTATCAAATCAAATATAATAACAACTTTCGTCTTAAAGCGTTTTCTTTTCTTTTTTACAGCCATGATATTTACCTTTCTTTTACAGGACGCATTGGAAAAGCTTCCTATTTTTCGGTTACGACCTTTTTAATAAGCATTTTTGTTTACAAAACCATGAAATATGGTCAAAAATAATATTTTAAAGTCCAGTCCAAGTGTCCAGTTCTCTATATAGTACAAGTCACAGTCAATTCGCTTACGAATCGAGGTGTCTCCGCGGAAACCATTTATCTGAGCCCAGCCAGTTATACCAGGCTGTACCTGATGCTTTATCATGTATCTTGGAATTTCTTCCTTGAACTTCTCTACGAAAAAGGGACGTTCTGGCCTGGGTCCCACAAGGCTCATTTCACCTTTTAGTACATTGAATAACTGCGGTAATTCATCGATGCTGGTCTTTCGGATAAACTTGCCGATCTTTGTTACTCTGGGATCATTAAAGGTTGTCCAGGCTTTCTTTTCCTTGGATTCGTGCTGAAGCTCCATGGAGCGGAATTTATACATCTTGAACTCCTTATTGTGCTTTCCTATACGAACCTGGGTAAAGATAATCGGCCCGCTGGAAGTTGCTTTGATAATAAGGGCTACAATAATCATAGGTATTGAAAAGAGCAGTAATGCAAAGATACCACCAAAGATATCCACGGCCCTTTTCATGATTCGGTTAACAAAATTGGTAAGAGGTACATTACGGATATTGATTACCGGCAGTCCGTCTAAGTCCTCTGTATAAGGAATGGTCGGTAAAAGGTCCTGGTAATCCGGAATGAATTTGGTATGTACTCCCGACTTCTCGCATAAATTTACGATTCTTGACAGCTTCGAATATTCATCGATACTCAGAGTGATACCAATCTCATCCAGTTTATTCATTTGAAGTAATTCTGACAGCTCTTCAATGGATCCAATAACTTTTATGCCTTTATAGGTTGTATCACTGCCTACATTGTCATCCAGGATACCATATATGGCATACCCCCAATGAGGATTGGCAAGTAACCTGTCGATGTAGGATTGAGCCGCTCTGCTGTAGCCGACCAATAGTACCTTCTTCTGATTGTATCCTTTTTTTCTCGCGGCACTTTGAATGGCACTGACTATCAAACGGTAGATCAAATCCAATAGTATATTAACTACAAAAAAGATAAAAATCAGATATCGGGAATAATGGCTTTCGTTGGTTGCATATAAAAGGAAGGTAAAGTATAATGTACCTAATATATTTGCCTTAAAGATATTCCACATGGTAAGTCTTTTGCTTTGAATAGGACTGGCACTGTACAACCCGCAAATATAATAAACTACCAGATATCCCGGTACTAACAGATATAGTATTCTTATATAAATAAAAATATCATAGTAACCCGCATTGGGATCAAAGTGCACAAGATACCGCAACGGAGTAAAAAAACGAAGATAATAGGTAAGTATATATGCCAAAATCAGGATTATGCCATCAGCTACAACATTTATTCGGTTTAAAGTCTTTTCATTGTCTTTTATCATTCAAAACTCCATTGCCCAACGGCATTTTTCTTGGTTTCTTTAATTTAATTTTGTCCTTAAATGACATTATTATAATACATGATTGAAAGAATTTCCACAATACAAAATTTTCTTAATATTTAACTGAAATTCTTAAGATTCATTTAGGGAGTGTTTGGGAAGTCATTGGGAAGTCATTGTGTTGGTGAAGTGCAGATAGGTTTAAATGTAATTGAAGGCAAAAGGGTGGGGTTTTAACAGGGGGACGGGGAATTACACAAAATAGAAAGAACTCATGCTTCGATTACAAGGTATAAGAAGCCCTAATTTCTCTGAATATTTTGTGCTTGGCATAATGCAAAACAGATAACTCGCTACGCTCAGACAATCTGTTTTACATTATAGCACAAAAGATTCAGAGAAAAGGGCTTCTAATACCTTTCCATAGGCGCATTCGCTCTTTCTATTTTGTGCAATTCCCCTGAAATCGTATGTTATCATTTGGATGTATGATTATGTGAGTAATGATTATGGCAGTTTTGGTATGGCAATTGTGATTATATGAGTTATGATTATGGCAGTTATGATTATGGCAATTAGAAGCGGCTGTTTGGTTTACTAATTTTATTCGCAAAATAGTTCTCGGAATCGAGCAGTGATATTGGGCGGGGGTAAATAATTATGAGGTTATTGGAAGCATTATTAATATTGAACAACTTTTACATGATTGTTTTATTTGTCTTCTGCAAAAGAAGAGCATTACAGAAGATATTCATGGTAAGCATCCTAGCTGCATTGATACTAGTGGTTCATTATGCGATGGAAGGCTTGCGGTGGCAATTGTTTTTGCCTTATTGCAGCACACTGGTTGTTCTAGGAGTCTCTGTTTATAAAAGAAGAAATAAAATAGAGACTCCAAATACAGTAAACATTGCAAACAGAAGCATTGCTGTTGTATTCACTTTAGCAATGCTTCTATCAACCCTTGCAGCACTAGTTCTACCTGTACCAAAATTACCGAAGCCTTCCGGGAAATATGAAGTAGGCAGCCAGATCTTTTATTTTACGGATAAGGACAGGGATGAGATTTTTACCAATCATAAGAATGAGAAGAGGAAATTGGCAGTACAGGTGTGGTATCCTGCAAAGAAGGTTAAAAATAACAGCCGATCCTATCTGTTAGCTGATGGGAAAGCTTTTTTAAAAGAATGCGCTCAGGCGGTAAAAATCCCTGCATTCTTAATCGATTATTTAGCATATACGAAAAGTAATTCTTATGATAATTGTGAAGTATCTTCGATGGAGGATTCCTATCCTTTTATCGTAATGAGTCATGGTATGGGAACATCTCGTTTCTTCCAGGTAACCCAGGTCGAAGAACTCGCCAGCCATGGTTACATTGTTGCATCAATCGATCATACCTACAATACGCTTGCAACCTTATTTCCGGATGGAGAAGCAACACACTTTATTTCGTCTGATGAGGATTCCTATGCTTCAAATAGTAAAATAGGTGAAGAATGGACAAAAGATATTCTATATACCATAGATCAGTTTGAAAAATTCAATTCGGGTGAGATACGCAATAAATTTACCGGGAAAATTGATATGTCAAACATAGGTACCATTGGGCATTCTTTTGGTGGGGCGGCTGCCTATGATTCCTGTTATGATAATAGAATCAAAGCAGGAATTAATGAGGATGGCTCACTTTATGGATATAGAAATAAAGAACCTCTGGCAAAGCCATTTTTATTTATGTATTCAGAGCAGGCCATATCGATTCATAATATGGCGGCACCGGATTATAAACCGACGAAGCATGATTTAGAGAACATGGGAATATCAAAAATGGAATTTGAAGAGGCAAAATATGAGCTAGAGCTGGAAAATAAACAGATAGAGGCAACGGCTAAAAAGGGAGGAGACATATTATATATAAAGAATACCACTCATTACAACTATACAGATTTACAGCTGATCAGTCCCTTACTCCGGTTTACAGGGCTGATTGGAAACGTGGATGGGGTGCGAGTTTCTTATATAACAAATCAATATGTATTGAATTTTTTTAATCGATATCTAAAGGAAGAAGAGAAAAGTAGTTTGTTCGAAAGAACAGAACATAAATATCCAGAGGTTAAATTTATCTCTTCTATGTTTGATGAATCATTATTAAAGTAGTAGCGTACCCATCGATTTGTACTGCAAGCAATCGAAAAAGAAACTCTCCAGAATCTGATAATTAAGCTATTATGTGAGTTATGATTATGCCGATTATGATTTTGCCAGTTATTGTTTTGACAATTTATCTTTACAGTTTATTGATAAAAAAATTGTAATTTATATTTTATTCTTCACAGACTCTACACAAAATACTGATAGAATGATGACGTAAATCAATAAAGTAGATGAAGGAATAAGGCATCTAATAAAGAAAGTAATAAATAAGGAAGGTGAACAACTATGTCAGATGAATTCTTTGAAAATGAAAAGAAGAATGAAGAAATCTCAAACGGTGATAATTTTGAATCTACCGGTACTGACGTGAGTTCGGCAGACAGTACTATAAATGAACCGGTAAATGAGAAGAAGGAAGAGAGTGACAGTGTATATCGGTTAAGCAAGCCGGCTCAGGGTACCTACAGCTTTTGGGCTGAGCAGATAACAGGTACTGGCAGCAGTCAGAATTATGAGAATTATCAACAGTTTAAAGAAAACAAAAGTTATGATACTTATAGCTCCTACAACTTTAATCAGTCTGCTTATAATGTACAGTCAGACATAAAGGAAAAGAAAGAAAGCAAATTCTTTAAAACTGTTGGAAAGCTGGCAGTATCTGCAGTGGCTTTCGGTTTAATAGCAGGTCTGACTTTTGTAGGCTTTAACACGGTTTATTATAGGATTAATCCAAATGCAGAACCAATTTATATGAGTTTTGGCGGTAATGACGGTTTCTCTTTAAGCACAGACAATGAAGGGCCTTTATTATCCTCGACGGCTGTTACAGACGGTAAGATTTCACAGAAAACCGATGTTACCGATGTTATTGATAAGACCATGCCTTCTATCGTACAGATAACTTCAACCTATACCCAGACCTATAATGACTGGTTTGGTCAGCAGTATGACCAGGAAAGTGAAGGCGGCGGCTCTGGAATTATCGTTGGAAAGAATGATAAGGAACTTCTGATTGCCACGAACAACCATGTGGTGGAAGGAGCTAACCCGATTAATGTTAAATTTACTGACGGAACAGAAGCAGAGGCTATTATTAAAGGGACTGATTCCACGGCAGACCTTGCAGTTATTTCTATTGACTTAAGCAAGATAAAAGCCAGCACCTTAGAGACGATAAAGATTGCGAAGCTTGGTGACTCAGATGCAGTGAAGGTAGGGGAGATGGCTGTTGCTATCGGTAATGCTTTAGGGTATGGACAGTCTACCACAGTAGGATATATCAGTGCAAAAGACCGTGAGGTCCAGGTGGATCAGAAGAAAATGGTATTGCTCCAGACGGATGCTGCTATCAACCCGGGTAATAGTGGTGGTGCCCTGATTAATTTAAAGGGAGATGTAATTGGTATTAATACCGTTAAGTATGCCTCCAGTGAAGTTGAAGGTATGGGATTTGCAATCCCTATTTCCAGAGCCATACCGATTATCGATGAGCTAATGAGCAGAGAAGTACTGACGGAGAAAGAGAAAGGCTACTTAGGTGTGAGTATTAAGGATGTTACGGAAGAGATTTCTCAGATGTACGGCTGGCCGTTAGGTGTTTATGTAAAAGCAACCTTTGATGGCGGCAGTGCGGCTAATGCAGGTATTTTAGCTGGTGATATTATCACGAAGGTGAATGATACGGAAGTAACTGCAGGAACTCAGCTGAAGGAAAAGGTAAATTCCTACCGTGTAGGATCCAAGATATCCATTACAGTGAAACGAAATTCCAATGGTAAATTTGAAGAGAAAACCTTTGAGGTTACTTTAACTGGAAATCCTGAAACAAACAATAATCAATAAAGGATTCTTTCTTTTTCAGAGCATATGGTTTCCGGAAGGTTAAGAAGTCTGATCCAATCAATAAAACGACTAAAAATATAGTTAATATAAAGGCTGCGGTAAGATAGCTGTTTGAAAAAAAGCTGTTTTATGGCAGCCTGTTTGTTTTTTTATTATAATTATTTTAGAAAAAATTCAATATTATTCTATTGTATACAACAAATTGCTACGTTATAATATAAAAATATATTTAATATATGAATGATATTTAATAGATTAATTTATGTAATATTTACCCCCTCATACTGGTGATAGCGGCAAAACCTTAAAGCTGGCTTTAAGGAGAAGGAGATGATAGAATGAAAGACGATGTAAGGGATGATAATTTAAAGGATGAAATGAAGGATATAAATATAGAGGATACAGAGAAAAAGGACAAAGAGGATTATGAGACAGTCTGCTATATCTGCAGAAGGCCTGAGAGCAAAGCCGGAAAGATGATGAGAATACCCAATAATATCTGTATCTGCTCCGACTGTATGCAAAAGACCTTTGACACCATCAACAGCAATGGAATGCCTTATATGGATTTGATGGGATTTCCCGCTAATATGATGAATATGAACAACGTGCAAAAGGAAGTACCAAAAAGTCAGAAATTAAAGAAAAAGAAAGAGGAAACGGAAGAAGCTGGTGCTAAGACACTGGATATAAGGAATATTCCTTCCCCTCATATTATTAAAGGCAAACTGGATGATTTCGTCGTTGGACAGGAGCATGCCAAAAAGGTGCTTTCAGTAGCTGTTTATAACCATTATAAAAGAGTTGCTACGGATACCATGGATGATATTGAGATCGAGAAGTCCAATATGCTTATGATCGGACCTACGGGTAGCGGTAAGACCTTCCTGGTAAAGACCCTGGCTAAGCTTTTGGATGTACCTTTAGCTATTACAGATGCTACTTCTCTAACGGAAGCCGGTTATATCGGTGATGATGTAGAGAGTGTCTTATCAAAGCTGCTGGCAGCTGCTGATAATGATGTGGAGAAGGCGGAACGTGGAATCATTTTCATCGATGAGATCGATAAGATTGCAAAGAAAAAGAACACAAATAACAGAGATGTAAGTGGTGAATCTGTTCAGCAGGGCTTGCTGAAACTCTTAGAGGGCAGCGAAGTAGAGGTGCCGGTAGGTGCGACCAGCAAAAACGCTATGGTTCCATTAACTACTGTAAACACCAAGAATATTCTTTTTATCTGCGGCGGAGCTTTTCCTGATCTGGATGCAATCATCAAAGCCAGACTGAACAAACAATCCTCCATTGGTTTTAGTGCAGACTTAAAGGATAAATATGACGATGACCCGAACCTGCTGTTAAAGGTTGCCGTAGAGGACTTAAGAGAGTTTGGGATGATACCGGAATTCTTAGGACGTCTTCCGATTATATATTCTCTGGAAGGCCTGACGAAGGACATGCTTATTAAGATCTTAATGGAGCCAAGAAATGCTATTTTAAAGCAATACCAGAAACTTCTTGCTTTAGACGAGGTGCGTCTGGAATTTGACAGAAGCGCAATGGAAGCTATTGCAGAAAAAGCCCTGGAGAAGAAAACCGGTGCCAGAGCTTTGCGTGCTATAATTGAAGAGTTCATGCTTGATATTATGTATGAAATACCAAAGGACATCAACATTGGAAAAGTAACCATTACCAGAGATTACATTGAGAAAAAGGGAGTTCCCCAGATTGAGATGAGGGGAAGCCACTATAATAATACACTGCTGGAAGAATCCGTATAAAGTACTTGTGACAAATATAAAATAACAAAGGGAGAGAGGTGTATTTCGCGGGTGTAAGGAGTCATGAAAACCCGTGGAAAAAGACATGGAGGAGAAATTTCTGCCGGAAATTGATGGTGTTTTACGCAAACATATGATTCGTGTGCCCAAAGCGATTGATCATGCTAGTGGGATACGCATTTTTGGAAAACTAATTAAATCCCTTGTATTTACTACAGATGTAGCTATTATACGAAACTGTAATGCCAATGCAGTGATAGCAGTCTATCCCTTTACACCGCAGCCGATTATCACCCACTCTATTATAAACTGCTCAGACGTTCCGGTTTTTTGCGGTGTCGGAGGTGGCACCACCAAAGGGCCCAGGGTACTTAATCTGGCAGAAGATGCGGAATTTCAAGGTGCAGTAGGAGTTGTATTAAATGCGCCTACCCCCAATGAAACAATTCTTTATTTAAAGGAGAAAATTGATATTCCCATTGTAATAACCGTAGTTTCCGAGAAAACGGATATTCGTGCCAGAATTGAAGCAGGTGCGGATATCTTAAATGTTTCCGGTGCCGGCAGGACCAATGAAATTGTAAAGCAGATCAGGGAGGAATTCCCCAGAATACCCATTATAGCAACCGGCGGGCCTACAGAAGAAAGTATCTTAAAAACCATTGAGGCAGGTGCCAATGCAATAACCTATACGCCACCTACCAATGGAGAGATATTCAAACGGCTGATGAATAAATATAGAGAAGAAGACCATATTATTTAGGGGGTATCCGGAAGTGATCCTGAAGAAAATTATGGGTTTGGTAAATGCGGCTAAGCCAAACAAAACCGCTCAGACCAGCGTTCCGACCATTGTTAAGGAAACGATAAAAAAAGAAAACCTGGAAGAATCAGAAAACGGTACAGAAACCAGCACGGAACCCGTGGAATACGAGATTGTTGAGAAGGAGATATTACCTGAGAAAATGATATGTCCTGATTGTGGAGGCATTACGCTTGTAGGTCTCGATTTCTGTGATAAGTGCGGCGGTGAACTGGCTAATTATGAGAATTTTTGAGCAGAGACATTCTCTTACTGCATCATAACAAATATCCGCAAGATATGAAAAGGGTATGAAGTCTGGCACTTGATCGAATATTTGAATGAATCGATTAATCAATTTTTTGTTGACAAATGAAAATGACAATAGTAAGATAAAACAGAACAAAGGCGTTCAAGGTATGTGTATTTTGAACGCCTTTTTTCAATATACTATATATATTACTTAACAGCTTATAATACACCATAAGCTTTTGTTTTTACATTAGTACTTTAATGCATTAATATGCCAATGGTTAAGTTGTAGCTGTATAAGATATATTAATATGATGGAGGAGACCTATGAGAAAATTATTTAAGAGAGTTGTAAGCCTTGGCTTATTGGGTACTTTGGCAGTTGCTTCATTAGCAGCCTGCGGTACAAAGAATAACAGTTCAGGAGCTGGCGGTGACGATACTGCTTCCGGAGATGGTACATTTTTAATCGGTGGTTTAGGACCTTTAACAGGAGCAGCAGCTTCTTATGGTATCTCTGTAAAACAGGGTGCTGAAATTGCCATTCAGGAAATCAATGATGCAGGCGGTGTTAAGGCTGGGGACCAGACACTGAAATTAGTTCTTCAGTTTGAAGATGATGAAGCTGATGGCGATACTGCTATGGCAGCTTATAACACATTAATGGATAAAGGAATCCAGGCTTTACTAGGAACCGTAACCAGTGGTGCAGGCCTTGCAATTTCTGATCAGACCAGTGCAGATGGAATCCTGCAGATTACTCCTTCTGGTTCAGCAGCAGACTTAACCAAGAATCCCAATGCCTTCCGTCTTTGCTTTACCGATCCTCTTCAGGGACAGACAATGGCAAAATATGCAGTTGAGACCTTAGGTAATAAAAAAGTAGCAATTATCTATAACAATGCGGATGATTACAGTACCGGAGTAGCAGATGCTTTTGAAAGCGAAGTAAAAGCTCTGGGCGGTGAAATCGTTGCAAAAGAAGCTTTCGTAACCGATGCGGTAGACTTTAATACACAGCTTACATCCATTAAAGGAACGGATGCCCAGATCGTTTTTGCTCCTGTATACTATCAGGATGCAGCTTATATAACAACCCAGGCTTCTGAGCTTGGTATCACTCTTCCTTTTATCGGTTCTGACGGCTGGGATGGTGTAATTGATAAGGTAGTAGATACAAAGGTATTGGAAGGTGCAGTATTCTTAAGTCCTTTCCTTGCAACCGACTCAGATTCCGCAGTACAGGCTTTCGTTGGAAAATACAAAGAAAAATACAATGCAACACCGGACCAGTTCGCAGCAGATGGTTATGATACCGTATATGTAATCAAAGCAGCAATTGAAAAAGCCGGTAAAACCAGCAGTGCTGATTTAATCAAAGCTATGACCGAGATTGAAGTAAAGGGACTTACCGGTACCGTTACCTTTAATGCTGACGGTGAACCAAATAAAGGTGCTAAATTCGTAGAAATCAAAGGCGGAGAATATACTGCTAAAACAGTAGAGTAATATATTTTACAGAACTGTAAATCAAAGAATTTTGGACGGAAGACAGGGAAACTGTCTTTGGTCCAAATTCTTTCTTTTAATCAGGTAAACTTAAGACTATTCGCTTTATTCGGAAGAGCTGGGGGAGAAGGCTTCCGGGCCAAGCGAATAAGCTTATGAAGAAGGAATATTCAAGCGGGTTGGATATTCAGAAAAGAGGTCGATATGGAAAGTATTATTGAACAATTAATAAACGGCTTAAGGTCGGGGAGTATCTATGCCTTGATTGCCTTGGGTTATACCATGGTATACGGTATAGCCAAAATGATAAACTTTGCCCATGGTGATATTATCATGGTTGGTGCATATAGTTTGTATGTTTTTATTGCAAGGCTAAAGATGCCAGTGGTACCTGCTGTTATATTTACGATTTTAGTATGTGCAATTATAGGTGTTGTGATTGAAAAGGTTGCTTATAAACCGCTAAGAAAAGCACCGCCATTAGCAGTTCTTATAACAGCAATTGGTGTAAGTTACTTACTACAAAATTTAGCCCAGCTAATATTTACGGCTAATCCAATAACATTTAAATCTATCATTAACCTGAAGGCAGTTAAAATAGCAGGTATAACCATACCTGGAATAACTTTGGTGACATTAGTGGTTACCTTTATTTGTATGGCAGCCCTAACCTTGTTTATCAATAAAACAAAAGCAGGCAGTGCCATGAGGGCAGTTTCTGAGGATAAAGCAGCAGCTCAATTAATGGGAATTAATGTTAATCGTACCATATCAATGACTTTCGCTATTGGATCTGCACTTGCTGCAGTGGCAGGTATTATATTTATTTGTCAGTTCCAGTCTGTTGAACCGACTCTGGGTGCTTTGCCTGGTATCAAGGCTTTCGTAGCTGCTGTACTTGGAGGTATTGGAAGTGTACCAGGTGCAATGCTTGGAGGACTCCTTTTAGGTGTAATCGAGAGTGTTTCCAAAGCGTATATATCAACACAATTAGCTGATGCAATCGTATTTGGTGTATTGGTAATCGTTCTGCTGGTTAAACCCTCCGGTCTTCTTGGCAAGAACAGTATAGAGAAAGTGTAGGTGGCATATGGGGAAAGAAATCGCGAAAAAAACAGGAAGCATCCTTAACGGAAAGAACCTGATAAAACTGGCAGTGATAGTTATTATTTATATATTGCTTATGCTGGTCATGGAAGGGGATTTTGCTACCAGGCATTTTAAATCCCTTTTAGTACCTGTAGGAATCAACATAATATTAGCAGTATCCTTAAATATTACGACTGGATTTTTAGGAGAGTTGTCCTTGGGACATGCCGGCTTTATGGCAATCGGCGCTTATTCCGGCTCCCTTTTTACAATTTTTGCACAGGATCATACCGGACTTCCGGGTCCTCTGGCTTTTATTATCGGTATCATTATCGGTGGTATCATGGCAGCTTTACTTGGTGTAGTAATCGGTATCCCGGTGCTCAGGCTTCGGGGAGATTACCTTGCCATTGTAACTCTTGCTTTTGGTGAGATTGTTCGTTCTGTCATCAACTTCCTTGGTTTTACCGGAGGCGCCAGAGGCTTAAGCGGTATACCAAGATATACGAATTATAAATGGGTGTATGCACTGGTAGTCATTACGCTGATTGTGCTGGCAAATCTGGTAAGATCCCGTTACGGAAGAGTTATCAGCTCTATCAGGGATAATTCCATCGCTGCAGAATCGATTGGTATTAAGGTAAGCAATTATAAGATCATGGCTTTTGTAATTGCTGCTTTCTTTGCAGGAGTTGCAGGGGTTCTTTTCGGACATAACTTAAGTGTATTAAAGCCTACAAATTTTGATTACAATAAATCCATTGAGATATTGGTTATCGTAGTACTTGGAGGTATGGGCAGCATACGGGGTTCTGTTATATCGGCCATTATCCTTACACTGCTTCCTGAGTTCTTAAGAGATGCCAGTGAATATAGAATGTTACTTTACGCATTGGCACTAATTATAATCATGCTCTTTAATTCTTCTGAAATTCGTCAGAAGCTGGAGGACAGCGGTAAGCTGCCTAAACTGCCTAAATTTCCAACCTTAAAGGCAAGGATCAAATAGAAAGGAGAGAAAAATTATGAGTTTATTGGAAGTAAATAATTTAGGTATCTCCTTTGGAGGACTTAGGGCGGTAGACAGTGTAAACCTTTCCATCGAAAAGGGACAGCTCTATGGTCTTATCGGACCCAACGGAGCCGGTAAAACAACGATATTTAATTTATTGACAGGAGTTTATAAACCTACGGATGGGACTATCAAATTAGACGGTACGGATATGGTTGGGAAATCCCCGTCTGAGATCTGTAAGTCCGGTATTGCCAGAACATTTCAGAATATTCGCTTATTCAAGAAAATGACTGTCCTTGATAATGTTAAGACTGCTTTTCATAACAGATATACCTACTCTTTGGCAGAGAGTTTTCTTCATCTGGGGTCTTATTTCAAAAAAGAAAGAGAGATGGATGAGAAGGCGCTTGAAATCCTGAAAGTATTTGATCTGGACAACGAGGCTGATTATCTTGCTGGAAATCTTCCTTACGGTAAACAGAGAAAATTAGAGATTGCCAGAGGACTTGCTACAAATCCCAAGCTTCTCCTGTTAGATGAACCAGCAGCTGGTATGAACCCCAATGAAACCGCTGAGTTAATGGATACCATACAGCTGGTCAGAAAGCTATATGGCATTACGATCTTATTAATTGAACATGATATGAAGCTGGTAACAGGTATCTGTGAGAAGATACTGGTACTTAATTTCGGCACGGAACTTGCATCCGGTACTCCTGAGGAAGTCTTAAATGATCCCGAGGTTATTACCGCATATCTGGGAGAATAAAGGAGGGGTACAATGGCAATGTTAAAAATAGAAGACCTGAACGTATATTATGGCGTTATTCAGGCATTAAAGGGAGTATCCTTTGAAGTTAAGGAAGGGGAAGTTATCGCATTGATCGGCGCCAACGGTGCAGGTAAGACGACGATACTCCATTCCATTACGGGACTGCTTGGCACGAAAGCAGGCCGTGTACTGTATGAAGGCAAAGATCTTACAAAGATACCTGCCCATAAAATAGTAACCATGGGAATGGCCCATGTACCCGAAGGCAGAAGAGTATTTGCAGAACTGACAGTGTATGAGAATCTGAAGCTTGGTGCTTATACCAGAAAAGACAAAACGGAAATCGAAAACACTTTAAACAAGGTTTACAACAGATTTCCCAGATTGAAAGAGCGTAAAAATCAGATAGCCGGAACCCTAAGCGGTGGAGAACAGCAGATGTTGGCAATGGGACGCGCCCTTATGTCCCAGCCTAAAATCATATTAATGGATGAACCCTCCATGGGATTGTCTCCCTTGTTTGTTTCTGAGATTTTTGATATAATTAAGGAAATAAGTGAAAGTGGTACGACTGTTCTGTTAGTAGAGCAGAATGCAAAAAAAGCATTATCCATCGCTTCCAGAGCATATGTTTTAGAGACCGGTAAAATTGTACTGGAAGGTAAGGCAAGTGATCTGCTTAATGATGATTCTGTTAAAAAAGCTTACCTGGGTGAGTAATACATTTGGTACTGGTCTTAAGGTATGACAGGTATACAGACAGAAGTTAGTAGATTAAAGAATATTCTGTTGAGGATTGAATATTCGGAAAAGAGGGCAATATGAAAAATTATGTAATTACCATTGCCAGAGGTTACGGCAGCGGCGGCAGAACAATGGGTAAGATGCTTGCCGAGGAGCTGGGAATCCATTATTATGACAGGGAGCTGATGCGCCTTGCTTCGGACGAAAGCGGTATAAATGAGGAGCTGTTCGGCAGAGCCGATGAGCAGTTGAAGCAAAGTCTGTTATACCGCATAGCCAGAAGAGAATATAAAGGCGAGCTGATTCAGCCCGACAGGGAAGATTTTGTCTCCAATGATAACTTGTTCAGTTACCAGGCAAAGGTTATCAAACGTCTGGCAGAAGAAGAGTCCTGTGTTATCGTAGGAAGATGTGCGGATTATATCCTAAAGGATATGGACAATGTAATCAAAGTCTTTATACATGCCTCTTTAGAGGACTGTGTAACAAGACTGGAAGGAATGTTTAGTTTACCCGCCAAAGAATTGGAAAAGAAAATAATCGAGACTGACAAACGCCGTGCTGCATACTACCGCTATTATACCGGCAGAGACTGGGAAGATGCAAAGAATTATGACTTGTGCCTGAACAGCAAGCAGCTGGGTTTTGATAAGTGCGTTAAGATCGTCAGAGATTATCTGGATATACGTTTTAATTAAGCATATCAGGGGCTGTTGCAAAACGAATGTAAAGCTGCAAGAGGCCCCTTGGATTTCCTTTCATGCATTGCCTGAAAGACATATTGCAGATTTTGTGTACGAAAAGCAAATAAGTTTTGTACGATTACGGCACACGAAATTGAGTATATGTATTTCAGCCACAAGGGGGAAAGTCAGGGGGCTTCTTGCAGCATCATTGTTTATAATGCAACAGCCTTTTTTCGTGTAAAAAATTATTTTTCTTCATAAAAAATAGTTCGATGGCATGTCTTGTATTCAAGAATATCAGTATGCTATACTGATAAGAAATACAATGAGACACATAAAAAGGAAAGAGGTTATCTATGATTTCTGAAAAGATGAGTGTTATGGTAAAGAACAGCTCAATAACCAGAGCAATGTTCGAAGAAGGAAAAAGACTGGCAGCGATTCACGGAAAAGAGAATGTATTTGATTTCAGCCTTGGAAACCCCAGTGTGGTACCCCCTGCTTCCGTACGAGAGGCAGTAATAGACATTATAACCCATGAAGATACCAACATGGTGCACGGATACATGAACAATTCCGGGTATGAAGACGTAAGGGAGCAAATTGCAGACTTCTTAAACAAACGCCATGGTACCTCATTTCATGCAGGGAACATCTTAATGACCGTTGGTGCAGCAGGCGGATTAAATGTAATATTAAAGACGCTAATAAATCCAGGGGAAGAAATAATAACCTTTGCTCCTTTTTTCGGAGAGTATAGAAATTACGCAGATAATTATGATGCCAGGCTGGTAGTAATCAGCCCTGATACACAGACCTTCATGCCCAATCTGAAAGAGTTGGAAGAAAAGATTACACCAAAGACAAAAGCAGTTATTGTGAATACACCGAATAATCCTACAGGTGTAGTATACTCCGAGGAAACCATTAAGGAGCTTGCAAGGGTATTGGAAAAGAAACAGGAAGAGTTAAATACTTCTATCTATCTGATCTCCGATGAGCCTTACAGGGAGCTTGTTTATGGAGAGGTAGAGGTACCATATATTACGAAATACTACAGGAATACGATTGTGGGATATTCTTACAGTAAATCACTGTCTCTTCCGGGAGAGCGTATCGGATATCTTGTAATACCAACAGAAGCAGATGATTATGAGGAAGTATTTGCAGCAGCCAATGTTGCCAATAGAATACTTGGGTTTGTTAACGCTCCTTCTCTTATTCAGAGAGTGGTTGCAAAATGCCTGGATTCAGAAGTAGATGTTTCTGTATATAACGAGAACAGGGAGCTGCTCTACAATAGTCTCATAGAGTATGGTTATTCCTGTGTGAAACCGCAAGGAGCGTTTTACCTGTTCGTTAAGACACTAGAAGAGGATGATAAAGCTTTTTGTGAGAGGGCAAAGAAATATAACATTCTTGTAGTACCCGGCTCTGCCTTTGGCTGCCCGGGATATTGCCGCATAGCATACTGTGTGGGAAAGAGCAGCATAGAAGGAGCCTTACCGGGATTTCAGAAGCTTTACGATGAATATAACCTGTAAAATACCTTGTAGAATGCTCCGACAGCATACCCAGTGAAAGAAAAGAGGTCACTATGAACCAGTGGGAACAGTATTTCAGAAAGGTTGTACCCTATGTTCCGGGAGAACAGCCTAATGTACCAGGAATGATAAAATTAAACACCAACGAGAATCCTTATCCGCCTTCACCTAAGGTTAAGAAAGCGATGGAGGAATTAAATATGGATAAGTTAAGGCTTTATCCGGACCCTACCTCCAGTGAATTGACGGAAGCCTTAAGTGCAGCTTATGGAAGGAAGAAGGAGGAGATTTTTGTAGGAGTTGGCTCGGACGATGTATTGGGAACAGCTTTCCTTACCTTTTTTAACGCAAAGGAACCTATTCTTTTTCCGGATATCTCCTATTCTTTCTATGAAGTATGGGCAGGCTTATACCGGATTCCCTATGTAACACTGCCTTTGCAGGAAGATTTTTCTGTTCGTAAAGAAGACTATTACAGGAGGAACGGTGGGATTGTTATAGCCAACCCTAATGCACCGACTTCTTTGTGTATGGAATTAGAAGCAATAAGGGATATACTATTAAATAATCGAGAAACCGTCGTTATTGTAGATGAGGCTTATATCGATTTTGGCGGAGTGAGTGCGCTGTCGCTGTTAGAGGAATTTGAAAACCTGCTGGTGGTGCAGACCTTTTCCAAGTCCTATTCCATGGCAGGTATACGAATCGGTTATGCCTTTGGTGCACCCGCTTTGATAAAGGCCATGAATGATGTGAAATATTCCTACAATTCCTATACAATGAACCTGCCCTCTCTTTTGTACGGAGCAGAGGCTGTGAAGGACCAGGCTTATCACAAGGAGATGCTGGATAAAATAATCAATACCAGAGCCTGGGTAAAGGAGGAATTAATAAAACTTGGTTTTTCCATGCCAGACTCCAAAACGAATTTTATATTTGCTTCCCATAAAGAAATTCCCGCCGAAAAAATATTTATGGCACTGAGGGAAAAGAATATATATGTACGTTATTTTAACAAGGCAAGGATTAATAACCATCTAAGAATTACCATAGGAACGGACCAGGAGATGGAGACATTTTTGGCTGCCCTGGCAGAAATACTTAAGGTCACAACTTTGACTAATTAACCTTGTTATGTTATTATAAACTAGCTATTACTTTACCAGATAAAAGGAGGAACACAGCCATGGATAAGGAGTTAGACATCAAAACCACAGAAATAAACGGTGAGATGAATCCGGCTGAAAGTGAGACTGTCTCAAAGAATTTTATTGAGCAGATAATCGAAAAAGACATCAAAGAGGGACGCTGTACCAATATAGTAACACGTTTTCCTCCTGAACCTAATGGGTACCTGCATATTGGACATGCCAAGTCCATTTTGCTGAACTACGGTTTGGCTATGAAATATGGCGGAAAATTCAATCTACGCTTTGATGATACCAATCCCACCAAAGAAAAAACGGAATTTGTAGAGTCTATTATAGCAGATGTTAAGTGGATTGGCGGAGATTATGAAGACAGATTATTCTTTGCATCAGATTACTTTGAACAGATGTATGAAGGTGCAGTTAAGCTGATTAAAAAAGGAAAAGCTTTTGTCTGTGATCTGACAGCAGAAGAGATGAGAGAATACAGAGGAACCTTAACGGAGCCGGGCAAGGTAAGTCCTTACAGGGACAGGACCATTGAAGAGAATATGAAGCTGTTTGAAGAGATGAAAGACGGCAAATATGAAGATGGCTCCAAGGTGCTCAGAGCAAAAATAGATATGGCTTCTCCTAATATTAATATGAGAGATCCGATTATATACCGTATTGCCAGAATGACACATCATAACACCGGAGACAAATGGTGTATCTATCCTATGTATGATTTCGCACATCCAATTGAAGATGCCATAGAAGGCGTTACCCATTCAATCTGTACTTTGGAATTTGAAGACCACAGACCATTATACGACTGGGTGGTTACGGAGCTGGAATATAAGAATCCTCCAAAACAGATAGAGTTTGCAAAAATGTATCTTACCAACGTAATTACCGGGAAGAGATACATAAAGAAGCTGGTAGAGGATGGAATCGTAGATGGCTGGGATGACCCAAGACTGGTATCCATCAGTGCCTTAAGAAGAAGAGGCTTTACGCCGGAATCCTTTAAGATGTTCATGGAGCTTTGCGGTGTTTCTAAGAGCCAGAGCTCAGTGGACTATTCCATGTTAGAGTATTGTATCAGAGAAGATTTAAAGCTTAAAAGACCTCGCGTTATGGCGGCTCTGGACCCTGTGAAGTTAATTATCACAAATTATCCTGAAGGCCAGGTGGAACAGATGGAAGTATCCAATAATCAGGAAAATGAAGAGATGGGTACGAGGATGGTTCCTTTTAGCCGGGAGCTTTATATTGATAGAGAAGATTTTAAAATAGAACCTCCAAAGAAATATTTTCGTCTGTTCCCGGGCAATGAAGTAAGGCTTATGAATGCTTATTTTGTTACCTGTACAGATTATGTAACAGATGAAAATGGAACCGTAACCGAAGTTCATGCAACCTACGACCCGGAGACCAGAAGCGGGTCCGGTTTCAGCGGCAGAAAAGTGAAGGGGACCATCCAATGGGTGGAGGCAACAACTTCTGTAAAAGCTGAGGTAAGGTTATATGAAAATATTGTCGATGAAGAGAAAGGGGTATATAATGAAGACGGAAGTCTGAATTTAAACCCCAACTCTATTACAGTATTAAGAGACTGCCGTATCGAGCAAAGTGTAAAAGGGGCACAAGCTTATGACAGTTTCCAGTTTTTAAGAAACGGATATTTTTGTGTGGACTCAAAAGATTCGACAGAAGAAAATCTGGTATTTAACAGAATTGTGTCTTTAAAGAGTTCATACAAGCCTGAGTAAAGGAGGAGAGTAGTATGGCTAATATATTTTCAGGATTAGAGGAATTTGGTCTGGGTAAAATGTCCGGACTGGATGTATATGCAACAGATGAAAAAGCGAAAAAGGCAGAGCAGGGTAACGGTGAAGAGAAGGTTCAGGTAGTGGAATCTGATTTTATCTTTGAGAAATCCTTTAACTGTCCTGTTTGTGATAAAAGCTTCAAGACAAAAACTGTAAAAACCGGTAAGGTTAAGTTAATCTCCGCTGATACGGACTTACGCCCCAAATATCAGCATATGGATTCTCTTAAATATGATGTTATAGCATGCCCTCATTGCGGTTATGCAGCGCTTAACAGGTTCTATAACTATATGACCTCACCCCAGGCGAAGCTGATAAAGGAAAATATATCAGCATCCTTCAAAGGCCTGGCTGCTGAAGGAGAAGTGCTTTCCTATGATGAAGCAATTGCAAGGCATAAGCTAGCTTTAGTAAATACCATTGTAAAAAAAGGAAAAATCAGCGAAAGGGCTTACACCTGTTTAAAGACAGCCTGGCTGCTTAGAGGAAAGGCAGAATCTTTAGCAGAACAGGAGCAGACAGAGGCAATCAGGAAAGAAATCAAGAATCTTCATGAAGAAGAGTTTGAATTTATCAAAAATGCCTGTGATGGATTTATGGAAGCTTTCTCAAAGGAATCCTTTCCCTTATGCGGTATGGATGAGAATACCATGATGTATCTGATAGCTGACCTGGCTAGAAGAAGCGGCAGACTGGAGGAATCCAGCAGATGGATTTCAAGAGTTCTTATCTCCAGAGATGCCAATGAGCGTATTAAGTCTAAGGCAAGGGAATTAAAAGATATGCTCAAACTGGATGAAGAGAATGCATAGATCATTTTTAATTCATTTATCAAATCAAGTTTCTTCATTAATCGTTTCAGATGTAAAGAGGTTAAATAAGACACTTTTTAAGAATAAGGTAAAAGATTACGAAGTTTATTTATAGTGGTTTATTTAAATATAGACTGACAGAACAGACCGGCGGCAGAATATCTTAAGCTATTACTTATAGCTGGATATCCTGCCGCCGGTCTGTTTTATATCTTATAGCGTGCTATTGGTTTTGGTCATGGATCTTGGCAATGCATCCTTTGAATTCTTCCAGGGTTCATTGACATAGCGGTAATCAAATTTATCAATAAACCATTCCAGGTCATCCCGTACTCGTTTCATATTCTCTAAATACACCTGATTTAATTCTTTCAGGAAGTTATCGAACTTATCTCCGCTTAAATGATTAGGAGCAGCCTCATGGAGCAGACCGAAATGGGTGTTACAAAAACCCTTCGAAGTTTTGAATTTCTGGCGGAAGGATTCTTCGCTGTTATACAAAGAAAATAAGGTGGTTATATACAGTTTAAAGGTATTCTCGACTTTATTGCAGATATAGCAGGAGTTTTTCAAGTTATCTGTGTATTCTTTTACAGGAGAGGCTTCTGTATTCTTTTTGAATAACCCGGGTCCTTTTACTTTTTTAAGAGATATCTGCTCCAGATCCTTTATTGTTTTATCCATATGAGTCTTCAGCATAAGCGCAAGACCCAGACGATTCTGATTCTCATACATCTTGCCCAGGTGATAATTACAGAAACCGATTTTATCCGTTTCTGCTCTAACATCGTCCTCCATATAACTTGGGCCCATGGTAAATTCTACTGCGTTATCTTCCAGGGTTTTTCGCATAAAGCAGACAGGACATTCACATTCACTGTCAAAGGCATCGTTAACCGGTATGGTGTATAATTTTTCTTTCATTTCTATGCTTTTGTACTCCTTTCAATTCTAAGTTGCAGATGTTGCATGAAACCGAGAGGGTTAAAATACTTATTAAGAGTATAGCATGCAGGAAGAAATTGTACAAGCTGGATTACTCAATGCACTGAGGATTCAAAAGGAATTGCCCGTACCAATAATATTTTCTTTTTTTAGTGCTTCATTTTACTCGCGGAGTCGCAGCATTAATTTTGTAATCTCACTGTGGAGGATGGAAAGCTCACCCCTCGTCCGACTCACCAATATACAGATGGTCATTTTTGTTTATCATCCTTTCCTGTATGTAGAGCCCCAATTGATGGTTTTTTTTCTTTCTATCGTTCATACATATTACCTCCATAGCTCTATCCTATTTCATTTGGGCGGAAATATACAAGCCGAGGTGAGTTTGGTGTCCAGGTCTTTTTATGATATTTCATTGCGCCTATATACCCACAGCCGCCATCCTGGTGAGTACCTTTTCCCTTCGTTTCTCCGTATCCCTGTCGTTGAACTTTTGAAGCGTAAGTTCAGCAGCGATATTTCCGTCTTTCATAAACAGAACCCTGTCAGCTTTCGCTGCGACTTTCGCGTCGTGGGTTACAAGTAATATGGCAGTGCCTTCTTTGTTGATATCCACCAACAATCCCATGATTTCCTCTGCCGATTTTGAGTTGAGTGCGCCGGTCGGTTCGTCGGCAAAAAGAATCTTAGGACTATTCATCAGGGCTCGGCAGATTCCGGCCCGTTGGAGCTGTCCGCCCGAAACTTCCGTGGTATCCCTGCTCTCAAGTCCGTCAAGCCCCGTTTTCTTCATTAGGATTTTCGCTTTTCGCGTAAGACTTGCTTTATCTTTTTTGCCTTCATTTGTAGCAGGGAGAAGGATATTATCCAAAAGATTCAGGTTTTTAAGCATTGTGGGCTGTTGAAATATAAAACCCATTTGAGTCTTGCGAATATCCGCAAGCGTATTTTCACGAAGCTTCGCTAGTTCGGTATCTCCAAATTTAACAGATCCGCTTGTTAGCTCATCCATGCCGCTGAGCACGAACAGCAGTGTGGATTTCCCAGAACCGGACGGCCCCATTACAGCAACAAATTCACCCTTTGCTATTTCTACATTTACTTCGTTCAATACCTTTGCCTGTTCTTTACCCTTGCCAAAGATTTTTACGAGATTTTTACCAGTAATGATATTATTCATTATGTTAAGCCTCCTTCATATGCTGTGAAATTTTTAATGCCTGGATACCGGAAATTCCAAACATGGTAGCAGTGACAACGCAACCTGTGAGCAGCAGAGGTGAACCGAGGTAGACAAACCAGGGATTTACCATAAAATGAAAGGTAGTTGCACCAAAGGAAGATATGATTGCCACGCCGACAAGCTCTCCCAGCGTGTTTGCCAGAATGGTACCGATGATTAAGCCCAGTGCCAGCACAGTAATGGAGCGTGTAAGATACTGACAGCGTATGTCTGCACTGGTGAAGCCCATTGATTTCAGAATGGCGATGGGATACCGGTCTTTTGCCACCAGCATTTTAAAGAACAGCACAGTGACCAGTAGTGTTAGCAGGACAGTTACTATGGCAGCAACAACAGAAGCAATCCGGATGGCGTCTCGCATAGAGCCGAGCATCTGCCCAATACTCTCCTTAATGCCGGTAACTTTTGCAAAGAGAAACTGCTCCCTGTACTGTGATATTGCTGCTTTTACACTTTGGCGGTCGCGAAAGGTAACCGCAATTCCAACGCTTAAAATCTCTTCATGCTCTGCGGCAAAAGTGGCTTGTGCTGTTCGCCCGCCATTGGTGACATCAGAGTAAATTCCACAGACCGTCAGGTGTTTTTCTGTACCGTTAACGATTAAAATAATTTCATCCCCGAGGGTTTTATTAAGGTCTTTGGCATTGAGGACGGAGAGGGCGAGCTCTGTTTCTGCTTGTGGTGCACGACCTCTGGAGTAGGTTATGGGAAAGGCGGAATAGTCACCAAATGTCACCCGCAGTTTCTCTTTCGTCCCATTGTCTGCTTTTCGGTCTAACATCATACCGGTGAACAAAGCATACTTTTCAACATTCTCATCCTTTGCCAGCATGTCAGCAACTTCCGCCGCTTTTCCCAGTACGTCCTCTACCTGTGTTCGCATCACCCCGATATTTACGTCACAAATGCCCATACCCATGTAGGTGATAAAGTTCTCCGCAGAAATTGTGCTGCTGATATTTTGAGGAACAGCCATAAGAAAAGAAGAAACGACCAGAACCATCAACATGGTGACATACAGTTTTTTCCGGGAAACAATATCCTTGATTCCAAGAAAGATATTCCTGGAAAAAAGCCTGTTATTATTCAGTTGAAAGTTTCTGGATGATTTCGACTTTTCCTGTGGTGCACCGAATCGAATCGCCTGCATCGCGGATATTTTACGGAAGCGTCGCAATACACTGTTTACATACAACATGACACTCCCGCCGATTAGCGCCGCCCCCAAAAGTCCGCAAAACAGGCCGGGTAGCGGGTTACCGCTTTCACCCATGTACAATCGGATATTTTTCATGAAAGGAGCCTGGAGTGGAAGGGAAACCAGAAAACCCAGCATACAGGCCGCACCCGAAATAGCGCCGTATTTCATAAGATAGAGTTTTTTAATCTGTGATATTCGCATTCCAACCGCTTTAAGGACACCTATTTCCTTATAATCCTCTTCTATTTTGGCCAATAACGTAAAGCGAATACACAAAAATGCCATTAGGATCACAAGGGCTCCAATCAGCATCAGCACGGAAATCATGATGCCGTCCGTAATACCATTTATCATCTTCACCTGCGTATAAGTGATAGGGGGAGGGCCGTTTGCCGGGAGCCCCGCGCCTTGATAGGCAGCCTCAAAAGCCGGGAAGGAAACGTCCGCGTTCAGCCGGAATTCAATAAGATTCTCTAACTGCCCGAATACACGGACTCTTTCAAAATCTGCCTGGTTCACAAGGAACCGCTTGGAGCTTACCAGCGCCGCATTCATAACCGAATCACGCAAAAAACCAGCGATGGTAAAGGAAATTCCGTGGATGGTCACCGTATCCCCAAGCATTGCGTTTCCTTCCTGCCTGTAGTAGATGGGGACATAGATTTCACCATCTGTGGGATGTATGACATCACCATTTAAGTTAAGCAGAAAGTCGAACTTCTCGCTTTGCACGCAAAGACCGTTGTCTTGTATGCTTCCGGCAAGGGTATCCTCCCCGATGACAATATCCGCACCTTCGATGTTGAGAAACTCCAATACCTGATAATCCTCTACGCTGTCATTGGCATCCGCGAAGCTATGTAACTGTTCCATATCTACGTCGCCTGTGTGCATCTGCATGTAATGAAGCGATTTTGACGAAAGAAGCATATTGTCGATAGCGCCGAACAGGTTTAAGGTCAGTGATGCAGCCAGAGCAGTAAGCATGGCAGCAATGAGGATAAACGCTGTTATTGTGATGGTAATCAGCTTACTTTTACGGATATCATTCTTAATCATTTTATAATACATATATACCCCCTTTTCTGTATATGTTTTGTGTATACAGGTTTTGCTTTAGAATTACACAGGACAAAACTATTAGCACTTATCCCTTCGTTTATCTGTGTCCGGAAGCTTTTGGAAAGCTCAGGACAAACTTTTTTGTAAAAGGAGCGGGGGCATCCACTACGTAGACCTCACCGGAGTGCTGTTCCATCACCTTTTTCACAATGGCAAGCCCAAGTCCCGTACCACTGCTGGTACTTCTTGAAACACTGCCGGAAACAAAAGGCTCGAACAGATTCCCAGCGATTGCCTTCGGGATAGCTGTTCCGGTATCGGCAATTTGAATCTGAATACTGCCTGGTTCATCCATTAGCCCCACGGACAATAAGCTGCCCACAGGGTTATGGCGGATTGCATTTGTCAGCAGATTACTGATGGCCCGGTTAGTTTCCAAAGAATCCACCAGGTAATATACAGGTTTGTCTGGTAGCCGCAGTTCCAAGTTCATCTGCTTGCTTTCAATTTCGCCAAACAAAGTGGCACAAGATGCACGAAGTAGCTCGACTAAGTCTACCTTTTCAAAATTCATGCGGTATTGCGGTGTGCCCAACTTGGAGTAGGAAAGCAGCTGGTCAATCAATTGGTTCATCTGCCCGGCTTTTGCTTTGATTGCCAGATGGTATTCCTGTTGTTTGTCCGGGTCATCCACCATACCGTTTGCCAAGGCCCCTGCATAGCCGGAAATCGTTGTCATGGGGGTTTTCAAATCATGTGCGATATGGGAGAAAAGTTGCATCCTCTCATTTTCCATTGTCATTCGTTTTTCTTCCGAGTCTTTCAGCTTTTGCACCATATAATTGAAGGCATCCCGCATTTCGCCAAATTCCGTCTCTGTTTCAAATTCCAGTCTAGTGTCCAAACGGCCGGCCGTAACCTCTTTGAAACCTTCTTCCATTTTTTGAACGGGCTCCATGATTTTCCTGCTGATTCCGCGCCCAAAAAGGACAATTCCTATAGAATAAACTGCGACAGTGACAAGAATCCAGATAACGGAAAGTATGATTTGAAGGGGTTTCGTCCCTTCGGCCAGAGGGGAAGATGCTAGTTCTGAGAAGTTCATCCCGTTACTTAAGGTAAACAGACTGAATAGAAGCTCCAATAGCAGAAGTGTCAGTGCAATTCCGATGATGTAGCTTACGAATCTTCGCATGATGACTTTTTTAAAACTAAGCTTTTTCTTCAAGTACGCACCTCCAGACGATAACCTAAGCCTCTGACGGTTCCAATGGATACTGAGTCATGGTCAGGAAGTTTGCTGCGCAGCTTGCTGATAGCGACCATCACGGTATTGTCGTCCACAATAGTTGCCTCCTGCCATGCAGCTTCATAAATCTGCTGTTTGGTGTATACGCGGCCGGGACTTTGCATCAACAGCTTCATCATATTAAATTCCGTGGCGGTAAGAGGGATTGTCTCACTGCCAAAGCGAAGGATGCAAGCGGAAATATCCAAGCTCAGTTCGCCTGCTGTCAGTAAATCTGTTTCGTAATCCCCCGTACCCCCATTATAACGGCGTAATTGAGCTTTGATACGGGCAGTGACCTCCAAAGGGTCAAAGGGCTTTGTCACATAATCGTCCGCACCAAGGTCAAGTCCCAGTATTTTTTCATGATTTTCCGTTTTGGCACTCACAACGATAATTGGAAGATTGCTGCGCGCTCTCAACCCTTTGATTAGCTGATAACCGTCAAGCTCAGGCATCATAATGTCAATGACAGCCAGATCAATTCGCACGGATGCGGACTGTTTAAGCGCTTCCAATCCATTTTCAGCTTGTATTACAATATAGCCTTCCTTTTCTATATATAATCGCAAAAGCTCACGAATTTCTTTCTCATCATCTACAATCAGAATAGTTTTGCTCATGGTTTCACCTCTCTTCTTTCTCATCATACCCTCAAGCTGTAAGTTCATTATAGTAACCCTACCTTTCAATTAAACATGGTTAACCTTAACATTACCTTAAGATTTATTATTTCATTTATTGCCTGACACTAAAATAATCACCCAGTAATTACCTGCTGAAACAAAGACATTATATTGTTAATTACCTAAGAGGTCAACGGAGGTCTTTCATTTAGGTAAGTATTTTTTGCCCTAAACCGAGTGCTTTTCTGTCAGTCATAAGAGGATATCAAAAAGTTGGGATTACTTTTTGATATAAGACTGTATTATCCTATAAGAAATATAGAATAGAATTGAATAGGTGGTAAATAATAGTTAAATCATGTAATTGAAGATTGCTATGAGACGATTATTCCTATATAATAGTAGTAATGCTCTGATAAAATTTTAAAAAAGTGAGAAAAAATGAGATAAGAGGATTATTTGAGAGTTATATTAATGTATTTGCCTATTTTACCTGTTTTTGAGCGGAAAGTATAGTTGCATTATAAATGCAAATTTACTAATATATGTTTATCGGTTAGCACTCAATAGAAGCGAGTGCTAATAAAACTCAAAATATGCCTTTTTTAATGAAATATTGATATCATAAGGAGGAAATGAAAATGAAATTAGTGCCTTTAGGAGACAAAGTGGTTTTAAAGCAGCTTGTTGCTGAAGAGACAACAAAATCAGGTATTGTTTTACCTGGTCAGGCAAAAGAAAAACCTCAGCAGGCGGAAGTTATTGCAGTAGGCCCCGGCGGTGTTGTAGACGGGAAAGAAGTAACTATGCAGGTTAAGGTTGGAGATAAGGTTATTTTCTCTAAATATTCCGGAACTGAGGTTAAATTAGAGGATCAGGAATACATTGTTGTAAAACAAAACGATATCGTTGCTGTTGTAGAAGACTAATTATAAAAGATTTCGTATCACACATTGCCAAAATATTTTTGGTACGTTTGGTGTATGGTTGTATCTAACCAGATAGGAAGTTTACGATTATTTAAGAATAATTTAGGAGGTTATTAAAATGGCAAAAGAAATTAAACATGGTGCAGAAGCCAGAGCAGCTCTGGAAAGTGGCGTTAATTTATTAGCAAATACAGTTAAAGTTACATTAGGACCTAAGGGAAGAAACGTTGTACTTGATAAATCCTACGGTGCTCCTTTAATTACAAACGATGGTGTTACCATTGCGAAGGAAATCGAATTAGAAGATGCTTTTGAGAACATGGGAGCTCAGTTAGTAAAAGAAGTTGCAACAAAGACCAATGATGTTGCAGGTGATGGTACAACTACAGCTACTGTTCTTGCACAGGCTATGATCAATGAAGGCATCAAGAACCTGGCAGCAGGTGCTAATCCTATTATCTTAAGAAAAGGTATGCAGAAAGCTACTGATACAGCAGTTGACGCTATCTTAAAAATGAGCTCTAAACTTAACGGCAAAGAGCAGATTGCAAGAGTTGCAGCAATTTCCGCTGGTGATGATTCCGTTGGTGAAATGGTAGCAGACGCTATGGAGAAAGTATCCAATGACGGTGTTATCACAATTGAAGAATCCAAGACTATGAAGACCGAGCTTGACCTGGTAGAAGGTATGCAGTTTGACAGAGGATATATCTCTGCTTACATGGCAACTGACATGGACAAAATGGAAGCCAATTTAGACAATCCATATATCTTGATCACAGACAAGAAAATCTCCAATATTCAGGATATACTTCCTGTTTTAGAGCAGATCGTTCAGTCTGGTGCTAGACTTTTAATCATAGCTGAAGATATCGAAGGTGAAGCATTAACAACCTTAATCGTTAACAAGTTAAGAGGAACTTTCAGCGTTGTTGCAGTAAAAGCTCCTGGCTATGGCGACAGAAGAAAAGAAATGCTTCAGGATATCGCTGTTCTTACAGGCGGTACAGTAATTTCCGACGATTTAGGTCTTGATCTGAAAGAGACTTCTCTTGATCAGTTAGGCCGTGCAAAATCCGTAAAAGTTCAGAAAGAAAACACTATCATTGTTGATGGTGAAGGACAGAAGAACAATATCGATGCAAGAATTTCTCAGATCAAAGCTCAGATTGAAGAAACTACTTCTGAATTCGATAAAGAGAAATTACAGGAAAGACTTGCTAAATTAGCAGGTGGTGTAGCTGTTATCCGTGTAGGTGCTGCTACTGAAACAGAAATGAAAGAGAAGAAACTTCGTATGGAAGATGCTCTTGCAGCTACAAGAGCAGCTGTTGAAGAAGGTATCGTAGCAGGTGGTGGTTCTGCTTACATTCATGCTTCCAAAGATGTTGCTGCATTAGCAGCTACTTTAGAAGGAGACGAGAAGACAGGTGCTAATATTATACTGAAAGCTCTGGAAGCGCCTCTTCACTGCATCGTATCCAATGCAGGTCTTGAAGGCTCCGTTGTTACCAGCAAGGTAAAAGAGAAAGAACCCGGCGTTGGTTTTGACGCGCTGAAAGAAGCTTATGTAGATATGGTTTCTGCTGGTATCTTAGATCCTGCCAAGGTTACAAGAAGCGCTCTTCAGAACGCTACTAGCGTTGCATCAACTCTGTTAACTACAGAATCTGTAGTTGCTAATATAAAATCCAATGAGCCAGCAATGCCTGCAGGTGCCGGCGGAATGGGAATGATGTAATTTCCAGCTCTTCCAATAAATAAATATACGATAATTACCAGAAAGCTGTTTGAATTTCTTAATACAAGAATTCAAACAGCTTTTTTAGTTACTGTTTTTCTTGAATTTTTTATAACTTTTTATAAAGATATTAGAATTATTTTGCTATTAAGGCTTTTCCTTTGTGAGTTTTTTTAGTATAATGGGCTTAAAGACATGCCGTTCGGTAAAAAAGCTGATAGGTCAGCAACCTGTTATTATAATTCTGACAAAATGTATAATAGGATTATGGCATAAAATAAGGTTAGGAGGCATAAAAATGAACGAGTTATATGCAGAGGCAGGAGTCAAGAGAAAGGAAACTGCTGGGACATATGCTATAAGAATATTATTGATATTTGCAGCTGTTCTGTTATTTATTATATCATTAAGCAACCAGATCATGTTATTTGTGGCGGCTATCGTGATAGTAGGTATTTTTTATTTCTTTCCGAGACTTAGTTTAGAATATGAGTATGTATACTGTGACGGACAGTTGGATTTTGATAAGATCATGGGTAAATCCAAGAGAAAGAATGCTCTTAAAATTGATTTCGAGCAGGTAGAAGTAATGGCTCCTCAGGGTTCCCATGCTTTGGATAGCTATAATCATATTAAATGCGATGTGAAGGATTTCTCTTCCGGCAATAAGGAAACTACCCCTTATGTAATCATTTATCGTCAGGGTGAGAAGAACTTAAAGATCTTATTTGAGCCGAATGAGAAAATGTTAAATTGTATCAAGATGAAGAACCCCAGAAAACTTGTGCAGTATTAGTCTTTGACTTTAACAGTTAATTGATCGAAAGCAATGGAGTATTCGTTACACATTACAAAAAAGATTTTGCACAGAGAAATAAGTACAGATATATATAGGTAATAACGAAAGCTTAAGAAATGTACCCGGGACGGTGTCTTATGACAAGGTCTTTCGGGTATTTTTTTGTGACGAAAGAAATCATTCTATAATTGCTTCCAGGTTCAGATAACCGAAAGGGCATGAGTAATATATGGATATCGATGAAGGCGGGAATGGATAGCTGAAGGCACCGAAAGGTTTCTGCAAAAAGGTCTGATAAACAATTTATTATGTTTTATTTTTTAAGAAGAAGTAATTGAAAGAAGGTAATTTGAAAAAGCGAATCTTGAAAGTCAGAATTAGAAAGAATATAAGTAAAAATTATCTGTTCAGTATAGAAAGACGAATGTGTTTATAGTGAGGACATTCGTGCTCTGGTGTATTTGTAGCAAAGACAAAAACTTTTTTTTCTTGTTGACAAGCATAATTTAATTCGTTATACTTTTAAAAATTAACTAAAAATAATAATTGCTAACAGAAAAGAAAGTGAGGAAAATAAGATGGGAACTATAATCGGTGAAGGCATTACCTTTGATGACGTCCTACTGGTACCAGCCTTTTCAGAAGTAATACCCAATGAAGTGGATGTTTCAACTTATCTGACGAAGACGATCAAATTAAACATACCAATGATGAGTGCTGGTATGGATACCGTAACGGAACACAGAATGGCCATTGCAATGGCAAGACAGGGTGGAATCGGTGTAATCCATAAGAATATGTCAGTTGCCAGGCAAGCAGAAGAGGTGGATAAGGTTAAGCGATCCGAAAGTGGTGTTATTACAGATCCCTTTTATTTGTCTCCAGAACATACTTTAGAAGATGCCAATGAATTAATGGCAAGATACAGAATATCAGGTGTTCCTATAACTGAAGGAAAACGTCTGGTTGGTATTATTACCAATCGTGATCTTAAATTTGAGACAGACTTTTCCAAGAAAATAAAGGAAAGCATGACCTCAGAAGGCCTTATTACAGCACCGGTTGGCATTACACTTGAAGAAGCAAAAAAAATTCTTGGTGCTGCAAGAAAAGAAAAACTTCCTATTGTAGACAAAGATGGTAACTTATCCGGTCTGATTACGATAAAAGATATCGAGAAACAGATTAAATATCCTTTATCAGCCAAGGATACCCAAGGAAGACTTTTATGTGCAGCAGCAGTCGGTGTTACAGAAAATATTCTTGAGAGAGTAGATGCATTGGTAAATGCCAAGGTAGACGCGATTGTTATTGATACAGCCCACGGACATTCCGCGAATGTATTAAGAGTTATACGTATGGTAAGGGAAGCCTACCCTGAGCTTCAGATCATAGCAGGAAATGTTGCTACCAAAGAAGCAACGGAGGATCTTATCAAAGCCGGAGTCAATGCGGTAAAGGTTGGTATCGGACCTGGCTCCATCTGTACGACCAGAGTTGTTGCAGGTATTGGTGTTCCGCAGATTACTGCTATTATGGACTCTTATGCAGCTGCTAAGAAATATGATATACCTATAATCGCCGATGGAGGCATCAAATACTCCGGAGATATTACGAAAGCTATTGCAGCCGGTGCTAATCTTTGTATGATGGGAAGCATTTTTGCAGGCTGTGAAGAAAGTCCCGGAGAATTTGAATTATTCCAGGGAAGAAAATATAAGGTATACCGTGGAATGGGTTCAATTGCTGCCATGGAAAATGGAAGCAAAGACAGATATTTCCAGAGCAATGCCAAGAAACTTGTACCCGAAGGTGTGGAAGGCCGAGTAGCATATAAAGGAAATGTAGAAGATACCGTATTCCAGTTAATGGGAGGTCTTCGTTCCGGTATGGGCTACTGTGGAACCAAGACCATCGAGGACTTAAAGCAGAACGGACGCTTTGTTAAGATTTCCGCTGCTTCCTTAAAGGAAAGTCATCCTCATGATATCCATATTACCAAAGAAGCACCCAACTACAGTGTAGAATAATGAAATAAAAAAAGGAAGCTTTAGTCCAGCTCGGCTGAAGCTTCCTTTTCTTGTATATATGCGAAAACATCCTTTTTCAGGGTTTCCCATTTATCTTCCTGTTCAACGTAATATAAGGGACAGAGTTTCCCGGTAATGTCATAATGTCTTAAGATATCCTCTTCCTCCAGATTGTATTTGCTGCATAACCAGGCAGTAAGGGCAATCAAGGATTCATAAGTCTTCTTACTAAATTCCCCCGAGGCATCCGGATGGCAGCATTCTATTGAAATAGTATCAACATTTCTGTCATTGGAAGCAAAGGATATTTCATCTAAAGGAATACACTGTATGATTTCACCGTTTAATCCAATTACAAAGTGACTGCTGGCTGAGATTTTGGTCTGGGACTTAAGATTCTCAAAATAATTTCTATTTGCTTCTGCTGAGGTGCCGGGATTTGCCGTATAATGAATTACGATACCTTTAACCTTTTTAATTGGTTCTTCCGGTCTGGAATAATCATTGGGAGTAAGAAACATCTCCGTAATGGGAGGGGGCGCAATGGTATAATAGGCAAAACCATTCGGAGCATCCCGGTGGTATTTCAGTACCGATAAAATCATAATAACAACAATTGCAGCCATAATCATGAAGAGGCTGGTAACAGCAGTAATATTAATAATTTTTCTTCTGTGTCTTTTTCTGCGGCGCTTGTCCTTGGCATTCATATTGTATGAGATCCTCTTTTGAAAGTTAGTATCTATATAAGCTGAATTACAGTCATAAGATAATCCTGCTTCTATATCATCATCCCATATATATAAACCGGAATGCAAGAAAAAATAACTTAAGAATAATGATTAATTTCTTAAGAACATTTATAAAGAGAGAGTAATATCCCTGTTAATTGGCTGATATTGTCTATAGGTAGTCCCAGTTGCATCCAACATTCGTTTTGCAGCTTTCGTAGCATCCGTATCAGCGTATTTGTCCGACAGGTAGATCAGCTCACTGATTCCCTTCTGAATGATGGCTTTTGTGCATTCGTTGCAGGGAAACAGGGTTACATAGAGTTTGGCACCTTTCATATCAGGACCGGTGTAATTAAGTATGGCATTCATTTCAGCATGACATACATAGAAATATTTGGTGTCAAGTGGATTGCCGTCCCTTTCCCAGGGAAAATCATCATCGGAACAGCCAATGGGCATTCCATTATAACCTACGGAAAGAATCTTATTGTCCTGACTAACGATACATGCCCCAACACTGGTACTGGGATCCTTACTGCGTTCAGCGGAGAAGATCGCAATACCCATAAAATATTCATCCCAGGTGATATAATCTTGTTTTTTCATACCCTTATCCTCCTATTGTTCTCATCATTAGAAGTATTTTATCATAGGAAGAAGGGTAAGTAAATTGTAAGTGTAAAAGAAACCGGTAAAGGAAATATATAATAGAAAAATACTTGCAGTTTATGTTTGTCAGCAGTTTAGTCTGTGCGCTCTGTCAAAAACGGAATACCATCAGGTCTCAACAGTCCTGAAAGCATCTTTTTCTTCCTATTAATCAACGTTATAGCAATATTCCTCTTTGCTCCCTACCAGGGCAGTAAAATCTATGGAACCAGAACAGAGCTGATGCATTTAGCAGATTACTATGCCTTAACCAAAGAACAGCTCTTCTACGAAATCTTTTCCAGCCTGGAACGATTTGATACAATCAGCAATGCCATGAAACTATGTGGCTTCGGAAAACATAAAAAGAGAACCGGGTACGCTGGAAGACCTTTTAAAACAGCCGATTATATCACCATAGGAGCAGTCATCCTTTTAGTATCCTTGCCATGGTAATCATTTTCCAGGATGGTTCCAGGTTTTATAATCCGTTTATTTAAATATATCGCAAAGTAACAAAGCCCCAGTTTTCATACGATTTCAGGAAATTTACACAAAATAGAAAGCTTCATGCACCTATAGAAATGTATTAGAGGTCCTTTTCACTGTAGATTTTATGCTATCTCATCAAACAGATTGTTTGAGCGCAGCGAGTTATCTGTTTGATGAGATGTCCAGCAGAAAATCTACAGAGAATTAGGACTTCTTATACATTTCTATGAAAGCATGAAGCTTTCTATTTTGCGTAAATTTCCGTCCTACCTATATAACCTGACCTTAAACAACTTTACCAGCTTTTTTCATTCATAAACCCAACCCTCGTCGTAAGTATCTTAATACTTTACAAAAGCGTTTACAACAGCCTCTAAATATAAAAATTCAAGGATTTATTTTAAGTTTTTCGGTAAAAATAGTATTACACAACGCCTGAAACATGATATTTTCAAGGATTATACGACTTTACAAAAACTTTACATTACAAAAATACACCGATTACAAAGGAATAGTAGAATACAACCTGTAAGACAAACAAATATGAAATAACTCAGGGGGATCCCAAATCAAGGAGGAAGAAAAAAATGAAAATAAGAAATAAAGTTCTGGCAGTTCTTTTAACCGTTGCCATGGTAGGTGTTCTTGGAGGATGCGCAAGTTCCAACAACAATACATCCGGTAACGCAGCAGAACCTACACAGGCAGCAACAGATACACCGGCAGACACAGCAACAGAAACTCCTGCTGAAGGCATATCAGGAACAGTAACCATAACAGGTTCTACATCAGTTGAAAAAATTTTAAACGATATGATCGACGAGTTTACAGCTTTAAATCCTGATGTAACCATTAACTATACAGGAACAGGGTCTTCCGCTGGTATCGCGGATACAGCATCCGGTGCAAATGACATTGGTGCATCTTCCAGAAATTTAAAAGACGAAGAAAAATCAGCTGATATAAAAGAAGTAACTTTTGCTTATGATGGTATTGCAGTAGCAGTTAACCCTGCAAATCCTTTAACAGATATCAGCACAGAAGATCTTGCGAAGATTTTCTCCGGACAGGTAACGAACTGGAGCCAGATTGGCGGAAAAGATGCCGACATCGTAGTTGTATCCAGAGAAGGTGCATCCGGCACAAGAAGTGCATTTGAAGAGTTAGTGAAATTAGAAGATGCCGGTGGCCTTACTGAAAGTGCTACAGTTGTAGAAGGTAATGGTAACGTGCAGACTGCAGTTGCAGGAAATGAAAATGCAATTGGATATGTATCCTTCTCTTATATTGATACCACCGTTAAAGCACTTACGGTAAATGGTGTAGAGGGTACTCCTGAACATTCAAAATCCGGCGAATATGTATTATCCAGACCTTTCCTTTTCGTATACAAAGAGGCTTCAGCTTCTGCTGCTACAAAGGCATTCATTGAATTCTCTCTTAGCGAAGACGGACAGACATTTGTTGAAAAACACGGAGGAATAAAGGTAGACTAATGATGAAAAATGTAAGTAATGAGAATAAGACAGGTAAGGCAATAGAATACAGAGAAGCACTGTTTAAAATAATCTTTTTGCTAAGTGCTCTGGTCAGTGTCTTAAGTGTAATTGCAATTATCGTCTTTGTATTCGCAAAAGGTCTGAAACCCTTTTTCGGAAATGATGCTTACAGCTTTCTCGATTTTATAACCGGTTTGAAGTGGGATCCAAACAATAATGTTTTCGGAGTTTTCTACATGATAGTAGGATCCCTCCTTGCAACCCTGGGCGCTATAGTGCTCGGGGTTCCAATCGGTTTATTGACAGCTGTATTTATTGCCGAAATAGCCCCTAAAAGAATAGTAGCAATATTGAAGCCGGGAATAGAATTATTAGCCGGCATTCCGTCCGTTATTTACGGTGCTTTCGGTCTTGGCGTGATTGTCCCCCTGATTAATAAGATATCGCCCACCGGCCAGGGCCAGTCCTTACTGGCAGTTATATGTGTACTTACCATTATGGTACTTCCAACTATTATTTCCTTAAGCGAGAGCAGCTTAAGGGCAGTACCAAAATCTTATAAAGAAGCTTCCTATGGACTGGGTGCCTCCAAAATACAGACCATATTCAAAGCTATTGTTCCGGCAGCACGATCCGGTATCCTGACTGCAACCGTACTTGGTATCGGAAGGGCAATCGGTGAGACCATGGCGGTTATGATGATTGCAGGAAATAATATCGGTGGTCTTCCTACCAGTATTTTTTCAAAGATCAGACCTTTAACCACCAACATTGCCATGGAAATGGGTTATGCCTCCGGAAGGCATCAGGATATGCTTTTTGCTACTGGTGTAATACTGTTTACCTTCATTATGGCGATTAACTTTACATTGATCCGTATAACGAAAAAGCTTGGGAATGAAGGCCCTTTAAGATAAATCCATAGGAGCAGCAGCATGAATAATAAGAATTATAAAAATAGAAAAATGCAGGACGGTATTTTAAGAGGATTCATTTATCTCGCAGCAGCCGTAACGGTAAGTATCTTATTGATAATTGTCGGATTCATAGTTTACAAAGGCGCACCCGGAATTAACATCGATTTTCTGACCAGAAGCTGGGATGATAAGACTACCTTTGTAAATGTAGCCCTGCAGGCAGGGAAAGCAGATACAGGAAAGGAAGGCTATATCCCTTCGCTAGGGATAACTGTGAAGGAAGGCGAGAAGAATCTGGTCATTGTAAACATTGATAAAAGTTCACCGGTTAAAGATGCCCTTAACCTGAAGAATTCACTCTACCGTCTGAAAAAAACGGATGAGATAACCAAGATCGGTTCCGATAATACGGAGGATTTATCCTTTGCCGATGCCGTACAGCTGCTAAAAGAAAGTGAAGGAACTCTGCGGCTTAAAGTGGTAAGACCAGGAGGCGGTATTATACCTATGCTGGTATCCACAATTTACATTATCCTTCTTTCCCTGGTAATCTCCGGGCCTATCGGAATCGGTGCTGCTATTTATCTGAATGAATATGCAAAACCCGGAAGGATTCTGAACAGTATACGTTTTGCCATTCAGAATCTGGCGGGTATTCCCTCCATTATATACGGTCTTTTTGGTATGCTTTTATTCGTACAGGTATTAAAAATGCAATATTCCATTCTTGCGGGATCCCTAACCTTAAGTATATTATTGCTTCCTACCATAATCTCAACTACGGAAGAAGCCTTAAAAGAAATCCCCAGAACCTACAGGGAAGGCTCTTACGGACTTGGAGCTACCAAGCTTCAGACCATTGCCAGAATCATATTACCGGGTGCGTTGCCTGGTATTCTGGTTGCCGTTATATTAAGTATCGGTAGAATTGTAGGAGAATCCGCAGCACTTATCTTTACGGCAGGAACAATCGCGCAGATACCGGAAGGATTGGTAGGCGGAAAAGCCTCAGCAGCTACCCTGACAACCAAAATGTACTGGTTGATCAAAGAATCCGGTGATCTGTCGGCTGCAAGCTCTATTGCAGTAATATTATTGATCCTCATAGTTCTTTTAAATGTCGCATCAAAGATGATTACGAAGGTATTCCTTAAAAAGACGGGGAGCAGCAGATAACTGATTAATGTATGAAAACAGGAGGATATGCATTGAACGATATGGTGAAATTTACAGTAAGGGACCTGGATTTATTTTATGGTAATTTTCAGGCCCTTAAGAAAATAAATATGGATATAGAAAAAGGAAAGATAACTGCTTTTATAGGACCTTCAGGCTGCGGAAAATCTACCTTTTTAAAAACCCTTAACCGCATGAATGATTTGGTGGAAGGGGTAAAGATTACAGGAGAAATCACACTTGACGGTGTGGATATCTATAAAGATTTCGATGCTATTATGTTAAGATCAAGGGTTGGCATGGTATTTCAGCAGCCAAATCCCTTTCCCATGAGTATTTACGATAATGTTGCATACGGTCCCAGAATACACGGAGTTAAGAAAAAGAGCGTATTGGATGAAATCGTAGAAAAATCCCTGCGCCAGGCAGCAATCTGGGATGAGGTAAAGGATAAGCTTAAGAAAAGTGCCCTTGCAGTTTCCGGCGGACAGCAGCAGAGAATCTGTATTGCCAGAACACTTGCCATAGAGCCTGAGGTTATTCTAATGGATGAACCTACTTCTGCCCTTGATCCGATTTCAACCTTAAAGATAGAAGACCTGGCAACAGAACTAAAGAATAATTATTCTATTATTATCGTAACCCACAACATGCAGCAGGCAGGACGTATATCTGATAAGACTGCTTTCTTCCTTACCGGAGAAGTAATAGAATATGGAGATACGGAACAGATATTCAACAAACCCTTAAACAAAAAAACAGAAGATTATATAACCGGAAGATTTGGCTGATGTCCGAAAAGCGTAAGGGGATCTTTGCCTTTCGTTTCTATGGAAATCACAGTGAAAAAGGTTTGCATTTATTATAGAAAATGCTATGATAAGGATAATCAAAATGCCTGAAAAAGGCGGATAAGGAGCTGGTACTTAATGAGACAGACATTTCTTGCACAATTGGAGGAACTAAACAATGATGTAATAAAAATGGGCAGTATACTGGAACAGTCTATGAATGAAATGATCGATGTACTCCATGATAAGGACATTGAGAAAGCAAAGAAGATCATAGACAGAGATGATGAAATTGATATGCTGGAACAACAAATCGAAAAAGAATGCATTAACATTATTGCAAAGCAGCAGCCACTGGCATCCGATCTGAGAAAAATTACTTCTATAATGAAGATTATTACGGATATTGAGCGTATCGCAGATCAATGTGCGGATATTTCAGAATATATTATCAAACTTAACAAATATCCTCAGATGGAAGCTCCCAAGTCCTTAGGTTTTATGATTGAGGCAATGAAAAAAATGGTGATTAATACCATCGACAGCTTTGTTGAGGCAGACCTTGTGAAAGCAAAGGCTGTTATCGATGGTGATGATGAAGTGGATAATCATTTTGAGAAAATCACAGAGGAGCTTTCTGCCACCATGCAGAGCAAGCCCGAATTGGTACCACAGTGTATCTGTTATCTTTTCATTATTAAATATCTGGAGCGTATGGCTGATCATGCTACGAACATTGCAGAATGGATTATGTATATCGTTACAGGTGATTTAACAATCGGATAATAACTATATCTTAACAGGAAGCTTGGTTGATGCAAAATTGCTGTCAACCTCCTGATTAAAAGGTGTGCCAGGGCACACAGACGGGAGTTCGGTTGAAGCAAAAATTGCTATCAACCTCCTGATTAAAAGGTGTGCCAGGGCACACAGACGGGAGTCCGGTTGAAGCAAAAATTGCTATCAACCTCCTGATTAAAAGGTGTGCCAAAGTCACACAGACGGGAGTTATGATGAAGACCATATTAGCAGTAGATGATGAAGAACACATTCTGGAATTGCTGGCCTATAACCTGGAGCGGGACAGTTACAAGGTATTAAAGTCAGAATCCGGAGAGCATGCCCTGGAAATTCTGGCGGCAGAAAAGGTTGACATAGTACTCTTAGACTGGATGCTGCCTGGAATGGATGGGATAGAAGTACTTAGAAGAATACGCGCTGATAAATCAAATCACAGAATACCTGTTATTTTTCTTACCGCCAAAAGTGATGAAATCAGTAAAGTGGTAGGACTTGAAGTAGGCTCAGATGACTATCTTGTGAAACCTTTTGGTATTCATGAGCTCCTTGCCAGAATCAAGGCCGTACTGCGCAGAACAGAAGGGATAGCAAAGGTAACAGAGAACGAGGATGAGAGAGAAGAGAAGCTGATCATTGACAGCATGGAAATCAACCGTTCCAGAAGGACTGTAACTTTTGAAGGCAGACCTATCGAGCTTTCCTTTAAAGAATTTGAATTATTGTATCTCTTAGCCAAAAACAGAGGCATTGTATTTACAAGAGACAATCTTTTAGAAAAAGTATGGGGTTATGATTACATCGGAGAGACCAGAACGGTGGATGTTCATGTAAGTAACCTGCGTAAAAAAATCGAAAAGGATGAAAGCCATCCTGTTTATATCAAAACCGTAAGAGGAATGGGATATAAATTTGCATAATGGAGGGTGAAGTTAAGAATGCAGAAGAAACTTTATTTAAGCTATCTGATTACCATTGTACTTGCCCTTGGAATAACAGGTATATTATTTTGGTTTGAGACCTCTGACTATCTTTATGGTCTGAGTAAGGAACGTTATCTTACCCAGGCTGAGATGGTCGGAGATATGTTTATGTTAAGCACCTTTCACACAGCCCAGGATTATGAGGATTTCGTAGATAAATATGAGGATAAATACAACTGCAGAATTACCATAATCGATCAGGAGGGCAACGTGGTAGCCGATTCTGAAACTGATGGGAAGCAGGAGAACCATAAATCCAGGGAAGAAGTTATAGGAGCACTAAAGGGTGAGAGTATTTCTGTAACCAGATATTCACAAACAATGAAAAGAGAATATTCATATAGTGCGGTACCTATTCATACTGACAATTTTGATGGTGTAATCCGTATATCGCTGCCTTTTTCTACTTTACAGGGACTTTATGACAAACTGGCAGATTCGCTGTTTATAACAGTTATTCTTTGTATTGGTCTGGCTATGGCAGCAGCCGTAATCTTTACGAAATTGCTGACGAAACCAATTAATGAGGTTGCCAAAGCAGCAGAGCGAATATCCGATGGAGATTATAATATAAAGATATATACCAGAGATAAATCGGTAGTTGGGAAATTGGCGCGTGCTTTTAATATAATGGCAGTGAATCTGAAAAGCAATATTTCAAGCCTAACCCAGAGAAATGCAGAATTGGAAGCAATGCTCAGCAGTATGGAGGCAGGTGTTGTTGCTATTGATGACAGCAGTGACATCCTTTTTTATAACAGGTCCTTTGAAAAGATATGTAACAATAACAAATCCATAACCTCAGGGCAGTCTCTTTTTACCTTATTCAGAAATGCTGCGGTCTTTGATGCCATTGATGAAGTAAAGGAAATGAAAAGCAGCGTTATGAAAGAAGGTTCCATTTCAGGTCAGGGGCTTCGTTATATCAGAGTAACAGGCACACCCCTGGGGCTGGATGGTGAAAAATCTTTTGGGATACTTCTGATTATCGAAGATATCACACAGTTAAAGAAGCTTGAGAATATGAGAAGGGATTTCGTATCCAACGTAACCCATGAATTAAAGACTCCCCTGACCTCTATCAGAGGTTTTATTGATACGCTGAAAAGCGGTGCAATGAAAGAAGAAGCAGTAGCAAATCGTTTTCTGGATATTATTGATATTGAAGCTGAGCGTTTGTTCTCTTTGATACAGGATATTCTTATACTGCAGGAAATCGAATCCAAAAGAGAATTTGAAAGAGTTCCCAGTGACTTGAACGAATGCGTCAATGCGGTAATAGAACTGCTCCATCCGGAGATACAGGATTCTTCTATTCAGATTGTATTTGAGCCTCAGCCGTATCTGAAACCTTTTTATTGTAACCCTGACAGAATGAAGCAGCTCCTTATTAACCTTCTTGATAATGCCATAAAGTATACGGAGGAAGGAACTATAACAGTCAGCCTGAAGGAAGAGGAAAATGATCTGATTCTCTCTGTAAAAGATACCGGTATCGGTATTGAAAAGGAATATCTGTCACGTATATTTGAACGTTTTTACCGGGTCGACAAAGGCCGATCCCGTAAACAGGGAGGAACCGGCCTTGGACTTTCCATTGTAAAGCATATCGTTGAACTTTATAACGGTAATATTCAGGTAAATAGTACTTTAGGGGTTGGAACGGAATTTATAATCACGCTTCCTTATAATACGGGAAATCAGAAATAGAAATAGACTTCCCAACAGCAGAATACCCAGTATGATAAACAGGCAGTGCATAAAGAAGGTATCCGGCAGCAGGTTGATAATTGGATCGGTAGCCGGATCGAACAGCCAGTAATCATTACGGAAAAATATTTTATGGAAGAGAATAAAGAGCTTGTCAAAATTGATGGCACAGGCTAGTCCCACAATAACCGGCAGGGCCAATATGGTAATACTTGATACCGGCAGGAAAGTGTAATCCCTCTTTTTCTTCTTGTATATCAGTATAAGAAGCAGTATTATTGCGGTCACAGCGAATATTGCATAGAAACTGACAAAGATATTTTTAACCTCTACGAAATGCTCCAATCCGGAAGCTGAGGATGGCAGGGTTGGAAATTTAAGCTCTCCCTTAAAAAAGGGAGAGTTGTAATCTATCAATGCATCATAATTTTTCTTGATAACTGAGGCCTCCAATCCGGAGGTCTTTTCTATTTCTAATAATTTTATATCAAGGTAATAAAGAGGGCGGAAATTTACCGCCAGAATAACACCGGCAGAGATAAAGAACAGTGTAAACAATATTCCGATACCCAAATCGGAAAATTTGAACTTTTTCATAAATTATTCCTTTCAGTTTGTTTATATGTCAGGTTTTATATGGTACACTACTACTAAATATTATATCCTGTGTGGATAATTTAAGCAAATCCTATATGAAAAATATAAAATTTATTGGTATGATGCTGCCAGGGTTGTCTGATAACGCTCCCACAAAGGGGAACCTCCAGCCCAGCACAGGCAGTATTCACACAAACCGTGGTTTATTGGAAGGGATAGATGACTTAAATCAATAAAGACAGAGCTGTAAATTTGTGATTAATTTACTGTTTAATCTGTCAGAAACCAGGTATGTGCAGAATTACCCGGTAAGGAATCGGAGGAACGAGAGAGTATGGAAAACTGTTTCTATAAAGGCGAAGAGATCTGTGCATACGAGTTAAAGGATGTAGCCGGCTTTTATAGGGTGGATTTGGTGGAAAGGTGGAAAATGGCTGCTTCGAAAGGAGAGCTGCTTTGTGGTGAATGCGGAGCGAAGGTATATCTGGCCGCCGGTTTAATCAAGGAACCTTACTTTGCCCATTATGATACGACTGCCTGCGAATATTCCGGAAACAGAGAATCGGAAGAAGCGCTGAAAGGGAAACGTTTATTGTATAACCTTCTTAAAAGGAGCTTTCCCCAGGCAGAGCTTCATACCAGATATAAGCTGAAAAACGGATTGTATGCCAGCTTTTACATAAGCTTTACGGATGGTGGTTCTATGGCAGTAGAATACAGGCTTTACAGCACCGGTATAGAGGAGTTTTATCTAAGAGATGACTATTACCGTGCAGAGGGAATACTTCCGGTGTATATCTTAAATCCCAGGGTGAACAAGAATGACCAGCAGCTGTCCTGGTATCAGAGTCTTATTCAGAAATCCATGGGCTACTGTGCTTTTCTGGAATCCTCCTCTGAAAGGATATATCTTAAGAAGAATTTTGATAATCATTTCGGTAAGGTAAGAAAAGTTGTTACAATACGAAAAGAAGTACCGGTATCTGAACTGGTATTAAGCAGACAGGGGAATCTTTCAGAAGAGTTCCATAAGGAATGTCAGGAGATGGAGGAGTACCTTTCTCTGCCCGAGGGTATCAGAGGAGATGTGCTGGAAAATGCAATACGGCTGATGCTTACGGGACAGGAACAGTTGGTATCTGAAAAATACAGAGCTTTTATCAGGGAGAGGAAAATAATCGAAGGAGAAAATTATGTTTCAGGTAGGCATTAGCTGGAATCCAAGACAGGCGGAATTAAAAGAATTAATCACAAAAACAGAAAAGTTTAGCGAGGCCATGGAACTATGTCTGTATCTGCATGGGATTGTGCATAGCTCAGAGCTATCAGACAATTCAAAAGCGAGTTATTACGATGAACTTATGAATGGGCTGACAAAAGAAGCCTTCACTACTATGCCAACGATTAAAGATGTAACCATAGCCTGGAATTTGTGGCATATAACCAGAATTGAAGATTTAACCTCCAATATCCTCATAAAGGAGGAAGAGCAAGTCTTAAATGAAGAATGGCTTAACCGTCTTTTCGTGACTGTCACAGATACCGGAAACGCTATGACGGATGGAGAGATTCTGGATTTAAGCAATTCCATCGATATGGAAGAATTGAAAAATTACCGCAAAGCAGTTGGTGCCAGAACGAGAAGTATTATAAAGGGCTTGACACCGGAGGATCTAAAACGTAAGGTAAAGCCTGAAAGTATTGACAGAATCCTCAAAGAAGGTGGCGTAACACAACATCCGGATTCATTGTGGCTCCTTGATTTTTGGGGGAGGAAGAATGTTGCGGGAATTTTACTCATGCCAATAACCAGGCATCAGATAGGGCATTTGAATGACAGCATGAAATTAAAACAGAAGCTGATAAAAAACAGAAGCTGATAAAAAACCAGAAGCTGATAAAAAACCAGAAGCTGATAAAAAACCAGAAGCTGATAAAAAACCAGAAGCTGATAAAAAACCAGAAGCTGATAAAAAACCAGAAGCTGATAAAAAACCAGAAGCTGATAAAAAACCAGAAGCTGATAAAAAACAACAGATGATAAAGTAATACGAAAAAAGCCTGCTGCAATATGAAAAATTCCGCATAAGTTTGATTTTTTGCCCTAACTTATGCGGGCCCCATCAAGAAGAAACATTTTCTATATAAAAAAATATAAAACTCCGTTACCTGTTTCCTATATTAATAAGATATAAAACTCCGTTACACCCGTTACCTATACTAAAAAGATATAAAACTCCGTTACCCGTTACCTATATTAAAAAGATATAAAAACTCCGTTACCCGTTACCTATACTAAAAAGATATAAAACTCCGTTACCCGTTACCTATACTAAAAAGATATAAAACTCCGTTACCCGTTTCCTATATCAAAAAGATATAAAACTTTGTTATACCCGTTTCCTATATTAAATAGATATAAAATTTCGTTACACCCATTTCTTATATAAAATCGTATTCATCTTTTATCTTATCTTTCTTAATTCAGTTTAATTACTTATGACACTGCGGAAAGCACCTAAGTCCAGACAGTATATCATAGTATTCCGGAAACGTCTCATCTCTGCCCATCCCTTAGCTCGTCTTACCCTCATAAGCTAACTTCATAAAAGTAAAATAATACTTCTGCCACAAATAGATCCAGAAGGTGTTTCTTAGTTAAAATTATAACATATCAACAAGGAAGCTGTTTGTTTTCTTGTTATAGCATACAAAATATCTAAAAATATCAGCCAAAATAAAAAATACACACTAAAATAAAAAAATCCCCCTTTTCATTGCATGAATTTGCCAATTACAATGGAAGTAACAATAAGAGAGGGAAATAAGCCGTATAGAAACAGACAAGCTTATTTCTATAGACTTAAGGTAACTGTCAACCAGATTTAAAGGGCGGAAAGAGTGAGAGAATCCTCTTTCATTCCACTTGATTTACACGCGTGCTATAGCACGCAGATGGGAGCTATGAATGAAGCAAACGAAGCAAAAGGGAAAAGTCTTCAACAGACGAGTGCTTGGCCTTATGATGGTAATGATGCTGGTTCTTTGCAGTATGATTACCCCCTTTGGCGGAAGAACTCAGGTTCAGGCGGCTACAGCTATTACATCCATGTCTTATTTTTCAGCAGCGGACGGTCCGGTTATCACCAAATCGGGAGTAGGACAGGCGAGCTATGGATTCGTAATGCCTATATTTAACGGCGGGGCAGCCACTTGGGCAGATGTTGCCAGTGATTTAACGGTTAACGTAAAGGTTAATGGCAGCTGGGTAAATATTGATAATACAAGTTTCGCTTACAATGTTAACTGGGGAAATTGGAGTGACAGCGGTTTTAACGGATATTGGTTTACTGTATCAGAGACTACTTATCTGAGATTGGCCTCTAAAACCACAGGCGTTACCTTGGATTATACGCTGGTATTTACGAACTTGCCTAAAACTACGATCACCTCCATGGCTGCAACTCAGGGACCTGATATTACAGCAGGAGTCACTGGGGGAGCAGGCTTTACATACCCGATCTTTAATGGAGATGCAGCTGTCACTTATGCTGCAGTAGCAGAGGATCTGAAGGTATTTGTAAAGCCGGTGGCAAGCAGTACCTGGATAGATATTGACAACAATGCGGCCAGTGGATGGATCTATGACAAGAATTTCGGGCAGTTTACGGATGGAGGTGGCGGTTATTGGTTTACTGTTACAGAATCCATCAATGTCAAACTGGAATCAAAAACTTCGAAAGCAGCTCTGATCTACACGATTACCTACAATCAGCCTGTAAGAAATAATTACACGATTACGGCCTATGACGGGACAACTTACACGGCTGGTGAAACCGGAGCAATTGGTATACCTTTACCAAAAATCGACGGAGGTGCACCGGTCAGCTCAGAACTTGATAAATTTGTTTACGAGATAAAAGTGAATGGGATATGGGTAGAACTGAGTGACTTTAGTAAGAGCAGCTTCAGCTATTCGGGAAATGGCTATAATACCTTATCGGATAAGAACCAGTGGGGTTATTGGGTAGATCACATCTATGGCCTGTGGTTCCAGCCGATACAGGTAAATATGGAGATAAGAATCGGGTATCCACTCAACGGACAAAAAGGCGGAAGCATTGGAAATAATTATGTAAACTACACCTTTATCGGTAACCCTGATGCGCCAAGACCCGATGTATCAGACCTTGGGGATATAGAACTTGGAACACCTGAAAATCCAGAGGTTACCGGAATGAATCTGGTATGGAATGATGAATTCAGCGGAAATTCTTTGGATACCAGTGTTTGGAATTATAATACAGGCTATTATATCAATGACGATCCCGGTACCTGGGGTTGGGGAAATAATGAGCTGGAGCATTACACTAACAGTGAAAGAAACATTTCTGTAAGCAATGGTAAACTTACGATAACGGCTTTAGAAGATCCCAAGACCTTTCCGCAGGATCCAAATCGTGTAGCTCCTTACTCCTCCGGTAAGATTACTACAAAAGATAATGTTACCTTTAAGTATGGAAGAATTGATTTCCGCGCAAAGCTTCCCAGAGGAAATGGTTTATGGCCTGCACTCTGGATGCTGCCCAATGATGATACCTATGGTACCTGGGCTGCCTCCGGTGAAATAGACGTAATGGAAGCAAGAGGACGTCTGCCGGGTGCCTCAAGCGGTGCCATTCACTTCGGCGGACAGTGGCCGGCAAATACTTATATTGGCGGTGATTATTCCTTCCCCGACGGACAGACTATCGATTCTGATTATCATGTATACAGTGTCGTATGGGAAGAGGATAATATTAAATGGTATGTAGACGGTAAATGCTTCTTTAAAGCTACCAATGAACAGTGGTATTCCAACGGGGCCCCATCCAATAACAATGCACCTTTTGACCAGGAATTCTATATAATTATGAATCTTGCAGTAGGCGGTTGGTTCGACGGTGGCGTAACGCCGAATCCGGGAGATATTCCGGCAAGCATGCAGGTGGATTATGTAAGAGTATATAAAGATACAAACGGTGAAAATCCAAGTAATGTACCAGTAACAGGAATCACACTGGACAGACAGACCGCAGCTTTAACAACCATCGGTGAAACGGTCCAGCTCAACAGAACCATTACGCCTGGCAATGCGACCAATAAGAATGTAACCTGGACCTCCTCCAATCCATCGGTAGCTACTGTCAGTGCCGGTCAGGTAACGGCTGTTTCAAACGGTACAGCAACAATTACAGCAACAACCAATGATGGAGGATATACGGCGACCTGCCTTGTAACGGTAAATGCAGGCGGAAATCAGACTGTACCAGTAGCCGGAGTAGTTTTAAGTGCTTCACAAACGGAACTGACAGTGGGTGGAACGGTTACGCTCAATGCGACAATAAGCCCCTCAAATGCAACCAATAAGCAGGTTACCTGGTCCAGTGCTAACACGGCTATTGCTGCAGTCGATCAGAACGGTAAAATAACAGCTGTTGCTGCAGGTACGACCACAATTACTGTTAAAACGGCTGACGGCAATAAAACCGCAAGCTGCCAGATTACCGTTAAGGCAGCCTCTACAGTATATGTGGTTGGTGACAGTGTAAAAGGACTGAAGAAGATTGGAGATAAGTTAGAATTTTATGTAAACGGAGCAACCTTTGCAGACTTACATTATAAAATCAATAATGGCGGTCAGATAAATGTTGCCATGAACGGAAGTGAAAACGGCAACTTTACTTACACCGTGAATCCCGTTAAACAGGGAGATGTGATAGAATATTTCTTTACCTATAACCCGGGAAATGGTGCACTGGATACACAGACCCTTACTTATATACACGGAGTAACGCAAGGAACACCGGTGGATGGTGGTTCCGGCAATCCAGGTACCAATACGGACGTAGCAGCCGGAAAGACTGTAACTTCTTCCGGATCAGAAGGAGCCGGCTTTGGAGAAAGCAATCTGACTGACAATAATACTGCTACCAGATGGTCCTCTAATTTCGCAGATAATGCCTGGTTTGTCATTGACCTTGGAGGAACCTATAACATCAGCCAGCTGGTGCTAAACTGGGAGGCTGCTTATGGAAAGCAGTATGAGATACTGGTATCCGCCAACGGCAGCAGTTATTCCAGTATCTATAAGCAGTCTAACGGCAGCGGTGGCATTGAAACGCTGAGTTTCTCACCAGTGAATGCCAAATACCTCAAATTCCAGGGGATTGAAAGAGCACTGCCCTATGGATATTCTCTGTGGGACGTCAAGGTAATGGGACATAATTAAAAAGCATCAAAGGAAGCGGCAGAACGAACGGCATGCTCTCTTTTCTGTTATTGTTCCATTATAACAAAGGGAAAGGGCAGGAAGATATAAGAATAAGAGAGTATGCCGGAAGTATATTAACAGGTAATTTAAAATACAAGTATCCTAGAAGAAATCGGTACAAGAACTGAATTAATCGAAAAAGAAAAATATCTAAAAAGGCACTTGTCACAGCGCTTAAAATGTTGTAGACTTAATTTAGATTTTGTATGACTGGCGGAAATGGGAGTTCACCCATAGGGAGTACAAAAATAGAATAAGCCGACCGCCTGGGCAGCCCTGGTAGCTCTGTACCTATACAGAACATCGGGTTACCCGGGCGGTTTTTTGTTGTCTAAGGGATTAAAAATCCCTAGGCGTCAATAATACAGGAAAAAGGAGAATAATAATGAGAGCATTGATCAGCGTATCCGACAAAACCGGAATAGTGGAAATGGCAAAGGAGCTGGAGCGTTTAGGAGTTGAGATTCTGTCTACCGGAGGAACCTATAAGAAACTGAAAGAGGAAGGAATCAAAGCTGTTGAAGTATCTGAGGTTACCGGATTTCCTGAGTGCCTGGATGGAAGAGTAAAAACACTACATCCGGCTATCCATGCCGGGCTGCTTGCTATGAGAAGCAGAGAAGAGCACATGAAGCAGTTAGAGGAACTTCAGATCAAGCCCATAGACTTTGTAATTGTTAATCTCTATCCTTTTAAGGCGACTATATTAAAAGACGGTGTAACCAGAGAAGAAGCGGTAGAAAACATTGATATCGGCGGTCCCACCATGCTGCGCAGTGCTGCCAAGAATTATCAGGATGTGGCAGTGGTTACGGATCCATCCGATTACAATAAAGTGCTCGCAGAACTGAAAGAAGCCGGAGCGGTAAGCCTGGAGACCAAGTTCTATTTGATGCAGAAGGTATTTATGCATACCTCTAATTATGACACAATGATTGCAGATTATCTGAAGGCGGAAAGAAAAGACACAGAACTCCCGGAAACCCTTACCCTTACCTATGAGAAGGTGCAGGACATGAGATATGGTGAAAATCCTCATCAGAAGGCAGCTTTTTACCGTGAAATCGGTAAACGAAAAGGCTCTCTGGCTGATGCCCTGCAGTTAAATGGCAAGGAACTCTCCTTCAACAACATCAATGACACCAATGGTGCCCTGGAACTGTTAAAGGAATTTACAGAACCAACAGTCGTTGCCTGCAAGCATGGAAATCCCTGTGGAGTAGGCAGTGCCCAGAATATTGAGAAGGCCTGGGATAAAGCATATCAAGCAGACAAGGTATCCATTTTCGGCGGTATCGTGGTATGCAACCGTACAGTTACCTCCTATATGGCAGAAGAGATGAGCAAGATATTCCTGGAGGTAATTGTAGCACCTGATTACGAAGCTGAAGCACTTGAGATATTAAAGGCCAAGAAAAATGTAAGGGTTCTTAGGCTGGAGGATATTGAAGTACCTCAGAACGAAAATGCGTATGACTTAAAAAAGGTAAACGGTGGACTTATTGTACAGACCATTGACAGCAAACTTCTGATGGAAGAAGAACTAAAAGTTGTTACGGACAGAAAACCGACGGAGAAAGAGCTGGAGGATATGCTTTTTGCCATGAAGGTGGTGAAGTTTGTAAAGTCCAATGGAATTGCACTGGCAAAAGATAAACAGTCCATTGGAATCGGACCCGGACAGGTAAATCGTATATGGGCAGCCAGACAAAGTATAGAACATAGCAAAGAGCTTATAGGCGAAGGGGCAGCTGCGGGTTCTGTACTTGCTTCCGATGCCTTCTTCCCTTTTGATGATTGCGTAGAAGCAGCTCATGAAGGTGGGATTACAGCAATTATCCAGCCAGGCGGTTCCATCCGTGATGAAGATTCCATAAAGAAATGCAATGAATATGGAATAGCTATGGTATTCACTGGTATGAGGCATTTCAAGCACTAATTAAATCTGCTTTTATCTTATCATAAAGACTTCTCCGGCACAGTTTCATGGAACTGGTTGCCGGAGAGTTTTTTTTATTTGAGGTTGATATGATTGTGACAATTAGCGAAAAACAGTAAACATTTACTAATTCTGTGGTTAAAATTGACAATGAGTTCTATCCTTAGTACAATAGAAATGAGGGTGTGTCCAGAAACACATTACACCGTTTTGCATGTTCAGTGTAGAACAGGCAGTTTTCAGACACATCGGCAGAATAAAATTCTAATCCAATTTTAATATTTGTGTAATATGGAATTAATCGGGATGGAATATGATTATATTACACAGGTGAAAGACATAGAAATCAACTTAAGCGTGAAGAAATAAAAAAACTCCACACAGGAGGTGTTAAGATGCTATTGCTATTTCAGGTTTGTTTTTTTGCAGGTATTGCATTGATAATTATATCAGTTCTTTTGGGAAGCCTCTTTGATATTGTTGGGATTGACGGCTTTGACCTGGATTTTGGAGGAAGTTCCATTGCACTTCCCTTTAGTCCGATTGTTTTCGTTTTGTTTTCAGCAGTATTTGGCGGTATGGGATGGATTCTGTGGGAGAAGGTTCCAGGCTTGTTCTGGATATTAATGCTGTTCCTATCTGCAGTTACCGGTTTTGCAGTATGTTTCGCCATACAGCATTTCATCATAACACCCCTTAAGAAAGCCCAAAGTACCAGCACACCGGATGTAAAGGATCTTGTTGGGCTGCCGGCTACTGTATCGGAGACCATAATGGAGAATGGCTTTGGAGAGATAAGGTATATTATAAATGGAAACAGTTATACCTCACCCGCCAAGACAATAAACGGTGGAGAAATCAAAGCAGGAGGAAGTGTGGCCATCTGCTGGATTGAAGAGTATGTATTTTATGTTACATCCACAGAGAATATCTGATACATAAGGTAAAACCTATATCGTATCTGATATAAATTAGGAAACCATGGTTATAGGAGTGCCCTTTATACAAGGCTATCAACTTATACTATGGGAGTACGTGTTAATAGGAGGAAGAAAGTATGCCATTACAAGCTATTATTATTGCAGGAAGTATTGTAGGAGCTGTTATTCTGGTTATCCTGCTGGTTACCACCATGTGGAAGAGAGTGCCCCAGGATAAGGCAGTAGTTGTAACAGGTCTTAAGAAAAGGGTTATCTCCGGCGGCGGTGGTTTTGTTATCCCTTTGCTGGAACGTGCCGATAAGATTTCATTGGAAAATATGAAAATCGAAATTCGTACAGAGGGTGCAAGAACGGAGCAGGGTGTTGATATCCGTGCCGATGGTGTTGCTGTTGTTAAGGTTAAAAGCGATAAAGAAAGCATTCTAAATGCTGTAGAGCAGTTTTATACAGGCAGAGAACAGCAGACCATAGAGGTTATAAAAGATACAGGCAAGGATGTATTGGAAGGTAAGCTAAGAGAAATTATCTCCAAGATGACCGTTGAAGAGATTTACAAAGACAGAGAAAAGTTTGCTTCTCAGGTTCAGGAAGTTGCAGCCATGGGTCTTGCCAGTATGGGACTTGAGCTGAAGGTCTTTACCATTCGTGATATCTCTGATAAGAATGGCTATCTGGAGGCACTTGGTAAACCTCGTATTGCAGAAGTAAAGAAAAATGCTGCAATTGCAGAAGCAGAAGCTTTAAAAGAAACCAAAATCAAGGTAGCAGAAGCCGAGAGACTGGGAGAAGAAGCAAAGATTCTCGCAGAAACCCAGGTGGCAGAAGCGAATAAGGAAAAGGAATTAAAGATACAAGGCTATCGTCAGGAGCAGGAGACAGTAAAAGCGAAAGCAGATGCTGCTTATGCCATCCAGAAGAACAAAGTGGATAAGGAAGTTACTGAAACTGCCATGCTGGTAGAGCTTACCAAGAAGGAAAAAGAAGCAGAAATTCAGGATAAAGAAGCTATTAGACGTGAAAAAGAATTACTTGCTACTGTTAACAAAGAAGCGGATGCAGATATTTACCGTATCAGCAAAGAAGCTGATGCCAAGAAATACTCTGAATTAAAAGAAGCAGAAGCAGCCAGTATGGCAATAAAGGTAAAGGCAGAAGCAGAAGCGGAAGCTATCAGAATTACTGGTGAAGCAGAAGCAGCCTCTATCCTTGCAAAAGGTACAGCGGAAGCTCAGACCATGGTGAAGAAAGCAGAAGCTTACAAGCAGTATAATGATGCCGCGGTAACACAGATGATTATTGAGAAATTACCTGAAATTGCTGCCTCTATTTCAGAACCTCTTACGAAGACTGAGAAAATTGTTATTATAGACAGTGGTAAGAATGGAGAAGGCTCTGGAGCTTCCAAGGTTTCCGGTTATGTAACAGATATTATAACTCAGATACCTGAGACGATTGAAGCGATTACTGGAATTAACCTTACAGACTCTATTAAGAAGAATCTGTCAAAGGATAAGAAAGAGGAGCTGTCCAGTCAGACGAAGGAAGAACAGGATTCCACAGATTATAAGGAAGTATAAACTGTAAAGATATAAAACTGTAAAGCCATAAATTCAGGCACCGCAGACATGAAGTTAAATGTTTACGGTGCCTTTTTATGGCTTTTCATAAGCTGAATATTCTTGTTTTACTGTGCTGTTCCCGATGGAGTGGGAGTAATATCTGATTTTTCGACTACTGTAACTTTGCAATAATCAAATTTACCATTTCCGATAGAAGCGAAGATATAAGTAACACCAGCAGATTTTGCTGTGATTCTTCCGCCAATGCTTACACTGGCGATATTGGAATCATTACTCCAGAACTTTGCTTCTTCTACCGTGTTGTTAGGCTTTAAGATCGCTGTTAAGGAAGTCTTATCACCAACTGTCAGGGTCAGTTCTGATTTGGTAAGCTTAATACTTAAGGCCGCAGGACCAACGGTAATACTGCAGTCCAAAGTGGCAACTGTCTTAGTGCCATCTTTAATGGTAGCAGTTATGGAAGCAGTTCCAAAGTCAACAGCGGTTATAAGACCGGAGTCATCAACTGTTGCAATGGCGGTATCACCGGATTTGTAGGACACTTTCTGGCTTTCTGTAACATTGTACAGCTTTAAGTTGAAAGTTGAATCTTTTACCAGGGACTTACTCTTTACATTTAATTTAATGCTGTTTTGTTCTTCATCAGTAGTTGTTGCACTGGCAACTGCAGTACTGCCAAATACGGGCGGCAATAATACAGACAGGAATAAACATATGCCAAATGCCAGAAGGCATTTTTTCCATAAAGCAAATTTCATGGCATTATCCTCCTAATGACAGGTCATTTGATATTACAGAAAGTAAAGGTGGCTTTCTATATACTATTATATCAATAATATGGCCTGTTTCCAACACTTTCCGTGAAATTCATGTAACATCACGGTTATGTATCTTATTATGTACCTTATTAAAATAATATATTAATTTGTCAGAATCATGTCAATTTCTTAATTTTTTCTTACGAATCTTACGATTATTATTTGATTGATGTAAGCTCTGCAGTCAAAACAATGTAATAGGGAATGACTATAGATTAATGACGATATTTCATATATGATATATAAATGTCAGTTTATTATTATTGTTTCATTTAATGATTAATAGAATCTGACAAAAGTGTAACTATGGATTTTACAAGACTGTGAGTAAGAAGGAGCATGGGCAGAATGAAATATACGATAAGGGAATTTGCAGAATTGCTGGGAGTAACTGTTGATACCTTGCGGTTGTATGAAAAACACGGCATCATCAATCCGACAAAAGATAAAAGAAACAGCTATCGTTATTTTAACGATTTTGATGCCAGAAACATGTTGATGAGCCGTTGGTACAGAAGCCTTGAGTTCTCCATGCAGGAAGCTGCCAGTCTCACCGGAAGAGCAGATTCTAATGTTATTATTGAAAAAGTTCAGGATAGGAAAAAGCAGCTGGAGGAAGAGATTAAGCAAAAAAACATACTGCTTCAGAAAATGTCAGAGATCTCCCTGGAATATGAAGAAATAGATTACAGACTGGAAACGTGCAGCCTGAAAGAACTTCCAGGGGTCTATCGAATAAAGCAGACGGAAAAGAACAGATTGCGTAAAGATTCTTCTCTGACTGAGATAGTGGAGGAATGGATGAAATACCTGCCCTTTACCTTTTTTTCGTTTCACATAGATCGACAGGAGGCTTTAAGCGAAAACAACTGTTTTAACTATAACTGGGGGCTTGCGGTATTTGAGGGGGATGCCAGGAGACTTAAACTAACCCCGGATGAAGGAGTAGAGTATATTCCTCCTGCAAGCTGTGTATCCTCACTGATTATTTCCACCAGCGATTATATTACAAAGGATTCGATATTCTTTATGCTGGAGTACATAAAGGAAAAAGGATATAAAATAGACGGAGATATTTTTGGAAAGATTGTTTTGACGGAAAACTCAGAAATCCAGCGCCGTACTTATATTGAAGTTAACATACCCGTGGGAAATTAAGGGGTATGTTATTAGCCTCACTGCTGGGAAAAATTGTGGCGTCTTGTTTGTTATTTAACAAACTATTGACATTGGTGTTACACCAGGGTTTATGATAAAGCTGCAGAAACAATGAAAAAGTCATACACAACAAGGGAGAGGAAAACATGAAAAAGAAGAAGTATGTTATTTTATTAACTGTTTTTATGCTGGTGTTCGCTGTTTTTACCGGCTGCAACAAAAAGGAACAGAACGATAAGAAAAATGAAAATGATAATAAAGCGGAGGTAACCGGTGAAGCGCAGGGAGAGGTTACCTATAAAGCCGGTACCTATACAGGTGAAGCAGAAGGAAAGGATGGCCTTATTCAGATCGAGGTGACCTTCAGTGACACAGATATAACAGATATTAAGATTGTGAATCAGACTGAGACAGAGGGTCTTGGGGATGAAGCTTTAAATACCATAAAGGATAAAGTATTAAATGGACAGACCTTGGATGTGGATGCCGTATCAGGTGCTACCGAATCCAGTGATGGAATCCTGGCAGCTATTGAGAACGCGGTAAAGCAGGCAGGTGGTGATGTAGAGGCATTAAAAGCCAGAGAAACAGTAAAAGAAGGCGAAGGCAAGACCGAGGAACTGACTGCAGATGTGGTCGTAATTGGCGCAGGTGCCTCCGGTGTCTCAGCAGCAGTCTCGGCAGCAGACAAAGGAGCCAAGGTCATTATTATAGAGAAAACAGCAGTAATTGGCGGTGCCAGTAACTTATCCTGGGCAGGAAAGTTCTACAACTCATCTGCTGCTCTTGAGAATGGTGTGAAAGTGGAAGTAGAAAAGGAAATATCAGACTGGATCGTTAATAATCACTGGAGAGTGGATGCAGCTGCAATCAGACAATATGTTACAAAATCCGGAGAAACCTATGACTGGCTTGCAAAGAAAGGCTATCAGACCACCTTCCTTAATTTTGGTGGAGAACAGCTCCATGTTCTTCCTGCCTATAACACACGTCAGGAAATCCTTCGCAGTATGCTGGAGGCTTCCGTTGTAAAAGCAGGCGGACAGGTGCTTACAGAAACAACCGGTAAAAAGCTGTTAACCGATAAAGCCGGTGCAGTTACCGGTATCAGTGCAGAGAAAGCAGACGGAACCATTCTTAATATCACTGCGAAAAGCGTAGTGCTGGCAACCGGCGGATATGCTGCCAATGCTGAAATGGTAAAAGAGTTATTTGGCTTTGAAGGCGTTAACGGTGGTCTTGGACAAAATATCGGAGAAGGACTTCAGATGGCCTGGGATATCGGAGCAAAGGTTCCTGATAATATCGGAGGGCAGATGCTTCATCAGACCCTTGCGAAAGCAACAGGTAATCTAAAGAAGGAATATACTTCCTTCCAGGCAAGTTATCCTCTTATGTTGTCTTACCTGCCGAATTTTATGAATGTAGGTCCTTCCGGAGCAAGATTTAGGGACGAGGCCTCCACCCTGACAGCTGTGGCAGCTGCCAACACCAGTGCTTTTAATGGTGCTTATCATCTGGTAATCGTATCAAAAGCACAGTTAGATTTACTGGCGGCAAAAGGTATGAGTGGTGTCAACGCACCGAAACTGCCAGGACTGCCCCCTGAATTTTACGCGGACTTTAAAGACCAGTTTACCCTTGAAAATCCGTGGGCGGAGGTAGAAAAGGTATTTGATTCCATGGTTGCCAACGGTGACGGTTATAAGGGAAATACCATCGAAGAACTGGCTGAAAATGCAGGAATGGATGTAGACACCTTTGCGGAAGCGTACAATAATTATGTGGAAGCTACAAAGACTGGGGTGGATACAGAGTTTGGCAAATCCTCTGATTACCTGCTGAGCATGGGAGAGGAAGGCCCTTATTACGCAATTGTAGCTGAAATCAACAATCTGGGTTCTGTAGGCGGACTGCTTGTGAATACGAAATTCAAAGTCCTTAACGAAGAAAGAACACCGATTAAGGGATTATATGCCGTAGGACTGGAATCAGAGGGAGTACTATTTAATGATACCTATGTCGGAAATGGTGTCGGTATCGGTTATTCCTTTACCTCAGGCCGTCTTGGGGGAGAAAATGCTGCTGCTTATGCGTTAACTGCAAAATAGCAGCCATAATGTGGTAAATTGATGACCGCGGCATAGAAATAGGATAACCAGATACTTTTCTGGAGAATTCTGACTTTCTATGCGGCGGTTTTTCTTAAATTTTTCTTACAGAACTTACAAATTTCATCCAATATGCGTCAGACACTTGTTTTTACGGCCTAAGACAGATATAATGAGGTGTATATGAAGCAAATTTGCTACTGCTACATCAGAGATATATAAGCTCGATTATGGTTTAACTGTTTACCAACAAGAAATACAAAAGATTTACCCATTCTTATACACGGGAACAGAAAAAGCTAAAATTCAACTTATATAGGAGGAATTCGTGGATTTATGAGTTGCTCATAGTTTTCATGTGCCTTTTTCTATGTAAAGTAACATATAATATTTGAAATAAGGCTTAAAAGTGATATTGGAGGAAAAGAAATGCAATACATACTAATTGCCGATGATAATCAGGACATAACAGATGTTTTGTCAGCCTATTCCAAAAAAGAAGGCTTGGAACCGGTAATAGCTGGTGATGGAGAAGAAGCTTTTCGTTTATTTGAAAGATATAATCCTGCGGCAGTCCTTCTGGATGTTATGATGCCAAAAGAAGATGGCTATGAAGTATGCAGAAAGATTCGCGCAGTATCCAATGTCCCGGTGCTTTTAATTACAGCTAGGGGTGAGGACTTCGAGAAAATAATGGGGCTTGATATCGGTGCAGATGATTACATTGTTAAACCCTTCAGCCCAAGTGAAGTCATGGCAAGAGTGAGGGCAGTACTTCGCAGAATGACCAAGACTGAGAAGGAAGTCACATCTGAAAATACAATAACAGTATGTAATATGACAATAAATCTGGATGAATATACGTTGCATATCAACGGAAACAGAATGTCACTTACAAAAAAAGAAATAGAGACCATGTGGACACTGGCAAAAAACCCCAACAAGGTATTTACCAGGGATAATCTTCTGGATAGTCTTTGGGGCTTTGATTATTTTGGTGACAGCAGAACCGTCGATTCTCACATTAAGAGGCTGCGGGCCAAATTGGATGCGCTTCCTCATCCCGAATGGAATATTAAGACCATCTGGGGGGTAGGATATAAATTTGAGATAGAAGAGGCATAGCATAAGAATTCGTAATAAGATTACTTATCGTTGAGAAGCTTTATGAATGTCCTTTTTTGTAGTAAACTATTTGATTTGAGTGTCAAAAGGCCAGTGGTCAGTCTTTCACAGATGGTAGCACGGCATTTGACACTTAAGTCATATTTATAAAAGGAATATTGAGAACTGATTGTTAGAAAAATTCCATATTCAGAAAAGAGGAATAAATGGATAGAAAGCAGCAGAGGAAGCCTTTTAACAGGCTTTTTTTTAAAGTATATATTAACTATGCCCTTGTTCTGACTCTGTTTGCCATAATGGTAGGTCTTATCTTTGTAAACCTGTATGAAAGCGCAACGAAAAAAAGCTATCAGAATAAAATGTTAAAGCAGGCAAGCTTTATAATAGATGATTTGTCCAAGGCTATCATTAATAACGAATCGGAGGAGTATCTGGATAATCAGCAGATCATACAGGATGTAGACCCTGACGAACTGGATATCTGGACCATTTCAAATCCCAATTCCACTAATCCAATGGATAAGAAGTTTGAGAATCTGAATCTGGAAAATGTGGTCTTATCACCAGATTGTATAACCGTAATAGAAGGGGCTTTTAACAGAGAGACCCTGTACCGGAGCGGTTATTACGAAGAATTCGGGGGCAGTTCTGCCATACAGGGTTACCCAGTCATTATTAACGGGGAAGTAGTAGGAGTAGTACTGCTTCGGTCAGATGTTAAGAAACAGGAGGATATAGTCAGAAGCAGTGTGACCCTGATTTATTCCAGTGTAGGTATTGCTCTTTTCATTTCCTTTATTATTGCCATATTATTTGCCAGTGGTATTACGAAGCCTATCAGCTCCATGAGAATCACAGCCCTTCAATTGGCGGACGGCAAATACCAGAGTAAATTAGCACTGAAACGCAAGGATGAGATAGGGGATCTGGCCACTACCATCGATATTCTGGCTGACCGTCTGAAGGAAAATGAAGAAGAAAGGCTTAACAGGGAGCAGATAAGAACGGATTTTTTTGCTAACGTATCTCATGAACTTAGAACACCTATTACTGTTATTAGGGCCTATACCGAAACCTTATTAGACGGTGTGGTAACCGATGAAGAGAAAGTATACCAGTACTATGTTAAGATCCTGGGTGAATGCAAGGGGATGGAAAGACTGGTAGGAGATCTTTTGTTATTGTCCAAGATGCAGAATCCGGATTTTGAGGTAGAGAAGGAGCCGGTTAATGTTAACCAGATTTTCGAAGATCTGTTAAAAAGCTTTCATCCTTTATGCCAGAATAAAGAAATAGAGATGATCCTTTCAGGGGATCAGCCTGCCTATACCATGATGGGAGATTATGATCGTTTAAAACAAATGTTTTTAATCATACTTGACAATGCCATTAAGTTCTCTCATGTAAATTCTGCCATACACATAAATCTAAGCAAAAAGGATAAACTAATAATATCAATCAGAGATGAAGGTATTGGTATCTCAAAAGAAGAATTGCCTTTTATTTTTGATAAATTTTATCGTTCCAAGCTAAAACAAAATGCACAGGGCTCAGGTCTGGGGCTTGCAATTGCAAAGCAGATTGCCTTAAAACATGATGGTGTAATAACCGTAAACAGTGAAGAAGGAAAAGGCACTGAATTCCTGTTCTCCTTTCAAAGCTTGGAAAATTATGTAGAAGAGTTAAATATTTAGTAGTATTAGCACAATTTTAGCCTTGAAAAAAATAAAAGTCTGGGTTATAATAAGCTCATAAGAAATTCCTGGAATGTACGACACTCCTGTTATTTTGAACCTACATCAGATAATACGGGATTCCTAATTTGTAAGATTATGTCAGGCCACCGTTTGCAGTGGAAGACAGAGGCTTACCTGCGGAAACCCACCTAGCTAGCGCTAGGAGTCAAAATACGGGAAACGGCGTTTCGGGGTATTGACAAAAGATAAAGGGGCAGCGAAAGCTGCCTTTTTTTGTACCTTTTATATTGCAATTTATGTTTACATAATTCTGAAGTTTTGATAGAATGAAGGTTAGGAAGCATTTCTGTTTATGTGAGTAGATGAGCTTTGACATACATTTATTATGCTATATTATTGTAAAAGTGTTTTTAATACAATGTATTTATGAAACAATATATTTAAACCCATTTAGTGAGTGGATTTTTGTAATCGCCTGACAGGGTAATCTGACACAATAAAGTGCGAAAAACGCAGAAATGAGAGGTAGTTATGAAAGACGGTTTTCTGAAAGTAGCCGCAGCCACTCCGCATATTAAGGTCGCTGACTGTGAATACAATGGACAGCAGATTCGTAAGCTAATTGAAGAGGCGGACGGCCTTTCTGCTAAAATATTATTACTACCGGAGCTTTGTCTTACCGGATATACCTGCGGTGAGCTATTTCTCCAGGATACCTTGATAAATAACGCAATCATTGAGTTGAAACGTATTGTTGATTTTACAAAGAACAGAAGAATGCTGATAACCCTGGGACTTCCGGTATTACGAAATGGTAAGCTCTTTAATACCGCAGCTGTGATATTTAATGGCAGGTTATTAGGATTAGTGCCTAAGAAGAATCTTCCCGGTTATTCTGAATTCTATGAAGCCAGACATTTTAATCCCGGACAGGATATTGCAGAGAATTTTATTTTTTATGACGAAGCAGTACCTTTTGGTGCCAATCTGCTGTTTACTGCATCTGATTTCAGACAGCTTACTGTTGGGGTTGAAATATGCGAAGATCTTTGGGTGCCCCTTGCTCCCAGTGTAAATCACTGCCTGGCGGGTGCCACGGTGATCCTGAATCCCTCTGCCAGTGATGAGACTACCGGAAAAGATATCTATCGAAGAGATCTTATAAGGATGCAGTCAGCAAAACTGGTCTGCGGCTATGTCTATGCCTCTGCCGGTGAAGGTGAATCCAGTACCGACCTTGTATTCGGCGCGCATAATATGATAGCGGAAAACGGGGCTATGGTAAAAGAATCAAAAAGATTTGTAAATGAAATGATCATCACCGAACTGGATATGGGGAAATTAATCAGTGAGCGTAGAAGAATGACTACCTATCAGGTGGCGGAAAGAAAAGATTACACCTATGTGGAGTTTGCTTTCGGCAAAGAGCTGGCAGCTTCTGAAACCCTCCTTACCAGATATATAGATAAAGCTCCTTTTGTCCCCAGCAACAGAGACGACAGGGACAGGCGCTGTGAAGAGATACTTAATATACAAGCTTATGGGTTAAAGAAAAGGCTGGAGCATACAGGTCTTAAAACCAGTGTTCTTGCAATTTCCGGCGGACTTGATTCTACCCTTGCATTGTTAGTGGTCTGCAAAGCTTTTGATCTTTTAGGCCTTAGCAGAAAGGGGATTATAACTGTTACCATGCCTTGTTTTGGTACCACTGACAGAACCTATCAGAATGCAGTAAGCCTTGCAAAGGAACTGGGAACAACATTTTTAGAAATTCCTATCCAGGAAGCAGTAAATCTGCATTTTCGGGATATCGGACATGACAGCTCTGTTCATGATATAACCTACGAGAATGTGCAGGCAAGGGAAAGAACCCAGGTAATCATGGATCTGTCCAACAAATACAATGGTCTGGTTATCGGTACCGGGGATATGTCAGAGCTGGCATTGGGCTGGGCTACCTACAATGGAGATCATATGTCTATGTATGGGGTTAATTCCTCTGTGCCTAAGACGCTGGTTCGTTATCTGGTGGCTTATTATGCACAGACCCTGGAGAATGAAACCTTAAGAACGGTACTGTTTGATATCCTGGATACGCCGGTTAGTCCGGAACTGCTGCCGCCGAAAGACGGCGAGATTGCACAGAAGACCGAAGAACTGGTGGGACCTTATGAGCTTCATGATTTCTTTTTATACTATGTTCTTCGTTTTGGATACACACCAGGAAAAATATACAGACTTGCACTGTTGGCCTTCCACCAGGATTACAGTGAGGAAATTATATTAAAATGGTTGAAGAACTTTTACAGACGTTTCTTCAGTCAGCAGTTCAAACGCTCCTGCCTGCCCGACGGTCCTAAAGTAGGTTCCGTAGCAGTATCACCAAGAGGGGATTTAAGAATGCCCAGTGATGCAAGCGTATCCCTGTGGATGAAGGAACTGGACAGCCTCGACAAATAGAGCTTAGAATTTGACATGGTGGTCTCTTGTATGTTTTCTGAGTTTTGACGAGCAGACAACTTAAATTATAGGACTATTGAGTTTCATAGAATCGTACTCATAATTAGAGATGGTCTGATCATTTAAATATATTCTACAAAAGACCCTGAGGCACTGCAGGCAACTGGTTAAAATTAACCTTGCAGGAGCATTTATGGGGCGAAATACCGGAAGAAATAAAGATAAAGGATAATTGCAGCTGCCTATCTTCCGGCTTCTGGCAGTGAGGCCAGGATACAGACAAGCATTTGTGTTTTGGCCTGGAGTACTCTTTAAATCAAAGTTTTATAAGGATTTTTAAGTAGACTCCATAGCAATGGGTGTCAGCAATATGGCTTTAAGAATAATCACTGATTCCGCCTCGGATGTACCGGGTTCCTTAATAAAAAGATTCAATCTTCATGTTATTCCCACACCGGTGGTCATAGAAGAAAAGGATTATTTTGACGGAGAAACAATATTTCCGGAGGAGTTCTATAAGATCTTAAAGAGCGGAACAGATGTTAAGACCTATCATATCAATTCTTTTATGTTTCATAAACATTTTGAAACCTACGCAAAAAATGGTGATGAAGTAATCTATATATGTTTTTCAACGGGAATTGCAGGCACCTTCAATGCTGCCAATATAGCAAAACAGGAGCTATTAGAGGAATATCCGGATTTTGATCTTACAATTGTGGATTCTAAGTGCGCCTCCCTGGGTTTTGGTCTGGTAGTAGAAAGAGCTCTTTTACTGGCAGAAAATAACGTACCAAAGAATACTATTTTAGAGGCAATCGATTTCTATTGCAATAATATGGAACATATCTTCACGGTAGAGACACTGGAATATCTGTATAAAGGTGGAAGACTGTCAAGAACCTCAGCCATTGCGGGGGGGCTGCTTGATATAAAGCCAATTATTGAAGTGGATGACAGCGGTGCCCTAAAACCGATAGAGAAGGTAAGAGGCAGAGGTAAATCCATTAAAAGAATAGTCGATATTGTTGGTGAACGTGGAAAAGATCTTAGGGAGCAGACCATAGGACTGGTACATGGAGATGATAAAAAGACCATAGCAGAAGTGAAGGAGTTCCTTACCGAAAAGTATGGCTGCTCCAACTTTCTGGAAAGCTTTGTAGGCTGCGCTATAGGCGCCCATACAGGACCTGGCATTATCGGAATTATCTTCTTAAGTGAAGTATCTCCCTATAAGGAACTGGAAAAAAAGAATAAGTAAAAAACAGGTGTATAACTGCATCGGTATAAATAACAGAAAGAGGGGCTTCTGTCACCGGATATGGTCCGGTATCACTAGCCCCTTTATGTACTCTGTCATTGAATATCAGAATGCTCTGTACTATCAGAAATTTCTGCTTTTGCTAAAGTAGCTTTGATTGCGTTAACTAAAAATGTCTCGGTATATTTACTGCTGTCAGTCACTTCAATATTGTCAATGTCTGTTCCTTCATACAGCTGTGCTGCTATTTTTTCCAAAGAAGGTTCTACCAGAGGATAAAAAGTAGATACTGCATCGTCAATGTTTACGATCCGGATGGAATTAATATGGTCCTTATCCAATACTACTTCAAGGTTAAGAGAGGTATCACTTAAAACAAAAGTGGAATTATATACCCCGGGTATGTATTTGGCATCCGTAGTTGAATCTGTGTCGTCCCCGCCCTTATTCATAAACATAACTACAAGCAGAATAATCAATAGTATCCCCAGGCCTGCAAACAGAACTGTATATATGATTTCTTTTAAGTGAAGAACAACTATTTTGGTATTCGACATATCCTAGCACCGTGCCTTTCCTGGTTAATGTTATGCAACTTTGACATTAGCTGCCTCCATAAATCCTTTATATATTTTATTAGAAGCAAGAAAAAAATATGAATACAATTTAACTGAAGTAAAAGTCATGTTATAATACATTCATTACCTTCAATAGTGCGAAAGGGGAAGAAGCATGTCGTTAAAATTTATAATGGGACGTTCCGGTTCCGGCAAATCCTACCGACTTAATCATGAGATTATCGAAAAGTCCATGGCATATCCGGATACCAATTATCTGGTTTTGGTACCGGAGCAGTTTACCCTGCAGACACAAAAGGATATTGTAACCATGCATCCTCTTAAAGGTACTATGAATATCGATATCTTAAGCTTTAACCGTCTGGCCTACCGAATCTTTGATGAGACCGGCAGTGATGACAGAAAGGTTCTGGAGGATACCGGTAAGACTATGGTACTTCGAAAGCTGGTAGCCCAGAGAAAAGAAGAACTAAAATTCTTCTCCCAGGATGTGAACAAACAGGGGTTTGCAGAAGAGCTGAAATCCCTGATATCAGAAATATATCAATACAGCATAAGCATAGAGGATTTGGAAAAGGTTTCTGCAGGCCTTGAAGGAAAAGAGAGACTAAAGGATAAACTTCATGATGTGAAGCTTGTCTATGCAGCTTTTCAGGAGTATCTAAAAGATAACTACATAACCGCAGAAGAGATTCTGGAGGTGCTGATACCTGCAATTGGAAGATCGGAGCTGATTAAGCGAAGTATAGTCTGCCTGGATGGTTTTACCGGTTTTACACCCTCACAGTACCGCCTGTTAACGCAGTTGATGAAATATGCAAAAGGTGTAGTGGTTACCGTCACTCTTGGAAAGGCTGATTACCTTGAAAAGGATGCACCGTATAAACTCTTTCACCTAAGCCGAAAGACCATAGATAAATTAAAAGAAATAGCTCAGGGAGAAAATATCCCGGTAGATGAACCAAGGTTTATGGAGGAGGACTTTGGTGAGCGGACGCCAAGGAGATATCTTGGTAATCCGGCATTAGGCGCATTGGAGGAGAATATCTTTCGTTATCGCATAAAACCTTATACCCAGGCAACAGAAAGCATTATCCTTCAGGGTGCGGTTAACATACAGGAAGAAGTAAATGTAATCATCAGAAAAATCAAAGAACTTGTAAGGGAGAAGCAATACCGGTATCAGGATATAGCCGTGGTATCAGGAGATATCACTTCCTATGGCAGAGAATTACGGCGTGGTTTTGAACAGGAGGGAATTCCTTTCTTCTTGGACAGTAAACGGAGTATTATGTCCAATCCATTTGTAGAGCTTATTCGCTGTGCTTTGTTAATTGTATGCGACAATTTCAGTTACGAGGGAGTATTCGGATTTCTGCGCTCCGGCCTGACCGGCATTGACAGTGATGCTACGGATTTGCTGGAAAATTACGTCATCGCCCTTGGAATACGTGGAAAGAAACGATGGGAGGAACCCTTCAAACGAATCTACAGAGGGATGCAGGAAGGTGAACTTACAAGGATTAATGAAGCAAGAGAGAAAATCTGTGCGTATATTCTTCCCCTGTATCAGGTTTTAAAGGACAAAAGCCTCACTGTGAAAGATTATACCAAAGCCCTGTACGAGCTGGGCGTAATCTTAGAGGTACCGGGACAGATGGAGACCTTTGCAGAAGAATTTCTTGAAAGAGGACAGTTATCCGAAGAAAAGGAATACCGCCAGATATATGGAACAGTTATCGAACTATATGATAAGCTGGTGGAGCTGTTAGGGGATGAGAAGATGTCTGCCAGAGAGTTTTCCCAGGTGCTGGAGGCAGGACTTAAGGAGGCAAAGGTCGGTTTAATTCCTCCCGGTATCGACCAGATTGTAATCGGAGATATTGAAAGAACCAGGTTAAAGGATATTAAGGTTCTGTTTTTTGCTGGGGTAAATGATGGCAGTATTCCAAAGAAAAGCTCTAGGGGCCTTATTCTGACAGACAGCGACAGAGAGGTCTTAGAGGAAAAGAAGCTGGAACTTGCCCCCACCAGGCAGCAGGAAATTTATACAGAGAGATTCTATCTCTATATCAATCTTACGAAACCCAAAGATATGCTCTTTATTTCCTTCAGTAAATTAAGTGAAGACGGAAAGAAGCTTCTGCCCGCCTATCTGATCAGCGATATCAGAAAGATCTTTCCGGAGCTTACGATAAGGGAAGAATATAGGGAGATGGAGGATGTCAGGGAGATACTAAGTATTCATGAGGGATTTGATTATCTCATAAAAGGGCTGAAGCAATTTCCGGAAAGCAATGACAACCTGTTATGGCAGGAGCTTTTTCAGTATTATTTCAGTCATCAAAAAAAGAGAGCAGAACTGCTTCAATTGGTCAGAGCAGTTTATTATATCAATGAGGAAAAAGGTTTACAGCGGCAGGCAGCCAGAGAGCTATATGGAGAAAAGCTCCTTGGCAGCGTAACCAGGTTTGAGAAGTTTGCTTCCTGTGCCTTTGCTCACTTTGCAGCTTATGGTCTGGAGTTAAAGGAAAGAGAAGAATACCGGATAGGTGCGCCGGATATCGGTAATATCTTTCATGAAGCCCTGGAGCTCTTTTCCAGGAGGATAAAGCAAAGCCAATATACCTGGCATACCATACCCGATGATTTTCGTGAGACCTTATGCGACGAATGTGTGGAAGAAGCGGTTAAGGAGTATGGCAATCATATATTCGTAAGTACGAAGCGTTATGAAGCAGTGGTAAGGAGAGCTAAGAGAATACTAAACAGAACCCTGTGGGCAGTATGCAGGCAGATTCGAAAAGGAGATTTTGAGCCCGAGGCCTTTGAGTTGTTTTTCTCCGACAGAACTTTATTGGATGCACTTCATATTCCGCTGCCTTCCGGTGATAGCATTAATCTTACGGGCCGTATCGACCGCCTGGATATCTATGAGGAAGAGGACAGGCTCTTATTAAGGGTAGTGGATTACAAATCAGGAAGTACTTCCTTTGACTTTAATTCCTTGTATTACGGACTGCAGATACAGCTGGCTTTCTATCTGGGGGCTGCCCTGGAGCTGTTTCAGAAGGAACGAAGCGGAAAGGAAGTCATGCCGGCAGGTATTCTGTATTACAATATGGAGGATCCCTTTGTAGGTAAGACGGAGGAGATTGAGAACAGCATCTTAAAGGCACTTAAGATGAATGGCATTGTTAACAGTTCCCATGACATGCTAAAGCATCAGGATAACAGTTTTCAGACAGAAGGGGAGGGTATACGTCCCAGTGTGAAATCGGATGTTATACCTGCAGAGACCAACAAGGACGGAGAGCTTACCAAACGCTCTGCCGGTGCGGATACGGAGGAATTAAAGCTGTTCATCTCCTATGTCAGAAATATGGTGGGAGATATGGGAAACCGTATCTTAAAAGGAAATACAGAGGTAAAACCATATAAGCTTGGAAATAATACGGCCTGCGATTACTGTCCCTACAAAGAGGTTTGTGGCTTTGACACCAAACTTGGCGGTTTTGATTACAGAAAGCTCAAGGCACTTGAAAAAGAAGATATCATAGAGCGGATTAAGAAGAAAGAAGGAGGTGCGGCTGATGGAATGGACCAGGGAACAGAAGAAAGTAATTGAAACCAGGAATAAAAACCTACTGGTCTCAGCAGCAGCAGGCTCCGGAAAGACAGCAGTATTAGTTGAACATATCATTAACCGTATTACAGAAGAAGGCATTGATATTGACAGGCTCCTGGTCGTTACCTTTACCAATGCAGCAGCGGCAGAAATGAAAGAGAGAATTCGTAAGGCCATAGAGGATAAGCTCTTACATGACCCGGATAATGCGAACCTTCACAGACAGGCCGCGCTGGTGCACAGTGCTCAGATTACGACTATTCACAGCTTCTGTCTTTCTGTAATAAGGGATAATTTTCAATCCCTGCCCATTGACCCCTCCTTTCGTATTGCAGAAGAGGCAGAACTGACCTTAATTAAATCAGATGTGCTGGAGGATTTGCTGGAAGCCTGCTACGAAGAAGGAAGGGAAGATTTTCTTGCATTTACGGAAAGCTTTGGCGGAGGGAAGACGGATGATGGAATTGAAGACCTGATCTTAAATATCCATCAGTTCTCCATGAGTGCTCCCTGGCCGGAAGAATGGTATGATAGGCTAAAGGAAAATTTTGAGGTAGAATCAGCAGAAGACATGAAAGCCGCTGACTGGATGAAAGAACTGATGTCAATGTTAAACCGAATTGTCAGCGATTTGTATAGTATGTGTGAGGAAGCGGTTCTGATATGCCAGCAGGCGGATGGCCCCACTGCTTATCAAGCCGCACTGATCAGTGATTCTAACCAGCTGGAAGGCCTTAAGGGGATTACTGACTATTCCGAGTTTGGTGAAAGCATTCAAGGCATCAGCTTTGTAAGGCTTTCCGGTAAGAAAGAAGAAGGGGTAGACCCAGGGAAGAAGGAACTGGTGAAATCCATACGAGACAGAATAAAGAAAGCTGTCAGTGATATCCAGGGCAGTTACTTTTTTCAGGGAGAGGCAGAAATGGCAGCGGATATTGCAGCCATGAGGTCAAATGCAGAAGTTATCATAAGGCTCTGCAAAGAATTCTCAGCAGCCTATCAAAAGCGTAAGGCAGAAAAGAACATGGTTGATTTCAACGACCTTGAGCACCTTGCCTTGTCCGTATTGGTAAAAAAAGAAGATGGGGTAACGACACCAACTCAGGCAGCGGATGAACTGGCAGGCTTTTATAAAGAGGTTATGGTAGATGAATACCAGGACAGTAACCTGGTGCAGGAAATCATTCTTGAAAGCATCTCAGGCAGCAGGTTTGGAAATCCCAACAGGTTTATGGTGGGAGATGTTAAGCAGAGTATTTATAAATTCAGACTGGCTGATCCCAGTATTTTTATGGATAAGTATGAGAAGTATCCCTTACTGGCAGAGGAAGAAACAGAGAAGGAACTTAATACGGAAAAGAGTCTGGAAGTGGATTCACAAATGGAACAAAATCATAATCTGAGAATCGATCTCCATAAGAATTTCAGAAGCCGGGATGTGGTTATAAACAGCATTAACAGTGTCTTTCAGAGGATAATGACCAGAAAGCTGGGAAATATTGAATATGATAAACGTGCCTATCTCTATCCGGGAGCAGAATTCTGTTCAGGCGACGGGATTTCTGATTCCACAGAGCTGCTGTTGGCAGTAGTTACGCCGGCGGAAGCAGAAGCAGCTTCAGAAAATAAGAAGGATGAAGAAGCAGAAGAATACACTGCCAGAGAGCTTGAAGCTCTGGCTGTTGCTGCCAGAATAAAGGAACTTGTTCACCCGGAGACGGGACTCCTTGTTCAGGATAAGAAGACGGGGGCCTTAAGAAGAGCCGTGTACGGAGATATCGCAATATTGCTTCGTTCCATGACCGGATGGGCCGATATCTTTTCAGATACCCTTAGTGGAGAAGGCATAACAGCCCATACAGAAACCCAGACCGGCTACTTTAAGACCCTGGAGATCTCAACAGCGCTTAATCTACTTCGAACCATTGATAATCCAAGGCAGGACATACCTTTTACGGCAGTACTGAGAAGTCCTATGGCAGGCTTCACAGATGGGGAACTGGCGGACATACGTATGATAAAGAAGAGGGTGCCTATGTATGAGGCAGCCAGGCTTTACAGCAGCACCAAGGAAGATGCACTTACTGTGAAACTGGATCATTTTTTTAAGAAACTTTCAAGCTATCGCAGCGCCGCGGTGCATTTGCCGATTCATGAATTGATTCTTCATGTCCTTGCAGATACAGGTTATTATAACTATGCAGCTGCAATGCCGGCAGGAGATAAACGAAAAGCGAATCTGAACATGCTGGTCCAGCAGGCAATACGTTTTGAGGGGACAAGCTTTAGCGGGCTTTTTCATTTTATACGTTATATGGAGCGGCTGGACAGATATGATGTGGATTTTGGTGAAGCCAAGGTCACCGGGGAAGATGATAGAAGTGTCAGGATAATGAGTATCCATAAGAGTAAGGGTCTGGAGTTCCCTATTGTGTTTGTAGCAGGTATGGGAAAGAATTTTAACACCCAGGATTCCAGAGCAAAGCTGCTATTGCATCAGGATTATGGCATTGGTATGGATTATATCGATTTGGACCTTCGGATAAAGGAACCGACACTGATAAAGAAATTCATACAAAAACAGCTGATTACAGAAAGTCTTGGGGAAGAACTTCGAGTTCTCTATGTTGCCCTTACCCGTGCCAAAGAGAAACTGATCCTGACGGCTGGTGTAAAGGATATGAAAAAACTGCTGGAAAAGTATGCCATGAAAGCTATTACACCAAGGGATACCTTAAGTTATCTGGAGCTGTCAGCAGCAGCCTCTTATCTGGATTGGATCATGTTATCCATGATCCAGCAGAAAGGCTTTGAGGAATTACTGTTATCATATGGCTTGCCTGCCTCCTGTGTCGGTGATGATAAGCTTAAGGTGAGAGAATACACTTATGAGATGCTTCTTGAGAGAGAGAAGGAACAGCAGGTCGTTAAAGAAATAAAAGAAGATATACTGCTTGACAGAAGCGAAGATGCAGTTTATGACGAGAACTATAAAAGGGATATTAAGGCTTATTTTGAATATAAATATCCGTATCAGGCAGAAGCTGGCATTCACACCAAGGTAACAGTTTCAGAACTTAAGAAAATGGGTCAGCAGGAAGCGGAGGATTTATCGGAGGCCCTGCCTGTACTCAGAACACAGCAGGAGGAATATCCTGTTCCAGCTTTTTTAAAGGAAATAAAAGAAGAAAAGGGAGCAGATCTTGGTACCTTGATTCATAAGGTGCTGGAATTGACTCCTTTTGAAAGTATATATGAGGAGAAAGATCTCACAGATCATTTAGACTGGCTGGTGAAAGAGAAGCGGCTGTTACCCGAGGAACGGAAGTTGCTTGATGTTGGAAGAATCAGTAAGCTGTATCAGAGTGAACTTGGGCAAAGGCTTCGTATAGCAGAGACAGAAGGCAGATTGTTTAAGGAACGTCAGTTTATCATGGGAGTGAAGGCAAAAGACATCAATGAAGAACTGCAAAGTGAAGAATTGGTTTTAGTCCAGGGAGTCATCGATGCTTATTTTATGGAAGAGGATGAGCTTGTTTTAGTAGATTATAAGAGCGATGCCTATGTGACAGAGGAGAAGCTTAAGAGCCGGTATCACATACAGCTAAAGCATTACCAAAAAGCACTGGAACAGCTAACGGGTAAGAAAGTCAAGGAAAGCATCATCTATTCCGTATGGTTAAACCGTCAGATCATCATAGAATAAATATGCACTGTTATACAAATTGGAAGCATATTACAGAACATCAAAAGTAAGATCTTCACGGTATTGAGCTGGAATTATATTCAGCCAATGCATAAATGAGTCAGAAATATGACATTTCATGGAATTCGTCAGCTTTTTTTGTAATTGGCGGAGTACTTGAAAAAGCTGACGAAAAAATGAAGAGGCCCGGTATAGAGCAGGTATTGGACATTAAGATAAAAGCCAATACCTGGTATTGTAGGTTTTAATATAAGCTATTTGCAGCAAAAGTTAAGTTATAGAAGTTTTAATGCAAAAACAGGAAGAAAGTCCTATGTGAAATCTGTTAAAATTTTGTAAATATATGAAAAATGCACTAAGTCATGATGAGGTTTTACGTTAAACTGAATAAATAAAAATTCATTTAAGATAATTTGTTTTATTTTGTTGTATTTTGTGTTATGATTATGCTAAATAGATAAAAAAAGTTATGCTTTAATAGTATTTCATATGAAATATGTAGATAAACAGCATGTTTCACCTACCAAAATACCGGCATTAACTTAGAATAATGCTATCAGGAGGACGAGATGAAGAGTACAGACAGATTAGTAAAGGGGAAAAAGGAAAAGAAAGATTTTAAGAGATTCTTAAAATCAGAAAAAAAGAAACAGTTATCTGAATCTGGGAATGAGGAGGAACTCAAGGGAGCGGTAGGCAGTACAGAAGCAGAGAAGGGAAGACGTACAAATAAGGCTAATGATAGAAAGCATGCAAAGTTAGCAAAGAAAGTCAAAGATAAGGACTTTAAAGCAGCGATGGATGCACTTGTCGGCAAAAGAGGGGTTAAGGATAAGCTGAAAGAAACCAGAACCCAAATTATCTTAACAGTGTTGGTGCCGGTAATTTTTATGGCTGTTTATGGTTATGTATCCTATATGAAGTCTTCGGAGGCCATAACAGAAAGTTATGAATCCAATATCAAACAGACGATAGTAGCGGTCAGTGATTATCTGAATCTGGGTGTTGGTGCCGTACAGGATAAGGCAGTGGAACTTATTTTAAGTAAGTCCGTAACCAACTATTACATAAGACTTAATAAAGAAGACACAATTGATGATTATAAGGACCTTAAGACATTACAGTCAGAAGTTATGGTCGTTAACCAGACAAACGTATTTATCGGCAACTCCTTTATGTTTGCGGATGTTGGTAAAGCAATTATTACAAAAGGTTCTGCACCAAAAGACCTATATGAAGTTTATGCTGAATCCGATGAGGGTAAAGCTATCCTTGGAAGTAAGAGAACCAATCAGTTTATCGGTAAGCATCTCTTCCTGGATGAGACTCTGGGGCTGGATTCCAACAAATATTCCATGGCGGTAGTCGCAAAAATGCCTTCTGTGGATGGATTTGTAATCCTTGATATCTCAAAGGATGAGGTGGTTAAGACACTTCAGAATGTCAGTGATGTGGATGGCAGCGTTATTGGTTTTATTACAGGGGACGGAAATGAGACCAATACGACAGAAACCGGTGAAGCAGTATTTCTTGACTCCGATTTCTATAAGAAAGAAGTGGAAGCGGGAAGCAAAACCGGTCTGGGCTATACAACCTACAAGGGTGAAGAATACTTATATACCTATAACGATGTGGGTGAAACCGGCGGAACAGTGTGGGCCCTTATTCCCAAAGCGGAAATTGTCAGAAAAGCAGAGTCACTGAAAAATCTTAATATAATATTTATCTTTGTATCCAGTATCGTAGCAATTTTAATTGGTTATTTCATTGCCATGGGTATCGGAAATACCATAAGAAAACTTATGATGAACATTTCCAAAGCTGCCAAAGGTGATCTGACGGTTCAATTCGATACCACGAAGAAGGATGAATTTGGTATACTTTCTAAGAGCCTGGCAGATATGACAGCCAGTATGAAGCAGCTCATAGGGGAAGCTTATCAGGTGGGAGGCAAGGTAACACAATCGGCTGAGGTATTATCCCAGACCTCCGATCAGATTCTTACTGCTACCAAAGGAATCTCACTTACCATTGATGAAATCGAGGGTGGTGTGGTTCAGCAGGCTGATGATACAGAGAAATGCCTTGGACAGATGGCAAAGTTATCCGATCAGATTAGCCAGGTATACAGTAACACTTATGAAATTGAGAAAACTGCAACGGATACCAAAGGAGTTATCGGTGATGGTATCATAATCATTGATGAACTTGGTGAGAAAGCCAAAGCAACGACAGAAGTTACACAGACAGTTATCAAGAGTATTGAGGAACTGGAATATAAGTCCAGAAGTATCAGCAGTTTTGTGGGAATTATCAATGAAATAGCTGCTCAGACCAACCTCCTTTCCTTAAATGCTTCCATTGAAGCAGCCAGAGCCGGAGATGCAGGCAAGGGATTTGCAGTGGTAGCTGATGAAATCAGAAAACTGGCTGACCAGTCCGTAGACGCAGTGAAACAGATACAGGATATCGTAAACGATATCCAGAATAAAACCCAGGGAACCGTATCCTTTGCTAAGAAAGCTGGTGAAATCGTAGGCTCCCAGACAGAAGCTTTAAATAAGACAGTTGCTACTTTTGAGAAGATCAACAATTATGTAGGAAGTCTTGTAAGTAACCTGGATAATATTTCTATTGGTGTTAAGAGCATTGAATCTGCGAAAGAAGATACACTGGATGCAGTAAGAAGCATTTCAGCCGTTTCTCAGGAAACAGCAGCCGCCTCCGAAGAGGTAAGTGCTACTGCCAATGCACAGATTCGCACCGTTGAAAATCTAAGCCAGTCTGCTGCAGAATTAGCGGAAGATGCCAAGAATCTGGAGAGAGCCATTCAGCTGTTTAAAATACAGTAATTTGGGTATTCCGGTATGAAACTTGTATATGAGGTTACACTTTAATATGTAAATAAACAGGGGCTGTTTATAAGAAATGACATTTAGGAATGAAATTCTAAAATGTTAATTCTTAAACAGTCCCTTGTTAAAATCAAGAAAGGGTGTATAATTATATGAGTAAAGCAAAGGAAAAAAAGGAAATAAAACCCATTGAAGAGTTAACTCCGGATGAGAGATTAAAATATGAAATAGCCAGCGAATTAGGACTGATGGATAAAGTAAAGGAAAGTGGCTGGAAATCACTGTCTGCCAAAGAAAGTGGGCGGATAGGGGGCATAATGACAAAGAGAAAAAAACAGTTGAAGATGGAGGGCGGTAAGAAAGAACCATGAAAAAGAAGTTATTATTGATCTATAATCCTCTGGCAGGAAAGAGCAAGATAAAGAACTGGCTTTCAAGTATCGTAGAATACTTTGGAAGAGGTAACTATGAAATTGTTATTTATGCCACCAAGGGGAAGAAGGACGCCAAGAAAATCGTAACAGACTGCCTGAAAAGAGATAAATACGAACTGGTAGTCTGTTCGGGAGGTGACGGCACCCTTAATGAAATAATCAGTGGCGTTATGGAATTTGACAATAAGCCTGTTATTGGTTATCTGCCATCAGGCACTACCAATGATTTTGCTTACAATCTGAAGCTTCCAAAGAGTCTGCCAAAGGCTGCTGAGGTAGTTCTTAAGGGTGAAGTATTTCCTTGTGATATCGGAATCTTTAATGGGGAGTATTTTACATATACGGCTGCTTTTGGCTTATTTACAGATGCATCATATGAGACTCCCCAAGCCAATAAAAACACCCTCGGCAGAATGGCTTATATTCTGGAGGGTATTAAAAGGCTGCCTAACTGGAAAGCATATCATATGGAAATCCAGTGCGGCGAACGTATCATTAAGGATAATTTCATCTACGGTATGGTGGCAAATTCTGTTTCCGTAGGAGGCTTCAAAGGGCTTGCCGGCAAAGATGTACAGTTGGATGATGGACTCTTTGAAGGTATTTTTATTAAGATGCCGCAAACTGTTCTGGAGTTCCAGGGGGTAATCAATGATCTCTTAAAGGGTAATTTAAACAGTGATCATATTTATTCATTCCCGGTTAAAGAAATCACCTTACTATGTGAGGAGAAAGTGCCTTGGTCTATTGATGGTGAATTCGGCGGGGAGCATGAAAAAGTAGAAATAAGCAATCTGAACAGGGCCGTTTCCATTATCCGCGGAGTTGATTAAAATCGGATAAAACTTAAATATTGGCAACTGTTAAAGGGGGTTGCACTCAGTGAACTAGTAATTAAAAAGGATTGCTTATTCAAAAACTTCTTTACCGCTTAAGTTGAGAGAGCGAATACCAAGGAAATTCTTGATAACCACGCATATACCTCCCAATAAAATAGAAGAGTCCTGAAGAGTGGATGACTCAATTCTGACAAAACTATTCATCTTACTGTTTAATGCTTCTTCGATCCGTCGGGTCAACTGTGGGAAAAAGATCGTAAAAGCACTGTTAATTATAATGATATCAGGATTATAGGCGTTAAGTACATTATTGCTTAAGATTCCCATAAACTTTACAAAAAGATCCATGATTGCGGCAGCATCAGGGTCACCCTCCTGATAAGCAGCAGAGAGAATATCAAAAGAAGCAGATGCAAGCTCTTTTCTGACTGCAAATTCTTTTAATAATGCCCGCTCTGAGACATACTGTTCCAGGCAGCCGTGATTTCCGCAGGGGCATTCTCTTCCGTCTATTTCAATGATGGTATGACCGAACTCACCGGCTCTGCCGTTATATCCGGTATAAAGTTCGTTGTTGATTAACAGACCCAGACCGATTCCGGAATGGACACTGATATTGGCAATGTTGGGATAATCATGCTTAAAGGTCTTCTCACCAAGTACGGAAAGATTTGCTTCATTTTCTAAATAGACAGGGGTATTGTAATATTCATTTAATTTTCCGGCCAGGTCATAACCTTTTAAATCATAGTAAGGGGTGAATGAGACCTGGTTTTCATGAACTACGCCGTGAATTCCGAGAGATATTCCTACCATCCCATAAGGGGAGGCTTCTTTGTCTTTTTTCATGGAATCAATGACTTGAATTAAGGCATCTAAAATATCATTTTTCAGTTTTGGGGTTCTTATCTGCTTTAAACGGCAGTTTTCACCCTGTAAGTCAGTCATCATAACGGATATTGTGTCTACACCTACATCAACGCTTACCACATGCCCGGCTTTTTTCTGGAAACTTAATAATATGGGCTTCCTGCCGAAATCTGTATTATCACAGCCAATCTCTTCCACCAGATTGCGATTGATCAGATCTGCAACAATAGCAGAAATAGTAGCTTTTGTTAAGCCAAGGAGCTTTGATATGTTGGCTCTTGAAATTGGACCCTGATTGATGACAGTCTCAAGGACCAGTGTGCTGTTAATATCTCGTATAAGTTCTTTACTTCCTGTAATCATGTTTTAATACCAATGCCTTTCTCGTTTTTGGGGTTACAAATAGCGGAACCAGACCCAAATACGTAAAGCTGAAAACGTATTTTTCAACCTTTATCCTCTTATTTCTCACTGTTTAAGTTAAAATTCAGCAAAGATTGCAGTTAAGTCAAATCTTAAGCTTTCCTTCTTCAAATATTTCTATGGCTATTATAGTATCACACTTTGTCAAGCTTGAAAAGAGTATTGAATGCCCAAGCAATGGTAATTATGCCGTAAAATATACTCATTTTTTTGGCAGAAGATATGACATAATTTTGTTGACAAGCAGAATAATAATTGATATGCTAGATATAGCAAGATTAGTTTATTGATTAAACAAACAAACTAGGAGGATTACGTATGGCTTATTTTGAAAAGGTACAGAAAATTACATATGAAGGACCGGAGAGTAAGAACCCACTGGCCTTCAAATATTATAATCCCGAAGAAGTTGTTATGGGAAAAACCATGAAGGAGCAGCTGCGTTTTGCCATGTCATACTGGCATACTTTTACTTATATGGGTAGCGATCCCTTCGGTTCCGGAACCATGTTCAGACCTTGGGATAATCATGAGTGCTCCATGGAAGTTGCAAAAGAAAGAGTACATGCAGCGTTTGAATTTATGGAGAAAGCACAGATTCCTTTCTTCTGTTTTCATGACAGAGATATTGCACCAGAAGGAAAAGATCTGGCAGAAACCAATGCAAGACTGGATGAAATTGTAGAAGTAATCAAAGAAGAGATGAAACGTACCGGTATCAAATGCCTTTGGGGTACCACCAATGCTTTCAGTAATCCAAGATTCGTACATGGTGCCGGAACTTCCTGTAATGCTACTGTATTTGCCTATGCAGCAGCACAGATAAAGAAAGCCATTGAGATAACCAAGGAATTAGGCGGAGAGAATTATGTATTCTGGGGCGGCAGAGAAGGTTATGAAACACTTCTTAATACCAATACAGAACTGGAACTTGATAATATGGCAAGACTTCTGAAGCTTGCTTGCGATTATGCAGAGCAGATTGGTTTTACTGGTCAGTTCTTAATTGAGCCAAAACCCAAGGAGCCTACAAAACATCAGTATGATACCGATGCTGCAACGGTTATCTCTTTCTTAAGAAAATACGACCTGTTGGATAAATTTAAATTAAACATTGAAGCAAACCATGCAACACTTGCAATGCACACTTTCCAGCATGAGCTTAATATGTCTCGTATAAATGGTGTTTTAGGCAGTGTAGATGCCAATATGGGTGATCCTATGCTTGGCTGGGACACAGACCAGTTCCCTACCAATCTTTATGATACAACACTTGCAATGTATGAGATTCTGTTAGCCGGCGGACTTACCAAAGGCGGACTGAATTTCGATTCCAAGGTAAGAAGAGCTTCTTTCGAAGAAGAGGATTTATTCTTAGCTTATATTGCGGGAATGGATGCATTTGCAAGAGGACTTAAGGTAGCAGCCAAGTTATTGGAGGATAAGGTATTCGAAGACTTTAAGGATAAGCGTTATGCCAGCTATTCAGAAGGTCTTGGTAAAGACATCATTGATGGAAAAGCTGATTTTAAATCTCTGGAGGCGTATGCGCTTGCCAATGGCATTCGTCCTAATGTATCCGGCAGACAGGAAATGCTTGAGTCTGTATTAAATCAGTATATATTAGAAACCAAATAATTGAACCTATCTACCAACGATGCAAGCAGGTTCTTAATATATAGCCAGTATCCGCATTTTATACGGATTTCACGGCCGTACAGGAATAGAATCGGTTGAAATAAAATAAGACATGAAAAAAAGAGACATGAAATAAGAGATAGAATAATTAGAAATAAATAAAACTAAGGTACGAAGTAAAGCGAAAAGATAAAATTAAAATATCAGTAATCAGTTCCCCTCATTACCTATTGGCGTAGTGAGGGGAACTTGTACAGGAAAGAGGTAGGTATGCTCTATATCGGAGTTGATTTAGGAACATCCTCAGTAAAGCTGTTATTGATGGATGAAAAAGGCGATATCAAGAATATTGTAACCAGGGAATACCCTATCAGCTTTCCAAAGCCCGGCTGGTCGGAACAGAATCCGGAGGACTGGTTTGAAGGGCTGATGGAAGGCTTGAAAGCATTAACAGAAGGTGCTGATAAGAGTACAGTTAAAGGAATCAGCTTCAGCGGACAGATGCATGGAATGGTAATTCTTGACGAAGAGGATAAGGTAATACGCCCGGCTATTCTTTGGAATGACGGACGTACCCAGGCGGAATGTGATTATCTGAATTATGATATTGGAAGAGAGAAGATATCTGCCTATACCGGCAACATGGCACTGACAGGTTTTACCGCACCCAAACTCTTATGGGTTAAGAAACATGAACCGGATAATTTCATGAAGATTAAAAAGGTCATGCTGCCCAAGGATTACATAGCTTACCGTTTATCCGGTGTGCATTCCACCGATGTTTCCGATGCTTCCGGAATGCTGCTTCTGGATGTTAAGGAAAAGTGCTGGTCCAAGGAAATGCTTGATATTATCGGCCTGAAGGAAGAACAGATGGCAAAGGTATATGAAAGTTATGAGGTAACAGGAAATATCAGAGCAGATATTGCTGGGGAATTGGGACTTCCCGTAGATTGCAGGATAATTGCCGGAGGCGGTGACCAGGCAGTAGCAGCTGTTGGTACCGGAACCGTAGGCTCCGGAATGTGCAGTGTATCCCTTGGAACCTCAGGTGTAGTGTTTGTTGCCAGCAAGGATTACTCAGAAATTGAAGACAATGCCCTTCATGTTTTTGCTCATGCAGACGGCAGATATCATTTTATGGGAGTTATGCTTTCTGCTGCGGCTTCTAACAAGTGGTGGATGGATGAGATATTAAAGACGAAGGAATATGCAAGGGAACAACAGGAAATAAATAAGCTTGGAAAGAATACGGTATATTTCCTGCCTTATCTAATGGGTGAGAGAACCCCTCATAACAATCCGGATGCCAGAGGTACCTTTATCGGCATGACCATGGATACCACAAGAGCTGATATGACACAGGCCGTTCTGGAAGGTGTAGCTTTTGCTCTGAGGGATTCCTTTGAAATAATTAAGAACACCGGTCTTAACATAGAGCGTATCCGCATTAACGGAGGAGGTGCCAAGAGCCCTCTCTGGTGTAAGATTCTTGCTAATGTACTGAATGTCAAGGTTGATAAGATCAATTCGGAGGAAGGTCCTGCTTTTGGTGCTGCTATCTTAGCAGCAGTAGGCTGTGGGGAGTATCCCTCTGTAGTAGAAGCTTCCGGCAAGCTGATTCAGGTAACGGAAACCACGGAACCCGAAGCTGAGACTGTAATTCTTTATGATAAGAAATACTCTGTCTTTAAGGATATATATCCTGCTCTTAAGCCGGTGTATGATCAAATGGCAAAAGAACAGAGCGAATAAAATATAAAAAGTTAGCTGTTGACATATATATACAGATATGTTATTTTAGACTCATTCATAAAAAAGGCTTTGAAGGCGCATAGTAGATGCTTAAACACTGTCAGAGAGAGGGAGTCACCGGCTGAAAGCTTCCTTAAGTTTAGGGAAGCATTGAATTTTCACGCTGGAGCTTCATGTCTTAAATGCAATGCAGAGTAGGATATGACGTAGATGCACGTTACGCTGGAATGAGTGCCCATAATGTCATTGATACCGGAAGAAGCAGTTTATATGGCTTAGAGCAATTATGCTCTTGCTGCCCCAACTTTGGGGTATACTGTGTAATCCAGAAAGGTATTGATTCAGACAATGGGAAACTGGGTGGTACCGCGGATTATAATCCGTCCCTGTTATTTTTACAGGGACGGATTTTTTGTGTTTTTTTTCCTTTAAATCAGCCCCTGAATCGTATAACGATAAGAAGGAGGTACTCTTATGAAGGAGAAGATTCAAATGTTGAAAATTCAATTTCAGGAAGAAATGAAAGCAGTTGAGAAAAAAGAGGAGCTTGAAAGAATCAGGATATCTTATTTGGGCAAAAAAGGCAAGGTAACAGATATCCTGAATAAGCTGAAAGAGCTAAACCCGGATGAACGGCGTTTAACCGGAAAGGAGATAAATCTTCTTAAGAATGAAATTACTCGTATCATTGACGAGACCGGTAAGATATTGGAGGAAAGGGAATTTGAAGAAACACTGAGTAAAACTGAAAAATATGACTTTACCATACCGTCATTGCTTACGCAGGGAACCCTTCATCCAATAACGATTGTCCAAAAACAGATTGAAGACATTTTTAAGACCATGGGATTTATCATAGAAGATGGGTTGGAAATACAGACGGAATTCAATAACTTTGAAGCCGCTAATATCCCAAAGAATCATCCGGCCAGAGATATGCAGGATACCTACTATCTCGAGAACGGGCAACTGCTTAAGACGCATACTACTGCCGCTCAGAATTATATTATGAGAAAATATGGTGCTCCGGGTAAGGATGAGACCTTAAAGGTATTATTCCCGGGGAGGTGTTTTCGCAATGAAAATATTGATGCATGCCATGAGAATACCTTTTTCCAGATGGAGGGGATGATGATTGGTGAGGATATTTCCATCGCGAATATTATCTACTTTATGAAGGTGCTGTTATCGGAGGTATTTAAAAGGGAGGTAAAAGTAAGGCTCAGACCCGGCTTTTTCCCCTTTGTGGAGCCGGGTTTTGAACTTGATATCAATTGTCAGATATGTGGCGGAGAAGGCTGTCCAACCTGTAAACAGGCAGGCTGGCTGGAACTGCTGCCTTGCGGAATGATTCACCCTAATGTGTTAAATATGGGAGGAATAGATGCAGAGCATTACACCGGATTTGCTTTCGGACTTGGACTGACGAGACTTGCAATGATGAAGTATGAGATAAAAGATATCCGAGTGTTTAACAGCGGAAATCTCAGAATATTAAGACAGTTCAAAGACAGGTAGGAGGCAGAGAATATGTTGATTTCAATGAATTGGATTTCTGATTATACAGACTTAACCGGTATTAATCTAAAAGAACTCATCAATAAATTCACTCTTGCTACAGCAGAGGTGGAGCATGTTTATGAAATGGGGACAGAAATTAGATCAGTGGTAGTTGGAGAAATTATGTCAGTAAAGGCACATCCAGGTGCAGAGAAACTTCAGTTACTGAAGGTGAATATAGGAACTGAAATAATAGATTGTGTCTGCGGAGCGGTTAATGCAGCGGTTGGGATTTATGTACCATTTGCCAGGAAAGGTGGCCGGGTAGGTGACAGAGTAATAAATGAGACTGTAATTGCGGGAGAAAGCAGCTATGGAATGTGCTGTTCAGAGAAAGAGCTTGGTATCAGTGAGGATAATTCGGGGCTTATGATACTTGATAAGGCACATGAACCAGGTACAGATATTCTGGAATTCCTGCCTCTTCGAGATGTTGTTTTTGAAGTGGATAACAAGTCCTTGACCAACCGTCCGGACTTATGGGGGCATTACGGTATTGCCAGAGAAATATCAGTATTAACAAAACGTCCTTTAAAACCTCTCAAGGTAATGGATACAGAAGCCTTTAAAGAACTGCCTCCGGTACCTGTGACCATTGAAGATAAAGAGCAGACTTTTCGTTATTCTGCTATTAGAATTGAGAATATCACGAAGAACCATACGCCTCCCCAGATGAAAATCAGGCTTACCTATTGTGGTGTGCGCTCCCTTAACCTGCTGACGGATCTGACGAATTATCTGATGCTTGAGATGGGGCAGCCGATGCATGGGTTTGATAATCACATTATACAAGGAATACAGGTTAAAACCTTCCCGGTGCCTGTAGATTTTGAGACTTTAGATGGTGTCAGGAGAACTGTAGATACAGATACACTGATGATCTGTACTGCTCAAGGTGAACCAGCTGCAATTGCAGGGATTATGGGTGGAAAAAGCTCCGGAATAGGAGACCATACCACAGAACTGTTATTGGAAGCCGCTAATTTTGACGGTACTTTTATCAGGAAGGCTGCTGCAAGGCTTGGCCTGCGAACAGAAGCCAGTACCAGATACGAAAAAACACTGGATCCGGAGATGACCGTAACATCGATAAAAAGGTTCTTGATGTTATTAAGGGAAGCTAATCCCGGTATAAAGGTGACTTCTTCCTTAACAGATCACTATGTAAAGCGATATCAGGACAGAACCATCAATTTCGATAAAGCTTATGTGGATAAATACACCGGTATTGATATTTCGGTGGAAGAAATCATTGATACGCTTTCAGCACTCGGATTTGCCGTTAAGTACAAGGATAAGTGCTTTACTGCAGCAGTACCCTCGTATCGTGCTACGAAGGATGTTACCATAAAGGCTGATCTGATTGAAGAGATTACAAGAATTTATGGTTATGACAATATCAAGGGGAAATCCAATAAGTCATTGATTTCGCCTATACGTCACAGTGTGGAGAGAGAAGAGGAATACAGGATTAAACTGCTTTTAGCAGACAGATTCGGAATGAACGAGGTTCATAACTACATCTGGTATGATACCAAAGCGAACAAGGAGCTGGGAATTCAGACCAAACCAAATGTAAGGATTATCAACTCTGTCACTGCTGAAAATGATACGGTAAAGGCCACTTTGATTCCGTCTCTCCTTGGTAATATATATAAAAACATGGATCAGATACCTGAGATAGCGGTATTTGAAATAGGCCGGGTAGCAGAAGGTTTTGATGAAAACAGCTTATGCAGAGAAAAAAAGAAGTTGGGAATCGCAATAGCAAGCAGAAGCATGACAGAAAAGCAGACCTTTCTTAAGCTAAAGGAAGTAATCGAAAACCTTACGGATGCAATAAAAAATAGTGTACCGGTTTATCTTGCGTATAACACAGATCAGGAAATAGAGGGAATCAATTATATACATCCTGTAAATGCTGCAAGCATTATGATGAACGAAAAGAATATCGGATATTTTTCCTGTCTTCATCCTAAGGTAAAGGATAGAATGGATAAAAAACTTAACATTGCAATTGCAGAGCTGGATATGGTGGAGCTTACTGCAATAGAGAAAGAAACGATTATATATAGAGAAATATCCAGATATCCGGGTATTACCATAGACTTAAGCTTGCTTACAGATAAAGGAATCCGGTATGAAGAACTAAAGACTATCATTTCTGAATTTAATTGTGATTATCTGAAGTCTTACAGCCTGATTGATATGTTTGAAGATGATACGCTTCTAATGGGTAAAAAGAGTGTTACAATCAGATTTGAATTCGGCTCTGACGAAAGAACTTTAGAAAGCAAAGAAATAAGCGAAATAACCGACAGACTGTTAGTTCTATTAGGAGAAAAGGGGATTCAATTAAGGGGATGAGAACCCTTTGGAGTATCCAGAATTAAAATAAAGTACGACATTTAATAAGGAGACGCCAGATGTATTTCTATTGTTCAATTAATGGGGTAACGAGCAAAATAATATAAAATTAAGAGGGAGTAAAATAAAAGGTAGTAAAATAAAAGGTAGTAAAATAAAAGGTAGTAAAATAAAAGGTAATAAAATAACAGGATAAATATAAGTAGAAATATAATATAGAGAAGCTGTAGAGTATTCTGCACTTGTTGTTCCTTCACAGAGTCTAATCTATCACTGTATGAACTAATTTATTGAAACAGTATGAGTAGGATAGTGGATTTTTGGAGAGATCAGCGGGTGCAGGATGTTTTGCAGCTTTTTTAATTATCGCACTTGTATCGTCAGGCTAAAGGTTAACCATAGGTTAATATAATTAACGGAAGTTAACTATAAATCCGTTGTAAAGTTAATAATAGAATAATAAAATGTAACTATGCAAAAAGGATAAGAACAAAGAATATACAGCCATTGGGATGATCTTATCCAGAAAGGAGCGTTATGGATATCATAAATATCGGAAGAATTATTTCAGAAAAACGAAAAGCCAAAGGTATCACACAGGAGGAGTTAGCGAATTATTTAGGGATATCTAAACCTGCCGTATCAAAGTGGGAATCAGGGCAGAGTTATCCGGATATCTTATTTCTTCCAGTACTTGCCTCTTATTTTAATAGTTCTGTTGATGAGCTGATAGGTTATGAACCAATGATGAGCAAGGAGGAGGTGCGAAAGCTTTACCGCCGGTTGGCAGAAGATTTTTCAAAGAAGTCATTTGAGGAAGTTTATGAAGAATGTGAAGGATATCTTAAGAAGTATTTTTCCTGCTGGTATCTTCAATACCGCATTGGACTTCTGTATCTGAATCACTGTGCACTCGCCGGTACCCCGGAGAAGACCCAGGAAATCCTTGATCGGGCAGTGGATATTTTTCTGGTGGTAGAACGTTCCTGTGAAGAAGTAAGTTTGGCCAAACAGGCCATGCAGATGAAAGCTTATTGCTATATCTGTCAGCAGAAGCCAGCAGAGGCAATTGAGGTGTTAGAGAGCTTAAATGAATCTATTATTCAAACAGAATCCCTCCTTGTAAAGGCGTACCAGTTAAAAGGGGATAGGGATAAAGCCATGGAATACCTGCAAGGCAGTGCTGTTAACTGTCTGAATATTCTACTTGGCTGTTCGACTGATTTCTTTCAGCTCTACGCCGATGACCCCGAGCGAATGGATAAATATTATGAGATATTTATTAAGCTTGCAGATATTTTTGAAGTGGAACAGATGTCTCCGGGAGGTTTGTATTCCATCTATCTGACTGCAGCAGCTATCTATGTCTTACAGGACAGGAAGGAAAAAGCCCTGGAAGTACTAGAGAAATATGCTGATTTGGCGAAAAGAAATGCAGTTAAAGAATTTGAGATACATGGTAACCAAATATTTGATAGGCTTGAAAGCTATCTAAAAACCATTGATATAGAAACGGTAGCACCCAGAAGTTCAGAGGTGATATGGAGGGATATTAAGAATATTCTTTCTGAGAATCCGGCTTTTAAACCCTTGGAAGGGGAACCTCGTTTTCAAATGATCGTAAGAAGTCTGAAGGAAGTGTGGAAACAGAAATGATATAAAGTGCTGCTGTAACGATGTATTGCTGCTGCTTTTGAGGAAGAAGCAGCTTAATACAAAACTCCCAATATATACTGGGATGCTCTTACGTTAGAGCGGTTTCAGAATTTGGCCGAAAGAACGGCCTTATATCAGGAAGAGTGAAAAATAAATGAAAGGCAGCCACAAAGAGAGCTTTCACTCTTTTATTTCGGACAATAGAAGACCTGTAAGGATAGTGTTCTATTGTAAGTGGCAGTATCGCAGGCCTTCCTGCGATAGGTAAATAGGTAAATAATATGAATGGACTGGAACAAATAAAAGAATTTCTTCCTTTTATCATACCGATTCTAATCGTACAATTTGGATTAATGATAGCTGCACTGGTTCATATTCTCCGTCATAAGAATTATCGAATCGGAAACCGTGTGGTATGGATAATAATAACCGTTGTAGTAAATACCATCGGACCGATTCTTTATTTCACCATAGGAAAGGGTGAGGATTAATGGCAGTGCTTAAGCTGAACAACGTTTACAAGCAATTTGGTGATACCAGAGTAATAAATGCTCTGACTTTTGAAGTTCCGGAGCATTCTGTATTTGGTTTTATAGGAAAGAATGGTGCCGGTAAAACAACTACTATGAAAATGATACTTGGTTTTTACAAGCCCGATGCAGGGGATATTCTGGTGTGCGGCGAGAAAGTAAGCTATGGTAATACGAAAACCAACCGTTATATCGGATATCTGCCGGATGTACCGGAATTTTACGGATATATGACGCCCAGAGAATATCTGAAACTCTGCGGTGAAGTTACAGGACTGAAAAGAGATACCCTGCGGGTAAGGTCCGATGAACTGCTGGAGCTGGTGGGGTTGCAGAATGTAAATAAAAGGATTCATAATTTCTCAAGAGGCATGAAGCAAAGACTTGGAATAGCACAGGCTCTTTTGAATGAACCCAAACTTTTGATATGTGATGAACCTACCTCTGCATTAGACCCCGTTGGCAGAATGGAGATACTCAGTATTCTGGCACTTGCCAAGGAGAGAACCACAATACTATTTTCCACTCACATATTATCAGATGTTGAGCGTATATGTGACAATATCGGGATTCTAAATGACGGATCTCTTGTATTAGAAGGAAGCACAGCAGAAATCAGAAACAGTTACCGAACGGATACGGTTCGTCTTGAGATAGGACAGCAGTCTTCGGCGGCTAAGACAGCTGAAGTATTAAGAAGCATATCCGGTATAACGAATATCCGACAGGATAATCAGATAATTGAAGTGGATGTTTCTGATACCGAAGAAGCAGGAACCAGAATATTAAGCTTTTTATTAAAAGAAAAAATTCAGATAATCCGTTATGAAATCACAGAACCTTCGCTGGAAAATATTTTTATGAAAGTAATTGTTTAAAAAAACGATCATATCACAATTCTTATTATATAGTATCGCAGGCTGGTCTGCGATAGGTGCATGTGAGTTGAGGTAAAATCAGAAATAGGCAGCCCCTGGAATGTTCCCAACAAGAGCAAATGATTGTAATACAAGAGGCTGCAGCAGATAGGAGTGCATAATGAATGAAATAAAAGCGCTATCCAAAAACGAAGCTACGAAGGCTGATGAAAGCTACAACCCTGGTGTTTTGGGTATAAGAGGATACTTTGCCTTTACCAAAAAGGAGCTGTTAGAGCAAATACGTACTTATAAGCTGCTAATATTCCTTGCAGCATTTTTGGTGTTCGGATTAATGAGTCCGCTGCTTGCTAAATTAATGCCGGATATACTCTCATCAATGGACATGGGAGGAATACAGCTGGAGCTACCAAATCCAACGGTAATGGATGCCTACGCCCAATTTTTTAAGAATCTTACACAAATGGGGATTTTGGTATTATTGCTGGTCTTTGGCGGAAGCTTATCCGGTGAATTTATAAAAGGAACCTTGCTACAGATTCTTGCCAAGGGATTGTCCAGAACAACTGTAATACTGGCAAAATTTACAGCAGCCGTTTTAATATGGACAGGAGGATTTCTGCTGTCTGTAGTAATAAACTATATCTATACGTTATATCTTTTTGGCGAGGAACACTTGCCGAATTTATTTCTTTCCCTGTTCTGTTTATGGCTATTTGGTATATTCCTGATTTCATTGATATTTTTATCCAGTACCATAGCACCGGGGGCTTTCGGGGGTTTGATTCTTTCCGTAATTGCATTGGCAGCAATGTTAATGGGAAATATATCTGACAAGGTTGAAAAATATAATCCTGTAACCCTGGTTTCTGTAAATACAGCATTGCTAAACGGAACAAGAAATGCTGAGACAGTTTATCTGACAATTATCATAACCGCTGTCCTGACGATTGTTGCACTGCTCCTGTCAGTCTTGCTGTTTAAGAAAAAAAGGATGTAGCTCGGGTAGAGAAAAGGAAGAAGTAAGCTCTGGGTAGCAAGAAGGAAGTAGAGAAAAAAATCTGTTCCTGTTGAAAAAAGAAGCTGTCAGCAAAAGGCAGCTTCTTTTACTTGTTTCGAAGCGTATGTTCTCAGATATTGATTGTTGTGCTCAACTGGGGTATAATGCTTGTACGAATGCTTATGTTTAGGACAGGAAGATGGGATTTAGGAGGTATCAATGAATTTCAGACCATGCATCGACATACACAACGGTAAAATCAAACAGATTGTAGGCGGCAGCCTTACAGATGAAAACAGAAAAGCAGCAGAGAATTTTGTGTCTGAAAAAGGCGGTGAATACTATGCCGGCCTTTATAAAAAGGATGGTCTTAGAGGCGGACATATCATTATGCTTAATCCAGCCGGAACGGAAGAATATGAACAGGACAGGCTCCAGGCGGAAAGAGCCTTAAAGGAATATCCGAGAGGACTACAGATTGGAGGCGGTATAACAGATAAGAATGCCTGTCAGTTTCTTGAAGCTGGAGCTTCTCATGTAATTGTTACTTCCTTTGTATTTCAAGCTGGTCTTATTCATTATGATAATCTTACCAGGATAACAGCCAAAACAGGGAGAGACAGATTGGTTCTGGATTTAAGCTGCCGAAAAAAAGGGAAAGACTACTATATAGTAACCGATCGCTGGCAGAAATTTACTGAGGAAAAGCTCTCTGTGGGACTTCTTATGAAACTATCCGATTATTGCAGTGAATTTCTTATACATGCAGTTGATGTCGAGGGGAAATCAGCCGGTATCGACAAAGACCTGATAGAGCTGCTGAAAGAGTGGCAGGGATGTCCGGTAACCTATGCCGGGGGCGTTGGAAGTTTTAAAGATCTGGAGTTAATAAATGAAATAAGCAGCGGTATGCTCGATGTGACCATAGGAAGTTCCCTTGATTTATTTGGCGGGCCAATGAAATACAAGGAAGTTGTGGAGTGGTTTGAGAATACTCAGAATAAAGTTAAGAAAATATAAAGATGGAAAGGACGCCGCAATAGATTTGCCCGATCTGTAATTTGTGGCGGTATCGCAGGATACTGCGGTATACAAGGTTTAAGAATGGAAGCTTATACGGGGTTTGCCCAGGTTTATGATATCTTTATGGATAATGTGCCTTACGAAGAATGGGCCGATAATATAAGAAACATGCTGATCAAATACGGGGTGAAGGATGGTTTGGTTCTGGACCTTGGCTGCGGCACTGGAAATATTACCAGGCGTCTTGCCGACTACGGGTATGACATGATTGGCATAGATATATCAGAAGAAATGCTGGGTATTGCCATTGAAAATAAATACGAAGAAGTCGGTGAAGTCCTTCCTGGCAGTAAAAGAGAAGATATCCTGTATCTTAACCAGGATATGAGAAGCTTTGAGCTTTATGGAACCATTGGAGCTGTTATCTGCAGCTGTGACAGCATGAATTATATTTTGAAGGAAGACGACTTAAAACAGATTTTTCGACTGGTAAACAACTATCTGGACCCCGGCGGTATATTCTTATTCGATATGAATACAGAGTATAAGTATAAAAATGTTCTGGGGGACAGTGTAATTGCAGAGAATAGAGAAGACTGTAGCTTTATCTGGGAAAATTATTATAATGAGACCGATAATTTAAACGAATATCAGGTAACAATATTCATAAAGTCAGAATCGGATGAGAATGAGAACGCCAGGCGAAAGGCTGAAGGAAATCTCTATGAGAAATTCAGTGAAACACATTACCAGAAAGCTTATTCCATAGAACGTATCAAAGAACTTCTTATAGAAGCCGGTATGGAGTTTATCGGTGTTTACGATGGCTATTCAGAAGCAGCGCCAGCTGAAAATACAGAAAGAGTCTGTTTTCTGGCAAGAGAGAAATACCAACAGGGAAAAGAATATAAAGCAGACTGAGTTTAACTTCTAGTGTGTGCATAACAGGTTTTTAGAAAGGTAAGGTATAGATAATGGCAGATTATATAATAAGAGCTACAGCTGCAGACAATCAGATTCGTGCATTTGCAGCAACAACAAGAGAATTGGTAGAACATGCAAGAAGTGTTCATAATACAAGCCCGGTAGCTACAGCAGCCTTAGGAAGAATGCTGACAGCAGGTGCCATGATGGGTAGTATGATGAAAGGAACCGATGATTTGCTGACTCTTCAGATTAAAAGTGATGGACCAATTGGCGGTATTACGGTTACAGCAGATGCCTCTGCCAACGTGAAGGGATATGTCTATCATCCGGAGGTTATGCTGCCTCCAAGTCCTGCGGGGAAGCTGGATGTAGGAGGTGCCGTAAATCCCGGAATTTTAAGCGTAATTAAAGATATGGGATTAAAGGAACCCTATGTAGGCCAGACGCAGCTGGTATCAGGCGAGATCGCGGAGGATCTGACCTATTATTTTGCAGCATCGGAGCAGATTCCTTCTTCTGTAGCCTTGGGAGTACTGATGAATAAAGATAATACGGTCAGAAAAGCCGGCGGCTTTATTATACAGCTTCTGCCCTTTGCAGAGGAAGAGGTAATACAGAAGCTGGAGGAAAAGTTAGCAAGCCTTCCCTCTATTACTTCTTTATTAGTGGAATATGAAACACCGGAGAGAATTCTTGAAATTATTCTTGGTGATATGGGGCTTTCCATTATGGATAAGATGGATACAAAGTTCGAGTGTAACTGTACAAAGGAAAGAGTAGAGAAAGCAATTGTGAGTATTGGTAGAACAGAAATACAGGAAATGATCGATGAGGACAAACCCATTGAAGTAAATTGTCACTTCTGCAGCACTCATTATCACTTTAACGTAGAGGATTTGAAAGATATCATAACTAGAAGTAAATAAGTAATTAGGCAAATGCTATAGTAAGACATAGATTAGCAAGAAGAGACATTAGGAAAATAACGAGACAATTAGGTAATAATTATTTTGTTTCAGCATCTGATTCAATTAAGATAAATATGAGCAAAAATAACCGGGTACATTTTTTTGTACCCGGTTATTTTTTCTTGTTATCCTTGGGAATAAACACTTGTTGTATTATTAATTTATGCAGAAAAAGGTATAAAATTCTGTTAATGTATGACATATAAAATTTGAAATATTACCCATTAAATGTTATATTAAAACTATGCAGGAACTATAAATATAACTCGTATTTTTTTATCGGTATCATATATATAGCCTGCTGCTGTCATGTTTCATGTGGTACGCTTGTTCTATACTATTGGGAGGAAAGGATGAGTGAAAGAAAGTAATAAATCGAAAGGATACCACAAGGAGATTCTTTCATTCTTTTATTTGTGGAAGTATGGGCGCAGAAAAAGAGTAATTGCTTTTCAGGGTTGTAATAGAACAGAGAAAAGCAGGGAAGAGATACTGATAAATAAATCTTTCATCAAGGTTTGGATTGAATAGAAACGAAGGTGGTGCGTTATGGCAAAATATGAACGAAAACTAAAAGGAGATAAATACCATTGGTGAAGAAACATTTCTGGAATTATGTAAAGACTCCGTGCAAAATTATATACGAAAATAATAAATAAGTAACGAACGTTTTTCATGGAGCGGCACAATCCTTCCTATGCTACACAGGATAGGGAGATTGAAACTGATATCAGCGCATATTCTTGCTAAAAATTTATAATCGAGGTGGTATATGAATTATACGAATAAATGGGGAACTGAAGTAATTGATATTGCACTAACCTATGCAAATCATGAGTGGTATGCAGCTGAGAAGAACGTAAAGCATGGACTTGATTCCTGCAATAACATGGTTGATACGCCAGATGTAACTTGGACTGGTACCCAGCTCCATTGTGGATGGTGGAAGGCAGATGAAATGAATAAAGGGATTCCTTATAGCTGGGGAGGTGCTTCTACCATAGAGGAATTTGACAGAGGGTTATTGGACGGAAAATATGCAGGAAACGTACCGGAAGATAAGTCACGACGTGGCAGCTATGATTGTGTGGGAATCGACTGCTCAGGGTTATTAAGTGTTTGCTGGAAACTGCCGAACAGAGTATCCACAAGAGAAATTCCAAATATCGCTAAAAGGATCGAAACACCAGAGGATATAAGAAAAGGTGATATTCTCGCAAAGATTGGAAATCATGTAATGTTATTCGTTGAATTTAGCAGAGATGAGAAAGATACAGCTATTATAATTGATTCTACAAGAAGTACAGGAAAAGTCTCTTTGAGGAAAGTAGATATGGGAGTATTATTTCATAATGGCTATGGGATATATCGAAAGATTTGATTTCACGTAGCAATATGATAATGAAAGGAGACGGGGGATGAAGTATTTACTAAAAAGTGGCGTTGCTATAATAATATATACAGTTCTAATACTCATTTTAGATGTTGAAATGGGAATCGGTATAAAGGACAAATGGGATAAGCTAATGAAGCAGATCAGACAATAAGTACATACATGAACTATGAAAGGAGGGGAAACTCTCCTTTCATTTATTATAGAAAATAATAATCCCTAGAATAATTGAAATGAAATTCAAACTAATATAAAATGTATTAAGAAACTTTCGTAAAATATAGAATTGTAGCATAATAAAGAGATTGCCGTAGAATAAAACAACGGTGATACTTCCAGATAAAAACACATTTCTATGTAAAATATACAAATTATCCTTCGCTTTTACATTGCTGTTTTACGAAATATATAGTAAAATAAGAATAGCGCATAGACAAGATATCAGTGTATCGCAAGAGCAACTTGCGAAATATTTCGTAAAATGAAAAGGAGTGTTAAAATGAATTACGGTTATTTCGATGAAGAACAGAAAGAATATGTAATTACAAAACCCAATACGCCTGCACCTTGGGCGAATTATCTTGGCTCTCCGGAATATGGAGCTATTATATCCAATAATGCGGGAGGATATAGTTTTGTAAAGAGTGGTGCTAATGGAAGAATTCTCAGATATCATTTTAACAGCGATGATACACCGGGCAGGTATCTTTATATCAGAGACGACGAATCCGGTGATTACTGGTCTGCATCCTGGCAGCCGGTGGGTAAGGACTTAGCGGTATATAAGAATGAATGCCGCCATGGTACGGCATACACCAGAATGACCGCAGAATATGCAGGTATAACCAGTGAAGCTCTTTATTATGTTCCTCTGAATAAGACCTATGAAGTATGGAGACTGAAAGTTAAGAATGATTCTGATGTGGTAAGAAAGCTGTCATCCTTCAGTTATGCAGAGTTTACCAATGATAGCAACTATGAGCAGGATCAGATTAATCTGCAGTATACCTTATTTATAACCAGAACATATTTTAAAAACAATAAAATATTCCAGACAATTAATGAGAATGAACTTAAAAATGCAGAAGGCAGCAACGGCAAAGAGCGTTTCTTTGGTTGTGTAGGTGCCGAGGTTACCTCCTACAATGGTGACAAAGGGGCATTTATAGGGAATTACCATACCTACGGCAATCCTGTGGCTGTAGAAAGGGGACGCTGCGATAATGTGTTAAACTACAACTCAAACGGCTGCGGTGCCCTTCATTCAGCCTTTACCTTAAATCCCGGTGAGACAAAAGAAATCGTATATATTCTTGGCAGATACAACGACAAAGAATCCGATAAGATCTTAAAGGAATATGAAGACCTTAGTGTAACCGAAAAAGAGCTTAAGGAATTAAAAGATTACTGGCACAGCAAGTTGAATAATTTTCAGGTAAGCACCCCCAGCAAAGAATTTAACAGTATGATCAATACCTGGAACGCTTATCAGTGCTTTATTACCTTCATCTGGTCCAGAGCAGCTTCTTTCGTCTACTGCGGACAGAGAAACGGTTATGGATACCGTGATACCGTACAGGATATCCAGGGAATTATCCATCTCGATCCTGCTATGGCAAAGGAAAGAATCCGCTTTATGCTCTCTGCTCAGGTAGATAACGGCGGTGGTCTGCCTTTGGTTAAATATGATCACAATGCCGGTCATGAGGATACGCCGGATGATTATTCCTATGTACAGGCTACGGGTCATCCGGCTTATCGTGCAGATGATGCCCTATGGTTATTTCCTACGATTTTAAAATACATTGGAGAGACTGGAGATACCCAGTTCCTGAAAGAAGTAGTTCCTTATGCCAACAAAGATGAGGATACTGTATACGGACATTTAAAACGTGCTATTTTGTTCTCTATGGAAAGAATGGGAGATCACAATATGCCTGCCGGTCTTCATGCTGACTGGAACGATTGCCTAAGACTTGGTAAGAAAGGTGAATCAACCTTTGTTGCCCTCCAGCTTTATTATGCCATGAGTATTATCAAAGATTTTGCGAAAGATCAGAATGACAGTGATTATATTGAATACATCGATAAGGTACAGGCAGAACTGGGAGAGATTATTCAAAAGCTTTGCTGGGAAGAGGATAGATATATTCGTGGAATCAAAGAAGACGGCCAGGTTATCGGCTCAAAGAAAGACAAAGAAGCAAGTATGTGGCTGAATCCCCAGTCCTGGTCAGTAATCAGCGGACTTGCAAGCAAGGAACAGGCAGAAGCAGCACTGGAATCTGTTCATAGAGAATTAAATACCCCTTATGGTGCAAGAGTAATGGCGCCTTCCTTTAAGGATCATGCCTTCCCCGGAGCCCTTGCCATTCTTTTTAACCCGTCCACAAAAGAAAATGGCGGTATCTTCTCTCAGCCACAGGGATGGATTATTCTTGCGGAAAGCTTGATGGGACACGGAAACAGAGCCTTCGAATACTTTAAAGAAAGCTCTCCCGCTTCCTTAAATGACCAGGCAGAAATCCGGGTATTGGAGCCTTACGTTCACGGACAGTTTACAGAAGCGACGGAAAGTCCCTTTGAAGGACGTTCACATGTACACTGGCTTACCGGAACCGCTTCCACGGTTATGGTTGGCTGTGTGGAAGGAATTCTAGGTATGAGACCGGATATGTATGGACTGAGAGTTGCACCTGCCATTCCTTCTGAGTGGAAAGAGATAACCATTAATAAATCTTTCAGAGGAAAGCTCTTAAATATCAAGGTAGAGAATCCAAACGGTGCAGAAGGCGGTTACAAGGAAATATATTTAAACGGAGTAAAGCTTTCTGATAACTATATTCCTGAGAACCAGATGAAGGAAAAGAATGAAGTAATTCTGGTAATGTAATAAAAAATATAGGCACAGGCGGTTACCTTACAGCCTGTGCCTATATTTTATTGAAAGAAATATTCTTACAGATGATTCAAGCTTTTTTTACTAAGCAGTTCAAGACGGTAACGTTCGAGTTCCCGTGCGATTTCATCGTCCGGTAACTGATTCCTGTATATTTCGATCATCTTTCCTATCATAAATTCTTTATTTTCCTGATTAAGCCTGTCATAATAACGTATGAGTTTCTTGTGCTCAGTTGTCAACGGTAGGGTCTGATAATTAGGTACTGTATTGGCATTGCATTGCATCGTATTTTCATTTTGGTTTTGAGAATTGCTTCTGCCTAAAAGAAAATCGGTGGAGACATTGAAAAACTTAGCCAATGACAATAAGGTTTCTACGGTTGGGAGCTTTTTGCCGTTTTCATAGTATGCAATGGTGCTTTGGGTCAGATTTAATCTTTGCGCCAGATCCTTCTGGGTTAATCCTCTGTGTTCTCTCAATTCTTTTAATCTTGCATCAAACAAAACAGCACCTCCTGATTTGATATTATATAATAATTCATAACTGTTTGGTGTTATTATAACCAAAATAAATAATTGGATTGACAAACATGACTTTAAGTCATAAAATGTAAACATGACCAGGCCTAAAAAGTTAAATTGTAGTAGGAGTACTTTGAGTTCAGAAGCTTTGGTCATAAATATGCCCAGACTAAAATCCTGTGTTAATGGAAGTGCGAAGCCCCTCAAAACTTTCCGCATTGGATCTTAGTGATGTGCACTATGACGAATTGCTACATTGATACCAAAGAATCTGTGAGATCTGAAATCATCAGCTTACAGGTTTTTTGGTTTTTTTATATAATCCCTTGAATTAATAAGTAAAAACCTGAAAAAATTGAAAAATATAAGTAAAACTTATAAATTTGATTAGCAGAAACTAAGGGCGGAAAGCTGGAAATTACGATTTATCTATTGCGATTCTAATTTTGTAGGATATAATAAGAAGAGTAAGACAAGCTTTGGATGTAGAGTAATAACATGATGTGATAAGAACACAGATAGGAGCCGAATATGGAAAAGTTAGAGATGCTTTATGAAGGTAAGGCTAAAAAAGTTTTTAAAACAGCACAGGAAGATGTTTATATTGTTGATTATAAAGACGATGCGACTGCATTTAATGGCTTAAAGAAAGGAACCATAATCGGAAAAGGTGTTATTAACAACCGGATGTCCAATCATCTGTTTAAATTACTGGAAAAAGAAGGCGTAACCACACACTTTATTGAAGAATTAAGTGACAGGGAAACTGCTGTTAAGAAAGTTGAAATTGTACCCTTAGAGGTAATTATACGTAATGTATCCGCCGGAAGCTTTGCCAAGAAATTAGGTATGGAAGAAGGTATTAAATTACTTGCTCCCACATTGGAATTCAGCTATAAGAATGATGACCTGGGAGATCCTATGATTAATGATTACTATGCAATTGCCTTAGGTCTTGCTACAAGAGAAGAAATCGATAAGATAACAGAAATGACTTTTAAGGTAAACGAAGTACTTAGCAAATATTTTGCGGAGTGTGGCATTGAATTAATAGATTTTAAGATAGAATTCGGAAGACATAAGGGAGAAGTTATCCTGGCAGATGAGATTTCACCGGACACCTGCAGACTATGGGATATCAAGACCCGCGAAAAATTAGATAAGGACCGTTTCAGAAGAGATATGGGTAACGTAGAAGATGCTTACAAGGAAGTATTACAGAGAATCGGTCTCGCTTAAAGATTACAGTCTGGGTTGTTGCAAATAGAAGGAATGGTATGTACTGTACCGGATTTTGCAGCAGCCCATTCTTAATGAAAGTCAGTAAACATTTGGTTTGGAATAAGGATGAATAAACTGATATTGGTATAAGAATAAAACACGTGTATTAGTTTCAATCAGAAAGGAATTTAAATGGATAAGAGCGCGCAATTTGACACCTGGGATTCAGATGAGTTACATGAAGAATGCGGAGTTTTTGGTATCTATGATTTTGACGGTAATGATATTGCTTCAACCATTTATTACGGACTATTTGCTTTACAGCACAGAGGACAGGAAAGCTGCGGTATTGCAGTTAGTGACACCAATGGTCCCAAAGGCAGTGTAAAGTCTTATAAAGGTTTGGGACTGGTAAATGAGGTGTTTACACCGGAAAGCCTGGAGGGGCTGCAGGGGAATATCGGTGTGGGCCATGTACGTTATTCTACCGCAGGAGCCAGCAACAGAGAGAATACTCAGCCCCTGGTTCTTAATTATGTCAAAGGAACTTTAGCACTTGCACATAATGGTAACCTGGTCAATGCCATGGAATTAAAAGATAAGCTGTCCTATACGGGAGCAATCTTTCAGACCACAATAGATTCAGAAGTTATAGCCTATCTCATAGCACGGGAGAGATTACAGACCCGCAGTGTAGAAGAGGCTGTAAAGAACGCCATGATAAAATTAAAGGGAGCATATTCCCTGGTTATCATGAGCCCGAGAAAACTAATCGGTGCAAGAGATCCTTTTGGTTTCCACCCCCTTTGTATCGGTAAACGAGGAAATTCCTACATTCTGGCGTCAGAAAGTACGGCCCTTGACACCATCGGTGCAGATTTTGTAAGGGACGTGGAGCCCGGTGAAGTCGTTATGATTAACAAAGACGGGATTCATTCTGATATGTCACTGGCACAGCCTACGAAAGCAAAATGTATCTTTGAATATATTTATTTTGCAAGGCCGGACAGTTATATTGACAATATCAGTGTATACAATTCCAGAATTATGGCGGGAAGAATACTGGCACAGACCCATCCTGTGGAAGCAGATATCGTTGTAGGAGTGCCGGATTCCGGCAATGCTGCTGCTTACGGTTATTCCCTGGAGTCGGGAATACAGCTGGCAACGGCCTTTGTAAAAAACAGCTATGTGGGAAGAACCTTTATCAAACCCAAACAGTCCATGAGAGAATCCAGTGTTCGTGTTAAGCTTAATGTCATAAAAGATGTAGTGAAAGGAAAACGTGTCATTATGATAGATGATTCTATTGTAAGAGGCACCACCAGTGAACGTATTGTAAGAATGCTAAAGAATGCAGGAGCCAGTGAGGTTCATGTAAGAATCAGTTCACCGCCTTTTCTCTATCCCTGTTATTTTGGAGTGGATGTACCCTCTGATGACCAGCTGATTGCCCACAACAACACCGTTGAAAATATATGTGATATGATTGGTGCAGACTCTCTTGGGTATCTGGGTGTGGATAGACTCAGCGAGCTGATAGAAGGTGACAAGGGATATTGTGATGCCTGCTTTACAGGAAATTATCCCATAGAACCGCCGACAGAAGATATACGTGGGGAGTATGACAGATAGACTGTTGGTACAGTTTTACGAAAATCGAGGGCACAAATTTTATATGAGATGAACAAAGTAGTGCAAGGGCTTATAAGTTAATAAACTATAGTGGTGGTTTTATAAATTCCGAAAAAGAACTTGCAAAATACAATAATTTTAAGGATAATTAGATATAGAGAATAAAAGGGGAGTGCTTGAGTTGAATGAAAAAACTGGCAGTCCCCACATCTGCGGTCAGGTCAAAGATAGGCAAAGAAGCAGATGGCAAGCACAGTAACGGCTGAAAGAAGAGTGCCGTCAATACAGGAGGAAACAATGAGCAATGATAAATATGTAAGCCCTATGTCAGAGAGATATGCCAGCAAAAGAATGCAATATATCTTTTCCCCCGATATGAAATTTAGAACCTGGAGAAAGCTCTGGGTAGCACTGGCTGAGGCAGAAAATGAACTAGGTCTTCCTGTGACCAAGGAACAGATTGATGAACTGAAGAAATATCAGGATGACATTAACTATGAGGTAGCAAAAGAAAGAGAAGCCCTGGTCCGCCATGATGTTATGTCCCATGTTTACGCCTATGGTGTTCAATGCGAGAAAGCAAAGGGAATTATCCATCTTGGTGCAACCTCCTGTTATGTTGGTGATAATACAGACATTATCGTTATGACGGAGGCTTTGAAGTTAATTCGCACAAAGCTTCTAAATGTAATGGACAAGCTTAAGAGCTTTGCCATGGAATACAGGGAACTTCCAACCCTTGCTTTTACACATTTTCAGCCGGCTCAGCCTACTACAGTAGGAAAGAGAGCGGCACTGTGGCTGATGGAATTAAAGCTGGATTTTGACGATGTGGAATATCTGATTGATTCCATGAGACTGCTTGGCTCAAAAGGTACCACCGGTACACAGGCAAGCTTTTTGGAATTGTTTGAAGGAGACCATGAAAAAGTAAAAGCACTGGATAAAAAGATTGCGGAGAAAATGGGCTATGCAGATTGTTATCCCGTAGCCGGTCAGACTTATTCCAGAAAAGTAGATACCAGAGTATTAAATGTACTTGCAGGAATTGCTGCCAGTGCACATAAATTCTCAAATGATATCAGATTGTTACAGCATTTAAAGGAAATTGAAGAGCCCTTTGAGAAGAACCAGATTGGTTCCTCTGCTATGGCCTACAAGAGAAATCCAATGAGAAGCGAACGAATTGCATCCCTGGCGAATTATGTTATCTGTGATGCCTTAAATCCTGCCATAACCTCCTCCACCCAATGGTTTGAGAGGACTCTGGATGATTCTGCGAATAAGCGTATCAGCGTACCGGAAGGTTTTCTGGCAGTGGATGGAATTCTTGATCTTTATTTGAATGTAGTAGACGGACTGGTGGTTTATCCAAAGGTCATTGAAAAGCATATTATGGCGGAACTTCCTTTTATGGCGACAGAAAACATTATGATGGATGCTGTAAAAGCAGGCGGTGACAGACAGGAGCTTCATGAAAAGATTCGTACCCTTTCCATGGAAGCCGGACGTAATGTAAAGGAAAAGGGACTTGATAACAATCTGCTGGAGTTAATTGCTGCAGATCCTTCGTTTAACCTGACCCTGGAAGAACTGAAACAGACCATGGACCCTAAGAAGTATGTGGGACGTTCCAAGGAACAGGTGGAGGAATTTATCAATGAGGTAATTCATCCACTTTTAGAAGAGAATAAAGAGACTCTTGGAATGACAGCGGACATTAAGGTTTGATTTGAAGCTGTTTAATCGAGATTGCGTCTGATAGATATCGGATAGGAAGCAGGCTGGGTGTAAACTCAGCTTGTTTCCTATCCGATTATTTTAGCCTATTTAGTTTTCCTTTTCAATTCTTTATCGCTTATAACGGAAGCTTTGCCAGGGTATGTCCAAAAACTGTATGTTCCGGAATGGAGGTCTGAAATAGACAATACATAAGACCGGAAGCTTTGTTACACAATAAAGGTATCCGTTAAAGCTTGCTATCATATTCTCTGACATATTATGGTCTGAGTTATTTAGTAAAAATATCAAATGTGGTAAAAATCATATTAAAAATACAAGGAGTCAACCTATGAATGATTGCACTATTGGGATATTAGCCGGTATGGGACCAAGATCAACTGCGCCTTTCATCGATTTAGTAGTAAATGAATGCCAGTTACAATACGGCGCTGAATATGATGAGGAATTTCCCAAAATGATGATATATTCTTTACCCACTCCATTTTTTATTGACCGTCCCATAAACCATGATCTCATGAAGAAAACCCTGATAAAAGGATTGCAGGAACTTGAAACTACCGGAGTAAATTTTATTGCACTACCTTGTAATACAGCACACATTTATTATAATGAGCTGAAGGCTTCTGTGCAGGTGCCCTTATTGAATATCGTTGAGGAAACCCTTAAAAATATGCCTCTTGCTTCTCAAAGAGTAACCTTATTTTCGACAAGCTCAACTTTTGAGTCAGATATTTACCAAAAAGGTATTCAAAAGGCTGGTCACAAATTTATCTTTAAACAGGAATGGCAGTCCGAAATAAATAATCTGATTCAGTGTGTTAAAAAGAATAAAAATGATAACCAAAACAAACTCCTTTGGGAGAACCTTATAAATGAAGTAAAGCAAGAATTCATAGATTATATCATAGTTGCCTGTACGGATTTAAATGCTGTGAAGGATTTGTTAACGACACCGGTACATTTCATAGACTCCTCTAAATGTCTGGCTTCGGCTGTGGTTAGAGAATATATGGAGTTAATAAAATAGTATCAAGTAATCCTTTCTATTTGTAGCATATAAAAATGAAATAAATGTACAGTAATACATAACCTTATAATGTAATTGGGAACAATTACCTGACGTGAGCTGAAATACCCGGAGGGCTTTAATTGCTCTGCCAAAACGAAAAAAACATCTGACAGTCCGCTGCAAAATAGCCTTGCAATTACCGGAGTAACCCCTTACAATAGAAATGTATGTAATGTTATTACTACGGTAGTTAAAAACAGGAAAGCGAGGAGCAGGAGTATGGAATTTAAACAGGAACCAAACCGTATCTATCTGGAAGACGGAGAGGGCAAGACAATTGCAGAAGTTACTTTTCCCGAGATCCATGCAGGAACGGTAAACGTCAATCATACCTTTGTAGATGATTCCCTGAGAGGACAGGGTATTGCCGGAAAATTAATGGAAGAGTTGACACAAAAGCTTCGTGCCGAGAACAAAAAGGCGGTACTGACCTGTTCCTATGCAGTAAAATGGTTTGAAAAGAATACGGAATATACTGATTTGGTTCAGAAGGTTTGATTTAATTGCGGGAATTATAGCATATAAATTAAGCGTATAAACACATAAATGCTATAGTAACTTATATTTGTTTTGTTTAGGATAGATTTGTAAAATATATAAGTCTAAGGAATATTTTTGCCTGTCAAGGTATGAATAAGATCTGGTTTTTATAACAATCTGTCTGTGTTTAGGAAAGAGGATGGGATGAACATACAAATTTTCGGGAAATCCAAATGTTTTGATACGAAAAAAGCAGAAAGGTATTTCAAGGAAAGACGAATTAAGTATCAGATGATAGACTTAAGGAAGCACGGTATGAGCCTTGGCGAATATAAAAGTGTGAAAACGGCTGTGGGCAGTATGAGCAGACTGATGGATGAGCATTCCAGGGAGTATGAAGAGAATTATGTAAAGTACCTGTCAGATGAAGTAGATAAAGAAGAAAAACTCCTGGAGCATCAAGGGATGTTTCAGACCCCTATCGTAAGAAACGGCAGACAGGCAACAGTGGGGTATCAGCCTGATATCTGGAAAGACTGGGTGTAGGCGTAAGATTATGAGCTATCAAAGGGATACGAAAGGCACATATGGATATAAGTCTGGAATACTATAAAATATTTTATTATGTGGCAAAGACCGGAAGCTTTACGGCAGCAGCTGAGAAACTGAATATCTCCCAGCCTGCTGTCAGTCAGGCTGTCAAGCTGTTGGAAAGAGAGCTCGACGGAAGCTTTTTTTTGCGAACACAAAAAGGAGTAAGGCTGACACCGGAGGGTGAAATGCTCTATTCCTACATAGCTGCCGGGTATGAGAGTATTTTAAAGGGGGAGGAACTTTTAAGAAGGAGACTTGACCTGGAAAATGGTGAAATCAGAATAGGTGCCAGTGATATGACACTGAAATACTACCTGCTGCCCTATCTGGAAGAGTTCCATGACAAATATCCAGGAATTAAGGTGAGCGTAACCAATGCACCAACCCCTGAGACTCTGGAATATTTATATAATGGTAAGATTGATTTTGGTATTGTAAGCGAGCCCTTTATTGCGAAAGCTTCGGTGAAGACCAAACCGGTCAAAGAAATACGGGACATATTTGTAGCAGGCAGCAGATTCTCTCACCTGTCCGGCAAAGAGCTGGAATACAGGGATTTAGAAGAGCTGCCTATTATCTGCCTGGAGGGACTTACCAGTACCAGGACATATGTAGACCAGATACTAAAAAACAACGGTGTGATATTAAAACCGGAATTTGAACTTGCAACCAGTGATATGATTGTGCAGTTTTCTTTAAGGAACCTTGGCATAGGCTCTGTGGTCAATGACTTTGCAAAAGAGTATATCAAGAAAGGTGAGCTCTTTGAGCTTACCCTGAAAAGGCAGCTGCCACCAAGACATTATTGCATCGTTACCAGTTCTAAGAACCCGGTGTCTATAGCGGCTGGAAGACTCCTTGATATGATGGGGGATTAATTCTTATATTCATACCCACTGGAATCAATGCTTTTATTCGTAAAAAACTTATATTAAAATGAAGTTCGTTTTATCGTCTCAAGGTATAAGGGCTGGAAATAATGTGCTTTCATATCAGGAGAGTAAAAATATATTTTTATCATATACATAGCAAAAGAAAGGATTAACTCAGCTGAGAGTATTTGGAAGGCTGATGCGGACAACATGAAGAGAATAGCAAAATTTGAAAAAGTAACATTTGAGCAATTTAAGAAAGATTGGATTGATACATTCCCAGATACGGATACAGAGGAAGTTGTTACTATATATGAAGCCATAGAACTGCCAAAACGTGCTACAAAAGGCTCTGCCGGATATGATTTTTACAGCCCTCTGGACTTTAGCCTGTCCCCCCGAGCTGGCATTAAGATACCTACCGGTATAAGAGTATCGATGGAAGAAGGCTGGGTGTTGAAATGTTATCCCAGAAGTGGACTGGGCTTTAAATTCAGACTGCAGATGAATAATACCGTTGGAATCATTGACAGTGATTATTATTATTCCGACAACGAAGGACATATCTTTGCCAAGGTTACAAACGATTCCAATGAAGGAAAAGTTGCAGAAGTAAAAGCTGGATCAGGTTTTATGCAGGGAATCTTTGTGGAATACGGAATAACCGTAGATGATGAGTGTGAAGAAGAGCGTAACGGCGGATTTGGAAGTACAACAAAATAGTAACTTCCTCATGAGGCTAAGGACAGGGCAGCAGTTGTTTAAATCATGTTCCAGATTGCAGGGCTCTGTCAAGCAGAAAGGAAATGAGATGAAGGTTTTAGTCAGTGCCTGCCTTTTAGGATTGGATTGCAGATATTGCGGAACGGGAAAATACATTCATGAACTGAAAAGCTTGAGTCAGGAACATCAATTTATTCCGGTATGTCCAGAACAGCTGGGAGGTCTTCCTACACCAAGAAATCCGGTGGAATTAAGGGAAGGGAGAGCTTTAGAACAGGAGGGAACTGACCGAACAGAGCAATTTATAAAGGGTGCGGCAGAAACCTTAAAACTGGCAGAATATTTTGAATGCAAAACAGCGATTTTAAAAGCGAACAGTCCTTCCTGCGGATATGGCCAGATTTATGACGGTACCTTTAAAGGTATACTCAAAGAAGGAGAGGGATTAACGTCAGCGCTCCTTAAGAAAAAAGGGATTAAGATCTTTTCGGAAGAAGGACTAAAAGACTTTAAAGTATATGCCGGGAAAATTGGGTAAAGCTAATACAGCGTGATAAACCTGTTGAATTGTTGTGTGTCAAAACACACAGATGGGAGTCCTATGAAAAGTATAACTTTATCATTACAGAAAATATTCTTGCTAACATTGCTTTTATGCCTGGTTATACCTGCATCTGGTTGTCGTAAATCAGAAGTAGCGGCAGATAAGACGCTGCGTGCTATTGTATTATCAGTCCATGAGGAAAGCATAATGACAGCGGTGTCTGGTAAAAATGATGTCCTGACACCGTTTGAACCGGTTTCAGTTCATTATAAAGATGCAAAAGAGTTAAAACTTCAATTAGGTACGGTTATAGAAATATTATTTGATGGTACGGTGATGGAATCCTATCCCCCTCAGATTTCGGCAAAGAAAATTAAGGTGATAGAGGAGGTGGCGGATAACTGGCCTCCCACGAAAGAGATTCCTGAGGAGTATCCTTACGAGTCAGCAAAAGCAGACGGATTGTATGTAGAAGGTCTCAAAGAAACTGCAAATATTGAACTGGTTGACCGCTTTTTAGATTACAGTACCCAGGGTATTACGGCATATCTAAGAAAAGTTTCCTATACTATAGAAGGAGATCCTATCATTACGGATGTTATTCATGATGGCAGTAAATATTACGCCGTAACGGATGCTTCCAGAGATGCCTATGCCTCAAAGGAAAAGTTTATAACAAAAGAGTATTCCTATATCAATACCTATGAAAAGGATAACAGAAGAATTGTCTATCTGGCAGATAGGAAAGATATCAACCCGGAAGATTTTGAAGAGCTGGTGCTTAATCCGGATAGCGAAAATCACATGGACGCCTTCATACTGGCAGATAATATGATATCACCGTAATACAAAGCTTATCTCTCGTGGGAGCATATATAAAAAGTAAGAAGGAATCCCTGAGGGATAAGCTGAAAGCAATTCAAAGAAAATATAGGATGGTATTTGCTAACAGGAATGATGGACACAGAAGAACCTGCTATAAAAACAGATGCGCTGGAGGATTAATAGGAAGGCCGGGATAAATTTTACATAATACAGCATCCTATACTATAGCAATGCCTGCCTGTATAAGGAAGCAATATAATCAGGGATTATGGACAACATAAATAATATTGATTTTACTTATGTCCTGAATGTATGTATAATAGGAAAGTAATAAGGCATGGTAACTGGTTTGTTACAATGCCATTTTTTATGCAGAAAAAGGATGACTGTATAAGAGATAACTCATGGTTGCAAAAGGAGGAAATTCTATGGTAAAAGCAATAGTAGGCGCTAATTGGGGCGATGAAGGCAAGGGTAAGATAACGGACATGTTAGGTCAGGAATCTGATATTATTGTAAGATTTCAGGGAGGCAGTAATGCTGGCCACACAATCATTAATAAGTATGGTAAATTCGCACTTCACCTTCTTCCCTCAGGTGTATTTTATGAGCACACTACCTGTATTATCGGTAACGGAGTAGCACTTAATATTCCTTATCTTTTTGAAGAAGTAAAATCCTTAACAGACAGAGGCGTGCCGGAACCTAAACTCCTGGTTTCTGACAGAGCACAGATTATGATGCCATATCATATCCTCTTTGACCAGTATGAAGAAGAAAGACTGGGCGGCAAATCCTTTGGTTCCACCAAATCCGGTATTGCACCCTTTTATTCCGATAAATATGCAAAAATTGGCTTTCAGGTATCCGAGCTTTTCGATGAAGAAAGCTTAAAAGAAAAAGTTGAAAGAGTATGTGAAGCTAAAAATGTTATCTTAGAGCATATGTATCACAAGCCTCTCATCAACACTGAGGAATTATACAATACCCTTATTGAATACAGAGAAATGGTTAAGCCATATGTCTGCGATGTTTCAGCTTACCTGTATGAGGCTATAAAAGAAGGTAAGAATATCTTATTAGAGGGACAGCTTGGTGCTTTGAAAGATCCGGATTTCGGAATTTATCCGATGGTAACTTCCTCCTCCACACTGGCAGCCTACGGTGCCATAGGTGCAGGTATTGCTCCTTATGAAATCAAGGAAATCATTGCAGTTGCCAAGGCTTATTCCAGTGCTGTAGGAGCCGGTGAATTCGTAAGTGAGATTTTTGGTGAAGAAGCCGATGAGTTAAGAAAAAGAGGCGGTGACGGCGGCGAGTTCGGTGCTACTACCGGCAGACCCAGACGTATGGGCTGGTTTGATGCAGTAGCGACAAGATATGGCTGCAGAATGCAGGGAGCAACACAGGTTGCACTTACTGTTCTGGATGTTCTGGGGTATTTAAAGGAACTGCCTGTATGCGTAGGCTATGAGGTAGATGGTGTTGTAACAAAGGATTTCCCCACTACTGTTAAGCTTGCCAAAGCAAAACCTGTTTATGTAAATCTTCCCGGCTGGAATCAGGAAATTAGAGGAATTACGAAATATGAAGAGCTTCCTGAGAATTGCAGAAAATATATTGAGTTTATTGAAAAAGAAATCGGTGTTCCTGTAACTATGGTATCCAATGGACCTGGCAGGGATGAAATTATTTATCGCTAAAAGGCTGGGTTCTTTAGTGGTTTTAAAGTGCAGGTTTTTACAAGGGGATAGAAATTTGTGACAAAGAGAAGGTTTCCATAAGGGGACGGAAATTTGCGTCAAACAGAAAGACTCATGCTTCCATTCCAAGGTATAAGAAGTCCTAATTCTCTGAAGCTTTTGTGCTTGGCATATACGAAAACAGATAACTCGCTACGCTCAGACAATCTGTTTTCGTATATAGCACATAAGCTGCAGAGAATAGGACTTCTAATACCTTTCCATAGGCGCATTCCTCTTTCTGTTTGGCGCAAATTTCCTGTTTACCTATTAAAGAATGGTTTTTGAGACTTGCAGCTTTGGTGTGTATCATAGAAAAATACAGTGTTTTTTGAAGATTTGTGAACTGCCTGATTTGAGTTTGTATGATATAATGAAAGCGGAAAGAGGAATTGCAAGCTCGCTTGCGAATTCCGACTGGAGCAACAAGAAAATGAACAAGTATTATGTTCATTTTATAATGAAAGCGGAAAGAGGAATTGCAAGCTCGCTTGCGAATTCCGAATGGAGCAACAAGAAAAGGAACGAAAGACGGAGGGTATTATGATAATTGGAGGAATTGAAGCCGGCGGTACAAAAATGGTTTGTGCGATTGGTAATGAAAAGGGAGAAATCCATAAGAGATTTACAATTCCGACAGAGTCACCTGAAGTTACAATTCCTGCATTAATCAGATTTTTTGAAAATGAATCGATAGAAGCGCTGGGAATCGGATGTTTTGGTCCTATTGATTTGGACATTTCATCTCCTACCTACGGTTCGATTACCAGTAGTCCGAAATTAGCCTGGCGTAACTTTAATATTGTAAAGGCTTTTCAGGATGCATTGAAGATTCCCATAGGCTTTGATACGGATGTGAATGGTGCTGCTCTTGGAGAAGCTGTCTGGGGAGCGGGCAAAGATTGTGAGTCGGTAATCTATATTACGATTGGTACCGGAGTGGGAGTTGGAGTCTGCATCAATGGATTGCCGCTGCATGGACTGGTTCATCCAGAGGCTGGTCATATTCTTGTTACCCGCCATCAACAGGATACCTATGAAGGATTTTGTCCTTATCATGATAACTGTCTGGAAGGCCTTGCTGCCGGACCGGCAATAGAGGGCAGATGGAGACAAAAAGGGCACGAGCTGTCAGAACGGGATGAGGTCTGGGAACTGGAGGCTTTTTATATTGCCCAGGCTGTTACAAATTATATACTGACCTTATCACCCAATAAAATCGTTTTATGGGGCGGTGTTATGCATCAGCCACAGCTGTTCCCCGCTGTAAGAGAGAAAGTTCTGCAAAATTTGGGTGGATATATCCGTCATGAGGACATTATGAAAGATATTGATAACTATATTATACCACCAATACTTGGGGAGGATCCCGGTATCTTGGGTGCTATAAGACTTGGATATCTTGCATTAGAGAAGACACTATAGAATAATTTATAGATTAATATTATAACCCAAGAATAAGTGCAATGACTGCTATGGTGCTTTTATTCTTGGGTTTTTTGCAAATTGAGGAAGAAGAAATGAAAGAAAAGTTAAAGAGACTGCACAGATTTGTTTTTCATTCCAGTACCATATTTACTCAGCTGGTCGCTTTTACTGCGCTGGTAAGCATTGTACCCATACTGTTCATAAGTTCTCTGGTATTTCAAAAAATTACAAATTTGGTTACAGAGGAGTTGGTGAATTCTCATAATCAGCTGATTGCCCAGTATACGTCGAGTCTGGAAAGCAAGCTTTATCAGTATAATGACAGCTTAAGGCAGATAACCAATAACACCATTATTGTTAATACCCTGATGAATAAGACGGAGGATAATAATCCACGGAGCAAAGGAACAGATGTTAGTACAGAAGTAAATAAATCACTTCATTTGGAAAGCCCGGAGCTGCGTAATTGTATGATTTACTCCAATAATTCAAACGGTAAGATCTATGGCAGCAGAGTTGCAATGATGGATGGAGCTACCAGGGAGAGCTGGTTTCCCAAAAGCCTGTCTGCCAGAGGTAATTATTTTATTTATATGGCAGGCAAAAAGAAGGAAGCTATTCTTTCCTTAAAGCAGGATATTATCTATATAAATACTGCGGACTATACCAGTGAATTCATTGGTATGGTTAAACTGGATATTTATCTGGAAAGGCTGTTGGCACCAACCGTTACTTTTGGTGAATCGGTATATTCATATGATGTAATCGCTTTAGACAGTAACTCTGATATCATATATTCCTCCAACCAGGATTATAATTCCATACTAAAAGACTTATCCTATGAGGAGCTTAACTCTCATAAGACCAATTATTATAAAGATGCTATGGTTATCAGCCCGGAGCATGAAATAAACTTTGGTTTAAAACTGCTGTTTCTTTTCAACAACAGCCAGTTGAACAAGAAGAAAGCGGATGTACAAAGCAGTTTCTTACCGGTTCTCTCAGTGGTGATTGGAATTATTTTTGTTACCATGTTTGCTTTTACCAGAAGCTTTTCAAAAAGAGTAGAGAAGCTGATTCATAAGATAAAGGTGGCGGAAACCGGTGATTTATCCATAACGGAAAAAATTGAAGGAAATGATGAGATTGCAGTTCTGGACAGGCAGTTCAATACAATGCTTGAAAAGCTTGATACCCTGATAAAGAAAAATTATATCCAGCAGCTGGAGAAGAAAGAAAGTGAATTCCGTAACCTGCAATTGCAGATTAATCCTCATTTTCTTTACAATACCCTGGAAACCATCAGTTCCATTGCGGCGGTCAAGGGCGTCTTTCTCATCTGTGATCTTTGTGAAAAGCTTGGAGGGAATTTCAGATACAGCCTTGGAAAAAACTATGGTGAATTTGTAACGGTTAAACAGGAACTGGTGCATACTCAGAATTATGTCTATATACAGAAAACCAGATTTGAGAATAAATTTGATGTGTTTTACAATGTTGATCCAGAAATGGAGGATAAGCTGGTGCTGCGGTTCATTCTGCAGCCCATTGTGGAGAATGCCATTGTTCATGGCCTGAGCAAAAACAAAGGGAAAGGAACACTGGAGATTTCCATCAAAGAGGTCAATCATATGCTGGTCATAAAGATTGAAGATGATGGTGTCGGCATGTCGCAGCAAAAAGTTGAAGAAATCAGTAATTATATCAATGATACCCACCAAGCGGAACAGACCAGACAGGGAATCGGTATCAGAAATGTTAACCAGAGAATTCAATTAGCTTGTGGAATTGAATATGGAATTACGATAGAGAGTTTGCAGGGACGGGGAAGTTGTTTTACAATTACCCTGCCACTTCTTCAATAGGGAGGGTATTAGCGTGAATAGGAGTATTTTGATTGCAGATGATGAGGAACTGATAAGACAGGGGATTAAAGCCAGATTGGAGTATCTGAATCTGATGCCGGCAGTGCTGTATGAAGCCGACTCAGGTGAACAGGCAATTGAGATTTTAGAGCGGCACAAAGTGGATATTATCATAACAGATATCCGCATGGCGGGGATGGACGGGTTAATGTTTATTCGAACTGCCAAAACGAAGCTGCCGAAATTGCAGTTCATTATACTAAGCGGGTATGCAGAATTTGAATACGCGGAACAGGCCATTCATTTGGGGGTGAATGCCTATCTGTTAAAGCCTGTGTCAAACGAGAACTTAAAAAAGGCAATTGAAGATTCCTTGCAGAAAATTGAGGAAGAGGAAGCTTTGAGACTTAGTATCAGAGAAGGTTCACGTTCGCTTGCAGAAAAAAAGGATTATATGCTGGACAAAGCAGTCAACGAACTGCTCAGGAACCAACTGGAAATTGATAATCTGTGCAAAACAGGTAAACTTGCAGGAATTGAATTTCCTCTGGAAAATCAATGGAGTATTGTTTCCGTAATTCATATTAATTCTGAAAGCTATGAACAGAAATGTTTTGACTACAAGGATATTGACCTTATTAAATTTTCCATAAAAAATGTATTTTATGAAATTGAAGGAGAGGGAAGACGGCTTATTGTTAACAATCTTTCCAACATGAATCAGCTTTATGTTATTTTTACCAATACCAATCCAGCCAGGCTGCGGATTGAAGCGGAGAAAGTATTTACCAAACTTCAGAATCTTTTATGGAAGAAGATGCGAGTCTCCTTGACCTTTGGCAGCAGCTCCATAGCAGCTCAAATTACTGTGGATAGCAGCAAAGAGGCACAGGAGGCTTTCCTGCAGAGAATGATTCATGGAAAGCTCAATCTTTATTTCTACGATGATATTAAGATTCTTTCAGCGGAGCAATTTCCGGTATCAGAGCTGCATATGCTGCATCAGTATATTGAGCGGCACGATGCCGGGAACATAGAATTCCTGCTTAATGATATCTTTTCAGAGGATAAGATTAAACGGTACAATGTTGCCTATATTCGTATTGTTTGGGCGCGTATCATACAGATTCTTATCACGGTATCTAATCCGCTGTTTACCAATGATCCAAAGAATATGGAGAAGCTGGTGCTGAATTTTGAGATCTTTGAAACCTTTCAATCAGTAAAGGAATTGATTAACTACCTTTACCTGCTTATATTGGACAGTATCTCTGTAAAGGGAGATATTGATATCAATGCCAGAAACAAGATAAAGCTGGGTATCAAATACATTCAGGATAATTATAACCGTGATATATCCATTACGGAACTGGCAGAAAAATTTGCAATTAGCCCCAATTACTTCTCCACCATATTTAAGAAAGAAACCGGGCAGACAACTGTAAATTACATCAAAAATCTCAGGTTGGAAAAAGCCTGTGAATATCTGATACGATCGGATAAAAGCATTGCGGAAATCTCAAAAGAGGTCGGTTATGAAGATAGTCAGTATTTTTTCCGGGTCTTTAAAAAATCAACTTCTCTGACACCTCTGGAATATAGAAGACTGCATCGCAAGTGAGATAACGGATTGAGGTATCAGTAAATCACATATCTGTTATGTGATGCAAAATACTTCAGTCTGTTGAAAAAGAGCCGTGTTTCTTAAGGCATAGGAAGCCCTGATATTATGAAAAGGTCTTCTTATGCCTTTTTGTTTCAATCACACCCTAAGCTTACAAATAGATTACAGGTGCAACAGCCAGAAGGTTTTCAATCTCCGTATTCTGTTGATAGAGTTTCGGTATAACCACAGTATCGTTTTGCAGTTCTGTATAATCAACTGTTAGTGGAGTCTTTCGGTCGAACTGTTTTGTAAGGACTCCTTTTTTAGTTCGCAGGGTCAGATAATAAGGAGCCTCCTCCAGATGAATATAACCAGGCTTATCCGTATCGATTATGGTAAAGGTGAGCCGTTTCCTTTTGTCATCAATCGCACACTCTGTTAACGGTCCTTTGGAAATCCAGGTTTTCTGCGTTAGAACAGCAGTTTCCAGTTCCTTTGAGATATCGCCTTCAGGTTTTCCTTTTATAAAGGTTGCGTATTGATTTTTCATATCCCATCTGCCGTGAAGATCCATTCCGCAGGTAAAGGCAAGCCTCTCGCCCTCCAATACCAGTGCTTCCCACCATAGAAGTCCTCGTTCGTTTACCTCATGAAGGGGTTCGGGATTGTTGAAGATCTCGATGAAATCAATGGAGGAATAGTCTGTGATTTTCATGTCAAAACGGCATCCTCTGGCAAAAGGATGTCCGTATGAGAAGGGGTGAGCAATTCCTACCAGGGCATTCTTTTCTTTTGCAGCCCCAAAGAGCAGTTCAGGCTTGTGGAGATTCACATTCTCCCAGGATACGTATTCTTTCAGGTTAAGACACAGGATATGCCCGTAATAAGTGGTATATTCCATTCCGTAGATACAGTTTATAGGGAAGTTGTTCTCTGCCAGCAGTGTGGCGACTTTTCTGTGCCCGGATATGGTATTATGGTCTGTTATGGCAAAGGCATCGACCTGGTCAGCAATCATAAATTCCATTAATTCCAGGGGAGTCATGCTGCCATCTGATTCCGTGGTATGATTATGTAATTCCAAACGTTTAAACATTATAGTTCCTTTCTCTGTCTAAGGCATATCAGGGATTGCTTAAAGCAAATCCCGCCGTTTAAGATGCTCCTCTTTACAGTCTTCTGCGCTGTTATTCCGGTAATTTATCTTTACGGTGTCTCCGGAATCTCGCCATGCGTTCTGCTTAGTGGAACCTTAAGCCGGTTCCGGCAGTCTTAAGCTACACCCTGGTAAAATAATAATAGTACATATCTGATTTTAACCTTCTACCGTTAAGGTCAGCTGATAATCGGTTTGATCCATAATGACATTAAATACAACCAGAGTAATCTTAAGAACACCTGCTATACCTGTTTGCGGTAGACAGCCATCGCTGGTAAAGTCAGGTGTGAAGGTCATTTGGCGGGTGGTAAGCTGTTTGTGTACCCCGCCTATAAATTCGTCATTCATAGTAACCAGAGTATGAATCTCTGTTTTCATTTCGCGAAGGGTGTTATCAAGCTCCTCATCTGAGTAATCGCTGATGCCATATTCACCGCCGTAGGTGTGAAGGAATTCTGACTTTAATTCCTCGGTAACCTCAGTATAGCGTTGTTTATTAAATGAAAATTCTATATTCATGCCTTTATATTCTTTGTCCAGGCAAACTGTATAGGAGATCTGCCCCACAAAGCCCTTGTTCAAGGAGCCGCTGGCTTGAAAGTAAGTATGCATGATTATTGGATCCTTTCTTTTATTATAGTGTGCTTTTATTCAATTCCATGGAATGAAGAGCACGGTTCTGTCTCTTCAATATACTACTGGCAAATATAAGAAACAAGATGTTAGCGGTAAGTTATAGAAATATCCACTATAGTTTGAATGTTTATCCATTGTGGTGGTGGGGGATTCATTTTAGTATTATTTTAATGCGTTGTGGGAATGACAGGGGTGGCAAGGGGACAACAGGGATGGCAAAGGGACAGCAGGGATGACAAGGGGACGGCAGTTTGCAGAACATAGAAAGAATTCATGCTTCGATTACAATATATAAGAAGTCCTATTTCTCTGAAGATTCTGTGCTTGGCATATCCTCAAACAGATAACTCGCTGCGCTCAGACAATCTGTTTGTGGATATAGCACAGAATCTTCAGAGAAAAGGACTTCTAATATATTTCCATAGGCGCATTCATCCTTTCTATGTTCTGCAAACTGCCTGCGCTTTGAAAGCTTTTCGGTGTTTGCTGAAAAGATTGGAAGATTTTGCAGAGTAGTTACCTGTATGATATATGGTCTATTGGTAGTTAGATACAAGTAAATGGGACAAGAAAAGAGTAACTGGGAAAAAAGACCCCTAAAAATAAATACCCCTAAAAATGTAAATATTCTAAAAAGCAAATACCCTATAAACAACAAATACCTTAAATTAGTATACCAATGAATAAGCGATTACTCATAGATAAGGAAGAATTATAAAATTATATAGAAAGATTGCGTTAAGCAAAAAAGGTGTAAGTATGAAAAAAGTGCTGAAGTTCCAAAATGGTAAATTTAAGATCATGCAGTTTACGGATTTACATTATGTCGATGGTAGCAGTGTTGATGAGAAGACCATTCATCTGATGAGAAGTCTTCTTGCAGCTGAAAAGCCTGATTTTGTTATGATAACAGGAGATACCGTTTATGGAGTGGATAATCTGCAGGGACTTGACAGGGTACTGGAGCCTCTTGTGGAGGCTGGGGTTCCCTGGAGCTTTGTCTTTGGGAACCACGATGCGGAGGAAGGGGTCGGAAAAGAAGTTCTGTTTAAGAAGGTTCTGGATATGCCTGGTTCTATGGTGTTTCATGCAGAGGATTCCGGATTTGGTATCGGGAATCACTATTTGGAAATCAAAAATGATATTGATGAGACTGAGTGGGTTCTGTTTGGATTAGACAGCGGTAGCTACAATGTCTTATCGGACATAGGTGGATATGACTATATCAGGGAGGAGCAGATCAGATGGTTCCGTAAGGCTATAAAAGAACTGGGGGTTAGTTACGGTGATTTTGCTTCGTTATTGTTTCTGCATATTCCGCTGCCCGAATATAAGGAGGTATGGGAAAGTAAATGCTGTATAGGTAATAAACTGGAGGAGGTGTGCTGCCCTGCCGTTAATTCTGGTTTTTTTACCGCTTTGCTGGAGGAAGGTCATACAAAAGGTGTCTTTGCCGGACATGACCATATTAACGACTATATCGGAAATTTACATGGTATACAGCTTGGATACGGGAGGGCTACCGGATACAACACTTATGGCAGAGAAGGATTCTTACATGGAGCCAGAATTATTCTGCTGGAAGAAAGGAACAAAGGCTCCTTTGAGACCTATCTTCGATTAGAAGACGGCAGCATTGTTTCGGCTGTAGAAATATGCACTGAATAAAAAAGTTTTGTCCATTGTGAGAAAATCGAGATTTTTCTATAATTGGGTTATATCAAGAAAGAGGTGTGAGCTGAATGAAACAACCAAGGTCGATGGATAATAATTCTTTGGGTAGAAGGCTAATTAAATTTTGGCCCCTGTACCTGATGCTGGTACCATGTATCATTTATTATATTTTAATATGCTATGTACCTATGGGTGGAATTGTATTAGCGTTTAAGGATTATTCCTTCAAAAAAGGAATATGGGGCAGCCCCTGGGTGGGATTCCGTTATTTTGAGACCTTTTTCAATAGCTTTGATTTCACAAGACTTTTAAAAAACACCCTTACGGTTGGTCTGATCAAATGTATTCTGGAATTTCCTTTTGCGATTATTCTTGCTTTGATGCTGAATGAAATTAAGAATATGAAATTTAAGAAGATTACCCAGACTATTACCTATCTGCCTCATTTTTTATCTACCGTTATTATTGTTACCATGCTACAGAGAATACTGGCCCCCAATACAGGCGTTCTAAACCAGATTATTGGCAGTATGGGAGGCGATCCCGGAACCTTTTTTATGATGGAGCCTAAATACTTCTTCCAATTGTTGTTTTCCATGGACTTATGGAGAAATATCGGATGGGATTCTATTATGTTCCTGGCAGCCATCAGTGGCGTGGATCCGTCCTTATATGAAGCTGCCGGCATTGACGGTTGTTCTAAGCTAAAGAAAATCCGTCATATTACCATTCCCGGCATTCGCGGTACGATTGGTCTGTTGTTTATTATGGGTGTGGGTGGTATGTTATCTACTGGTTTTGAGCAGATCTATCTGCTTCGAACCCCCGGAAATATGACGGTTGCTGATACTTTGGATACCTTTGTGGTTCGGGTTGGTCTTTTAAACGGACAATTTGGTTATGCTACGGCTATCGGATTGATTCAGGGTATTGTTGGATTGATATTGGTGGTTATCTGCAATAAACTGTCCAAAAAATTTACAGAGGTCAGCCTCTGGTAAACTTGAATGCTCTCTACTGCTATAAGGGAAGCAGAGATAATATATAATTTATGGGAGGAACATTATGAGAAAAATATTTCAGAAGCGCTTTTTAGCCACAGCTTTGGTTGTTGTGATGGCAGCTTCAGCTCTTGCGGGCTGCAGCAGCAAAGCAGATGATAAGAAAAGCAGCACAGAAAATGAAAGTACTGCAGAAAACAGGCCGGATACCTGGATTGCTGACAGAACCATTACCATTCAGGCTTATGTAGATGATATCGGTAATAATCTGCCACAGGATCTTAACAGCACACCGGTTATGCAGGAGATTACAAAACGTACGGGTATTAAACTGGATATCCAGTATACACCCGGAGACAGCGATGCCAGTGTAATGGCAGCGCAGATGGCTTCAGGAACTATTCCGGATGTAATTATTTCTTACCTGGACAATTCCACCAGACCTGAGTTTCCTATTTTATTGAAAGCTGCCAGAGAAGAGATGTTTGCGGATGTTTCCGGTTTATTGCCTGATACAAAGGTTTATAAACGTTATTTGGAAGACGGTTATTTACCTGATGATGCTAAGAAGAACATTACCTTCCGTGATGAATTTAACGGAGCAGCTTATATTCTTCCTTTATATATTTCTGCCGAAGACAGAACCTTGGAATACAATCCTCAGGATGCTTTTGTTGGTGGTATGTATATACAGAAATCCATTGTTGATGCACTGGGAATCGACCCTACTCAGATTAAGACGCAGGATGAGTTCTATGATCTCCTGGTTAAGATTAAAGAAGGCGGCTTTAAAGATGAAAATGGAAATCCTGTTTACCCCTTGGGACCGAAATTCTGGGGAGGTTCTGTTGATACCTTAAAATATATTGTTCCCGGATATACCTGGGGTGTAAGCGATGGCTACAATATTCAGGAAGACGGCACCATCTTACACGAAGCCGACACAGATTATGTATATGATAAAATCAATTATGTAAGAAAACTTCTGGCCGACGGTTTAATGAATCCTGAGTTCTTTACCATGGATCCTACCCGTGCTGAAGAAGTTTCCAGATCACACAATTCTGCGATTATTGCCGATGTTCACAACTATCAGGATATTGTATACACCTCTGATGAATGGATTCCTTTGGGACCTTTAAATGATTTCACCGGAGACAATTCCAGGGTTGTACACGGAAAGACACAAAACGGTGCCTGGGCAATCTCCTCAGAGGCTGAAAACCCCAAAGAGATACTTGATTTCTTTGATTACCTTGCAACAACTGAAGGTCATATCCTGAGTGAGTACGGCGTGGAAGGCGTAAGCTATACTATGGTGGATGGTAAACCACAGGTTACAGAAGATGTTCTTAATATGATCAATAACGGTGAAAAAGAAGCTCTTATTAATAACATAGGAGCAGGTTTTGGAAATGCCGGTTTCAACTTCTTTAACTTCATACAGACAAATGTAGATAATCTGGTGAACTTTGGTGAGAGCCGTCCTGGAGCAGCTTCCAGTGAGACTTTCAACCGTTCCGTTGAGATTGCCACCGAGTATCCGGTTAAACTTAAATTAGTTCCCGGTCTGGATGCTACAGCCTATTTGTCAGCAGATTCACTTACAGAAGTAAAAGCAAATATGGCCTTATTAAACTACAATGAGATGCTGGTACAGGCTATTTATGCAAGCTCTGACAGTGAAGTGAAGGATATTGTTGAATCCTTCAGAGCTCAGTTAAAAGTAGCTGGTAATGATGAATTTATTGCATATTTAACAGATCTCTATAAGAGCGACAGCAGCGCAATTGATTTTTACACCAAATAGGATAATTAATGGGATACCACTATGTAGTACAGGCTACTTCCAGGTGGTATCCCAATAAATGAAAGGACAGGGTGTGTTCGTATGAAAACAAAAAGCAGGATAAAAGCCACTGGTTCAGAACAGGCTCTTCAGATTCTTATTTATATTATTATAACCGTACTTTGCCTGATTATAATTCTACCCTGTATCAACATCGTGGCATTGTCCTTTAATGACGGTAAGGATGCTGCAAAGGGCGGGATTTATTTTTGGACCAGAGTTTTTACCTTGGATAACTATAAAGAGGTTTTTCGTGACGGCAAGATTATGAATGCTTACAAGATAACCATAGCACGTACAGTTATCGGAACATTGGCAAGTTTATTGGTTACCTCTTTTGCGGCTTATGCATTAAAGGAAAAGGATTTGCCGGGAAGAAAAATTATCACCATATTAATTACCTTTACCATGTTATTCAGCGGTGGTATGATTCCGACTTATATTCAGTTTAATAAACTGGGGTTAGTGAATAACTTTTGGGTATATGTAGTGCCAAGCTTAGTGAGCGTTACCTATTTACTGATGATGAGAACCTTTTTTGAAAATATACCTGTCAGTCTGGAGGAGTCGGCGAAGCTGGATGGCTGCGGATACTTCAGAACTTTTGCAAGAATCATATTACCTCTTAGTAAACCCGTACTGGCTGTTATTGGTCTGTATACTGCAGTAAACCATTGGAATGATTGGTTTGCAGGCTCCTTTTACATGAGAACCAGTGAGTTATGGCCTGTTCAGACGGTATTACAGCAGATGCTGTCAAAGGCTATGGGAGCAAAGAATGTATCTACGGTTGCGCAGGCAATCGCACAAAATGCTAATACAGTTACGACAGATTCCCTGAAAATGGCGGCGGTGGTAGTTACAACAGTTCCTATCCTCTGTGTATATCCCTTTGTACAGAAATATTTTGCCCAGGGTGCCTTGATTGGAGCTGTTAAGGAATAACAAAATACGAAATAGAGATTCTTTACCATTGTCTGATAATTAATATGATTATAAATGAGCTATTAATTATATTTGATGGTAAAGTTTTTTTTATAGAATTTTTAATGGTAAAGTTCTTATTATAGAATTTAATGGTAAAGTTCTTATTATAGAATTTGATGGTAAAGGTTCTTGTAATAGAATTTGATGGTAAAGTGTTTTATAGAATTTTTGATGGTAAAGTTCTTATTATTGAATTTGATGGTAAAGTTCTTTTATAGAATTTGATAGTAAAGTTCTTTTATAGATTTTGATGGTAAAGTTCTTTTATAGAATTTGATGGTAAAGTTCTTTTATAGATTTTCATGCTAAAGTTTTTATATAGAATACAGAGGATGTAGATTTTAAATTTATGTAAAAAGTCATAAGGAGGAAGAAATGGTAGAAAAAAAGTGGGATGCTTTCGTCTATGGCGATGTTAATATAGATATAGTAATACCCGGTGTGGAGAAGTTTCCGGCACCCGGAGAAGAAGATTTGGTTGATTGTATGGATACCTTTGTCGGAGGCGGAGCGGCCCTTTTCACGCTGGGACTTGGGAAACTTGGCTTAAACCCGGTATTTCAAGGCAGTATTGGTGAGGATTGTTACGGAAAGCTGATAAAAGACGAGTTTCGAAAGAATAATGTGGATGATTCTCTGTTGACAATCAGCCGGAGTAATAAAACAGGAATCTCCCTTAGTTTTACCAATGAAAAGGACCGCTCTTTTCTTACCTATCAGGGAACCAATGCAGAGCTTAATTTAGAGGCAATTGATTTTAACAAATTGGCACAAGCCAGACATATACATGTTACCCAATATGCAGGCAGTAAAAATCATGAACAGTATCTTTCCCTGTTAAAGAAGATAAAAGAGACAGGGGATATTACTGTTAGTTTTGATGTGGGCTGGGACAGCAGCGGAGAATGGTTTAAGGGAATTTATGAGCTGTTTCCCTATATTGATGTTTTGTTTATGAATGAAACAGAAGCAATTCATTACTCCGGAAAAGCCGAGGCAAAGGAAGCGATAGAAGATTTCTCAAGGCATTGCAGGATTGCAGCGGCAAAGCTTGGAAAGAAAGGGTCTATTGCTGTTTCGCAGGGAGCGTTTTATGAGGCCGCACCTTTTCGGGTAACTGCCGTAGACACCACCGGAGCAGGAGATTCCTTTAACGCAGGCTTTATCTATGGCTTCCTGAAGGGAAAGCCTGTAGGAGAGTGCCTTTTAACCGGAAATGCCTGCGGTGCAAGGTCTGTTACCGCCTATGGTGGTAATACAGCATTTCCTACGCAGGAAGAATTACTTAAATTTCTCAAAGAAAATTAACAAGGTTATTAATGAAACCAGGGAAAGTGCCAGGAATTACAGTTTATTCTCTTAGAGAGGATTTTTAAGAAGTTGATTCTGATGTACAAAGAGAAGACTTTATAAGGAGTACTACAGTGCTCTGTGTAAGCTTCATTTATCAGTTTTATGTCGCCTCAGATGGCGAAAGGGAGGAAATTATGAAAATTGCAGTAATTGGCGGAGCAGGTGTCAGGACGGTTATCTTTATTAACGGCCTGCTGGAACGTTATAAAAACTTAAACATAGATAAGGTTGTTTTGTATGATATCAATCAGGAGAAGCTAAAAGTGATAGGAAAGCTTTGCAGCCATGTAATAAAACGAAAGAACAGAGATCTGGTGCTGGAGACAGCGGACAATGCCATAGATGCTATCAGTGGAGCAGATTATATAGTAACTACCCTTCGCGTTGGGGGGGATCACTCCAGGGTCACCGATGAACAGGTTGCACTGGAGGAAGGTGTTATTGGACAGGAAACCACAGGAGTAGGCGGTTTTTCCATGGCAGTGCGTACCATTCCGGTATTATTGGAGTACTGTGAATTGGTTAAGAAATATGCGCCTGATGCCTGGATCTTTAATTTCACCAATCCCTCTGGTCTTGTGACACAGGCTCTTAGAAATGCCGGTTATGACCGCATTATCGGAATCTGTGATGCACCCAGCAGTACTAAATTCAGAATGGCAAAAGCTTTGGAGGTTGATGAGAAAGATCTGTATGTGGAATTCTTCGGTCTGAACCATCTTTCCTGGATTCAGAGCGTGAAAAAGAAAGGGACGGAAATACTGGAGGACTTATTAAAGGATGACAGCTTTTTATCCGGTATACAGGAATTCTCCATGTTTGATCCTACGCTGCTTCGCTCCATCGGTTTCTTACCCAATGAGTATCTGTATTACTATTATCACAGAGAGAAAGCCCTTGAAAATATCATAAAATCGGGAGCTACCAGAGGAAAGACCATCGAGGCTGTAAATATACAGATGATGCAGGAATTAAAAGAAATTGATATCGACGCCGATCCCGAGGCTGCACTTCAGATTTTCTTATATTACATGGCAATTCGTGAAGGTTCTTACATGAGTATCGAAACCGGAAGCAGTCATCAGGAGGAGATTAAGAAAGGTGAGCTGGAAGTACCGGACGGTATGGGATATGCCGGTGTGATGCTGGATTGTATCGAAGGGCTGCAAAGCGAGGAAGGACGTTATCTGGTGCTCTCCGTTGAGAATAACGGTTGTATTGCAGGACTTGAGGAGCAGGATGTCATCGAAGTTACCTGCAAGGTATCCTCAGAGGGAATTCAGCCTGTACCCATTGGTGAAGTGCCTGAGCCTTGCTATCTTTTAATCCGTATGATTAAGATGTATGAGAAGCTGACAGTAAAAGCAATTGAGAGTAATTCCAAGGAAATTGCCATTCAGGCTCTTACGCTGCACCCCTTGGTAAACTCCTATTCCCTGGCAAAGAAACTGGTAGCGAAGTATGATGCGGTTTATGGCGGAATCTTAGGAGGCAGAAATGCCCTTTGATTTTCATAACCAGGACAGAATAGGACATCTAGTGGAAGAGCTGGCTGAACTGCGCTACAGGCAGCTGCAGGACATTCCGGGATTTCAGTGGTATGAAGATGACGGAGGAATTGGGAATGCAGACCCTAAGGGAACACCGGAAGAGGTCCGTATCGGACACCGTTGGAAGGGGTATGACCGTTACAACTGGCTGTGTACCAGCATCAGGATTCCGGATGAACCGATAACCCAGGAGGTCATTGGCCTGTTTGATTTTGGTGTACCGGTGGGAACTGGTAATAACAGCCATTTTGAAAGCCTTTTGTATCTTAACGGAAAGCCTTACCAGGGAGTGGACGGTAATCACAAAGAGGTATTCCTTGATATACCGGTAAACGGGCAGGAACTGGAACTTAAATTTCGGGTTTGGTCCGGTCTGAATGGCGGAGGAGAGCCAAAGGAAATGGTAATGGAGCTGGAACGTGCCCAGATAGGTGTGCTCGATCATCCAACGGATGACTTATACTTTCTTTCCAGAAGCGTACTGGAAACCTATGGGTTACTGGAAAAGGGCAATGAGCACAGGGAATGGCTGTTAAATGTATTGGTAAAGGCTTTCCAGCTGGTGGATTATACGGAGCCTGGTTCGATAGAGTTTTACCAAAGCACTGAGAGGGCATATGCTTACCTTAATGGGCAGATGGACGGAAGAGGAAAGCCTGAGGTTAAGGTCAGTATGCTCGGACATACCCATATTGATGTGGCCTGGCTGTGGAGAATCCGCCATACCAGAGAAAAGGCTGCCCGCTCCTTTTCAACGGTAAACAGGATGATGGAGCGATACGACCATTATTCCTTTTTGCAGTCCCAAGCCCAGTTATATGATTATATGAAGCAGGATTATCCGGAGGTTTATGCTCATATCAAGAAAAGAGTTGCAGAAGGCAAATGGGAGCCCTCCGGTTCCATGTGGGTGGAATGTGACTGCAATCTTGCCAGCGGTGAGTCTATTGTAAGGCAGATCCTTATGGGAAAGAACTTCTTTCAGAAAGAATTCGGTTATCAAAATGATTTTCTGTGGCTCCCTGATGTCTTTGGCTATTCCTGGGCACTTCCCCAAATCTTAAAAAAATCAGGGATAAATACTTTTGTCACTACGAAAATCAGCTGGAATGATACCAACAGGCTGCCATATGACACTTTTACCTGGCGTGGTATAGACGGAACAGAGATTCTTGCCCACTTTATCACCACTACAGACCTGGATTCTGATTCCTATACCTATAATGGGGATACAAGGCCTTATGCGGTAAAAGGTGTTTGGGACAATTATAAGAATAAGGATCTGAATCGTGACCTTTTGATTTCTTATGGCTATGGTGATGGAGGCGGAGGCCCTAACAGGGATATGCTGGAGACACTGAAGCATTTAAATAAAATACCCGGACTGCCTTATGTGCAAACAGAAACGGGTAAGGAATACTTTAAACGCCTGCATAACAATATCAGAGAAAATGCTCTGGAGGGTTATTTACCTGTTTGGGATGGAGAGCTTTACCTGGAATTTCACAGGGGAACGTATACCTCTCAGGCATACAATAAAAAGATGAACCGCCGTCTGGAGTATATGCTGTATCAGACCGAGCTTCTTTCCGTACTGGCTGCTGAAACTGCCGGAATTCCATATGAAGAGCAGGTTATCTCAGAGGCACTTAAAATAATCCTCTGCCAGCAGTTTCATGACATTCTTCCGGGGTCTGCTATCAAAGAGGTTTATGAGGACAGCCATACAGAATATGAGAAAGCACAGGCACTGCTTAAGAGAGTACTGGAAAAGACCTATGCTGCCTTATGTATCAACGAAGAAAATACCTACACCCTATGGAATAACCAGAACTGGAAGCGAAGCACTTATGTGGAGCTTTCAGCCGGCTCAGAAGCAGAGGGCTTTACAGACAAGCAAGGAAATGACCTGCCCTGTATTATAAAAGATGGTAGAGCTCTTGTTTTTGTTAAAGATATGGAACCCTTTTCCTTTACCAATATCAGAAGGGTTACAAAGCCTGTTCCCACTGAGAGGAATAAGAAGGAAAGCAGCATAACAAAAGGGAATACGGCTGCCACAAAATATTATGAAATAAGCTGGAATGAACAGGGACAGCTTACAAGGCTCTTTGACAAAGAAGCAGGCAGGGAGGTTCTTTCCGGGGAGAAATGCGGTAATGTTCTTCAGATATTTGAAGATAAACCAAGATGCTTTGATGCCTGGGAGTTAGAGCCCACCTTGAAGGATAAGCTGGAACTGGTGAAAGACTGTATGGGAATTGAGTCAGAGGAGAATGGCATAGGAATTTTTGTTATGTTCAAATGGAGATACCATAAATCTGTTATCCGCCAGACTATGTGCCTGTATCATGAAAAGAGAAGAATCGATTTTAAAACAGAGGTGGAATGGCAGGAACGTCAGAAGCTTATGAAGGTGGCCTTTCCCGTTAACATCCGGGCAGTTGATGCAAGGTTTGACATACAATTTGGAAATATCCGCCGCCCTATTACCAGAAACAACAGTTGGGAAGCTGCCAAATTTGAAGTTGCAGCCCATAAATGGGCGGATATCAGTGAGGCGGGTTATGGAGTTGCATTGTTAAATGACTGTAAGTACGGCTATGATATCCTGGAGGATACTTTGCGTCTGACCTTGATAAAATCAGCGGTGGATCCGGATTATACCGCAGACCTGGGACAGCATGAATTTACCTATTCCCTCTATCCTCACAAGGAGGAATGGTACCGCAGCGGACTGGAGGAGGAAGCCTTTGACTTAAATGTCCCTATCATCCCGATAAACGGAAGGAGCAGGGCAGGAGAAAGCAGTCTGCTTTCCTTTGACAAGAAGAATGTCGTGATAGACTGTGTCAAAAAAGCTGAAAATTCCTCCTGGTATGTAATTCGTCTCCATGAGTTTACCGGAGGAAGAGGTAAGGTAAGACTGACCGGCAGCCTTACCGTAAAGAAATGGTATGAATGCAACCTTATGGAGGAGCCTGTAGGAGAGGTTTCCGAGAATGAGGTGGTATTCGATGTAAAACCTTACGAAATAAAGAGTATAATGGTTCAGTTTAATGGAGGATTTGAGGGCGGAGGAATCGTTCCTGGTATAAAAGGGTAAGAAGTTGCCGCTTTTGGCGGCGGAATGGAGTAGATATGAGTACGGATTTGAAACAGCAACGCCTGAACGAGGCGGTTAGCGAGATAGCAGAGAAAGTTGCTTCTCGCTTTCAGGACAATCAGAAATTATACCAGACCTTTATCAATTGTTTTGAGAGTACGGCAAAGACTACTACAAAATTTCTGAAGGAGGATGAGGTATTTGTATTTACGGGAGATATTGCAGCTATGTGGCTAAGGGATTCTTCTGCGCAGGTGGTGCACTATCTTCCTTTTTTGAAGGAGTACGACATTCTGGAGGAATTTGTAAGAGGTCTTATTAAGAGGCAGATGAAATATATACTCATTGATCCTTATGCCAATGCCTTTAATGAAACAGCTAACGGCAACTGTTGGGAAGTGGATATCACGAAAAGCAATCCCTGGAACTGGGAGAGGAAATATGAAGTGGATTCTTTATGTTATCCTGTCTGGCTACTGCACGAATATTATGAAAGAACTGGTAATCGTCATATCTTTACCTTTGAAGTTAAATTGGTCTTTGAGGAGATTATAAGGCTGTGGGCCAAAGAGCAAAACCATGAGACGCAGTCAGATTATTCTTTTGTCCGTCTTAACTGCCCGCCTTCTGATACGCTGACCAGAGAAGGAAAAGGTGAACCAACCGCCTATACGGGGATGACCTGGTCAGGCTTTCGTCCCAGTGATGATGCCTGCCGTTATGGATATTTGATTCCTTCCAATATGTTTGCGGTGGTGGTACTAGGTTATATGGAGAAATTCCTTAGAGAATTCTATAAAGATGCTGAGCTGGCAGAGCAGGCGGCAAAGCTTAAGGATAGTATAGAGCAGGGCATCCGTCAGTACGGCATCGTTGAGACAGAGGAGTATGGTAAAGTATATGCATATGAAACGGATGGTCTTGGCAGCTATAACTTAATGGATGATGCCAACGTTCCAAGTTTATTATCAATTCCCTGGCTGAAATACCGGGAGAAGGACGATTCCATTTATGAAAATACCAGAAGGTTCCTTTTAAGCCGAAATAATCCTTATTATTACGAAGGCACAGCCGCAAAAGGTATTGGCAGCCCGCATACACCTGACCAGTATATCTGGCACATTGCCCTGACCATGGAGGGACTTACAGCAGCAGAGCAGGAAGAGAAAGTAAGGCTTCTAAACACCCTTTTGTCTACAGATGCGGATAAAATGGTAATGCATGAGGGGTTCTGTTGTAATGAACCAAAGCTTTATACAAGAGAATGGTTTGCCTGGGCCAACTCCCTGTTTGCCCTGTTTGTAATGTCACTTTACGAGCAATAGAATTATTTCATCTGTAAAGGCTGAAAGGAAAAACGAATGAACAGAAAGGATGCCACACTAGGTTTCTTTCAGCCTGTTTTATTAGTGGCAATACCTCAGACCTGTCTGCGGTATGGAATGGTGTACACATGAAAAACTATACCTTTGATACTACCATAGAGCTGGATGTCCTTAAGAATTATCTGGACAGATCCGTGACGGCTGCCTTTTTCATACACACAAAAACCTTAGAGGATGACTTAAGAGCCATTAAAAATCTGGGCGTTAAGTTTATCGGAAGAGCCTCCGGCGTATGGTATCCGGACCTTGATGATGAAGAGCATTTTGAGAAGTCAAAATATCTGGCAGACCGTGTTCACGAAATTGATTCAGAGATTATTCTCCAGGCTTGTGTTTTTGAAGCGGTATACAGGCATATCGAAAATTTTAAAGTTCCGGCATATGTATTTGAAGCCTTTGGACTACCCGTGGAAGACCGTGGTTTCCGATTTGAAGAAATGCGGTTTCCGGAGGCCCCCAATGGATTTATCTGGGGAGAAGACGGAGCACTTCCGGATATAAACCGCCTGGAAACCAGACTGTGGTTCTATTACCGGGCAACCAGGTACATCGATGCAGGCTATGAAGCCCTTCATATGGGACAGATTCACCTTTACACTGCCAATGACCGTGGTATGGTGAAAATGTCGGAATTGATGGAGATGATACGCAGCTATGGAAAAGAGCATGCAAGAAGGCACAAGGTATTGATGGATGCACACAGTCACGGCATTAACATAAAGGGAAGGCTGCTTCTGGACTATCATGCCATGCCTTTTACCAGATATCCGGTTACAGACAGAGCCGGTGAGAAGCTGGTGCTGGTAAAGGAGGGCTACAGTGAAGGGGGTCTGAATCCCAATGGCTGGAGTGCGGATTCCATGCCTTATCTGATGGAGTATGATAACTGGGGCGGTAGAGTAATAGAGGACTTTGAGAGCATCAGCTATGAGGAAAGGGCCTGGAAGGATTGGTGGGGTTATGACCAGATCGGATGGTTTGCCAACCAGGATGAGGCTGGACAGAAACATTTCCTTGCATATACCTATAAATGGACTGCAATCACTCATTCCAATGCTTCTTTTCAAATCCCCTTCCGCCGAAGCCTGGAAAGTGCGGCAGTGAAGATGGAGCGAGCTGATAATGGTAAAGAGGATATGCAGGATTATTATCAGATAAACAAAAAAAGTGCTGACTGCCCTATGGGTTTTAACATGGAAGAGACAGTGAAAGAACTCTGGGAGACTGGTGATAAACTGCGCATACTTGCAGGAAACCCTGCTGATCTTATGGATTATGGAGCCAAGAATGTTTTTGACCCGGAAACAGGCTATAAATTACCGGAGAAGATTGTTGTATATGGAAGTTTCCAGCCCTTGGTAGGAGCAACCCATAATGATTCAAACAGCGAAGTTACGAGAATGTACTATATCGGAGACAATACTTACACCCTTTCCCTGGTAATTCCATTTGCAGGGGAATATGATTATGCCGTTTCCACTTATGGAACTCTGTCAGCTACTTATTGTTATGATACCTATCCCAGAAGTGGTTCCTCCAATAAAGGTTATTTTAAGGTGGAGAAGGATAATACGGTAGTGCGCTTCCGTTATCGTTTCATGGATAATAATGTAACAATAGAAGTATTTAAAGACTGAGAAAGGGATAATTCAGGATATAAGAGCTATGTTGATGCAAAAGAATAGAAAGATGCTTCTATTTATCAGTTTTATGCTTATCATGATTGTTATGGGAGCAAGCGACAGCCTGCGAGGTCTCTTTGGTATGGTGTTTCAGGAACATTTTCAGCTTACCAATACCCAGGTGTCAATGATAATCACAGTCAGCTATTTGGGAAACCTTGTGTTTTTGTTCTTCGGGGGGTATTTTCTGGATACCTTCCCAAAGAAGAAAGTGTTTCTGGCTGTATTAGGAATCTGGATGTCAGGTGCGCTTTTGTTCCTGCTTACGGAGAGTTATGTATTTCTGCTGGCAGGTATGTTCCTGTGTATGGGAGCGTCCACACTTCTTAACACTACCATTAATATACTTGTTCCCGTTGTCTTTGCAGCGTCCCCGGGGCTGATCGTAAATGTATTGTTTTTTGTCCAGGGAATAGGAACCAGTGGCAGTCAGAATGTAATCGGAAGGTATTCCGCGAATTTTACCAGCTGGAAGACGGTTAACCTGCTGCTTTTCCTACTGGCAATTGGAGGAGCAGTATTATTTGGTTTAAATGAGCTGCCCCAGATAAAGAAAGAAAAAGAAGTGAAGGTATCCTATGGGGCGATTATGAAAACACGCGCCTTCCTGTTTCTCACCCTGCTCTTTGGTACATATTTTATTGCCGAACACGGTGTTTTGAACTGGCTGATGATGTATGGAACAAAAGAGCTGAATTTTGAAAATGGCAAAGCAGCCGGATATCTGTCTGTTTTCTTTGCAGGAATGACAATTGGACGTCTGGTATTTGCACCGGTGGTACAAAGAATAGGGGTATCAAAAAGTATCGGTATCTTCAGTACGGCGGGAATGATTTTGTATGTGGCAGGGATTGCTTTTGGGAGCAGGGCTTTTCTATTGCTGAGTTTATCAGGTTTTAGTCTCTCTATTGTATATCCCACCCTTATACTTATGATCAGGAACTTTTATGAAGAAGACAGAATAGCCAGAGCAACTGGAGCCATTATCAGCCTTGCAACAATCTGTGATATCACTTTTAATATGATATTTGGAAAGTTAATAGACAGAATAGGGCTTGGTACTGCTTTTATCATTCTGCCTGCAAGCTTGGTGATATTCTGGATATTGTATCTGGTTTTTGTAAAGCTCATGAAAGGGGCTCATCCGGATTTGAGACACGGATTTAAAGGATAAAGACAGAAAGACAGAAAGACGGAAAGACGGAAAGACAGAAAGACAGAAAGACGGAAAGACAGAAAGACGGAAAGACAGAAAGACAGAAAGACGGAAAGACGGAAAGACGGAAAGACAGAAAGACAGAAAGACAGAAAGACAGAAAGACAGAAAGACAGAAAGACCAGAAATACAGTGAGATATAAGGAAAGACAGGCACAGGAGAATTAAAGATGCGAATATATAGAGCGACAGATTATGAGGATATGAGCAGAAAGGCGGCTAATATACTGTCGGCCCAGGTTATTCTTAAGCCTGACAGCGTTTTGGGGCTGGCAACTGGATCAACACCAATAGGAATTTACAAACAGCTGATTGAATGGTATCAAAAGGGGGATCTGGATTTTAAGGAAGTCAGGACGGTAAACCTTGACGAATACAAGGGAATCTCTCCGGAAAATCCACAGAGTTATCACTATTTTATGAAGGAGAATCTCTTTCGCCATGTGAATATCAATCAAAGCAATACCTATCTGCCGGATGGTCTGGCAAAGGACGGTGAAAAAGAATGCAGTCGGTTCAATGAAGTAATTGAACAACTGGGAGGAATCGATATACAGCTCCTGGGACTGGGGCATAACGGGCATATCGGGTTTAATGAACCCGGAGACAGCTTTGAGAAAGGCACCCATTGTGTTGCCTTGGCGCAATCAACGATAGAAGCCAATTCCCGTCTGTTCAAAGAAGGGGAAGAGGTACCAGGGGAAGCATATACCATGGGAATTCAGAGTATTATGATGGCCAGAAAAATCGTACTGGTTGTCAGTGGCAGGGACAAGGCAGAGATATTAAAAGCTGCAATAAACGGTCCGGTGACACCTTTGGTACCAGCCTCAATCTTACAGCTGCACAATGATTTTCATGTGATAGCTGAGAAAGAGGCTGCGGCATTATTGGAGTGTGAGTGATATTTTGGTAAATTATTGAAAGTATCTGCTTTCAGATCAAGCTTTCTTTGAGATAGTCCAGTAGTTTGTCATTCGCTTCTTCCGACATAAAGCAAAAACGTATAAAGTGGTTGTTTAATAAAGGGAAGTTGCTGCAGTCACGAAGCAGCATTCCCTTTTTTATTGCGCCTTCGAATAATTCATAAGAGGTGGGACTGCTCTTTTGTACCTGAAGTAGGATAAAGTTGGCAGAGGGTTCGTAAAATTTTATATCCGGTATGTCCTTTAATGCAGTCACTATACGCTGTCGTTCTTTCTGGGTAAAGTCTCTGGTTGTACCAATATATTTTTCATCTGCAAACATGATCTCACCTGCAAGGGAAGCAAGTGTGTTGATTGTCCAGGGATTTTTGCGGCGGTTAACCTTAGCGATGAGCTCCTTATCCCCGACAACTGCATAACCCAGGCGAAGTCCCGGAGCGGCAAAAAACTTAGAGATTCCTCGGATGATAATCAGCCTGCTGTAATCTGCGATGAGGGAAACCGCCGTAATGGCATTCACAACAGGAGCAAATTCCACATAGGTCTCATCTACCATACAGTAAATGTTTTTCTCCTGACAGCAAGTAAGGATATCCTCCAAGGTATCCTTTGTAAGAGCAGAGGAGGTCGGATTGTTTGGGTTGCAGATTACCAGAAGCTCATACCCTTTGGATAACTTTGCTTTTAAAGCGTCACAGTCTAAGCGAAAATCCTCTTCCTCTTTTAGAGGGAAGTAGTCAATCCTGCTTCCTGCCAGCGTGAGCTCCCGCTCGTACTCAGAGTAAGTAGGGCTAAGGATCAGAGCCTTTGAGGGGGAAATAAACTGAATCATTAATGAGATCAGTTCCGTAGAACCGTTTCCAACCAGCACATCTTCTCTGGTTATGGGAGAACCGGTTCCTCTGTCTTTGTTCAGATAATCGGTGATACTCTGCCTTAAGGAGGTATATTCCCTGTCCGGATAATCAGTTATGGCATCGATGCGCTCTGATAAGGACTGACGCAGCAGGGGAGATATTCCCAATGGATTAACGTTTCCTGCAAAATTAACAAGCTCTTCTTTCTTAATCCCATAAAGGGCTTCTATTTTTTCTAAATCACTTCCGTGAAAATGTTCTTTCGAGGTTATCATAACTATCCTTTCCCTTGCGAAATCCTGTCGATTAGTGTTATAATAATTATAATATAAAGGAAGAAAAATGCAATACAATACAAAAATAATCAAGGTCTGAGGTGAAATGGTTGAAGGAGAAAATAAAACAGCTGGCTGAAGGTATCTTTGAATACGAAGCACCTTTTTTAGTATTGTCTGAGAAAGAGTTAATTATAACGGTAGATGCAGGCGGCTGCTATACAGGCTCTCTCACTGTCGAGAACTCACTGGGAACTATAGTTAAGGGGCAGTGTTATTCTACCGGTACATTTTTTACTTTGAAGAATAAGGAATTTGAAGGTGTACGGAGCGAGATTACCTTTAGTGTTCAGGGCAGGAATCTGACGCCTGGAGATATGATACGAGGAGAACTCCATATTGTAAGTACCAGCGGAGAGGCAAAGCTGCCGTATTATATATCCGCAGAACCACCGTATCTTAACTCCTCTCTGGGTAAAATCAAAGACTTCTTCCACTTTACCAATCTTGCCAAAGCAGACTGGGCAGAAGCAGTGAAGTTGTTCAAATCAGAAGAATTCAGAGAGTTCCTAAAATTTCGTGATAAAAAATATCTTACCCTCTATGACGGCTTACGAAAGAGCAGATCCTATAGTCAGGCCCTGGAAGAATTTCTGGTTACCGTTCGTAAGAAAACCCCAGTTAATATTATTGTTGATAAGAATATTTTAGAATATGAGGTCAGCACAGAGAGCTTTATGGACAAAGTGACCCTGATGAAGGATAACTGGGGTTATGAGGAGATAAGGGTTACCTGGGATGGAGATTTTATTATTCCGGAGCATAAGATTATCTGGTCAGATTATTTTGTAGGAAATGTCTACCCCCTGGAGTTTGTAATACAGCCGGAAAAGATGCGCAGAGGGAAGAACTACGGAAGGCTTATACTTACGTCTGTCCATGAGACAATTGTAGTAGAAATAGTCGCTGTTAAAAAGCCCGAAGAGAAAGAAAATACTCGTAAGAAACCACAAATCAGGCGAAAAGTCACTGCCTGCGTGAGAAATTACCTGGATTTTCGTAAAAACCTCCTGAGTCCGGAGGAATATACAGAGAAGACAGAAGTAGAATTACATGGTCTGAAAGTAGGGGACAAAGAGAATATCATGTGGTATAAGCTTCTGGAGATACATCTTCTTCAGGTAAAGGATAAGGATTCAGAAGAAAGACAGGAGGAGTTAAAGGAAGCTTTAAACACCCTGAAAGCTGAAATCCTGGAGGGAAAGCAGACCTCACTTGCAATCGTCTGCGCCTTCTGGTATCTAACCGCTTTGGTTTACAAAAACAGCGAGGCCTCAGAGGCAGCCTTAAAGGAAATACAGGCAGCCTACCGCATGAATTCCTCAGACTATCGGATTCTGTGGTTTCTCTTATATACGGATAAGAAGTATGAGAGCAATAGAAATCTGGCTCTGGATATGATCAAGAAGCAGTATTACAACGGCTGCCGCAGTCCCTATATGTATCTGGAGGCCTTCATGATCTTACGTGAGCATCCGGTCTATTTAACGGAACTTGGGGACTTTGAAACCCAACTTATTTTATTCGGGGTGAAGGAAGAATACATAAGCGAGGAACTGGCGGGACAATATGCCTACCTTGCAGGGAAGAAAAGAGATTTTACAAGAGGTGTATATCTATGCCTCTCATTGTTGTACAATTATTTTTCTGAATTGGATGATACAGCGGCTCCATCTGTACTTATCAGTATCCTTTCCGCAATTTGCAGTTTGCTGATCAAAGGACATAAACGTGGCAGGAAGTATTTTGCCTGGTATCAGCTGGGAGTCAGGGAACAGCTTCGGATCACAGAATTGTATGAATATTATCTCTATTCCCTTGAGGAGGAGCAATATACACTGCTCCAGTCAAAACTGCCTCAGAATAAGCTTCCGCAGCAGGTGCTTTTGTATTTTATCTATAACAGCAGTTTAAGTGATAAAAAGAAAGCTTTCCTGTATGCTTATGTGATTCAGAACAAAGAGGAATTAGGCCCAATATACAAAAGCTACAGCAAGAAGATAGAGAACTTTGCGGGACGAATGCTGAAAGAGCATGCCATAGACAGGAATTACGCAGTTATTTATGAGGAGCTTATTACCTTAAACGGATTAACGGAGGAGATTTCAAAAAATCTTCCTTTTGTAATGTTCAAACAGGAGCTGTGCTGCAGTAATAATGCAGTAAAAGGTGTAATAACCATTCATGGGCAAACGGGTGAAGAGGTATACACACCACTTGTCTCAAATACAGCAAATATAGATATCTACATGGAGAATTATGAAATACTGCTGGTAGATTCACAGGATAACAGATATTCCAATACCATAGAGTACACCCTTTACCCTTTCTTTAACAAAGATAGTTATCTGAAGGACTGCCTGCTGCATAACAGCCAGAATACCATGGTGTTACTGTATTATGCGGATAAGATTGACACTTATCAGAAGTTTGACCAGGCCTCTGTTGTAATCCGCAGGAAACTGTCAGAGGTTCCCTCCCTTAAGGAAAGTTACAGGAGTAAGCTTTTAATGGAACTGGTATCCTTTTATTATGACAATTTTCAGGGAGAGCTGTTAGAAGAATACCTGATGCAGCTAGATCTGACGAAGTTAAATAAAAACGACCGCTTAAAGGTCATGGAACTGCTTATAATCAGAAACTATAATGAGGAAGCGGAAAATGCCCTTTATGAATTTGGCTTTGAGGGTATACAGGTCAACAGGCTGCTAAAGGCAGCAATTAATCTTCTTGGCAAATATACGGAGAAGAAGGAATTCTTATTAAAGCTCTGTCATTTTATTTATAAGGCAGGTAAATACAATGAAGAAATACTGCGGTATCTTGCAGAATACTATGAAGGAACCACCGGCGAGCTCTATAGTTTATGGGAAGCAGCCTTAAGCTTTGAGATTAATACCTATGTACTTGAGGAGAGACTTCTGGCGCAGATGCTGGTAACCAGGGAGTATCTGCTGAACTCACCGGAGGTATTCCTGAAATATTATCAAAGAGGCAGTAACCGTAAACTGATACGTGCATTTTTATCCTATCATGGTTACAAATATCTGATGAACGGCAGAATTCTAAAAGCAGAGTTATTTGACGTTATGAAACGGGAACTGATCTATGAGGAAAACGATGTCTGCATGCTTGCTCTGCTTAAGAAACTATCGGAAGAAGAGTTTTTTGAAGAAAGCGAGAAGGAATTTGTGGATTATAACCTGCAAAGTTTTATAAGACGGGGAATTATCCTTCCATTTTTCAAAAATTTCAAAGGAGTTATACCGTTAAATCCAAAAATAACCGAAAAATACTTAGTGGAATATATCGCGGATCCTTCCAGCAAGGTTATCATACACTACCGGCTGGAAAACAAAGAAGAAGAATTTACATCGGAGGAAATGAAGGATATGTTTCTTGGAATACGGGTAAAGGACTTTACCGTATTTCAGGATGAGAATCTGCAATATTATATCTCAGAAGGCGACAGCCACCAGACCAATATTACGGAGAGCGGCAGCATAAAGGCTGAGCAGGAGATGCAGCTGGAAGAAGATACACCGCTGGATCAGATTAATTTTATGCTTACGGCTTTGGAAATGAACGATAACACCAGCGTTCTGGACAGTATGTGGAATTATGGAAAAAACAGGCACCTCATTATAGATTTATTTAAACCCATTTAGAAGCGTTGCACGAAAGTGTGTATTTAAAACATACTCCACCGTGCTGAACAGAAAGGAGAGCTGTATGACTGACAGAAAAAAACTTCTGTTAGGGATTGATTTCGGAAAGGATTATATCCAGATATGTTTTTATAATCATAAGACCATGGAACCGGAATCCATAACCTTAAGCCAGGGAAAGTATCTCTATCCGGCACTGGTAGGAAGTAAGACAGGTGGTAAGGAATGGGCTTACGGAGAAGAAGTTCTGAGCCTTGAGCAGGAGGGCTTGTGTCAGAAGGCAGATAATCTGCTTGAAAAAGCTATGGCGGGGGATGAAATTCTGCTATATGATAAGGCTTACACGGCAGCCTTCCTTCTGGAAAAACTCTTTCGTAAATGCCTGACCCTTGTTACCTTGAAATTTCCCGGCGAAAGCATCGGTAAAATAACCATAACCGTAAAAAAGTTAAATGAGAATCTAAAAGCAGCACTTACAGAAGCTTTTTATAATATGGGAATCAAAGAGGACAGGCTTGTTCTTCAAAGCAATTCCCTTAGTTGTGAATACTATGCTCTCAGTCAGAAAAAGGAGCTGTGGCTTAATGATGTAGGGCTATTTCATATGGATGAAGAGGAATTTTATTATAGTCAGATAAGCATAAACAGAAGATTAAGTCCCATACCAGTTGGAATAAGCAGAAGAGATTTGAGTGACATCTTAAGCCTGGAAGAAGTGGAGAAGGATGACAGAGAGCGGGCAGAGTATTGTTTTCTTAATCTTGCCAAAGGAATTCTTCATAAGCAGCTGATTTCTACTATTTATGTAACCGGAGCAGGTTTTGAAGGTGACTGGGTCGACAATGCCCTTAAGGAACTATGTACCGGCAGGAGAGTATTTAAAGGACAGAATCTATATGCCAAAGGAGCGTGCTATACCTCCAGGGAAAAAGAGAATGAACAGTCCGGTGCACTAAAGGAATATATCTTTCTGGACTCAGACCGTATAAATGCCCTTATAACAGCAGCGGGTTACAAGGAGGGTGAAGCGGCAGATATTCCGCTTTGGGACGGTTATAAGGCCTGGTATGATATACCCTGCACCCAGGAATTCATTATAACAGAAAGCAATGTTATAAATTTGCAGGTGAAGGATTTATTCACATTAAAAAAGGAATATCACCAAATAGTTCTGGAAGGCTTAGAGGTAAAAAAAGATAAGTCAGCACGTGTAGAAATATCCCTGACTTTTCAGGATGATAGAACAGCGGAAATAAAAGTAAGAGATACTGGTTTTGGGCAATTCAGAAAGTCTTCCGGCTTAAGATGGGAAAAACTTATAAAACTCTTTGAGGATGCAGATAATACAGAAAAAGAGAGTGCTGGAGTGCTTATTTTATGCGATAAGGTCAAGGCAGAAGTTCCTTACCGATTTAAAATAACCGGCACGGTTGTTCATAATACAGAAGAACTTTATTATTATATTCATCATAATTTCCTGCTCCTCACAGATGAGCTTTTGGAGGAGGAATTTCTTCTTTGGGTAGAACGGGAGCTTAAGCAAGTTGAAAAAGCGTTGAAGCTAAGAGAGATAAAAACGATGTTATCCGGCTATGAAGCACTTTTGGAAGCTGCAGCGGTTTTCTTGCTGGATACAGATTATTATACAAAGACAGAAGCTGAAGAATTTTTGAATAAGCAAAAGGAACGAAAGAATATCTCTCCTGCAGAAATGGCATTAAAAAAAGGAGATTCCTTTTTAGCCCATGGGCAGTATGCGGATGCAGGATTGATCTATGAAATCCTGATAAACAATCACAGCAATACGTTGACTACAGAGGTTACAGGCAGAATTCGTCATAATCTTGGAATCTGCAGGCTTCATCTGGAAGGCTTATTAAGAGCTAAGTCAGAGTTTATGGAAGCTTACCGTTTAAATGGCAGTGAAGAGTCCAAAAGACAGTATTACCTGTGTGTACTGCTTTCAGGGGAAACGATGGAAGAAGCAGACTTATCAGATGCTACAGAAGGTAATCAGAAATTAGTCCATGAAACCTATATAGAAACCTTAAAGGAAGAGATACAGCAGAGCCTGTTACGCTTTAAGGACAGCGATAATTATATGAAATTAGCGGCTCTTAAGGAAGCAAAAGATACCGGAAGGCTTAACGATTTCAAGCGGGAAGTTAATGATATAATAGCTCTATATAAAGAAGAGTACCGCAAAGAGAATTCATAAACCGGTTACGGAAAGGAAATCAGGCACATGGCATTTAGAAGACGTAAGGCTTCAGAGGAAAATAAGAAGAGCAAGACAGAAGAACCTTTAAGCCTGACAGTAGATAAGGCAGAGCATTCCAAATACGCGATAGAAGACAGCTGCCAGCAAATCGTAGAAAGTACTTTGCAGGCACAGGAAATGAAGACAGAGCTGCAGGCAGTAACCCATTATATCAGTGATATACAGAAAATTGAGGCATTGGACCGAGAAGACAGAGAGCTAATCAATGACCTAGCCAGAAAGATTCTGACATTGTCAAAAGACAGGGAAAGATATAAGAAAGGCACCCGTAAGATTAAAGATACCCAATATCATAATCTGGCTAAATTTGAAGAAAGCATTCCCCTGGACCTTAGGAAGATGAAAGCCTGGGAGGCTTACAGCTTTGATATCGAAAATGATATGAAATATCTGGACAGTGAGAGAGCAGCTTTGCTGCATCAGAAAGAGGATGCAGAAGCCAATCAGAAAACTCTTGGTACCATCGGGATAACTACCAGTATACTCTCCGTTCTTTTATTTCTGTTATTTATCTGGGTAAACCTAAGAACCGGTGCAAACATGCAGCTGCCTTTTCTTCTAACCATAGCATTAGGTGCAACTGCAGCAGCTTATATATTTATACGTGCCAGAGAGAACAGAAAAGATATGGCCGATGCAGAAAAAAAACTGAATCGTGCAATTCAGCTGCTGAATAAGGTAAAGATTAAATATATCAATAATACCAACGCACTGGATTACTGTTATCAGAAGTATATGGTAGACAGTTATGCCCAGCTTACTTATCTTTGGGAAGAATATAAGAAGGAAAAGGAAGATGAGAATAAGTATAAGGTCAGCAAAGAACAGACAGAATACTATAACAGTGAAATTATCACGCATCTGAAGGCTGCAAAAATCACAGATGCCAAGATCTGGATATATCAGTTGGAAGCCTTGCTGGATTCAGCAGAAATGGAGAAGTTAACTACCACGCTCCTTGACAGAAGGCAGAAACTAAAAGACCGAATTGAACAGAACAACCTGCTAAAGGACAAGTGTCTTGAGGATATCGAGAAATTCACCAAAGAAAAAGAAGAGAACAAAGAATATGTATCAGAGCTTCTGAAAAAACACGGAATAAATCTATAAAGAATCGCATACCAAAAACTACGAAGTTATCATTAGAATACCCCAGATGAGAGTGGCTTACATTTAGGAATTTTCCATTGAAGGGTTCCTTAATGACACTTAAATGGCAGCAGTTGTCCCTAGGTGAAAGGATACCACTGTCTGAGCGAATTTCAGCGAGTTTGGTATCCTTTTACCTGCCCAGGGAACAACTTCTGCCATTTTAGTGGAATTTGGAACCCTGAACAGGAAAATGCATAAATGTAAGCCACTCTCATCGTACACCCCCAAAGACATCCGTCATCCCATCAACCAAAATTTCTCTCCCCCCAATAACCAACATTTCGTACTTGACAGAAGAAGAAAGTTTTCATATGATATTTATATTGATTATAGATAAAACAAAGGTAATGATGGAGAGGATTAGACGGGTAAGTGTATCAGAGAGGACAGTTCAAGGCTGAGAGGCTGTCTTACTTACTGCTTGTTGAAGGTAGCTCCTGAACTGTGTTTCTGAAAGCCGAGTAGGAAATGCCGGGTAGTCCCGTTACAGATTAAGAGGCAGCAGATTATAGCTGTGAACAAAGGTGGTACCACGGTTCTTCGTCCTTTTAGACGGAGGGCCTTTTTTTTGTCTTTAGTGAACAGGCCATAAGCTAAAAAATCAGAAAGAAATAACTGCCCCGGAAGCAGAAAATAAATGCCGCCAAGAGCGGAGGAATGAGAGGAAAGAATGAACAAGGAATTGGAAAAGAACTATAACCCCATGGATATAGAAGACAGGCTGTATTCAAAGTGGATAAATAAGAAATATTTTAAAGCAGAGGTGGATAAACGTAAAAAACCTTTCACCATTGTTATGCCCCCGCCCAATATCACAGGTCAGCTTCACATGGGACATGCCCTTGACAACACCATGCAGGATATACTTACAAGATTTAAGAGAATGCAGGGGTATAATGCGCTTTGGCAGCCCGGCACAGACCATGCAAGTATCGCAACAGAGGTTAAGATTATCGAACAGCTTAAGAAAGAAGGAATTGATAAGAAGGACCTTGGAAGAGAAGGTTTCTTAAAGAGAGCCTGGGAATGGAAAGATGAATACGGCGGCCGTATTATCAGCCAGCTTAAGAAGATCGGTTCCTCCTGTGATTGGGAAAGAGAGCGTTTCACCATGGATGAAGGCTGTTCCGAAGCAGTAGAGGAAGTATTTATCCGATTATATGAGAAAGGACTTATCTATAAAGGTTCCCGTATCATTAACTGGTGTCCTGTCTGCAAGACCAGTATCTCAGATGCAGAGGTAGAACATGAAGAACAAAACGGACATTTCTGGCATCTTCTTTATCCTATTACAGGAACAAAAGAGTTTTTAGAGGTAGCTACAACAAGACCTGAAACCATGTTAGGTGATGTGGCTGTAGCGGTACACCCCGAGGATGAGCGTTATAAGGACCTGATTGGCAAGACGGTTATTCTTCCTTTCCTGGACAAAGAGATACCCATTATTGCGGATACCTATGTAGATAAGGATTTTGGTACCGGTGTTGTAAAGATTACACCTGCTCATGATCCGAACGATTTTGAAGTAGGAAAAAGACATAACCTGGAACAGATTAATATTATGAATGATGATGCCACCATCAATGAAAAGGGTGGAAAATTTGCAGGAATGGACCGTTATGCAGCCAGAAAGCAGATGGTACAAGAATTAGAGGAGATGGGACTCTTAAAGAAAGTAGAAGACCATGTTCACAATGTAGGTATCCATGACAGATGTAATACAACAGTCGAACCCTTAATCAAACAGCAGTGGTTCGTTAAAATGGAGGAACTTATCAAACCCGCAGTAGATGCGGTAAAAAACGGTGCTATAACCTTTGTACCGGAGCGTTTTGATAAGATCTACTTTAACTGGACGGACAATATCAGAGACTGGTGTATCTCCAGACAGCTCTGGTGGGGACATAGAATACCTGCTTACTACTGTGACAAATGCGGCGATGTGGTTGTGTCAAAAGAAGTGCCGGGAACCTGTCCCAAATGCGGACATAATCACCTGGTGCAGGATGAGGATACGCTGGATACCTGGTTCAGCTCAGCCCTGTGGCCTTTCTCCACCCTTGGATGGCCTAAGAACACAGAAGATCTTGAATACTTCTATCCTACCGACGTACTGGTAACCGGTTATGATATAATTTTCTTCTGGGTAATACGTATGGTATTCTCCGGCTATGAATATACTGGAAGAGCACCTTTCCATAAGGTACTGATTCACGGATTGGTTAGAGATTCTCAGGGAAGAAAGATGAGTAAGTCCCTTGGAAATGGTATCGATCCGCTCGAGATAATTGACAAGTATGGTGCCGATGCCCTTCGTCTGACATTGATTACCGGAAATGCACCAGGAAATGATATGCGTTTCTACTTAGAGAGAGTTGAGGCAAGCAGAAACTTTGCCAATAAGGTATGGAATGCTTCCCGTTTCATTATGATGAATCTTGAGAAAGCCGAAGCGGCAGAAGGAGACAAGGTTCTCTTAACAGATGCGGATAAATGGATTCTGTCCAAATGCAATACACTTGTAAAAGAAGTAACGGATAATATGGAAAGCTTTGAGCTTGGTATTGCCGTACAGAAAATATATGATTTCATCTGGGAGGAATTCTGCGACTGGTATATCGAAATGGTTAAACCCAGACTTTACAACGATGCTGATGAGACCAAAGCAGGTGTTATCTGGACCTTAAAACAGGTGCTGGTAACTTCCTTAAAGCTTCTTCACCCTTATATGCCTTTTATCACAGAGGAAATCTACTGCACCTTATTAGAAGCAGAAGGAAAAGACGGAGAAGCAGAATCCATTATGGTATCGGATTGGCCGGTATTTGATGAAAAATTCAATTTCAGCAAAGAGGAAGAAGCAGTTGAATTAATGAAGGAAGCAGTAAAAGGTATCAGAGCTGTTCGTGCCGGTATGAATGTACCGCCTTCAAAGAAAGCTTCTGTGATTATCGTAACGGAAAATAACAGAATAACGGAAATCTTTGAGAACAGCAGAGCTTTCTTTGCAACTCTTTCCTATGCTTCAGAAGTAACCATTCAGAAGAATACCGATGGTATACCTGCGGATGCAGTTACAGCGCTTATACCGGAGGCTGTAATCTATATGCCTTTTGCAGAACTGGTTGATATCGAGAAGGAAATAGAAAGACTGAATCAGGAAAAGGCTCGTTTAGCCGGTGAGTTAAACCGTGTGAATGGCATGCTGGCAAACGAAAGATTCGTAAGCAAAGCACCGGAAGCCAAGATTCAGGAAGAGAAGGAAAAGCTTGCAAAATACACCCAGCTTATGGAACAGGTGGAAGAACGTCTTAAAACTCTTACGAAATAGTTAAGATAAGAGGTAAAAATTCTTAGGGTATGAGATTACACTTGATTTTTACCCATATAATGGTTAAGATAGAAAGAAAAGAACGGAAATAAAAAGCTAATTTAATATGGCATTTTAGATCTGACAGAAAGTAAAAAATTAAATCAGCTTACAGATACATATTGCATACAAGATTGTGATATGTATATATAGTGGGTTGCAGAAAAAAATCGAGTGCACCGGAGCGCACAGATAGGAGTCAGCATGATTAATTTTGATGAAGAAATCGCTAAATTTCAGCCAAGTCTTGAAGTAGATCAGGTGGAAGAAGTAATAAAAAGTAATGATCTGTCTGATATTACAGATATTATTAAGACCATGCTGAAGGAGATCAAAGACAAGAATTAAAAGGTGTGTTTAAAAGCTCATTGCACCCTTCTGCCGGCGCTTTTGGCAAGCAGGTGCAAAAGTTTTTAAATACACCCTGGATGTTCTTAGCAGAGCGAAGAGCGATGGAAAATAAGAATGGAAAGGAAGCCACAAGAGATTCCTTTGCTCGTATGACAAGTGGCAGGAAGATAACATGATATGTCCGGTATGCAATAAAAGCGTTCAGGGTAAGAACAACCGCTGTGAACGCTGCGGGGAAGACTTAACCGTGTATGCAAAAATAAATTTAATGTCCAACCGTTACTATAATGAAGGACTCCAGAAGGCAAAAGTAAGAGATTTGTCCGGTGCTGTCATTATATTAAAAAAGAGCTTGGAGCTGAACAAGAGAAATACGGATGCCAGAAATCTTCTGGGCCTTATTTATTATGAGATGGGAGAACCTGTCGCTGCTCTGAGTCAATGGGTAATCAGTAAGCATTTACAGCAGGAAAATAATGATGCGGACAGATACATGGAATTAGTCCAGGCTAATCCTACCAGACTTGAGAACCTGAACCAGACTACCAAAAAATATAATGCTGCCTTGCAGTCAGCCAAGCAGGGAAATGAGGATCTGGCAATCATACAACTGAAGAAGGTTGTTAATCTGAATCCTCACTTTGTGAAAGCGCTTCAGCTGCTTGCCTTGCTATACATTAAGAGCGGTGAGCTTGACAAGGCTCTTAAGAATCTGACCAAAGCAAGTAAAATAGATGTATCCAACACAACCACCCTTAAGTACATGAGGGAATTGAATGAGCTTAATCAGACCGCCGGTGAAGATACCAGGATAGAAAAGAAGGAAGAAAGAAAGGTTGTTGCGGAGCCGGTAGTCTTTGGTCATACTCCTTATAAAGAAGAAAGACCTAATATATGGCCTTTTGTAAATCTGATAATTGGTATAGCTATTGGTATTATGGGTGCAGCCTTTCTATTGGTACCAACTGTTGTCAACAATTACGAGAGCAAATCATATGCGCTAAAGACGGAACACAGTGCACAGATTAATGAATTGGAACAGAAGTATGACACTGCAGTAAAGGCCAAGGATGAACTGGATACCCAAATTGCTGCGCTGAATAAACAGATTGAGGAACTAAACGGCAATCAGGTAGATGATACAATCTATGATCAGCTCTTTAAGACAGCAGCTTTATACGTAAATGAACTACAAAAAGGTACTTCCCAGATTAATTATGTTACTGTGGCTGAGCAGCTGGCAAAGGTTAACACGGATAAATTAGAGAAACCTCAGGCCCTGGAGCTTTATAACCAGATTAAAGATGCAGTAGGAGAAAAGGCAGCTGCGGCATTGTATAATGAAGGTTATGGGCTGTATTCTAACAGAAAGTATGATGAAGCGCTGGAGGTATTGCTTCAAACCTATGAACTGGATAATACCAACGCGGATGCACTTTATTTTATTGCCAGGTCTTATCACCAAAAAAGCGATTATGAGAATGCAAAAAAATATTACAACCTGATAATTGAGAAGATTCCTGAAACAAACCGCCGCTACAACCAGGCACAGGAAAAATTGCAGACCTTGCCCTAAAGATAAAGCAAAAAATCAAATATAAAATCTAATATAGAATCAACCAGGAGAGACAATTCCAAAAATTATTTGGAATTGTCTTTTCTTATAGACGGATGAGAAAATATATGTTAAAATATGTAAATGTAAACTTCTGGGTTTTATAACTTTTGTTAAAGCTCCATTTTATAGCGAATTAATGAAGGTTATGGAGTTTCTGTAAGAGAAAGGAGATTTCCGAATCTCCTGATTTGAGGGTGCTAAAGCACAAAGATGGGAGTTAAGATATCACTTGAAGCACTATTTGAGTTGAACATTATTTCATTCTTATAGACGAAGAAGCCTGAACGCTTTTAAGCCTATAAAAACGAAATTTTAAACTTCAGATATTTCAAATGGTATATGAAAACGATCCTAACGGATTACACCTGACTCTGTTTAAGAGACAGGTAAAATTAAATGTCCGGAAAAGAGGTATGCATGGATAAGAAAGAACCGTTAAAGAGAAAATCAGAAATAAACAAAAAGGAGGCGGCGGAATACCATGTAAAAGAGAAGTGTCTGATAATACAGGTGAAGCAGGATCTGGATCATCATAATACCCTGTCAATCCGGGAACAGTCGGACAAGCTGCTAGACAAGGGACAGATTAGGAATATTGTATTTGATTTCAGCGGAACAGATTTTATGGATAGTTCCGGAATCGGTGTAATAATGGGACGTTACAAGAAAATAGCACTTTCAGGGGGAAAGATTTTTGTAACCGGTATAAACAATAATTTAGACAGAATTTTCAGAATGTCCGGCCTTTACCGGATCATTCCGAAATTTGATTCCATAGAAGAGGCGTTAGCTAAGGGAAGATAGGTGTTTAAACAGGAGGATATGTATGGATACCAACGAAATGTTATTAGAGTTTGACAGCAAATCTGAAAATGAAAGCTTTGCAAGATCAGTTGTGGCAAGTTTTGTAGCCCAGCTGGATCCTACACTGGAGGAAATATCCGATATCAAAACTGCTGTTTCAGAAGCTGTAACCAATGCCATTATACATGGCTATGACAAACTCAAAGGTAAAGTGATTGTTTTTTGCAGGATATTTGGACATGAAGTATATGTAGAGGTACGGGATCAAGGTCAAGGGATAGGGGATGTAACGAAGGCAATGGAGCCTCTGTTTACCACCAAGCCGGAGGAAGAGAGATCCGGTATGGGATTTTCTTTTATGGAAGCCTTTATGGATGATTTGGAAGTAGAATCGGAAATAGGCAAAGGGACTATCATAAAAATGAAAAAGAAAATCCACTAGGGCTTACATCCTGAGGAAACCTCATGAGCAGGAAGGAAGTGAAACAGTGGATACAATCGAATTAATCCGTTTATCGCAACAGGGAGATAAGGAGGCAAGGGATAGGGTAATAACGGAGAATGTAGGATTGGTATGGAGTATAGTAAGAAGGTTTATGTCAAGAGGGCATGAGACGGAGGATTTATTTCAGATAGGGAGTATCGGACTGATAAAAGCAATTGATAAATTTGATATGAGCTATGATGTAAAGTTCTCCACCTATGCAGTTCCTATGATAATGGGAGAAATAAAGAGATTCTTAAGAGATGACGGTGCAATTAAGGTGAGCCGTTCCATGAAGGAAACAGCCGGCAAGATTCGTGTTATCAGAGAAAGGCTTGGAAGCCTGTATGGAAGAGAACCTACCTTAGAAGAGATAAGTAAAGAATTGAATCTGGCAAAAGAAGAAGTACTAATGGCATTAGAATCAGGTGCGGAAGTAGAATCACTCTATAAAACAATTTATCAGGGAGACGGAAATGCCATCTATCTGATTGATAAATTGGAACAAACCAATGATGAAAGTGAAAATATGATTGACAAGCTTGCTTTACGAGAGACCATAGCATCACTGGATGAGAAGGATCAGGAATTAATCAGGCTTCGATACTTTATGAATAGAACACAGACCGATATCGCAAAAGAAATGGGAATTTCCCAGGTTCAGGTATCACGATTGGAAAAGAAAATACTCTTGAAAATGCGTGAGAAAATGTCCTGACATTGGCTGATATTACCAGTATATAATAAAGCGGTTAACAGATAATAACAATTATATAGGTATTTATGATAGTAGGAATCATAAATACAAGAAAAAACAGCATCAGTAGAAAACACTGCTGCTGTTTTTTATTTACAATTTTTAGCCGGCTTTTTTATTGGTTGCATTAAGCTATCAGACAATGGATTTTATAAAATATAATTATTAGAAAGGTTAGGTAACTAAAAATGATATTCAGACAGAAGCGAATCTGGATTATTACAGCCGCCACTTTACTGCTAATTGCTGCAGGGATCGTGATTGTAATTTTTGCACAGAATACGGAAAAGGAGATTCATAAGGGAACTCTTGTATATGAGAGCAGTTATTGCAGTGCAACCGGATTAGAAGGAATGGTGCCTGATGAAGAATATACGATTATATATTAAAATTGACAAAAATAATCTGGTACACCATAAGATAGTACGTTTAAAAGATGTTGCAAAACTCTTTTCCCCCAACCCAGATATAACAGAAAATCTGTATCAACAGGTAATCTTTATTATAAAAGATGATAAAAAAAGTAATTACGTTTTCTCGGTGCTTAAGCTTATGGAACTGATTCATAAGGAGTATCCGGATTTAGAAATAATAAATCTGGGTGAGCGGGATTTTATCATTCTGTATGAACCGGAGCAGAAGGAGAAGAAGTTATGGGAGTATTTTAAAGTAGGTTTTGTATCTTGTGTCGTCTTTTTTGGAGCGGCATTTACCATAATGACATTCAATGAGGATGCCAATGTATCTGTTATTTTTGAAATCATCTATAAGTCTGTAATGGGGACGAAGCAGGTCAAAGGTTCTTTGCTGGAGATTTCCTATGCGGTTGGATTACCTCTTGGTATCATAATCTTTTTTAATCATTTTAGTAAAATAAAAGCCAGCAAGGACCCCACACCAATGCAGGTGCAATTAAGGTTATACGAAGCAGATTTGGACGAGACATTGATTGAAAATAAATCGAGAGAGGGGAAATCCATTGATGTTCCTTAAATATCTATTATTGGTTTTTATAGGACTTACCGGTGGAATATTGATAGCAGCGGGTATGGTTGCGTTTATAACCATTGTCGGGGTTCTTACTCGTCTTGCCATAAGGACTGATACAGCCAAACGAATTCTTCTCTACGAAGATATTGTTGTAGTCGGCACAACCTTAGGGAATATACTGGATATCTTTAAACCACCTTTACCCGTCGGGCATGTGGGGCTTATAATTTTCGGTTTATTTTCGGGGTGCTTTGTCGGATGTCTTGCCGTTGCCCTTGAAGAAGTAATACAGATATTCCCTATTATGACCCACAGGCTTAAACTTAAAATCGGTATACCCATAATCGTATTGTGCTTAGCTTTTGGAAAAGGCGCAGGGGCTTTTTTTCAACTATTTATACACTACAAAAAATAAAGAATAAATTCTTGGACAACTATGTAAAATAGTAAGGCATTTATTTATGTGAATAAGGAGGTTATGACATGCAGGATAATAAAAATAAAGTTACTGCCGCAGATATTGTAAAGGAACAGGATAAGGAAAAGAAAGCAGAGAAATATAATAAGTATGTGAAAGATAAAACACCTGTCCATAATAAATTTATTAATATCTTAAATGCCTTTTGGGTAGGCGGACTTATTTGTGTTCTGGGACAAGGCTTTAATAATTACTACACCTCTCTTGGATGCAATGAAGATCAGGCATCTGGGTACACAGCTCTTTCCCTGATACTGTTGTCTGTTCTTCTGACAGGACTTAATATTTATCCCAAAATTGCTAAATTCGGTGGTGCCGGAACCGTTGTTCCTATTACCGGTTTTGCCAATTCTGTTGCTGCACCGGCGGTGGAGTTTAAAAAAGAAGGACAAGTATTTGGTATCGGATGTAAGATATTTACCATTGCTGGTCCTGTAATCTTATATGGTGTTTTTAGTTCCTGGGTGCTGGGTGTTATATATTTGGTGTTAACAAAACTTGGGATAATCTGAGCAAAGAACGGTGTGAAAGTACTTAAGAGAGCGCAGTTGTGCTTCTGTTAAGCTACTTTCATCATATATTTGTGCCGCTAGGCGGCAGAATGAGAGGTAAGAATGGAGAAGAGCAGTAAAATGTGCGGGAAGCAAAGTCTGTTGTTTGCAAATCCACCCTACGTAACAGCAGGTTCTTCCATTGCCGGTAAGAAAGAGGGAGAAGGTCCTTTAGGCAGTTATTTTGACCAGGTTGAGGAAGATCCTATGTTTGGAGGAACCACCTGGGAGGATGCAGAAAGCAGAATGATGAGAAGAGCTGCTGACCTTGCAATAAAAAAAGCAGGTATTACAAAAGAAGACATAAGATATATGGTTGGTGGTGACCTCCTGGGTCAGTTAATTGCGACTTCCTTTGGTATTATGGAACTGGAAATTCCTTTATTTGGAGTTTATGGTGCATGCTCTACCATGGGGGAATCCATGGCGATAGGATCTGTACTGGTTGACGGTGGATTTGCAGATAAGATAATGGCTATTACCTCCAGTCATTTTGGTGGTGCGGAAAAGCAGTTCCGTTTTCCCTTAGCTTATGGAAGTCAGAGACCTTTGGCTACCAGCTGGACGGTTACCGGAAGCGGAGCAGTAATCATAGACAAAGAGGATAACCGAAGCAACGATTTACTTGAGAAAGAAGCACCAGTTTGTATCAAGGGAGTAACCATTGGACGTATTGTGGATTACGGTGTCAAAGATTCCATGAACATGGGGGCCTGTATGGCGCCTTCAGCCTATAAGACCATTGCCGCTAATCTGAATGACCTGGGTGTAAAACCTGAGTATTACGATAAGATCATTACCGGTGATCTGGGCTATATTGGAAAGGACATATTAATTGATTTGTTAAAACAGGAAGGCTTCGATATTTCAAGGAATCACATGGATTGTGGTATTGAAATGTTTGATAAAGAAACTCAGGACACTCATTCCGGTGGCAGTGGTTGCGGATGCAGTGCTATTACCTTAAACAGCTATATTATACCAAAACTGCGTAGAAGAGAGTGGAAAAGAGTATTATTTGTCCCTACAGGTGCTCTGCTGTCAACGGTAAGCTTTAATGAAGGAAATCCGGTTCCTGGTATTGCCCATGGAGTAATAATAGAAGGGATGTAAAGGTATATACAAAGGTAGATATAAAAGGTAGCTACAATGGATTATAAGAGCCTGAAGCAAATAGTTCACAGGCTCTGGAAAGGAACTCAATGGATTATATAAAAGCATTTATAATAGGCGGTGCTATCTGTGTGGTTGTACAGATAGTAATGGACAATACGAAGCTGATGCCGGGCCGTATAATGGTTATTCTGGTCTGCCTCGGAGCTCTTCTTGGTTCAGTCGGTCTATATGAACCCTTTACCAAATGGGCAGGAGCTGGTGCAACGGTACCCTTAAGCGGATTCGGAAACTCGCTTTTTAAAGGAATTAAAGAAGCAATTGATAAAGACGGTCTGCTGGGCTTATTTAAAGGAGGACTGACAGCCACCTCCGCGGGTATTTCAGGAGCCTTGATATTTAGTTACATTGCATCCTGGATCTTTAATCCTAAAATGAAAGACTAGTAATAGATAATGTGCTGTAAAAGAAAGAGAATAAAAAATGCGGACTTGTATGTTTCTGTAACAAGTCCGCATTTCTTGATTCTTCCTATCACTTAATCGCCGTAATCATAATCGAATTCGGGATCATAATAATCTTCTTCACCACCAGTATTACTGTTGTTTCCATTACCATTATTACCGTTACTATTTCCATTACCGTTACCGTTTCCATTGGTATTACCATTGCCATTTGAACCGTTATTTCCGTTGCTGTTGCCATTACCGGAATTGTTCGTATTAGGCGGTGCAGTTGTTACTGATGGTGTGGTGCCGCCAGGTGTTGGCAATAGGTTCTGCAGTCCTGAGTTTCTCGCATTGTGGACGGTGCAGGTGTCCTCATTACCCGGAAGAAGGAAAGGAGTATCCAGGGTTTTGGCGGTCTCTTCTTTAAATAACAGGACCTTCTCTACTACAGTTGAAGGAGGGCAGAATTCAGTAGCTATCTTACCTGAGGTAGTACAGATCTTCACAGCTACGTGTATGTCACATTTATCTGTAGGCTCAGTATTTTTAGCAAAGTATTCGGTCTTAACAGTTGAACCGCCTTCGTATTTATTACATAAACCTTCAACGGCAAGTTTACCGCTCTTGGTACAGATTGTTCGCTCTACGATTGAATCAGGTTTATTAAAGGGAACAGCCTCCAGACCGTTTTCTTTGTGGATACGCTCCATAACATCACGCCATATAATTTTCTGATAACTGGTGTTGGTCTGAGCCTTGTTATTGTCATAACCTGACCAGATGGTGGCAGTATAATATGGTGTATATCCAGCAAACCATAAATCTTTATCATCGGTTGTAGTACCTGTCTTACCGGCTACCGGCATCTTTAGATTCTTAAACCCTACTAATGTTCCAGTACCTTTTTTCACAACGTCTTCCATAGCATTTGTTAAGAGGAAAGCAGTGGATTCCATCATAACCTGACGAACAGAAGTCTTTTTATTCAGCAATACTTTATTATTACTATCCAGTATTTTGGTATAAAAGATTGGTTTGGAATATACGCCTCCATTGGCGATAGAAGCATAGGCAGCGGTAAGTTCCAGATTGGAAACGCCTTTTGTAATACCACCTAAAGCCAGGGGGAGATTGATATCTGAATAGGTTTTACCACTTTCAGATACGCCGCTCTCTACTAGTGTAGTAAAACCAAGCTTTTGCAAATAATCAAAACCAACTTTTGGTGTAACCTTCTCCAGTGTCTTAACGGTAACGACATTTTTGGAACGCAGGATTGCTCTGCGCAGAGTGGTTAACCCTTCATAATCATCACCGCTCCAGTTGCTTACATATTTATCGCTTCCTGGATATTGATAAGGAGCATCGTCTATTACTGTTGCCAGTGTCATTCCCGCTGAATCCAGTGCCGGGAGGTAAGTTGATAATATTTTGAAAGTGGAACCGGGTTGCCTTGTAGTATTAGTAGCTCTGTTTAAGGTACGGTTACCGGTCTTTTCGCCCCTTCCGCCTATAAGACCTACTACATATCCGGTGTGCTGATCCATGATAACCATGGAGGATTGGGGTTGGATGATAAGGCTGTTATTTTCTGCGAGGATAATATCATCAGTCTCAACCTTTGCCGCCTTAAATTGCTCAATTAATTCTTCCGCGGCTTCTTTTGAGGAAAAATATGCAGTGGTCAAGTGACTGAAATCCAGCAAGTCATTGGTATGATAGTGAATTTGCTTACCGTTTTTCTTCTCAATGGATAAAGCATAAGTCAACTCCCAGTAAGAATCCGTTCCAATCTTCGGGAAGTAATCTTCGTTGGTATATACATCGTCCAGGACTGATTGAATCTTGGAATCCAGAGTCGTATAAATATTTAGTCCGCCGCTGTAGAGTGCCTTGCTGGCTTGGGTATAGGTATAACCCTTCTCTTCCTGAAGATCTGCAATAACCTGTTCAATGAGCTCGTCGACAAAGTAAGTATTATAGGAAGTAACATCCTGTTCATCATTCACTACCTGAATCCTGGAATAGACATCATCAGAAAGAGCCTGGGCGTATTCTTCTTCCGTACACAGGTTAAGACGTTTCATGCTTTCGAGGATCTGAGCACGTCTCTGCGCGTTGTTCTCCGGATGATTAATAGGGTTCATGTTGGTGGGGGACTGTGCAATAGCGGCGATAACAGCAGCTTCAGATAATGTAATTTCTTCTACGTCTTTGTTAAAGTAACGTTTGGAGGCCGTCTGGACACCATAGGTACCTGCCCCAAAATTAATGGTATTCAGGTAGTATTCAAGAATCTGTTCTTTTGACATTTTTTGTTCCAGCTGTATAGCCAGATATTGTTCCTGAACTTTACGGATAAACCTGTCGGTAAAGTTATCTTCAGCGCCTCCCTCAAATACCTGATTCTTGATCAGCTGCTGGGTAATGGTACTGGCACCTTGTCCGAAGTCACCGGATTTTAAACCAACGAAAAAAGCACGGAAAATACCCTGCACATCAATTCCGTTATGTTCATAAAAACGCTCGTCCTCAATGCTGATAACACAGTCCTGCAAAACCTTCGGTATTTGACTGATTTCTACATAAACACGATTTGATTCTGCTCCAATAAGAGTATCTATCAGATTTCCATCTTTATCATATATATTTGTAGTGAAACCGGAGGGTTTTACTTCAATCTGATCTATGTTGGGGGCACTGTCTGCCAATCCTTTTAATACGCCAAACCCCAAATAGGAGCCGATAATTATGAGGGAAACCAAACCTACCATGAATAACCGGAACACAGTAACACTTGCCTTGGTGGCTACCTTCCTGGAGACAGACCTGATATACTGCTGTTTTCTGGCGGTTCCTTTCTTGCTGAAATCCATAATAACCTCTTTCCTGAATATCCAATCTGCTATTGAATATTCTCTATTCGATAAAGGGTATAACCTTCTTTCTTTCGTTATTATATCAAATTAAGCCTTTAAAATAAAGGATTTTTTACTATACGCCATTCTTACGGTAAGCAATCGGAACAATCAGAATTCTCAAAGCAGAACACTCAGAATTTACAAGAGGAAACGATTGCTAAAAAATATAAAAATTGTTAAAAATGTTATAATTTATCTTAAAAAATCCATCCAGTATTATTAGTTATGTCACTAAACAATATAAAAAATAAAATCAATATGTTAAGTATATACAAAATGATTGAGATATATGTAAGAAAATATGTATTTATGCACATAGGCAACAAAATGTAGCATTCAAAAAAACTCTAAAAATGTTAGAAAAATCACAAACTCTATGGTAAACTATGTTTATAAGACCCATTTTTTTACACATCGTGTAATATAGGTTGAAAGCTTCTTTTATCGGCTTTTAATCAAAAAATTATCTCTTTATTTTATATTGTGGTGAAGTTATAATAACCATAGTTTATTATTTCTATTATTGCAGTGTTATTTACAAATTTTCAGAATTTTTGGAGGGGCCATGGAAAAATTATTCTTAGAGGGAACAAAAAAGATAGTGCTGGAAGACAATAACGAATTGGTATTTGATTACTATCTGGTGGAAGAAAGCAGAAGCCAGACAGAGCATGAGAAACTATACGGCATAAAGATTTTTCAACATATGAAAGATCATCTGTTAGTAGAATATTCAGAGCCGATTTCTTATTCAAAGGAGACGGTGAAAGACATGATACATAAACTCTGGAAAAATGAAGTCACGCTGATTACGATGCTAGAAATTGTAGACGATTTAGTTTCGGAATACACATTATAAGAATATCGGAAGAATATGCTAGACACGATAATACGGTATAATAGAATAATAACAAACTAAGCTGAATAAAAAGGAAAAAGAATTTACAGAGTGAATTCTTTTTCCTTTTTATTTTGCGGCAAAGTGGGAGGTTCCAGAGGGGGCATCGGTTTTCAATGTGTTTTACTTAAAAATTTCAAGGTTACCATTAACCATAGCATATGCCAGTATTTCTTCCTTTGGAACTTTAACAGCACCGGCTGATACTTCTAAAAGGCTCCTTTCGAATTCATCGAAAGCATTAGTCGGTATAAGCAAGGAAAGCTTTACCTTATCGGTATATTCCTCTTCAAGGAGGTAAATACCCATTTGCGAGATATTATATTTGAGTTTTCCGGCTAAGGTATAGTCTATCAGGATATCTGTCTTCCAGCCTTCTTCTTTTTCTATGATGACAGCATTCTTAATACCTTCCTTGGCAGCACTTTGATATGCATGGACAAGTCCGCCTGTTCCAAGAAGGGTTCCGCCGAAATACCTGGTCACCACGATCAGGATATTGTGAAGCTTCTCAAGCAATATCAAATCCATTATAGGAAGGCCGGCAGTCTTGGCAGGTTCGCCGTCGTCGCTTAAGCGCTTGATCGTATCTTTGCTTCCTGCAACATATGCAAAACAGTTGTGCCTTGCTCCGGAATGCTCTTTTTTCACCTGCTCGATTAATTGAAGGGCTTCTTCTTCAGAGGAGATGGGAAAAACGGAGGCTATAAACCTTGATTTTTTAACAATTACTTCACCTGTGCTCTTACTGTATATTGTACGGCAGCTTTCGTTCATTGCTGACTCCTTATTTAAACTGATTCAATTCCGGAACATATTCATAATGAATAACATTCAGCCGGTCTCTTAATTCCTGCTCATTGAATTCGAGATATTCGCATAAGTCTGCTAAGCTGCTATATTTATCTCTTAATTGAGTATTAATATAGCTTAGCAGTATAAATGGGTCCTTGGGCAGTGTCATGGTGTCCTCCTAAGCAGTGTTTTCTGTTATTATACCACAGAACATAATGAAACAAAATAGGGAAGGAAGCTTTTAGTTGACGGAAGGAGAGATATTCTTTACAATAAAAGAACAGAGGTTTGCATAAAGAACAGAGGCGGATGGAGCGGATGGAGCGGATGGAGCGGATGGGCGCTATGAAATAACAAACACCAGAAAATGAGCAGTGCTCCTTCAGGAATCCTTTTATAAGATTTTTTAAGCAGCAGAATGAGAGGGATGTATGGATCTATTTGAATATATGAGAGAAACCAACAAAGAAAAGGAAGCTCCTCTTGCCAGCAGGCTGCGGCCAAAGACACTGGATGAGGTCGTAGGGCAGGAGCACATAATTGGAAAAGATAAGTTGTTATACAGGGCCATAAAAGCGGATAAGCTCAGTTCTATTATTTTATACGGCCCGCCTGGAACAGGTAAGACAACCCTTGCCAAAGTAATAGCCAATACCACAAGTTCAGCCTTTCTTCAATTGAATGCAACTGTTGCCGGTAAGAAGGATATGGAGGAGGTTATTGGTAAGGCAAAAGAAAACCTTGGGATGTACAATCGCAAAACCATACTATTCATTGATGAGATACATCGGTTCAACAAAGGGCAGCAGGATTATCTTCTTCCCTTTGTGGAGGATGGTACCGTTACTTTGATAGGAGCGACAACGGAGAATCCATATTTTGAGGTAAATGGCGCTTTAATCTCTCGTTCTGTAATATTTGAGCTGAAATCCTTACAGAAAGAGGACATCAAGGAATTGCTGCTAAGAGCTGTAAATGACAAGGATAGGGGCATGGGTAACTTTAATGGTGTCATTGAAGAGGATGCCTTAGAGTTTATGGCTGATATTGCCGGAGGAGATGCAAGGCTTGCACTAAATGCCATCGAACTTGGTATCCTTACAACAGAACGCGGGGAAGACGGGAAAATACACATAACTCTTGAAGTGGCTCAGGATTGTGTACAGAAAAGGGCGATTAAATATGATAAGGCAGGAGATAATCATTACGATACCATTTCCGCATTTATCAAAAGTATGAGAGGTTCTGATCCCGATGCCGCCATTTATTACCTGGCGAGAATGCTTTATGCAGGAGAAAGTGTTTCTTTTATTGCAAGAAGAATTGTTATCTGTGCATCAGAGGATGTATCCAATGCGGATCCCAATGCCCTTGTGGTTGCAAATGCGGCTGCGGAGGCGGTGGAAAGAATAGGAATGCCGGAAGGGCGAATCATACTCGCACAGGCAGCAGCTTATGTAGCCTGCGCTCCTAAGAGCAACTCGGCTATTATGGCTATTGATGCTGCTATGGAAGCAGTCAGGAATGAAAGCACACCACCCATTCCGCCTCATCTTATGGATGCGCATTATAAAGGAGCACATAAATTAGGGCATGGACTGAATTACCAGTATGCCCATGCCTTTAAGAATCATTACGTCAAACAGCAGTATTTACCCGACGCCTTAAAGGACCGGACTTTTTATGAACTATCCGATGAGGGTTATGAAAAAGACCTGAAAGAGCATCTTAATCGAATTAAGAGAGAAGCAGAATAATTACTTTCTTTTGGCTTCTTCCTCTGCACGCTTTTTCAGGAGCCTGTAGACTAACATATAGGCATACAGCATAAGCGGTATCATGGTAGTTGAGTAGATAGATGCCATAAGCAGGCTCTGATAATCGGGAGAAGCGGTAAGCCCGGCATAAAGCGTGAGTCCGTATAGGGACAACAGCAATACTACGATTAAGATTGCACCAATACGTTTTAGGTTCTTCATAGTAATAACCATACCTTTCTCAGTACTTGAAATGTTTTTGACACACATAATACAGTTAAAATTAATTCAACTTGTAAAGAACAGTGATGAATTATTTCTTTAAACAGTATAATGGAAATGTACTGTAAAAGCAAGCAACAAAGCCTTCTTCCCGGGGCTTTTCAGTGAAAGGAGCAATATTTGAGTAAAGTAAAAAAAACAATCATAATCCTTATGCTGGTTGTAGCCGTTCTGCTATTGTCAGTAGGGCTTACTGCCTGTGATAAGGCAGAAAAAAATCAGACAGGAAATAAAGCAACAGAAGAAAATAAAACCACAGAAGGAAATAAAACCACAGAAGAAAATGACTTCAATGAGGATAGCAACAATACACAGTCTGAGCAGGAAGGAGAGGATATAGGCACAAAGGAGGAGAATGCTGCAGTAGAAGAAAAACCTATCGTGCCCGACTTTACCTTAAAGTCCTCAGAAGGCGAAGAAGTCAGCCTTTCTGATTATGCCGGGAAAGTGGTGGTACTTAACTTCTGGGCCAGCTGGTGCCCCCCCTGCAAAGAGGAAATGCCGGAATTTCAAAAGTTATATGATGAACTTGCAGCATCTGAGGATGCTGTGCTATTAATGTTGAATCAGACCGACGGAAAGCGTGAAACAGAAAAGAAAGCGAATAATTATATAGAAAAAGAGGGGCTTACTTTTCCGATACTTTATGATACCGGTGAAGTTGGTGGAGGTATATTTGGCATAAACAGTATACCTACAACTGTTGTAATCGACAGAGAAGGGCGTTTATCCGATTATGTTCTTGGCAAAACGGAATATTCGAAGGTAGCCCAGATGATAGAGGAGGCAGAATAATGCTTCTGAAAACGGCAGAAGAACTGACCCCGTACCTGGCCTGGTTGGTATTCACAGAAGGAATCCTTAGCTTTATTTCACCGTGTATCTTTCCCATGCTGCCTGTATATCTCATGTATCTTGGAGGGAATGCAGAGGAAAAAAAGAATAATAAAAGATTATTACTTAATACCCTGGGTTTTATTGCAGGCTTTACCACGGTCTTTGTTATTTTAGGGGCCACTGCATCTGCCCTTGGACAGCTGCTGCGGGAATACCAGGAACTGCTGCAGCGGGTCAGTGGAGTTATTATGATAATCTTTGGACTGCATTTTATGGGGATTCTTAAGCTGAAGCTCTTGAACAGAACCAGTACAAGAAGTGTGAACACTCATAACCTGAAGTTCTTTTCCAGCATGATTTTTGGGTTTGCATTTTCCTTTGGCTGGACACCCTGCCTTGGTCCTTTCTTAGGTTCGGCATTGCTGTTAGCCTCTCAGACAGCAACACTATATGAGGGAGTATTCCTGCTGCTGTTATTTTCACTGGGGTTAGGGATTCCTTTTCTTATAATGACAATGTTATTTCCTCATCTTAAATTTCTAAACAGCTTCATAAGAAATCATATGGAGACTATTAAGAAGATATCTGCGGTACTGTTGATCCTAATGGGTCTGCTCCTTGCATTGGACTTATTCGGCTATTACCAGGGACTTTTCAGCTGATGGTGATTTTGGTATAATCATACATATTTGTCCATCTGTATTGTGCATTCTGCACTAGTGAAATTAGGAAAGCTATCATCTTATACTGCAAAATGCAGGATAATGAAAGATGGAGAAAATTATATTTGACATTTAAGAAATATGATGTATAATTTATTAAAGTCGAAGGCGATTATTCTATATTTATAGGGTAATTGCCTTTTTTTGTTTATGCAGCAAGTGGATTTGGTATCAGACGGCCGTATACCTTTGCTTTCGTGAGCTGCTTTTTTAATTGCCTGGACGCTTTATCGAAGTATAGAAGTACTGAATTAACGTATAAAATTAACGTAGACTATCAAAAGGAAGGTATAAATTATGGAAATTAATAATGGCAACACCGCTTTTATAATTGTCAGCAGTGCATTGGTTCTCCTGATGACGCCGGGACTTGCATTTTTCTATGCAGGTATGGAAAGAAGAAAGAATGCTATCAATACTTTAATGTCCTGCTTTTTTATTTTAGGTCTTGGAGCTGTTCTATGGGTGGCAGTTGGTTATTCACTGGCTTTTGGAAATGATCATGGCGGCATTATCGGTGATTTTAGCAAAGTATTTTTTAACGGAGTTGGTATGGAGCCTAATGGTGATTATGCCGGAACTATTCCAGAGACAGTATTTGCAGCATTTCAGATGATGTTCGCAATTATTACTCCTGCGTTAATCTGTGGAGCAGTAGCAGGAAGAATGAAATTCTCAGCTTTATTTGTTTTTGTAACTGCCTGGTCTTTACTGGTATACTATCCTCTGGCTCATATGGTTTGGAGCGTAGGCGGTCTTATAAGAGAGCTGGGTGCAGTAGATTTTGCCGGTGGTAACGTAGTTCATATAAGCTCCGGCGTATCCGGACTTGTAGCTTGTATCTTACTTGGAAAGCGCAGAGAATATGGAGTAGTACCTTACAAACCCCATAACATTCCTTTTGTAGTACTTGGTGCAGCACTTCTTTGGTTTGGCTGGTTTGGCTTTAACGGCGGCAGTGCTTTAGCAGCAGACGGACTGGCGGCTCATGCATTTGTAACTACAAATACTTCAGCGGCAGCGGCTCTTCTGTCCTGGATGCTTATTGAAAAGGTTCTTCATGGAAAACCTACTATTTTAGGAGCTTGTACCGGTGCTGTTGTCGGTCTTGTAGCGATTACACCAGGAGCAGGTTTTGTGCCTATCTGGGCATCACTAATCATTGGTTTGCTGGTAAGCCCTATCTGCTATTTCGGTATGACAAAGATCAAGGCCAAATTTGGCTATGATGATGCCCTTGATGCATTTGGCTGCCATGGTCTTGGTGGTATTTGGGGAGGAATCGCTACCGGATTATTTACTCAGACTTCCATCAATTCCGGTGCACAGTGGAACGGACTTTTATTTGGAGAGGTTAAATTATTTGTAGCTCAGGTCTTAAGTATTGTAATTACAATCGCCTTTGCAGGTATCGCTACCTTTATCATTGTTTTTGTCATTAAGAAAGTAATGCCTATTAAAGTAACACAGGAAGAAGAAGCACAGGGACTTGATTTGGTTGAACACGGCGAAGTTGCATATCCTTCTTTTAACGGTTTAGATTAATTATTGATAGTAACAGTCAGAAAGGAAGATAGTATATGAAGAAAATCGAAGCAATTGTCAGACCGGAGAAGCTGGAGCCTTTAAAGGAAGCCCTGTTAAAAAAACAGGTTAATGGTCTTACGATCAATCAGGTTCTTGGCTGTGGTAAACAGTATGGTTTTACAGAGTACGTAAGAGGTAATACCATTATTATGAACACACTTCCTAAGATAGAAATAACACTTGTAGTTCCGGATGACAGAATGGAAGAGATTATTGATACCATAATCGAAATTGCACAGACCGGAAAGTTTGGTGATGGAAAGATATTTGTTAGTGATATTGTAGACTGTATCAGAATCCGTACCAAAGAGCGCGGTGAGAAAGCTTTATAAAAAACCGAAGTAAAGGACTTGATTCGTTGTAATAATATATACGATGATAATATTCAGAGCACCTGCCTTATGGGCAGGTGTTTTACTTTCGGATGTATGTTATTGTGGAGGGAGTTCTTTTTTATTTGTTCTTTCTTGCCGTATCATATTTCTTTCAATGGTCGAATTATGAGAACCCTGCCGCATTTATTACAAACAGCTTGTTTTTCTTCTTGATTTATTCTTTGGTACAGCGTTATTTCTATAAAATTATGATGAAAGAAGCCGAGGATATTAGCAGACTTATCAAATGATTTTATAAGGTAATGGATAAGAACCCAAGGTGTCATAAAATACCCAAAAGGAGAAATAATTTTTAAAAATTCTATAATATTACATAAATTGACTTTTGCTTCTTTTGTGTTATAATATCAATGTTATCAGCGCTTTAAGAGGAATATTATCAATGCTGGGGCATAAAGATAACACAAAAGCATAATAGGGAGGACATTTATGTTAAGAGCAAGTGATTACAGGGCCAGGGCAAGAGAAGCTCTGAAAGGAAACTGGGCATTAGCGGTTATCGTTGGTGTTGCTATGGCTGTAATTGTATTAATAATTAGCTATATACCCCAGATAATATTGGCTATGGGGGGATTTATCAGCTTTCAGGATATATTTACCTATAAGGAACCGAGTGTATATGCCACACCAGCAGGCGCTATGATTTATATGATTCTTAGATTACTGATTTTTATGATCTCTGGAGCCTTAGGAATGGGTTTTTATCTATTTTATATTAATCTTATAAAGGGAATAGACTACCGTTTCGAGAATCTGTTTGCCAGATTTCATATAATTATTAAAACCTTTGGATTGTTTTTTATGATGGAATTATTTGTATTGTTATGGTCACTGCTATTCATCATTCCAGGAATAATAGCTTCTTTTCGTTATGCTATGGCCCCTTATATTATGGCTGAAGACCCGGATGTAGGCATTATGGAAGCCATCAGCAGATCCAAAGAAATGATGGTGGGTTATAAATGGAAGTTCTTTTGCCTGTCTGTCAGTTTTATCGGATGGATAATAGTTGGTCTCTTTACCTGCGGTATTGGGCTGCTCTGGGTAAGTCCTTATATGGAAGCTGCCCATGCTGCCTTTTATCTTGAAATATCAGGTTATAATAATCAGAATACTGAAAATGTTCCATATGAATATAATTACTATGATGAATAAGTCATCCTACATGAAATAAATGATATTAAAAAGCTGTGTCTTCTAAGGTCCGATACAATCAGGGCTTCTGGGACACAGCTTTTTCTTACATTGACCGCCGGCTTTTTACAGTCTATAATGATAGAAATTGGGACAACTGGTCATAATATCCAATGATACTAGAATGGGAAATAGGAGAAACGAACATGCCAAAGGGAAAAAGAAAACTGGTGAAATGTATTGTATGCGGTGAAATATTTGATTCAGAAATAGATATCTGTCCGGTATGCGGAGTAGGAAGAGAATACTTTATACCTTATGACGGAGAAGAGATACTCTATCGCAAAGATACACAGGAGACTTTTATTATTCTTGGGAATGGGGCAGCGGGTATCAGCGCCGCAGAAGCAATTCGAGAACGGAATGATACCTGTCGGATTATTATCATATCAAAGGAAGTGGAATTAAGCTATAACAGACCGCTGCTTACCAAAAAACTCAGTACGTTTCATTCCTCAGAAGAGATCCTGATACATCAGCCAGACTGGTATGAGGAATATCAGATTACCAACTGCCTGAACAGAGAAATTAAAAGAATAGATACCGTTAATAATACGGTTATCTTGAGTAATGACGAAGAGATAAAATACGATAAATGTATCTATGCACTTGGGGCTGAAAGCTTTGTGCCCGCCATAAAAGGATGCGGCAAAAAAGGTGTTAAGGTTATCAGGAATCTTCAGGATGTAAAGGATATCAGAGCGCTGAGTAAAAATGCAAAGCAGGCAGTTGTAATAGGTGGTGGAGTATTAGGACTTGAAACTGCCTGGGAACTTAGTAAATTGTGTAAGGTGACTATTCTTGAAGCAGCCGACCAGCTTATGGTTCGTCAGCTGGATGAAACCGCAAGTGGGCTGTTGGGAAACCTGATTGCAAAAGTGGGTATCGATTACCGGGTAGGCGCTGCTATAACAGAAATAACAGGAGCGGAGAAGGTTACCGGAGTAGCACTTAATAACGGAGAAGTCTTTGCGGCAGATCTGGTTATTTTCTCCTGCGGTATCACTCCTAATACGGGTTTGGCAAAAGAAGCCGGATTACAGATAGGAAAAGCAGTGGAAGTAAATGATAAAATGGAAACGAATATAGAGGGTATCTATGCCTGCGGTGACTGTGCTGAATGTAAGGGTGTAAATTATGGAGTATGGGCTCAGGCAATTGAAATGGGAAAGACCGCAGGAGCCAATGCCGCCGGTGAGGAAACATACTATGACATTTATCCGCCGGCGCTTACCTTCCATGGTATGAAGACTGCATTATTTGCCGGAGGAGATAACGGTAAGCTTCCCGATAAAGATTATCAGGCTCTGGAATACAGAAATGACCTGGACGGGAATTATGAGAAATTTTATTTCTTAGAGAATAAATTAGTCGGGGCAATCTTAATTGGTGATACCCGAAAGATGAATAAGGTATCCGAGGGGCTGAATGTGGGATGCTCCTATAATTATGTAAAGAATAACATCATACACGATTAGAGTATATTGCACAGTCATACTTTGTCCTAATTTTCATATAGATAGACGAAAGTATTTTATGGATAAATCTTATGTATAGTGGTGACAGGCATAAATAACCAATGAGGATATTGAATTTTTAATATAGAAGGTATAGCGCCTTTCTGGCATCTGTCTATAATAAATAAAAAAAAACGTAAAAAACTGTGGCATAAATTCCATTCCTGAATAAAGTGGTAATAAAACGTTATGGTGCAATATTATGGAGTACTATATTACCGTTGAACCCGGTGTCAGGATTTATGTAAATGATATCAATCCCCAGGGAGACAAACCAATTCTTTTTATGCATGGCTGGCCTGCTAATCATCACTTATTTGAGTATCAGTATAATGAGCTGATACAGAAGGGGTACCGCTGCATCGGTATGGATGTCAGAGGATTCGGTAAATCTGACAAGCCGGTTTACGGGTATGATTACGATTCTTCTGCCGATGATATACGCTGTGTGATCGAGACCTTAAAACTCAAGGATCTGACCTTGCTTGGGCATTCTACGGCAGGTGCGGTAGCCATCAGATATATGGCCAGACATAATGGCTATGGAGTATCCAAGCTGGTACTTTGTGCCGCTGCTGCACCAAGCCTGATACAAAGACCGAATTTCCCCTATGGCTTAAAGGAGGAGGATGTTATTGAAATTATTCAAAATACTTATAAAGACCGCCCTCAGATGCTTGATGATTTCGGAAAAATGTTCTTCTATCAACCGGTTACCGAAGCCTTTTCTCTGTGGTTTGGTTCGCTGGGAGCAGTAGCAGCAAGCTGGGCAACGGCCTATGTAGCTTGTGCATGGCTTTATGAGACCTTATTCGATGATATGAAATGTATTAATGTACCTACGCTTATTATGCATGGCATACACGATCAGGTATGCAAATATCCCTTAGGGGTGGCACAGCACAAAGGTATAAAAGGCTCAAAGTTTGTAACCTTCGAAGAAAGCGGACACGGACTTTTTTATGATGAAAAAGACAAATTTAACTGTGAACTTATGAATTTTGTTGGATAGATCAGAATATACCGGATTTGTTTGGAATCTCAGGCAAAGCCGGTATATTTTTATAATATTGTGTCCTTTTGTATCATAGATTAAAGTAACTATTCTAGCTGATGGATTGTAAAGAAAACAGCATTCGTCAGCTGTATCAACGGAGTACGTCCATGAATAATGAGAATATCAATGAAATAACCAGTCAGAACTACGCTGATCTGATAGTGGATTGGACAATTTCTAACATAAACAGAAGTGATTTCGCGGATTCTGTAATTCAGGATATAAACAGTCAATATGGAGTAATTCATATACCGGTGGAGGAGATAACAGATGATATATTGCAGCAATATGGATATTCTGCTATGCCGGCATGTTATGGAATCACAACTTATCGAAATGAAGTGATTGAAAGTGCTTATACCATACAGCAGTTCGAATTGGAGGAAATCAAAGGTAATGGTATCTTAATAGGTATTGTAGACTCCGGAATAGATTATAGAAATGATGCCTTCAGAAAGAATGATAGAACGACGAAAATAAGATATATCTGGGATCAGACAAGCGAGTATGGGAATCAGCCTGGGGGTTTTGGTTACGGGGCAGAGTACAGCAAGGAGGATATTGATTATGCTCTTTTGCAGGCGAATCCCTATGATTATGTACCAAGTGTGGATGATGTGGGGGAAGGAACGGCTATGGCTGCCATAGCAGCAGGAAATAGGTCAGAGAGCTCAGCCTTTACAGGAATTGCCATCAATGCAGAATTAGTAATCGTTAAGTTAAAAACCGCAAAAGATTATCTAAGAGACTTCTATGGTATTAAAGAGGATGCGGTCTGCTATCAGCAGAATGACATAATGCTTGGAGTTAAATACTTAATTGAAACAGCTCAAAGATTAAATATGCCTATTGCCATCTGTATGGGGTTAAGTTCTTCACAGGGAGCTCATGACGGTAATGACATCATGAGCAGGTATTTAACAGAGTGCGGCAATAACAACGGTGTTGGGCTGGCAGTGGCTGTAGGAAATGAAGGCAACCAAGACCTTCATTTCCTTGAAATAAAACCGGCAGAGGAGAAATACAGTCAGGCAGAGCTGAATATAGGAAGCGATAATACGGACTTTACCATGGAGCTGTGGACCTTAATTCAGAATCCGCTGAGTCTTACTATTCTTTCACCTGATAATACCGCGGTTTCCCGTATTGATACGCTGCTTGCAGCAAGCCGAAATGGCAGAATAGAATATGGAGATACCATTATTTATTATGACTTGTTTGGCAGCGAGGTATATTCTCAGAAGAAATTAATATTGCTGCGTTTTAAGAATACTTCCAAGGGGGTGTGGCGGTTTCGGATAGAAGAAGGAGAGGGGGTAGTCTCCCTTTGCCATATCTGGCTTCCCATAAGAAATTTCCTGAAGAACGATATTTATTTTCTGAATCCGAATATCTATACTACAATCTCAATACCTGGAAACGCAACCCAGTTGATTACGGTTACTTCCTATAATGCAATTATGCTGACGGTGGCTGACACTGCTGGAAGAGGTTTTACTTCCAATAATACGCCTAAACCGGATATTGCTGCACCAGGGGAAAATATGATTGTGCCCATTCTGGAGGGAGGATTCTATCCTTTGTCCGGCAGTGGGCTGGCAACAGCGTTTACGGTTGGTATTTTAGCAGCAATATTAGAGGGCGGAGAGCTTTTAAGTATTACAAATGAGATCAATACGCCCTTGCTGCGGTTTGCTTTAACCTATTTGGCCAGAAGAGATCCTGGTAAAGAATATCCTAACCCGGATTGGGGATATGGTTATATTGTTTGACCAGGCTGATAAAAAACAGGATGATTATAGAGCTGAAAGCCCAGTTTGCGATACATTCCTTTGACATCAGGCAGTGCTCTCAGGGTAATAATTTCAGAATTCTTTGAAAAAGCCTCTTGTATGGCCGCAATACATACTGCTTTAGCAAGTCCCTTTAAGCGGTATTCTTTAAGTGTACACACAAATTCCAGAGAGGCACCTTCCTTGTTATAAATAATGGAGCAGACAGAGGCCGGAACATCATTATCATGGGCAATAAAGCAAGACATTACACCTTCCTTGCACAGTGCATAATGGTTCACAGGATGGAGCATAGGATAATTGTTATGCAGAATACGGTTGCAGATTTCAGCCCATATTTCAAATTCATCCGGAGTGGTAACTTTTCTAACGGTAAAGGGAGAATTTTCTTCCTTTGCCGGAGGAATTTCGTCACAGAGCATCGCCATACAGCCTTCTTCTTCGTTGGTAAAGGTTGCAGGTAAGGGAAGGTTTTCACCATATACGGCTCTTAGCATTTTTTCAGATATTCCAATACCCCACCAGGTGTGCAAATTTAGTTTCTTAATTTCCTGAATCTTTACTTTCATAGCTTCATCGGATAAATGTTCCAGCCGTATATCAAAAAGAGCAGTACATCCCTCCTGGCCGGCTCTGGGTCTGACAATGGAGTAGAGGCCGTTATCTAAGTATTCCATATGTTCTGCGTTTCCTAAGGTTCTAAGATAGAAGTTAGCACCTTCATCAATATGTCTGCAAATTTTCTGTAAATTCATTTTAGCTCCTTTCGTGAATTAGGAATTAAAATCTTCAATTGGATATTTCTTACTATTGATAAAAAGTCTTTAGGTTTCTAGCCAATTTCTCCTGATTTATTGAAACAAAAACAGCATATAACAAAGCTGAGAGGTTGTCTAACACCTGTTAGTTAACAAAAATCGAGCAATCTGGTATTCTTCTTAAATACCGGTTAATTTACATTATAACACAAGCCGATTATAATGAGTTTATGATTACTCGGAGGTAGGTATATGGTTGATAAAACGGCAGTGGGGAAAAAGATCTTCGAACTAAGAAAAAAGAAAGGTATAACACAGGACTATCTTGCAAAGCAGATAAATATTACCCCCCAGGCGATTTCAAAATGGGAGAATGGTGTGACTTTGCCCGATACAGGATTATTGCCAGCACTGGCAGAACTCTTCTGTGTCAGTGTTGATGAAGTTCTGTGCCTACATACGAATAAATACATTGAAAAGCAGATAGGAAAAGGAGCGGTTATGCTACCGGGGATCAAATACTTTCCCTGTACACCTCCTTTGGTAGGCTGTATAAAATCAAGTCTGGATTATATCGGGATACATGTGTCTACAAGCTGGATATCTGCACCCTATGCCTTTATGCTAAATATCAATGAAGAAGTTTCTTTTATGGGGACGGAGTATTGGGGAGATAATGGCTGTTTTGATGAATTGATTCGTAACTGTGGTGGAATTGTTAAGAATTATGGCTTTTACAAATCTGTTTCTGACATAGATGAAAAACGGCAGGAAGCCTGGCTAATGATTCGTGATTCCATAGACAAGGGACTTCCCTGCTATGCCTGGGAGCTTGATAAGCCGATGTACTACTTAATAGCCGGATATGATGAAATAGGCTACTATTATATAGAACCGGACAGTCTTAAAGTTACTGGCCCTAAACCTTATCAGGAGTTGGGAGCTACAGAGTGGGGATGTTTGGAGATTCATATTATACGACCGGGAAGTATCTCTGATAATCTAAAGACTATTAAGGATGTTTTTGAATATGCAATTAATGTAGGTAATCCGGAGGTTCATGCACCGAATGAAGGGTATACAATGGGAACGGAAGCCTACAGAATGTGGTGGGAAGCTTTATTAAGCGGACAAGCTGATAGTTATGGGGTTGCTTACAATGCTTCTTTTTGGTCAAAGTGCAAGAATATGGCTGTATTATTTCTAAAGGAAAGTAAGCTGCGGATCGGCATTCTCGAAAATCAATTTGATAATGCAATCAGCCATTATGAAGCCTGTGGAAAGTCATTGACTAAGTTATCACAGATGTTACCGGTAAGTAATAAAAATAGTATTATCACAGAGCAGCTAAGGAAAGAAGCAGTGTCATTGTTAAAAGCAGCACAACTTAGTGAGAAAAAAGGGTTAGAAGAAATAAGTAATCTTCTAAGTGAAATATATAAAATCTGGTAAATGAGCTTTCCTAAAAAAGCATTATAGGTCAATTACATATCAAGGAAAATTATGTATTATAATACGAGGAGGTACTTATATGGAAGCATGGAATTCGATTCAAAATACGATACAATATATTGAAAATAATTTATCTCAGAAAATAAATATGGAGGAGCTTGCCGGAGTGGCATATTTGTCTCCTTTTTATTTTCAGAGGCTTTTTAACAGGCTGGTGGGAAAGCCGGTAATGGAATATGTAAAGCTTCGCCGTCTGGCTGGTGCAGCCGATTATCTCAATGGGAACAAGGAGAGCAGAATTAGTGAGACAGCTTATCGTTTTGGATTTGAGAATCATGAAACCTTTACCCGTGCCTTTAAAGCAATTTATGGTATGACACCGGAAAATTACCGAGCCAATCCCCGTGCCTTAACGCATTTTATAATGCCGGACATTTCGTTGAATTATTATATGGTAGATGAAAATGTTCCATTAATATCCGAAGGAATCACCCTGGAGGTAACCAGATATTATCTATCTAAGTCCAGGCGGTTTACGGGCTACAGCATCCAGAATCCTATGGGTGATGAACCTGGAGTGGACCTGCTCGGTGAGCTATGGGACAAGTTCCATGAGCACAAAGCTTTCATTCAGGGACTTAAAAGGAACGGACAGGAAGCAGGAGTCTCTTCTCCCGGCGAAAAGCCAGGTTTCTTTACTTATTTTACAGGCGGGGAAGTAGAAGACGAAGAGGTTACGGAAGATTTTATTAACTGGGACATGCCAGCGGGAAATTATATCATTTGTACCTTTGAGGCAGAGAATTTTCAGCTGCTTGTAAACGAAGCACTGAATAAGGCAAGGGATTATCTGTTTGGTGTCTGGCTCCCAAAACATACGATAACCACTGAATATTTTATGGCAGAAATATATCATGATATTACCCCGGATGCGACCAAAATGGAACTATGGGTAAAGATAAAGGAAGAAAGCACCTGTTAATAGATCAAGTTAAAACGGAGGGAAGAATGGACAACGCCAAAAAGCATTGTGAAAAATTAAAGAAATCATTAGATCAGTATCTGGGTAAAGGGCAGGCTGATAAAATACTGAGTGGACTTGATGAATTGACTGGACAGGAAACCCCAGCTCAAAGTGCTGAATGGGCAATGAAAGTAAATGAGCGGCTTGAAAATACAGTTAGTCCGGAAATACTTATTCATGTAAGAGAAGAAAGCGCCTGTATCAAGGCAAATAAGTATTCTCCTTATGTAAAATACTTTAAGGAGATTCGTGAGAAATATGCGGAGGACGAAGACTATATAAAGGCAGTTGCGGAATTTTTAAATGGTAGAGGCAGGTGTGGGAAGAAAGTCGAGTATATCAACGGAAAAATATATTCCCACTTCAGTTACGGAAGTTCCTGTGTCTGTTATGTAATCAAGGGAGGCTGGCAGAAACCGCCCACGACGACTTGGTGCAGATGCTGCCAGGGTACATTATTAAGTATTTATAAGCTCGTATTTCCAGATAAAATCTGTCATATGGATATTGTTGAGACCTTTGCGACAGAAGGCTCGGATTGTGTCTTTGCTACCTGGTACACAAATTAGTATAAGTAAAAAGCCTGTTTTAATTGAACTGCCCCCATAAGTTAGGCTAAAACCTCTAATTTATGGGAGGTTAGTTCAAATAAAACAGGTTTTTTATGCAAAACTGCTTAGATTGCTGCATTAAGTGGATTTAAGGCAATGTCAGATTGTTCAATGATTTCCCCATCTACCAGTCGAATGATGGAAGTGCCATATTGAGAGGAACTGCTGGAGTGAGTAACCTGAATCAAAGTCTTACCATAGGTTACATTAATTTTTCTGAACAACTCCATAATTTCTTTGTCTGTTTTGGAATCCAGATTGCCGATGGGTTCATCCAAACCCAGTTTTTTTATAGTGTGGCATGTCATGGATAAAAATGATAAATGTAATGAAAATTACGATACATTTTTATTTCCTTATAGAATTCTTATAAATATAAGCTAGACTTACTCTGATAGGAAAGGAGATTAATTGAAATGGAACAATCAACGAAAAAAGGCTTAACCGGATTTCAGCTAAAGTACATAGCCATGTTTCTGATGGTACTGGATCACATTCATTATTTTATGGGGTTTACAGGTAAGATACCGGAATGGTTTTCAATGCTTGGACGTTTATCGGCACCTTTATTTTTATTCTGTGTCATTGAAGGGTTTACCCATACCCGTAACCGGAAAAAATACTTTCTGCAGATATATGCAATTGCCATTGTCATGAGCTTTCTGCAATATTTGTTTATCGTATTTAAGTTAAACCGGCCGGATGGTTTTTATCCTCAGAACCAGATGCTTGCAACATTTACGATTCTTCTGGTTATCCTGCAGGGATTCGACTGGTGTGCAAAAAAGAAGTGGGGCAAAGGCTTAGCGGCTATTATCGTACCTATTATACTGCCCTTTGTGGCTATAATTACAGCAAACCTGGTACCGGGGTCGTTGTTTATGATAAATCTGCTGCATTTTACGGTGCTTCCTTTACATAGCTGGATTGTAGATGGCGGTACATTCTTTGTGTTACAGGGTATATTAATGTATCTGTTTCGTAAAAGACGTAAATGGCAGGCGTTGGTTTTCTTTCTTACAACCCTTCTGCTGTACGTGGTCTATCCGATGGCGTTATTTCCTGAGATTACAGTAAAAATGTTATTTACCGTTGCTTATGAATGGATGGGAGCCTTTGCGGCAATACCGATGCTCTTGTATAACGGAGAAAGAGGAAAGGGGAATAAGAAGTTATTCTACTGGTTTTACCCGGCCCATGTCTATATCTTATATGGTTTATCCATAGGACTTTATTTTGTACTGAACCATTAGTGTGCAGATAAAAACGATATTGATGCGTATAACTTCAGCACCCGGATTAATAACGGGTGCTGTTTATATGTGTCAGATAAGGTAAGAATGCATAAATGATTTCATAGTAGATGTTCTTGAATAAATGAAATCCCAGGCTTTCTATTTGAGGACAAGGCATGGCAAACACTCTTGCAGCCGATGTAGTTGTTGGGGTATACTGACAGTAACAGTTTATCGGCTTATTAACAGCTATTCTTAGAAAGAAATGGTTAGCAGGGAAAAGAGGACACAATGGCGAAAATTCTTGCAGTAGATGATGATGCACAGATTCTAAATATCGTGAAAAGGGCTCTGGAAAAAGATAATCACCTGGTGGAAGTACAGGATAGGGTGGATAAGGTGGAAAGAGACAAGCTTACAGCTTATGATTTGATTCTGCTGGATGTAATGATGCCGGACATGGATGGCTTTGCTTTCTGCAAAGAGATAAGAGACAGCGTGGACTGTCCAATCCTTTTTATTACAGCCCGTACCATGGATATGGACCTTATGGAGGGGTTTGCCATCGGCGGAGATGATTATATTAGAAAGCCCTTTAGTTTAACAGAGCTAAGGGCAAGAGTGAATGCCCATTTAAGACGAGAGAAAAGGGAATATCACAGCCGTATTGTAATGAATGATTACCGGTTTGATCTATCAGAAAAGGTTCTGTATTATAAACAGGACAAAATAGAACTGACAAAAAGTGAATATGACATCTGTGAATTTATGGTAAAAAATAAAGGAACGGTATTTACACTGGAGCAGATTTTAGAAAAAGTATTTGGCTTTCAATGTGAGAGTGACAGCAGTATCATACGGGAGCATATTAAAAATATCAGGGCGAAACTGAAAAAATACGAAGAAAAACCCATTGAGACAGTATGGGGGATCGGATACAAATGGGTATAAAGAAGTTAAGGACCAATACTCTTTTTTGGTTATTTCTAAAGCAGTTCATTATTTTCTCTTTCACCATATTGCTGGAAATAATATTATTTGTCTGCTTATTATTTGTAGTTATAAATAATGGTATCCTGTTACCTGCCAATTATTCGGAACGTTATTTAGAGGAGAATAAGGAAAAGCTGGCAGAAAGTGAGCCATTCTCTGAAGAGCTGCTTCCCTATTCCTGCAAATATGGGATCTTTGACAGAGAGGGTGTTTATCAGTTGGGGAATTTTACAAAAGAGGAACTGGCAGAGGCGAAAGCTTATATAGAAAAGAGGTATTCAAAGGGCTACTATATGGTTGTTGAACGAAGGGAAGGGTATCTGTTGGTAAGCTACAAAATAGCCGCTTATTTTGCTTCACCGACCCTGCGCTGGCTCTTTCCAGCTCCTGAATTAATGGGTTTCATATTTTTTATTTTAATATTTATTGCGCTTATTATTGGTAACGCACTTATACTGGGCAGGAAACTAAAACATCTGTTAAAGCCGGTTCAGGAAGAAATTGAACAGATTCAAACCAAAGAATTAATAATTGAGCAAAAAAACTCTGTAGTGAAGGAGTTTGACGATATACTGCAATTACTTTATGAGATGAAAAGTGCCTTGTCGGTATCTCTCCAAAAAGAATGGGAAACGGAAAAAGAAAGAAAGAAGAATATCTCAGCCTTGGCCCATGACATTAAAACCCCCCTAACGATCATAAAAGGGAATGCTGAGCTTATCTTAGAGGAGGATAAGCTGGAGGAGATTTACCAGTCAGCAGGTATTATTGGGATTTACTCCGATAAAATCGAGAGATATATAAAATTATTAATCGATGAGACCAGGGACACACAATATGACAGGCGAACCGAGAAAGTAAGACTTGCAGAACTGATAGCAGAAATTTGTGAAGAAAGCGAAGCCTTCTGTAAGGCCGGTGATATAGAGTTATTGATTTCTGATACTATTAGAGAGGAAGAAGCCCTTTTGGATAAGGAGTCTGTAGCAAGAGCCGTAATTAATCTCATAAAAAATGCAGCAGAGCATACAGAGAAGGATAAAAAGGTTAAAGTAAGCTTTCAAAGAAAAGGGAGAGTCTTTCGTGTTCTGATTGAAGATTACGGCAAAGGCTTTACAGAGGAGGCTCTAAGATATGCCAAGAACCAGTTCTATACGGAAAAGACTCACAGAGGAGAGGAGCATTACGGCCTTGGCATGTATTATGCCAATCATATAGCAGAAAGCTATAATGGAGGGATCAAGTATTACAATAAGCCGGAGCAAACAGGTGCTGTGGTAATCTTTGAGGTGGCAGTAATAATAGAAGGATAGCGTTACCTATGACCGGACTGGACTCACAATAGAGCAGTCTGGTTATTTTATTTTACGATTTGGTGTTTCCTGTTAATAGAGGATAATGGGCTGTTTTCATATAAGAATAAGTAAAATATAAATGGTGATTATTTCATTATAATTATATTATCACTGGAATATTGGATAAAGATGGGGTATCATAATGTCAATTACATTTCTTTACTTCCTTTATTAAAATGTGGGAAGAAAAAGCATAAAAATGTATCGGACAGAAAGTGGAGGAGTAAGGTATGAAATATGATATTATCCATTTAGCAAAAGAGCAATGGAAAGGAACAATCCTTCCAATCAAGTACACAACAGATAAGTATTATGATGTTTCCATGAATAAGACAGATAAGGGATACAGCATAGAGATAGAAAAGAAAAGCTTTCCTGAACCTGTTACTCATACACCGGAGGAATATGATTATCCCGATAAATTATACGAAGATCACTGGGAGCATGCCTATGCCTGGGGTGTTTTGGCTGATAATAATTTGATTGCTGCAATAGAAACGGAGCAGGAGGTATGGTCTAACCGACTGAGAATTACAGAACTATGGGTTGCTGACGAATATCACAGACAGGGTATTGGACATGCCTTGATAGATATGGCAAAGGAACAGGCGAGACGAGAACGCAGGCGGGCTATTATACTTGAAACGCAATCCTGTAATGTCAATGCAATTGATTTCTATCAGCACGAAGGCTTTCAGCTGATTGGAATGGATACCTGCTGTTATAAGAACAATGATCTGCAAAGAAAAGAAGTAAGACTGGAGTTTGGATGGTTTCCTAAAATGAAAAATAGATTAGACAGAGAGGAAGTAGACATCAGAAAGGAAACAGAGGAAGAATGGCACAAGGTTGAATTAGTGACACAGCAGGCTTTCTGGAATAAACACCATCTTGGATGTGACGAACATTACCTTGTACATAAATTACGTCAGGATAAAGACTATTTACCGGAGCTAAGCAGAATTGCTGTGAAAGACGGTGAGATTATAGGCTGTATCATGTATTCAAAAGCTCAGGTAGCAGACGGTGTCAAAATTCATGATATAGTTACCTTTGGACCTCTTTGCGTGGCACCTGAATGGCAGGGCAGCGGAGTAGGTGAACTCTTATTAAAGGAGACCATGGCATTGGCAGCTGATAAAGGTTATAAAGGGATAGTAATCTTTGGTGAACCTGATTATTATCCTCGAGTTGGCTTTAAAACCTGCGATCATTTTAATATTACAACAGCTGAAGGGGAGAATTTCAATGCTTTTATGGGTTTTGAATTAGCAGAAGGCAGTATGAAGGATATAAGAGGAAAATTCTACGAATCAGAGGTTTTTGTCAACCTGCCAAAGGAGGAGGTAGAAGAATACAATAAAAATTTTCCTCAACTGCAAAAACAAAGCTTCCCGGGACAATGGGATTAAACGAAAGGTTTAAAGAAAGTGTGGTATAATGAATGGATTTCTGGCAATCCTACCTCTTTTGATTATAAGGTTTGGTGTATTAAGAATATTAGATAAGAACTCTTTAAAACGTGCGGCTCATTTTGCCCCTCTCGTTGGTAAGGAAAGGTCTGCATACTGGGTTTATCAGATATCAAACCTGTTGATTTTCGTAGCTCTTTGTTTTTTAAAGATCAGAACAGATACTTACCTGATTTATCCGGGACTAGTAATATATGGTTTAGGTGTTCTGTTGTGTTTACTGTCTGTAATTCATTTTGCAGAACCTGCAAAGAGTGGCATCAATTCAAGGGGAATCTATGGAATTTCAAGAAATCCCATGTATGTAGCTTATTTCATATATTTTATAGGCTGTGCGATACTTACACGGTCTTTGCCCTTATTGGGTATTGTAATAATTTTTCAAATATCTGCTCATTGGATAATCCTATCGGAGGAAAGATGGTGTATACAGAAATTTGGTGAGGAGTATATAAATTATATGAATAAAGTAAGGCGGTATATATAAATAGATTTTACAAAGTATATTTAACGGAAAAGAATAACTATTTTGTTTTTACTACAAATTTTTCCTGTATAAATCGCGAAATTGATGGGATATAAAATATTACACGGTGTGATATTTAATGGAGGTATAATGTCAGAGGAAAGGCTAAATACAGAGGTATGTCTTGAAGGATTGAATGAACACAATTGGCTGCAAATTTGTGAATTATCAGTGAGTTTAGAGCAGAAAGAGTTTTTTCCCATTCCAAATGTGTATTGGATTGGAATCAGCAGATATGAAGAACACACGGAGCTTTTTGCAATAAAATACAAAGATGAATATATTGGCTTAATTGGAGCTGGTTATGATGAAGACGGAGTATCAGGATTTATTAATCCTTTTATGATTGATGAGAAGCATCAGAAAAAGGGATATGCATTGTCTGCAATCAGGTTAATAATAGAATATCTTATAGATAGCCTCCACGTAACCAATATAAATATTAGCCATAGAAAAGTAAATACAGTTGCAGGACAGATATATGAGAAGCTGGGTTTTGTAATTGTGGGTGAAGATGATATCAATTATTTCAGGTGCCTTAAAATATAAAAGTAAAAGATAAATACGAACTTATAACACAAGTAAATTTAGCATTCAAGTCACCTTCAGCCCCAGCAGATTTGGTAACGGGATTATCTGAAAATGGTTGGAAATTTTTTAAAGGACTCAAAGAAACAAGAAGCAGGTTAAATAAAACATAACCTAATAATTATTGCTTAAGGAGGTTAGTATGCAGACAATACAACAGCTTATCATCCAATACAGCAAGGAGAAATCATCTGAAGTATATCAGACTATCTTGGAAAGGCTGAAACAGCAGGAGTTCCTTTGGGTAGCCCGTTTTCTTCAAACGAACAATTATTATCTTGATTTTGTAAACAGTAGACCAACCGCTTATATTTTCACAGAAAAGGATTTTTATGATCAGTATCAAGACTACATGATGCAGCAGATGATACAGGTAACATTTTTGGAAAATAAAGCAGCAGACCGTATGAGCTTATTTGGTGATTTATACCGCAGCGGATTTGAGACAATAATAATTGACATTGGTCAGCAATTCCTTGGCTTGAGTCTATTTGACATAATAGAAAAGCCGGATCTCTCAGAAATCCCAGAAATTAACCGCCCAGTCATGAATCCAACCTTGGTCCGAACAGCAAATGACTTTATACAAAAGCTCATAAGAAAAAGTGCGAGCCCAGAGTTGGAGGAGCAGCTTTTTCATGAGATTTATCAAGGGAAATATCTGCTTGCTATGGATGCAAGCAAACTGAGGCAGGAAAAGACCAATGAAGAGACTGGAGAGTGTGTTATAAAAGAAGACAGTGTAATGTCATTTCCTCTTATAACCAATGCAGACAATAAACATTTCTATGCCTTTTTTACGGATTGGACTGAACTTCGCAAGTTTGACATGGAGAATAAATATAGTGGTTCAATCATGCAATTTGAAGATATGAAACATTTTATTCAACAAGCAGACGGGATTGTAATTAACCCTTTTGGTGTTAATCTAAATTTAACGTCTAATATGCTTGATGAGATAGAAGCAGTTGTATTGGATAAAAAACAACCGAACAAAATGGAAGAGCAGGTTGTAAAGGAGGATACGAAGGTTTTACTTGGCGAACCCAAAGATTATCCTCAGGAGATGGTGAACGCCATATCAGAGTACCTTAAAACTTGTAAAAATGTTAAGGCTGTCTATCTTAAGCTTCTCATCAAAGAAGAAGAAAAAAGTTATCTGCTAGTAGTGGACTTTACGGGAGAGAAAGAACAGCTCTTTTCCAATATTGCTAAGATTGCATTACCATTTGCCGGTGGAATGTATATTGATTTTGTTCCATATGCGGATTCCTTTGGAAAAAGTGCGGTGAAAGATTCTTCACCCTTTTATAAGAAAAGACTATGGCCTTTCAGATAATCATATCATAGTTAATAAGCACTAATACCTCCGATAATTTTTGAAAAATATAATTATCCACATTTCACAGAGAAAAATGAACAGAGTAACAGGGCTGCTGGTTTTTACAGCAGCCCTGTTACTGCTATTTATATGTAGAAGAACTTTTCTTTATAATGTTAAAAGAATAATACTTTATACCAGGGGGTGTCTGAAATCTGCTTGTGCAGGACTGAAGGTTCCTCTTTGGGGCGACAATTTGCGAAAAACAGCAAGGTGTAATTTAAGGATGCAGTGATGTTGAGTTCCTAAAATCGCAACGCTGAATACTGCAAAGTGGGTACACAGAATGGAGTGGTGGTGAAGAAAGGATGTATTATTGTAAAATTGTAAGATATGGCATATAATATGCTGGGGTCTTACACGGTTTATAAGTAGAATTATTGCAAGAGATTGCTGTATATTTGACTGAATCAATACAATAATACTTGTAATAAATTACTCGTATAAACTAAAAGGAAAAACGAAAGATGAGGAGATTTCATATGATAAGCATTAAAAAAACTTACCGAAAAAAGTGGTGCTGTGTACTACTAGCCATTTTGATTATAGTATCATGTGCTCAGCCCTATCAGGTATCAGCTGCGAAAAATGATTTCGTGATTCTTAACGGTGTCCTGATGCAATATCTTGGCAGCGCAAGCAAAGTTACCATACCTGCAAATGTAACTGTGATAGGGGACAGTGCCTTTGACCACTGTAACAGTCTGAAAGAAGTCGTAATACCTTCTACCGTAAAAACAATTGGCTCCGATGCCTTCTATGCCTGTGCTAACCTGAAAAAGGTAACCATTAAAAAGGGTGTTCAGGAGATTCAGTACGGTGCGTTTATCTGGTGTTCAAGTTTAACGGAGGTTACCATTCCAGCAGGCATCAAACAAATAGGTGGTGTTGTATTTCGTGGAACCCCCTGGCAGAAAAAACATGTAAAAAATGGTTTTAGTGTAGTAAATGGGGTTTTAGAAGAATACATCGGAACCAGTAAAAATATAACCATACCATCAAACGTAACTGAGATCAGTGATATGGCTTTTACCTATAGTGCTGCTGAAATTTCATCCTTAACAATTCCTGGAAATGTTAAGAAAATCGGTGATGGAGCCTTTGCTCATAAATCCATAAAAAAGCTTACCCTAAAAAACGGCATAAAAGAAATTGGAGGAGGGGCATTTTCTTATGTCTCAAAACTGACAGAGGTAACAATACCCGGTTCCGTAAAAATTATTAACGATTCTGCTTTTTCAGAGAACAAGGATCTTAAAACAGTAATTATAAAAAAAGGAACCAAGGAGATTGGAGAAAGAGCCTTTTATAACAGCAAGAAGCTGTCTGTTCTGACTTTACCTGATTCTTTGACAGCGATAGGTGGTTCTGCATTTGAAGATACCAAATGGATTAAAAACGTCAAAGGTGAGTTTGTAAAAGCCGGAAAGATATTAATTGTTTATAAAGGTAAGAAGGAAAATGTAACGGTTCCTTCCGATATCAAGTATATTGCCGGAAGTGCCTTTGCAGAAAATACAACGATTAAAACGGTTAAGCTCCCAGAATCCATTATAAAAATTGGAAGTGAAGCATTTTATAAATGCGAAAAGCTGGAAAGCATTAATATACCCAAAGGTGTAACTGAGCTTCCTGACAATATGTTTACCGAATGCTCTTCCTTAAAAGAGGTTACTCTGCCGAATGGACTAAAAAGTATCGGTGAATTTGCTTTTCGGTATTGTACGTCGTTGGAGGAACTGAACCTTCCTACACATATTGAAAACGTTGGTATATATGCCTTTGAGTATGTACCTGCAATTTACAGAAATCCTGAGGAACTACTGATTGTAAATGGGATACTACTTTCTTATCATGGAGAAGATAAGGAATTAAAAATACCCGATAATGTACATAGGATTGCAGCTGGAGCTTTTCGTGATGCCTATACTCTTGAGAAGGTTACCTTATCAAAAGGTTTAAAGGGAATCGATGACTATGCGTTTGTAGACTCCTCCATAAAACAGGTTGTATTTTCTAAAACCATTACATATATTGGTGATTATGCCTTTAACAAAAGTGGTTTAACCAGTGTAAAAATACCGAATACAGTTAAAGAGATAGGACATATGGCATTTGGATACTGTGAAAATTTAAAGGAGGCAGTGGTGGCTGGATCTGTGAAATCGATGGATTCTTATATATTTACGGATTGCCCCAAACTTGAAAAGGTGACTCTGGAAAAAGGAATCCCTTACGTTCCTGCCAGAATGTTTGTAAACTGTAAAAGCTTAAAAGCTCTTGAGATACCAAGCAGTGTCTGGTTAATTGAATTTCAGGTGTTTATGGGATGTGAAGCATTAAAAAAGATAACCATCCCCTCCAGTGTGACCTATGTCTATAACTACACCTTTAGCGGAAGCAATGACAAGCTTGTTATCTACTGCACACCTGGCTCGGTAATTGATAAATATGCCAAGGAAAATAAGATTAAGACAAAAAAGCTAACATGAGATAAATGACAAAAGGTCATTGTAAATTGAGACAGGGGTTTGGACACTCCGGATACGACAGCTTTACCCCCATGATGCCTTTGCCAGGGGGCTGCATTAAAAAGAGGAGGTTGATTAGACATGATTTTGTCATGTTTTTTCAGCCTCCGTTGTTATAAATTATCCACGGTTAGTATTTTTATGGAACAATAGACTTGCAACATTCGACATGATATAATTGTAGAAAATATTATTCATCATAATTACGACATTCGTTCTTGCATAAATTAAGATTGACATGCCGATTTGCAGGAGGGGGAGCCATGCTACGGATTGCTATTTGTGACGACCAGCCGAGGGAATTGGAAATCATCAACGCATACATAACCGAATACATTGCCACTCATACATTAGAAGCAGAGATGAAACTATTCTCTCATCCCGACCAATTGTTAACTGCTATTGAAGCAGAGAGCTTTCATCTCTACTTATTGGATATTGTCATGCCCATGGTTAGTGGCATTGAACTTGGCAAAGAAATTCGCCGCATAGACCGTGAGGCGCAGATTATCTATGCCACTACCGAGCCTCAATTTGCTTTGCAGGCTTATGTTGCAAGCCCCATCAACTATTTGATTAAGCCGATTAATAAACAGCAGCTGTTTGATACGCTAAGCTTTGCTATCTCGAAAATCGATTTGTCCTTGGAAAAGACGTTTACCGTTAAAACCGCAGACAGTTTGCGAGTACTAAATCTGTCTGAAATTCTTTGCTGCGAATATCGCCGCCATACTGTCATCTTTAACCTGAGAAACTACGAGGAGGTAATCACTCGTACCATTCGGGAAAGTTTTGCAGAATACAGTATGACCATTCGAAAGGATACTCGTTTTCTGCAATGTCATACCTCGTATTACGTTAATATGCAGTGGGTGGAACGTTTTGCAAAAGATAGCTTTACTCTTCGGGGTGGAAAAGTTATACCCATAGCGGCTAAGCTATATCCGGCAGTAAGAGATCAATTCATGGACTATCTAATGGCCAGGGAGGTGAATAGATGAGTGTGCTATTTCCCAATCTTCTGCGAGGGGTCATAACAGCTACCGCCAATATCCTGCTGATGATTACACTCCTGCAACCCAAATACTCCAAGAAAGTGACTTTCCTCACCATGCTTGGCATTATATCTCTTAATTTGGGCTCAGCAACTTATTGTTATGTTAGTGGGAATCTAACCGTACTGGCAAAAATTGATATATTTTTGTTCGCTATACTGTGTTTTGCAGTACGCCCATTGTTCAAAGATACCTTTATGCAGTGGATGTTCAGTTATCTGACGGTACAGAATATAAGTGTTACCGTTATTGTTCTAAGCTTTATTGGTTCTAGAAGATTACCAAATCCGATTTATGCAAACTCAATATTACGGTTGATCCTGTTTGGAACTATTTTACTAATTATGTCACGTTATATCCGTCCTTTATATCGGCAGGTGGTGGAACATTGGGCGGCATATTTCGCTGTAGCCTTAGCCATCTTTATTACCTTTGGCTATTATGTTCTCTTTTCCAAAAATATCATTGTTACCTTCACTGAACAGTTAGTTCCACTGCTTTTGTTAACTTTTATTGAACTCGCAACATACAGTTCCATTTTTCTTTCGCTCAAGAATCTTCAGCAAGAGTATCGGGTAAAGGAAGAGAATCAAAAAATGCAGGCAGAGCGGGAATATCTGCAATTAGCTACAGGCAATATGTCCGAACGGCTTAAACTGATGGAGGAGGTATCGGCGCAGTACAGCCGTGCTGCCCATGATCGTCGTCATTTCAATAATATGCTATTAGAGTTTTTGGAACAAGGAGAAAGTAAGGAGGCTGTCGCCCTGCTGAAGATTCAAAATCAGTCTACGCCTAAGACGAGCAAGGTTTATTGTGAAAACCCTCTGGTTAATGCTGCGGTCAGTCATTATTCTAAGCATGCGGAACAGTCAAACATTCGCACAGAGATTGAGTTGGATATTCCATATGACCTTTCCGTAGATTCCCTGGAACTTTCCATGGTGGTGTCAAATCTATTGGAAAATGCCATTAAGGCCTGCTCAAAGCAATCAGGGAGCAAACCATTAGCTATTAAATTTATTTGCCGGAATGTGGGGAGACTGCTTCTGGAAATGGAAAATCCCTGTCCAGAGGATACTACACTTGACGAAAATGGCTATCCTTTCACCCATATAGAAGGTCATGGCGTAGGCAGCAAAAGCGTGATTGCTTTTGCAAAGAAATATGACGGTGAGGTAATATATCAAATTGAAAATAGAGTGTTTCGGGTTCGACTCTTGGTGTAAGAATAATCAAATATCATTTGTCAACTGAAAATTATAATTAAATATAAGTTTTTAAGTGTAAAAATGAGTCTTTTAAGTGTAAAAGGCTCTTTTTTTTGTTTATATGGTATTTTATAGCAGAAGGTTTGAAGAAATCTGCATTAATTTTACCCTTAGGAGAGTGATAGTATGAAAGAACGTCGGTGCAGGCAGGAGGACATGTCCTTTTCAGTACCCAATATTGAAGGGAATATATGGCCTAGGCAGGTATGCCCGGCTTTTGAGCCAAGAGCCGATACACCGGAGAGTGTAAGGCAGTGCTGGTACTGCCGGTGTGCCGATTTTCATTTGGACAAACCTCGCTCACTGGACGTGGGCGTGTGCTACTGGCCCAAAAAGATAGTAAAATAGGAGGATAGAAACAAGATGAAAAAAAGACTTTTATGTATTTTGATTACGGTTTGCATGGTACTGACCATGCTGCCTACAGCTGTTTTTGCAGCAGAGGTGGAAACCTTTGGTGATTTCTCAGTTAGTGTGACCAGTGGCAGCCCTGGTTCTGTGGTGTCATATGACAATAGCACAAAGGTTCTAAAGGTGACAGGAGACTGTACAATTGCCAATACTGACCCGGATACATCGACTAACGATACAATATCCATTGAGAGTAATTGCACTGTGACTCTTGCCGGTGTCAATATAAAGGCGTTAGCTCCAACAAGTGTAACTGATTTATCAGAGCCTAATCCAATTAACATCAATGGTGCTTATACAGTTACCATTAATCTTGAAGCTGGCAAGAGTAATATTTTAGATTTTACAGAATCATCTACGCCAGACGCCGCCCACCTCAATATTAGAAGGGGCAGCGGGAAAGCCGGATTGCATGTACCGGCTGGCGCGACACTGACGATTAATGGAAATGGCTTTTTAAATTCAACCGGTGCAGAGGGATTTAACATAAACGATTCGGAAGCTCATGGCGGAGGTGGTGCCGGTATTGGTGGCGATGGCAGTACGTCGGGCGGTCAAACTTCGGAAACCAGTGGCACAGTCATCATCAAAAGCGGTACTGTAACAGCCACAGGTGGCAATGCTGCAGGCAATTGGGGCGGAGGCGGCGCCGGCATCGGTGGCGGTGGAGGTGCTTATAATAAGCTAGGTGGTAACAGCGGTAAAATTACCATAGAGAGTGGATTGGTTACAGCTTGTGGAGGCAATTCAGGAGTTGCTGCTATTACTACTGCTGGCAGCGGTATCGGTGCCGGTGGAGGAGGTAGAGCCGACGACGCAGCAGCAGACGAAGTGACACTAAGTGATGGTGCTGTAGTACAAGCCACAGGCGGTAAATATGGGGTACAAGGCAACCGTATCACGATTTCCGGTGATTCCACCAGGTTAAATGCCCAGGGTACGGTTCATGCACTCTCCATTGAACCCATCACCAGCGACACCGGTAAAATTGTGAGTGCTACCGTCGGGACATGGGAGGACCAGAACGTGATGGTAACCTTTCAAACTGCTCCTGATCCAAACAATCCGGATATTTTAATAGTAGACGCTGCTAAGACAGCGGCAGAGAACGCAAGCTACAGTAACATGTCCCAAGCAGCCGCAATGGATGAAGCAGCCATCCAAACAGCACTGAAATCCACTGCCGAAACAGCTGTGGATGATAGCAGTGTTACAGTTGATGTTAATTATGTAGCCTACACTCTACCGGAGGCAGGCACATCGTCAAACCCGCAGGGTACTGATGGAAGTTACACCTTTACCATTACAGTATCAAAAGGCTTGCAGAGTCAGACCACCAGCCAGAAAACCATATCAATTACAGCAACAGCTTATACAGGAGTGACCGATGTACAGGCAGTGTCAGCGGCAAAGGCAGCACTTGTAAATGGTTCCGTCGAGGTAGCCTTCGGAGCAACACAAGCAGATAAAACAGCAGCGGTACAAAGCTATGTAGATAGTCAGCTTAGCGCAGCTGCCGATGCGGCAGGAGTAACCGCAGGTGTTACTTATAATAGTGCCACAGGAAGCTATGATGTTGCACTTACCAAAGGAAGTGAACATGACAGCAAAAGTCTTACCATGACGGTGAAGGTTGCCCCTGATCCGGATATTGCAATAGTTGCTGCTGCAAAATCCGCAGCACAAGATGCAAGCTACAGTAACATGTCCCAGATAGCCGCAACGGATGAAACAGCCATTCAAACAGTATTGAAATCCATCGCCGAAACAGCAGTGAATGATAGCCGTGTTTCAGTTGATGTAAATTATGAAACCTACACTCTACCAGAGGCAGGCACATCGTCAAACCCGCAGGGTACCGATGGAAGTTACACCTTTACCATCACTGTATCAAAAGGCTTACAGAGTCAAACCACCAGCCAGAAAACCATATCAATCACAGCAACAGCTTATACAGGAGTGACCGATGTACAGGCAGTGTCAGCGGCAAAGGCAGCACTTGTAAATGGTTCCGTCGAGGTAGCCTTCGGAGCAACACAAGCAGATAAAACAGCAGCGGTACAAAGCTATGTAGATAGTCGGCTTAGCGCAGCTGCCGATGCGGCAGGAGTAACCGCAGGTGTTACTTATAATAGTGCGACAGGAAGCTATGATGTTGCACTTTCCAAAGGAAGCGAACATGACAGCAAAATTCTTACCATGACGGTGAAGGTTGCCCCTGATCCGGATATTGCAATAGTCTCTGCGGCAAAATCCGCAGCACAAGATGCAAGCTACAGTAACATGTCCCAGATAGCCGCAACGGATGAAACAGCCATTCAAACAGTATTGAAATCCATCGCCGAAACAGCAGTGAATGATAGCCGTGTTACAGTTGATGTAAATTATGAAACCTACACTCTACCAGAGGCAGGCACATCGTCAAACCCGCAGGGTACCGATGGAAGTTACACCTTTACCATCACTGTATCAAAAGGGTTACAGAGTCAGACCACCAGCCAGAAAACCATAACAATCACAGCAACAGCTTATACAGGAGTGACCGATGTACAGGCAGTGTCAGCGGCAAAGGCAGCACTTGTAAATGGTTCCGTCGAGGTAGCCTTCGGAGCAACACAAGCAGATAAAACAGCAGCGGTACAAAGCTATGTAGATAGTCAGCTTTGCACTGCAGCCGATGCGGCAGGAGTAACCGCAGTTGTTATTTATAATAGTGCCACAGGAAGCTATGATGTTGCACTTTCCAAAGGAAGCGAACATGACAGCAAAATTCTTACCACGACGGTGAATGTTGCCCCTGATCCGGATATTGCAATAGTTGCTGCGGCAAAATCCGCAGCACAAGATGCAAGCTACAGTAACATGTCCCAGGCAGCCGCAACGGATGAAGCAGCCATAAAAGCAGCACTGAAATCCACCGCCGTAGCAGCAGTGAAGGACAGCAATGTTACAGTTACCGTAAATAAAGTAAGCTACACAGCACCGGTGTCTGGCACATCAGCAGACCTGGCTGGTACCAATGGAAGCTACTCCTTTACCATCACTGTATCAAAGGGCTCACAGAGTCAGACTACGATCCAGAAAACCATAACAATCACAGCGACAGCTTATACAGGTAATAATAATACTGGTAGTGCGGGAGGAAATAGCGGTAACATTGGAAATAATAGTAGTAGTAATAATGGAAAGATTGTAAAGAACGAACAGCAAGATGCTGGTGCTCCAGCTACGAGCCTGAATACCAGCACCGAGGATCTGAAGACGCACGTGTTCACAAAAGATGAACTCTCAAAAATAGCAGCCGGAGAAAATGCGAAGGTTATCTTAAAAGTAACGGATATCAGTGCCTCTGTTAGTGAGGCGGATAAGAAACTGATTACCGAAAATCTTAAGAAAGACACACCTGCCGTATATATTGATTTATCTTTGTATAAGCAGATTGGAAATGGAGAAGCAATAAAAGTAACCAATACCAATGGCATGATATGTATCAGCTTTGAAGTGCCGGAATATTTATGGAATACAGATTTGACAAAGAATAGAACATATAAAATTGTCAGAGTCCACGATGGAGCAGCGGCTATTATTGAGGGAACTTATGATCCAGCTACCCATTTATTTACCTTTGAATCGGACAAGTTTTCCACCTATGCACTGGCATATGAGGACTCAATTATTAATGAGACACCAGTATCCGGAAACATATATCCTTTTTTATTGACAACAAAAGCGGATAAGCTATCGCAAACACTAACTTATACAAAAGTTTCAGGAGCAGATGGATACTTCATATATGGTGCCAAATGTGGTAATAAATATAAGCTAAAAAAACTTGCAGATGTAACCGGAAATATAAAAAGTTACTGCCATAAAAATTTGAAAGAAGCGACGTATTATAAATATCAGGTAAAAGCATATCGAGTAATCGATGGACAGAAGGTAGTAATTGCAAGCTCAAACATTACACACTCCATTACGAAAGGCAGCTCTTTTGCAAATCCGGTAAAAGTAACTGCAAAAACTTCTGCAGTAACACTTGAAGTGGGAGAATCAAAGGTAGTGACTTTTAAAGCGGTTTTGCCAAAAGGTAAAAAAATGAAAAATCATACGGAAGCAATTCGATACAAAACAACAAATGCAGCTATTATAACTGTAAGTAAAAATGGTATGATAAAAGCAAAGTCAAAAGGAAATTGCTATGTGTATGCATACGCTCAAAATGGGGTATATCTAAAAATTAAAGTAACTGTTCAATAAATGGAAGAACCACGTGAAGGCGATATACCCATCATGTGGTTCTTTTATGTAATAGCGTTCTGTTAAAAAAAGAAGAATTAGTGCTCCAAGAAAACTTCTAAAGTAAATCACAAACCTGTAATTCAATGCATTAGGAATATAAAATAATACCTATTCGAAGGAATAAATGCAAGAAAAAAATTAAACGTGCGTATAAGTTGCGTATAAACTATTTTTATGTTAAAATACTCCTTGTGCCATTCATCGTGTCAAGTCCTGAAAGCCTTGATTCATAAGGATTCCAGAAAAAACACAACCCCCATGACGCCTTTGCCATGAGGGTTGCATTAAAAAGGGGAGGATAAGTATTTAACTTTTCTTTGGTATTGGCTGCACAGAGAACTGTACAGTCGGTCATCCTTTATGCTGGAGGGGGGATCCAGCGGTTTCAGATGGCACCGGTTAATCTAAATCATCGACGAATTAGATTAATTATAGTATGATGCAATATTTCTAAGATTATACATAAATAAAAAATATTATGTAAAAAATCTATAGAGAATCAAAAGATGATTAAAGGAAGGTAGAACAATGAGTTTATTAACTGAGTGGAGGGACTTTGCGTATGCCCTTGACACAAACCAGAAAGAAGGCCAGCTGTTTTGGGCTAATTATTTTAATGTAGAGCAGGGAATCTATGAGAAGATTCTTGCAGAGCCCGAAGTTGTTGTAGAAGGAACCGTAGCTGAACTAGCAGCAAAATACGGTACTACCATTTCACTTATGACAGGATTCTTAGATGGCATCAACGAGAGCCTTGTGAAAGAAAACCCTATTGAAGAAATGGAAGAGACAACAGTTGTAAATCTCGGATTTGATAAAGAGATGCTTTATAAGAACATGGTAGAGGCGAAAGCAGAATGGCTCTATCAACTTCCTGTCTGGGACAGCCTGTTACCAGAGGAGAAAAGAAAAGAACTCTATCTTGAGCAGAAGAAATCGAAAACCGTAGTCAAAGAGAAAAAAGTAGGACGAAACGATCCCTGTACCTGCGGAAGCGGCAAGAAATATAAATTCTGCTGCGGGAAAGCTTAAGATAAGCGGTTTGTAGAATCTAGATAAATAAATAGTGGTATTTCCACTCTTTGTCCACGCATTATCGAATGCGTGGACATTTTTATAGATAAATTTATATCAGAAATATACGTATAAAAATATAAAGCTCCCTCAGATTGAATAGTTAGTTTAATCAGGGAGACTTTCGAGTTTGCTGTCAAACTAGTGAAAACAATGACAGAAAATGTTGAACAATAAAATTTTTGTTTGATTTTCAGCAGAATTATAGTATGATATATAAAAATATTAAGGGGGAAATACGATGAGATTTTCATTAGGGAGGAAAATCAGGGCTATCATCGTTATCATAGTACTGGTATGCAGTCTTGCATACATGGCTTTATCTTTTTATATGATACAAAGAGCAGTAACCGTGCAGATGAAAAATGACGGACAGACTCTGATAACAACGATTAAAAGAGAATTGATTAAGAACAATGTAACAGAATTGACAGGAATGCAGGAAATATTCCAAGAGATAAAAGGGGCAAGCAATGGAAATATCAGCTATGTTTCTTTATCCGATGCTAATTCCAGTGTATTCTTAACGGATGATAAAATCTTCGGACAGACAGATGAGGTTGACGGGGTATCTTCGGCTACAGTGGGCGGAGACAAAGTACCCCCTGTATCCAGGGAAGAAATTTCAGGGAATATTCTTAAAATGCCTGATGGTACAAAAGTCTATAATATCACAACCGGATTTCAATACAACGGTGAGTCGGGCTATTTGAATCTCGGAATATCTCTGGCTTCTATGTATGAAGAGGTTAGGATGGCATTCTTTGATATGGCTGTTATCGGAATCATTATAATGGCAGTTTCAGTACTAGTTGCTGTAATACCTACCGGCAAGATTATCAAGCCAATTCTTGGTATGTCAGAGAACCTGAAGCTATACGCAGAAGGTGACTTTAGAAAACAAACAGAGGTACACAGCAAAGACGAACTTGGTGACATGAGTAAAGCCCTTGATAATATGAGATTAAATATGGTACAGCTGGTCAGCGGCATTAAGGACAATTCCATACAGGTACTTGACAGTGTAAATAGTCTGAATACAGCTATGGAGGAAAGTTCTCTGTCTGCCATGGAAATATCCAAAGTATCGGAAGAACTGACCGCAGGAGCTGCAGATTTGGCGGATAATTCACAAACAGGCCTTTCTAAGATGAATCTACTGGCTGACAGTGTCAATTCCTTGTATGTAAGTCTTGCGGTTATCCAGAGTAGCATAGAGCAGATTAAGACTGCCAGCTTAAACGGAAACAGATGCCAGAAGGAACTTCATGAGCAGGTTAATGACAACGGTGCGGTTTTTGTTCAAATGAAAAGGACAGTGGATGACCTTGCAGGCAAATTGGGTTCAATTGTCAATATGACCTCTGTAATCAGAGCGATTGCCGACCAGACGAATTTACTTGCAGTAAATGCAAGAATTGAAAGTGCCAGAGCAGGTGAGCAGGGTAAAGGTTTTGCAGTCGTAGCGCAGGAAATTGCTAAACTTGCAGAACAGACCACCCAATCCATAGAAGGAATCGAAAACTTAAGCAAAGAAGTCGAGGAGTCCTTTACCAGAACAGTAGAGATTATGGATAGAGGAGCTAATACTGTACAGGATACTACCACAGCCTCCAAGGAAGCAGGAGAGGCTTTTGAACTTATTGAAAAAGCAATTTATGATGTGATTACTAATGTAGACAGTGTTGTAACGGATATTAAGAAAGTACATACAGGCAAAGAGGATGCCATACATCTAATGGAGAATATTTCATCGGTAGCGCAGCAGTCAAGTGCAGCAACAGAAGAGATTGCGTCCTCACTGGAATGCCAGAATGAGGGTATTGCAAATATAGCACGTTCTACAAAATTACTTCAGGAAATATCCAGAGAGTTATCCCGTCTCATAGACAAATTTGAGTTATAATTGTTACAAAAATAGAATATTAAGCGGCAAGAAGCCTCGTGGCTTTCCTGTAATACATTGTCTGTAAGACACTGCCGATATTGTGTGTAAAAGCGAATAATTATTATTCAAAGCTGGCACACAATATTGGCAGGATATCTTTCAGCCGGTTTGCAGAGGAAAGCCAGGGGGCTTCTTACCGCATTGGCTTAATGCTCAGTTCCTTACTATTATCCATTCAAATCCTGTTTATATTGCTCTTGTTTGTACAAAAGATAATTAACATATTCCAGGACATCTTCTTTTCCTGCTGGAGACAGCAAGTTATATTTCTTGATAAAGTCCGCAGTTTCATTAACAAAATCTCCATAACCTATGCGAAGTGAATTATCGGAAACTCCAAGCATATAGTCACATGATACCTTAAAATAATTGGATAAAGCTATCAGCTTGCTAAAAGAGGGCTCATTCCTCTGTGATTCATAATTAGCAATTGCGCTTGATTTGATTCCAATAACACCAGCCAATTCCCCTTGCGTCAGCTTATGCTTTTGTCTTAAAAATTTTAACCGATCACTAAAATCCATTTTGTTGCTCCCCCTAACTGCATCTTTTATACCCCTTATTCATAATAGAATAAAACACAACCAGAATAATATGCATGCTTTATAATAAAATTCATATAGGTCAAATATATTAATTAACAATACAAAAAAATTATATAACTGTAAAAAGGGTGTGTCAATTCCCAACTTAAGGGTTCTATAAAGTATATTTCATAGAATGGGTTTTCAGAAATTATGAAAGGAAAAGTAATCAGATAATCAGAAAAATAATATATATTTGATTTAGTTGCATGATTCTGACAAGAAAGGCAAAAAATATAATGCACTACTCTGCCAGGAACTGTATAATATAGGTAAATTTAATTTACATATAACGAATATATCATATGACACGTACAAAAGCTGACATAGAAAAGAGGAGCATCTGGAAAGGCTGACCTGCACTGATGTGTTGAATGATCCAGGTGAAACGAGATACAGAAGTATATAAATTATACAGATTCATAAAGCGGAAGGGCAGATAAAATTAATGAGAAAACGTGATATGTATATAAAACCCGGAAAATACAGGGGTATGAGAACGAAAAGAAAAAGAAGGCTACCAGGAATTATCATACTCTCAGTTACCCTAATAACCGCTATTTTATTTCTTGCCTTGTGGCAGTTTCGAATCATAGAACCCGATAAGTTTATCTACTCAATAATAGACAGAGTGAAACAACCAAATGTTATAGCAGAAGATGTAAAGGAAGATCAGAAGTCTCTAAATGAGCCGGATGATATCATAAAACAAGGTAAAGCAGAGCTTGATGAGCAGGCTGAGAGAAAGAAGCCTACGACCACCAATATACCCGAACAGGATACAGTTGTTAATAAACCGGCTGGGGATACTGCTAAGAACCAGGAGGGATCACTGGAAGACTTAGGAAACAGTGTGCAGGAAGCCTCAGTAAACAGCCAGAAACCTCTGACAGAGGATCTTATCAATAAGACCTCAGAGCCTGTACGCGGCATATATGTTTCCGGTGCAAGAGCCGGAATTGATGAATATATGCAGGAGTTGATAGCTCTGGCGGAAAATACCGAAGTTAATGCCATGGTAATCGACATCAAAAATGATTTTGGTGAAATCACTTATAAGACAGAACTTCCTTTGGCGGTAGAGATTGGAGCTGGAACAAGATATATAAAGGATATAAAGAAACTTGTAGAGCAGTTGAAAGAGAAAGATATTTATCTCATAGCCAGAATAGTATCCTTTAAAGATCCTTTATTGGCAAAAGAAAGAAAAGATTTAAGCTTACATGATAAGAATGGTGTAATATTTAAAGACAAGAGCGGTGACAGCTGGGTAAATCCCTATAAACAGGAGGTATGGGATTATCTTATTGCTATCGGAAAAGAAGCTGCTGAAACGGGTTTTGACGAAATACAATTCGATTATATCCGCTTCTCCACAGATGTAGGGATGAAAAACGTTAATTATGGAGCAGAGGCAAAGGATAAGAGCAGGATTGATATCATTACGGAATTTACCAAATATGCCTGCGATAATCTGAAACCTCTTGGAGTAAAGGTCTCGGCAGATGTGTACGGAACTATTATCAGAAGTTCGGTAGATGCAGAAATTGTGGGACAGGACTATGCAGCTATGGCAAAATATCTGGATTTCATTTGTCCGATGATATATCCTTCTCATTATGCAGAAGGCTCTTACGGAATCGATTATCCGGATAGGAGGCCGTATGATACCATACTGGCAGCATTAAAGGAGTCAAAGCTTGTGCTGGAAGCAGAGAATAATAATGAAACCACTGAAGGAGAAGAAGCTGATATAAAAACAACAACAGCAAAGGTAAGACCCTGGTTGCAGGATTTTACAGCCTCCTGGGTTAAACACCATACAGAATACGGTCAGGAGGAAATAAGAGCACAGATAAAGGCCGTATACGATGCCGGGTATACGGAATGGATTCTTTGGAATGGCAGTAATAATTATACGGAAGCAGCTCTTGTTAAGACGAATTAAGCTAGTGCTGCAGATAACATTACGTCTCATTCTACTGCTTTTCCACAGGGCAGATAGCAGGCATTGAAATTATACCAAATCAACATCTGCCAGTAATGAATTCGCTATAAATTTATAAGTTAAAAAAAATAGAAAAAAATAAAAATTTTTTTGCAAGATTTTTAAAAGGAAAGTGTATAAGTATTGGAGCATGCGAAAGGAGGCTGTTAACTTGAAGGATGAGGCAATAATAAACCTGCTGTCTGAAAAAAATGAAATGGGTTTATTAAAGTTGGCTGAAAAGTATGAGAAGCTTTTAATCCATATTGCCGGTACAATCCTTGGCGGACGTAATGAAGATATTGAAGAATGTGTGAATGACACTTATATGAAACTATGGAAGCATATCGACCGTTATGATATGGAAAAAGCCTCCTTGAAAACTTATTTAAAAGTAATTATCAGAAACACAGCAATAAATAAGCTTCGTGATCTAAGCCGCAGAGAGGGAATGGAATATAAAGAAGACTTTTCAGATATTGCCCAGTACTACATCGATCAAAGCCAGAATGTAGAAAATCAGGTATTTCGAAAAGAGGATATTCTCCTTTTAAATGAGATTATAAGAGAACTGGACAAAAAGGACAGGGAGCTTGTACTGCGCAGGTACTATTATCTGCAGTCCTCCAAGGACATTGCCGGTGCTATGAAGATGTCCGTAACAGCAGTAGACAGCAGGTTGTCAAGACTACGGAATAAAATGAAGCTTACCTTTGACCAAAAACTAAGAATCACGGTGTGAACCAATACCTTTAGCAGGAGGTAACAGAATGAATGAACAAACGCTGATAAATATGTTAAGTGAACTGGATGCCGGTTCCTTAAAAGAAAATTTTACAGAAAAAGATTTAAGAAACAAAGATGGAAATGTTTTTAAAAGGGCATATTTCTATATAAGATCCTTAAACCGGAAGGATGATGCGGAAAAGGGAAGTATCCTTAAGAATCATCTGGAAGAGTATACGGAGGCTTCCGAGGAGTTTTTTACGGAAAATGATACGGTAGCAGTCATGGAAGCAGAAGAAGAGGAACCGAATGCCCAATATAGAGGATTTACGATTCATGTCTTTAAGCGCAGCATCAGGAATCTGTTCAGGATTATAACAGCTATTGTAGCGGCACTTATTGTTATCATAGGTCTTGTGATTGTCCTGATCAGAAGAAAACATATCTTCAAACTTTTTAAAAAGGTACAGATCAGTTATTAACAGCCTATAAGAAAAATAAAGAATTCAAGCTGCCTGAACAGCAGGAAAATAAAAAGAAAAAATAAATACATCTTAAGATGTAAGTGAGCATTAGCACACAGATAGGAGATTATATGTTAGAGAAAATTAAAGAGATCATAGCAGCACAGCTTGCAGTAGATGCAGGTACTATTACAGAGACCTCCACTTTCAAAGAGGATTTAGGAGCAGATTCTCTTGAGCTTTTTGAATTGATTATGGCAATGGAAGAAGAATATGATATCGAAATACCTTCAGAAGATTTAAATTCACTGGAATCAGTAGGAGACTTAATAACCTATTTAAAGAATAAGGGTGTGGAATAATGGAAGGTCAGAAAGCATTACACACAGAGATCTGTGATTTGCTTCATATAAAATATCCAATTATACAAGGCGGAATGGCCTGGGTGGCAGAGCATCATCTGGCAGCAGGAGTTTCTGAAGCCGGAGGGCTTGGTATTATTGCTTCAGCCAGTGCAACTGCCGAAATTGTAAGAAATGAAATCAGAAAATGCAAAGAGCTAACAGATAAGCCCTTTGGTGTTAATATTATGATGTTGAATCCTCACGCATCGGAGATTGCAAAGGTAATCATCGAAGAAAAAGTTCCGGTAGTAACAACAGGCGCAGGAAATCCGGAAAAATTCATAAAGGATTGGAAAGCCGCTGGCGTAACCGTTATACCGGTAGTAGCTTCTGTTGCGTTAGCCAGGAGAATGGAGCGCAGTGGTGCTGATGCTTTGATAGCAGAAGGCTGTGAAGCTGGCGGCCATATTGGAGAACTTACCACAATGGCACTGATTCCTCAGATTGTAGATGCGGTTACCATTCCTGTCATAGCAGCGGGAGGTATCGGAGATGGAAGAGGTCTCGCGGCGGTATTTATGCTTGGAGCCAAAGGCGGTCAGGTCGGAACCCGATTTGTAGTAGCAAAGGAATCCATCGTACATGACAATTATAAACAGAGAGTAATCAGTGCGAAGGACATAGATTCAGTAGTAACCGGCCGCTCCACTGGGCATCCCGTAAGAGCTCTTCGCAACAACATGACCAGAAATTACCTTAAATTGGAGCAGGAAGGCAGAAGCTTTGAGGAATTAGAGCTTCTAACCCTGGGATCCTTAAGGAAAGCTGTTATGGAAGGAGATATCACCGAAGGCTCTGTTATGGCAGGCCAGATAGCAGGTCTCATCTCCAAAGAACAGTCCTGTAAGGAAATACTGGAGGAAATAACAGTAGAAGCCTGTCAGGTAATCCAAAAAGGATGGGCATAACATATGGGAAAAACTGCGTTTATATTCCCAGGTCAAGGCGCTCAATACGCAGGCATGGGAAAGGATTTTTATGATACTTACAGCACCTCAAAAGAAATTTATGACAAAGCCGAAGAGCTCCTTTTAATGGACATCAAGGAGCTGTGCTTTGAAGAAAATACAAAATTATCTATTACCAGGTATACACAGCCGGCAATGGCTGTCACCTGTTTAGCCATATACGAAGGCGTAAGGGAATTGGGGTTGACCCCTGATTACTTTGCAGGTTTAAGCCTGGGAGAATATCCGGCAGTTATAGCTTCCGGCGTCTTATCCTTTGAAGAAGGAATTAAACTGGTCAAGATCCGAGGCGAGCTGATGGAAACTGCTGTGCCGGAAGGTTTAGGCGGTATGGCTGCCGTGCTTGGGCTTGACGGTGAAACCATAGAGAAGGTTCTGACAGAAGTGGATGGCATAGCAGTAGTTGCTAATTATAATTGTCCCGGACAGATTGTAATATCCGGAGAGAAAGAAGCGGTAAGTGCAGCCGGTGAGAAGTTATCGGCAGCAGGAGCAAAAAGAGTTATTCCGCTAAATGTCAGCGGACCCTTTCACTCCCCTATGTTAAAAGGGGCGGGGGATAAGCTTCTTCAGGAACTTTACTCCATTATTGTATCAAAGCCTGAAATTCCCTATGTGGCAAATGTAGACGGAAAACCTGTCACAGAGGCAGAAGGTATCAGAGAGAGTTTATCAAAGCAGGTGTATTCCTCCGTAAGATGGGAAGACAGCGTCAGAACTTTACTGGCAGCAGGGGTGGATCTGTTTGTAGAAATCGGTCCAGGAAAGACTCTGTCAGGGTTTATAAGAAAAATTGATAAAAACGTCACCGTTATTAATATAGAGAAAATACAGGATCTTGAGAAGCTTAAGGAGGTTATTCATGCTAGAGGGTAAAACAGCATTCGTTACCGGTGGAAGCAGAGGTATCGGAAGAGCAATAGCAGTTGCTCTTGCGAAGAACGGTGCTACTGTTATTATAAATTACTGCGGTTCTTTCGAAGCTGCAAAGGAAACAGAAGAAATCATCAAAAATAACGGCGGCATGGCCTATCTGCTACAGGGTGATGTAGCCAGCTCCTCTGATGTGGAAAGAATGTTTGCCTGGATTGCTGAAAATGTAAAAAGACTGGATATCCTTGTAAACAATGCAGGTATCACCAGAGATAATCTTATTCTTAAAATGACGGATGAGGAATATAGTCAGGTTATCGATACGAATTTAAAAGGTGTATTTTATTGTTTGAAACATGCCTCTCGAGTGATGTTAAAGCAAAGATACGGAAAAATCATAAATATCTCCTCTATTTCCGGTATTCACGGTAATCCCGGCCAGGTTAACTACAGCGCAGCCAAAGCCGGTGTAATCGGAATGACCAAAACCCTGGCAAGAGAGTTATCCTCCAGAAATATTAACGTAAATGCCATTGCTCCTGGGTATATCAATACGGATATGACGGTGCATCTAAAAGAGGAGATCAAAGCAAAAGCCCTTGAAACAATTCCTCTAAAAAGATTTGGTGAAGGAGAGGACATTGCAGAGGCAGTGGTATTTCTGGCATCTGATAAGGCCTCTTACATCACAGGGCAGGTATTGTCTGTAGATGGTGGTATGGGAATATAAATTTTTGGCACAATTAAGGCATATTTCGAAAAACATGAAATACGTTGAGGAAGACATGAAAATAGTGTGAAATGTAATATTTTACACTGGTAACTTGGTGCCTGCGATCATAAATTTGCAGGTGGTTAGAAAGGCATGGATATGAATATGAAAAAACGAGTAGTAGTTACCGGATTAGGAGTTATTACACCTATTGGTAATAATATAGAAGATTTTTGGAAAAGTATAAAAGAACAAAAGGTACCCTTTGCACCGATTACTTACTTTGATACCACAGAATATAAGGTTAAGCTGGCGGCACAGGTAAAGGACTTTAAACCCGAAGACTATATGGAAGCCAAGACTGCCAAACGTATGGAGAACTTCTGTCAGTTTGCTGTAGCTGCAGCAGGTGAAGCTATTAAGAATTCAGGACTGGATTTGACAAAAGAAGATGTAACCAGAGTCGGTGTTTGTGTAGGTTCCGGTATCGGAAGCCTTCAGGCAGTTGAAAGGGAGCATTCAAAGCTTGTGGAGAAAGGGCCAAAAAGAGTTGCTCCTTTGCTGGTACCCTTAATGATCTCGAATATGGCTGCTGGCAACGTGGCAATCCAGTACGGGCTAAAGGGTAAATGTACCAATGTGGTTACAGCTTGTGCAACGGGTACTCATTCTATTGGTGATGCGGTTCGTTATATACAGTGTGACGAAGCAGATGTCATGATAGCAGGCGGTACAGAAGCAGCTATCAGCCCTATTGGTGTGGCAGGGTTTTCCGCGCTGACAGCCATGACCACCGAAACAGATCCTAAGAGAGCCTCCATCCCTTTTGATAAAGACAGAAGCGGTTTTGTTATGGGAGAAGGAGCAGGAATCGTAGTATTGGAATCCTATGAACATGCGGTGGAGAGAGGAGCAACCATATTGGCGGAAATAGCCGGTTACGGTGCAACTTGTGATGCTTTTCATATTACTTCTCCTTCCGAAGACGGAGAAGGTGCAGCAAGAGCTATGCTTACAGCAGTAAAAGAAGCTGGAATAACACCGGAGGAGGTTGATTATGTCAATGCTCACGGAACCAGCACCCACCATAATGATTTGTTTGAAACCAGATCCATAAAGATGGCCTTTAAAGACCATGCCTATAATCTCCTTGTGAATTCCACCAAGTCAATGACCGGACATTTGCTGGGTGCAGCAGGTGCAGTTGAGTTCATTGTATGTGTAAAATCCGTTATGGAGAATTATGTTCATGCAACGGTAGGTTATGAAATACCCGATGAGGAGCTGGACTTAAATTATGTAAAGACACCTGTAACCGACAGAGTAATAAATTATGCTATATCCAATTCCTTAGGTTTTGGCGGTCATAACGGCAGCTTACTGGTTAAGAAATTCACAGAGTAACGAAGCCTTAAAAAGCCTTAAAATAACAAAACCATAAAATAACAAAACCATAAAATAACAAATCTTTAAAATAACAAAGCCATGAAATAATAAATTCATAAAATAACAATTCTTTAAAATAACGAAGCTTTAGAATAACGAAATTTTTTGAGTAACGAAATTTATATAAGCGAACTCAATTGCTGCAAGATATCAGGTAAGTCGAAAGAGGCTTGCACCAGTACTCAGAAGAATACAAGAGTTTTTGAAAACCTAAAGGTATAAAATACCAGTGAATCATACATTTTATATCTATGAGCAGTCAGAATATAACTTATGTAAGAAAGGAGGATTAGAAGTGAAACAGGAAGAAATTCTTCAATTAATAAAAGCTGTCTCTTCCAGTAATTTAACAGCCTTCCGTTACAAAGACGGAGAGGTGTCACTGGAACTGGAATGTATCCAGAAAGAGGCAGGAGAAGTCCTGACGAAGGTTATTCATCCGGTAAAGGAGGAGAGCACTTCTGAATCAGAGGAAAACCTGTTAGTGATTAAATCCCCCATGGTGGGTACCTTTTATACCGCAAAATCCCAGAACAGTGAACCCTATGTTCAAGTAGGTGACAAGGTTAAGAAGGGGCAGGCCGTTGGTATCATTGAAGCCATGAAACTAATGAATGAAATTGAATCAGAATACGATGGAATCGTTGATAAGATAGTTGCATATAACAAGGATATGGTGGAATACGGACAGCCGTTGATCTATATCAGACCACTGTAGGTATAAGCTGATTAAGCCTGATAAGCGCAGGATAGGGAGAAAAGTAATAATATGTTGGATATTAATGAAATTAAGAAGATCATACCTCAGAGAAGTCCTTTTTTAATGGTAGACAGGATTCTGGAATTAGACCCCGGAAAACGTGCTGTCGGCAGGAAATGCGTTTCCTACAATGAACCTTATTTTGAAGGTCATTTTCCGGAAGAACCGGTTATGCCGGGAGTGCTTATCATAGAAGCACTGGCACAGGTTGGTGCGGTAATCTGTCTTTCCATTGAAGAAAACAAGGGTAAGAATGCTTTATTTGGAGGTATTAACAAAGCAAGGTTTCGCAACAAAGTTTTTCCGGGAGATGTTCTCACAATGGAAGTTGAGCTGATAAAAAGGAAAGGAAATATAGGGATTGCCACAGCGAAGGCCTTTAACGAAGAGAAGGTATTTGCAGAAGCAGAACTTATTTTTGTCCTCGGCTAGGAAAGAGGGAGCTATGATTAATAAGATACTAATTGCCAACAGAGGAGAAATCGCAGTACGTATAATTCGTGCCTGCAGAGAACTTGGAATTGCTTCCGTAGCTATATGCTCGGATATTGATAAGGAAGCCCTTCATGCCCAATTGGCAGATGAGACCATCTGCATCGGGCCGGTATCCTCAAAAGACAGTTATTTAAAGATGGACAGAATCATAAGCGCAGCCTGTGCAGCAGGAGCAGATGCCATACATCCGGGCTTTGGATTTCTTTCTGAGAATGCCAGATTTTCTGATTTATGTGAAAAATGCGGAATTACTTTCATTGGTCCCACCGGTGAGGTCATTGATAAGATGGGAAACAAATCCGAAGCCAGAAAGACTATGATGGAGGCTGGTGTTCCGGTAGTACCGGGAACCAAAGAAGCAGTAGCTTCCTCTGAGGAAGGCCTTACGATTGCAAATGAAATCGGTTATCCGGTTATCGTAAAAGCCAGTGCCGGCGGCGGTGGCAAAGGAATGCGTATCGTTCGGGCGGAAGAAGAATTTGTGAAGCTTTTTGAGACTGCAGGGCAGGAAGCAAAGAATGCTTTTGGCGATGATACCCTGTATATTGAGAAATACATTGAAAGTGCAAGGCATATTGAATTTCAGATATTAGCAGATAATTATGGCAATGTCATTCATCTGGGTGAAAGGGATTGCTCACTGCAGAGAAGACATCAGAAGCTCATAGAAGAAGCACCAGCCTATCGTATGCCCCCTGAAATACGGGAAGCCATGGGCGAAGCAGCAGTAAAAGCTGCCAAAGCAGCGGGTTATCAAAATGCCGGAACCATTGAATTTATCCTGGATAAAGAGAATAATTTTTATTTTATAGAAATGAATACAAGAATACAGGTGGAACATGGAATTACAGAGCTGATAACGGGAATTGACCTGATCAAAGAGCAGATAGGTATTGCAGAAGGTAAGACCTTAAACCTGACACAGGCTGATGTCAAGATGAACGGTCACGCCATTGAATGCAGGATTAATGCTGAAAACCCTTTAAAAGGTTTTATGCCCTGTCCAGGAACAGTAACCTCTCTTCATTTCCCCGGTGGTAACGGTGTCCGCATCGATTCCGCCCTATATGCCGGGTATAAAATACCGTCGGCATATGATTCTCTTATAGTAAAGCTCATGGTTCATGATACGGACAGAGAGAAGGCAATTCGTAAAATGCGAGGTGTACTTGGAGAGCTTGTCATTGAAGGGATAACAACCAATCTGGATTTCCAGTACATGCTCATAAATCACGAGGACTTTAAGAACGGTAATACGGACACAGGTTTTGTGGAAAGACTGTTGATGGAAGACAAGGAAATACAGATAGACAAGAAAATGCAGATAGAAAAGGAAACATCAAAAGACCGGGATATACAAAAAGACAAGGAAATGCCGGAAGACAAGGAAATGCAGGAAGACAAAGAAATGCCGGAAGCGATATAAGAAAGCCATTTCCACTTTTGGCTGAAATGCGATGCTGTGAGAATGGCTGTTTGTGTGAGTTGTTAAAGATATGATCGTATCTGTAGCAATAATACATTTGCAAGCAGATGTGGCTGTAGTGATTACGAATATGTATTTTAGGTTCGAATTAGAGGTTAGACTGAAAAACTCGTTGTTTTTCGGCATCCCGATTTGTAGTGTGCAAGGCGCACAGAGGGGAGTTCCATGCTTAAGGAAATGTTTAAGAAAAATATATCAGCTGGTACGGAGCAAAAACTCCTGAACCAGGGACAGAAAATAAAAGATTCCATCTATGATGCACAGATTCCCGAGGGCCTCTTTGACAAATGCGATAAATGCGGTGAGATTGTCTATCTGGAGGATGTGATCCAGAACTATTTTATCTGCCCTGTATGCGGCGGCTATTTCCGAATCAGCCCCAGGGCAAGACTTAGTATGATACTGGATAAAGGAAGTTTTGAGGAATGGGATGTGAATCTTCCGGTAAGCGACCCCCTAAATTTCCCCGGATATCAGGATAAATTAAATCACCTTCGTATGGCAACCGGACTCGAAGATGCAGTGATAACAGGCGAAGGGAACATCGATGGCACAAAGGTTGCTATTGGTGTCATGGCCTCTGCATTTTTAATGGGAAGCATGGGAGAGACCGTTGGGGAGAAGATTACCCGTCTTGTGGAAAAAGCAACAAAAAGACGGCTTCCGGTTGTATTGTTCTGTTGTTCCGGAGGAGCCAGAATGCAGGAGGGAATCGTATCCCTGATGCAGATGGCGAAAACAGCACAGGCAATCAAGAAGCATGATGAGGCAGGATTATTATATATACCGGTACTGACAGATCCCACCACCGGGGGCGTTATGGCAAGCTTTGCTATGTTAGGTGATGTTATAATTGCTGAACCAGGTGCTTTAATTGGATTTGCAGGTCCAAGAGTAATTGAACAGACCATTGGACAGAAATTACCGGAAGGTTTTCAGAGTGCTGAATTTTTACTGGAACACGGTTTTGTTGACAAAGTGGTAAAACGTAATAAGTTAAGACAGACCTTATCACTATTGGTAAAGAGCCAGGATGCAGGTATAGACAGCAAAGAAGAATAAATTTTTATAATGTGCATGCAAAAGTACGCAGATGGGAGGTAATATGCCGGCAGAATTAACAGCGTGGGAACGTGTTGAAATAGCAAGAGGAATTAGCAGACCTACCAGCCTTGATTTTATCAGCGGTATCTTTAATAAATTTACAGAGCTCCATGGTGACAGACAAGGGAAAGATGACGGTGCGGTCATCGGCGGAATTGCTGTGATAGACGGGGAATATGTAACGGTAATCGGTCTTCAGAAGGGCCGTAATCTTAAAGAGAATACCAGGCGTAATTACGGAATGGCTAATCCTTCCGGATACCGTAAAGCCTTAAGACTGATGAAGCAGGCAGAGAAATTTAACAGACCGGTTATCTGCTTTGTAGATACCCCAGGAGCTTATCCGGGAATAGAAGCGGAAGAAAGGGGTCAGGGAGAAGCGATAGCCAGGAATCTCTTTGAAATGTCCGGGCTTAAGGTACCTGTTCTAAGTATTATTATCGGTGAAGGCGGCAGCGGAGGAGCTCTTGCCTTAGCAGTTGCAAATGAGGTATGGATGATGGAGAATGCAATCTATTCCATATTATCACCGGAGGGTTTTGCCTCCATACTCTGGAAAGACAGCAGAAAAGCATCGGATGCAGCGGAAGTCATGAAGATAACTGCAAAAGACCTTCTGGAGCTTCGCATTATCGAACGGATTATTCCGGAGGAGGAGCCTTTGAACCTGGAGAATTTATGCTGTGTGGCAGAAGCCTTAAGGACAGAGATTTTATCCTTTATACATTCCTATAAAAAGAAAGACACGGATGAAATAACCCAGCAGCGTTATGAAAGATTCAGAAAGATGTAGCTGCTTATGGTGCTGAAGATTGTGCAAAGAGAAGAAGGTATTTGGTTCTTCCTCTGAAAGACAAGGTCTTCAGCATTTTTTTCGGTATTCTCTGGCGGTCATGCCGTAATATCTTTTAAAGGCATTGGAAAAGTGTTCGGAAGAGGAATATCCGATATCCAGGGCAATATCCGTAATACGATTATTCGGATCCAAAAGAAAGATTAACGCCGCAGACATCCTGGCTTCTGTTTTCTTTTGAAGAAAGGATTTCCCGTAGTGTTTTTTTAAGAGCCGCTCTGTCTGTCTTGTGCCTAAGCCTAAGCGCTCTGCTAATATGTTTAAGGAAAGATTCTTATACTCATATAAAAAGTATTCTTCTATGATAAGGAATTTACCATAACCCAGATCAAAAGGAATAGTCTTTTCATGATTCATTGGTATACGCACATAATTTCTTGACATTTTGATAATAAGCTGCTGTAAAAGAGTTTCTACCAGCTTATAGTAACCGTCATATTTTTTCTCCAATTCATAAAATATTTGCTGCATCAGGGCATGAATATTCTGACTGTCCTGTCCAAACCAGAATTTCGTTTCTAAAAAAAGCTGCATGTAATTGTCAGCTTTTTTTTGCTGTTTTCCTTTGCTTAGTTTTTCTGTTTTCAGATAGATACAATATTCAAACATGGGGTCCTGAGCATCTGGAATTTGCTCATGCTCCACGTGAGGACCGGTAATATACAGTGTATTGGGTACAATAGGATAGGGAATACCATTGATTTTGACTTTTCCCTTACCATGGGAAATATAATGGATTTCGTAACTGTTATCGCTGTGACTGTGACAGGGAATCGAGCGCAGAAATTGCTCGTATACAAAATGAAGCGATGAAATTCTGTACTGTTCCATACAAAAAGTAATATTAACGGTATCATAATAGAGCTTCATACAGTATCCTTTCTGATTAGAACCTAGTACACCCTTGCATAAATTTCACTTACTTCAACACTCGCTATTTACATCGATTCCGGGTTGGTATCAATGGCTAGGACCAGGATACTACCACTACGCCTCATTCCTACGCCTTGCCTCGGCTCAGATTTCTGCTAGGGATAATAAATGTAATTTATGAAAAGCAATACTTGAGGCAGTTATTTTATATATCTATTCTAGCGAACAGATGCAGGTTAGTCAAGCTGCAAATATGCGCTAACACGACATATATATTTGTGAATAGTCAGGTTTAGACCTTATAAAGGCAGGTCTTCTGAAGTAAGATTAAGAGAGAAACAGTTACGATCAAGTTTACATAGAAGGAGGAGGTATTTATGTTAAAAGGCATATCGGCTATCTTGTCACCGGAGTTTTTAAAGGTACTTTGCGAAATGGGGCACAGTGACAGAGTAGTCATAGCAGACGGGAATTTTCCGGCAGAATCTATGGGAAAGAACGCTATTGTAATACGTTGTGATGGTCATGGAATTCCTGAGATCCTGGAAGCCGTGTTAAGCCTGTTTCCACTGGATAATTATACGGAGCATCCGGTAAAGCTTATGGAGGTGGTACCAGGAGACAGAGTCGAGACACCAATATGGGATACCTATAAGGAAATACTAAAAAAATATGATGCCAGAGGAGACGTAATGATAGAATATACGGAACGTTTCCGATTCTATGAAGAGGCTAAGACCGCTTATGCAATCATTGCAACAGGAGAAACGGCATTATATGCCAATGTGATGCTGCAAAAAGGTGTAATCATACCCGATTAAGCTATACAGCTGTAAGACACAGCATTCAGACTAATTTCAAGTTACAGGAGGGAAAGTAATTATGCTTGTAAATGCAACATATTTTCAGAACAGTGAAACCGCACCATTGGTATATGGTGAAGTGGAGATTAAGAATCCGCCGCGTAAGAGACTCAGGGGAGAGGAAGAAAAGGAAGGCATACTGGCCGAGCCTGTAATTGTTGGTTTTTGCGGAACGGATAACGAATTGATGAGAATGGGAAAAGAAGGTCTTTTAAGCAGTAAATTCCCGGAGGGTACCAACCGGCTTATAAATGGGCATGAAGGAGTGGTGTGGGTACCTTCTCAGGAAAGGTTTGCAATTGTTTTAATCCGTGGCGGAGACAGCTATGATCCCACCCGCTATACGGAAGAGGAAACTTATTTCGAGTATGGCTGTGACCAGGCAGATGGATTATTCAGTGACCGGAATTATTTCCATCCGGATATGCTGCTGCCCATACCGGAAGGTTATGTAAGAGAGGGTAAGCTGGACCTTTCCTTTGCAAAGAAAATGGTATTCCCGGACCCTTATGCCTGTATGGTATTCCAGTTGGAAAGAATGGAGGACTTAGGCAGTGCTCATAATTTTCGGGTGGAAATGGCGCGGAGAAAATGCAGCGAAACAGAAGCCCGAAGCTATGCTGCAGAAGCAATTTTTGACAGGACTGTTATATTTGGTCTGGGTACAACCGGAATGTTTATTGCCGATTTAATCAGAAGAAATCATAAAAATGCAAAAATTATCTTTGTAGGCCGAAGTGCCGCAGATTCCCAGAAGGTTCAATTTGCCATAGAACAGGCAGGCGGACTGTATGTACAGAACAACTATGGCACACCGGAGGAATTAGCGGCTGCCATAATAGCTGCTGCAGGAGGCAGAGCTACCACATTTATAGGAGTAAGCGGAAGTGAATTAGAGCATAAGATTGCTTTTGAACATAAAGTGCTGGGTTGTAATGGCGTTTTTAACAGCTTTTCTCTTGGACCAGAGATTTCTTTTAAAACAATGCCTTTTGGTTTTGAGAATCATCTGATATTTGGTTCTATTAATTTCAGGCAGGATCACATGGAGAAGGCCATTCAGATATTGGCAGAGAGCAGATATGATGAAATCGTCAGTATCATAGAGAAGGAAGAGTTCATTGCCGATCCTATAAAGGCCTACCGTGAGAAAATTTACAGTAAGGAATCTCCCATGAAAACAGCAGTTATTTGGAATGAGAAGTATATTGACAAAAACCGTTAAGTCATGAAAGGTAATAGATACTGTAAAAAATAAATGCTGATAAGAAATAAATGCCGGTAAGAAATAAATGCTGGCAAGAAATAAATGCTGGCAAGAAATAAATGCTGACAAGAAATAAATGCTGGCAAGAAATAAATGCTGGTAAGAAATAAATGCCGGCAAGAAATAAATGCTGACAAGAAATAAATGTTGGCAAGAAATAAATGCTGGCAAGAAATAAATACTGGCAAGAAATAAATGCTGACAAGAAATAAATGTTGGCAAGAAATAAATGCTGGCAAGAAATAAATGCTGACAAAAATAATACAGACAAAAATAAATACTGGCAAGAAATAAATACTGGCAAGAAATAAATACTGACAAAAATAAAACGGGCAAAAATAAATACAGGTAAGATATAAATACTGACAGGGAAATTCCTTGGGAGAATTTCTGTAATATGCCTGCCTGGAAAAGAAAGGACTTAATTTATGAAAACGGTACTGATTTCTGAACCATATAATATTAAGATTGTTGAAACAGAAAAACCTGAAGCGAAAGCGGGCGAAGCGCTGCTTAAAATCCTCTACTGCGGTATCTGTGGTGCGGATGTTGCAAGCTACACGGGAAATCAACCCTTTACCACTTATCCCAGAATACCCGGACATGAGTTCAGCGCGGAGATCATAAGCATTCCGGAAAATGAGAAAGGACTGAAAGCAGGGGATGTAGTAACGGCTAATCCTTATTTTAACTGCAACAGCTGTTATTCTTGTGAGAGAGGACTTGTTAACTGCTGTATGGATAACCAGACAATGGGAGTACAACGGGACGGAAGCTTCAGCCAGTTTATCACTATGCCGATAGAGCGGATCTATCCCGGTAAAGGCCTTTCTGCAAAGGAATTAGCCTTAATTGAGCCGTTTAGTATTGGTTATCATGCGGTAGCAAGAACTGCCATAAAACCGACGGACAAGATTTTGGTGATTGGTGCCGGACCAATCGGTCTTTTTGCCCTGATATCTGCCAAACTTAAGGGGGCAGAAGTTTACATAGCAGATATTCTGGATGGAAGACTGGAAATAGCGAAGGAATTCGGCGCTGACGGAGTCATTAATACGATTACTTCCTCCCTGAAGGAGGAGACGGATAGAATTACGAAAGGCGGTGGATTTGATGTATGCATTGAAGCCTGCGGGCTTTCTGCAACCTTCTTAAATTGTATAGATTGTGCTGCCTTTGGAGGAAATATCATATTAATCGGAAACGGAAAGAAAGAAACCACCTTCCTGCATTCAATCCTGTTAAAAAAGGAATTAAATATCTTTGGCAGCAGGAATTCCTTTGCAGCAGATTTTACAGAGCTCATTGACATTGTAGCCTCCGGTAAGGTTGATATTATGAAGATGGTAAGCTGCGTTTATCCGATAGACCAGGCAGATGCGGCCTTTAAGGCACTTGCAGAAAATGACGGTTCGCTGGAAAAGGTATTGGTAGAATTATGATAATCGATGCACATGCACACCTTTGGAACAAGCAGCAGGGATTAGTCAATGGTAAACCCGTTGTCGGTCTCTATGGGGGACGCAGTGATTTTGGGGGAGAACTTCGGCAAATGCTGCCACCTTATCTGTATGATGGAAGGAATACGGCGGAAGCCTTTTTGGCGAACATGGATTATGCAGGAGTGGGGGGCAGTGTTATCACCCAGGAATACATTGACGGAAATCAGGATGAGTATCTCCTTACTGTAAAGTCAGGCTATCCGGAGCGTTTCAGAATTTGCTCTCTTTATGAAGAGCAGGAGAACTACCGCGTAAAGGGATTTGATGGAATCAAAATATGTGCAGGACGTTTAAGTCACGATCTGTATTCCTGCAGCCCTATATTTCAGAAAGCGGAAAAAGAAAACCTGTTTATCTCCATTGATCTGGCAGAAGGAAATGCTCAAACTAAAATTCTTGAGGAATTGGTTCAAAGCTTTCCAAAGCTTAAAATAGCCATAGGACATTTTGGAATGGTTACTGTGAAGGGTTGGGAAGAGCAGATAAAGCTGGCAAGATATCCGAATGTCTATATAGAAAGCGGAGGTATTACCTGGTTGTTCCATAAGGAGTTTTACCCTTATGAATCGGCAGTACGTGCCATATTGACTGCCGGAGAAATCTGCGGTATGGATAAGCTGATGTGGGGGAGTGATTATCCCAGGACCATGACAGCTATTACCTACCTTATGAGTCTGGACTTTGTGACAAAATCCAAATTGCTCACAGAAGAAGATAAAACAATGTTTCTCGAAACAAATGCAATGAAATTTTATGGTTTTCATGAAATTAAAATTGCAGAAAAAGTTAAGAATATGGTAGAGGACTAAAAAGAAGTAGTTACCTTCCTGTTAGCAGATAATGTACTGCGATTTCACATTTTATATAAAAATTAACTAGAGAGAAAAAATATCAATATAAGAAATTTCTAAAAATGAAACCTCCCCAGCTAATTTGTAAAAGCACAGGGACTCTCGAATAATTAAGTTTTCTGATAAAATTGATTGAAGCTGTTAAAAAATACCGGACATCATAATATAACTCATATTCCCAGTATTTTTTACTTGTTCTTTTAACATACTAAAATAAAGTGGAGTAGGTAAGTAAACTTTAATATCTAAACTACTGATTAACGAATGTTCTATCATTCAGGATATTCAGAAAAGAGGTGTTATTATGGACAATAAATTTAATAACCAGATCAATCATATATCAGGAAAGGTCAAAGAGGTTGCCGGAAAAGCAGTGAACTCGGACCAGTTGGAGCTAAAAGGTAAACTGCAGCAGGTGGGCAGTGATATCAGCCAAAAAGGGGAAGAAATAAAAGAGAAAGCTGCCGGAAAAGCAAACAAAATCATTGACAAAATTAAAAACGAGAGAGGATGGTAATAAGATGCCGGAGATTACTAATATTATTGTTTGGTTAATTCTTGGAGGTATTTCTGGTTGGATAGCCAGTAAGATTATGAAGAAAGACAGCCAGATGGGTGTTGGTATGAATATCCTTGTAGGTATCGTCGGAGCATTTATCGGTGGATGGCTGGCAGGTATTTTTGGTTGGGGTCCTGCAACAGGATTAAACATCTGGAGTTTTATTGTGTCCGTCGTTGGTGCAGTAATACTGCTCTTTATTATCGGATTGTTTAAACAGAAGGATTAATCTGAAAAAGTAAGCAAGTTGAGGCTGCTGCAGATTTGCAGCAGCCTCAATTTATATCAATTTGTCTTTGCTGTTTATCACGAAAGGATTTGCTTTCTGCAGGAAACTGCAATGACGCCGCCTGGGGGGATTAATTCCAGGATTATCAGGTGCGATCCTTTAATTTGGAATAAGGTTTTACCTTCGCTACATTCTTATAGGCAGGACGAATTATCTTACCTGCATTAATGAGCTCCTCCATTCTATGAGCGCTCCAGCCGGATATTCTGGCGATGGCAAAGATAGGGGTATATAATTCAAGAGGCAGATCTAACATGCTATATACGAAACCGCTGTAGAAATCCACATTGGCACTGACACCTTTATATATCTGACGTTCCTTTGCAATTACTTCCGGAGCGAGAGTTTCCACCAGATTATAGAGTTTAAACTCTTTGGCACGCCCTTTTTCAAGGGATAATTTTTCAACAAAACCTTTAAAGATTTCGGCTCTTGGATCAGAAATCGAATATACCGCATGGCCCATACCATAAATAAGGCCTGATTTATCAAAGGCATTTTTCTGAAGCAGTGCAGCCAGATATGCACGTACCTCATCTTCGTCTTCCCAATCCCGGATGACATTTTTCATATCCTCGAACATTTGAATAACTTTGATATTTGCACCGCCATGCTTAGGTCCTTTTAAAGAGCCCAAAGAAGCTGCCACAGAGGAATAGGTATCCGTACCGGTAGAGGTTACTACATGGGTGGTGAAAGTAGAATTGTTACCGCCGCCATGTTCTGCATGGAGAACCAGTGCAACGTCAAGAATTTTAGCTTCCAGAGGAGTGTATTTACTGTCGGATCTTAATAGATGCAGGATTAATTCAGCAGTTGAAAGATTAGGATCCGGCGTATGTATAACCAGGCTCTGTCCGTCATGATAATGACTGTAAGCCTGATAACCATAAACGGATAACAAAGGGAATAAGGATATCAGTTGAAGGGATTGCCTTAAGACATTAGGCAGTGTAATATCATCCGCCAGATCATCGTAGGAGTACAGAGTCAGGACGCTTCTTGCCAATGTATTCATCATATCCTTACTGGGAGCTTTCATAATAATATCTCTGACGAAAGAGGTGGGAAGTGAACGGTATTCACCTAATAATGCCTTGAAACTCGTCAATTCTTCGATACTTGGGAGCTTGCCGAATAACAGGAGATAGGTAACCTCTTCAAAACCAAAGCGATTATCTTCAATAAAACCCTGAACGATCTGTTTTACATCGATACCCCTGTAAAAAAGCTGTCCTTCACAGGGAATGTACTCGGAGTCGACAAATAAATGGGAGCGGACTTCCGCTATTTCTGTAAGACCAGTTAAAACTCCCGCTCCACTGACATCCCTAAGACCTCTTTTTACCTGATATTTGGTGTAAAGAGAGGAATCAATCACACTATTTTTGGCACATAGGTCAGACAATGCCAGAATCTCCGGTGTAATACTGGAAATGTTCATATTACTCATAACAGCCTCCTTTGGGGTATATTTTTTTGTAATACTATGTATTATTTTGCATTTATTAGTATTATTTAATCAAATTTACTTTTCCTGCAAAACGATATAGTATATAGTTTAACATAAAAATGAGCATTTCACAAGTAATAAGGATAAAAATACAAACTGAGTACTTATAATTATACATTTTTCTGTAGGTTTTATATAAGAACAGAAGACAGGGGCAAAGCGTATATTTGCGTTGCATTTTTCTGGTAAAGCAAGTATGATAGAAGTGTAATAATAAATACTTTACTGGCAAGAATATACATAACAAATAAAGGCTGGAGAAGGAACAGGAGGCATAATGTTACTTGATGATTTTATTTATTTTAAAATAGGTAAGAAAAAGCATATTGCATTGATCGCTCATGACGGAAAAAAACAGGAATTGGTGAAATGGGCAGATAGACATAAGGATATACTGAAAAGCCATTTTCTATGCGGAACCGGTACAACGGCAAGACTCATTTCTGAGCAGACCGGGCTTCCCGTTAAGGGGTACAACAGCGGACCTTTAGGAGGTGACCAGCAGATTGGCTCAAGAATCGTAGAGGGAGGAATCGATTTTGTAATCTTTTTATGGGATCCTTTAGAATCCCAGCCTCATGATCCTGATGTTAAGGCATTATTGCGTATTGCTGTGGTTTATGATATTCCCATAGCCAATAATCTGGCGACGGCTGACTTTTTGCTCGCGTCTTCCCTGATGGAAGAAGAGTATGACAGAAAAGTTGAGAACTTTAACAAAACAATGAAAGAGAGAATTGAGAAGTTCTCTGCTCCCCAATAAGTCCGTTTACAGAAAACATGTTATGGGTTTTGTTATTTTGTATGTATGCTACCTTGGAAATTGGTAACAATGAAACTGTCTGATAATACAGAAAGGCATGGTGCAGAATGAGCAGAATTTGTTTTTTTGATACAAAGCCCTATGATAAGATTTATTTTGATATGTTTAAGGACAAGTTTGGTTTTGAAATTGATTATTTTGAACCCAAGTTGAATGCAGATACAGCCATTATGGCGAGAGGTTATGAAGTGGTGGTAGCTTTTGTAAATGATACCATCGATGCAAAGACCATAGATATCCTTTATAATGAAGGTGTAAGGCTAATAGCAATGAGATGCGCAGGCTATAATAATATAGACTTCAAGGCGGCTTACGGTAAGATTCATGTAGTCCGAGTTCCAGCTTATTCGCCTTATGCAGTTGCAGAGCATGCTATGGCTCTGCTCCTGACCCTGAACCGTAAGATTCACAGAGCCTATAACAGAACCAAAGAGCATAATTTCAGTTTAAATGGTCTTACTGGTTTTGATTTATACGGAAAAACCATAGGTGTCATAGGAACCGGTAAGATTGGCCGTGTCTTTATTGACATCTGTAAAGGTTTTGGTATGAAGGTGCTTGCTTATGATCCATATCCTGTGAAAGATGTAGGTATTCACTATGTGGACCTGGATGAATTATGCAGGGAATCAGATATTATTTCTCTCCATTGCCCCCTTACAAAAGAAACGAAGCATATGATCAAGAAAGAAACCATTCAACAGATGAAGAAAGGTATCTATATTATCAATACTTCAAGAGGTGCCCTTATTGACAGCGAAGCTTTATTAAATGCTATCAAGGAAGAGCAGGTTGGCGGAGCTGTTCTGGATGTTTACGAAGAAGAAACGGAGTTCTTCTATGAGGACCTTTCGGGAGAAATCATAAAAGATGATATCCTTTCCGGTTTGATTTCTATGCCAAATGTTATCGTGACCTCCCATCAGGCCTTCCTGACCAGGGAAGCGCTGAATAAAATTGCTGAGATTACCCTTCAGAATATAAAAGAATATTTTAGCAATGCAGGTCTTGCAAATGAAATCTGTTATCAGTGTATTAAATTAAGTAATTGTGAGAAAACTGATAAGAACCGTTGCTTTTAAGGTTGTAATCAATTTCATTTTATGCTATAATTTAACTGCTTTATAATATGTGATAGAGGAATGATATACCAATATTATTACCTGACGAAACAACAGAGTATAAAGAAAAAATACTACTTTAAGGAGGTGTTTTACATGAAATACGAATGCCCTTGCGGTTATATTTATGATCCAGAGACAGGCGATCCAGATGGCGGTATTGCACCCGGCACAGCATGGGAGGATATACCTGAGGATTGGGTATGCCCAGTTTGCGGATTAAGCAAAGATTCATTTACACAGATTTAATTGAAGTTGACATAAAAAAAGAGCTCATACTTACAATAAGTGCGTGCTCTTTTTTCAATGTGCATACCAAATCAAATCAATGAGAAGCGGGAATCAGCTATTCATACTGATTCTGCAAGAAACGAAAAGTGGAGGATAGAGCTAAGATGAAAGAGTTAAAAGGCACGAAAACAGAAGCGAATTTAAAGGCAGCTTTTGCAGGAGAATCCGAAGCAAGAAACAAATATACATATTATGCTTCAAAAGCGAAAAAAGAAGGTTATGAGCAGATAGCAGAACTTTTTCTTGAAACTGCAAATAATGAAAAAGAGCATGCAAAACTGTGGTTTAAACTACTTCATGACGGTATGCCAGATACATTAACCAACCTTGCGGATGCCGCCGCCGGAGAGAATTACGAATGGACACAGATGTATGACGAATTTGCTAAAGTAGCAAAAGAGGAAGGCTTTGACCAGATTGCAAGACTATTTGCGGGCGTTGCCAAGATTGAAAAAGAACATGAGGAAAGATACAGAAAACTCCTAAAGAACTTAGAAGAGGGTCTCGTATTTTCCAAAGAGGGTGATACTGTTTGGCAATGCGCCAACTGCGGCCATATACATGTTGGAAAGAAAGCACCGGAGAAATGTCCCGTATGTGATCATCCACAGGCATATTTCCGTGTTCTCGCAACAAACTATTAATCACATAACAGATAGGTATAGGTGCCAATGGCACGGAAAGGCAGGATATTATGAAGAAAGAAGCAAGATTTTATAAATGTAAACATTGCGGAAACATCGTTACATTTTTTTATGAGTCAGGAGCACCTTTAACATGCTGCGGCGATAAGATGGATGAGTTGGTTGCCAACACTACAGAAGCGGCTACAGAGAAACACCTTCCGGTAGTAGAAAAGGACGGTAATACCGTAACTGTCTGTATTGGAAGTGTAGAGCATCCTATGACAGAGGAGCACTACATCCAGTGGGTATATCTTGAGACTACAAAAGGCATTCTTGCACGTTTCTTAGAGCCTGGTGAAAAACCTAAGGCTGTATTTAACCTGACGGATGAAGAGCCGGTAGCAGCATATGAATACTGTAATCTTCATGGACTCTGGAAAACTGTACTGTAAGAATATCTCCAAACAGATACCGGCCTTTTCGTAGTTTACGAAAAGGCCGGTATTTTATATAATAAACAGTAGTATAATGTAAACAGGATCTTACCGGCAGTAGAAAATGCAGGTATGGCGATTTCTAGAAATGAGGTAGCTATGGTAAATGAGCAGGATATGAACTACATAACCCATTCCCTGGGATTTTGGGAGGACCTGTCTGAAGGACAAAAAAACCGGTTATTAAACAGTACCGTTCCTGTCAAATATGAAAAGGGAGCAAAAATTCACAGCGGCAGCAATGACTGTATTGGAATCCTGTTGATTAAAAAGGGAGAACTAAGGGTCTATATCCTGTCGGAGGAGGGAAAAGAAGTTACCTTGTTCCGTTTGAGAGAGGATAATATCTGTATTTTATCTGCCTCCTGTATACTGGAGAACATTACGTTTGACGTGCATATAGATGCGGAAAGTGACAGCGAAGTACTGCTTGTGGACGCTGCTGCCTATCAGCAGATATGTGTACAGAATATTTATGCTGATAATTTCACTAACAGACTGATAATTGAAGCTTTCTCAGAGGTTATGTGGGCCATGGAGCAAATCCTGTTTATGAGCTTTGACAAAAGACTGGCAATCTTTCTTCTGGATGAAGCATCAAGAAGCGGCTCAGATAACATCGAACTGACCCATGAACAGATTGCAAAATATATAGGAAGTGCGAGGGAAGTAGTATCCCGTATGATGAAATACTTTGCAGGGGAAGGAATAGTGGAACTCTATCGCGGAGGAGTTAAGGTCGTTGATAAGAAGAAGTTAAGAGAGCTGATACTGTAGGTTTATGATTGCCTTTCGTAAAATATTGAAAATATCAATTACGTTGCAGAAAATGAATAGAGGGAACAGCAGGGACAAAAAAGTAAAACAGAAATATAATACCATTTTACTTTTTCCTTGCTGATACCTATGAAATAAAAATTATTAAAGCTATCATTCTATCTTATTAGTAAAATAATCTATGTTCCACTCTGTGTTCCATCCATTAAGACAAGGCTTCCGTAAATACTGTTTCTATGGAATCTTTCGTTACAGCGCCTTCATGAATCTTAGCGGAATCCACGTAAAAGGTCGGAACGAAGTAATAATCATATTGTTTTGCAATATCAGGATGAAGTTCTTCATCTATATACTGTATCTGCACATCCTTGTAAGCCGGATTGCCTTGCAGCAGCTCTTCTATGAATTCGTGAGCTCTGCGGCAGTGGGGACACCAGCTGGTCTCGAACATAATTATGTTTTTCATGGAAGTTCCCTTCTTTCGTTGATTTGTTCAATTATTTCAGGTATAATTAGTTGTATACAATTTAATAATATATATACAAACACTATAGCACCTTTTAGATTGCGTGTAAATATGCAGATACAGTCTGTTCGTGGGACTGTCTTACCAATAAAGAGGTTTTTAGTTGACTATCAGAGAGTTTACGGCTAAAATGTTTCTAGGAATATTGAAGGAGGACGAAAAATGAAAACAACGGAGATAGCTGCAGGAACCTATCAATTGTCGGTTGATGTGGAAAATATCTTATTTGAAGGCTTATGGGAGATACCCAAAGGAGTTACTTTAAATTCATATATAATAAAAGGTGAAAAAACAGCTATTGTAGACGGTGTATGCGGTTGGGATGGAGTGCCTGAGAATTTATTCTCCCTATTAAAAGAGCTGGAGATAGACCCTGCTTCCATAAAATATCTCGTAGTAAACCATGTAGAACCTGATCATTCCGGCTGGATTGAAGCCTTTAAGAAGATAAACAATGATTTTCAGATTCTTTGCTCCAAAAAAGGAAAAGAACTGCTGACTGCATTTTATGGTCTTACAGACAATGTCACCGTAGTAGGTGATAATGATACCTTTGATCTTGGTGAGGGACATGTTCTACAGTTTGCAGAAATACCCAATGTACACTGGCCGGATACAATTGGTACCTTTGATCAGTTAACTGGTGTATTATTTTCCTGTGATGCTTTCGGTTCCTTTGGCAAATATGAAGGAAGAATCTTTGCCGAAGAATTCAGTGAAGCAGAATTAAAAGAATATGAGAAGGAGACCATAAGATACTATTCCAATATTGTATCCTTTTTCTCTCCTCAGGTAAAAACTGCCATAAAGAAAGTCAGCAATCTGCCTCTTAAACTGATTGCTCCGGGACATGGACTCTGCTGGAAGAATACAAAAGCAGTTATGGATGCTTATGATGCCTATGCAGATTACCAGAAGGGACCGGCAAGAGAAGAGATAACCTTCATCTGGGGTTCTATGTACGGTATGACAGAAGCGGCTGTCAAGGAGGCCATAAAGGTTCTGGAAGGGGAAGACATTACCGTTCATGTTCACAGAGTGCCGGAAGATTCATGGGGTACAGTATTAACCTCTGCCTGGACTTCTACCGGTATTGTACTTGCAATGCCAACCTATGAATTTAAGATGTTCCCTCCTATGGGTGCGGTCCTTGAAGAGCTTGGAAAGAAGAAGACTTTAAACCGGAAGGTATTCCGTTTTGGTTCCTATGGCTGGTCAGGCGGTGCGGAGAGAGAACTTGCAGAAATCAATACCAGGCTGAATATGGGCTGGGAGTTCTTGGAGCCTGTTGAGTTTAAGGGAATTCCTGCCGAGGAAGACTTTAAAAAGATAGAGATACAGCTGAAGGAACTTGTGAGACAGGTGAAGGAAGCTGTAAAAGGTTGATCGATAAAAAATAAGGTGCCTTAGAGTGCCCCTTAGTATTACAGTATTTGAACGAAGTATGGCGTAGCGTAAAAGGCTACGCCATTTCTTCATTTACCAAGGGGCAGTTCTGGCAGAACACCCAGCAAATCATAGCTGATGTTGTTTTTTTGCGTATAAGCTCGAAATCCTTTTGCACATCATCGAAAAGGCTTGGACTTCATTAATTCACACTACATTCACATAATGAACATACAAATCCTGTATCCTTTTATTGTCAGATCTATCAAAATATAAATATCAATAGAAAGGAAATGGGGTATTATTTGAATGAGAAAGAGACGATTAGCACTTGTACTGTTCCTGGTAATAGCTGTGGCAGTTACCGGTTGCACAAAAGGAAAAAAGGAACAGTCTTTGGATAATTCCAAAACCGAAACAGACAGTAACTCGACGGAAGGAAACAGTTCAGGCAGTGAATACGCCTCCAAATTATTTGGTAAAGATGTCATAACCATTAAGATTACTGCGGATACGGATGACTGGTCCGGTCTTATGGAGAATGCAGAAGCAAAAGAGTATATAGAAGCAGACGTAACCATTGATGGTGTTACCTATAAGGATGTTGGTATCAAGACAAAAGGAAATACCTCCCTTTCCCAGGTGGCCGCAACAGACAGTGACCGTTACAGTCTTAAGATTAACTTTGACAAGTATGTGGATAATCAGAACTGTTACGGACTTGATAAGCTGGTACTTAATAATATCTTCGGAGATTCTACATATTTAAAAGAATATATGTCATATGAGCTGTTCCAGTACATGGAGGTGCCAAGTTCCCTGCATACTTTTGCTGATATTTATGTAAATGATGAACATTATGGTTTTTATCTGGCACTGGAGGATGTGGACAATAGTTTTCTTACACGTAATTACGGTGAGGATAATTCAGGTGCAGCCTATAAACCGGAAAGTTTTGAAATGGCAGGAAATGCAGGAATGGGGAACTTCGGTAATTTTGATTCGGCAAATCTGCCCACTGAAAATAATAACAATAATAATACAGACGGTAAGAACTCAGAGGGTAGTACGGGGGAAAATGACAATACAGCCGCAGCTCCCGATAGGGGCAATCAGTCAGATGGAAGTAACCCTGTAGGGAACCAGGGACGGGCTAATACCGGCGGACCCAATATGGACATTACAAAACTCTTTGCACTAGCAGATAAAGAGGGAAAAGCAGTTGAATGGAATCAGGTGCTAACAGATGGCTTTAACAGCCAAAGTGTTTTGGAATTGCTATTAAAAGACGGAACATCCGTTGCATTTGATTTTAGAGAATTGATGTCAATGGAACTTTCTAATGTTACTGGATTGAAAGATGACAGCGGCAATCTCCTTGACATAAGCGGCTATACCTTAAGTATGAATCAGAACATGCAGCCGGCAGGCAGCGGGCAGAACGGTGCACCAGGCTTTGGTGAAGCAGGCGGAAAAGGAGGCCAAAACGGAGGCAGTCTTGGTGTGGACCTGGTGTATAATGGAGATGATGTATCCAATTATACCAATATAACTGACAATGCTCTAACAAAGGCTGATGAATCGGATTACACCAGATTAATTGCATCCTTAAAGGGTATCAGTGAAGGCAAGGAGCTGGAAAACTATATTAATGTCGATGAAGTACTTCGTTATGCAGCAGTCAATGTATTCCTGGTTAATTTAGACAGCTATTTCTCTAATATGGGCCATAACTATGTTCTATATGAAGAGAACGGAATACTGAGCATGCTGCCCTGGGATTACAATTTATCCTTTGGTACCTTTAATATGAGCGACTCCTCCGAGGCAGTAAACTATGCAATTGATACGGTATTTAATAATGTTACCGCAGAAGAAAGACCGATTATTGGACTTTTACTGCAGAATGAGGAATATAAGGAACTGTATCACAAATATCTGGCAGAACTTGCAGAATATGTAACCTCGGGCAAATTCGATGAAAAGGTGGATCAGCTCACTGCTTCCATTGACAGCTATGTAAAGAATGATACTACATCTTTTGATGGTTATGATGCATTCAAAGAAGGGGTAACCGCGTTAAAGACCTTTGCAGAGCTGCGAGCAGAAAGCGTATCCGGTCAATTAAACGGCAGCATTCCCTCTACACAGGATGCACAGTCTGGAAGTGATGCAATTGTAAATTCGGATAGTCTTGATTTGAGTAAGCTGGGAGGAATGGAAAATGGAAGAGGACAGAATGGTTTTCCAGGAGGTATGGGCGGTAATAATCGGCCCTCCAATGAAGGAAATCAATCAGAACCTTCCGGGGACAGCAGTGGGGGTTCCAGTGGTTCTTAAATGAACTTCAAATGCCCAAGATTATTAAATTTAGAAATGCATTTACGAGATACTATTGTAAAATTACTTTACGTTATACTTGTAAATTACATCCATGATAAATTAAGACATTAGTAAAAGAAAAATCCTAACCTTAAATCAGCGAGTTATCAGCTGTATAAGATTGGGATTTTTATTATGTATAACACTTTAACTGTCTGCATTAATTTTTGATTCAGGTTCTTCTAAGATCTTTTGCGGAGTATTCCTGTCAACTGTCAAAAACACTTTTTACAACAGCCTAAACCCAGAGATACTGGTGTTCTTTTGATATTGGATTTGCTTCCATAAATATTAAGCATTTTCGTTAACCAAACATAACAGTCTCTTTATAAGAAATAAGCCAAGTAGTTTATGTGTCACTTATATTATGATATGAAAAAATCTATTCCTCCAAGTGATTATTAAGAAGAGTATTAAAAAGATTCGATGAAAGATGGAATTATTTCTGCTAATAATTCCAAATCCAAGAATATAAAAACGATTTTATATAGAATACCTGCAATAAAAAGAACACATATTCTGATAAAAATATAATTTAATAAAATTACTTTTGATGAAATAACGAATGTTATAAAAATATGAAAATAAATAATAATAATATATACAAAAGAAACAGTAATAATTAATAAGAATAGAAATAAAAATGTTTTTATATTGCCATCCTGAAAAATCCGTACTATAATCAATTTAGAATCAAAACAAGTATATTAAATATCTCAAAGGGATTGTCCAGTAAAGTCATGCGTTTTAAAGATGAAGGTTTATAATGCTGTCTAAGCAATATGTTATAAGGAAAGATGCAGTTCATAATGCAGTCTTAAGTGATGCGTTATAAGGAAAGATGCAATTCATAATGCAGTCTTAAGTAATGCGTTATAAGGAAAGATGCAGTTCATAATGCTGTCTTAAGTGATACGTTATAAGGAAAGATGCAGGTTCATAATGCTGCCTAAGAATGCAAAGAAATGCAGATTATTACGAAAAAACATCCCGGGAAAGGAAAGGATTTATATATGAAGAATTATTATCTCGACGGAAAGGCTTATGTACTGGAAGATTATCACAGACTGCCGCCTTTCTCAAGTTTTCTCCCCGGTCTTGCCGGTATTAAAGGAATTCCAATGTGGGTTTATTATACCAACAGGGGTCAAGGTGTGAACAGCTTTGGAGTACACCATAAAAACAATGCGATTATGGAATTTAACCCAGCCAATACAGCCTATGAAAATACAGCAATAAAGGGCTTCCGTACCTTTATCCGCAATAACGGTTCAGTTTATGAACCTTTCTTTTCCAGCGTAACAGAAGCCAAAAGAAAGTTCCTTATCAGACAGAACAGTTTCGAAATAGAAGAAACAGATACAGACACAGGACTTAAGGTAAAGGTTACATATTATGTTCTGCCATTGGAGGATATCGGAGCCCTGGTCAGAAAAGTGGAAATCACCAATCTTTCAGAAGAAGAAAAAGAGCTTGAGATACTGGATGGATTGCCTAAGCTTATACCCTTTGGCATGGGAAACAGTGCTTATAAGGAAATGTCCAATCTGTTAAAGAGCTGGTCGGATATCAAAAATATCGAGAATAATGTGCCCTTCTACGCAATGAGATCCTCCAGTGATGATTCAGCTGAGGTGGTAGAGGTGGAAGGTGGTTATTATTACCTTACAATAGCAGAAGGTGAAGTAACTCCTGTTATTTATGATGCAGAAGTGGTCTTTGGATATGATACCACTTTCATGACGCCGGTTCCATTCCTGAAAGAAGGCCTTGGCATCAAAGAGAAAAGCCAATGTTTTGCCAATAAAATACCTTGTGGTTTTACACCCCTAAAGACGAGACTCTCCTCCGGTGACAGTTATAGCTTCCACACCATGGTGGGTTTTGCCCAGACAGCGGAACAGATCAATCAGAAACTTGAACTCTTAAAACAAGAGAATTACTTCTCAGAGAAGGAAAGTCTTGCCGCTTTGTGCTGTGAGGAATTAACAAAGGATGTTAAGACCGTGACAGGAGTCCCTCTCTTTGACAGCTATGTTGAGCATTGCTATTTGGACAATTTCTTAAGAGGCGGTTATCCCTTTGTTTTTGGCGAAGAGGATAAAAAGTCAGTCATTCATCTCTTTAGCAGAAAACATGGAGATCCTGAGCGAGACTATAATTTCTTTTCCATAAACGGAGAGTATTATTCTCAGGGAAATGGAAATTTCAGAGATGTTAACCAGAATAGAAGAAATGATCTGCTCTTTAACCATCGGGTAGGAGACTTTAATATAAAGACCTTCTACCAGCTGATACAGATAGACGGTTACAATCCGCTGGAGGTAAGACCTTCAACCTTCAAAGTGTCAAAAGATAACAGTATGGCGGCAGAAGTATTCCTAAAGGCAGCAGCACCTGATAATTGGAAAGTTCTGTTTGACATAGCAAGTAAGCCCTTTACACCTGGTAAGATTGCCGGTACCTTAAGCCGTTATTCTATACAACTTACACTATCAGAGGATGATTTCCTGGTAAAGCTGCTGGCTCTGTGTGAGCAGAATATAGAAGCAGGATTCGGCGAAGGATATTGGAGCGATCATTGGGACTATAACCTGGATCTAATTGAGAACTATCTTAAGATCTATCCGGATAAGAAGAAAGAGCTTTTGTATGGAGATAAATCCTACCGATATTATGACAGCCCTGCAAGAGTACTGCCAAGGAGTGAAAAATACGTAATATCAAAGGGAAAATTGAGGCAATACGGATCACTTTTACATGATCATGAGAAGGAAAATCAAGAAAGCTTTCATAAGAACGGTACCAACTGGCTGAAGAATAAGAAAGGGGAGTACGTCCAGTCCTCTCTTATGGCTAAACTGGTGAATCTGTCGCTGATAAAATTCACCATGCTGGATCCGGAAGGACTGGGAGTGGAGATGGAAGGTGGAAAACCCGGCTGGAATGATGCTATGAACGGGCTTCCCGGCTTATTTGGCAGCGGCATGGCAGAGACCCTAGAATTAAAAAGAACGCTGGAATTTGTTGTTAAGACTTTACCCCTTGATAAAGCAATTTTTTTGCCAGCAGAAGTATACAGCCTTTTAATAAAGACCAGGAATCTGCTGAAAGAGCTTACAGATGGGAATATAACACAGTTTGAATATTGGGATCTTGTTACCACGGAGAGGGAGAAATTCCGGGATAGCGTCAGATATGGTCTGGACGGAGAAGAAGTTCTGGCAAGCAGTGAAGAGCTTTTGGAAATTATCACTGCATTTCTAGGCAAAGTCAGAGAAGGTGTTGAGAAGGCAAGAGAAATTGGAGAAGGAATCATACCGACTTATTTTACTTATCATGCAGCTGCATTTTTGCCTATTACCGATGAAGCAGGAAAAGAGATTATTACGCCTTACGGATTACCAGCGGGTAAGGTACAGCGTTTTGAACGTGTAATGCTTCCTTTCTTTTTAGAAGGACCAGCAAGATACTTCTCACAGGCGGAGTCGGTAGAAGAAGCTCTGGCCCTTCATCAGAAAGTAAAGGAAAGCGAGCTTTATGATACCAAACTTAAAATGTATAAGACCAGTGTGCCTTTAGAGGATATCTCCATGGAAAACGGGAGAATCAGAGCATTCACTCCCGGATGGCTGGAAAGAGAGAGTATCTTCCTGCATATGGAGTACAAATATCTGTACGGAATGCAGACAGCAGGACTTTGGGAGAGCTTCTACGAGGAAATGGTCAATACACTGATCCCTTTTCTGCCTCCTGAGATGTATGGAAGAAGTATTCTTGAAAATTCCTCCTTCCTCGCCTCCTCCGCCAATCCCAATGAAGAAATCCATGGCAGAGGTTATGTGGCAAGGCTTAGCGGTTCCACGACAGAGCTTATCTCCATGTGGTCTTTGATGTTTATGGGGAATACGGTGTTCACCTCTGACGAAGAAGGACTGAAGCTTCACCTGGAGCCAAAACTCCCTTCCTGGTTTTTTAACGAGGAGAAGGAGGCATCCTTTACATTCCTTTCAAACTGTACCATTGTTTATAAGAACCCCACTGGTAAGAACACCTATGGAGAAGACCGGGCTGTAATTTCTCATATGGTTACAGAAGAGGGCAGGAGAATGGAAGGGAATATTTTAAGCGGAGAGTTGGCACATGCAGTAAGAGAAGGAAGCATTAAAAAGTTAACAGTATATTTCTGCTGATTTCAGATAACATAAAACCAAAAGAGAATCGAAATCAGATAACATAAAACCAAAAGAGAATCGAAATCAGATAACATAACACTGAAAGAGAATCGAAATCAGATAACATAATACTGAAAAAGAATTGAAATTAAATAACATAAAATCGAAATAGCATTGAAATAGATAACATAACGCTAAAATAGAACCAAAACCAGATAACATATCACAGAAATAGAAACAAAATCAGATAACAGAAACCGAAATAGAACGGATATCAAGTAAAATCAATCCAAAATGAAGATAAAACATAAATAAAATGCACTATATGGGAGGCGTTTATGGATTTAATTATTACCACATACAAAGAACAGGTAAGAGATACCCAGGTTCAAAGAATTGATCTTGCCGAAGACAAAGGTGCGGCAATGAATGTTGTTAACCTGTATCCGAATATGGAATACCAGACTTTCCATGGCTTTGGCGGTGCCATCACAGAAGCAGCGGGTTATTCCTTCTCAAAACTTACGGAAAAAGGCAAAGAAGAAATACTGAAAAAGTATTTCAGCAATGAAGGTTTAAGGTATCATTTTATAAGAACCCATATAGACAGCTGTGATTTCTCTATCAGTAATTATACAGCAATGGAGGATTCCGGGGATAGAGAGATGACCTCCTTCTCCTTAAAGAGGGACGAAGAATATATTCTGCCTTTTTTACGTAAGGCAAGAAGCACAAAAGGAGAAGATTTCGACCTGATGCTAACCCCCTGGTCCCCGCCTGCATTTATGAAGACCAACGAAGACAGAAACAACGGCGGTAAACTGAAGGAGGAGTACCGTGAATTCTGGGCAGACTATATCTGCCGTTATATTAAGGAGTATGAAGCATTGGGGTTTCCGGTAAACCGTATAACGGTGCAGAATGAGCCGGATGCGGTACAGACCTGGGATTCCTGCACCTTCAACCCCACCGAGGAAAAGGAGTTCTTAAGAGACTATTTATACAAAGCACTGGAAAGAAACGGGTTAACGCGGGTTAAGGTCAATATATGGGACCATAACAAGGAAAGAATGTTTGAAAGAGCCAGAGCTATCATCGATGACGAGACAGATAAGATGATAGATGGGGTAGCCTTCCATTGGTATACCGGAGATCATTTTGAAGCTATTCAATTAACTGGTGAAGTATATCCCGGAAAAGAGCTGCTCTTTACAGAAGGTTGTGTGGAATACAGCAGATTTGATGCAGGTCAGTTGAGAAATGCCCAGATGTATGCACACGATATTATTGGGAATCTGAATGCCGGCATGACAGGTTTTATTGACTGGAATATCCTGCTGGATGAAAAGGGAGGCCCCAATCATGTGAATAATCTCTGTGATGCTCCCATTATGGTAAATACAGAAGACGGAAGCTATGAAGAGAAGCTGTCTTTCCACTATATCAGACATTTCAGCCATTACATTGACAGAGATGCTAAACGTATAGCGCTAACAAAATATACGGATAAACTGGAAATGACTGCCCTAAAGAATCCGGACGGGACGGTTGTGCTTATCGTACTTAACAAGCAGGGGGAGGATATGCCTCTTTCTCTGAGGATACAAGGCTTGAATACGGAATTCATTGTACCTGCCGCATCCATTGTTACCGCTGTGATTTAATGGATTTAAGAGGAGTCGGCTCCATATAAATGCAAGTGCTTTTCCTACAGATTTCCCAGAGAAAAGCACTTGCTTTTTTGTACAGCTTTAAGTTATAATATGCTGGAGAATATTACAACGTTTGTCGCCTAAAGAAGAATAGGAGCAGCCTATGTCAGAAATTCAAGGAATCAGGAATCTTTCATATACATCCGGAACATCTGCCACAAGCGAGAAGAGGGCTTCTTCCGCTGAAAGTTTTTCCTCCTACCTGGGAGAAACGGTGAGTCTGGACGCTATATTCAATGAAGCAGCAGAAAAATACAACGTACCGGTTAACCTGTTAAAGGCAATCGGTAAGCAGGAATCGAATTTTAAAGCAGATGCGGTATCCAGAAGCGGTGCACAGGGAATTATGCAGTTAATGCCAAAAACCGCAGCTTATCTGGGAGTTACCGATTCCTTCGACGCCAGACAGAACATTATGGGCGGAACGAAGTATATAGCAGAAATGCTTGATAAATATGACGGAAATGTTTCACTTGCATTGGCAGCATATAATGCCGGCAGCGGAAATGTAGCCAAGTACGGAGGAATACCTCCCTTTGAAGAAACACAGAATTATGTTAAGAAAGTTATGGGATATATGCAGCAGGATGTAGAAGCTGGCGGTAGTGTAACCGTCAAGTCAAATACAACTGCATATGGTAATTTACCCAATATAGCACTGATAAAGAATAATTTAATAGGAATAAATACAGAGGATGTGTCAACCAGTACCGACACATTAGAGGAGCTTTTTTCCTATGATGACTTTTTAAAGTTTTTAGAGATATTTATGGAAGATGATAAAAACAAAAAGGAAGACGAGAAAGAAAGCTATTTTTCCAAAGCCATCAGTTATAATGCTCCGATTCTGAATTTATTCAATAGTTAGACAATAGTGCCTATTCCTTTTGTTTGCGCTGCAGAAAAGGAAGTAGGCATTTATTACATAATCATAAATGTGAAAGGGTGAATTTATGAAACAAATCGGTGAACTTATTCAAGAGATGATAGAGTACTATGCAGGAGATACCAAAAGGATTAGCCATTTTCTAAAAGTATATGCATATGCAAAGACAATTGCAGAATTAGAGGGGTTGGACAAAGAGGCAAGAGAAATCCTGGAAGTAACGGCGGTAGTACATGATATTGGAATCAAAGTCAGTGAGCGTAAATACAACAGCAGTGCAGGTAATTATCAGCAGATCGAAGGACCGCTGGTAGCTGACCCTATGCTCGTGAAGCTGGGATATGACAGGGCTTTTATTAAGAGAGTCTGCTATCTGATAGCGCATCATCATACATATCATAATATAACCGAGAAAGACTATCAGATACTGGTGGAAGCCGATTTTTTAGTTAATCTGGAAGAAGATAAGGCTTCTGAGGAGACAATTCGCAATGTATACCGTAATATCTTCAGAACGGAAACAGGCAAAGCAATCCTACAGAATGTTTTTAAAATAAAAACGACGGTATAAAGCATACAAATAAAAGGTTATATATTTATAGGGCTTACCATACTCTCAACTCTCAAGTATTTTAATACACTAACAGGAAAAACATAAAAGTTCAACTTACCTAAGAGGTAGCTAAAAACTGTAATTTGTTTTCAGACACAGCAGGTTCTTTATAGAATAGGAAATAGGAGGGACATCATGGAATTTCAATTTTATATGCCTACCAGGGTTATCACAGGTGAAGACTGCATCCGAAAGAACAAAGATGCTTTCAGAGCATTGGGAAAAAAAGCGCTGATTGTTACTGGTGCCAGATCTGCGAAAGTAAACGGTTCTGAGAAGGACGTTACAGAAGCTTTGAAGCTTGCAGATATTGAGTATGAAATATTTGACAGGGTAATGAGTAATCCGACTATTGCATGTGTTTACGAAGGAGCCGCAGCAGCACGAGATGCGGGAGCTGATTTTGTAATTGCCATCGGTGGTGGTTCACCAATGGATGCCGGTAAAGCAATAGCATTATTGGCAGCCCAGGACATATCCGAAGATGACCTTTTTAAGGGACAGTATGAGAATAAAATTCTTCCTATGGCTTTTGTACCAACCACAGCAGGCACTGGTTCAGAAGTTACCCCCTATTCCATACTTACCAACGATAAAGCTCAGACGAAGACCAGTATAGCAACGCCTCTCTTATTTCCCTCCCTTGCCTTTTTAGATGGCAGATATACCAAAGACCTTGGTATAACGACCACAATTAATACTGCAATAGATGCACTTTCTCATGGCATTGAGGGAATGATTTCTGTGAAAGCAAATCCGGTATCCGATGTACTTGCGAAGGAAAGCATCCGCCAGATCGGAGAGTGCTTTAATGCCTTAAAGAAAGGAAGCCTGACAGCAGCTCACAGAGAACAGCTTTTGTATGCCTCCATGCTTGCAGGAGTGGTAATTGCCCACACTGGAACAACTGCGGTTCATTCAATGGGATATTCCCTTACCTATTTTATGGATATAGACCATGGAAGAGCCAACGGTCTCTTACTGGCGGAATTTATGAAATTTACAGCAGCCGGAAGACCGGATGTAATCGAGAGTATCATAACTGCAATGGGATATAAAAAACTGGAAGAACTCGAAAAAGATCTGGAGGAACTCTTAGGAGCCAAAGAGGGTGTAACAGCAGAGGAAATAGCAAGATATTCCTCCATAGCCATAAAGGCAAAAAATATCGGCAATTGCCCCGTTGTACCGGAAGAAAAGGACCTTGTAAAGATATACACAGAATCCTTTAAACTATCTGTATAGGCCACACATTATGATTAATCTTCGGCCTCATCATGGCATGTGCATCGGACAATTTATGGGGAAGGGCTACAGTGAGGAATTCGTAGCCAATATGTATAAAGTAATTGAGGAACTTGATAAGAATCCCGATGAAGGCATAAGGCTTGTGTGCTCGGTAGATGTTATCTGCAGCAGCTGTCCTCATAAGGAAGAGGAAAATTGCAGATCAGGGCAAAAGGTGGCAGAGTATGATTCTACGGCACTGAAACTATGTAATCTTTCTGCTGGCGATATTGTGACCTGGCGGGAATTTAAGAAACTGGTTAAGGTACATATCCTGGAACAAGGGAAGCTTAACCAGGTCTGTCATAATTGCAGCTGGCTGTCTCTTTGTCAGGAATGTCAGGGCTTTCGCTATATACAGGACTGATTTTCTTATTGAGTAAGAATACGAAAATAAATGAAATAATAATAAAATTATAAAACCAACAATCAAACAATAAGTTAAACAGTAATGAAACAATATAATAGCTTGATATAAAACACAAAATGAAACTACAAACTACAAACTGTATAAAAATGAATAGAATGAATAATCAAATGATTCATATATCAAAACCTTGTTTCTATATGATGTTTCTATACGATTTCAGGTGAATTGGACAAAGCAGAAAGAACGAATGCGCCTATGGAAAGGTATTAGAAGTCCTTTTCTCTGCGTATTTTGTGCTATAATGTAAAACAGATTGTCTGAGCGAAGCGAGTTATCTGTTTTACATTATGGCAAGCACAAAATACGCAGAGAATTAGGACTTCTTATACCTTGGAATTGAAGCATGAGTCTTTCTGCTTTGTCCAATTCACCGTCCCCTTGCAAAAAACCCCTTTTGCCACCAACTCAATAAATTAATCTTATAAAAAAATCACATAAGGTGTATCCTATGGTAAAATGTATAATATTTCCCATCGGCTACACCTTTTTTTGTATCTATATCCGTGAAAATAACTAAAATACACTGGTTTTCAGCTGTGTCATTATTGATTAGTGACAAAAGGTATTTTTAAAAAGTTGATAAATCATCTATCCATACTTTATAATAAAACTATCTTAAGAAGAGATTGGCCAATCAGTTCTTAATATGTCATATGTGCTATTCATTATGATTGAAAGAGAGAGGGTATGATATGAAAGAGAAAATTCAAAGAGTCGGAAGATATCTAAGCGGCATGGTTATGCCAAATATTGGGGCTTTTATAGCGTGGGGTATCATAACAGCTTTATTCATTCCAACTGGTTGGCTTCCCAATGAAAAAATGGCCGAACTTGTAGGTCCTATGTCCACCTACCTGCTGACCCTGCTGATTGCTTATACCGGCGGTAAGACGGTTGCCGGTACAAGAGGCGGAGTTATGGGTGCCATTGCAACCATGGGTGTTATTGTAGGAGCAGATGTACCAATGTTTCTTGGAGCCATGTTAATGGGTCCCTTAGCGGGATACATAATCAAAAAATTTGACAAATTAATAGAAGGCAGGATACCGGCCGGTTTTGAGATGTTAATCAATAATTTCTCAGTAGGTATTTTCGGAGCAATTCTTGCAATGATAGGTTACCTGGGAATCAGTCCGGTGGTAAGCTCCTTAAACAGTGTAATGGAGGCCGGTGTAGGATTTTTTGTAGATCACGGAATTCTTCCATTGGTAAGTATATTTATTGAGCCTGCCAAAGTACTGTTCTTAAATAATGCAGTAAACCATGGAATACTGACACCTATGGGGCTGCAGCAGACAGCAGAGACCGGAAAGTCACTCTTCTTTTTATTAGAAGCAAATCCTGGTCCCGGACTTGGTATTCTGCTGGCTTACTGTCTGGTTGGCAAAGGAAACGCTAAAAGTTCCGCACCCGGAGCTATCATTATCCATTTCTTAGGCGGAATACACGAAATCTATTTTCCTTTCATTCTAATGAATCCTATCTTGCTTTTATCAGCAATCGCAGGTGGTGCAAGCGGTATATTGACACTTAATATTTTTGGAGCCGGACTAACCGGTCCTGCTTCACCCGGAAGTATTATTGCAGTTCTTGGTATGGCTGCCAAAGACAGTTATCTGGGAGTAATCCTGTCAGTAATTATAGCCTGCGCAGTATCCTGTGTGACAGCAGTACCGCTATTAAAAATCTTTGGTAAGACAGAAGACTTAGAGGCTGCAAAAGAAATGGTAAGTGAGATGAAGAATGCCTCCAAAGGTCTGGTAGATGTAAAAGTGGCAAAAGATGTTTCAAGTATCGTATTTGCCTGCGATGCAGGAATGGGTTCCAGTGCCATGGGTGCAACCATCCTGCGTAAGAAACTTGCCGCCGCAGGACTTGGTTCTATTAACGTAGTACACGCTTCCGTATCCTCCATTCCTGATAATGCCCAGGTAGTAGTAACACATGAAGAATTAAGAGAACGTGCGGCCAGCAGTTGTCCCGGAGCCAGACTGGTCTTAATAAAGAACTTCTTATCGGCACCGGAATATGACATGCTGGTAAATGAACTAAAGGTCTGATTATATGATCTTTGCGGAAAAGAGGATTGCAGGCACTGCAGGTGTTCTGTCAACCCTCTCTTCCGCGTCTTCTAAATTAGTGAAAGAAAGGAGGGAGAGGCATGATGTTATCTCCGCGTCTCATTCAGCTATTTACGATTCTATTAAGAGAAGAAGGCATCGTATCTGTCAAAAAACTGGCGGAGGATGTAAAGGTAAGCAAGCGTACCGTACAAAGAGAGCTTGATAATACGGAAGGCTTTTTGCGGAAATATGGCTTAAGCCTAAGTACCAAGGCCGGCACAGGTATCTGGATGGAGGGCGAGAGAAGCAGTAAGAACAGACTGCTTGAGGAACTGGAATCAAAGGAAGTTATTGATTATATTGACAAGGAAAAAAGAAGAAACAGCCTTATATTAGAAGTCTTAAGGGACAGAGAACCCAAGAAACTATATTACTATAGAAATATATTCGGTGTAAGTGAAGCAACCATAAGTAATGATATGGAAGCTATCGAAAACTGGTTTGAAAGATTTGATCTGACATTAATCAGAAAACAGGGGTATGGCGTTGCTCTGTCAGGCTCTGAGAAGAACTACCGCCTGGCCATGAAGCGTTTTATTGATGAGAATCCCGATACGGAGGAATTAAGGTTAGCCATAGGGGAGAAGAAGTGGAACGTATTAGGGGAGTATTATGAAAAAGAAAACAAAGGAATGTTTCCATTAATAGATTATAAGATACTTAAGAGGGTTGTCCTATGCCTTGGAAGTATCAGAGACAGTAAATTAAATCGACTGACCAACAGCTCCTATTATTCATTGGTGGTTCATATAACCATAGCCATTATGAGAATAAAGGAGAACGAACTTATCGAAACAGACACCAGAACCATGGATGAATTCCTCTATCATGAAGACTATCAGCTGGCCTGCCTTATTGGAGAATCCCTGGAGAAAGAGTTTAACTTCTTGATACCGGCTGCAGAAACGGCTTATATACTGCTTCATATCAGCGGAGCCAAGATCCAGTCAGCAGATTATGAAGAAGAAAAAGATACAGCTTTCAGGGAAGAATTGCTGGGATTGATAAATGAAATAACGGATATCTATGACAATACGATTTCCTATGAACTTAAGCAGGATGAGGAATTTATCAGAGGACTGCTGGCACACTTAAAGCCTACTATTATTCGTCTTAAGAATCATCTGAATATTACCAATCCTCTGCTGTCGCAGATACAGGAGGCATATCCGGAGATTTACACCAAATGCCTGAAGGTAGGAGAATTTATTCAGAAGAAATATGGATTTAAGGTGCCTGCTGCTGAAATTGGCTATCTGGCTATGCATTTTGGTGCAGCTGGTGTAAGACTTGATGATAGAAGAGAAAGTTTCAGAAAAGTCGATGTAGGAATAATCTGTGCCAGTGGGATTGGTATATCCCGGCTGATGCACTCCAAGCTTAAGAATTTCCTGAAGGAGAGAATACAAATTTATACCTACGGAAAAGAAGATTTAACCCCCGGTGTTCTAAAGAATCTGGATTTTATCGTTACAAATATCGATCTTGCGGAAGTGCCGGCAGATGTGATTAAGGTAAGTGCTTTGTTAAATGATACGGAGCTTGGAGAAATTGAAGAAAAGGTAAGAGCATACTCCAAGACTACGAAGAAAAATGAAGGCAGTAGTGAGTTCTCCAGGCAGTTGGAGCACATCAATATCTGTATTAACCAGATTAAAGGTATTATGAAAGACTTTTGCTTTATGAAGGTGGATGAACATATTAATTTTGGTGAACTTCTGGTAGCGGTATCAGAAAAATTATCAGCCTTTCAGGTCAACCGGCTGCAGATACAGGAAGATATTAAAAGAAGAGAGAAAATCTCCTCACAGATTATACCGGAGTACGGTTTTGCCCTGCTGCATTCCAGAACAGGCGGTGTCGTTAAACCGAATTTCTCACTCTGCGTAACGAAAGACAGAACAGCCTTTCTGGACCCCTATTTTAAAGGTATTAAGGCAGTGATAATCATGCTTATACCAGAGGATGATCAGGTGGGGATAAACAGTGACATTATGGGCTGCTTAAGCGGTCAGCTGATTGAAAACAGTGAATTTCTAAAGGTAATGTTTGAAGGAGAGAAAGAAACGGTGAAAGAGAAGGTAGAGAAGGTATTAAGGCAGTATTTCAAACAGTATCTGGAAACCGTTTAATGTAGTAAAAGAAGACAAAAAAATGTCTTCAGGATATGGTGACAAAGTCAATTTTGCTTTGATTGAACCCCCACCTGACAGCAGGTATAATTAAAGTATGAAAACAGGACATAGAAAAACAGGACATAACAAGAAAGGATTGATTATGGTGGAATTATTACGAAAAGAAAATATTGAGATCAACTGTAAAGCAGCTTCCAAGGAGCAGGTAATCCGTCATATCGGTAAAAAGCTTTGTGACAGTGGTTACGTAGAAGAGAATTATATAGAGGCCATGCTGTTAAGAGAAAAATCCTTTTCCACGAACATTGGTAATGGAATTGCTCTTCCTCACGGCATAGAAGCGGCTAAGAGTGATATCAAAGCCTCTGGTATTGCCGTAATGGTATTTCCGGATGGCACTGACTGGGGCGGAGAACCCGTTAAGATTGTAATTGGAATAGCCGGTGTCGGCGAGGAGCATCTTGAAATTCTCTCCAATATAGCAGAAAAGCTGTCAGATATGGAAAATGTAATCAAGGTCATTAACAGTAAGGAAGATGCAATCTTTCAGATACTTACCGCCAGAGAATAATAAGTTCTGTGAGTAGAAAAGGTGCAGCTGTCATTATACAGCGATAGCTGTCATCATGTCGGAGTAGAGAAAGGAAAAGTATCTTATGATAGTTACAGTAACCATGAATCCGGCTATTGATAAAACAGCCGAATTGGAGCAGCTGGAAAAAGGCAGCTTAAACAGGCTGCAAAATTGCCTTTGGGATATTGGTGGTAAAGGGATTAATGTATCCAAAACCATAAAAGCCATGGGCGGTGAAACCATAGCAACGGGATTTTGCGGTGGCAGCACAGGCAGGCAGATCGAAGAGAATCTGACAGAGCTCGGTATCAGAAATGATTTTGTGCGTATCGGTAATGAGACCAGAGTGAATTTGAAACTGGTTGAAGGAAGAGGGATCGTAACGGAATTAAACGAACCGGGACCTTTGGTAACAGAGGATGAAATGATGGAGTTGTCAAAAAAGCTGCTTCAGTATGCCGGTGAAGATACCTTGTTTGTATTTGCAGGAAGTATCCCAAGAGGGATTGATAAAGATATCTATCGCACCTTAATTCCTATGGTGAAAGAGAGAGGGGCAAAGGTTTTTCTGGATGCAGACGGTGAGCTGTTTGCAAGAGGGCTTGAAGGAAATCCCGATTATATTAAGCCGAACAGAAAAGAGCTGGAGGAGTATTTTAAGAAAGATTACAGGGCAGGTGAGGAAGAGCTTCTGTTTATGGGAAAGGAATTGTTAGCGAAAGGCAGCAGTCTGGTAGCAATCTCCCTGGGACAGCTGGGAGCGCTCTTTCTAACAAAGGACAGAGCGGTAAAGTGCCAGGGACTTAAGGTAAAAGCACATTCTACCGTAGGAGCCGGGGATGCAATGGTTGCAGCACTGGTATACAGCCTCCATAAAGGAGAGAAAGAAGAGGAGTGCTTTCGGCTTGCCATGGCTGCCTCTGCAGGAGCAGTAACCACCCAGGGAACGAAGCCGCCTCACAGGGAGCTGATAGAAGAACTAAAAGAAAAGGTAGATATCAGGGAGTTATAACGTTGATAAAGCTACTTTACAACTTCCTGAGCTTTAGGTGTGTCACAGCACACACAGATAGGAGTATTTATGAAATCAAAAGCAGTAAGAATGTATGGGGAAGATGATTTACGCCTGGAGGAGTTTCAGCTTCCTCCGATAAAAGAGGATGAAATCCTGGTTAAGATAATAAGCGACAGTATCTGTATGTCTACCTATAAACTGGTAAAACAGGGAAAGAAACATAAGAGATCACCTCAGAACATAGATACCAATCCAATTATTATCGGTCACGAATGTGCGGGTATTATTGTAGAGGTGGGAAAGAAGTGGGAGGGTAAATATAAGGCAGGAGATAAATTTGCCCTTCAGCCAGCCCTAAATTATAAAGGCAGACTGGATTCACCGGGATATTCCTATGAATATTGCGGCGGTGCCTGCACTTATTGCATTATGCCGCAGGAAGTGATGGAGCTTGGCTGTCTGCTGCCCTATAATGGAGAGAGTTTCTTTGAGGCTTCCCTGGGTGAGCCAATGAGCTGTATTATCGGTGGTTATCATGCCAATTATCATACCAACAAGCAGAATTATCAGCATGCCATGGGAACCAAAACAGGTGGAAGCATCTTAATACTTGGAGGCTGCGGACCGATGGGACTTGGAGCGGTAAGCTATGGACTCTATACAGAAAATAAACCCAAACGTATTGTGGTAACGGATATCAGCGAAGCCAGGATAGAAAATGCAAGACAGATGATATCACCGGAGGAAGCAAAGAAAAAAGGAATAGAGCTTATCTACATAAATACAGCTGCCTTGGAAGATCCCGTAAGTGTTTTGAGAGAGCTGACAGAGGATCATGGATATGATGATGTATTTGTATATGTACCAAATAAAGCGGTAGTAGAGATGGCGGATGCCCTGCTGGCATTTGACGGCTGCATGAACTTCTTTGCAGGTCCGACAAATGGTGATTTTACCTCAGAAATCAATATGTATAATATTCATTATATCAGTACTCACGTTATTGGTACCACCGGCGGTAATAATGACGACCTGTTGGAAGCACTTGACCTGGCGGCGAAGGGGGAAATCAGGCCGGCAGTTATGGTAACACACATCGGAGGAATTGATTCCATCGCAGAAGCAACTATAAATCTGCCAACCATACCCGGAGGAAAGAAGCTCACCTATACTCAGTTTGATATGCCTCTTACTGCTATTGAAGATTTTGAAGAGCTTGGTAAAAAGGAGGAACTGTTCCGTAGACTGAATGAGTCCGTGAAAAAACATAAAGGGCTCTGGAATGTGGAAGCAGAGAAAATATTATTTGAGCATCATGGCATTTCATAGTCTTAAGGAGGTAAATGATGGTTACTCAGACTTTTATTATAAACAATAAAAATGGCCTCCATGCAAGACCTGCAGGTGAACTGGCGAAAATAGCAAGTACCTGCCGTTCGGATATAACCCTTAAAATCGGGGAGAAAAAGATTAATCCGAAAAGTATCTTAAATATCATGGCGGCTGCAATACGCTTTGGCACAGAAATTGAGCTTGCGTGTAACGGAGAAACGGAAACCGAGGACTTAAAACGTCTGGGAGAAGCCATTGAACAAGGCTTGGGTGAGTAATCGCAAAGAAGGGGGAGCTTTATGAAGGTACTGAAGGTGAAACAGCCTGCTTCCGAAGGAATTGCCATGGGATGGGCATATCTGTATCAGCCACAGGAAAGAATAATAGCAGATTACAGAGTAAGTGCAGAAGACAGGAACAAAGAAATAGAACGATTTGAAGCTGCAGTTAAAAATGCCGCAGAGGAGCTTTTTGTACTTGCCGGAGAGAACCCCATATTTGCAGCTCATCTGGAAATGGTGAAGGATATTGCTTTACAGGAAGCAGTGACGGGTAAGATAAAAGGCGATGGCAATAATGCAGAAAAAGCAGTAGTCCTTGCCTGTGAGGAGCTTATCCTCCTCTTTGAAGCCATGGAGGATGCTTATATGAAAGAAAGGGCAGCGGACATAAAGGATATCAGAGAAAGACTTTTAGGTCAGTTGACAGGCCTTGAAAAGAAAACTGTCAGCTGTGAGGAGGAATCCATTCTGATTGCATCGGATCTGACACCTTCTGATACTGCTGCGCTTGACCTTGATAAAATACGAGGGTTGATTACCAGAGACGGAGGAATTACCAGTCATGTGGCAATACTTGCAAAAAGCCTCTCTCTTCCTGCCTTGGTGGGAGTAAAGGATATTTTTTCTGAGGTGGCAGACGGAGATTTTCTCATTTTGGATGGATATACGGGGGAACTCCGAATCAATCCCACAGAAGAGGAAAAACAGAAGTATCATGAGCTTACCGGGAAACACAAGGAAGCAGAGGAAAGAATAAAAGCAGAGGAGCACCTTCCTGGTATTACCCGGGATGGAAAAGAATTTCATCTGTGCGCCAATGTGGGCAATATAGAGGACATTAAAAAGGCTGTTACAAATCATATTGATGGCATTGGATTATTCAGAAGTGAATTTCTCTATCTTGGCAGCAGCCATTTTCCTACGGAAGAAGAGCAATTTGAAGCATACCGGGAAGCTGCGGTAATCTGCGGCAGGGAAATAACCATAAGAACCCTGGACATCGGAGGGGATAAGACGCTTCCCTACTATCCCATGGACAGAGAGGAGAATCCCTTTCTCGGTTTTAGAGCAATTCGTATTTCCCTTCAGGAAAAAGAACTGTTTAAGACCCAGTTAAGAGCTGTTCTAAGAGCAAGTGCTTTCGGTAAAATAAGAATTCTCTTCCCTATGATAATTTCTCTGGAGGAATTAAGAGCTGCGAAGGCAGTCCTCAGAGAATGCATGGAGGAATTAAAGGCAGAAGGTATACACTATGACGACTCCATACAGACAGGGGTTATGATAGAAACACCCGCCAGTGTACTCTGTGCGGAGGAATTGGCAAAGGAAGCTGACTTTTTCAGTATCGGCACCAACGATCTGACCCAATATCTGCTGGCAGTGGACAGAGGGAATACTAAAATTGCTGCGTTATATAATTCTTTTCATCCTGCGGTAATAAGAAGTATAAGGCATGTAACGGATAGTGCTCATAAGTATGGAAAGAAGGCTGGTATGTGCGGTGAATTTGCTGGAAATGAGAAAGCCACGGAGCTCCTCATAGGACTGGGACTGGATGAACTTAGTATGACAGCCTCGCTGATACCTGGCGTCAGATACAGAATCAGAAGATTAGATTATGAAGCTGCTGGAAAACTTGCAGAAGCTGCGGTAAATAAAGCTACCGTAAGCGAAATTATGGAATTATTGCAGTAATACGGGTGTTTGACCTGTGGACTGTTGCAAATGGATGGAAGCGGCGAGAAGCCTCCTGGCTTTTCTGTAGCGCACTGCCTGAAAGACATGTTACCGATTTTGTGCTTAGAGCAATTTTGTACGATAATAGCAAACAAAAACCGGTAACATGTCTTTTAGCTGTTGTGTGGAGGAGAACCAGGAGGCTTCTTGCCGTAACATAAATGAAATGCAACTGCTCCTGGGTCATTTTTTTGATTATAGCTTGCCATCAGGCACCAGCAGTATTACAATAACAGTAATAGATAAACAAATACCTTAGCTTTCGGGCCGGCAAAGCATTATACAAATCCGCCCTGGGCAGGTCAGGCAGAAATGAGGGAGCGATGAATCAAAAGGCAAGAGAGATACTGATAAGCGGATATGGGCCGATAAATGGAGAAGCCTCCATGGGGCTGTATGAACTATCCGGTGATTTTACAGAAGATGAGAGAAGTTTCAGAGCGTATAAGACGAATCCTTCCTTTGCCTGCGCCTGGAAGGACATGTTATTTACCATAAGGGAAGAAACTGACAGCGGAAGCATCCTTTGCTATAAAAGGACGGAAGAAGGCTACAGCCTGCAGCATGAGCTTAAGCTCCCCGGCGGGGATTTGTGTCACCTGCTCTATGCACCGAAGGAAAGCGTATTATATTGTTCCTTCTATAGTACGGGAGATATTGCGGCAGTAAAGGTTCAGGATTATCACTTTACAGAGGTGCTAAATCATATCAAACTGCCGGTAAATCAGGAAACCGGACTGTCAAGAGCACACTGCTGTGAGAAGGAGCCCCAGGGCAGCAGGCTGTTGTTTGCTGCCATAGCCCAGGATAAAATATTTGTATATGATACAAAAGAGGGTAGAATTACAACAGAAACACCTCGGACTTCTGTCAGTCTTGATAAAGGCGCAGGACCCAGACATTTAAAATTTCATCCTGTCTTAAATTGCCTCTATGTTATAACAGAGTATTCCAACGAAATCTATGTCTATCGCTATGAAGAACAGGACACAGCCCCTCTCTTTACACCCCTTCAAAAGATCAGTACCTTAGAAGACCAGTTTGAGGGAGAGAGTTTTGGTTCCAGCCTTGCCATATCCAGTGACGGCAGATTCCTTTATGCTGCTAACAGGGGAGCTGATACCATAAGAGCTTATGAGATTAATCCTGACGGAACCCTTGCCGTAAAGCAGGACGTCTCGGTAAAGGGGGAATTTCCAAGGCATATTGCATTGACAAAGGACGACAGATATCTGATGATTGCCAATCAGAAATCGGATCAGTTGGTAATTTATAGCATTGAGGAAACCGGAAAATTATCAAATGTGGTAAAACGCATTGACTTTCCCGCACCCTCTTATGTAGAAGAAATCTAGTTCCCAAGGTATATTTTTATTGAATCATAAAAGTTAAGATATCAGATTCAAGCAGACTTAAAGAAAGCTTTAAATGAAATGCACCGCTGAACTGGGATACCAGCGATGCGAAAAACACGAATAAGTACATCTAAAACTGGCGCCGTACCATGATGTCATATAAGTTGTAAGATACATAGGTAAATAAGGACGGTAGAATCCCATGAAGATATAACAATTGTGCTTGTTTAAGATACATAAGGAAATCTGGACGTAATGAATCAATATATTTGTTATGCCTGTAATACCGAGTAACAGGCTATGAAAGGACAGGCAATAAAATGAGAGAACAATTAAATGATCTTGTAACAGGAGCAAGAACCGTACGCAGATTTGAAGAAGAGAAAGAGATCACACTGGAACAGTTAAGGGCTTTGGCGGATTTGGGAAGACTGTCGCCCAGCGGTGCAAATTTACAGCCCTTAAAATATATACTGGTAAGCAATAAAGAAAGCAGAGAAAAGGTATTTCCCTGTCTTTCCTGGGCTGGTTACTTAAAGGAATGGGACGGACCCGTTAAAGGGGAAAGACCGGGAGGATATATTATCCTTTTAAGGGATAAGAACATAGCAGGTAAGGCTGGAATGGACGAAGGAATTGCAGCGCAGAGCATTTTTTTGGGTGCTGCTTTCCAGGGAATAAAGGGATGCTTTATCGGCAGCGTAAAACGTGAGGGCCTTGCAAAGGAATTGGATATTTCGGAGGATTATGAAATTTCACTGGTAATTGCTCTGGGTTATCCAAAAGAAGAAGTTGTGATAGAAGAGATTCAGGATGGAAATGTGAAGTACTGGAGAGATGAAAAGGGTGTGCACCATGTGCCAAAAAGGTCTCTTGATGAAGTAATCATAAGCTCCTTTTAGTCAAAATACCATGAGGAGAGAAGAAGTGATTCATTACTCTAAAAAATGCAAAGATATGACAAAATAACTTATAAAAATACGCTAAAACTGTATCGATATTACTATAGTAATTTGTCGAAATATCATTATAATAAAGTTAGTCTTGTTGTAATTTATAACAAGACTGACTTTTTTTATTAATGGAATATGCGTCCTGTTAGGAGGCAGTTAAGGCAGTGACAGATTCACTGCGATTGAACGTTAGAAAGAGGGATGGCAAATGAAGAATACAGCTAAGAAGGTTTTTGATCTGAAGAAAATGCATCGGATTAACCTGATTATTACAATTGCGCTTGTTACGCTGATTGTTGGTCAGATACTGATTTATCGTGGTATAGGAGAAAACATTAAATTTCTTTTCATAGGTATTGGAATTATTGGAGTTGCTTGTATTAATTATATCCTGCGTATGAATGATTACATAAAAGGTTTTATATTCGCTTTTCTCCCTGCGCTGGTAATGTTCGCTTTGTTCTTTCTGGACAAATATGCATTAAATAAACATTATATTTTACTGATAACAATAATGATGGCGGCTATTTATTTTAAGAAGGAGCTGCTGTTAACTTTTTGGGTGTTTATCAATATTGGAATGTTTATATCCTTTTATTTTAAACCGCAAACGGTGATGGGAGATGATTTAAGACTCCCTACTTTTCTTATTGTAATGACTTCGCTGAATGCAATACTTTTACTGCTCTTTCTTATGACAAAATGGGGAAGAATCCTTATTGATGCTTCTGCAAAAAAGGAAGAGGACGCACTTACGCTGTTAAAGGAACTTGAAAGTACCTGTACTTCTCTGGAAGAGGGAGTGGCAACCCTCGATCATAATATCACCGGCTTTACGGTGAATACCGGAACGATCAATGAATCCAGTGACCGTATTGTAGATACCGTAAAACAAATGGCACAATCCATACAGGAAGAGGCTTTAAGCGTCGGTAATATGAAATCAACGATGGATCGTTCCCTTCATGAAATTGACAATGCTGTATCCGTATCCCGGGAGGTGGTATCAAAGACAGAAGGAATGAACCGCAAGGTAAAGGACAGCCATGATACTATCAGCCAGGCAGCAGATTATGCAATAAAAGTGAACGAAGTTATGGGCACTACCACAGAAACCGTATCGGACTTAAGAAATAATCTTGAAGTTGTAAATTCTTTGTTGGAGGGAATCAAACAAATTGCGGGACAGACCAATATGCTGGCTTTAAATGCAGCAATTGAATCAGCAAGAGCAGGAGAGCAAGGGAAGGGATTTGCTGTTGTCGCGGATGAAATAAGAAAACTTGCGGAAGAAAGCGCAAAGATTGCCGGAAATATTTCGGAAGTAACCAAATCCCTGTCTGAAAAAGCAAAAGAGGCAGATGAGAAATCCTTAGAAGGCGGAGAAGCAGCCGGAAGGATACAAACACTTCTAAAAGGTGTGAATGAAAGCTTTCAGGAATTCATGGAAGATTATAGCCTTTCCAATAAAACCCTGGGTGACAATATGGAGATGATCGTCGTAGCCGCAGACAATTTCCTGGTGGTTCAGAGGGAGATCGATAAGGTAGCGGAAAGGGCAGAGGATAATACAGCTTCAGCAGAAGAAATACTGGCAACCCTTGAGAATGAGAACAGCCTGATAAATCAGATGAATTCATCCGTTATTGATCTTAATAATTTGAGTGCTGATATGAAATTGCTTATAAATTCAAGAAATAAATAGACAGGATACTGCCGAAAAGAAAGCCGACATAATTTTGTGTGGTCTTAGCATACAAAATTATGTCGGCTTCTTTCTGTCTTTTCAGCCGGTGTGTTTAGGAAGCCAGGAGGGTTCCTGCCGGAACATTGTTACAATACGTCAGCTCTTTGGGGATATGAGTGCTGGAATTATACTAGATGACCGGTTTCATTAAAACTCTTAAGAACAGGGTATGCGCCGTCTCTGAACAGGATTTTTGTTATAGCAGTGTTATCCACATAAAAGTGATGGTACATGGTCATTTTCCATTCAAAAAGACCTATAAGGCCAGCTTTTATAATACCTCCATGAGCAACAATAAGGACTCTTTTTCCGGGATGTCTGTCTGCAATATCTCTTATGGTGGCAGCAGCCCTGTTACTTGCATTTAGGATGGATAGGTCGCCGCCTACAAAAGCGCCTTCGGTCTCATCACTTCTCCATTTGGACATTTCTTTGGGATATTTATGTTCAATCTCTTCCAGGGTAAGCCCTTCAAAGATTCCAAAATTAATTTCTCTTATTCCTTCACAGGGTATTACAGTTAAACCGGTATCCCTGCACAATATTTCAGCAGTTTCTACTGCTCTTACAAGAGGACTTGCATAGGCTGCATCAAAATCAACCGAAATAAGAGCCTTTAACGCCTTCGCCTGATTTCTTCCTTCCTCACTTAATTCAATATCGGTACTCCCCTGGAATTTCCCTAATTTGTTCCACTCAGTCTCTCCGTGTCTTACCAGCCAGATTTCCGTATTCATAGTTACCTCTTTTCTGATTATTTATCCTGTAAGCATCCTGTTAAGTATAACATAAAAACGCTTTTAAAAGCAAACCATGCAATGCATTTTACACAGTGGCATAGGAAGGATAATTCGATAGCGGCCGATGAGATTGGCCTAAAATGATACATTTCCAGGTTTGCCGTGAGTATTTTTCAAACTAAGATTGCAGGGTAAAATTGGCTATGCTACAATGAAAGTATAATATTTTACAGGAGGAAAGAGCGATAAGGAAGTCCTTTCACTCCTCCTGATTTTGTACGTGTGCCAGGGCACACAGACGGGAGCCAGATATGATACTGCCCATTAATAAGAAAGGTACGCCCATATCCTTAAAGAGAGCACTTTTATTGGTGACAGTCATATGTTTTACTGTCCCGGTCATAGTATTTATGGTATTTATATTCTCCTATTACAGAAATAATATAATTCGGAAAACAGAAACTCTTATGGCGGAGAGTTTAAAGAATTACACCTCTTTCCACAGTCAGAAGTTAAATGAAGCAATTGAGAGTTCCAAGAAGATATCATATGATCTTGTACTGGAAAAAGCCTGGAGAAAGCTGGAGGCTGACGAAATATCAGAAGCAGGATTTTACAAAGAGGTTATAGGAAATCTGAAAAGCAAATACATAAATGATAATCGTTTTTTAATGTCGGTTTTCTATCTTAGTGAGGCTACTGACAGACTCTATTATACGACCAGAGAGCAGAGCAGTTATATACAGATATACAACCGGGAAGTGAAGCATTTTGCGGAGGATATTACAAGAGCTGACAATTCGGATGCCCATGTAAAAATCATCAACGGCAGAATCTATATCATACGAAACCTCTACACGACCAGGAATTATACGAAGTTTGGAACACTGGTGGTAGAGCTGAATAAAGATAAGCTCTTTGAAGGCATTAATATCAATAAGGACTATGACCTGGGGTTTTTTATTGACAATGCCGGCGAGATGATTGTTTATAACAGCGGGTTTAAAGAAACAGGAGAAAAGGAACTCTTAAAGACGCTGAGGGGAAAGTTTGCGGCCAGGAACAACCGAAAGATGCTTCAGGTTGAGGATAAGATATACCAGGGGGTGTTGTATCAGCAGAAATTTGATGATTATTATTATGGTGCGGTGCTAATAGCGAATAAGGATGTGCTTTTTAGCGAAATACGAGCCTTAAATAATCTGGTACTCTTTAATGTTCTTATAATAGTACCGGTATTTATCTATATGTTTTATTTTATCTCCCACAATATTACAAAACCCATGGAACGTATGGTTAAGGCGGCTAAGAAAATCGAAGGAGGAGAATTTGGCTGGCAGGTTAAAGGAGAAACCATGCCAAATCAGGAGTTTACTTACCTTTCTGACGGCTTTAACAAGATGTCCTCTGAGGTTAAATACCTCTTTGACTATGCCTATAAAGAACAGCTTGCGAGAAAGGAGGCAAAGATACTTGCCCTGCAATCCCAGATTAATCCTCATTTTTTGAACAATACCCTGGAAATGATGAATTGGCAGGCCAGGCTGGCAGGGGATGAAGCGGTATCCAAAATGATAGAGGCCCTGGCGGTGCTGCTGAATCAAAGTATGGGAAGAGAAAACCGGAAACTGACCACGCTGGCGGAGGAATTAAAAGGAGCAGATGCTTATATTTATATCACAGCCATGCGGTTTGGTGACCGAATACGTTTTGAAAAGCAGATTGATGAATCTTTGCAGAATGTGCAGCTGCCGCAGCTTATACTGCAGCCGCTTCTTGAAAATGCTGTGGTACATGGGGTATATACGGTGAAAGGAGGAATCATACGACTTGTGGTTTACCGAGAGGAGGAAAGGGTTGTTTTAAAGATAACCAACACCGGGGAGCTGAGTAAAGCAGAAGAAACCAGAATAAAGAATCTGCTGGAGGGTGCAAATACAGCCTTGCCGGAAGGCAGAGGAAGGCATACCTCCCTGGGAATAAGGAATGTGAACGAACGTATTCAGCTTATATTCGGGGAGTCTTACGGACTATCAATTTATTCAGAAGGGGAAATGGTAGTATCAGAGGTTACTATTCCATGTAAGTGGGAGAGGGAAGAGGAGAAAAAATTACAGGCAGAAGCTTGATATCCTAGGTTAATGTGCTGCTGAAAAGGGGTATTATGCCGGAAAGGGTGAAGAGAAGGTAATCTATAAATAAACAAGATAATGCAAATAATGTCAAGATGGGAGAAGGCAGGGAGACACTAAAAGCGGTATAATAGATGATTATATACCGCGACAGTGGCAATATGCCGGAAGAAGTGAAAGAAAATTAAATATGAAAGGATGCCACGCAAGTATTTTTTCACTTTTTAGTTGGTGGCTGTATGGCAAATCAATTTGCCATATGCAATGGTGTGAGTATGAAGATAGCGATGAAATGGCTGTCCTTGCTATTAACTGTAGTTCTGGTTCTTTCATTGGCAGCCTGTAGTAGTAGAAATAAATATAATGGTATTGATGCTTTCGGAGAGGAAGATGACAATATAGAAGCTGAGGGGGAGAAGAATCCGGTAACCCTTACAACCATTTCCATGTATGGCGGAACAGATCCTAATGCTGCCAATTATCAGGCTGTCATCAGTCAGTTTATGGAGGATTATCCTTATATTACGGTAGAAGACGATTCTCAGGCTGCTGATCAGGACTGGAAGACCAGAATCGCAGCAGATTTTGCAGTAGGTAATGAACCGGATGTGATTCAGTATTTTACAGATGCTAACGCAAGTGATGTCCTGGCAGCAGAGAAATTTGTTACAATTGATGAAATCAAAGCAGAATATCCAGACTATGCAAGAGATACCCTGGATTCCGCTTTAGAAGCAGCGGCCAATCCGGATGGTGTGAGGCGTGCAGTTCCTACTACCGGTTATTGGGAAGGATTGTTCTGTAACAAAGACCTTTTTGACAATTATGGACTTGCTCTGCCCACTACCTGGGAAAACATGGTGAAGGCGATTGAAGTCTTTCAGGCGAAGGATATCATTCCCATTGCTGTTTCTCTGAACAATGTCCCCCATTATTGGGTGGAGTATCTGATGCTGTCCGCAGCAGGACCTGAGGAATATACGAAGGTGCCAAAGACTGCACCTGCAGACTGGTGCAAGGGACTTGCCATGTTTAAGACCTTAAGAGATATGGGAGCCTTTCCGGTGGATACAGACACAATAGACAATGATCTGGCCGGTGAATTATTCAAGACAAAAAAAGCAGCCATGCAGCTAGATGGCTCCTGGTATGCCAGCGGTATAACAGATCAGATAAATACAGTGGTAGTAGAATTACCGGTAATACCGGGAGGTAAATCCAAACCAGGCGCAATGGTAGGTGGAATCTCTTCCGGGTTTTATATCACCAAGAAAGCCTGGGAGGACCTGGATACAAGGGATGCCGCAGTACAATTTGTTATGGCAAATACCAACAAAGAAGCTGTGTCCATGTATTGGGGAGGAAATGGTCAGGCGGCCGCCGCCGTAAGCCCCAGCAGCAACATGACACCTCTTGGCTTATCAGGGCTTCAATACAGCGACCGGGCAACCAGCAGCTCACCGCCCACCGATTCGAGAATATCTCAGGAAGCGTATAATACCCTAATTGCCGGTATTGTTGATATCTCAACCGGAACAAAAGCGCCGGAGGAATTACTGAATGAAGTACTGGCTATTAATGCAAAGTAAGCGGAAAAATGTTATCTTAATTCAAATCTTCTAGGTATGGCAAGGGAAAAAGGGCTGCTGCGTAGCCTTTGGGTTCATAGCCGGAGGCTTGCAGCTGCCTTTTTTGTACCATTAATACCAAACCATGTGAAAAACACAGATTAAAGGTAGACATGCCTTAGCAAGGAGGCAGTAATGTTATATAAAAAGAAGTTGCCCATGTTCCTGTTTTTGCTGCCGGGGCTGGTCTTAATGGTCTTGTTTCTCTACCTTCCCTTTGGTGAGAATATTATCGACAGCTTATATGAACTGCAATTTCTGGTAAAGATACCAGGGCAGGAGCTTCATTTTATTGGTATGGCGAACTATCAGAAGCTGTTAGCGGATGAGCATTTTAGAACAGCACTTTTTAATACTATTAAATTAATGGCATTTACGGTAATATTTCAGTTAGGTATAGCATTGCTCCTTGCTATTTTTGTGAGTTCTCTGAAAAGGGGTCACAATTTTTTTCGAACGGTCTATTTTTTTCCTATAGTTATATCTTCCACAGCCATCGGTTTGCTATTCAAGCTTTTTTATAACTTTAACGGAGGCATGCTAAACCAGTTACTTGAGATGCTGGGTCATGAACCTGTTAACTGGCTGTCCCCGGAGCTTGCTTTTACCATGATATCAATTCCGGTAATCTGGAGTTATGTGGGGTTTTATTTTGTGATATTTCTGACGGGAATAAATGAAGTACCACAAGAACTGTATGATGCTTCCAAAGTAGATGGCTGTCTGGGCTGGCAGCAGGTATATTATATCATTCTGCCGTTAATGAAGAATGTAATCGGTACCTGCCTTGTACTAGCTGTAACCGGTGCGCTAAAGGTCTTTGATTTGCCTTGGGCAATAGCACCCAAAGGAGCTCCTCAGGGAAAGACCCACTTTCTGGGAACTTTTCTTTATGAGCAGACATTTACCATAGGGAATGTGGATTATGGGTCAGCTATTGCTTTTGTAATCGTATTGATCGGAGTGTTGGCAGCGCAGACAATAAACAGAATTTTTACCAGGCTGTCAAAGGAGGAGGACAGCCTTTAAGGAGGAAAATGATTTCATGGCAGTAAACAACAGACGGAAAAGACTTTCCCCTGGTGGTATGGTAATTCGGACAATCCTGAGCTTATGGGCAGTAACAACGATCTTTCCCTTTCTCTGGGTTGTCAATAATTCCTTTAAACCTTCGGAGGAAGTAATAAATACTTCCTTTGCTTTACCAAAGGAGTTGACACTTTCCAATTATACCAATGCTTTTAAGAAACAGAATCTTTTGAAGGCTTACAAAAACAGTCTGATAATTTCCGGCACAGTCATGATAGTCTGTATGCTGTTTGGTGCTATGGTGGCATTCGGAATGACCAGATACTGTTTTCGGGGAAAGGCTGTAATACATAGTCTGCTATTTGCAGGCCTTATGTTTCCGGTATACGCTACTATCATACCGGTGTTTCGTAATATGGCAGGGTTGGGACTGTTAAATCATCCAATCAGCGTGATACTTCCTCAGGCGGCAGGAAACCTTAGTTTTGCTGCTGTGGTATTGATGGGGTTTCTTAAAGGGTTGCCATTAACTTTTGAGGAGTCTGCTTATCTGGAGGGAGCTGGTGCGGTGAGAATCTTTACTGCAATTATCCTGCCTCTGTTACGACCTTCCATAGCTACAGTTGCAGTCTTTAGCTTTTTATGGTCTTACAATGATCTGCTGACACAATTAATCATGATAAGAAAACATTCCAGCCTGCCGGTCAGTGCACTTTTACTTGATATCAGCTCGAAATACGGAACTGATTTCGGGCTGATGGCTTCCTGTGTCACTCTGATTATCATACCGGTTCTGATAATCTATTTCATTTTACAGAAATACATTATCAAAGGATTGACAGCAGGAGCGGTTAAGGGATAAAATCAAATTAAACAGATACTTGAAATGGAGAATACTATGTTCAAGGTAATGATTATCGATGATGAGCCTATTATTGTAGAGGGAATCAAGAGAATAGTTCCCTGGGAAAAATACAGGTGTCGTATTATAGCAACAGCCAATGACGGTATTGAAGGCAGCAGATTGATAAGAGAACTGAAACCGGATATTTTATTTTCTGATATCTCCATGCCTGGACTTGACGGGCTCAGCATGGTTGCAGGGCTGAAATCGGAATTTCCGGGTATTAAGATTAGTATACTGACGGGGTATCGGGATTTTGATTATGCCCAGAAGGCTATTAACCTTGGAGTCAGCAGGTATCTTCTAAAACCCTCCAGCCTGACGGAGATAGAAGAAGCAATTGCAGTAATGACGGAGGGGCTTACAGACGCTGACCAAGGTGAGGATAAGGTATGTGCAGAAGGAAATACAGCAGACAGCGAGGAAAGTAAAGCGGCAGGAAGCTTTATCGTATTTCATGCTATACAGTTTATGGAAGAGAATTATAACCGGAAAATTACCTTGTCTGAGGTGGCAGAAAAGACTTATATCAGCCAATGGCATTTAAGTAAGCTGTTGAATAAACATATGGGGCTCAATTTTTCAGAGATTCTGAATAATATCAGAATAAAGGAAGCCAAGAAACTTCTTAAGAATTCCTCTCTTCGTATAGGAGACATTGCCTGGGAAGTAGGATTCATGGATATTGCTCATTTTTCAAAGGTCTTTAAGAAGCTGACAGGATTGTCAGCCAATGAATACCGTAACAGTATTCTTTTAAAGGAACTGACAGAGGATGAGAAAAGACAATAGAAAAGAACAGAAAGAAAAAGGCTATTATGGAATAAAGCAAACAACGAGTATAAAAATTATAATACATAGAAAAGGACTGCTTTAAAACAGTTGAGGTCAAAGTACCACATCCTGTTTAAAGCAGTCCTTATTAAATTATGCTGTTATTTTCAGGGATTGGTTTTAAATTGCATTGTGGCAGAAGGCTACGATACTTTCGATAGGAATGTCACAAACAGAGCCTACAGATTCGCGTCTGTGATGATGTCCATGACCACAGTCGTTGTCATTGTTGTCGAAATTGCCACAGCAGGAACTTCCAAGAGGACAATCAGGAGCTGCCCCTCTTCTGGAGTCGAGGCGAACGAATTCACAGTTAACGGAAAGGAGAACACCTGTAAAACCACATCCGGAAACACCGCCGCTTGTAGTGAAGATAATAACCGTCTGACCGATATATTTACACATATGATTAACTAAACTCTGGTTATTATTACCGCCAAAAAAGCCATTGTTAAAACCATTATTGTTATTAAATGACATATTGAACCCTCCTTATATTTCTTAAATTAAACTGCATTGTGACAGAAAGCAGCAATTTTATCGACAGGTATATCACAAACGGAACCGGTTCTCTGATACTCATAAGAACATTTGTTTTCAGGGTAAAGATTGTTGCAGCAAGAACTGTTAGGGCCACCAATAGGATTCGTAGGTGCACTGCCGAAGTCTGTTACTATCTGAACGAATTCGCAGTTAACAGCAAAGAGAACTCCTGTAAAACCACATCCGGAAACACCGCCGCTTTTGGTAAAGATTGTTACGGTTTCGCCGATATACTGACAAAGATGAGCAACTAATGACTGATTTGAATTAAAACCTCCACATGCCATATGAATTCCTCCTTAAAATTATTAGGTCATCCGACTGTCTGTCGTCTGTTACCATACTTTATAATATGGTGGTGGAAGCATAATGTGACATATTATTCTTATAAAAAACAAAAAAAAATAAATAAATTTATAAACCCCTTTTCACAGGAGAAAAAAGTCTAAATGTACAGATATCTCGGAAGTTTTCAAATGTAACTTCATCACAGACGAAAACCGGAAAATGAATATAATAAGCTTATAAATAAAAAAATCTAAGGAGTGTGTAGTATGAGCGTATTAAAAATAACAAGAGACAATTTTGATAAAGAGGTTTTAGAATCTGAAAAAACCGTTCTGCTGGATTTTTGGGCATCATGGTGCGGCCCCTGTAAAATGGTATCACCGATTATTGATCAGGTAGCAGAAGAAAAGAAAGATTCAATAAAGGTTGGTAAGATAAATATCGACGAAGAGGAAGAACTTGCAGCCAGATTCAGAATTATGAGCATCCCCACACTGGTTGTAATAAAGGATGGAAAGGTTGTAGACAGTACTGTTGGAGTTAAACCTAAGAATGCTATTCTTTCCTTATTGTCTAAATAAATCCCCTCTTAATGGCAGCAGCTCAGGATAATGACCATGTAAATGATATCAGATAGATATTTTTTACAGCGAAAGTTATCATGCAGCTGCTGTATTTTTGTCGTTGGAAAGAATATATTATGTATCCCTTTAATATAATTAAGCAGATTAATAAACGAAAAAGCTTGCCTGAAATAGTAAGAAGGCACTTTATGATGAGTTAAAGTGAAGGGAGAATACCAGCATGGAGGCAAACGGACTGAAAGAGAAACTGGGAGAATTCCAGAAAGAAATTACATATTATAGCCAGATGCAGATATATTCATCCAACCCATATGACAAAAAGTATTATGAAGATCTCATACAGAGCCGTACAGAACGTCTGACAGTAGAATTGACAGAGATATTAAGCATCAGGGAAGAGGAAAACGAACATCCAGTTATTTCAGCAGCACAGGAGCAGGGAACCGAAAGTGAAAATACCAGTACGGAACAGCCACCACCAGAGGGGCAGGCTGCGGACAAGGTGTTTACCGTAAGTGAGCTTGCCGGTTATGACGGCAGCCAGGGAAGGCCGGCTTATGTAGCAGTTAACGGTATCGTTTATGATGTGACAGACAGACCTCCCTGGGCAGGCGGAATGCATTTTGCAGGCTTAAGAGCAGGAAAAGACTTAACGGCACAATTCACAAGCTGTCATAGAGGAATGGAAAGTGTATTGACCCAGCTTCCTGTTGTTGGCACTTTAGCTTCTGAAACCAGTGAGTAGATGTTAGAATAATTAATCGCAGGCAGGTGAGGTATATGACTGAGTCGGAAAGATATAAAATAACCAGTAACGATTATGCAGATATATTAGCGGAAGGATATGAAAAAATAAATAGAATAACCAAGGACGAAAATAATACAGTAAACAGAATAAATGACAATTATGCTGTATATCATGTCCCAGTATCTGAATTAACGGTAGACAGTGTCTTGAAATTCGGATACCAGTATTTACCGAAATGCTATGGATTAATGGATTTTTCAAGCGCTGAGGCATCAGGAGTACTGAGATTGAGAACTAACCCGGCTTTGGAACTAAGAGGGCAGGGAGTGCTGGTAGGTTTTATTGATACCGGAATTGACTATACAAATCCTTTGTTCCGTTATGCAGATAATACCAGCAGAATAGCAGCTATCTGGGATCAGGGAATAGACAGTGGCAGATATCCGAAAGATTTTTATTATGGTACAGAGTATACCCAATGGGATATTAATACTGCTTTATTGCTCGATAATCCTTACCGGATTGTTCCAAGCAGAGACGAGAATGGACACGGAACCATGCTGGCAGGTATTGCCGCAGGGGGAGACGATATAGCAGAAGAGTTTACTGGGATAGCACCGGATGCAGAAATCGTTGTTGTGAAGTTAAAGGAGGCAAAACAGAATATAAAGGATTTTTTTCGTATACCCCCTAACACCATATGCTACCAGGAAAATGATATCATGATGGGGATACAATATCTCATTAACATAGCAGAACAATTGGATCGGCCAATAGCTATCTGCATCGGTGTCGGTACTTCACAAGGGGCACATGAAGGGGAAGGCGTTATCAGTCATTTTATCAACGAAGCAGGTAAGATAGCAGGAAAATCCATTGCAGTTGCTGGAGGAAATGAAGGAAATACCAATCATCATTATTATGGGCAAATTAATCCAAGTACAGATTTTGATGTTGTAGGATTAAATATAGGAGAAGGGGAAGAAGGATTTACAATGGAACTTTGGGGGTTTGCACCCAATATAGTGGCAGTCGAATTGTATTCCCCGGAGGCGGCCCTTGTTGCCAGGATCTCCGGTATATTTCTGCAAAGAAATACGCAGACCATCAATCATGGGGAGACCACTATCTATATAGACAATCAGTTCAGTGAAGAGAGAACTGGGAATCAGCTTATGATGTTTCGATTTGTAAACCCAATACCGGGATTATGGAGATTAGTTGTTTCCGGTAGCGGAGATTTACTGCTGCGATATCATATATGGCTTCCTATCAGTAATTTTCTTACAGCAAATACCTATTTCATTAATGGAAACCGGGATACTACCTTATCGATTCCGGCAAATGCATTAAACAGTATATCGGTATCTACTTACAATCATCAGAACCAAAGCCTTTATTATTTCAGCGGAAGAGGTTTCACCAAAAGCGGCGGACTGAAACCGGATGTAGCAGCGCCAGGGGTATCTATACTGACACCAGCCGTGGGTGACGGATTTTATAATGTAACGGGAAGCAGTGCGGCAACAGCTCATGCAACTGGTGCGATTGCATTAATGCTGGAGTGGGGGATAGTAAAAGGCAATATTACCAACTTAAATAATATATTACTTAGAAGACTCCTAATAAACGGAGCCAGGCGATTTCCGACTATCACCTATCCGGATCAGGGGTGGGGATTCGGAACTCTGGATATCTACCGCGCAATACAGAAGTTCTATAATGAAGACTGAAAAAGATGGATTGAAGTAAAAAGGTTGATTCCTTTCTTGCTTCAATCCATTTGTTAGCTTAAGCAAAGTGTTCGGCAAATTGAACGGTCAGGCCATTGGGATCCTTCACATAGATAAAACGGATATTTGGGTTAGGCTGTATGGGACCGGCCGTAATTGGTACATCCTTTTCTTTCAGCAGCTCCATGAGCTTTTCAAGGGATTCTGCTTCAAAACCAATTGAGATATCTTCTCCCATTGAGATTTCGTTCTGTCCTTTTTGATAGATGAGTTCCAGCTTTGTTTCACCGGTTCCCATAAAAATAATTTCTTTGTCAGGGCCTGAAAAATAATGTCTGTCAATAGAGAGCCCGGCAATTTCTTCGTAAAACTTAACAGATGCTTCCAGATTGCTCACATGAAGGGTACACCAGTTAAAATGCATGCTATTTTCCTCATTTCAATAAGATTATATCTCTAATTCTAACAGAAGAAACAGAAGAATTCTATAGAATTCTTCATGTATATTCTCCAGTATTACCTAGGGTGTGTCTGAAAACTGCTTGTGCCGGGCTGGATGTTCCACTTTGTGGGAGACAAGGCGTGATTTTGGGTGAGTAGTGGTGCTACGTTCCCAAAATTGCAACGCAGAATACCGCAAAGTGGGGCATTCAGAATGGTGCAATGAGTTTTCAGACACACCCTAGGGAGAAAAGAGATTGCTATTATATTAAGACAGTGACAGGTGAAATATTACATAATACTACATATTCTACATGCGTCGTCTGTGAAAACTTTATGGGCATATGAAATAATATATAGGTTGTGAAAAAATGTGGTTATAGTTTATACAAATAAGAAAATAGCTTAAGCGGATACTTTTTCAAAGAAAGTGTTTTTCTGTATTGATATTCCAAAAATAACCATATTATATGGCCGGTTATTATAGTAAATTAGTCACGGTATTTCCAGTAAAATTGTAATTATAATGATAAATTGCGGAAACAATTCAAAGAAAGCACAAATATTAAGAAAATATGACAAAAATCGATTAATATTAAAAAAATATTGCGATATTATTAAAATGTCAGTTGACAAATACTGTCAAGTATGATAATGTTTTAAGTGTAAAACTATTGCAATAGTTATTATAGGAGATTAAGAATGAAACTTTTCGATTCAGAATTAAAAATCATGGATGCTTTATGGAAGAGGGGGGACTTATCAGCTGGAGAACTCGCCAAAATATTAAAAGAAGAAACAGGCTGGAACCGTAACACCACCTATACTGTAGTCAAGAAATGTATAGATAAAGGTGCTGTTGAGAGATACGGTTCAAAATTTATGTGTAAAGCATTGGTTACTCGTGAAGAGATTCAGCAGGAACAGACCACTGAGCTGGTGGAGAAGATGTTTGAAGGATCTTATGAGAAATTCTTTGCAGCCTTTTTAAATGAAGGGTATTTATCACAGGAAGAAACTGAGAAGCTGAAGAAAATTGTAGACGAAGCTAAATGAGGTGATAAGTATGGAGCTTTACCGTATATCCCTTGCTTCTTCCTTACTGATAGTATTCATATTGATATTAAGGAAGATAGCTGTATATAAGCTTCCTAGAAAAACTTTTGCAATACTGTGGAAGATTGTATTATTAAGGCTCCTTATACCCGTAACCATAAAGATACCAGTTCCTGAATTCTGGGTGTCGGTAAAGGATAAAATGAAGCTGACAGAGAATACTCTTTTTACTTCTGCTATTACAAGAGGTATGGAGGGTACGGTAAACTCTGGTGAGCTGGTAGCGAAGAAGTCTGCAATAGGAATTGTAGTATTTTCAATCTGGATAGCAGTTACCGGGGTATTATTTTTACTATTTATGATTAATTACATGAGAAGCCGGAAACATGTAAATGAAGCAATGCCTTCTAATAATGCTTATGCAAGAAGATGGCTCAGACATCAAAGATTAAGACGTAAAGTCCGTTTATTATCTTTTGACCAAATTACTTCGCCTGTAACAGTCGGAGTATTAAGTCCCAAGATAATACTTCCAAAGACAATGGAAGCGGACAGGGGTAAGCGGCTTAATTATGTACTGTTCCATGAAATGATACATATCAGGCGGTTTGATATAGTCTGGAAACTTTTATCCATGATAGCTGTGTGTATACACTGGTATAATCCATTTGTATGGATCATGTACAAACAGTTAAACAAGGACATTGAGACAGCCTGTGACGAAGGTGTTATAGAAGTGTTCGGAAACGAAGCAAAACCGGATTATGCCTATGCAATTATTCAATTAATGGAAAAGAAACCACAAACTGCATTTTTGTACAATGGATTTGGTGAAAAACCGGTGGAAGAAAGAATAGTCTCCATTATGAAATTGGGGAAGAAGACGAAAACCAGTATGACAGTATCCTTGACAGTCATTATGATGTCATTGATCGTATTTGTTAATACCGTTGCACTGGGGGCTATGGATGATAGCCTGTTTGTAATAAAATTAGGCTCATTTAACGAAGGGGAGATCGTTGATGAGCATCCCAAGAATCTAGAGGCCAGAAAATATTATCCGGTGAATGAGAACGGATATACCTATGGCAAATTCGATGCACAAATGGGTATTATTCCTGATTTATTCTATGTAGAATCCATAAATGGTGAAGAAGGATATGTATACTCGAATGAGTTTTTGAGTTTTAGGGATGAAAGCCTAAGTACTCTAAAGAACGAGAGTAAATCTGTGGTTTTGGATAATGAAACTGGAAATGAAAGAATATGTAATATTTATGAAAGTGATGGGGAGACAATTATAGGAACATATAAGATTAATTAAAGGGAAAGTTATACGAATTGGAATCTTTACATAATAAGGAGAATTTTATGTTCAACAAAAGATTAAAAAGTTGCTTTTCTGTAGTTATTGCACTATCACTTGTTCTTATTAATATCTCTGTTGTCAAAGCAGGCATTGCAAGTTCGGCATATATTCAGCATAATATAGGAGCTTATACATATTATGACAGAGCTGTCGTTCATACTAGTTCTGGTACTGCATGGGGAACTACTGAAATATATACCTCTGGTTATACCAATGTTCCAGTTGGTTATATGGGGGCATCCGCACAATTAATTAATTCTAGCGGTGCTATAGTAATGTCTACCACATTTAAGTTTAATACAACCTCGACTTCGGCTCTGGCAGTATCAACAGGTACTCACTCATCCTCTACATCATACACCAGTACGGGTTTCACTACGTATAATAACGGTAGTGGGTATACTACTTACATTACTACTACGACACCTTCACTATCTCTTAGCTCCAGTTTGCGGGCTGCAACATTAGAAGCACCTGCAGTTGCTTTAGCTGAAAATGAGAATGGTCAGACGTATGGTAGTGCCTTTGTGGGAGCCATTACAGGTGAAATGCCTGATTTGGTTAAGGCAGTGACAACTGACGGCAAGGTTGGATACCTTAATGTCAAAGACCTGTTATTGGATACACCGGCTACACCAGAAGAAGCAATCGCATTAAGTGCTTATTCTGAGGCTAATTCAATAATACCAGTTTATGCAGAGGATGGTACCACTGTAGTAGGTGCTTTTAAGCTTGTAACAAATGTTGAGTAACAAATTGAAGAAATGTGATTTTAATTTTAGTTGGGTCTAATTTTTAACTTTGAGGGGATTGTTAAAATATAGATAGAGAAAAGGCTGCCGGATGGCAGCCTTTTCTACTCTTATCAATAGTGATAAAAAACTTATTTAATAAAAGGAAACGTCATAAAATACTTCGATTATTAATTGCCTGTATATATCCTTTTGTATTATGATAAGCTAAAGTTTTACCACAGCATATGAGAAAGGGGCCATTATGGAGAAAAAGATTGCAGTACTTTGGGATAAGGATAAAAAGCTTGCTTCCATACCGGAAGCAGCTGAACTTACTGTATATAGCTTTGACAGGGGAAAGTGGCAGGCGGCAGAAAGTCTTGATGTAACCGGCTTATTTGAAGGAGGAATTTCCAGTGTTCGGAACAGAGCTTTGGAGCTGGTTAAGAAGCTTGGTAATTGCAAGGTGATTGCAGGGAGAAATATAACGGGAGTCCTGTATAATGTATTCGACAGTGAAGGGTTTATTATATCAGAGCTTAATGTATTTACAGAAGAAGGTCTGGAGTATTTATATAGCCAGATTGCGGAACAGCTTAAAGGGATGGAAAGAGAGAGGGAAGAAGCAATGCAAATTCCTGCGGCACCCTCTGAGACTGAGGTGAAAGGAGATTACTTTTTTGACTTTAGCTTGCTTAAAAATACCGGTACGAATCATTCTTCCAAAAGCACGATTATCCCTTTTTTAAACACTGCAGAATATAGGCATTTGGAAATAATCTGTGACCATGTTATGCCTTGGTTTGAGGAAGAAATGAAAAAAAGAGGGTTGAATTACATCGTAAAAGAAAGAGATGACAAGAAGGTTAGTATCTTAATAGAGAAGAAATATTAACAATATTCAGGTTCTTCTTATATAAACTGGCACAAATATTTGCGGAGCGAATAAAATGAATTGAGAATGTTACAGTGCTAGGTAATATACAGGAGAATATATGAATGATGAGTATTATTACAATGGGGCCATATCAGGTGTTGGTATCCCCTATGATGATATTAACTGGTACGATATAGAAGGTTCTCCCTTTGGTTCGGCAACAGCTTTTAATGTTATTGTTTTTGGTGATGCCAATAATATAATCGATGTTGAAGGAGCTGTGGCAGTTGGAGGTACCTTCTACAGTCCAAGAGGAATGAGTATTGGTTTCGAAAGAAAAAACGGTCAGGTGGAGATAGGATACTCCCCTGATTTGGTTCGCTTTATGGTAGGCGGTAACACGACTTTTATGGGACCTCTCGTTGTTGTTGGTCATGTAGTTGGAAACGGAAGCTTTCAAGTAGCAAAAGGAAGTACTTATCTGATTGGTAAAGATGGGACACCGGATCAAAAACAGGAACTTGCCTTTCTTTATCAGGCTAATAACGGAAGCAGATACTGGGAACCATCCGATAAGGAAGATCATTATCTTATATCCAGTTATGATGTTCCTCGTTTCATACCTGCAAGCAGAATAGAAGCAAATGTTAATGCTTTCTTCCAGGATGCAAGAGCAAGCATTGAAGCATATAAGGATTGTATCGAGAACCTTCCGGTAAATGGTACGATAACGGATAATTACCATGAATGGATTTTAAGAGGAAATGACCCTGTACAGAATGTTTTTTCAGTTGATGTAGGACCTAATGGCATTATCAATAAAGGTCTTCGTGCAGAAGTTCCTGAGGGAAGCCTTGTTATTGTTCGGATTAAATCCGGTGCTCATGCCCATCTTCAATATGGTGTTATGGGTGAGGAAAGTAAAGCAAATCATACTATTTATGTATTTGAAGATGCACAGCAGATTCACATGGAAACACCTGCAGATATTTGGGGAAGCATTCTTGCACCTCAGGCTATGTTCCACGGACATCAGACCGGTGGTCATGTCAGCGGTAATGCTGCTTTAGGCGGTTTTGCCGTTAATGCAAACAGCGGTTTTGAATTCCATCTCTATCCTTTCGTAGGCGGGTTAGTATGTGGTGCACCACAGCCAGCCCCGACTCCTGTTCCAGTACAGCCAAGACCGATACCACCAGCACAGCCAGCTCCGGCACAGCCAAGGCCCACACCGCCGGTACAGACAGCCCCGGCACAACCCAGACCCACACCGCCAGTACAGCCAAGGCCCACACCACCGGCGCAGCCAGCCCCGGCACAACCCAGACCCACACCGCCGGTACAGCCAAGGCCCACACCACCGGCGCAGCCAGCCCCGGCACAACCCAGACCCATACCGCCGGTACAGCCAAGACCGACACCACCGGCGCAGCCAGCCCCGGCACAACCCAGACCCACACCACCGGCTCGCCCCAGACCGACACCACCAGCACAGACTATGCCAGCAATGACCTGTCCTGTTTGCCCTGAACCACAACCCTGCCCTGTCTGCCCCGAAACCGAACCAGAAATAATACCATTTCCTGTACCGGTACCCGTACCGATTATTCAGGAACCAAAGGCGTGTCCTGTTTGCCCTGAAATAAAAGAATGTATCATAACACCTGGAATTATTTTTGGCTGCGTATGGGGTTGTGATTGTCATAAATCACATGAGTGGGAAGTCAAACTCTATTCAGTATGCAATGATTGTAAAAACCTTATTTACTGCGAGAAAATATGTCGCTATGGATGCTTTAAATTTGAGGTGCCTTATAATGGCTGTTATGTTCTTGAAGTATGCCCGGCTGATAAGGCAACAAAACAAAGCTGCTGTAAACCAAAGGTTACTCTTAAAAATATCGGTGTTGCTAATTTTATGCTCTGCTAAGAATAAAATCTGCTGTTCCAGGAACAAACAAGGGAACAGCAGATTTTCATTAATTGGTAGTTGTAGTTAATCTTTTTCCGGTAACAGAGTGTACCTTTAATTTAAAAACAGCCACTCCTTCCAGTGCCTTGTCAGGGAAAGTGAAAGTAGATTCCTCGGAATACTGACGCATTAGGAGTGTCAGTGCTTCGCGTTTTTCTTCTGTTTCCAATAGAATCATTTCCCCATTACCGCATACGCTTTCATATTCCATGGTATATTTGCAGGCTTCTTCATCCACAATCAACTTATGGGAACAGTCCATCTCAAAGGCAGCATGGTTGTTTTTCTCTATCAGGTCCAGCTTTAAACCTTTCTTAGCACCATGGAAATAGAATTCCAGCTTCTCTGCATCATAGTTACATCCGAAATTTAAAGGAATGAGGTACGGATATTCCTCATTAAATAGAGCAATTCTCATAACATCACATTTTTTTATTATGGAAAAAATATCGTTTATATCGGTTATTTCTCTGTCTTTTCTTCTCATGGTTCCTCCTGTGGTTTACACCTGTGTCATATGTTCTCACGGTGTGAATACTTATTACCACACTATCACAAAACCTCAAAATTTAAAAGCATCAGTTTAATTTTTTTTAGTAAGTGTATAATATAAAAAGTATGAAAAAAACGGAAAGTATGTGCTATACTAAGATTTGTATGAGTGAACCGGTGTTGATGAGAGGTCTTTCATAAAAGAAGGCACTGACTTAACTGCAGTTCTATTTAAAATACATATCAGAGAATCGCCTGAAAGTGAGGTTGCCATGGCAGTTAATGATTTTGTAAGGATGTTTTTATTAAAAAATAAGAAAACGACAGCAAATCAGCTGTATACAACCTGGGGGAAAGCCCTTAAAAAGAATGAAGTTCTTAAGGAGTATCCAAGACCTCAGCTGAAAAGAGAAAATTATAGGATTTTAAATGGACTATGGAATTATGCGATAACAGATAATAAGGGATTCCCCAGCCATTATGACGGGCGTATTCTGGTTCCTTTCTCGCCGGAAAGTGCACTGTCCGGAGTTAACAGACAAGTAATGCCGAAAGATTATCTTTGGTATGAAAGAAAAATTACCATAAAACATTTAAGGGCAGGTCATCGATTACTGCTTCATTTTGGTGCAGTAGATCAATATGCCCGTGTATATGTCAATAAGAAAAAAGCAGCCAGTCATTTGGGTGGTTATCTGCCCTTTACAGTTGATATCACAGAGCTGCTGGTGACAGGGAAAAATCAGATAATCGTCATGGTTCGTGATACCAGTGATACGTCTTATCATAGCAGAGGGAAGCAGAAGCTGCACAGAGGCGGAATGTTCTATACGGCACAAAGTGGTATCTGGCAGACAGTATGGATGGAATGGGTACCTGAATATTATATAAAAAATCTTAAGCTTACACCCTTGTATGACGAGGCAAGGCTTCAGATTGAGATTGAGATGAATCAATTAAAGGAAGGACCGGATTTTCCGGTATGGCTTCAGATTGCCGATAGAGGTGAGGTGATTGCAAACCTTGAGGTAGTAGGCAATAAATTCCTGGTTCCCATTAAGGGTTTTACGCCCTGGACTCCGGAGAATCCGCATTTGTATGATATAACCATAACGGCAGGTGACGATAAAGTTGACAGTTACTTTGCCATGAGAAAAATAGAAGTTAAAAAAGATAAAGAAGGAATACAAAGAATCTTCCTAAACGGAGAAGTATATTTTCAAAATGGAGTGCTGGATCAGGGGTATTGGCCTGATGGGCTCTATACGGCACCTAGTGATGAAGCGATGATCTATGATATCACGACCATGAAGAACTTAGGGTTTAACATGTTAAGAAAGCACATTAAAATAGAACCCTTAAGATGGTATTACCATTGTGACCGATTGGGAATGCTGGTGTGGCAGGATATGGTGAATGGCGGTGAGCGATATAATATGCTGCTCTTAGGTTATCTGCCTAACTTTTTTCCAAGACTGGCGGAAAGAATAAAAGACGACTGGTATCCTTTCTTCTCAAGACTCAATGCGAAAGGAAGACAGGACTGGAAAAATGATTGCGCTGGAACCATCGACCTGTTGTACAATTCTCCCAGTGTGGTAGTGTGGGTTCCCTTTAATGAAGGCTGGGGACAGTTTAATGCAGAAGAAGCAGTAGAATTAATCAGAGCAATAGACTCAACCAGATTAATTGATCAGGCTAGCGGCTGGTTCGATCAAAAGGGCGGTGACTTTAAGAGTATACACAACTATTTCAGGCGATTACGAATAGTTCCGGAGAAAAGAGCTATTGTCTTATCAGAGTTCGCAGGCTATGCCTGTCCTGTTCCTGACCACATGTATTCCAAGGAAATCTATGGCTATAAAATATACCGTAACAGAGAAAATTTTGAAAAAGCTATTCGGAAATTATACAAAAAAGAGGTACCGGATCTTATCAGGGAGGGACTCTCGGCAGCCGTATTCACTCAATTGTCTGACGTGGAAGAGGAGATAAACGGTCTTTTAACCTATGACAGAAAAGTATTGAAGGTAAAGAGATTGCCTGTCGTTCAAAGTAAGTACCAATAATAATAAGTTTTTTTAAAGCTATGCAGGGAGCTGCTTAATAAGCAATGTTTAGCTGTAAGGCCCCCCTTGTTTTCCAGCAATGCACTGCCTGAAAGACATGTTGCCAAATTCTAAGCGAACCGTGAGCAATTTTGTACGATTACAGTACGGAATTTGTTATGTCCAGAAGTCGTGTATGGGAAAGCAAAGGGGGTTACAGCCGTCTGTTTTTCTAAGTTCTATATTCCGGCTACATTTACTTTGGCGAAAGCTACAGCAAAGGGACCTTCATAACCTTTTTCTTTCTGTAATTCAGTTGAAAGGGTTATATTTCCCTGAGTATCCAAGATACTGCCGTTAATGGAACCACCCGTTACAGGAGTTACAGTATCACCATCACAAAGGAAGGCTAAGCGGATTTCACCGCCAAAGTGACCGGAGAAGCTGTCCATCTGAAAGTCTGAGAAGTTAACAACATGAAGGTATTTGCCTTGTTTCATGTCTTCAAAGCTCTTACTTCCTTTATCTACTTTTATATGTGAATAGATGCCGGTAGGCTCTGTATTCAGATAATAAGAGAAACGACTGTTGCCATGGAGAGTGTTTAATTCACCTTTGGTAATCAAAGCACGGTCAATCATTTTAATGCCTTCACTGCTGTAGGGGTCTTTGGCAATAAGATCGATGGAGATGAGATCACCGGCTACCTTATCACCCTGGACCTTAATACCTTTGGTATAGTTGGAATAACCGGGATATACCATGGAGGCAGAGGAACGATCAATATAATAATCAAAAATCGTACTGACAAAGGAGCCGGATATGATAACCTTATATTCTCCGCTCTTAGGAGCTGTTGTAGCTGCAGCTCTTGCTTTGGTAGTTTCAAGTGTATATTTGACCTTAGCCTTTAGGGCCTCTGTGTCTGGTTCATCATAATAGAAGCTTTGGTAGGTTTCAACATCCTGGGGGGAAGGGCACTGAGCTACGAATTCGCCTTTTGCTGTAAATTTGCTGTAAGAAGCATCCACTCCTTCTGAATTTAAGATATGTACAAGGGATTTCTCCAGGAATATCTCTGCGGAATTCAAATATACCTCTTCTTTTGTATCCTCCGCAAAAAGAGCTTCTGTCATAAGTTTAGCATTTTCTGCAAGCGTTTTCGCAGATAAATTTGAGGAGGAAGGAAGGAAATCCTCTTTTTGTCCCCCTGGCAGCTCATAGTAAGCATTGCTTACGAAGGAGGCTGCATAATAGGCCTCTTTCATGGCTTCTTCGATTTCTTCTGCTGTCATTCCGTTATAGATTCCGATAGCGGAGGAGCCTCTCATTTTCTTACCGTCTTTCTCAAAATCCCTGTATACCGTGAGGGAATAATCGTGAACCTTTTTTTCTCTTCTGATATCCAGTTTCTTGCGGATAAAAAACAGCTCAACACTTTCCGTTATTTCTTCATTTATTAAATAATGCCTTATATTATTTTTCTGTAAGGCATGAAGTATTCTATCAAGCACAGTTTTATTTCCTTTCTCTTATTTATTCTGTTCTTTAAGAAATTATCCAAGACGGATCTTAGCCTTTATATAAGGACCGCCATCGGATACCTTAACCCATTCCTTATAACCTTTGCCGCAGAAGCCACCGCCTCCTAAGTTCAGTTCATCAGAGATCATGGTGATGGATTTTAAAAGGTCGGGAACATAACCTGTGAGGACAATGGGGGAGAAGATCCTGCCGGTCAGTTTACCGTCTTTGATTTCCTTTGCCACATTGACCATACACTGGATTCCCCAGTTCTTAGGGTCTTCCATTCCGCTGCTTGGATTGTCCAGTAAAAAGCCATCCTTGATGGAGGCAATCATATCTTCCACTTTATCATTACCGGCCTCGAAGAAGGTGTTGGTCATACGGGTATAGGCTTTCCTCTCATAACTTTGTCTTCTGCCATTTCCGGTAGGGTCAGTACCCAGATACATTGCACTCTGGCTGTCACTGATGCCTCTCTTTAGGATTCCTTTTTCAATTATTACGGTATCCTTTGCAGGTATGCCTTCATCATCAAAGAAAAAGGTAGCGGTTTCTTTTGCCGCTGCACCACCATCGCGCATGGTGATAAGGGGGGAGGCAACATATTCGCCTATGTATTTTTCAGCAAGAGCACGTTTCTTAACGAACATATCCATCTCAACACCATGTCCGAAAGCTTCGTGTACAATCATACCGGTAACCTCCGGGGTACAGATGCATTCATATTCTCCTGGTGTTATGGGCTCGCTTTCAAGTAAAGCAAGAGCAGAATCTGCGGTTGCTTGCAGCCCTGCTTTCATATCCTTTAGGATTTCACTGCCTCCAAGGTTTGAGTAACCTTTGAAATAATATTTGATTTCTTCGCCTTTTGATACCATAACCATGGTGGTTCCGGTAGTCCAGAGAACATTCTGCTCCATGTCCTTGTTACGGGAAAGAAACAGTTTATGATATTCCTGATATCTCAGACCGGCAGAACAGTCAAGGATGGAAGGATGATATTCCCGGCCTTCCTCACTAAGGGAGGTCAGCAAAGATATGATCTTTTCACTGCCAAGATCAGAAAGGCTTTCAACATAATCTGTGCTTTCACAGAATGTCATAGGTTCATCAGCCAAGGCTTCATAAGATATGGCTTCAGTGCCTTCAGGCAGGGAGTCTTTAAGAGGAATCAAACTGAAGTCTATTTTTTCTTCAATATCCTTTAAGAGAGCCTCAGAGATATCGTTAAAGGAATATTCACCATAACTGCTGCCATCATAAACCTTAGCAACAAATCCCCTACCGCTTAGAATTGTATCTTCAGAAATTATTGTTCCGCGTTTTGATACATTATAGGTCATGGCTTTGGAGTCTGAGGCCAGGATGGAAACGTAACTGTATTTGGCAAGAAGTCTGTTTAACAGCTCTTTTAGACAAGGTTTCACCTGCTTCAGATAATTACTGGATTGTACTTTCATAATTAATCCTTTCGTATTTTGATTTATCTTCACTCTTAACGGAGTCTCAATTCTCGTCTAAAAATGATCAGAGCTCCTCATTCGTGAAGAAGGTTTCCATTCTTTTTGTACAACATACACGAAAGGGCTGGTGCAGAAGTTATAGCTCTCTGCCACAGCCCGTTTGGGATGTCTTTTGCTCTTTTATTATAAGTAGAGAGGGATAAAATGTCAATGTCTCCCGGATTAGAAAGTGGCTGTATCCGGATTGGTAGCTGTTCCGCAGCAATCAGTCAAACCGGCGATGATAGCAACATCTTCCTCGGAAAGTGTGAAATCAAACACGTCTGTGTTTTCTTTTATACGGGAAGGGGTGACGGATTTCGGTAAGGGTAAGTAACCCCTCTGAAGACTCCAGCGGATACCGATCTGAGCAATTGTCTTACCATATTTCCGAGACAGTTCCTGCATGGCAGGTACGGAAAATATCTTACCGGTTCCTAAGGGACTATAGGCCTCCAGCAGTATATCATGACGCTTACAGTACGCAGCCAGCTCGTCCTGGGTAAGGCCAGGGCATAAACGTACCTGATTAACCGCAGGTTTTACAGTGGCAGTCTCAAGCAGAGCATCAATATGATGAGGGAGGAAATTACTGATACCGATGGCTTTGATCTTACCCTCCTCGTAAAACTCCTCCATGGCTTTCCAGCTTCCAGCATTGGCACTTTTCCATATTTCTCTGAATTTTATCGGATTAGGCCAGTGTATCAGATAGAGATCCAGATAGTCAGTATCAAGGTTCTTAAGGGTAGTCAGAAATGCTTCTTTTGTTGCTTCATAACCATGGAAGGAATTGTTCAGCTTACTGGTGATAAAGATGTCCTCACGTTTAAGACCGGAATCCTTTACAGCGCGGCCTACGCTTGGTTCGTTGCCGTACATTGCTGCTGTATCTATATGCCTGTAGCCACTTTCCAAAGCTGTCTTAACGGATTCATAAGCAACGTCGCCATCCGGTGTCTGCCAGGTTCCAAAACCGATGCAGGGAATTTTTAACCCATTATTTAATTCATAAGTATCTGTTAAAGTTTTCATATTTTTTACTCCTTTCAAGGACTGGTTTTCTGTAATTGTATTTTTATAAGGTCATAAGTAGCTTATGTATTTTACAGCTTCATTATAAGGTATAGAGTTAACTCGATGTCAAGTTTTTTTATCAGACTGCCAATTGCTTCGTAACAACGCGGTAACAACGCTTAGTACAACGGTCAGTAACAACGGTGTAACAGCTAATTGTTGCCGAATTCCTGATTAAACCTTGAGAATATCGGGCTATTCATGTAAAGCATCCTCCATTATCAATATGGCTGGCCATTAATTAAAAAACTGCCCTGCATTACCAATTTAGTGGTTCATGCAAGGCAGTTCTTAATTCGTTAAGTTGTTTAGGACTTGAATGTTAAATGAATGGTCTATTTAATTACGAGCTTATATTTCTTGCTATAATTGCCGGAAGTTGCAATTACATAAACGGTACCAGTCTTCTTCGCGGTTAATTTGCCAGTGCTTGCGTTAATGGAGGCTAGTTTGGTGTTAGAGACAGAATAGGTTACTTTCTCCTTTGTTCCGAAAGCGGAGGCTTTATAAGTATAACTCTTGCCAACCTTTAAGGAGGCTACCTTTTTGGTAAAGCTTATATAAGGTTTCTTAACGGTTACCTTTAAATTGTAGGTAGTGGAGTAAGAGTTAACAGTTACCTTTACCTTAATTACAGCAGAACCGGCAGCTTTTGCTGTTACAATACCTTTGGAGGATACTGTGGCAGCTTTGGAATTGGAGGTGGTGTAAGAAATCTTAACCGTATCTTTTTCTGTTACTTCCTCTGGTAAGGTTACATTTACCTTAGCCGTTTCTTTCAGATACAGAGTTTTACTGCTTATTGCTACAGTAGCTACCTTGGAATAATCGGGAGCTTTGGTTGGTGTGGGAGTCGCGGTAGGAGTTGCAGTTGGTGTAGCAGTTGCGGTAGGCTCCGGAGTTGAAGGAGTCTGGGTAGGTGAATAAGTAGCGGTTGGTGTAGCAGTTGCCGTAGGAGAAGGTGAAGCAGTCACAGTAGGAGACGGCGAAGCAGTTACTGTGGGTTCGGGGGACACCGTTACAGTAGGTTCAGGACTCAGCGTTGCTGTAGGTGTTGGTGTAGCAGTCACTGTGGGCTCGGGAGATACCGTTATGGTAGGTTCAGGGCTTACCGTCGCCGTAGGTATAACCGTCACTGTAGGTTCCGGAGAAGGAAGGTTGTCAAGATCAAAGCTTTCACTGTTCATAGCATAATCGTATACTGTTACGGCTAACTCTGATAACGGAATATCTGTAATAGCCAGGTCACTCTTATCCAGGAGGAAGGAGGTCTGTCTGCCTGCTTCACTTTCATTTGCCAAAAGAACAGTTATGGGACTTCCCGGGTTGGATTTTTCATAGAGAGCTACGGAAGCAACATACTGATTATCCTTTACGGCAAGCTGTAGTGTATCCTCATCCGATACCACATTGACAAGCGCCGGTTTCTCGGTGTCTATGGTGATAGGGAATTCCAGACTGCCTCTTGCATTATTCTGACTATGTGCGTCATAATCCAGTTCTCCGGTAACGGTGAGGGTAACAACCGAATTATTGGGAAGAGGATTGCCGTTTTTGTCCGTTCCGGTATAATATACATCCAGATAAGTCGGAACGATTGCCTGTTGGCTGGATACATAATGAGTCTTTCTCTCATAATTGGAGGTATAGGAAGAAATCTTATTCCCCTCCTGGTCAGTAATTTCAAAGTGCAGGACTCTGGCATTACGCAGAAGACTTAGCTGTGCGATATCAAGGCCATCAAAGTAACCGTCTGCATTGGGGGATATGGCTATCTTTTCAGTTGCAGCAAAGGGATCGTAGTATTCATACAATTCACGGTACAGATAAGGATTATAGTCTCCGATTAAGGTATAGGCAGTGGTGTCAAAAGGATTAACGCCAAGATAACAGTAACCGTCCGGGGTCTGTGTATACAGTGTGTTTATGGTCTGCTGGAAGCCCTCCAGATTACTAGCGGAACCGGAATCAAAAAGAGGTGCCTGGCTCCAGTCTCCATAGAAGCCCAGGAAAGGAACTGACAGGTCTATTCCATCCGATGCAAGAGTTATATAGCCGTCTATAAATTCTCCGTTTTCATAGTAGGTGTCCAGTATCTGCTTAATGGTATCATCAAGCTGGATGGTAACATCCACCTGAACATCTGCACCGGGGTCTAAGGTAATGGCACTGCCGGATACCAGGGTATTTCCGTTAACAGACAGTGTAACCTGTGCGTAATCACTGATATCCAAGGGGCTTTCAGCCAGGAAATTACCATAATCAGATAACAGGAGGTTTTCGGATAAGACAGCTGACTGCGGTGTATATGTTATGGCTGAGCCTGTAATGCTGCGGACATGGAAGGACTTTGTAAAAGTGCCGGCCTTTGAAACGTCATCACCGAGATTTAGTTTCGGCCTTCCTTCCGCGCCATCCGCTTTGTCGGTATAGAGATAAGCGCCTGAATTAACGGCATTATAAACATTAACGATACCACTGCCTTGTTTTCTGGGGGAATAAGGAATCTTCTCCGCTGTAACAGAAGGGCTGGCAGTACTCATAAGCAGATTGGTTGCCAATTCTGCTTTTTCCGCTGAACTTAAACTGTCACCATAGATTTCGTTCAGATACTGTTTCACCAGAGCATAGGTGCCAGCGATATGAGGGGAAGCCATGGAGGTACCGCTCATGGAACCATATTTGCCGCCTGGTAAGGTAGAATAGATATTCTCGCCGGGAGCTGCAATTTCTGGTTTCAGCTTCAGATCGGGTGTTATACCCCAGGAGGAGAAATCAGAAGGTTGGTTCGCAAGACTGTCAGGAAACTGACCCGTTTCACCGGATACCTGTAACACAGTTTCTGCCAAACCGCGAAGATAGAATCCATCTTCCTGGGTTATGGAAACCGCGGGAATATCATAATCTGTCAGCTGCATACTGATGGTTCCGGTCGTATTATTTGAAACGATTAAACCGATGGCACCATGATTTCTTGCAAAGATTAATTTGTCATTAAAGGAGATGGAACCTCTGTTAACCAGAGCAACCTTACCTGCAACATCAATATTTGCATAATCTGAATTATTTCCCACATTGGGAACAGCAACATATTGAATTGCTCCGCCTGAAACAGTTGACAGGGCAGAGAAGAGCGGTTGGTCTCCGGCTGCTGTTTCTGTATAGGTAATCCTTTTCCCTGCTGCTTCAAAATAATAAGCATGATAGTTGGTATTTACAACGCTTGCTACAGACAACGGAGTCCGATATACAGACGGTGAACCTACTACAGAGGTATCTGGGTTGGCGGCTAAAGCTAGTCCGCTTGGTGCCAGATTCTTAAATCCATTGGTATAGGAACTGCTGTAGCTGTTGCCGGCTGATACAGCCATGGTTATTCCGGCACTTTCTACTCTTGCATATACATCTGATATGGAAGCTTCTCCTTCGTCGGTAAAACCACTGGGAGAGCCAAGACTCATATTTATGACATCAGCACCAAGCACAACGGCATCTTCAATGGCTGCCAGAATGTCTTCCGTATAAGCACCGGTATCTCCTATTACATCACTGAAAACCTTCATGATCATAAGCTGTGCTTCGGGTGCTACCCCTGTTATACCATCGGAATCTCCGTCCGGAGCAGCAACGGTACCGGCAACATGGGTACCATGATCATTGCTGTTTTGCACAACGGATTCGGTACTGGGGGTTACATTGGTGTCCCTGTCAGCATAGTCATAGGCATATGGGATTTTAGTATTGACAAAGGTCTTAGAGGCATCAGTTATACCGGACTGAAGTCCTGCCGTGCTGTCTGAAATTTTTCCCTGCAATGAGGAGGGATCACTGAATTTAGGATTAGAAGGCATCACGGCAAAGCCTGGATGACCGGTATCCAAACCGGTATCCACAATTGCTACTGCTGTTTTGTCACCTTTATAGTTTAAATCCCAAAGGGCTGTTGCGCCAATTGTTTCGGTACTTGAATCCATAACAGGATCAATCTTGTCATAAACAGGAGCTTCATAAGCCGTCTTAACACCTTTTAAGGATTTAATGGTTTCAATGGCTCCATAATTGGTCCTGATGGCAAAACCATTCATGACAGTGGTATAGCGGTATAATACTTGTGGTGTTGCGGCCGCGAAATGCTTAGCCGAAATTTGATGAATGACAGTATCCTGCTGTTTCAAAAGATCAGAAGTTATTCTGTCTGCTTCAGCGGATTTATTAAATTCCTCGAAGCTGTTTGAAACGCCGGAACGCATTAGACTGGTACCGTTCAGATACTGTTCCAGAAGGGGAGAGTTATCAAGCTCTACTATAACGGTTACAAGTTTGTTCTTTGCAAAAGCGCCAATGCTTCCTTCATACCCCTTAAGTTCACCTGCATTTACTGGCTTGGAACTGCCTCCGGTCTTAGTTCCGTTGTTCAAGATCCCAGAAGCTGCCGATAAACCTGCTGCCTGGGGGTATTGGAGAAACGGATTAGCCAGTACGGAAGTTACTGTCAACACGATGACAGAGAGTGCTGCTGTGACTTTTTTTCTCATTTACATCCCTCTTTCTATATAATGTTAGGATAATATGATGTTGACCACAGCTAAATTTATCATATGCAGAGGGAGTATGTAAGTCAAATTATAAAAGATACTTCCAGGCAGGAAATTCATTGAAAGTTTGCCTGAAAGCTGCTAAATTTAACTCATATAGATTTAGAATCCTATGGAACTGTTAAGCTTATGTGCATCATTTATCCGGTTAATTTAGGAATACGCCATTGTAGTTCCTAGATTATAAATCCCACCCATTATAACATGTACTAATTCAATTTACAATAAATGGAAATCTAAAGAATTAGACAGAAAAGTGTAAAAAAAACTGTTATAAATCTTATTCTAACGGGATTGGACAAGATTCTTGGATATAAGCTTATAGCTTATTTGGTTGTATAAGAGGAAAATGAAACCCCCTCTGGCAAGTTTACCGGGAGGGGGGTAGAGATCACTGCATTGAAAGCAATTAGAACTTGTGCTATGATATATCACAGAGGACGATACAAATTATGATCTTTTATAAATTACTTTTCTGACTACAGGTACCTTATCCAGTACCGGCAGCAGGAGGGACGCTCCTAATATTGCAAATACAGTCTGAACCAGATTAAAGGGAATATCAATCAGTGCTGCTTTTGCACCCATTCCAAGGATAAAGGCTGAAAACAGATAATATCCGGTCACCACGATGGCACCGGCGCCCAGACCGCCGGCAATTACCCCGAGAATACGATTATTCTGTTTAAGGTTATGTCTGCAAATAGCATGATATATACATCCACCGAGAAGTGCCGCAAGAGCTTTGATAATTAAAGTGGCTGGCGCAAAACCGGCATAACCGGATAATATATCTGCAAACAAGGAACCGATCCCAGCTGCAAGACTTCCATAAATTGGTCCTAATAAGATACCGGACAGAAGGACCATTCCATCACCGAAGTGAATATACCCAAGTGCAGGTGTCGGAACTTTGATTATCATGGTTGCAATACAAGTTAAGGCAGCCATAAGTGCGGATAAGATAAGTATCTGGCTATTATTTTTTGTGTTCATGTGTTGATACCTCCCGTGCTGGACATCTTTTTATGAATAAGAACTGCTTTTTAGTTACTTTATTCTAAAATTGGCATGATTGAAAGTTCCAGTAATAAAAAAATTAATAGTGCCAGATTATTTGGCTTGAATTTATTATTAAGTACGGTTAGTATAATTCAAAATACACAGAACTACACCCTGTTTACACAGGAAAGAGATATGTAATTAAGAGAGATAGACTTTTCTACATTTTTATTCCGTTATTTTATAAGCTGGCAAAAGTATGATTGTTTTATATTTTATTTGATACGCCTGCAGTTTATTGTCTGCAGGTTCTGAGAAAGGTATGGTTAGAAGGATGGATGTTTACAAATTTCTGGAGCAGGTTAAAAAAGGTGAAATAGAACTTGAGGAAGCAGCAGATTTATTAAAAAAAATGCCTTATGAGGATCTGGACTTTGCCAAATTAGATCATCACAGACATTTTAGAAGCGGGTTTGGAGAAGTGGTTTTCTGTCAGGGTAAGAGCAAGGAACATCTGACAGAGATCTATCGCAGATTCTATCTTCATGATACGGACGTGCTTGGAACTAGGGCCAGCAAAGAGCAGTATGAGGAAGTGAAAAAGGTATTGGACAACGTGACTTACGACCCTTTATCCAGAATATTGTCTGTTGAAAAAGAGAAGAAAGAGCGGACAGGCCTGGTAGCAGTATGTACCGGTGGTACGGCAGATATTCCGGTAGCAGAGGAAGCAGCCAGAACAGCAGAATTTTTTGGAAGTAATGTCGTTAGGATCTATGATGTAGGTGTTGCCGGAATTCACAGGTTATTTGCTAAACTGGAGGAAATCCAGAAAGCAAACTGTATTGTTGCAGTTGCCGGAATGGAGGGAGCTTTGGGAGGAGTATTAGCCGGACTTGTTGACAAGCCGGTTATCGCAGTGCCCACCTCCGTAGGTTATGGTACAAGCTTTGGAGGTGTCTCTGCATTATTGACCATGCTCAATTCCTGTGCAGAAGGTTTGGCGGTGGTTAATATAGATAACGGTTTTGGTGCAGGTTATATGGCAACCCAGATAAACAGACTTTGTAAAGAATAATGCATAAGCCAGGAGCTATCAGGCCCTCGATAACAAAAGTAATCCAGGTCATAGCTTAAGAGCCAGGGTCTGAACCAGACTGTATAAAGTGGTATAATCCAAACCAGAACTTAAGGATAGACTTCTTATGCTGTCCCCTTCCGGATAACAGAAAGTCTTATCCAAATAGCGGCAGATTTTTACGGTTGCCTCACCATAGGGTGTCTGAATGGTTGTAAAGCTTCTGTTTAAGGTGGTTCGTTTCATTTCCTGTCTGCGGATGCCAATGGTTGTGGTATGTGTAAAGATGAGTTCTTCCACTGCAGGAATATCCTTTTCTGCACAAATAACACCTAACAGATAGGCCGGCCGGTTCTTCTTCATATAAATGGGGGTGTAATACACATCTTTGGCACCGCCTTTTAGCAGGAGATCCATGGTATGTCCAAGAACTTCGCCGGAGCAGTCGTCAAGGTTCGCTTCCAAAACCCAGACCGTATCGGGAATGGTATTCGGTAATGCAGTTTCAGCTTCCTCAATCAACATAGCTCTTAAGAAGCTGGTCTGTTCATAGGCTCTTTTTCCGGTACCTAGTCCAATTTTACTGATAGTAAAATTAGAGGGCAGGTCCTCCTTTGTTCTGATGGCTGCAGCAATGGCGGCACCAGTGGGGGTGACCAGCTCTCCTTTTACCTGTGTCAGGTGAAGCTTGAGGCTGTATCTTGAGGAGATATTTACCACTGCGGGAACAGGGATGGGAAGGACTCCATGCTGGCAGGTAATCTGACCGCGGCCTTCGTAAAGTTCGGATACGTATACTTTGCTGATATTCAAATTATCCAGGCAGATGGCGGCTGCCGTTATATCTACGATGGAATCGGTAGCACCTACTTCATGAAAGTGAACTTCCTCAAGGGACTTGCCGTGGGCTTTGGATTCTGCTTCGGCGATAATGAGAAAGATTCTTTTGGCTATTGTTTTGGCCTTGTCTGTAATAGAGGAAGCATCAATTATGGTATAAATATCCTGAAGATTCCTGTGTTCGTGATGTCCGTAGTGCAGATGGGGTGTGGAAATTGAGTGACTGTGGGGATGGTCATGGGTATGAAGCGGCTCATGTTTATGGCTATGTGCATGGGGTACCGTTGATTCGGAGGCACTAGAGTGATTATGGTCATGGGTATGCTCATGATTGTGGTCATGTACTTGTACGGTACCATGTAATTTTAGTGACCCGGTGTTGTGAGCTTGTGCCGGGCTTTTTAGCTTATAGGATTTTGAAGTGACAGCATTGGCAGGTTGAACAGCTTTCTCGTGACCGAAGAGATAATCCATATCATGGTCATGATTGTCTTTCTCTAAAATAACATTAAAGTCACAGGCATCTATACTGTTCTTTAATTTTCTGGTAATTTCTATTTTGTAACCGTCAACATTGAGACTCTTTAAGCCGTTCAGTAAAACATCCTTATCTGCTCCTAAATCCAGCAATGCACCGACAGTCATATCGCCGCTGATGCCTGAGTAGCATTCCAAATATAAACTTTGCTTTTTCATTGGTATACCTTCTTTCTGATTGGGTGAATTTATTATAAGAGTTTAGTTAATTGATGATTTAGGATATAAATTTATAACGGGATAATTATAACATTAAGTTATGGGTGGTGCAATAATATCAAAAGTTACTTATGACTGGCTAATAATCAAAAGGTATTATGCCTGGTCATCGATTAAATGTTATACAGGTTTGGTTCACCAGGAATGAATAATATCCGGTGACTGAAAGATTTGATCCATGGTCTTTAAGAACGGAAGCAACGAGGAGAAATCCACGGCTCGATGGTCAAAGGCCAGGCACATAGGGAGTGTTTTTCGGATTCCGATTGTTTTAACACCGTCATCGTTAATATAGACACCGGGCTTTTCCTGGATAGCTCCCAGACCAACGGCAAAAACCTGCGGAGGAATGATTTCTAACAGGGCAAAACAGCCGGTCTGCTCTTTGTAAATACTGCCTATGTTTGAGATGGTAACAGTTCCGCTGGTTAAGTTTTTGGATGAAAGGTGCATTTCGGCGGAATTATAATACTTAACTTTTTCTTTTCCGGAAAGACCTTTTATGCGCTGAGGACCAAGCTGTGCGGCCAGTATACGCCTTAAAATACCCACATGCATTTTTTTCAATTCTGCTATCGTATCTTGAAGAGCAGCTTTGTAAAGCAGCTCATTTATATTGGTATGAGATATTTTTTCCTTCATTTCAGAAATGGAAGAAGAAAGTGAGGAGAGGGTTTTATCTTCTGTATGAACTATTACGGGCGTAATCATTTTCCCATCCGGCAGCAGCCACGGAAGGCTGATATTTATATTTTCATGGAGAGTTAGTATTCCTTGGATTTTCTTCGGGTGATAAGCTAAGGTAGCATTAAGTGATGGAGCCTTTTTTATACCTTCTACAATTGTCCGCAGCATTATGGTATTAAAGCTGATTTTTTTAGAGGAGATGTGATTGAAATTCTCATATGCGTTATAAAAATCAGTTATGTCGGGTTCGTAAAGATAGGATACATGGGGAATGGTGTTCCAGGACTTTGTGGTCATATGTGAAACAATACGCCTTTGCATATCAAATTGTATGTTCGTTGTCATTGGGTGACTCCTCTCTATTCAGATAAAGGAAGGTTGAACAGAACAGTTTATTTGATTCATTATATGGTGGACCAGGTTTGATTTCTCCTATGTACGAACAAATTTATTTCTCTCTTGTAGTTTTAAACCTTAAACAGATCCCTTTCCAGGACCAAATAACAGTTGCCATTGGTTCTTTTATCTGGAAAGGGAGGAGGTATTTCTGATATCCTACATACGAGCCTTCTCATTATATTGTTTCTTTTTATTCATATGTCTGACCTTGGCACGAGGATAATATTTGTCACAATGCTGACAGTAACCTGTATGGCATGCTTCTCTGTTTTTGGTACATTTACCAAAAGAGATATAGTATTTACAAGGAGTTTCTCTAAATACAGCCATTTCTGACACCTGCTTTCTGGAGCTGGAGTAAGTTATTTCCTCTTCAGATTTTTGAAATCCACGGTCTGGTTTGATGAGGTTTAACTTACCCAGGCACATATTAGTTTCCGCTGGCTTTAAAATGATAGACAGGACGGATTATTTTATTTATGGTTACGGTTTCTTGTATAACTTCGCTTATTTCATCAAATCTGCGGTCAGCAAAAGGAGTAGCAGAGGTATAGGCTCCATTAATTGTTATCAATTGCTGATCCTTTCTATGGCAGTGCTATAAAAATTTACACAAAAATAGCACCAGAAGAGGTGCTGATATCCGTGCTGCCTGAAAACAATTAAGGAATAAATAAGCAAAAGCAGGTTTATTTCTTCTGTATATAAAATGCTATATCTTCTAGCATTTTTTATACTGAAAGGAGAAAATCTGTATTCACTTATAAAGATATATAGAACCTTAAATGGACGCCAGGACAATCAGACCTCTGTTGCTTGCTGTTAAGTTGATGGTTGTAGATTTAAAGTACATCATAATTGTCCTCCTTTCGATTTAAGGTTGATAAGTTACATAGATTTGCGTATTGATTTAGAATACACCGCAAGTATATCGGCTGAACAAAGGAATGTCAAGACCTTTGGGTTAACTTTTGCAAGTATCTTAAAATAGAACGAACTTGACTACTGGTACTGATATGTTATAGTTATTAAAGAATGAAATACTTTTATGAAACATTATTCCAAGGAGACTGTTATGAGAGCCTTAAAGTATGCCATCCTGGGATTGTTAATGAGACATCCTATGACCGGTTATGAAATTGCGAAAGAATTTAACTTTGAACTGGCTGAGTTCTGGTATGCCAACCATAGCCAGATATATCCGGAATTAAAGAAATTATTTGAGGAAAAGCTGGTCGTATTTGATATTGAAATCAGCGGGGATATACTGGAATCCAAAAGGTATACCATAACGGATAAAGGCCGGAATGAATTTATCCAGTGGCTACATAAAGATGAAAAGATTCAGCAGACACCAAAAGATATCTTCCGCCTTCGTATGTATTTTTCCAATAACCTGGATCTACAGACAAGGATTTATCTGCTGGAAAATCAAAGGCAGCAGCACATCAAACGCCTAAATAATCTGAAAAAAACCTCGGAGCAGTATCCGGAGACTCCTGCCCATGACTCTGACCGTTTTGGTGATTTTATCGTACTGAGGGGAGCTATCATGCGGGAAGAGAATATTATAGCCTGGCTTAATGAATGCATTCGTTATAGCGAAGAGGCAATGAAGCAAGAAACATAAGTGTTCAATTAAAAACAACTATAACAGGTATATCTTTTGTACAGGAAGATCGCTTATTCTCTTTGGGAGTTGAAGATAAGCGGTCTTTTGCATCTAAAAAACGGAATCTTTAACCAGCTCCACTCTATTTTTCTTTTTTTGCCAGGATGTATGAAAATGCAGGGTACCGTTAAACGATCCGCTTTGTCTTACATCTGTCTCATACTGTAATTTCCCTAAGATCTACCCTTAATTAAAAGCAGATTGAATTCGTCTAACGTCAAGAATATTGTAGAATAAATTCTAACACTGATACACAATCGATAAGCAAATAAATAGAAATATACATATTAAAATATACATGTCAATATTGACATGTATGAAACATTGTGATATAAATAACGTTATAAAAATAACAAAGTTGGAGGGAAGGTTATGAGTTACACAAAGAAAAGATGGTTGATATTGACGGCAAGCTGTTTTATCAACCTGTGTATTGGCTCCTTGTATGCATGGAGTGTATTGGCAGGACCAATGGCAGAATATTTAGGGGGATTAAAGGGGGTTACACTAACGGCAAAGGATCTGGCAATTGTATTTACTCTGGCCAATTCTGTTGGACCTATTACCATGATTGCAGGTGGTAAGATCAATGATACCCTGGGCCCTAAGATTGTTGTCCTCCTTGGGGGAATGATGTTTGGAGGCGGAATGTTCCTGTCAGGTTTTGCTAACAGTGTTGGTTTTCTGATTGTTACTTACAGTCTTTTATTAGGGCTTGGTCTGGGAATGGTATATGGGGCAACAATCAGTACCTGCATCAAATTCTTCCCGGATAAAAGAGGTCTGGTGGGAGGATTGACCACCTCAACTTTTGGTATCAGCTCTGTAATCATTCCGCCAATCGCAGCTGCGATTATTTCCGCAACGGGACCCACAACCGCTTTTAAAGTAATCGGTGGTGCTTTCATTGTAATTATTGGTGTCAGCTCTTTGTTCATCGAAAAATGCCCTGCAGATTTTGTACCGGAAGGTTTTACCCCTCCGGCTGCTGTTTCCGGAGGTAAGAAGACAGAGGATAAGGACTGGAAAGCAATGCTTGCCACCCCTGAATTTTATGTGATGATCACGATGCTTACCTGTGGTGCATTTGCTGCATTGATGTTTATTCCTATGATTTCTCCCATTGCCCAGAATATGATAGGTATCTCTCCTGCCGCAGCAACGGCGGCTGTTTCTACTCTTGCATTGTTCAATGTCTTCGGTAGAGTATTTGCAGGGAGTATATCAGACAGAATCGGCCGCATTAATACCCTGGCAGCAGCTTGTGTATTTTCCGTTCTGGGACTGGTGCTTTTATTTATGGCAAAAGAAGGGGATATAGCCTTGTTTTATGTTGGAATTTCCATTATCGGTATCTGCTTTGGAGCATTTATGGGAGTATTCCCAGGCTTTACAGCCGACCAGTTTGGGCCCAGATACAATAGTGTCAATTACGGCATCATGTTCATCGGTTTTGCGCTGGCAGGCTATGTGGGTCCCAGTATTCTAAATCATATCTATGGAGGCAGCGGCAGCTATAACAAAGCGTTTTTCATAGCTATGATATTTTCTGCAGCAGGTTTGGTATTGACCTTCCTATACAGAATGTTAAAGAAAAGACAATAAGCAGTAACTTTTTAGTATTTGCCGTATGCAGGAAGGCAGCATCGGCATGTTTGAAAAGGGTGAAAGAAAATAATAGAAAGTATGGCTGCCACAACAAGCTTCTTTCACTCTTCTTTGTGGCAGTTATCCCGGAAAATTCAGGGATATGCAATAGGAGAGAAAAGATGGAACGTAAATTTCCGAATTTAAGTAAACCAATTCAGATAGGGAATGTATTTTTTAGAAACCGTATGTTTGGAGCACCCATGGGGGGAACGGATATTACCGCAGACTGTACCGTAGGACCAAAATCCACCGCCTTTTATGAGCTGCGTGCCAAGGGAGGAGCAGCTACAGTAACAGTCAGTGAGCTAGTGGTGCATCCTAAGACAGAAGCCTCCCATATGTTCCATTTAGATCTGCAGACAGTGGGGTCTTTGGCAAGCTTTACTTATACCGCAGATGCCATACGCAGACATGGAGCGATTCCCAGTGTGGAATTATCTCATTCCGGTCAGTATGCGGGAACTTATCTGGTGGATAAGGAGAAGAAGGAAAGTCTTTCACAGTGGGGGCCAAGTGCAGGTATACGTCCTGATGGCAGAGAAGTGAAAGAACTGACAGAAGAGCTGATTCAGGAAATCGTTGCAGCATATGGTGAAAAGGCTGCACTGGCTAAAAAAGCAGGCTTTGAGATGGTTATGGTGCATGGCGGTCATGGCTGGCTTATTAATCAGTTCTTATCACCTTACTTTAATAAAAGGACGGACGGATACGGCGGTTCTCTAACGAATCGTGTACGTTTTGCCATGGAAGTCCTGGACAGTGTACGAAAAGCCGTTGGGCCCGGATTTCCCATAGAATTCAGAATGAGCGGTTCAGAATTGTTTGAAGGCGGCTATGAACTGGCAGAAGGTGTGGAAATAGCCAAGTTATTGGAGGATAAGATTGATTTGCTTCATATATCTGCAGGAACCTATCAAAGAGGTTTTGGTGTAACCCATCCGTCTATGTTCCTGCCTCATGGAGTCAATGTTTATCTGGCAGAAGAGATAAAAAAACATGTTAAGGTTCCTGTTGCTACCATTGGTGCCTTAAATGATCCGGAAATGATGGAAGAAATCATAGCTTCCGGAAAAGCAGATGTAGTGGAAATGGCAAGAGCCCTTCTGGCAGATCCGGAATTGCCTCGTAAGGTCATGACCAACAGAGAGGAATATATTATCCCCTGCCTTCGTTGCTATACCTGTATGGCAGAACGAGCCACAACCTCAACTAGAAGATGCACCGTTAATCCTCTGATTGGACGGGAAATGGACGGAATGGAGGTCACTCCGGCAGCACAAAGGAAAAAAGTACTGGTAGTAGGCGGAGGACCGGGAGGTCTGCAGGCGGCCTATACGGCAGCCAGAAGGGGACATGAGGTCGTTCTTTGTGATAAAAATGATCAGGTGGGAGGTATCCTGATCGGTGAAAAGGCGATACCATTTAAATACGAAATGTATCAGCTGGGGGAAAGACTTGGAAGACTGGCAGAAGAAGCTGGTGTAACCATCCGGCTGAATACAGAGGTGGACAGAGCCACTGCGGAGAAGGAAGGGGCCGATGCCGTTATCATAGCGGTTGGCTCAGAACCTATTGTACCGAAAATACCAGGACTTGATGGAGAAAATGTTATTGTAGTAACCGATTATCACGAAAAGCAGGACCAGGTAAAGGATTCTGTCGTGGTATTGGGCGGTGGTCTGGCAGGTGCTGAGATTGCCATCCATTTTGCAAGAGAAGGTAAGCGGGTAAGTCTGGTAGAGATGAATAGCGAGCTGGCTCCCGATGCCAATATCAGACATCGTCCTCTTCTGCTCCAGGAAGTTGATAAGAGTGGAATAGCCGTATATACCGGACATAAAGGAATGAAGGTATCAACAGAAGGTGTGGTATGTATGGACGCATCAGGCAAAGAAATTCTGATAGCAGGAGAGACAGTTATCTGTGCCCTGGGTCAGAAAGCAAGAAGAGCCGTGGTAGAAGAGCTCTATAATGTTGCACCTAATGTAGCTGTAGTCGGAGACTGTAGTAGAGTTTCTAACATAACAGCGGCAATCTATCAAGGACATCATGCTGCTTTGGATATATAAATAAATAGGGAAAGATAAAAAAGCTGCTCTTAGACCAGGTGTTTAAGGGCAGCTTTTATGTAATGCGAATAAATCGGCTGTTACCGGCAGCTGAAATCAACTACTTAAAAGGAGAGGGTCATGCAATTATAGGATGTACTGATAATATTTGCAGCTTCCTTTTGAAGGAGTTGTAATAAAGGGGAAGTACAGAAATAGAAGAAGGATTTACTTCCCCTTGACAAATCCACAATGCTTATGCTACACTTGCCATGAACTAGGGGTGCCTGATGAATCAGGCTGAGAGGAAACTACCAAATGTTTTAAACCCTGAAGCAGCTAGAGCTGTTTCGTACCTGATCCGGATAATGCTGGCGTAGGGATGTATAGAAATAAACGGCGTAAAAGAATATGCCATTATACATTACCTCACCGGAATCGGTGAGTTTTTTTATTATACAGAGATAAAGGAGGAAGCATCATGAATGCAAGTGTAGCAATCCAGGTATTGCCTCACGTAAACAGCGATGAGGAAGTTATCAGAGTAGTAGACGAGGTTATCGATTATATCAGAAGCACCGGCTTAAAATATTATGTTGGGCCCTGTGAAACAGCCATAGAAGGGGATTATGAAGAGCTGATGGAAATCGTTAAGAATTGTCAGTACATAGCAATAAAGGCAGGCTGCCCTAAAGTTGCAGCTTATGTAAAAATAACATTTGCACCGGAGGGTGGTGTACTTACCATTGACCAGAAAGTTACAAAACATCATCAATAAAATATCACCTGCATTTGCAATAGCAGCCATTCTTTTACTGTGGCAGTTATTGTCTGCCGGCGGAATCATACCTAAATTTATGCTTCCCTCACCAAGTGAGGTGGTAGAAGCATTTATAGGAGATTTTACCCTATTAATGGCTCATGCAAGGACAACACTGGCAGAAGCCTTTTTAGGTCTTACGTGCGGAATCCTGCTGGGATTCTTTGTTGCGGTTTTAATGGACCGGTTCCTGATTGCCTATAAGGCAATCTATCCTGTACTGATTATAACCCAGACAGTACCTACCGTAGCGATTGCACCGCTTTTGGTGTTATGGCTGGGGTATGGAATATTGCCTAAGATTACTTTGATTATTATAACTTCCTTTTTCCCCATCACCATTGGCTTACTGGATGGTTTTCGTGCTGCTGATAAGGATGCCCTAAATCTTTTAAGGGCTATGGGAGCAAGTAAATTTCAAAGCTTTTTACATATCAAGCTGCCAGGTGCCATACCCCATTTCTTTTCAAGCCTCCGGATATCCGTATCTTATTCCATTATAGGAGCGGTTGTTGCAGAATGGCTTGGAGGTTTCAGTGGGCTTGGTGTATATATGACAAGGGTAAGAAAATCCTATTCCTACGACAAAATGTTTGCGGTAATATTTTTTATCTCATTTATCAGTCTTCTGTTAATGTTTGGAGTTACCATGCTGCAAAAAGCGGTTACCCCCTGGGACAGAGAAGAGAAGCCGGATAACATTCTCAGAGGCAATCTAAAATACAACAAACGTAAAAGGTAAATCAGAGTACAGGTTATGCTTTTAAATGTTAAACCAGACAGAAAAAGTGGAAGCTGTATCAACTTCAACTTTATGATTATACGTGTGCCAGGCACACAGATGGGAGTTTTATGAAAAAGAAAATACTAGCAGTTGCTTTATGCCTGTCTTTATTAACAGCAGGCCTTTCAGCCTGCAGCAAAGACGCAGGCAATAACAGTAAGGATGCCAATGCCTCCGGTGACAGCCTTAAAAAGGTAAGAATCGTTCTTGACTGGACACCCAATACCAATCATACCGGTCTGTATGTGGCTGATAAACTTGGATACTTTACAGATGCCGGATTGGACGTAGAAATCATGCAGCCACCGGAAGGAAGTACTACTTCTTTGGTAGGAGCCGGCGGAGCGGAATTTGGTATATCCTTTCAGGATACCTTAGCACCTGCTTATGCAACCGACAGCCCTATTCCGGTTACGGCAGTAGCAGCGATTATCCAGCATAATACCTCCGGAATTATATCACCCAAGGAACTGGGTATTGATTCCCCCAAGAAGCTGGAGGGCCATTCCTATGCAACCTGGGATTCCCCTATTGAACTTGCCATTATCAAGAAGATAGTGGAAGATGACGGTGGAAATTATGATAAAATCAAGCTCATTCCCAATACGGTATCTGATGTTGTTACAGCACTTCAGACAGATATCGAATCTGTATGGGTATATTATGCATGGGATGGTATTGCTACAAAAGTAGCCGGGCTTGAGACAAATTATCTCAATTTTGCTGATTATGGAACTGAACTGGATTATTACAGCCCGGTTATCATAGCCAATGATGAATTTCTAAAAAAAGATCCTGACACGACGAAGAAGTTCCTGGCGGCTGTCAAAAAAGGTTATGAATATGCCATTGCAGAGCCCGAAAAAGCTGCGGATCTTCTTGTGGAAGCTGTGCCGGAACTTGATAAAGCACTTGTTACAGAAAGCCAGAAGTGGCTGGCAGACCAATATAAAGCAGAGGTTACCCAATGGGGATATATAGATGAAACCAGATGGGACGGCTTCTATAAATGGTTATTTGACAACAGCCTGATTGAAAAAGAAATACCTTCCGGTACAGGTTTCTCCAATGACTATTTAGCTGATTAAAGAAATAAGTTGTTATGCACTGGTACGTGGAATCAAATATATGCGTTAAGGCAGGTGCAGAAATGAGGTTAAACAGCCGTGGATAAATTAACAGCCAGCAACATCAGTGTAAGCTATGGCAGCAATAAAATTATACAAAATATATCCTTAAGACTCGAACAAGGTGAAATAGTAAGCCTTCTGGGAGTAAGCGGTGTGGGAAAGACTACTTTATTTAATGTATTATCCGGTCTTTTGGTACCCGAGGAAGGAAGTATAACCCTGGATGGGGAGGATATTACAGGGAAAACCGGAAAGCTAAGTTATATGCTTCAAAAAGATATGTTGCTTCCCTTTAAAACTATTGTTGATAATGTAGCATTACCTCTTGTGATTAAAGGGGAGAAGAGGAAAATAGCAAGGGAAAAGGCTTCCGCTCTTTTTGAGGAGTTTGGCCTTGAAGGTACCCAGTTAAAATACCCCAGGCAGTTATCTGGTGGTATGAGACAAAGAGCAGCACTTCTGCGGACATATCTGTTTTCAGATCAGGTAGCTTTGCTGGATGAGCCCTTTAGTGCTCTGGATACCATAACCAAGAGCAATATGCATGAATGGTATCTTCAGGTAATGGAAAACATTAAATTATCAACGCTTTTTATAACCCATGACATTGATGAGGCCATCCTGTTATCCGACCGTGTATATGTTATGACCGGTAAACCGGGGCATATTTCCGAGGAACTTATAATTGACAGTGAACGGCCCCGAGGGGAAGAGTTCCTTGTAAGTGATGAATTTATTCGTTATAAGAAGCATATCAATATGATTTTAAAAAAGAGCAGGGAATAATGAACCAATAAAAAGATGCACCACCGGAACCCAGAGCAGGATTCGGCAGTGCATCCTTTTTTTGGTAAGGGGGTATGCGGCCTGAATTAATTTTACAGTGTGATAAACTATGAATCAGACTGAAAAAATTGGTTATTATATATAGTAATTATGTAAGTGTATATAGGTAATTATTACTATGTGCAAAATCATGAAAAATGTCGAAAAAGAGTAAAGTTAGATACTTTTATTTAAGAAATAATATTTACAGATATGATAAATAAGATATAATAAGAGTGTAGCCATACACTTTATGAAATACAGTGGAGTTTAGTAAATGAAAAAACCTTTGATCTATGTAAAGATTCTCGTTAATGTACTCCTGTTTCTTCTGGGAGTATTGGCTGTCCTATTTTTACTTCCGAAACTATTGGGTTTCTTTATGCCTTTTGTTATTGGATTTGTTGTATCTGTCATTGCAAATCCTTTGGTCAAATTTCTTGAAAAGCGTGTAAAGATAGTCCGTAAACACAGTTCTGCTATTATTATAATATTGGTAATCGGTGCGGTTGTAGGCGCTATATATGCTCTTGCAAGTGTATTGGTAAAAGAGGTTACCAACTTGATTCAAGACTTCCCGAATATTTATACCAGCCTGGAACAGCAATTTAATACCATATCCGTCAAGCTTTCCGGAATTTATGATCTGCTGCCTCTGAGTGCCAGAAATATGCTGGATAATATAGGAAGCAACATCACGAACTATGCAACCCAATTTATGTCTGAAAGTAGTGACCTTAACATTAGTGAAGCCGGTAATTATGCCAAGAACGTTCTTGATGTACTGTTATATGCCATAGTGACAATCATGTCTGCCTATTTCTTTATAGCAGAAAGAGATAATATGGCTGCTCTTGTACATCGTTTTACACCTGTTTCCCTAATAAAGAGCTACAATCTAATCGTTTCCAATTTTAAATCTGCCGTAGGCGGATATTTCAAAGCACAGTTTAAGATCATGCTGGTGCTTACCGTAATTATGTTCGTGGGATTTGAAATCATAAAGGTAAGATATTCTTTTCTTTTTGCCTTATTGATAGCATTTCTTGACTTTCTTCCTTTTTTTGGAACAGGAGCTGTAATTTGGCCTTGGGCGCTGATCGAAATCCTGTCCGGTAATTATTTCAGGGCGGTTATGCTGTTGATTATCTATTTGGTTTGCCTTATCGTAAAACAGGTATTGCAACCTAAAATGGTAGGTGACAGTGTTGGTATCAGTCCTTTTTCAACGTTGATATTTATGTTCATCGGGTATCGCTTATTGGGTGTTCTTGGAATGATTATAGGTATACCCATTGGAATGATTATTATTAATTTTTATAAAGCGGGGATGTTTGATAATATTATTAAAGGTTTTAGGATTATCATACACGACATTAACGACTTCAGAAAAATGTAATAATAATTCAAATTTTTATTTTAAAAATTCTTTTTATGAATTTTATCTAAAAAGGCGTAAAATGTAAATAAGTATAAAAAAATAGCAAATAATACAAGAAATATGTTGACCGGTAGTAAAAAATTGTATTATAGTATGTATTATAGAAAATTGTAAATTATATACACATGTTTTATTCCGTATTGCGATCCAATCATTAAAGTTATTAAAATGCAAGGGTTATGAACACACCGGAGATAACTCCACAAAAGACACAGACAAGAAATTCCGGTGTGTTTGGTACAAATAGATCAGTATGCTAATAACATTTTCAAATGAACTTAAATGAGAGGAGTCTTGGGGAAATTTATACGAAAGGGGATAAACTATGAGTGAAGACAAAGTGCAAAGTCAAGAAAATGCTATTGTTACTTCTGGTGAGATACGAACGATTTTACAGGATTTTTGCATAGGAAAAAAACCTCTTGCTAAATTATTAGGCTGGGGCGAAACCACCATAATAAGATACATTGAAGGTGATATACCTACTGCGGAGTATTCCGGTAAGCTAAAAAGTATCGTTGAAGATCCGGTATATTACTATGAACTGTTGCTTGAGAACAAGGATAATCTGACCAATGTAGCTTATCGCAAGACAATGCAGGCGGTCCTTGAGAAAATGACAGAGCGCAAAATTAACTTAATAGCCCAATACATGATATATTATACCCAGGGTGATCTGTCCCCAGGCTATACCCAATGGCTTTTGTATTATGCTCAGGGTTTCTTTCTGGCATTATATGAAAGAGAGTTATTTGAAGATGATTTTAGCGTTAATGGTGAGAATGCTCCCTATATTTCCTTATACAATAGCATGAAAAAACATGGTATTAATATTTTTGAGGTACCTGTTAACCGGTTGACAGAAATGGAGAAGAACCTTATAAATAAAGTTCTTGACACCTTCTGCTGGTATGGACCAAAGACCCTGAAGGTATTGGCAGCTCATGAGAGAGCCAATTATCGAATTTCAAGAGACAAAGAAGGAAAGAGAATTATAGCGAAAGAGCTGATTAAAAATCAGTTCAAAGATATTTTGGGCGTATATGGAATACATAGTTTAAATGATATACATAAATATCCGGATGGGAAATTCAGGGAAATTAGAGGGATATCGTAGGGTTATTGGTTTTTTTCAAGGGGACGGCGCATTGCACAAAACAGAAAGAACTCATGCTTCGATTCCAAGGTATAAGAAGTCCTAATTCTCTGAATCGTTTGTGCTGGTCATAATGTAAAACAGATAACTCGCTTCGCTCAGACAATCTGTTTTACATTATAGCATAAACGATTCAGAGAAAAGGACTTCTAATACCTTTCCATAGGCGCATTCGTTCTTTCTGTTTTGCACAATCCGCCTGAAATCGTTTAGAAGATAGGACGCTGAACTTAAATAAGGTTGGAAAGATTGGAAAATATTAGTTGGCAATAATAAAAGTTGTAGAGAATAAGATATTAATAAGAAATACTGATAAAAGAACTTAATAAATCTTGTTGAGAATAAGAGATTAAAAGGACATACGTACAATAATAATGTCAAAAAGAAGCACTCTGTAACCTTTAGAATAAGGGGTACAGGGTGCTTCTTTTCAGGATCAGGTTTATATTTATTTGGATTTGGTAATAAAGGTATTTGCCTTATTTATCCGTGTTGAAATTACGTTGGTAGATGTGATATTTTGTTTCCAGTTTGATGGGCTGATAGGATAGTTTGGCTTTACGCAGACCTTCCTGTCCAAGATCATCTTCTCTGTTGACAATCTCTGCTTCCGGAAAGGCATGTATCAGAAACTGCTGGTTTATGAAATTATACAGACCAGGGATATTTATATTGGCTTTTTCTATATGGATGAAAGCACATTTAATATCCGGTGCATAGCTGCCGATGGTATAGGCTTCAAGATTTCCATCTACATAAACACCTCCGATACTGCAATCAACAAAGCCGCAATATTTGAATAAGCGGTGTATTCCATTTTCTTCACTTCGCATACTGCCATGCTTATCTTCGTATTCCCTGTTATCCAGCCATCTGTCGTGGAAATTCTGAATTTCTTCCACATTAGAACAATCCAGGGTACGGTATTCATATCTGCCGGCATAGTTCTTAAGGAATGAATTCAGATGGTTTTTTTTCTTATGATAGGCTTTACCGCTGAGTGTACGCAATTTTGCTGCATCATATAGATAATCATGATTATCTCTGCAGTTCTCGATTTCAAATTCTTCTTCAAATCCCGGTATGGTCTTTAATGCTGAAATAAAAGTTTCATCAATAAGATACATGTTTAACGGCTTATTTAGCTCTTTGTTCCAATGTTCTTTGATTTCCTCAAATACGGCAGGGATGTCAGCTTCTTTGCATAAAGGCATCATAGGACTTGTTTTATCTTCCGTCATTATAACGCACATCATATATTGGTCATTCCGGTAGTAATGGGTATTGTAGAATTCTTCCCAGATAAACTGGTTTACCGGCTGTCGTTCAGAGATGTAAACCGGTCTCAGGCTGGAATAGGATTCCAATCTGAGACAGTCTGCTATCGTTAGTTTGTTAAATTCAATTCCCATATGCATTCTCCTGTAAAGGTAATTCCTTTGTGGTAATAGCAATTATTTTGAATTACGTTTAGCTCTCATTCTGAGAGTAGGATCTAATAATTTCTTTCTGATTCTTAAGTTCTGTGGAGTAACCTCTAATAACTCATCCGTATCGATGAACTCCAGAGCCTGCTCTAAGCTTAAGATTTTTGGAGCCACCAGTTTTAGAGCATCGTCGGCACCGGAGGAACGGGTATTTGTAAGCTGCTTTCTCTTGCAGACATTAACCTCGATATCTTCTGCTTTTGCATTCAGACCTACGACCATACCAGAGTAAACTTTAACACCGGCTGTTATAAAGAGAATACCTCTTTCCTGGGCATTAAATAGACCATAAGTGATTGCCTCACCGGTTTCGTAAGCTATTAAGGAACCCTGCTTTCTATACTGGATATCTCCCTTGTAAGGGCCGTAATCTTCAAATAAGGTATTGATGATTCCGTTACCTTTTGTATCGGTTAGGAATTCGCCTCTGTAACCGATGAGTCCTCTGGAAGGTATCAGGAACTCAAGTCTTGAGTATCCGCCGTTTCCGTTAGACATTCCCTGAAGCTCACCTTTACGCTGGCTTAGTTTATCGATAACTGCTCCCGTAAATTCTTCCGGTACGTCGATGATAGCTCGTTCCATTGGCTCTAACTGCTTTCCTTTTTCATCGTAACGATAGAGAACCTCAGCTTTGCTTACTGCAAATTCATAACCTTCTCTTCTCATGTTTTCAATAAGAACGGATAAATGGAGTTCTCCTCTGCCGGATACTTTAAAGCTTTCCGTATTCTCGGTTTCTTCTACACGAAGACTGACATCTGTATTGAGTTCTCGTAACAAACGTTCTCTTAAATGTCTGGAGGTTACAAATTTTCCTTCCTGTCCTGCAAGAGGGCTGTCGTTAACAATAAAATGCATTGCGATGGTAGGCTCTGAGATTTTCTGAAAAGGAATAGCTTTCGGATTCTCAGGAGAGCAGATGGTGTCACCGATATGGATATCAGAAATACCGGAAATCGCAACGATGGAACCGATGGAAGCTTCGTTCACTTCTACCTTTTTAAGACCCTCGAATTCATAAAGCTTGCTGATCTTAACTTTTTGGCTCTTATTCGGATCATGGGCATTTACAAGAACTGCATCCTGATTTACTTTAATGATACCGTTATCAACTTTACCTACACCGATACGGCCAACATATTCGTTATAATCAATGGTGCTGATAAGTACCTGTGTACTTTCCTCAGGATCACCTTCAGGAGCGGGGATATAGTTAATGATAGTCTGGAATAGGGGTTTCATATTTTCAGGAGACTCATCTAATTCAAGAATTGCAACACCGGATTTGGCGGAAGCAAATACAAAAGGACAATCAAGCTGATCGTCAGTAGCATCCAGCTCAATGAAAAGTTCAAGAACTTCATCAATAACTTCTGCGGGTCTGGCTTCGGGACGGTCGATTTTATTGATACATACAATAACCGGCAGTTCCAGTTCCAAAGCTTTCTTAAGAACGAATTTGGTCTGGGGCATAGGGCCTTCAAAGGCATCAACTACTAACACAACACCGTTAACCATCTTAAGAACACGTTCTACTTCGCCGCCGAAGTCAGCATGTCCCGGTGTATCTATAATATTAATCTTTACGCCTTCATAAGAAACAGCCGTATTCTTGGAAAGGATTGTAATACCACGTTCCCTTTCAATATCATTAGAGTCCATGACTCTTTCCTGTACAGCCTGATTGGTGCGGAATACTCCGCTTTGCTTTAAGAGCTCATCAACAAGGGTAGTCTTGCCATGATCAACATGGGCTATGATTGCAATGTTTCTGATGTCTTCTCTTTGGATTTTCATCGTAACCTCTTTCTTGAATGTCCAATCTCTGATTGGATATTTACTTATTTGACTATTTTCGGTCTGTGTTTACTCATGGGGATACATATCAGAATAGAAAATAGTCTTCTGTTGTTTTAATATCCGCTTACCAGAGTTACCTTTGTGCGGATATTTGTTTATATGATCTTAGACCAGCTGTTACTGCTGATGCGGCAGAATTTAATTTTACTGTCATAATAGCGATACTATTTCAATAAAATATATAGATTTAAAAAACTATATTAAGCTCAATATAAGCAATAACACTCTAACTAAAACATTTTAACATACTACGGGAAATTTACAAGGTATTTCTTTAGAGGGCCGTATTTTCAGCGTTTTGCTTACCCTTTCACAACAAATGGAAAAAAACTTATAAATTTTTTTTTGAAATTTGGTTCTAAAACGAATATTACTGTCATACATATAGTATTGGAGAATAATTTTATCTTGAAGGTCAGGACAATACAATTGGGATACCAATTATAAATTGTACAGAACACGAGTAAAGAGAAGGGAGTCATACGAAATGACAGATAAAGTATTTGATAACAATCAAGTAAGTATTGCAGGCGAGGTAATGACTGATTTTGAATTCAGTCACGATGTATTTGGGGAGGGTTTTTACATTTTGGAGGTTTCTGTAAGCCGATTAAGTAATTCCTATGATAACATACCAATTATGATATCAGAGCGGCTGGTGGATGTAAAAGCAGATTTAAAAGGTAAGTATGTGGAGGTTAATGGACAATTTCGTTCTTATAACCGTCATGAGGACAACAAGAACAGGCTGGTTCTGTCTGTATTTGCCAGAGAAATCAAAGTAAGTGAAGAGGATACGGAAGGTATTCGCCCAAATTTCATCTTTTTAGATGGTTTTGTCTGCAAGCAGCCCATTTATCGAAAAACTCCCTTAGGAAGAGAAATAGCTGATATTCTACTTGCAGTAAACAGACCTTATGGAAAATCCGATTACATACCCTGCATCTGTTGGGGAAGAAATGCCAGATTCGCCGAGAACTTCACCGTTGGGGGACACATCCAGGTATGGGGCAGAATTCAGAGCAGAGAGTACCAGAAAAAGATCAGTGAAAATGAATTTGAAAAAAGAATAGCCTATGAAGTATCGGTAAGTAAGCTGGAGTATCTGGAGGAATATTAAGAGAATTAATCATAGATTACATTATATAATAAGGAAATGCTGTTGCATAAAAAAGATAATACCGGAAGGTTTTTCTATTGACTCCTTCCGGTATTTCTTTAAATGCAGCAGCATTTTCTTGTTTTATGGCTGGCAGTAAGGCCCTGGAAGCATTAAAAAACCGTAATTTTGACCTGCTTAACCGTAATTTTGTATGGTTATTTCTTTTAAATAAATACATTATAATAATTTTATTATAAGCAGCAGTCAGAAACCGGAAGTGATAAAGGCAGAAGACTAAAATTACACAGAATAAGATATACCTTTCAGTTGAGACAATAAACTTATTATCGGAGGGATTTTATGAAGCATATACTTGCTCGTGAAGTGCTGGGGAAACCCCAGGAAATGGCACAACAGTTCTTCGGGGAACTGATTACGGAGACGAAAGGTTATGATTACCAGTTTACGGATGCCAGTCTGCAGAACTTGCTCATTATTGGAAGGTTTACATATCAGGTACCTGCTTTCAAGGAATTGTATAAGGATGAGATGCTGGCAGTATTTTTTGACAGCTTATCCACTGCGCAATCCCATTTATTTCAGATAGCCTGGGACAGTGGGTCAATCATTCATTGCATTTATGACAGAGAGGAAGAAAAAGATAAGCTTCTGCAGGAAAAGCCACTGTCTGAGCCACTGGCCTCTAAAATACTGAATAAGTTAATGAATTACAAGTCCTGGGCTGGATACCTGGACAAATTCGGTGATCATGTTATTGATTTAAAAGCGCCTTCGCCGGGTGCCCATTTTTACACCAATATGCTGCTGGGAAAACGTATCGGTTATTCTCTTCCTTTGCAATCCACGCCGAAAAGCGTTGTGGACCGTTTAGGCGGAGGAAGCTTCAGGGCACATGCCGCTAATCAGGTACTGGCTACCCGATGGGACATGCTGCCGGAGGAAAATGGGTTTCCGGCAAACCGTCAATTTTATCTGGTGGAAGAAGGAAAACAGATTTTTTATTCAGCGGATGCGACGGATTCCAATGTTTTAACGGCTGTGTGCCGTCATTCCAGAAACCATACCAGGTTAGAATATACCACCGCCTGCGGTCTTCTCATAACCAGAACGATTTTCTTATTGCCCCAGTACCAGGGGCTGCCCATGGCAACGGAGGTTCAGAGAATAACCATTAAGAATACCGGGAAAAAGGAGCGAAAGCTAAAGGTGGTGCTTACCGGAATGATTGCCTCTGCGGTTCCTCCTGCCTTAATGGAGGATGTGGTCTATTCCACGGTTATCATGGAATCTGGTATTCTGAACAATGCAGAAGGTCGGCTTCTTGCTTATGTACCACATTATTATCCGGATTACTGCAAGGGGGATGTCCGCTTTGGGACGGCTATGTTCTATGAGAAAGGAAAGAAGACCTACCCCGGTGAAATCGGGACTCATTACGGTGATTTTATCGGAAGCGGCAGCTTGAACCGCCCCCAGGGACTGTCCAGGCTTACCAACCGCCTCAGTACCAAAGGACCGGGATTTCTTGCTTTAGGAAAACTTTTTTCCCTGGCAGGAGGAGAGGAAGTAACTGCGGATCAATATATGGGGCTAATCACAGAACTTCAGGATACCGGGGTGAGGCAGGAAACTCTTCAAAAAGAAATAGAGAACCTCCATTCCAGGTTCGCTAAAAAGGAGGCTTTGGAGGAAGCCCTGTCAACTCAGATGAACTGGTACGATGATTACCGATGTTATTTACAAGTTTCTACCGGAAACAAGGATTTTGATGCCTATGTCAATTATAATCTGCCTTTTCAGGTATTATATCAGACCTTTGTATCCCGCTCCTTTGATCTGACACAAAAGGGATACCGGGAAATCGGGTTCCGGGAAATTCAGGATATTTATGCATCTATGTACTATTTTATGGCAATGGGGGAAGGGGAATACACCAAGTCCCTTTTAAGAGAATGGATTGAAAAAGTACTTGAATTCGGCTACTGCTATCACAACTTTTTCTGGAAAGGAAAAGAAGCCGGAAAATGGTCGGATGACGGGCTTTGGCTGGTTCAGGCTGTATACCGTTATGTTCAATTCAGCAAAGATATGGAATTTCTGGAGGAGGAATACGAAATACCGGAAAGCAGCGGAAAGAAGAGAAAGGTTTATGATACCCTGAAAGCAGTTATCCGTTACTCTGGAACGGTATCCATCGGCAACCACGGTCTGCCTTTGATTGACTTTGCAGATTGGAACGACTGCCTTAAGGTTGATCCTCATTATCTGACAGGAAAAGAAAAAGAAACCCTTACAGGACCAATTGACGGGTATTCTGAAAGTGTCATGAACGGATTTCTGCTAAAGCTTGCCATAAATCACATGGAAGAGCTGTCCTCTGACCTTGGAGATCTGGAATACCGGGAAGAACTAAGGAAGCAGAAGCTGAAGCTGAGCAGCAATCTGCAGGAACATGCCTGGAAGGGAGATTTCTTTGCCAGGGTATTATTTAACCGCTACGGGGATAAAATAACATATCTGGGTGCTGGCGGTGACGGGTTTTCCAGACAGAAGGAGATACCGGGAACTTACTTCTTAAATTCCTTTAGCTGGTCCGTACTGTCAGGAGAAGCAACGGAGGAGCAGATTGGTATTATGCTGGAGGGAATTCAGAAATACCTTATGAGTCCCTTCGGATTCCCCCTCATGAGCCCTACAGATCTTTCCAGGGTAGCCCAAGCTACGGCAACCGGGGAATATTTTCCCGGTGACAGAGAAAATGGGGGTATCTTTAAGCATGCCACCATGATGGCTGCAGCGGCCATGGTGAAGGCATCCAAAGAAGCTGAGGATATAAAACTGGCGGTTAAACTCAGGGACCTTGCCTATTGGATGGTAAATCTGGTATTGCCCTTTAAGACACTGGACGATCCTTTTACGGCCTGCGGTAATCCCCGTTGGTGTACACAGTATATCAATAGCCACACCGGAGAGAACATAGGGCCTACCTTAAGCGGAACCTCCACCTGGCTGACCCTGACTTTGTTTGAAATGCTCGGAATTGAGTACAGAGACGGACAGCTCCTTCTAAATCCCATGTTATCCGAAGAAGAGGAGGAACTTCGATTTACTTTAAAACATAATAAAACTTACTACGAAATAACAGTCCGCAAACCCGTTGGGCTGTCCCGTATAAAGGAAGGAACTTACCGGCTTGTTCTGGATGGAAGAACAGCTGAAGGGAATGCAGTTCCTCTGACCGATGACGGAAAAGTTCACTGCCTGGAACTGGAGTTTGCAAAATAAGAAAACAAATGCCATAGAAGAATTGCGATTACTCAAAGCAGTTTCTTTTATGGCTTGTGTTTTAGAATGAAGTTATATAAAGTAAAGAGAGAAGGTTTAGGAGGAGGCGCAGGGATGTTTGCAGTACAGATTGTAGATGATGAGCCCATCGTCAGAATGGGGTTAAAAAAACTGATACCATGGGAGGAGCTTGAGTTTCATACAGTTTATGAAGCACAAAATGGTGAAGAGGCACTATTGCAGCTGAAAGAGCACCATATCGACCTGATTATAACGGATATTGAAATGCCCATTATGAATGGGATGGATTATATAAAAAAAGTAAAAGAATTAAAAGGCAGACAGTCAATTGTAATTTTAACTGCCTATGCTGAGTTTGAGTATGCTAAGTCAGCAATCGAATACGGTGTAGCCGGATATATCTTAAAGCCTATTGCAGAGAACCAGATAATAGAAACCCTGAATCAGGTCAAAAAGACCCTTACCGTTCCGGTGGAACGAAAATATGCCAGGGAACTTGATAAAAAATTAATTGAAGCAGTCCTGTTGACAGACCCTAAGGCCTATGAACTTCTGGCTGCCATTCTGGAAGAGGAGGGGCAGTATGAACTGGAGGATATCAGCGGGATGAACCTTCGGTTTTCTTATATTTTGGAGGAAATTGTACAGGCAATCAATAAGAAATACGCTAATTTGAACAAACTTGAGGCCCTTGGAGTAAATCTCACGGACGGTCATCAGAAATATATGTCAAGAACAGCGTTGACCGAACGGTTTGAGCTGGAAATTAAAAGGCTGTTTGACCTATTGGATAAATACCTGTTGGTGTATAAAGACAATGTAGTAAGACAAGCCAGCCGTTACGTGGTAAATCATGTTGATGAGAAAATCGGATTGACCATCATAAGCAATTACCTTAATATCAGTAAGAATTATTTCTGCAGTCTTTTTAAACAGGAGACGGGAGAGAATTTTCTGAACTATGTAACCAAGATTAAGATGCAAAGAGCAAAATACTTATTAAAAGAGAAGAATATGCGGATTTATGAAGTGTGTAATTATCTTGGGTATACTGACACTACATACTTTACGAAACTCTTCAAGAAATATATTGGAATGACACCAAACGATTATAAGAAAACAGAGTGTGAGGAATATGATTTTTAAAAAGAAGCACCCCAGGGTCAAGATGACGGACAAGACCATAACCAGTGTATTGCTTGGCAGTTATATCAGGACAATGATTATCTCCCTGTTCTTAGGCCTCCTTTTTTTCTTTGTCATTACAGGAAAAGAGATGGTCTATCGGCAGAACCTGAATAACAGCCGGATACTGACTACCTTCTCTTATTTTATCAACATGCAGCTGGAAGATATTAAACGGTATTCCTATAACCTGATTATCGATGAGGAACTCCAGAATATAATTGATGGCAGAGAAGAAGGAAAAAGCAAGCAAATCAGCACCTTTCTGATGAATAAGATGGCGGAGAGGAATGAAATACAATCCATTCATATTGTATTGGGAAAGGATGTAATTTCAGAATACAAGCAGCCGGTTTTTGACCAGGAACCGGGTCAGTTCCTGAAAGAGCTTGGAATCAATCCTGATAACCATCAGGAGAAAAGCAGTTTTTACTGGGAAATTGGAAGAGATAATGAGGAAATACAAAGAGACAATACATTTTATCTGGTAGGCAGTATCCGTTCCAAAACTACATTGAAGCATCTTGGATACCTTATCGTTTTTTTGGATCCCAATGAGCTGCAGAAAAAAATCAATCTTTATCTTCAGGAACTGGATTTTGAAGTTCTGATTAAAAGCGGTCAAGGTAATACCATCTCTTTTCCGGCAGATTCGGGCATTGAAAAGTATGAAAATCTGCTGGTTTACCGGGAAGAGGCCAATGACAGCTGGTGGCAGCTTTTTAATAAAAAGCAGTACAGTTCCCGAAAAATTAATAGTATGCAGGGTGAAATCTACGGTATGACCAGAGTATCTTTGTATGAACCCAATGTAGAATTTGCTCTGATTTTATTGCTCATTATAACCATGGAATTTATCCTGATAGCATCTGTAATTATTAAAAGAAGGGTCACCAGTCCGCTGGAGGAAATTGCCAGGAGGGCCAGAGAAATCGGGATACAGGGTAACCTGAATATTCTGTTTCCAAAAGAAGAGTATTATTCAGAAGCAGACGATATATCCAAGGCGCTGAATGAAATGATGGAACAGATCCGTGGTCTTATACAGGAAGTGGAACGGAGGGAGAAGCTTCAGAAAAAACTGGAGCTGTCCGTGATAAACCATCAGATCAAACCACATTTTTTGTATAATACGTTAAATGCTGTCAGTATCCTTATCAGTGTGGAAGAAAAAGAATCTGCCAACCAGCTGGTTAAATCCGTGGCAAAATACTACAGAGCATGCCTGAACCAGGGAAAAGATATGATATCCCTGAACAATGAGCTTGAAATCGTAGAGGAATATATTAAAATCGCCCTGATCCGAAATCCGGATATCTTAAGGGTAACTTATGTGATTGATCCGGAAACAGGAGATTTGCAGATTCCCAAAATGACCATCCAGACTTTGGTGGAAAATAGTATTAAATATGGAATCAAGCAAATGGGGGAACCTATCAGAATCACTATTTCAGCAGTATTAAAAGAGAGCTATGCAGAAATTTCCGTTGAAGATAATGGCAGCGGTATGAAAAAGGATATCATTGAGCGAATCATGAAAGGCGAATCCCTGGAAGCTGAATCCGGCTTTGGTCTGAGATCAGTGGTAATGAGGATTTCACTCTCCCACGATATCAGGAATATCCCAGATATTATAAGGATTGAATCCAGAGAAGGAGAATTCACAAAGGTTATCTTAAAGGTTCCTTTTCAAAATGAAACAGGAATCGGCCAGAGGGATCCACATTAAGAATTTTACCCCTTAATATCGTAATTTTATAGAGTTATCGAACCCCGGACTTTGTTTTATAATTTATCTATCAAGTAAAACAAAGGGGGATACATTATGAAAGTAAGATTATTATCATGTGTACTTGTGGTTATGCTTTTAGCCACATCATTCGTTGGGTGCAGCTCCAAAAACGATACCAATACATCGTCAGATAAAGCAGCGACAACGGAAAACGGAAATGAAGCCGGAGAAACAGAATCCAATAAAACCGGAGACAAGACAACCGTAACTATGTGGGTTATGCCAAACAGTGGTGACCCGGAAAATAACCTGAAAGAGGTTCTGGTGCCATTCCTTGAGCAGAATAAGGATATCGATGTACAGCTGACCGTATTAGACTGGGGTTCTGCCTGGACTAAGATTACTACAGCAGCTACCAGTGGAGAAGGCCCGGATATTACACAGCTTGGAACAACACAGGTCGCAGCTGTAGCAGCTATGGGGGCCCTGGAGGATCTGACTGGAATTTATGATAAATTCGGAGGAGAAGAAGCGTTTGTACCTGCTACACTTCCGACCACTCAGATACTGGGAGCAGGGGAGGAAAGATATGCCGCTCCCTGGTTTATCGATACAAGAGCACTGTTTTATCGTAAAGACATTTGTGAAGCAGCAGGAGTAAACCCTGAGACCGATTTTGAGACTTGGGATAAATTCAAAGCAGCGTTAGAAAAGATGAAAGGTATTACCGTGGAAGGAAAAGAAGTTGCGCCTTTGATGATGCCCGGTAAAAATGATTGGAATGTTATACATAATTTCGCTCCTTGGATCTGGGGTGCCGGCGGTGAATTCATAGCGGCAGATAACAAGACAAGCGTAGTGGATTCAGAAGAAGCTTATGAAGGCGTTAAATTCTATACAGAGCTTGCTACGGAAGGCCTGATGAGCATGGCGGCACTGGAGAAGAATTCCGCAGAGGTGGAAGCCTCCTTTAATGCAGGAGAAGCAGCAGTTATCATCAGCGGTGCATATGAAATCGCGACCTTAAGAAGAGAGCAGCCGGAACTGGCTGAAAAAATCGGAACAGCTCCGTTCCCTGCCGGACCTAAGGGAAGATATGCCTTTTTTGGCGGCAGCGGATTAAGCGTATTCAAGAGCTCCAAGAACAAAGAAGCTGCTTATCGTGTAATTGAGTATTTAATGTCTACGGATGCACAGGTTGCTTATCAGAGATTCTGCGGTAATTTACCGACAGTTAAAGCAGCTTATGAAACGGAATTCGTTTCCGAAGAACCTTTAAGGGAAGCTTTCAAGACACAGCTTGATTTTGGTAAAGCATATCCTTCCGTGGCAGGATGGGGACCTTCTGAAACCCTGTTGCAGAAAGGCTTAAGCAATGTCTGGGATAATGTTATGGGAGTATATGGAGCGTATAAGCCGGAACAGACGAAAGAATTCTTAAAACAGACAGCAAGCGAGTGTACCATTATATATAACCAACAATAACAGATAGTGGAGTGAAAGGAACCGCTGCATGGTGAAAATACAGACTGCAGCGGTTTTTCAATAGAGGAGTAAGGATGAAACATACAGGAAAGAAGCGGGAAGTAAGAAGCCCTAAGAAGAAAAAAACAGGGATGCTGGAGAGAATCAGGCAGAACAAACTAGCCTACTGTCTGATTGCACCGGCCATTATTGCTATGATCGTGATACATTTTATTCCGATCGTATCCGGAATAATAATGTCATTTTTAAAACTCAATCAGTTTACCCTTAAGAAATTTCTTAAGGCCCCTTTTATCGGCTTGGATAATTACGAAGCGGTATTATTTGATGCAAATAGTACCATACGTTCGGGATTTTTTGACGCTTTAAGAAATACGGCTATTTTCGGACTGATCTGCAGTATCCTGGTAATTTCCATTGCCATGCTGTTAGCGGTACTGCTGAACCGTAAGTTTAGATTCAGAGGTATTGCCAGAACACTGCTGATGACACCCTGGGTAGTTCCCTCCTTTGTAGTTGGTATGTTATGGGGATTTATGTGGCAGCAGGATGGTATCATTAACAGGATTTTAGTAGATATCCTGCACCTGTTCCCAAACAAACCCTTCTGGCTTACGGGTCCTGCGGTTATGGTAGCTATCATTATTCCTACAATCTGGAGACAGGTACCATTTGTAATGCTGATGCTGCTGGCTGGTCTGCAGCAGATCCCAGAAGAATATTATGAAGCAGCCAAGATAGATGGTGCCAATGCCTGGAGAAGTTTTTGCAATGTTACGCTGCCGCTGTTAAGATCCGTATTATCCATTCAGATACTGAATGGAATCATCAGCTATGTATACTCCTTTAACATTGTTTCCATGATGTTTGGTCACGGCGCCGGTTTTCCCGGTAAATATGGTGACCTGCTCATGACGAACATTAACCGTAATTCCTTTCAGATCTGGCAGTTCGGAACCGGTGCTGCCGCAACCGTCGTTGTAATGGTCTGTGTAATGGGACTGGTGGCAATCTGGTACAGGATATTTCAAAATGATTTGGTGGTGGATGAATAATGAGAGTACAAACCTTAACAAACTACAATAGAAGGAAAAAGAGACTTAACTTTCTGGCAAATTTTATATTAGGAATTTTCGTGATTTTTGCTGTGGCTCCGATTATCTGGATGATTGCAACCTCTTTAATGACACAGGGGCAGATTGCTACTGGAAAAATAGGTGCACCCAATCATTTTGAAAATTACTTGGAAATGTGGAAAAATGTTAACTTTTTTCAGTATTTCAAAAACAGTATCATTGTGTGCGGAAGTACGACCATCGTTGCGTTGACCATAGCCACACTTGCCGGATATGCAGTCTCCAGATTTAACTTTCCGGGTGCCGGTATCTTTGGGGCAACGGTACTGGCTACACAGATGGTTCCGGGTATTATGTTCCTGCTTCCGCTGTATCTGATGTTCATACGGATACAGGAAACACTGGGAATCCGCCTGATCAATACCTATCCTGGTATTGTCATCGTATATTCTGCATTTTTTATTCCTTTCAGCATCTGGATTTTAAGAGGTTTCTTTGCCAGTATCCCCATAGAACTTGAGGAAGCGGCTATCATTGACGGCTGCAGCAAGTTCGGGGCTTTTATAAAGGTTATTCTTCCGGTGGCAAAGGTAGGTCTGATAGCGACAGGAATTTATATCTTCTTAATGGCCTGGGATGAACTGCTTTTTGCCTGGGTGCTTACGACCTCCTCAGAGGTGGCTACGATTCCTGTGGGAATCCGCCTTTATGTGGGAAATTATCAGAATCGGTATGACCTGTTAATGGCTGCAGGATGTGTTACTACCCTTCCCGTACTGTTAATATTCTTTGGGCTCCAGAAACAGTTTATAACCGGAATGACAGCAGGTGCAGTAAAAGGTTAACAGGTATTTCAAAAAGCAATCTTGGGTTCAAGGTTGCTTTTTGGAGATTTTATATGTTAGTATCAAAGTTATCATATAAAAGAGAAGGGTTATCCGGAGGATGAAAATAATATGGGAAGGAAAAAGATTGTACAGCTGATAATTGTGCTGGGGATTTTACTGGGGTTGTTCCTGCTCCAGATATATTCCGATTTATTATGGGGAAATAAATCGGACAGGGATGGAAAAAAAGAAGTGATTCGTATATGGACCATTCACGGAGACACGGAGAAGGCACTGGATATTGCCTTGGAGCAATATAGAAAAAATCACCCGGAGGTTACCTTTGAAGTAACAGTTTATAAAAATGAGGTTTATCAGACTGCAGTCAACAACGCTATGTTAACTGACAGTCTGCCGGATTTGTTTTTTATGTGGGGATACAGCAAGTTACAGCGGTTTGTTGATGCCGGTATGATACAGGAGATTACGGATACGGTGAAAGAAGAAAAGATATCTGAGGCCCTCCGCAGCAAAGGCCTCGATGCCTTTACCTTTGAGGGCAGGATCTATGCTCTTCCGCTGTATGGCTGGGAAGCGAACATGTTCTGCAACAGAGAGATTTTTCAGGAGTATGGTATGGAATATCCTAATACTTACGAACAGTTTCTAAAGGTTGTGGAGGAATGTAAAAGACAAGAGGTAATACCCGTTGTCACCGGTGCAAAAGAAGGTTGGCTGTCCTCCCTCTATTATATGAGCCTGGTACAGGAGGAAGGGCCTGGAAATGCCATCTATCGTGCTGTTAACGACCAGTCATTATTTTCCACCGGGCAGTTTAAGCTGGCTGCAAAAAAAATGGAGCAGCTGATAGAGAAGAAGATCTGGCAGCGGAATTATCTGGAGTGTGACGGCTATAATGCTGTGTATCAGTTTGCGCAGGGAAAAGCGGCAATGCTCTATTATGGAAGCTGGGGCTCCACCTTTTTGGAGGGAGATAAATCCGAGGTCAAAGGGAAAGTGGATGTAATTCCTTTTCCAAATGGTAACAGAAGGGAGGGTATCGGAGGTTACGTCGATACCTTTGTTATCAATAAATACGGTGCCATACCCCAAAAGGAGGAGCTTATCCAGATGTATATGGAGGTCATGCAGAGCATTTCCAATGTCGTAGTAAATGATATGGGAGCTGGTCTGCCGGTATATAAAAATCAGACGGTAGAGGAAGAAAAATATCCGATTCTCTATCAGAGCTGGAAAGCCGGCAGAAGTAAGGTATTATATCCGGCGTATGACCAGATTATGACAGAGGAGCAGTCGGGTGAGTATTATGATCTGCTGAACAGACTGGTATTCGGTGAAAAATCATATAAAGAGTTCATACAAGGACTATCAGAATAATAAGTTGAGAGGGATTCCCTCTCAACTTATTAATTTTATCAGGGACTATCATAATTTTGTACCCTGTTACATTTGACTTTTGGTGGCTATACTGATAATGGAAAGAATGGTGAGAGCAGTTAAAGGCTTTCAGAGCATGGGCGAAAGCCCGGGTTGGAGGATAGTGCATGTTGAGAAAACTAAAAAAGGGGGTATTCCTACTAATGGCAGGAATGATTTTAACAGGCTGTTCATCGAAAAAAGAAGTAGCACTGGAACAGCAATTTGACAGTTATGAAGAAGAAAAGATGCAAAAAGCCGACGGTTGGAGTAACGGCAGTATGTTCGATTGTACCTGGAGAGGGGATAATGTAAGTTTTGAAGATGGTATCCTGAAATTAACCATTGATTCCGATGGTCCGGAGGCGTCCCCAAAATGGTCCGGCGGTGAGTACCGTACCAGAGAATTCTATCATTATGGAAAGTATGAGGTAAAGATGAAACCCATAAAGAATGATGGAGTGGTATCCTCTTTTTTCACCTATACGGGACCCAGTGATAATAATCCATGGGATGAAATAGATATTGAATTTCTGGGAAAAGATACGACGAAGGTACAGTTTAATTATTTTACCAATGGTGTGGGGGAGCATGAATATGTCCATGAGCTTGGGTTTGATGCCTCAAAAGAGTTCCATACCTACGGCTTTTTGTGGCTTAAGGATAAGATTACCTGGTATGTGGACGGAAAGGCCGTACATACCGCGGAGACTGACATTCCAGTTACTGCCGGAAAGGTTATGATGAATGTCTGGCCCGGAACCGGAGTGGATTCCTGGTTAGGTGCATTTGATGGAAAGACACCTCTTCAGGCTGAATATGACTGGATACGCATTACACTGGCAGAGTAATCTGATGATGCAGGTGTCAAAAGATTAGTTTTTCAAAAGGGGACGTGTGATTGCCTGAAATTGCAAAAATCAAGGCTTTTGACGCTTTAAACATCTGATTTCATAAAGAATTAGAAGAGAAAAATATCAAGAAACAAATACATACAGGAGTGCAAGAATGTTGCCGATTCTGTCCAGGAAAAATTGTATATCCATTATACAGTTTCTCAGGCAGAACCGGCAATGTGTCGTGAAAAGAACCGAGATAGTAAAGATAAAATTATAAGGAAGAAGAGGTGCCGAGCTTAAATGAAACAATATCAGTTTATCGATGAGATGGGAACTTTCCGGCTGCCGGACCCTGAAACAACAAATTATTTGTATTTCCCTCTGGCCAATGAAAAGGGGGTAATGAGTAGTATTACACCCTTATTAGGTGGGGATTCCAAAACCGGGCAGCACAATTTTCTGCTTCAGCCTGTAAGCAGTGAGGACTTACATAACAACAAATCCACCAGGAACTTCTGGGTACTTATCAATTGCAAAGAGGCCTGGTCAGCCACTGGGGTATCCGTCAGGCAGCAGGCGGAAATTTTTACGGAAGAAAAAGAAGAGACTGTACTGGAAGCGGGAATTATGTGGCACCAGGTGACACGCTGTAATAAAAGCCTTGGAATCAGCTCTGTCATAACCTCCTTTGTACCTGCAACCGGTGAAAGAATAGAATTGATGAAAGTACGGATACGCAATGAAGGTGCTGAAGAAATGATAATAACACCTACTGCAGCCGTGCCCATTTACGGACGTTCTGCAGATAATATCAGAGATCACAGGCATGTGACCTCCTTGCTTCATCGGATCAAAACCACAAATAACGGAGTGCTGGTCCATCCTACCCTGGCTTTTGATGAAAGAGGGCACCAGCAGAATCATTGGGTATATGGAGTATTTGGAAAATCAGAAAAAAGCGGAGACCCTGCAGGCTTCTTTCCGGTAGTTGATGATTTTATCGGAAACGGAGGTTCTTTGGAGAATCCAGAGGCTATAATGAAAGGTACCTTATTACCAGTCAGCCAGGATTATACCATAGATGGTTACGAAGCATTGGGAGGATTACGGTTTGCCGAGGTTGTCTTAAAACCGGGAGAAGAGAGCGTTTATATCCTTTCTCTGGCATATGGTGACGAAGAGGGTGAAATGAAAGAGACTGCTGCTAAATTTCTGTCCGAAGCTTTTTTTGAAGAAGCGCTGAAAGAGACCAAAAGCTATTGGAAACATAAAATAAACGTATCCTGTCATACCGGTGATAAGAACTTTGATAACTGGATGTATTGGGTAAATTTCCAGCCTATGTTACGTCGCATATACGGCTGCTCCTTTCTGCCCCATCATGACTACGGAAAAGGCGGAAGAGGCTGGCGGGACTTATGGCAGGACTGTCTGGCACTGTTGATCATGAACCCTCAGGGAGTGAGGGAAATGATATTAAATAATTTTGCAGGTGTCCGAATAGACGGAACCAATGCCACCATAATCGGTTCAAAACCTGGAGAATTTATCGCAGACAGGAATAACATTACCCGTGTATGGATGGATCATGGCTTCTGGCCGTTATTAACAACAAAACTCTATATCGAACAAAGCGCAGATCTGGATTTACTGTTGGAGGAGGTGGTCTATTTTAAAGATAACCAGGCAGACAGAGGAGAGGGAAAAGATGAAAACTGGTCCGAGGAGCAGGGAAATCTGCTACGCACCGAAAACGGAGAGATTTATAGGGGAACAGTACTGGAACATCTGCTTTTGCAGAATCTGACGGCATTTTACGATGTAGGAGAGCATAATAACATTCGTTTAAGGGGAGCAGACTGGAATGATGCCCTGGATATGGCAGGTGAAAGAGGGGAAAGTGTTGCCTTTACTGCTGCTTATGCCGGAAATCTGTCCGATATGGCGGAGTTGCTTAAAGAGCTGAAAGAGGAAAAGGATGGCAGTGTATTGACTTTGGCAGAAGAAATCAGCCTGTTACTGGAGGATAGTCAGGAGCTGTATGACAGCACTTTACAAAAAAAAGCACTTCTTCAGAAATATCATAGAAGCTGCCGGCGTACAGTAAGCGGAAAAAAGGTGGAGGTATCCTTTGAGGAACTGATCAGGAATCTTAAGAAGAAAAGCCAGTGGATTAAAGACCATATCAGGAAAGAAGAGTGGATAACCGATCAGAACGGCAATTCCTGGTACAACGGTTACTACGATAACAAAGGCAGCAGGGTGGAGGGAGACCATCCTTTGGGGGTGAGAATGATGCTTACCGGTCAGGTATTTACCATAATGTCCGGTACGGCAACAAAAGCCGAGAGTCTCGAAATCATAAAGGCGGCAGATAACTATCTGTACAAAAAGGATGCAGGCGGCTACAGGCTCAACACCGATTTTGGGGAAGTCAAAACAGACCTTGGCAGAATGTTCGGGTTTGCTTATGGGCACAAAGAAAATGGAGCGGTCTTCTCCCATATGGCAGTGATGTATGCCAACGCCTTATACCGGAGAGGATTTGCCAAAGAAGCCTATAAGGTAATCCACACCCTTTACAGCCAGCTGAGTGATTTCGAAAAAAGCAGGGTGTATCCGGGAATAACAGAATATATAGACGCCAGGGGTTACGGTCTCTATCATTATCTTACAGGGGCAGCCAGCTGGCTCCTGCTGACAGTACTGACAGAAATGTATGGAATAAAAGGGAAATACGGCACACTTGTTCTGAAGCCGGGGCTTTTGAAAGAGCAATTTGACAAAGATGGTGCAGCTTCCATCTCATTGACCTACCAGGAAAGAAGATTAAAAGTGGAATATCTCAATAAAAGCAAAAAGGAGTTTGGAGAGTATCAAATTGGCAGCATCAGGATAGATGGAGTATTGTACGGGGAAAATACGGACAGAATTGAGAAACAAAAAATAATGGAATTGGAAAAAGAAAGTACGCATCATATCAGTATAGAGCTGCAATAAGTCCAACAGAGGCAAAACGGTATTCTTTCATCCAGTGAACATATACTTGTGATAAAATCATTGAGAAAAAGATCTTTCAAGTGTATAATAACCCTGAAAATAAAAGATTGGGGTAATAAAGAAAGGAGCCTGTTATGGCAAGTATACACTTAAGATATCCGGGAGGAAAAGCAAAAGCACTGACATTAAGTTACGATGATGGAGTGGAGCAGGATAAAAAACTGCTGGAAATTATGCAGCAATATGGTTTAAAAGGAACCTTTAACCTAAACAGTGGTTTATATGCAGCGGAAGGAACCGAATATCCGACCGGTCAGATACATAGAAGAATGACAGAAAAGCAGATAAATGAATGCTTTCAGAATTCTGGTCAGGAAATTGCAGTCCATTCCCTTACCCATCCATTTCTGGAGCAGCTGCCGGGAAATCTGGTAATAAAGGAAATTACAGAAGACAGAGAACGTCTGGAGAAACAATTTGATACTATAGTACGTGGAATGGCATACCCCTTTGGTACCTATAGTGACAGCGTAGTAGAAATTCTAAAAAATTGCGGAATTGCCTATGCAAGAACCGTAATTTCCACCTTTGATTTCAGAATGCCTGCCGACTGGCTTAGGTTGACTGCAACCTGCCATCACAAAGCACCGGAGCTAATGCAGCTTGCCAAAAAGTTTATAGAAGACGAAGTCGATTGGGCACCTTATCTGTTCTACCTATGGGGGCACAGCTATGAATTTGAAGCCGATGACAACTGGCAGGTAATAGAAGAATTTGCCGAATATATCAGCAATAGAAAAGATGTGTGGTATGCAACCAACATTCAAATATACGAGTACACCAAAGCCTACGAGCAATTAATATTCAGCGCAGACGGCAAACGCATAAGTAATCCAACAGCCACAGACCTCTGGCTGAAATACGATGATACAATCTGCGAGATAAAGTCCGGTTCTACCTATACCATGATTCAAGTGTCAAAAGATTAGTTTTTCAAAAGGGGACGGCAAATTGCACAAAACAGAAAAACGCATGCTTCGATTCCAAGGTATAAGAAGTCCTAATTCTCCGGATGCTTTGTGCTTGGCATGTTATAAAACAGATAACTCGCTTCGCTCAAACAATCTGTTTTATAACATAGCGCAAAGCATCCGGAGAATAGGACTTCTAATACCTTTCCATAGGCGCATTCGTTCTTCTGTTTTGTGCGATTTGCCTGAAATTGTGTAAAAACAAGGCTTTTGACGCTTTAATCATACCATTAAGTAGATGAGAAAAGCAGTCCAGTAACATCAATTAAAACACAAAAATAATATAAACAAGCAACTAACCATATCATAAATTACAAGCCAGAAGAAGCCTAAGGAAATCCAACTCATAAAGGCTTCTTCTGGCACTTCGTTATTTTAAATAATTGTTAGCCAGGATATGTTCAAGGTCAATTCTTATGTACTGCAAATATTCGTTCTGAGCTTCTAAAGTTAAAAATATATATGTTATCCTTTATAAGGAAGTGAAATAGATGAAAATTGGGATTGCAAATGAAAAAGATTTATTACAAAACTCTTAACTTTGGTTTTAGAGCATATAAAAAATTTAGGGTTCAAAACAGTAACTATTGGAGTAGATGAAACTGAAGCAGATAATATACGCTTATACAAAAGGCTGGGATTCACAGAAAAAATAAAGGATTCATTTATAGACCCATGTAACGTAAATGAAAAGCAAATACCAAATAAATGTGATAAATTCTGGCTATTAAGTAAAAGCTTATAAATACATTGCTAAAAATAAATCATCTAATATACATCCTACTTATTGAACCATATAACTGCCTCCGTAAAATAATTCTACTCAGCATAACTAAAAAAGAAATAAAGTCATTTACAATAATCAGAAAACCAGGCCTCCTCTTTGGGAGTTTTTGTCTCGGAAAGGTTCCTTATGACACTTGTACTGCGGAAACCGCGCAAAGAACCGAATAAGCCACTGTTTGAGCGTGCAAAGAACAAAAAAAGATGCACAGCCTGTTACTACGCGAGTTTGGCTTATTCGGTTCTGTCTTAAGCGGATTCTGCAGTACTAGTGGAATAAGGGTTCTTCTCCGAACAAAAACGTACAAAGAGGAGGCCAGGTTTTCGTCCACCCCCAAAGACAAACTTTCGCCAAAATCCAAAATCTTAATCTAAAAGTATTTATACCTTTATTAATTCTCACTCTCAGGATACTGTCTGCGATATTCCGTCGGTGTACATTTCATATATTGAAGAAAAGCCCGGTTGTAATGGCTGATATTATAAAAACCGCACTGATTGGCGACCTGTGTTATTTTTAAATCGCTGTTTATAAGCAATTCGCAGCTTTTTCTAATTCGAAACCGTACCAGATAGGTAATGGGAGAGGTTCCGGTAAGCTCTTTAAAGTAACGGCAGAAAGCACCTTTGCTAAGACCAGAATGTCCGGCCAGCTGTTCCAGCGTCAGATCCGCACCGTAATTCTCCTGAAGATAGAGCAGGGAACTTTTCAATTTATCATATAGCTTCTGGTAAGTACCGGAAAGATCAACGGAGAGCATATGATTTGCGTAATAAAGATTCCATAGCTGAAACAGCAGCCCATGTAGTTCCAGTTCCCAGTTCTCGATATCCTTTCGGTCATAAAATTGAAGAATCTGCACCAGCAGCTGAAGGAACTTGTCCTGCCAGCCATTAGCCGGAGAAAACGACAGGACGTAGAGGGCACCATTGTGCTTAAGGGGCTGGACAAAACGTGCATAAGAGGAGTGGGAGTAGGCTTCGGTAAAGAGAACCGTACTGAAGAGAAAGGCATAAAAACAGCAATTCCTTTTATGGGGATTAAGTGCCATATGCAGCAGACCTGGCGGAATAAGAATCGCTTCCCCTTCTTTTAACAGAATATGTCTGTCTTCAATCATAAATTCTATCTCACCGGATTCCAGGTAAAACAATTCGATTTCATCGTGCAGATGCTGATATAGTACCAGATCACAATCCGCAGGAATGAAGGTCCGGTGCAAGGAATAGGGCCGGTTTGAAATGACATGGGATACCAGTTCTTTGAACTGGGAATCGGTATACAATGATTTAAGCATAAAGATCTCCTGTAAGGTGCAGCCTTCTGAATGACAGATGCAAGTTCGATATGAGCAGAGTATAGCATATAGAGTAAAAAAGTCAAGATAGTATCAACTTAGGTGAAGATATCTAAAGTAATCTTTTGGCTTTTCGTCTATACTAAACTGGACATATAAGCAGCAAGAAGGATTCGCGACAAGGAGGAAGTTATGGGTAAAATAGAATTATATAAGGATAAACTGGTATTTGAAAGAAAAGATGAGCTTACGGTTATTGAAGCATACGGCAACAACTGCCTGCGCTGCCGAACAACAAAAAATGCAAAGATTTCAGAGGAGTCCTGGACACTGCTGCCGCAGACAGCCGCAGACAGCTGCGTGGTCAGCGGAGATGAAAGTGTGGCTACCATAACCAATGGTAAGGTTTCTGCGAAAATTGAAGCAGGGAATATATGGCATGGGGGCGTAATCACTTATTATCGTAACGGAACGCAGATTCTGCACACGAAATATGAAGGTGACTATACCACCAGGAACATGCATCGGGAAGGAGACCATTATCAGGTCAAGGTGATTTTCGATGCAAATAAAGGAGAGCATTTTTACGGACTGGGTCAGGAACAGGAGGATCAGTTCGACCGTAAGGGAAGTACCTGTAATCTCTTACATTACAATACAAAATCCACATTGCCAGTGGTGTATTCCTCTTTGGGATATGGATTTTTCTGGAACAACCCATCTCCCGGCAGATGTGAGCTTACCAATAACCATACCCTGTGGGTATCGGATAGTGCTTATCAGGCAGATTATCTGGTATATGCCGGTGATACCCCCGCAGAGGTCATGAAGATCTATTGTGATCTGACCGGTTATGCGCCTGCTTTTCCAGAATGGGCAGCCGGTTTCTGGCAATGTAAGCTTCGTTATGAGACACAGGAGGATTTACTGGAGGCAGCAAGGGAATATAAGAAAAGAGGTATCCCCATTGATGCTATTGTTATCGATTATTTCCACTGGACAGAGCAGGGGGAATGGAAATTTGACCCGAAGTACTGGCCAGACCCAAAAGCCATGTGTGAAGAATTAAGACAAATGAACATTGAACCGATTGTTTCCATCTGGCCAACCATCAATCCCAACAGTGAAAATTATCTTGAGATGAGCGAAGGCAATATGCTGGTGCGTACAGAAAACGGACAATATGGCACCTTTGATTTCTACGGGCAGCAAACCTTCATCGATCCCATGAATCCTAAGACAGCCAAATTTGTATGGGACAAGGTCAAGCAGAATTATTACAGTTATGGTATAAGAAATTTCTGGCTGGATGAAGCAGAACCTGAGGTACATCCCCAGCAGTTCGGACACCTGAAGTTCCATCTTGGAAACGGTGCCCAGACAGCCATGCTGTATCCTTATTATTATTCAAAAATGTTCTACGATGGCTTAAAGGAAGTTGGAGAAGAGAAAGTCATTTCCCTTACCAGGGCAGCTTACCCCGGAAGTCAGAAATATGGTTCTGCTGTCTGGAATGGTGATATCATGTCCACCTTTGAAGCTCTCCGAATGAGTATCAAGAGTGGATTGTCCATGGCAATGTGCGGGATTCCCTGGTGGAATTCGGATATCGGCGGATTCTTTAGCGGTGATATTGAAAGTGACTATTTTAGAGAGCTGGTTGTCCGCTGGTTCCAGTTTGGTCTGTTTAGCCCTATTATGAGACTACATGGTTCACGCAGCCGCTCAAAGAATCATAAACCCCGTCATCCGGGAATCATTGAGCCAAGTGGCGGTGATAATGAAATCTGGTGCTTTGGAGAGGAGAATTATCCGGAGCTAAAGAAACTCATTGAAATCAGGGAGCGAATGAAACCCTATACCCAGAAATATATGGACATTGCCAGCGAGTCAGGAAAACCCATTATGCGCCCCATGTTCTTCGATTATTACAACGATGAGATATGTTATAAACTGGAGGACCAGTACATGTATGGGGAGGAGATACTTTTTGCACCTATTGTAAATCAGGGACAGGTGGAACGTGAAGTTTATCTGCCCGAAGGTAACTGGATTCAGGTACTAGACAAAAAAGTCTACAGCGGAAAACAGCAGATAAGCTGCAGGGCTGAATTGTATGAGTTTATTGCATTTGTAAAAGAAGGAAGCGATGTTCTTTCTGTGTTTGATATCCTATAGACGCAATTGTTAAAAACGGCAGGGAAAAATGAGGGAATATTCTTAAATAAGTTTGGAGGTAAGCATGACGAAGCAATATGAGAAAGCTATGGAGATAATGGTTTATACCAGAGACCCGGAGAAGGATTATACGGAGTCTTTAAGTAACAGCATTCATCTGGCCTGTAAGAAAGGGGAGGAGAGGTTTCAACCCCTGAACAGGAATTATGGCATACTTTTTGCCAAAGCTACCATCAATGAGGACAATGTAATAAAGGAAAAAGGTTTAAAGAACCCTTATTTGTTTCAAGGGGCAGAGGGTTCCTTTGGTATTCTGGCAGTAAGAGTTACCGGCCAGGGAGAGGCAGATCCGGAAAGCAGAGGACATGTCCTTTTCTGGCAATCCGATGACCTGACGGATTTCAGGGAAGAGCAATTGCTTAAGCTGCATAAGGAGGAGTATGTAAAAGAGGTGCAGTGCCGCTATCTTCCGGAAGAAAAGATTTATGAAATAAGATGGAAAGACAGCAAGGGAAAATCCTATCGAAATACCTTAACAGATTTATCAGAGCCCGGCAGTATCTCAGAACCGGAGGAAATAACGGAAGATGAGAGGATATCTCCAGAGGCCTTTCAACCAGGAGTGAATCCCGGAAATAGTATAGAGGTTGACTGGGAAACCGGAAACCATATAAGTTCCAGGTGGAGTCCCCTGCAGCATACAGAAATCAAAGTTGTGGACTGCTTAAAAGCAAATACTCTGAATGAAGTAAGGGATATAAAAGCGTCAGCAGTTTATTCCGATGGTTCTATTGCCGAAAAACAGGTGGACTGGGATTACGAAAAAATTGATTTTTCTACACCCGGAACCTATGAGCTTTCCGGAAAAGTCCGCCGGAAGGAATATCCTTTTCCTTTGGCCTGCGGATATGCTGATCCTGTAATCTTACCCTGGAAGGGGAAATATTATTACGTAGCCACCAACGACAATAAAAATGATATCGGTATTTTTGTACGGGAAGCGGAGAACGTAGAGGGGTTGTTCGCAGAGGGTTATAAGGAAGTATTGATATTGGACGAAAACGAAGAGAAGAATTTTGTTCAGACCTTTTGGGCACCGGAATTCCATTGCATCGGAGAGGACCTTTATATACTCTTTGCAGTTAGCGGAAAGCAGTGGAGTCCCCAGTGTCATATGATGAAGCTGAAAAGGGGCGGAGATATCCTGCGTTCAGAGGATTGGGAAGAACCTGTAAGGGTAAGAAGAGCAGACGGCAGCTATCTGGCAGAAGATGGTATTACCCTGGATATGACTTACTTCAATGCCGGTGGAAAGGTCTGCGTCCTCTGGTCTTACCGGAAAGGAATCGGAACACCTATGGATACAGGCTCCATGATCTATATTGCGTCCGTTGATGAGTCGAAACCAACGGTGCTGACCAGCGAGCCAGTGTTATTGACCAGACCTCTTTATGGCTGGGAAAACATACAGGGAACAATAAATAACGAAGGACCATACCCGCTTCTTACGGAGGATATGGTTTACATTGCCTACTCAGGCGGAGCTGCCTGTGGGTATACCTACGCTCTGGGCTTATTGAGTATTCCGGTGGGAAGCGATTATCTGGATGCAGCAGCCTGGAAGAAGGCTACCACTCCTGTCTTATCCTATTATTCCATTGAAGGCGTGTATGGCCCTGGACATAATTCCTTCTTCCGGGATTACGATGGAAGTACCTGGATTCTGTATCACGGTGAAACCGAACTGGTTCCCTTTGGAAAGAGATGTACGGCAATGCACCGGGTGCATTTTGACAGGAAAGGACGTCCCGTGTTTGACCTGGCAGGAGAAAGGGAGCTGAGCAAAGACTTAGAAGAAATATCGATAAAAATAATAGTAGAGTAAATATACAAAAGAAGAGTTCTCTTTTCTGTCCAGTATCAGCAAGCGTATTCTGTTGCTGATACAATCCGGTAATTTCTCAGGTTGGACAGAGAAGCAAAGGGCTCTTCTTTCTTTTTTCTTCTGCGGACTTAATGCTTTAATAGCAGAGTACAAGAGATTCCTTTTAAGACGCTGAGGGGGAATTACACGTGAGGTTCATTTTGTTTAATCAATAAATTAACTATTTTATTTCACTATCTGTTTATGTTAGAATAGAGATATCAACGCAAGGGCAATCAGAGGTCATTAACCGATGATATAGGGAGGAAGGAAATGATACACATTGATTATACAGAATACGATGCTTCTCATACAAGTGATTTTGTTTTTGACATACCGGAAGGGCATGATTGCTGGTTGCTATTGCTGACCCAGACTCCTGCTGTATTTATGGTGGAGAATACCTGCCGGGAATATCCTTCAAACTGTGCCATACTGTACAAGCCAAAGCAAAGGATATACTACCGTGCCTGTGGAGAAAGGTATGCCAATGACTGGATCCGTTTTTATACCGATGAAAATTATGTCATAACAACCCCGATACAGTGCGGGGTACCATTTCAGATACACGATCCCTCTTACTGTCATAAGTTATACCAATTGCTGGTTACGGAACACATTTTGAATAACAGCTTTAAGGATATAACCATTGACAATCTTTTTCGAATATTGTTCAACAAATTATTGGAATCCTATGATTATAAAACAGTGACACCTTTGTTAAAGAATCTAAAGGAACTGAAAATGGACATCTATCACAGACCCTATGAGGAATGGACTGTCAGCAAAATGGCGGAGAAACTGAATATCAGTGTTGGTTATATGCAGGATATTTATAAGAATACTTTTGGTGTTACCTGTATGGAGGATGTTATCAACAGCAGGATCAATCTGGCCAAAAAATACCTGGTATACGATCAGTACACAATAGCTGAGATTATAACCTTATGCGGATACCGCAACATTGAACATTTTTTTCGTCAATTCAAGAAGACTACCGGAGTCACGCCAAACCAATTCCGAAAACTTCCCCATGCAATACCTCCTCTGCAAAATAAGTAAGAGCAGGAGTTTCATAAATAATAGGATACATCAATTAATTGATTTGATACATCATTGTAAGACTTTTACCATTAATTTATAATTCTATTTATTGGATACTGGAGAGTCAAAAGTTAAGCCAACCAAAACTTTTGACTCTCCAGATTGGATATTAAAATGCAGTAATTTCGTCTAAATATAGATAGTAGAGGAGAGACCTTTATGTATTCAGAAATAAAAAATGGCAGCAGCGAAAGGGAGCTGTTTACCGGTATAAAAAGGGTGAACAAAAATATCCTTCATATCGTTCACACCTGTATTCAGGAAGAGCCTATAGAAAGTATCCTGGTTGAAAAGATAGAAGAAAAAGATACCGGCAGAGAACCTGTGAATGAACCGGAGTATTCTGAGGATGGCAGCCTGCTTATTTGGAATAACCAGGGGGAAGTTGCAGTAAAAGAGGTGGGACACAGTCTTATAGAGAAGAAAATCTATCGATATCAAAAAGCAGAGACCTCCGCCTTCCGCCAAAAACATACAGCAAACGGAGAGGTAACCTATCTCGATACGGTCGGAGAGGAATATGCAGGAGAGGCCTATGAAGGCAGACTGACCTTTGAAATATCAGGAGAGGAGTGTCTTTATGGGCTCGGGCAGCACGAGGATGGAATATATAATTACCGGAACCAGAAAGAGTATCTGTTTCAGGCTAATATGAAAATCAGCATGCCTGTGCTGCTTTCTTCACGTAATTATGGTATTTTTATTGATTCGGAAAGTGCTATGACCTTTGAAAGTGAAGACAACAGGGTCCATTTTACAATAGATACGGTCAAGTACCTGTCTTATTATATTATAACTGGTAAAAATCTGGAAGAAATTCAAAAGTCGCTGCGTGAGCTTACAGGCAGAGCACCCCTGCTGCCAAGGTGGGCTTTCGGATATATTCAGAGCAAGGAACGTTATCAATCCGCAGAGGAACTTCTGGAGGTGGTAAAGCATTTTCGTGAGCTTGGAATACCCCTGGATTGTATTGTGCAGGACTGGCTGACTTGGGAAAATGGTTTGTGGGGGGAAAAGACAACGGATAAAAGAAGGTATCCTGATACCAGGAAACTGATTGACGATCTCCACAAGCAGCAGGTAAAACTCATGGTTTCCATCTGGCCCAATATGTCGGAAGGGGGTAAGAACCTGGGGGAATTCAAAGAAAAGAATCTCCTCCTCCCAAACTCCTCGATTTACAATGCATATGATGAGACCGCCAGGGAGATTTATTGGAAACAGTGTGAAGAGGAGTGGTTTCAGTCCGGAACAGATGCCTGGTGGTGTGATAATTCAGAGCCTTTTACCGACTCGGATTGGAACGGAGAGAAGAAAAAGGAAGAGGAACAGCGTTTCAGGCTGGTAACAGAGGAAGCCAAAAAGTCCATTGAATGGACCCGGCTTAACAGCTTTGGGCTGCTCCATGCAAAAGGAATTTATGAGAACTGGCGTCGTTGCACCGGGGCAAAACGGGTGGTTAATCTGACCAGGTCCTCCTGTGTATCAGGTCAGAAGTACGGAACCATTCTCTGGTCCGGAGACATCAGTGCGAAATGGTCTACCTTAAAGAAACAGATTACGGAAGGAATAAAGATTTCCATGACCGGCATCCCATATTGGACGCTGGATATCGGTGCTTTCTTTACGGTGAAGGATAAATGGGAGAACAGAGGCTGCGGAAGCAGTGGAAATCCCAATAAGCTTTGGTTCTGGGACGGAGACTATAATGACGGTGTACATGATCTGGGCTACAGGGAACTATACATAAGGTGGTTTCAATATGGGACCTTCCTGCCGATGTTTCGTGCGCACGGCACCGATACACCCAGGGAACCCTGGAATTTTGGTTCTCCGGGAGAAAGGTTCTATGACATAATCGTAAAATTTATCCGATTGCGTTATCAGCTGCTTCCCTATATTTACTCTCTGGCAGCGGCAGTTCATTTTGACAATGCAGTCATGATACGCAGTCTGTTGTTTGATTTTCCGGAGGATAAAAATGTGAAAGAGCTCAGTGATTCCTATTTATTTGGAAGAGCTTTGCTGATCTGTCCGGTTACGGTGCCTATGTATTACGGGGCCGACAGCCAACCCTTAAAGGCTATACCCAAAGAACGAGAAGTATATCTGCCTGCCAAAGCTCTTTGGTATGATTACTGGACTGGAAGGAGTTATGAGGGCGGGCAGACCATAGTGGCGGCAGCGGAGCTGGATATCATACCGGTCTTTGTAAGAAGCGGGTCGATTCTCCCACTGTCTGTACCTGGGAAATATGCAGAGGAATACGGAGGAATGGTATCGGAGCTGCTGGTGTATATGGGAGCGGATGGTGCGTTCAGACTGTATAACGATGAAGGAGATAATTATTCCTATGAAAATGGTAACTACTCCTGCATTCCCTTATCCTACCGGGACAAAGAAAGGATGCTGACCTTTGGAAAAGCAGAGGGGAGTTATCCATATCAGACAGATTTCAGGGTGAGATTTATCGAGGATGGAAAAGTTAGTGAGATAAATAATATTACTTATAAGGGAGAAGAAGCTTATGTCAAATGTAACTGATATCGACTGCCTGCTCAGAAGCTTCGTGGAGAAAGGGCTGTCAGGCTGCGGATTGGAAATAAAACAGCGTGGGATAACCTTGTATGAAGGTTATTTCGGCTGCAGTGATATAACATCAGGAAAGAAGGTCAGCAAAGCATCCGTTTTCCGACAGGCATCTCTGTCCAAGCTGCCTTTGTATACCGTTCTTATGATGCTCTATGAGAGAGGGAAATTTCTATTGACAGACCCCGTTTCAGACTATTTTCCCGAATGGAAGGACAGCAAAAGGATTGTAAGGCATCCGGATGGTTCTTTTACAATACAGCCCACTCTCCGACCCATAAACATCAGTGATTTACTTACCATGCGATGTGGGCTTCCCTATTGTAATTTTCCTTCTGGTTCCGAAGAACCGGTGCTTAAGGCAATGGAAAAATGCATGAAGCCCTTATGGGAAAAGGGACATTATACCCTCCGGGAACATATTGCTGTAATGGCAGAAGTCCCTCTTGCTTTTGAGCCGGGAGAGCATTGGCTCTATGGCTTCTCCAGTGAACTGGCAGCTGGAGTTGTGGAAGCAGTCTGCGGCAAAGCCATTGAAGATGCATTTCGTGAGCTGTTGTTCGAGCCTTTGGATATGAATGATACAGGAGCTCATTATTTTGGAGACATACAGGAGCGGATGGTAACGTTATATCAGAGAACAGAAGAAGGGGAACTGATTCCTGCGGTTACACCATTTGATGAGAAGCATATTCCCGGGCCTGAACATCAATGCGGGTGGGCAAGGCTGTTCTCTACAGTCAATGATTATTCGAAGATGGCTCAGATGCTTGCCAATGGCGGTGAGTATAAGGGGAAACGGCTTATGGGCAGGAAGACCATAGATCTGATGAGGACCAATGTTCTGAGCCAGGAACAGTTAAAGGAGTTCAGCAATGGATACAATGCCGGTTATGGCTATGGATATGGAGTGCGGACGCTGCTAAATCAGGGAGCAGGCCATCATAACGGAAGCTTACAGGCTTTTGGCTGGACAGGAGGTTTCGGAACCTGGTGTGAGGCCGATCCGGAGGAGGGACTGTCTATTGTGTATATGCATAACCTGATTCCAAGCAAAGAGGAATATTATCATCCACGTATACGTGCTGCCGCCTACGGCCTGCTAAGATAAGGGGGAGAATGTGGATAAAGATAATCAAAGGCTGTTCAGCCTCACTTACATACTGCTGACTTGTATAAATCTGCTGACAGCTCTGGGGTATAGTATGATTGCGACCATTATATCCCCTTATGCGGTAACACTGGGTGCAGGGCTTACCCTTGCAGGAACCCTGTCGGGGATTTTTTCCCTGTCGGCACTTGTAATCAGACCTTTTAGCGGAATGGCACTGGATATTCTGGACAAAAGAAATATCTGCCTTCTTTCCACTCTGCTTATGGGAGTGTCCTTTGCAGGGTATGCCATAGCACCCAACATCGCTGTCATGCTCTTTTTCCGTATTCTCCATGGTATGGCCTTTGGAATCAATGGTACTGCCATTCTTGTACTGATAAGTGAAGTCCTGCCGGAAAAGCGTCTGGGAGAAGGTATTGGATATTTCGGACTGGGTCAGATTGTTGCTCAGATTATTGGACCCAATGCCGGTATTGCCATAAAAGGACGTTTGGGATATCAATCCCTGTTCTTTCTAATTGCTGGTTTAACCTTATTGTCAGTGGGACTCTTGCTTCTGATAAAAAGGAGAAAACCAGGAACTGAGAAGGCTTTTAAGGAGAAAAGGCCCTTTAGCAGAAAGAATATTCTGGCGAAGGAGTGTCTGGTATATGCTTTGGTTGGAGGCTTGTTTTCATTAGGAAATGGTGTTACCACTTCATTTCTGGTGCTTGTGGGAGAGGAGAGGAATATCTCCGGTATCGGCATTTTCTTTACGGTTAATGCGGTGGTACTTCTGGTGATGCGGCTGCTGATGGGCAGGGTGATCGACAGGATTGGCCTTGGGATTATCGTGAATATTTCGCTGGCGCTTACCGCGGTTTCCATGTTCTTTCTCGGTATTTCCCAGGGGCTTCTGCTATTTCTGGCAGCAGGAGTCTTAAAAGCAGCCGGTCAGGGGGGCGGTCAGATTTCACTGCAATCGGCCTGTATCCGGAAGGTAGAGCCTGCAAGGGTCGGAATTGCAACCAGTACCTACTTTATCGGTGCAGATATCGGTCAGGGGCTGGGACCGGTACTGGGGGGAAGAATCTCGGAAGCTTACAGCTATCGATGGATGTATCTTGGTACGGCAGTCCTGATGCTTTTAGGAATCCTGGTTTTTAACCTCTATGAGGCAAAGAACAGAAGGTTGGTCAGCGAAGCTGCGGGGATTTAAGCTACTGTACTTTAGGCTGTTAAACTTTAGACTACTGTACTTTAGCTTGTTATGGTTTAGGCTGCTATGCTTTAGGATGTTTTACTGAAAGAAGCACGCTGGCTTTTTGCATAAACCCATAAAGGATAAAGTAATATCAGTTTATGAAAGAGCCTATTTTTAACATACAAATAAATTCTTAATATCAAAAGGAGAAGGTAGATATGAAGAAATTAGAAAATCAGGCAGTATCCTGTCACCAGTTATTTTTTGATCCACTGAATCAAAAGGTTGCGTTCCGGGAAGGCGGAAATGGTTTGGAAAGTATGCATTATGTACCTGCCAGAGAAGGGGTCAGAGTCTATGAAAACGGAGAGGTGGAGTTCTGTTATTATGCACCGGGAGCTGAAAAGGTCACAGTTGCGGGAATCAGCGGTACCATGAGCCGGGAACCAGTAGAGCTGAAGTCAGAAGGAGACGGTTATTTTTCCGTGAAGGTTTCGGGTATCCTGCCGGGATTTCATTATCATAACTGGTTCGTGGACGGCATACAGGTAAGAAATTCTCTGGGAGCATTTTGTTACGGGTGCTTTGAGCCCATTAATTTCTTTGAGGTGCCGGAAGGGAAAGAGGATTTTTATTTCCTGAAAGAGGTTCCCCATGGAGAGGTGAGACTGGAATTGTACCGTTCCCGTGTGAACGGTCATGTAAAGAACTGCTATATCTACACTCCGCCGGGTTATCAAAAGCAGCCGGAAAGAACCTACCCCGTGCTCTATGTCCAGCATGGTGTGGGTGAAAATGAGACCGGCTGGCTATGGAACGGGAAATTGAATTTTATCCTGGATAATCTGCTGGCAGAAGGAAAATGCAGAGAAATGCTGGTGGTTATGTGCAGTGGTTATGCTTTTAAGGAAGGAGAGGACCCGGTTTTTTATCCAGGTGATTTTGACAGAGAGCTGACAGAGGATGTGATACCTTTTATTCAGGAGAAATTCAGGGTCAAAAGAGGCAGGGAGAACAGAGCCATTGCCGGTTTGTCCCTGGGTTCCGCCCAGGCTTCTCTTACAGCAGCCAGACATCCGGAACTGTTCTCTGCTCTGGGGGTATTTTCAGGAGTTGCCATTGAGGAACTGGACAGTCTCTCGGAGAGAGGAGAGAAATACCCTTTTTATGTTCTTTTATCCGCAGGAGAAGGAGAAACAGGACTTCTTCCCCAGCAGGAGCTATATCGGGATAAGCTCAGAGCGGAGGGATTTGCCTGTGACACTTTGGCTTTTCAAGGCTACCATGAATGGCATGTATGGAGAAAAAGCCTTGCTGCTTTCGTACAGAAGATCTTTCGAGAAGAAAGGACGGATTCACCGGATGAGGATCTGCTATATTCCAAACAAATGTCATACGAGCCTGAAAACACTGAGAGTGAGATTTCTACCAGACAGACCTATGAAATGCAGCCTCTGTTCTTTGACCCGGTATACAAGGGGGTAATCTTTGAAGTAGATGAAAAGGGAAGACCGGCGGGACGTTATAAGAATCTGCAGCCCGGGGTGGTAATTGAGGAACCGGGAAGGGTAGGATTTTATTTTAAAGCACCCGGAGCGAAAAAAGTAGAGGTTCAGATCCTTGGAATGGAACGGGTCCTGCTGGAAAAAGCACAAGGTACCCTGGGAGAAGAAGGTTATTGGCAGGGAAGAGCTGAGGGGATTGAACTGGGATTCCATTACCATGAATATTTTGTAAACGGAGTACCTGTAATCAATCCTTTGGCACCGGTAGGTTACGGTTGCTTTAAGCCTATAAACTTCCTTGAGATGCCGGAGCCGGACTTTGACCTGTATCTGTTAAAGTCCGTGCCCCACGGAAGCGTACATATGAATTATTATCGATCCTCCCAAACTGGCCGTATGAAAATGTGCTATGTTTATACTCCGCCGGGATACGAGAAAGAGACGGAGAAAAGGTATCCCGTTCTTTATCTGCAGCATGGCGGCGGAGAAAATGAAATCGGCTGGATCTGGCAGGGGAAAATATGCAATATTCTGGATAATCTGCTGGCGGAGAATAAAGCCAAAGAAATGATCGTAGTCATGAACACCGGATACAGCTTCCGGCCCGACGGCACAAGTCATCCTCTTTTGGGCTCCGTAGGAGAGGAAGTGGTAAAGGACTGTATACCCTTTATCGACAGACACTATCGAACCTTGGCTGACAGAGAGCATAGGGCCATGGCAGGTTTATCCATGGGCGGAATGCAGACCCAGCGAACCGTGTTCCACAATACAGAGCAATTTGCCTGGGCTGGCATTTTCAGCGGAGGTCTGGTTCTTCAGAACAAGGAGGAGGATTACAGGCGGCTGCTTCAGGACCCTGCTGCCTTTCAGGAGGTCTTTAAACTGCTTTATGTAGCCTGCGGTAAGCAGGAGGGATTTTATGAGGAGACCCTCAAAAATGCAGAAGAAGTGAAGGGTTATGGAATACCATTGGTAACTTTCTTTGACAAAGGATATCACGACTGGACCTTCTGGCGGCATTGTGCTGCTGATTTCCTGCAGAAAGTCTTCTTTTGATTGGGCTAAGGAGCTTATGTTATGTAAAGGTGACGAAGGAGAAGATTCCAACTGGTCTTGCGAAACAGTGTCTATGCGAAAATAATATAATATAACAAAGAGAACAGCCTGTTCATAAGGCTGTTCTCTTTGTTTTGGTTATCCTTGCAATGGTACAGTAAAAAGAGGTAGGGCTAAAGTAACATAAATCTAACAGTGACCTAAGTTTTTATACCTTAATATAGTTCATATTAACATGAGTATATATCATTGTTTCATAATGATTTGTTATATATAATATAATTATTAAACAAAATACACAAATGTTTTGTGGGTTAGTTTCTTAATTATTGCTATTTGATGAGAAAGTTACCTGTTTTACATAATGATTTGGATACAATGTATAAAATAAAATTCTGATATCTTAATTAGCATAGGAAAACAGCGATTAGACAGCGATTAAAACGTAGACAGCGATTAAAACGTAGTCAGCGATTAAACGTAGACAGCGATTAAAACGTAGACAGCGATTAAAACGTAGATAGCGATTAAAACGTAGATAGCATTAATACGTAGATAGCAATCAACACGGAAACAGCAATCAACACGGAAACAGCAATCAAAACGGAGATAGCAAACTACACAGAGACAGCAAACAACACGAAGATAGCAAACAATATGAAGACAGCATATCAGTGACAGGAATGGGAGGAGTATATGGCTCAGGACAGGACTTTGCAGTTACCGGACGGAAGTTATTTTGACTTATGGGAAATGGAGCAGGAGTACGACACAGAACTTCATGTGGATGAGAAACATCCTGCTGCCTCGGATGAAAATGACGGAAGTCCAGGGCAGCCTCTGAAGACAATCAATGCAGCGGCTGCCAGAGCATATCCGGGTACCCGGATATGGATTCATGGAGGAGTTTACAGAGAATGTGTCCGTCCGGCCAGAGGCGGAGAAGGAATACATAAAATGATTTCCTATGAAGCATATGGAGATGGAGAGGTCCTTATCAAAGCTTCTGTGGAGGTTAAACAATTCAGGAAAAGCGAAGGCTGGAACCTCCGGCGTTTCTCACCAGAAGGCTTCAAGGAAGAAGGTTCGGCTGTAATCTGGGAAATAAAACTGAATCCGGAAGATTTCAAAGGCTATAATCCTTTCTGTGCCGTGAATATACTGCATGACCGGTTATTTATAGAATATGACAAGACGGATATGACCACCTACCTGAACCGAAGAGGTATGGTCTTCTGCGATGGCAAACCCCTTTATCAGGTCTCTCTGTTCAATCAGCTTGCAGACCATCCTGGCTCCTACTGGGTGGAAGCCAACGGACAGACTGTACATTTCAGACTTTGGGATGACGGAGATCCCAAGGAGCACACCATAGAGCTTACAAACAGAGAACAGTGCTTTGCCCCGGAAATTCCCTTTTTATCTTATATTAAAGTAAAAGGCCTTACTTGTGCCCATGGGGCTACAGGCGCACCGGTACCCCAAAGAGGAGCTCTCTCCTGTTTCAGGGGGCATCATTGGATTATCGAAGATTGTACCATAGACTGGTCAAATGCTGTGGGAATCGATATCGGCAATGAATGCTGGCATCACACTTTTTCCGAGGAACAGGTCATTGGGTCGGTAATTATTCGAAGGTGCCGGATCTTCAATGCCGGAGTGTGCGGCATAGCCGGGCTCTTTGCAAAAAATATACTGATGGAAGACAACCTCATTGAGGGAACGGGCTGGCAGAGGATGGAGCTATCCTGGGAGGCAGGAGGAATCAAGGTACATGACTGTACCGGCAGCCTGATCAGACGAAATATTTTTACCAAGACCCACGGGGCAGACCATCTGTGGATGGATATGGGGAATGAGAACAACCGAATTACTCAGAATCTCTTTCTGGATGGAATAAACCAGAGAGAAGCCATTTTTATAGAATGCAGCAGGGATGGCATCAACCTGATTGACCATAATATTTTCTGGAATATAGAGGGGCGCTTTGACCCGAAGCAGATACCAGCAGAACCCGGTTCCTCCGGCTGGTATAAGATGGAGGAAACGAGTGTGGTCAATGGTTATGCCGTATATGGTGAGGGCACGGATCACATCCATATGGTGAATAATTTCATTGGAAAATGCCGGAGCGCTGGTTATTATGCCAAGACGGTAGCCTTCCGGATAGCCTGGAAACGAGGAGGAACCTCCAGAGATGCAAAAATCTGGAATAATATATTTTATGACTGTAAGGAAGCGGCAGTGAAATTCCCAACGGAGCATAATGAGTCGGAGGGAAATCTCTATCTGAACATGCCGGGAGGATACCTTCGGGTACTCTACCCCGCCCCCACCGCATGTCTTGACCTGCAGGCCTGGCAGGAGTTCTACGGTCTCGATCTGGAGGGGCAGGAGGGGCGTTTGGTGGTTGACCTCGATACGGAGAAGTATACCCTTGAATTCAGTAAAGCAGAGGCACAAAAAGGTTTTCCGGGACGCCATTCCGGGAAAATATCTTATTTGGAAAACCTCGCAGATATCCGTAAGGTGAAAACCAGATATATAACCGGCAGTGACTTCTTTGGAAATACGGCAGAGGTGGATACCTGTTTACCCGGGCCGTTTGGTAAACTCCTGGAGAACCAGGTAATATCCATCGATCCCCGCAGACTGTAATGACAGGCTTTACTTCATACTCTAAAACAAGGAGAGAAATCATGAAGCTATTACAAAATAAAAAGAAACTGAGATCCTATAAGGAATTCCTTTATATTCTGCCCTTTATCCTGCTGGTTGCTGTATTTGCCTATTATCCTCTTTATGGCTGGTTATATGCCTTCTTTGATTACAGGCCCCCCCAGCCGCTTACCATGGAGAGCTTCGTAGGACTTAAATGGTTCAAATCCCTTGTCTCCAACCAGGTAAAGACGAAGCAGATTTTAAACGTTCTGACAAATACCCTGGTCATGAGCGGAATTACCGTTGGAACTTCCTGGCTTCCCATGATTTTTGCGGTATTCTTAAATGAAATAAAGTGTATTCCCTTTCGAAAAGCCGTACAGACGGTAACTACAATTCCGAACTTTATCAGCTGGGTATTGGTGTATTCTGTTGCCTTTAACATCTTTAACAATACCGGTGTGGTAAATCATCTGCTGGTATCCACAGGAATACTGGAAAAACCTGTTCAATTTCTCCAGGCCTCCGATCATGTCTGGCTTACCCAGTGGTTCTGGCTAACCTGGAAAAATCTTGGGTGGGCGGCAATTATGTATATAGCGGCTATTACAGGAATTGACGAAGAACTCTTTGAAGCCGCCAGGGTGGATGGAGCCACCAGGATGAAGATGATTCGCTATATCACCATACCAAGTATATTACCGACATATTTTGTACTGCTGATGTTGAGCATCGCAAGCTTCCTTTCAAACGGTATGGAACAGTATTATGTCTTCCAGAATGCCTTTAACAAGGAAAAGATACAGGTATTGGATCTTTATGTGTTCAACCTGGCAATGGGAAGCGGAAGCTATTCCGTGGCAACGGCCCTGAGCATATTGAAAAGTATTATCAGCCTTATACTGCTTAGTGTGGCAAATGGTATTTCAAAACTGGTAAGAGGCGAGAGCTTTTTATAGCAAGGAGGAATGTTGTGGTGAAGGGAATCAGAAAAAGATTAAAAAAACAAAGTTTTGGTGATACGGTTATCAGTGTCCTTACCTACGTATTTTTCGCTGCCTTTGCATTTATATGTATTTATCCGTTTTATTATATCTTTATTAACACCATCAGCTCCAACGAATTGAGCCAGAAAGGATTGATTATTTTCCTGCCAAGGGAACTGCACATTCAAAACTATCTGAAAGCTATAAAAATTCCCGGATTACTGGATGCTGCGGTGATTTCAGTAGCCAGGACCGTTATTGGCACCTTGCTTACAGTAGGAACGACTGCTTTTTTGGGATTTATGTTTACCAGAGAAACCATGTGGTGCAGAAAATTCTGGTATCGTTTCGTAATCATCACCATGTACTTTAATGCAGGTATCATTCCCTGGTTCCTGACCATGCGAAATCTGCATCTGACAAATAATTTCTGGGGTTATATACTGCCGGCTGTTGTATCACCCTTTTATATCATTCTGGCAAAGACCTTTGTGGAGTCTATCCCAAAGGAATTGCAGCAGGCAGCGGAAATCGACGGAGCAGGAACCATGAAAATATTTCTGCGGGTCATTATGCCTGTAATCAAGCCAATTATGGCAACGGTAGCAATCTTCGCAGCGGTGGGACAATGGAATGCTTTTCAGGATACCCTGCTGTTAATGACCGATGATAAGCTGTACAGCCTTCAGTTCATCCTTTACCAGTATATCAATCAGGCAAGCTCCTTAAAGCAGCTGGTCAATTCCTCCAGCAGTTCTGCTGTAGCACAGAGTATAGCCACCGTTCAGACGGCAACATCCATTCGTATGACGGTCACCATTCTAGTTGTCGCACCAATCCTTCTGATCTATCCAATATTCCAACGGTATTTTGTCAAGGGTATTATGATAGGTGCAGTAAAGGGTTAAAGAAAGCCAGAGCTTTAACTGTTAAATTTTCAATGGAATATAAGAGGATGAAGACATCTTTTTATAGAATAAATAAGAGGAGGATTTACTATGAGGAAGAGAAAGCTTGTAAAGGGTTTACTGGCAGTTTTGTGTGTGCTTTCCTTAGCCGTGACAGGCTGCTCCAAAGGCAACAATGCGGTTAATAATACTCCGGCAGGCACAAACAGCCAGTCGGGAACAGACAGTTCAACAACTCCGGTATCGGGAGAGATTGATCACTCGAAGACGCTTACCCTTGAGGTCTATGATGTGGCCGCCAATTACCAGGGTATGCAAAGCGGATGGTTTGCAAAAGTCATAAAGGATAAATTCAATCTGGAACTGAATATCATCGCACCCCAGGCCTCCGGTAACGGAGAGGCTCTGTACCAGACCCGGACAGCTGCAGGAAAGCTGGGAGACATCATACTGCTTGATAACTCCCCCCTTCAGGATTGTATTAAAGCGGGGCTGATTGCGGATATCAGCAGTGATGTCCAGAACAGTACCAACTTAAATCAGTATTATGACCAGTATAAAACCTACAACGCAGGGCTAGAAGGAAACAGTGAAGGCAAAATCTATGGTATGCCCTGCCAGATAACCAATACCTCACCCACCACTTACAGTGATACGGAAGTTTATATCAGTCCAATGCTGCCTTGGGATTATTATACGGAAATCGGTTCTCCTGAAATGAAGAACCTGGAGGATTTGCTGGATGTTCTGCAGAAGATTCAGACCGCACATCCTGCTAACGATGCAGGCGATGCAAACTATGCTTTTTCTCTGTGGCCTGACTGGGATAAAGGCGGTACACAGATAACCATGGAAACAGCTACCCAGCTGACCAAGATGTATGGCTATGAGGTCAACGGTTCCATTATGCTTGGTAATAACGGGGATATCAAAGAGGTTATCGACGATGATGGCGCATATTACAAGATGCTGAAATTCTTCTTTGATGCAAATCAGAGAGGTCTTGTAGACCCGGATTCCGGTACCCAGAACTGGGATACTGCCTGTACAAAAATGAAGAATAAGCAGGTATTGCTGTTCTGGTATTCCTGGCAGAGAGGTTTCTGGAATACTCCGGACCGTGCAAATGAAAGAAATGCTTACATCTATACACCCGTTGAAGACATGAATTTCTATCAGCCCTCCGATTCATATTACGGAGATGGCAGAGCATTTGCCCTGGGAGCTCATATGGAAGGGAATGACAGAGCAAGAGCGATTGAATTTCTGGATTGGCTGATCAGCCCGGAAGGTCTTCAGTTCATTCATGACGGTATCCCTGACTGGAGCTACACAAAAGGAGAGGACGGCAAGTACACGCTTACAGAGGATGGTCTCTATGGTCTGATGGAGAATCGTACCGTACCCGATGAATGGGGCGGCGGTGGATTTGATGACGGAAACAGTAAGATTAATCAATGGCCTTTGCATTCCGTATCCATCAATCCCAATACAAAAGAACCCTATAACAGCAATTACTGGAGCTCTTATCTGGAGGCTAATAAGACCACTATGACCAAGGAATGGAGCGAGAAATACGGTGCAGCCAACCAGGTGGCATTGCTGGAAAGCACCGGACAGCTAAAGCCAGTACCCAATGTAAATATTATCCTTCCCAGTGATACTACGGATGTTGCACTTATCAGAAGCCAGTGTGCCAGCCTGATCTGCGATACCTCCTGGAGAATGGTTTTTGCAGGCAGCGAAGAAGAGTTTCAATCCATGTGGACGGAAATGAAGACCATGTTGGAAGGTCTTGACTGGAAGCAGCTGGTAGATTTCGATAAAGCAAAATTCCAGAAAGTGATCGAGGCCAGACAAGCAGCAGTGAAATAATAATAGTTTCAAATCCTTAGAATAGAAAGGGTACACCAGCAGCAGAAAAGCCGGAAGGCTTTACCGAGGAGCCGGGTGTACCCTTTTTTTCTCTCCTTCGTGATATCCTGGCAGCAGTTCTTAGAATAGGTCAATGATTCAAGGTTATGTATCATTGTCTGGTATAGGGAAGTATTCTATAATTAGTTTCAGTCATCATGCTTTTTGGTCTGGTGATATCATAAAGTATCGGGAGGAACCCGGAAGGAAAGGGGAATTGACATTGAAGAAACAGGCATTTAATCCCTATCTGCCGTCATGGGAATATATACCGGATGGTGAACCTTATGTGTTTGGTGACCGTGTTTATGTATACGGTTCCCATGACCGTTTTCGTGGAAATGCTTATTGTCTGAATGATTATGTATGCTGGTCTGCAGGACTCGATGATTTGGGCAACTGGCGTTACGAAGGTGTGATATATAAAAAGGAGGCAGATCCCCTGAACCGGGATGGCAGCATGTGCCTTTATGCACCTGATGTTACGGTAGGTCCGGATGGACGATATTATCTGTATTACGTACTGGATAAGGTCAGCATAGTTTCCGTTGCCGTCTGCAATGAACCGGCAGGAACATATGAATTCTATGGTTACGTCCATTACGCTGACGGAACACGCTTAGGTGAAAGAACAGGGGATGAGCCTCAGTTCGATCCTGGAGTACACAGGGAGGGAGACAGAACTTATTTATATACCGGTTTCTGCTTCCGGGGAGATAGAAGCAGAAGCGGTTCCATGGTTACGGTACTGGGGCAGGATATGCTCACCATTGTGGAGGAGACAGTATTTGTTGCTCCCAGCGAGCCCTTTAGCAAAGGGAGTTCCTTTGAAGGGCATGCTTTTTTTGAAGCACCATCTATTCGAAAGAGGGGAGATACCTATTATTTCATTTATTCCTCTGTTGCAATGCATGAATTGTGTTATGCCACCAGTAAATCACCTACCAGGGATTTTGTATATAGGGGAGTGGTAAGCAGCAACTGTGATTTACATATTTCTTCCTATAAACCTGCCGGTAAACCCATGTATTACGGTTCAAACAACCATGGCAGTATAATTGATATCAATGGTCAGTGGTATATATTTTATCATCGTCATACTGATGGGACGAACTTTAGCAGACAGGGTTGTGCAGAACCCATCCAATTCAGGGAAGACGGCAGCATTATCCAGCCGGAAATGACTTCCTGCGGCTTAAATGGCGGACCATTGGAAGGAAAAGGTGAATATCCGGCTTACATAGCCTGTAATTTGTTATGCAGTGTAGAGGAAATGTATACGGCACCGGGAGGAATGTGGATGGACAGCCGATTCCCGAAAATTACCCAGGATGGCAGGGACGGTGATGAAGAAGAGGGTTATATACAGAATATGAGAGAAGCTGCTACAGCGGGCTTTAAATATTTTATATGCAGGGATGTCAACAAGATTGGAATAAAGGTAAGAGGATACTGCAGAGGTGAATTTGAGGTAAAGGTTTCCTGGGATGGAGAAAGTCTTGGAAGTATACCGGTTGAATACAGCAACATCTGGAAAGAATATTCTGCTGATATTTCAATACCAGATGGTATACAGGCTATTTATCTTACCTATCGTGGAGAGGGCAGTGCAGCCTTAAAGTCCTTTACATTATTTTAAAAAGAGAAAGGATGCCTATCAGGTTACTTTGAAAGAGTATTTATGAAAGGCAGCAAGGTGTGCTGCCGCCTGATATATATGGCACCGTATTTGCGGATTTGCCGGAATACGGAAGGTATGAAATATGGAAAAAGAAACAGCAGTCAAAAGAAATCCGGTAATACAGACGATGTACACCTCCGATCCTGCTCCTATGGTTTCTGGGGATACAATTTATTTATACACCGGACACGATGAAGATGGTTCTACCTGGTTTACGATGAATGACTGGAGATGCTTTTCCTCAAAAGATATGGTTAACTGGACGGATCATGGTTCACCACTGGCTTTTACGGATTTTACCTGGGCCAGAGGAGATGCCTGGGCAGGTCAGTGTATTGAAAGAAACGATAAATTCTACTTTTATGTCCCAATGAATAAAAAAGGAGGACAAATGGCTGTAGGGGTCGCTGTCTCTGACAGCCCCACAGGTCCCTTTACAGACCCCCTGGGTCATCCGCTGGTGGAGACCGGAACAGGAGACATCGATCCTACGGTTTTTGTAGACGATGACGGCCAGGCCTATCTTTACTGGGGAAATCCTCATCTTTGGTATGTGAAACTGAAAGAAGACATGATATCCTACGACGAGAACACAGGTATTGTTCAGGTACCATTAACGGAGGAGAGTTTTGGTAAACGGACGGGGAATCCGGAACGGGCAACCCTCTATGAAGAAGGCCCCTGGTTTTATAAACGGAACGGGTTGTACTATATGATCTACGCTGCCAGTGGAATTCCGGAGAACATTGCATATTCCACCAGTCCCAATCCTACTGGCCCCTGGACCTACAGAGGAGTCATCATGCCCACAGAAGGGGGGAGCTTTACGAATCATCCGGGTATCATAGATTATAAGGGAAACTCTTATTTCTTTTACCATAACGGAGCATTGCCGGGAGGCAGCGGTTTTACCCGTTCGGTGTGCGTAGAGCAGTTTCAATATGAAGCAGATGGTGCCTTTCCGGTGCTCCATATGACGGAAGAGGGTGTGTCACCCGTTGGATGTCTTAATCCTTACAGCAGAATTGAGGCAGAGACCATTGCCTGGGCACAGGGAATCAAGACGGAAAGCTGCAGCCAGGGCGGCATAAATGTATGCCATATTGATGATGGAGATTATATCAGGGTAAGCAGTGTGGATTTTGGAGAAACTGGTCCGGATACCTTTCATGTATGTGCAGCCAGTGCCTCCGGTGGCGGAACAATAGAAATACATGTGGATACTTTGGAAGGTCCGCTGATTGGAAGAGTTGAGATACCGGCTACCGGTGCCTGGGATAATTGGCGTTTGGTAAGCGAAAGAGTTGAAAATATTCAGGGAATTCATGAAATTTACTTTACTTTTCATGGTGCTCCCTCCGGTAATCTGTTTAAATTGGACTATTGGAGATTTGAAGCTAAAATAGAAGAATAAAAGTGATTCAGGAGCTGTTTTTAATGCTGCTTCTGAGCCGGTAAGCGCAGAAAGGATCACTTTGGATATCCAGGAGGAGATTGACTTACATCTACATTTAAGTGTCAGCATGAAATCTTCCATGTATGCACTATAAATGTAAGTTAATCTCTTTTTGTATAAGTAACCCGCCTGCGTCTGCCGTGGTTTCATAAAATATATGGTTGACAACCTTTCTGCACAATGATAAGATAGACAGGATATTTGATTTCTTAATCAATTAAATAACGTGATTTGGTAGAGGCGCATTTTTTAATAGTACATAGCAGGATATGGCAGAACATAGAAGAACGCTGTGGAAAGGAAAAGATGCCGAAATGAAGAAGAATTTTGCTTTTTCTTTGTTGGGCATACAGTTAAGAGCTGTGTGACTGTCATCAAGAAATTGATGGAGTGCTGCCTAAAGAATAAACATTTGTTTCTCCATGTATGGGAGGAATTTTTAACGGAATTCTTTGGTGTCGGCCCATAGGCCGGCTTTTTTTATTTCACTTCTATTTCTTTGCCAAAAGCCGAGAAACGTTAGACCAGAATGGCCGCTTGGCCGAATAACAGGAGGTGCCGTATGGCAATATTTAAAGGAGCTGGGGTTGCAATCGTAACACCCTTTGATGAGAATCTCAATGTAAACTATGATAAGCTTGGAGAACTGATTGATTATCAGATTGAAAACGGAACGGACAGTATCATAATCTGTGGAACGACGGGGGAATCCTCCACTCTTACAGAGAGAGAACATATGGAATGTATCCGTTATACAGCTCAGAAAGTTGCAGGCAGAGTCCCTGTAATAGCAGGAACCGGCTCAAATTGCACCCAGACTGCTATAGAACTTTCAGAGGATGCCAAGAGAGCGGGAGCTGACGGTCTGCTTCTTGTTACACCATATTATAATAAAGCAACGCAGAAGGGTTTGATTCAGCACTTTACCCTGATTGCCAAAGCAGTAGATCTGCCTGTCGTATTATACAATGTACCCGGCAGAACAGGCTGTAACCTGTTGCCTGCCTCTACAGCACAACTTTTTAAAGACGTGGATAACATTGTGGCAATAAAGGAAGCCAGTGGAAATATCTCTCAGGTAGTTGAGTTGATGCATAGAACACAAGGTGATATAGATCTGTATTCCGGAAATGATGATCAGATAGTACCCTTGCTATCACTTGGAGGTATTGGTGTAATATCTGTATTATCCAATGTACTGCCAAAGGAAACCCATAACATTGTTGCTGATTACTTAAAAGGAGATACGAACGCCAGCTTGCAGGAGCAGTTACGTCTTATACCCTTAATAGAAGCCTTATTCTGTGAAGTTAATCCGATTCCAGTTAAGAAGGCCCTAAATCTTATGGGCTTTGAAGTAGGGGCCTTAAGAAGCCCTCTGACAGAAATGGAAGAAGGGAATGCGCAGAAGCTGATCAAAGCAATGAAGGATTGCGGAATGAAACTGGTATAACTTTGAAGATATAATTGGCAAAGCTTCCTGCTTGTAATATAATTAGGAAAGAATATGGTTCTTAAGTATCCGGCAGGTGAAAGAGCCATGATGTTAAAGCACTGAAAGGATACGGATATCAATGAAGTTGGTATTCAGAAACGAGGTTGAAATGATTAATATAATTTTGCGTGGGTGCAACGGACGAATGGGTCAGGAGTTAACAAGAATCTGCAGCGGAGATGATGCCGTAAGGATTGTTGCAGGAATCGACGTTAACAACCGTTTTGAAAATTCCTACCCTGTATTTGATAGCTTTACAAAATATACAGAAAAGGCAGATGTAATAATTGACTTTTCATCTCCCAGGAATATTATAGAAATGTTTGAGTATGGCATCCGTACAAATACTCCTATTATACTGTGTTCCACGGGTCTGTCAGAAGAAGATTTAGAGCTGGTAAAAGAGACATCTTCAAAAATTGCCATTCTTCGTTCTGCCAATATGTCCTTGGGAATCAATACGGTAATAAAGCTTTTGAAAGAGGCAACAGCCCTTTTGAGTGCAGGCGGCTTTGATATAGAAATCGTTGAAAAGCATCACAATCAGAAGGTGGATGCACCTTCCGGTACAGCCTTGCTGTTGGCTGATTCCATAAATGAAGTGTTAAATGGTGAGTACAACTATGTATATGACCGCTCTACTGTTCGTGAGAAGCGGGGAGAGAAGGAAATCGGTATCTCAGCAGTACGAGGAGGCAGCATCGTAGGGGATCACGAAGTAATTTTTGCAGGCCTTGATGAAGTAATTGAGATTAAGCACACCGCCTATTCCAGAGCAATATTTGCAAAAGGTGCTATTGCCGGGGCAAAATTTATAGTTGGTAAACAACCGGGGCTTTATGGCATGCAGGATGTAGTAGCTTAAGGCAGTAATATACAAAACAATTTGAGCAGAGTATGACTCTGCTCAAAAATTATACAAATGGATTATGCACTTGACAACTCGAAGCAGCTACTCCAGTGAAACCAGACGTTTTTCACCGGTGATTTCCTGAATGGGTTTAATATCCTGTGTAACCTCAAGAACTCCCAGAAATACTCCCATATCATTTCTAACGGCATAATAACGTATCAGAATATATTTTCCCATCATTTTTATCCAGAAATCCTCCTGGTCTTTCTTTCCGCTCTTAAAGTCTGCTACCAGCTGTTCCACAATATGGACACTTGCCGGTGGATGGCAGTTTGATACATTCCGTCCGATTACTGACCTGGTGCGGGGAAAGACTCTGTCAGCTGCTTCTGAGAAGTATTTTACTACATCATCTTTGTCTACGAAGGTAATATCAAAGGGCAGGGTATTTAGCATACAGATCAATTCTTCTGTTCTAAGTACTCCGGTAGGAAGAACAATAACACCTGTTTCTTTCTTCTCTTCCTTGATAGCTGGCTGATATGCAAGAGAAGGTTTCCACTCCGGAACCTTCTCTACCAGATAACCGAATTCTGTGCTCTCATCAGCGATTTTCTTCCATTCATCCTGTGTAAGGGTTTCAAGCAGCATGGGAAGCAGGATGTTCTCTTCTTTAAATATCATTTCTGTTGTTTTATCTATCAGGGTTTCAATTTTCGTTCTTAGTTCTGGATTGTTCTGGTGAAGGATTGACTTTGCTTCCTTTAACAGAGCCCTAATTTCATCGTCTACACCCCACATAACCTTTGGCGGCGCTGTAATACCGTATTGCTCCATATAAGGAAAAAACAGATTCTCCTTTTTCTGATAATGGATATCCAGACCGTTTAGTTTCTCCAGGCTAACCTTTAAAGCCGCGGTTTCTACAGATTCGGGGTCTGATAACCAGGGTTTGATCTCCTTCTCCATAATCTTTTCTATAACTCTGTTTTCTCTGATAAGAGTATTCGCCGGGTGTCCCGGTATTTTTGTCTGGTCATCTGTTTTGTGGATTTCTTCGATGGAGCCCTTAAATACTGCAGCATGAACATCGCATAGACGCTGTATTTCTGTTACGGGGAGGCCTTCTGCGATTAATGCAGCCTCTGCTTCTGATATTTCAGTGGCGGATACACCATGAAAGGCTTCTTCAAACTGTTGTTTCACATCTTCTACGGATTTACCGGCATGAAGGCTGTTGATTACATCTTTCAGTACTTTTTGACGGAACTCTCTGTTATTAATGCTTTCACTCATTATTTGTTACCTCCTTAGCTGACTTTACTCTTTTATTATAAATCCCTTTTCTTCGAATGCTTTTTTAATTGATTCCAGATTGATCTTTTTCATAGCCGCACCTTTTGGTATTGTCATAAATCTTCCGGCAGTCTGTAGCATTCCAGGTTTTGTGATGTCTGTAAAACCAAGGCTTGCAAGAATTTCTGCAGTTTCCGGTGCTGTGCTGCACAATTCGTACACTGATTTGCTTAAATCAAGAATTTTATCACTCATAGCTTTATCCTTTCCCAATTCATGAATACCTGCCACAGTTCCTTCCGCTTACCTATAGAAGCATAACCTGCCACAGATATTTTAAACCAGGGTGTGTCTGAAATCTGACCAGTTTTTAAAAGGAGCAACCTACAGGTCAGATATTAATGGGTGGCGTAATCTTTCAGCAGAATATTATTTTCTAAATGAATGTGCTGATGAAGATCCTGTTCCAGTGCTTCTAAGAGGGAGTAGGTCTTCTGATAGGTAGCGCAGGCTCCGTCAGGCAGGGTATAGTTATTAGAAATACTGCGTAATTTCCGAAGAATCTCACCGGCAGCTTCATGCTCGCAGATAATTTCATCTGTAAGGCTTTTGGTCTCAGAGCTGGAATCCGTATCCCTGCTGCAGCTGCAGACCTCAGAGGAGTTCCCCAACAAAGGAAAAAGAAGATTTTCTTCTTTTAAAAGATGCTGTTCCAGATCTGTCTTAAGTCTGCCAAAAAGCTGATACATCTCAAATAATTCCCTGTGTTTGCTGCCGTGCACCCGGAGAACGGTATTTAACAATTCTGAAGCTTCCGGCAATGCTTTTCTCAAATAGCTGTGATGGGTATCCTCGATATAGGCGGATAGAACGGGTGAGCTCATCTGGTCGAAGGGAAGGTCTGTAGCTTCTGTATTATTTTCAGGTTCACTTACTGCCTGATCCAGCCTTGCATATATTTCCTCCAGGGAAAGGCCCTGTTCTTTTATAACGGCAGCAAGAGGTCTGTGCCCGCCGCAGCAGAAATCAATGCCATATTCTTTAAAGATGCGGGGTGCTTTTGGAAGGGCTGCTGCTATGTCTCCGATGCTTCTGTTTATATCACGATAATTCATAAAAAATTCCTCCTTATGATGTCCTGTTGGTTTGCATTTATCTGATACTGCAAGTATAACGGACTCTTAGGAGGAATTCTGTGATTTAAGTCAAATTTTCAAAAACCAGCTGTGTTATTTTAAACGAGGGTGTGTCAGAAAACTGGACGTACCGGAAGAAGGTTCTTTTCCCAATATTAATTCGCTGATTATGCAATCTTAAGTAGCAGCTTCTTTTAAGACCTCAATATCTAACAACAAAAGAGATTTATTGCTGACCGAACGTATAATACCATCACTTTCAAGCTGCATCAGCTTTCGGCTTACTGTTTCTCTGGCAATGCCAAGATAATTGGCTATTCCTTCCCGGCTTAGTGGCAGGCGTATGAGAATGCCTTCGGGAACAGCTCTTCCATATTTCTCGGAAAAGTCCATTAACAGAGAACTGATACGGGAATCAATACTACGTATTCCCAAACTCTGCATTGTGTTCTCAAGGGTTGCCATACGTCCGCCAAGCTCTTCTATTACTTTAACGGCGATATCAGGATAGGCAGCTAATAAATGACGGAATTGGGTTTTTGTCAGCATACATACCTTCGCATTTTCCAGAGCTTCGACGGTATAGCTGGCACTTATATTATTTAAAAGATACTGCTCTCCAAAGAAATCACCTTCTGAAAAGATGTATAATATTTGTTCCCGTCCATCCTGGGTATATTTATAGGCTTTGACACTGCCTACATCCATGATAATGAGAAAGTCCACCGAATCCCCGTTATGAAAGAGGATTTCCCCCTTTTTATATTCTCTGTGCTCGATCCACTGGGATATCTTTATCAGATCCTCATGATTCAAGGAAGAAAAAATAGGAACCTTGTGTACGCATAAATGGTTATTGCAGTAACTGCAATTATGTTCTTCTGCCATAGAAACCTCCTTCCACAACAAACTTTATTGCCAAGTGCGAACCAGTTTTGGAGCAGGTATAAAGCATTAAGCCGTTCTGACTGTTCCAGGTTTGGTATGCTGGTTAAAAGTGTTCATCAGATTAAATCCTATCACATTACCTGGCCGGTAACAACTGCCAAGTTTTAAAAGCTGGGGAACTTTTATTATCCTATTAAAACACAGGCAATAAATAGGACGAGATATTAATTGTTAGATTTTTTGATTTGATAAGATAGAATAGACAAAAAACAGATAGAATAGACAAGAAGTATTGTAAAAAATATCCAAGGTGATATAATGTAAATGTAACATCTTGGTAACCGTTTTTTCACCTTATGAGAGGGGGACTAGGGAAAGATGATGCAGGAAACAGGTCACAAAGAACTATTGACGGGAAAGGGCAGACGAAAAGGAAAGGTGGTGAGAGTATGATCACCTATGATTCCCTGTTTCTAATGCTTCAATTCGGCATGTTACTAATTGCAATGTTTAATCTAATCGAGAAAAGTAATGGAAAAAACACCAGAAAATAATTTGCATATGAAAGCAGGAGGCCTATGGAGCAGACTAATCTGACGCACTATCTTTAGGGAGCACCCTTAATCGAAATGGGATGCTCTCTTTTTAATTGCCATAAATTATTGGAAGGTACAAGTGGCTAAAGTAAGGCCAGTAGTTTAGAGCCATAAGCAGCCCATATAAATATCCTAAAAATTTTCCCAAAAAATATGGAAATGTTCACAAATTTTTCGCAAACAGGTAGTAACATAGACTTGTTAGTTTGCCTGACAGGAATGTTATGAGTTGCAGGTGCAGCTTATATAGTCAGCAAATATGTTTTTATTTAAGGAGGAGAAAAGGTTGATTGAAGTAAAAAATCTTGTAAAAAAGTATGGGGAGCATCTGGCAGTAGATGACCTGAGCTTTACCCTGGAAAAGGGACAGATTCTCGGATTTCTTGGCCCCAATGGAGCCGGTAAATCAACAACAATGAATATTCTCACAGGTTACATATCAGCGACGGAAGGAACCGTTGTAATCAACGGTCATGACATATTTGACGAACCCGAGGAAGCAAAGAAATGTATTGGTTATCTGCCGGAGCTTCCGCCTCTTTATCAGGATATGACAGTAAGAGAATATTTGAATTTTGTTGCGGATATTAAGTCCGTAAAAAAGAGCGAAAAACGGCAGATGATTGACAGAATCATGAGGATGACCAAGATAACTGAGGTCTCTGAACGTTTAATCAAGCAGTTGTCGAAAGGCTACAAGCAAAGAGTTGGTCTTGCCCAGGCAATCGTTGGATTTCCTGAGGTGATTATTCTGGATGAGCCCACGGTAGGGTTAGATCCCATGCAGATTATTGAGATCAGAGATTTGATTAAAGAATTAAGCAAAAAACATACCATTATTTTAAGCTCCCATATCCTTTCTGAAATAAGTGCTATCTGTGACCAGGTAATGATCATAAACAAAGGAAGGCTTATCGTATCGGATACCCCTGAAAATCTGTCCAGGCATATCGGTGGTTCTACCGGTTTGCACCTGGAAGTCAAAGGTGAGAAAGACACAGTGAAAAAGGCTCTGGAAAATATCACTGAAATTACCAAAGTGGAATTTGATAAGAACTCAAAAGAGGGTATGGTTAAATTATCTGCCTTCAGCAGTGAAGAAAGTGATATCAGGGAAGCTGTATTCTATGCTTTAAGTGACGCCAGATGCCCTATCTATGAGATGCATACCTCTAATATGTCCCTGGAGGATATCTTCCTTGAGCTTACCCAGGAAGGCAAAACTGCCTCAAATGGAGGGCAGAACTCTAACAGATTGTTCCGCAAGAATAAGAAAGCTGCGGCAGCACAGGAGAATATGAAGGAACCTGAAACCGAGAAAGCTTTGGATACTGTTAAGATTGCTGAGAACGTTCATCCGGTAAAAGAGGAAATGGTTTCAGACTCTGAACAGAAGGAGGAGAATTAAGATGCTGGCAATATTTAAGAAAGAACTGAAATCCTATTTTACCTCAATGACAGGATATGTGTTTGTCGCTTTTTTTCTGGTAATTGTGGGAATATATTATGCGGTTTATAATTTAATGAATATGGTGGCTAACTTTGAATATGTGCTGTCCGGCATTTCTTTTATCTTCGTATTGTTAGTACCGATCTTAACTATGAGGCTGATGGCAGAAGACAAGAAGCAGAAAACGGACCAGTTATTATTCACTTCCCCCTTATCCATCAGTAAAATCATATCAGGCAAATATTTTGCCGTATTGTCCGTATTTTTAATTGCAATGGTAATTGTCTGCCTGTATCCTCTGATACTGCTGCAGTTCGGGAGCTTGTCCCTTAAGGTTGCCTATGGTTCCATCCTGGGCTTTACTCTTTTAGGAGCGGCTTATATCTCCATCGGTTTATTTGTCTCATCTTTAACAGAGAGTCAGTTGGTGGCAGCGGTAGTTTCCTTTGTAGTTATTCTGGTAACGGTACTGATGGATAGCCTTGTATCCTTCTTGCCGACAGATAATCGTACCTGCTACCTTGTATTTTTTGTGGCAATTCTTCTGATCTGCTGGCTTTTGTACAGTATGATGCACAATTACGTGGTCGCACTTACTATTGGTGTGATGGGAGAAGCGGCTCTTGCGGTGACCTATTTCGTTAAACCTGCTTTATTTGACGGTTTACTGACCAAGGTACTGGGCTGGTTTTCCGTAATGGCAAGATTTGATAATTTCACTACCGGAATCCTTGACCTGTCTTCGGTGGTCTATTATTTAAGCGTTGTATTCATATTCCTGTTCTTAACAGTTCAGGTAATCAAGAAACATAGATGGAACTAAGGAGGGAGCAAAAGCAGATGAAGGATCAGATTACAGATAACAAAACCAATGAAACGATAGATAACTTAACGGAAAACGTAGCTGATGACAAGGAAGCAATAGGAACAAAAGCAAGTATTGCGGATAAGATCAAGGCTTCCTTTAAATCCAGAAAATTCAGGGGAGGCGCTTATGCAACGGCAGTCTCAGCTGTTGTCATTATCATTATTCTGGTATTGAACATCATTGTTACGGAGCTTGATTTAAAAGTAGATATCAGCAAGGAAGGCACTTTTACCCTGACGGATGTTACGAAGGATTATGTTAAGAACATTAAAGATGATATTACCATCTATTATCTTGCACAGACCGGTCAGGAGGATAAGACCACTACGGAAATCATTCAAAAATATCCCCAGCTGTCAGGACATATAAAAGTGGAATATAAGGACCCCGTGCTTTATCCCAGCTTTGCACAGAAATATTACAGCGATGCAATCACCAACAATAGTGTACTGGTTGTAAACAGCAGCAATGACAGGGCCAAATATATACCTGCCGGTGATATGATTGTTTCGGAGGTGGATTATAACACTTACCAGAGCTATCAGACCGGTATCGATGTAGAGGGTCAGGTAACCTCAGCCCTGCAGTATGTAACAACAGAAGATCTTCCGGTTATGTATACCGTTACAGGCCATGGAGAGGCAGAGCTTGGTACGACCATAACGACCTCCCTTGGAAAGATTAATGTTACCTCCCAATCCATTAATACCCTTACCAGCGAAAGCATTCCCGAGGATTGCTCCGTACTGCTGATCAATGCTCCCCAGAAGGATTATTCACCCGATGAGGTTACCATGATTAAAGAATATCTGTCCAAAGGCGGAGATGCACTGATCTATACGGATTATAATACCAGCAGTCTCGAAAATTTCGCGTCATTACTGGACTATTATGGTGTAAGCCAGGTTACCGGTCTGGTAGTAGAAGGCAGCAGAAATCATTATATGGGACAGTATATGACTTATCTCGTACCGGATTACAGTACCCATGAGATTACCACTGACTTAAAGTCCGACGGCACTTATGTGGTAGCGCCTCTCTCTTCCGGTCTGCAGACTCTGGATACGGCAAGAAGTACCATAACAACAGCTCCCATACTGGTTACCTCTGACGAAGCATATTCAAAGACTGATATTAATTCAACCAATAGTTCCAAAGAAGATGGTGATATTGACGGTCCTTTTAACCTTGGTATCGCTGTTACAGAAACCTATAATGAAGCGGAAACAAAGCTGGTGGTATACGGCTCTTCTGCTTTAATTGACGAGAGTATGGTATCTTCCTCCTCCCTCGGTAATCTTGATCTGTTCTTAAATTCCGTAAATTATGTAACCGATAAAGCGGATACCCTTGCAGTCAGAACGGTAAGCACCGAGCAGCAGTACTTAAATGTAACAGCAGCACAGGCTAATCTCTGGTCCGTTCTTATGGTCATCGTATTACCTGTAATTGTTCTTGGAACCGGTGGTTTTGTTGTTCTTAGAAGGAGGAAAAAATAATGGCTGGCAGTAAGCGTAAGAAGCATCTGGGATTATTGCTGCTGCTCCTTGCTATGATTGTTTTACTGGGTGTATATTTCTGGCTGGTGAAATACAACGACAAGAAAGAAGCACAGGACACAGCAGCAGACGAAACCAAAGCAATCGTTTCACTGGATACCGGTACCATAAAGAGTATCTATTTTAAAAATCCTTCACTGGAGATGACGTTATCCTTAAATGATAAAGGGGTATGGGAAGAGAAGGAGGATTCCTCTTTTCCGGTAAATCAGACCTATGCTGCCAATATGCAGAATGCTTTTGCAGAGATTAAACCTACTTCCACTCTCACGGAAGGAATTGAGGACCTGTCTGCTTTTGGCCTGGAGAATCCGGTAATAACGGCAACGGCGACTACCAGTGATGGCAAGGAAACCACTGTAATGATTGGAAACGAGACGCCTTTTGGCGGTGAATATTATGCGGCATTGGCAGGAAGCAAAGAAGTCTATGTAATCGGGACCTCCTTTTACAGTTATTTTCATTACTCCAGGACAGACCTGACAGCAGTAGAAGCTATACCCGCCGTTACTGCAGAGAATGTAACGAAGCTTTCGGTAACGGCAAAGGATGGCAAGGACTTTGAGGTGGTTTATGATGAGGATTCCCCCTATGATTATTCCGGCTTTAGCAACTATATCATGAATAAGCCTTATGCAACTCCGGTAGCAGCAGATAATGACAGTATGACAACACTGTTTGGTAATTATGCTTCCCTTTCCTTCTCCTCATGTGCAGATTATAATGCAACGGACCTGAGCAAATACGGGCTGGAGGAACCCGCCTATACAGTATCGCTTGATTATTATGAAGAACAGGCCGCGGAAACAGACAGTACAGACAGTACCGATACCGGAACGGCTTCAGACGCAACAGACACAACAGACAGTACCGATACTGCGAAAACCGTTAAGGTAAACAAAAGCCTGACCTTATTGATTGGGGCGACCAATGAAGACGGCAATTATTATGCGAAAACATCAGATTCCAATGCGGTTAATATATTGGATAGTTCAACCGTAGAGAAGTTGACCGCTATTGATGCTTACAGCAATACTTATAAATATGTAAATCTCATAAGCATTGAATCAGTGGATCGTATTGATATTACGGCCGAAGGAGTCTCTCATACCTTAGCAATTGAAAGAGAGACTACCACAGAAGACGGTAAGGATACCACCACCGCTGTTTATACAGTAGATAAGAAAACCGTGGAAGAAGACGTCTTTAAGAAATTCTATCAAGTATTGATAGCACCTAAGACAGAAAGAGAAATACCGGAAGCGGATTTAAAGAAAGGTGAGGAGGAAGCACCTGTTATGACCGTAACATACCACTTGAATACTTCCAACACACCTTTTGTAGTGGAATTCAAACCTTATGACGAAAGCTATTATATTATAAACACCAATGGAACGGAGTATTTCCTGATGGATTTAAGAAATGCTGCTTCCATCACTGACGGGCTGAAAGAATTATTACAGTAAACAAGAGTAAATATACAGTAAGGATCATTGTAAATAATATTTAGTGCAGGAAAAAGCCTCTTTTAGATACTTCCCGAAAATGTCTTAACAAATTCTGCCGATTTCATGAGTAGTAGTCGTACAAAACGGTACGGTTTCTCATGAAATCGGTATTTTTTGTGTTGTTTATTATCTGTCTGACATGTTTATGGAAAGGAGAATACTGGACATTAAAGCAGCTTTTATTAGGAAGAGCTTGTGGTTCTGATGCTATTAAAATTCAAATAAATAATATAAAAAGTCAATTAGGTTGTATTTTATGCACATGTAAAATAACCGGTTAATGGACATACCCTAAAACATGATGTTTATATGAACGGCAATTAAAAAGATAGAAAAAAATGATAGAATCTTATGCGGATAATTTACAATAATAGGTAAGTGTTATCAAAGTATTCTTCATTGCTTCAATTTCAATCTGGCAGTAAACTAAAGGTGACGGAAAATTCTTCTTTTCTCTTAATTTCTTAAGACAGCATTCCTAATTTTGGTTGAATAACAGCATAATATATGACTTCCTGAATGGGCAGAAGTGAAAGCTTTCAATAAGCGGTTTTTGATTTATTAATTCGAAACATAGCAGACTTGCGGGCGCTGCTTTTGTTTAATAAATTATTTAGGAGGGGTAAATATGTTACATAAGTGGAATGGCAGACTAAGAAAGCTCTTAAGTCTGGCTTTTGTGTTTCTTTTGCTGTTTTTGACAGCATTCCAGGCAGTGCCGGCCAAAGCGGCAACTGCAAAGTCTTATAATTTTAGTAATCTGACTTATCAGTCAACTTGGGGTGTAACTTATACAATAAACGGAGGGTCTGCAACCTTTAACTTTGAAGGCCAATACCGTGAAATCAAATTCCGGCTCCCGGAAACCCTTGATATGTCTCAGTGTACCAATGTGACCTTTAATGCGTCCAGCCCCAACGGTACCATTGCTTTTAAGCTCTATGACACAGCAGGAAACCAGGCAGCGGTACTGTATAATTTCAATTCCTCTACCTCGGATGTTTCCTTTGCACCAAACACTTCCGCCCAGGTCAACAGTATCGGTATTATGGCACAGGGGACAAGCAGTTATTCTGCAGTTGTCAACAGTGTGACCTTTACCATGTCCGGCAGTACCGCAGGAGCCAACTTAAAGAACACCTATGGAAAGGTGCTCTCCTATTCCGGTGCGGCAGTAAATTCCTCACAGCTTAGGGATGCCACAACCCTTAACGTGATAAAATCCCAGTATAACAGTATTACCATGGAAAATGAAATGAAGCCCGATGCAATTTTAGGCTCATCGCCCAGACTTATTACCGTAGCCCAGGCGAATTCAAACGGATATTATATCCCTTCCACTTATACAGAAACCACCGTACCTACCTTAAATTTCTCCACACTGGATGCGGTGCTGAAAATCTGCTATGACAATGGCTTAAAGCTCAGGGGGCATACCCTGGTATGGCACGGGCAGACACCGGACTGGTTTTTCCGGACAGGTTACAGTACAAGCGGTGCTTATGTAAGTCAGTCCGTAATGGATGCAAGAATGGAATTCTTTATTAAGAGTTATATGAATCATATTTATGCAGGCAGCTACGGCAGTGTAGTGTATGCATGGGATGTGGTGAATGAGTATCTTCATGCGGGAACAGCCGGTGGTTGGGCTAAAGTATATGGGTCTAATCTTGGTACAAGTGCACCTTATGTAAAGAAAGCTTTCCAGTATGCCTATGATTGCCTCAGTTATTTTGGGCTGACCCAGTCTGTTAAGCTTTTCTATAATGACTACAACACCTACGAAGTAACCGATAAGATCCTTGCTCTGGTTGGTTATATCAATTCCGGTTCGAAAATATGCAGTGGTGTTGGTGCCCAATCTCATTTAAGCACTTCTTATCCGTCTGTTGCAAGTTTCAAGGCAGATATACAAAAATACATCAATGCAGGCCTTGAAGTACAGATTACAGAGTTGGATGTTGGAAATACCTCAGCATCAGAGCAGGCAACCTATGTTTATAATATGATGGCCTCCTTATTGTCATTAAAGAAAGCAGGAGGAAATATCACCGGAATTACCTGGTGGGGATTGTATGACAGTGTATCCTGGCGGTCATCTTCAAATCCGCTTCTGTTCAGCGCATTGACAACACCAAAAGCATCCTATAACAGTGCCCTGCAAGCCTATTTCGATGCCGGCTATACGGTTCAGTAAGGCGGTATCTGAAACCCGGCAAGAAAGGGGAACAGCTTTAAGAATATAAATATCCATCTGCTGTAAGAGTCTGAACCTGGACTGCCCGCGACAGCAGAAAACCTGTTTACTGTTAATCTTTCATTATGTGAGGTGAATAATTATGAAGGGATATATAAAAAAAGTTATCGCTTGTTTTGTGTTTTGCACATTGCTACTGCCATCCTTTAATATTACAGCGGAAGCTGCTGCGGTTGCCAATCCGACCTGGTATGTGGAGGAACCGGTGATTTTTCATGGAGAGGCTAAACCCTATGATTTTTATGGTGCAAAGGATCCGACCATTGTTTATTACGGCGGAAAATATCATGTGTTTTATACCGGAGCCAATCAAGGCGGAGGCTGGCAGATGCTCTATACCTCTGCTACTACCATATCAGGCCTCAAGAATGCACCCAGAACCTATATGAGCTCAATCGGTGAGAGTTATTTTTGCGCCCCCCAGGTGTTCTACTATGAACCGAGCAGTTTATGGTATCTGGTTTATCAGGACGGAACCTATGGAGCAGCTTATGCCACCACTTCCAACATTGCGGATCCTTACTCCTGGTCAGGACCAAAGTCCTTTGGAATCTCCGGGAATATGGGGTGGGATTATTTTATAGTTTGTGATAATACCTATGCCTATATGTATAATACACCAAGTGACGGTTCCGGTAATCTCTATGTCCGCAGGACTACCCTCTCCAATTTCCCCAAAGGTTGGGGAGCTCCAAGTGTCGCTATAAGAGATTCCTTTGAAGGTGCTCATGTGTATAAGTCACTGGCAGACGGCCAGTACTATATGGTGATCGAGGACATGAAAGATGGCAGGTATTATGAGCTGTGGACCTCGACCAGTGCAGGCGGACCCTGGAGCCAGGTAGCTGAAAAATGGGCTTATAGAGGCAACCTCAGTTATAAGGGAAGTAAATGGACTACCCATGTATCCCATGGTGAGATTATCCGCTCGGGTTACAATCAGAAAATGGAGATCAATGATATCAACCGGGTTGACTTCCTGATTCAGGGGACTACCAATATATCAGTAGCATATCAGCAGATTAACTGGGATCTTGGGCTTATCAAAAATTATTCCGATGGAACACAGGTGGAATGCGAAAATATGACCCTGGCTGGCCAGTATGCCGGCAAGATCAGTTCTCCTTTTCAGGGAGTTGCTCTGTATGCCAATGATGATCTCTGCAAGTACACACAATACTTTGCAAACAACAACCATAGTTTTTCTATAAGGGCCTGCTCCAATAATGCCAATACCGCAACGGTGGCTTTAAAGATCGGCGGTGTGACGGTGGGAACTTTCTATATCGCTGGAAGTACGCCTGCTATATACACTCTGAATAATATTACCCACGGTACTGGCAACCAGGAGATTCAGCTGGTAGTGACAGGGGATATAGGACAATGGGATGCCTATTTAGATTACTTATTAATCAGGTAATGGTTATGAGTTTATGAAAATCAGGTGATGTTGATTAGATTATGATAATCAGATAATGTTGATGAGGTAATGCTGATTAGATAATGATAATCAGATAATATTGATGTAAGGTTAATCAGATAATGTTGATTAAGCGATAATAATCAGGTAATGTAAATTAAATAATGGTATAATTGGGGGTACAATTTATTAAAAGAAGCCTGGAAATAATCCTTGTACGCGCCGTTTATATGGGCGTACAAGGATTTCCAGGTTTTTTATTCGTATGGAACGTAGAATTAAAATTTCTAATAATTTGAAAATCTTAATCCATTGGCAAAAAAATGTTATATAATATGAAATAGATAAAATCTAATATTATCTAAATCAATTAATCGGGAGGGTAAGTTGATACAATTAGAAGCAGAAGAAATCATGCATTTAAAGGTGGAGTGTTCAGAAGCGCTGGAGGTAAAAGAAGGTATTGACGGATACCTTAGGGTTATTCCCATAACGGGAGGAACCTTCGAGGGCAGAATGAAAGGAACAATCGTAAACGGCGGTGCAGACTGGAACACACAAAAGCCAGGGAATTATGCACATGCCTTTGCCAAATATCTGTTGCTTACGGAGGATGGAGAGTATATCGCTGTTGAAAATGAAGGAATACTGGAACCAGAGGATACCAGGCTGATTAAGACTTCACCCAAATTTACCGCAGACAGTAAAGGAAAATATGGCTGGCTGAATCGTGGTGTATATGTAGGCAGTCTGAAACCGGGAGAAGGCAGAGTATCTGTTGAAATTAAAATATATAGACTGTTGTAGAGAGAACATTCAGGGAATTCTATTTTAATTTGGCAGTATAGATTCTCTTGGGAAAAATAAATCGAACACTGACACTTATAACATGCTGCATAAAATAAAGAAGGAGGCAGTACATTATGTCTATAATAGAAGTTACATTTCCGTCCTATACCCTTAAAAGATCGGTGACCTTTAAGGCACTGATTCCCAATGAAAATGGGTACACTCCAGGAAAAGCCGGAGAATTTTCAAAAGAAAAGAGGAAGACATTATATCTGCTGCATGGTTACACGGGTGATTGTAATGATTATATCATGAACTCCAATATCGGTTTTTTAGCAGGAATAAATAATCTTGCAGTTATTTTTCCTAGCGGAGAGAACTCTTTTTATCTGGAGGATATGGATAAAGGAGAAGATTTCAGCAGGTTTATAGGAGAAGAACTGGTAGCCTATACAAGAAGCCTTTTCCATTTGTCAGAGGACAGAGAGGATACCTATATCGGAGGGTTTTCCATGGGAGGTTACGGGGCCATGATCAATGGTCTCAGATTTTCGGAGACTTTTTCAAAGATCATCAGTCTTTCTGGAGCCTACATTGCGCTTAATATAGCGGATGCCGGTGTATATCTACCTGACGGTGTTTCCGATGAGAAGTATCAGAGGAGGATATTCGGAGAGGCAGAGCAATTAAGAAACGGCAACAAAGACCCCAGATTCTGTCTTGAGAACTTAAAAGCAGCAGGCAAGCTGATTCCGGATATTTACTTGGTATGCGGAGCAGAGGATTTTCTCATAGAATCGAACCGTAAACTTCACAGCTTCTTAGTTGAGCAGGAGATTGCTCATATTTACAAAGAAGGAGAAGGCGTACATAATTGGGTATATTGGAATAAACATCTGGAGTTATCTGTTCAATGGCTTTTGGGGAAAGAAACTACTCTTCAAAGCGAAACCACTTAAAGTCAAAGCGGCAGCCCGGTAGGAAGAGAAAGGAAACTTCCGTTTCTCCAGTGACATTTTCCAGAGTGAATTCCTTGATAACGTAATCTGGGGAGTATTCGAATTCCACCAGCTGGCGACTGAGTAGAAAACCATCCTTAGCTTTAAAATGTAAGTGAATCGTATTTTTATCCAAAGGGGAATGACCGCAGAGAAGCAGGCGTTTAAAACCTTTGTCAGTAAAATTCATATCTCGGAAGGTAAGTGTTACATTATTTCCTATTTCTTCAATGGCATCTTCCCTTAAAAGATAGCTGTCACCATAAATGCTGGAATTTTCAATTGCCTGTATTTCTTCGTAGGCTTTCATCGGTTTTCTGAATATAAAACCCTTTAAATGAATCTTACGATACAGAACAAAACTTAAAGAGGTTATACCCTTCAATCGCTTTGGCAGCTGATAGGTTTCTTCCTGATAGGTATTCCAGTGGGAAGGCTTCTGATAATCAAGGGTTGTTAGAAATCCGGAGTTCTCCGCTTCTGGGATACCTTCCCAAACTTCGATGGAAAAAGCCTCATCATCCAGAGAAAAAATTGGAAGGGTAATTACATTGGAACCATATTCACCGAAATCAAGGCGGTCAAAGCTTAGGATGCTTTTTCCCTCTCTTGCAGTAGCCATACCCCTCTCATTTCCATTGGTAAGGTTTAATCCCCAGGTATGGACAGAAGCTGAAATGAATTCATAGGGATTTAAAGTAGCTTCACCAAGCCCTTGTACGTAAAATTCGAGCTGAGAGTACATTTTAATCCGGTCTGCACCGTTTCGGCAGTAACAGCGAATATAGAACATACCATCACCCAGACCGGTTATTTCACCTTTTAACCCCTCTGTTTTTACAAGGGCAAGATTAGTAGGAACTCCGCCTGCATCTGTTGCACGTATCGTTATATCACGATAATCTGCATTAGGGGGATGGATCCGAATTTCCACTGGCAGGGTTTTGGTAAGGGGGGACAGGCAGTTACCGTCCGGTGCAAGGATTTCCAGTTTTCGTATGGGAATTTCCGGTGAAATGCTGCTTGTCTGGCAGGCATGTCCTCCTAAATAGTCATAAAAGCCGGTATCTCCTAAGTTTTCATCTGCAGCGAAGGAAGGCAGATACAGTGTTGCTGGTGAAAGCCCTTTGGAGGTTACTGTAATTTTAATCATACCAGGAGCCAAGGTACTGGAAATAACTGCAAGAAGCTTGCCGCTAAAGAGTCTGCGGCTGTTTTCCTTATACTGATCATAATCGGTGCTGTCTCCATTGTCCAAACCCAGAAGAATGCCAGGGCCTTCCACTGTAACCGTGACCCGGTTATTGGCATTTTCCACCGGATTAACTTCCGTGTCTCTCGTGCTGATCTCCAGGAAGATAAGATCTTTCCCATTGGCTTGGAGAGTAGGTTTAGAAGCGGTTAAGGACAGGGTTTTCGCATCGGTAAAAGAGACTTTCCGGTCTTCTGCAATAGGATTTCCCTCTTCATCATAGGCTATGGCTTTTAACTCTCCTTCTTCGTAAGGAATCTGCCACTCACCAAGAAGCTTTTCACCTTTTTGATGGTCAATGTTAAAGGCGCCCAAAGAACGCTGGTTTAAGAAGAGTTCCACACAAGGGGCATTGGAGCATACCCTTACATCGATCAGCTGACCCGGAGAGAAGTCCCAATATGGAAAGAGATGTACCATGGGTTTCACTTTGTAATCCGTCCACTCTGCCTGATAGAGGTAGAAAGAATCCTTTGGAAAACCGGCGGTATCTATCTGGCCGAAGTAAGAATTCTTTGTGTGGTAAGGAGTAGGCTCACCAATATAATCAAAGCCGGTCCAGATAAACTGGCCCAGGGCATAAGGGGTATCCCGGTGCGCAATAATACAGCTTTCCGTACTTCTGGCACCCCAGCTGGTAGAACTGTTTCCTAGAGAGGAGCATTGCTCGTCATCGTCGGAGAGAACCGGTCTTGACAGTGGGAAATGATAGATTCCTCTGCTCTGAACGGTAGAAGCGGTCTCGCTTCCGTATATGATCCAGTCGGGATGTTCTTTGTGATGCTTGTCATAGTATTTATCACCATAATTGTATCCGGCCAGTTTTACAATATCCGCACATTTCTGGGCATTTTCCCAGGGCATGTAATTAGAGCCTATGGTAACCGGGGCATTGCCTTTATAATCATAGCGGGTGACCAGATCCTTAAGGTGCTCTGTCAGTTCCTGCCCCCGTTCCCCGGCATGGGTGTCATATATTTCATTTCCAATGCTCCACATGATAATACTGGGGCGGTTCCTGTCCCGGCAAATCCAGTTTCTGATATCCTTCTCGTGCCATTCGGAAAAAAATCTGGCATAATCATATTCCGTCTTCTTTCTCTCCCACATATCAAAAGCTTCTGAAACTACAAGAAACCCCAGTTCATCCGCAAGATCCATAAATTCTACCGAGGGCATATTGTGAGCGGTTCGAATGGCATTTGCCCCCATTTCCTTTAAAAGCAGGAAGCGTTTCCTCAGTGCTTCTTTCCAAACTGCCGACCCAAGGCAGCCAAGGTCATGATGTTCGCAGACACCCTTTAGGGACAGCTGCCGTCCATTCAGAAAAAAGCCTTTATCCGGAGAAAAGGAAAGCGTGCGAAATCCGAAGCTCTGCTCTGTTTCATCCAGTAACTCCTTGGAGAAAAATAGACGGGTTAGTATCCGGTATCGGTTGGGGTGTTCCGTATCCCATAATAAGGGAGCCTTGACCTTCAGTGTACAGATACACTGATAAGCAGCACCTAAGCTGTAAGCTTCCTGGAGGGGATGGAGATTTTCGGGGGTAAGAGGGAGTTCGTTTTCTGCTATACAGGTACCCTTAGAATCAAAAATACTCTGCGTTAACCGATAAGCGGCAGCAGGAGAAATATCACGCGGAAAACAAAGGGTACTGTCCGTATAAACCTCCCATTCGCGACCGGTGTCTGTAGTTGATACATAGACTCCATCCGAAGCAATATGTACCTTTGGCCTTGTTATAAGATATACATTGCGGTAGATTCCCGCACCGGTGTACCACCTGGAGTTGGGTGATTCGTAGGTAACCTGTACCAGTACTTCGTTCTCGGCTTCGGTTAAAAAGTCGGTTATATCTGTTTCAAAAGTGGTATAACCATACTTCCAGGAACCTGCAGGTTGTCCGTTGACGAAAATAGTACAGTTCATATAGACACCTTCAAAACGAAGGGTTACCCTTGAACCGTCCCTGGGAGGGGAGCAGCTGAAATACTTCTTATACCAGCCGTCTCCAGCTTTATAAAGATTTCTTGTATCATAGATTAGCCAGTCGTGGGGGAGACTGACGGCCTCCCAGCTAAGAGAAGCTTTCGTTGCTTCCTCCAATGAGCTGTTGACCGGCATTTTCCGAAAATACCAATTAGCGTTGAACAGTTCCTGCTGTGCCATGACTTCCTTTCCGCAACTATGAATTACAGTGCCGATTTCTTTTGACTTTCTGCCTGGGGGAATTCCAGATTCTGCATGGAACAGTGCATACTTCTGTATTCCGTAGGGGTACAGTTCTTTATGGTTCTGAAATTACGGTTAAAGGTCGAAAGACTGTTGAAGCCGCTTCGCATGGCAATCTCCACTACGGAAAGATTGGGATCTGCTAAAAGGCTCTCAGCAAATAATATGCGGCGTTTAATCAGGTAGTCATAATAAGTCACGCCTGAGAAATTATAAAACAGCCGGGAGAAATGATATTTGCTAAAGCCTGCCAGGGTCGCAAGCTTATCGATGGTAAGGTTTTCCGTACAGTGGTCATTGATATACTGGCAGATATGCAGGAATTTATCAATATACTGATGCTGTTTCTTTTTGATTAAATTTTTATTCTGCCTGTCCAGATTGATACAGTTCCTGCCTACAATTACAAAAAATGAGGTCAGCAGGGCATTTATGGAGGCTTCATAAAGAGGCGGACGGTTGATATATTCCTCCGCGACCTTGTTCATGATGTCCACCAATTGCTTCTGGTAGCTGGTACTGTCCTCTGACTTGATACAGATACAGGGATAAAAACCACTGCTGATGGAATCGATTCCGTTCAAGCCATTGAGCAGGGAATTGTCACATTGAAGGATGAAGCGCCGTCCTGTGGGCGGAGCATATAATTCGTGTATTTCACCGGAGGGAATGATAATAATATCGCCGGGATTTAGTATGTATTTTTCTTTGTTCACCACTGCAGAATAGGTATTTTCAACAGGCATGATTATCTCCGTATCTGTATGCCAGTGCATAGGATAATCTTCGTATTCCCGATTAATATGAAGACGGACCTGTAAATTTTCCAGATGAAATACGGTTTCTCTGGTACCTGTTAATTTTTCAATCATAGTAGCCTCCTGTTGGGAGCTCATCCAATATTGCGGCAGATATGCAGGATTGAGCAGAACGGCGTTTATAGGATAATTAGTATACATAATAAACAATTTCGTATTTAACATTATAGTTTGATTTGGTTAAAATGTAAATACACAATTGTTTTTTTACTATATAATACAAAATATGCCTTCCATAATTATTTATTGCCTATATATTAAAGTTTTCATAAGTTTAATTTGGGCATAATAGGCTAGGCATTAAATGGCAATATCTGCAGGACACACAAAGATGTATAGTTGTATATATGTACAGTTTTTACAATCAGATAGGAGGGATTTCAATATTATTTCATAAATTTTATTATATAAAATCCGATTTATGCTAATTAAATTTAGTTCCTATTGCTTAAAAATAGCAATATATGATAGGTGTTTGGCAATCATTAAGAAGCAGAGAAACGGGATGTGTGTTATAAATAAATATAAGAACCACAGATATTTAGCATTTACTTATTTAATATGAACAAAAAAAATAAATGCCTGATATCGAAGATATTCTGCAATACGAAACATATTTAAAACAGGAGAGGTAATCATGAGCAGGAAATTGAAGTTGGTAGTGGGAATAGTAACGGCATGTGCGGTGATAACAGCTTTCTTTTTCTTTTCAAGGGGAAAAGAAGACAGTTTTGCAGACAAATATTCCGATACTCCCAATTTGGATGTGGATGTGGGCGGAATTGGACGCGACAACACTTATGCCAAGTATCTGGAAGCGCATTCTCAAGCGGCTTACCCTGAAAAAGAGGTGGAGGTAGCGATTACAGATTATACAAAGGGTGAGGATGTTGAGGTTCTAAAGGATTATGAAGGAGAACCGGAGGTTCTTTACACCGGTGAGAATTCCTACACGGAATGGCAGATTGATGTTCCGGAGACGGGAATGTATCAGATCTTCATGGAGTATTATACGGTGAAAGCCCGTGGTGTTGATATAGAGAGAAAGTTCTACATCAACGGGGAGTTACCTTTTCTTGGAGCAGATGCCTTATCCTTTACCAGGCTATGGAAGAATGAAGAGGAGGTAAAGAGAGATAACCAGGGAAATGACATCCGGCCCACTCAGGTGGATGAACAGGCCTGGACGGGAGCTTACTTCAAGGATGATCTGGGTTATTTCATTAAACCCTATCAGTTTTATTTAGAAAAAGGCAGGAACACCATCGGCCTTGAAGCTATAAATGAGCCGGCTGTTATTAAATCCATAACATTGGAGGGGATCAAAGAAGATCTTACCTATGAACAGTACAGTGAAAACATTGCCGGAACAGCGGAAACAGAGGAAGCCTTAAACTATAAGCTGATAATTCAGGGAGAAGCATCCACCCTGAGATCTTCGCCTTCTCTGTATCCATTATATGACCGGTCTTCACCCATTACACAGCCCTACAGTGTATCGAAGATCAGGCTCAATATGATAGGCGGCAATGCCTGGAGAGTGCCGGGACAATGGATAGAATGGGATTTCGAAGTACCTTCGGACGGGTACTATAACATAACCTTAAAAGCAAGACAGAACTATAACAGGGGATTTGTTTCCAACCGCTCTGTCTACATAGATGGTAATATTCCCTTTGAAGATTTGGAGCAGGTAGGCTTCCGTTACAGTAATAAATGGAATTCCTATACTCTCTCAGATACACAAAACAATGCTTATCAATTCTACCTCGATAAAGGAAAACACACGATTCGGATGGAAGTTACCCTGGGAGACATGGGTAATATTCTCAATGAAATGCAGGATTCTGTTTACAGACTCAACAGCATGTACCGTAAGATCCTGGTACTGACCGGAACAACGCCGGATAAGTATAGAGATTATAAGATAGATAAGGTATATCCGGAGATTATCGAGTCCATGGATCTGGAAAGCAAAAGGCTATACAAGATGGTGGATGACATCGTTGCATACTCCGGGGAAAAAGCAAATCAGGTAGCTTCTATACAGACCCTGGCCAAACAGCTGGAGGATTTTGTGAAAAAACCGGAGAAGATCCCCGTAGGATTTGCAGCTTTTAAGTTAAATATCAGTGCCATGGGTACCAGCATACTCACCTTAAGTGAGGCTCCTCTGGATATTGATTATATCACCGTAACCGGTACAAAAGAGAAACCGGATAAAGTAAAAGAAAGCTTTTTCAGCAGAGCAGTTCATGAAGTGAAATCCTTCTATGCTTCCTTTACTACGGATTACAACGCGGTAGGAGATGTATACAAGGACAGTGATGCCATTCAAGTATGGATTCTGTCCGGTCGTGATCAAAGTACAATATTAAAAGCAATGATTGATGATACCTTTACTCCGGAAAAAGGAATTAAGGTCAATGTTAAGCTGGTGGAAGCTGGCACGTTGTTAAATGCTATAATAGCCGGGAAAGGACCGGATGTGGTAATATCGGCAGGCCAGGGAGAACCCGTGAATTATGCTCTTCGTAGTGCGGTGGAGGATATCAGTCAGTTCACAGACTACCAGGAGGTTCTAAAGGATTTTTATCCCAGTGCTTATGCACCTTACCGTTTTGAAGGCGGAATCTATGCTCTGCCGGAGACCCAGAATTTTAATGTGTTATTTTACCGCAAGGATATTCTGGAGGAACTGGAACTTCAGGTACCGGATACCTGGGAGGATCTGATAGCCATGCTGCCAACCATACAGCAGAACAATATGTCAGTAGCCATTCCTTCAACAGAGAGAACACTCAATAATTCCTCCAATCCGGATTTGTCCACCTTCTTTGCCTTGCTTTACCAAAATGGTGGTGTAATTTATGATGAAGAGGGCAAGACAGCGCTGATAGACTCAGAACAGGGTTCCAAAGCTTTTGAGACTTTTACAAAACTGTTTACCCAGTATAAACTGCCGACGATCTATGATTTCGCGAATCTGTTCCGTTCGGGTCAGATGCCGATTGGTATAGCAGACTACAATACATTTAATACACTTGTAGTATTTGCACCGGAAATCAGAGGACTTTGGGATTTTACAGTTATTCCCGGAACCGTAAGAGAAGACGGCTCCATAGACCGTTCCTGTCATACTACCGGACTTTGTACCATGCTGTTGAAGCAGGAGGACGAGGTGACAAAGAATAATTCCTGGGAATTCATGAAATGGTGGGTCAGTGCAGATACCCAGGTGCGCTTTGGTCAGGAGATGGAAAGTGTCATGGGAGCTTCAGCCAGATATGCAACGGCCAACGTAGAAGCCTTTAAACAGCTGTCCTGGAGCAAGAGTCAGCTGGATGTACTGGATGAACAGTGGCAGTGGACCGTTGGACTAAGGGAAGTAGCCGGCGGCTATTATACCCAGAGACATATAACCAATGCAATCCGTAAGGTTCTCAATAAGAATGAAGATCCAAGAGAAACGCTTCTGGATTATACGACAACCATTAATCAGGAAATTGAGAAAAAACGTCTTGAATTCGGCCTGACTGTCAGATAGGGGGATAAGATTTGAAAACATTTATAAAGAAATATCTAAGAAAGAAGAAAAGAGATATGTCCATAGCCTGGAAGCAGGCCAAAAAGTCTAAGACCTGTTACCTGTTTCTGGCACCCTATGCGATATTATTTATTCTGTTCTATGTAGTACCGGTTATAACTTCTCTTGTTCTGAGCTTTACGTATTACAACATTCTGGAGACCCCAAAATTCATTGGGCTCCAGAATTATATAAACCTTCTGCTGGCAGATGATGTATTTATAACAGCTGTAAAAAACACCTTCCTGCTGGCTGCGATTACCGGCCCCATTGGTTACATGGCAGCGTTTCTGTTTGCCTGGTTCATCAATGAGCTGCCCAGATACCTAAGAGCTTTTGCGATTGTAATCTTTTATGCTCCGACCATATCCGGGCAGGTATATTTGATCTGGGCAATCATGTTCTCCGGCGATGCCTATGGTTACATCAATTCCTTTTTGATGGAACTGGGATTTATCAGCGGCCCTATCCTGTGGCTTACCAACCCCCAGTATATGATGATGGTAGTTATCATCGTAAGTCTCTGGATGAGTCTTGGAACTGGATTCCTGGCTTTTGTTGCCGGTCTCCAGGGTATCGACAAGGCACAGTATGAAGCTGGTTATATTGATGGAGTTAAGAACCGTTGGCAGGAATTATGGTATATAACCCTTCCCGGTATGAAACCCATGTTGATGTTCGGAGCTGTAATGACAATTACCCAGTCCTTTGGTGTGGCGGATGTACCCATTGCGCTTACGGGATTCCCGAGTACGGATTATGCTACCCAGACGGTGGTAACGCACCTTGTGGATTACGGTTCCATCCGATTTGAAATGGGTTATGCATCAGCAATTGCCACACTGCTTTTCATAGTAATGATCCTTTGCAATAAAATGATTCAGGCTATGCTTAGAAGAGTAGGAACTTAATACCATGAATAACGGAGAAAAGGGCTATGATTATGAAAAAACATCTTAAACGAAAACCTAATCGTTCCAAGGGAGGGGATTTCGGTATTTATTTCGTACTGGTACTCTTCGGGCTTTTTATGGCCTTCCCTCTGGTTTATGCAATAAACAGTGCTTTTAAGCCGCTGGATGAGATCTTTGTCTATCCGCCAAGGCTGTTTGTGCAGAATCCCACTATGGACAATTTTCAGGATCTGTTCGTTATAATGAACAAATCCTGGGTACCCTTTTCCAGGTACCTGTTCAATACCTTTTTTATAACGGTTCTGGGTACTGCCGGACATATCATTATCTCTTCCATGGGTGCCTATGTACTGGCAAAGTATCGATTTCCTGGCAGCAGGGTATTTTTCAGTATCGTCGTGACGGCCCTGATGTTCAACGGTTACGTTACAGCAATCCCTAATTATCTGGTAATGTCTAAGATCGGGTTGGTGGATTCTCCCTGGGCGGTTATAATTCCTGCCCTGGCTTCTCCTATGGGACTCTTTCTTATGAAACAGTATATGGAGGGTATTCCCGATGCGCTGCTGGAAGCTGCGAAAATTGATGGTGCGAAAGAGTGGTCCATCTTTGGAGCAATTGTAATGCCTATGGTAAGACCGGCCTGGTTGACCCTGATGATTTTATCTGTACAGGGGCTCTGGAACATAAAGGCCTCCAATTTTATCTATTCCGAAGAACTAAAGACTTTACCTTATGCACTTCAGCAGATAGTAAGCGGAGGAATTGCAAGAGCAGGTGTTGGAGCAGCGGTTACACTGGTTATGATGATTGTACCCATTACGACCTTTATCGTAGTAGAGAGCAATGTTATCGAGACCATGGCAAGCTCCGGCATCAAAGATTAAGGAGGAAACAATGAAGAGAAAATGTATTTTGCTGGTGCTTCTCTGCTTTATGGTGATTATGTTGTTTCCGTCTGTACCCGCACTGGCAGAGGATACACATTATACCTATACATATGATTGGTGGGGACTGAACAGGGAATCCCCGGACGCTTACGAAGCAAATACTTCCATAACGGGAGATAAATTGGGAATTGGTGATTTCTTAAACCCCCAGGGATTGTTTGTCCGTGATAATCTGATATATGTCTGTGACACCGGAAATAACCGGATCGTAGTGATTGAAAAAGCAGGCGGAGATTACCGGCTTAAGGAAGTTATAACAGAATTTACCGGTGAGACGGATATCAAAACCTTTTCAGGGCCTATGGATATTTTTGTTACCGGTAAGGGAGAATTCTTTATCTGTGATACGGAGAATCAGAGAGTCGTTCATTTGAATGCCAACCGGGAGCTGGTGAAAGAACTGGTTCGTCCGGCAGATGAAACCGTTGACCAGGAATCCAGCTTCTATCCTCAAAAAGTTGTGGTAGACAGCTCCGGCAGAGCAGTGGTTTTAGTGAAGAATTATAACAAGGGATTTGTAGAATATAAAAACACAGGTGAATTCTCCGGATTTATCGGAGCCAATGAAGTTAAATTCAATATGATTGATTATATCTGGAAGAGATTTGCCACCAAAGAGCAGAGAGCGCAGATGGAAACCTTCGTTCCTACGGAATATAATAATCTGGCGCTGGATAAGGATGAATTTATTTATTGTACCACTTCAGTCTTTAAGGAAAGGGAATTGCAGAACGATAAGGCAAAACCTATTCGTAAGCTCAACGCCATGGGGACTGATATATTGGTAAGAAACGGAGAGTATCCCCCTATTGGAGACCTGATGTGGGGAAATGCTGCGGGGGTATCCGGAGCGTCCAAATTCATCGATGCAACGGCCATGGACAATGATACCTACTTCGTAATTGACAGGACAAGAGGAAGGATTTTTGGATACGATTTTCAGGGAAACCTGCTTTATGCCTTCGGCAGCTTGGGTAACAGACTGGGATATTTCAATTATCCCACAGCACTGGAGCATATGGAAAACAATCTGCTGGTCCTGGATTCCGGAAACGTAAGTATTACGGTGTTTAGTCTTACACAATACGGACAGCTGATCAATGATGCACTGATGGAATACAAACGTGGAAATTACGATACTTCCGCTGCTTATTGGGAAGAGGTACTTACTCAAAACGGCAATTATGATCTGGCCTATATCGGTATCGGCCGTTCCCTGTTAAGACAAGGGAACTACAAAAAAGCCATGGAATATTTCAAGCTTAAATATGACGAAGAAAATTATTCGAAAGCTTTCCAGCTATATCGGAAACAATGGATCGAAGAGAAAATCGGGTGGATTGTGGGCATATTCTTTACCATAATCATACTTCCCTCCCTCATCGGTTTTGTGAAAAAAATAAAAAGGGAGGTAGAGGAAGAATGAAGACAGCCGCATTTCTAAAACGGTTTGATTTTCAGCATACGGCTAAAACCCTGCGTTATTCCCTGTATGTGATTACACATCCACTGGATGGGTTTTGGGACCTGACCCATGAAAACAGAGGGTCTGTTGCAGCCGCAAATATTATTATTGCAATGGCAATGCTTACCCGGGTTTTCAGACTGCAGTTTACCAGCTTTTTATTCATGAAGGTCATATGGGAGCACGTCAATCTTATTGAGATCTTACTGGGATTTCTGATTCCCATTGTATTGGCCTGTGTGGCAAATTGGGCGCTGACCACTCTTTTTGACGGAAAAGGTACCATGAAACAGATTCATATGGGGATCGGCTATGCTCTTACTCCTTATGTATTGATACAGTTTCCGATGATATTTATCAGTAATCTGATGACAGTGGAAGAAGGAGCATTTTATTCCTATATTCTCATCTTTTCAGAGATCTGGTGCGGTATGCTTATAATTAGCGCAGTAATGATGATACACGATTATACGCTGGGGAAAACACTAATAACCATTGCGGCTACCGTTCTGGGTATGATATTGATCATATTTATTTTCCTTTTGTTTTTCAGCTTGGTAACAGATGCGGCGGCATATTTTATTTCTTTGTACAAAGAAATTATATTCCGATTTTACTGATAAGGAGGGCTGAAAATGAAACGTTTAATATTAATGGGCATGATACTGGTCTGGGCCCTGACCTTCTCTGCCTGCAGCAAGACAGAGGAAGAAGAGCAGTCTATGGACACCTATTCCTATGGAGAGGAAAGCAAGACCTATACGCTGGAGGATGAAAAGCTCAAGTTTACCTTAAATGGTGAAAATACCTATTTTCAGGTAATGGATAAGCAAAATAATACGGTATGGGATTCTAATCCTGAAAACGGAGCAGAGGATACACAAGCAAATGCACAGAACCTGAAATACCTACAATCCACGTTGCTCATTGAATATACCAATGAAACTGGAATTACAACTATCTTTGATAATTTTTCCTATAGTATACAGAAAAAACTCTACTCCATAGAGCAGGGGGAAGACTATATCAAGGTCAATTATACCATTGGTGATATCCAGAAAGCATATCTGCTTCCTGCAGCAGCGCCGGAATCCAGAATGAATGAATTTCTGAACCAGATGGACAGCAGTTCACAGAAAAAAGTAAATACCTATTACCGTAAGATTGACATCAATAATCTTCGGGCTACGGATAACAAAGCAGAACTGCTGGCAAAATACCCGGATCTAGAGACAGAGAATGTTTATGTGTTAAGAGATGGCACACAGGAATATCTCAAGGTCAAAATTGAAGAACTCTTCGCCCAGGTAGGCTATACCAGGGAGGATTATGAGGAGGATGAGGCCAGATATTCTGCTACAGGTTCCACTGAGAAACCCTATTTTAACGTAACGGTGGTATATCGTCTGCAAGATGGAGATCTTATTGTGGATCTGCCCTTTGAGAATATGGGCTGGAAGAAGAACTATCCTTTAACCAAAGTTAAGGTATTACCCTATCTTGGTGCAGGCAGCAGTGAGGATAAAGGTTTTATCCTGGTACCCGAAGGAAATGGCGGTATTATTGACTTCAACAACGGCAAGAAAGCACAGAACAGTTATTATACGGAAATTTACGGTATCGACAGTGCGGTTCCAAGAGATTCCTTGATAACGGAAAACAGAGCAGCATTCCCCGTATTTGGTATTTCAAAGAATGGAAGCTCCATGCTCTGCATTCTGGAGGATTATCAGACGTTGGCTTCCATCGAGGCTGATGTCAGTGGAAGAAACCACAGCTACAATTTTGCGGGAGCCTCCTATGTGACACTTCATTATGCTTCTCTGAGTGTGTCTGCAAAAACGGATAAATCTGTCATGGTTTATGAAGCAAAAAAACCGGAGGGTAAGATCAGTCAGCGGTATCGTTTTCTCGAAACAGATACCTACTCCGATATGGCAAAATCCTATAGGGACTATCTGATGAAGAAAAACCCTGACATGACAAAGAAGACGGAAGAATCAACACCGGTAAATGTTACACTGATAGGTGCTGTGGATCAGGTAAAACAACGTTTGGGATTTCCGGTTTCCGTACCCGTGCCTTTGACCAAATACAAAGAAGCAACAAGTATGATTGAGGAACTGAAAGCAGAGGGAGTAAAAAATCTGTCGGTTCGCTACAGAGGCTGGATGAATGGAGGTATCAAGCAGACTTCAGCAGAATCCATCGATCGAATTGGTGCATTAGGCAGTAAAGGCAGCTTCAGGAAATTCTTAAATAGCGCATCTTCTATGGAAGTACCGGTGTATCTTGAAGGTGCAGTGGCATATGCTTATGAAGATGGTTTGTTTGATGGTTTCTCTGCTAATAAGGATGCTGCAAAGTATGCCAGCAGGGAAGTAGTAAAGCTGTACGATTTTTCACCGATTTATTATGGGGAGGATGAATTAAAGGATCCTTATTACCTCTTGAAACCTCAGCTGATCGTACAGTACATGCATAATCTTGCAAATTACATAGCAGATGCCTCTGAGGATACCGGTATGGCATTGGCGGATACCGGATACCGCTTAAGTGCAGATTATAATCCCAAAAAACTAATCAACAGAGAAAAATCCATGGAACTCCAGGTCAAGGCTATGGAAGAGATAACCTCAGCCGGTACGAATCTTATGTTAAAGGGAGGTAATGCTTATACACTTCCTTATGCAGATTTCATTACAGATATGGACCTGACTGGTGGAAGATATCAGATCATTGATTACACAGTACCTTTCTATACGATGGCGATACATGGACTTGTGGACTATACCGGAGTTTCCTTAAATGTCTCAGGGGATTTTCAGCAGCTGTTGCTTAAAAGCGCAGAAGCCGGTGCAGGTTTATCCTTTACCTTTATGAAGGAAGAAGCGACTGCTCTGCAAAATTCCAATTATACCTTCCTGTTTGGCGCTGATTATGACAGGTGGAAGGCTAAGGCTCTTGAAATATATAACCGTTATGAGAAAGAATTAGGACATTGCTTTAACCAATATATTACAGAGCATAGGCAGCTGAGTGAAGGCGTTTATGTTACTACTTACGAAGATGGAACCAATGTCTATGTTAATTATAACAATACCGAGTATGTAAACGGTACCCTTAAGGTACCGGCCAGTGATTACTTGGTTGAGAGGAGGTAAGCTAATGGCAGGAAAAAAACATAAGGATTTGCAGGCTAGAAAAGCCAGAACGGGTTATTTGTTCATACTGCCTTTTATTATAGGCTTTGTTGCCTTTATGATTATACCTCTTATTGAATCCTTCCGTATGACCTTCAGTAATGTAATTGTAGGTATCGGAAACGGCGGGTTTGTACTGGAGTTTACAGGGTTGAGCAATATCAAGAAAGCACTTCTGGTAGATCCTGAATTTACCAGAATGCTGACGGATGAATTAACGAAAATGGCAGTACAGGTACCGACAACATTAATTGTAAGCTTTTTTATGGCGTTATTGTTGAATCAGGCTTTTAAGGGAAGAGGTCTGGTACGTGCCGTATTCTTCCTGCCGGTTATACTTTCCTCCGGTGTTTTAGTGGGACTTGAATATAATAACAGCCTTTTATCCGGAATGCAGGAATACATCAGCAATAATACACAAACCTCTGACATAACAGCTGTGTTGGAGAAAATTTTATCCAACAGTGGTTTTGGAGAACGTTTCCTGAATGTTGTTTATGACATTGTTAACAATGTCTATGATGTTGTTATTGCCTCCGGTATACAGATAATTATCTTCCTGTCCGGTCTGCAAACCATATCAAAAAGTATGTATGAAGCCGCCACTATTGAGGGATGTACGGCATGGGAGAGTTTCTGGAAGATAACACTGCCTATGGTAAGCTCCGTTATCCTTGTTAATGTTATATATACCATTGTGGATTTCTTTATGAAGACAGATAGTGATGTTATGACGAAGATAAGCGATACCATGGTACAGAAAATGGATTATGGCTTCAGTTCTGCCATGGCATGGATCTATTTTGCAGCAGTTATCCTGATTATTGCGATATTTTCCGCAATTACTTCAAGGTGGGTGTACTATTATGAATAGGAATATTAAAACAAAATGGAAAGAGTTTCTAATCAGGAACAGGAAATCCGGAGGATATCTTCTTAAGAAGAAAATTTCCATCAGGGTATATCAGATTTTACGAGCTGTACTGTTATTCGGTTTGTGTTTTTTAATACTGCAGCCTTTATTTAATAAGGTATCCTTAAGTTTTATGCAGGAAAAGGATTTATATGACCCGACAATAATCGTAGTACCCAGAAATTTTACTCTTGAGAATTACAAACTGGTCAACAGCCTGATAAATTATTGGAAGTCATTATTTAATTCCATCGGTATTTCAGTAATGTCAAGTATTCTGCAGGTTGCAGCCTGTACCATAGTGGGTTATGGATTTGCAAGATTTAAGTTTCCGCTTAAAAACTTTTGGTTTGGCTGTGTGCTCCTTGTAATCGTAATTCCACCGCAGACTATTATGTCATCGCTTTATTTAAATTTTCGATTTTTTGATGTTTTCGGAATTATTAAGCTTTTTACAGGTAGTACCCTGAATCTTCAGAATTCCATTGTACCTTATATGTTGTTATGTATAACCTGTATGGGGTTAAAGAGCGGATTATATATCTTTTTGATCCGACAGTATTTCAGGGGAATACCAAAGGAATTGGAGGAAGCTGCTTATGTGGATGGCTGTGGTAACTTTTCCACCTTCCTTCGTATTATGCTGCCGGATGCCAGACCTATACTTACCTCCTGCTTTCTGTTTGCCTTTGTATGGCAATGGACAGATTCCTTTTATTCAAGAATGTTCCTGGGAAAGACAGCACTTTTGGCAAATAAATTGACGGCAATAAGCAGCCTTTTAGGGGATTATCTGACTTCTATCAGCGGAACGGCCAGCAAGCCCTCCGTAGCTTATGGACAGATGATGATCTCTACAGGTATGATCATGGCTATTATTCCACTGCTGTTAATTTATATCGTTGCGCAAAAGGGATTTGTAGAAAGCTTAAGTCAAACCGGATTAAAGATGTAAAACAGATCATCGTTAGATTTTCACACGTTAAAATATAGGATATTTTATAATAAGGGGTCTCCTGGATGAAATAATCGGGGAAAAATCCAGGGACTCTGGAAGTATTAGTTATTAATGGGGTTATATAACGGATTTACAAAATAGATGATAGTTAAGTGAAAATCACTTTTCTATATAATGTATTTAAAGGAGGATATTACAGTGAAAAAGAATCAAAAGTTTTTGGCAGTATTGTTAATTCTCGCTATGTGTCTGTCAATGTTTACAGCTTGCGGAGGGAATAAGGCAAAAGAAACAAGTAATAATTCTGAACCTACGGTGGAGGCAACAACTCCTACAGAAGAAGCAACACCTACCGCAACGGAAGAACCCGCCATGGATTTAGGTGGTATGGAAATCGTTATCGGTGACTGGTGGTCTTCTGCAGATCCTGCAGCTCCCACAACAGCACAGGAAGAGGCTACGCAGGCTTACAGAGAAGAAATACAGGCAAAATATAATTTTAAAATTAAACAAGTGGCAGTTGCTGAATGGGGAACCATGCAGGAGACCTTTACCACCTCAACGATGGCAGAAGATCCTGCAGCTCAGGTGTTTATCCTTGCACCCGATTGGGTAGCACAGCCTTTGGCTAATGGATTGGTATATGATCTGGCCACTCTGGAAAATTTAGATTTTACAGAGAGTAAATGGAATCCTTCTGTATTAAAGACATTAACCTATGGTGATTCCGTATATGGTATGGCTGCTGGTAAACCTGAACCCAAACTTGGCGTGTACTGGAACAAGAGACTGTTTGAAGAAGCTGGTCTTGACCCGAACCTGCCTTATGATTTACAGGCAAGCGGAGAATGGACCTGGAGCAAATTTGAAGAGTTGTGTAAATCCCTTACCATCGACAGTAACAATGATGGTACCATCGACAGTTATGCAATGGCAAGTTTTTCAGCAGATTTATTTAAAGGTGCTATCACCAGCAACGATGCAAGATACATCGGTAAAGATGACAGTGGTATGTTCTTCAATGGTTCCAAAGATCCTAAATTCCTGGAAGCTCTTCAATGGGCTGTAAGCTTGATTCAGAAGAATTATGAGATGCCGGCTCCTGCGGATGCTAACTGGGATTGGTTCATTTCTGCCTTCCATGATGCCAAAGTTGCAATGCAGTTTGCAGAAGTTTATAAGACTGGAACCTGGGCTGATATGGAAGATGATTGGGGATTTGTACTTTGCCCTAAAGGACCTAAGGCAAATGGATACGAAGTATACTTTAGTGATAACGTAGCAGTTATCCCTTCCAGCTATGATAAGGAAACAGCAGAAAAAATAGCGTTTGCTTACAACCTCTGGACTAACCCCACTCCTGGCTATGAAGATGACAGTGAGTCCTGGAAAGACGGCTATTACACCAGATTCCGTGATGAAAGAGCTGTTGATGAAACACTTACAACGATGTATGACTCTGCAACAATCAATACAGATTATGCATCTTTCGTATATGGACTTGATCTTGGAACTATTATCTGGGATACCTATGCTCTTGGCAGCACACCTGCTGAGAAGATTGAGCAGGTAGCAGATTCCTGGCAGGCACTTATAGATGATGCCAATAAAAAATAACAGATAGACAAAAAAGGGGAGGTATGTACCCGCCTCTCCTTTTTGTAATAGGAAATTGCAGCTTATTATAGAGAAAGCCCTGCCGGGCAGGATACACAGGACTCACTTACGGAAGCTGGTTCCTGTCATGACAGCGGGTCAGCACCAGAGTCTGGCTTGCCAGACTCTTTATTTTGAGATTATGTGAATTTGGGAAGAAGAGGGTTGCAGTAAATGGGATGTAAGAGGGATTATTTTAAATTGGCAGGTTTGGTGCTATGCCTGTCCTTGCTATTACTGTCCTGCAGCAGGAAAGAAGAGCCGGTCAGTCAAGGGGGCAGTTTAACAGAAAATACTAAAAAAGATAGTACTGCAATAGACAGTAATACAACAGAAAATAAGATAGAAAACAATACAGAAGAAAATAACACAGCAGAGAGCAATTCAACTGAAAGTGACGCAGCAGCAGGCAATCAGAAAGAAAGTAAGCCGGAATCTGAAAAGGCTGGAAATACGGTGGATTATTATAGACAATACCAGGAGAGCAAAGAACTGCCTGTTCTGGCACAGGTTCTTGAAGGCAGCTTTAAAGCAGGAGTTGCGCTTTCTGCCGAAGATATCAAAAACCCCCTGAAAGCAAAGCTGGTAGCATCACAGTTTAACAGTATAACCTGTGAAAATGAAATGAAGGCAGATTTTACCCTGGATAGGGAGGCTACCTTAAAAAGAGGGGAAGAAAAATACCCTGTAGTTAATATGCAAAGGGCGGAAACAGCCCTTAATTTTGCGAAGGAAAACGGACTTACCATGCGGGCTCATACTCTGGTATGGCATTCACAGACTCCCAGATGGCTTTTTACAGTGGGCTTTGAAGATAGTGAGAAAGCTCCGCTGGTCTCAAGAGAGATTATGCTGGCACGTATGGAGAATTACATAAAACAGGAAATGGAGTATGTAAATACACATTTTCCCGGTGTTGTATATGCCTGGGATGTGGTCAATGAGGCCATAGAAACAGGTGACGGACAAGAGAATGGTATTCGGACGAAAAACAATCTCTGGTATGAGGTGCTGGGGGAGGATTATGTTGAAATGGCCTTTACCTATGCCAGAAAATACATGGCAGAGGGACAGAAGCTTTTCTATAATGATTACAGTACCTATGACAAGACCAAGATGTTTGCTGTTTATAAGCTGCTGGAGAAATTAAAGGAAAAGAACCTGGTCGATGGAATCGGTATGCAGGATCATATCCAGCTATCCAATCCAAATGTTCTGGATTATCAGTATGCTATCAATAAATATGCAGAACTGGGAATAGAGCTTCAGGTTACCGAACTTGACATAGATATGAAGGAAAACAGTGAAGAAGCCCAGGAAAAGCTTGGAACCAGATATAAGAATATCATGGCGGTATTGCTTCATTCCGTTGAAAAAGGAAAGGCGAATATAACCAGTGTTACCTTCTGGGGACTTACGGATGACCGCTCCTGGCTCAATAATGCAGAGGGAGCAAGCTATCCCCTGTTATTTGACAAAGAATTGAACCCCAAAAAAGCTTATTTTGGAGTATTGCAGGATTCTTCCATTAAAAATTATTGAATAATTGCCTGCTGTTTAACAGCAGGCTTTCATAAAACAAAATAAAACAAATTATATTGGCAATATAAGAAAGGACATTCCTATGATAACTGCATCAAATCCCATATTAAACGGTTTTTACCCCGACCCTTCCATCTGCAGGGTTGGTGAGGATTTCTACCTGGTGAACTCAAGCTTTGCTTATTTTCCCGGAGTACCCATCTGGCATAGCAGGAATTTGGCAGACTGGGAGCAGATAGGCAATATTCTGGACAGAGAGTCACAGATTCCTTTAAAGGAAAGCGGTCACTCCGGTGGAATTTTTGCACCCACCATACGTTTTCATAACGGTATTTTTTATATGATTACTACCAATGTATCGGGAGGCGGCAATTTTATCGTAACAGCAACTGATCCAAAAGGTCCCTGGTCGGAACCCTTTCTTCTGGGACCGGAAGCCGGGGGAATCGATCCCAGTCTTTTCTTTGACGAGGATGGAACCTGTTATTATGTAGGAACCAGACCCAACCCGTCAGGAGTGCGTTACAATGGTGACTGGGAGATCTGGGTACAGAAGCTGGATCTTAACACCATGAAACTGACGGAGGAAAGTCATGCCATCTGGAAAGGTGCTTTAAGAGATGTCATTTGGCCGGAGGGACCTCATCTATATAAAAAAGACGGTTATTATTACCTGATGATAGCAGAAGGCGGAACCGGTCCCAATCATGCGGTGACTGTTGCACGAAGCAAGGAAATTTTTGGGCCCTATGAAAACAATCCCAATAACCCCATTCTGACACACAGACATTTGGGAAAAGATTATCCGGTTATATATGTTGGCCATGCTGATCTGGTAGATGATACTCTGGGCAACTGGTATCTGGTGATGCTTGCGAGCAGACGCTGCGAGGGCTACGTGGGCCTTGGGCGGGAGACTTTTCTGGCTAAGGTGTTCTGGGAGGACGGCTGGCCGGTGGTCAATCCCGGTGTCGGTAAACTGGAGGATAAGGTTATGCTGCCTTTTACTCCGGCAGAAGGCAGGGACAGAAGCCTGCAAAAGCTCATAGGCAGCACAAACAAATTTGACCGGGTAATGTTAAGAAATCCTGAGAGCCTCTTTTATAAAGAGGAAGAAAATAAGATTACCCTGCAATTTCTACCTGAGACCTTAAAGGAGAAGAAAAGCCCTGCTTTCCTTGGGCTAAGACAGCTGGAATACCATTATGAGGCAGTTCAGACCCTTTCTGTTCCTGTATTGGAGGAAGGAGAGGAGGCAGGACTTGTTATCCTGCAAAGTAATGAGTATCATATGCTGTTCTGTGTGAAGAGCGGAGGAGAAAACCAAGACCACTTAAAAGTCCAGGTAATAAAGGTTACCGGAGGAAAAGACAGTCTGCTGGCGGAAAAAGAAATACAGCCAGGTGAGGATATGAAAAACGGAGTGAAGCTTACACTGAAGGTCAGGGGAGAAGGGCAGAAGGCTAATTTTCTTCTGGAAACAGAAGGCAAGGAGGAGCTGCTTGCAGGTGATGTTGATATACATGAAATGAGTACGGAGGTAGCCGGAGGTTTTGTTGGTAATACCATAGGTGTATATGCATCTTCTAATGGGAGAGTATCTGACAATACCCTGGATATTCTGGAATTTACCATACGTTATTAGAATTAATTCTTATCGATATCTAAAGGTATAAATTAATCCTGCTGGTTGTAGAAGAAAGGTGAATTATGTGTAGAAGATTCTATATTTTGCTGATAATGCTCACCCTACTCTCTGTTTGCGGCTGTTCAGGGAATGAGGCAGCGAAATCGGATTCCGAAAGAAAGGAATTGGAAAATACACTGGAAGATAGTTCGAATACCTCCAGGGAACCTAAACAGGAAGAGAGCAGCAATAAAACGGAGGTTTCAGAGGAAGCTCCTGTTGAGAAGGAAACAGCAGATGAAAAAAAACATGCAGCAGACGGTAAAGAGGAGGCGTATGAGAGGATGATAGAGAGATCTTTGTTATCTTCAGGAAACAATTTCAGAATGAAAAAGGTTATGGAAAAGGCGGCAAAAGGGGAAGAGGTAACGGTTGCCTATATTGGGGGCTCCATTACAGAAGGTGCTGGAGCATCCACCTATAAAAACTGTTATGCGTATCAATCCTGGCTTTCTTTTTCGGAAAAATTCGGGAAAGATAAAGGGGAAAATATAAGGCTTGTAAATGCTGGAATGGGTGGTACTCCTTCTGCTTTAGGGATTATTCGCTATGACAGGGACGTTACGGATTACGGAAAAACAGTGCCGGATATTGTATTTATAGAGTTTGCGGTGAATGATTACCAGGAACCTACCAATGGAGAAGCATACGAAAGTATGGTGAGAAAAGTTCTGAACCAGCCGAATCAGCCGGCAGTTGTATTGGTATTCAGTGTATTCAAGAGCAAGTGGAATATGCAGGATTTTTATCAGCCCCTGGGTGATTTCTATGACCTGCCCATGATAAGTATTAAGAATGCAGTGGTCCCTGAACTGGAGACCGGAGAAATTACAGAGGACGAGTTCTTTTCTGATGAATACCATCCCAAGGATTTTGGTCATCAGATTATGAAGGATTGTATAGGCTTTTATTTTGATACGGTGGCTGCAAGTATATCATCGGATACCGATGCTTTGGTAACGGATAAGACTCTTTTTGGCAATGCTTACGAGGAGCTGAAAATGCTGGATGCAGAAATACAGGAAAAAGAAATCATCCTGAAAAAAGGTGGTTTTTCTGGAAATGACAAGGAATTGGTTGGTCTGTATTATGCACCGGAAAGACGCAGCTTTCCTGCTAACTGGAAACATGAAAAGGATGGCGAGAAAGAGAGCTTCTCTATGACCTTGAACTGTAAGAATCTCTTAATGGCGTATAAGGTAAGCAGCAGAGATACCTTTGGAGAAGCGGAAGTTTATATAGACGGAGAAAAAATCGGAACTTATAACGGACATCAGGAAAACGGCTGGAACAATCCAATAACCGTGGTTCTTCTTAAGGAAGAGCAGGCGGCTGAACACAGGATTGAAATAAAAATGGCCAAAGGAAATGAAGAAAAGGAATTTACCATAATGGCCTTTGGATATACCGGAAGATAATGGAAGTATATTAAGTTATACGTGTACGGAGGTACGCAGATGGGAGAGTATATGAAGGACGGTGCATTTTATACAGGAAGCTATCCGAATCTACTGGCGGAAGCAGGACTATCGGAGCAGGAAATCAACCGCAGGATAGAGGAAGCATTTCACACCATGTTTTTTGATGAGCAGGAAAAGTTCTATTTTGAAATGGGTCAGGACAAAGGTTATATGATGGATACCGGAAATTTTGATGCAAGGACCGAAGGCATGAGCTATGGCATGATGATGGCGGTGCAGATGGACAGGAAGGATATTTTTGACAAATTATGGCTTTTTTCAAAGACATACATGTATCAGAGCAGCGGAAAGTATGAAGGATATTTTGCCTGGTCCGTAGCAACAGATGGGAAGAAAAATGCGGAAGGACCTGCACCGGACGGAGAAGAATATTATGCATTGGCACTCTTTTTCGCTTCTCACCGCTGGGGAGAAGGAGAAGCACCTTTTGATTACGAGGCGCAGGCAAGGAATATCTTAAAGCATTGTATTCATCAGCATGAGCTGACGGAGGAAGGCAACCCAATGTGGGAGCCTGAGAACCATTATATCAAATTTGTTCCGGAATCCCCTTTTTCCGATCCATCCTATCATCTGCCCCACTTCTATGAGCTGTTTGCGGAATGGGCAGAAGAAGAAGACCGGGAGTTCTTTAAAGAAGCGGCAAAAGAGAGCCGGAGATATCTATTGCTGGCATGCCATCCGCAGACAGGCATGGCACCGGAATATGCGGAATTTGATGGTACGCCAAAGAGGCTGTTCCATGACGGTCAATTTTATTCCGATGCCTATAGGGTTGCCATGAATATCGGATTGGAGAAAGCCTGGTTCAACAAAGAAGAAGCCCTGGGAGAGATTATTGACCGGTTACAGGCATTTTTCTCTGAAAATACAAAACTGGGTGAGTATGACAATTATCTCATTGATGGAACCTCTCTGGGGCAGCCGGCACTTCACCCTGTAGCTATTATAGCCACCAATGCGGCGGGGTCATTGGCAGCCAAAGGGAAATACAGAATGGATTGGGTCAGAAATTTCTTGAATACTCCTCTTAGAAAAGGTGAGAGAAGATATTACGATAACTGTCTGTATTTCTTCTCCCTGCTGATGCTGGCAGGTAGATATCGGATATATTGATTAGAGAAGGAGGGAGACAGAGCCGTTAGCCGGCAGTGTCTCCCTTTATTGGAATTATACATTTGATGCTCTACAGGAAGCTGTAAACAGACGGAGGTTTTATGGGAAATGGAATCAAGTTCAGGGGAAGACTGGTCTTTACGCTTGCAATGGCAGTACTGCTCCAGGGCTGCCTTCCAAAAGAGGAAGTACTGCCGGAGGCCCCTGTGATAAAGACAGAAGAGATGAAAGCGTATAAAAAAGCAGAGGTCATGAGGGGAGATATCATAGAAAGTGTGTCAATTGACTGCACCTATACGGCGCTTAATAAGGAAGACTTAAAGTTTTCCATCAGTGGAAAAGTCATTGACCATATCTATGTAAAAGAAGGTGACAAGGTAGAAAAAGGAGATATCCTGGCTGACCTGGTTATGGACGATACACGAAGTAAGATAGAGGAATATAACGATAATCTGGAATCCTTGAATCTGAATCTTTCGAATCTGAAGGAATTAAAAGGGCTTGCAGCTTCAAGTCTTAAGAAGCTCAAAGCCACAGAAGGCTATACCGTAAATATCGGTGAGCAATATGAAAGAGATATTTCAGGGTATGACAATGATATGGAAAAACTGGAGGATAGTATCTATATCACTCAGAAAAGACTTAAGAATGCCAGGGAGGATTTGAACAAGCACAGAATCCTGGCAGGAATGAACGGTATGGTATCTTTTATCGCCGGTTACAGAAGTGGTGACTTTTCCAAGGCAGAGACGACTCTGATTACTATTTATGATCCAGAGGAAATGCTCTTTTACGCTGAAGGAGAGAATGTCAAGTATCTCGCACCGGGTGATAAGGTAACGGTTAAGATGTTTGGAGAAACGGTGGAAGCAGAGGTCCTTGCTCTGGATGAAAAGAAAAATGAAGCCGAAGGCCTTTACCTAAAAGCTGTGAAAAAACCAGAAAGGCTTCAGATGGATGCCAAAGGAGAAATCACCCTGATTTTAAAGGAAGCCAGGGATGTGCTTTATCTGCCTGCATCTGCTGTCCATGAAGAAAACGGAACATCTGTAGTTTATGTAGAGGATGAAGATGGCTTCAAAAGCGTGAAGGAAATAAAGACCGGATTTATTGCAGAAAGGAAAATTGAGATTCTGTCAGGTCTTGAGGAGGGCGACAGTGTCATACTGGAATAGATTGGGAGTGAAATGTGCAGTAGTATGTCTGATGGTGCTTCTGCTAAGTGGTTGTGAAAAAAAGGAGCAGTCCGTGCCGGTGCTGTCAGAGTCAGCAGGAACACAGCTGGAAACCGCGGTGGTTACCAGAGGTGCTTTGTTTGAAATGAGCACATATGACGGAAAGGTGTTTCCGGAGCTGAAGGAGATTACCTTTGGTGCGGAGGGTACAGTAGCTGAAGTTAAGGTAGCCCTGGGTGATACGGTGAAAAAGGGAGAAACTCTGTTCCTTTTAAAAAACGAAGGACTGGAAGAGGAACTGGCGTCCCTGAAGAAACAGCTGAGAGATTCTGAAGTGAACAAATACTATGAATTGGAAATACAGAAGCTGGAGCTTGAAATTCAAAAACTTACACTGAAGCAGAAGCAGGAAGAGAAGGCGCCGGCTATAGAAATCGCACAGATTCAGGCAAATTATGACCGGCAGAAACTGCTGCTGGAGCAATACATAAAAGTGAAGGATTTTGATGAAAAGAAACTGCAGGTAAAGATAGAGGAGTTGGAGAAAAGCCTGAACTCCTTTCAGATTACAGCACCTGTTGACGGTAAAGTGGTTTATTTAAAAGAAACTCATTTAAGTATGCCAGTCAAAGAAGGCGATATCGCTTTATACCTTGCAGATTATTCCGGGCTCTATATCCAGAGTGAGTATCTGGAAGAAGCTCTGGTAGAAAAGACTGAGATGGTGTATGCACTGATAAAGGGCAGGGAGTATCCGCTGGAATATGATCCCTATACGGTTGAGGAACTGCTGCGTATGAAGGACAGCACCACCGGTATGGGCAGTCGTTTTCGATTCAAAGAGAGCGGTGATTATGCTTCCGGAGACTATGGTTGTATCTGTCTAAAAAATAAGGTGGAAAACAATGTCCTCAGTATTCCAAAGACTGCGCTGAACAGCGACGGAGAAGAAACTTTTGTTTACCTGGTAATTGATGGTTCCCTGGTAAAACAGGTAGTTAAGACGGGAGCAGAGACCAGCATACAGGTGGAGATAAAAGACGGACTGAAGGAAGGAGATGTGGTATATGTCAAAGGCTAGAAAAATAATATGCCTCATAGCAGCAGGCAGTCTTGCGCTTTCTCTGATAACCGTCAGAGTTACCCTGGCGGAAGGTAAGTCCGTCTTCCAAAAGACCGGAGAGGAAAGCCATAAGACAGAAACAGCAAAGACCGGGAAGGATAACCCAAAAACAGAAACAGCAAAGACCGGGAAGAAAAACCCAAAAACAGAAACGGCAAAGACCGGGGAGAAAAGCCCTGAAATAGAAACAGCAAAGACCGGGGAGGAAAGTCCAGAAACAGAAACGGGCATGGCCGGAGGAGAAAACCCAGAGACAGAAGCATCTAATAACGGAGGAGAAAGCCTTAAGACAGAATCTGATCAAGACATAGAAGTAAGTTATGAAGAGGTCGTAATCGGTAATTATGAGGAAAAAGGGACTTTAAAGAACCTGGAATGGAAATTTCTCAGATATGACAGCTTGTCTATACCTTATCCCAACGGCACCTTTGTTAACTATCTGGTGGAGGAAGGACAAGAGGTAAAAAAAGGAGAGAAGCTGCTATCCTATCGGCTTCCTTTTGATCCAATCGGTCTGGAGGAGAAGGAACTGAAGCTGAAGCAGAATCTTGAAGCATATGAGCTGGCCAGCCGGCAAAGAGAAGCGGAGATAAACGAGAGTGAGAAGCGGCTTAAAATTCTGGAACAGGGGACCTATGATGAAAAAATAGCAAAGCTGAACCTGGAGAAGCAGAAACTTTCTTTTCAGCAATATTGTTACCAGACAGAAAAAGCCCTGGATATACAAAAAGAAGATATCAACACAATAAAAGCAAATGAAGAACTCCAATATCTGTATGCTCCATATGATGGAATCATCCATAAAGGGGATGGCGTTTCGGAAGCTATGGAGATTGACAACCGGAAGGTGTTATTGACCATTCTGGATAAAAAGAGTGCCGTATTAGGCACAGAGGTAAGCGGAAATGAAAGCCTTTGGTTTGATATGAAAGTTTCGGTGACAGGTATCACAAACCGAAAAGAAGATAAGGATAATCTTCACACGGGCAGAGTCCTTTCCAGTGATTCTTTGTTCGAAGGAAAGATAACAACAGGTATGCTGTATGTTGCAGTGGATGACCCGGAACTAATGAACACCATCCAAATGGCTAATATTTCAGCGGCAGCTGTAGCCGTTGAGCAGGTTCCGATTATTCCGATTAAGGCAGTTAAAACGGAAAATGACCGAAAATTCGTGTACCAGAAGGACAGTGACGGCAGCCTCAGACGACAGTATATTACCGGCAGAGATAATGGAACGGATATGTGGGTGTACAGCGGTCTGTCTGCGGGACAGAACATAGTAGTGGATTAGGCAGGGGGTTCTTATGTTTAAATATGTAATACATAAAATATTGAATAAAAAATGGATGGCTGCCAGTCTGATATTGGGGAACCTTCTGCTCATTGGTATGGTGTCAGGAAGTGTGGTCTATTCCAATGCAGTATTGAACAGGCTGCTGGTGAAAGAACTGAATAATGCCATGGAGACTACAGGAGTTTATCCTTTGCAGACTGCAGTGGAGATCCGAATGGACAGGACCAGAAGTGATGTTAGCGTAGCGGGTAAGGTAAAGGAACTGGAATACCTGACGGACAGCCTTTCCTCCGATATGCAGCTGAAAGCCAGGGAAATTATCAGAAATTATTATATTCGCACCAACTATCTGTATGCACCGGAGGAAAAAGAAGTAAATTCCCAGGTATTGGACCTTTCTTTTCTTTCCGGTATGGAGGATCATATAACCTTTCTTTCCGGTAAGACCTACAGCAACAAGCTGGTAGACGGTGCCATTGAGGTTATCGTAAGCCGGAAAGCCATGATGGAGCAGGATCTCATGTTAGGGGAAGAGCTTTATCTGGCAGATGCCAGGGATAAAGAAGGAAATCCCTATAAGATAAGGATAACCGGAGTCTTTCAGAATGCAGAAAGTGAGGATGTCTATTGGGTAAAAAGTCCCGATTCCTATTCCAAGCAGTTTTTTATGGAGGAGAACTTATTCCGGGAGCTATTTGTAAATTATGAAGCACCAGAATATAAATGGAACAGTATCTTTTATGTGCTTATGGATTACAGCAACATCAAATCGGGGCAGGTAGGAAACATGTCATCTGTTCTGGAACGGTTCAGTGAAAAGGTCAAAGCCATGGACTGTTACAGTTACAAGGAATACTTTGGTGAGTTGTTACAGGATTTTCAAGTGAAAGAGGTCAGATTAAATAACATACTTTTTCTGCTGGAAATTCCTATTTTTATATTGCTGCTGGTATTTATCTATATGGTAAACAAGCAGATGATGTTAAATGAACGTGGAGACATTGCCATGCTGAAGAGCCGGGGGGCCTCAGGCGGGCATATTATCAGGATATATCTGTATCAGGGTATCATCTTTTCGATTTTGGGATTGTTACTTGGCATCCCACTGGGGCTTTTTTTCTGTTACAGCCTTGGAAACTCCAATGCTTTCCTGGAGTTTGTATCAAGAACTGCTCTTAAGGTGGATTTTACAGGAAAGGCTTTTCTTGCGTCTTTGCTCTGTGGGGTGATTTCCCTGGTCATAACCCTGGCACTGGCTTTTTGGCACACCGGTGAGACCATTGTATCCTACAAGAGGAAGCTGAATAAGAAAGCCGGAAAGCCAGTGCTCAAAAGTCTGGTGGCAGGTGCTGTATTCCTTGGTATTGCAGGCTACAGTCTGTATAATTTCAGACTGCATGCAGATACACTGGCAGCCGGAAAAGGTCTTGATCCGCTGTTGTTCTGCGGAGCTATTTTCTTTATACTGGGAATGGCTTTTCTGGTGCAGGGATTGTTCCCTTTTATGACGGAGGTTATCTTCTGTACCGGAAAAAATCATTGGAACCCGGCAGCTTATGCCTCCTTCCAGAAGCTTAACAAAGCTTCTGATAACCAGGGTTTTATTCTGCTTTTCCTTATACTCACGGTTTCTCTGGGGATTTTCGATGCTACTTTAGCCAGAACCATTAACGGCAATGAAGAGGAACGCATCGTTTATACCACAGGTGCAGATCTGGTCTTGCAGGAGAAATGGGTCAGCAACCGGGAGGATATCCAGGCATATGTAGCGTCCTTAAAAGCCATGGGACAGAATGTAGATGAGAGCCAGTTTACTGTAGTCTATACGGAACCGGACTTTGACAGGTATAAGGAACTTGAGGGAATTGAAAAAGTAACAAAGGTATTGATGGATAAAGGGCTTTTGGTAAATGGAAACGGTGGTAAGATCAGCACAGCACTTATGGGGATTCAGACAAAGGAGTTCGGAGAAACGGTAAACTTTAAGAACGGACTGCTAAAGACCCATTGGTATAACTACCTCAACGAAATGGGAAGTTCGGAAGATGGGATACTGGTATCTTCTAATTTCAGGGATATGCTGGGTTATAAGACCGGTGATACCATAACCTGTTCCGGCGAGGAAGGCAGTCTTACCGGCATAATTAAGGGCTTTGTGGATTACTGGCCGTCTTATGCGCCGGTAACTCTGGAAAAAGGCAAAGACGGGAAAGCTGCCGAGGTAAATCAATTCCTGATTGTGGCTAATCTGTCAAAAGTACAGAAAGAATGGGGGATAACACCTTACCAGATATGGATAAAGACCAGCGGTTCCTCTTCTTTTATCTATGATTTTGCTAGTCAAAACAACCTGCAGTTTGAGGTATTTAAAGATCTGTCAGCAAATATCATAGAAAAGAACAACGATCCCTTTTACCAGGGAACCAATGGTATCCTCACACTGGGATTTATTATCATCCTTCTGATCTGTGCAATTGGCTTCCTGATCTTTTGGATTTTATCTATCTTTACCCGAACACTGCAATTCGGTGTACTGCGTGCCATGGGTATGACCCTGGGAGAAATTATAGGGATGCTGGTGCAAGAACAATTCTTTTTATCGGTACTGCCTATCTTCTTTGGAATATTTATCGGAAGACTGGTATCCGGGCTGTTCGTACCCCTGATTCAGATAGCATATACGTCATCTGAACAGATTCTTCCTCTTGAAATCATGGAGCAGGGAGCAGACAGGGTACGGGTATTGGTAATTGTAGCTGCAATGGTGCTTTTGTGTATGCTGATAATCGGTAAGCTTATCTCTGATATGAAAGTGACCAAAGCCTTAAAATTAGGAGAGGATTGAGTCGGATATGAATCAGATTATGAAAACCATTGGAATTAACAGATATTTTGCAATTCCCGGCGGAAACAGTCTTCATGTACTTAAGGATATAACCATGGAAATTCCGGAGGGAAAGCTTACAATCTTAAAAGGCCGCTCCGGTTCGGGCAAGACGACCCTGATGAATATCTTAGGTGCCCTTGATACGGCTACTTCGGGGGAAACAATATTTGACGGTGTACGTCTGGAGGAACTGGGGGAAAGGAGCCGCTGCAGGCTCAGGAGAACAAAAATGGGATTTATTTTCCAGTCGGTTGCCCTTATACCCACCATGAATGCTTATGAAAATGTGGAATACATGCTTCGAATGGCAGGAATAAAAAAGAACCGGAATGACAGGGTGAGAGAAAGCCTTAAACTGGTAGGGCTGGCAGGCAGAATGGATCATATGCCCCAGGAGCTGTCCGGCGGCGAACAGCAAAGGACTGCTATTGCCCGTGCAATTGTCCATAAGCCCAGAATCATCTTTGCAGATGAACCTACGGCGGAGCTGGATACAAAAACAGCTCTTCAGATTGTCAAGATATTCAAGAACCTGACGGAACAGGAAGGGATAACGGTACTGATGACAACCCATGATACAGATCTGATGGAAATGGGTGACCGGGTATATGAGCTGGAGGATGGTGGTTTTGTTGGCAGAGAATAGAGAAGCTTATATGATTCAGTGCGATAACCTGGTTAAGATCTATAAGACCAGAGACAGCGAAGTGCTGGCGCTACAGGGACTGGATATGACAGTCCGGTCAGGGGAGCTGTTAGCAGTAGTCGGTAAAAGCGGCAGCGGAAAATCCACCTTTCTAAATATGATAGGAGGACTTGACAAGCCCTCTGCGGGTAAGCTGATGGTGGATGGGAAAAATCTGTTCACCATGACACAGAAGGAGCTTGTGGAATATAAGAAAAGGACAGTGGGATTTGTCTGGCAAAATAATGCCAGAAATCTTTTCCCTTACCTGAATGCATTGGAAAATATACAGGTTCCCATGCTGTTTACCGGAGAAAAGCAGCGAAAGGAAAATGCGCTGGAGCTCCTGGAGCTGGTGGGTATGTCTCATCGCAAATTGAATAAACTGGCGGAATTATCCGGAGGTGAACAACAGAGAATTGCAATCGCCATTGCCCTGGCAAATGCTCCAAAGCTTTTATTGGCGGATGAACCAACGGGTTCGGTGGATAAACAGACCTCTGACTATATTTTGGATATTTTCAGAGAACTGAACAGAAGTAAAAAGACTACTGTTCTCATTGTAACCCACGATAACGCCCTGGCAAGGAAAGTAAACCGTGTTATTTCCATCCAGGACGGCAAGATCAGCAGTGAACTTCATGCAAGATATGATCTGGAAGCTCTAAAGGAGCTTGCCTGGGAAGAGGGGCATGAAGAATATACCATCCTGGACAGGGCAGGACGCCTGCAGCTGCCTTCAGAAATGCTGGAGAAGATGGGTGTACAGGATAATAAGGTGATTTTAGAATTTGATCAGGACAGGATAATTATTAAGGCGGTTTCCACCTGATGGTTTGTCCCGGTTCTGGTACATCCAAGAAAAAAGTGCAGTTTTACTCGTTCAGTAAAAGGAAGAATAAGCAGCACAGCGAAAGGAGACAGAGGAAATGAGCAGATTGTGGTATGAGAAGCCTGCGGCCTTATGGGAAGAGGCACTCCCATTGGGAAATGGAAGAATGGGAGGAATGGTATTTGGAGGTGTCAGGGAAGAGCACCTGCAGCTCAATGAGGATAGTGTCTGGTATGGCGGTTACATTGACCGGAACAATCCCGATGCCCTTAAAAATCTTCCCAAAATCAGAAAGCTGATATTGGAAGGAAAAATCAGAGAGGCAGAAGAACTGATGATATATGCTTTGTCAGGGACTCCTCAGAGTCAGAGGCCATATCAGTCTCTGGGAGATTTCTACCTGCGTTTTTCTGGAATAGAAGGAGAAACAGAGGCATATGAACGGAGTCTTTCCTTATCGGATGCCATACACAGGGTAAGCTTTCAGACAAATTCCGGTAATTATCACCGGGAGACTTTTTTCTCCTATCCTGATAATGTAATGGTAATGAGACTTACCGCGGAGAAAAAAGGCGGAATCTCCTTTTCAGCACTCCTTGTAAGGGAACGTTATTATGATCATGCCCTGGGGATAGATAAAGATACCATCATGCTGGACGGAAATCTGGGACAGGGCGGACTGGAATTTGCCATGATGGCAAAGGCAGTCACAGAAGGCGGGACCTGTGAAGTAATCGGAGAACATCTTATTGTTAGAGAGGCAGATGCGGTAACCTTGTTATTTACCGCAGGTACAACTTTCCGATTCCCAGATTTAAAGAAAGCTCTGGAGGAAATACTGAAAGAAAGTTCAGAATATTCCTATGAGGAATTAAAGAAACGTCACATAAAGGACTACAGAGAGCTTTTTCATAGGGTGGAATTTCAAGTGAAGGAAGAAGTGGAAGCGGATAAGCTGCCCACGGATAAACGTTTGGCTGCCTTACAGGAAGGGAAAGCGGATACGGGTTTTGCCCGGCTTTATTTTAATTACGGACGTTATCTCCTGATTTCCTGCAGCCGTGAGGGAAGCCTTCCGGCGAATCTGCAGGGAATCTGGAACAAAGACATGCGCCCGGCCTGGGATTCCAAATATACGATAAACATCAACACAGAAATGAATTACTGGCCGGCAGAGGTCTGTAATCTCTCTGAATGCCACAGGCCGCTCTTTGACCATATCAAGCGCATGATGCCAAAAGGCAGGAAGACGGCTGAAAAAATGTATGGCTGCCGGGGGTTCGTTGCCCACCATAACACGGATATCTGGGGGGATACGGCAGTTCAGGATCATTGGATTCCCGGTTCCTACTGGGTGATGGGAGCAGCCTGGCTGTGTACGCATTATTGGATGCATTATGAATACACGGGAGATGAAAAATTTCTGGCAGAGGTTTTTCCGGTGATGAAGGAAGCAGCTTTATTCTTTCTTGATTATATGATCGAGGATAAGGGGTATTTAAAGACCTGCCCTTCTGTTTCACCGGAGAATATCTATATACTGCCGGATGGTACCAGAGGTGCTGTTTCTGCAGGTGTTACCATGGATAACCAGATTCTCAGGGATTTATTCAGTCAATGTCTGAAGGCAGCAGAAATTCTTCATATTCAGGATGAGATTACAGAGCAGATTGGAAAAGCCATAATGCAGCTGGTGCCAACAGGAATCGGAAAATATGGACAGATACTGGAATGGGCGGAGGATTATGAAGAGCAGGAACCGGGACACAGACATATCTCTCATTTGTATGGGCTTCATCCCTCAGATCAGATAACGGTGGATGGGACACCGGAGTTGGCAAAAGCTGCCAGCAGGACCCTGGAGAGAAGGTTGTCTCATGGAGGGGGTCATACCGGCTGGAGTCGTGCCTGGATCATCAATCTCTATGCCAGGCTGTGGGACGGGGAAAAGGCCTATTATAATCTGGAGCAGCTCTTTTCCAAATCTACACTGCCTAACCTTTTTGACAATCATCCTCCTTTCCAGATAGACGGAAACTTCGGTGGAACCGCAGCTATAGCTGAAATGCTGGTACAGAGTACGGTGGAAAGAATCGTACTTTTGCCGGCATTGCCAAAAGCCTGGAAGGATGGAAGCGTAAAAGGCCTGCGTGTAAAGGGAGGTGCCAGCCTTTGCCTGGAGTGGCAGGAGGGCTGTCTGACCGGCTGCAGTCTTAAGGCAGACAAAGAGCTTCATACTATTGTAGTCTATGGAGTGTACAAGGAGGAAATCCATTTACAGGCAGGAGAAGAAAAACAGCTTGTATTTCGATGATAAACAGAATATTTTTATACCTCAAGTCTGATTGCTCAAATAAACATTCTATTCTATAATAAAAAGGAGGGAACAACTATGAAAAAATCAGGAATTATTATTTTGGGGCTGCTAATAATCAACCTTTTGGCAGTTTCCTGCTCCGGTAAAGGTACCGATAAAGCAGAAGAGAAACATACCAATAAGGTTAAAAATGCAGAGTTACCGGCTACAGAGGCTGTATCCCCAAAGGAAGAAGACAATAACAAGGAGGCAACAGGAATACCAGAAGCCATAGCAGCAGAAGCAGCAGCGATCAAGGACTCCGAGGCAGCAGAAAAAGAGCGTAAGAAAGCACAGGAGGAGGACAGTGATGAAAAAGCTTCTCTCAGCGATCGTATACCAGGAAAATATACAGCATTATCGAAAAATGGAGGAACAATAAGTCAGATTACATATGAGTCAAAGGATTATTATGGGAATGGTGAACCGGTGACCAAACCGGCGTATGTCTATCTGCCGAAGGGGTATGATGAGAAAAAGCAATATAATGTTTTGTATCTGATGCATGGTATTGGTGGAAATGAGAAGGAATGGGGAATGTTTCAAGATACCTCCACTGTGAAATGCATCATGGATAATCTGATAGGCTATGGGGATATTGAACCCTTTCTGGTGGTGGTACCTAATGGACGTTCTTCCGTTAATTTTGCGGATACTGCCTCTGATCATAACTCTTTTTATCTGTTCGGTCAGGAACTTAAGAATGATCTGATACCCTATATAGAGGCCAATTATGCGACCTATGGGAAGTATGATGCAAAAGGTTATGATCTGACAGAAGCAAGAGACCACCGTGCAATGGCAGGTCTGTCCATGGGAGGGATGCAGACCATCAACATCGGGTTGTGTGAGAATGCTGATATTATAAGTTATTTTGGTGCCTTTTCTGCCTGCCCGACGACCAATACCTCGGCAGTAACAGCAAAAGCACTGGAAAAATTCGAGGATTTTGACATCAACTATTTTTATAATATCTGCGGTACCTCAGACGGTATTGCCTGGCCCAGTTCAACCGCTGCAGTAGACCATATTACGGAACTGACAGATAAGTTCACCGAAGGAAAGAATTACTTGTGGAGAGAGGTAGAGGGAGGAGGACATGATTTTAATGTCTGGTACCTTGGCTTTTATCATTTTGCACAGCTTGTATTTCATTGAAACAGAACCATTCTGAATGCACCATTTTAAATGCACCATTTGCAGTTTTCTGCCTAAACGGTGTTTTTGCTGAGTTTGTATTAGTGGCTCATATATGTTACAGGGAGCGGTCTTCTGTAAACAATATTTTTTCTGACCTCATCGGATCAATACAATTTCTTGCGAAAAGCCCCCGGAGTCAGACCGGTGCTTTTCTTGAACTGACGGATAAAATGGTAGACATCATTATAGCTTAATTCCTGTGAAATCTGCTTGACAGACAGATCCGTTGAAGTCAGAAGAACTTTGGCCTGAGCAATCTTGGTATTGATTACATCCGTAATACAAGTCACGCCAAAAGCTTTTTTATACATTACTTGAAAATAAGCATGGGATAAATGAGCCATTTCTGCAAGTTCTTCAACAGTCCATACTTTTTCGGGAGAATTCAGTATCTGGCTGCGGACAGATAAGAGGTCATTATAATGAGGAAGTCCGGTATTTTTCTGCTGCATAATGTCCCATTGCTCACCTACTTTTATAAGTAAAATATAAATGAGATGAGTAGTGATACGGCTGGAATATTTGTTGCTGGGGGTATCCTCCTGCTGAATATGGCTGAGGATGGAATGGATAAGACTATCCTTTGAAATATGAACCGGTACATTCAAAGGAAAGAGCAATTCGTTCATGAAAGCATTTTTATCCTTCACAGCAAAATGCAGGTAATCATCCATATAAGTCAGTCCTGTGGGGAAATATTTGTGAGGAGTATTGCTGTTTATTAAAATGGCAGAAGGAACGTTTATGGTATATACACGATCGTCAATTACTAATGTGCTCGGCGTTTGAATATATAAAAACAGGTAATCTATCAGGCCGTTGGGGCGTTCCATTACAAAATCGCTGCCATGGATGCAATCCAGAGCTATATGGTGTATGTACATATTATTTTCTCCCTCAAAAAAATAATTGAATGATACAGTTTCAAAGAATATATCAACTATATGCAATTATACAGCATTGAGGTATGGCAATCAAGTACTTATAATGAAAGTATGACTGCCGTGCCGCGATCTTTTCAACTACATATTCAAGAATATCAAATCAATAGATTTGATATTCACGAAAGAGGTTAGAATGAAAAAAATTAGAAAAGCTTTGATAGTCTGGATTCCACTGTTTATGCTGCTTCTGGCTACTACGGCTTGCAGCGGAGGCAGGTTGGACCAGGGAGGAGAAATGGCCGCAGACAGGACCGAATCAAAAGACCTTTTAAACGATGGACAAAATGAAGAAGAAGACATAGAAAAGGACCTTGAGGAGGAGAAAAGCCAGAATACGGAGGAGAAGAAATTGACTGAAGAAATGGATATCACATTAAAAGGAGCTCTTAAGAGCTTTGGTAACAAGAATCCGCTAATGACCCAGAGACTGGGAGCTGATCCCTATGCCCTTGTATATCAGGACAGGGTTTATATCTATATGACGGGGGATGTAATAGAATATGGCGCTGATAAAAAGGCGAAAAATAACAGCTTCGGCAAAATAAACACCATAAACGTTATTTCTTCATCAGATCTGGTCAACTGGACGGATCATGGTGCCATCAAAGCGGCAGGCTCTCTGGGAGCAGCTAAATGGGGAAATAATTCCTGGGCACCGGCAGCCGCCTATAAAGAAATAGATGGTAAACCAAAATTCTTTTTGTATTTTGCCAATGGCGGGAATGGTATTGGTGTTTTGACGGCGGATAGTCCCATTGGGCCTTTTACAGATCCACTGGGTCATGCCCTTGTATCCCGCTCCACACCCAATTGTGCCAATGTTGCCTGGTTGTTTGATCCGGCTGTACTGGTGGATGATGATAACAAGGCGTATCTCTATTTCGGAGGAGGCATTCCCGGAGAGAATTTTGCAAACCCAGGTACGGGCAGAGCGGTACAACTGGGAGATGATATGATAAGTCTTGCCGGTGATCCGGTATCCCTTGATATTCCTTATCTGTTTGAAGATTCGGGAATCAATAAGATTGGGGATACCTATTATTATTCTTATTGTTCTAATTGGAACGTAGACCAGGAGGCAACGGATACCTTAGGGTTTGCCAGTGCAGAAATTGTATATATGACTAGTAAGAATCCTTTGGGACCCTTTACCCTTCAAGGCTCCATCCTTAAGAATCCCGGAATTTTCTTCGGCTGTTACGGCAACAACCATCACTGTATGTTCCGTTTCAAGGATCAGATGTACATAACTTACCATACACAGATCTTGGAAGAGCTTTTAAAGATAAAGGGTGGTTACCGCTGTACTCATATCGATCCGGTAACAGTAGGGGAGGATGGAACGATTGAGAAAATCACTGCCACGAAAGGCGGCGTTGCGCAGGTAGGAAGCTTGAATCCTTTTGAGAGAACACAAGCCGAGACCATTGGAACCATGGCCGGCATTACTACGGTTCTCCTGGAGGAAAACGGAGAGCGGAGCGGCACTGGAAACATGGCTGTAGCAGATATGAAAGAAGGAAGCTGGCTTGCTGTATACGGAGCCGACTTCACAGAAAAAGGAGCTGAGAGCTTTACTGTCGCAGTCAGAGCTCAGGAGGGAAAGCAGGGAGGAATTCAGATAAGGCTCGACAGACCAAATGGTGATATCGTCGGATACCTTCCCATAGAAGCGGATACTTCGGGAGAGTTCAAAGAAATCAGTACAGAGCTTACTCAAAAGATAACCGGCAAACATGATCTGGTATTCGTATTTACCGGAGAAGGTTATGAGCTGGATTACTGGTACTTTCAATAAGAGAATCCGCAGGGATGGAAAGGCAGGACAGGAAGATGTTCAATAAGAATCCTATTATATGGTCCGATTATCCGGATCTTGACGTTATCAGAGTAGAAGACACCTATTACATGATCAGCACCACCATGCACTTTATGCCTGGCGGTGCCATATTAAAGTCTTACGATCTGGTCCACTGGGAGATGGAGAGTTATGTCTATGAGTCCCTGGATAATACACCGGGACAATGCCTGGAAGAAAACAAAAGCATCTACGGCAAAGGAATGTGGGCAGCTTCCCTCCGCTTTCATAAAGGCATCTTTTATGTATGTTTTGTTGCCAATGATACGGGAAAAACGTATCTATACACTGCCAGGGATATTAAGGGACCCTGGAGCAAGCAGAATATTGATGGATTTTATCATGATTGTTCCTTATTGTTTGATGAGGATGACAGAGTGTATATCGTATATGGAAACAAAACCCTTTATCTTACTGAGCTGAATGAGGAACTGACTGCCCCGAAAGAAGGTGGTTTACACCGAATTCTTGCCACCGATACCGGGAAAGTGAATCTGGGTTATGAGGGAGCTCATATTTATAAGATCAATGGTAAATATTATGTATTTCTCATACACTGGCTGGCGGAAGGGACGAAAAGAAGAACAGAATGCTGCCTTATGTCTGATTCCCTTGAGGGTGAATTTACAGGGAGAGATGTATTGGATGATGATATGGGCTACCACAATGCCGGAGTTGCTCAGGGAGGTATCGTTGATACACCGGAGGGAGAATGGTATGGAATGCTCTTTCAGGATCATGGTGCCATTGGCCGGATACCCGTACTGGTGCCGGTGTATTGGGAACAGGATTTTCCGGTATTTGGAGTAGATGGAAAGGTTCCTCTTAAGATAGAAGTACCAAGCACCAGACCGGAGTACCGATATAAGCCGCTGGCAGAGAGTGATGATTTTAAATATCTGCCAGAGGAAGACGGGAGGATACATTTAAAGAAGGTATGGCAGTTTAATCATACACCGGATAACAGTCTTTGGTCGGTAACCGAAGAGCCGGAAGCTTATCGTATCCGTACCGGCAAGCTCAGTCCCAATGTTTTACTTGCTGTTAATACACTTACCCAGAGACTTATGGGACCTGTCAGTGAAACGAGTGTAACAGTCTGCGGCAGCGGCCTAAAGGACGGTGACTTTGCAGGAATCTGTGTCTTACAGGGATGTTACGGTTACATAGCCCTGACGAAGGAAAAGGAAAACTATTATCTGGTAATGACAGGGAAAGAGCTGACCAGGGATGAAAGCATATGGGGACCGGAAGGCGGAGACAAAAATCCCGGAAGGGAATATGAGAGGATTCCTATCAATGGCAGCCAGGCTACTCTTAAAATTATCAGTAATTTTGAAAATGGTAAGGATGAAGCTGATTTTTATTATTTAAGGGGGCAGGAGTGGTGCAGACTTGGTATTACGCAGAAATTGCATTTCCGACTGGATCACTTTACCGGAGCCAGGGTAGGACTATTCTGCTATTCCACCAGGTTTACAGGAGGAACAGCTGATTTCAGACAGTTTACCTTTCACTGTTAACAGAGTCGTTTAAGCAGATATGTGAGGCGCTTATGAAGAGTTTGGAAAAGCTGGTCAGCTTAGCCATCAGGAGCAGGAAATGGCGGCACAATGTTTTTGAGAGCCTTCTGAAAATACTGAATAACAAAAAGATAAAGAGAAAAATCACTTATGTTTATATATTGTGTGTTCTTCTGCCCACAGTGGTAACAAACCTGATCCTTTTAGGGAGCAGCTTCCGGTTGTATATCAATGAACGAAATATAAATATTAACAATATTGCGGATTCCGTTAGTCATGACATCGTAAAAGCCCTGGAAAGTGCAGTCTATGTAACGGTAGATTTATATACCAGTGCTTCTATAAATGATTTTCTTGAAAGAAATTACGAAACGGACAGTGCTTATTTTGAAAATTACAGAAAAGTCTTTGACAATTATGTTTTTTATGCAAGTACCAAGCATTTGGTCAATGATATTACTTTCTATTCCGATAATGCAACTATGATTAACGGGGGTAAATATTATCGGATAGATACCATACAGGAGGAAGAATGGTATCAGAAATTCAAAGAGGCAAACACGGATCTATATGTTTATCCCTATTATCAGAATACTCAGAATATCAATAGCAAGAAACGAATGATATCGGTTATCCGCAAGCTTAATTATCTTGGTGTAAAGGAAAGAGAGAAGATTGTAAAACTGGATCTCAATTATAATCAGATCAATGAATCCATTAACAGTTTGGCCTTTGATACAAAGGTTTATCTGTGCAATCTGGACAGAATTATATTTACCAGTGATTCGGAAGCGGGGAATCCTCAGAATGATTATCCGGAGAGCACCCTTAATGACAGGAAGGATGTCCAGGCTACCCGTAAGTTTAATGTTTACGGCATTGACTGGGAGGTATATGTTACCGGTTATAAGGTGGATTTCATGGCCTATCTGAAAAGAAATCTTTGGCTGATGTCGGTGCTTTTTCTGGCAGATGCCCTGATACCTGCTGTTATGCTGGCGTTGTTCAGTAACTCCATAACCAGAAGAATACTGCTTTTAGGGGAGTATCTGGAAAAGGTAAGGAATGAGAGCTTTGAACTGTTACCTTACGGAGATGGAAAGGATGAGATTGGAGACTTATTGGTCAATTACAATCATATGACACTTAGAATGAAGACCTTTATAGAAAATGAATTAAAAAGTAAATTAGAGCAGCAGGAATTGGTAATGGCAAGACAGCAAGCAGAATTACAGGCACTTTCCAGCCAGATCAACCCACATTTTCTGTTTAATGTGCTGGAGAGTATCCGGATGCACAGTGTTCTAAAAGGAGAAGAAGAAACCTCCAGTATGATTGAAAGCCTTGCGAAGCTAATGCGAAAAAGTGCCGACTGGGGAACGGATAACATTACCCTGGAACAGGAAATCGGATTTACCAGGGATTATCTGGAACTGCAGAAGTATCGTTATGGTGAAGGGTTTCATTATAAAATCAAGTTGGAGGAACAATTCTATTCCTTAAGGATACCAAGCCTGGTGCTGGTAACTTTTGTTGAAAATTCCTGCGTTCACGGATTGAACAGGCCTGGACATAACGGTTCTATCTTTTTATCAGGATATGAAAAAGATGGATATTTCTATCTGGAAATAGAAGATACAGGAATCGGAATGGACGAAGTACAGGTAAGGAGATATGAAAAGCGGCTGAATGAAGCTGGAATCCAGGAATTGCAGAAATCAGGGAGTCTTGGTATGCTGAATGCCAGTATCCGTCTGAGAAAATTCTGCGGAGAGGGAACCCGTATCTTAATAGAGAGTGAACCGGGAGAAGGAACCTGTATTATTATTCGAATACCATCGGATTATATGGACAGAAACCAGGCTGGTACAAAGACTAGGAATTAATTGGTAATTCGGCTGGAGAGACAGCCGTTTACAGTGACTTATAATTCTTTGTACTGGTTTGCCAAAAAGGGGGAGGTCATTATGGAGGAAGAGAAAGATCTGTTACTGAAGGTTCTTTTGGTGGATGACGAACCATTCATCCGTAAAGGACTGGCGGCACTTATTGATTGGGAAGCAGAAGGTTTTATCATAGCTGGTGAAGCACAAAATGGAATTGAAGCAATCGAGAAGCTTTCAAGGGAGGAATACCACCTGGTTATTTCGGATATCAAGATGCCGGATATGACGGGGATAGAACTGATCCGGCATCTGAAGGAAAAGAAGCTATCCCAGGCAAAGTTTGTATTCCTGAGTGGTTTCTATGATTTTCAGTATGCGAAATCCGCTATATTGTGGGGGTGCAGCGACTATGTCTTAAAACCCATTCAGAGGGAAGAACTGCTGAATATCCTTCGGAGAATACGAAGCAGTATTGAGGAAGAAACGGGCGGACTTAGAAACCGTAATATCTGTGAAAAAGCCTATCTGGATCGGAATCTCCTGGCTTTATTATGGGGGAATTATGATGAGATCAACCTGAATTATGCCAGAACAAGATTGCAGCCGGAAGGAGAAGTACGATATATTCACCTGGAAATCTGTCTATCCGATGAAAATTTTATGGCACTGTCCGAGGATAAGAAAAAGGAACAGCACAGGAAGCTTTACAGCTATGCTGGCCTCCTCCTTAAGAATTACTCCGACCGGATAATATTTGGGGCTACAAAACATGCCGTATGTTATGACATCGGAATACTCTACAGTAGCTTTATGACCGGAGGTAAAGAGGATGAGGAATGGTCTGACTGGTTAGTGAAAGAATTAAAGGAGCGATTGGGATATGATATCGTTGCCTGCGCGGGCAGCTGGGTTTCTGGAATAGAAGGACTTGCAGACTCCTTTAAGGAAGCCTCTATGATGCGTTTCTTCCGTTTCTACCAGAAGGTTGAGAAGGAAGCCGTAAACCGCAGCGGTGTTAGGAAATCACAGCCGAAGAATCTGGTAAGGAATCAAAAGAAGAATTCTCAGGAGGAGTATTACAGGAAAGAGCTGGACTGCCTGATTCATGGAATTGAGACCTGTGATAAGACCTTTATCAGAGAAAATGCCGGAAGCCTTTACCGACGGATGATGGATAAATGCACTGATACAGAGCTTATCGGTCTCAATATTCAGTACTACCTGTACAGACTTCTGGGTTTAGCTTACGAGATTGAAACCGATATTAACCAGGAAGAGGTTATGAGCTATATTCAGGAAGCGGCTTTCTCGTCTGGAATGCCTTGGATTAATGAGCATAAATTCCGAAAATTTGCGGAGGATTACTCAGATTATCTTGTACAATTAAGACAGAATTCCGCCAGGGGAGTCATGTGCCAGATCGAAGCTGAAATTGAAACCAATTATTCTGATAATATAAGTCTGAAATCCCTGGGGGAGAAATATTACCTCAACAGTGCTTATCTTGGGCAGATCTTTAAGAAAAGCTATGGCTGTTCCTTTAAGGAATATATTAATGGTGTCCGTATCCGAAAGGCGGCAGAAATGCTGCTGCGAACGGATGAAAAGGTCTATGAGATAGGGGAAAAAGTGGGGTATAAAAATATGGAGTATTTTATTAATAAGTTCGAGGGGATTTATGGGGTTACACCGGCAAGGTTTAGGAAGAGGAATTATGAGGCACTTAAAGAAGCGTAGAAAAGCTATAGGAAAGTATAAAAAGGCTGGGTTATGGCAAGGGGACGGCAAAAGGTACAAACCAGAAAACGTATGCTTCAATTCCAAGGTATAAGAAGTCCTAATTCTCTGGAAATTTTGTGCTGGACATATTATCAAACAGATAACTCGCTTCGCTCAGACAATCTGTTTGATAATATAGCACAATATTTCCAGAGAAAAGGACTTCTAATACCTTTCCATAGGCGCATTCGTTCTTCTGGTTTGTACCTTTTGCCTGTGTATTTAGTGAAAGACTTTTAGAAACTTGGATCATTGGAAGTAAGGCTGTTGGAAGTTAAATCATTTCAAAGTATGGATTTGGAAGATTGAATCATATTTATAAGAATGGCTTTTGTATGCTTGATTTATATATTAAAGAATGGCTTTTATATGCTTAATCATGACTTAAGGAATGGCTTTTGTAAGTATGAATTATATTTAAAGAATAGCCTTTGTAAACCTGAATCATGTTTGAAGAATGGCTTTTGGAAGCTTGAATCCATATTTTAAGGAATGGATTTGGGCTTACTTCATGTTGAAGCAGACTTCGTAAGCACTAACCATATTATAGAGAAGAAAGGGTATGCGTCTGGGGAGAGAAGAAGTGAGCTTTTTCTTTTACTAAGCAGGCTGTAGCCAGTAGTAGTAATCAGTTCGTCTGTAACTACAGTGGTACAGCCTGCTATTTTGTTGCTTTAAAAGTGAGACTTATAGTAGAATACCCGTTACAGGATGGGCTTCCATGGGGTTCTCACGACTGAAGACAGACTCCAGATCAACGGCTGAACGGCGTTTACTGCTGGTCTCAAAGGCTTCCATGGCCTCCAGTACATGAAGGGTCTGGTGATAGCTGGCTCTGGGAGCACGACCTGTTTCAATGGCTTTTGCCATATCGGCAAGCCCAAGTCCACGGCTATTCTGCGCGTAGTCAAAGAGTAGGGGGATTTCTTTATAGTCCCCTTCCTCCTGTCTTAAGAGGGAGATTGGACCGCCAAAGGTATTCGGATCGGGAACCAGCAGGGTTCCTTCCGAGCCGTAGATTTCCAGTCTGGCCTGGCCTTTATAATGTACGTCAAAGGTGGTGAAGAGGGTTCCGATGGCTCCGTTTTCAAATTCCAGTATACCGGTGGTATAGGTGGGAACCTCCACCTGGATTTTTTCTCCGGCTTTTGCTTTGCTGGTGATTGTACGCTCTGTAAAGGAAGTTCTTGCAAGTCCGGTTACAGAACGGATACCTCCCAGGAGGTTTGTCAAGGCAGTGAGATAATAGGGACCCATATCGAACATGGGGCCGCCGCCGTGCTTGTAATAGAATTCAGGATCTGGATGCCAGCTTTCATGTCCGCGGCAGATCATAAACGCTGCTGCTCCGATGGGTTTTCCAATAAAACCGGTATCAATGAGCTTTCTGCAGGTCTGTATTCCTGCTCCCAGGAAGGTATCGGGAGCGCCTCCCAGGTATAGCTGTTTTTCCTGTGCTGTTCTTACAAGCTCCAGTCCTTCGGCATAGGTGGCAGCCAGAGGTTTCTCGGAATAAACATGCTTGCCAGCTTTTAACGCCTCAAGGCTTACCTGGTAATGCTCATAGGGCCTTGTAAGATTCAGTACAATGTCGATTTCTTTATCTGCAAATAATTCATACATGGTATCATAGATCTTGGGTATGTGGTACTCTTCTTTGGCTTTCTCAGCCTTTTCCTTTACCAGATCGCAAAGGGCAACCAGTTCCACTTCTTTGTACAGCTGGGTTAAATTCTTTAAATAGATGCCGCTTATGTCACCGACACCGACCATTCCGATTTTTAGCATGGCTTCCTCCTTAATACATTTTGGCATTGTTTATAAATCGCTCAGTGGTAAGACCGTGGTCAAGTGCATATTGCTTTCCCTCTCCTGCCCATAGCATTCCACGTTCCATTAAGACCTGGGCCTGTGGGGACTTATCGAATACATCATCGTGATGACCCAGGGAGGTATAGAATACTCTGCCATTACCCCAGTATTTTGTCCAAGCTACGGGCATATCCACCGGTTTGTTGGAAATGTGGTAATAATTGACAAGAGGGAATCTGGTGGTAGCCAGAATCTCAACAGCAGGATCTATATGGAGATAATAGTGCTCACTGCAAACAGGAAAATCCGTAAGTCCCTCTGTAATAGGGCTGGAACCATGACAGATATTAACGGTATAATCGATTCCGTCGCCTCCCGGATGGCTTATCCACTGTCCACCGGTAATAAACTGCCACTCTGTATTCTGGCGGAAGGAATCACACATACCGCCATGGCAGCCTGCAAGGCCTACGCCAGAACCTACTGCTTCCGAGAGATTTACGACGTATTTATGGTCTATTTCACCCATGGTCCAGCAGGAGACAATCAAATCGAGTTTCTTTAATTCTTCTGCATCGGACAGACAATCCAGATTATCTTCTATTCTTACCTCGTAATTGTTCTTTTTTAATAGTTCTGCAAAACGACCGGAGACCAGAACCGGCTCATGTCCATCCCAGCCACCCTGGAAAATCAATGCTTTTTTCATATGATACCCATATCGCAGGAGATCCTGCGGTATTGCCGCCTGACGAATTATTGCCAGGCTTTTAACGGCAACCTTTCTTCTGGATTTTTTTCAACAGTCTGCCACTTGTCCCGGCAGTGTTGCTTGATTACTGTAATTCTAAAATGTTTCATAATAAAAGAAATCTCATAATAATGATATTTATTATACATAAATAATCTTCCTAGAGAGTCAAAAGTCAACCATTACTTTTGACTCTCCAGTAATCTTTAAGTATTTTATTTAATCTCTCATAAGATCTCCTCTGCTATATAAGACAGCTGATGCCTTTACCGGAGGCTTCTGATTCAAAGACCTTTTCGATTACCTTCATGACTCTCAGAGCCTGTTCCGGTTTGACAATCAAAGCTTCCCGTCCTTCCATAACGGCAACAATGTTCTGGTAGTAATCACTCCAATCCGACGTTACCTCTGGTAAAGCAAGTACTTCCGTGGTATACTCGGGCCTTGGGGCCATTGTTCTTGTAGGACCGGCTTCGGTGTAAACAATGTCCTCGCTCCAGGTCATTTCAGAATCCGCCTTCAGCTTGACCAGCTTACCCTTACAGCTCCAGTCTTCAATTACAGCGGTACCGTCAATGCAGGAAATGTGCCAGCGGGGGTTGTTGATAAGACAATTGGTGGACATTTCACAGAGGGCGGAAACGCCGTTCTGAAAACGCAGCAGAATCTTGATATTGTCCTCTACTTCGTCTGAATATAGATTGAACAGGTGAGCCTGTACGGATACTACCGGTGAATCTATGAGGATTAGGAACTGGTCTAAAAGATGGACACCCCAGTCAAGGACCATACCCCCTCCGTTTACCTTATGACCCCTCCAGCCATACATAGCCCTTCTGGATCCCTGGACACGGCTTTCTATGAAATAGGGGTTTCCTATGGTTTGCTGTTCCAGAATGGTCTTAACTATCACAAAATCCTTGTCCCAACGGCGGTTCTGATGGATGGAGAATATTTTACCGCTGGACGCTGCTGCTTCCATGATTTCTTCCAATTCCCGGACATTCATGGTAACCGGTTTTTCGCAAATAACATTCTTTCCTGCCTGCAAAAGTGCAAGAGCATATTCCTTGTGAAAATTATTTGGGGTCGCAATGGTGACCAGATCTATTTCACCGTCTGCAAGGAGCTCCTTGAGATCGGAATAGACATACAGGTTCTGTCCGGCTGCTTTTTCACAGGCGCTCTGCTGAATGTCAAGTACCCCCTTCACCATTAGATCAGGTATTCTGGATGAGACATTTTCTGCATGCCAGCTACCCATACCGCCATAACCGATTATGGCCATTTTATATTTCATAAGTAATTTTCCTCCCGATTCTATAAGTAAAAGCTAATAGTATTATAGCATTTGATATGATATAATACTTGCCAACGGAGATAAAATATTAGACAATTATTGCGGTTTACAACTGACTGGGATGAATCCTTAAACAAAACCTGCCGTTCTGTTATTTTTCTTTGTCTGGCAGACCGAAAGGGACTAAGGGAAAGGGGAAACTATGAAAATATTTTATGAAAGCAATTCGGAAAGATTTTTATTCCAGGTATTGGATGACTTTACTTTTCCGGCACATTTGCATGGAGGACTGGAATTGTTTCTGGTACAAAAGGGGGAAATGGAGATAACGGTAGGGAACACCAGCCAGGTGCTTAAGGAAGGGGAACTGAGTATCGTTTTTCCTAACCGGATACATGGTTATGAAACCGTAAGAGCGGCAGGCTCCTCCAAAGGAACGCTGATTCTATGCCCTGCGGCTATGGGTGGGGATTTTATGTCTGTTTTAATGGCAAATCATCCGGCTATCCCTTTTCTGACCGGTGGCATACATCCCGATATCGTCTATGGGATTGTTTCCCTTTTGAAAACCCGCCCGGATATAGCAGATGATATACCGGTAATCAGTGCATATATACAGCTGATTCTGGCAAGGGCACTGCCGGCTTTGAAACTTGTTAAGAACCGGGATAGCAATTCACCCGACATAACGGCACAGCTTGTTACCTATTTATCGGAAAATTATACGGAGCAGGTCACTCTGGATTCACTGGCAAAAAGATTTGGCATCAGCAGATACAGTATATCCCGAATTTTTAGCGAGAAGCTTCACACCACCTTCTCCGGATATCTGAATACCCTTCGGATTGATTATGCCAAGCTGCTGTTACAGGGCAGCGGTCATGATATTTTAACCATCAGCCTGATGTGCGGCTATGAGAATTCAAGAACCTTTAACCGGGAATTCAAATTGCTTTGTGACTGTCAGCCCAGAGAGTATCGAAAAAAACGCTTACATCTACACCATAACGATCACAATTCTACAATAGGATAAAACGGGAATCAGGCAGGAACTCTTTTGAGAATCGCTATCTTCCTATATTTAAAATAGCAAAATATGATTAGCAGGCAGCTATTGATGAGAGGATATTCTGTTTTTATTTTATTATGCTGTTTATGGGCTGTATGAGTTACGAGGAGTATTTGAAGAACTCGCACCGGCCAAATCTCCACTTTATTCTGAGCCTCTGAAATATATTACACCGTTTGAAAGGCTTTGTATTGGAGCAGGGCTGCGTTACATTTTGGGAATGTAACCTCATTGCCTTAAATTCTCCCCTGCCGTATTTTGCATCGCTACACTGCAAAGTGGAACATTCACAGGGTACAGTATAATTATCGGATACACTCAGAATAAAGAAATATTTAATAACGCAGCAGTACAACGTGAAGTAAATTGCAGCAGGTTCCCATGGAGGGTAAGAACGGTGCATGCAGTTTCGAATAGGTCTGTAATACATACGCTCACCAGTATAAATAATGAATATCCGAGGAAGACTGGCTATTCAGAAAAGAGGTTATGATGGAGAGCTTAAAAGAAAAGTACAGAGATTATTTTGAAGTAGGGACAGCTGTCAGTGCAAGAACAGTGGTCAGCCACGGAGACCTGATCAAGAAACATTTCAGCAGCATTACCTGTGAAAATGAAATGAAATATGCCAGTGTAACAGCTGGGAAGGATTTCTATGATTTTAAGTCTGCGGACATGATAGCAGAATTTGCTGCTGCAAATAATCTGACAATGCGGGGGCATACCTTTGTCTGGCACAATCAGACGCCCCACTGGGTGTTTGAGGACACGGACAAGGCCGGGTTGTTGAAGAGAATTCGAAATCACATGGCGATGCTTGGCGGAAGGTATAAGGAACAGATCAGCTGCTGGGATGTGGTTAATGAGGCTATTGAAGACAAACAGGATATGATTCTGCGCCAGAGCAAATGGCTTGAGATTCTTGGTGAAGGGTATATGGATGAGGTCTTTATGGCAGCAAGGGAAATACTTCCGGATTGTAAATTATTTTACAATGATTATAATGAAACGAATCCGGATAAGCGAAGTAAGATCTTTCGAATTGTGAAAGGCATGAAGGAAAGGGGAGTACCCGTCGACGGCATTGGAATGCAGTGCCATTGGAATATTTACGGACCTTCCCTGGAGGAAGTAAGAGAAACCATAGAAATGTATGCTTCTCTTGGTGTCCGGCTGCACATAACCGAGCTGGATATATCCCTGTTTGAGTTTAACGACAGAAGCAGGCTTGATAAACCTTCCGGGGACATCCTGGAGAAACTGGCGGTTGTTTTTGACAATTACTTTAAATTATTCAGGGAATACAGGGAGGTCATAGACAGTGTAACCTTATGGGGGGCTGCAGATGACAGCACCTGGCTGGATAATTTTCCAGAAAGAGGCAGAAAGAACTGGCCGCTGCTCTTTGATGAAGATCATAATCCCAAAGAAGCTTTTTATCGGATTATGAATTTCTAACAAAGAACAGTACTTACAGAAGCTGTTTCATTTTAGGCAATTTTGCGGTAAGAAGCCTTTTGTATTTCTTCTACACCGGCTGAAAGAACCATTACGGATTTCGTGTGCTACGACATAAACTGTTCTCTGCACACAAAATCAGCAACCTATCTTTCAGGCAGTGCATGAAAGGAAAGACAGAAGATTTCTTACCGTTTTGCATTTATTTAACAGCTCCGATTCTGAATTCCGGCAGTAAACTTATGATAAAAGCAAATAGGAAAGCTTCATTGAAAATTAAAAAAATGCATAGAAAAATATAAAATAGTATATTTAAATTGTACATATATACTTTGTGGTGGTTTTATATGAAGTTTGTATGATTAATGTGTTGTGCAGAAATGCTAAAATATAGTTATCACGGAAGTGAAAAAATCTTAGGAGGATTGTTATGAAAAAGCGTTTTATAGCAGTTTTGATGTGTGTCATGCTGGTAACCGCATTATTTGCAGGATGTGGAAAAAACGATGACAAAAACAGTAAAAATTCTACTGAAACCGGTGGGGCAGCAAAAGAAATCAAGGAGTTCACGGCCTTTTTCGACAGACAGGGAACAGAACTCAATAAGAACAATGTTGTACAGGATTTAATTGCAGAAAAAATTGGGGCGAAATGCAAAGAAACCTGGTTAACTGGGCAGACCGCAGAAGAAGCAGTGGGTATGCTCATTGCCAGCGGTGAGTATCCGGATTTTATCAACTATACACAGCAGCTTTATGATGCAGGAGCATTGGTAGCGCTGGATGATTATCTGGATAAATATCCAAATATCAAGAATTTCTGGAATGAAATCCAGTGGAACTCCTTAAGACAGCCTGACGGCCATATCTATTCCATTCCTCAGTTTGGCAAGATCAATGAAAAACTCATGGATACCCAGAATAACGGAGAAGCATTCTGGATACAGACAAGAGTATTAAAATGGGCTAATTACCCTAAGATCGAAACCCTGGATGAACTGTTCAAGCTCCTGGGAGATTATTATGCAGCAAATCCTACCATGGCTGATGGTTCCTCTGTTATTCCTTTTGAGATCCTGGCTTATGACTGGTATTATTTCTGCCTTGAGAATCCGCCTCAGTTCCTGGACGGACATCCTAACAACGGATCTGTTATTGTGGATCCTTCCACCTTTGAAGTTATCGATTACAATACAACACCTACCGCAAAGAGATATTTCCAGAAGCTGAACGAGGAATATAAAAAAGGTATCATTGATCAGGAATTTATGACAATGAACCACGACCAGTTCTTAGAGAAGGTTTCCTCCGGACGTGTACTTTGTATGGTAGAACAGCATTGGGATTTTAATACCGCGGAAGAAGCGATTAAGACACAAAAACTCAATGATTGTACATATGTTCCCTTAGGAATTACCATTGATCCCGGTATGCAGGAGCAGTACTATGCTGCCAATGAAGCAATGGCTCTTACCGGAGGCTTAAGTATTACAACAAGCTGCAAGGATGTGGAAGGTGCTCTTCAGTTCGTCAATGATTTGCTGGATCCTGAAATCGTGACTCTGCGCAGCTGGGGTATTGAAGGAACGGATTACCTGGTAGGAGATGACGGACTCTACTACAGGACCCAGGAAATGAGAGATAATGCTGTTAATGCAGACTACAAGGCTTCTAATCTTTCCGCTTACGGATATTTCCCTAATTTCTCAGGTATGAACCCTGACGGAAAGAATGCAATGACACCTGATACTCAGCCCTCTGAATTCTTTGAAGGTTTATCGGCAGAGGTACAGGAATGCCTTACCGCATATGGAGCAAAGACTTATGTGGAAATGCTGGATTACAATAAAATAGATGGTATGGAACAGCCCTGGTATCCTATGTGGTCTTTCTCCAACAATTTAACGACCGAGACACCAGGAGGTCTTGCCTGGACCAAAATGGGCGATACAAAACAGGAATATCTGCCCCAGGTAGTTATCGCAGGTGATTTCGATGAATCCTGGAATAAATACATGGATGCTTACAATGCCTGCAAACCGGAAGATTTCTTAAAAGAAATGCAGGAAGAAGTATATAACCGTATTGAAAAGGTTCAGGGTAAAGATGTAAGACCCGCCAAATAACCTGTAAGCTGCGAGCAGGCAGCTGGATGTAGATCCGCGCTGCCTGCTCTATTTTAAAAGAAAGTATGGTACTAACAATGGCTTTAAGAAAACGCAGTAAAGAAGGACCGATCGAAAAGGCCAGGGTTAAAATAACCTGGAAGGAAATCGTGAAACAAAAGGAACTGGTGTTGTTATCCCTTCCTTTCGTCATATATGTATTGATATTTAATTATATACCTTTAATCGGCTGGGTTATGGCATTTCAAAATTATAAGCCGGTTAACGGATTCTTCCATTCGAAATTTGTCGGTCTGGATAAATTTAAGTTCCTCTTTATTAATAATCCTGATTTTATCAGAGTCATTCGGAATACCTTTGCAATGGGAATTATAAATCTGGTGCTGCAGCTGGTATTTGCCATAGGTTTCGCTTTGATTCTCAATGAGGTAGTACATAAAGGGCCTAAGAAATTTGTGCAGACCGTTTCATATCTGCCCCACTTCCTGTCCTGGATTATTGTATGCGGTATCCTGCAGGATGCGCTTTCCGTGGATAATGGTATTATCAATGAAGTATTGGTGAAATTACATATCCTGAATGCTCCCATTAACTTTTTCACTTATAAGGGATTTTTCTGGTGGATTGTAGGTTTTACCAATGTATGGAAAGAAACAGGCTGGAACAGTATTATCTATCTGGCAGCTATTACAGCCATTAATCCGGATCTGTATGAGGCAGCATCCATAGATGGTGCCGGAAGGTTAAAGAAGATGTGGCACATTACCCTTCCAGGCATTAAACCAACAATTTTTATCTTATTACTGATTAATATCGGTAACGTATTGAATGCAGGATTTGAAATTCAATATCTGCTCACCAACGGACTGATTCAGAGCGTATCCCAGACAATCGATATCTATGTACTACGGTATGGTATCAGCCAGACGGATTATTCCCTCGGTACGGCAGCTGGTATTTTCAGGAGTCTTGTCAGTATCCTTCTGATTGTTCTGGCCAATTCGGCGTCAAAAGCAGCCGGGGAAGAAAGACTTTTCTAGGAGGGAAGAACCATGGGAGCATCAAAAGTAATGTATCAGAAAAAAAAGAGATTTCAAATAAAGAACCTTATATATACAGGTATTATCGGTCTGATTCTGACCATATTCGTTATTGTGACCATATATCCAATCATTAATACCCTGGCAATTTCCTTTAACGATGCCATCGATTCTCTTCGTGGAGGAATCCATCTACTGCCCCGTAAATGGACGCTTGAAAATTATAAGACCGTATTACACAAAGAGAGTATGGTAACAGGTCTGTATATATCGGTGCTAAGAACAGTGGTTGGTACCGTATTGCAGCTTTCTGTAACCGCTTTGATTGCCTTTGTTATCAGCAGAAAGAATTTTATTTTTGCCAAACCCATCTCTGTGCTCTATGTAATGACCATGTATATAAACGGTGGTCTGATACCAGGATTTTTGCTGAATAAGAGCCTGGGCTTTACCAACAGTTTCTGGGTGTATATTATTCCAGGTATGGTTAGTGCCTTCAACCTGCTGGTTATCCGTACATATATGAACGGCCTGCCGGACAGTCTGGAGGAATCGGCTATGATGGATGGTGCCGGATACTTTACTATTTTTCGAAAAATCATTGTTCCCTTATGTATGCCGGTATTTGCAACCGTAGCATTGTTCATTGCCGTAGGACAGTGGAATGCCTGGTTTGATGTTATGCTTTATAATCGTATGAATGAGAACCTTACCACCCTTCAGTATGAGCTTATGAAGCTGTTGTCTTCCGTCAGCCAGCTAAGTGGAGATGCCAATACTTCCAGAGTAGCGGGAACCAGTACGCAGGTTACCACTACTTCCGTACGTGCGGCAGCGACCATTCTGACCTGTCTGCCCATTGTTGCCCTGTATCCTTTCCTGCAAAGATATTTCGTGACAGGGCTTACCATCGGAGGTGTAAAAGAATAATAAGAGATACGAAAGCATCAGGTGCTTTAATAGAGTGAGTATTACATTGAGGAGTAGAAAATGGATAAACAGATAGATGTACGAATAAAGAAAGACGACAGTGTACCCTTTCATAACAAAGCCTGCTACTGCATCGGCACAGGGCGCATGAATCTGGCTTTAAGACACGAATACCACAAGCAGCTTGAGAAGGTACAAAAAGAAATAGGCTTTTCCTATATCCGAGGTCATGGACTATTCTGTGATGATATGGCTATCTATCAGACCTATGAGGAGGATGGAGTGGAAAAGGTTGAATATAATTTCACTTATGTGGATATGGTATTTGACGATTATCTTTCCCTGGGATTGAAACCTTTTGTGGAATTGGGATTTATGCCGGAAAAACTGGCCTCTGGCAGCCAGACCATATTTTACTGGAAAGGCAATGTTACGCCACCCTCCGATTATGGTAAATGGGCAGAATTGATAAAGGCTACCATTAATCACTGGATTTCCCGTTATGGTATAGAAGAGGTAAGAACCTGGCTCTTTGAAGTCTGGAATGAACCGAACCTTCCGGGATTCTGGAAGGGTGCAGATATGCAGGAATATTTTCGCTTGTATGAAGTATCCAGTAAGGCCGTGAAAGCATGTGATGTCCAGTTAAGAGTCGGAGGTCCTGCTATCTGCGGTGTGGATGATGAACGCTGGCTGAGTCTGTTCCTTGCTTTTTGCTCAGAGCACAAGACCCCACTGGATTTTGTCACCAGGCATGCTTATGCAACGGAAATGCCTGTCAGAGAAGGGCATTATGATTACCAAAAATTAAGAAGCCAGGAAGTTTTTCTATCTGAACTCCGTACCAGCAGAGATATTATTGACAGTTTTTCTGAATATGCCGGTATGGAAATGCATATTACGGAATTCAATACGTCCTATACACCCTTAAACCCGATCCATGATACCAATCTGAATGCAGCATATGTTGCCGGGCTCTTAAATGAAATGGGTGATGTCTGTGCTTCCTATTCCTACTGGACCTTTGGTGATGTTTTTGAGGAAGCAGGGGTTGCCTATACACCTTTTTCCGGTGGTTTTGGCCTGTTGGCAAATGGTATGATACCAAAACCTACGTTTTATACGTTTTTATTTTTTCAAAAGCTTCAGGGGCAGGCAGTTGCAAGAGGAAAGCAGTATGTGGTAACCAGGGATGGGGAGGGAAATCTCAGAGGAATCTGCTGGAATCCCGTAGAAGAGGGCGATAAGGAGGAGCTTATCCTAGACCTCCGTATTGAGACAGATAACGGTGAATATCTGCTGGTGACAAAGCTGGTAGACGAAAATACCTGTAACCCTTTAAAAGACTGGATCAATCTTGGAAATCCAGCCAATCCCTCCAAAGAACAGCTGGAACTCCTTCGTGAATGCAGCCAGCCTTACACAGCAACAAAAACAGTTACTGTGCAGGAGCAGACCGCTGAAATACAGATTATCCTGTCAGACAATGCAATATGTTATTTTGAGTTGAAAAAGATTACCAGAAATCCTGACAGAGGCTTCCGGGAAGAGCTGATAAAAGGAGCTCAGCTATAGGAAAAGCAATCCGGTTCAGTGCAGATTTCGGTATTGTTTGTAATATTTACCGGGAGATATACCGGTAAGATTGGTAAAGGAACGTATAAAGTTTGCATAATCAGAGAAACCTGCCAGTGAGCAGGTTTCCGAAACACTGTAGCCCTCCAGCAGCAATTTCCTGGCAAAAGTTATCTTCTGGTCAAGAATATAGGTGCGGAGGGTTAGTCCCGTGTGGTGCTTGAATTGGGAACTGATATAGGTTCCGTTTAGATAAAACATCTGAGACAGGCGGGAAAGGGTAAGCTCTTCGGTAAGGTGCTCGGAAATATACACCATGACCCGGCTGATCAGCTCCGGCATGATATTGCGTTCTTTTACGCTTGTACTGTGATAGTAATGTTCGTTTATAAAGACCAGGAGCTGGGTCAGATATGCGTTTGTCAGAACGTCATGACCGAATTCCGTCTGTTTCATAGCAAAGTTCAGCAGTCCGTTAAGATTCAGGAACTGCTTCTTTGCAGTGGTGTTTAAGTGAATATGTCTGGCATATTCTGCCGAACCAGCATGAAAGCAGGAGGAGAGATCTGTACGACTGCTGGAAAGTTTTCGCAGCACAGGCTCTTTCAGGTTGATGATTGTCCGGTCATAGGTAGTTGAATCCAGACATACACTCCGGTGAAGCTGGTCAGGGCTGATCAGAAAAAGATCCCCCGGAACCAGCTGGTAGCAGGAGTGTTCAATGTAAAGCTTTACATTTCCACCAAGAAAAAAATAAATCTCATAGGCATTATGCCGATGATATGAAAGATTGCTGGTACTTTGGTCTTCCGGAATAGTGGTGTTATGATAACAGAGCAAGTCGCTCTGAATAGGAACCATTGTATCAAATGACATATCCATATACCTCATATTAGATTATTCTGCTAGTACTAGTTCTTATATATTCTATATATCTCAGACAAGTCCGTTTATCGTGTCAGCTGTCAGTTGCAAACCTTGCAGTCCGTATTACTTAGTGGCTGCACATGGTATATCAAAGTACCGTATCCTGCCTGTTCATAATTCTCAAATAGTAATTTAACGCAATAAAGATACCGTAATCTGCAAAGATTATATCATGAAATTCCTTTATAATTCAATACAGGGAGTACTAAAATTACTGAATAGCTACAAAACAAAAAGGAATGGAGAGAATATGGAGCAGATAATTATTGGAAGAAACCTATGGTTCTACGAAGAAGAGGAAGCCTTTGCAGGAGTCCGAAGAATTGCAGTAAAAGTCAGGGAAGATATTCAGATGATAACTGGTACAATGCCAGGCTGTATCAGAAAAGAAGAATTGATTGATCATGGGCAAGATATCGATGCAGTAATTTACGGAACCTTTGATAAAAGTCCTGTACTGGAACAGCTGAGTCGTGAAGGAAGAATAAACCTCCGGGAAATCCAGGGGAAAAGAGAAGTTTTTAAGTTCCAACTGATAGAAAAGCCTGTAACAGGGATAGGGAAAGCAATTCTGATAGCCGGCAGTGATAAAAGAGGAACGATATACGGACTGTTTCACTTATCCGAGTTGTTAGGAGTATCTCCGTTGGTTAACTGGAGCGGTGTCTGCCCTGCAAAGAAACCGGAGATGATACTGTATGACAGCTGCCAAATGGTTTCAAAGGAACCTTCTGTTAAATATCGAGGTATATTTATCAATGATGAGTGGCCGGCTTTTGGCAACTGGGCAATGAAAAATTTCGGAGGAATCAATGCAAGATGCTATGAGAAGGTCTTTGAATTATTGCTAAGGAATAAAGGTAATTATCTTTGGCCTGCCATGTGGGGGTCTGATTTCAACCTGGACGGACCGGGACTTGAAAGTGCAATCCTGGCCGATGAACTTGGAGTCGTAATGAGCACTTCCCATCATGAACCCTGTATGCGCAGTGGAAATGAGTATGGAAAGGTCAGGGGAAAAGCTTCTGTTTACGGTGATGCTTGGGATTTTCAGAGTAATCGGGAAGGAATCCTTAAATTCTGGGAGGATGGCCTAAAACGGAACAGTCAATTCGAAAATGTAATTACCCTTGGAATGCGAGGCGAAAATGACACTGCTATCATGCAGAAGGCATCCCTGGCGGAGAATATCGCGCTCTTAAGAGAGGTTCTCCGGGAACAGAACCGGTTGATTCGTGAGCAGGTGAATAAGGAGCTTCATAAGGTGCCGAGACAAATTGTCTTATTTACCGAGGTGGAGGCTTTCTTTTATGGAGATGAGAATACACCCGGACTAATGGAAGATCCGGAGCTTGAGGGAGTGACCCTCATGTTAAGTGACAACAATCACGGCTATAACAGAACCCTGCCGACGGAAAAGATGCGGGATCATAAAGGTGGGTACGGAATGTATTACCATATCGACATGCATGGTGGAGCCCATTCATATCAGTGGATTGGTTCCACTTATCTTCCTAAGGTGTGGGAGCAGCTGTCCATGGCATATGATTATGGGGTAAGAGATATCTGGGTGGTCAATGTGGGAGATATCGGAACCCAGGAATTTGCTCTTTCCTATATTCTGGAGCTGGCCTATGATATGGATATGCTGGGTTCGACCAACCCAAATAATACAAGAGATTTTACGGAGCATTGGGTAAGACGGCAGTTCGGTGAAGGTTTTGAGGAACAGGAGCTTATGGATATAGCCTGTATCCTTGAGAAATATACTCTGATGTGCGAGCGGCGCAAACATGAGATAATGAATGAAAAGATATATCATCCGGTACATTTTGGGGAAGCAGAAGAACTTCTCCGTAATTCCGAATGGATCATCAACCGCTGCAATGAATTGAAATCAAGGTGTCCTGACTTTCTGGCTTCCGGTTTTTATGAGCTGATCTTCTACCCGGCAGTGGGAACGGCCAATCTTATGAAGACCTGGATACTGGCAGGAAGAAATGAATTCTATGCAAGACAGAACCGGATGGAAGCTAATCTTTTGGCAGAGAAGATAGAGAATTGCCTCTCTTATGATAAAGCCATCACAGAGATCTTACATACCCTGGATGGCGGCAGGTTTTATGGTTTTGGGCTGTCCGAGCATTTTGGATTTACCAAATGGTGCGAAGATGACAATAAATACCCTCTGAAAATATATACAGTACCAGCCAATAATCCCAGAATAATAGTAAGCAAATCCGATTCAGGGGAGTACAATATCGGTAAACACTGGATAGGGAATCATATGAGATTTCAAGATTTCCTCAGACCGGACAGGGATTGTTTCACCCTTGATATTGCCTGTGGAAGTGAAGGACCTGTCTGGTACCGTATTTTATCGGATTGTCCCTGGCTCCGGTTTTCGAAGACTAGCGGAGAGACCTGCTTAAAAGATACGATTACAGTAACAGTTGAACGTTCCTTGTTGAAAGGAAAAGAAGAAGGGATCTTTTATGTAGAGGGAAACGACAATGCCAGGGTTATCATATCGGTAGAAGCAGAACAGCCGGATCTTTCAAGGTATGAGCCCATGACCTTTCTTGAATATGATGGTTATATTGCTATGGAGGCGGACCACTATTATAACAAAGGTTCTGTAAAAGGAGCAGATTTTATAAGGCTTGCTCCCTATGGACGGACAGGAACTGCCATGAAGGTGTATCCAGCCGATGCAGACTTTCTTAAAGCCCAGGAGCGGCCCTGGTTAGAATACCGTTTTGTAGCGGGAAACGATGGGATTTATGAAGCCTGCTTTTATCTGGCGCCGTCAACGCCTGTGGATAACAGGAAATTTCAATATGTGGGTACCTCTATGAACGGAGAGACCGTTTCTGTTGAAAATACGGTATGGAACATGGATATTCCATACTTTCTAAGTCCCCAGTGGAGCAGGGAGGCACAGGATTCGGTTAAGCTCTATCATAAAAAATTTAACTGCCGTAAAGGTGAAAATACACTGCGCTTCTATCCGGTAAGTCCCAATATTATCCTGGAACGAATCGTATTACATCCGGAACATGTGACGCTGCCTCAATCTTATCTGGGGCCGTTGGAAAGCTTTTATTGCTGGAAATAAGAGACAATTTGTTAAGTTAATATATCAGTTAAGAAGAAAGCCATAAACATACACGGAAACGGCTGTGAGTTTATGGCTTTTACAATTCTCATTGGGGCAAAGTACCAGGCAGCATAGTGTTAAGCTGATACTTTTTAGGAGATAAGCCTACCTGTTTGGTAAAGGTTCGGTAGAAGTTGGAGTAATCATTAAAACCTGAAGAAAAACAAGCTTCCAGGGGAGAATACCCCTCATTCAGGTAATTCTTGGATAAAGTAATCCTTTTCTTTATAATATACTGCTGCAGGGAAAGCCCTGTGATTTCTTTAAAACGCCGGCTGATATAAGTACCGTTATGATGCAGCTCTCCGGCCAGGAGTGAAAGAGAGATATCTTCTGTGAGATGTAACTCCACATAAATCATAACATCCTTGACCAGACGGGGCATAATATTTTCAGGAAGCTCTCTCCGGTTACCGGTCAAACGGTTTACCAGGACCAGAATCTGTTTAAGATAGCTTTCTGCCAGAATGTCACCGCCAAACTCCTTGCTGTTTAGTTCTTTGTTGAGTTTGTGGGACAGGTAGATATATTCCTCCATTTCCTCCTCCTTTAAATGCATAAGATTGATACATCCATCGGGCTGGCGGTAGAAACAGGTGGAAAGTGCGGTTAGATCTGAGGATAAAGAGGACATAACGGAATTTCTGATATTGATAATAATTCTTTCATAACATCCCGGTCTGACCAGCTCTCTGCGGTGAAAATCGTATGGTTTGATACAGATTAAGGTACCTGGACTCATATGTCTTCCCTGCTGCTCTACATAATAGTTTACGAAACCGCTGATAAACAGAAACAGCTCAAAGCCGTCATGGTTGTGAAAAAAATCCCCTCCAAAATCATCATATTTATGTTCACAGATTATATTCTTGTCCAAAGCATCCATTACTCTTTCTAATTCCATATTATATCCCCTTTGCTATTTAAATGAATTGCACAAAAAATAAAAATATTAAAAGAAGATTATATAAATAATAACAATAAAAAGTTGCATTACGCAATAAAAATGTATGATTATGCTTAGATGTGGTGTTGATTCTATATTATACTTAGTTTAATGAATTTACAATACATTTATGGAAACACATAACCTGAGGAGGAAGGCAATGGGCAAGAGCAGGAAAATAAAAGTTCAAAGACAGAATTATGCATGCAGTTCAAGACAGATATGGAGATATCGATGGCTTTATGTCATGTTGATACCAGTAATAGCTTTTTATATTATTTTCAAATATGTACCTATGTACGGTGTTACCATAGCTTTTAAGGATTACAATATGTTTAAAGGCGTATTTGCAAGCCCCTGGTGCGGTTTTAAGGTATTTGAAAAGATTTTTAAGAGCAGTAATTTCTGGCTGTCCGTACGGAATACGCTGTACCTGAATCTGCTGACCCTGGCAGTGAGTTTTCCTTTAACAATCATAGTTGCTTTAATGCTCAATGAAGTCAGGATGCTTAAGTTCAAAAAGATAACCCAGTCGATTCTTTATCTGCCCCATTTTGTATCCTGGGTGGTAGTTGCAGGAATTGCTACGAACTTATTTTCACAGCAGGGAGGAACGATTAATAACCTTCTGAACAGCATTGGAATTCCTTCCATACCCTTTCTAAGCCACCAGGGCTGGTGGGTGTTTACCTATGTTTTATGCAATGTCTGGAAGGATATCGGCTGGGGAACCATTATTTATCTTGCAGCACTTACCGGTGTGGATGAAAGCCTTTATGAGGCAGCTTATCTCGATGGTGCTACCAAATTTCAGAGACTCCTGTACATAACTCTCCCCTGCATAAAGCCGGTTATTGTCACCATGCTGATTCTGTCCGTATCCAAAATGATGACCATTGGACTGGATGCTCCGCTGCTACTGGGAAATTCCAAGGTAATGTCAATATCGGAAGTAATTAGCACCTATGTATACCGCATTGGTATAGAGCGGGCTAAATACAGTGATTCTACAGCAATTGGTCTGTTTCAGTCTGTGGTGAACATTATTATTTTATTTTTTGCTGATAGATTTGCCAAGTTAATTGGTGAAGAAGGAATTATTTAGGGGGATAAAAATATGACTGTTAAGATAATAAACGGTGTAAAAAAAATAACGGCTGGTTCCGTAATTCTTTATGCGATTTTGATCGTTTTGGTATTTGTATGCCTTTATCCGTTCCTGAATGTATTGGCATATTCCTTAAGTGGATACAATTCGGTGCTCTCCGGGAAGGTAACCTTCTATCCGATTGACTTTAATCTGGATGCCTATAAGGAAATCCTCGGAAAAAAGCAGATATGGTTTTCCATGAGGACAACGGTACTGGTAACACTAATGGGAACGGCTCTGAGCCTTGCCCTTACCATTCTGGCTGCTTACGCGCTTTCGAGAAAAAAGCTTCCCGGCAAAAAGCTCTTTTCCGGACTGATACTGTTCACTATGTATTTCAGTGGTGGCATGATACCGACCTTTATGGTCGTAAAGGGATTAAATCTTTATGACACCTTAGGTGCATTGTTTATTCCCCAGGCAATCAACGTATTTAACTTTATCGTTATGAGGACTTTTTTTCGGGAACTTCCGGAAAGTCTTGAGGAAGCAGCTCTCATAGATGGGGCCTCCGAGGTGCAGGTGCTGTTTCGTATCATACTTCCCTTATCTCTTGCAATTATAGCGACCATGGGTCTTTTTTATGCGGTAGGGTATTGGAACAGCTATTTTGATGCACTGTTGTATATTCAGAATCCTGATAAGTATACGCTGCAGTTACGGCTCAGAAGTCTCTTGTTCGGGGAGGAGCTAAACAATGCCGGTGGAGGTCTGGAGGGCGGAGGCACCAGAGTTATGACTCAGTCCTTAAAAATGGCTACGGTAGCGGTATCCACCATCCCGATACTCATTGTTTACCCCTGGCTCCAAAAGTATTTCGTAAAAGGAGTTATGTTGGGGTCAGTAAAAGGATGATAAAAGGCAATAGCAGAAATGTTTATATATTGCAAAGCGAAAGGCGGCTTTTGTTATAGTGTAAGTGGCCTGTAAAAAAGGAGAGGAAGGTTTATTTATGAAAAGAAGACTGATAGCAGGTATGCTGATTTTATCCATGACAGCCATTCTGTTTTCCGGATGCGGGAAAAATTCACAGAACAATGGTAGCAAGGAAACCAGCAATACGGAAGCGGCATCCGATGAAAAGGGAAAGACAGAAGCTTTGGGAGGAAGCAAGTACCAGACGACTTATGGGTCAAAGCAGTTTGACAATGTTACTATTACCGTGGAACTCTTTGACCGAAGCAACGCACCGGAGGGTTCTACAATAACCGATAACCGCTGGACAAAATATGTAAATCAGGAAATGAACAAAGTCGGTATTCATGTGGAATTCGTTCCGGTTCCCAGAGGAGACGAAGTAACAAAAATGCAGACTATGATGGCCTCTGGTACCGCACCGGATCTGACCATTACCTATACCTATGCTTACGCCGAGCAGTATTTAAAGGACGGGGGCATCTGGGATCTGTCAGAGTTCATCAATGGAAACGACCAGATACAGAATTTAAAGGAATATCTTGGCGAAGACGTTTTGGACATTGGCAGAACAGCAAATAATGAGGTGTTTGGTGTCGTAGCCAAAAGAGCTACTACGGCAAAGTCCAACCTTTTTCTTCGCAAGGACTGGCTGGATAAGCTGAATCTTCAGATTCCAACTACACCGGATGAACTTTATGATGTGATCTATAAAATGAAGTATGAGAATCCCGATGCTAGAAATACCACAATCGGCGCAATAATCTGGAACGGCTGGAATACCAAGATAGCGTTCTCAAAGCTTGCGGGGGATGAGAAAGAAAAAGCTATCGCTAACGAAGATTGTGAGGATTATTATGATCCCGGCAGCAGAGAATACTACCGATTTTTGAACAAGTTATATAATGCGGGATTGTTAAATCAGGAATATTACACCATGACAGGAGATAATTTTAACAGCTATATCGTTACCGGAGATGCAGGATTTTTTGAAGCCAATGTAAACTATGCGGTGGATGTTATGAGAGGTTCCCTGCTAAAGACGCTTCAGGAGAATGTACCCGGTGCAGATTTAGTATCCCTCCCTCCCTTAAAGAATATAAATGACGGAAAGCAATACAGCTCAGCTTATGCTTCTGGTGGTCTTGTAGCTTTCTGCCCCAAGACAGCCAGCGAGGAGAAAGTAGAAGCAGCGATGACTTACCTGGACTGGTTAGGTACCGAGGCAGGCGGCTTTGCAATATACCATGGCTTTGAAAATGAACATTTTACTTATGATGACAATGGTGTACCCGTTGTAAAGGATGCGGCTTACAATGCAAAAGACAAGGACTGGATTCGTGCGGATCTGTTCCTGGTGGGAAATCAAGGATATTTTATGACAGTAGAGGACTTTAATGCCTGCACCTCCAAAGAAGCACCAGGGTATGAAGATCACGTACTGGCGAATTATGAGTATGGACTGACAGGAACAGTTGTCCATGATGCAACCTACTCGGCCCCCTCCACACCCGACCTTATTACGGATATCAATCTTGTGAAAGATGAATATACTGTTTCAGCTGTAACCTGTCCCTCTGACCAGTTCGATGCGACCTATGATGAATACATGAAGAAGCTGGAGGATGCTGGCATACAGAGTATCATTAATGAAAGAACCGTTTATTATAATGATTTTTATGGCAGTAAATAAGTGCTTAACGGGCTTCTTTGGTAATAGGAAGAAGCCCGCTAAATAGAACCATCAGAAGAGGAATCGCATTTCTTTTACGCTGGTAATTTTCAGGTTGCCTGAGAGAGGAGAGGAAAAGAATTAAGATGAAAGCAGATGGTATGAATTATGCGCCTATAGGAAAACCGGCACCGGTAGTAAAGCCGGGAGAATTTTTTGTTGCGGCAATTGCTTTGGACCACGGGCATATCTACGGTATGTGCAACGGACTGAAGGAAGCAGGAGCCACTCTGAAGTGGGTATATGACCCAGATCCTGTTAAGGTGGAAAATTTTATCAAAACCTTTCCGCGAACCAAAGCAGCTCAAAGTGAAGAGGAAATACTACAAGATCCGGAAATAAAGCTGGTCTGCGGAGCTGCCGTAACGAACCTGCGCTGCGCACTGGGACTAAGGGTAATGGCTGCCGGAAAGGATTATTTTACGGATAAAGCTCCTCTGACCACCTTGGAGCAGCTTGCCAAAGCAAAAGCTATGACGGAACGTACAGGACGAAAATACATGGTATATTACAGCGAAAGAATCCATGTGGAGGCGGCTGTCTTTGCCGGGCAGTTAATCAAAGAAGGAGCTATCGGCAGGGTAATACATATTGATGGCTTTGGACCACATAGAGTCGGTAATCCAAAGAGCCGCCCGGAATGGTTCTTTGAAAAGGAGAAGTATGGCGGAATCCTGTGTGATATCGGAAGTCATCAAATTGAGCAGTTTCTGTATTATTGTGATGTGAAGGAGGCAGAGGTTAAATACAGTCAGGTGGGAAACTATGGACATCCCCTGTTTCCGGAATTAGAGGATTTTGGGGAGGCGGTGCTCTTGGGAGAGAATGGTGCCACTCAGCATTTTAGAGTAGACTGGTTTACTCCTGATGGCCTCAGTACCTGGGGAGACGGACGTACTTTCCTGCTTGGGACAAAAGGGTACATAGAGCTGCGCAAGTACTGTAATGTAGGAACACCGGACGGAACAGGAAACCATGTTTATCTGGTAAATGAAACGGTAGAACAGCATTTTGAAGTAACGGGACAGGTGGGATATCCCTATTTTGGGCAGCTGATCAAAGACTGCATCCATCGGACAGAACATGCCATGACCCAGGCCCATGCCTTTAAAGCTGCCGAACTTTGTGTCAAAGCAGAAATGCAGGCCCTGGTAGTCGAGTAGAGGAAAATGACAGGAGGAATCGAAATGATAAGAGTTGCGGTGGTAGGGACGGGAGGAATCTCACCTATGCACATAGAAGGTCTGCTGAACTTTCAAAATCGTTGCAGGATTGTTGCCCTTTGTGATATTTATCCGGAGAAAGCAGAAGGCATGAAAGAAAAATACAAGTTGGACTGTGAAATATTTAATGACCACCAGAAGATGTTATCCTCCGGTGTTAAAATTGATCTTGTCCATATCTGTACACCACCATATGTCCACAGTGAGATTGCTATCTATTCCATGAATGCCGGCTGCCATGTGGTAGTGGAAAAACCAATGGCTACCTGCCTTGCCGAATGTGATGCCATGCTGGAGGCCGAAAAGAAGAACGGAGTGGTTATGGCTTGCATTGCCCAAAACCGTTTCCGTAATTCAATCTACAAATTGAAGAAAATTGCAGAAAGCGGAATTGCAGGAAAAATCCGTTGTGCCCATATCAATTCCCATTGGTGGAGAGGGCACAGTTATTATGACCTTTGGTGGAGGGGGACATGGGAAAAGGAAGGTGGTGGCCCGACCCTAAATCATGCTGTGCATCATATCGACATGCTCAACTGGCTTGAAGGAGAGTTGCCTAAAGCTGTAACTGCCTTGCTTACAAATACGGGTCATGACAATTCTGAGGTCGAGGATCTCTCTCTTGCCATTCTAACCTATACAGATGGCAGCGCAGCCAGCATTACAAGCTCGGTAATCCATCATGGAGAAGAACAGGGTATCGAACTGCAATGCGATAATGCAAAGATCTCCGCACCCTGGAAGATACAGGCCGAAATTTCCAAGGAAAATGGATTTCCAGTGACGGGAGGCAATCAGGCTCTTCTCAATGAAATACAATACCTCTATGATTCTCTTCCGGATCTTCCTTATGAAGGCCATACCGGTGAAATCGATGATATCCTTAGAGCGCTGGAAGAAGGAACAAGACCTCTGATTACCGGTATTGACGGCAGAAAGACCGTGGAACTGATAACGGCAGTTTATAAAGCCGGGAGTCGAAGAGAATGGACAGTGCTTCCTCTACAAAAAGATGACCCCTTCTACACTTTTGAAGGTATACAAAAAGAAGCTATCCGGTTTTATGAGAAAAAGGTCTCTGTAGAGAATTTTAAACCGGATAGCATTACGGTTCCTTAGCAACACCGGTATAGATCACGGAATTGGGTTGGAGTCTGAGATTCGTATTTCTTAAAGACAGCGCAAAAATAACTGCAATCGTGAAAACCTGATATTTCTGCAACCTCTCGGACAGTTGTTTCAGGGTGGCTGATAAGGTATTCTTTGGCTAGATTGATTTTATACCGTATGGTGTAGGTTATTGGACTGATTCCGAAACTTTCCTTGAAAATACGGCATAGATAGGAGGGGGATATTCTTACCTGAGCTGCCATATCTTCTAATGTAACCTCCTGCTGGATGGTATTCTTTATATAATGAAGAATATCCTCCAGCATTTTTTCTTTTTTTCGTAAACCTTTTGTATCTGAATGGAATTTTTGGGCTGTCAATCCCGTAAGAAAACGGTAAAAAATACCGGAGGATTCTGACATACCTGTTGAACGGCGGGAAATCAACAGGTTCCAAATCAGATTGTAACATATCACATAATCCTCTGAATTTCTGATTCGAAAAGCCTCCTCTGAGGGAAAGTCAATTGCCTTAAGTAGTGATTCTATTTTGGGACAGTTGAAGAGAATCCAGCGGAGGCTCCATTGTTCCGTGACCGGATAATACTCATGGGGAATGTTAGCCGGGAAAAAGAAAAGCATTCCCTTTTCTATCGTATACTCCTTCCCGCTAATCCGGTATTTACCGGTTCCTTTCTCGCAAAAGGCGAGTTGATGGGAAGAAAAGTCTTCTTCCCTGTTTTTATGAGTCTGAAATTTATCCCAGCCAATCCCTGTAATCCAGAGCGGAAGCTCCTTATCCCGATCTGTCTGTATGGTAAAAAAACATTCCATTATAATAGCCTTTCTTGTGTTCAATATATTAATATAATATCAAAATATTATGATTGTTACAATAATATAAGCGTTTTATAATAGGGTAAGATAATAATATGGAAAGGCAGACCAGGCAGTCTTTGACTGCAGACGGAGGTGAGTATGAGAGAAGAGAAAATGATTAATAACGGTTGGAAATTCCTGTTCGGTGATTATCTGGAGGCAAAGGAGACAGATTATATTGACTCAGAATGGTATGATATCTGTTTGCCGCATACTTTTTCTCTGCCCTACTTTATGGAAAATGAATTCTATGTGGGCTATGGCTGTTACCGAAAGCTGATAGTAATTCAAAAGAAATGGATATTTAAGGAAATATCCCTGATTTTTGGAGCAGCTTTTCAGGCAGCGGAGGTCTATGTAAACGGAGTATTGGCAGGCGTTCATAAAGGAGGGTATACAGCCTTTCAGATTCCTATTGCCCATCTGGTCAGAGAGGGGGAGAATCTGTTGTTTGTCCGCTTGAATAATCTATGGGATGGAGCTCTTGCACCCAGAGCCGGGGAGCATGTATTCAGCGGAGGACTGTATAGAGAGGTAAGTCTGCTGGTAACCGATCAGATTCATGTGAACTGGAATGGGACCTTTGTCTATGGAGAGGAAATAAGTCAGGAGGAAGCAGCTATGAAACTTCTGACGGAATTGGTAAATAAAAGGGATACCGAAGTGACCTGCCGTCTGGAGTCTGTTATCTCCCAGGGGGGAGAAGAGCTTGAAAAACTTGTGGAACTGGTGAAGCTTCCGGCTAATAGTCAGGTTACAAAGGAATCGGCTTTCTGGATTTCTTCTCCCAGCCTTTGGCATCCGGAGCATCCCGCGTTATATCTTCTTAAGACCCGACTTTATGTGAACGACTGCTTCTGTGACCTGTATGAGACTACGTTCGGCATTCGGTATTTCAAATTCGATAAGGAAGAGGGTTTTTTTCTCAACGGGGAGCATTATGAAATTCAGGGAGCTAATGTACACCAGGACCATGCCGGCTGGGGAGATGCTGTTACCAGGACAGCGTTAGGCCGTGACGTGCAGATGATTAAGGACTGTGGCATGAATTTTATTAGGGGTTCCCATTATCCCCATCATCCTTGCTTTGCAAAAGCCTGTGATGAAAAAGGCCTCCTCTTCTGGTCAGAGCTTTGCTTTTGGGGTACCGGCGGACCCGATGCAGATGGCTATTGGACAGCCTCTGGGTACCCTGTGAAGGAGGAAGAGGAGGCAGGTTTTGAAAAGAGCTGTATGGATACCCTGGAAGAAATGATAAGGCAGAATCGCAACAGTCCTTCTATTGTTATATGGAGCATGTGCAATGAGCCTTTCTTCTCAGCAGCCCAGGTTCAGGACAAAGCCTGCCATTTGGCACGGAGGCTGGTTGAAAAGAGCCATGAACTGGATCCATCAAGGCCGGCAGGTCTGGGCGGGGTACAGAGGGGGGATTTTGACCTGATTGGAGATGTTGCCGGTTATAACGGGGACGGAGCCTCCCTCTATATCCACCCCGATGTACCCAATCTGGTAACGGAATACGGGAGCGTAGTAGGAGATCGACCGGGGGTATTCAGCCCAAATTTCAGGGATACGGCAGAATGCAGATACAAATGGCGCTCAGGCAGGGCTTTATGGTGCGCTTTTCATCACGGTAGTATTTTTGGAGACATGGGGCATATGGGAATGATTGATTATGCAAGGCTTCCTTTGAATACCTATTACTGGTACAGAAAAGAACTTCGGGGTATTGAACCGGAGGAAGAACACAAGGAAGGGATACCCTATGGACTAAGCCTGACGACTGACCGGCAGACAATAAGGACCGACGGTACGGAGGATGCATTTCTTATAATTTCCCTTGTAGACAAGGAGGGACGGATATTAAGCAATACAGCAGAAGTTACTCTTCGGGTGGAAGAGGGAGGAGGGCTATTTCCCACTGGAACATCCATGGTATTCAGTCCTGAAAACGGCAGATTCTTGGATGGTCAGGGAGCAGTGGAGTTCCGGACCGCCTATGAGGGAAAGAATCGCATTACAGCAAGTGCAGAGGGTATAGGGACAGCTGAACTAATCATAACAGGGCAGGGAGGAGAAGTGTGGCAGGGGCAGAAGCGGATTCTGCCGCAGCCACCCCCTTACAAGACCGGTATGCCTGTGCCGCCGGAGGGAACGGTTTTATCCATCCATAAACCTGTATTCTGCAGCAGTTGCCTGGAGGGGCATCCGGCAAGCTGTCTGACCGAGGAAAATGAGGAAATATGGAAAGCGGAAGGCAGCGGTCAATGGGTAATGGCTGACCTTGAGGGGACGAACAGAGTTACTGTGGTGGAAATCGAATTCGCTGAAAAAACAGCGGAAGGTTATCGGGTGTTATATTCCTGTAACGGTAATGAATTTACCGAACTGAGTGCAGGAATTGTAAAGGATGAGTTTCTGCTGAGCTACCATCTGGTACCTACGAAAATGAGATATGTGAGGGTCTGCTTTCATGGAGAGTCACAGCCACTTAAACGGATTAGGATATATGGCTGAACCAAATAAAAACCAGGTCACATGGTTTAAGCTGAAATTAAGGATTAGTCTTCCAAAAGAGAAATATCTTCTCCACGGCTTTTTCTCATTCGTATATTCTCTCTTCCCCAGGAACACATTACATCAATGATCCTATTTGCAGTTTTGCCATATTCCGTCACATCGTATTCAACCCAGGGAGGCATTTGATTATAATCCTTCCTGCCTACAATTCCATCCCTTTCCAGCTCCCGCAACTGTTGAATAAGTACTTTTTGAGAGATATCAGGAATAAGACGTTCCAGTTCACTGGTTCTTCTGGGACCTGGCATAAGCTGACAAACTATTAAAGCCTTCCATTTACCTCCAAGGATTTCAAGGGTTGCTTCAATGCCTAGATTATATTGCTTCATACACTTACCTCCAATTTATTATAGTATATCAGCTAACAAGATTGAAATACATACTTTCAGGTAAGTATTTACTGACTTTATTGTGTGTATTTACATTAGACGTGATTTAAATAATAATAAGGTAAAACCAATGGTTACAGCTTACCCATAGATTTCATAAAGGCTGTATAATACCATTGAAGTGGAAAGGATTAGTGAATACAATGAGAACGCTTATAATTTTGGCACACCCTGATATAAAGAACTCTATTGTAAACAAAAGGTGGAAACAGGAATTGGAGAAATATCCGGAGGAGTTTATTATACATGAGCTTTATGAAGAATATCCGGACTGGAATATTGAAGTTGAAAAAGAGCAGCAGCTGTTGGAACGTTCAGATCATATCGTAATTCAGTTTCCTGTGTATTGGTACAGTTATCCTCCTTTGCTGAAAAAGTGGATGGATGATGTGTTCGCCTATGGGTGGGCATATGGCAGAAATGGAAACAAACTGGTCGGGAAGAAATTCGGCCTTGCAATGTCAATTGGGGATAAGGAAGAAAATTATGCTCCCTCCGGTTCTGTGGGATTTTCAGTAGATGAAATTATTATACCCTTTAAAGCCGCCACTGCACACATAGGAGCAATTGCTCTTTCGTACTTTACTGTTTTCCGCGCGTCTTTTCAAATCAGTGGCGATGAGGTCGAGCAGAGTGCAAGGGATTACATCAGGTATATTTTAAGTACGAAATCAGAGTAAAGGCATAGAGTAAAGGCATAGAGTAAAGGAATAATCTAGTAAAGATAAGCTTAAAAACTCTATGGTTTTCCATTCTTTCGCATTATACGTAAGAATGGATAGCCATAGAGTTTTTTTGTCATAGGTTGATTATCCTGAAGGTATTACCAGCCCAGATCTACACGTATTCTGGCTGCCAGCTGGTTGGCCATTAGTTGGTGGGTTACCAGACTGGGATGCCAATCTTCGCCGTAACCATTCGCCCATTCCTGAACGGGAAATTCGATATAATGAACCTTAGTGTCCCCGGCAGTGTTCTTCTGATTCACCACACCACTTATATAATCACGGGCACTTGACTGACTGTCACCACTTAACATAGGGCCCATGGCGCAGTATATATGTGCATCCGGATACTGGGTACGGACTTTTGCTACTAAATTTGAATAAGCTGCTGTAAAAGCAGTTCTGTCCGGGGTACCGATGCTATAGTCATTGGTACAGAGATTTATGACAACTACCTGAGGTATCCACTGGCTGGGATTCCATTGAAGGGCAGAATCATAAGCCAGTATCCTGGAATAGAGAGAAGGCATCAGATCAGTCGTATCTCCTCCGTAATTACGGATTACACCCTTGCCCGACCAGCTGACAGTAACAGGATCAGCCTCCAGAAGACGGGCGGTTATTGCACCGTATGCCTGGTAAGCATTTTCATTCTTTGTCGTAAAGGACTCATATTGACTGGTGCCTTCATTACCATAACCGCAGGTAATAGAATCACCAATAAATTCTATACGCCGTAAAGAGGGAGAAGGAGCAGCCAGCAGACTGCCATCCGTAACAGTAAATCCAAGAAATTGTACATCACCTACCCAGGCTTCTGTCCTCTTTACCAGCTCAACGGTATGAGTGCCGCTTGTCAGGCCGGAAGCCAGGGTAATAGGGGAGGTGCTTTTGGCGGTAACATTGATGGGGGCTTTTACTTTACCATCGATTATCACCTCGAACCAGTTATCACCGCTGGATTTAAGGTTTACCTGTATACCCGTTCCGGAAAAAGCAGCTTTGATGGTAGTAGTACCCCAGGAAAACTTTGGACCTGCCGGATCACTGGTGTCAAAACGTCCAATAAAAAGTACATTGGAGTCAGGGGAAGGGGTCACAGTAGGAGTGGCAGTGACAGTTGGTATGGGAGTCAAGGTAGGAGTAAGGGTCGGGCTGACAGTAGGAGTTGGTGAAATGGTAGGCGTGGGTGTAATTGTAGGCGAAGGCGTAAGAGTTATAGTAGGAGTCGGTGAAACTGTTCCCGTGGGCTCAAGACCCCAAACCAGTACACCTCCGATATAACCTGTTATTGAGCTGAAATCGGTATAGGCTGCAGCAGTATGAAAGGAATAATCATTGGTCTGTTGAAAGTCAGTCCAGTCGGATTTCCAGATTCTTGACTTTATCTCGATACCTGTACCCGGGTCAAGAGTTCCTGCACCGCTTTTAAAACCTACCTCCAGGTATCTGTCGGTGTTGGTTCCGTTCATGGCTCCAAAGGTACCGGTCACATTTTGTGAACCTATGGTCGAGTAGTCACATGAAAAGTTGTTTGATTGGCTTCCGTCATTTGTAAAATAGTACTTTAGCTTAACCGTAGAAAGCAGCAAAGGGGTTGTCCCTGTGTTGACCAGCCTGAAATTTGGGCTTATGGTGTTTGATTTAACTGCCGTATTTCCGTTAAAGGACTGTACGCTTATGCTTTCTGCGGCAGAAACACTGAATATTGGAGTCATGGCGGTCAGTACAATCGCAAGCAGGATTATACCAATTTTCTTTAACATAGATAATACCTCCATAAATGTAATTTATTGTAAAAAAATTATATCATGAAAAAGCTTACTTTGCACTAAATATATTAGCTTTAATCGTCTTAGTTTCAAACTTACATTGCTATAGCGCATTGAATCAGAAAACTGTCTCATTCTCATTGATAGGAGCTGTTAAAGGAAATGGGGATTCATGCCTTTAACAGGATAGATAATGGAAACACCAATCCAGCATCAGGTAAAAGTATGGAGGGGAAAATTTTTAATGGAACCAGTCTTAAGGCTTTCGTGATTATAGACAAAGAACTCCCCGGATTGCACATTTAAACATAAATATATTACAAATTTCCATTTATTGCAATTTGTATTCATGATAAGATGAAACTAGTTCCAGAAGAACGAACCAGAGGAGGAAGATTAATTATATGAAAAAGAAAGCTTTGAGTATTTTTTTGAGTATCTTATTGGTAATGTCATTCATGGCAGGATGCAGTAAAAATTTAAATTCAAAAGAAACCGTCAATCCGGATCCAACAAAAGATGCGAAAGCATCAGAAACACCCGTTGCCACGGAAACTGTCAAAGGGGTAACAATCAGTTATGCAGTATGGGATTCCAATCAGGCAAAATTAATTCAGCAGCTGGCGGATGCCTTCGAAACAGAAACAGGAATTCATGTAGATATCCAGGTTAATGGCTGGTCTGATTATTGGACTGCTTTGGAAGCAGCAGCAACCGGCGGGTCTTTGCCGGACACCTTCTGGATGCATTCCAATAATATATATTATTATGCCTCAAACGGTCAGCTGCTGGATCTGACAGATGAGATCAATAGCAGCAGCGATATTAAATTAGAAAACTATCCGGCCGGGCTGAATCAGATTTACAATCTGGAGGGCAGGCAGTACGCCATCCCCAAGGATTACGATACCATCGGACTCTGGTACAACAAGACCATGTTTGATGCAGCCGGTGTGGCTTACCCTAATGGGGACTGGACTTGGGAGGACCTTAAGGCAGCAGCCGAGAAGCTTACCAAGAAGGACGGCTCTCAGTATGGTATCCTTGCACCTCTTCACAATCAGGAGGGTTATTACAACTTCGTATACCAGAATGGGGGAACCATTGTTACGCCAGATAAGAAGTCCGGTTATGATGATCCAAAGACAATAGATGCAATCAAATATTACTTTGACTTTGTAAGGAATGGGCTTTCCCCGGTAATTACAGGAGATGCTGAAAGGGCAGAAGCCTTCCAGAACGGCTTGACAGCAATGGCATTCTTTGGCTCCTGGAATCTTTCCGGCTTTGCGGCCAATGAATACATAGCAAAAAACTGTGATGTTGCCGTACTTCCGAAATCAAATAATGGCGGTCAGGCTTCCATCTTTAACGGATTGGGCAACTGTATCGCAGCAACTACAGAACATCCAAAGGAAGCCTGGAAATGGCTCGAGTACTTAAGCAACGAAGCAGGGCAAAAGAAACAGGCAGAACTGGGAATTGCAATCTCTGCCTATAACGGCACGGCAGATGCCTGGACCAAGGCATATCCAGGATTTCAGGTACAGGCATATTTAGACATGGTGACTTATGCTCAGATCAGGCCCTATACGAATCAGACCAGCTTATGGGAGGATAAGGCCTATGAACTTTTAACGAATGTTTATGCAAATGGAGGAGATGTGGAGGCTGCCTGTAAGGAAGTTGCAGCTATGATGAACAATGCCATAGAGCATGAGCAGAAATAAAAACAAACGTAACAAGTAGTCTGGCTGCCCGGATGGCAGCCGGACTTGAACGAAGGCGGCAGGAGGAGTACCTGTGCACTAATCCAAGGAGGCTGATAATAATGGCAGTAATGAAAGATACCGCCAGAAAAAGAAAAATCCCGCGAAATGTCCTGAATGAATGGAAGTGGGCATATATCATGATTGCGCCTACAATCATCGGTTTATTCATTTTGAATATTATTCCAATCCTGCAGACGGTATATCTAAGCTTTTTTAAGAGCGGGGCCTTTGGAAAAGGAAATATATTTATTGGACTTAAGAATTACAGAGACATGTTTTCGGATGTACAGACCTGGTATGCTGTTCGTAATACACTGGTCTATACCGGTCTGGTGGTACCAATTACAATGGCAATCGCACTGTTGGCGGCAGTTGTGCTGAATAGGAGGGTCAGAGGGAAGGGTATCTACAGAACCATATATTTTGTACCAATGGTAGCTGCACCAGCTGCGGTGACAATGGTCTGGAGATGGTTATACAATTATCAGTTCGGGTTTCTCAATCATATACTTCATAACCTGGGAATAGGAAAGGTAAAATGGACAGAAGGTCCGGATATCGCATTGGTTTCAATTGCTGTCATCGGTATCTGGAGTACCATTGGCTATTGTATGGTAATTCTACTGGCGGGGCTTCAGGAGATACCAGGAGATTTCTATGAAGCAAGTGAGATTGATGGGGCATCGAGAGTAAATCAGTTCCTGCATATTACCCTGCCTTTGGTATCTCCAACATTATTCTTTGTGGCAGTTACCAGTATAATATCTTCCATGCAGGTGTTTGACGTAATCTTTATGATGATAGATGTTGCTAACCCTGCCTATAACCGTACCGTTTCATTGGTTTATTTATTTTACAATAATTCCTTTAAATACAGCAATAAGGGGTACGGCTCGGCAATTGTTGTCCTGCTGCTGGTAATTATCATGATGATTACTATGCTGCAGATGAAAGCACAGAAGAAGTGGGTCAGCTATATGTAAGACAGAAGTCTTTTGGATGACGGAATGGAGAGTTGATGAAATCAAAAAAAATTAGAACAGGCATCATACTGCATATCGTATTGGCAGCGGGTGCTATTATCATGTTATTTCCTTTTCTATGGATGGTTCTGACCTCCTTAAAGTCTGTAACGGAGTCTACTTCCATGAATCCCTATGTGTATTTTCCAAAGGTGCTACAATGGGACAACTATAAGGCTGTATGGATGAATAATAATTTTATCCGTCTGTACTTTAACACCTTTACAATGATGCTGCTGCGTGTTCTTTGTGCGGTATTTTTTTCTGCTATGGCAGCTTATGCCTTTGCCAGGCTTCATTTTCCCGGGAAGAATTTTCTGTTTGGTATTGTGCTCTTTCAGATGATGGTACCGGTACAGATCTTTGTAATTCCGCAATATCTAATGGTGGATTTCTTAAATATGCGTAATACCATCTTTGCACTTGTATTTCCTGGGCTTGTCAGTGCCTTTGGAACCTTCCTGCTTCGGCAGTTTTTTCTTGGATTGCCAAAGGAACTGGAGGAGTCAGCCAGACTGGACGGATGCAATATCTGGAAGACTTTCTGGAGGATTATGCTTCCTTTAACCAAATCAGGTCTAGTTGCCCTAGCAATCTTTACCGCCCTTTTTGCCTTTAAGGATTTAATGTGGCCTTTAATCGTAAATAATCAGGAGAATTCCGCCACCTTATCATCAGCGCTTTCAAAGATACAGAGTGCCTATTCTGTTAAATATCCTGAACTGATGGCATCCTCGGTACTGGCTATCTGGCCTATGATGCTGCTCTACATCATATTCCAAAGGCAGTTTATTGAAGGGATTGCGACCAGCGGCGGCAAATTGTAAGAAAGTGACACGAACAATCCAAATCGGGAGGAAAATCATTTGGCCATTACATATTACGAACAGGATAAGCGATTTATATTATACACGGAGAATACCTCCTATCATATAAAGGTCGGACCCTATAATACCTTGCTGCACCTGTATTACGGAAAAAAGGTAGAAGGGAATCTGGATTATCTGATCAGGAAGATGGACAGAAGCCATTGCGGCAATCCCAATGAAGCTGAAAAGGACAGAACTTTTTCGCTGGATACCCAGCTGCAGGAATATTCTGCCTTTGGAATGGGAGATTACAGAATCTCCTGTCTGGAGGTTCTGAATGAGGATGGCAGCTGCGCAGCTGACCTTCGGTATAAAGGTCACAGCATAAGAAAAGGAAAATATCATCTTCCAGGGCTTCCGGCGGTTTATGAAACGGAGGAGATTACAGCGCATACCCTTGTCATAACCTGCGAGGATGAGGTATCAAAGCTTGAAGTAGAGTTATATTATGGAGTAATAGAGGAGTACGATGTTATAACCCGTGCAGTCAAAATACGAAATAAGGGCAGAGACAGCATAAAGCTGACGAAAGCATTATCGACCTGTTTAGAGTTTCCTAGTAACCACTTCGATCTCATTCATTTTTATGGTAAACACTCTCAGGAGAGGGAATTTGAAAGGACGCCGGTAGGTCATGCCAAGCTGTCGGTGGAGAGTATGCGCGGGTTAAGCAGCCATCAGCATAATCCCTTTGTTATACTGGCTAACAGGACGGCAACGGAGACAAGTGGTGAATGCTACGGCGTTTCCTTTCTATACAGCGGGAATTTTCAGGCACAGGTGGAAGTTGACCAGATTGGGCAGACCCGTTTTGCAATGGGAATTCATCCTGTTTTTTTTCGTTATGAGATAGGGCCGGGGGATGAATTTGTTACACCTGAGGCGACGATGAGTTATTCCTTTGAGGGGCTGCAAAAGCTGTCCCATAACTTTCATAAACTCATTCGAAATAATATCTGCAGGAGCAGCTTTAAGAATAAGAGAAGACCAATACTCATTAATAACTGGGAGGCTACCTATTTTGATTTTAATACCGAGAAGCTGGTGCAAATTGCAGAGGAAGCAGCAGAGCTTGGAATTGAAATGCTGGTTATGGATGACGGCTGGTTTGGCAATCGAAACGATGACTATTCAGGACTGGGAGACTGGAAGGTCAATACAGAAAAGCTTGGAACGTCCTTAAGGGAACTTGCTGACAGGGTGAATGCTGCCGGTTTAAAATTTGGAATCTGGTTTGAGCCGGAAATGGTAAATGAAGAGAGCAATCTGTTCAGAAAACACCCAGACTGGTGCCTGCAGATACCGGGAAGACCAAAAACCAGGTGCAGATACCAGCTGGTACTTGATTTGACAAGGCAGGATGTCAGGGATTACATTTATGATTCCATTGCAGCTGTTATAGACAGTGGGAAGGTTGAATATATCAAGTGGGATTTTAACAGAAGCATAGCGGAAGCCTGGTCTGCACTGAAAGAGAAAGAACACCAGGGACAGGTATTCCACGATTATATATTGGGTCTGTACAAAGTGTTGGAACGGCTGACTGAAAATTATAAAGAGGTTCTGTTTGAGGGCTGTTCCAGCGGAGGGGGACGCTTTGATACAGGTATGCTTTACTACATGCCTCAGATCTGGTGTTCCGATAATACAGATGCTTATGACAGGCTTAAGATACAATACGGTACTTCCTTTGGATACCCCATCAGCGCAGTAGGAAGCCATGTATCTGCTGTTCCCAATCATCAGACAGGGCGATTCACTCCCTTTCATACCAGAGGAATTGTGGCTATGGCAGGCACCTTTGGTTATGAACTGGATGTAAACGTATTGTCTCTGGAGGAGAAGAATGCTATCAGGGAGCAGGTAGAAATATACAAGCGGAATTATGAGTTAATACAGACAGGTGAATACTACCGTTTGTCCAGCCCTTATGAAAACAACGAATTTACATCCTGGCAGTTCGTTTCCAAGGATAGAACCAGGAGTCTTCTCAGTGTTGTTTTCCACCAAAGCCACGGCAATCCCAATTTTTATACGGTTTTGCTTCGGGGACTGAAAGAAATGGCACTCTATCGAATAAGCGGAAGAGATAAACGGTACAGCGGTGCAGCACTTATGCATGCCGGATTTGATTTACCCAATCCCTGGGGAGACTATCAAGCCTTTCAGTATGAAATTACGGAAGAGATCTAAAACATGCTGATCCAAGGGGGTTATAGTTATCAGCAAAAGACTAATTTAAGAATACGAAAGCGTTGACAGAGGTGCTGTAAAGGTTGGCAGACCGGAGAAAGCTCATGATTTCTCCGGTCTGTCAATCTATACAGCACCTTTATAACCTGTTCTGGGTGTCCTTATCTGAAATATCAAGACTTTCGGTCGTACTGCGATATTTCGTCGGATTAATTCCGTAAATCTTCTTAAAAGCTTTGGAGAAGTTCAAGGCATCATCATATCCAACCTTATATGCAATTTCTCCCACCGGCAGCATCGTATTTTTTAGGAGTATGCTTGCCTGATTCATACGGTAATTCAAAATGTATTCCTGAGGGGACATATTCAGGACGTTTTTAAAGCAATTAGTCAGATAGGAACGGTTAATACCGATATAGTCTGCTATACTTTGAACTTTTAAGTTACCGGAGAAATTATGTTCTATGTATTCCAGCGTATGTTCAACATACACTTGATAGGAGTAATCATGAACCTCCTCCGAGTTCTCAAGGTTTTGCTGATTCTGGACCAGATAGGAAATAAACTGATAAAGATAGCCCTCTCTTGCAAAATCATTGGAAAAGGTCAGCTGACTGGACGCAAGCATACCGTTAACACAGGTAACGAAAGGTTCCGTATTCTTTATGGGTACAATCAGATTATCTTTCGAGAAATGTGCATGCTTTAAAGCTGCTTCTGCTTTGATTCCGTTAAACCCCACCCATATATAAGTCCAGGGGTCATCTGTACTTGCCTCGTAATAGGTTGTGGCACCGGGGAGAATCAGAAAAGCGGTGTCAGGACCGATTTCATAGGTTTTGCTGCCGACGGTATAATAACCTCTTCCTTTTAATACGATGTGGATTAAATACTCCTTCCTTATTTCAGGACCGTAAGCATGCCCAGCACAGCATATCTGTGAGCCACAATAGCATAGATACAAATCCATGGATGCTTTTTTCAGATATTCCAGGCATTTATAACGGGCTGAATCCGTATATTTTACATTTGTTGGCATTTATAGAAGACCCTTTCTTTTCCCCATAAGAGGTGTGTATTGATACGTTAATGGTAGCAAATATGGAATAATTTGTCCATACGAATTTCCAATTGAAAAATTGTGCAATATGTATAAAAAATACCATAACAACACATTTAAACATATAAATATTACAATAAACCATACCGGAAAAGGAAGCATGGTGTTATGCTTATAACAGTAAAATATACACTTTGGTAAGGAACTCGGAGGCTGATAAAGAAAACGGGAAGTTAAAAGCTGGCGGAATGAAATGAGTTATACTCTTTTATAGAAATATGGAAGGAAAGGAGGCAGTAATTGAGGGGTAAAAAGAGTGTAAACAAAAATTTCAGAAGGTAAAACAAAGAGAAGGTAAAAAATTGAGGAGGTAGATCTATGAATAAGGTAAAAAGGATATTGGCTTTTACACTTGGCATTCTGCTGTTATTGACCATGATCCCGGAGCTTCCGGTACTCGCTGCTAATTCAATGACGGTAGATTGCGCAAATGTATTAAGGGGTGTGACACATTGTGCGAATGGCTCGCTATATGGAGTTACGGAGAGCATACCGGCGGATGTCAACGGACTTATTGCACCGTTAAACCCTTATGTACTGAGGAATCCAGCCAGAGGAAGTGCCGGAAACCAGCATGCTTTTGGAGATGCTATCCTTGTTTCGGCTAAATTAGCCTCGGTGCCGGGTGCGAAGATATCCATTGATCTGGCGGACATGCTGCCGGGATGGCCCTATAAATGGCCCGGTATGACGAGCTGGCTGAATCAGGTGAAAGCTTTTATAGCCGATAAAAAAGCTTCCGGAAGGGATAACTTCTATGGTTATGAGATCTGGAACGAACCGGATGGTACCTGGAATTCCGCGAACGGAACCTTTCATGACATGTGGAAGCAGACCTATGATGTTATACGCGCCAATGATCCCGGAGCCAAGATCATTGGTCCCTGTGACAGTTATTACAATCGTACCAGACTGAGCAGTTTTTTAAGCTTTTGCAAGAGTAACAATTGTATGCCTGATATTATGAGTTGGCATGAACTTGGTGGTGGAGGCGGTGCGGAAGTAGTATCACCCCATTTAAGGGATTACAGAGCGTTGGAAGCTTCCCTTGGTATCAATGCCCTGCCAATTAGTATCAATGAATACTGTGACCCGGACCACAGCCTGGAGGGGCAACCCGGATCCTCGGCACGATATATTGCTAAATTTGAACGATATAAAGTAGAGAGCGCTTGTATTACCTGGTGGTACGTTCCTACTCCCGGCAGACTGGGCAGTCTTCTCGCAACAAATACTCAAAAAGGAGCCGGTTGGTATTTCTATAAATGGTATGGTGATATGAGCGGAAATATGGTATCAGTTGCACCGCCTAACGACGACAGCAATCAGGTAGACGGAGCAGCCTGCGTAGATTCCAACGCCAGGTATATCAGCTTTATCTTTGGCGGACCAAATGATGGAACCATAAATACAACCATCAAGAATATTCCATCCTTTATAGGGTCTACGGCGTCCGTTAAGATTGAAAAGATTGACTGGATAAGTAAGGATACCGTATCAAACGGTACTACTACCATATCAAATTCCAATTATTCCGTGGTAAATGGACAGATATCCGTAAGCTTATCAGGCTGTAACAACAGTTCGGGATACCGGATATATATAACGCCGGGAAGCGGAGGTATTCTATCGGGAGGAACCTATAAACTGATTAACCGTAATAGCGGCAAAGCTCTGGATGTAAAGGAAAGTTCCACCGCCAATGGAGCAGATGTTATCCAATGGAGTTCAGGTAGTGGAAATAATCAGAAATGGGTAATCACGAATATGGGTAACGGCTATAAGCTCATAAACGTCAACAGTCAAAAAGCACTGGATGTTTATAACAGCTCTACGGCTGAAGGGGCAGATGTAATCCAATGGACCGATAACGGACAGAACAACCAGAGATGGAACCTGATAGACTTAGGGAATGGTTACTATAATGTAGTAAATGTAAACAGTGGTAAACTGTTGGATGTAGACAGGGGTTCCCTGGCAGACGGAGGAAATGTATTACAGTGGAGCAATAACGGGGGCTATAACCAGCAATGGCAGCTTGTTGCTCCTTGATAGAAGAACAGGCCTATGTATCTGCTTTTGTGATACATAGGCCATATTATGGTACCAGAGAGTTGATATGATAAAGAGTTGATATGATAAAGGAACAAGCTGTTGTGTACGTAAAAAATGACTACCCGAATAAACTTGACATAATTATCAAATAAATGGTAAAATAAGTGTATATTGGTAGTGAAAATTAATGTATAATTACAAAATGGATATATAAAACATAGTAAATGTAATGAAATAACATTAATTTTTGTGTTTGTTATTGTGAATGTTACCAATATGATACACGACGGAATAATATTCAGACAACTGGATCAAAAAATATAAAGGAGGGGAGAAGAGGGGTGTAACGAAAGTTTGTGTTTTGCACGCCACAAGCTTGAAAGGATTAAAATGGTGCAATTAAGAGAGGGAAGAAGCGATGAGAAAAGAGTGAGAGAAACGAATAAATTGAGGGAATGACACGGGAGCTTCTTTCACACTTTTTTTGTTTGCAGCTATCGCAGGCAGGCCTGCGATATGCAATGGGTGTAAAGAATGAAAGGGGGTTATGTATTATGAGTAAGAAATTTGGGGTGGTTATGTTAGTATGTGCATTAATTGTCACACTTTTGCCAGGTATGACTGTTTATGCTGCAAGCTCTACCATAGCCAAATCTGTTGGAAATTCGAATCCGTTGATTGATCATCATCTGGGCGCAGACCCTTTTGCGCTGACTTACAACGGCAGAGTATACCTCTATATGTCCAGCGATAATTATGAATATAACAGCGATGGCACCATCAAAGAAAATTCCTTTGCAAATTTAAAGAGTGTATTTGTTATATCCTCCGAGGATATGGTGAACTGGACAGACCATGGTGCCGTGCCGGTAGCAGGTGCAAATGGTGCTAACGGCGGACAGGGTATTGCGAAATGGGCAGGAGCTTCCTGGGCGCCTGCAGCAGCTGTTAAAAATATCAATGGAAAGGATAAATTTTTTCTTTATTTTGCAAATGGAGCAGGAGGTATCGGTGTTCTGACGGCAGACAGTCCAATCGGTCCATGGTCCGATCCTTTGGGAAAGGCACTGGTAACCACCGCTACACCCGGCATGTCAGGGGTTGTCTGGTTATTTGATCCGGCAGTATTTGTAGACGATGATGGGACGGGCTATCTGTATTGCGGAGGCGGTATTCCAGGAGGTTCCAATCCCACCCAGGAGCAAAGGGCAAATCCCAAAACGGCAAGGGTATTAAAATTGGGTTCTGATATGACCAGCATAGTGGGAAGTGCTTCAACAATTGATGCTCCCTTTATGTTTGAAGATTCTGGTATACACAAATATAACGGAACCTATTACTATTCCTATTGCATTAATTTTTCCGGCACCCACCCGGCAGATAAACCGGCAGGTGAAATCGGTTATATGACCAGCCAAAGCCCTATGGGACCCTTTACCTATGCCGGTCATTTCCTTAAAAATCCGGGAGTATTTTTTGGAGCCGGCGGAAACAACCATCATTCTGTTTTTAATCTGAACAACCAATGGTATGTGGCATACCATGCCCAGACAGTTAGCTTGGCTTTGTATGGAGCCGGTAAAGGCTACCGTTCCCCCCATATCAACAAACTTGTACATAACGGGAACGGAAGCATACAGGAAGTATCAGCAAATTATGCAGGAATCTCCCAGCTTATTAATCTGAATCCCTATAACCGGGTAGAAGCAGAAACCATAGGCTGGAATGGAGGTATCTTAACGGAAAAATGCCAGGCAGCCGGCGGACCGGTAAGCAATCAAAATGTTACCAGCATTCATAGCGGAGACTGGATTGCAGTAGGAGATGCAGACTTTGGAGCTGGTGGCGCTAAAAGCTTTAAAGCAAACATAGCCTCTGTTACAGGGGGACAAATTGAAATCCGGCTGGACAGTATAACAGGATCGCTTGTCGGAACACTTAGTGTACCCTCTACAGGAGGGCTCCAGTCCTGGAGGGAGGTAGAAACAACTATAAGCGGTGCAACCGGAGTTCACAAAGTTTTCTTTGTATTTACCGGCAGCGGTACCGGAAACTTATTTAATATTGATTACTGGCAGTTTTCACAGAACAACCCTGGCAGCAGTACTGGTACTACCTATGAAGCAGAGACTGGAACACTTCTGGTGAATGCAGTTGCTGAAACTATCAATAGCGGTTACACCGGTTCCGGGTATGTGAATTTTACGGCTTACAGTGATGCCTCCGTTCAGTGGAGCAACATTTACTGCGCAGTCAGTGGGACAAAAAATATAAAATTCCGGTATGCTTTAGAAACAGGAACAAGAAATCTGGATATCTATGTGAACGGAGTAAAAGTCATCAGCAATGCTGCCTTTAACGCAACCGGAAGCTGGACCTCCTGGGCTGAAAAGACCATACAGGTTACAATGAACAGTGGAACAAATACCTTAAAAGCTGTAACCACCGGTACGGAAGGACCAAATATTGATTCTGTCAATGTTTCAGCTCAATATTAAACGAAGGATCAAGTGAATTACTTTATGGTTTTTCAATATTTATAATAGGAGGATTAATTATCGTGATTAGCTATAAAAGCTGGAAAGGCTTAATAAAAAATACCATATGCCTTCTCATAATATTTGGAATGATTCTTTCGTTCAATCATACTGTGCTGGCCTGGCAGTCGGATAACGGAAATGGTACTTACACCAATCCTATCTTAAATGCAGATTACCCTGATATATCAGCAATTCGTGTAAACAATGATTTCTATATGGTCAGTTCCAGTTTCGTTTCCTTTCCTTCTGTACCCATTCTTCATTCAAAGGATCTTGTTAACTGGGAGATTATAGGATATGTAACTACGGATTTTAACGGTACGGGAAAATCTTATAATCTGACCAACACCTTTGAAGATTACGGACATGGCAGCTGGGCACCTACCATTGCTTACCGAAACGGTATCTATTACGTGGGAATCTATCAGGCACAGGGAAGATTTATACTGTGTACCGCTACGAATCCGGCTGGTCCGTATACCAAAACGGTATTTAATCAGGGCTTTCATGACCCGGCACTGTTTATAGACGATGATGGGACGGGGTACATCATTTCTGAAGCAAATGATGTGAAAGTCAGCAAATTGAGCACAGATTATAAGTCGGTGACAAGCAGTACAGTAACCACACGAATAGAAGGAATTACCGGCAATTATCTGGTGGAAGGAACCCATGTAATGAAAAAGAATGGGTATTATTACATCTTCAGAAATTCAACACCACCGGAATCTTATACTTACTGTCTGCGTTCCAGGAGCATTTATGGACCATATGAAATGCGAATACTCTTAGACGGACCGAGGATTCCGGGAGGCAGTCAGATCCATCAGGGTGGCCCAATTGATACACCTACCGGTGAATGGTGGTTTTATGTCTTTCAGGATGGCAACGGTCTGGGAAGAAGAGATATATTAATACCAATGCAATGGCAGGAGGATTGGCCTGTGCTTGGTGATCCGGCGACGGTTAAGAATGTGACCCTCGGAGGGAAAAATTATCCGATAGGAAATGTCCCTATTACCTACAAAAAGCCAAATGTCGGTGCAACCTATCCGATTTTGACGATTCCCAATACCGATGAATTCAGTTCCTCTGTACTGGGGTTACAATGGCAGTGGAATCATTATCCTGACAATTCCAAATGGTCCTTAAGTGAACGGCCGGGTTACCTGAGGCTTCGTGGGAAAAATGCCAATAATCTATGGAGGGCAACCAATACCCTTACACAAAGAGTGGAGGGACCTGATTGCCAGGGTACAATAGAACTTGACACAGCCAATATGCTGGATGGTGACAATGCGGGACTTTGTCTGTTAAATATTCCCTATGGGTCTATAGGAGTTGTTAAGGCTGGTGGAACAAAACGAATAGTGGCTAATATAAATGCCAAAGAGGATGCCGCCGGGACGATTACCACTGGACCAGTACTCAATTCAAATATTGTATATTTAAGGGCAAGTGCAGATCTTCTTACCAACAAAGCAACATTTTCCTACAGTACGGATAATGTGAATTTTACACAGCTTGGCGGTCAGTTAAATATGCCCTTTGATCTTGGGTTCTTCCAGGGAGACAAGTTCGGTATCTACAACTATAATACTACGGCATCTGCCGCCGGATATGTGGATGTAAACTGGTTTCGTTTCTATACCTCTGCAGGAGGCAATACCGGAGGCACCGGAACTACTTATGAGGCAGAAACGGGAACTACTCTTACAGACGCTATAGTCGAAACACTTAACACCGGATATAACGGTAACGGCTATGTTAATTTTACGGCGGTGAATGGTGGTGCAGTCCAGTGGAATAATGTAGTTTGTGCCATTACAGGAACGAAAAATCTTAAAATCAGGTATGCTTTGGAGTCAGGGACAAGAAATCTGGATGTTTATGTAAATGGAACAAAAGTAATCAGCAATGTCCCTTTTACGGCAACCGGAAGCTGGACCTCCTGGACGGAGAAAACAATCCAGGTTAACATGAATAGCGGGACAAATATAGTAAAACTAGTAACTACGGGTACAGAGGGACCAAATATTGACTGTATAACAGTTACAGCTCAGTAGCTTAATACTGGGGAGTGAGTTGAAAGACTCAATTGTATAAGTGTAGAGCAGATGGGAAGCTCAAAACCCGAAACAGGGAGAATAAAATTATGAAGGAGATGGATAAATGAAACAAACAGTAAAAAAAATAATCAGTGCGATGCTAGTTGGTATCATGTTACTGTCATTGCTTATTACAGTACCGGAACCGACGAATGTATTGGCAGCAAGTGATGTAACAATTAATTTAGCCTCAGAAAAACAATTGATCCGGGGATTTGGAGGAATCAACCATCCTGCCTGGATTGGAGATTTAACAGCATCACAAAGAGAAACAGCTTTTGGAAATGGAGATAACCAGCTGGGCTTTACAGTTCTTAGAATCTATGTAGACGAAAATAAGAATAATTGGTCCAGAGAATTGGCAACAGCAAAGAAAGCGATTGAAAAAGGAGCAATCGTATTTGCTTCACCCTGGAATCCACCCAGTGATATGGTTGAGACCTTCACACGTAATGGCGTTGCCGGGCAAAAACGTCTCCGCTATGATAAGTATGCCGCATATGCGCAGCATCTGAACGATTTTGTCACTTATATGAAGAATAACGGCGTGGAGCTGTATGCCATATCCGTTCAGAATGAGCCCGATTATGCGCATACCTGGACCTGGTGGACACCGGATGAAATGCTTAACTTCATGAAAAATTATGCCGGAGCAATCAATTGCCGGGTAATAGCACCGGAGTCCTTCTCTTACCTGAAGAATATGTCAGACCCTATTCTAAACGATTCACAGGCACTGGCCAACATGGATATACTGGGTGCTCATTTATATGGTACACAGGTAAGTAATTTTGCTTATCCTCTCTTCAAGCAAAAGGGTGCCGGTAAAGAGCTTTGGATGACAGAAGTGTATTATCCGAACAGCAATGATAATTCAGCGGATTCCTGGCCCGAAGCATTAGAGGTTTCTTATCATATCCATAATTCCATGGTAGAAGGAGATTTCCAGGCTTATGTTTGGTGGTATATCCGCAGACAATACGGACCGATGAAAGAGGATGGTACAATCAGTAAACGCGGCTATAACATGGCTCATTTCTCAAAGTTTGTAAGACCCGGATATGTAAGGGTAGATGCAACCAAAAATCCTGATACCAATGTTTTTGTATCGGCCTATAAAGGTGATAATAAAGCTGTTATCGTTGCTATCAACAAGAGCACTTCTTCCATAAATCAAAAATTTACACTCCAGAACGGAACTGCAACCACCGTATCCTCCTGGATAACAGATAGAACCCGAAACCTTTCAGCCGGTTCCGGTTATAATATGTCAGCCGGCTCCTTTACTGCCCAGCTTCCGGCACAGAGTGTTACAACCTTTGTAGCTGATTTAAACGGCAGCAGCAATACCGGAACTACTTATGAAGCGGAAACGGGTACTGCACTGACGAATGCCGTTGCGGAAACTGTGAACGCAGGTTATACCGGAGCAGGTTATGTGAATTTTACTGCCAACAGCGATGCATCCGTACAGTGGAGTAATATCTACTGTGCAACCTCGGGAACAAAGAATATCAAGTTTCGTTACGCACTGGCGTCCGGTACAAGGAACCTGGATATCTATGTGAACGGACAGAAGGTAATAAGCAATGCCGATTTTTCCGCAACTGGAAGCTGGACCTCCTGGGGAGAGAAAACCGTACAAGCTGCTATGAATAGTGGGACCAATATCTTAAAAGTAGTTACAACAGGAACAGAAGGACCAAATATTGATAATATAAATATTACTGCCCAGTAGCCACAAATAGCGGACACCGGTAGAAACCACTATAAAACACATCAAATAATTACCTATATATATCAGATAAACACTCTTGTCGCTGTTGTATTGTTGTTTTATAATATAAATAGATTACTTATTTTATATCAAATAATTTCTATGGGAGGCAGCAATGAATAAGAATCAATTTGCCGTAACTCCACCTATGGGGTGGAACAGTTATGATTATTACGATACAACAGTGAACGAAGAGCAGATAAAAGCCAATGCGGATTATATGGCAGCTAACCTGAAGAAATATGGCTGGGAGTATATTGTGGTAGATATCCAGTGGTATGCATACGATGCCGGTTCTCAGAGAGACCGCCATCAGTATATCCCCTTTTGGAAAGTGGAGATGGACGAGTATTCCAGATTGCTGCCATGTCCAGACCGGTTTCCTTCCTCCAGAGATGGACAGGGATTTAAGCCTTTAGCCGATTATATTCATAGCCTTGGTTTAAAATTTGGTATTCATATTATGAGAGGAATACCAAGAGCAGCAGCTCATAACCACACTAAGATTCTTGGGACTGAGCTTACTGCAAATGAAATAGCAGATCCTTCCTCCATCTGCTTCTGGAACCCGGATATGTATGGAGTAGTTACAAACCGGGAAGGCGGACAGGAATATTATAATTCTCTTTTCGAACTATATGCTGAGTGGGGAGTAGACTTCATTAAATGCGATGACATCGCACGTTACGATATGCCTTCTGCCAAAAAAGAAATTGAAATGCTCCACAATGCAATAGAGCATTGCAAGAGACCTATGGTATTGAGTCTGTCTCCTGGACCGGCATTAATTAATCAGGCCTGGTATTATGAAAAGTATGCCAATATGTGGCGTATTACCGACGATTTCTGGGATAACTGGCCCCTTCTTGCCAATATGTTCGAGAGATGTGAATTGTGGCAGAACCACGTTTCGGAAGGCTGTTATCCGGATTGTGACATGTTACCCCTTGGTTATGTAGGAAAAGGCTTTGGAGGAGAAAGATATACCGGTTTTACAAAGGATGAGCAAATAACCATGATGACTTTATGGTGCATCTTCCGTTCACCGCTGATGCTGGGAGCCGAGCTTACAAAACTGGATGAATGGACCTTAAGCCTCCTTACCAATGAAAAGGTGTTGGGCCTGTTGACAGCGTCAGCCGGAGCCAGACAGATTATAAGAAACAAAGAACAGGCTGTATGGCTCTCAAAAGATATCGCAGAAGAAGCTTGGTATCTTGCACTTTTCAATCTCAGTGATGTAGAGAAAAGCATTAAAGTAACCCAAGAAGACCTGCCTCAGTTCGTTTTACAAGGAATACAACTGGAGGACCTGTGGAGCCAGGAGCTTATTGAGAATGCTGGAGCCAGCTTTGAGAGTAAGGTAGCACCTCACGGAGCAAAGCTTTATAAAGTATATAAAAATGCATAAGAGGTAAGTTATGTATTGAAGTACTCCAGGTAAGGACATTTCAGTGTTATGATTAAGAGAAGAAGACCCATATATGGATTAGCCTTAGTTAGTCCTTAGTAAAACAGTATTAAAATGAAGTATGGCGTAGCGTAAATGCTACGCCATTTCTTCCTGTATCAGGTTATTTAGTTCAGGCAGAATCCCAATTAAATCATAACTGTGTGAATATTCTGCCTGCGCAACCTGCTTACACTGCAGGACGATTTGTTCTTCAATCAGAGGTATGCTTGGTATTCATTTTTTCACCACCATTCTATTTCATCATAATAACACCAAAACAAAGTCTGGTGTTATAATGGAGGGTTTTAATAGTAATGCATGAAAATGAAAAGTGCAAGCATATGAAGACTAAGAGTATTCTATAAAGTAAAAACAAGCGTATCGCCCATTCGGAACGATACGCTTGTTTTTAGACATCAATAATTGGCAGTACCCATAAACAAGTTTAGTTTTTATACGGTCTTATACAGGGCTACCTTTTCGTGGGTCTTTTTAGAGTTAAAGGAGGGATAATTTTGGAGGACCTTAATTAGTCCTGTAGTATGTCTTTCATTCGTTTGATAATCTGGTATTGAGAATTGATGATAAGCCAAAGCTGATCATAAAAAATCATTATATTCCAGATACCAATTCCCAATAAACCATAACCTGCTATTAAATTCATAAGGCCGTTCGTTGTCCTTGCATCTATGAATCGAACGATGTGCTGCAGGGATTCCGTAATGCGGTATTCTTCGTAGAAGTAATAAGGTGTCTGTGAAAGCTCATCGTATTGTATTGTTGCACCGGCATCGCTGGCAATGGTCAAGGCGGCATTGATCGTCAGGGAATTTGCCACGGACTCTCCCTCCTGATATGGAAGTTCCCAACTGTAGCCGATAACTGGAAGACCCAATCCAATCTCACTGGTTGGAATGGTGGTGAGATTATATTCTACAAACTGCTGCAGAGTGCCTATGGAAATGACCGGTATCGGCGGTCCTTTATTCGTTCCCCAGATTAGTCTTAAAAAGGTAATGGAATCACAGTGCTGGCTGATGTAGGAATAATCAATATCTTCCTGATAAAGCCCGCTGGATTCAATAATTGGATTTATCGTGATTAAGAGCAGGTAGCCCTCTTGTTTTAATGTATTATATAATTTTTCAGTAAACCTGTCATAGGTATCTTTGTTGGCAGCAGTCATATAACTATAGAAAATATTAATACCGTATAATCCCTTTTCCTTCAGGATTCTAATCATAGCAGCTAAAAAGGTAGTCTGATATTCTTCGTTATTTAGTATTTGAAAAGCAATCTCGGGATTCGGCGTACCCTGTATTGTCAAAGTTGTCAACAGCATCAGAGGAATGGTACCATATGCTTTTGCAAGTGCAATAATTTCCGAATCGTCATAATAACTGCTGATATCGCCTTCTGCCGTTGCCACATAATTATAGATGGATAAATACGTGAGGAAAGGCAGGGTTTTCTTCAAGGTATCAAGATTAATATATTGATAGGCAAAACCATTGGTTGCCACTTCACGTCCCACGTCATAACTGATAATAAGAGTTTCTCCCGCATACAAAGTATCACTGTCTGAGAGATATGGATTATTTCTGAAAAGCTGCAGAGGTGTGATATTATATGCAGCTGCAATGCCTAACAAAGTTTCACCCTCTGTAACTGTATGAACCCTGGAAGGATTAGCTATAACTATAGTTTGCCCTGGTACCAGAGAAAATGGATTTACCAGTCCGTTGCTTCTTATTAAGCTGGTAATCGATACACCATAAAGGGCAGCAATGGAATCTATTGTTTCTGACGGTTGTACAACATGTATATACACAAGATCCCCAAAAATTTTTATTGTTACATTATATTAAGTAATCCTGGAATTATAATTAATATAGTAAAATATGATGATAAAATTATTCATTATCCCTGGCAGCTGCTCTGACGTCTGTAATTACCCGGTGCTGGCGCCGGTATTCTTCCGGTGTAATATGAAATACCTTTTTGTATACCTTGGTAAAATAATTACCATTTGTAAAACCACATTCTTCTGCAATCTTATTAATTGGTAGTCCGCTGTTTATAAGGAGATTCATGGCATGCTCCAGACGTATTCCCGTAAGGTACTGGATTAAGGTAACGCCTTTCTCTTTGCGGAATTGTCTGCTTAAATGGGATAAGGAAACGCCAACTTCTCTGCTCATTTCCTCAAGACTCAGAGGTTTCGCATACTGTGTCTGCAGCCAGTCCATAGCGGCAGATACATGGGAGTTGGCACTGCTGCCGGAAGGCATTTCCATATTTCTGAGTAATGCAGCAAGAAAACGGTAGAGCCATTCACTGTCTTCGTAGGGCTCTAGCTTCCTTTTGCATTGCAGAGAATGAAATATTTCAAAGAACAGGCGAACAGCCGTGCTTTCCATATCCAGAGACATTACCGGTCCTGCTATATCTCTTATCCGTCTGAAAAAGGGCTCAACAGCAGGACCGTAAAAGTGTATAAAGAAATAAGTCCAGTTATCCTCCTTGTTCCTGGCGGGAGGAAGATAATAACTGCCTTCATCCGGGAAGGAGAGAAGAAAAGCTTTGCCCTTTGTCAGCCGATACTGGTTATCACACGTTTCATAAATACCGCAGCCTTCTAAGGTATACTGAAACAGATAACCGGGATAATCTCTATTCCTGTTGTTGTAGTAATAAGTTTCATTCTGCCGCTTTTCCAATCCCAAGTCTTGAATACATAGGGATTCGGTCCCTATATTTCCGATATGAACAAATCCGTAAAAACCTGTCTCAAAATGCATTGTATATATCTCCATCCTTTACCTGCAAGGTACTTACAATACCACTATACTTTGATATTATAATAGTGGTATTCCAATAAAAAGTCAATTCACTTACAGTTCTGTAATTGAAATTTATAGGTAGCTTTTTTGAATATCTGTAAATCCATTATTTTGTTCTGAGTGTCACACTGCAGTGTTTTTATGTATATCCTGGTCAATAATGAAAGGATAAGTCAAGTTTTTGCAATTGTATTAAACTAGTAGTTGAATTAGAACTTTTCCAAATTTTCATAAAAACAAAACATAAGTTCGAAAAATGCCTGATATACAGCATTCCTAACAAGGAGGTAAGAAAAGCCACACTATAAAAAGAGGCTTTTTGCTATGAAAAATAATCAGGAAAATTATAACAATATGTCAATTTTATCACATTATAAATCATTGTCACTGTAAAAGATATGAACTATTATAGTCTAGACCCTAAAACTGGGTAATAAACTGTGCAAATAAATCATCAAATCAGCTTGAAATTTATATTATTTGTATAATAAATACAAAGTGACAGGGCTTTTCTGATGGAAACAAAGAGGTGATAGCGTGGAGAGGATAAAAGATTTTCAGAGGGATATCCTTAAATGTCTGAAGGAAAACTCAGTTAAGGATGAAATCCTTGCATATACCCAGACGGATATGACTTTAACAGGAGAATTTGCCAGAGGTCTTGTTATACTTACAAAGACAGAGCTAATCTGTATTCTTACAGAACGGACTGATAAGGAAATATTTCATTTCAAAGGTTCGGGTCTGAAAAGTGAAAGGTTCTTACGCAGTGAGGATAAATATACACTGGAAAAGCTGCCGCTTAAGGACATTGAAAGTCTTCAGGTTCTTCGGAATGTCAGCGGAGGGATTCTCTGTACTGGCAATCAGGGAGAACAAAAAAAGGAAGCATCTGGGAACGAAAAAAGTAAATCGTCAACAATTACAGAAGCAATAACAGAAACAAGAACAGAAACAGTCACAGAAGCAAACACAGAAACAAGAACAGAAACAATTGCGGAAACGATTACAGAAACAAACACGGCACAGAACCAAACTGAAATGAGCAGGGAGCTTAAAATTGCGGCCTTTACCAATTTAAGAATGGCTGAGGTAATGCATTTTGTTAAGCTTTTTTCTGTGTTCAAGGAAAAGGGTGAACTCTCGGAAGAAGACTTAAAACTGGAGGAAAAGGATGAGTACTGTCCAAAATGCGGCAGGATGTATCCTGACAGTGAGCGGAAAATATGCCCCGGCTGTATGGATAAGCATTCTGTGTTTATCCGTTCCCTTGCCTACTTTAAGCCATATATACTGCCAATGATATTAATGATATTCTGTTATATCATAACCGCCGGACTGAATCTGGTCTGGCCTTATCTAAGCGGAACAATTCTTTATGATAAGGTTCTGGCAAGAGACAGTGCTTTTCTTCAGTTTCTTGGGCATCCGGCTATGAAATATACAACTGCCTTGATACTGGTAGCCCTTGTCATGCTGCTGACGAAGATTACTTTGCAGGCAGTTGGTATCCTGCAAGGTGTCCTCACTGCAAAAATCGTACCTCAGGTAGTAAAAGGCATGAAGACCCAGGTATTTGATTCCATGGGAAAGCTGTCGGTGAGCTTTTATAACAGCAGACAAACGGGAAGTCTTATGACCAGGGTACTTAGTGATGCGGAAAGGGTAACGGGCTTTTATATTGACGGACTTCCGTATCTGTTTGTTAATATTCTGACGTTGATTGCCACGTCTGTTGTTATGTTCTGTCTGAATTGGAAACTGGCCATAACAGCCTTAATCTTTGTTCCGGTTATCTTTACCATAAGCTTTCGTCTGCTTCCAAGGCTCTGGCAGTTCTATGGAAAACGCCACCGGGCAGAAAGAAGCATGAATGCCTGTCTGAATGATAATCTTACCGGTGCAAGGGTGGTGAAGGCCTTTGGACAACAGCAAAGTGAAATCACAAGGTTTGAAAAGAGTAACGGGAAAGTCCGCAATGCGGAATTGTCCCTGGTGGGGTTTGACAATAAGTTCTTCGCACTATATTGTACTTTTGAAAATATTGCATCCCTGCTGGTATGGGGACTTGGCTCCTATCTGCTGATCAAGGAACCAAATCTGTATTTTGGTCTGCTGGTGACCTTTGCAGGTTATGTCCAGCAGTTAAACGGTCCCCTGGATTTTATGTCTTATGCTTTCCGGTGGTTTACGGAGAGTATGAACAGTGCCCAGCGTATGTTTGAGATTATCGATGCCGTGCCAGATATTACGGAAAAGGCAGACCCGGTAGCACTTACTGATATCAAAGGAGATATCGAACTCAGGAATGTGACATTTGGTTATGAACCCAATAAGCCCGTTCTTAAAAACATAAATCTAAAAATAGAATCTGGTAAGATGCTGGGAATTGTAGGCAGGTCCGGTGCAGGCAAATCCACACTGGTAAATCTTATCTCGAGGCTGTATGACCCTGTAGAAGGGGAGATTTTTCTGGATGGTATAAATATTAAGGATATAGCTTTTAAGGATCTCCGACAGAATGTAGCCATGGTATCGCAGGAAACATATATCTTTATGGGCAGTGTGGCTGAAAATATCGCTTACGGAAATGCTTCCGCTTCCGTAGAAGACATCATTAATGCAGCAGTGCTGGCAAGTGCCCATGACTTTATCTGTAAGATGCCGGACGGCTATGATACCATTATCGGTTCTTCGGGAAGAGAGCTTTCAGGCGGGGAAAGACAGAGAATCTCCATAGCAAGAGCGATACTTACCAATCCCAAGATACTTATTCTGGATGAGGCAACGGCCTCTGTGGATACGGAGACAGAGAAAGCCATCCAGGCATCCATTCAGTATCTGGTATTGGGCAGAACCACAATATCCATAGCACACAGGCTATCGACTTTAAGAGATGCAAACCAGCTGGTGGTGATTGATAACGGAGAAGTAACGGAAGAAGGTACTCATACAGAGCTTGTTGCAAAAAAGGGTACCTATTATAAATTAAAGGAGCTACAGACCAAAGCTCTGGCTTTAAAGGGAGTATAGAACTTGAATCAGACAGAGTAAGAGGCAGGAGGTAATATTTGTGAAGAAACAGGATGAGAACATAAATAACCATATATCGGATGAATTTGATCTGGAGGTGATGGAGAAGGAAGCAGAAGCTATGATGAAGCTGTGCTTTATCACAGAGGAAAATGCAGAATTTGCACCGACAGAAGGAGGTTTTGTTTCTTTAAGGATGGGGGAGGAATTCTATCATAGGATACAGGTATATTATACCTTCCCATTAACACATAACACCAGCTACATTTCTATCAGGGAACCCGATGAAAAGGCAAAGGAAATCGGTATAATAAAGGATCTGAATAAAGATGTGTCCGAGCAGACCAGAGAGCTGCTGATGAGTCAGCTGCGTCTGCGATATTTTACCCCCATGATAGAGAAGATCAACAACATCAGGGATGAATACGGATTTGCATATTTTGATGTTGTTACCAATCAGGGACAGTGCCGTTTTACCATACATATGGGTGGCGGGTCCGTAGTACATCTGACAGATACCAGATTGATAATAACGGATCTGGATGGTAACCGTTTCGAAATACCGGATACAGGAAGACTGTCTGCGAAGGAGTTAAAGAAACTGGATCTGTTTTTATAAGGCAGGCAGAAATGAGGTAAATCTTATGGAGTTAAACTTTCGGTTAACCGGTAAGGTAAAGGAAGTCTTGCAGCTAAAGGCCGGTGAAGAAATAAAATATAGTGTACCCTATGACATTGATGAGAGTGGAAGATTGACAGAGGATGGGTATATCATTGTAACAAATCTGAGGCTTTTTATTATCAAGGGAACGGAGATAACCTACCAGAATAAGCTTGCAGCCCTTGAGAAAATCAAATGTGAGCCTATGGTGAACAACGGACTGCTGGTAGTCAAGGAATATGCAGAGGATTATGAGAAATATCTTGCACGCTTTACCATGCATCATATGGTCAGAATATCCCTGGCAGCAAAAGGAATTGAGAGGTTGCTGGAGCATAATGATAAGGAAATAAGAAGTAATGAAAGGGAAAAAACCTGTCTGAAGTGCGGGAGAGCCTTACCCGGTACCAGGATATGCCCAAACTGTGACGGAAAACAGGTTACGGCAGGAAAGTTCTGGGGATTGATTAAGTATTATAAGCTCCAGCTGGTTTTCATGGCATTGGTTGCTATCATATCTTCTGCCTTAAGCTTATACATACCGCAATTTCAGAAACCCTTTATAGATAATATATTGGTTACCAAAAATGGAACCTCGAAAGATATCCTGTCCTTCTTTTCAATCATGCTTTTCTTTACGGTGGTTCAGATATTGGTCCAGGTCGTAAAGAACTGGTGGTTTGTATACCTGGGTGCCAGAATCAGTATGGATATCAGGGCAAGAATGTATGAGAAGATACAGGAGCTTACCCTTTCCTTTATTCTGGATAAAAGACCAGGAGAATTAATGAACCGGGTTGCACAGGATACCAGAAAGATACAACGCTTTATGCAGGAATGCTTTGGACATATGTTTTCCTGCCTGATAACCATGACGGGAGCCATCGGCATCATGTTGGCACTGGATGTGAAGATGACTTTGGTTTCGGTTGTCTTTCTGCCCCTTGTCTATTTTATATCAGGAGCTTTTCGAAAGAATATACACAGAAGATTCCACCTCCAGTGGGTGAAGAGTGATAAACTTAACAGCTCCCTTCAGGATGTAATATCGGGAATTCGTGTGGTGAAATCCTTCGGAAAGGAAAAGGAGGAATCTGAGAAATTTAACCATCTGACGGAGGAATATGCAGCAGTTCAGAGCAGAAATGAAGTATTTTGGGCCAGCCTTTACCCGGTACTGACATTTATTATGAGCATGGGAATTTATTTTGTACTGTATTTTGGAGGGATAAAGGTATTAGATGGTAACATGACAGTGGGAACCCTGATGCAGTTTAATGCCTATGCCTGGATACTGTATGGTCCCTTAGGCTGGATGACCCATCTTCCAAGAATGATTACGGAAATGGTTACCAGTCTTGAACGAATTTATGATGTACTGGATGAAGAACCGCTGATTCTTAACAAATCAGATGCTGTACAGCATAGTATATCCGGGGAGATAGAATTTAAAAATGTCAGCTTTGGCTATAAATCCTATGAGCCGGTACTTAAAAACATAGACCTTCATATTAAGAAGGGGGAATATATAGGACTGGTAGGTGCCTCCGGCACTGGCAAGTCTACGATGATAAACCTGATTATGCACCTTTATGAAGCGGATGACGGAGATATCCTTATAGACGGCCGTAACATAAAGGAATTGGATCTGGAGCATTATCATTCCCAGCTTGGAGTTGTTCTGCAGGAGACTTTTCTCTTCTCAGGCTCCATACTGAATAATATACGCTTTGCCAAGCCGGAGGCATCCATGGAAGAAATCATACAAGCGGCTAAGGCTGCCAATGCCCATGATTTCATCTGCAAGACACCTGACGGCTATAATACCTATGTGGGAGAACATGGATATAACCTTTCCGGCGGAGAACGGCAGAGAATTGCAATTGCAAGAGCAATCTTAAACAATCCGGGAATATTGATACTGGATGAAGCAACCTCCAGTCTTGATACGGAAAGCGAATATCTGATACAGAAAGCCTTAGAAAGACTATCAGCAGGACGAACCACCCTGGCAATCGCTCATCGTCTGTCGACGCTTAGAAGGGCGGACAGACTGATAGTGATAGACGGACACAGTATAGCAGAGACAGGAAGTCATAATGAATTAATGGAACAACAAGGGATTTATTACAACCTGGTCACAGCACAGCTGCAGATGCAGAGTCTTCAGGGGCAAAAATCATAAATTGACTTACATAGAGATGGGTTTGCGGAATAGATAAAAAATCTATTCGCAAACCCATCTTTTCTTATCCTTTTCCATCTCTTATTTTTTGTAAATATATCTCAACAAAAACGAAATAACGCAATAAATGCTTGGTTTTTCGCAATATATAATAAGCGGGAATACAGACAGATAATTATAATTGTACTATACCATAGGGTATCCAGGCATCAAAGTAACCATAAGTGCTTTAATGGAATCTTAAGGTGTGTCTGAATGGTGCTTGTACTGTGCTACGTGTCAGGGCGGTCCCTTTGATTCAGATATACCCTTGCATCATATGCGGAAACGGAGGAAATATGAAAGTAAGTAAGAACAGAGAAAAAACAGAAGAATATAGAAAAAGGGCAAAAGAACTTGTAGGCAGAATGACATTGGAGGAGAAGGTATTTCAGATGCTGCATTCTGCTCCTGCTATTGAAAGACTTGATATTAAGGCATACAATTGGTGGAATGAAGGACTTCACGGTGTTGCCAGAGCCGGTGTGGCAACAGTTTTTCCTCAGGCAATCGGTCTTGCAGCAACCTTTGATGAAGAACTGCTAGAAGAGATAGCGGATGCTGTATCCACGGAAGCCAGAGGTAAATTTGCCATGCAACAGGAGTTTCAGGATACGGATATTTATAAAGGTCTCACCTTTTGGTCACCGAATGTTAACATCTTCCGTGATCCCAGATGGGGCAGAGGCCATGAAACATTTGGAGAAGATCCCCATCTTACATCAAGACTTGGTGTTCGGTTTATAAACGGACTTCAGGGGGAGGATGAAAATTTCCTAAAGACTGCTGCCTGTGCCAAACATTTTGCGGTACATTCAGGTCCCGAATCTCTGAGACATGAATTTAATGCAACAGTTTCTGAGAAGGACCTGTACGAAACTTATCTTCCTGCCTTTGAAGCCTGTGTGAAAGAAGCCGGTGTGGAAGCAGTTATGGGGGCTTATAACCGGACCAATGGAGAACCCTGCTGCGGCAGTGAACATTTGTTAAAGAAAATATTAAGAGAGAAATGGGGGTTTGAAGGTCATGTGGTTTCTGACTGCTGGGCTATCAAAGATTTCCATGAGAATCATAAAGTTACTTCCGGACCGGTGGAATCTGTAGCACTGGCTGTAAGGCAAGGGTGTGATTTGAATTGCGGTAATATGTTCGTGCATCTGCTCCAGGCAGTGGAAAAAGGCCTGGTAAGCGAGGAGGAAATTGATCAGGCGGTTACCAGACTGTTTACAACCAGAATAAAACTAGGATTAATGGAAGAAAAAGATAAAATGCCCTATAGGGATATTACCTACCAACAGGTAGACTCTGCAGAGATGAAGGCGCTTAATGAGAAAGCAGCGAAGGAGTGTCTCGTATTACTTAAGAATGAGAATCATGTCCTGCCTCTTAAGAAGTCTGATATAAAAACCATCGGTGTCATTGGGCCGAATGCAAACAGCCGTAAAGCACTGGTAGGAAATTATGAGGGAACAGCTTCCAGATATATTACCGTATTGGAAGGCTTACAGGATTATCTGAAAGATGAGGTAAGAGTATACTATTCTGAGGGCTGTCACCTGTATGAGGACAGAAAGAGTAAGCTTGGTATGGCGAATGACAGACTTGCAGAGGTTAAGGGAGTGTGCAGGGAAAGTGATGTGGTAATTGCCTGCCTCGGACTTGATGCAGAACTGGAAGGGGAAGAAGGCGATACCGGAAATCAGTTCGCCAGCGGTGATAAGCCTGATTTAAACCTTCCAGGCTTACAGCAGGAAATTCTTGAAACCATTTACAATAGCGGTAAACCGGTAATCCTTGTACTGCTCAGTGGAAGTGCTCTAGCTGTAAGCTGGGCAGATAAACATGCTGCGGCAGTTCTTCAAGGCTGGTATCCTGGTGCAAGGGGAGGAAAAGCAATAGCAGAAGCAATTTTTGGTGAGTATTCACCGGAAGGAAAGCTCCCTGTAACTTTCTACAAAACTTCAGAAGAGCTTCCGGAATTTACGGATTATGCAATGAATAACCGTACCTATAGATATATGAAGCAGGAGGCCTTATATCCCTTTGGTTACGGACTTTCCTATACGAACTTCTCCATTGCTGCTGTGGCGGCAGATACCTTAAACATTACGGATAAAGGTGTGAAAATATCTGTGAGCTTAACCAATACGGGAGAATACGATGGTGGTGAAACGGTACAATTATATATAAAGGCCGAGAGAGCAGGTACTCCCAATGCCCAGTTGAAGGCTTTTCAAAAGGTACATCTAAAGTCCGGTGAGAAAGCAGAACTGCAGTTTGACCTGGCAGCGGAAGCCTTTGCCTTATATGATGAGAAGGGTATCAAGCGGCTGGAACCCGGAAAGTATACGGTCTACATAGGAACCTCTCAGCCGGATACACGAAGCATTGCTTTGACCGGAACAAGTCCTAAAGCTGTCAGCCTGGAAGCAGTGAAGGAAATAACCTGGTAAGAGCAGCCTGTAAAATAGTTTTCAAAGGATAGATTAATCGACAGGGAAGAAACCCAAGTTGGCAAGGGAAGGAGCACACAATGAATTACGAAATGGGCTGGCTTAACTACCATAGAGGTAAGACAGAAGAATTACCAAATTATATGGGGCAGCTTTATTACACCGAAGAGGACACGGTTCTCTTAAGTGCTATAGAGGAGTTGAAATTGGCTGCAAAAGGCATGTTTGGCTGTGAGCTTGCAGTGTCAAAGGATAATACAGTTACCGGTGACAAAGGTATTTTTCTTAAGGTGAACAAAGGGGCGGGTATTTCAGAGGAAGGATATCGCATAACCGCAAAAGACAGCTTCGTACTCATTGAAGGCAGTACATCAAGAGGTGTATTGTACGGTACCTATGCGTTTCTGAGAAGATTACATAAAAACCCGGACCTTACAGGTTATAGGGAAGAAAAAAGCCCTGACAATCCTCTTCGTATGTTAAATCATTGGGATAATATGGACGGGAGCATAGAAAGAGGATATTCGGGAGAATCCTTTTTCTTTCAGGATAACGAGATTCTGATTAACAGCCGTACAAAAGACTATGCTAGATTGGCTGCTTCTGTCGGAATAAACGGGGTAGTAATCAATAATGTAAATGTCAAGGGAGCAGCAACCTGGCTGATAACCGACCGTTATTTTGATAAGTTGAAAAGTCTGCAGGATATTTTTAAGAGCTATGGAATCAAATTATACCTGAGTCTGAACTTTGCAGCACCAATGGAGCTTGGAGAATTGCATACTGCGGATCCGTTATCCGAAGAGGTCAAAGCTTGGTGGCAGGACAGAATACAGAAGGTCTATGACAGCTTACCGGACCTTGGCGGTTTTCTGATAAAAGCGGATTCAGAAGGCAGACCCGGACCCTTTACCTATAAGCGAACCCATAGCGAGGGAGCAAATATGCTTGCGGCTGCGGTAAGGCCTTATGGCGGACTTATAATATGGCGGTGCTTTGTTTATAACTGCATGCAGGACTGGAGGGATAAAAAGACCGACAGGGCCAGAGCTGGCTATGATAACTTTAAGCCGTTAGACGGAAGTTTTAGTGAGAATGTAATTCTGCAGATTAAGAACGGACCGATGGATTTCCAGGTAAGAGAACCTGTAAATTCCTTATTTGGTGCAATGGAACAGACCAATCAGATGCTGGAGGTTCAGATAGCACAAGAGTATACAGGGCAGCAGAGACATGTGTGCTATCTGATACCAGCTTTTAAGGAAATCCTGGAGTATCATACTGGTTATGGTGAGAAAGACACCGTAGGAGAGATTATTGGAGGAACAGCCTCTGGCAGCAGAAATTGTGGTATTACAACCGTTGTCAATACCGGTAATGACAGTAACTGGACAGGACATGACCTTGCAGCTGCCAATTTTTATGGTTTTGGAAGACTTGCCTTTGATCGGAACCTGTCTGCCGAGGAGATTGGAGAAGAGTGGATACGTGCTACCTTTGGAGGAGAGAAGAAAGTGGTGGATACCATCTTGGAGATCCTGATGATGTCCTGGCCCGCCTATGAAAAATACACCTCTCCCCTTGGTATCGGCTGGATGGTCAATCCAAACCATCACTTCGGTCCAAACGTTGACGGTTACGAGTATGACCGCTGGGGAACCTATCACAGAGCAGACCGGTTTGGTCTGGGAGTTGACAGGAGCAGTAAAGGAACCGGCTATGCAACGACCTACAGTGAATCCAATGCATTATTATATGAAACTGCAGAGAGCTGCCCCGAAGAGCTGCTGCTGTTCTTTCATTATATTGAATACAATTACTGTCTGAAAAGCGGAAAAACCCTGATACAGCATATTTATGATACCCATTTTGAGGGGGCTAAAGAAGCGGAGCAGATGGCCGCTATGTGGGAGCAGCTAACAGGATATGTACCAGAGGAAATACATAAAAGAGTTATGGAACGTCTGGAATTTCAAAAGAATCACGCCTTGGAATGGAGAGATGTTATCTGCTCTTACTTTTACCGTAAGTCTGGTATTCCGGATATTATGAAACGAGAAATCTACTAAAGGAAGAGGAAAAGTGAATCAGATCAGAAAACTTATATTGCCAAGGCTTATCAGTGATGGAATGGTACTAAATCGTAATGGCAAAGCGAATATCTGGGGGCATGCACTACCCGGAGATACTATCTGCATCCACTTTCTGGGAGAAGTAAGGGAAACCAGTGCCGGTGAAGACGGTAAATGGAAAGTATCTTTTCTGAATCTTCCGCCTGGAGGCCCTCATACCATGAAGATATCCTCAAAAAGCAGTGGGGAAATCGAATTGAAAGATATCCTTATAGGGGATGTATTCTTAAGTTCCGGCCAGTCAAACATGGAACTCCCAATGGAACGTGTGAAGGATTTATATCCGGAGGAAATGATAAATTGCAGGAACAACTATCTAAGGCTTTTTAAAGTGAAAGAAAAATACCATTTTCCTTATCCTTTACAGGAATTGGAATCCGGTAACTGGAAGAGTGCTGACCCTTCTGATATTACAGAATTCTCAGCGGTATCTTATTTCTTTGAGAAGTATCTCTACGAAAGTACTTCTGTACCGGTAGGCGTAATCAATGCAAGTCTTGGCGGCTCCCCCATACAGGCCTGGCTGGGGGAAGAAGAGCTGAGTGAGTACCCTGCCTATAGAGAGGAATTGAATGCCTACAAAAACAATCAGCTGATTGAAGCAGAGCTTGAAAGGAATACGAAGCAATCGGAGGAATGGTATCAGGCACTGGATAAAGCAGATAAAGGCCTAAAGGAAGAGATACCTTGGTACGCAGAAGCAGTCGGGGAAGATGGCTGGAAGGAGATTAAACTGCCGGGGCATTTTCAGGATGCCGGGATTGTGGACTTTACTGGTAGTATCTGGTTCCGTAAAACTATAACACTGCCTGAAACCATGGCAGGAAGAAGTACCTCCCTGTGGCTTGGTACAATTGTCGACAGTGATACAGTATACGTAAACGGTGTATATATAGGGGGAACTCCCTACCAGTATCCGCCGAGGAAGTATCAGATACCGGCAGGAGTCTTAAAAGCAGGTGAGAATGTAATTGCAGTACGTGTAATCTGTGATAATGGTAAAGGCAGATTTACCCCCGGGAAGATCTATAGGCTGTTTACAGAGAAGGAAAACATAACTTCCGAGAAAAAAAGCAGATTAGAAGAAAGCATTAATAGAACGAAAAAAAGTAATTCTGAGGATAATAATAGAAAAGATGCGTATATCAGTGCTGAAAGAAGCAATGATTTAGAAGGAAGCAGCAGCTTAGAAGGAAGCATCAGCTTAAAAGGAAGCATCAGCTTAGAAGGAAGCATCAGCTTAGAAGGAAGCTGGCTATATAAAATTGGAGCAAAGTGCGACAATAAGCCAGCTGCGAATTTTATCAGCTGGAAACCCGCCGGTTTATACAATGGAATGATAAATCCCTGTCATGAATACTCCTTATCAGGTGTCTTGTGGTATCAGGGAGAATCAAATACCGGTAATCCTTCCGGTTATTCAGTGCTATTTCAGAAACTCATTAGTTCCTGGAGAAGAAAATGGCAGCAGAATGACCTTCCTTTTCTATATGTACAGCTTCCAAACTTTGAAATTGATATAGCAGAAGGTGACGATGGCTGGCCGGCTTTAAGAGAGGAACAAAGGTATGGGCTTTCTATTCCGGGAACGGCTATGGTTGTTGCCCTTGACTTGGGTGAAGCCAACGATCTTCATCCTCTTCGCAAAAAGGAGATAGGATACCGCCTGTCACTGGCAGCCAGATTTCTGGTATTAAAAGAGCAGACAGAGTATTCAGGACCGGTGCTTAAAACAAATGAAACGGTTGTTGATACGGAGAATAAGAAAATAATTCTAAGCTTTTCCCATGCCGGAGGAGGACTTACTGCAGGTGATGGCAGCAACCATCCGGGGAATTTTCTGCTTGTGGGGGAAGCTGGCAGTTCTACAAAAGCTGAGGCAGTAATACAGGAGGAGTCAGTAATACTTACTTATAAAACTTCTCTGAAACCAAAATATATCCGGTATGCATATACCAACAATCCCGAAGAAGAGTTGCTTTACAACGGGTATAACTTACCAGCTTCTCCGTTTGTGATATGTTTGAATTAAGTGACACCTGGAACTAAGTTTCAAGGTATCCAGATGTTTATTTTACAAAAAATGATCTGTAGGACTAAGTGCCTATGGATCTTTTTTGTATAATTCCTTATAAGATCAGAGAAAAAAATTTCAATAGAATAACCTTGAAAGTGTTTGACATAATCCTGTCCAACCTGTATATAATGTAATACAAGCTTGTTAGGGTGTGTCGGAAGTTCTTGCACCGTTTTGAACGCTTTCGTAAGCGGCATATCCGCGCCAAATCAAAGACAAGCAGGACAGGAAAAGAGGCAAACATGAAAAAGAAACTGTGGCTGTTGGGCATCTGTATAGCTGCCATCTTAATTATATTTGCAGGAAATGTTATCAGACAGTTAAAAGAAAGCAATAACATAGAGAAAGTAAATAATACACCTGCAAGAACCGGAGAGATTATGAAAACAGCAGAAGCTCAAAGACTGCTGGCCTCCCTGGGTGTAAAGACAGAAGAAGCAGATGCAAAACAGGAAAATGAGCTGACCTTCAAAGAAGCACGCAGTTACCTGGCACTGATTACAAAAACCCTTGACCTTGCCGAAAAAGACATAACGGATAAATTAACTTATTCCTTCTCAGACCTGGAGGATGGGAACAAGATGAGGGTTTCGGAATTCCTTGGTCTCTATCAGGCAGTACTGGATAGTGTAGATGAAGAGGCTCTTCCGATAGCAGAAAAAGAAGTATACATATTAGGCAGCAGGGATGAAGATAATTCAGAAGTCATTATAACGGACGCAGGAGAATTCAACTTAAGGAATCCAGTCAGCTACGAAGAATTTTATAAAGCCGGTAAATTAACGGACGTTGAAGATACAATAACCGGGGGCAATGCAGGAGAAACCGCCGATAATCTGCCAGCAACCAGAACAGTAAAAGCTTCAGACTATACGGATATGGCAGTAACAGTACTTCTTAAAGGAAAGGATGTTATTTATATAAAAGGAACTTCTGATAAAGAATGGGTTCTTTCCAATCTCTGGATTATAAAAGGTAAGGACAATAAGATAAGCACCTATGTAAATGGTTTTACGAAAGAATTTCTGACAGAATATCCGCTGTCGGAGGAAATTGAAAACACAATCAGTAATGTTACTGTGAAAGATAAAAAGATTATCAGAATAACTATGAAACCTGATACCATCAAAGGAAAAGTGCTTTCTGCGGGTAAAAACAGCATTGAGATCCAAGGATATGGCAAAGTTCCTTTAGAAGATGGCTATAAGATATATAAAATCTATGGTGATTTATCCATGGAGGTAACAAACAGTATACTGGTCGGATACAGTACCACAGATTTTGTTGTGGCAGACGGAAAAATAGCAGCAGCCCTCATTACAGAACCGATTAAGGCTGAAAATATACGTGTGCTTATTAAGACGGATAATTTTAACAGCATATTCCATGATCAGGTGGTACTTACAGCCAACAAAGACTTCACTGTAACGGCAGGCAAAACAGTAAAGAAGCACAAAGCTGGGGATAAAGTAACGATTAAGGCCACAAATAAACTCTTTAGCGAAGGCAGGCTGCTCATTGAGACCCAGGGAGAAAACGGAAAGATCACAATCCTTTCTGTAAACAGATCCGGAGGTAATCCGAAATACAGAGGAAATATTGAAGTGGCCAAAGAAACAGATGGGCTGACAATCGTAAATGAACTATCCATGGAAGAGTATCTCTACGCTGTAATACCAAGTGAAATGCCCACTTCCTACAATATGGAGGCATTAAAGGCTCAGGCAGTCTGTGCCAGAAGTTACGCTTACAATCAGCTGCTGGCAGGTGCTTTAAGTGAATACGGTGCCCAGGTGGATGATAGTGTCAGCTATCAGGTATACAATAACCTTCCGGAAAATGAACAGTCCATATTGGCAGTGAAGGATACCTACGGCAAGGTTATAAAATATGAAGCGAAAGTAATAGATGCATATTATTTCTCGACATCCTGGGGACATACAGCATCTTTAAAGGAAGTATGGGGCAGTGAAGTGGCAGCACCCTATTTAACAGGAAAAGCACAGGCTGTATATGATCTGGTAGATCAAAAGACGGTATATGCAGCATCATTTCATCCGGAGGATATTGACTACTCGGATGAGACTGCATTTCGTAGCTTCCTGGAAAAGCCTGAGTATGATACCTATGACAGTGAATTTCCCTGGTATCGCTGGAAGGTAACCATGACAAAAGACGAATTGACGAAGGCCATTAATCAGAGTCTTAGCAGCCGCTACAAAGCCAATCCCGCTTATATTCTGACTCTGACGGGAGGTACCCTGTCAGGAAATCCGATTTTTGAAAGCAAGGATATCAGTACCATCGGGGACCTGACAGACATAAAAATAGCCGCCAGAGAAACCAGCGGCGTGGTATCAAAAATATATCTGGTAGGAACCAAAGCAACGGTTTCCATTCAGAGCGAATATAATATAAGAAGCCTTTTATCACCTATCACCTCAAAGATTATCAGGGCAGATGATAGTACTGTCAGCTCGTTGAAGCTGCTGCCCAGTGCCTATATCTGCTTTAACAAAGGAGAAGATAAGATTACCATAAAAGGCGGAGGTTACGGACATGGAGTTGGTATGAGCCAGAATGGAGCGAAGGCAATGGCCGACTCCGGCAAGACCTTTGATCTTATTCTAAAACACTTTTATACCGGTACGGAGATTGGATTTATCTATTGATTACTTGCTTTTAATCCCATCATTGCTGTCCTCTTCTTCCTCGCCCTGTTCCTGGATATAAAGTTTATCAATGGCTTTACTGTCCTTTGCTTTTAAAGCTTTCCGATGCTTAAAGAGGTATTTCATATAAAATACCAGGTCACCGGAGGACAGTACCACGTTGATTTCACCGCCAATGAAGAGGATATGCATGATGAAATAGAACCATAACATAAACAGCACGATAGCTGTAAGGCTTCCATAGGTACGGGAATAGTTACTCATGTTATCGATATAATAGGAATACAGGTAAGAAAACCCCATCCAGCCGGCAGCTGCTATAAGTGCGCCGGGAAATTCACGGTATAATCTGGTGGTCCGGTTGGGTATGGCTATATAGACCATAAGGAAGAAACAGGTAAGAATAAGCAGACCTGCAATGGTCCGGATGCTTATAATAACCAGCGCTAAATGGGTGAGTACGGGGATTTTCTGTATAATCCAGTCATAAAGCTGATTACCAAATACCAATATGAAAATAGTAACAATCAAAATTATCGTAAAAACCAGAGTATAGAAGGCAGAAATAAGCCGCAGTTTAAAATTGTTGCGGCTTTCTCTTATTCCGTAAACAGCGTTCAGACCTTTCACAATACCAAGAATTCCTCTGGAAGCTGCCCAGAGAGCAGATATAGCTGCGGTAACAGAAATTAATGTACCGGAATCATTATGGTAGATTTCTTTTATCACACCAATAACCATTTCGTCTATGCTGTCAGGAAAGAACTGATCAATTACTGTCAGAAGTACCTTCTGGTCAATGGACAGATATTGTATCAAAGTCAGAAACAGCATAAAGAACGGGAAAAAAGAGATAATTACAAAAAAAGCAGCCTGCGCAGAGAAAGCTGCAATATTATCATCTTTGACTTTACGCCCGAAGGCACGTATTATTTTATATATGGATATGAGAATATTCATTGGTTACCTCGCAAAGAACACCAAAAAGTGCTTATGTACTGTTTATTATATGTGTATTTTAAGGTATATTATACCATCTGTGACTGGTAAGTACAACCAGGATAGGATTATTGCCGATAATAAAGACAAAATTGAGTTTCTATTACATAAGTTCATGGAAAATTAGACCTCTCGGGTGTTTCTCGCTTTTTGAATTTTACTTCGGTCTCCCATGGAGAAAATTGATTTTGATATAACCATAATTAAAATTCATGTATGCGTTATCATCTATAGTCATACCAATTCTAATTCTTCTGGTAAAAGAGTACATTGTGTTTTAACGTAGCCTTCCTCATCCAATACTTCAACCTCATAGGCTTCATTTGGTTTTTCAAATACCATAATAACAACACCTATTTCCCCCTTTTTAATCCCTTCATCACAGTCTTTCATGATTTTGACAGTGTCACATTCCTTAAATTTCATCTATATTTCCTCCACTCAATCTTTTACAAAAATTGTTGTTAACTCTGGGGACCATTCGAATCAGTTTTAATAATCCAACCAGTTCTTACATTTACCGTTTTTCCGTTTGGTCCTGTAATCGGTATATCCATTGCATGTGGTAAATACGGAGATCCTCTTTTGGACATGTGGATATGAATACTGTTAAATTCACCAGACTGTTTTACAGATGTATCAATACCAGCATAGGCTACAAGTGATGAAGCATTATGTTATTAAATTTAGCCCTAATTTAATTAAATTTATTTACCAAACATCAATTCGAGATACTACAAATTGTATATACATTTCATCTGTTATATCCCCTGGAATTTTTTCTTCATCGATATGTAACTCAAAACCACCTACTTCAATAATTCCATTTTGTTTATCCCTCAATCTTCCTTTAAAAATATATTTAAATTCGTCTTCCATTTTTTCAATGCTATCTTCCATAGTATCACTTAATACAATATTTTCTATATCTAGACATTCTAGTGGATCAGTTAATTCATCTCTAATATTATAATTACACGGACAAGAAAAACATTTCAAACTTTCTACATCATTTGTGACTTTTAAAATAGCTTCTTTTCCATCTTTATCTATCCATTCAATTTTCTCAATATGCATTATATTCCCTACCTTTCAAATCCTAAACTTGGGGCTTTCTTAATTAACTCAGATATGTTTTTTATATGGAATGTAGTTATTTCCCCTGAGAGTATTGGAACTACACCTGAAAATCCGATTGTATACCCAAGGCAAATTTATCGCTAAAGTCTCTTAATTCATATCATGGATTCTTCCGGTGTTATACTATAATATACATATCTAAATTACCCAATATATAAATATTACTGTTTTAACGAATATATATAATCAATTCTTGTTTTAGTTGTAAAGTCCGTTTCAACAATTTCATACTCATCTTGATCTAAAAGCGTTTTGCATTGTTCTACATAGAAAATATTGCTTTCTTCAACAATGTCTATTTTTCTATCAAACACTTCTATTAACCTATCATATAAAAAATCAGGTAGCACTCCCATTTTTATACATTCAATAGATAGTAAAATTGTGTAAGCCCTCTTAGTTATATCATTTTCATTAAGTTGCTTCCATTCTTCCTCTAATATTTTTGCAGATGCTTGAATCGCATTAAATCCATCTTCCACCTCCATCAAAATTTATTTTAATTTTACTATTGCTTTCAGAACGAAGTGCCATTAAACTAGACATTAGGGTTTCTCCTTTGTGTTAATGTTTGTTGTGGTGACTACATTCTAACAAAGTTGAAACTCTTTTTCTATTGTTTAGGCTTCACTTTTTAAGTGAAAGCAGTAATTAGATAAAAAATACAGTTACTATGCGGTGCGCAGCACCGTTGGACGGATTATCATGAATAATTCAGGTTTAAGTATTCTTCTGACTTCTTATATACAGTACTAAACTCATCAATCTTAAACGCCATATCACAGCTTGTTTTAAATTGTTATAGAGTTCTTCCTCCTTGGGAATCTTCTTATTTACATATTTGAGTAATTTACTGTATTCCACTCTGTATTCCTCTCTTTTTCGTTCATTGTCCACTGCATGGAAAAAATCACCAACCGAATCCCAGTAATACATCTTATACCTCTTTCCTATCTAGGTTATTATCCGCTCTTTTGCATTTTGCTTTGTCCAAGCATATACAGTCTTATTGTAAATTCTGAAAAAAGCTGTAGTAGGAAAGGATTTTGTTGCTATATCCTTCCTGCTGCAGCATCTTTATAACTTAATTCTCATAATTTTAGTCTATCAGCGATTGCCTTATTGTCTCCTCTAACGTAGTTGCAATTTCTGTTAACTGCGTTTGAATTCCAGTAAGAATCTATCATCTGTACCGTTAAAATATTTTCACCATAATGCTCTATCAAACGCTTCTGTTTCTAATTCTTTAATATATACAGAAATCCATTTTACCGTTTCCGTTTCAGGCTCCGTTTCAATAAAAACACCTTTATCACTTACATATACTTCCTCAAATTCATCATATTCAAAACTAGTATCTACATTTAACATATCTTCTGTTTTTTGCCCTACATATATTTCATCAAATAATAATCCCCTATATTCTTTTAAAGTTGTTATCTTAAATAACTTTCCATTAATTAAATTAAAAAATAAGTATATCTTTCCTTTAATTTCATATCGAACAAGAAATTTATCATACAAAAAGTACTCAACTTTTTCACTTTCTAACAATGATTTCAATTCACTTATGTGACTATATAGTTTTATTCCACCCATTCCAATCCATGGTATAATAGGTGCATCCAAATTAATCATTTTTACTTACCTCCTAAATATAATTGTTGAAGTTTCCTTTCCATCAGTTTTATAAATATCTTCAATTCCATCAACTATCTTAATTATTCCTTGATCACTAGTGCTTATTTTTACATATGGATTTGCTCCATGTCTTCCACCGCCTGGTGAAACTTGAACTTGGGTAATATTTTTTCCTCCACCAGGATTATTGATCTTAATAATTTTAGCACCAGAACTTGACCGTCGTGAAGCTTGAACAGTTACATCATAACCTGCATCTTTAAGCATTTGAGCAATTTCATCAGCTGACTTTCCTGAAAAAGTAGCTGGATTAGCCTTTATGTCATCTATTGTTATCTTACCATTTTTAATAACAATATCACTGCCACCATTAATCACATCATCTGACCCTTTAATGGCCTTATCAATCTTATCTAAACCTTTCAAATACTGAGTATATTCCTCAGATGTCATACCGTAAGGTATATCATACTTCCCATTAGCAACATCATCCCAATACTTTTTGTATTTTACAGTATCATCAATCTCAATTCTGTTCTTAAGCGATGGTATATTTTTAAGCAATGCTTTATCCGCAATGACTCCTGTAGTAGATCCTAAAAAAATCGCCAAAGCGACCGTCACCGTAGAAGGTACTCCTGCCTTATCACAAACGATTACGGTTGACCCTGACACTGCCTCAGCCAGTATATCAGCAGCAAAAATCTTGCCGAATGCCGCTCCCCCGCCTTTCGTGACTAGCGCTCCATACGCTCCATATCCTAAGGTCGCCAGACTTACTACCCCTGATACTACTTTAAAAGCTTGTTCATCACCCGTTAGATAATCTCCCGTTATAAGGGTTTTACCTGTTACTGCCTCAATAATAGGAATTACGACAGTAATCTCGCTTAACGATTCTAACAATTCCTTCCAGAAAGGAGAGTCCTTTTTATGGGCAAATTCTTTTAATACCAGGCTGTCCAGATACTCCTGCAAAGTCTCCTCATTTGGGTCTATTTTATCATTATTTACCAATTTTTCATAGTCTTTTGCAAATAAATCCGCAAAATCATCTACTTTCTGATAATTGGTGAGACTTTTATTCTTATTACGGCTGCCTATAAAATCCTCCAGATTAAGAGAGAGCATCTCTCCCCCAACCTCATCATACATTCCAGCGCCCATATACATACTTGTATGTTCCTGTAACCCAATGGCATTATCTGTCTTTGCATCTCTCATATCAATGGCAGCCATCATATCCATGGCATTATTAAACCCTTTATAAAGTGGATTTTCCAGATATTCATCAATATCATATAAGACATCACTGGTATAGCTTAACAACGCACTTCTATGTTCCACGAATTCATCGATCCGCTGCCCTTGAGAAGAGAAGCCTGCTCCCAGGGCTTGGGCGTCCAGTTCGCCTTCGATATCCTTGCACAGATCATCCAGATCAACGAAATCAAAGAGGAGGTTCGTGGAATAACCCATGGTAATATTTGCTCTCTCCAGCCAGGTGTATTTGTCAATTATTTCTCTTCCCAGTTGTCTTACCATTTTGCCACCCCCCGCTGCAATATCAATAAATTTGTAGTATCCGGCTGGCAGATACTAAATTTATTATCATACATGTTAATGGACTTCCCAGCCAGGATTTCCTTCGTTTCGGTCCCTTTTATTATCTTAAACGCCATATCACAGACTGTTTTTAATTTGTGATAGAGTTCTTCCTCCTTGGGAATCTTCTTATTTCGATATTGGAGTAATTTACTGTATTCCTCTCTGTATTCCTCTTTGTATTCCTCTCTTTTTCGTTCATTGTCCGATATATGAAAAAAATCACCAACCAAATCCCAGTAATACATCCCATACCTCCTTCCTAGGTTATTATCCGCTCTATTGCATTTTGCTTTGTCCATGCATATACAGTCTTATTGTAAATTCTGAAAAAAGCTGCAGTAGGAAAGGATTTTTGTTGCCATCCCCTTCCTGCTACAGCCTCTTTACAACTATATTCTTATAATTTCAGCCTGTCAGCTATTGCCTTATCTGTCTCCTCTAACTTAGTTGCAGTTTCCGTTAACTGCGTTTGAATTCCAGTAAGAACTCTAAGTCACGATATTTTTTATCTGTGTTCTATATATCATAACTTTGTTTAAGCTTTTTATTTCATTTATGTTTTTTACTTACAGAAACAATATGACATTTATTTTTGTTTTTATTATCTTTTTTGAGGATTCTAAAAAATATATATACTTTATCCTAGAATACTTATCTGGATATTTTTAACAGTACTTGTACCGCATTGTTACTGGTTTTATTCTGATTTTATACTTTCACTTAAAAAGTGAAGCATAATTGCATAGAAAAAGAGCCTTATCTTTTGTATAATGATGTCACAACAACAAACAAAACACGAAAGAAAAAGCCCTTATATATAGTTTTTAGGTGAACGGTGCTTAGAAAGCAATCATCAGATTAAAATAAATTTCAGGACTTACAGATAAATCTAATTAATGGTTATTTATCTATACCTACTTTATTATAAGTTATAATAAAACCGACACCTGTAAGAACAATCCATACAAATATTGATACAAAAGGCAATATTTCCTGAGAGGAAAGAACTCCTCCGTCAAGTACCTTACTTAGAATAACATTCATATTATAATTGGGTGTAAATTTTGCAATTTTTTTGACATTCTCATTGAATTCCGCCATCATTGGTATAAGGAGAAATACCAGTAAAACCGGCATACCCACAACGCTGGTAGACATTTGATTCTTGGAAAACATACCAATTAGCGCTCCTATAATAATCATACTGATAATAACCAAAGTTGTGATTAACAGAAACCAGCCTAAGTACTTAACCTCTATACCGCAGATAAAATATATGAGGATGTTGGTAAGGGTTGATAGTATCAGAGTCAGGACCACTTTACCAAAGAGGAATTCTAGTGCGGATACACCTGATAATAACAGGGTTCTTAAGGTGTTTTTTTCTTTCTCCTCTGCAATCAGCATGGCAATTGTGAAACTGGAGCACATAATCAGATTCATATTCAGACAGAGAAGTAAAACCATAAGCTTTGGTATACCGTTCTCGCTACTACCATAGATATAAGTATAGAGAATACTGAATATAATTGGCAGCAAGCACATTAACAGGACATTTGAATTTTTGGTAAAACTCTTAAATTCCTTTTTGGTTAAAGCTTTTATTCTTCTTAAGGATATTGTCATTATAATTCCCTCCCTGTAAGCATAAGAAATATTTGTTCTAATGTAGGTTCTGTTGAATGGATGGAAAGAAGTTTGTTGTCGTTCATCCATTCCATAATTTTTCTGCCGGTGTCCGGAGTGTTCTTAAGAAGAAGTTTTTCAGGGCTTCCTTTTAAGATAATCTGGATTTCATCGGTTATATATTTAAGTTTTAACTGGGAAGGACTTCCAAGTTCAACGATTTCTCCGTTGTTTAAGAAGGCAACTCTGTCACATAACTTATCCGCTTCTTCCATGTTATGAGTGGTCAGGAAGATGGTGGTTCCTTCTTTGTTTAGCAGTCTTAACAGCTTATGGATTTCCAGTGCAGTTCCAGGATCCAAAGCCGAGGTGGGCTCATCCAGGAAAAGAAGCTTTGGCTTGTGAATTACCGAGCGAGCCAACATTAAACGCTGCTTCATACCTTTTGAGAGTTTTCTGGCTTCTAATTTCCTGCTCTCAGCCAGACCAACCTTATCAAGTATCTCATCGATGTTTTTCTCGGAAATTCCATAAATATCTGTATAGAGTGCCAGGTTATCCCATACGGATAGTCTATCATATATACCGCTGTTATCGCTTAAGATACCAGTTTGATCAAAGATATGCTGTTTATTTGTATAAACCTCTTTCCCAAATACTTTGACACTTCCTGCAGAAGGGAGGAGCTGAGAGGTAAGTAATTTAATAGTGGTAGTTTTCCCGGAACCACTTGGTCCTAAGAAGCCGAATATTTCTCCTTCTTTTACTTTAACATTAAGTCCTGCTAAAGCTGTTGTTTCTTTGAAATTTTTTTTGACATTATCCATGTCTATAATGTAGTTCATATGTTTGGTGCTCCTTTCGTCGATCATGGGTGTATTATGCCGCAGATTAATGTTCACTGCCACATATTTGAGCTGAAAGGAGCATAAAAATTCCTGATAGGAGCATTTTTCAGAGTGAAACCTGCTTATTGTCCTCCAAAAGGAGCAGGGTTAAAGCTTCAAAATAGTCTTTAATTCCTCCAGCCGTCCTTTGGAAAGGGGAATGGAACTCTTAAGTTTATCATCCAAATTCAGACTGAAGCTGTTCCTGGTCCAGGTAACCACTTCTCTGACTCTCTGGAGATTGACAAGATAGGAACGGTGACTTCGAAAGAATCCAAAATATTTGAGTCTCTCTTCCAGTTCGGTTAAGGAAAGACCACAGGGGAATTTTTCGCCCCGGATATATAAGTAGCAGGAACCCTCCCCACTCTCTACATAATCAATTTCCATTGGATCAAAGAGGAGAATCTTATCATCAATTTTGGCGGGGATTTTTTCAATGGAATAAGTATTCTTAACATCTTCTGGTATGATTTTACTTTGAACAGGGACTTCATTGTTATTGATTTCAGTACAACCTTCTTCTTCAAGACGGTAGGCTTTATCCCCCACAAGGATAGTATCTTTTAAATGTACGGAAGTCAGAAGAAGGGCAGTATTTCTATCACAAAGCTTTCGGATGTTTTCAATTATCAGACTGGCACCTTCGTTATCCAGATTTAATATTGGTTCCTGAATGAGGAGAAGAGTTGGGTTTTTCAGTATTTCTCTTGCAAGACTGACTCTTCTCTTTTGAGAATAGCTTAATTTACTGATAACTTCTTTTCCGATATCAAGAAGCGCCAGTTTTAACATAACAGCTTTATAATCACCATTGTTTCCATAAATCTCTGTGAAGAATTTCAGATAACTCTCGATGGTCATCCCCTCATATAAGGCATCTTCTTTTAAAATAACACCGACAGAATTGGGATTTTTACGTATATAGTCCTGAGAAGACATGTCACCCAGTAATATTTCACCTCTGGAGGGAAGTTCTTTGCCTAGAATCAACTGAAATAATAAATCACTTATCTCACTATTGCATTCCAGGCTTACGGAACTGCCAGGGTTTACTGTTATATTAAGTCCTTTGATGGATTGACTCTTATTATCCTTATATAAATCTCTGATTAGCAGCATCTTTAATTCCTTTCTGACTGACATCTGTACTTCCTTTATGTCTGGGATATTATAACATAAATCTATGGCATAAAAAAGTCGGTTCTTTTTCAATAGTATCAGCCTTGACAAGAGAAAATATTGTGCTAAAATGATATACATATGTAAAAGGCAATGAAGGTGACAGGAGGCTATCTCCTTACCGGATAATTGTTTTCTGTCAGAGAGAGGAAGTCACCGGCTGAAAGCTTCCTTCAGTTCAGATAATTATTTACTTTCACACCGGAGCTGTGTTCCTGAAGCTAAGTAGGGGATGACGTAGTAAGCACGTTACGCTTAAACTTGAGTGCCTGATGAAAGTATCGCGAAGTCTTGTAATACTTATCAGAAGGAATTAGGGTGGTACCGCGGAATGGTTCCAGTTTTAAGAAATGTCTTAGAATGTTGATACAGCTCCGTCCCTTTTGGGACGGAGCTTTTTTGTTGCGTAAGAGTGGTAATAAGTATACCAGCTCCCATTGCAGGTTGAATCTGTTGCAGATGTGGCACTGTCACAAATCAGAGTGTGAAAAATGCAGTACAATAATTCACATAAACACCATGCATACCGCAGCTTAATAAGCTTTATGGAAGGAAAGGAGAAAAATGATGCAGGAAAAATTAAAAGCAATTGTAAATGATGCCCTTGAGAAAATGAAAGCAGCAGACCAGCTTGATACTCTGAATGATATAAAAGTAGCATATCTGGGTAAAAAAGGCGAGCTGACAGAAATCTTAAAGTCTATGAAGGAGGTATCTCCCGAAGACAGACCTAAAGTAGGTCAGTTGGTAAATGAAGCCAGAACTGTACTGGAAGAGAAATTAGAGGAGGCTAAAAAGGGCTTTCTTAGTAAGATAAAAGAAGAACAGATCAAGAAGGAAACCATCGATGTTACTCTTCCTGCTAAAAGACCTCATATGGGACACCGCCATCCTAACAACATAGCTTTGGAAGAAGTGGAAAGAATCTTTGTTGGTATGGGGTATGAAGTGGTGGAAGGCCCGGAAGTAGAGTATGATTACTACAACTTTGAAGCGCTTAATATTCCTGCCAACCATCCAGCCAAGGATGAGCAGGATACCTTTTATGTTAACAGCAATATTCTGTTAAGAACCCAGACTTCACCGGTTCAGGTAAGGGTTATGGAAGAGGGAAAACTTCCTATTCGTATGATTGCACCGGGAAGAGTATTCCGTTCTGATGAAGTGGATGCCACTCATTCACCATGCTTTAATCAGATTGAAGGTCTTGTCATAGATAAGAATATCACTTTTGCAGATTTAAAGGGAACTCTTGCTGAATTTGCAAAACAGCTTTTTGGTGAAGGCACAAAAGTTAAGTTCAGACCCCATCATTTCCCCTTTACTGAGCCCAGTGCTGAGGTTGATGTAACCTGTTTTAAATGTGGCGGAGATGGCTGCCGTTTCTGTAAAGGTACAGGCTGGATTGAAATTCTAGGCTGTGGTATGGTTCATCCCAATGTACTTAAGATGAGCGGCATCGATCCGGAGGAATACACGGGTTTTGCTTTCGGTGTTGGCCTTGAGCGTATTACACTTCTAAAATATGAAATTGATGATATGAGACTCTTATACGAGAATGATATCCGATTCCTGAAACAATTCTAGAGTGACTTAAAAACTATTTTAGAGTGACTTATGAAACAATTCTAGAGTGACTTAAAAAACTATTTTAGAGTGACTTATGAAACAATTCTAGAGTGACTTACGAAACTATTTTAGAGTGACTTATGAAATAATTCTAGAGTGTCTTAATAGAAAGCCATGCCAGGAAGGCATTGTTTTATCAGGATAGAATCAATAGTGAGAGTATGCCATAGAGCAATTTTAACAGCATTAAGTTTCCAGAAGAGACTTAATACAATTAATAGAGAAAGAAACAGATAATAGGAGGAGACACATGAATACGCCATTGTCATGGATTAAAGCATATGTGCCGGGGCTTAACGTTACCCCTCAGGAATATACGGATAAAATGACCTTAAGCGGTAGTAAGGTTGAAGGTTTTGAAGCCCTTGACAGGGATCTTGAGAAAATAGTAGTAGGTAAGATATTAAAGATAGAAAGACATCCGGATGCAGATAAACTGATTATCTGTCAGGTACAAATTACAGAGGAAGGAGAGACGGTGCAGATCGTAACAGGTGCTCCCAATGTATCCGAAGGAGATGTTATACCTGTTGTATTAGAAGGCGGAAGAGTTGCCGGAGGACACGACGGAAATAAAACAGCTGGTGGTATCAAGATTAAGAAGGGTAAGCTTCGCGGAGTGGAATCCTTTGGCATGATGTGTTCTATTGAAGAACTGGGTTCCAGTAAAGAGATGTATCCCGATGCTCCAGATAATGGGATTTATATCTTCAGCCATAACGACGCCTACAAGGATTTAAAAATCGGCTCCAGTGCAGTAGAAGCTCTGGGACTTAACGATGTAGTGTTCGAATATGAGATAACCTCAAACCGCGTGGATTGTTTTGGTGTAATCGGTCTTGCCAGAGAAGCGGCAGCAACCTTTCAGCAGGAGTTTGTTCCTCCTGTTGTGAAGGAAACCGGCAACAGCGAAAAGGCTTCAGATTTTATCAAGGTTTCCATCGAAGACACTGATCTTTGCTCCAGATATGTAGCAAGAGTGGTTAAGAACATCAAGATAGCACCTTCACCTCAGTGGATGCAGAGAAGACTGGCAGCTTGTGGTATCAGGCCGATTAACAACATTGTTGATATCACAAATTACGTAATGGAAGAATATGCACAGCCTATGCATGCCTATGATCTTGATCTGATAGCAGGCAAAGAGATTATAGTACGCAGAGGAAAAGACGGAGAAGAGTTTACTACCCTTGATGGGCAGGTAAGAAAGATTGATTCCTCCATCCTTATGATCTGTGATGGTGAAAAGCCTGTTGGTATCGCCGGAATCATGGGCGGAGAGAACTCAAAGATTACAGAAGAAGCAACTACTCTGCTCTTTGAAGCTGCTTGCTTTGACGGTACAAATATTCGTCTTTCCGGTAAGAAACTTGGACTTAGAACCGATGCGGCAGCTAAGTTTGAGAAGGGCTTGGATCCCAATACGGCACTGGAAGCAATTAATAGGGCCTGCCAGTTGATTGAAGAACTGGGAGCCGGTGAAGTTGTGGGCGGTGCAGCAGATGTATACCCCATAATCCGTACAGAAAAGAGAGTTCCTTTTGATTATAAAAGAACCAATAAAGTACTTGGTACAGACCTTTCCAAAGAGACCATGCTTTCTTACTTTATGAAAATTGGTTTAAGCTATGATGAAGCCACCAGTGAAGTAATCGTACCAAGCTGGAGACAGGATGTTAATCTTCAGGCTGATTTAGACGAAGAAGTAGCACGTTTCTTTGGGTATGACAACATACCCACAACCCTTCCTACAGGAGAAGCTACAACAGGAAGCCTTCCTTTTAAGCTTCGTATTGAGAATGTAGCAAGAAATGTTGCAGAGCAATGCGGTTTCTCAGAGGCTATGAGCTACTCCTTTGAAAGCCCCAAGGTGTTTGACAAACTACTTCTGACACAAGAGGATAAGAAACGACAGGCAGTTGTTATATCAAACCCTCTTGGTGAAGACTATAGTATTATGAGAACGCTTCCTCTTAATGGAATGTTTCTGTCATTGTCCACGAATTATAACCGCAGAAACAAGAATGTTCGCCTTTATGAATTATGTAATACCTATCTGCCGAAAGCACTTCCTCTGACAGAACTTCCAGAGGAAAGAGTACAGTTAGTGCTCGCTTTCTATGGTGAGGGAGATTTCTTTGAATTAAAGGGTGTGCTGGAAGAAATCCTTATGAAAGTGGGATTAAAGGACAGAGTAAGCTATGAACCCGGAGACTTAAAGCCTTATCTTCATCCGGGAAGACAGGCTGAAATGACATATGACGGCACGATTATCGGTTACCTGGGTGAAATTCATCCGGATGTACTGGAGGGTTATGATATCGGGGATAAGGCTTATGTCGGAGTATTGGATATGCCTGAAATCGTAGCAAGAGCTTCCTTTGATATCAAATATCAGGGAATAGCAAAATATCCTGCAGTTACCAGAGATTTAAGCATGCTGGTTCAGAAAGAGATAACAGCCGGTCAGGTTGAGGAAGTTATCCGCAAGAGCTCCGGCAGCATACTTGAGAACTGTGAACTCTTTGATATCTATGAAGGATCACAGATCAAGACAGGATTTAAATCCATGGCATATTCCCTCTCTTTCCGTGCAAAGGACAGAACGTTGGAGGAGAAGGATATTTCAGAGGTTATGAACAAAATCCTCAAGAATCTCAGTAATATGGGAATTGAATTAAGACAATAGCAACAAACCAGGGAGACCCTGTATTAATAAGCATACAAAAGATTTGCATTAACAGAAAATGAATGTGCACTATGGAAATGTATCGAAGTCCTTTTCTCTTTCAATTTGTGCTATATCCTCAAAGGATTGTACGAGCGATGTTAGATTTCTCTTTAGAGGATATATATCCTCTAAAGGATTGTACGAGCGATGTTAGGTTTCTCTTTGAGGATATGCCAAGCACAAAAGCCACAGAGAATCTGGGCTTCTTATACATTGTTATGGAAGCGTGAGCCCTTCAGTTTTGTGCAAACAACCATTCCAAGGATAAAAACGACGTTTGACGCCCGTGACACTTTTCTGACAAGGTTTTGACAAATTAAGCCATTATGATGTACAATAACATTAGTCAGACAAATAAACAACAGAGGAGGTTCAATATGAAAAAAGGAATGAGAAAAGCACTGGCAGTTCTTATGATTACTGCGATGATATTGCCGCTGCTTACCTCTATAGGTTCCATTACTGCCAAAGCGGCAGCAGCACCGGCTCTTTCCACGAAAGCTAGAACTCTGGTAGGGGTTGGCTCAACTTTTACCTTAAGTGTAAAGAATCTGGATAAATCAAAAGTAAAATCCACCAAATGGACATCATCCAATAAGAAGATTGCAACAGTGGGCGCTACTACCGGTTATGTTACGGCAAAGGGAAAAGGCAGCGCAACCATTAAATTAACGATTACATATACGAATAAGAAGACAACTACTTTAAGCTGTAAGGTAACTGTTAAGATACCTGCAACGAAAATTGCAATTAATAACGCAACTGATACTGCAGATAACAATGGCAGACATTTGCTTGAGGTTGGTGAAAAGTATGATTTCAATGTAACTTTAACACCCTCCAATGCCAATGATGTAGTAACCTACAGCATTAACAAGCCAGAGTTTGCAACCGTTGATAAAGATGGTGTTGTTACCGGAATCAAACCTGGATTTGTAATTCTTACGGCAACTGCTTCCATGACAGCAGCCGGAGCCTCTAAGAGCAGTGTTTTCAGTAGCATAAATATTGAAGTGGCAGGCAAGACAGCAAGAGTTAAGTCAGCAGTCATTACGGATAATTCCACGCTGACAGTTACGTTTGATCGTGCAGTGGATGCAGCTACGATTTTTGATAAGAATAAGAAGCTTTTAAATGTTGTGGAGATTACTCCAAAAGCAGACGATAAAGGAAATCTGGCAGCTGGGGTAGGTACCTTATCCGGAACTTTATCCTCTGATGCGAAAGTATTAACCATTAATACAACAAAAATTTTCAGTGGTAAATATAATATACATGTATCATCTGCTATTCTTTCAACAGAAGGCATAGCAATGCAGAACTATTATACTGATTTGACCTATGTTGATACTACACCGCCGTATTATACGGGCTTTACAGTAGATGATTCCGGTTATAAGGCATCCATTAACTTCTCGGAAAGTATGGATTTCTCAGGCTTGACTATCCTGGATGCCAGATTGAATACGACTTCAACAGCAACACAGGCTTTACCTGCAACTCTGGCTCTGCTTAAGAGCAAGACCAATTACAAGCCCAGTACTGATGGTAAGTCCTTGATCATAGATATGTCAAGCATTTCCAGCTATGATAAAGACAAACAGTTCACAGTGGTTTTATCCGGTGTGAAAGATCTTGCAGGAAACTATCCTACAACATACAATATTTCTGTTATCGTTGGTACAGATACATCCTATAAACCTCAGGCGAATATTGTTAAGATCGAGAGAACCGGCTACAATACCATATCAGCTACCTTTAGCAGAAATATCCGTGTTCCCGGTGTCCTTCAGCTAAGTAACGGTGAATATATTACCAATGGTACAGTAGACGCCACAGATGCTAAGAAGGTTAATTACACTATTTCTTCCACAGGAGCTCTGCTAACCGGTGTTCAGAAGGTATTTATCGGTATGTGGGACAGCTACAATGTTAATCCTTCCGATACTACCGGCAGGACCTTCCTGACCTATACCGTTGACTTTACGATTACTACGAACATACCTAGTATTAGTAAGTTTGAACTGAGGACAGAAAGTGTAAACGGAGTAGATACTTATCTGTTAACATTGACTTATAATAAAGATGTTACGCTTATGTCACAGACCGGTAACCTTACAGCTACCAGAGTTGTTACCTCAAATAATGACATCTATAGCAACAGAACCATATCCTATATGGCTTCTGTCAGCGGAAATATAGTTACCTTAATCTTGAATGCTTCACAATTCAGTGATGCAGGTCAATACACCATAGTAGTACCTTCTGGATTAGTGAAGGATCAGTATTATAATACAAATGCGGCAGAAACGATACAGCTTGCAAAGACAGCCACTGCATCATCTATCTTACCAGGTCCGAGGTCAGTAACCCAGTCACCGGTTACGCCCAGCCAGATATTTGTAACCTTTGCAGATAAAGTTGATGAAGTAACCGCGCAGACGATTTCTAACTACTATATACCAGGCGTAAGCATTATTAAGGCTGAGCTTACCTCTAATACAACTACAGGAGCAACCATAACCCTGACTGTAGCAGCAGGTTCCATATCCTATACAACCTTGTATCCGATTACCATAACGAATATCAAGGGTTACAACAATACGTATACAGCTATGAATCCTTTTAGCAGCACCATTGCATTAACTGAAAATTCAGGACCTTATTTGACGGGAGCAACTTACTCCTATCCTAATATCGTCACTCTGACTTTCAGCGAGAATGTAAAAGGAAACCCCAGCTTTGAGGCTTTACAGAATAATATCAATATGGCTTACAGCTGCTCCTTTGCAGACAACAAAGTTATGATTCTGTTAAATAATACACCTGTTAAGGGTGTACCGATTACAATTAAGGCTACAATAAGCAACTCTGTAACAGATACCAGCGGTAATGCAGCAACCTTTACAGAAGTAACAGTAGTCCCTAATTATTAATTTGTATATTTTATGAAAGACATACTTAGGTTATAAGCTATAGAATTAAGCTGGAAGAGCTTCCGCAGGATAGATTTGCGGAGGCTCTTTCTTATTGCTTTTTTGTTTTCAAATTTGAACATATACTGCGCTTTATGACGTGCTTTAGCACACACATATAATGAGAAAGCTGAAAACATCTTTTAGTTTATAACTTAAACTCCCTGTGCTTTAGCACACATTTAATAAGAAAGTTGAAAACATCTTTTAGTTTTCAACTTATGCCCTCTGTGCTTTAGTACACATTTAATAAGAAAGTTGAAAACATCTCTTAGTTTTCAACTTATGCTCTCTGTGCTTTAGCACACATTTAATAAGAAAGTTGAAAACATCTTTTAGTTTTCAACTTATGCCCTCTGTGCTTTAGCACACATTTAATAAGAAAGTTGAAAACATCTTTTAGTTTTCAACTTATGCCCTCTGTGCTTTAGCACACATTTAATAAGAAAGTTGAAAACATCTTTTAGTTTTCAACTTATGCCCTCTGTGCTTTGGCACACATTTAATAAGAAAGTTGAAAACATCTTTTAGTTTTCAACTTATGCCCCCTTTACGTACCTATGGTTTTGATTTATAATAGTTGAGATATAAAAACCTGCAGTGGAGGACTTTGTCAGTGAAAAACCTCAGTAACAAACTAATAATGTCTGTCAGCCGCTTACTGTTTGTGTTATATCTTATTTTATTGGCATATTTTTTGTTTTTTAGTGAACATTACGGAAGAACAATTAGTTCTGGTGAATATAGATATAATTTAACATTATTTAAAGAAGTAAAGCGATTTATAGAATACAGGGATGTCATCGGACCGGAGGCTTTTATCGTTAATATATTCGGGAACGTTCTGGCATTTGCACCTTTTGGATTTGTATTACCCATCATTAGCCCGGACAACAGAAAATTGTTGAATATTACTCTTTTGAGCCTGGAGTTCAGTCTTACAATTGAACTGCTGCAATTGATTTTTAAAGTTGGGATTTTTGATGTTGATGATCTTCTGATGAATACCATAGGAGGCTTTATAGGAGGTCTGTGCTTTTTTCTGGCAAGGAAGCTGCTAAGATCATTTCGTCGAAAATATAAATAATCAAATACGAAACAAAAGGATAGAAAGAACTACAAAACAGATGATTATGAGATAAACGAAAACAATATAACTGATATCAAATAAACGAATCAAATCAGACAAGTAATAGAAGGATTATACAATAGAAGGATTATATAATAGATGGATAAAAAAAGACAGATGTAATAAAGACGGATATAAAATACAAGTTCAACCTATAGATATAGCTTTAAGGGGTGGTATATGTTTAAAACAAGAAAAGACAGCTACAAGTTTACAGGGAAAAGTCATTCTGTAAAAGGGATGGTATCAACAGTCATAGGTGGTGTCAGTATAGCCGGGCTTTTGACACTGTTTATAGTGTCCGGAATATACAAAGGGAACGGCTCCATTATTTTTGGAATCGCAGGTATGATATTGTTTATTTTATGTTTTGTAGGTTTTGTTGTAGGGGTGAGAGCCTGCATGGAAAAAGAAATCTATTATACTGCACCGATTACTGGGATGTCGATAAACGGTATTCTTACGATTTCTTTATTTATACTCTATGTAATGGGAATCTTCATGTAACAGGTGTTTAAAAGATAATAGGGCTAAAGTTGCCTATATTGTAACTGAAAAACTTAATTGAAGTATAGAGGAGGTTTCTTATTTGAATTACCAGGAACTTATGAAAGAACAGAATGATAGCATTCGTGAAAGATACGAGCTTGCTGTTTGGCGTGTAAAAGAGATAAAAAAAGAAGAAAGTGTGAAAGAGCCCTACAGAGATTATTTTATGAAAGCAGCTGCATTTATTGAAAAGGCGGTTGATTTTTCTGCACTGACGGAGCAAAATAAACTGAAGGATCTGTCACTGGAAGAGTTACAAGCGCTTAATAAAAGCCTATATGAAGATATACTGCCTGAGAATTATGAAAGCTCTTATGCTAATCCTGCTTATGCAGCTGAAAGGCTGGGGAAGAAATATGGAAAAATCCTAAGCTATCTTTATGCTGAAGTCAGAGGAATGATTGTATACGCGGCGGAATCCAGACTTTATTTTATGACCATTTTTATGGAATTACTGATTGAGATATACAATTATTTTGAAGAAGAAGATGAATTCACCTATAAGGATATCAAGCGGGCAGTTTGTGATTTCAATATGGATAATTGCAATGATATAATGGAGTACCGTACCAGAGAGCTGTTGGACGAGGAGCTCTCTTTTGCTGCGGATATCATTGAGAGCTGGGATCTGTCGGATTTAAGATATCTGTATCAGTTCGGTGAATATATCGGAGAGAATGAGATAAAAACAGCTGCGTTTCTTAATAAACTGCCGGAGGATGAAGTAAAAGCAATGGCTTTTACTTATACAGACGGATATAGAAGAGGTTTCCTGGCAGGCGGAATAGATTTGAGCAAAAAGAAAACAGTATGCATCCGCTATAACATTGGTTTTGAGAGAATGGTGAAGTATGCGATTGAATATTTTGCAGAAATGGGCTTAAAACCTATAATGTATCGTACTGCTACTGCCAGTATGGACAAGAAGCAGCAGTTAAGAATCGGCTATCATTCAACAGGCCCGAACTATCAATATGACTATGATCACCGTTTTGATATTGGATTATATATGGACAAAGCTTTTCATGAACGAAGACTGCAGGCTTATAAGGCATCTTTTGAGAAGTATAAGGAAAAGGCAGCAGATTTTGCAGGACCGGCTCTTATTCAGGTCTTCGGTGAGAAGAATTTTGCGCCAAAAGCAAAAGAGGAAGTTATTAAGCTGGATAAAAGGCAGCAGAAGTTATCGGTGGCTTATCAGCGTGATTCCAATATGGTATTTTATCAATATATCAAAGGGGATGAAACCAGCTTTACAATAATTGCATATCCGATTACTGAAATAGGAGATAAATTTGAGGAAATCTTCCGTGAGACGGTAAAGGTAAACAACCTGGATAATGATATTTACAAAGGTATTCAGCAGAAAATCATTGATTGTCTGGATACCGGTGAATATGTCAGAATAAAAGGTACCGGAAATAATCGTACGGATTTAAAGGTCATGCTTTATGAGATAAAAGATTCTGCTACCGAAACTATTTTTGAGAACTGTACCGCTGATGTAAATATTCCTGTGGGAGAAGTGTTTACTTCGCCAAAACTCACAGGTACAGAGGGAGTCTTAAATGTATCCAGAATATTCTTAAATGGACTGGAATACACGGACCTTTCCATAACCTTTAAGGATGGTATGATAACAGAGTATAACTGCGGTAATTTCACCAATCCTGAAGAGAATAAACGATATATGAAAGAAAATATTCTTTATAATCAGGATACCCTTCCTATGGGCGAATTTGCCATAGGTACCAATACTACCGCTTATGTAATGGCTGGTAAATATGGAATTTGGGATAAGCTCCCCATACTCATCGCTGAGAAGACAGGACCTCACTTTGCAGTTGGCGACACCTGCTATAAAATGAGTGAAGAACTTACGCTTCGCAATCCGGATGGTAAGAAGATTGTTGCCAAAGACAATGAAGTATCCATTCTGCGTTTAACGGAGATTGAAAAGGCTTATTTTAACTGTCATACGGATATTACCATTCCATATGATGAGCTGGAGGAAATTACGGTGGTTAATAAGAGCGGAAAAGAAACTGCCATTATCAAAGACGGAAGATTTGTACTGGCAGGTACGGAAAGCTTAAATGAGGCTTTTCAAATAAATTAATATATTGCAAAAAGAGAGGGCAATTATGTAACCTGATATAACAGAAAAAATTCTGGTATAGGAGGGAAATCATAATTGCTCTTTCTTTGTGTATTTATATGTATTTCTTCATAATAAAGCCTTTTTATTATTTGTGTTAATAAATACAATAAGAAATTAATAACAGGAAATCATAAGACAAAAGCAGGCAGCTATGATAAAATGGAAGCATCAAAAATAAATATTGCTTTTACACTGGTTTTATAGAATGAACAGATAAGAAAGAGAGGATTTTATATGGCAGCTAAAGTTGGAATAGTTATGGGAAGTGATTCAGATCTGGAGATCATGAGCAAAGCAGCTGAAGTACTCGAGGTACTAAAAGTAGAATATGACATTACTGTAATCTCTGCTCACAGAATGCCTGATGTATTTTATGATTACGCCAAATCAGCAGAAGAAAAAGGGTATAAGGTTATTATTGCAGGTGCTGGCGGTGCGGCTCATTTACCCGGTATGACAGCAGCAATATTCTCACTTCCGGTTATTGGTGTGCCTATTATGACAAAATCACTGGGGGGTGTGGATTCTCTCTATTCCATCGTTCAGATGCCCGCAGGTATCCCTGTTGCAACAGTAGCCATTAACGGTGCACAAAACGCTGGAATCCTTGCAGCTAAAATCCTTGCAGCTTCCGATGAGGAATTACTGGGACGTATCAAAGATTATGCGCAGAACTTAAAGGATACCGTAGCAGCAAAATCAGAAAAGCTGGAAAAAGTAGGTTATAAGGAATATCTGAAAGAGAAATAATTTACACAGAAAAGAATCAATACAGAGCAAAGGAAAGAGACGTGCTATAACACGCAGATGGGAGTCAAATATGGATTATAAGAATGCTGGAGTGGATATTGAAGCGGGATATAAAGCGGTTGAACTGATGAAAGAGCATATCGATAAAACCATGAGGAAGGAAGTACTGTCCGGTATTGGTGGTTTTTCCGGAGCCTTTTCCTTAAAGAGTTTTATGAATATGGAGGAGCCTACCTTAGTATCAGGTACCGATGGAGTAGGAACCAAATTAAAGCTTGCATTTCTATTGGACAAACATGATACCATTGGTATTGACTGCGTTGCCATGTGCGTAAATGATATTGCCTGTGCCGGCGGGGAACCTTTATTTTTCCTGGATTATGTTGCCTGCGGTAAGAATGACCCTGAGAAGATTGCTGCCATCGTAAGTGGTGTGGCAAAAGGTTGTCAGGAAGCAGGCGCAGCCTTAATAGGAGGAGAAACAGCAGAGATGCCAGGCTTTTATCCGGTGGAGGAATATGACCTGGCGGGATTTGCAGTAGGTATCGTAGACCGTAAGAATATGATTGACGGCAAAGAGCTGAAAGCAGGAGATGTCTTAATTGGATTGGCGTCTTCTGGAATTCACAGCAATGGTTATTCTCTTGTACGAAAAGTATTTAATATGAATACAGAGTCTTTGAATACTTACTATGAGTCTCTGGGGTCTACCTTAGGGGAAGCCCTTATAACGCCTACACGTATTTATGTAAAAGCTTTGTCTGCCTTAAAAGAAGGGAAGATAAAAGTAAAAGCCTGCTCACATATAACCGGAGGCGGTTTCTATGAGAACATACCCAGAATGTTAAGAAACGGTGTCCATGCCTATATTAAGAAAGACAGCTATCCTGTTCCTCCTATTTTCGCGATGCTTGCAAAAGACGGGTCTATTGAAGAGAAGGTTATGTATAATACCTATAACATGGGAATCGGTATGCTTATAGCTGTGGCTGCCGAGGAGGCAGATAGAGCTGTTACACTTTTAAAGGAAGCTGGAGAAAGCCCCTATATTGTTGGGGATATCAAAGCAGGAGATAAAGGAGTAACCTTATGCTAGGCTTAGGAATACTGGTCTCTGGCAGTGGAACCAATCTCCAGGCTATTATCGATAATATCAATAACGGTAAGATTACCAATGCAAAGATAAAGGTTGTTATAAGCAATAAGGACGGTGTTTATTCTCTCGTCCGTGCGAAGGAGAATAATATTCCGGCGGAAGTAATCGCTCCAAAGAATTTTCCGGATAGAGCTGCTTTTCATAAAGAGCTGCATCGGAAACTGAAGGAATATGAAGTGGATCTACTGGTGCTTGCAGGATATCTTGTGGTTCTACCGGAAGATATCATTCGTTCCTATAAAGATCGGATTATAAATATTCATCCATCACTTATCCCCTCCTTTTGCGGAACCGGTTATTATGGACTCAAGGTTCATGAAGCAGCACTGGAACGCGGGGTCAAGGTTACGGGAGCAACGGTTCATTTTGTAGATGAAGGAACGGATACCGGACCGATCATACTCCAGAAAGCAATAAAAATTCAGGAAGGAGATACTCCTGAAATACTGCAAAAGCGCGTAATGGAGGAAGCTGAGTGGGAGCTTTTACCTGAAGCCATAAATTTAATCGCGAACAACCGGGTCTTGCTGGAGAATAATAAAGTAAGGATTCTTTCTTAGTTAAGGCTGAAAACTCTTTGCAGTAGTGAGTTTCAAACGTCTTTTCGCTAAAAGAAATGGTAATGTATCAATACAATGATCGGATAGGCAATTGATTGGAAGGTGAGGTTTGGGTATGAGAGTACTGATTATCGGTGGCGGCGGAAGGGAACATGCCATAGCTTATAAAATTGCACAAAGTAAAAAAGTAACAGAATTATTCTGCGCTCCTGGAAATGCAGGAATAAAAGAATATGCAGCCTGTGTACCTATTGGTGTAATGGAATTTGAAAGACTTGCAGACTTTGCTGAAAAAGAGAGCATTGATTTAACCGTAGTCGGACCCGATGATCCACTGGTTGGAGGAATCGTAGATGTTTTCAAACAAAGGGGGCTTCGTGTCTTTGGGCCGGACAAAGCAGCGGCTGTTATAGAAGGTTCAAAGGCGTTTTCAAAAGATCTTATGAAGAAATACAACATTCCTACAGCAGGTTATGAAACATTTACCGAAGCCTCAAAGGCTTATGATTATCTCAATAACTGTACTTATCCCGTTGTATTAAAGGCAGACGGTCTTGCCTTGGGTAAAGGTGTACTTATCTGCAATACCAGGCAGGAAGCCTGTGATGGAGTTAAGCTTATAATGGAGGACAAGCAGTTTGGTTCCTCCGGAGATACCATGGTAATAGAGGAATTTATGACTGGCAGGGAGGTTTCTGTTCTTGCATTCTGTGACGGTACAGATATCGCAGTCATGACCAGTGCCCAGGATCATAAGAGAGCGAAGGATAATGATCAGGGCCTCAACACCGGCGGTATGGGAACTTTCTCTCCCAGTCCTTTTTATACCAAAGCTATAGATGCCTACTGTATGGAGCATATTTATAGACCTACTATGGCTGCCATGAAGAAAGAAGGCAGGAGTTTTACCGGTATACTTTTTTTTGGTTTGATGCTAACGGATAAGGGGCCTATAGTAATAGAGTATAATGCCAGATTTGGTGACCCTGAGACGCAGGTGGTATTACCAAGGCTTAAGAACGATATTGTAGAGGTTTTTGAAGCATGTGTGGAGGGAAGACTTTCAGAGATCAGACTGGATTTTGAAGACAATGCGGCAGTATGTGTTGTACTGGCTTCCCAGGGTTATCCGCTTTCCTATGAGAAAGGTTTTCCCATTGAAGGACTTGATGAATTTAAGGATAACGACAGTGTTTTTATTTTCCACGCCGGTACAGCCAATGACCAGGAAAGGATAGTAACGGCAGGCGGTCGGGTCTTAGGGGTCACAGCCACGGGAAATACTTTGAAAGAAGCCAGAGAAAATGCATATCAGGCAGCAGAGAAGGTGACTTTTACCAATAAGTATGCCAGAAGTGATATCGGTAAAGCAATTGATGAAGTATAAATTAATATAGTATATAGCCTTAGAAGAGGATGAATATTTTGACATTCATTCTTTTCTTTTTTTATGTCGATATAAATTATTAAGTAATCTGACGACAATGTCACAGAAGTGCCATATGTATTTTGTAGAATATTGAAGGACAAGGAATAATATGGAATTCAAATAGGACTCCTGATTAACATAAGAAGAACCGGACACAAGAAAAACAGTTTTCTAGAAAGAGGAAGGGATTTATGGAAAAAAGAACTAATTATCACAGAATAATTGTATTTATGTTATGCTTAAGCTTATTTGCATTGCAGATATTACCTACATATACAATTAAAGTTCAGGCTGAAAGCCAAGGAACTGTCACAGCCACCAGTCTTAATGTTCGTTCCGGTCCCGGAACAAGTTATGCAATTGTTAAAGTAAAAGGCAGTAATGCCTTTTTAAAAAAAGGTGAAAAAGTAACCCTGGTTAAAAAAGAAGGCGATTGGTATAAGATATCCTTTACCTTCAGTGGAGTTAAATCAGAAGGTTATATTCTAGGAACCTATATAAGTAAAAGCACAGGCACTGCCACACCGACTGCAACACCGACTGCAACACCGACACCTACCCCTACATCCACAGATAAGACTTCAACCGGTACAACAACAACTGTTCCTTTGAAAATCAGTGCTGTAGTCACAGCTACCAATGTTAATGTAAGAAGTTCAGCAGGCACCACCGCAAAAAAGGTTGCTGCGGTAGGTAAGAATCAAAAAGTTACAATTACAGATGAGGTTATAAAAAATTCTCAAAAATGGTATAGCATATCCTATACCCTGAATAAGAAAACAATTAAAGGGTATGTTATCAGTGACTATGTCAAGTTGTCGATTACTTCGGCGGTAAATGGAACCGTAACGGCAGCAGTTAAAATAAGAAAACTGGCCTCAGACAGTTCTGTCTATATAAAGGACAGTAAAGGAAATAATATAACCGTAGCAAAAAAGGCTGCTGTTACTGTAGCATCTGAAAGTACGGATAAAAACGGGAAAAAATGGTATAAGATTACCTATAAGAAGGGCAGTGTGAAATACACGGGTTATATAGCTGCCAATCAGATTCTATTTACGAAAAAGACTGTAACCACAACGCCTACCCCTACGGCGACACCAAAACCTACGGCGACACCAAAACCTACAGCGACACCTGAACCTACCACAACACCAAAACCCACCACAACACCTACGGCAACCCCGACACCTACTGTTACCCCAACACCTGGTGCAACTGACGGGTATGTACAATACAATGGTTCCGTTTATGTGTATGTAAATATTAAAGGCACACAGGATTTTCTGCTTACAACCTTATATGTGCCAGTAACCTTAGCGATTAATGAGAAAGTTACCATATTGAATACAGTAACAGAGAACTCCGTTCAATGGTATTATGTAAGCTTTACCAAAGGCGGAAAAGAAGCGAAAGGTTATGTCCAGACCTCCTTTATTGCTAATGGAACAGGCAGTTATGTGGATGGAACGGTTATGGATTTCCTAAACTATGGAACGCCAACTACCACGGTAACGCCTACAGTAACACCATCAACGGGAATGACCAATACTGAATTTGAAAATTATGTAACGGCACAGGGCTTTCCGGAGAGCTACCAGGCTGGTCTTCGTGCCTTGCATCAAGCTCATCCGACCTGGGTATTCAATGCGTTTCATACAGGAATTGATTGGGAAACAGCCATAGCAAAAGAAAGTGTGCTTGGTGTAAATCTTATAACCAATGGTAAAAGCATTGAGTGGAAATCGCTGGCTGCGGGTGCTTATAAATGGGAGACAGATACCTTTGTACCCTTTGACGGTTCTACCTGGGTAACACCGTCAACAGAAGGACTTCGATATTATATGGATCCAAGAAATTTTCTTACGGAAAAAGGGATTTTTCAATTTGAGACCCTGGCATTTAACAGTCAGTACCAGAATACTGTAGGCGTGGAAAGCATTCTGTATAATACTCCTTTGTATAATAAAAACTATTCTTTTGTAAATGATTCCGGAGCAACTGTAACAAAATCTTATGGAGAAAGCTTTATGGATGCAGCAGTTTATTCCGGTGTAAGTCCGTACCATCTGGCCAGCCGATCCAAGCAGGAGGTAGTTACAGGAGTAACTAGCTTGAGCGATAGTGTATCAGGAACCTTTTCCGGCTATCAGGGACTTTACAATTTCTTTAACATAGGTGCATACCACAGTACTGCAGCTGGCGGTGCAATAGCCAATGCCCTTAAATATGCAAAGAACGGAACAACCAGCAGCAGCTTGAACAGCCAGTATCTGATTCCCTGGGACAACCCTTATGATGCCATTGTCGGAGGTTCTTATATTATCGGCAGTACTTATATAAAAAGAGGCCAGGATACAATATATCTGCAGAAATTCAATATGACTGCTACTTCAACTTTCTCACATCAGTATATGGCTAATATCGAAGCACCTAATGCTGAGGCGGCAAAAACGTATTCAGCTTACAGCAATATGAGTACCATGCCATTGGTGTTTTCGGTGCCGGTATATTTAAACATGCCGGAAACTGTGAGCCAGGTACCTGTTAAAGCCTATAATCCGAACAACTGGCTTAAGACTTTGGCAGTAGATGGTTACAGCTTATCCCCTACCTTTGATTTAAAAGCTGATCAGCAGTATTCCCTCATTGTACCTAACAGTGCGGCTGCGATCAAAGTATCTGCCAGTGCTGTAAGTACGAAAGCTAACGTACAGGGAACCGGAAACATAATATTAAACACAGGCAATAATATAGTTACCATAACTGTAACAGCAGAGAATGGCAATACCAGAAATTATATCATCAATGTTTTCAGGGAGCAGCAGTAACCCCTTAAAACGAAAGAGAGGTAATCCTTATGAAAAACGGACATAAAATAGTGGTCGGATTATTTTTATTTGCACTGATAGTAATTTTCCCGGCCAAAGTATGTATGGCAGCCGGGGTAAGTGTTAATATTAAGGCAGATAACAATTATCTCAAAAAAGGTGATTCGGTAATTATTAGTATTAATCTTTCGTCGGATGAACTCATAGGAGATTTTGAAGGGTATCTGTCATATAATGCTGATATATTGGAATTTCAAAATGATGGTGGTGTTGCCGCAGGCGGAGAAGGCCTTATTAAAATTACGGATATGGGAGTGCAGGAGGGGGATTCCAGCAGAAAATATGCTTTGAAGTTCAAGGCTGTTGGAATTGGTAAATCCACCTTTGCCCTGAATGAAGAAACCGGTATCTATACCTTTGAATCTGCAGATAAAATGTCAGCCTCCAGCAATCAGTTGGAAGTTGAAGTTGCGGCAGAGGATAAGGCCTCAGAGAATGCAAATCTGAAGGAACTCAAAGTAAATCCCGGAACCCTCACAGGTAATTTTGATCCCAAGGAGAATAATTATTCCTTAACCATTGATCAGGATACCAACCAGCTTGTTATCAGTGCGTTACCCGAAGACAGTAATGCTACTGTAACAATAAACGGTAATAAAGATTTCAAACCTGGGCATAATTCTGTTGAAATTAATGTGAAAGCTGCTTCGGGGAAGGTTAATATCTATAAATTGGACGTTGTCAAAGAAGAGACAGCGGCAGGTACGGAAGAAGAGAATAATGAGCCGGGAGACAGTGAGGAGACTGAACCGGGCAAGATAAAGCTTGAGAAGACAGGGGAAGAGACTTACCTTACAGGAGGTTTCTATCTGCATCTATTGACTCCAGAAGAGGAAGTTGTAATACCTACTGGTTATACAAAGACATCTCTTATAATAAATGGTGTATCGGTTTCAGTATATACCAATACAGCGGATATTGACGGTGACTTTCTCTTATTGTACGGGGAGAATATACACGGACTGAAAGGTTTCTATCAGTATGACAGAAGAGAGAATACCATACAGAGGTTCAATCCTGTCAGTATCAAAGAAGGTGAAAAGTTAGTTATAAATAAAGAAACAAGAGAAACGCAGCATTATCAGAACCAGATCATGATTCTTGGTATCGCAGCAGCTGTATTGACTGGAATCTGCAGTGCTCTTGCTATCGGCATAATTAAGCTTCTGCTTAAAAATAAAGGTTCCGAAGATTAAGTTGTTGCTACTTGACATTTAGAATATATTTGTTATACTGGCAGTATAACAAATATAACGAATGTTGCGGGAGGTGGTTAATTTGATAGTGACTATTGATTTTAATAGTGATGAAGCTTTTTACATCCAGCTATGTAATCAGATTATATTTGGTATAGCCAACGCTGAGTTCAGAGACGGTGATAATCTCCCCTCTGTGCGTGATCTGGCAGATGATATCGGCATTAACATGCACACTGTGAATAAAGCATATACTATTTTAAGACAGCAGGGATATGTTAAACTGGATCGCAGAAAAGGGGCAGTAATAGCTGTAAGTGTCGATAAACTCAAAGCCATGGAAGAATTGGCGCTTGAAATGCGAGTACTGCTTGCCAAAGCAGCCTGCAAGAACATCAGCTGTGAAGAAGTTCACGAAATAGTGGATCGAATATTTAGTGATTTCAGTTCCGACCCCAAAGAGAAAGGAAAGCCGTAACCGAAATCACATCCGGACAGGAGGATGTAGCTATGTTATGCGATAAGTGTAAGAAAAACGAAGCAAAACTTTATTATACGGAAATCATTAACGGCGAGAAGAAAGAACAACATCTCTGCGAAGAATGTGCTTTGGAATACACCTCTTTTTCCATGGGTTCAGGAATGTTTAATAAGGAAATGACACTTGGTAACCTGTTGTCCTCCATACTTGGCAATTATCAGGCCCCCGGAAGCCTCCATGGAACGGAGCAAGGGGAAAAGGAGCCCAGTTGCAAGAACTGCGGAATGACTTATTCAGAGTTTTTAAAAGAAAGCCGTTTCGGATGTGCTGAGTGTTATGAGAGCTTTCAGAAGGTACTTGAGAAGAGCCTTAAGAGCATTCAGGGTGCTGATACCCATAACGGCAAGAGACCAAAAGGCTTTGAAACAAAGACAGAAAAGCTGGTGAAAGAACTGTCTGAAATAGATAAATTATCCATAAAGCTTCAGGATGCCGTGGAAAAAGAAGAATTTGAGGAGGCAGCCAGAATAAGAGATCGAATCCGTCAGTTAAAGAAGGAGGAGATGAACAATGCCTAAGTGGTATAAAGAAAACGGAAAGAACAGTGATGTAGTAATTTCAAGCCGTGTAAGGCTGGCAAGAAATTTAAAGTCTTTTCCATTCTCAGCTAAGCTTACAGATAACCAGGCAATAGAACTGGTAGAAAAGTTAAAGGAAGCAACAGCTGTTCTGGAGGCGAAAGAAACCAAGAAGTATTACAGCTGTAATGTTGATTTGTTATCAGATTCGGAAAAGACAGCAATGGTAGAGAGGCATATAATAAGTCCTCTTTTGTTGGACAGAGAACAGAGCACAGGACTTATCCTGTCAGAAGATGAAAGAATCAGTATCATGTTAAACGAAGAAGACCATCTAAGAATACAGTCCATTACCGGAGGTATGAATATAATGGGTGCCTTCGCTGAGGCCAATGCTGCTGATGACATCGCAAGTGAATTATTCGAATATGCCTACCATGAAAAATATGGTTATCTCACCTCTTGTCCCACTAATGTTGGAACAGGACTTCGTGCATCCTATATGATGTTTCTGCCTGCTTTGACTGTAACCGGCAAGATTACCAAGCTTGCAGAAGAACTGTCCCAGTATGGAATCGCTCTAAGAGGAACCTATGGAGAAGCATCTAAAAGTGTGGGCAATCTTTATCAAATATCCAACCAGAAAACATTAGGCAGTATGGAGAGAGAAATTATTGACCGTCTTAACCGTATTGTAGAACAGGTAATGAAACAGGAACGCAGATATAGAGAATATATCCTGACGCATAACTATGATGAATTTGAAGATAAGGTTCATCGTTCCTTTGGTGTACTAAAATATGCAAAGCAGCTTTCTTCTGTGGATGCAATGACGTTATTGTCACAGGTGAAGTTAGGCGTTGATCTGGAGCTTATAGCTTTAAAAGAAGAATGCAATGTTCATGAGTTGATGATGGAAATACAACCTGGGAATTTACAGTGTATCCTGGATAAAACAATCGGAAGTGTAAGAAGAGACACTTTCAGAGCAGATTATGTAAGAGAGAAGCTGCCGGATATGGTTTAACCATAAAAAACGGCCTTCCGGAAGAGAAGTTCTTGCACCGGATGGTTTTCAAAGAATAAGAAGGAAAAGGGTATATATAAGCTGAATATGGTTTTTTCCTTTTCAAAGCATAAAATTATAAGTTTTGCAGCACATTTTACACTTTGAAAAGGAAAAAACTAATATTCAACTTATATAGTACCTTTAACCTTTAAATGGGTAAAAGAAAATTGAAAAGAAAGGATGCCACTGACAGATTCTTTTACTCCACTGATTTTACGAGTGGCGCAACAGGTGTAAACTATGAATGAGAGATATACCGAAGAAGCAAAACGTGCTATTAATTATGCCACAGAAGTTGCTTATAAATTATCCCATAATTATGTAGGTACAGAACACCTTCTCATTGGTTTGTTACAATCCGATGGTGTGGCAGCAAGAGTTCTGGAGAAAAACGGAGTGGAAGTAAATAAGGTATTGGAGCTGGTAAATCAGCTGATTGCTCCCAGTTCTACCATGGAAGCAGTTGAAGTAGACGGCTTTACCCCAAGATCAAAGAGGATACTTGATCAGAGCTTTAAAGAAGCAGTAAGGTTAAAGAGCCAGTCCGTAGGAACTGAACATATTCTGATCGCACTTATCAAAGAATCAGATTGTATTGCAGTAAGACTGTTAAATACCCTTGGTATTAATCTGCAGAAATTATATGTGGATCTGTTAACCGCTATCGGAGCAGATATGAATACTGCCAAGAATGAATACTCCGCTAATAAAAGCAAAGCAAAAGCAAAATCCAATACCCCTACCCTGGATCAGTACAGCAGGGATTTAACGGAATATGCAAGAGAAGGCAAGTTAGACCCTGTAATCGGCAGAGAATCTGAAATCCAGAGAGTTATACAGATATTGAGCAGACGTACCAAGAATAATCCCTGCCTGGTAGGTGAACCAGGTGTAGGTAAGACTGCCATTGCAGAAGGACTTGCCAGAAAAATTGTTGAAGGAAATATACCGGAAGTGATTAAAGATAAGCGGGTACTTACCCTGGATCTGTCCGGAATGGTTGCAGGCTCTAAATACAGAGGTGAATTTGAAGAAAGAATCAAGAAGGTAATCAGTGAAGTAATGGGTGACGGCAATGTACTGCTGTTTATCGATGAGATTCATACAATAATCGGAGCAGGCGGAGCAGAGGGTGCCATTGACGCCTCAAATATATTAAAGCCTTCACTGGCAAGAGGTGAGCTGCAGCTAATTGGTGCTACCACCAGAGAAGAGTACCGTAAATATATCGAGAAAGACGCCGCATTGGAGAGAAGATTCCAGCCCGTTGTAGTAGAAGAGCCCTCAGAAGAGGAAGCTATCCTTATCTTAAAGGGTTTAAGGGACAGTTACGAAGCACATCATAAGGTTAAGATTACCGATGAAGCATTGGAAGCGGCAGTTAAGATGTCCAGCCGATATATCAATGACCGCTATTTACCTGATAAAGCCATCGATTTAATGGATGAAGCAGCCTCCAAGGTAAGGCTCAGTACTTATATTACTTCTCCTGAGGTAAAAGAGCTGGAAACGCAGATTCAGACATTGGAAGAGCAGAAAGAACAGGCAATCAAAAACGAAGAATATGAGAAAGCCGGAGATTTAAAGAGACAGCAGGAAGAAATAACACTTAATCTAAATGCCTTGCAGGTAAAAACCGAAAAGGAAAAGCAGGATAATCTCTTGATTGTTGGTGAAAATGAAATTGCAGATATTATCTCAAGCTGGACCAAGATTCCTGTTAGAAAGCTTGAGGAAGAAGAATCTGAACGTTTAAGGAATTTAGAGAAGATCCTTCATGAAAGGGTTATCGGGCAGGAAGATGCAGTGTCAGCTGTTTCCAAGGCAATTCGAAGAGGCAGAGTGGGCTTAAAGGATCCGGGAAGACCTATTGGTTCTTTCTTATTTCTCGGGCCTACTGGTGTAGGTAAGACTGAACTTTCAAAAGCCCTGGCAGAAGCTATGTTTGGCAGTGAAAATTCCATGATTAGAGTAGATATGTCGGAATACATGGAGAAGCATAGTGTCTCCAAGCTCATCGGTTCTCCTCCGGGATATGTTGGTTATGATGAAGGCGGTCAGTTAAGTGAAAAGGTAAGGCAGAATCCTTATTCCGTTATTCTTTTTGATGAGGTGGAAAAAGCCCATCCTGATGTATTTAATATCCTTTTACAGGTATTGGATGATGGTCATATAACCGATGCCCAGGGAAGAAAAGTAAGCTTTAAAAATACCATAATTATCATGACCTCCAATGCAGGTGCCCAGAATATTATTTCTCCCAAAAAACTTGGTTTCGCTTCTGTCAGTGATGAAAAGGAAGATTACAAGAAAATGCGTGAAGGGGTACTGGAGGAAGTTAAACGTATCTTTAAGCCGGAATTCATAAACAGAATTGATGAAATGATCGTATTCCATTCCCTTTCCAAAGAGGATATCAAGAGCATTGTAGGTATCATGCTTGCCACTATCACAAAGAGAGCAAAACAGCAGATGAGCATTAACCTTGAAATAGGTGAAGAGGTGACTGCACATATAGCTGAAACTGGCTTCGATCAGAATTATGGTGCCAGACCTTTAAGAAGAGCCATCCAGACAAATATTGAAGATAAGCTTGCGGAAGAAATATTGGAAGGTAAGATTAAGAGCGGAGATACAGCTTTTGTTGAATTAATCGACAAAGAAATCAAAATTTCCAAAAAATAATTCAAAACTTGTGAATAATCCTGTGGAAATTGACACGAAAATATAGTATAATATGAGCTATAATCATAAAGCGTAACATTAAGCGGAGAAGGAAGGCAGCACTTCCTTCTCCAGATGATTAGCATATATGACTAAAGGAAAAAGCAAGCATTTATCTATTGGGAGGATTTTTACATGTCAATTGTAAAAGAGTTAATTCGTAAAGAAAGCAATGGGACAATAAGTTTCGGAAATTATGAATTAAGCGAGAAATCCAAGGTCAATGATTTCGAACATAATGGCGATTTGTATAAAGTTAAGACCTTTAAGGAAATTACAAAATTAGAGAAGAACGGTATGATCGTGTACGAATCAGTACCTGGAACCTCTGTAAATGAGATGAATATTACCGAAAGAGAAATCAGTTTTACAGTAGAAGGTTATGAGGATTCTCAGATAACTCTTGAACTGGAAGCAGAGAAGGAATATAAGATCTATATTGATGATACCAACTTAGGTAAGGTGAAGACGAATCTTGGCGGTAAACTGAATTTTAGCGTGGAGCTGGGTACCAATAGTGGTAAAGCTGAGGTAAAAATAGTAAAGAGTTAATGAAAAAGTAATATGAATAGCAAGAATATTGGAAAGGAGAGGATAATTCCTCTCCTTTGTTACAATTTGGGATGTAAAATAAAGGCAATTGTGTAAGAAATCCCCTTAATTCCATACACAATTTCCAATCAGTATGAAAGTGTGTGTAATCGCAATGGGAGGATTGTATGGCCAAATCAAAGAATGTATTCTTTTGTACGGAATGCGGATATGAGAGTTCAAAATGGATGGGACAGTGCCCTGCCTGCAAGACCTGGGATACTTTTGCAGAAGAACCGCCATTAAAGAAAGGTGAAAAAAGCAGAAGTACCGGAATTCTTACGGAACCTCAGCTGTTATCCGCTGTAAGCGCAACGGAAAATAACAGGGTGACAACAGGACTGCAGGAAATGGACAGAGTTTTAGGCGGGGGTATCGTAGTCGGCTCTTTGGTACTGGTAGGAGGAGACCCCGGAATAGGAAAATCTACCCTGCTACTTCAGATTTGTAAAGAATTAACCGATAAACAGCATAGAGTTTTGTATATATCAGGTGAGGAATCCCTTCATCAGATTAAGATGAGGGCAGACAGGCTTGGTATATTTAAAGGAGAATTACTTCTCTTAAGCGAGACGAATCTTGACAATATTGAAGTAATCATAAATAAAAATAAACCTGAGATTGTAATTATCGATTCTATCCAGACCATGTATAAAGAAGAGATTGGTGCAGCACCGGGCAGTGTAAGCCAGGTAAGAGAAACAACTAGTGTGCTGATGCATATGGCGAAAGGCCTTAATATATCAATATTTATTGTAGGTCATGTAACCAAAGAAGGAGTGGTAGCAGGCCCCAGAGTATTAGAGCATATGGTGGATACTGTGCTGTATTTTGAAGGAGAGAATAAAGCTTCTTACAGAATTCTTCGTGGTGTAAAGAATCGATTTGGTTCAACCAATGAAATCGGTGTCTTTGAGATGATGGACCAGGGACTCAGAGAGGTAACAAATCCTTCGGAATACATGCTTCAAGGAAAACCTGAGGATGAACCAGGCTCTGTAGTCGCAGCTTCCATGGAGGGGACAAGACCTATACTGGTAGAAGTGCAGGCGTTAGTCTGCCAGACGAATTTTAATATGCCAAGACGTACGGCAGCAGGTACGGATTACAACAGGGTAAACCTCCTGATGGCAGTGCTTGAGAAAAGAATCGGGCTTCAGATGGCATCCATGGATGCTTATGTCAATGTTGCCGGCGGAATGAGGATCAATGAACCTGCATTGGATTTGGGTATAGTTCTTGCCATATTATCAAGTTACCGCAATCTTGCTTTGGACAGTCATACCATCTGCTTTGGTGAGATTGGTCTTACCGGCGAAGTAAGAGGTGTCAGTATGGCAGACCAAAGGGTGGCAGAAGCGGAAAAAATGGGCTTTAAGGTCTGTATCCTTCCTAAGACAAATGCTGATTCCATTAAAAAAACAAGCATGAAGCTGATTGGCGTAAAAAATATCAGAGAATTGAACAGGTTATTTTCACAGGGAAGCTCCTTATAAACGAGGTAATTGTGTGATGCAAATGATATTTCACATGCAAAATAGTGCCTGTGGCTCCTAGATGCAGGCTGTGAGAAAGGTTGGTTATTGATATGGATTGTATGAAAGACTGCGCAGAAATTGACAGATTATTGGCGAAGCAAGATGAGTTTATTAAGAGTATAGGTGAGATAGTAAAAAATCTTGATACCTCCCAATTAAAAGTTGAAAAGAATGCATTTGATGCAATTAACAGCTCAGATACATCCTTAAACCTTGTAAAAGATGGTATAACCTGTGTAGATGACTTATTGGACAGAATTAAATCGTTGAATGAAGTGGTAGAGAACTCTTCCCAAAATATGAATCAAATGAAGAACCTGTCAAATATGATCGTAGGATTTGCAGAAGTGATTGGCGGTATCTCCAATAAAACCAATATGTTATCCTTAAATGCATCCATAGAAGCAGCCAGGGCCGGCGAGCAGGGAAAGGGATTTGCAGTAGTAGCCGGTGAGGTCAGAAATCTAGCCTCCCAATCAGCGAAATCATCGAAAGAAATCTCAGAAACCATTGCATCCATACAATCCTTTGTTACAGAGACCGTGAAAGCCATGGACAATATCTATGATATCGTAAAGAAGCAAAATGATATGGTAAGTGACGTTAAGAAGGTATTTCAAAAAATTCTTGAAGCAGCCTATATATCAAATGATGTTTCCAGAAACGTTGAACATGAAATCGCCTATCAGAGAGATATCACTGATAATGTAAAAGATACTCTGCAGATGCTCATTGAGTTAAAGGAACAGATGAACTGAAAATATGAACTATAGCAATTCATTAAAAAAAGTATAATAGAGTTTAAAACAATACTAAAAAGACTGAAATAGGTCTAAAACTAAGATAAAAACAAGACAAAAGACAAAAACAAGACAAAAGACAAAAACAAGACAGAAATAGAGTCTAATACAAAGACAAACACAAGGCTGGAATATATGACAAAACAGAAGGAGAAAGAGCTGTTATGCTCTTTCTCCTTCTGCTACGATCTGCTCTAGAACCTGTATTAAATCCTGTATATTATTCAATGTGACATTTCTTTTTAAAATCGAATCCTTTAGTTCTATGGGCAGGGATTCAAACCTATCTTTAATTGCTGGTGCAACATATGACATAATGACAACCTCTTTTCCGGATTTGCTCCATTTCACTTCCAAAAACATTATCTCCTGATTTATAAAAAATATGCATTTACTAATTGATAAAAATTATCCAGTCACATATTTGCATTGGAAAATACATATTATTTAGTAATATACCGGAGAAAGAAGGAAAAACAATGGATTTTACACAAAGCAGAACGTTTATGAACTTGCAGCGTGCTTTTGAGGGTGAACTTATGAGCAGTACAAGATATCGGATAGATGGAATTAAAGCAAGACAGGATGGTTATATCCAAATCGGTAATGTATTTGATATAATTGCCGGATTTGAAAGAGAGCATGCCACCATCTGGCTTCAATTAATCAATCAGGGAACAATGCCAAGCACTCTGGAGAATCTTAGACTGGCAGCTGCATCAGAAGAAGCGAAAGGAAACGATACCTATAGACAATATGCAGAAACTGCCAGAGAAGAAGGATATATCCAGATAGAAGCGCTTTTTAATGGCGTTGCTAATATTGAGCTGAATCATGAGGTGATTTTTGAGAACTTTGCCAATGATATTGAAAACAATGAGGTATTTTGTAAAAGAAGTCAGGTATTATGGATTTGTATAAACTGTGGAAATATTCTGGGTGGTGTTTGTGCACCTGCTATATGCCCAATCTGTGGTTTCCCTCAAGGCTATTATCAGGTATATGATACCAATGTATAAAGAAGTATAGCAACTACTTCTTATTGGAATAAGTGTATTTGGAATATGCAGAAAAATCAAAATTGAGTAGGATGACAAGAAAATAAAAAGGGATAATAAAAACAACTGGTAAATATGCAGTAATAAAATAAGGAATAAATTTGAAAAAATATCAGAAAATATATAAGAAAACACAAAAGAAGTATATCTATTGGTAAATGAAATCAATTTACATATGTGTTCGCCTAAGCTATAATTGTGTTCTGTTACTACTAATCAGAAAACAATGGGCTTTGGAGGGCTTCATTCTTAATGTCACATAATATAAAATTTTTCAATCAATATCTGCTTGCAAAGCTGCGCAGGATATACTTTATGGCACTTCCGGAAAATAAAGCGGACTATAAAAAAAGCAGAGTAAATTTTACGATCGGGGATAGTGCTGCTCAGACAATTGTCCAATTAGCCGGTGGAACCTTTATAGCTACCTTAATGACCTATTGTAATATTTCTGATGCCAACATTGGTATTATTACTTCCTTAGCAAGTTTGGCTGCCATAGCACAGATATTTTTAATCCAGTATATGGGGCGCATAAAGAAATATAAATTTCTTGTATGCTTTACCTCTTTTTTTAGAGTTTTATTTTCTGTTATATATTTTGTACCTTTTTTACCAATAAGTGATGAACTGAAAGCACTATTGATTGTATTGTTCTATTTTCTGGCACAGATATTTGTACAGATAGGAACACCTGCTTCCCAGGACTGGATTGCCAGCCTGGTACCAAGCAGGCTGAGAGGAAAATATTTTTCAATTAAAGACTCAGTAGCTGTATTTGTTGTGTCTGGTACTATGCTAATTGCAGGTGTTATATTTGACTTTTTTAAATCAAAAAGCATTCGCATGGGATTTCTGGTGTTAGGAATTCTTATTTTAGTGCTGGTTATTATCAATGTCATAGCGATGTCTAAAATGAAGGAGCCCCGTGTATCCTATCTGAATACCGAAGGTAAGGAAATGCACGGCAGGCTTGTCAAAAGAGCAAAGGAAACAAACCCGGTAACGCATAAGACAGAGAAAGGGAAACTCCTTCCTGAGCTGGCAGAAGCCTTTAGGGATAAAAAATTTCGCAAAGCATTAATACTTCAGAGCCTTTATATAACAGGCTTTTATATATCCATACCTTTTATAGCCAGTTATCAGGTAAATGTATTAAAGCTTCCTTATACCTTTATGATGCTGGTGGGATTTTTCTGTAATCTATACCGTATCTATATAACGCCTAAGATTGGCAGAATGGCGGACAAATACGGTATGGCAAAAATTCTGCGCTATAGCCTGGCAATACTGGGTTTAAACCTCTTAGCGATAGCTTTTACAGTACCGGCAAATGCCTATCCCTTTCATATCCTGGGAGCACTGTTATCCTCAACGGCCTGGGCCTTTGTAGGTATAGGTTTATTCGGAGTACAGTTGGACTTCTTTAAGAACGAAAAGAGAATGATATGGTTATCCTTAGTATCCTCTTTGTCTGGTGCACTGGGATTTTTAGTCTCGGTAGTGGGCGGAAGACTTCTTAATTTTCTTGAAGGGCATTCGGTTACAATTAATGGACTTTATATATATCCCCAGCAGATACTAAATGTGTTAGGTTTTCTTATACTGATTGGCTGCTCTGTTTATATTAAGTTTCAGATTGAAACAGAGAAAATCGATACGAACAGACAGGATGGAAGGGTATCTGTTTAAGAAGTTGAAAAGGATTCAACATAAAGCATTCGATATATAGAATACAATACACAGAATACAATACACAGCATTCAATACACAGCATTCAATACACGGAATACAATACACAGAATACAATACACAGCATTCAATACACGGAATACAATATACAGCATTCAATATACGGAATATAATACACAGCATTCAATACACATTATTAAATGCACAGGAAAATGAAGGAAATAACAGATATCGTTTTTGAATAACAAAAAATGAGTAAATATGACAAAAGAATTGAATATAATAGTAGAAGAACTGCTATTGAATAGTTTAGAAACAGGCTGTTCGATAGCAGCTTCTTATTATCGGATCATAACTGTCTTGAAACCGATATTTTAAGTGATGGAGGTAATGGAGGTATATATGCAAAAGTATTATGGTCATTTGACATGATATTGTTACCAGCATCCAGCTTAAAATATGTTTAGCCCAGGAACGGAGAGAAATATGGAATTCTTAAATCAATATGTAATATTGATTATTGTTGGTATCTGTTACTGCCTTGGGTATATTATTAAACACAGCATAACTGTAATTCCCAATAAATTTATACCTTTAATAATGGGGGTAATAGGTATTATACTAAATATGTGGATGAATAAATGGACGTTCTCTCCGGAAATCTTATTGGGAGGATTGGCAAGTGGTCTTGCCAGCACCGGAGCATTTGAACTCCTTCGAAATATAAAGAACAAAAAGTGACTGCGCTGATAGCAAAGAGCAGCGGTAAGAGTACAAGTAAGAGAATGCGAAAGAAATAAATGAATAAAGTTAAGAATACAGCAAAAAGAAGCCTTCTGTTAGGAATAACAAAGGGCTTCTTTTGTAATTCATAAATACGAAAAAATACACTTGGATACAGGGACGATAAAAAAGCACTGACCCTGGTGGTTGCACACAAAAACCCCACTGGATTGTGGGTGGAGCTCACAATAAATTAAAAATGGTAGAGTTCACAATAAAGTTAAATTTTCTTTGTGTATTATTCCTTGTTGTTCTTGTACAAAAGCCAAATATAATTTGTAAATATCTTCAAGCTTTAAATTAATTAATAAAGTAAAATTATATTTCTTAATAAGATAATGAACAAACTTCGTTCCAAGGTAATAACCTACATCTCCATGATCATGATAATTTACCCAGTCTCCAAAATATCTCTGGTTTAATTTGTCCATAGTCGGTAAATCATGATTGAAATCCATTACTATTTGTTGAAAATGATTATCGCACCATTCCTTCCATCCGCCCTTTCCATCCTGATGATAGAAATTAAGGTCATGAACCAGCAGCTGTTCAAAATACATGGCAATACCCTCTGTGAATAATTTCCACACAAAATATTGTTTCTTGTCATCACAATATTGGTCTAAAATGCCATGTTGTTTTTGATATACATGACCTAATTCATGATAGATAAGACCATACATTGATTCTATACCTTGCCAATTCAGCTCGATTATCTTTTCTACACCTAACAAAACGGTATCTTTTCCATTGATATTAGTTACCCATCCGGCAGCATTGCAAAGACCAAGATAAAGTACAATATCAACCTCCAACTCATTGCCAAAGCATTTGATGATTCTTGCATTCAAATTTTCTGTCACTTTTGTAAAAGAGTTATGTAAACATTCGAAAGAAGGATTTTTATACACAGCATTAATTATTGGAAAAAAATCTTTTTCGTAAGTATATGTCCCGCTATCAAGATATTCTTTTATGTCATCCTTGAAAATATGGGCAGAGTTATCAAAAATCGAATTTATATATATTTCCCATTTATTTAAACTGAAAGCTTCATTTTCAAATAATGAATTGATTTGCGAATAAGTATCAATAATTTTAACCATATGCACCTCCATAATTTATGTTTAACTATTTCATCATCGAATAGAGTCAGTCTATCACAAAAATGAGAAAAATTCTATTATATAAGAAAAACGCCGGCGATGTTCAAAACTTTTAAGCGCTTTTTCATGTAAAAAGATAAGATGGAGAGTATAATCTTCCTTATGAATGCCAAGAATGTGGATTTGCTATAAAAAATATTTATCATAAAGTGAGAGATTGAAATATTCCCTATATTACATGAATTTTACACTAATAATATAATATCTATTATGATGTTATATATAATACTAATATAATTTAAATTATATTAATGCTCTTTTCAATTGTATTAAAATGGTATATAATGGATTATTATACTAATGAATTGGAGGAGCATATTATGTATTTATTTAGTAAATTATCAGATACAGACTTGAGAGAACTATATGGTATTAACGGTATAGGAAAGATGTTTGAGCTTTTAGGTATATATTATTCTTGTCAAGATAGAGATAACTATGAAATTTTTCTAACTATTTATGATGAGGAAGCGGGTAAGACTGATCATCATTATAGAAATATAGGTGAGAAACATATTAAAAAAATCCTAGAATGTAGGAAAGTTGAAATACCAAGACATATTTTTAGGGTCTTTTCTGAGACTTGGGTAAAAGTTCCTGTTATAACACATACTGATATGGCCATAATATTTGATGCACTATTGGAACGAATACATAGCAATGAAATATTATGGAGAATAGCAAAGGAAAGAATATTTACAGAAGAAGAATTAGAAAGATTAATGAACATGCTATATTTTCAATATGCTAATGTTGTTAAATATTTAGATGGGAGTGTCACTAGAAAACAGAAAATATTTAAAGATTTACTAGATAAATGGAGAAACAATAATATAATAAGTTATATAGATTAGGAGATGATTTTATCGGAGCACCTAAATTTTATAAACTAAATAAAAGTTATGAAGCTTCATCTATCGAAGTTGTGAATGAATTAAAAGACTTAGGTAAAACATATGGTGAAAGAATTATTAATGCAATATATGTTTTCCTAGAAGCTTTAATAGCTGTATTTTTAACTAATATAATCAATGATGAGACTGAAATGTCAAATAAATTATTAGATAAATTAGTCATGGTTTTTATAAATTACATTTTAGTATCTATTTTAATTTTCGTTGTAATATTTTTGAGTGTAAAATGCATAAAATTTTTGAAAAGTATCAGAGATAATAAAAAGAATCATAAAGATAGATTAGAATTAAAGAAATTTTTTTATCAGAAGATTCTAAATGATATAATATTAGGAATAAGTTTGGAGCAAAAAGCAATAAAAAACTGTCAAAATTCAACAATAAGAAATATATATCTGAATGAGTCATTATTCTATTATGACTTAGCTATTCAAGCCATGAAAGATAAGAGAATGTTTGAAATTAATAATAAAAAAAGAGAACCTTATACAGATTTTTTACAAGAGATGAATCCGCAATTTTTATTAGATGTATTTATAACTTGTAGAGATTCAATAAAAAGAATGAAACAGTTTATAACGTATAATCAACCAAATGATAAGGCTAATATTTTAACCAAGATAGATATTATTAATGAGAATTATGCGATTATTATAAACAGTATAAAAAATCAAATTAAATAAAAAAACTTGATATAAAAATAATACTCAGGCACTCTTAACTCGGAGGGTGCTTTTTTGATGTGAAAAATAATCAGAGATAGTAATGGAAAAGATAGATTTGAGAAATAAATCAAGAACTTTCAAGAGGCTCACAAAATTAATTATTCCAATAGTATTGTGTATATAATCGAAATAGTAACTATCTGCAAAACAGGGACTTACGAAATGTTTAAAGAGGATAGCTAAAGAGATAAGCATTAACAAAAATGCAATAATTCATGGATTACGACATTCATCTGGGAAAGGGTAGGGACATACTGATAGTAGTAGGACAATGGAAAATTTTATGTTCATATTCAGTTGGATATGATACGAAATTTCAGTCTGCATTTGATATTAAGATGAATCAGTTTTTCCTATATGAAGTGTACAAAAAGATATAAAAAAATATGTTCTGGTTTCGTTGCTGAAATTGTCAAGCTGGGTTATAACCGTAAAACACTGATATACACAACAAAAAAAACACTACCATTATCTGATAGTGTTTACAGGGGATGAGAGAATCGAACTCCCGCTAAAGGTTTTGGAGACCCTTGTCATACCATTTGACCAATCCCCTAAGGCTCAGCCGCTTGTCGCGACTGCTAATATAGAATACAATAAATTGTGTCAATTGTCAAGAATTTTTTATTAAATATTACTTATTGGACAAGGTGTCAAAGTTTCAAATAAAATATGGGGTAAAAGTGGCTTGCTGTAAATAAATCCCTGAATAATATCGCATTTATTTTTCTTTAAAGCCTCCAATTGTTCAGTCCTCTCAACACCTTCTGCGATAACCTCAAGCTTCATGCTGTGAGCCAGATGGATGATTCCGGAAGCTATCTGTGCATCTTTTTCATTGCTGCTGATGTTATTGACAAAGGACTTGTCCATTTTAAGGGTATTAATTGGTATATTCGTCAGATAATTCAAGGAGGAATAACCGGTTCCGAAATCATCCAGTGATATTCGTACGCCCAAGTCCTGCAGAGAGGATAATTGTACAGAGGCATTTGTAAGAGAAGATACCAAAGTACTTTCGGTTACTTCCAGCTCCAGATTGCAGGCAGGAAGTCCGGTTTCTGCTAGAATATTGCGAACCACGTCGATAAAATCTGCTTTACTTAACTGGACACTGGAGATGTTGACAGATACAATAAGCGAGGGAAATCCATGGTCAATAAGGATCTTATTAAAGGTACAAGCTTCTTTTAGAATCCACTCCCCAAGTTCTGTAATCATGCCACTTTCTTCTGCTATCGGTATAAATTCCACAGGTTTTAGTTCACCCAGTTTCTGGTTGCGGATACGCATAAGTGCCTCGAAGCCTGTCATCGTTTCTTTGCGAATATTATATTGAGGCTGATATACTACATAGATCTCTTCATTGGCAATGGCATGGCGTAAAACCTCTGTAATAAGGGAACTGCGGTTTAATTCTTCCTCCATGGTCACATCAAAAAGTGTATATTTGTTTTTACCGGTATCTTTTGATTTGTACATGGCAATATCAGCATTTTTAATCAGTGTGGTATGAGTAAGCCCGTTTTTGGGATATAAAGCAATTCCAATGCTCATGGATACATAGATGGACTCATTGTTAATACGAAAAGGAGTTTTTAGTGATTCAATAACCGAGGCCGCAAAATCCAGAGCCTCTGTATCACTGTCCAGATTCTCGCGAAAGAGAAGGAATTCATCTCCGCCGGCCCTGGCTAGAATATCGTCTCCGGAGGTAAGGGAGAGCAGATGGGCGGCTGTCTGTGATAACAGATTATCTCCGTATTCATGACCTAAGGTATCATTCACTGTTTTAAAATCATCCAGGTCCACAAAATAAACGGCATGCAGCTTATTTGACCCCGGTGAGGATGCAATGGTCTGATTAACTCTTTCAATAAAGGCCATCTTGTTCGGGAGGTTCGTTAAAACATCGTGATAGGCAAGATACTCAATGTGATTATAATTCAGTCTCAATTGCTCTTCTTTGGTAATAAGCTCTTCGTGCATGGCAGAGAGTTCGTTGTAGCTGTTTCTGACAATATGCAGCATTTTATTTAAATTTCTGGAAAGTTCACCAAATTCATTCTTAGATTTTATATTACTCTGTGCTTTTAGGTTACCTTCGGAAGCAATACGCAGCGTATTTTTGATTTCCATAATGGGTTCTGTGTAAATATCAGCTATACGATTGCCTGCGAGATATATAAACAGGGAGCAGCCGATTATACCAATCAGGAAAATATATAAGATAATCCTTGCAAGACCGGTTACATTTCCTGCCTCCTGCTTCGTGATAATGACCCAGCCGGTATTTTTTAAAATGCTATAGCCGTAGATGTTATCTGTCGCTTCAAAGACATACTGAAAATTCCCGGAGGCATTCACCTTACCACTGTAGAACTCTGTTACAAGTCTGCCCAGCTGATCATCCTTGATATTAGTACCGATATACCTGTTGTCAGGATGATAGATATAATTACCGTATTTATCCAGGCAAAAGGCGTAATCCTTTCTGCCGGAGGACAAAGTACTCATATAGTCATTGAGGCTTTGCAGGTTCAAGGTACTAACCAGATAACCCAGAATTATTTTCGTATTTGTACGGCATTTTATGGGAGATCCGATTTCAATGAAGTACTGACTGGAGCCATTCTCCTGCTTTTTCTTAAGGATGCCGCTGATACCGCAGGCTGGATTACCAGTAGCTTTCATATAGGATAATGTAAGGTTATCGGATAATCTTGTGCTGATTCTTTGTTTTTCTGTACTTAGTACAACAGTATTATCCGTATTGAATATTTGAATGTTCTGATAATAGGGCATAGTATTACTCTGACGGATTAATAAATCCATAGCGTTGTCATAGAGAATGTTTTCTTCATTTTTCCTAACGGAATCAGAGGACAGGGCAAGGGCATAATCGTAAATATCACTTTCTGTAGCAAGAAGGCTGGTCTCTGACTGTTTACCGCTAAGAAATATCTGGAGGCCCTGTTGTCCGGTTACAGCTCGTTGCTCAAGGTCCGCTTTTTCTGTCCTGATCAGTTTTCCGGTCATTAGATGATAGGAAAGTACAGACAGGAGGATGATTGGAAGGATGGCTAATATAAATAAAGTAATCCGTAAATTATTTCGAATAGACATAATGGTCTTCTTTCATGTGTATTTTATTTTTAGTTTAAAATGTTTTAATTTAGGATTTATATTTACACATAGTTAATTGTGGGTATTGCTTTGCATGAAGTCCAGCTGCTTAGCACCTTCAGTCCAGCTGGTTCTTGTTGTAATAGATAGGTGAAATAATATTGTCGGGAAAGAGCATGCATGCAAAGATACTGATTATTAAACTGCGATAAGTGTTCTGCAAAGATGTAGAGTGGATTTTATGATAAACGGATTTATATGTAATTATTTAACATATTAACAAATATACAGAAAAAAAGCAATAAAATTGGTAACAATACTATAAATTTTAGTTGAAAAAGCTTCCTGTAACAGGTATACTTGTACCAGTAGTGTGCGTCGTTTGTTTTGCAGGCGAACACGGGTGGGGCAAGAATTAGCAGAATACTGTATTCTGTAATATACCCAGGGAATGAACAGATCGGAGAGTAAAATGTACAAGTTATTAAGAAGAGACGGAAGAGCCAAGCGTGGAGAATTCCACACCGTTCATGGCACCATTCAGACCCCTGTTTTTATGAATGTTGGAACGGTAGCAGCTATTAAAGGTGCGGTGTCAACCCAGGATCTTCAAGAGATTAAAACCCAGGTGGAATTGTCCAATACTTATCATCTTCATGTCAGAACCGGTGATGAGGTAATCAAGAAACTTGGAGGACTTCATAAATTCATGGTATGGGATAAACCAATACTGACGGATTCAGGAGGCTTTCAGGTGTTTTCTCTTTCAGGACTGAGAAAGATAAAAGAGGAAGGCGTATATTTTAGTTCCCATATTGATGGCCGTAAGATATTTATGGGACCGGAAGAAAGTATGAGAATCCAATCAAACCTTGCATCAACCATAGCTATGGCATTTGACGAATGCCCTCCACATCCGGCAGAAAGAAGTTACATGCAGAATTCAGTGGATAGAACCACCAGGTGGCTGTTACGTTGTAAGGCTGAAATGGACAGACTTAATACCTTACCGGACACAATAAATAAGCAGCAGATGTTATTTGGAATAAACCAGGGCGGTACCTATAAGGATATTCGTATAGAACATGCAAAAACCATATCAGAATTAAATCTTGACGGTTATGCACTGGGAGGGCTTGCAGTTGGAGAAACCCATTCGGAAATGTATTACATTCTGGAGGAAACTGTACCTTACCTTCCGTTGGAAAAACCCACTTACCTCATGGGTGTTGGTACACCGGAGAATATCTTGGAGTCGGTAGAAAGAGGTGTAGACTTCTTTGACTGTGTATATCCTGCAAGAAACGGAAGACATGGTCATGCATATACCAATCACGGTAAAATGAATCTGATGAATGCCAAATACGAACTGGATGATTCGCCAATTGAAAAAGGCTGTGGATGTCCTGTTTGCAGACAATACAGCAGGGCTTACATCAGACATCTGTTAAAAGCAAAAGAAATGTTAGGATTAAGATTTTTGGTAACACATAATCTTTATTTCTATAACAATATGATGGAAGAAATCCGCAGTGCCATTGAAGAACAAAGGTACGCAGAATATAAGAAAAACAAGCTGGAGGGTTTCGCCCAGGGTGAACTTGCCTAAGAAGGAATATTTAACACAAGAATTATATTATTTAGGAGGAACAAGATGAAAATCGGACTTTTAACACAACCAAGCGGTGCTTTGAACTTAGCCACATTAGTAATGTGGATCGTTTTCATGGTGGGAATTTTTTATTTTATGGCGATTCGTCCCCAGAAGAAACAACAGAAGAAAATGGACGCTATGATGTCAACCTTGGAAAACGGTGACAGTGTAGTGACCACCGGAGGATTTTACGGTGTAATCATTGATGTAATGGAAGATGTAGTTATCGTTGAATTTGGTAACAACAAGAACTGCCGTATACCTATGAAAAAATCAGCAATCGTTGAAGTTGAGAAACCTCAGTCAGCAATTGCTTCAAAAGAATAAGGAACACCAAAGGGACGCCACGGCGTCCCTTATTTTAACCTTTTTTCCAAAGATTCAAGGAGTGATTCTGGAATTTTCAAATTACCTTTACCGCTGCCCAGAGAAATATCAGGCTTGTTCATACCGTGAAAATCAGAACCCCCAGTAAGGGCAAGATTGTAACGATTGGCGTAACGTCTGATTATGCCCTCATCAAAACCGGTATTCAAGGAATAAATAGCTTCAATACCATCAAGCCCAAAACCAGCTAAAAGAGAAATAAGTACATCCAACTGCTCTAGATTATACTTATACAATAAAGGATGAGCAAGCACCGCAAGGCCTCCTGCTTCATGAATCAAATCAATTGTAGCTTCCGGGGAGAGATAATCCCTGGCCACATAATAAGGAGAAGAATCATTAAGAAATCTGTCAAAAGCATCCTTGTTGGATTTGGTAAAACCATGCTCTGTCATATACTTGGCAAAATGTGCCCGTGTCAGAACAGCTTCACCTTCTGCTGCCTTTAACTTATCCACCGTGATATCAATCCCGGCGCCCCTTAAATTGGCTGCCATTTTCTCGTTACGTTCTTCCCTTTTGGCAACAGCCTCGTGAAGGGTCTTAATCAAAGCATTATTCTTCGTATCCAGGAACAGTCCCAGAATATGAATATCCCTGCCATTATAAGCAGCAGAGATTTCTGCGCCTGGAATAATTCTTAAAGGATTACTAGCATCGGACTTCGCAAGAGCAGCAGCCTGGGCTTCCGCTACACCGGCAACTGTATCATGGTCTGTAAGAGCAATAGCCGATAAAGACAAAGAAGCGGCAAGGCTGACCACCTCCGTCGGAGTAAGAGTCCCATCCGAAGCATTCGAATGCACGTGTAGATCAATATATTTCATAAGAACAACCTTTCTATAAAGTACCAGTCAAAACGCAAGGAATCATTCATCAGATAATAATGATAAATTATATAGATACAAGAATCGTAGATAGTAGAATTAATAAATGTTGTTGTATATCTTAAATCTGTTACCGAATAATTATTACGTATGACAGTCAGAGGTAAGTATAGTTTAAATATACAGACATTAAGCTAATACAAGCATTGTACCCCTTTTAATGACCTTTTACAACCACTAATATTAATACGGATATAACCCTTATACAAAATTATAAGATCAGGAGGGATATGATTGATTGCAGAGTTATGCTGATTGTTATGTGATTGGCATATTTGGAGTATGGACATTTAGGTTCATTTAAGATATCTTAAGATTACACCTCCTCTACAGGGATTTTTTTGATGTGGTAATTTTATTGTACCAATTTTAGATGCTTTTTTAATGATAATAAAAATAAAAAAATTATACCACAAGCATTTTCCCAGTTATGCAGATGAAAAGTTGTGTTATTAAAAGAAAGGCAGTATATAGGTGGAGGATAATAAAATGGATAATGATAGTAAAATATTAGGAATAGCCTACAACACTATACCTGTAAGTGATATAAATAATTCAGCAGAATGGTTTGTTAAACATTTCGGTTTTAACATAAGAAATCATCGTGGAAATTATTTGAGCCTTTTCAGAGGTAATAGACCCATACTAGATTTAATTCAAACTGACAACGACTCAAGAGCTGTATATGAAATAGATAGAAAAAAGAGATGGGTTATAACTTTCTATACTGACAATATAGATTTTCTACACTATTATTTAAAGTCTCAGGATATAAAAGTAGGTAACATCAGTGATGAGGGTATTTACGGCAAGTTCTTTACATTAGAGGATTTAGACGGTAATTTATTCGATATCTGGGAACATAAGGACTGCCAGCTTAACTTTTAAATTAGTTGTTTCCTATACATCCTCTTTCATAAAGTGTACTAAGATGCGTAATTAATGACTAGTTCGTTCTCACGCATGATTAGCGCAAGAAATTATATAATTCATCAGTTCATAATTAGTTCAATGCTTACTTTGAATCATTATTAAGAAAAAAGTTCTTTACCAATACCCAGATGATTGGAGGGGCTGTCTGGTAGTTTTGTATTGAAAGGTTCCTTATGACACTTAAGCGCCAGTAACTGTGAATAGGTTAAATAGTGCCACTGTCTGAGCACAATAACCTGCCACGGCCATAACCGTACAGCGAGTTTGGCACTCTTTAACCTGCCATGAACAGTTACTGGCGCTTTCGTGGAATAAGGGTCCTTGAACAACAAAACGGACAGACAGCCCCTCCAATCATCGTCCCCTTCCAAAGACCCCCTCCCCCCCCTTTTTCCCACAATCATTCATAAAAAATCACATTCCAGGTCATATAACAAGGACATGAAAAATATAATACTGTATAAATGTATGGAGGTATTTCATGGACAAAGTACTTCACCGGAATTCCAAAGTAACTGTCGCGTTAAAGAATCTTCTCTTCTCTTATGTCATAACCGTACTTATGATACTGCTGCTCTCCTTCCTTATGCTAAAGCTGGACGTATCCAATAAAATATTAAGCGGAGGCATCATAGCAACCTATATCCTCTCGACTTTCATAGGAGGCTTCCTGTTCGGGAAAAGTGCAGAGCATAAAAGGTTTCTATGGGGACTTATGATGGGAGGACTTTATTTTGCCATCCTGCTGTTAGCATCAATACTCACCGGCTCCGTAATGGGAATGGAACCCGCCAGAGTGTTTACAGTCATGTTATTATGCCTGTTTGGAGGTATGCTGGGCGGCATGGTGAGCTGAAAATTTCTCTTTTCAAATCTTAGAGGCTATGGTATAATAAGCTTTGAATTTTGGATATTATCATCCATAGGGAAAATATAAGGAGGAAACTCATGAAACGTATTAAGACTTTAAATACAAGAAATCTTAAAGAGTCCATGAAGAAGGGCGGATGCGGCGAGTGCCAGACTTCTTGCCAGTCAGCATGTAAGACATCCTGCACAGTAGGAAATCAGAGCTGCGAGAACGATAATAGATAAGTATTCTGCAGTATACATAAGTAATGCAAGGTAGTACTAAGGTTACTGATAAAATTAATCAATCATGTAAACTAAGCAGCGTCTTACAGTCGCTGCTTATTCCTTGTGCATGGATAAATGCACATAGAAGGAGGAAATTTTGGTTCACCAGTATAAAAATAACGGCTATAATATTGTGCTGGACGTTAATAGCGGCATGGTCCATGTGGTGGATGATCTAATCTATGATATTATAGAAGGATACAACAAGGCTTCCAGAGATGCGAAACATAAAGTAAGCAAGGAAGACAGGGAAGCCATAATAAATCATATAACGGATAAATACAAAGGAGAGGAATATACCTCTTTATTTGAAGAATATAAGGAACAAGCTGACCCGGTTGTTACGGCGGTAACCGAAGCCTTATCCGAAGTAGAAGAGCTGATAACGGAAGGTGCTCTGTTTACTGAAGATATCTATGAGAATTACATATCGGAATTTAAGAATCGTTCAACGGTAGTAAAAGCTCTTTGTCTTCATATAGCGCATGACTGTAATCTTGCCTGTAAGTATTGTTTTGCGGAAGAGGGCGAATACCAGGGAAGACGTGCACTGATGAGCTATGAGGTTGGGAAGCAGGCTCTGGACTTTCTGATTGCAAGCTCCGGTAACAGAAAGAACCTTGAGATAGATTTCTTTGGCGGTGAGCCGCTGATGAATTTTGACGTAGTAAAAAGACTGGTGGAATACGGAAGAGAGCAGGAAGTAATTCATAACAAGAAGTTCCGCTTCACCCTTACTACAAATGGAATTCTGCTAAATGATGATATCATGGAATTTGCTAATAAAGAAATGAGCAATGTGGTATTGAGCATTGATGGACGTAAAGAGGTTAATGACATGATGCGCCCTTCCAGAAATGGTAAAGGAAGCTATGATGTTATCATTCCCAAATTCAAGAAACTTGCTGAAAGCAGAAACCAGACAAACTATTATGTGAGAGGAACCTTTACTCATAATAATCTGGACTTCTCAGAAGACGTTATACATCTGGCAGAGAATGGCTTTAAGCAGATTTCTGTTGAGCCGGTAGTGGCTTTGCCGGAGGAAAACTATTCCTTAAAGGAAGAAGATCTGGAGAAGATCTATGAAGAATATGATAAGCTGGCAGCTTATATTCTTGAAAAGAAGCAAAAAGGGGAAGGCTTTAACTTCTTCCATTTCATGATAGATTTATCCGGAGGCCCCTGTGTTGCCAAGAGGCTGTCAGGCTGCGGCTCAGGAACCGAGTATTTGGCGGTAACTCCCTGGGGGGATTTATATCCCTGCCATCAGTTTGTAGGAGAAGAGAAATACCTGATGGGAAATGTCTTTGAGGGTGTGAAGCAAAAGGAGATGCAGGAAGAATTCAAGTGCTGCAACGTTTACTCGAAGGATAAGTGCAAAGAATGTTTTGCCAAATTTTATTGCAGCGGCGGCTGTGCGGCTAATTCTTATAAGTTCCATGGCAGCATCCATGATACATATGATATCGGCTGCAAGCTTCAGAAAAAACGTGTGGAATGTGCACTTATGATAAAAGCAGCAGAGGCTTCTCTTTCAGAGGAAGCGTAAAAGATTACAGATAGAAGGATAATGCCTGTTGGGCACTCATTAATGAGCTGCCTTGTACGGGCATTCTCTGTTTAAAGTTACAAAGAAATCGAAGATGTTTTCGGACTTATTTATGGAGGGTTACTCTGTTTTGCCCGACTCTTTGCGGCAGTTAGGCTTGTAACCCTAAATTGACAGGAGAAAATATTATACGATTTCAATGGAAAGGAGACACCTATGGCAGAAAAATGGGTACTCAAAAATAAAAAAGCAGATTTTCAGACGATTATGGCAAAACACGGTATCAGCGAATGCCTTACAAGGCTCCTGGTTAACAGAGGGTTAACAGAAGAAGAGGATATTAGATTTTATCTGAACCCGGATTATGAGAGGACACACAATCCGCTCTTAATGAAAGATCTTGCAAAAGCTTGCGATATTCTTGAAGAGAAGATGACAGAGGGAAAAAGCATTCGTATTGTAGGGGATTATGATGTTGACGGAGTTGCTTCAACGTACATACTGTATAAGGCATTGAGCTTATGCGGGGCAAAGGTCGATTATGAAATACCGGATCGTATCAGAGACGGTTATGGAATAAACGAACAGATTATAGATGCAGCCTATGAAGCAGGTATTGATACCATACTAACCTGTGACAATGGAATTGCTGCCACCGAGCAGGTGAAAAAGGCCAAAGCGCTTGGAATGACAGTGATTATAACAGATCACCATGATATACCTTTTTTGATTGAGGGAGAGAGTAAGAAGCACATTCTTCCGGAAGCTGATGCCGTGGTGAATCCCAAGCAGGAGGATTGTTTGTATCCCTTTAAGCAGCTTTGCGGTGCTGCGGTTGCTTATAAACTGATGGAAGCATTCTTTGATAGAAAACAGATATCAAAGACAGAGCTGGTTCCTCTAAGGGAAGCAACAGCCATCGCCACCGTTTGTGACGTAATGGAACTGACCGGAGAGAACCGTATCCTGGTGAAAAAAGGGCTGGAACTGCTTAATAATACCCAGAACCTGGGGCTTCGTGCACTAATGGAAAAGAACAGCATTGCCGCCGGAAATCTCGCCGCCTATCATCTTGGTTATGTAATCGGGCCCTGTCTGAATGCCGGGGGCAGACTTGATACAGCGAAACAGGGATTGCGGCTTTTGTTGTCTGAGACCAAAGAGGAAGCAGATAAAAGGGCAGAGGAGCTTAAAGCTTTAAATGACCTTAGAAAGCAGATGACGGAGGAAGGTTTACTAAACGCAATAGCTCTTATAGAAGACTCCGAACTGAAGAAGGATAAAGTCCTGGTAATATATCTGAAGGACTGCCACGAGAGTCTGGCAGGAATTATTGCTGGCAGATTAAGAGAGCGCTACTGTAAGCCAGCCATTGTACTGACCGATGCCCATGATATGGTGAAAGGATCAGGCCGATCCATTGAGAAATATAATATGTACGAGGAACTGACCCGCTGTAAGGAGCATCTGGTGAAGTTCGGAGGTCATCCCATGGCCGCCGGAATGTCTCTGCAGCTTACCTCAGTAGAGACCTTAAGGATAGGTCTTAACGGCAATACAGTACTGACAGAGGAAGATTTGATTCCCAAGGTAGTAATAGATGTAGTTCTGCCTCTGGGTTATGTGACAGAGGAACTGGTGGAAGATCTTAAGCTACTCGAACCTTTCGGTAAAGGGAATGAGAAGCCCTTATTTGCAGACAGGAATCTTAAGATTTTAAAGCTGACTGTTCTTGGAAAGAATAAGAAGGTAATAAAATTACTGGTTAGAAATCCGTATGGCAGGGAAATGGAGGCTATGTATTTTGGAGATACAGCAGGGTTTCTGGAAGCTCTGAATGGAGTTTACGGCAAAACAGAAGTGGATAAGGCTTATCAAAACAGAGATAACAGCATGAAGCTTTCGATAACCTATTACCCTACAATCAATGAATATAACGGGAATCGAAGTCTGCAGATAGTTATACAGAATTACTTAATTGAGAAAGAATAACCTGAAGGGGCACGCTTTATGGTGGAAGAGGCTTTGCTGCTGCTAAAAAGTTCGGTATAAATCGGTAGACATAGAAATAGTAGCTGCTTCAGCCTTTTTCGGTTATATCAGGGGTAATCTTTTTCTGATATAACTGTATCATGTGCCCCTTTATATAATCTTTCTGTTCGTCACTAAGCCTTCTGTAATAAATTATTGTATTCCATTCATCTTTGGTTACAATTTTATCGGAATGATAGGCAGAGCTCTCTTTTATAAGGTCCATTGAGTTATTCTGCTTTTCTTGAAAGAAATAGTCAACGGTAACTTCAAAGTAAGCTGCTAATTTTAATAAGATATCAGGAGCCGGAGTGCTTATGTTTCTTTCATAATTAGACATCGTAGATTTACTCACACCAAGTATATCTGCCAGTTCATTTTGGGTGAGGGGGTTGGAAAGCCTCAGAGTTTTAATTTTTTTACCAATATCCATAGAAATCACCTCTCCAATAAATAGTATCATAAATCTTAATCTTTAAAATGGCATTCTATTAATACTGGAAATAATCCATGATAATTGGATAAAATAATAAATATTTAATATAGATGACTGTACTCAGCGGTAAAGTTAAAGATTTCAATAACTCAATACTGTACTGCTAATGAAAATCGGGAATAACAGGCGATAAATTGTTCTACAGATTATTTAACAGAAAAGATTACTGTCTGGCTCACTTTGGCAGTGCTTTACGCTTTATTTCTGTTGATATATTCAGGAAAAAATGATATAATCTATTCTGGATTGTTATGAGAATGTGAAGAATTTATCATTTAGATAAAAGTCGGAGTACTTATCGCGCCGGTAAGGATTAACAACTATTATAGTGAAGTAATATAATAAGAAAGAGGCAGAAACCATGAAGAAGTTAGAAGAATATGTTAGGAGTATACCTGATTTCCCGGAGGAAGGAATCGTATTCAGAGATGTTACCAGTGTTTTACAGGATAAAGACAGCTTAAAACTGTCAATTGACCAGATGCAGGCGCTGCTGGACGGACTTGATATTGATGTAATCGTGGGACCTGAATCAAGAGGATTTATATTCGGAGTTCCGATTGCTTACAATCTCAACAAAGCTTTTGTACCTGTTCGTAAAAAGGGTAAGCTTCCCTGTGAAACCATTGAAATGGAGTATGCACTGGAATACGGTACCGCAACCATCGAGATGCATAAAGATTCCATCAAACCTGGACAGAAGGTTGCTATTGTGGATGATCTGATTGCAACAGGAGGAACCATTGAGGCTATTACGAAATTAATTGAGAGCCTTGGGGGAATCGTGGTTAAGATCATATTCCTGATGGAACTGGAAGGTCTTCATGGACGTGATAAGTTACAAGGCTATGATGTTGAAGCTGTTATTAAATATGAAGGCAAATAAATAGCGAATGAAGGGCTGCCGCAGTAGGAATCTAACTGCCAAAGCCCTTTTTTCGTATTAAAAACTACCTTTCCTTCTCCAGAAATAGTATGCCATGTTTCAAAAAAGAACAGCGTGGCATACTAATAGTAAAAAGCCTGATAAAACAGGCTCTTTTCATCTTAGGAGCTCAATATCCCTGTACTTCAAAAACGAAGTCTGACTTGTCAGGCTTTTTGCTATTTCTGGGAAAAAACGACAGCTTAGGTCAGAATATGCCATAATACAATAAAGGAATTGATTTTTTCTCATTATATGTTTATAATAAAAAGATAAATCTAAAACTGGTGGTGATTTCATGGAAAACAATGTAATAAGCAAGCTGACGGACGACAATTTAAATAAAAAAAAGAATACCGAGACAGTTATTCCCTCAGATTTTACGAGCCCTGACGAGTTATACGGACAGTTGATTAAAATCGTGGAAAGCTACCACCCTTCCGCCGATATTTCCATGATTGAAAAGGCCTATCACTGTGCGGCAAAGGCTCACCATAACCAGCTTAGAAAATCGGGAGAACCCTATATCATTCACCCTCTCTGTGTAGCAATAATTCTTGCAGAGCTGGAGCTTGATAAGGAAACTATTGTAGCAGGTCTTTTACATGATGTAGTAGAAGATACTGTGTGTACGGCGGAAGAATTGGCAAAAGACTTTAATGACGAGATTGCATTATTGGTAGATGGAGTTACGAAGCTTACCCAGTTAAATTACTCAAAGGATAAGTTAGAGATACAAGCTGAGAATCTGCGTAAGATGTTTCTTGCCATGGCGAAGGACATCCGTGTTATTCTGATTAAATTAGCCGACAGACTCCATAATATGAGAACCCTTCAATACCAGACGCCCATTAAACAGAAGGAAAAAGCAAGGGAGACCATGGATATCTATGCTCCTATCGCCCAGCGCCTTGGTATATCTAAGATTAAGATCGAGCTGGATGATCTCTCCTTAAAATACCTGGAACCAGAAGTTTATAATGACCTTACGGAGAAGATAAACTCCAGGAAAGGTGAAAGAGAAGAAGTTATCGGTAAAATTGTTGAAGAAGTACGCTTTCATGTTATGGATGCTGATATTGAAGCCAAAATAGACGGCAGGGTAAAGCATTTCTTCAGTATCTATAAGAAAATGGTTAACCAGCATAAGACGCTGGATCAGATATTTGATTTATTTGCTGTACGTATTATCGTGGAATCCGTGAAAGACTGTTATGCAGCGCTTGGCGTAATCCATGAAATGTATAAGCCCATTCCTGGCAGATTCAAGGATTATATTGCCATGCCCAAGCCCAATATGTACCAGTCTCTTCATACTACCCTTATCGGCCCAGGAGGACAGCCCTTTGAAATTCAGATAAGAACCTATGAAATGCACCGTACGGCTGAATATGGTATTGCTGCCCATTGGAAATACAAAGAGGGTCAGGATGGAAAGAATTCTCAGGATACCGAAGAAGCTAAGCTTACCTGGTTAAGGCAGATTCTTGAGTGGCAGAGAGACATGTCTGATAACAAGGAATTCCTGAGCCTGTTAAAGAGCGATCTGGATCTGTTTTCAGAAAGTGTATACTGCTTTACTCCAACCGGCGATGTGAAGAATCTTCCCAATGGTTCTACACCCATTGATTTTGCCTACAGTATTCACAGTGCAGTAGGAAATAAGATGGTAGGAGCCAGAGTAAATGGCAAACTTGTCAATATAGATTATGTAATACAAAACGGTGACAGAATTGAGATCATAACTTCTCAAAACTCCAAAGGACCCAGTAGGGATTGGCTGTCCCTGGTTAAGAGTACCCAGGCAAAGAACAAGATTAACCAATGGTTTAAGACAGAGTTAAAAGAAGACAATATAGTAAAAGGAAAAGAAATGATTGTCGCTTACTGTAAGACCAAAGGTATTGTGCTAAGCGATCTTATGAAGCCGGAATACATGAATAAGGTAATGTCCAAATATGGCTTTAGAGACTGGGATTCCATTTATGCTGCTGTAGGTCATGGCGGTTTAAAGGAAGGTCAGGTCATAAACAAATTAAAAGATGAGTATGACAAGAAGCATAAGAAAGAGATTACTGATGAGAAGGTACTTGATTCCATAACGGAGGTTAAGGATAACAGACCGCCCTCACGTAAATCAAAGAGTGGTATCGTAGTAGAAGGTATTCATGACGTTGCAGTTCGTTTCTCCAAGTGCTGCGGGCCGGTACCCGGTGATGAAATCGTAGGTTTTGTAACCAGAGGAAGAGGAGTATCCATACATCGTACAGACTGTGTCAATCTTATGAATCTTTCGGAAGAAGATAGGGCAAGACTTATTGAAGCTGAGTGGAATGTACCTCAGGATAAGGCGCAGGGTGAACTTTATGCAGCGGAAATTAAGATTTACGCCAATAACCGCAGCGGTGTTCTGGTAGATGTATCAAAGATTCTTACAGAAAATAAGATTGATGTGACTTCAATGACTGTAAGAACCAGCAAACAGGGAACCGCCACCATAAGTGTTGGTTTTGAAATAAACGGAGTTGAGCAGCTGCGTTATATTATCGGTAAGCTCAGAAGCATTGAGAGTGTACTTGATATCGAGCGTACTACCGGCTGATAAAGAAAGGATGACTACCAATGGTGATAGAAAATCTTGTATTAGGACCAGTAAGTACTAACTGTTATTTTATAATAAATGAAGAGACAAAAGAAACAATAATTGTTGACCCTGCGGATAAAGCGGAAAGAATCAATGCCAAGATCTCAGGGGAACAGCTAATGCCTGTGGCGATTTTACTGACCCATGGGCATTTTGACCATATTATGGCGGTGGAAGAACTTAGCAGAACCTATACCATTCCTTATTATGTCCATGAGCAGGAAGCGGAATTGCTTGAGAGTCCGGATCTAAATGGAGCTTTCATGCTTAGAAGCAATATTTCAGCAAAGCGGGATCAGGTATTTCAGGATAAGGAAGTACTGAACCTTGGAGGAATGAACGTTGAGGTTATTCATACACCTGGACATACTGCTGGAAGTGCCTGCTTTTATCTTTCGGAGGAGAATGTTCTTTTTTCAGGGGATACTCTGTTTTTTGAATCGGTAGGAAGGACAGACCTGCCTACCGGTAACAATGTGATAATTTTAAAGAGTCTTCGCGAGAAACTTTTTGAATTACCGGAAGAAACAAAGGTTTATCCCGGTCACGGTATGACAACTACCATTGGACATGAAAAGAATAACAATCCTTTTTTAAGGTGGTAAGATTGGGAGGTAATCGTGATTCAGATAATAATAACAGGGGATGAATATGAAAATGATATTTGTCCCTTAATCAAAGCCTTTTACCCGGAAGAGGAAATAAAGGTTATTCGAAACATTGAAGATAGAATTGAGACAGAGAAAGAATCCATCACCATATCAGTGGAAATCGTGGATTCTTATCTTTGTGTTCAAGGGTTAAAAGGCCAGGAATTACTTTGCAAAGAAGAGGAAGAAGTCTTTCCGCCTAAGCCAGATAACGCTCTGACTGCCCTGATTGATACCCATGACCAGCAGGTCGCAAGAAAAAAGGAAATCAGGAATCACTTAAAGAGAAGGATTTACCGTCTGTTGCACAAAATGACTGGGAGAGAACTGCCCTGGGGAACCTTAACCGGAATCCGTCCTACCAAAATGGTGCTGGAGAAGCTGGAAGCGGGAGAAAAGGAAGCGGATATCCGCAGGTTTATGAGCGAGGAATATTACTGCTCCCAAAAGAAAACAGAGCTGAGCCTGATGGTAGCAGGAAGAGAAAACAGACTGCTTCAGGATATGGATTACCGGAATGGTTATAGTATTTATATTGGTATTCCTTTCTGTCCCAGTACCTGTCTGTATTGCTCCTTCACCTCTTATTCCATTCAGAAATTCGGAAATATGGCAGAGGCATATCTGGAAGCACTTTTTAAGGAAATCAGCTATGCCGCAGGAGTATTAAAAAATAAGAAACTCACTACAGTATATATCGGTGGCGGAACACCGACGACCCTGAATGAAGAGCAGTTGGATAGACTGCTTTCCCATATAGATATACATCTAAAACCCAGCCAGACCATGGAGTATACGGTGGAGGCCGGAAGACCGGACAGTATCACCGAGGACAAGCTAAAGATATTAAAAGCCCATGGTGTAACGAGAATTTCCATAAATCCTCAGACCATGGAACAGAAAACCCTTGATCTGATTGGCCGAAGGCATACAGTTGATGAGATAAGAGAGGCTTTCGCTCTTGCAAGAAAAACAGGACATGACAACATCAATATGGATATTATAGTTGGACTGCCTGGTGAAAGAAGGAAGGAAGTCACTTATACCCTGGAAGAAATAAGGAAACTGAAACCAGATAGCCTTACTGTTCATACATTGGCATTAAAGAGAGCGTCCAGACTCAATACAGAAAATGTAGAGTATGAGTCTGCGAATTACAAAGAAGCTTCTGAAATGGTAGATGCTACTGCTCAGTTTGCTAAAGAACAGGGTTATGGACCTTATTATCTCTACCGCCAGAAGAATATGGCGGGAAACCTGGAGAACATAGGTTATGCCATGGAAGGCAAGGAAGGACTTTACAACGTTCTTATTATGGAAGAGAAACAGACAATACTTGCTTTAGGAGCAGGAGCTCAGTCAAAGTTTGTATTTCACAAGGAAAACCGTATAGAAAGAGTGGAAAATGTAAAGAGCCTGGTGGATTATATCGCCAGAATTGATGAAATGATAGAACGAAAAAATATTTTTCTGACTGAAAATGGTCCTCTGCTTTAAGCATAGCTTGTATTTGACAAAGCGGAACAACCAGTATAACACAAGCGGCTGGCAGACCTACCCGAAAGGAAGGAGGAATCCATTATGGAAGCTTTCAGTGAATTTGAGAACAATGCTTACAGACAAGAGAATGTCCTGGCGGATGATCTGGAAGAAGCGATAGACCATGGAATACTGGTCAGCAAGTTAGCTTATGTACTTGCAAAAGAAGCCGGCTGTGATGACAGTTTCTGTTATGATATGGCAGATGCTGGTCTTGTTCATGATATCGGTAAATTACGCCTTGGTAAGTACCTCTATGCCAGTGACCGAAATACACTGATTGTTGAAGAACTGAAATATATTCGGATGCATTCTGATTTAGGTTATGAGATTTTGCGCAAATATGGCTATCATGAAAGAATAATAGAAGCCATACTGCATCATCATGAGAATTACGATGGATCAGGTTATCCCAGAAATCTAAAAGGGAGTGAGATTCCTCTAGGTGCAAGGATACTCAGAATATGCGATGTTTATGCTGCACTGGTATCTGACAGGAGATATCGCTGCTCTTATCATAAAGAAGCAGCTATTCAATTAATGATTGAAGAAGTAAAGAATTTTGATATGAAGCTTTTTCTAAATTTTTTGAGTATTGTCTATACAGAGGATTTTGCAGAAATCGATAAATATGCCTGCGATATCAACCGAAAGAAGTTTAGCTGGAAGAATATACTCCATGACGGAACCTACTGAATTATACAGACGAAATCTGAAAACAGATTCTGACACCTGGTTCCAAATGGTTGAAATTTGAAACAAAAAGCATTATAATGAACCACGGAAAGAAGATATGTAGCTGTAACTATTTGAAATAAAAGGAGATTTTATGACATTTCCTGGGCATGTACGAAAGCAAAACCAATTGTGACATGTGCCTCTATCCATATAATTCTGCACTTCTAAGCTTCATGTACGGAAACTTTGCAGAAGGTAAGAAGGAGGAGCTGAATAGTTATACAATACAAAAATATAGATCGCAGAAAGGAAACAAAATGAGCCAAAATGCATGGTTAAAGTATGAAGACAGCCAATTAGCTGATATAAATGCCTTTAGTGAAGGTTATAAGAAATTTATTACTGACTGCAAGACTGAGAGGGAATGCGTCAGGGAAAGTATTAAGTTAGCGGAAAAAGAGGGCTTTAAAGACTTAAAAGAATATATCCGCGACGGAAAAGCATTAAGACCCGGAGATAAAGTTTACATATCCAACATGGAGAAAGCAATAGCACTTTTCGTAATCGGATCACGTCCTTTAGAAGACGGATTAAAGATTCTGGGTGCCCATATAGATTCCCCCAGGATGGATTTAAAGCAGGTGCCTTTGTACGAAGACGCAGAGATGGCCTTATTTGATACCCATTATTATGGCGGTATCAAGAAATATCAGTGGGTAACACTTCCCTTAGCTATCCATGGTGTCGTTGTTAAAAAGGACGGAACAGTTCTTAACATAGTAATCGGTGAAGCAGAAGAAGATCCGGTTATCGGAGTTACAGATCTGCTGATACATTTATCCGGTGCGCAGCTGGAGAAGAAAGGCGCCAAAGTCATAGAAGGTGAGGATCTAAATATCCTAATCGGAAGCAAGCCTTTAAAGGGTGAAGAAAAAGATGCTGTTAAAGCAAATATCCTGCATATCTTAAAGGATAAGTACGATGTAGAGGAAGATGACTTCTTATCCGCAGAGTTAGAAATAGTACCCGCAGGAAAAGCTAGGGATTATGGTCTTGATAAGAGTATGGTTATGGGTTATGGCCAGGATGACAGAGTGTGCTCCTATACCTCACTGCTTGCAATTTTAGAGGTAAAAGAAACCGACAGAACCTGTGCCTGCATTCTGGTAGACAAAGAAGAAATCGGTAGCGTTGGAGCCTCTGGTATGCATTCCAAGTTTTTTGAGAATACTGTAGCAGAGATGCTTGCCTTAACTGGTGAGTACTCAGAATTAAAGGTTAGACGTGCTTTATCCAATTCCCATATGCTCTCCTCTGATGTAAGCGCAGCTTTTGATCCCAATTATCCTGCGGTAATGGAGAAGAAGAATTCAGCTTATTTCGGGAAAGGTATGGTATTTAACAAATACACCGGCTCCAGAGGCAAATCAAATTCCAACGATGCCAATCCCGAATTTATGGCAAGACTCCGTAAGATTATGGAGGATAATCAGGTATCCATCCAGACTGCTGAGTTGGGTAAAGTTGATGAAGGTGGCGGCGGAACCATTGCCTACATTATGGCCAACTACAATATGGAGGTCATCGACAGTGGCGTAGCGGTACTGAACATGCATGCACCCTGGGAGATAACCAGTAAAGTCGATATATATGAAACTTACAAGGGATATATAGCTTTCTTAAAGGAAATCTAATATAATGACAACAAGAAGATTTATATTCTGTTCGGAATAAATAAATTCAGAGAGTAAGTTCCCATAAATATAACAGACAGGCAGAATTAATCGAAACAATAACAATAATTTTGGAAGCTACAGTAGATATATACTGTACGGAAAGGGGCAGGAATGGTTAGACATCTTGTTTTGTGGAAGTATAAGGAAGAACTGACAGAGGAAGAAAGACTTAGACTTGTTGAAGAAGTAAAGGAAAAGTTAGAGGCCTTAAAGGGTAAGATTCCGGGCATACACTCCTTAGAAGTTATAACAAAAACTCTGCCCACCGGTACCGATAATTGTGATTTCATGTTGGACAGCATCTTTGAAAATGCGGAGGCACTGGCTGTTTATCAGAACCATGAGGAACATTTAAAGGCTGCTTCCCTGGTAAGAAGCATAATCAGTAATCGTATTTGTGTAGATTACGATATTTAATAAATGAATTATAAGGAATTAGCAGGAGGATATCATGGCAGAGTCTATGAAGGGCTTGCAGAGAAGCCACAGATGTACGGAAGTCACAAAAAACCTGGCAGGTGAAAAAGTTACGGTGATGGGCTGGGTACAAAAAAGCAGAAACAAAGGAAGTATTATATTCGTTGATCTCAGGGACCGTTCAGGGCTCCTTCAGATAATTTTTGAAGAAGGAGATGTAGGTAGCGAGAACTATGCGAAAGCGGAAAAGCTTAGAAGTGAGTTCGTTATTGCAGTAACAGGTACGGTAGAACTTCGTTCCGGCGGTGTGAATGAGAACATGGCAACCGGCGAAATCGAATTAAGGGCTGAAAGCCTTCGTATTCTCTCAGAAGCAGATACCCCTCCTTTTCCAATTGAAGAAAACAGTAAGACCAAAGAAGAACTTCGTCTGAAATATCGTTATTTAGACCTTAGAAGACCGGATCTACAGCAGAACCTTATTATGAGAAGCAAGGTAGCAACCCTTACCAGACAGTTTCTCTCAGAAGAAGGTTTTTTGGAGATTGAGACACCTATGCTGACTAAGAGTACGCCGGAAGGCGCAAGAGACTATTTAGTGCCAAGCCGTGTACATCCAGGGAATTTCTATGCGCTTCCCCAGTCACCCCAGATCTTTAAGCAGCTGTTAATGTGCTCCGGCTATGACAGATACTTTCAGATTGTTAAATGCTTCCGTGATGAAGATTTACGTGCAGATCGTCAGCCCGAATTCACGCAGATCGATATGGAGCTTTCTTTTGTGGATGTAGATGATGTCATTGCAGTAAATGAAAGATTGCTGGCAAAGATGTTCAAGGAGACCATCGGTGTGGAAGTCAGCCTGCCGATTCCCAGAATGACTTATAAGGAAGCGATGGATCGATTCGGTTCCGATAAGCCGGATATTCGTTTTGGCATGGAGCTGAAATGCGTATCTGAATATGTAAAAGACTGTGGTTTTTCTGTATTTACCGATGCCATCAAAAACGGTGGTTCTGTAAGAGGAATCAATGCAGAAGGACAAGGCGAGATGCCCAGAAAGAAAATAGATGCACTGGTTCAGTTTGCCAAGGACTTCGGTGCAAAAGGACTTGCTTATCTTAGTATTAATGCAGATGGAACTTATAAATCCTCCTTCGCGAAGTTTATGACGGAAGAGGAATTAAAACTTCTTACAGAGCAGATGGGTGCGAAACCCGGCGATTTAATGTTCTTTGCTGCAGATGAAGACGATGTGGTATTTGATGTACTTGGTAATCTGCGTCTCGAGCTGGCAAGAGGGCTTGATCTGCTGAAAAAGGACGAGTATAAATTCCTTTGGGTAACAGAATTCCCTCTGTTAGAGTACTCCAAGGAAGAAGGCAGATATACAGCGAAACACCATCCCTTCACGATGCCTATGGAGGAAGATTTAGAGCTTCTTAATACTGACCCCGGTAAGGTACGTGCCAAAGCCTACGATATTGTATTAAACGGAACAGAAATCGGCGGCGGCAGTGTTAGAATATATCAAAATCAGGTTCAGGAGAAGATGTTTGAGGTACTTGGATTTACCAGGGAAGAAGCCTATGAGCGCTTTGGCTTCCTGTTAAATGCCTTCAAATATGGTGTACCTCCTCACGCAGGACTGGCTTATGGTTTGGATCGTCTGATTATGCTTATGGCAAAGGAAGACAGTATCCGTGATGTAATTGCTTTTCCTAAAGTGAAAGATGCTTCCTGTCTGATGACAGAGGCTCCCAATGTAGTGGAAGTGAAGCAATTAAATGAGCTGGGGATTGGGATTACGGAGAAGAAATAGAGGGTTTGGGTGAGGAAGAAAGATTGGTTTTTCACAGGGGGACGGCAAATAGCACAAACCAGAAAAACTCATGCTTCGATTCCAAGGCATAAGAAGTCCTAATTCTCTGAATATTTTGTGCTGGACATATTACAAAACAGATAACTCGCTTCGCTCAGACAATCTGTTTTGTAATATAGCACAAAGTATCCAGAGAAAAGGACTTCTAATGCCTTTCCATAGGCGCATTCGTTTCTCTGGTTTGTACTATTTGCCTGAAATCTTATGAGAAACAAGATTTTAGAGGTTCATATTATAGGGTTTATTATAGAATAAGTATTAATAATAATAGGGATTAAGAGTTTTGGGTACTTTAAAGTATTAAGATGAGATAGCATTAATTATTTGATTGTAATACTAATAGTTATATTCTTACATCTTTTATTTTCAATATGTTTTCTATAAGATTATTAGAAATAAATTATTCGTTTATATTTATACACTGTACGGAATGCTGGTTCTATCTTCAGGTTACTTTATCCTGTAAATGCATATAAACTACTATAAATGCTTTTTTTATCATCGATCGTTAAGTCCTATAGAAGTAATACGTAAAAATGCAAAAATGCTCAAGCAGGTGACAAGTAATCGCCTGGCTTGAGCATTTAGTATTTTGTACCTATTTCTACCGTATTGTGTATCAGCTTACGGTAATGTATCTGTAGCCATAGATAAGTTGCGGCAGTACAAGACTGCATTTATTATAGCAACAGTTTGCTAACGCATAAAATATAAGAACATAACAGAAATATGAACAATTAAAATAACAGGCATTCCAATTAAAAACTTTGTATGCTTTGTTTTGTGATGAAATAGGAACATACCCAGGAGTGAACCCAGACTGCCCCCAATTACCGAAGTTAGAAACAGTGTACTTTCTTTTATCCTCCACAAACGTTTTCTGGCTTTGTATTTATCCAATCCCATAAGCAGAAAAGAGAGTAAATTCGCAAAAATCAAATATATCAATAATAAATTAAGTAAATTCAACTTGTCTAATCCTCCTTAATATTATCTTGTTGTTTCTTTCGGACTTTGTTTTCCAAGAAAGCTAATATTTGCTTTTTTTCACTTTCGTTTAGTTTGCGAAAAAGGGTAAATAGTCGCTTTTCCTCTTGTGTTAACTGGATAATCCGAGATTTACCCTGTGGCAGTGAATCTTTTTCCATATCTAGATTATAATTCACAGATTCATGGAGAAGCTCACCGGACATAGGAACAGTTTTTGAATTTATGAAAACCTCTATGTCAACATTATATAGTTTGGATAATTTCAGTAATGTTCTGTAATCGGGAGTGCGTTTACCGGCTTCGTAGTGGGCATAACCCTGCCGTGTCATGTTTAGGTACCCTGCCACTTTAGTCTGCGTATAGTGCCTGGAGGTTCTTAATTCCTTTAATTTGTCCTTAAGTAATAATTCTGGCATAGTAAACTCCCTTTATCACATATTTGTTAGAAAATAAAATGGATTGTAGAGCAGGATTTTTACCGGAATCATAAAACCTAACCTTAAATGCCAAATCGTATATTTTCCCTTCTTATCTCCCTCTTAATAGTGTAGTAAACATCAATCTAAATTGATGTTGTTAAAATTATATACCAATTCTCGCATTATCTCAATTTAAACTTTGATACAGGAGAGCACCGAGGTAAAGGAAAAAAGTTAATAATTTCATTATAATAACTGTCTGGTAAGACTTTAGGGGCTGGTAGAAACAGACAAATAGCAGGATGGTTAAAATTTACTATTTACAGGAATGTCTTGTGTATATTTGGAGGATAGTGGAAGGCGCAAAATCAAGGAATGCAGGCAAAAAGGGGCTGTAACATAGGAAAAAAGGGCTCAATTGTAAAGAATTTTCCAAAAAACCAATTGACATAAGTTCGTGAAAGTGTTATTATAAATTTGTTGCAGAAGATGCAATGAACTATAAATGTAGATTAATTTATTTGGAGGAAATAACATGAACAAAGGTACAGTAAAATGGTTTAACAATCAAAAAGGTTTCGGTTTCATCTCCGATGAGCAGGGAAATGATGTTTTCGTTCATTACTCAGGTTTAAACATGGATGGTTTCAAGTCTTTAGAAGAAGGACAAGAAGTTGCTTTCGATGTTGTTCAGGGAGCTAAAGGACCTCAGGCCACTAACGTAACAAAATTATAATCATCAAAGTTTCAGTGTACCTTTTTCTTGATATATAAATTTTAAGAATTATTATTTTTAAGAATTTTTATACAGAAATGGCTATATTGTAATCAACGAGAATGATTTAAAGGTTATCCTTCGGGATAACCTTTTTTTGAACATAGAAATATCAGCCTGTGTTTAAGGTATTATTGTTTTACTCTGAAACGCTGCACTTTAACGCCTTTGCTGTGCAGGAAAAATTGCCTTCCCAAAGTGGGAGTCAAACGAAATGAGGTATCTATGGTAATCACATTTCTTCCGATAAATAAGAAAATAGAAGCAGTTACCGGTATCAGCTTAGAAGAAGCCGCAGGCAAGGCCGGTATTGATACAGGGGCAGTCTGCAATGGAAAAGGAACCTGCGGTAAGTGTAAGGTACTGGTTACAAAAGGGAATAACGGACTTTTTACAGCAGACGAATTGAAGCATCTGACGGGAGCAGAAAGGGAACAAGGGTTTCGATTAGCCTGCTGCTTCTTCCCGGAAGATGATACCTGCGTAATTATAAATAAACCAACCCATGAAAGAGATATTTATTCTTTGGGTGGTATAAAAAGAAATCCAATAACTGTTAAGGATGATGAGAACTTCGGTGTGGTATTGGATATTGGAACAACAACGGTAGAAGCTGTACTTTATCATATGGGCACCGGTGAATCTGTATTATCGAAAGGACTGCTGAATCCTCAGAGAATCTATGGAGGAGATGTAGTGTCCCGTATTACCTATTCCTTAGAAGATCAGAAAAATACGGAAATCCTGAAGAATATACTCTTAAAAGCCTGCAACAAACTCATAAATGAACTGGCATTCGAGTATGGAATAAACGTCAGCATGATAAAAAGAGCAGCGATAGCCGGAAATACAACAATGACAGGACTCTTTCTGGGCAGATCCTTAAGAAGGCTTTCAAGAGCTCCTTTTCAGATGGACAGCTATACCGGTGTTACACTGACAGCCAAAGAGGCAGGCGTTAATATAGAGGAGAACGGAGCAGTCTTTATAATGCCTGGAATTGGGGGACATGTAGGCGGAGATACCATGGGTTGTATAGTAAGTACGGGACTCCAAAAGGAAAAGAAGAAGATTCTACTCATGGATATCGGTACCAATGGAGAGATGGTATTATGCAACAAGGGAAGACTGACCGCATGCTCTACCGCCGCCGGACCTGCATTTGAAGGTGGCAATATCTCTTGTGGTATGAGAGCAGAAGCCGGTGCAATAACATCAGCAAAAATGGTAAATGGAAAGCTGGAGCTTCATTATATCGGGGAAGAAGACGGGAAGGTATCTCCAACTGGTATCTGCGGTTCTGGTCTTATAGAATGCATCTATGAACTCTATGTACATCAAGATATCGATGAAACCGGACGGCTTTTAGGAGTGGCAGGAGATGAGAATCTGTTCCGAATATGGAAAAGAGAGCGGAAAGAAATAACTCTCACCCAGAAGGACATTCGGGAGTTTCAGCTGGCAACCGGTGCAATAAAAGCAGGTATAGCACTTCTTTTACAGGAAGCAGGCCTTCAGGTACAGGAACTTGATAAAATCTATCTTGCTGGAAACTTTGGCAGTAAACTATCTGTTACCAAAGCCATAGGTGTAGGTTTATTGCCGGATGTAAAAGAAGAGCTTATAGAATATATAGGAAACGGAGCCTTAGCCGGTTCTAAAAAACTCTTACTGCAGGAAATAACCATGGAAGAAGCAGAGGAAATCAGCCGGAAGGTATACCATCTGGAGCTTGCAGGCAAAGAATCCTTTGAAGAAGAATTTATAAAAGCATTGTCTTTTCCGGTAATAAGAAAAATGGAGCCTTCTCCCAAATTGATATAAGGAGAAGGCTTTCATTTTGGTATAAATTGCATTATGATCAGGAACTCATAGACTGACAGCCGTCATCGTAGTAATTCTTCATCAGCCTGTTTAGCACCTTATAAACAGGTTTGAACAAGACAAGAGCAACTATAAAATTAGCGATACCATGTATAATATCAAAAGTCAGACCGCTTACCCAATAACCAAAAGCGCTGTTAAGCCCGCCTTGAAAACCACCGCTTTGCAAACCCATCAAAAAGCTGATAAAGGCAAAAAAACCACCAAAGCATAAACCAAAACTACCGGAAACCAACGCCCATATGATAGAGGACTGTTCCAGGGGAGGTGTCCTTCTGGTAATCAATCTGCCAATGAGATAAAGAATAAACCAGACATACAGGTAGCCGATAAACCAAATACCAAAACCATAAAAGAAACCCTCCAGCAGTACAAATACTGCAATAATGAAGAGTGTTTTTTTCTTTAAGATGGAGGTATAAACCAGGATCAGCAAAGACACCAGTTCGATGTTAGGAATCCCCTGGAGAATATACTGTACAGCAAAAAGTACAGAACTAAGCAGACCGATAATGACAATATCTTTAATTTTCATACTAGCTCCTATTGCATGCCGTATCTGCCTGCAGATGTGGCTCTGCTATAATATCAGGGTGTAAATTATGTATTTGTGAATTATGCATATAAGGAATTCACAGGATACCCATACACAATGCAAGCAAGCTTGCGACACTGTAAAATTAGGTAAAAGTTTTATAGCACACTTACCCTGCGTACCATAACACGCCTAACTAATATCCAACAGCCAGTGTTATCTCAAAATGGTCACCATCAGCAATGGGAGTGGTGTCAACACCAGTATTGATGCTCTCACCGCCTTTGGTAAAGCACCACCATTCCTGATTGCCTTCATTAGCAGTTACGCCATCAACTGTTTTAACATACAAACCATATTCGGACTCTTCTCCTTCAATGAGTTTCTTTTCCTCCAGTGCCTGCCTTAAGTATTCCGCGTCGGTACTGATTTCATAAGAGTTACTTGTGCCATCCGCTAAAACAACCTCTGCGGTAATGGTCTTAGCACCTTTACTGGTCTCGGGTTTAAAGACATTGTATAGAACAGCCATAGCTGCAATTACAACGATGAAAATAATAACGCCAATAAGGGGCTTTTTGATTGATCTTTTGTTATCCATAATTCTCCTCCTTAAACATAAAAAATACCCTTATCCGGTGAACAGGAAAGAAGGGCACGCAAATTAAAAGTACCATTTCTCCATCTTCCGTGGATCTTATGCGGTACGGACAGCAAGCAGGTATTCTGGCTCATGAATCTATATCTGCAATTAATCTTCCCGGGATACCCCAGTGATTGCATGAATTCTAAAATCATGCGGTAACTACAGACTCCTCACATACAGCGGCGGGACCGCACAGGACTTTAACCTGTTTCCCTATTATGTCGCCATTAACAGCGACCACTTACTGCCATTTTAGACTTATAAAGTATAACATTAGTATCATGGCCTGTCAACTTTATAGGCAGGTATTCCGGTTCTAAAGGGAAAGAGTTTTAGGGGACGGACGATAATTGAGGGTTTTGTTTTTTCGGTTTGTTGCTCAAGGCTCCCTATGACACTAAAGTGGCAGCTGCCGTTCCTAGAAGCGGAAAAAGTGCCAAACTCGCTGCAGCGCTGTGGCATCGGTAGCGTGAAGCTGCTCAAACACTGGCACTTTTCCCGCTAGTCACGACAGCTGCCGCTTAAGTGTCATAAGGAGCCTTTCGATACAAACCGCTAAAACAAAACCCTCAATTATCTGCATATTCACTACATTTCATTCCATATATTTGCTATTTGTATCTCATCATACCTTAAATGGTAAATTGATAATCTGAAGTCAGCAGCATAAATAACGATAAAATATTATATATTAATTTTAATTAATAGGTGACTGGATTAATCTATAATTACTCTATAATACCACTATTCATTAGGAGATAGAAAATACGCAGAACCAATATCACTATAATTATACTAAGACACCACTATTGATAAAAAATAGAAAATACTCAGAATCAATCTCAACATTAAGTGCCAATTTCATATTATTCACAACCTCGTTATAGTATTCAGCTACTATGAAATATACGAGTTAACAATACGAAAGAAACGCAGGTTCCGTATGTAGACAAACAGATGGATATGAGGGGAATTTATGCATGATGCATTGAGAGGTTCCTTAGGATACTTAAATGGCAGAAACTGTGATAAGGGTAAGCAGTGCCATTGTCTGAGCACAATAAACTACCGCAGCCATAGCTACCAGGCGAGTTTGGCGCTGTTTACCCTGCTTTTGAACAGTTGCTGGCATTTTAGTAGAATAAGGGTTCTCGAACAGCAAAATGCATAAATTCCCCTCATATCCAGCGTCCACCCCCACAACCCATTCCACCAATAATGAGCAAATAAACACTTGCACTTTTTAGGTTTATGGATTATTCTAGAAAGTATAAAAGAACAGAAGGAGAAGACTATGAGCATTAAAAAACATTCTTTTGGCAAAACTTCAGCGGGTGAAGAGGCTACTCTATATACATTGATCAACAAGAAAGGTATGTCAGTCAGCTTAACGGACTTTGGTGCCAACATCGTAAATATTATTGTACCTGATAAAGACGGCAAATATGATGATGTAGTCCTTGGTTATGATAATGTAAAAGGATATGAGGGGAACCCGGCAGGTTACGGTTCTTTCATTGGAAGACATGCCAACAGAATAGGCGGCGCATCTTTTGAACTGAACGGAAAGACATATACCTTAGAGAAAAATGATGGTAACAACAATCTGCACGCAGGTTCAAAGAGTTACAATAAATTTATCTATGAAACAGAAACATTTGAAGAAGAGGATGCGGATTCCGTAGAATTCTCCAGGTTAAGCCCTCATATGGAACAAGGTTTTCCGGGAAATCTTGATATCAGTGTAACCTATACCTTAACAGATGATAATGAGCTGGTTATAGAATATATGGCGGTATCTGATAAAGATACTATCTGTAATCTTACCAACCATTCCTATTTTAACCTTAACGGACAAGCTTCCGGTTCTGTCTTAAGCCAAAAGGTTATGATAGATGCAGATACATTTACCCCTACCAATGATGCCTTGATTCCTACCGGTGAGATTATTAGCGTTGATGGAACACCTATGGATTTCCGTAAATTAAAAGCTCTCGGAGAAGATATTAATGTAGATTATGAACCACTGAAGATTGCAGGTGGTTACGATCATAACTATGTGTTAAATATCAGTGGTGCAGAAGTTGAGAAGGTAGGAGAGCTTGTAAGTGATGAAAGTGGAAGAACCATGGAAATCTTTACAAACAAACCTGGCATGCAGTTATATACAGGAAATTTCATCAGCGGTACAGAAGCCGGCAAGAAAAATTTCGTATACCAGAAAAATGGTGGTGTATGTTTTGAAACACAGTTCTTCCCTAATTCCTGCAACAGACCTGAATTTCCTACCTGTGTATTAAAGGCAGGCAATGAATATGATTATGTAACCGTATACAAATTCGGTTTAAAATAATGGCTCTTTGTCAATAGTTGGGGTGGGATTCGTATGAATCCCGCTCCTTTCTTACGTTTAGAGCTGTTTCGATAGTTCATTCTACTGTATGCTGTTTTGGGCATGCAAAATAAGCCTCCATATCCCGACCATTTTTCCTATGATGTACAATGAAGTATCCGAGTACGGAACCGGTTAAAGTTTCGGATTCCATAAGAACTTCGTTTTAATACTTTAATCTTATTGTTAAATCCTTCTGTGACACCGTTTGTAATGCCATATTTGAAGGCATTTAAGATTTCTTTTCTCCAAGACTGGAACGTTTTTGCACATTTCTCGAATTCTTTAATACCGCATCCTCTTGCATTAGATATCCAATCATCGAATTCCTGCTGTTGCTTACGATAGGACTCCAGCTGGCTGATGTCATAAAACCATTCTTTCATCATGTGCGCCAACCGTAGGTCATCACTATACTGGAGCATCAGATCACAGGCTTGTTTGTTCTCGTCTTTCAGCTTTCTATAGCGGGTCAAAATCAGCTTCCGGCTTCGTTTATAGTATTTTCGAAGAGAAGTCGGCATGGATTTTTGGAGCCGTTTACGAACATTTTCGATAGCCCATGTGACCTGACGAATGAAATGATACTTGTCCACTATAATCTTTGCATTTGGAAAGAAGGTCCTGGCCAGCTCCACATAGGGAAGCCACATGTCACAGACAAAGAACTTTACTTTCAGCCTTTCCTTTCTTGTAATGTTTCTCCAGTAATCAGCCAGATGGCTCTGAGTGCGGTCTGGAAGAATATCCAGAATCCGGTGTTTTTTAGGATCAACGAGGATACACTGATATTTCCCAGTAGAGGCATTGCCTTTAAATTCATCAATAGAAACAGCCTCAGGAAGTTTATCTGGGGGTGCATAATGGATGGTATCCAAAAGTCTGCAGATTGTAGGGACGGAAACCCCGGTAAGGATTGAAACCTGCTTGAGAGAAAAAGTCTGCCGAAGGAGAGATATAACATAAAAAGCCAGTCTCCTTGTTCTGCGGTGATAGGTAGGAAGAAAAGAATAGTGTTCCAAAAATCGTTTTCCGCAGGAGGTACATAAATAACGTCGTTTTCTTAGAACCAGAATGACGGTTTTACCTTGGAAAGGAGTGTCATTAATTTCCTGGATTCGATAGTCATGAACTCTTTTTGTTTTACAGCCACAACAAGGACAGGTCTGCTCAGAAGGTTTAGTTTCAATGAAAACCTTTAAAAAAGAATCTGCCTGAATCACTTTTTTTACAAAAACATCTTTCAAGTCTAAGAATGCCTTGCTATAATTAGGGTACATCTATAAGAGGTCACCTCCGTTAACATTAAACTTTGGTCGGGATAATGCGTTTGGGAGGCTTCTTATAGATGTATTTTATTACAACTAAAAGAATGTTGGAAGTGTGCTTTTCAAGCACACCCCAACATTCAGTATAGAACCAAAATAATGTAATAAAAAAAGTGCTTATTCTTTTTGGAGAAAACAAAAGGAATAAGCACTTTTTTTATTTACTGTAATATAATTATTTCGTACCGTATATTCTGTCACCGGCATCACCGAGACCGGGAAGAATATAACCTTGTTCGTTCAGTCTTTCATCAAGGGCACCCACAAAAATATCAACATCCGGATGTGCCTGAGTAAGGCGCTGTACACCTTCTGGAGCAGCGATAAGACATAAGAAGTGTATTTTGCTGATTCCTTTATCTTTTAAGAGAGTAATAGCAGCAGAAGCAGAACCACCAGTAGCTAACATGGGGTCTACTACAAAAATTTCTCTTTCACTTGCATCAACGGGAAGTTTACAGAAATATTCAACAGGCTCAAGGGTTTCTTCATTGCGGTACAGACCAATATGACCAACCTTGGCATTAGGGATGAGGTTTAAGATACCGTCAGCCATATGAAGGCCGGCTCTTAAGATGGGAACGATACAAAGTTTCTTACCTTCGATTTCCTGTGTGATAGTTCTTACAAGGGGAGTATCGATTTCAATATCTGTTAAAGGAAGTTCTCTCGTAGCCTCATAACAGATTAGCATGGCAACCTCAGAAACCAAATCACGGAATTCCTTGGTGGAAGTAGCTTTGCGTCTCATAATACCAATTTTATGCTTAATCAACGGGTGATCCATAACAACAACTTTAGACATAATTTTGCCTCCAAATTTAATATTTACAAGGTTGTCCCGCAAAGGGGCCTTGTTTGCTCTACCTGCCATTATATCAAACTTCCGGCCTCAAGAAAAGTAGAAAATTATATTTTTTGGCTGGAAATTGGCTCCTTACTGGTAAAAATGACCATATTCAGACAGAGGAGAAGCCCGGTAGAGGGGGGAGGGTTACTACCAGGCTTTGTTTTATGAAAAAAATTATCTTGTTAGCATTATTGTTTAACATATTATTTGTGATATAGCTTTTTGCTATGGTTAAATTATATCGGACATATATGATTATAGTATGGATGATTTATGAACATTTTGTGAATATTAGAACTGGGTTTTTTAGGAGGAAATATCAGAATTTACCAAGGCTACATTTCGCTTGATTACAGATAATAATTGAAAGAAAATGAAAGTAGAGGGAGTATTTTTGGTGGCCAGCATATTTCGTAAACTGATAAGCAGAGAGTTTGGGGAAAATATTTATTACAAATACTTTTACGTTTGTCAGAAAAGTTTGAAGGATAAATTTTTTGACAGCAATGAGATCTATCAGGATATTTATAAACGAGTGGAAAGAAAGGACAAAGGAGATATCCGGAAAATGCAGTCTCGCTTAAATGAATCTCTGGTAATAGCGGTGAGAATAATAAAGACTTATATGATATTTCTTGTTTATGTAATAGCTGCAATTTTTTATCTTGTTACCTTAGGGCTTCATCCACTGTTCACAATTGTTGGAATACTGTTGATAATCTTAGTGCTCCTGCAAAAAACCTATGAGTATCTCATAAATAAATACTGTTATATTGATGCACAGATTGTTTTGATATATAAGAATGTCCTGGAGAAGCTGCTTCTTCCGGAGGAAAAAAACGAAAACGGAACACATTGACGCTTGCAGATTTAGAAATAATATAGTTGTCATTAAAAATGAGATTTCTGAAAACAGATGACAGATGTAACTGTATATAAAAAAAATAAAGTTGGATTAAGTTTCCGCTTCTTTTAGCTGAAAGGCCGGATTATACAGGCATCAATAGGCTGGAAAGAGAGGAAACTCAATTCAACTTATATAATTATAAGAACAATACGGAGAATGAGGACAAGGTATTAAAGGTTCCATGCATCAACCAACTTGGAACAAGGGAACCTTCTGCCTGCTTTTCGCACACATAACCCATACAAACTCCAATTGCACCGGTAAGTAAAGTAATAATGACAGCTTTTAAAAGTCCGGCAGAAGAGTAGAGCATCATACCATGAACAGATCCAAATATAACCCCTTGCATTGTATTACCAAATGCAAATCCAAATCTTTTAATCAGACGTTTTCCAAGAAAACCTCGGAAAAATAATTCTTCATTAAAGGATGTCTGAAAGAAAGCATAAATCAGGACAGGAATGAGAGCGGATGTTCCCTTACCATAAAATTGTGATGTTGTAAGGCTGGCATTATCATAGACCAAAGGCATTATCACAAAGAAAGCACTGAAAAAAACGATTTCTATAATAATTATTATGGACCAAAATCTTTTTTGTCTGAGATATGCAGTTTTTTATATCCGATCCATTGAAAAAAGGTGTTTTCTTTTCTGGCTATAATCATCCACCAAATGAAGGGGATTATTGATAATAATATAAACTGTACGATTGAACTAATGGCGATGTTTGCAAACAATTGCATTAACAGCCTCCTGTGTATGCATCTGAAATATTTTGTGCTGATGCATTATTCCAGATTTAGTTTCTTTTTCAGAACATTGATGGTACCTACATAGCAGACTGCAGTTAATATAAATATAAAGAGCGTCATACCCAGGAAAAGGGCAAAATCCGGTGCATCTATATACCCAGGACCGTTAATCAGAACGAATACCATCATCATAGCAAATAGTAAAAGCTCCATTACTACATAAATAGCGCCGTAAGAAACAAAAGCACCTATTATCCGATGACTGGTAAATAGCTGTCCTAAGGCTATTGCGAAATATACCAGCACAATACTGGAGACTACAGAGAAAATTACAAGTACAGCAGCTATTATGATAAAAAGAGGTTCGGCTAATCCTGACTCATGAACAAGTTCCTCTCTAAAAAGGCCTATACCTGCTCTTACTGTTTCATAATGGCCACTGGCATATGCAAGGACCAATAAGGATAATATAACGGCTAATATGCTGGCAACAGTATGGAAAGAGGATATGATTAATTTGGATAATACCAGATCATTTGTTTTTACTGGGAGGGTGAACATCAGATAGCCCTCATCGGTAAGCAGATTTTTGTAAAAGCGTACATATAAAAGGATCGTAGTTCCTGCGGCAATCATTATGAGAGAGATACCATAGGTAAAGGTTGACAATCCGGTAATTAGGTTACTAAAATCATTATCCCAATGGGCCAGTAAGCTGGTCATCAACGTGGTACATCCCAGAATCATATAGAGGGGAAGCAAAATACGAATAGTTGCTTTCCATTCTTGTTTAATAAGTTTTCCTAACATTTGTACACCTCCCTGAAATAGGAATCAATTGATTTTCCAGTATCATTCCGTACTTCATCAACCGGTGAATGAAGTAATACACTTCCGTTCTGGATAAAAATAACGTCATCCAATACCTTTTCCACCTCTGCTATCAAATGGGTTGAGATCAGTACAGTGGCATTCTCATTGTAGTTGGTAATAATCGTATTTAGTATATAATCTCTGGCAGCAGGGTCAACACCACCAATGGGTTCATCCAGACAGTAGAGGTCTGCCTTACGGCTCATTACCAGTATTAGCTGAACCTTTTCTTTTGTTCCTTTTGATAAAGTCTTTAATTTCAGTTCCGGGTTAATGTTTAATCGCTTTAGCATTTCCAAAGCCTTGTGTATATCAAAGTCAGCATAAAAATCACGGAACAGATCCAACAGATTTTTGATATGCATCCAGTCTGCCAGATAATTTCTCTCAGGCAGGTACGAAACACATCTTTTGGTCTCTATTCCCGGTGCAAAGCCGTTAATCAGCAGATCCCCCGAATCCGGAACCAAGAGGCCGTTAATCAGCTTGATAAATGTTGATTTACCACTGCCGTTCGGTCCTAAGAGACCGGTTATCCTACCTCTTTCGAGAGTAAGATTAATATCCTTAAGTACTCGTAAGCCGGAGTAACTCTTGTTAACTCCCTTACATTCTAAGATAGCATTCATTCTTTCTCCTCCTTATATTTACGCATCCGGAGGATAATATCCTCCGGAAGGAAACCCAAAAACTCCATATCTCTTAAAAAGACTTTTATACGGTTATCTGCTTCGGACTCTTTCATAGCCTGAATCAGAGCAGTATCGTTGGTAATAAATTTACCATTTGTGCGGTAAGTTGATATCAGCTCCATTCGCTCAAGTTCTGACAGGGCCTTTTGCATCGTATTAGGATTCACTCCGGCATCTGCGGCTAAATCCCTGACAGAAGGGAGTTTAGAACCCGGTTCAATTTGACCGGATATGATCCCTCTTTGTATCTGTTCGATTATTTGAAGATAAACGGGTCTCTCAGAATCAATATTCCATTCCATTCTTTACTCCTCTCCTAATGTTTGTATCACTGTATTAAGTAATTAATACAATAATACAATAGAGCGAATGCTTTGTCAATATATAGATATAAAAATTTTTAGGAAGCAAATATTCATAAAATAATGTTCATGAAAGGCTATTTGGAAATTTATCAGAGAAGTTTATTAGAAAATTTATTGTGAAGGTTAGATAGGAAATCCATCAGAAAAGGTCGTAAGGAAATCCATCGGAAATGGTCGTAAGGAAATCTATCGGAAAAGTTCGTAAGGAAATCTATCGGAAAAGTTCGTTAGTGAATTTGTCAGAGAGTTTTTGAAATTAATCAAAAAATTCATAACGAAAGTTGGTTATAAATGTTCATATAGTCAATAGAAATAATATAGGTATAAAAAAATAAATAAAAATAGAATAAGCTCTTATAAAAGGGAAAATAAAAAATATCGGAAACAGTACAAACCATTTCCGATATAAGGTATAATTCGGTCTTATTACATATATTCTGCAAGAAATGCCGCAGAAGATTATTTTGGAATTTTCCATACCAGTCTGAAGGTATGTTATTTGGGAGCAGGAAGGTATTGCAGGCAAATAAGCTTTCATAAAATTATTGAGACACCTGTACAGGAGTCCGTTCATAATCGGATACTGCTTCCAAACTGATATTTCTGCTTTTAAGATGAAAGACTGTTTGTTCTTTTCGCTTGAATAGAAAAGTACCTTCACACAAATGAGCTTCTTTGATGATACGGTTCATCTTGCCTTTCTTTGGTGCATTTAGATCGTAGGAATTCATATCCGGTGTATTCTTTATTTTAATCGTAAGGAAATATTCACCTTGTCTTAGGATTATTAGGTCAGGAGCAGCTTTTAAAATACGGACACCCAGATAGGTGGCAAGACGGTATTCACGGCCTCTGTAGTGTATGGCACAGATACAGCCGGTAAACTCCGTTCCCCATAACGGGATATGTGCAATCGAAAGAAATACAGAGCAGTTGTCTGAATTGAAATTATTGCACTGCAGCCATAGATAGGAGCTGGGAAAGGAATGCCCCCAATCTTTTTCTATATATCCTATTCCTTTCTTAAGGTTATAGGTCTCGTTGTTTAATTGCAGGCTGCCGGATAAATGATGATTCATACTGATAATCTCGTGTTTACATTCCATGAAAGGAAAATATCGGAAGCAGCCCATAATACTGTAAGCAATGGGTTTTGGATGGCGGTATAAAAGATTGCCTTTTAGTTTCAGCTCCTCGCTATCGATATCCAGCATTATACCTTCTTTTGTAAAGACATTTTTCCCTAAACGGATATAGCAGGCTTTTCTGTCCATATAGCAATCCTCTTGAGAATAATTGATACAGTAAGCTTTCTTTCCTGCAATTACCTGCAGAAAGGCACGTGCCTCACTGCCGTACTCTCTGTTGACACCGGGTATAAATGCCAGTATTTCGTCACCTATCTGATGTTTAAAATACCAGCCTTCAAAGTATGGTTTCTGCTTCAGGAGATTCTTCATGAAATTCCCTCCTTGTAATGGAGTCGTTAGAGGGGTCATCCAATAACTGCCCATCGTAATTAAAACGGGAGCCGTGACAGGGGCAGTCCCAGGTCTGCTCTTCTTCATTCCATTCCAGCTGGCATCCCAGATGGGGACACATGGGATCCACGGCAAACAGCTGGTTATTCTTATCTTTATATATGCCTACCTTCTCACCCTCCAGCTCTATGACACGTCCGGTACCTTCTTCAATCGCAGATAAACTGGAAGGGACAGGTTTTAACTTCTTTAAGACCAGTCCCACAGCACTGTGTCCGGTTTCATTAAGAAGGCTGGTTATGGAAGCCGTCAGTTTAAACCGCTGAGGGGTAAAGACTTCCTCATAGGGACTTTCTATTCCTGTTATCCTATCACTGAGTAATTCGGCAGCCACCATTGCTGTGGTCATGCCCCATTTATGAAAACCAGTCGCCACATACCAGTTGGGTGTCTGTTCTGAAAACTTACCGATATAAGGAATTCCATCAAGAGTCTGGCAATCCTGTGCAGACCAACAGTATTTCTCCTCAGCCTCGGGAAAATGCTCCCTTGCAAAACTCCTTAAGGCTTCATACTGACCGCCGGTTTTATTTTCCCCGGTTCTGTGACCGCTGCCACCAAGTATTAAGAAATCTTCATAACGGCGGAAGGAATACCCGTTTTTCTTATCCTCCTTGTAGGTTCCATCCAGTGGGTAAGGGGTCTTAAGACCAAGACAATAAGATCGTTCCTGATGCATTCTGGCAAAATAATATCCCGGCGTAATCAGGAAAGGATAATGTGAAGTCATTATTATATGTTTTGCTTTTATTTTACCATTAAGAGTTGTAACGGTATCTTTATCAATGCCTATGACTCTGGAGTTTACATATATCGTAAGCGGTTTTTCTATAGCCTGGAGGAATTTAAGAGGATGAAACTGTGCTTGTTCCGGGAACTTCATTGCTCCTTTTACCGGAAAGGGAAGAGTGGTTTTATCTGTATATTCTGCCTGGATGCCACAGGCAGCCGCAGCTTTTATCTCCTTCTCCAGGGAAGAGATATCGCCGGTGGAATACACATAAGCAGGAAGCCTGCTAAAATTACAGGAGATGGAATTCTCTTTTATTAGATTTTCGTATTTCGATATGGCTTCTTCATTTGCTTTGGCATAAAGAGTTGCTTTCTCTTCACCAAAATCTTTTATCAGCTGATCATACATAAGCCCATGAAGAGAGGTAATCTTGGCGGTTGTATTTCTTGTCTGTCCCGAGGCAGTTTCATTGGCCTCAAGAATAATGCAGTCAACACCTTTTTGCTTTAAGAGATAACCGGTGAGTAAGCCTGTTAAGCCTCCACCTATTATAACTGTATTCACACTTCCTTCTCCCTGCCATTGTTCTCTGGCCTCAAAAGAAACATCCTTTTCCCAAATTGAAGTAAAGCGATTACTTGGCATATTTCTGTCCTTTCTGTGATAAACCATTATTAGGATAGGTTTTCCTTTTCTGTGAAGTTTTAAACATTAGAGTATTTTCAATTATAGGAATTAACGGTCTGTATCTGTTATAGTATCTTTACGCAAAAATCCCTGCAGATTATTTCTTCTGCAGGGATAGTGAATAACATTAAGTGTAAATTAACTATAAATATTATTTCATAAATAAACCGATTAATTCCATATCTGTGTTAAAGCTGAGGGTAAAAGTCACATTTTGATTTTCATATTTGGCAACTACAACTGCCACTGCACAGTCCTCTTTTGTGGCTTTAAGCTTCTGACCTAAAATTGCTATGTTTTTATATTCTTTAAAAGCACCGGCATTGCTATAGGTCTTATCAACAGCATCTTTTAAGACATCAGCTGACAGCTGCTCTTGCAGGTCCTCCTGCAACAGTTGGTTTACCTTGTCGTATTCGGCATTGTTCATATATTCAATTACCTGCTTTGCTGATTTTTCTACGGTTTCCTTATCAAAAGCATCTGATAACTTACTGGAAGAACAGCCTCCGAGTAAAACAGTAACAAAGAAGGATATCAATAATACAGAGATTAATTTTTTCATAATATTCCTCATTTCTGCGTGTAAACGCTTTTTATAATCTAACTTTTAACGATGTGTTTTTCAAACGTATATTTCGAACCTTTTAATGCATCCATGGTTATAAGCAGTTTTCAGATATAGCTTTTTGTACTCTATTTCCTGTTTTAAAAAGGCGAAGCCCGAAGAACAAAACGAGAAAAGATACGACCATAATATAGATCTCAAGTCCTGCAGTACTTATGGAAAAAGCTGCCGGCAGAATTACCAGCATACTGTCTAAGAGACCGTGGAGCAGAATTGCCAGCAAAGTATATCTCCCGGATTTTTGAACCCTTATGCCGTGCAGCACTACCAGGGTGGCACCGGTATGAAAGGCTATTGCAAAAATTCTTTCAATCCCGCCCAGCAATATGGAAAAATAACTCATATCAGACAGGTTTAGGTATCCTAAAGGATAGAGTATCAGAGCGGTTAAATTATTGATACCTACCAATAAGATTGCTTCAATCCCTCCATGTCCAAGTCCAAAGGATAAGCCGTCCCAAAGCCGGGTGTTTCCTTTCAGGAATTTCTGAAGGAAAAGAAGTCTTGCCGTTTCTTCAAATATGCCTGCAGTCACTCCAAGAAAAATACCATATGCGTAAGGCTGTGTCTGAAGCATAAGGAACCATTGAAAATTCGGCAACACATATTGAAGCAAAGGGATTCGAATTAACATCTGACTGATCACAAAAGCTGCCATACCAAGGAGAAAAGGTTTCAACATACGGTCAGCTTTCTTTCGCAGCAGCAGGAATCCGATAATTGGGATACCAAAACACAGGAAAACATCAAAGCCCAAGCATAATTCTTGTAATAAAATATTGTTCCCTCCACTCATACTGAACATCTCCTTTATAATTTGTTATTACTCGTTCCACATTTTTAAGTCCCAATCCTTCATGTGAGATTTTCGTGGACTGGAAACCCGTACCTGCTTTTACAGGTTCCGTTAACATGGAATTCTTTAAATTAATGGATATAAAATCATGTACCATAACAACACGAAGAATAATTCGTTTATCCTGGCTGTCTGCGGCAGCTTCAATGGCATTGTCCAGAATATTGGCAAATAACGTGGTGATATCCACCTCCCGGATAAAGCTTAAATCCACCTCCGAGATCTTAATATCAGCCTCGATGCCGTGGGCCTGCATTATCTGCACCTTGTCATTGAGTATAATATTTAGGATTTTACAGCTGGTGTAATATTTCTGTCCCAGCTGATTAAGTATCTCATGAACGTCTTTGGTGTATTGGCAGCCTATGAGATTCTGCTGTTCCATATACAGATGCTCCATTGCCAGAATATGATTTCTGATATCATGGACCAGCTTTCTTGTATTATCATATTTCTGTTCCAGATTCTCGTAATAACGGGACTGGATTACCTGCTGCTGTACGTAGAGATTTAATTCATTTTCCAAATGGGTATTCCGGGTAATGATATCAAATACACTGGTAAAGTATATATTAAGTCCAATAAGAAGAGCGATATTGATCTCAAAGAGAAGGATGGAGCTTTCTGATGGATAGACCTGCATGAAATACATCATACTGAACAAATTAATGATACTAAACATGGGAAGCAGAAAGGAGTTGAACATCTGCCTTCTGGTAATCTGCTCCTTCTGTCTTCTGCGTATTACATTTACCAGTATCTTTAACACCATAAACTCCACGAACCGTATGGTAATGATAAGGACCATATAATAGGCTGTTTTATTGATTAAGTAAATAATCCCCGCCTGAAACAACAGCTGCAGGAGTAAGATGGAAAGAATATCTGTCAGATATAAGGCAACAACAAAACCTGTATAATAAATGACATATAAGCGCAGACTGTTGTATAGATAGTGGCCTAATAAGGGAATAAACAGCAATGTAATAAGGTTGACCAGTCCGTTGCCTGTAAAGGAAAGCAGGAGAGTTATCAACATATATACAGTCAGGATAAGGTTTTTCTTAGATGCAGAGACGGTTATATTAGTACCGATGCTTTTCATGCCATTAAAAATAGTGGTAAGTATGAAAACACTTCCAAGCAGGGGAAGGACAAAATACAGTAATGTTTCGATCATAAGCGTAATCCCATTCCTTCCGACAGATAATGATTGAGTGCTTTGCGAAATTCCATGGATTTTTTCTGTGAAAGAGGAATCGTAAGCCCGTTTGACAGATAGATATCGTATCCTTTGATGCTCTTAACCGAATAAAGATTAACAACAAAACTCTTATGGGGCATAAAAAACCCTTTATCCTGTAATTCCAGCGCAAGCTCTGTGATCTTACGTTTCAGTATATGCGTTCCCTGGGCTGACCTTAAGTACACCTTACGGTTTAGATATTCGAAAAAAAATATATCATTTGGATTTATACGTATAATTCCGTCTGTGGTGTGAAATTCCAACAGTTTATCGGCAGGCAGCTGCATGTATTCAAAGGCTTCATCCAATTGCCTGTATAACTCCTCACGCTTTAGAGGCTTAAGAAGATAGGCAAAGGCATGGACGGCAAAGGCAAATACGGTGTAATCACTGTAATTGGTTACATAGATCAATTTGACCTTTTTGTTCTTCTGCCGTATCAGCTGTGCTGTTTCTATACCGTTTAGTTTCTGCATATCGATATCTAACAGAATGATTTCATATTCCAGGGTGCTGTTAAGAAGGGACTCCCCGCTGGTAAAGACCTCAACCTGTAGTTCTCTCCCCGGATACTCCTTTAATAAATTTTTTGTATGCTGCAGTACACTCATTTCATCATCACAGATTGCTATACTAATCATGGTATTTCTTGATTATCCTTTCTATACAGGCGCCATAATCATATTATAGGTACCCGCCAAAAATTTGCAATACATCTGGTCTAAGGTATGGCGTTTTCAGTCTAAGGTAAGCTTAAGATAATACTTTCGCTTATTTTACCATCTGCGACTATAAAATACAAACTGCAGGAAATTGACATTGCTTAAGGAATCTTGTATAGTTTAGTTTATCACTTGAAAGTCAGGTACACACTATGGAGATTAGCTTAATAACCTTTTTGATTGTCTGTCCGCTGGTATTCCTGGCGGGAGTTATTGATTCCATCGCCGGGGGCGGAGGCCTCATTTCATTACCAGCCTATTTAATTGCAGGAATTCCACCCCATTATGCCCTGGGAACCAATAAACTTTCCTCGTGTATCGGAACCTTTGCTTCAACAGCAAGATACATAAAGAATAAATCCGTAAACTACCGAATTGGAGCAGTATCTGTTATTCTTGCACTGGCAGGCTCTTTTCTCGGTGCTAACCTGGCACTTATGGTAAGCGAAAGTGTTATTAAGAATCTGCTGCTGTTTGTATTGCCCTTTACGGCTTTTTTTGTGCTGAAGAATAAAAAAACGGACGATAACAGAAAACCCTTATCCGATAAGCTGACTTTTCTGATAGCTTGTACAGCTTCTTTTGTGATTGCTGTCTATGACGGCTTTTACGGTCCCGGAACAGGTACTTTCCTTCTATTGTGTTATACGGTTTTGGCCAGAATGGATATTAAGACGGCCTCCGGCAATACGAAAATCGTAAATCTCTCTTCCAATATTGCGGCGGTTGTAACTTTTCTGCTTCATGGCAAGGTGGTTTTCCTCTTAGGCCTTACGGCTGCGATCTTTAGTATAGCCGGTCATTATATTGGCTCAGGACTTGTGCTGAAGAAAGGTTATAAAATTGTAAAACCAGTTATGCTGGTGGTTCTGGCACTGCTGTTCCTGACCATATTAACTGAAAGATAATAAATCCAATACAGGGACTTTTGCAAATGCAGAGTCCTTTTTTGTTAATAAATATCAACAGATGTCTGAGACTTGTAAACGCATTAAAGAGTATAAAATATAACCGCTGTCCTTTTTACGGAAACCTTTGCAGCAGCAAAATATATTCTGTGCCCTTATGGTGCACACAGACAGGAGTTAGGCTGAAAATAAATTTTTCAACCGCAAGTTTGTGCTTGCGCGCCACAAACTTGGTATGCGCAAAGAGCGTGCGCAAGAATAGAGGTCAAAATGAAATATAATCCAATAAAACTATTATTTATTATTTTTGGCTTTTTTGCATTGGGGCTTGGAATAATCGGTATCCTTCTACCGGTACTTCCGACCACACCTTTTTTATTGCTGGCATCTTTTTGCTTTGCGAAGGGATCCAAGAGATTTCACCAGTGGTTCAGTTCTACGAAGCTTTACAAAAAGCACCTGGACGGTTTTGTAAAGAACAGGGCAATGACCCTGAAAGCTAAGCTTTCTATACTGGTACCGGCTTCTTTCATGCTGATATTAGCTTTCTATTTTACACCAGTTATATATGGGCGCATAGTTATTGCTATTGTTTTTGTATTCAAGTATATCTACTTTTTTACCCGTATAAGAACCATAGCAGCAAAAGAAGGCATTATCAGTTCGGGAAAAAATTATGAAACAGCTAAGGTAGAAGAGGATACAGAGCTTTGATTATAGAATGAAAGAGGTATATTCGATATGATGATAAACAAAAGCTTGGTCTGAATGAAGCAATTATTTAAAGTCTCTGCTGAAAGAAAGTGAGGACAGAACTGTTGTCTTAGTATCTCACCGAGAGTCCACAATGAAGATTGTTTAAGATATATAATATGGCCAATGGAAGAAGCAGACAAGCTGCCGATTTTGTATACAGCAAACGTACATAATGGTACTTTTGCTGCACACAAGCTCGGCAGCTTGTTCGTTATCTGCATCTTTAATCGATTTTAGAATCAATCAGTTTCCTAAGCCCGGAAGCCACGGCCAACAATTTCACTGGTATTGGTTATCAATATAAAAGCATCGGGTTCCGTTTCTTTGATAAAACGCCTTAGCTGTACTGCCTGACTTCGGTTCATTACGGCAAAGATAATTTTTTTCTCCTGATTACTGAAGGCTCCTTTGGCATCGCTGATGGTAGCACTGCGGTGGAGGGTATTTAGAATGAAGTCCGAAATGGGTTTCGGATCTTTGCATATAATCGTCAGATATTTATGAAGATTCAGATTCTCAATAATGGTATCTACCATGGTTGATTTCACTAATAGGCCAAGCAGGGATAATAAGCCTGTAGTGATATCAAAGATCAGGAAGGAGGCCAGTGTCAGGAACAGATCGGTAATAAACAGTGATCTTCCGATATCAATATTTGAGTATTTTTTAAGTATCATGGCAACAACGTCCGTACCACCGGTTGAAGCTCCAATATTAAAGAGAATAGCAGCACCTACTGCCGGTAACAGCACGGCAAATGCCAGTTCTAACATGGGTTCATTGGTTAAGGGACCCTTTAAGGGGAAGAGATATTCTAATAAACTCAGGGAAGCAGACATCAAGATGCTTCCGTAAGCAGTTTTATTACCAAAGCTCCGGCCTATTACCAAGTACCCTACAACCAGCAGGATCATATTAATTACAAATACAACGGTACTGGTGCTGATCTTTGGTCCTAAGAGGCTGCTTAATAAAATGGCTAAGCCTGTAACACCGCCAATGGAAAAATTATTGGGAAATTTAAAGAAATATACTCCCAAAACCACTAATTCCACACCAGCAGATATCAGCAGATATTCTTTTAAATTGTCAACGAGTTTCTTTTTCAGTTCCACAAGGTCCTCCTTAAATAATACCCAGAAGTATATCCTGAAACGGTATCATATCACCTAGCCTATCGTTTGGGGATAAATACTGCGGTATTTATCATTTGTATTTAATCAGGCTTTCATTCACCGGTAATTAAATTGGTTCAAGCCCTAAAATAGTATGATAGTAAGCTCATAAAAAGTCAAGAGAGAATAAAGAAATAAGATAAGAATAAAGAAAGAATTAGGATATAGTTTCATCTCAACCGTGATATACGGATTTGGTTATGGAAAGGTAAAAAAAACCGAAAACACATAATAAGATGTGTTTTCGGCAGTGGATTTAAAATGATAATTGTATTACAAATGTGTATCTGCGTAATACCTTGCATAAATATCTATGTCCGTCATACGAGAAACATATCATACGCTGCAGCAGCTTCATTTTAATTCGTCATTTGATTCACTGTTTTATATTTGTAGATTCTTTCTGCATGATTTTGTTCCTCTGTCTCAATACCATTTAGGAGTTTTCTTACATTCGAATCACCAAACTGGAAAAGATCAAAATTATATGCGGATGCAACATATTTCTCAGTAGTGATGGCATCTGTACATAAAAAGGTGTCATTGTCTTTGTCGGCCTGATTAAAATTTCCGACATAAGTTGCCGTAGGATTATATTCTTTGCCTGCTGAATCCTTAGAATTCCCAGAAGGCACGGTTCCGCTAAGAAGCTGATCTAAGGAATCGTAATGTTTTTGTTCTTCTTTTTTGATGGTATTAAATAAATTCTTTAACTCAGTATCTTTTGCGGCGTTCTCGTTTTTGGTGTACTTATCAATACACAATTTCTCCTGATCCTGTAAATCTTTAATAAGAAAGCGCTCTTTCTCTGAAATATTTAACATATAGTCTTTTATTATAAGTGAAATTCAAATTTCAATGGAATTCACTTATAATATACCTCCTTTATTCTTTCATTTATAAATATTATTTGGTAAAGCTGTGAAATTTATGCATAAATAAGTGTTAGAAATGAAGGTATATCAGAGGAAAGCGAATAAGAAAAAGGAATTATTCTCTTCCTTTCCAGGCAGGCAGTTTCTTTAATGTACGTATTGCAAGCTCATGGGCAGCCTTCTCGTGAATTCCTTGCGTTCGTATAAGAAATTCTGTGGTACCCTTAAGCTTTTCCTCGTAGGATTGAAGTGTGCCGTCTGGTCTTGCGCAATAGATACAGTAATCTTTACTTTCATCCTGTAGAGGAAAATCATCTGTTTTCTCCATAGGCATTCCGCAGGAAATACAAATTTTCATATATGCTCCAATCTGTGCGCCAGCACGTTTTGCTTAATTTAGTTCATTGAATCAAAACATTCTAAAGCAGGAACCAGACAGTGACTGATTCCCTGGAAACCGGAGATGGCAAGTGTCATAATGATGGAATCCCGGATTTCTTCTCTGGTGGCACCGGCTTGTCTGGCCATTGGTACGTGGGCAGTTACAGCGGCTGTATCACCCTGAGAGGCTTTGATACCGATAAAGATAAGCTGTCTGGTCTTATCATCTAAGGCCCCCGCTGTTCCTATGGTAGCAAGAAGGTTATTATAAGCACCTGCTATTTCAGGTGATTCTTTCAGGAATACCTGAAAGGGATTAACGTTATTCATAATTATTTTCTCCTTTCAAAGGGATCGACTCCCAGTTTTATCAGCTCTTTCATACCAAGCTCTGTAATTTCAAATTCTTTCTGGTTGCTAAGGCTCTTCTCGAACCAGCCAAGTTCCACGAAGCGATTAAATAACCGGTTTCCCAGGGTCCCACCAAGATGCTCATAACAACATTTGGCTTTCAACAGTTCTTCTTTTTTGGACGTCATATATCCTTCCTCCCTCCTGACATGATCTTTTTTATTTCCGTATTAAATTCCAATCTGGTTTAACCGATAGCCTTTGCAGAGCGGAATGCGGGAAGAACGTAACTTTTTAATCAATATCACATTTTGTTATTCTGCTGCATCAGTAGTGAAGAAAAGGTTTCTGTCAGTGTAGCTTTATATGCGGCAATAACACTTTCTTCCGGTGCAAAGATATCTCCATTTAAGAGATAATGGTGTATAAGTCCAATCCACATATTAAAGAGAAGGGCAGGTGAGAAAGAGGACGTATCAATCTTCTCAAGGACTTTACTAAAATGCAGGGAAATGGCTGATTGGGCTATAATGAAGGTGTCTCTGACCTCCTGGGATAACATACGGTTCTCAATCACCAGTCGGGTGTAGAAAGCTTCGTATTCAGAAATTGCGTCAAGGTGGGCTGACAGCAAATCCTTAAGGGAGGAGCTGGACTCAGACAGTTTATGGGTACGGAGGGCTATCTTATTGCAGAAATGATTCACCACCTCTGCGATAAATTCTTCCTGGGTGTTGAAATGAAGAAACACTGTTCCGTGTGATACCCCGGCAGCTTTTGCGATATCCGACATCCGGGTACCCAGAAAACCCTGGCTGGAGAAAAGATCGAAGGCTGTATTGAGAAGCAATGTCTTTGTCTGTTCTTTTTTTATTTGTCTTGCAGTTGGTTTATTCAAAATGATGACCTCTCAATCACTGACTATGGAGTCAGTATAATCCTGTCTGTGAAAGTTGTCAATGTTTTTGTAAAAATATTTCATTTAGATTCTTTTTATGATAAAATACCTGATAAAAGTGAGACCTACGAATGATAGTAATTCTTTGGGTTCATAAAACGCAAGGATAATAAAATTAGTAAACTTATGAGAGGTATACCATTATGCAATACCTGACAGGGTTCAACCTTCCCACGCAATACGATATGGATTTATATGGTTTAACATCAGCCTATCCCTTTGGCGTGTTGTATTTTAAGGAATTAAATCATATATTCTTTGACAGGATAACAATATTTTATGGAGGAAACGGCAGCGGGAAATCCACACTGTTAAATTTGCTGTCCGATAAACTGGAGCTCCCCAGACGGACAGCCGTTGACAGAACCAGAGAATTTGTTGATTTTACCAGAAAATGCAGTGTAAGCTTAAATACGGAAGAAGGGATTAAAAAGATACCGTCCGGAAGTAAGATAATTACCAGCGAAGATATTATAGATGGAATTCTTGCCCAGAGAAAGGAGAATAAATCAACAGGAATTAAGCAGGAACAATCCTACGAAGAATACAATAACTTAAAATACACACCTTTTCAGTTCACTTCGATAGCAGACTTTGATCAACTGAGAAAAGTAAATCAGACCAGGTCAAAAACAGCAACCAAATATATTAAGCTGAACGCAGGAGAAAAGACCAGAGAGTTCTCCAACGGAGAGAATGCTCTTCGTTTCTTTGACAAGGAGCTGACCCCAGGGAATGTCTATCTTCTGGATGAGCCGGAAAACAGTCTGTCCCCTAAGTATCAATATGAGCTGACAAAGCTTTTATTTGATTTGGCCAGATTTTTTGATGTACAGTTTGTAATAGCCACCCATTCACCTTTTGTACTGTCCCTTGAAGGTGCACGTATCTATAATCTGGATGAGGAGCCTGTTGAGATCAGAAAGTGGGAGGAACTTGAGAGTATCAGGTTCTATCATGATTTTTTTATGAAAAAGAATCATTTATTCTAGAAAGAGATTATTGCCTGCTCTCCTGGTATGAAACAAGGAAATGTAAATGCTCTATAGGAGATGGCAGACAACTATCACTGGATTATCTTTTTTTAATCTAGACAGTTACTCTTCTCTGATAAGCTCGGACTGTGACAGATAACAGGAAGCAGATAATAAAATAGGTGGCAGCAAGAAAGCCAAACAAAGCCATAATCTCTGCTGCTGTAACAGCTTTTCCCATTACAATGTCAGTAAATTAATGTAAACAAAAACACAATAAATGTTAAATTAATAAAATTATTTACATCATTTACAAGTGTGAAATCTATTATCCATTGACAGGATGCAACCGATATAGTTACTATGCGTATAGAAATTGGTTATGAAACATATAGAGTCACAGATTAAATAAACTGTGTAGGAACGTTGGTTCATATTCCGGAAACAGCAGGTAAAATCGAGTGATAATAATTTTAAGCAAGCGAGTGGTAAAGAAAAAGAAAGGTGCATTTCCTATATGAGACATTTACAGCAAGATATTATTGATACCGCATATAGCTATTCAGAAAACTTCAAGGATTACGGCAATTATGATTATTCTATCGAAAGTTTAGAAATTGTTGACAGACATATTCAGGAGATGGGAGAGTATGATTTAACGGAAGAAATGATATATAATATTTGCTCAATGGTAGGAAGTTACATATTTGAAACTGCCAGAAGGAATTATGGTGGAAAATATCACTGGCTGGAAAAGGAGGAACAGCCGGTTTTAGTTGCTGGTGGAGCTGATTATTCCGTCAGTATTAAAGTTTGGCAAAAGGTGAAGGGCCGTTTGCTGAATGGAAAAGAAGATAATATTCCTTTTTATATTGCGGGTTATAAAGAACATGTCAATATAGGTGTAACGAAAAAAGGATATAACGTTATCATTGAATAGAAAGTGTAAATCCATAGGGAATAATAATAGTAAGTAAAACAGAGCAGACAAGTCCATTTTAAGGCCTTGTCTGCTCTGTTTTACTGTGAGTCAGCCATTCGTAACAGGTAATTTATTTTACCTGATAGAGTTATGGGATAAATAAAAATGTAAATATCACAGCAATATAATATGAGCTGATAATTTTTGCTATAATATTATATCAGTCCGTTATGTAAAAACTGGTAAAAATACTGATATATACAGAAATTTACTGATATAACCACGAAAAAGGATAACTTTGGGAAAAAATAATATAGGTCTAAATACCTATAAGAAACATGTCGAGAAGTGTAAAAAAAAGTATTATAATAGGTTCATGAATTTGCTTGATAAGCAAAGAATTAAAGCCGAAGGATGACAAAATTTAATGTTTCTAAGGAGGGCATATGCCAGGCAGTGTATTAATCGTAGATGATGCTATTTTTATGAGACGTGTTATTAGAGAAATGTTGGAAAAGAACGGCTATGAAGTAGTAGGAGAAGCAGAGAATGGAAAAATTGCCATTCAAAAATATAAGGAGCATAAGCCCGATATTGTAACCTTGGATATTACAATGCCGGAAATGTCCGGAAGCATGGCGCTTAAGGAAATTATGAATCTGGATCAGGCTGCAAAAGTAATAATGGTTACAGCTATGGGGCAGGAGGAACTGGTAAAAGAAGCAATCATAGCAGGTGCCAGATCTTTCATCGTAAAGCCTTTTACAGAAGAAAAATTAATACAGGTATTACAAAAAATCACATAAAGAGGGGCTTTTATGGATTACAACAACGATTCTTTGTTAGACATATTCTTATTCGAAACGGATCAGCTGATTGAACAATTAGAGGACAGCATGCTGACCAGTGAGAAAGAGAACAGCTATTCCGCTGAATTTGTAGATGAGGTATTCCGTATCATGCATACGATAAAGGGATCCGCAGCCATGATGATGTATGAAAGCATCTCACTTCTGGCTCATTCGATGGAAGATTTATTTTATTATGTGCGTGGAAACAGCAATTGCAGCATCAACCACTCCAAACTAACTGATCTGATATTGGAGGGAATTGACTTTATTAAGTCAGAAACGGATAAAATTAAGCAGGGAGTATCCGCAAATGGTAATTCCACTGTCTTAATATCCAGTATACAATCATATCTATTAGGCTTAAAAGAAAAAGATTCAAAACAGGTGGCGGCAACCGCTACCGATCAAAAAGCTATTCCAAATTCTATTAATACCCAAATTTATGAAAATACATATACATATCGAATATCACTTAATTTTGATGAAGGCTGTGAAATGGAGAACATCCGTGCATATGGAGTGGTGCACCATCTTAAGCCTTTGGTATCAGAATTGTATTATTATCCGGAAGAGATAATAGAGGATGATGCCACTGTCATGGAAATCAGAGACAATGGATTTCATATGTGTGTCAGAACAACAATGGAACCTGGGGAAATCGCTGCTTATATCGACAGTGTTTCCTTTAAAAAGTCATCGGAGATTCTTGTTCTTGATACCTCTGACCTGAGTGCGTGCTGGTCAGAGTTCCTTCATGACATAAGAGCAGTAGAACTGGGAACTGAGGTACATTTTAATACGGATATCAGCAGCGAAGAAGCAGGAGAGTCAGGGAAAATAACAAAAAATACAGAGAAGGAAGATATTTTTCAAATAAAAGAAGAAAGAAACAACACAGTTGATATTACTGTGGTGGATGAAAAAGACACAATAAATAATACGGATAAAATTAACAATATAGAAGAAAAAAATTATGCTGCAGCAAAAAAAATTAAAGATAACATCCCTGAAATAATTACAGCAAAAGAAGCAATAAACGGAGCAGTGAGAGGAACAACGAAGGAGCCGGTAAGAGAAAACGGTAATGGGAATACACAAAGTCTCATCAGTGTTAACGTTGGAAAATTGGATAAACTGATGGATCTGGTAGGGGAAATGGTAATTGCTGAAGCTATGGTTATTGAGAATTCCGATTTGAAGGGATTAGAGCTTAACAGCTTTTATAAGGCAGCCAGACAACTGAGTAAAATAACCGATGAAATACAGGATATGGTTATGTCGATACGGATGGTTCCATTGGCAGCTACTTTTCATAAGATGCAGCGTATTGTAAGGGATATGTGCAAAAAACTGGATAAAAAAGTTAATCTTATCGTCAGTGGGGAAGAAACAGAAGTGGATAAGAGTATTATCGAGCATATTTCTGACCCACTGATGCATCTGGTAAGAAATGCGCTGGACCATGGGATAGAAATGCCGGAGGACAGAATAGTCAGTGGTAAGAATCCCACCGGCACAATCTCATTAGAGGCGAAAAATGCAGGCAGTGATGTACTGGTTATCATTAAAGATGACGGCAAAGGCTTAAGCAGAGAGAACATCCTGCGAAAAGCCAGGGAGAAGAACCTGCTTACGAAAGCAGGAGAAGAGTATAGTGACAAAGAAGTATTTGGCTTGATAACCTTACCTGGATTTTCCACAAAGGATGAAATCTCGGAGTTCTCAGGCAGAGGTGTGGGAATGGATGTTGTAACAAAGAATATTGAAATGGTCGGCGGTTCTATTACCATTGAAAGTATTGCAGGCAACGGGACAACCATAACCCTTAAGATACCTTTGACGCTGGCTATTATAGACGGAATGAACATCAAGGTTAAGAACAGTTATTATACACTGCCTACCATCGGCATCAGAGAGTTTTTCCGTCCTGATGTGAAAGATATCATAATGGATCCCGATGGCAACGATATGATTATGCTTCGGGGGAACTGTTATCCGATTGTAAAGCTTTATGAATATTTTAAAGTAAGTGAAGGCTACCGTAGCTACGATGAAGGCATAATGATAATGATTGAGCACGATGATAAGGTTATTGGTATTTTTGCAGATGAGCTTTTAGGACAGCAGCAGGTAGTCGTAAAAGCCATGCCGGAATATATAAGAAGACTAAAGCGAATAAAGGGACTTGCGGGGTGTACCCTCTTAGGGGATGGAAACATCAGTCTGATACTGGATGTTTCCTGGCTGATTCATATATAGCATCAGCTGAACTTTTAAGTGTGCCTGCAGCATTATTCATGAAAGGAGCAGGGTAAATGGAAAATGTGACAGATGAAATCATGGAATGGGAGGAGGATACACAAAAAGGAAGGTATTTGACTTTTCTGCTGGGAAAAGAAATCTATGGAATAGAAATAAAATATGTGACTGAAATCATAGGCATGCAGGTTATAACGGAAATGCCGGATTTGCCTGAATATATTAAGGGAATTATTAACCTGCGAGGGAAAATCATCCCGCTTATGGATGTCAGGCTTCGATTTCATAAAGAACCGGTAGCATATAATGACAGAACCTGCATTATTGTTATTGATATTGATTTAATAACGATTGGGCTGATAGTAGACAGTGTGGCAGAGGTACTTGCTATTGAGGAGCATAACCTGGTTGAACCTCCTAAACTAAATAAGAATTTTCAGAACAGATACATAAAGAATATCGGAAAATCCGATACGGACGTCAAGCTGCTTCTGGATTGCGAGAAATTAATCTCAGAATCAGAAGCTATGGAAATTAATGAGGCATTATAAGCATGCGGAGGGTGAAGGAATGAAATTATTTAACAACTTAAAGATTGCTGTGAAATTAATAACCAGTTTTGTGCTGGTGGCTCTTGTTGCAGGTATGGTAGGAGCAGTTGGAATTTTCTATATAAATCAGATAAATACGCTGGATACGCAGATGTATGAAAGACATACGGCTACCATGGATGAAATAGCCTCTATCCTGAGAGATTTTGGGTCAGAACGTGTGGGAGTACGTGAATTGCTGATCAATACAGGAACAGCTGAAAGAGAAGCGGTGGTTGCAGATTTTGATGAACTGGATAAAGCAATTAAAGAGAATATGTTAAGTTTTAAAAATCAGTCCGTTGATAAGAAAGTGCTTGAAGCCTATGACAGCCTGGAAGAGGTGTTTTCAAGATTCTATACTTACAGGGATAATGTCATAGCAGCTGTGAATGCAGGAGAGTTTGAGAAAGCAAAGACAAGTATCTCCACAGAAGGAAAGAGTATTACCAAAGAGGTGGAGGATGCCTGTGACAACCTGTTGGAATTAAAGATGAATCTTGCTAAAGAGACCTCCGAATCTAATGACCGTGCAGCCAGTGGTGCCATTTATACTATGTTAGCTATTATAGCGGCAGGAATGGTAGTAGCTGTAACACTTGGTATTTTCGTTTCCAGATTAATCAGCAAACCAGTTAATAAAATGGTGGAAGCAGCCAATAAACTGGCTCTGGGAGATGTAAATGTAAATATCGAGATTCACAGTAAGGACGAAATAGGAAGTCTTGCAGATTCCTTTGATAAAATGATTGCAAATATCAGAAATCAGGCAATTACGGCAGAAAGAATGGCAGCAGGTGATTTGACAATTGAAGTGGAGGTTCGCTCTGAAAACGACTTGCTTGGCAAAAAGTTAGCGGAGATGGTTGATAGAAACAACGAAGTCCTGAATAAGATAGCAGTTGCTTCTGATGAAGTATCAGCAGGTTCCAAGCAGGTATCAGACTCCAGTATTGCGTTATCTCAGGGAGCTATGGAACAGGCAAGCACCATTGAAGAGCTTACAGCATCCTTAGAGGAAATTGCCGCACAGACGAAATTAAACGCAAAAAATGCAAGTCAGGCGAATGATCTGGCAGGGGTGGCGAAGACCAACGCACTTCAGGGAAATGAGCAGATGAAGGAAATGCAGAAGGCAATGGAAGAGATAAATATCTCCTCCTCCAATATTTCTAAGATCATCAAAGTAATTGATGAAATAGCATTCCAGACGAATATACTTGCTTTAAATGCAGCAGTTGAGGCTGCAAGAGCAGGTCAGCACGGAAAAGGCTTTGCAGTAGTTGCAGAGGAGGTGCGTAACCTTGCAGCCAGGTCAGCAAATGCTGCAAAGGAAACAACAGATATGATAGAAGGTTCTATCAAAAAAGTGGAAGCAGGTACAAAGATAGCAGATGAAACTGCTTCCGCTTTAAATAAAATAGTGGAAGATGTAACAAAAGCAGCGACCCTGGTAAGTGAGATCGCAATGGCTTCCGATGAACAGGCGGCAGGTATTGAGCAAGTGAATCAGGGCATAATGCAAGTATCAGAAGTGGTACAGATTAACTCCTCAACCTCAGAGGAAACCGCAGCCTCCAGCGAAGAACTATCGGCACAGGCAGAATTACTGAAAGAATCTGTCAGCAAATTTAAACTAAAAAGCCTTTACGGAAGTTATTAATATTATCAAAAGAAGCCGGTTGAAAATACTTTATTTTCAACCGGCTTATTTCATTGATTTTCCTTTGCGTTCAAAGCTTGATTCTTTGTTATCCCTTTGTGGATTGGCAGCAGCAATTAGAAGTGAAAATAAAATAACAGCAAAAATAAAATAACAGCAAAAATAAAATAGCAGCAAAAATAAAATAGCAGCAAGAATAAAATAGCAGCAAGTAAAATCAAGCCGTAACCGCTCTATTGCTCTATAATAAGAAGAAGGGTAGTTCAAAGGAGGCTGGTTCAAAGGAGGCTGGTTTAAAGGAGGCTGGTTCAAAGGAGGCTGGACAAACGAGAGGAAGGGACGAAGGTACGATCGGTGAAACCCCACTGGACAGTTTAAGCATATTTAAAGGGATCAATTTGAGCGTATAACCTGACTTTGTCAATAAAAATGGAGGTAAGATATGAAAAAATGGTATAACGAGGAATATGAATGGGAAATTGAGGTAACAGGATTTCTTCGCAGCGATCACACGGAGCGGTATTGCCGAAATGGTGAGGAGGTCGGAGATAAATATAGCTGCACTTATGGCTGTCCCGTAAATACAGACGGACAAGGTATCTGTTCCAAAGTAATGATGATGATGTTTCCAATTATGGAAGCGGTCAGAAGTGGCGGAAATTTAGAAAATATCGGAGGAGACAGTCAATACAGCAAAGACCTTGTATGTCCAGATGGCTGTGTTATGTTCAGACTGACGGCAAGGAAACTTGAAAATGAGAATTTTTATACAGGGAAATTTTTTGACTGAGAAGGAGAATATTTCTGCAACTCTTTTCCGTAACTTGCTTTAGCTCGCCTTGTTTTGCATCTTAACAAGGAAAACGATGCAAGATAGTAAATATCTTTATGATACAATATCTCTAAAAGCTATATAGCCAATTTATGCTCCGGTTTCTCTGTCAGCAATGGAAATTTATCAAAAAATAGAAAAGAAGCACTGGTAAAGAGAAAGGTAAATTGCTATAATAGTAGCCGAGATTTGTTAAGAAAGAAGCAGGAGATATCTGTAACTTTGACTGTATAAAAAGTCAGGATTGGATGTCCGGAAAAGAGGCTTGGATGAAAGAATACCGATTAGATGAAATAGAGAACCTTAAGGTTCACGGAAGAACAGCAGGCGTATTGAGTCCTCTACCATTGTTTTGGACGGGAAGCGGAATTGAGTTAAATGTCAGCGGTTCCGAGCTCTGGATTGAAGTGGAAGCAGGATATAAGGAATATGAACCCTGGCTGGGATTATGGGTGAATTCCATACCTGTTGGCAGACAGATGCTGAATCGCGAAAGATACTGGATATGTGTATTTCGCGGTATGAATGCTGAGAAGGTCAAAAATATCCGTATTATCAGAGAAGTACAGGCCATGAGCGGTGATCCTTCCAGTTATCTGGTAATTCATTCCATCAGGACAGATGGTGAATTCCATACCCTGGAGGAGAAGCCGTATAAAATAGAATTTATTGGTGACAGTATAACCTCCGGTGAAGGTGTAGTTGGTGCGAAAGAAGAAGAGGATTGGATATCCATGTGGTTTAGTGCAACTGACAATTATACCGCCATTACTGCAAATGCCCTTCAGGCAGACTACCGTGTTCTATCCCAGAGCGGCTGGGGAGTTCTTACCAGTTGGGATAACAACCCCGACTGCAGCATACCTCAGTATTATGATAAAGTATGCGGTCTTTTAAAGGGAGAAATCAATGAAAAATTAGGTGCTTTTAAGGAGAATGATTTTAATGCCTGGCAGCCGGACCTTGTAGTCGTTAATCTTGGTACCAATGATGGTTCCGCATTTTTACAGCCCGAATGGTGTGACGAAACCACAGGAAGACATCATAAGCAGCGTATGAACGGTGATGGAACATATCATGCGGAAGATATGGAGGCCTTCAAAGAAGCAGTGATAAGCTTCTTAAAGAAAATCAGAGCTTACAATCCAAAGTCGCAGATAGTATGGGTATATGGCATGCTAGGCATTCCTATGATGCCCTATATCTATCAGGCAATAGATACTTATAAAATCAGGACCGGGGACAAGCAGGTATCAGTATTTCAGCTTCCTAATACCAATGATAAAACAGTTGGTTCCAGGTGGCATCCGGGGAAATTATCCCATAAGAAAGCTGCGGAAGAACTTAGCGGTTATCTGAGAGAACTTCTGGGTAATTAAGAAAAATGCCAGCACAGTCTTGCCTGAAATTTATGCAAAGTAGTACTGGATTATTGAAGCTGATTGTGATAATATATATTCCATATTTCAAAAGGGTATTGGCGTGGCGATGGTGCCGGCAGTACCCTTTTTTGCGGGTAAATACAAAGGAATATTTTGGATGGCATAAGACCAAATGTTCAGAAAGAGGCCATATGGATAAGGGTAAATTAGTAAAGCAGATATTAATGATTGGAGTTGGAAATGCAGTGATTACAGGTGCTGCTTTTCTGGGAGAGAGTTTTTTCTCAAAAGAAGCAGCAGTTCTGACAGCAACACTGCTGATATTTCTATACACCGGTTTCCTACTTTATTTTATAAACAAAAGAAGCTATAAACTGTTTGCAGAAATTATGAGGGTTCTGAACAGATTTAACAGTGGTGACTTTACCGCCAGGATTCGTCTAAACCCAAAGGATCAGGAAACAAGACAGATAATCAGCAATTTTGACAATCTTAGAAATATGTTAAATACATGGATTTACGGATTTTTGCATTCTGCAGTTGCTGTAAAGACCTCAGCCCTTGAGATTACGGCAGATACTGAGCATACAACCGAAGGCATGGAGGAACTTAATATTTCACTGAATGAAATCAGCCAATCTTTTGATGAAACTTCAGCCATGCTTTTTGATGTTTCAAAGGCAGCGGAGGGGTTGTCTGTCAGCGGGGCTGATATTGCCCGAAGCAGTACAGAAGTAGTTGATAGTGTGCGTCTTGCAAAGGAAGCTGCGAAAGAGGGGGGAGCTGCTCTTGAGAAAATGTCTGAATCCATGTCAGTAATGCAGACAGAAGTTACGGGAGCTTATGAAAAGATCTTGCATTTAGAGGAGATTTCAAGGGAAATCAGCAGCATAACAGAAGCTATTTCCTCTATATCCAGGCAAACCGGTATGCTTGCCCTAAATGCCTCCATTGAATCAGCCAGAGCCGGTGAATATGGCAAAGGGTTTGCTGTTGTAGCGGAGGAGGTACGTAAACTGTCGGATGAAACCAAAGATGCGGCAGGCAGAATCAATGAACTTATTTTAACGGTACAAAATGAAGTACAGGCAGTTGTTGGTTCCATAGAAGCAGCAAAAGATCATGTATACAGTGGGGCTGAGGTTGCCGTACTCGCGGATGAGAGGCTTAAGAATATTATGTCGGTTACTGGTAAGACCCTGGAATATATGGAAAGCATATCAACGGATGTTCGAAAACAGTCAGAAAGGACAGATGTCATATCAAGAAATGCCCAGGAGGTTGCAGAGAAAGGGCACAGCGGAACAGCCTCTGTTCAGGAAATCTCATGTGTCATGGAGAACCAGGCAGAAGATGTACAGAAGACCAATGTAGCCACTCATAAACTGCTGGATATTTCAGAAAATCTAGAGAAGGTAATGGAACGCTTCGATTATAACCTTGGAGAGCATATGATAAAAATTTGTGAAAAGCTGGTTGAACTTATCACAGAAGGTGAGAAGAAAAATCAGCCAGTTTCGGATGAGAAACTTGAAGAATTGAGGAAACATTATAAGCTCGCAGAATTTCATATAACAGATGCCTTTGGAAAGGTAGTTTTAAGCACCTCTGGTTTCCACGGTTTTCAATTCAGTGACAAAGAAGGCGCTCAGACCTATGAGTTCACCAGAATGTTAAAGAATCCTTCTTTAAAAGTCAATCAGAAAGCTGCTTTTCGTGACATCGATAACAAGTTGTTTAAATATGCCGGAGTTGCCTTGCCGGAGGGAAAAGGGATAGTGCAATGTGGACTGGATGCTTCAAAGCTTACGGAGTTTGCTGAGGCCTGAGAAATAATCAGCCCTTGATGTATATATTATACAGAAATAGAAAAACTTAAGAACAGGAGTTGAATAATTTTCCTGTGGTAAGATTCCGTTTTTAAGGAATTAGATTCCAGCAATAATCGGATAAAGAATAAACTTAAGTTTGTATGATGATAGATACACATAGAAAGGGATTTTCAATGCTGGTTATAAAAAATGGCAAGATTTTCACTATGACAGGTAAAGTTTATGAGTGCGGAAGTGTTCTGGCAGAAGAGGGAAAGATAATTTATGTAGGGGAGAATCCCAGGTATGAAGAAAAGGAAGATACGGTTGTCATAGATGCCACAGGTCTGTGGGTAATGCCAGGATTAATCGAAGCACACTGTCACATTGGAATTACGGAAGAAAAAGAAGGGGAGGAGGATGATGACTGCAATGAAACGACCCAGCCGGTAACCCCTTATGTCAGAGGCCTGGATGCGGTGAATCCTATGGATCCCGCCTTTCATAATGCCATACAGGCTGGAATTACATCTGTTATGGTAGGACCGGGGAGCAGCAATGTAGTAGGTGGCCAATTTCTGTTTATAAAGACACAAGGCAGAGTAATAGAAGACATGATAGTAAAGGAACCGGCAGCTATGAAGATAGCTTTCGGGGAGAATCCTAAAAGATCTTATAAAGATCTTAATAAACCTCCGGCCTCCAGAATGAGTATAGCAGCCATGCTGCGGGCAGAGCTGTTTAAGGCGAGCAGTTATAAGAAAAAGAAAGAGCAGGGGCCAGCAGCTGATGTGGAGGAGGATTTTAAGCTGGAGAGCTGGATTCCGGTATTAAATGGAGATATACCACTAAAGGCTCATGTACACCGGGCAGATGATATATTAACAGCTATTAGGATTGCAAAGGAATATCATCTTAAGCTTACCCTTGATCACTGTTCGGAAGGACATCTGATAGCAGAGGAGATATATAAAAGCGGATATCCTGCCATTGTGGGACCGGGAATGTCCTGTCGCAACAAACTAGAAATTAAGAATGTGGATTTTAAGACGCCGGGAGTTCTTGCACGAAATGGTGTTAAAGTCGCTATAACGACAGATCATCCGGTTACGCTGATTCAGTATCTCCCCATATGTGCGGGGCTTGCTGCCAAAAAGGGACTTGGTATAGAAGAAGGGTTAAAAGCTATAACCATCAATGCAGCAGAAATATGTCAGGTGGAAGACCGGGTAGGCAGCCTGGAAGCGGGAAAGGATGCAGATATAGCTATATTTACAGGAAATCCAATGGAGGTGTTTACCCATACAATGTATACAATCATTGACGGGAAGATCATATATGAGTGGAAGGATGAAATGGAAGACGGAAATACAGGAAGGCCATAATAGTTAGAAGAATTCAAAAAGAGAGCATCCATCGGAAAATGCTCTCTTTTTTTGTGATGACGAAACATATAGGATTTAATTTACATTCAATAAATTAAGATTTAAGCGTATGTGATTATTTCATATTATTATTAGCGTCGCTTTTTTTATGAAACAGTTTGGGTCTGCCTTGTTTTACCACCAGATGTTGGTAGAAGTTTTCGCAGTTTTCATATCTTTCGGAGGTAATCCAGCTTGCAGGTGCTTTCGTGTTGTAATCTATTAAATCTAAGTATAAATTTGTGCTGCCAATATACATATAGGTATCCTCCTTTATTCATTTGCCTGACTTTGTATTAATCTTTACTCTATGTATATTATATATAGAAATTGACTTTTTGTATATAATCTGCTAGTCTGAATATAAGGAGCAATATTTGTATCCACAGCACAAATTATAATGTCATCTAAATGAAAGAATAAGCATAATATCAAGGAATACTGACCTAGGGGGTAATACATAAATGGCAGTCCGTTTCTGGGAAATGTATGAAGAAACCAGGGAGCAATTTAAACTAAATATAGTCGCCGGCAAAGCTGGTATGGATACGGTCGTAAGCTGGGTACATATGCTGGAGGATGAGACCATAGTATCCAGATTTCACGGGGAAGAGCTGGCAATTACGACAGGGATGAAAGCTGACCAGCCAGACTGGCTTTTAAAGGTCGTCAGGGAAATGTCCCAGGAGGATTGTGCAGGAATCATCATAAATACAGGAATGTATTTGGAGCGTATCCCGGAAGAGGTTATTGAATGGTGTAACGAACACAATTTTCCTATACTTGAAATGCCCTGGGAAATATCCATAACAGAGCTGATTCAGGATTACTGTATGCGAATAATTGATCAGAAACAATTTGAGAAGAAAATAAGCAATGCTTTCAGAGAAGTTATTCAAGGACGTTTTAAGGAAGCGGATGTCAGGCAGGTGTTAGGAGAGCGGTATGATATTGAAGGCACCTTTCAGGCCTTTTGCATATACGTAAAGAAGACAATGGAGGATGAACTAAGCTATAATCAGGCGGTAATAAAACTGGAGAATCTGTTCGGCCTATGGAAGGGCAATGATAAAATCAATGCTTCTTACGGACTTATAAGAATGGAGGATTTTCTTGTTCTGATTCTTAATAACAGGAAGGAAAAATACTACACGGAACTGCCGGAACTGATTTTGCAGAGCTTTGCAGCATTCTCCAGAGAAAAGCGCTTCTATCTTGGCATAGGACCCAGGGTGATTCAGCTTGAGAATCTTCCTACCAGTTATAAGAGAGCCAGAACAGCAATGAAGATGTCTTTGGGAACCGGACGGGAGATGGTTGACTTTGAAGAAATGGGATTTTTTAAGTTGCTCTTTTCCATTGAAGATACCGACATTCTGGTAAGTTATGCATATGAGATCCTGGGACCCCTGGAAGAATATGATCTTTCCCATGGTTCAGCTTATGTGGATACCTTAAGAAGCTACATCAAAAATGACAGAAGCCTTATAAGGGTGGCGGAGGATACTTTCACCCATAGAAACACGGTTAATTATCGTATACAGAACATCAAGCGAATCCTTAAGTGTGAGCTTAAGGACAGCGAGGAATTGTTTCCTTACCAGGTTGCTTTCTATATTAGAGATATGTCGAAATAAGATAAAGAAGAAGCTCCTTTGCTTCCAAGAAAAAACTTGTGAAGGGAAAGGAGCTTTATCAATGTTATAATCAAAAGCTATATATTATCAGCTATAAATTCTTTGATGAGATCTAAAAGTTCATTGCTCCAGAAAGAACCTTCATGGGGAGCACCTTCCACACAGACAAGTGAAACCTCTGCACCAGCATCAGATAGCCGGTGATACATAAGTTCACTCTGGGAATAATCCACCAGTGTATCGGCATTGCCATGAAGGAGGAAGAAAGGAGGATATGACTGCCCTTCTTTTATATGGTTCGCCGGATTAATTTCCATAAGCTTCGCAAGATTCTCCGGTGTATCCTCACCACGCAAACCTTCAAAGATCTTCTTCATACCTTCCTCCAGATTTGAGAGGTTATTAAGGGCAAAGGTTAGGTCAGTTGGTCCAAAGCAATCCACTACCAATTTCACAGAATCTGAATATTCACCGTATTCTTTTGTCTTATAACGTGAAGCATCACCTGTAAGTCCTGTTAATAATGCAGTATTACCGCCGGAGGAAGTACCCCAGATACCAACTCTGTCAGGGTCAATCTGATATTGAGATGCATGTTTTCGTAAGAAACGGATTCCTGTTTTGACATCTTCCAGAAATGCCGGGAAGGGGTGTCCCTCCAGGCTGTTTCTGTGTGTTAAAGTGGCAACTACATAACCCTCTCTGGCAAATTGAGCCAACTGAGGAAGCTGATAATAAACGTCGGGGTGAGTCCAGGCGCTGCCTTGCACAAATACGATTAAGGGATAGGCTGTTTGTATCGAAGATACATCTGATTTCCAGGGAGTCAGTATCTGCATTTTTAAATCCACTCCCTGAGCAGTAGAATATATTACCTCCGGAATCATAACAGCCATACCTTTTAGTTCCGGATTGCATTTGATGGTCTTTACCTCTTTGTAAGCCATATGGTTTCCTCCTAGAGCTTTATTTTTTGTCCTTCATGTTTCTTGTGAGATATATAGGATTTTATCATATTTTTCCAAACATAACAAGGAATATGCTTAAGGCCAATCTTTTTGTAATTCATAGTTCCAATCAATGGAATATGGGCTGTCTGTCTGCTTCACTAACTCCTGGTATATCTGATAACGGGCAAAACTTTCAGAGGTTTCATCAGACATATCATCACCACTCCAGTATTGATATCCATATAGATAGCTGTCAGCCATCTCATCCCAGGAACCATAGGCTTTCTGTAAGCTTTTTGCAATAGCAAGGCTTTTATCCATGGCTTCCTCATAAGTATAATAACCGGCAAGGTAATACCAGGCAGAAAGCTGCATGGCTCTGGATAAATCCCAGGCGAGGATTGCGTTGTCACTGTAATTAGCCACAGCATCGTAGAGTCCCAGGTAATAAGCTCTGTCATTATCAGTATAAGAACTAACCGACAATACTTCTATCAGCTCTTCCCTAGTGTATTCTGACAAGCTGTTTTCCTTATATTCTTCCAGCAACTCGGCATTGTGCCCACCCTCTTCCAATAGCCAGTTTAAGGTGTCATCTGCTGTGGTTTTGTCTGTAACCTCCCAGGATTCCTTCAATCCGCTTTTGATCATTTGAACCTCTAGGAGATTTTTGGTTCCGTAACCTCCGATGAGATTTATGTCACCGCCATTTCGGGTTGTAATTATTGCATAGGCAGCATTGAACCAACGCAATGTATCGGATAGAGTTTCTTTTGTAATCGTAACCTCTGCAGGAGCTTCTGTTTTGGAATCCGTTCCAGTGCCGTTACTGCAGCCAGTTAATAACAATGCGAACAGCAATAATAGTGCTGTTAAACTTCTCTTCATTTCACTTACCATCCTTATATATCAATTTTCAAGAATTAATGTTACCAAAATATCCCTGCTATATAAAGTGGGAAATAAGTATGGGTATAACGACAAAACGAAACAAAAATCTACAAGTGTATAATGTGCACAAATAAAATAACAATGAAACCGGTTGCATTATATTAAATGGTATGATAATATTTAAATACTGGATAAATAATCCATAATAATATACTAATTGCACAAAATATTTTTATCCAGTAATAGAGAGAGAAAGGATAAGTTATGGGAAAGCAAAAACGTTTACACAGGATGATGGCTGTACTATTAATGCTCGCACTGATAATACAACCACTGCCTGTAAGTGCAAATGAGGCAGCTGCCTTAATCGGCACAGAAGAGAAAGGGCAAATTCAATCAGAAGTAAATATGGATGAGGCTGCAGGTGAGGGGAACACCGTATTAAATGTAGTCAGCGGATCCAGTATAACAAAAGTCACACCAGGTACTAAAGAGCTGGCAGCCAATGATTATGTGCTGTATTTTGTGAATTGCGGTGCAGGTAATGTCAGTTCAGTGGCCAGCGGAGACCATATGGGGCTTTATCAATCCGTTACGGATAAGGTCTATGGTTCGGATACAACGGGTTATAGTTGGGGACGACTCCCTAATACGCCGAACTCCAATGCGGTTGCAGGTGGAACGGCTGCCAGTCTGAACAAGGAAGATACATACTATTACACAGGGGCAATCACCTATGTAGCCGGAGTCAGTGGATTCTATTATGACTTTGAATTGCCTGACGGTTATTATGAAGTAACAGTGGGTTTTAAAAATCCCTGGTCCTGGAGGCCTGTTGATATTGTATTGGAGGGAACGACCTATACCAGTGCTTTGAGTCTTGATCAGAATAAAGTTGTCGAGAGTAAAAATGAACTGAGAGTTTCAGATGGACAGCTTAATGTGTTTGTACATAATCCATCAAGAACAGACAGCTATAAGGACCCGCTAATGAATTATATCATCATAAAAGCAGTGCCGGATTATGATACGGCTGTGTTAAGTGCTAAAATAGAAGACATCCGGAGCAAAATAAATACTGCCGCTGCCGCAGGAACAATCTATGCAACAGAAGCATTAAGCACAGAGCTGTATCTGGATGGCGGTGGCAAAAAAGATACCTTGGGAGATATGGAAAGAATAATTGCTGAAGCTGAAGCAATGATAGCTTCTGGTACTGCTTCCGGCTTAGAGATTCGTGAGAAGTGTAATGAATTGGATGCCCAGTATGCCGCCCTTAGGACTATCGAGCGTTATTCCAGCTTCTCTGGAACAAGTGGCAGTGTATGGAAGGATATCAACGGAATTCCTATTCAGGCCCATGGCGGGCAGGTACAAAAGATAGGAGAAAAGTGGTGGTGGTACGGAGAAGACAAGACAAAGGGATACCGAAGTAACGGTATCAGTGCTTATTCTTCAGAGGATCTTTATAATTGGAGGTTTGAAGGGTATGTCATGCGATCAGTCACAACCAGAGAGCAATTAGATAACGACCCCTATTTTACTGCATTATATGGTAATCTGACCTCGGAAGAAAAGGATAACGTATATCTTTGTATCAATAACTCCACCTCGGTTATTGAAAGACCGAAAATGATTTATAACGAAAAGACCGGGAAATATGTATTGTGGTTCCACGCAGACGGTCCAACAGTGGAAAGCCCCGGTGCCAATTATGCGGCGGCAGCTGCAGGGGTAGCAGTCAGTGATTCACCCTCCGGTCCCTTCCGGTTTATAGACAGGTACCGTCTGAATGTATGCCCGGAGGATCAGCTGACCGGTGCCTGGTATGAAAGCAGTAAGGGGTTTGCCAGGGATATGAATCTGTTTATCGATGATGACGGTACAGCGTATATCATTTATTCCAGTGAAGAGAACAGAACCATGTTCATCTCAAAGCTGAATGAAGACTATACTAACCTTGCCACACCGGTTGAAAAAGCTGTCTATGGAGTTGATTTCGTAAGACTCTTTCCGGGAGCCCAAAGAGAAGCACCGGCAGTATTTAAGTACGCAGGGAAGTATTATATGATTAATTCAGGAGCAACAGGCTGGGCACCCAATCAGGCACAGTACTGGGTGGCGGATTCCATCCTTGGTACCTGGACCAACGCCGGTGACCCCTGTGTAGGAGATACCAAATATACCACCTTTGATTCTCAGAGTACCAATGTAATACCTTATGATCCACAAAAAGGCCTCTATATCTATATGGGGGACCGCTGGTATGACAGTAATCTGGGGGATTCCAGGTATATCTGGCTGCCAGTTGAGCTAACCGCTAACAAGGAATTGCAGCTGAAGGCTTACACAGACTGGACTCTTGCGGATCTTGCGGAACTTGCTCCGGTACAGGTGAATACAGAGTTAAAGGACCTCTATAACAGTATCAGTGAACTGCCCTCTGAGGTAAGTATAACTGTTTATAGTAATGGCAGCGCAGAAACGAAAGATGTGACCGTCAACTGGGAGATTCAGAACCTGCTGCCAGCGGTAAAGACGAAAATTACAGGTACCTTGGCAGGTTATAACCAGACAATTGCAGCAAATGTCCTGGTGATACCGGATACCTTAAAGTATTATATTGATTCCGGCGCAACTGCAGGCTCCGATCTCTATGATATGATAAAAGAGAAAGTTACACTTATAAATGAGACCTGGGATAAGGCATATGGGCAAGGCAGCTGGGGTTATTCCAGTATCCTTGAAGGAGAAGGTATAACAAATGCAGACATTGGTTATAAAAATAATACCAGCCGCGATGCTTTTGAAAGCGGTTTCTGGGCAAAGACTGATAAAAGCATTCAATATATCCTTCCTCTAAAGGCAGGCAGTTACCAGCTGCTGGCAGGTTTTCAGGAATGGTGGGGAACTACAAGAAACATAGGTTTATCGGTTTCCTATGCACAGAATAATCAGGTAATAACAAAGACACTTGGCAGTTTTACCAACAATGGCAAAAAGACCGTCAGTTATTTCTTTGATTTGCCGGTGGATGCTGATGTGACCATTAAGGTATACGAATATACGGCAGGACCGGATGTAATCTTAAGCTGGCTGGCAGTAAATGAAGCTTCAAGCGGAGAGGTATTGGCAGAAAAAACGCTGGCACTCACAGAATTTACTGCTTATACAACAGAAGCCCTTGAAAGAAAAGCAAATTATACAACAGAAGAAACAGCAGCTCTGCACACGGCAATATCGGAAGGCAAAGCCCTTATTGAAGCTGCCACCACCATTGAAATGGTCAGGTCCGCACTTCAGACAGCAAAGGATAATTTTGATAAGGTGTATGAGAATGCAGGAGATATTATAGCTATACCCTTGTTAAAGTATGATTTTAACGAAAGCCTGTCAGGCACTGTGATAGAAGATAAGAGCGGTTCCGGCCATAAAGGTAAGCTTTACGGGAAAGCAACCTATGTAACAGACCCGGTAAAAGGGCAGGTATTATATCTGGACGGAACCACCGGAACCTATGGTGAAATACCAAAAGGATTACTGGACAATAAGAATCAACTGACTCTGGTAATGGATGTGAAGTCAAGCCTTACCTCTGGTAATTTCTTTACTTTTGGAATCGGTAAAAGCGATCAGAAATATTTCTTTCTTCGTGCCAGAGGAAGTGAACTCTATGGTGCTATAACCAAGGCTACCTGGGGCGGTGAGCAGAAAATAAGCGGCAGTATGACCACAGGTGAATGGTCCAAAGTCGTTATGGTGCTTGAGGATAATTCTATGACGATGTATATTAACGGACTCCTCGTAAAACAGGTAACCGGTCTGACAACAAAGATATCAGATTTTGGTACAGAGGTAATGACCTATCTGGGCAAGTCCTTTTACAGTGGTGATGGTTATTTCAAAGGATATTTCGATAATATTGAGATATACGATAAAGCCTATACCGCAAAGGAAATGGAGAATATTCTTGGGACAGAATTAATAACGGTTCTTCCCACAGTAACAAAGCTGGGGGAAGAACTGTCGCTTCCGGCTGCGGTTAAGGTGAAATCCCAGGGTAAGGTGTTGGATTGTGAAGTACTTTGGGATACACTTCCGGAAGGTGCGCTGGATACCATTGGTGATACCTATAAAGTAACAGGAAAGGTTACAGGAGTAAATCTGACGGTTTCTACTACCCTTACCGTAATCTCCAGAAAACTGATGTACTACATAGAAGGTAACAGAACCTCATCAGAGGTATTTAATATACTGAAAGAAAATTCACCCCTTTTGGTCAATGCTGTACCGGATCAGAAGTATGACAGCTCCTGGGGATATTCCAGTAATTCCGCAACAGAGATGAAGGGGAGAGTAACCCAGAGCACCGACCGCTATGAAAATGGCTGGTATTCTGAAAATCATAAGGATATTGTGTACCAGATGCAGTTGGAAGAAGGAACCTATAAACTTACGGCAGGCTTTAAAGAGTGGTGGAATCAGTCACGCCATATGAATATAACCATCGAATACACCGATGAAAAAGGAACTCCCGTAACCACTAAAATTGCAGAGAATTTTGGCTGGAGCCAGGTGAACGGAAATGTTCCTGACAGTGACAAGACGAAAAATGCGGAAGGAAATTTTACCTTGCCGGCAGATACAAAGATTACTTTAAGGGTGTCGAGATACGAAAGTTCTCAAGACCCGGTCTTAAGCTGGTTTGCCATAGAACAGCTTTCTACCAGTAAGATCAAAGCGGCTACCATCGTAAATGGTGAGAGCCTGAAAGACCTGGATGGAAATACCTTGCAGGCCCATGGAGGAAGTTTTCTTTACGAAGATGGTACCTATTACTGGTTTGGAGAAAACAAAGCCCATAACGGAGCCACTTTTAACGGTGTCAGTGTATATTCCTCAAAGGACCTTATGCACTGGACTTATGAAAAGGATATTTTGAAACCGGATTCAGCGGCTGAGTTAGCAAGCTGCAAAGTTGAACGCCCTAAGGTTATCTATAATGAGAAAACGAAAAAATATATACTATGGGGACATTGGGAAGAAGCCGGCAATTATAATCTTGGTCATGTCGTGGTGGCAGTCAGTGATACCATAACCGGAGATTATGAATATCTCGGCCATTTCGACCCGGGTAACCAGTCCAGAGATTTTACCGTATTTGTGGATGAGGATAAAACAGCATATCTGATTTCCTCAGCCAACAGCAATGCGGACCTGGATATTTATAGACTAAACGATTCTTACACCAACGTGGAGAAGAAGCTTTATACCCTCTTTGCCGGTAAACGCCGTGAAGCTCCGGCTATTGTAAAGAAGGATGGGTATTATTATATGCTGACCTCTGGTCAGTCCGGCTGGCAGCCCAATCAAGGCTATTATACCAGTACACAGGATATAACCCAGGCAGAGGGCTGGTCTGAATTGATTAAATTCGGCAATACTTCAACTTTCTACTCTCAGCCTGCCAATATACTTACCGTAAACGGAACAAATACTGCCACCTATGTCTATGTTGGTGACCGCTGGAATCAGAATGCTCTTGGTGATTCCAGATATGTGTGGCTTCCCCTGGAGCTTGAAGCAGGTAAACTTTCCATGGATTATACGAGAGAGTGGAAGCTAAATGCTCAGACCGGAGAGGTTACCAATGCAAAGAAAATAAATCTGTCAGCAGGAAAGGAAACGGCAGGCAGCAATGAAGCAGAAGGCTATAGCTCTGCATTGGCTGTGGACGGTGATTATGATACTTATTTTGACACCGGTAAAGACAGTGTGCCCTATTGGTGGAGAGTGGATCTTGGTAGACAGTATAAGCTCAGTGATATTGATATCAGCTGGAGGTCCTGGAATGGTTCAGAGGTTTGCTACAAATATATCGTGGAAGGAAGCAATGACAGCAGTAATTATACGACAATCATAGACGCTACCGGTAATACTACGACCTCCTTTACTGCTCACTCCCTGTCAGGTACCTACCGCTACATAAGAATTACCGTATCAGGACAGATAAATGTAAATAATAATAACTCAGCTACCTGGTATCGTGGAATTCATGAGGTAAATATCTATGGCGAAGGAACAGAAAATGTCTCAAATCCCTTTGGTATTACTGCTACACCCTTTAAACTAAGCAGCTCCAATAAGGTTAATAATGTAAACCTTGCCTGGTCCCAAAAGGAAAATGCTCTAAGCTATTATGTATACGGCAAGGAGAGTGAAACAGGGGAATACAGTCTGGCTTATCACGGTGCCGGTACTTCCGTAAAACTCTACGGGCTTGCTATTGGCAAGAACTATTATTATAAGGTTCAAGCCTGGAACAATGGTGTTCTTCTTGCAGAAAGCAGTGAAGTAAAGGCACAGACTACAACGGTTTCCGAAGGACTTCTGGAATACAGCAATTCTGTCAGTGGTGCCATGACCACTTTAAGTACCCTAAAGGCAGGAGACACCTATTACAGATATGACTACGTCAGTGATGAAAGCGGTTTCTCAAAGCTTGAGGAGTATACCTCCAAGGATTCGCTTAACTGGACTTACGTAAAAACCGTAATGGACAGAAACAGCCATCCAGATCTTGCCTCCTGTAAGTTGGAGGCTATGAATATTCGTTATGACAGCATTCACAATAAGAATATCCTCTGGGCCCATTGGGAATTAAAAGAAGGTTACGGTTCCGGAAAAGCTCTGGTCGCCTCAGCCACACCGGGTGAGCGTTTTACCGTACATGAGATCTATAATCCGGAAGGAATTGCTGTAAGGGATATGAATTTCTACATAGATGACAATGAAGCCAGAACCGGATACCTGGTAACAGCCGGTAATGCAGCTGGTGAAGGTGCCAACGCGACGATGTATATCTTTCAGATGAATGATACCTATACAGGAATTGAACGTATTGTCACAAAAGTATTTGAGAACCAGTACCGGGAGGCACCGAGTCTTGTGAAGAAAGATGGGTACTACTATCTCTTTACCTCACAGGCCGCTGGCTGGTATCCCAGCAAGGGAGCTTATGCCAGTGCCCTTTCCTTACAGGGACCCTGGAGTGAGTTGCGAAGCATTGGAAACAGTTCTAATTATTCCTCACAGTCCGGCGGTGTAATTTCTATTGAAGGGGCGGCAGGAAAGAATTATTTTATGCTTGCACCAAGATGGGTACGAGAAGAAGGTACTGCGGCTGCGGTGTGCCTGCCTGTTGCCTTTGCAAACGGAATTGCTACCTATGATTACTATGATAAAGTGCTCTATAATCCCTTTACCGGAAGTATCATACCGGAAGATAAAGGGGTATTGTTATCAGAAAACAAACCGGCTGTTGCATCTGTTACTGCAAATGGGACCAAAACAGCAGTAAAAGCCAACGATGGGAATTATGATACGGCTTATGCAGCGGCAAAATCTCAGTGGCCCTTCTGGTGGCAGGTGGATCTGGGAAGCACCTACAGATTGTCAGGGCTACAGGTATCCTGGTTTATGTATAAAGGTTCGGAGGGGTACTATCAATATAAAGTTGAGATCAGTGAGGATGGCGAGAATTGGACTGAGATATTGGATAAGTCAGATAACAAGACTTATGGTTTTACTGCTGATACCCTTACCGGAAAGGGACGTTATGTAAGACTTTCCGTAACCAATGCGGTACTGCATAATAATCCGAATAATTGGTATACACCGACTTTGTACGAAGTTAAGGTCTTTGGAAGCAGCAAGACTACCACAGAAGAACAAGAAGAAAATCAAAGGCTGGCAAAGGAAGCGGCAGAGGCCATCAATCTGGGGGAAGTTACGGGCATTACAAAGAATCTGACACTTCCCGCCAGTGGTTTGCATGGAGCCCAGATCCAGTGGAAATCCAGTAATGCAGATATTCTTGCGGATAATGGTACCATTATTCGTCCAAAAGCAGGAGACGGCAATGCAAGGGTTAAATTAACTGCTTCTGTCAGTGTGGCCGGTGAAACAGCCCAACGTCAGTGGGATATTGTCATTTTAGCGGAAGGTGCAGAAGTAAGTCCGACCATTGTACCAACCACGAGCCCAACAGATACCCCAACGGCTGAACCAACCGCAACACCTACAAGTACGCCAACCCCAGAGCCAACCTCTACACCTGCTGCAACTCCCACCCCTGTAGGAGCTCCGGAGAATAACACTCCGCCATATCTGCTCCTGGATACAAAAGTAAAAAATAAGACAGCAGAGGTTGCGTTAACAGTTTCTTCAGAGAAATTACAGGAGGAATTAAAAGCCTCCAGTAAAGAAAAACCGTATTTATTAAAAATAACACTGCCGGAGAAGGAGCTTGGTGCTCAGTTAGAGAGCAATAAGACAAAGCTGGTAGAGGTATCAATCCTTCTTCCCCAGGCCATAACAGCAGACTCCAGAATCAAATTGGAGGATATTATTATGGATAAGAAGCTTTTGGAGATGGCAAAAGAAAATCAGAAAGGCTTGTCACTGACAGTAAAGGATGAAAAGGGAGGTGTCGTTTACCAGTGGAAGTTTGAGGCAGCTTCTCTTAAGAATTCCAAACAGGCTGTGACAGCTGTAAATACCTCGCTGGAAGTGGTACCTGCAAATACCGTAAAAGGTGTCGACAAACTATTATCAAAAGACACAAAAAATAAACAGGCGGTAGCAGTCGTATTCAAACATAGTGGTGTATTGCCTGCGCAGGCTGCGGTAAGGGTATATGTGGCAGATCAAAAGGGAATCAAAGCTGGTGATATGGTCTACGTATATCATTACAACGAAACGAAGGGTATATTAGATTCTTTAAAAACAGGCAGCTATAAGGTAGATAAGAACGGTTACATTACCATGAATATCTTAAGCTGCTCCGATTACATCCTGATGCCTCAAAAAGCAAGCAATAACATAACCAATTCATTAAGTGGCCAGATTTCCGTACCGGAGAAGTTAAGTATCAGCAGAGGAAAAAATCTGAAATTGGAAGTAACCTTACCGGTAACCCTGGAGAAGACCAATGAAATAACAGATAAGACCTCCGCAAATGCAATTGGAGCGGTAACCATAAAATATTCTTCTCAAGACGAGACCATAGCACTGGTTAATGAAAAATCGGGGCAGGTAACCGGAAAGAAAAAAGGAAGTACTTTGATTCTTGTAAAGATAAGGTTGTATTCAGGAGAAACGAAAACTTTAAAAGTTAAAGTACAGGTCAAATAAAATAGATAAGAATAGGAAATATTTAAGAGTATACACGTACAAAAGATAATAGACTAACGATTGAAGTAGCACTTAAGCCTGTCGGTGAAAGCTGTTAGAATATAGGGTGTGTCTGAAAACTCATTGTACCGTTCTAAATGCTCCACATTGCGGTAATTTGCGTTGCAATTTTAGGAACGTAACACCATTACGTTTCCAAAATCAAGCCTTGTTGTTTTTCGCAAATTGCCTCCCCAAAGTGGAATCTAAAGTCCGGCACAAGCGGTCAACAGATACACCCTAGCAGGTTTAGGTGTTTATGATCATTGGAAAGGAAATCCCCAGGGGGTGGGCATTGAACAAATAACATTTAAGAAAACGCTTGAACGATAGCCAGGAATATAAATTGTGAAAAATTTAATTGACATACATATTATTCGGTGATATATTTGTATGTACAAACAAATGAGGTGATAATTTTGAAAGGTACGATAAATAACGATAGTTGTAATTGCAAATTAGATAGCTGCCTGTTTTTTTCCACCACAAAGCTTGCCAGGGAATTCAGTAAGATAGCAGAGGAGGCATTTGGTAAGACTGGGCTTTCCACAAGCCATGCACTGATACTCTATATGGTAAATCTGGAAGGAGAACTCCATCAGAAGGAAATTGGTGAGAAGCTGCACCTGACTCCGTCTACCATAACACGTTTTATAGAAAAGCTGGTAAGAAAGAAGCTGGTTGCTAAAAGAACAGAAGGCAAAAATGTATTTATCTGTTCCACAGAAGAAGGTTTGCTGCTGCAAGACGAAATTATCCGCTCATGGAACAGGCTGCATGATGCTTACAAGAATATTCTGACGGAAGAGGAAGTTCTGCAATTTATAACCATCAGCAGTAAGTTAATTGAAAAACTACAGAATCAAGAGAACTAATCGGAGGTATGTAGTAAGAGTGAAAGTAAATAATAAATTGAAAGGATGCCACATGGAGAATCTTTCACTCTTTTTTATTGGTGGCAGTATCGCAGGCAGGTCTGCGATAGGAAATGGGCATAAACAATGAAGGAAATATTCAACAGAAGAAGTATACGTAAGTTTAAGGATCAGGCTGTTGAGCCTGAGAAGATAGAATTAATGTTAAAGGCAGCTATGCAGGCACCTTCTGCAGCGAATCAGCAGCCCTGGGAATTTATCGTTGTACAGGAGAAGGAGAATCTGTTAAAACTGTCTCAGGCATCACCTTATGCCAGACCCGTTGAAGGCTCAGGTGTAACTTTCCTTGTAATGGCAAATGCTGATATCTTAAGAGTTCCAACCGCCTGGGAAGAGGATTTAGGAGCAGCAACTCAGAATTTACTGCTGGAGGCAGTTCATTTAGGACTGGGAGGCGTATGGCTTGGTGTTGCTACTGCTGACAGTGTGGTAGAAAGTGTACGTAAACTCTATAATCTTCCTGAGAATATCAAACCCTATGCATTAATTGCAGTTGGCTATCCCGACGGACAGCAAAATGAATTTGTAGATCGATATAACAAAGACAGAGTACATTATGAAAAGTGGAGCTGATTCTATTTAAAAGCGAATTTTTATAGGGAACATATAGCGTAAGACCATGTAGTGTGCTTGAACAGAAAGGAATTTATATTATGAATGAAATGATTAAAACCATACAGAACCATAGATCCATTCGCAGTTTTCTTGACAAAGACATAGAGGATGATTTACTGGATGATATAATTCAATCAGCTCAGGCTATGCCCAATTCCATAAATGGACAGCAGACCTCTGTCATTGTTATAAGAAAGAAAGAAACCAAAGCAAGAATCGCTGAACTAACAGGCGGACAGAAGTGGATTGATGATGCACCGGTTTTTCTTGTATTTGTAATGGACTTTTATAAGACCAGGCTGGCAGCAGAGAAAAACGGATTAAAGCAGGTAATACAGGAAAGTGTGGAAGGCACTATGGTTGGAACTTTTGATGCGGGACTCAATATGGGCGGAGCTATTATTTCAGCTGAATCCCTTGGACTTGGCATTGTACCCATCGGAGGTGTGCGCAAAAACCCCGAGGATATCATAGAGCTCCTCGGTCTTCCCGAATATACCTTTCCGGTAGCAGGCTTAGCAATTGGATATCCTTTGGATCCTTCCCATAAAAAACCAAGGCTTCCTCAGAAGGCCTTCAGACATGATGAGAAGTACAATGTGGAAGGCTTAAAAGAAGCAATTGATCAATATGACAGTGAGATGAAGAGTTATCTTTCTGAAATCGGAAGACAACAGGAAGGTAACTGGAGCCAGTATACCTCTAATATTTATCAGAATGTTTATTATCCCAAGGTATACCCGGTACTGAAGCAGCAAGGATTTCAGAATGATAAATAGATTGGAAGGTATATTTAACAAGAGCAAAAAGCTTGACTAATAATAACAGGTTCCTAAAGCGGCATATCTTCACGGATAATGCTGCCTTTGGAATCTTTTTTTGAGAGTAGCTTTTCCATACTCTAAGGTAAATGTTTTAGGAATATTGCAGCAGAAATTTATGATAGAGGAGAAACGTAAGCTGAATACAATGGAAACAGAAAACCAGAACATATTGCAATTAGAATGCTAATGTTATATCATTGAGTTAGTTTAAGCTAACTAATATGGAGTTTATTCTGAAGGCTGTCTGAAAGTAATATATTATTATCAACAGCAGCCCAATGCACAAATTCCAAAAAATATGAGAGGCAGGACGGCTATGCTGAAAATACAATATAAAAATGAAGAAGCTATGCCAAAACAGGTTCATTGCCTATGGGAAGGCGGAGAGGAAGTTTATGAAGTGTCTTCAGAGATACGCCTGCCCGCTGCTCTAGCCTGGGGAGCGATTACCATAACACCTGCGGGCAGGGATATAAATCTGTGTGATACTGAAATGTCTTTTAAAAAGGCTTGCAGTATTCAAGAGGCACATATACCCGCTTCCAGGATACAATTGGGATTTTGCCTAAAAGATAATCTGACCTGGTCGTATCCCTCAGTCAGCAGAAAGGAATTTACCGTATCAGAAGGTGAATGGTTTCTTCAAAAAGGAATGATTGATTCCAGTATCAGCAATTTTGCCAAAGGACAGCATTGCAGAGGAATAAATATATCCTTTAAAGAGCAGGTAGTTCTGCAGCTGTTAACTTCTCTAAACGGCGAAATCAAGGTTAAGGATGAGATTCTGAAGAAAGGGATTATACCCTCAGGGGTATATTTGATAATTCAGCAGATTCTGAATTGTCCTGTCAGGGATAATTTACGGACACTGTATCTGGAAGGAAAAATACTGGAGCTACTTGCTGTATTCTTAAATGAAGCTGTATATGAAACCGATAAGCTCGCTGTCAGAGCAAATATTTCTGCGGAGGATTACCGATGCCTTGTAAAAGCAAAAGAAAAAATAGACAGATCGTTTAAGGAAAGTCTTACGATTTCCGGTCTTGCAAAAGAGGCCTGTATTAATGAGTATAAGCTGAAAACCGGATTTAAGCAGTGCTTTGGGTATACAGTATATGGATATATTGTTCACAAGCGAATGGAACTGGCTTATCAACTGGTGCAGTCAGGCGATTATAGGGTAAAGGACACGGCCTGGCGGTGCGGTTATGTTAATGTAAGTCATTTTATAGAGAATTTTCGGAAATATTATGGGATTACACCCGGAGAGCTAAGAAATGGATAACCTCTTAGAAAACATAACTTCCGATTGGGTCATTGAAAATACCTTTCCGGTTACAAAGCAAGAGGCATCTCTGGTAAACTATTGTAAGGATCATGTTGTAAAGCACATACGGAATGAAAAGAGACCTGAAAGCTTTGTCCTTAATAATAAATACCAGGAGGTTTGTATAGATGAAATTTACATTAGGCCATGTATTAATAAAAACCAATGATTTTAGAGAGGCTGTGAAGGATTTTGAAAAGCTGGGATTTACAGTGACCTTTGGCAGCTGTGAAGAGAAGGCGACCAATGCCCTTATTTATTTTTCAGACGAGTCTTTTCTTGAACTCTACGATGCCAATATGGGGAAGCTTAAACCACTGGTTCCCTTTATTTTAAATATAGCTGGTCTTTTTGACAAAGCAAGAGCAGACCGTTATCGGAACTATACATCTTCTGGGGAGGGGGTTAACGAATATGCCCTTGACAGTAATCCGAAATCAGACTTTCATAACAATGTACAGGAACTAAGAAACCGTGGTTATGAAATTTCAAAGAACTATTCCTTGAAACGCATTGACCTTGCAGGGAATGAGCTTCATTGGGAAATGGCACTTTCAAAGGACTGGCACCTGCCCTTTTTTATGAGTGCCTATGAACCGGAACTGCCGAAAGACAGAAGGCAATTAACACATGAAAACGGTGCAGTGGGTATAAAAAGACTTGCAATAGCAGTAGATAATCTCAGCCATTATGAAGAAAAATACAATCAGATATTTGGACAAGGTGTAAAGCTTGGAAAAGGAATCTTCTATCACCTGGGGAAGCAGGAAATCTATATATACCCTGGCAGCAGTTATGAGATTCAGGAAATCTGGCTGTTGGGAAATAAAGATTGCAGGTTGGAGCCTTATCTCACCCATGGCGCTAAGATCTTCATGACGAAAGAATAATACGATACTGCTTAAATTTCTTGCTGCTGCAAAGATAAATCGTGTAAATTGAACTTTGCAGCAGCTCACTAAATAAGAAAAATTAGTATTGACAATAGTTTGGTACGTGGTGAGTATCTCCAGAAAGCAGCTGCAGTTGTAAAAGGTGTTCAAGGTTTTATCCTTTGATAAATAAGCTTTGGTTAATTACTTTAACTTATATCAATAGAAAGATGGACGGATTACCTTAGCTCCTTGTTAAGCATCTGGATATAGCTTTCAAGCAAGAGTACAATATCTTTCTTGTCTTTGTTAAGAGGAGAAATCTTCTGCCATAGATACTTGTAATATTCTACAAAGGCTTTAACCATGACAGGGTCATCAAGTGAGAGAATTGTATCAACTGCCCTGCTCTTTCCATACACATAGAAAAATATCTCTTTGCGTTCCTTTATGGATAAGGCTATATTTTTCTCTAAGCCAACCATATTCTGATAAATAACTGCTATTTGATAGTTATCATATTGATTTATAATCGATATGGCATATTCCAGATAGTCAATAATATCCCGTTTACTTGCATGTATTATTTTTATACCGGTATAGGTGTAGAGAAATATAATATTATTTTTACATAAATTTTCAAAAGCTGAGGTGAAATATATCTCGGTACATATATGATGACTCAGGTTTTTTAGGAAACCTTTGAATTGCTTCTCATAGTAATAGTATGAAAGTTTTTTTTCCTCTAGTGATAAATCTGTCTGTTCTAAGAATTTCTGATATAACCGGATTGGTATCAGCAGTTTGCTGAAGCTGTTGTTATAGCAATAATGGTTTCCCAGCTGTTCATTTGAATCTGTTAATTTGAAGAAGAAAGCATCTTTCGTTTCCTGATTATAATACTTGACAATATTATTGGAATTGTTATTGATTAATAATTTTATATAGTTGGTCAGTACGTCAACTGCTGATTTACTTTTTAGATAGAAAGCACAATTGATGCCGGTGTAGGCATCAGTGGGGAAACATGACAAGGCACCTATGCCGGATATAACATATAATTCTTTACCGGTCATAAAACTATCGTTATTTGTCAGGCTATAAAGATTGACTTTCCCTGTTTTAAGTAAGGGGAATATAAAACTGATTAATCTGACTGCACGCTCCACATTGCTGTCCAATGTAAGTAAAAAAGTAACCTGCCAGTTATTCTTTATAACCTCTAACAAAATCTCTTTTAGATAGCTTAATCGGTTATCAGAGAAAAAGGAGTTATCAAGAACATTATGATAGGTCAGATAAATGACATTATTCTCTTTACGGCAGTAGGTTCTGGCTGATTCTATCAGGGAAATACCAGCAGTAAATACATTGGTTATACCATAGATTAATTTATCGCTGCTGGACAAATCAATGGAGTTTAAAAAAGAGGCATCGCTTTTACTTTCTGAAGCACTTTTCTTTTCTGTCCGACAGGCAAGGGAATAATTTAAGGATGCCTGCAGCATGATATGTAATTTTTCTTTTATCGTAATCTCGGTAATTTTCTCATTGACCTTCAGACTATAAAATAACTCGTCTACCATCTTAAGCTGTAAGGAATCCATTATATTTCTCGAAAGAAATTCTGTAATGCTGTTGATATACTGGCTTGAAGGAAATCTTCTCTCATGTACCCAATGGCTGACAAGTGAATTATCCACATTTATAGCTTTTGCTAACTGGCTCATTGGAAGGTGAACGGTGGCGAGTAAGAATTTAAGGCACTTACCAAAAGTCATTTCATTATACAATAGCAGGGTACTCCTTTAGAGGGTGTCATTATTACAGGATTCCGAATACTGTCATGTCAATGACAATGACAGTTTATTAATAACAGTTTTAATCATTGCATAATTCGGCTATAATCCACAATATGTAATACATTATAACAAATAACGACATTTATGAAAAGAAAAAAGACAGGTGGAGGGACGTAGTATATGAAAAAGCCTAGCAGTAAAAATGTAAGTGTGAAGACAAAATTAATACTCTATTTTACTATCTTAATATTACTCTCATGTTGTGCATTAGGTTTTATCAGTAATAAAGTTGCTAGTGATATTATTTTAAAGGAAGCGGAGAATAACATGATGGAACTTGCTGAAGATGCCGCAAAGTTGCAGAACAGCAGGCTTGAGACACAAATAGGGACGCTTAAGACCCTTTCCTTCTTCGATGAACTAAGGTCCATGGACTGGGTTAAGCAGCAGCCGGTGCTTCAAAGTGTACTGAAAGAAACAGATTTTACGGAGCTTGGTATCATTCAGCTTGATGGGAGCATTTCTTATGCTAACAGCGCGGATACGAAAATAGTACTTCAGGAAGGTGATCCTTTAAGGAAGGCGTTAGCAGGGGAAGAGGCGATTAATTTTACGATTAGCCCGGTAACGGGTGAACTTGTGCTGGTGCAGGCAGTACCAATCGAAAATAATGGTCAGGTTACAGGCGCCTTATTAGGACGACTGGATGGAAGTACTCTGAGTAAACTGGCCGAGGATACAGGTTACGGTACTACCGGCTATGGATATATCATTGACGGAACAGGAACAATTATTGGACATAAAGACCTGGAGCTGGTAACGAATCGTTATAATGCCATCGAAGAAGAAAAGACAGATAAAAGTGCGGCAGCCCTGGCAGCGACCTTAAAGTCAGCGATCTCGAAAGAAAAAGGCAATGGTTATTACAGTTTCAATGGAGGATATCAGTATGTTGGATTTGCTGAAATTCCCGGAACAGAATGGACCTTCATACTGGCAGCGGGAAAAAGTGAAATATTACAACCTATAAAAACCCTTCAGATTTATATTATCCTGATTGTTATCCTGGTGCTGGTAATCAGTGCAGTGATTGCTTTTATTATAGGTACTTCGATAGCGAAACCAATCATAGGTACAAGCAACTATGCAAGAAAGATTGCTGCCTTGGACCTGTCAGAGAATATAAACGAGAAGTTTAGAAGCAGAAAGGATGAAATCGGTGATCTGGCAGATTCTTTGCTTGGTATTACCAATGGTTTCAGGGTAATCATAAGAGAAATTACGGCTTCATCAGAACAGGTATCGCTTGCCTCAAATGTACTGACCGAAACGTCTCAGCAGACAGCAATTGCTGCGGAAGAAGTATCAAAAACCGTAGAAGAAATTGCACAAGGTGCCTCAGAACAGGCGAAGCATACGGAAACAGGATCACATAAGGCAATACAGCTTGGTGAAACCATAGAAAAGGTTCAAAGTTTAATTCTGGACGTACATACTTCTACCGGAAAAGCAACAGAAGTAGTTAAGACGGGCTTAAAGGAAATGGATACCCTTAGCAGGATAACCGAAGAAAATACTGCTGCTGTAGAAGCTATCTATGAAGTCATAATGAAATCCAATGATAGTTCCAGACAAATCAGTGAAGCAAGCAATGTTATCGAGTCCATTGCAGCACAGACCAACCTGTTGTCCTTAAATGCTGCTATTGAAGCGGCCAGAGCAGGAGAAGCCGGAAAAGGATTTGCAGTGGTAGCAGAGGAAATCAGAAAGTTAGCGGAACAATCTTCTGTCTCTACCAAAGTTATAAATGAAATTATAGAAGATTTACAAAAGAATACGGAGAATGCGGTTCAGACGATTGTAAGGGTCTCTGCAATAACCGAAGAACAGTCAGGCAGTGTGAAAAACAGCAGGAATCAATATAAAAGTATTGCAGAATCCATGGAAACCTCTACAGATGCAGTGACTAGCTTAAGTACTGCCGGTGATGAAATGAATAATATGAGACAGACAATACTGGAAGTCTTAGAGAATCTTTCTGCTATTGCTCAGGAGAATGCAGCTGCATCAGAAGAAGCATCTGCCTCAACCGAAGAACAGACTGCATCTGTTGAGGAAATCGCAGGTGCAAGTGATAACCTAACGGAGCTGGCTATAAAACTACATTCTTTAATTGCTAAATTTAAATTATAAAATTATATTTTTACATGGACGTTAAAGAGTGAAAGTAAATAATTAATTGAATGAATAATCAATTGAAAAGAAAAATTAGTCAATTGATAGAAAATAATAAAATGAAAGAAGACTAAGTGAAGATTTGATTGCTCATTTTATATGTCGTTAACATTTTCGAATTTGGCAGGAAGAATAGAACTCTTCTCTGCCTAATTTCGAAATAACCATAGAATAGATATGTAAATACACTTTTCCTATAAGCTATAGTTAGTTCCCGGTTATATCCCTGTCCAGTTCCGGCAGATTGACAAGACCAATCGTACGGTAATCGTTTAGATTTTTTGCCAGATTTTTCTTACCGGAGGGCTTGGGAAGCGGTGTATCAAGGGGTGCATCCGTAATATAATCGCTGATACCAGGAACTACTGCTTTCTTTATTTCCTGTGCTACAAATTTCGCAATTAACTTACCGCCAATATCATTGGTGTGAGTATAATCTCTCGAAGTACCATTACCCCAGAAATAATCCCAGGCATCTTCGGGGCCGGCAGCTTCCATATATTCAGTAGTCCGGGACCATAAATCGATAAAAGGAACCTGCATTTTTTCTGCTACTTTTTTGACAGTATCTCGATAGGCGCCCAGGAGATTGATTAACTTGCCGTTTTCATCAAATAAGATGCGATTTATTGGTGAGCAAAGAATTGGGGTTGCACCAAGTCTTCTGGCCTCTGTAACATAGTAGATCAGATTCTCTCTGTAACCTCCGTTAGCAGAAAGCTCCGGTTTTTTCTGATCATTATGACCAAATTCCACTATCAGGAAATCGCCTGGTCTTATTCTTTTCTTAACGACCTGCCAGTTGGACTGCTTAAAATCTTCTGTAGTAAGCCCTGATTGTGCATGATTGGAAAGCCCAAAGCCCTTTTTTAGATATAGTGGAAACATCTGTCCCCAGCCGCAATAGGTGGCAGAAGGTACATAAGGGTATTCTGCTCTCTGATCGGCAACGGTAGAATCACCAGCGATATATAAGGTGGGGGCATCACAGGAACTATAGGAACAGCTGTAATTCACTTCACCCATTACACCAACCGTAAGCATTTCTACTTGTACATATTCTTTTCCAAATGGATGAGTATCACAAACATTTACAGTAAAATCATGTTCCTTGATCTCCCCGGCTTTTACCGTGTCTTCCTGATACCATCTGCGATTATCAAATAGTATGACATAATCCGTATCTTTGTCGGCAGTAACTGTAACTTTTAAGTTATAGGTACCGTTTGCAGGTACCTTTAATAAGGTCTCAACAGGTGCATTCATATTATTAGTCTCCTTGTCAGAAATATAATAAATATATTATAAAAGATGTTATAGAATATAAACACTATATTTATTGACCAAAAAATAGAAAAAACATCTCTTTCTATCATTCTTTCCACCCATTGAATATCACTGGCCGGCCTGCGCTACTGCCACAAATAAAGAATGAAAGAATCTGCACATGGTATCTATCAATTTAGTATATTCTTTTACTCTTACCTATAACCAATATCTGTTCAATTCATTTCCGGACAATAAGATATCAGATACGGTAAAAAAACAGGTGCTGTAATATTTCAGATTTCTGGAAACCTGATATATTACAGCACCTTAGCAGTTTCATATTTATTCAGCAGTTCTATACAAAGCTGTTATCGTTCTTCTAATAAGAACCTTAAAAAATTACTTATCGTTTGTAAGACCCAGCTTATCAAATACATAGAACAATAGTGACATTACCATGGCAACCACACAGGCAAGAACCATTCCTGTTAGGGTTACTTCACCGATTTTTAAGGCAACACCGGAAAGACCGGTTACAAATACTACGGAAGTAAGTGTAAGATTACGGCTGCGGCTGAAATCCACTTGTGCATCTACCATAACACGGATACCGGAAGCACCGATGGTACCGTACAGCAGGAAGGAAATACCGCCGATAACAGCACCTGGGATGGTCTGAATCAATGCGGCAATAGGTCCGATAAAGGCAGAAACAATGGACAGAACGGCAGCACCGCCAATAACCTGTACGGAATATACCTTTGTCATAGCCATAACACCGATGTTTTCACCATATGTCGTAGTAGGAACAGAACCTACGAAACCGGACAGCATGGTTGAAATACCATCAGCAAAGAAGGAACGGTGCAGACCGGGATCTTTTACTAAGTCTCTGTCAACAATCTTGCTGGTCACGATCTGATGTCCAATATGCTCGGAAGCCAGTACCAGAATAACGGGCAGGATCATAAGGATAGCCTGAATGTTGAATTTAGGTGCCTGGAAGTTAGGAATATGGATGAAGCTTGATTGAAGAGCATGAATTAACTGGTCTCCAGTAACCACTTTTGTAATAAGTGCAGTTATATAGCCGGCAATGATAGCTATTAATATAGGTATAACAGCGAAAAATTTACGGAATAATACATTACCAAGAACAGCTACGATTAGGGTTACAAGAAAAACAGTGACATTTTTGGGATCAATCGGAGCAGTCTCTGTAGCGATAACACCTCCGGTTTTGGCAGCAGTCTGAGCTAACTCAAGTCCAATAAGTGCAACAACCGGGCCCATAGCGGCGGGGGGGAGTACTACATCAATCCATTTGATACCAAACTTGTAGAAAATAAAAGAAATAATACATGCAGCAAGACCAACTGCGATAAAACCACCAAGTGCATAGGAATAACCCCATTGGGAAATTACCAGACCAGCGGGCCCAAGAAAAGCAAAGCTGGAACCGAGATATGCGGGAGCTTTGCCTTTGGTAATAAGAATAAATAGCAGTGTACCGATACCGTTCATAAGCAGTACAACTGATGGATTGATCTGGAAGAGCATTGGCACTAATACGGTTGCACCGAACATAGCGAACATGTGCTGAAGGGAAAGGGGGATTAATAGATCCACGCCTACCTTATCTTCCACTTGAATAATTTTTTTCGTTTCCAAGAAAGTTTCCTCCTCATAAAAATTCATCCTGACAAGTATAGCACGGTCTTCGTCAGAATTCCACAAAGAATTTTATAAATTTCAAAAATTTTTTGATTAAAATTACATAAATTTACATGTATTACAATTAGTGTAAAAACCTTATGAAAAATTTCTTGCAATGGCTGCCATAATATGTTAATGTGTTCAGGGAACAGTCTTAAAAACCTTTGTGACGGTGATGTTCACAAAATAGCAAAGAAAAGGAGGTCAGGCAGATGATTATAGCAATGTTAATGACAGTTCAACAGAATAAAAAATGCATGACCGGCCTGTGTGAGAGATTTCTATAATTTTGAACATATAAACTATTTAAGTCGCAGGTCGTGCAGATACTGCGGCTTTTTAATATCATTCGGGCATAAGTATGAACTTCTGTGTGCTAGAGCTAAAGCACACAGCTGTGAGACAGATATGAGATTAACCATAAGGTTAATCTGCCGGAAGAAGACGCAGTGAACAGATACTGCGTCTTTTTTGTTGGCCGGAAATCATCTTTAGAAAGGAACCTTTCAGTTACATGAAATTATCAATTAAAAAATATGGAACCTTACTGGCGAAATACCTGAAGAACAGCAGTCTGCATTTGGTTTTGCTGGCGCTGGTATTAGCAGTAAGTATAATATTGCAGCTAGTTAATCCGATGATTATCAGTTTTTTTATTGACGGTATTGAAAAGAATAAATCCATGGAGCTGCTCATAAAAGCTGCAATCCTCTTTATATTGGCAGCTTTTATGCAGCAATTATTAGCAATTGCTTCCACTTACCTCAGTCAGAATATCGGTTGGAGAACCACAAATACTTTAAGACGGGACCTGGTAAAACACTGCCTGACCCTGGATATGAATTATTTTAAAGAGCATCCCTCCGGTGAGCTGGTAGAACGGATTGATGGAGATGTAAATGCCTTATTTAACTTTTTCTCCTTGTTAAAGGTGCTCTTAGGTCTTCTGCCTGCTCAGAGAGGAAGTATCTCCTGGAACGGGAAGGAACTAAAAACTCCTGGAGATTTTCTTATCCATCCCCATTGTTCCTATACCCCGCAGATACCAAGGCTTGTAAGTGACAGTGTGAGGAACAACATCCTATTCGGATTAAGAGAAGAAGAAACTGATATCAAGGAAGCTCTGCACCGTGCTGTATTTGAGGAGGATATTCTGCAGCTGGAACAGGGGCTTGAGACCATTATCGGACCAAGAGGGGTTAAACTATCCGGCGGACAAATTCAGAGAGTGGCCGTTGCCAGAATGTTTGCAAGAAGATCAAGCCTAAGGGTATTTGATGATATATCCAGTGCCCTGGACGTAGAGACAGAAAGCAAACTCTGGCAGCGATTATTTGCAGAGCGTTCTGCCACCTGTCTTGTGGTATCCAACCGCAGGCTGGCTTTAAAACAGGCAGACCAGATAGTCGTTATGAAAGACGGCAGGATTGATGGAATCGGAACCCTGGAGGAACTATTGCAGAATAATGAAGAAATGAAGGCAATCTGGGGTTAATGTAATAGAGAGCAGAATTTGTCATACAAAATAATGGTCTCGATTTTCTTTCCCATTACTTTCTTTTAATTGGTTTGTGATATAATGGTCGAAAGGATTAATCCAATTAATAGAAGGGGGTTATATGATTGATACGAATGAAATTAGGCAATTAACCAAGGAATTCAAAGATTGTCAGAAATCCCTAAGTGCAATAGGCGATGAGACAAGACAACATATTATCATAACCCTATTAGAGTGTGATTGCAAAGGAGTCAGAGTTGGTGAGATTACAAAGAAAACTAATTTGTCAAGACCGGCTGTCTCTCATCATCTGCAGATTTTAAAAGAGGCTGGGATTATCGGAATGAGGCGTGAAGGAACTAAGAATTATTATTTCCTTGATTCGAGGAAGACTGAGCTTAACAAGCTGATGAAAATACTTCAGCATGTAAACGAAATTATTGAAAAAGCACCTGCCAGTAAAGGCAGCCAGTAAAGGAGTAAGATATGAAATTAGAATTTCCTGTTGAAAAAACAGTAAAATTGCGTTCCAGTATTAGAACCTATGAAGATAAACCTCTTGATAGCAAGTTAAAGCAACAGATTAAGGAATATATAGCTGCTTTATCAAATCCTTTTTCCGTGGAGGTCACACTCCAGCTTCTGGAAACAGCATCTTCAAATGAAAAATTGGGCACATATGGTGTAATAAAAGGTGCCAGGGATTACATTGGAGCAACAGTATCAGAAGCTGATTTGAATCTGGAGGCTGTAGGCTATTCCTTTGAAAAGCTGATTTTGTATTTGGCGAACCTGGGAATCGGAACCTGCTGGCTTGGGGGAACCTTTAACCGGAATCAATTCTCCAATGCCCTGGAGGTGAAGGCTAATGAATTGTTTCCTGCAATCTCGCCAATAGGTTATCCCTTGGAGAAAAAGAGACTTACAGATACACTTATAAGAAAAATAGCAAAATCGGATCAGCGTAAGAACTGGAACGAACTCTTTTTCCTGAAGGATTTTTCAGTTCCATTAACACAGGAGGAAGCAAAAGAATTTGCTTTTCCTTTAGAAATGGTACGTCTGGGTCCGTCAGCCAGTAATAAACAGCCCTGGAGAATTATAAAAGCGAACAATGGCTTTCATTTTTATGAAGCAAAAGCTCCGGGGTATAGTGACAAGCTGTCCCTTGATATCCAAAGAGTGGATATCGGTATCGCTGCCTGCCATTTTCATGTGGCTGCACTGGAAAAGGAGCTCCACGGAAAATTTGAAAAAATCTCAGATACAGGAGTCAAACCACCGGCTGATAACCATTATATTTTCTCATATATAATGTCATAATGACAGTGCTCCTCTCTCCTGCCCGGATATAGCTGCTGAATAACTGTTGTTATTCATAACTTAAAGTTAGCTTAGATATAACTGGATAATAGCAAATTCCGAACAGGTCCGGCAGGAAAGTTCCTTATATCTGTGATATCGGATAATACAGTTCACATTCACAATATTGTTTATTGCACTTGGAATAGTCTACATACTCAAAATGAAACAATTCCTCAAGCTCGAATTCCATTGTAGGTATCCAGGTGCTATAAATGTAATCCCAGATCGCCTTTAAGGTTCTGGAGGAAAGCTCTTCAGGCCTGTGAGGACCCATGTATTTAAAGACCCCGTATTTGTGGGTCTTTATTTTCTTTGTTATCATATCAGGAGGCAGTATACTGTTCTGATCCACCATCAGGGAAGGCTGGTAATAGGAGAAAGAAGCCTCTTTACCTGGGATGGCGGTATAGCCAATATAGATATCTTTGTTTACAGGATTTGCTATCTGCAGCCTGTGATTATAAAAGAAATCAACCCCATATTGGGTTGCCAGCTGCTTCTTATCGTTCTCTTCCCTATCTATCGTAAATTCATATCCGGCTATCTTAAAAGCTGGAAATACGGTAATGGAAAGAAAGGACATAAGTCCTTCTCCGGCTTTGCTCATAAAGTCTGCATTGAAACGATCCATAATAGAGAGGGCAAAAGGCTGTCTTCGCCACTTGGTGGGAGTGGTTCCAAACTCTTCCTTAAAAAGTCTGCTGTAGGTATGTGCGCAGCCAAAGGAATATTTTGATGAAATAAATTCTATGCTGTTATATTCACTTATCAAATCCTTGATAGAGCATGCAATCCTTCGTCTGCGTACATACTCCATAAGACCTGTGCCGGTAGCACCTTTCCAGATACGCAGCAGGTGAAATTTTGAGATGTTGACGTTCTCTGAGATATTATCCAGATTCAATTCCTCCAGAAGATTCTCTTCAATATATTCTGTGGTGTTTTTAATAATCGATAAAAGATAATTATCCATAGACCCCCTTAACCCAGCAATTTTTGTCCGTTATTTTCCTTCTGGACTCAGTATAATTATACCACATGGAAAAACAAGAACAAGTGTTTTGCTGGAAAAGTTTTAAAGTAGTTTTCTTTAGCAAAAGAGGGAGGGCAGATGTCAAATAGTAATCAAAGTAATAAGGTGCAGGACAAGTATAACGCCGCAGTAGACAGCTTTGTGAAGAAGGTAAAGAGTGATCCCAATGTAATTGCTGTTATTGTTTGCGGAAGTCTGGCCTATGATTTAGTTTGGGAAAAGAGTGATATCGATACTACTGTGATTGTCAGGGATCAGATTCTTAAGACGACTTCTTATTGTATAACGGAAGATGATATTTTAATCAATATCAATCTGACTACCCGCAGTGATTTTAAAAGAGGTTTTGAGCAAATGAAAGGAGGAAGTTTTCTTCAGTCTTATTATTCCAGGGGCAGGATGGTATATACCTCAGATGACAGTCTTGAAAGTTATTATGAAGAGATGAAACAGCTGGACAAAAGTGATATCAATTATTTTATCTTCTTAGTTGCCTGTGAACTGGTGGCAACCAGTGAGAAATGTCAGAAGTGGATTAAGGTGAAGAAGAATCCTCTCTATGCGCAGTATTATATACTAAAAGCCGCAGAACTTATTGCCAGAATTGAAGTTTGTAAGAATGGTGAAGCGCCAAGCAGAGAAGCGATATTACAGGCAATTTCCCTTTCTCCGGAGCTGCTTACTCCCTTTTATCAGGAGGCCATGTCAGGCCATTACAGTGAGGAGGAGGTCGTGCGGTGCATTAACCTGATAGACAGTTTTCTGGAAGCGAATCTGGAGGCAATCGCTGAACCGGTAATAGATTATATGAAGGATGGAGAAATCAAGACACTTACCATGATAACAAATCATTTTCATACAACAGGGCATTTCATTGTATCTATCTTCGAATATCTCACAGAGAAAGGGGTCCTGGAGAAGGTATCACAGACCATAAGAATAACTCCGAAAAGCAAACCCGCAGTAGAGGAATTGGGATTTCTATATATACCCTGATGTTTATCAGAATGAGAAAGGAGACATTTTATGTCAGTACGTACCACCATTGAAATAGCCGGAGCCAGACAGAATAATCTTAAAAATATCTCAGTAGAGATTCCAAGGGATAAGTTAACGGTCATTACCGGAGTATCCGGGTCAGGTAAGTCCTCTCTTGCTTTTGATGTAGTGTATGGGGAGGGCCAGAGGCGGTTTCTGGATTCCATCTCAACTTTTGCCAAAAGCCGTATCAGTCAGCTTAAGAAAGCAAAGGTTGATTATGTAAGAGGCCTGTCACCGGTTATTGCCATTGAGCAGAAGAAATCCAACAACAACCCCAGATCAACAGTTGGAACGGTAACGGATATCAGTGATTATCTCAGGCTATTGTATGCAACAGCCGGCGCAGGCAAATGCCCGGTATGCTCTAAACCGCTGAAGCAGCTGTCCGCAGCGCAGATAGCAGAGCATATAACAACCTTGCCCTCGGGGACGGTTGTGGAACTGAGAGCTCCCATAAATAAGATTTTTGGAGAAGATTACAGTTATACCATCGATGAGCTGCGGGAAAAGGGGTATAAGAATCTGCTGGTAGACGGGGAACCCTTCTCCCTGGCAGATAAAAAGGAGCTGGACGAGAGAAAGGAATATCAGCTGGAGCTGGTAATCGACCGTTTTACCTTAAAAGGGGATAATTACATCCAGATTGCTAAGTCCATTGAAGCGGCTATGCTTTCCCTGGAAGAAGATATCATGATAAAGGTTGAGGTCATCGGCGGAGTAGCGGATTCCTTTTATGAGAACTTTGCCTGTACGGAGCACCATTTCTTCTTATGTGATATGCAGCCCTTCCACTTTTCCTTCAATACACCTGCCAGTGCCTGCAGAACCTGTATGGGAGTAGGGCTTTCCTATGTTGTGGAACCGCGATTTCTGGTAGTCTCTCCGGAGAAGAGCATCAGCAAAGGAGCATTAAAGAATACAGTCTATAATACTTCGGGAAAAGATAGCTACCGATCCGTGGTTATGTACAGCCTGTCACAGCAATACGGCTTCAGTCTGGATACTCCCTTTCATGAGCTGCCGAAAGAAATCTGTGACATTCTCTTTTATGGTACAAAAGGTGAACTTGTAAAGATGCAGCAGCCTCCTTTTTCCACCAAGAAGAATTGGATAACTGGTAGAGAACGGCCGTTCTGGGGATTTGTACATGAATTGGAAAGCTGGTATAAGCATTACATCCGTAAAACTTCTACAACTGAAGCCTTTGAACCAAACTTTATCAAAGAGTGTATGATAGAAAAGGTATGCCCGGAATGCCATGGCGCAAGGTTAAAGAAACAGCGCCTGTTAATTACCGTAGGCGGAAAGAACATTGATGAACTGTGCAGGTTACAGCTGCCGGAGCTGATGGAATTCTTAAACTCTATTACCTTTGATAGAGAAATCCAGGATGTGGCAGCTACGATTATAAGAGAAATCACCAACAGACTAAATCTATTGATTGATATCGGTCTTCATTATATCAGCCTTAACCGCAGAAGTGACAGCATATCCGGTGGTGAAATGCAGAGAATTAAGATGTCCACCCAGATCAGCAGTGAGCTGATGGGAATGCTGTATGTTATGGACGAGCCCAGCATCGGACTTCATTCCAGGGACTCCTTTAAGGTAATTGAGACCATGAAAAAACTCAGAGATATCGGTAATACGGTTATTGTAGTGGAACATGATCTTGATACAATCAAAAGTGCGGATCATATTATCGAAATCGGCCCCGGACCTGGTATTCACGGTGGAAATGTCGTAGCACAGGGTACAATGAAGGATATCATGAAAGAAAAACTGTCTGTAACCGGAAAGTATTTATCTGGTGAAGCTAAGATAGAAGTACCTATGAGACGGCGAAGCCTTGGAGACGATTATATCTCCATACAGGGAGCCAGGGAAAACAATCTGAAAAATGTAGATCTTGACATTCCTTTGGGAGTATTTGTATGTATAACGGGAGTTTCCGGTTCAGGAAAGAGCTCCCTGATTAATCAGATTCTCTATAAGCAATTAAAAATAGATATGACAGGGGCAAGAATAACTGCCGGAGAGCATGATTTTCTCTTTGGTGCCAGCCTTATTAATAATATTATCAATATCGATCAGACACCTATCGGGAGAAATTCCAAATCCAATCCGGCTACCTATATCGGTATCTACGATAAAATCAGAGAACTTTTTGCTTCTTTACCAGAAGCCCTTAAGAAAGGCTATCGGGCAATTGATTTCAGCCTGACCCATGCAGGAGGAACCCGCTGTGAGCACTGCTCCGGCGATGGTGTAATTGTAACAAACCTACAGTTTATGGCGGATATTGAGACAGTCTGCCCAATCTGTAAAGGTCTCAGGTTCTCAGAAGAAGGGCTGGAGATAAAGTACCATGGGAAAAACATTGCGGATGTACTTGATATGACTGTGGAGGAGGCCTGCGAGTTCTTTTCAGACAACAATTACCTGAGGCATAAGCTGGGGATCATGAATGAACTGGGGCTTGGTTATATGTGTCTGGGGCAGAGTTCTACCACGCTCTCCGGCGGAGAAGCCCAGAGGGTGAAGCTGGCTTATGAACTGGCAAAGATTAAGAAAGGTGCTCACAATCTCTATATTCTGGATGAGCCAACCACCGGTCTTCACTTGTCCGATATCCAGAAGCTCTTATTAAGCTTAAACAAGCTGGTAGACAAAGGGCATTCAGTTATTGTTATTGAACATCATATGGATGTAATCAAATCAGCAGACTATATTATTGATATGGGGCCGGAAGGCGGCAGCCAGGGCGGTTATGTAGTGGCTGAGGGGACACCGGAGCAAGTCTGCAAGGTGAAGCAATCCTATACAGGTATGTATTTAAAAGACGTAATAGGCATTGTATAGACGTAAATTGATTTGAGGTTCTAACCTCTTGTTTGTTCTGTTTCTTTTCCTTGCAGGAAAGAAGGCTCATTGTTTTACCTTATACTCCTTCCCCTCATATGGGGAAGGGAGCTGCCTTTCCTATGGCAGCAAAGGTTTTTCCTTAGAAATTTTCTGGAAACTGATTAATTATACCCTCTATCATCATATCCGCCATATCCAGTGCTTGACTTTCTATATCATCAAATTCTGTAATGCTGTCTGAGAAATTATTGGAAATCATATCAATGGCTTCGTCTTTTGTCATTGCAAGATGATCATACAGCATTCTCTGCCATTCCTGAGCTGACCAAAAGGGATTGATGCTGCCAAGAAAAGCTGCAATTTCGTCGGCATTCTCATACCAGAGTTTTTCTGCATCGGAGGCAGCTGTACTGTTGTTTTCGATAGCTGCTTTGATAAGGTCGGCTGCAATTGTAAGATGAGTTGTAAACAACTCTTCAAATTCTCCTGCAATATCTTCTCCATAAAAAGGGATTAAGGCGGCTTCAAAATCTTTGGGGTTGCGAAGAAGACGTTCGGTAACGAGTTCTGTATCCGGAAGATGAAAGACCATGCTTTGAATGACCAGACGAGTCCAATAAACATGCTGCTCCCAAAGCATCCGCAAGTGATTGCTCAAGACTTCCTCTGTAATGTCCTCCTCAGAAATTTCCTGTGCCGGTATCCGGTAGATATCAAAGCTTTGAGGAACCAGAATGATATCACCGATGTATAAACTGTTCACATCTAATCCGGGATTTACAGTGGTAATTGCTTGTATGCTGGTATGATGACGCTGAGAAATCATCCATAAGGAATCACCGGACTGGATTTCATATGGATGTGAACCTATAGGTAAAGTATGCATATTAGTACATTCTTTCATTTTTTCCTTTTTTTATAGTATGATAGGAGCAGTAAAATGTACCTTGTCATTGAGAAGACTTAAGATAACCCTGGATATATATTGTGCAAGACTAAATCCTCTAACACGAATTTAATAGGTGAATCACGAATTTACCTTTTCATTACCTTTTCTATTTAAGGTTTAAGGTCTATTTAAGGTCTATTTAAATAGAATGTACCTGTAAACCCTTGACCTAGAGTTAACTGTACGGTTTATAATAACAATTACTTTCTGGTATTCATAAATTTTTAGATTTAGACCATTCTATTTGAAGGAGGAAATATAAAATGAGAACAATTCAGTTAGGCAAATCCAATTTACAGGTACCTGTAGTAGCAGTAGGGTGTATGCGCATTAACGGCCTTGAAAAAGAAGACGCAGAGAAGTTCATCCGTACAGCCATGGAGAACGGGGCCAATTTTTTTGACCATGCAGATATTTACGGAGGCGGTGCTTGTGAGGAGATATTCTCTGATGCCATCCACATGAATTCTGAACTGCGTGAGAAGATGATATTACAGTCCAAATGCGGAATCGTACCGGGACGTATGTTTGATTTCTCAAAAGAACATATTCTTAAGTCAGTGGACGGCATCCTGAAACGTCTGAAAACAGAATATCTGGATATTCTGCTGCTGCATCGTCCCGATGCCCTTGTAGAACCGGAAGAGGTAGCAGAAGCCTTTGATACGCTGGAGAAAAGCGGGAAGGTACGAAATTTTGGTGTATCAAATCAGAATCCCAATCAGATTCAGCTGCTTCAGAATTCTTTAAAGCAGCCGATTATAGCAAATCAGCTGCAGCTGAGTATAACCAATGCCACTATGATAACCCAGGGACTTCAGGTTAATATGCTGGAGGAGGGATCTGTTAACCGTGACGGAAGTGTGCTGGATTTTTGCAGATTAAACTCCATTACCATACAGCCCTGGTCACCTTTTCAGTACGGTTTTTTTGAAGGGGTATTCCTGGGAAATGATAAATTTCCAAAGCTCAATGAAAGGATAGATGAAATTGCCGATAAATATGGTGTCAGCAATACAACAATCGCTATGGCTTGGCTTCTGCGTCATCCCGCTAAAATGCAGCCGGTAACCGGAACCATGAATCTCGGACGTTTGCTGGAATGCCTGAAGGCAGCAGAAATAACTCTGACCCGTGAGGAATGGTATCAGATATATCTGGCAGCAGGTAACATACTGCCCTAAGCAGCAGTAGCTATCAATCTGTCAGCCAATAGGATACTTATGATAGTATGAACGAAACCGATGAAAAGCTCTATGACGGCTAATATCACTGTGGAAACAGAATTAAATCTGTTTCTTCCAAGGAGATACACAACCTGTTTTCATAGAGCTTTGTTCTTTTAAAATTATTGTTGACTTTGACATTATGGTATACTCTATACTTAAGTTGAGCTCAGGAAAACACATATATGTGTGGTATTGTCTGTCAGGAGAGAGAAATATCCAACAGATGATATCAATAGAAAGGATTTCATGTTAAAAATAGGAGATTTTTCAAAACTTTCAAGAATCAGTATCCGCATGCTTCGCCATTATGATCTTATCGGGCTGCTTGTACCTGAGAGCATCGATGATTTTACAGGATATCGGTATTACAGTGAGAATCAGCTTCCCCTGGCAAGCAGAATTGCTGCACTGAAAGAAATGGGGTTCAGCCTGAATATGATTGACAGAATTCTTAAAGTATACGATGACACGGCGTCCTTAAAAGAATTTCTCCTGCTTCAGCAAGCCGAGCTGAAGGAGCAGGCAGAGAAGACCGGTATGCAGTTGCGCATTCTTGAAACAACTCTTAATCGAATCGGAAAGGATGATAATATGATGCAGTATAGTGTATCCGTTAAAGAAATGCCAGAGAGAAATGTAGCGAGTCTTAGAAAAATAATACCGGCGTATAATAAGGAGGGCCTCCTTTGGGAACAGTTAATGAAAGAAGTAACCCCCTTAAGTATTCAGTATGCCAATCCTTGTAATGGCCTAGCAGTTTTTCACGATAAGGAATACAAGGAACAGGACCCGGATGTGGAGATTCAGATATCTGTACTTGGCAGCTATCAGAACACTGCAAATGTCATTTTCAAGACTGTGCCGTCTGTTACAATAGCATCTGCTACCTACAAAGGCGGATATGAGCAATTGACTACTGTAAACCATGCAGTTGCAGACTGGGTAAGAGATAATGGCTATGATTTCAGTGAAGACATGTTTACCATCTATCATGTAGGACCCGGACAGACGAAAAACCCGGAGGAGTTTGTAACAGAAGTGTGCTTTCCAATAAGTAAAAAGTAAAGGCTTCCTATCGGTAAAAGCTGTCAATGATATGATAAATGGCTGCTGTAAAAGGAAGGAAAAGCCGGAGGAGCTCCATGTCTCTTTTTTAAACAATGCATGAGTGTAATGTTTTCAGCTTCATGCTGGTGAAAGCCATGAAGCTTCTTCCGGTATTGTTGATTTGTCTAGCTTGGGTCAGCTTAAGTTTATTGCAATCCCTACTCTTTAGTTGCCTTGTGTAAGACTGATATATTTCTTAAATTTCCGTTGAAATATTCGACATTCTGGTAACCGACCAGACTGCAGATTTCTGGAATCTTTCTGTCTGTATGAATCAGCATCTCTGTGGTTTTATCCATCCTTTCCTTTCAATATAAAGGTTTAAATTGGTTCCGATCCGGCAATAGAGCAGCCTGCCTAAATAACCTGAATTGTAACCGAATAAATCAGCAATTTTCTCAAGTTTCAAATCTTCATTAGGATGAATGTCTATGTAGTTCAGTACCTTTTCAATATTAAAAATTATATATTCTTTATATATTAATGAAACTCTTTGTTATAGATAAAATTTTTGTGATTCACAATAATGAATTAATTTGATATACTGGAAAAAATTTAAGGAATAACTAACATTATTTTGGGGGCAAGGGGACGGAAATTAGCACAAAATAGAAAAAATTAATATGTTCATTTCAAGGTATAAGAAGGCTTGATTTCTCTGAAGCTTTTATGCTGGGCATATCCTTAAACAGATATCTCGTTACGCTCAGACAAGCTGTTTGAGGAGACAGCGCAAAAGCTTCAGAGAAGAGGACTTCCAATATTTTCGTAAGCCTTCATTCTTTCTGTTTTGTGCTAGGGTGTGTCTGAAAACTCATTGCACCATTCTGAATGCCCCACTTTGCGGTATTCTGCGTTGCAATTTTGGGAACGTAGCACCACTACGCACCCAAAATCACGCCTTGTCTCCCACAAAGTGGAACATCCAGCCCGGCACAAGCAGTTTTCAGACACACCCTAATTTTCTGCTTGCTTTTAAATCTTTTTATTGATGTATATAAAGTAAACTAAGGTTAAAAAATAAAATACTACTGTGGTTATGAAATAATAAAACCAACTTCGCTTGCTCTATCAGAGGGAGGATTTTTTTAAATGGTATTGCGGATTATTTATGAATAAACAAAACTAAAAATTATCAAATATCCAATCAAAGATTGGATATTTGGAAAAGGGGTTCTTATGGGGAAAATTAATTTAAGTGGAAGCTGGGGGTTCTGTCTGGATGGCGACAAGGCAGGTATCAGAAAAGAGTATTATAAGGAGAATTTTGGGGATAGCATTATACTTCCGGCAACGGTTTCTACTGCAAAGAAAGGAAAGGCCACAGAGGATATACCGGCAGAGCTTATCAAGACCGGTTCACTCACCGATCCTTATCTTTTTGAGGGTTATACCTGGTATTCCAAAACCATAGAGATTGGTGAGTTTCGAGACCGGGAGTTCTTTTTGGTGCTGGAACGAACCAGAATATCTCATGTATGGATTGGGGAGGAATATGTAGGCTGCAATAACAGTCTTTGTACCTCACACAGATATCGTATTACTCCTTATGTTAAAAAGCAGTTAAAGCTTACGATTATGGTTGATAATACCTCTTATCCGGTGAACGGAGGGCATATGACTTCCGCGGATACACAGACCAATTGGAATGGTATAACCGGTGAGCTATACATAGAAGAATTGAACAGTATTTATCTAAGCAATGTCAATATTTATCCTGATGTAGCAAAGAGGAGTATTCAGGTTAAGGTTTCGCTGAATGGAGCAGAAAGCACTCGAATAAGGGCAGAAGTTTCTTGTAAAGGGGAAAGTGTGGGTGTGAAAGCTTATGTAATTGCAGGCGGTGAGAATTGGTTTTCATTAGAGTTAGAAGGTGAAGCCTATACCTGGAGTGAGCATACACCTGAATTATATCAGCTAAAGCTTTCTTTGTTATGTGAGAAGCAGGATACTGCGGTGCAACAGGAAGCAGATTACTGTTATACTTTTGGGTTACGGGAATTTAAAGCAGCAGGTCCTTATTTTGAAATTAACGGTCAGCAAACCTACTTAAGAGGAAAACATGACGGCCTTATTTTCCCGCTGACCGGACATCCGCCGATGGAGGTGGAGGGGTGGCTGAAGGTACTTGGTATTGCGAAGGAATATGGCATAAATCATTATCGTTTCCATACCTGTTGTCCGCCAAAGGCATGTTTTGTTGCAGCAGATCAGCTAGGGGTTTATCTGGAACCGGAACTACCCTTTTGGGGTACTGTAACAGAAGAAGGAGACGCCGGCCATGATAGAGCTGCCCAGCAATATCTGATCGAAGAGGGTTTTCGCATTCTGGATGAATTCGGTAATCATCCGTCCTTTGTGATGATGTCTTTGGGGAATGAATTATGGGGCAGCAAGAATGTTTTAAATAGTATTCTCAAGAATTATAAGAACTATGATGGAAGACACTTATACACCCAGGGGTCAAATAATTTTCAGTTTATGCCAGTTATACTTGAGCAGGAGGATTTCTATTGTGGTGTGCGTTTCTCAAGAGAGAGGCTGTTTCGTGGTTCCTATGCTATGTGTGATGCACCACAAGGTCATATACAGACAGCTGTTCCTGATAGTGTGTATCATTATGACAGAATGATACGTCCTGAAAAGATGTTGGCGGAGAAAGGGGAAGACAGAGAGGTTACTATTCAATATGGCACAGGTGTAAAGACTGTAAAAATGGAAGAAGCAGAAGAAATTATACCGGAAGTACCAGTGATTTCTCATGAAATCGGGCAATATGCAATGTACCCGGACTTTTCAGAAATCGGTAAATATACGGGAGTTTTAAAGGCTGAGAATCTCAAGATATTTAGAGAACGGCTTAAGAGAAAGGGGATGCTTCACCTGGCGGATGAATTTTTCAAAGCTTCTGGGCGATTTGCGGCGGCTTGTTACAAGGCAGAGATTGAGACTGCATTAAGAAGCAGGGAGCTGGCAGGTTTTCAGTTACTGGATCTTCAGGACTTTTCCGGTCAGGGTACGGCTTTGGTAGGTATTCTGAATGCTTTTCTGGAAAACAAAGGTATAATTGAGGCTGAAGAATGGAGAGAGTTCTGTTCTGACGCAGTTATACTGGCAGAACTTCCGGGATTTGTATATACTGCGGGAAAAGAACTAACAGCAGGAATCAAACTGGCACTTTACCGGCAGTGTGCCATTTTGTCTCCAACAGTTGTGTTAAGCCTCTCAGAGGGTACAGAAGTTCTGCTTTCAAAGGAAATACGACTAGAGGGTAACTATACAAACGGTGTGCATCAGCTGTGTGATATCACGATAACTTTACCGGAATTGGAGGGACCGAAAAAACTGACGCTAAAGGTTTCTCTAAGGGAGAACAAATTAGCGAATACTTGGGAAGACTCTGAAATAAAAAATAGTTATGAACTGTGGGTTTATCCAGACAAGAATTTAGGTGCCGTAAATAAGGATCTTATTGTTACAAAGAGTCCAGAGGAAGCTTTGGATAACCTTAATAAGGGAAAACGCGTCCTCCTGTATCCGGATTCCTTGAATGAGAAGAATTCAATTGAAGGAACCTATTGTACTGATTTCTGGTGTTATCCCATGTTCCGGTCCATTTCTGAAAGTATGGGAAAAGCGGTACCAGTAGGAACCCATGGCTTGTATATTAAGAAAAATCACAGAATCTTTAAACATTTCCCCACAGAAGCTTACACAACCCCCCAATGGTATCAGCTGATTGAGGACTCCAGAGCATGTATACTTGAGAATAGTCAGCTGGAACCCATGGTATGGACGATTGATAATTTTGAGAGAAATCATAAGCTCGGCAATTTATTTGAGGTAAGGGTGGGAGAAGGAAAACTGCTGGTATGCACCTTCAATCTGGAAAAGAAGAAAACGCATCCGAATGTAAAATGGTTTGAGTATTGTCTGATAGAGTATGCAAGCTCTGATGAGTTTGAGCCGGAGTTTGCGGTTGAGCCAGAAGAACTTAAAAGAATAGGGTTGTAGAGTTCAAGCTGTTCTGATTGCTATTTTATTACAAAAATGTTACCATGTAATTTATTACTTAAGAAAGGAGAAGAAAGCTGTGAAAAAAGTACTGAAAAATTACCGATATAATGAAGGAGGCAGCGTCTTATAGTTCTTCTTTGTTAAGAAAGGAAATCTTATGATCAAAATCAGACAGCTTACCGTACAGGACATGCAGAAAGCAGTGGAGTTAAAGGTTTTATGCTGGCCCGAAGAATTGGCAGGTTTGTCAGCCCATAATTTGTCCTTAGAGAAAGAATTGGAATACTGGACAGGATGGATGAATGCAGGTGAAGAACAGGGAGACATTAGGGTACTCTTAGGAGCCTTTGAAGAGGAAGAACTCCGTGGAGTAGCTTTTGCAAGTTTTGCTGAGCAGGAGGATATTCCTGAAAAAGGGATAGAATTAAACGGGTTATGGGTATACCAGGAACACCGGCGACGAGGCATAGCACTTATGTTATTAACCGCCATACTGGGCCATTACTTAGAACTTGGAAGGGAGCAGATGGTAATCTATAATTTTCATGCATCACCCTCGAACCAATTCTACCGCAAATTTGGAGCAGTTGTTAAAAGACAGGATATTCAATTGATGGAAAAGCTGCCAGTAGATGTCTGCTATTGTGATTTAAAGGAAATGAAGGCTAAAATAGAAGAAAGCCTAAGAAAGTATATAGAAACTTAAAGTACATAAATGTGACAATACCATCGGATGTTTCTTAAGAATACCAGATGATATAGAATATGACGGATTTTTATGTGATTATAAGGCATCAGAAATATAGAAACAGTAATAAAGTATCAAAAAAGAAAAACGAGAGGTAATAAAATGTATAACAAAATAGATTTTAGCAATAAACCGGTATTAGAAGGAAGTAAAGTTATTTTAAGGCCTTTTACAGAAGCAGACTGTGAGATAATGCTGGCCTTGCTGGAAGAGCCGGAATTAAGAAAGCTGACAGGTTCTGTCTGCAGTGATGAAGAAGCAGAGGAACCTTCTTCACAGGAAGAAGTTGATAGAACAAGAGAATGGTATCTTACCAGGAATCAGCAGACAAACCGATTAGACCTGGCAATTGTAGAAAAGGAAAGCGGTAATGTTGTAGGTGAAGTTGTTTATAATGATTATGATGAAGATACGGGAAATGTGAACTTTCGTATACTGATGGGGAAGGCCGGTTGTAACAGAGGAATTGGCTCTGAGGCTGTATCCCTGTTTATACAGTATGGAATGACAGTACTGAAGGTGCATAAGATTGGGCTTGAAGTTTATAGCTTTAATCCGAGAGCAGAAAGGGTTTATCAAAAAGCCGGCTTTGTATTGGAGGGTGTGAAACGAGAAGATTTCAGGTATAATGACGAATATATAGACACAAGGGTTTATGGATTGCTGCAAGCGGATTATAACGAACATAGAAAGCAGCTTAAAAGCTCCTGTGAGACGAAATAGTAAATCTATTGTATATGCTTTGTCCAGACATCTGAAGTAACAAGGACATTTGCCAGCAGAATTTACTAGGAAGCGAAGGTCTAAATGAGAATTATCATATCACCAGCTAAGAAGATGAGAATAGATACGGATACTCTGGTTTTTGAGGCACTTCCTCAATTTATGAAAGATACGGAGCATCTGTCAAAGCTCTTAAAGAAATTAAGTTATGAGGAAGCCAGGGAGCTTTGGAAGTGCAATGACAAAATAGCAACGTATAATTACCAGCTTCTTAAGAAAACAGATTTATACAGCAACCTCACACCAGCGCTCTTAGCGTATGAAGGGATACAATACTCAACTGGGGCAGGCAATTGGGTGTGTATGGTGTGTATTGAGTTTAAAAATTGATAAAATAAGAACGGCATACACAATTAAAGATAGAAATGTGTATGCCGTTATCGTATAATTTAGTTAAGTTTAAACTGTTACTTAAAAAACATAGAGTTAAGTAAACACTACATATAAGAGGAATAAAGGAAAAAAATAATGAGAATTATAATATCTCCGGCTAAAAAAATGGATGAAAAGCTGGATACTTTAGAGTATTATCAAACGCCTCATTTTGTGGAGAAAACAGAATATCTCTTAGCATATCTTAAAACTTTAAGTTATGCTGAACTAAAATCTATTTGGAAATGTAATGATAGTATTGCGGAGCATAACTACCGTCGTGTTCAAATGATGAATTTACACAAAAATCTGACCCCGTACCTTTTATCCTATACAGGATTACAATTCACTTATATTGCTGGTGAGGTACTTGAGAGCGGTCAAATAGAGTATTTGGAAGAACATTTGCGCATATTATCAGGATTTTATGGAATACTCCGTCCTTTTGATGGAGTTGTCCCTTATAGATTAGAAATGCAGGCTATTCTAAAAAATTGGCATACCAATTCTTTGTATGATTTTTGGGGAGACAGCTTGGCGAGAAAACTTTTATCAGAGAGTGACTGTATTGTAAACTTGGCATCTAAGGAATATACTAAATGCATAGTGCCTTATTTAAAAAAAGATACAACCGTTGTGACGTGTGTCTTTGGAGAAATCAAAAATGGAAAAGTAATAGAAAAAGGAACCTATGCAAAAATGGCACGGGGCGAGATGGTTCGTTTTATGGCAGAGAATGGGATAGAGGCTCTAGAGGAGATCAAACAATTCGACCGGCTAAACTATACATATGCCGAGACTTTATCGGATGAAAAAAATATGTCTTCATTAGGAATAGATAGCCAGCTGGTAACTTCGTAAATTTATACTAACGAGAAAAAAATTTTAATGATGATAAGGTATCTCAATAATAAAAATAGAATAGAGTTTAAGATAACCATATTCTTCAATTTCATAGAGAAATGTGGCTTTTTATTTTTTGTTTTATTACGTATATAGAAAACAGAATTAAGATTAATGGTGATGGGGAAGCTCCTCCTTGGGTCAATAACATAAAGGAATTAGCTATATACTTCGAAAACCCAAGAGACTTACTTTTCTTTAGATAATAATAACCGCTAACTTTCGTGCATATCAGAAAGCTAGCGGTTTTTCTATGCACTATCTTGATTTACTTGACTGTTACGTTTTATTGATTCACTAAAACATACTTATTGTGTTCTTTTATTGGTGAATTGCCTGTTCAACATTGAAATGAAGACTATGCTTGTGGTAATGAATATAAATCATGAACATTTATAGAATGTTATATTGTAATCGGAAAAACAATGCAAGAAAAGTTTTCTTTTATCTGTGATTATCAGGGGGCTATCATTCAATAAGGATGGAGAGAGTGTAATACTCAATATAACCCACCTTAGTTACAAATGATTTGATCTTTATGAATACTATATAACTCAGACTCATCTATTAATCCTTCCTCACTATTGTAAATATAAGCAAAAAAAATCTGGGTATTTATAGCAAAATGTTGAAATTGGAAATATTTTGACATATAATATCTTTATACGAGGAGTAATAAGGGAGGATAATTATGAGGATAAAAAATATAGTATTATGGGCTCTAACCATATTCTTTTTTCTCGGTACAATTGTTTTTTTAACTACTCCAGGAGGGGCTTTCACTGGAATCTTATTTTTATTATGTGTAGTATCTAGTTGTCCAACCTTACATAAAGTTTTAAAAGGCGTTGGAAAGATGCCTAAAAAAGGAGCTTTGGTTGCTGCTGTCTTTGTTGTGTTCTTTACTGCTGTTATGGTCTCGCCACAAACTAAAGATATAGACAGTACATCTAATATAGTAGAAATCCAAACGATTAACAATTCTAATAATAATACTACTACTAATGCCCAAACAAATGAGCAAAATAAAATAGATACTGCTAATAAGCTAGGCAGTGAATCAGTTAATGAGAAAGATACACAATCAATAGAGGCAGTTTCTGATAAGAAAGAATCAACTAAATCGCTTGAATTAAAAGTTTATTTTCTAGATGTTAGACAAGCTGATTCCCTCATTATTGAATCTGAAGGTCACTATATGGTATTGATGCAGGGGAAAACGGTGATGGAGATTTTGTAGTTAATTATCTAAAGGATTTAGGAGCAAAATCTTTAGACTATGTCATTGGAACATATCCACATGAAGACCATATTGATAGTTTGGATGATGTTATTAACCGTTATGATGTAGATACAGTGATTTTACCTGAGGTTATAACGACAACAGATACATTTAGTGACGCCATCGATGCTATCAGCAATAAGTCAAGTCGGGTGATTGTCTGATTTGGGATGCAGATGTATATTCCATAGATTCCGAAAGTACAGAAAAAAAGAAAAAAAGCATAGAAGATAAATTTAAAAAGTTAATAAAATAGCTTTGGATAACTTTAGTATGGTTCGAAATATAGAAACAAAATTTAAATGATATGCAATAGATCTAATATAATAGTCACTAGACTGTTTATTATTAAAGCAATGTGAGTATTTTGTTAAACTGTGTATAATCACATGGAAAAGGACGTTAATATGATTAAAAGTATAGATACAAGGCTAGCACATTTATCAGAAAATCAGATAAAAGAAATAATTAGTAAATATCTAAATAAAGAATATAAATTATCTGACATTATTTCAGAATATAAAATAGACATAGCACCAAAGGGATTATACAATATTTTACCATCGATTACTCTGGATATGGTATGTGAACACTGTGGAAATCACTTGTTGCAGAAAGTGAAGAAAAGAACACAATATTCAGATAAAGAAGATATATATTGTGCCAATTGCGGGCATATTATGAAGTCAAGTAAATGGAGCTTTGAGTATTGTAAATGTATTGGATGTAATACCAAGAGGCGAAAGGTTGAGGAAAATAAAAAGGAAATAATAAGCAAATATTATGTTAATAAAAATAATAATGTGGAATTTAAAGAATTGACATTGAAGGAACAGCTATTATTATTTTTTTTAATAAAGAAAAATGTAGCAAATAGTTTTACTGTGTTATTGCCATTTTATGATGAAGATTATGGTAGATTTAGTGGTACTGCAGATGAAACTATTGAAAATTATAATATTTTACTTGAGAAAAATATAATATCTGTTTCTCCACGTACTAAAATATCAGCCTTTGATGTTGAAGAGTTTCCTAAAAAAGTGGACTTATGTCGTGCAACATTTGATATAAATATAAATTTCACTGATGAGATTATAAAGGCTTTGGATGATAATACATATTTTAAAATCAGGAATTATTCGGATGAAGACTTACTTGAATTATGGAAGGAATACATATACAAGGATGCGATAGATAAATTTGAAAAACTGTTAGAAGAAAGAGGATTGAGGTTATATAAAACTGAAGAGGCAGATGAAAATTTTAAAAAGCTTATTGATAAAATAAGTTATGTGCAATTAACATACTTATGTTATAAGGTTACAAAAAATTTATCAGATGATATAGCGAGTCACAAAAAGAAAAGGCAGTATGTTATTGATACAGCGTATGAAAGTGTTTCTAGATATTATGAGAATGCAATACGGCTAGATTGGGATGTTTTTGAATCCAATTATAAATTTGCAGGTGATAACTTGAAATATTTTATACATTATGTTTTAGGTAAAGATTTGAGTATTTTAAAGGAGATTCCAGCAATATCTATCCTAGAAAACTATGAAGCTTTTGTTGATAAAGGTGATAATAGAAAAAATAGGTATAAAAGGTTCTTTTGAATTATTGAATAATAGTTAGGGTGAAACACGCGATTATAAAGACTTTTATGGAGGATATGATATATAAATGATAATTAATAATAAACAGTTTGACGATTGGATAGAATCTGATATTGAAGCTATTTTGCAGCAAGATACATATCGTGAAAATGACCATATTGATTATAAGGAAACATTTGCAATGTTAGATTGTCCTGATAAAGTAATGAAAAAGAAAAAGCAGGATGAATTTAGGCATGATGTATGTTCTCTTGCAAATGGGGAGGGCGGTTATCTGATATTTGGAATAAAAGAAGAAAATGGTATTCCTATTAGGATAACAGGGATATCTATAAAAGATAATAATATCGATAAATTTGAACTTGATCGGCGAAATGAATTATCATCTATTTTGCCAGTAGTACCAGTGATAACATTTAAATTCATACGTTTATATTCGGAAAAATATATCGTTATAGTACAGATAAAGAAAGGGCATTTTACGCCATATCTTTGCATGGAAAATGAAGGATTATACAAGTTTTTTATTAGGAGAGGAAATAGAAAACAACCAATGAGCTATTCAGAAATCAAAAACAGTTTCATACAGTCAGGCATGTTGGCGGATGCTATAAAAGAGTTTAGAAAGAAAAAAGTAGAAGAATACATGGAAACCATGGGAGATTCATCGTATGCGTTGTTACAAGTAATACCTGAAACATTTATAGATTCTGAAACATATATAAATTTATATGATTTATTCTTGGAACGGAAACTATCTTTTACAGGTGTTTTTCAGGGGGTATGTTTTGGACATGCAATTCCTAATGTAGATGGGGTATGTTATCCTAATTATAACTACGAAAATGGGGTGTTTTTTCAAGCATATGATAATGGTATTTCAGAAGTTTATTTAAAACTCACTCCTATTATTAGAAATGGAGAAGAGTGGATAAATTCATCTATAATAGTTCAAAAAATAACAAGTCTATTGCATGGGGTTCAGCGTATGTACAATCAGCTTGAAAGAAATGTGCGAGGTTATTTTACAGCTAGTATTATAGGCTGTAAAGGTATGTGGAGTGATTATGATTTTGAATCTGATTATATTGGAATCGTTGATAGAAATGAAATATTAACTATGCCAATTGAAATAAAAGATATAAGTAATATAGATATGATTGTTAATACTGTTACACAGTCAGAAATCATATTAGCAAATGCTTTAAGTAAACATAGGTCAAAAAAATAAAAATGTGGTAGAGTAAAGTAATAATTATTTGAAAATTGGTCATCATCATGGGAGTGATACATCCATGTCAGAAGTAATTTTCAAAGTAGTTAAAGGCAGATGAGTAAGATACAATATATGGACAAGCGATGGACATAGAATATGCAGAAAAGGCAACAGAGAATGGATGTATATCTCTTATGGCTGGAGGGTGTTATATATTAAAATTCCAGAGATTGGAATCGGTGAATTTCGGTGTGGATTACATATGGAGTTATTTTAGATTGGAATTACAAAATATAATACAAATTTCAGATACCCTGTTTAAAGATTGTAGAGAAATGTTGATTGAAGATCCTCCTGGTCATTATATTACGAGTGATTTAATGGATTATTAAAGATGATGGAACAAAGTTCCCAGAAGGATATAGGTAAGTAGATAGATTTATTAAGAGAAGTACTATACATCAATAATAAAATCATTAGAAGCTGATGGAATTATTGATAAAATTATAGAGCACGAGACTATTGAAGCAGTGGAGTCAGATGATACCGACGATGAACTGCATTATTGTTCTTTTTGTTATGATAAATTATTTAATGAAGATTAATTATATTACAAGGATGGTAAAAAATGAATGAGTCAAGATATTGTGATTTACTTATAAGTACAATAAAATAGTGATTTCGTCGAAAAAGAAAAAGTATTAACACTTTTAAAGAAAGCCTACATTACATTGGATAAGACCAATAACTTTACTCGCAAATCATGGCAATGGTATGAAAATGTAGAAGTACGAATTAATCCTGAACATAAAAGTGAACTTGAAAATTATATTGTAAAATTAAGAGAATGGTGTATGAGATTTATGAGGAAACCGAAGATTATGATATTGGAAATGTTGTCATAAAAATAGGAATAAGTAAAGGAACTAATATTGAGCAAGAAGTTTATTTTGAAGACTTACAAAGGCAGATACTGGAACAATTACAATTAGCTGAATATACTATTTGGATTGCAGTTGCCTGGTTTACAGATGCTGTCTTGTTTAGGGAATTGTTAAAGAGGCGAAGGGAAGGACTCAATATACAGATCATTATAATTCATCGGTAAAGAGCGGAGGGTTATTATTGTGATTTAAATTGAAGTAAAAGGATTAAATAGTATGTTAGGATATGAAAAATATATAGAAGAGTTTGAACGAGATTTTATCTCGGTTATAGATGTAGCAGTTATAAAATTATCTAAAACTTTTGATAAATTATTCAGTGAGCAGAAAAAAGAATTAATACCAAATACGATTAAGCGAGCACTTACTATGCTAAAAGCAGATTATAATATTCCAACCAAAATGCAAATAAGCTATGATATTGCAAACGGTTATCATGACTTGCGAATACTTACACAGGAAAAAAACCTTGAGAAAGAAATTTATTACCTCCGTAATGTTTTAGATATGTATGAGTACCATTTTGAGGTGGGGAATGAACAGAATCTTTATGAGCCAATTACTAAAGTGGCAAGATATATCGCCATGCGTACATATACTAATATTGGAAATACAATGCGTATAACAGGGAGATATATTGCTGCAATAGACTATTTTAATGACGCCTTACTGATAGAGAAAGCTTTTGCTATGGCGAGTCTGAATCTTTCGTTAACACTTTTTCAGTATGCCCAGTTTCAAATAAAATCATATGAGCAAAATTATTTTCATCATGCCTGTTATTATTTTTACCAACAAACTCAAAAATATAAAGTTAACTTAGAGGAACAAGGTTATTTAGCGGCACTTGAAAAAAACATATCTATGTTTCATCCAGATTATATTGAAGGATATTTAAAAAAGCCTCTTGATTTGCCAGTGTTCGGGATAAGAAATCTTGAAGAAGCTAGGTATCGAGAATATATGCTTGCATTTCGCCTTTTTCTTGAGCCTTGTTTAGATATATTAGGTGACCATTGTTTTGCTGTTGATAGTATCAACCTTCCGCTGGATAAGAAAGATGATTCTAAGAATGAAGAATTTATTGGTCTATTTAATCAAATTAAACAAGAATTTAATTTGGCAAGATATTTGTGGTATAAATCCACCGTATTATTAGAGCCATCAGATCATTTTGCAGATTGTGAACTGGATCTTACAGATATAGGAGATTATGCAGATCATTCATTAAGGGAGAGTCTTCTACGAACTGCTTTTAAAACTGCCTATTCAGTTTTTGATAGAATTGGATTTTTCATTAATCACTATTTTAATATTGGTCTTACAGGCACCATGATTAATTTTAAAAATATATGGAAAGAAGAATTAAAAGATCGCAATGGTAATTCTTATTTTTTGGTGCCTAATCCTATAATAAAGAAACACGGGAATAATCCTTTGATTAAAGCTATGTACTGGCTTCAAAAAGACTTCTATGAAGATAAAAAAACTAATATAACCAGTCCAAATGCTGAACCTATGTTTCAAATGCGAAATGATATGGAGCATAACTGCTTACGAACGGGGAAAAAGCAAGGAGGTATAATTTTTACAAAATACACAAGTGAATATAGGATAGGTGAGAATACATGCAGACTTCTCAAATTATCAAGGGAGATGATTATTTATCTTTGCTTGGCTATCAATTTTGAAAACAGAGAAAATAATCAAAAGTGAATTAAAGAGGCGTTTTAAGGATGAAGGGTTTTTAGTAATATAGCTAATTCAAATGATGTGAATTTTTATCCCTTTAAGAATTTGTCAGTATATTTTACCATGTAGTATAAATTATTGCTAAAAGAATGCTGAGACAGTGGCTCTTCTGACAAAAAAACAATAAAATCGAAGGATTTTTTGGGGGGGGAAGGGACATGTAGTTACGCTTTTGGACTTATAAGGGTTTTGTAATCTGCTTCATACTACCATGGTGGGCTAAGGCAGATAAACGTTTCGACAAAGTGCAGAATCAACTTTACTATAAGGGCAGGGGCTTCTGCGACTTACTTAAATTTTAAACGAAGAGAAAATAACAAAGCAACTGATAAATGCTTTCCAGTGAAAATTCTTAAATGTAAAATACCATGTATGCTTTGTTTTGGAAATGGATGTGATATTGAATTATAGTAGAATTGTCAATTAAAGAAATCAGAGCATAGTTGGTAGTTTTATTTTCAGATTTATAATGGTAGATCTATGTAATTTCATGTAGTATTAAGATTATTAATAAGTGACTTGAATAGTGTGATACTTATAGATACGATAAGAAAGTTCATTTGCGTAATATATAGTATGGTCCTATGTCAAGATTTAGTACAAATTAAAATGAGAAGTTCTGCATGTTAAGCAGCAGGCAGAGACTTAGCCCTCTCATACAGTTTTTCATATTCGTCTGGAGACAAATAATCACAATAGCTGTGTATTCTGACGGTGTTATAAAAGGCTTCAATATATTCAAAAACAAGCTTATATGCATGGTTGTAGTTATGAATACTAAACCGGTTCAACCATTCTCGTTTGATGAGAGAATGGAAAGATTCAATACAGGCATTGTCGTAAGGATAGCCAGTATGAGAATAACTTCGTTGCATATTTACAGTGGCTTCTCGCCAGGCATTAGAAACATACTGGCTACCACGGTCTGAGTGTATAATCAAAGGAAAATCGGTGTCTCGACAAGCTTTTGCTTTATTGATTGTTTCGATAACGGAACACACTTCCATAGTATCAGAAAGAGTCCAGGCAATAATCTTTCTCGCAAATAAGTCCATAACGCAGTTGAGATAGACAAATCCGTCCTGTGTCCAAATGTAAGTGATATCGGTACACCAGACAGCATTAGGGCGTTCTGGATTAAACTGTTCATCAAGAATGTTGTGAAGTTCATCACTGAAATCAGAGTCTCTGGTTGTAGTGGTCCAAGGTCTAATCCACTGAGCTTTGATACCCATTTCACGCATGTATTTACCTACTGTGCGCTGGGCAATGGTTTCCCCAGATTTGCGAAGTTCCTTGGTGATTTTAGGAGCGCCGTAATTCTGTTTTGAACTATCATAAATCTTCTGGATTTCCTTTTTGACAGCCTCTTTACGTTGCTTGGTGGAAGAGACTTTTCGGTTCAGAAAAGCATGATATCCAGAGCGAGACACGCCTAAAAATTTCAGCATTCCGGAAGTAGAGACTCGGCGTTTTGTGACTTTAGATGCCTCTACCTTGGCAGAAACTTCGGTATAGATAGCTTCTGTCAATCTTTCCCCAGAATGCCGATGGCTTTTTTTAACACATCAAGTGCATCCTGAGCGTCACGGAGCTCACGTTTGAGACGAGCGATTTCCTTTTGTTCATCTGATTCGTAGTTACCGGAACCTCTAACGGGAATGTCACCATCATGGTCACGGAACTGAGCCTCCCATTTGGCTAAGGTACTTATACCAATTCCGAGATTCTTGGCACATTCAACCTGTGTAAGATCAGGATGTTCCTTGCGATAGTTGATAGCATCCAACTTGAACTGCTTAGTGTGTTGTTTTGATTTTCTTGGCATAATGAGTTCCTCCTCTTGTTATTATACATTATTTCAAGGGATTGTCTCATTTTGTTTTGTACTAATTAGATGCTAACATCAGTATTAGAAAACCTTAGTGTAAGACAACGACGCCCATTTAAATACTTTTTACTATAGATAACTATTAATCGAAATTAAAGGAGTAATAACTTATGATTGGAGATACATTTCGAGTACATGATTTAAATGAAATAATTATCGCCAGAAAGATAATAAATAAATGTGATATTTCTATTAGAGCAGAGTTACAAAGTATTCAATTTGATCTGTCTGATTTATATGAAAGTCATGGTCTTGAATTGATTGAGCAACAAATAAATATAGTAGTTACAAAAAGAGATTCATTAAATGAAATACTAAATATGACGCTATCAAAACTAACTAATGAGAAATTTACTGCATCTAGTTATGAGGTTGAGTTAATAGATTATTATAATGATTTGATATATAGAAGACTTGAACGATTAAAAGACGGTAGGGGATATTCAGGAATTGGTGATTTTGGGAAAACAAAAATGATTGAAAGTTTTAAAATAGACAAAACTGGCAAGCTTTATAAATTTAAAGTTGATGTAATACTAAACAATATGCTAAAGGCATATAAAGAATATACAAATGAGATTTACGAAATAAACAATAAACTAATAGAATATGGTAAAAATATTCAAGGAGATGCCCCTTCATTTGAGAAACAAGCTGAGAGATTTATTATGCAGGCAAAAAAACAAATGAGTTTACTAGGTCAACGATGTGCAAAGATCTCAATGGATGGATGGTCCAGAAGAATGACAACTTTTCTCGATGAAGAAAATGATATATTATTACATCCTTTAAGCATGAATAACTTCAATAAGTCAATGTTACCGATTTTGCTGGAGGTAAATGGCCTTTTAGACATTAATGATTTATGCTTGATTAATAGAGTGGATTCTATTGAATCTGCAAATGTTCAATACAATATTAGTATTCCGTGTATTAAGAATATTTTTGATGCAGAAAATGAATTTATTGATGTGAATACTCGGAGGAGCTTATCTGAAAGTCAAATTGTTATTCTAGAAAGAATATATGAGGAACTTTCAAATGCATTAATTTTTATAGGGAAACCCAATTTGAAGAAATCTTTTGTAGAATTAATCATCTGGCTAATGAAAAAGGTTACTCTTTGTTTAGAAGAAGAAACTTTCTTAAGAAATAGAGCTTTCGAATATATTAATAATGAAAAAGAAACTACATACTCTCAAATGGAGGATTTGTTTTTTCTACCTTTTATATATGAGCGACTGTGTGATTCATTCAATTCAGAGAGAATACAAAAAAAGCCTGAAAAATCAAAAGGTGAAATTGATTTATTGTTTGATAATATAATTCCGCTAGAATTAAAAGTGTGGAAAGATAAGGAGAAAAAGACAATAGCAGAAGAGTCGGCTAAATATAGAAAAAATATATCGCAGACTGCATGCTATGCAAATATTAACAGACTGGGCTTTTTGGTTATACTTGATGTTTCTAATAAAAATGGGGAAACAACAAATCTTGAAAAGTGCTGGCATGTTGAAATGATTAATGCTGGAGATGATGAACTGTATAATACAAAAGTAGTATCTTGTATATTTAATTGTAATTATATTAGTCCGAGCCAAATGAGATGAAATTATTAAATAAATGAGATTAATTCAAGCGAATAAAAAGGTTGTATTTTTGTTGTGTATGTTAAAAATACTAATCCGTAAAGTCACCAATAGGTGTCTTCATAACATTTTTGTCTACTCAAGTCAATGCGAGTCTGTCGTCCTTTGCAGTGGAAGGGTGTAGAGGAAAAAGGATAATAGTTGGGAAATGAAGATTAGGAAATTTTAAAAACCACATTTGGTGTAAAATGTGTGGGAATGAGATTAAATCAAAATCGGTTCATGATTTCGCGACGTGTTCCTGCAGTGTGAATGGTGGATTGGAGTATCTACGAAGATGGCTGAGCTAAATAAGGTTTTCTGAATAAGATTTGACAGTCTATATGATAGAAGGCAAGCAAGTACAAAAGGGGGATAAAATATGTCTATTGGGATAATTACATGGGAGCAGTTTATTACAAAGAATAATGATGCCAGAGGTGTTCGCTTTAAATTTGAAGACTTGTGTCGTCAATTGTTTACTAATGAATTTCTCTCTGTAAACAAGAAGAACAGAAGCGTCCATAGCAACCCTAATAATGCAGGAATTGAATCGGAACCAGTATATGATGAAACGAATCAGAGATGGATTGGTTATCAGGCAAAGTTCTTTGATGACAGACCAGGATATGATCAAATATTGCATTCAGCTGAAAAGACAGTTAAACATTATGTTGGAAAAGTAGATCATATCTTCTTGTATAGTAACAAGCATTTATCAGTAGATGCGAGTGATTATAGAAAAGCTGTAGATCATTTAGCTAGTAATAATATTACCTTGGAACTTATAACAGGTGATACGATTTTAGATCAGGCAAGAAAATATCCATACCTTTCCAGTTATTACTTTGGCAGTCACTCAATTACGTATGACTGGATAGTAGACCACAATAAGTACATGTTTGCAGAACTCGGGGAGCGTTTTAATCGCGAGTTCAATGTGGATACCGATTTTTCGCTTCAGTTGTCTTTATTTGTACATGACGAAGCTGCAATCAAGTATATTAATGAAAAAAAGGAAGAGCTTATTTCTCAAATTGATTCGTTAAATTGGAATTATAATCAATATCATAGTTATCTTAACACAATAAAAGAAACAGTTAGGAATACCGCTGATATTGGATATATTAATATAGAAGATTCTTTTCAGTGGGAAAATAATATCAATACGGTTGTGGAAGCTGAAATCGAAAAATTTAAAGCCACAAAGACAGAATTAGAAAACAGGCAAAACGAATTGTATTTGGCTGCCTTTAGAGATGAGCTTATTTCAAAACAAGAAAAAGAAATGTCTAAGAACAAATATTTTGATATAGGAAGAAAAATTGAGTCGATAGATACTCTTTTAAACTTACCGGGCATCCTATCAATTCACAAATTTGAGCGTCAAATGATTACAGGAAAAATCCTTGTTGTGACTGGAGAAGCTGGAATTGGGAAATCTCAGATGCTTGCAAATGAAGTGGAAAAGTTGATTAAAAATAACAGAAATGCACTATTATTTCTGGCTGGGTTATATTTTACGGATGATCCAATTCAAGAACAAATTATGAAAAACTGTGGACTGGATTTTTCTTTTAATGATTTAATTGATATCCTGGAGGCAATGGGAGAGGCCCAGGGGAAAATTATTCCTGTGCTCATCGATGCCCTTAATGAAACCTGGAATAATGCCTTATGGAAAAAACATCTTCCAGTAATAATTGACAAGATTGAAGGATGTAATTATGTGAAGCTGGCCTTCTCTTTCCGTTCAGAATATGAAAAACAGCTTATGAATCAGAATTTGATTGAGAGAATCAAAAGCCAAAGTATATGCCATATATCTCATCGGGGATTTGAAAGGAATAGTATAGAAGCATCAAAACAATTTTTTAATTATTATGGAATTCCATTTACGTCATTTGAATATTTTGAATATGAAATGACAAATCCGCTATTTTTGACTTTATATTGTCGCACATATAAAGGCGATGAGGTTGATCTTCCTACCCTATATGAGCGATTTATTTCTAATGCAAACGAAAATATACAAAAGTCGATGGCAAACTCTTTGAGGCAACAGGGATATTCAGGAGCAGAGGATTTATTGTCCCCGCTTATCAATGAGCTAGCTAGTTCGTTAGCTGATAGAGGGGTCAGAGCTATATCAAAAGAAGAGCTGCTAAGCTTGAATTATTGGAAGAAGTATGGAATTGTCGCACCTCCATTTATACTGCAGATTATCAGGGAACATATTCTTCATAGCTATGTATATGGAGACAAAGAAGAGCTGTATTTTGCTTATGATCAAATGAATGATTATTTCTGTGCGAAAGCAATTGTTAACCAAGTAGAATCAAAAGATGACGTTAAGGAAAAAATACTTACCGAAATATTACAGATAAAAGATGGAAAGGTGGGCAATTATGGAAATAGAGATTTGTTCATTAACGTCTGTGTTCTTTACATGGATAAGTTCGGAGAAGAATGTATTAACTTGATTGACGATATCAGTGATGACTATGATAAATATGATCTTTTTAGCAGATATATTCAATCATTTCAATGGAGAAATAAGGACACTATATCTGAGCAGGGATTTTTAAATCTGATTAGAAAATATCCCTCAGAGCCGAAAGATATATGGAAGTTGCTTATCGGTAACAGTGTAAAGACTGGACATCCACTAAATGCAGATTTTTTACATAATTTATTGATGGGATATGAGCTTAATAAGAGAGATTATATTTGGACTACTTATATTAACACTGTTTTTTCAGACGATACCAATAGAATTATGCAGTTGATTCAGATGTATAATAAGGGAGAGTCCATCATTATGAGGAGTAAAAAGCAAACAGAGCTTTTACTCACTCTTTTTGGGTGGCTTCTTACGGCTTCGGATAGATCACTTCGGGATTATGCGTCTAAAGCAATGATTGAGTTTATGAAACAGGAATTTGACTTGTGTGAAATCATGCTTAAAAAGTTTGAAGGGGTGAATGATCCATATGTACTCCAGCGTCTATATGGAGTTGTATTTGGTGCTTGCTGTAAACGTAAAGATGGCCAGAACGATGTATACCGATTACTTTCAGAATACATTTATATAACAATCTTTGATCAGGAGCAGGTGTATCCGGATATTCTACTTAGGGATTATGCACGACTAATAATCGAGAGATTTTTGTGGGAGCAGCCTGACTATGATGGGATTATTGACAGATACAGGAGTATTCCACCTTATAAATCAAGTCCGGTTCCAGTTGTCTCCGAAGATTATACAAAGATGAAATTTGATGGTGGTTTATTAAGCGTTAGTATGTCCATGAAATTTGAAAACATGGGAATGTATGGTGATTTTGGTAGATATGTATTTCAGAGTGCACTACGTAACTTCGATGTTAATCATAGACAGATTTATAATTATGCGATGTCCTTCATAATTAATGAGCTTGGATATAAAGAAGAATGGTTTGATCATCATGGGCGGAGATATAATTATAATCGGCACGATACCATGAAGGTTGAGCGCATTGGCAAGAAATATCCGTGGATTGCAATGTACAACATTCTTGCCAGAGTTTCTGATCATAACGAAATGAGAGAGCGATATAGTATAAATAATAATGCAAGGATTCCATTCGAAGGAGCATGGGAACCTTATATTCGCGATTTTGACCCAACGCTGAATTGTAATTTTATGTTTTGTGAGGAGGCCCCCGTGTTTAAGCAAATTGATGAATTTGTATCTGCAGCACGGAATGAGAATACAAAAACAGCCATATCTGATAAGAATAGCCAGAGAGTATGGCTGGAAGATGAAGGAGTATTTTTTAAAAATCTGAAAGATATAATGCATCTGACAGACGACACAGGCACACAATGGGTTTCGCTAACAAAATATTGTGATACTGGACGCAATGACTTAAAGGATGAAAAACTTCTTGTTTGGAGTTGGCTATATGCTTACTTTGTCACACCAGAACAGGAAAAGGCATTTGCTGAAAGTGTGAATAAAGGGGTGGATTTGCGAACTCAAGAACTGGATTCTCATAATCAGACTTATGTGGTATTCAACCGAGAATATCCATGGTCGCCTAGTTGTAAATCACTTAAAGAGTATGCATGGATTGATGTCCATATTAAGACTGGTGATAAAGAAACTGTTACAGAGACCAGAATGATACCGGATTTGTCCCCACTGGATGCCTTTTTGAAAAAATTAGATTATTGTGAAGATGAGGAAATAGATGAAAATCTAGATTTTCAAGATGAGAGTGTAATTGAAGAAAAAATGCTTGATGAGACTGATTGTTTTGAAATTCCTGAGATTGTATATAAAGAATTAATCGTAGAGAAGGAGGTTGAAAAAGAAATCGGAAAGATATTACATGCTTCATCTGATTTGTTATGGGAAGAAGAATTTGATGCGTCTAAAGTAGAGGCAATATCGTGGAGTGTCCCGTGTGCGGAACTAATCGAAACACTGCATCTTAGACAGTTAAAGAGCGATGGTTTCTATTACGATGAGGCCGGAAATTTAGCTGCATTTGACACACGTATTACACAGCACCAAGGCGGTGTTGTTGTCCGAAAAGATCTGTTAGATACATTTTTGAACTATAAAGGAATGAAGCTTATATGGATTTTAAATGCAGATAAAGAAATCCATAATTCGGATTTAAGCATATCTCAGTGGAGTGAATGGACAGCGTTATTATCATATGATAGAACGAATATCAAAGGTAATATTTGCAGAATGATGACCAGTGTTTGAGAATCGCTTTCAGAAAGGAGGAATGCTTTGTACTGTCCGGAATTAAAATATGATTTAAGTATCATTTTATGAGTGATTTTATCCATAGACTAAGTTACTTTAAAAAAAATGTACTCCCTCCAAGGGGATACTGGGTCTTGACGAAAGTATTTAAAATAAAATTCTGAAAAACAATGAAAAAAGTTATAGGATTTTTAGGGGGATTATGAGAAAAAAGACTCCGCTGAATAAACAAATCTATTTGTCAGACCACTACACTGGAAATATTGCGAAAACTTTTCAAAGGGAAAAAGACATAAACATTTTGCAGTGGGATTTCTCTGTTGAGGCAAGTCTTGTTGTAAAATTACAGATTGAATCTCTGCTTAATTATATTGTAAAAAATGTTAAGAGCAAGGATGAAAGAAGATGTAAATATCTGCTTCCGTTGCAATATTTATTTCGTTATGTAAAAAAGAATAATATCACGGATATTCTAAAAATGGAAATCCGCCAAGAAAAAGAATATGAGTTGTTTGTACCCAAAGAGGTGAAAAAGAACAGTGGAAGTCTTCGAAAATTTATAGAGTTTTGCAGACGAATTTTATTCATATCAAATAAGGAAATTGACTGGTCGGCAAATGTCTGGTATGTAGAGGGGTTACATATTAATCCGAAGAGGGTGAGTCAGGGAACCCCTATATTAAGTTTTTCTTTTCTGGATATTACAAATAGTGATAATAGAAAAGCGCTTCAAGAGTACGTAAATTATCTGATTTGTGTAACAAGTATGAAAATGAATACCATTAGAATACGACAAACTTATGCACGAGATTTTTTCAGATATCTTGAACAATGCAATCTATGTATCTTCGATGTTGACTATCAAATTACAGTAAAATATATGAAAAAATTAGGAACGCAGAATTTGAAGTCACAAAGCTATAATATTAAATTGAATGCTATTTTAGAAGTTATTCAATATTTGCAAACAAGAAATTATATTGCTCGTTTTGAGATACCAGTGCTATACCATAAAGAAAAGGAAATACATACGGTCAATGATATATATAACATTGATGAAAAATTAGATATTTTGCAGAAATACTTATATCTTTTCCCAGAAACACTAAGAATTATGTGTCTGGTATTGATTAACACAGGGGTAGAAAAAGGAAAAATGTTTTTATTTAGAGATACAGATTTCTATTGGGAGGAGGGAACTAGCTGGTTGCGTATACCGGGAGAAAATAGAAGTATACCAATTCCAAGTATATTATATTGGATTATCATTCAATATATGAAGCGAAATAAGTTAACATTTGATGCACAGCTCTTTCACAATGAGCGTGGCAAAAAGTATTCAACAGCCAGTTTTGCAGATGCTGTTTCAAAGCAATGTAGTAAACTGGGAATTTTAGATGGCGAATATATCTTTAAAGGTAGTATGTATCAAAGAGAGTTGTGCAGGGTGTTATATCGTAGCGGAACTTCTTTACAAGCAATACGAGAATATATGGGGTATTCTACTGAAGAAGTGGTAAAGGATATTGTTGGCTGGAAAGATGAAAAAGTTGCAATAAAGACACAGGAGTTTTTTGAAGATGAGAAGCACAATCTGGGAGGGAAATTACTGATGGCTAAGCATGATAAAATGAAAGAAATAAATCAACTGGAAAGTTTGCATAAAGTTGATTTTGCATTGCAGGAAATCAAGAATTACAAAGACAGCGGTAGAATAATATCAGTGACTGAATTATCAAGAAAGACAGGATTATCCAAGGGTTTCTTCTATAAAAATGATCGGGTTCGAGAGGCACTTGATGAAGTGAAGAATGAGCAAAAGGAAGAACAGCTGGGAATTATAAGAAAAGAAATTATTGACTACAGTCTTGAGAAACAGTTAGAAGTCTACAAGCGGGAACTGGAAAAAACAAAACAAGAAAACCAGCTGCTGAAGAGAGAAAATGAGAAGTTGAAGAAGGCATTAGATAAGCAGACACTTCAATATTTAAAACTACTTGCAGAAACATGATTACAGTATGCACATTTATTTAAAGCGAGCATGCTGTTTAATATACATTGGTATGTAGCAGTAGAAATGAAATACTGTTTTCTGGAACGCGTGTATTGTGTAAAAATCCTTTAAAATCAAGGAAAAATGGAAGTTGCACCATTTTAACAATACCAGTATATGGCACCGCTGGTATTTCAGACAAAGGAGCTGGAATATGTCAAGGAACATCTTCGTATTCTGTCAGGATTTTATGGCGTGCTAAAACCCTTTGACGGTGTAATTCCTTACCGGCTGGAGATGCAGGCGAAGCTGAAGGGGAAGGGATTTCACTCCCTGTATGAATTCTGGAAGGACAGACTGGCAGTTCAGTTGGCTGCGGAAACAGACCTGATAATTAATCTGGCTTCCGTTGAATACAGCAAATGTATAACCCGTTATTTAAGAGATGAGGTACGACTGATAACCTGTGTTTTTGGAGAGCTGATTAACAAAAAGCTGACTGAAAAGGGAACCATAGCTAAGATGGCAAGAGGCGAGATGGTACGCTATATGGCAGAATGCCAGGTGAAAAAGCCGGAAGAAATCAGGGGATTTAACAAATTGAATTTCTCCTATACAGAAGAGTTATCGGATGAGAATACATATGTATTCCTGCGTAAAATTGAGAAATTGACATAAGCTAAGTTCACGTTCTAAATATTTCCTCATTAAGATTAAGGGTTGCCGTATAAGCCTCTGGCTTATACGGCAACCCTTTCTTCTTTTACGGCTCAGTACCAAGGATCAGTAACCCATCGTAATAAACGGTTACATTGGCATTGGTCTTATAAGAATAATCGTTGGACTGGTTGTAAGCACTCCAGTCATTTTTGTTCTGTCTTGTGTTTACTGTGAGGACAGCACCCGGCGATAGCGTATCATCTGACTGGAAGCTGATTTCCAGATAAGTGTCTGCAGTAGCTTTTGGAGCAGAAAGTGTCTTAAAGGTTCCTTTAGCAGAGCTGGTTATTGCTTTATACCAGGGAGCTTTGTTTAAGGCTAAAGCTGCAGTGTCACAATAAAAGGTTTCATTGCTGCTGCCATCCTTGGTGTAATAATAACGTATTGTAAGTTTATTTAATGCAAGCTCATTACTACCTGAGTTGGTAAGTTTGATATTGTTATAAAGAGTATTTGTGGAAGCAGAGCTGTCTCCAGTATTTGTAAGTACCAGGTTATAGTTACCCCCTGGTGTAACAGTAGGTGTAATGGTAGGGGTCATAGTAGGGGTAATGGTGGGGGTCACAGTAGGAGTCACAATAGGGGTTACAGTAGGAGTAACGGTAGGAGTCACAGTAGGGGTAGCGGTGGGAGTTGCAGTGGGAGTAACGGTGGGAGTCACAGAAGGGGTCACGGTGGGGGTCACGGTGGGAGTAATAGTAGTGGTCACAGTAGGCGTTGGTGTACCTCCAGTGAATGCCGGTAGTTCATCCAGGGTCGTAACAACATCACTGTTATAAACTTTATAAACCATAGAGGATTCCGTATAGGTATTTCCGATGCCTCCATTGTAGTCCAGGAGAAAATCGCCGTTCCACACACCAAACCATAACCAGTAAACATTGTCCCTCTTCATCAGGTCGGGGTCCATCATGACTCCGTTTTCACTTAAGGTAGCCATTTTAGTGCCATTGGAATAGTTCACGGTTTTTGCGAACTGGTCGGATTGAACGCTGTAGTTATGAGCGTCGGCATAAATATCGGTGCCTGCGATGTCACAATACTGATCGCCCGGATACCAGTCAGCATTCTGGCCGTTCCATACCCAGATAAGGTTATTCAGATGATGGTAATAGGTTTGACGGTCGAACATAAGCCTGTAGAGCCACAAATAAGGTTCAGCACCTTTGGCACCCCACCAGAACCAGCCGCCGCTGGCCTCATGAAGCGGTCTCCAGAGTACGGTTACGCCTTCCTGCTGGAGGGAATCCAGGTAACCTGAGATAACATCGATATCCCGAACCATAAGATAGGTTTCCTCTGAAATCTGACCGGATTCATACATGGATTTAATTTCAGTTAAAGGTAATCTGCTTATGTTGAGAGAGGTTACTGCCTTTGACAGGTCAAAGGTAGTGCCCTTGGTATAGAAGTCAGCGCCACCTTTGGGTGCATGCCAGTGCCATTGGAAGGAGGTAAGACCACCTTTTGCATTCCACTCTTTGGCAAGCCGCACTTCATCAGCATTCTGCCAGCTGCTGGCAGGAGAGCAGAAAATCATGTCAAATAACCGCAGTGCAGGGTACTTGCCTGTAAATTGATAAAGAGCGTCGGATTCTTTATCCGTATTTAAGGTACAGGTCTGACCAGCCAAGGTGCTCTTTCCATAAATACTCTTTAAGTAGCTCATGATTTCTTTGGTTTTTGCATTGGCATTGGGATTAACCAAAGATGAGGTTGCCTTGGTATACACAGAAGCAGGAATACCAGTACCATTTTCAATCTTTACATAATCCAGATCGAACCAGCCCCAGCTTTCCTTAATGGAGAGGGTAATGGTACCGGCTTCAATGTAAATGCTGTTCAGTACCGTATCATGCCAGGCACCGTCACCCGTGCTTACAACAGTAGCAACAGAAGCACCATTAATAAGCAGGAAATTCTCTTTGTAGCTGTCTGCGGCAGTACGAACAGTAATGGTATAATGCTGTGATGCAGGAATCGTTAGCTGCATGGACCAGGAGTTATTGCTGGCCTGGTTAAACCCTGTGGCGTATCCGGTGCCACTGAAACCTGCCCGTGCAGTGCCAGCCTTTACGTTACCGGCCATAACGGCATTTTCAGCCTCCAGAGTCTGAGAAAATGCTGTGGATAGCGTAGTCGCATCCGCAGCAAAAGGTTGTGACAGTAATGCTGTTGCCAGTAAAAGGATTACCAGCAGCATTGCAATCAGCGATTTTCTTTTTCTTATCATACTTCACCTCTTTCTTGCGCTTCTTTGCGCAGCATGTCATACGAAGCGGTTTTAAGCCTCGTAACGGGAGCCACAGCTTATGAACTGCAGCTCCAAACCCCTTAATTTACATTGATTTATTCGGAAGCTTACAGCAACTTCCGGTGATAAACATATAGAAACAAGGTCCCTATATTGTTTGTCCAATCGTTTTATTACTAAATTATATGCTAGTCCAACTATTACATGCCAAAGAGTTTTTCGCTTTTTCGAATATTTTTCTATTTCGGTGTAACCTTATTATCAAACGCAACGAATAAGAGATGTATACAAAAGAATTACTTACGGGGTGCACTTCAATGATTCCTGATAAAACATTATATAAAGCCTTTCTTGAGGGGGATATTTCTGCCTTTGAAGAATTGGTAATACGCTATCGCTATCCTTTGGTTTATTTTATACTGCAGTTTCTGAAGGATTATCATAGTTCCGAAGATATAGCCCAGGAGGTATTCGCTTATATTTATCTGCATCCGGACAGATATTTCTCCGAGTACGAGTTTAAAACCTATTTATTTATGTTAGGTAAACGACGAGCCATTGACTATATAAGAAAACGGAATCGAACAAAAGCGACATTAATAGAGGACCTGCAGCTGGAGGATGTAAGAACGCTGGAGGAAATCATTTATAGGAAAGAAGATTCCATAACACTTAAAAAGGCAATCAAGGAATTGAAACCAGAATACAGTAAAGTGGTTGTGCTTCAGTATCTTAACGGTTTTTCACTTGCCGAAATCGCTGTTGTTATGGATAAAAGTATCGGTGCTGTCAAGGTTATATCTCATCGGGCAAAGTTAAAACTGAAAGAAATCTTGGAGAAAGGGGGGATGGTCTTATGAAATCTGACCGGGAATTCTTAAGCGAGGTGTATCAAAAAGCAGAACAGCTGAAAAAAAACGAAGAAAACCCAGAACGGATCAAAGGAAAAAGAAGGGTATCTCTCGGATTTGCTTTAACAGCTGCAGCCTTTCTAATATTTCTATCTGCCACTTATGTATTTCAAAACATACCAGGGACCAGAGAACCAGCAACACCAGAGAAGTTCAGCATAGAACCACGTGGTATCAATTTGCCGGATTATACGCAGGAACTCATGGATACAGCTACAGAAATTGCAGTAATTCAAACGGCTGGGAACAGCAAAGGGACTTTCCGGCTTGTGAAACTCTATAAGCATTCTCTGACAGAGGACAGAATAGCAAAAGAACTAACCAACCTCATGCCTGTTCTTGGGGAGGGAGAAACAGCAATTGTATTTTTAAATATGGGTACTGAGGGACTACAACTCCTTGATGTTTTTACCGGAAAAGAAGATACAAAGGATTATGTAAACAGTGCAGGGGATGTGTTAACAGAAGAAAGGCTTGAAGGCATAGTCAAATAAATATATTTTTTTTAAGGACAAAAAAAACAAAAAAAAATAACAAACAAAAAATAATTAAGAGAAATAACAAAATAACAAAGAAAAATAAAAAACAAAAAAACAGTGAAAAAAACAAAGAAAAAAACAAAGAACAATTGAACAGTGAAAGAAGTTCATCGTTCTTACAGGAGGATAAGAAATGTTCAAAAAATTACTATGTATTATGATGGTAACCTTATTAACCGTAAGCCTGGCAGCCTGCTCAAAGTCATCCGGTGAAGCCGCCTCCAAAGGACCGGAGGGTACGCTTAGTGAAATTATAGACAAGATTTATGAACAGAAGGACCCGGGGTTGAACCTGGAAACCAGAGAAGTTGATCTTACAGATACCAATGCTCTCCAGTATAATACAGGTTTGACCGATGCCACACTTATCAAGGAAGCAACAGTATCAGAAGCACTCATTACCTCGCAGGCCTATTCCATGGCGCTGGTAAGGGTAAAGGACAGCAAGGACACAGAAGCTGTTGCGAAGCAGATGTTAGACGGTATTAATCAGAACAAGTGGATTTGTGTAGGTGCGGATGACTTAAAAGTTACAGCCTCCGGTGACACGATAATGCTTATGATGGTACAAAGTTCCCTTTCAGATACGGTTACCTCAGACCAGATTGTAGATGCATTCAAAACCGTATGCGGCGGTAAAGTGGATCTGACCTTGGAAAAACAACAGTAATGGAGTTGCCATGTTATTTTCGAGTATAACGTTTCTATACTTTTTTTTACCAGCGGTATTGATAGTTTATTTTCTTGTGCCTTATAAGAACAAGAATTTCCTAATTCTCCTTGCAAGCCTTCTGTTTTACGCCTGGGGAGAACCATTGTACAGCATACTAATGGTTGCATCCATTTTACAGGGATATTTTATGGGGCTTCGCATTGAGAGCCTTGCAGGCAGGAAACAGGCTAAGTACTGGATGATTACTTCCATCTTGATAAGCCTTGTAATTTTAGGCTTCTTTAAGTATTATGATTTCTTTATACAGAGCGTTCATGAAGCTGCCCATTTATCTCTGCCGATGCTTTCCATAGCCTTGCCAATGGGAATCAGCTTTTATACCTTTCATATCATAAGTTACGTAATCGATGTGCACCGGGGAGATATTAAAGCAGAGAAAAGTCTTATAAATTTTATGGCCTATTCGACTTTGTTTCCTCAGTTGGTAGCTGGTCCTATTGTTCGTTATGCGGATATAGCAGAACAGCTTCATAACAGGAAGCACAGTCTCGAGCAGATATACTGCGGCAGCCGGAGGTTCTTAGTGGGCCTTTCAAAAAAGGTGCTCCTTGCGAATTCCTTTGGACTGCTGGTTGCTCATTTCAGAGCTTCCGAGGACAAATCGATACTATTTTTCTGGATTTATGCAGCGGCATATACCCTGCAAATTTATTATGATTTTTCCGGTTACAGTGACATGGCAATAGGTCTTGGACAGATTTTTGGATTTCGTTTTTTGGAGAATTTTCAATATCCTTATATCGCAAAGAGTATTACCGAGTTCTGGAGACGCTGGCATATATCCTTAAGTTCCTGGTTCAGAGATTATGTTTATATACCCATGGGTGGCAACAGGGTCTCAAAGCAAAGGCAGATATTTAATCTGCTGGTGGTATGGATGTTAACCGGATTATGGCATGGGGCAGCCTGGAATTTCATACTGTGGGGACTGTATTTTGCTGTACTGCTGATACTTGAGAAATTCTGCCTGTTTAAAAGTAAATTATGGATTCCTTCTGTCCTCTCTCTCGTTTACGTGTTGGTGCTGGTGATGATAAGCTTTGTTCTGTTCAACGCAGAAAATTTAAACCAGGCAATGGAAGATATCAGAGGAATGTTTGGTCTTACAGGAATCAAGGCAGTTACACAGGAGACGCTGTATTATTTCAGAAGTTACAGTATATTACTGAGCATTGGAGTAATCAGTGCAACGCCGGTTGCTGGCAAGCTATATAGGCGTGTTATCAAAGGAAAGGTGGGGAGCAGTGTGGCAGTGGTCATTGAGCCGGCGGTATTGGTCTGCCTGCTTCTGGTGATTACGGGATATCTGGTGGACGGTTCCTTTAACCCATTTTTGTATTTTAGATTTTAATAGAATCTTGAAATACATTCTTACCTTATCCCTATTTTTATGAAGTCTTGCCATTTCTTCCTCGGACTCCTGCATTCCTCTGGTTACGAATAAGAAGCATAGAGATAAGGAAAGAGCAGGATTACCTTCGTGTAGCAGCATTGTCTAAAGTGGCATGCTGACAATATTTATAGTAGAAATGAGGAAGTAATGAAAGATAGAATCAAATATGTAATTGGCATTTCATCACTGCTTATCGCTTTATTTACCCTTTCCATTATAAATTGTCTGAAACCTCAGGCAGAATTCTCTGACAGCGAGAGAAGAAAGTTAAAGCTAAAATCGGACTGGTCTGCAGAGCTTCTCCTTTCTAATAAGATGGGAGATGCTTTTGAGGGATATGCCATGGATCAGTTTCCTTTCAGAGATATATTCAGAAGAATAAAAGCTTACACTCTCTACAAACTGCTTCAGGAGAAGGATAATAACGGTATTTATATTGCGGATGGATATGCGGAGAAGCTTAATTATCCCTTAAAGGAGGCTTCTCTTTCCAATGCCCTGAACAGATTTCAATTCCTTTATGATAACTATCTGGCCGAAGGTATGGGCAATCTTTATACCTGTATTGTCCCTGATAAGGGGTATTATCTGGCAGAGAAGTTCGGTTATCCTCATATGGATTATGACCGCCTCTATGATACCATAAGAGCAGGAATGAGGTATGCTGATTTTATAGATATCAGAAATCTCCTTCATGTAAAAAGTTACTACAAAACAGATACACATTGGAGGCAGGAGATGCTAAAGCCTGTGGCAAAGAAACTGCTAAACAGTATGGGAGCAGAGGATATCCAGGGACATTCATATCAGGAGATCACACCGGAGACACTTTTTTATGGAGTCTATTACGGACAGTCTGCTTTGCCTTTGGAAAAGGAGTATATTACGTATCTGACCAATGAGCTCCTGGACAGCTGTATTGTCTATAACTATGAGAAAGACAGTACCTCCGGGATATATGATTTTGACAAGCTTAAAAGTAGAGACCCCTATGAAATGTTCTTATCGGGTTCGGTTCCTTTGCTAACAATTGAAAATCCCAAAGCTCTTGGAAAAAAAGAATTAATAATATTCCGAGATTCCTTTGGCAGCAGTCTGACACCCTTGTTGGCTGAAGGATATTCTAAGATAACACTGGTGGATATACGCTATGTATCAAGTGCGATTTTAGGGGATTATATTGATTTTAATGGGCAGGATGTATTGTTTCTATATAGTACTCTTCTTTTAAATGACAGTTTTAGTATGAAATAAATAAGTGCTTCATCCTTTTATAGTGCAAATTGCACATAAGAGAATGAAGCATTTTTATGTCATAAAAGCTTGTAATATATCTAAATTATGGATACAATCAAAAGGTAGAATATAAATCGAGGTTATATAGAAGCACAAACAGAAGATATTCACAAATGAAGGAGAGTGTTATGTATTTAATACCGGAACCACAGAAAATGATATTGGAAGAGGATACCGGCTTTGTCTTAAGATACAACGGGCGCATAACTGTAAGCAGCTTATGTGACAGACAAGCCGTAGCTCATGCCGCTATTTTGAAAGAGGAAGTCCTCAGACAGCTGGGTTTTCATTACCTTATTTCCAAGGGAGAAAAAATATCAGGAGAGCTGTTTCTTGGCTTAAAGACAAATTTGCACCCGGAAGGGTATGAGTTAAATATTACCAAAGATGCAATAGAATTATATGGTGGCAGCAGTGCGGGGATACTGTATGGAATCCAGACTTTACGCCAGATAATTAATTTTAAGGGAGCGGTACTTCCGGCCCTTACCATTGAAGATTATCCGGTCATAGCGAACAGGGGGTTCTATCACGATATAACCAGAGGACGTATACCGACTCTAAAAAGTCTGAAGGAACTTGCGGATAAGCTGTCCTATTATAAAATGAACCAGTTGCAGCTATATATTGAACATAGTTTTCTATTTCGTAATTTCAGTGAAGTCTGGCGGGATGATACGCCACTTACAGCTGAGGAAATTCTTGAGCTGGATCAATACTGCCGCAACCTGCACATAGATCTTGTGCCCTCTATTGCTACCTTCGGGCATCTTTATAAAGTACTTCGTACAAAGACCTATTCTCATCTCTGTGAACTGGAGGGAGCGGACAAGGAACCTTTCTCTTTTTATGAAAGAATGGGTCATCATACTCTTGATATTTCGAATAAAGATAGTTTTACCTTTATTACAGAAATGCTTCAGGAGTTTATCCCTTTATTTTCATCTGAATATTTTAACCTGTGTGCAGACGAAACCTTTGACCTGGGAAAAGGAAAAAGCAAAGCGATGGCCGATAAGGTCGGGCTTGAAAATATGTACATAGACTTTGTCGCAGAAATATGCGAGTTTCTTAACAGCAAAGGAAAAAAGCCGATGTTCTGGGGAGATATTATCTGCGGATTTCCGGAAGCTGTTAAGAAACTTCCAGAGGGTGTAATCTGCCTCAACTGGGGATATGAACCCAATGAAAGTGAGGACAATACCAAAGCACTGAAAGAGGCAGGTGCACTTCAATATGTATGTCCCGGGGTCAATGGCTGGAACAGGCTGATTAATAATTACAGATCTGCTTATGAAAATATCAGGAGAATGAGCAGCTATGCAGTCAAATATCAGGCAGAGGGAATTTTAAATACGGATTGGGGTGATTTCGGACACATTAATCATCCGGAATTCTCCTTAGCGGGACTGATCTATGGAGCAGCCTTTTCCTGGAATGCAAAAGGTCTGGAGTTTGAGGAAATCAATTGTAAAATATCGAGGCTTGAATATGGAGATGCAACAGATACCTTTCTGTCTGTCGTGAATACACTATCAGAACAGAATGCGGTTACCTGGTATGAGGTAATATGCTTTAAGGAATTAACGGAAAATGCCATTAACGGAGAACCCTATTCACCTGTGTTAAAAGATATCAGTTGGGATGAGATTAACGCAACCAATGTAAATATAGATAACTGTCTAACCCTTCTTTATCGGATACTGTCCACTGCCAGACAGGAGAAGCGCTATCTTTATAAGGCTTATTTCATAGCAGGAGCAGGCATGAAGCTCTTTAATGAGATTGGTGCTTTTGCAGCCTGCGGTCCCAGTACGGCAGATGCAAAGGAGCAGGGGAAGGAGCTTGCAGTAAGGCTTGAATATTGGCATCAGGAATATAAGGAGTTATGGCGCAGTGTCAGTAAGGAGTCCGAGCTCTATCGAATCAGCGAAGTTGCTTACTGGTATGCAGATTATCTGAGAGCCCAGTAAAAGGATATTGAATCAAAGTTGCTTTTCGGTTATACTCTACTTCATATGGCATTTGTCGAAAAGGAGAACGAAAAAGCAATGAAATTCTATCTTGCACCCTTAGAAGGGATAACCGGATATATCTACCGAAATGCATTTCACACCTATTATGACCAGGTAGACAAATATTTTTCACCCTTTATAACAACAAATTCGGATCTAGCCTTTAAGAACAAAGATATTAAGGATATTCATCCGGATAATAACAAAGGAATGGTTTTAATACCCCAGCTGCTTACCAATAACGCCAATAGTTTTATCAGTGCTTCGGAAAAGATAAAGCAGTATGGGTATCATGAAATAAATTTAAACCTGGGTTGTCCCTCCGGCACGGTTGTATCCAAAAATAAAGGCTCCGGCTTTTTGGCACTCAGAGAAGAACTGGATAGATTTTTGGAAGAGATCTTTGAAAAGTCCGTTACAGAGATTTCAATCAAGACCAGAATTGGAAAAGAACAGCCGGAAGAATTCTATGAGCTGCTTCAGATTTATAATAAATATCCTCTGAAAGAGCTGATCATTCATCCAAGAATTCAGAAGGATTTCTATAAGAACAAACCAAATCTGACGGTCTTTGCCGATGCCTTGAAGACCAGTAAGAATCCCGTCTGCTACAATGGAGATATCTTTACCCTTAAGGATTTTAAAGAGTTCAATCAAAGATTTCCGGAAGTGGATACCTTAATGCTTGGCAGAGGGCTTCTTGCCTATCCGGGACTGATTGCTGCCATTAAGGAAAATAAGCAGCCGGACAAAGAGGTCTTCAGGCAATTTCATGACAGAGTATATGAAGATTACCGTAAGGTCCTGGCTCCTGACCGGAATGTATTGTTTAAGATGAAGGAACTATGGATTTATATGAGTACGGTCTTTACTGATTATGAGAAGTACCTGAAAAAGATTAAGAAATCAGAGCAGTTAGACAGTTATGAAGAAACAGTTGAGAAGCTCTTTCGTGAGCAGGAAATTGTGATTGAATAAATGTTAAAGGATTAAAAACAGTTTTTCGCAAGGGGACGGCAATTTGCATAAAACAGAAAGAGTCATACTTCAATTCCAAGGCATAAGAAGTTCTAATTCTCTGAATATTTTGTGCTGGACATATAATAAAACTGATAACTCGCTGCGCTCAGACAATCAGCTTTATTATATAGCACAAAATTTCCAGAGAAAAGAACTTCTAATGCCTTTCCATAAGCGTATTCGTTCTTTCTATTTTATGCAAATTGCCTGTGCTCCTATTGACGTTAGGCTTTGCTTTTTTAATAATATGGATACTCCTTTAAAACCACGTATAAACCCTTTCAACTTGCTGTGAGTTGTTGTAAATACCCTTCAGTGATTTGCCAGTTTTTAGTTGCTCAAGGTTTATATTATTGTATTGAGCAAATCTTACATAATAATTCATATTATCAGTACACAATGATGATACTGGTTGGTTTATCATCATATATAAGGTGTAAATCTTTTGTCATAATTCTACCTAATGTAGCAATTTTAGTATCTTCATCAACCAAATAATTTAATCGATTATATCAATTGATGCTTTTCAAGATAGGTCTTATAAGCATTGGCCAGGAAGGTGGAGGCACCTTCACCATATATTCTGTCGGTAGCTTCTCTGACAGCCTTGTCAGTAGTATAACCCTCTAAAACAAGATTCCAGTAGTTATCGCCCATGTCTATTCCGTTTAAGGTATCCCTCATTAAGTCCATCAACTCTTTTACGATACTCTGTATTTCTGCTGAAGAGGGGTCTTTCCTCCTGTCAGAAGTCAATTTTTTATGGAGTTCCGTATTTTTAGCTACATAATCTTTAGAGGAATCCATAAGTGAATTCATTCTGTCCATCGTACCTTTGAAATCCATCAGGTTCTGTTTCATCGCTTTTGTATATTTCTCAATACTGCCATATTGCTTTATTGCCAATTGACCGATTTCTGATTCCTTTTCTTTCATGGTCTCAAACATCTCATCGAACTTTTCCATGCTGCCCCAGTAAGTTACAATCTCATCTAAATGGGTCTCTTTAAAATCCTCCAGGGCAGAAAAATATTCCGTCATATCGAATTCCTTAAAGCTCATATCCTCTTCTCCTTTCAAAAGCCTGTCGATTAAACCAAGCAGGTTACCAAGTCTGTCAGCCTTAGCCTGTATAAGCTTTCGTTGATCTCTTAAAGCTTTTAGCCTGTCAAACTGTGGATTTTGCATAATTGCTTTTATATCCTTTAAAGGAAAGTCCAGTTCTTTAAAAAACAGTATCTGTTGAAGGGTCTCCAGGGATGCCTTATTATAGAGCCTGTATCCGGCAGCTGTAGTATCAGATGGTTTTAACAGACCGATTTCATCATAATATTGCAGGGTACGAACACTTACTCCCGTAAGATCAGAGACCTGTTTTATTGTCATCATGGCGGTACCTCCATATCCAGAGATTATATTCAGGTTGGTTGATTATATATTTATAGGTTAATTGGTAACAGCTGTTCTATTGCTTCTAATCTCTGTTATAAGCATATACTATCACGTTGGGTGAGAGTCAACAAAAACTTTAATAATTTTTTTGCTATATATAAAATGAATATATGTAGCATTTTTAGGACTTAATTTGCTAAACAATATCCCATAGAATTCAGGTTGTAAAAAACGAAAACCATCATTACAAAAGGTCTGAAATTATAAAACATATAACTCTGCTCCCATATAAATGATTTCAGGTGAATTGCAAAAGAGAGAAAGAACGAATGTGCCTATGGAGAGGTATTAGAGGTCCTTTTGTCTGGAGATTTTGTGCTATCATGTAAAACAGATTGTTTGAGCGTAGCGAGTTATCTGTTTTTCATGATGTCAAGCACAAAATCTTCAGACAATTAGGACTTCTTATACCTCGGAAATGAAGCAGGAGTTCTTTCTCTCTTTTGTAATTCACCGTCCCCTTGTGAAAAACTGTCTTTTCTAATCCAATCTATCTTCAATAAAAAAAAGAGACAAATCTTCAAGCAATCTGTCTCTTCCTGTATATATATTACCACAAAATCACGATTTTTTCAAGTCTTGTAATAGATTGGAAGCTGCCCTATAATGAGATACCATCTTGGAAGGAGGATTATTTATGGAGGACAATTTATTTGAAGTAATGCAGCTTAAAAAGCAGGAAGCTGAAATAACGGCACTTCTGGCAGTAAATGAAAAAACAGAAAGCTTTGGTCTGTCTTTATCCTATGAAGAGGCGAAGGAATTGGTGGTACTGCGAAACGACAGTCTTAAGAGTGCTCAAAGAGTGGAATTCGGGGAAGGAATTCTGCCGAAGCTTATATACCACTTCTGTGACTCCCAGTATATTACACAGGATAATTACATGCAGACGCTGACAGATCTCCAGGATATCTTTTATCAGTTTAAGAATGAAGCGGAGGATAATCTTACCGATGATGAATTGTTTACCTTTATGAAAGAGCAGTTTGAAGAGGTATGTACAGGGGACTTAGAATATTTAGCCGGTACTTGTCTGGAGAAATTCACAGAAGCTATCAGGGCAGGTTATCGAGGTTATAAACAGACTGGCGGCAGCGGAGAATTCAGCCAGTTCGACGATGTAACACGTTGGGATAGGGAGTTATATCTACAGGTCCTAAAAGAAATCTTTTGGGATTAACAGGAGGCTATATGGATATGGATTATACCATGGAAGAACTTCTGCCATTAGTAGAGAAGCTTACCTTTCAATACACCTCCGGAGACAGCAGTTCCGTGACCTATGAGACTGCCAGAATGCTGATGGAAGCAATTCTCTATTGTATAGAAGTGTATGAAAGGGAAGGGAATGCATACAGTGTCAGAAGCGAGGCCAGACAGGAAGCAGCCTATGTCTATAAGCTGGGGTATGAGGCAGTAAAAGAGAAGGTATTTAAAGCGAAAGAGCTGTATGAAAATATACTCAAAAATTTCAGGGATTTCGGTTTAAGAAATCTAAAAGAAACCTTTTTAGACGGAATGCCTGCTTTTTTCATTCATTATGATGCGAAATTCAAACCCCAGGACCATCTATTAACGTTGGATTATCCTACAGTAGGTGCCATTGGCAACCTTAATGGGATTGATGCCATATATCAATATTTATGCAACATCAAACTTGAGAATGATTTCTTGCAGGTATTTGCTCCTGAGAATGTGGCAAGGCGGTTGGAAAGGTTTATGCCTGACTATAAGGAGGCATATTATGATAATATTTGTGATGCAGTACTCCTAACCATAATTGGCTGTTATGCCGCGGATAAATCCATAGGTGAGCTTGACTTAAGGGAAGAGGATATGAATGCAGTACGGGATTATTTTAGGGGCGATGATATGGAAGCGGCAGAAGGAAAAATAAAGCATATATTAACGGTTCTTTTTCAGCAGGTTTTTTCCGGGCAGGAGGAAATGAAAGTATATTTCATGCAGGGCAGCAAAAATTATGCAATCAGGATTATGAATGGTATACAGAATAATTCACTTTCCGGAGTATTTGGGATGTATCATGAGTTTGGCTAAGAGAGGTTATTAAAGTGTTAATCAGATAAGATATGGGTAAGAAGGTTCTTAGCTGTCCGACTAAAGCTAAGAACTTTCTTCCATTTTACAAAGAGGTTCTTTGGAACCTTCAAGATATATCGTAAATCAATGTAAAAGCAACATTTACTTAAAACATTTTATATCGTCAATGTAAAAGCAACATTTAAAACATTTTATCGTCAATGTAAAAGCAACATTACTTTAATGTATTTTTCGGAAGGAATGTAAATAATTTAGCCATATTTACGGATACAATCCTTAAGAAAGCATGTTATGTGCCTGGGGCAACCCCATAAAAAGGTCTTATTACTTACTTTATTATAGGAACAATTAAATAATAAACAACCGGTACGAAGATTGCAGGCAGAAGATTGCCAACCCGTACTTTTTTACCAAGTAACAGATTAAGTCCCACGCAGAAAATTAATACAGAACCAATGCAGGATAGGTAACCGATTAAAGTCTCGTTCATATAACCGGAAATCAGAGAAGCACACAGAGTAATCGAACCCTGATAGAGCAATAAAGGAACGGCAGAAAACATAACACCAATACCGAGAGAAGAGGCAAATACCATAACAATAATAAAATCCAATAAGGCTTTGGCAAGAAGTGTGGTGTAATCTCCCGTAAGACCATCTTTAATGGAGCCTACCACTGCCATAGCGCCGACACAGATAACCAGAGTGGAGGTTACGAACCCCTCAACGAAACTGTTGTCACCAGAGGACTGAAAGAAGCCTTTTAATCTGTTACCCAACTTCTCCATACGGTTTTCCAGGTTTAATGCTTCTCCGATAAAGCCACCGATAACCAGGGACATTACTAACAGCATGGTATTGGTAGTTTCAAAGCTGCCCTTATCGGTTATTGTCAAAAGCCCTGCCATGGCACCGCCTAAACCGATAAATAAAGTTGCCGTACCGCAGGCTTGCATAAGAATTTCGTGAAATCTTTGCTTTAAACCATTTTTTATCAGAAGCCCTACACCGCTTCCAAGGATAACTGCCAAAAAATTTACGATGGTACCTAAGCCTCTCATGTTTTTCTCCTTCGTTCTTTAAATATCACAATTCTAACACAAACTTTCTGGAAAAGAAAATAGTAATTCTTATTTGATTGAAGAAATTGGCAGCAGGTATTTTTAACTTTTTCTTGCGCATTAAAATAGAATTTTGTATAATATAACTGCGTTAATAGTAGCATTCCCGAATACTGTCACTTAGTGGCGGATGGTTCTGCGGGGGTGCTTTTCTTTCATTAGATACCTTTAGAGGAATTATAATATGAAATGGATAAATGTTAGCAAAGAGCAATCAGAATTTGAAAGTTATAATAATCTTATCGTATTAAGCAGGATCAAGCTTATATCTGCTGCTGTTGTTTTACTTTCCTTTCTGTTCATTTATTTTGACTGGACAGTTATAAGGATAGGAACAGACAAGGTGTATCAGATTACGTTGATTTCCATGCATTTATTCTGTCTGCTTTCATCTGCAGTATTTCTTATATTCTATCGGCGTATTGTAAAACATACGAAAGACGGAAAACGCTTCATATCCACCATACCTCAAGTGTATTTCTTTCTGTATATCCTTGTGGGAGCCCTGTCTTCCGTAAACAGCCAGCATTACACAGGAAATATATATTCTTATATTATTCTCTCTCTCATAGCCGGAGCTGTTCTTACTTTGAAACCTCTGGTAATGGTTATATCATATCTTCTAAGTCATGCGATATTCCTATTCGGCATCAGCCTGCTTGATACAGACGCAGGACAAGCTCTTACAAAGCAGTTCAATGCAACGATTATGATTGCCACTTCCCTGTTTATGAGTATAATGTTTTACAAGCATCGAATGAAAGAATATTTTACAAAGCAGAAGCTGAAAGAAAATGAAGAAAATTTTAAAAAGCTTTTTTACGCCAATCCCTATCCGGTGTTCATTACCAGGCTTGAGGATGGCAAAGTGATCAAAGCCAGCAAAAGGGCTATCAGTCTTATGGGTATGAACGAAGATGAGACCAAAGGGTATAACAGTTTGAACTGGTATATTCAGGAGGATAACAGATTATCCCTTTTAGAAGAGCTAAAAAGTAATAATTCCGTTTACAACCGTATTGTGGCCTATGATTTTCAAGGTAAACGTATGTGGGTAACTGCTAATTATGAAGTAATAGATTATCATGGTGAAAAGTGTATACTTACGGGTATTATGGACATCACTGAAATACACAAAGTAGAGGAAGAACTTTCACGTCAGGCCTCAACAGATGTACTGACAGGAATTATGAACCGCAGAATGGGAATGAACAAGCTGGAAGAACTTATGGAATCAGGTAAAACAAGCTTTGTGGAGTTTGTCCTGTGTTTTGTGGATATCAACGATTTAAAGAAGATTAATGACAGCTTGGGACATGGTGAAGGTGACAGATATCTTATGACCTTTTGTGATCAGACGAAGGAGAAGCTTGGGGAAAAGGATCTGTTCTTTCGTATGGGAGGAGACGAGTTTATAATCGTATTCTTAAACAAATCCTTATCGCAGTCAGAAAAGCTGTGGAAGAAACTAACAGAGCACCTTGGTACTTTTGATATTTCTGCCAGCCATGGTATGGCTTATTATAGTTCCGGTATGGAACTGGAGTTGGAGGATATCATAGAAAGCGCCGACAAGAGAATGTATGAAGAGAAGATAAAATACAAAAACGAGAACTAAAACACACCAGGAGGACAGGAAAATGGAAGAAAAGAAGCTGGATTTTACAACAATTGATGAATATATTATGTTATATCCGCAAGAGATACAGGAGAAGCTTACTGCTCTGCGAGAACTGATACATTCAGCAGTGCCTGAGGTTACGGAAGCCATAAGCTGGAGAATGCCAACCTTTAAGCACTATGGTAATCTGGTGCATTTTGCAGTTTTTAAGAACCATATTGGTCTATACCCAGGGGAGAGCGGCGTCAGTGTATTTAAAGACAAAATGAAGGACTATAAAAGTTCCAAAGGAGCCGTTCAGTTTCCTAACGATAAGCCGATTCCATTCGAACTGGTAGAGGAGATTGTGCGATATCGGGCAAAAGAAAATGAAGAGCTTGCCTTAAGTAAAAAGAAAAGCAAATAATGCTTGACAAAACAGCTATAAGAAGTATAATTTGCTAGTCAGTTACCATTACAAATACAAAGCAGTGTAATATTAAATACAGGAAGTTAATGAAATGAACAGAAAATCCATCAGGTTAAATTTTGTATATTATTTTGCAGGTACCCTGCTGTCAGCATTTATAGTAGCTATCATATTGGAATGCCTAAGCAGGGCATCCCTTTTTAAGGCCCTTATCTTTCTATGGCAGGAACCACTTTTATTCTTTTTAAATTTATCTATTATACTGCTGACGCTGTCTGTAACACTTTTTACGGCAAAAAGAAGATTCTTTTTCTCTATTGTTGCCGGAGCCTGGATCATTTTAGGAATAGTCAACAGGATCATACAATGTTTTCGTCTCACCCCCATTTCAGCCATGGATTTCTATCAGATGAAAGAAGCTTTAAAAAATCTGCCTATGTATATGAACACCTTTAATATATTACTACTGGCAGTCTTAGTTCCGGCAGTGATCTTTCTGATTGTATTTCTGTGGAAGAGAATCAAATCTCAGAAAAGATTACTGGCAGTTCCTATAAGTCTCCTGGTCTTTTCTGGTTTACTTCTTGGAGTTATCACCTATACGGCTACCAGGACAAAAGTACTTCAAAACGAATTTGATAATCTTCACGATGCTTATTTTCAGTATGGGTTTACCTACTGCTTTACCAACAGTATCTTTGAAAGAGGTATTGATAAACCTTCGGATTACTCAGCAAGCCGTATGGAGGAAATCACAGAGGAATTAGCAAAGGCTTCTGATGTACTGTATACAGGGGATAAAGTACAGGGAGATAATCCTAATATTATTATGGTGCAGCTGGAATCCTTCTTTGATGTGAATTATTTGAAGCACTATTCTTTTTCTGAGAATCCTCTGCCTAATTTTACGGCTTTAAAAGAGAGCTGTACCTCCGGTTTCCTGACCGTTCCTGTTTATGGTGCAGGTACAGTCAATACGGAATTTGAGGTTATTACGGGGATGAGTATGGAGTATTTTGGAACCGGTGAATATCCCTATAGAACAATCCTTAAGTCTGAAACCTGTGAAAGTGTTCCCTATAACCTGAACAGAGAAGGATACCGCAGTTATGTAATTCACAACAACTCCGCATCCTTTTACGACCGCAAGGACGTATTTCCCAGACTTGGCTTTGATAACTTTGATTCCATCGAATTTATGAGCGGATTGTCTTATAATCAGATTGGCTGGGCAAAGGACAGTGTGTTAACAGGTGAAATATTAAAGGCACTGAAAGCGGAGGATGCCAGGAATTACATATACACGATTTCTGTACAGCCCCATGGAATCTATCCAGTTACCAAGCCGGAGGTACCCTACAGGATTCAGGTGACACCAGAAGCAGAGGCACCTTATCCCACGGCTGCTTATACCTCACTTGAAGCGTATGTCAATAGTATGGAATACTATGTAAATCAGCTTAATGAGACAGATCAGTTTGTTGGGGACCTTACAAAAGCGCTTTTGGCTTATGAGGAACCTACTGTAGTTGTATTTTACGGAGACCACCTGCCGCCTCTGTCACTGGAACAGAAGGACATTATAAATGACAGACATCAGACGGAATATGTGCTGTGGAGTAATTTTATGCTTGATAAGGCGGATAAGGATCTTACCGCTTATCAATTGAGTGCATATGTGCTGGACAGACTTGGAATGGATAAAGGTATCCTGACCCAGTTTCATCAGAGAGCTTCAGCTGATAAAGAATATAAGGATGAACTTAAGCTTCTCCAATATGACCTTTTATATGGCAAGAAATATGTATTTGACAAAAAAAATCCCAATGAAGTAAAGAATATGAGTATGGGAATCACACAACCTGAGATAACCGAGGTAACCAGGCAGGGAGATAAGCTTATTATAACCGGTTCCGGTTTTACTGAATACAGTGCTGTTGTGGTAAACGGAAAAAAGTACGAAACGGAATATATAAGTGATACGAAGGTGAGTATTTCAGATAATCCGGAAGAAGAGTGCAACATTTATATAGAACAACTGGCAGGAAGCAAGGTGGCACTTGGGAAAAGCAAGGTCTTCCGCTATTTGTCAGCCAAAGAATAAAAAAGGTATGCTGTGAATTTACCATCAATCACCAATTCTATTGTGTGAATGATAAATTAAGCTCACAGCATACCTTTTTTATGAATTTTGTCAGGGAGTTTGAATAATTCTCTTGTGTTTAGTCTGGTATCCAGGACGATACAAGTAATTTTCAAACAAATCTCTGGATTTTATGTGGGATAAAACTTCTGAAAACCTGAACATCAATAAGGGATTACATACCACCGCCGGATAGAAGCTCAGGATTCAGCATACCAAAAATCATAGCAATATGTGCGACCACTAAAAAGATACTGACAAAAATAGCATGCAGCTTTAAGGTTTCACTCTCACTTTTCTTCTTTCCCAGTATTCCGGTTTCCAGAAGAAAAAGGCCACCAAAAGGAATTACACCGGATAAGTAAAACAATACAGCGATGACATCAAAGGGGCCACGCCAGGTACCCGAAGTGGTAAGAGGGATAACTGCCTGGAATAACAGGTAAAGGAATATACCTGTAAAATAGATACCGGCAAAAATACCCGTAAACTTATTGATTTTTTTAGAAGTACCGGTAAAATTTCTGGAGTACAAAATGATGAATTCAGTGATTGCGAGTGTTTCCGCACAGATTACCGGAATGGCCATAAAAATGATGAGCTGCCAGGGCTGATGTGACGCCAGCAATTCCATATAATGAGTTGCATTTTCCATATAGATGAATCTCCTTTGATTATTAAGATAGAATTGTTATAGCAAAGGAATATGTATTTCGTATGGAGAAATTCAATGGGTTTTAAGGAATTGTACAGGAGTTATTATATGGACCGAAAAGAGGCTTTTTAAGAAGCTGGTGGAGCAATTATAACCGACATTTTTTATGAAATGAGATGCATTTAAGGATGTTTTATAGCTAAATTTGCTTCAGAAGCCAATTTATTACAAAAATATGAAAAAAGTATTGTAAGTTTTACAATGAGAACTTATAATATTGGATAATAATGAGGAAGATTAGTTTAACATCAGATGGAGCAGGTATAACATTTGAGAAAAGGGGTCGTCATGGTAGGTACGAGAGATGAGGCGGACAGATTATTTTATAAGAGTCTGGAGGAATTAGAATCCCATCACCTGGAGGAAGCTGTTAAGAGCTGCATGGAAGCAATTAACAGCTACGAGGAACTTGGTGAATACTTCTGGTGTGCCAGAAGCCAGAACCTTCTTGGCGTAATTTACGGTGCCATGGATAATGAGACCATGGCTGTTGACTGTTATCTGAATGGTATAGAATATTGTACAAAACATCAGGTAAAAGGACTGCTTCATCTCTTTTACAGTAATATCGGAAACCGATATATGGAACTGGGGGATACAGACAAAGCATTGGAGTTTTTTATCAAAGGGAAAGAGGATCTGGTCGAGAACGGAAAAGAACTTTATGCACTTTATGAGAAATGGCTGGTCGTGAATGATCTGAATCTGGGAGGAGCTTATTTTAAGCTTGGAGAGTTAAAAGAAGCGGAGGAAAATTTGTTATCAGCTTTGGATACAGCAGACAAGACAAAAGATGATACCTATCTTTTAACCATAATGTGCTGTCTGTCCAAGCTGTATATGGCAAGAGGTTCGGAGGCATATGTCAGGGAAAACCTTAAGACTATGATGGAGTTCATTCAGTTAAAAGCTGCGCCGGTTAATGATTTTATGCAGGATATGATCAATTTTACCTTTATCCTTAGAAATCTGAAGGAATACGAACTTTGGAAACAGTGTCTGGAGATATTTGATCAGTTATCAAAGGAAGTCAAGTCTCCTACGGTTATGCTCCAGGCAGTGGAATTCTGGCTGGATTATTACGAAGACAGAGGAATGCAGAAGGAACATGATAATATGTGCATTCGCCACACCAAACTGTATCTGGAATTAAAGAAATTCATCAACCAGGATAAAATCATGGCACTGAATGCGAAATTGGAGCTGCATCAGGCAGAGGATGATATAAAGGCAACCAAAAGAAAACTGGAAAAGGATAATGTAACAGGGCTTAAAAACCGTTATGCATTGCAGCAGCATGGCGTTAAGAAACTGGAGCTGGCACAGATAACAGGGACCATGGTTGCGGTAGGTGTTCTGGACATAGATCATTTCAAAGAATTAAATGACTGTTATGGACATTTAAAAGGGGATAAAGCACTAAAGCAGGTAGGTAAAATTCTTAAGAACTGTCTGGATGGATATGGGGAGGTATATCGTTACGGCGGAGATGAATTCGTATTAATCATTCCCAATGGTACCTTAGAGGTGGCCGAGAAGCTGGCAAAGAAAATACAAAGCAGTATTATAAACAGTCATATCCCGAACAAAATTTCCCCGATTAACGGTGAACTTACGGTATCCATCGGAATCTGCTGCTGTATTCCTTCAGAAACGGACAGACTGGAGGATGTTTTTGATATAGCAGACGGTATTTTATATCAGGTTAAAAACAATGGCAGGAATAACTACGGGATAAAGTATATGCCTGCAAAATAAAAAACCGGTACCTTTCTTTATCTGGCAGGAAAGGTACCGGTTTTTTATTATGATGCCGCTCTATGCTCCGAACAGTTATTTTAAATAGATGATGCTGCTATTCCATTGTGTGCCGTTGTACTCAGAGAAGAACAATTCTTTGCCGGTAGGACCAAAGGCAGTAATCGCGTTTTCCGTATCGACAGCTATCTGAGTGGAAGTTCCGGTCAGAACATCATATACATAAAGGCCTTTTGCGGAAGAACCGTTAACATCTGCCTGAAGATTATAGGCAATCAATCTCTGATCCGGTGACCAGGAAACGCCGCCAAGTTCTGTTCCCTCAGCAATGACTTTTTGGTTGCTGCCATCTGTATCTGTAAGCAGTAAGCTCAGTTTGGAGCCGTTGTATTGCAATATAAGCATCTGATTTTTATCAGGTGATGGTATGATGTCAGATACACTTTTAAACTCCAGGGTGGTCTTTTCTTTGGTAACAGTATCATACATATTCAGGGTTTCATCATAACTGGTATTGTAATAAATTTTATCGTTGATTCTATCAACAAGAAAAAGGTTTTCTTCCTCAAGGCCTTTTAATACGCTGATATCTCCGGAAGTAGTAGCTGTATAGGCACCTCCGATATAAGCAGCTCCAATAACTTCATTATCTGCCCATTTTGCGCTCTTCGCCCCTGCAATACTTTCGTTCGAAAGAACAAAGGTCTTAAGGGTATTCATATTCATTACAAAAAAAGCGGGATCACCTAAAGTATAATCAGTATATAACAGGTATTTTTTATCAGCTGACAGAACAGCACCGCTTAAGTTCGTATCTTTTTTCTCTTTTAATAACTTGAATTCTTTGGTGGTAAGGTTATAAAGATACAGGCTTTTCGGATAGGAATCAGATAATTCTGACAGACTTAATTTACCAAGCGATTCATTATCCTTTGATACAATAACAGTTTCTTTGTCGAGCCAGTCTGTAATATTGATATTATCAAATCGGTCGATTTTATCTACGGTTACGGAAGGAGTTTCTTCTTCTTTTGTGTCATTGTCAATGACGGTTATACTCTTACCGGGTTCCTTGATGGTTACCTTGCTGTTGTTCTCACTCTTTCCACACCCGGTGAAAGTTAATATTAATGCTGCTACTAAAATAGAACTTATAAATTTTGAATTTTTCATATTTCCTCCATTCCGCCGCACGAAGCGGCACACAATCCGGCAAAAGAAACGATAGCTTCTTTTCGAGTAAGAGTACTTTTTCTCCTGCTCGTTACCTCCTTGATATAGATATCCTACCAAGTATTTGTATCCATAAGATATACAGATGTATCTAAATTGTAAACAAATGTATCAAGTCTGTTAAATCCTATGGTTTTATGAAGGTCTGCTGTAATAAAGCCTTGGCACCAAAGAGTTCAATTGATTTAAAACAAACATACTATGGAAGATATGCGGGAAAGGAAACACGAAACCTGGTTTCCTCTGGGCTTGTATTTACTAAAACAATATTGCCGCCAAGTAATTCAGCATGTTCTTTTGCAAGAGACAGTCCCAAACCGGCACCGCCATTTTGCCGGGCTCTGTTTTTGTCAACGGTATAGAAAGGTTCAAAGATTTTCTCGGCGGCTTCCTTTGGTATTCCTGCTCCTGTGTTGGTAATCTCTATTATTACCTCATTGGCAGCTTTATAATTTTTTATCTGAATGCTGCCATTTGTTCTATTATACTTAATAGCATTATCCACCAGATTAACGAAGACAATTGTCAAGCTGTCCTTATCTGCTTCCATATAAGCTTCTGTAAGATCAATGTCCAAACGGAGTCCAAACTTATCGATTTTACCCTGAACACTTGCAATGACGGACAGCAGCATCTGTCGTATATCTGTAGGCTCTTTGTTCAGCTCAAATTCATATTTATCCAGAGCCGCTAATTTTAGAACCTTTTCCACCATATCATATAACCGTTCTGTTTCACTCTTAATGTTAAGCCTGGCGGTAACAAGAAGCTCTTCATCATCGGGATACATCTCAAGGAGATCAATATAAGCTTTAATAGAGGTCAAGGGGGTTTTGAACTCATGGGTAACGCTGCCTATAAACTGCTTCTGCTGTTTATCCAGCATTGATAACTTATTAACCGCCAGGGTAAGTTTCTTCTGCTCATCCTCCATGTTCTCAATGTTCTTGCGGATCTTCTGGCTCATTTTCTGAATACCGATACTCAGTCTTCCGATTTCATCTCTGCGGGAAAGGACTGAGATTTCATACTCTCCGTCCCCGATTCGTTCTACTGTCTTTAAAAGTCTTATGATTCCATTGGCAAATAGATTAAAATAAAAGTATGCAAATAAAAAGCTAAGCAGAAATACTGTACCGCCGATAGAAAGAAACATCTTTTGGATCTGGTAATAGAAACGTTGGTTTTCTGTAAGGGAATAGTAGAATTGTATTACACCTGCCTGTTCGTTATAGGCTTTTAAAGGAGTCAGATAATAAAGAGAATCCTTTTCTATCATATAGGCAGTTTTATTATCCATAGCGTATGCCAGAGCAGTTTTCATATTTTCTATATCTGTAAAGGACAGCTTCTTATTGACAGCCAGGCCTTCTTTGTCATATAAGATAACCTGCTGACCACTGATCAAGGTAAGCTGGTCTGCGAAATCCTTCCCTTTATTGTGCAGAAAACTCTGACTATCCTTATTGGATTCCCCAAGGATAGTCTGAAGAAAATAAGTATTTGCGGTTTCCGTAAGCCTTGCCAAATACTGCTCGTATTGTCCCTGTTGATTTGTCTTGATTCCTCTTAGTACTAACAAGCTTAGGAGAAAAACCGTAAACAGTAAAAGTACCGCCAGGAATATACTGAATTTAATCCTTATACTGGTTCTCACCTTAACCCCCTATACTTTTGTAACCTATGCCGTGCACGGTTTGAATGACATCGGAGTGTTCATTTCCTAATTTTTTACGTAATCGCTGAACATGGATATCCACTGTACGGGTACCACCGAAGTATTCCATACCCCACACCAGATCCAGAAGCTGTTCTCTTGAGTAGACCCTGTCAGGGCTTGCTAATAACAAAGCCAGGAGGTCGTATTCTTTTGGCGTCAAATCCAGTAAATGCTCTCCTGCATATGCGGTTCTATTCCCTGTATGAAGTTTGACATCGCCAACCTGTATATTCGAAGTGTCTTTTTTCTCACCTGCTGTCTGCATTCGGCGCAGGAGGGATTTGAGCCTTGCAAGGAGTTCTCGCATGTCAAAAGGTTTGGTCATATAATCATCAGCTCCAAGCTCAAGGCCTAATATTTTATTGACAATGTCTTCTTTGGCTGTAAGCATGATCACACCTTTGTTTCCTTTGTCCGGCAGTTTTTTTAAGATATCGTAACCATCCATACCAGGCAGCATGACATCGAGAATGATAGCATCCGGATTAAAAGCCTTAAGTCTTAAAAGGGCTTCATCACCTTGATAAACAGCTTCTGTTATATAACCTTCTCTCTTAAGAGCATATAGAATGGCGTCAGAGATTTTCTTTTCGTCTTCGATTACCATAATCTTTTCATTCATTGCCTCACCATCCAATCTATTTAATAAACTTATTCAATTCTATAGAAGCAAACTGTGAATACAGTTTAATTTTATCTTATGTTATATCATAGTATAAGTCAATTATACCTGGGTAAAACAATATGTTAAACCCATAATGAAAAACTGTGGGGAAAATTCGCTATTCACGAAATATGGTTTGAAACAGCAAAATAGCATTGCAAATCAAATGGAAGATAACTATTTTAAAAAAATATCAAAAAAACTATTTGTTCGTAACATATGTTACGGAATTTATTTTACCATCCTGTTATGATATACACATCGAAGCGCAGTACTTAGGAAGCAGATGCGCTAAATAATCAAATTATACAGGAGGATTTAAGAATGGATAACAAGATGTTTTGCTATCAATGTCAGGAAACAGCAGGCAACAGTGGATGTACACAGGCAGGTGTCTGTGGAAAATCACCGGCAGTTGCAGGTATTCAGGATCTTTTAGTTTATGTGACAAAAGGCATCTCTGAGGTGACTACTAAACTTCGTGAAGAAGGCAAAAAGGTAAGCACTGAAATTAACCACCTGATCACCTTAAATTTATTTACAACCATTACTAATGCAAACTTTGACGAAGAAGCAATTGCTTCACGTATCGTTTCAACTATAGATGCAAAAAAAGAATTAATCAGCCAGTTAAGTGATAAAGCTTCTTTAAGCGAAGCCGCTTTATGGGAAGGCACTACTTTTGAATTCGCTGCCAAAGCAGCTACAGTAGGTGTTCTTGCAACTGAAAATGAAGATATCAGAAGTCTTCGTGAGTTAATTACTTACGGATTAAAGGGACTTTCCGCTTACAGCAAACATGCCAATGCTCTTCTTAAAGACGACGAAGAAGTAGATGCTTTCTTACAGAGAGCACTTGCTAAGACACTGGATGACACCCTTGGTGCAGAAGAGTTAGTAGCACTTACTTTAGAGACCGGTAAATATGGTGTTAACGGTATGGCACTTCTTGATGCTGCCAATACAACTGCTTATGGTAACCCTGAAATCACAAAGGTTAACATTGGTGTTGGAACCCGCCCCGGTATCTTGATCTCCGGTCATGATCTCCGTGATATGGAATTACTCTTACAGCAGACCGAAGGAACCGGAGTAGATGTATATACCCATTCCGAGATGCTGCCAGCACATTACTATCCTGCCTTTAAGAAATATTCACATTTCGTAGGGAACTATGGTAATGCATGGTGGAAACAGAAAGAAGAGTTCGAAAGCTTCAACGGACCTATCTTAATGACAACCAACTGTATCGTTCCTCCCAAGGACAGCTACAAAGACAGACTCTACACAACAGGCGCTGCTGGTTTCCCTGGCTGTAAGCACATTGGCGGTGAAATCGGACAGGAGAAGGATTTCTCAGAAATCATCGAGCATGCTAAGAAGTGTGCAGCTCCTACAGAAATCGAAACCGGTGAAATCGTTGGTGGTTTCGCACACAATCAGGTTCTTGCACTTGCAGATGCAGTAGTAGGGGCTGTGAAATCCGGAGCTATCAAGAAATTCGTAGTTATGGCTGGTTGTGATGGCAGAGCGAAATCCAGAAACTATTATACAGATTTTGCTAATGCTCTTCCGAAAGATGCGGTTATTTTAACAGCAGGTTGTGCAAAATATAAATACAACAAATTAGAACTTGGTGATATCGGTGGTATTCCAAGAGTTCTGGATGCCGGACAGTGTAACGATTCCTATTCCCTTGCAGTAATCGCATTAAAGCTTAAGGAAGTATTCGGTCTGGAGGACATTAACGATTTGCCTATTATCTACAATATTGCTTGGTATGAGCAGAAAGCTGTTATCGTATTATTAGCTTTATTACACCTTGGTGTTAAGAATATCCACTTAGGACCTACATTACCTGCTTTCCTTTCTCCTAACGTTGCAAAGGTACTGGTAGAGAACTTTGGTATTGCCGGAATCGGTACTGTTGAAGAGGATATGGAACTGTTCTTTGGTAACGAAGAAGAAGTTGCTGCAACTGTAGAAGTAGAAGGTGCTATTACAAAGGATATGTTAATCGGCGACATTCTTCGTATCGATTCTAACCTTGCACCTATCCTGTTAGAGGTTGGTATGCACTGCTTAGGCTGCCCTTCCTCACAGATGGAATCCTTAGAGGATGCCTGCGCAGTTCACGGTATGGACGTAAATGTAGTACTAGAGAAATTAAACAACCAGTTAGCGAAGTAAGAAAATAACGTTATAATGCTTAACTCCCCCTTTAAGATATAGATTCATCCATGTAACACACTCCCTTTGTACGCACTTTACAAATGTATAGTGCGTACAAATGTGCAGGCTGCATCTGTCTGTAGATGCGGCACTGCACAGATCAAGGTGTGAAATGTTCTTTGTTTCACATTAGCCACTAACTAGCGCCTTGGAGCGCTCATATCCTAAGCCTGCTTAGGGTATTGCAAACCACCTGTCTATATCTTGGGGCTGCCTTAAAGAAATTGCTGTAAGGCAGCCCCACCTTATAGCGTATTGTTTCTTATAGAGAATAAGGAGAGAAGAGATGAGTGCATTTTTAGGACCGATCCATTATTGGGTATATAATAAGATTAAGCTTCAGGAAGAGCTGGTTAAGGATATTGTAGAACTCAGTGCTGCAAATGGCTGGGATAATGAATTAGAAGATAAACTTGCCAGGAGGTTTGGTACGATCAGCAGTGAGCCTCTGGAAGATATTATAGATGGTATGAACATACATGGCTGGTTACAGTCCAAGCTTTCAATTACAGAAGGAAGGCTTGCTTTAGCAGTAACCGAAATATTAAATCAAGACAATAGCAGAAAAGAGAAGCTGATAGAAACGGCTTTTGAATTTGGCAGGAAACATAGTATTCCAGCTACTGCAGATGCGGAAGATGCTTTTCAGGTTATCAGTGACAGCCTCATTGATGGTATGCCCTGTGACCATGTAAATGAAATCCTGGAGCAGGGTTCAGCTTATACGAGCTGGCAGCAGGCTGAGTGTGTACACAGCAGATACTGGGAACAGGTAAATGGCTCTATAGACGTATATTATGAACTTCGTAAGGCAATCATTGAGGGCTTGATTAGCGGAACAGCAATTAAATTTGTTGTAAAACCCGATGCTGTTTTTGAACTTACGTTAAACTAAAATTAAAATAATAATAAATAATACAGGAGGTATGGATATGTACAGTGTGGAATTAATGGTAGCAGAACATGACAATATTTTAAAGCTTATTCAGGTGGTAGAAAATGCATGCTGCAAAATCATAGATGGTGAAGAACCGGTAACTGAGGATTTTGAGAAGATGATTTATTTTGCCAGAAACTATGCAGATAAGCATCATCACGGAAAAGAAGAACAGGTATTGTTTGCTGAAATGACTAATAACTTAGGTAAGATTGGAACCAATTTGATTCAGCATGGTATGCTGGTAGAACATGATCTGGGACGCCTGCACATATCCGACCTGGAAGATTCCATTAAGCTTTACAGAGAAAATCCGGTAACACTTCATAAGCTTGGAATGATAGGGGGAGCTTCCGGTTACGCAGTTCTGTTAAAAAGGCATATCGGAAAGGAAAATGAAGTAATCTATCCTTATGCAGAGAAAAGCCTTTCCAAAGAAATACTCGAGTCAGTGGATGAAAGAGTCAGAGTCTTTGAAGAGGAAGCAACAGAGCAGGGCGTTCAAGAGCACTGCCTTGGAATATTAAAAGAACTTACCGGAAAATACGGTGTGGAATAAAGGTCTGGAACAGAGGTGTTACAATGATTAACCTGGAACAATTAAAAAAGCAGCATGCCAGCATTGAAGAAGAGCTGGATATCATACTAAGTCTTACTTTCAGTACGGAGTATATTGATTTATTAAGTGATATCACTCTCCATATCAATAAACTGGCAGGACTTCTGAATATTCATCTGCTGTCAGAAGATGATTTTATGTACCCTGCTTTAAGGGATAGCAAAGATACGGAAATAAAAAATATGGCAAGCTCCTACAGTGATGAAATGGGAGGCCTTGTTACGGAATTTACGGAGTATAAGAACCGGTTCAACACCAAAAACAAGGTGCTTGCGGCAGAAGCAGAGTTCCGCCCTATGACAAAAACCGTACTTGGTAAGATTAAGAGCCGTATGGATAAAGAAAACAAAAATCTCTACCGCTTGATTGCTGAGAAAAATCTATAAATAAAATAAGTCACATTAATATTTACCTCTGCAAGGGAAAATTGCTATTTAAAAAGCTTTTAACCCGGTAGAGGTAAATTTTATCAAGGTCATAAATTTTTAAAATAATTCTTGAGGTTTCCTTCTTGTTATTATACTGATACACTATTGTTATAAGATAAACCATCTTATATAAAGTATTACGTGGAAGGAGCTGTAAGGTATGACACCTGAAAATTGCAACTATGGATCAATTTAATAGTATTTTTATAATGGGTTCATTATAAGAAAGCATTTTGAAGGGATATACTTTGCTGAAGTCATCGTAAGGAAACCTTGGATTATAAGTTGAAGATGGATAGGTCTTTCTTAAAAAATAATCAGTTTGTAATCAGGTTAAATAGATAAGTTGACAGCACTGTAGAAGGAGTATTCTTCTGCAGTTTTTTTATGCCCTGGAATAGCAGTGCTTTCTCTCTTGGAACCTTTCATTGTTCGGAAAAAATAAAGGAAAGGGTGCCCGATAACAAAGGGTATTATTAAAATGAAAGACGTATTTGTTAATGGTGTAAAAAAATATATGAACACCACACTGGTTTTAAAGAACGTGACCTTTATGGTAAATGAAGGTGAAAGAGCAGGAATGGTAGGAGAAAACGGAAGCGGTAAGACTACCATCATGAAACTGATTGCAGGCAAACTGACCTTAAATCATTGTGCAGGTTACCCATATGCACCAGTACCGCCGGGCTACGATGAAGGCTGGGTTCTTTTGTCAAAGGATACCACCTGTGCCTACCTGGACCAGATACCGGATTATGAAGCAGGGGTCAGGGTAATTGATGTGCTTAATATGGCTTTTGAAGAGGTATATGAATTAGAGGCAGAGTTAAGAAGCCTTGAGCTTGAGATGCAGCAGGCAGAGGGAACAATTCTTGAGAAAGTGTTAAAGAAATATGATAACTGTCTGAAGCAATACGAAAGCAAAGGCGGATACCAGGTTACCGAGAAGCTTAACAGAATCTGCAAAGGCTTAAAATTCAGTGAAGAATTCTTAGAGAAAGAATTCAAGGTACTGAGCGGCGGAGAGAAGACAACCACCGCACTGGGTAAACTCTTAATGGATAATCCTGATGTACTGCTATTAGATGAGCCCACCAATCATCTGGATATGGAATCAGTAGAATGGCTGGAGGAATATATAAAGACCTATAAAGGAACAGTAATCATTGTGTCCCATGACAGGTATTTCCTGGATAATACCGTAACAAAAATAATTGAGATCGAAGATGGTGAAGCAGAGACTTACAGCGGAAACTATACGGACTTTCTGCGCCAGAAGGAAGAAAATTTACGCATATGGCAGGAGCATTACAAAGATCAACAGAAGAAAATCAATGATATGGAAAAGTCCGTGAAACAGCTAAGAGAATGGGCAGCAAAAGGCGGTAATGAAAAGTTCTACAAAAGAGCTGCCAGTATGCAGATAAAGCTGGATAAAATGGAGAGGATTGAACGACCCGGTGCAAGAGATAATAATCTGCGGCTTAAGGTTTCAGAAGCAGAAAGGTCGGGAAATGTAGTCGTAAAAGCCAAGGAGTTAGTGAAGGCCTTTGGTGAAAAGATATTATTTAACGAAACGGAGGCAGAGATCTATTTCAGGGAGAGAGTTGCTATGATTGGACAGAATGGCAGCGGAAAGACTACCTTTCTTAAAATGCTCTTAAAAGAAATAATACCGGATAAAGGCAGCATTGAATTTGGCAGTAATGTAAAGCTTGCGTACCTGCCACAGAACCTTACTTTTCAGAATGAAGAAATTACTCTGTTAGAATGCTTTCGCGAGGATATTTCAATTCTGGAGGGAGCAGCCAGAGAATACCTGTCCAGATTCTTATTCTTTGGAAGTACTGTTTTTAAGAGAGTAAAGTATCTGTCCGGCGGCGAGCGGGTACGTTTGATGTTGAGTAAACTTCTATTTACGGATGTGAATCTATTGATACTGGATGAGCCGACCAATCATCTGGATACGGTGTCCATTGAGAATATTGAAAATACACTGGCGGCCTTTAAAGGAACAGTATTTTATATTTCTCATGACAGATATTTTATGAATAAGACAGCGACCAGGATATTGGAGCTAAACCAAGGGAAACTAAAGAGTTATGACGGTAATTATGATGCTTATAAGGCGGAAAAAGAAAAGTTGGAGGGTAGTTTTACTTCTGAAATAAATAGGATTAGCACCAAATCAGTCAGTATACAACAGGGGAATCGTATTGACAAAACATCCGGAGTAAAAGAAAACATTGATAGCAAAAGAAAGAAGGAAATCACATACACCAAAGATAAACAAATTTTAGAAAAAGAAAAAAAGGTGAATCCAGTCCGTATAACTTATCTTGAGCAAAATATAGAAAACCTGGAGAAGGAGCTAAAAGCAGTTAATGAACGTATGAATTCACCAGAAATACCTTTTGAGGAACTAAATACACTCTATAACAGGCAACAAGACCTGTCAGCTGAGCTTGAAGATGTAATGGAGGAATGGCTTTCTATTAGCAATAACTAAAGTAATAATAACAATAAGCAATCAACGATAACAAAATGTAATCAGCGATAACAATATGTAATCAAGAATAACATAGAAAGATTCCAGCCTCCTTTGTCACCATTAACCCCTTTTTACCAAGCTTTGCAGCAAGGAATTTCTCAAAATCCTCCTTGGAATCTTTTAAGAAACGCATCTGATTACCATGGCAGGAGTAAATAAAATCTGCGAGAGGTTTAACCTCTTTTACCAACAGGCTGTCGGAATAGCAATGCTTTTCCACAGCCTGAAACAATTCTTCTAATTCTTCCGCCCCCTTATCAAGACCGAAGATATCAAAGAGTTTTACTTCTGATAAGGCTATTCTCTCATCGTAATCCTTTGCCAAAGCTTCAATTTCCTGCATATGTTTTTGACCGTAAGTGCTTAGACAAAGGCATCCCCCAGACTTTAAAACCCGTTTCAGCTCTGCCAAAGCTTTTTTTCTGTCTTTCGCATAAAATAATACATGATTCGCAATTACAAGGTTAAAGGTTTCATTCTCATAGGGAATATCCTGCATATCAAATTGCCTGTATTCATAATTACCGGGGCTAGCTTTTAATCGGGAGGAGGCATTTCTTAACATGCCGGAGGATATATCCGATAACAGTACGGTAGCATCTGAGGGGAGACGGTTTTGATTCTCGTACCACAATTCAAGAGCTGCTATCATCTATGCTAACAATCAATTTATAATCCCACAAAAAAGTTTATGAAAGCAGGGCATCAATGACTCTTTGATACTTTTTCTGGTCGGTAGAATCCAGATTACCGAAAGGTCCCTGCCTTCCTTGCTCCAGGCAGGCAAAGGATACTGGAAAGGAGGTTTCCATTTGTCTTATATAATCTGCAGAGAAGTATTCCCTGCTCCTATTTAAGGACATGGCTATCAGCTGATAACTGCTGTTTCTTACAAACTGCAGAAAAGCAGTATTTTCCGGACAGAAGGAGGAACAGAGACTATGGACAAAATGAAGAAGCTTATTTACAAGCTTTTCAAGTGCATCTTCCTGCAGACTTAGAGTAAATAAGGTCTGCCCGCCTCTTTTGAAATCCTCTCCGATATCCTGCAGGTCATCGGCCAATTGCAGAAAGAATCCGAAGCCAAGGTAGAAGAGATAATCTTCTCTTGTCATTTCTTTTGTTACATAATAACGATCGATTAATACAGATACACCTCCTTTGTAAAGTGATATTGCAAGTCTTTCTTCGAGGGTTAAAGGCTTATCAGAGTTCTGCTGTTTTAGACTTTCCTTTTGGGCATCCAACATCATAAGGAGCAGGGTGCGGGCAGTGTCAGAAGCATTACTGTCCGCTGCAGCAGAAGCTGCCGTGAGAAAGTGCAGAGTCTTTGTGTCGTGGGTACAGGAGGGAAACGGTTGCTTCTTATGCAGAAAATCCTGTATCAGTGTATTATAGCGAGCTTTATCTGAGGAAGAGTTTCCTGGATGATCGATATAATTATCCGTGTAAGGGTAGAGCATACTATAACCATAACAGGTTTTTGAAAAAGGTGAGGCATCCTTATGTATCTGTTTAAACATCATATAAACAATATAATTTCTAAGAGCCTGGCCGATATCGGCAAAGGAGAGCTCCGGGGTATACGCTCTCACTTCTCTAAGAAAATCCTTAACTTCTGTGACAAAGCTATCCAGGCTTTCCGCAGAGAGGTAGGTATGAAGCTGTATAATGGTTTCTGATAGAAGAACCTGGGATAGTAGGGAATCCATCTGAAATTTCCAACGCCTGCGTTTTAAAGGAAAACGTGGACATTTCTTTACCAGCAGGAGGATTTTTTCAGATATGCCCTGAACATCGTTTTCATTGACCGCTTTTTTGGTATCTGTAATCTTTTCCAGAAATTCAGGAAAAGTATCTTTTGCAGTAAGCCATTGTTCTCTTATTACAGGAAGAAAGGAACTTTTTATCATATCTTTTAAACAGTCCATAGATGTGCACCTCTATATCTAATACCGGAATATGTTCAGGGTATTCTAATTATTGTCATTAACCGTATTATAAAGAACAAACAATTGAATATCAATAGTTAAATCTATTGATGGACAGGGTTTATTTTTGTATAATGAAACAGATTATGTTTTTATAGGGTCGGAGGAATACCAATGTCACAGACTACGAAAAAGGCACTTGCCTCTTCATTGAAAAAAATGCTGAGGCTAAAGCCTCTTGAGAAAATAACAGTAATGGATATCACCGAGGACTGTGATTTGAACAGGCAGACCTTTTATTATCATTTTAAAGATATCTATGATCTGGTTGAATGGATCTATGCCAGTGAAGCTACAAAAGCATTGGGCGGTAATAAGACAGCAGATACCTGGGAGCAAGGATTTTTATGCCTTTTTGAATATGTTCTGGAGAATAAATCCTTTGTTAAGAGTACCTATCATTCTGTGAACAAAGAGCATCTGGAGCGTTACCTGCATCATGAGTCCTACAATCTTCTATCAGGGGTCTTAGAAGAATTTGCGGAAGGAATGTCAGTGAAAGAGGAGGACAAAGTCTTTATAGCCAACTTCTACAAATTTGCTTTTGCCGGGCTGTTATTAGACTGGATTGATAAAGGAATGAAGGAAGAACCTAAAATTATTATGGAAAAGCTGGGAATTCTACTTCAGGGCAATTATACAAATGCTCTGAAAAAATACGAAAAGAAGGTATAAATAGCAAGCCTGTACTTTACAAGGCTTGCTACTAGAGATATAATAGTTTTAAATACTACATAAGGTGGCTTGTATAGCAGGATTGATACTATAACAACCCTTTGTCAGGAATACAATACAGTACCAGGAGGTTAGAAGATGTCTGACTTTATTATTACCTGCTGTTCAACGGCAGATATGTCCTTGGAGTTTTTTGAGGAGAATAACATCTCCGTCATACATTTTCACTATACAATGGAAGGCAGGGAATATGTGGATGATATGGGAAAATCCATGCCTTTTGATATTTTCTACAACAAAATAAAAGATGGTGCAACTTCTACCACATCTCAGCCCAATGCGGAACAGTATATGGAAGTCTGGGAGCCGATTCTGAAAGAGGGAAAAGACGTTCTGCATATCAGTCTTTCCTCCGGTATTTCAGGAGCCTATAATTCTGCCTGTATAGGCAGGGATATTTTAAATGAAAAGTATGCTGATCAAAAGGTGGTCGTACTGGATTCCCTGGCAGCATCCTCCGGATACGGATTGCTGATAACCCTGGCAAAAGAAAAGCAACAGGAAGGGATAGGCCTAGAAGCCTGTTACAATTGGCTGGAGGAGAATAAACTTAAGGTAAATCACTGGTTCTTTTCCACAGACCTCACCAGTTATTACCGCGGCGGCAGAATTTCAGCTACCTCAGCTGCTTTCGGAACGATTCTTAAGATATGCCCTCTTCTGAATGTAAACCATGAAGGAAAGCTCATACCAAGAGATAAGTACCGTGGCAAACGTAAGGTATCAGAGGAAATGGTAAGACGTATGGAGGAACATGCACAGGATCGGCAGGCTTATAATGGAAAGTGCTACATTTCCCAGTCTGCCTGTTACGAAGATGCCAGATTGGTGGCTGATATGATAGAAGAGAGATTTCCCGGGCTTAAAGGGAAAGTCCTGATAAATAATATAGGTACAGTAATCGGCTCACATACTGGACCAGGGACGGTGGCCCTCTTCTTTGTTGGTGATAAACGAGTTGATTAAAGCCTATAGAAGTGGCTATTGTTAAGGAATAAAGGGCTGGAAGTAACCTGATGGTATCTTCCGGCCCTTTATTCAATGAAACAGCTTTTATGCAGTCTATTTTTTGCTTTCCAAAAGTCCCTTTAAGAGGCTTATAAATAATGCTGCCAGTAAGGAATTGAAGAATCCTCCCATGGAAATTCCTCTTACAAAATAATCCGCAATCATAATAGACCAGGCATTTACCACAAAACTAAACAAACCCAAGGTTATAACATTAAGAGGGAAGGTTACCAGCAAAAGCAAAGGTTTTATCAATAAATTCACAAATAACAAAACAAGACCAACTGTCAATAACCCACCGGTGCTGTAGATTGTAACACTGGGAATCGCCATGGACAATAAATAGATTACGGCTATATAAGAGAGATAATTAAAAAGTATTTTTTTCATGATAACTCCCATCTGTGTGCTATAGCACACCTAAATTCAGAAAAGGAAAATGCAATGCATTTTTCAACGAACAAAACAATAAGGAGGTATTGTTCGGATGTACCGTAACAAAAAGAGCTATACTTAAAGCATTTTAATCAATACCCGTACATTGTCAGTAGTCACATTAACCAGATCATAGGATTCACTGGTTTTAAATGATTTTAACAGAACTCTGGTGCCTTTAAGCATTTCAGAAATGGCAGAGGGGGAGAAGCTCTGTACAGGCAGATTGATACTATCATTGCGAGACAGCTTAAACTTCTTCTCCGGTATGAACCAAACAGCAATAGACACAAGATCCTGGACGCAGTCTAACAATTCATCTATTACAAAAAGGGATAGGGGAAGCGAAAGTGAAAAATTCTTCTCCTCCCGTATCCTTATTGATATCCACAAGACCGGGTAGAGCTTACTCAACATAAATCTTTACCCGGATATTTCCGTTGCTTTCGTCATCCCAAACCTCAACGTCTACGATATTCGGATCCTCCAAAGTACCATTAAGCAACTCTCTGATAATACTGGAGAAGTCGATTTCGGATAAATTTACACCATTACTCTCCATTTTACTTCTGGCCTCCGCAGGAATGTGATATACAATCTTACCTGCAACTTCGCCAAGTGTAGTGATTAATCCAAGGGGAACATTGACATTGACGTTTAGCGATTTTTTATCTGCAGAAACTTTTATCCGCAGAAACTTGTAATTGGTCTTTCGGGTGGCAGGGTAAGTGGCAGGTAGCGGGGTGCTGTCAGTTTCTTTTGCTGTTCCTAAGGCTTCCAGCAATTCCATTCCTTCAGAAGCTGTTATCTGGCCTTTTTCAATCATTTCAAGAATCTTAAGTTGTTCGTTCATATTATAACCTCCCATTTAATATAGCATGTTTCGAGAAACTGAATCTATCGTTTCTATGTTTTAAAGTTTCTATGTTTTACTGGTTCAAGCACAGTTAAAATGCCAATAGAAATTACAAGCATTTTAATGAATTCTGACATTGTCTTTTAATATACCGTTTCTAAAGGAGTTTACTTCTAGAGCAGTTCATTGTCTTTATTTATTACATTTCTAAAGGAGTTCCCTACGAAAGCATCTCGTTGTCTTTCTATAATCTGTTTTTAGAGAAGTATACTGCTAAAGCAGCTCATTCTCTTTCAAAGCTTCATTTTTGAAAGAGTCCATATCTTTAAGTGTTTATAATTATGAAAAGTTCATAATCATGAAAAGCTCATCACAATAAGGTATATTCTTTATGAGTTCAGCTTCTTGATACGTTCAGCAGCCTCCTTGGGTGATAGCTCTCCTCTGGAAATCTGTTCAAGAATCTCATTTTTCGCTTCTTTTATAATTTCCAAATCTCTTGCCGATTCTTTGGCCGGTACTTCAAAGCCCAGATTTCTGATAACAGTATCCAGCTTACCTCTTACTGTAGGATACGAGATTCCGAGTTCTTTCTCTACATCTTTGATATTACCTCTGCATTTGATAAATACTTTAACAAATAAAAGATCTTCTTCCGGGAGCCTGCAGAATTCACAAGGTTCAAAATCTCCTTCCAGGGAGGTATGACATCTTGGACAGCCTAACTTGGTGATAGTGAGCTTTTCTCCGCAGACAGGACATATTCCGGGCGCTTTATATTTCATGGAAAATACCTCCTTTTGTCTTATGTATTTATAATATACTATTAATAATTCCATATGTCAACAATAAAATTAATAATATTAATTAAAAAATTAAATATATTAATATCGAAATTAATAAAATAAAAACGAGTAAAATTTAATATATAAGCTTTCTATCTAAAAAAATAGCTGAATTGGAATCCGAGGTTCCAGTTTGTAAACTTACTTCTGGTTCAGCTTTTCTCTTGCATGATTAAATTCCTGCGAACTAAGATTTGTTTGATTTTCTGGAAATAAGTATTGAAATAAGTGATATCACTGGTAATTACTTTTCCAAACACATTGTTTATAGTTTCAAAGCTGTTATGTTTATTTGAGATGAATTTCTCTTTTATCCAGCTGTATGAATTCCGATTTGTAAACTTCGGAAAAATATCTTATAATATTTATTAATGTAACTATAATATAGAATATCACAATAAATACTGAAATAAATCATTATAATGAAATTTCAGTAACGAAAGAAAGGAACCTATGTACGATAAAGTAGTGCAATCAGCAGAATATATAAAGAACAGGTTAAAATTATCACCGGAAATTGCAATTGTCCTGGGCTCAGGACTTGGAGACCTGGTAGATTCCCTGACAGAAACGGAAATCATCAACTATGAAGATATCCCCCATTTTCCCCAGTCCACCGTTGCGGGACATGCCGGGCGCCTGGTAATTGGGAAATTAAAGGGAAAGTCAGTGCTCATTATGCAGGGGAGATTTCATTTCTTTGAGGGATATTCCATGAAAGAGGTAACTTATCCGGTCTTTGTCATGAAGCTACTGGGAATTAGTAACCTGATACTGACCAATGCCTGCGGAGGTATTAAGGAAAGCTTCTCACCGGGAACATTAATGCTAATTGAAGATTTCATCAATCTGATGCCTTCCAATCCTCTGATAGGAGTAAATGATGAAAGATTTGGGCCAAGATTTCCGGATATGACAGAGCCATACAACCTGGAGCTCCTGCAAGTGGCAAGAAATGCAGCAGAAAAGCTTTCTATTCCTTATGGTGAGGGCGTATATGCAGGTTTTCAGGGGCCTTATTATGAGACCGCTGCTGAAATACGGATGATCAGGAACCATGGGGCAGATGCTGTGGGAATGTCAACTGTACCGGAAACCATAGCAGCCAATTATCTTGGAATGAAAGTACTTGGAATAGCCTGCATAACCAATATGGCAACAGGAATACAGAAGGTCAAACATTCACATGAACGAGTAATAGAAATAGCTAAAAAGGCCTCCAGTGACTTAAGTCTCCTCATAAATGCAGTCGTTGAAGAGATGAAGTAATTTAACTGGGATAAAGCAAGGAGATAAACATATATTGTATTAATCGGTCTTAAGGTGTTTGTATATGTCCAATAAAAGATATGTTTTTATTTCAGTTGCATTAATAGCTCTGCTTATTATATTGACAATTCCATTGATTAATATTTCGCCGGGGCAGATTGCCACCTCCTCCAATGAAACGGTGGAAGAGGTGGATAATACGGAGGAGAAGTTATATCTGCCAATTGTAATGTACCATGATATCAAAAAATCAAATTCCGGTAAGGATATCATCCATCCCAATGAATTTGAAAGTGATTTAAAGTACTTAAAAGAGAATAACTATACCTCAATTACAATGGAGGATCTCCTGGGGTATGTATATGAAGATAAACCGCTTCCGGAAAAGCCAATCATGCTGACTTTTGATGACGGATATCTTACCACCTATCGATATGCTTATCCTGTTATGCAGGAGTATGATATGAAAATTGTATTGTCCATCATCGGAAAAAGTACGGATGATTTCACAAGAGTTGGAGATGATCATCTGGAATATGCCCATTTGACCTGGCCTCTCTTAAATGAAATGCTGGAATCAGGGCTTATTGAAATCCAGAATCATACATATAATCTCCACAAGACACATAGCGGAAGAATTGGCAGCAAGCAGAAGAAGGGAGAATCCTTAGAAGAATACGAAAAGGTTCTCACAGAAGATCTTATGAAACTGCAGCAGGAAATTATTGAAATGACCGGTATCACCCCGACGACCTTTACCATACCTTATGGTGAATATAGTGATGATACCATTGAAATAATTAAAAAATTGGGCTTTAAGGCAGCATTAACCTGTGATTATGGTTTGAATCGGATCTCAAAAGATAAGGATACATTGTTTTCCCTTAAAAGAATCTGCCGATCCCATAATTATCCCATTGATAAACTGTTAGAGGATGCAGAGAAAACTATAAAACGAAAATAAAGAAAAATTTCTTATAAACACGATAAGAGGAATCAAGATGAGCTTACAATTTAAGAAAGCACAAACAGAACAAGATATTATTCAGATAGCCGCAGCAGCTGAGGAAATCTGGCTGGAACATTATATTACGATAATCTCAAAAGAGCAGATAGACTATATGTTGGAGCAATTTCAGAGTAAGGAAGCGATCACCGCCCAGATTGAGAAGGAAGGGTATGATTATTATCTGCTTTTCGACCAGGGTGTAATGGCAGGTTTTATAAGTATAAAAATAGAAGAAGAGATACCCTCGCTGTTTTTAAGTAAATTCTATATGAAAAAAGAATGCAGAGGAAAAGGCTTTGGGAAAGAGGTTATGGGATATCTTAAAGCTATTTGCAAAGAGCGAAAGCTTCAAAAAATATGGCTTACTGTTAATCGCGATAATAGTAACAGTATAACTATATATGAAAAATTAGGTTTCAGAAAGATTCGCACGCAGGTAAAGGATATCGGTAACGGTTTTGTTATGGATGATTTTGTCATGGAAAGAGAAGAAAGTTTTTAAGGTTATGTCTTTACATCATGAAATTGATATGCTATCCTTTAAAAGTTACTATATAAGTTGAATAAAGTTATTTCAGCTTTCATAAATAAAAAGGTTTCATTCTATGGCATTTTAATATTGAAAGTGGTTAAAGTTTATTCAAGCTTATATATAAATAGCTTATATAGGAGAACTTATGCAGCCACATATCAATTTTTTCGGTCAGTACGTTGCGCTTTATAATTCTTACATCAGCCGGCTGAACAATTGTCTGTCTGCTTACCATCTAGACGGTAACCAATATGCAGTAGTCTATTATTTGTTCCATGAAGGACCCAATGCGTTTGTGAATATTGAAAAATGCCAATATATTAAAGCAAATTCCTTGACCAGGAACATAAAACAGCTGTTAAAAGCAGGCTATATCATTGATGTATCGGAAGAAAAGAAGAAACACATTTACAGTCTGACACCTTTAGGTGAAAGAGCCTACAGAGAAACAGAACCTCTTGTAATTGCTCTCTTGGAACAAGCGCTTGGAGGCATAACCGAAGAGGAACAGTTCGTAATCTTAAAAGTATTCAGCAAGATGAAAGATAATCTTGTGTAAATTCAAGTCTATTATCCCAATAAGTTCGCAAGGAAGGGACCTGCATGACGGGTTTTTCACTGTCATAACTATTCATAAAAAAGGCAGACTGCCCTTTCCTTGCTTCGTGATTGTCTGTTTGTTTCTCTGGAAAGCTTTCTGATATTCCTATGAAGGATTCTTATAATCAAATTTATTCTCTGATTTCCAAACAATAAACAAATTCATAAACTTGGTGCAGCTTTTATAAAAATCCTCCTTGTACTTTCTTTTTACACTATATTGCAGTATGATGGTGTTATGGATATTACAAGGAGGATTTTGTTATGAAAATATTGGCTATCGGAAACAGTTTTTCAGAGGATGCAACAGCATATCTATATCAGATAGCAAAAGCCGGCGGATATGATAGCAAGGTAGTGAATCTCTATATTGGAGGCTGTTCCCTGCAAAGGCACCAGGAAAATGTAGAAGGAAACATAGCAGATTATGATTACCAGATAAACGGAGAGTATACCGGCAGGAAGATATCCATTCAGGAGGCACTTTCTGAAGATAACTGGGATGTGATTACCCTGCAGCAGTGCAGCGGCCTAAGCGGACTGCCTGACAGTTACTATCCCTATCTTGAAAAGCTTTCCGAATATGTAAGCAGCCAGGTGCCCGCTGCGAAACAGTGGATTCACAAAACCTGGGCATATGAGAAGGATTCGAATCATGGAGAATACGGATATTATGATAAAAGTCAGGAAAAGATGTATGCAGAACTTACAAAAGCTTATGATATAGCTGCAGAAAAGCTTTCTGTAAAACTCATACCCTGCGGTGATGTTATCCAGTATTTAAGAAGTTTACCGGAGTTTGATTATGATAATGGCGGAATGAGCCTGTGCAGAGACGGCTTTCATATGAATATACCATACGGACGTTATGCCCTTGCCTTGACCTGGTACAAGACCTTGCTGCATGGTAATATTTCAGCGAACACTTTTGTTCCTGAAAAGGGAGAGGAAGAGGTGGATACAAAGCTTCTTTCATTCATAAGAGAGAAAGTATCTGGATTCTTAAAATAATATTTAAATTAAGGGCAAGAGAAGCAACCGCAACCTGGGAGAACCCTTTGTACAATGAGATTATAATAAATACCTTAAGATAAAACGACATTTTTATCTGAATCAGTTGTGGTGATCCAAAAAACTTCAGAACATATGCGTGTACAGCATATGTTCTGGGTATAAAAGAGAAAGGAAAATGTATCTTGAATTTCTTTTGAGGCTCATTATACAAGATAAAATCATGGATTTTGGAATGCCTACCTTAATTGAATATGAAACATTGGCTGAAAATGCAAGACTATGTAAAGCAGCAGGGTTAGATTTCATTGAACTAAACATGAACCTGCCCCAATATACCTTGGAACATTTAAAAGAAACCCAGTTTCTTAAAAGAATATCAGAAGAGTATGGCCATTATTATACCATTCATCTTGAGGAAAATTTAAATGTCTGTGAATTCAACCAGGCAGTGGCAAAAGCTTATGAAGCTACGGTCTATGAAACCATTGAAGCAGCTCTGGCACTAAAGGTTCCGTTATTGAACATGCATATGCATAGTGGTATCTACATTACCCTGCCTGATAAGAAGGTTTATCTTTACGAAAAGTACAAGGATATCTATCTAAAGAAGCTGGAGGTATTCCGGGATAACTGTCAGAAGGTAATCGGCAATTCAAACCTCGTAATTTCTTTGGAGAATACGGACGGATTTCGGTCTTTTCAAAAAGAAGGGATTGAATTATTGCTTGACAGCAAGGTATTTGCATTGACCTGGGATATCGGCCATTCCCATGCTGCAAAAGACGTAGACGAACAATTTCTAATAGATCATAAAAGAAGGTTAAAACATTTTCATATTCATGACGGAGCAGGAAAACAGAATCATATGACCCTCGGGCAGGGAGAAATCGATCTGGCAGAAAGACTTTCCCTGGCCGAGAAGACCGGAAGCAGATGTGTACTGGAAACAAAAACAGCAGAAAGCCTGAGAGCTTCAGTGGATTGGATCAAAGCCAGAAGCTACCGGTAAATGCAACCGACCATCAGCTTCCTTTATTTTAGGGATGTAATTACTTAAATATTCATATTCAGGGAATCTTAAAAGACAGTTAACCCTCCTTATTTCGTAATACTAAGTGCAAAGGTAAGTAGTTTATTGTACAGATATACATCTTCTTCTGAAAAGTTTTCCACTGTAAACTTATCAACTGAAAACCAGTCTACCCCGGTGTTTTCCTCTTCGCAGATGTGAAGGGCAGCTTTTTCTTCAGCGATAAGGATATAAGCAACGGAGAGGTGCAGGTGTGCATTGACAAACCTTGAGTTCTTTCTGTGCCTGAATACGGGGAGTATGTCAATGGAGGCGATGTCTTCTGACAGAGGCTCTATTTGGGTCAGGCCGGTTTCTTCCTTTGCTTCCTTTATTGATACATATAACATATCCTTATCACCGTCAGCATGTCCGCCGGTCCAGGACCATACATTTCGGATATTATGGTGTACTAATAATACCTTATCCAGGGTACGGTTCATAATAAAGCCGGAACTGGAAATGTGTGCAATTTCGTTATCTCTTAGTAATACATTATCTCCAAAAGAGTTGATATAATCGAGGATAACTTTCTTATCCTGTGCTTCCTGTTCATTAACTGGTTTGTAAGCTTCAATAGCGGCTCTATAATTCATGGCTTCCTCCTTTATATTCATACTCTCCTGTTATTACTCTTTCATTTACACTTATAACAAATTCTTCTACCTGCTTGTAATCGGGATTCTCAGGTAAACCCGTATTATCTTTCGCATATTTGAATCTCTTTTCATATTCATTCAATAAATCCCAGAACTCTTGTCTCATGTTACCGTTTTCATGCATAAATTTACCACTACGAATATCCATAAGTAGATCATGTTCGTTCTCTCTAAAGGTATTAATCTCTTCTTTTTCAAGAATGTCCAGACACATCATATATAATCTGATCAGATGCATGCAGTGCTTATTGAGGTGTAACTTATCTTTCTTACTATTTCGTTTGCCTATTTTACTATATTCTTTGACCACATTGTTCATTTCGGACCAAAGGTTTTTATAATCCCTCAGCGGATAATGGTTCAAAGCTATATCCATATAAATTTCAGTGTCCAGCTCTTCTCTGTCTGATTTGTCTATATAGAGCTTAATTTTACCATCTTCAAACTGTTCATAACTTGTTTTAATATCAAATAACATATCGTTTATCGTGTTAAGGATATGTCCTTCGGTTTCAGGCTGTGTTAAGGTATCTCTGGCAATTGCATTCTGTAATCTTCTAAGCTGTTGCGTCGCATAGCCGCCAAACGAATGTATACATCTTCTTGATAGAAATAAATTCTTTTTCGCAAGCAATTCTTCTCCGATTGGAGTTATCAACAGATAATGTTCTGGTTTTAAACCTAACATTTCTATTGTGTTTGGATTTGTATTAAGCAATAAGCCAATGATTTTATTAAAAGCGTAGATGGTTGTATCCGTTGCTTCATTTACTCTCTGCTCGAAGCTGCTCATACCAATTAAATCAGATTTGCTGTTTAAAGCAATGCCTCTGATATCAACATCACTGGTGTCGATGTTAGTACCATAAGCATGTGAGCCGCCTAAACCCAGAAGAATAATCTTATCGCCTAAATGCTTGTCAGTTTTTAAGAATTCATATTCTTTTGTATCCAGCAAATTACGGAAATTCATAATGTACTCCTTTGTCCTCTGTATGAAGTAAATAAGTGTTTTATAATTATATGATATTTCTGTAGCTGTTACAATCGTACATGTCAATTTTAAATGCCATTTCTTCCTATCACATAGTTTAACTTGATCTTATAAGCCATGAACCATGCAATTTCTTTCTATAATCTTAAAGTCAATATGAAAAAAGGTCTTGACAATATTGTTCATACTGTATATATTGTTTATATACAGTATGAACAAATTTCGTAGCAAAGAAATTTATTCAAAGAGATAGGAGTGATTAATTGGATATTATAATAAGCAACTCCTCCAATGTGCCTATTTATGACCAGATATGTAAATCTATTAAAGATATGATTATAGCCGGTAAGCTGGAGAGTGGAGAAGCGCTTCCTTCCATCCGCAGCCTGGCAAAGGATTTGCGTATTAGTGTTATAACCACAAAGCGGGCATATGACGAGCTGGAGCGGGAAGGGTATATAGATACCATTCCTGGAAAAGGCTGTTTCGTTGCAACCAGAGGAGTTGAGCTTCTAAGAGAAGAAAATCTGATGAAGATAGAAGAACATATGCAGGAAGTAGCAAGACTGGCAGTATCCTGTAATCTGACAAATGAGGATCTGATCGAAATGTTCCGCACCCTTCTTCATGAAACAGGCTGAAAAGTGAACAGATAATTACAAAAATGAAGAAAAAGAAATAACGATTTACAAGGAAAGAAGATGTAATGAGAATTGTAATAAACGTAAGAATACAGATGTATTAGAAGCAAGAAGGTGTAAAAAGCAGTAGAGGCATAAAAAGCAAGTGGAAATAAAAAAAGCAATAGAGGCATAAAAAGCAAGTGGAAATAAAAAAAGCAATAGATGCATAAAAGCAAGTGCAAATATAAAAAAGCATAGATGAATAAAAACAAGTGGAAATATAAAAAGCATTAGATGCGTAAAGCAAGTAGAAATATAAAAAGCATCACAGGTATTAAAAGCATGATGATGAATTCAAGCGACAAGGAAACTTAAAAAACAGCAAGACAATAAAAAAACAAGCAGACGAGTAAGTAAATGATTTAATAGAAAGGAATAAAACTATGAATGCATTAGAAATAAAGAATCTTAGTAAATCCTATAAGGGTTTTAAACTCGATAATGTCAGCTTTACCCTTCCGCAGGGAGGAATTATGGGACTAATTGGTGAGAACGGAGCCGGTAAAAGTACCACAATCAAATTAATTATGAATTCTATCAGACGGGACAGCGGTGAGATAACTGTATTGGGAAAAGGTAATAACACAGATTTTACAAGGACAAAAGAAGATATTGGAGTGGTACTGGATGAAGCTTATTACCCAGAATGTATGACACCGGAGCAGATTAATAATTGTTTAAAATACACCTACCGGAATTGGAGAGAAAAGCAGTTTTTTGATTATTTGGAGCAATTTGGACTTCCCCGTAAAAAGAGTTTTAAGGAATTCTCAAGAGGAATGAAGATGAAATTATCAATTGCTGCTGCAATGTCACACGAAGCGAAGCTGCTCATTTTGGATGAAGCCACCAGTGGCCTTGACCCTATGGCGAGGGAAGAAATATTAAATATTTTCTATGATTATACGAGAGAAGAGAATCATACAATCTTAATCTCCTCCCATATCATCTCGGATCTGGAGAAGCTTTGTGATTATATCACTTTTATTCATAAAGGGAAGGTATTATTCAGTGAGGAGAAAGATCAGCTCCTGGAGGATTATGCAATCCTTCGCTGCGGCAACGAAGATTTGAAAAAAATCCCCAAAGAACAGATACTGGGTAAGAGAAGTTCAGCTTACAGTACGGAAGTCCTTGTAAAGCGCAGTAAGGAGCTCAGAGAATTCAATCTGGATAAAGCCGGGGTAGAAGATATTATTCTCTTAATGACGAAAAAGGAGGTAGCATAATGAAGGGGTTATTATTAAAGGATTACTACGTTTTAATGAAGCAAAGCAGGCTATTATTACTGCTCCTTGTTGTATATACCTTTCTTGCCTCTGCAGGAACCGATTCCTTCGGAGCCTTTACCGTACTCTTTATATCCATGCTGCCAATGACTTTAATGGGGATTGATGAGAAGCACAAATGGGAAAACCTGGCTGTTACCATGCCTTACAGGAAGAGCGATTTTGTAATCAGCAAATATCTGATAGTAGTAGTTATGTTATTTTTTACATCACTATTTTATGCCTGTGCTAGAATTGTCATGCAGTTAGCTGGTAAGCATTTTGAGGAAATGTTTAGTATTTCGTATATTACCCTGATGCTGAGTATTGGGCTTTTATATCCTGCTTTACTTCTTCCATTAATGTTCCGCCTTGGAGTGGAGAAAGCAAGATTATGGTTTCTTGTAATAACAGCAGCCCTTGGTGGTGGTATAGGAGCTTTTTTTGTAAATAAGTCAACGGTAAGTTTCGATATCCTATATAATATCATGAATAAACCCTGGGCTATTTTGATTATGGATGTATTGATCTTCTTATTATCGGCAGCTCTCTCTGTACGATTATATGAAAAAAGAGAGTTTTAGATTTCATAACAATAGCATGTCATACAAAAACAAACTGTACCAGAGTCATGTAAAGAATTGTACCGCCCGCAATACTAAGCAGGGTATTTCTCTTCCATACATGCAATAATAAAATAAATAGAACAGCAGCACCTTCCGGAATACCATAAGGTGATTGTATAAAAGATACACCCTTCATGCAGTAGACTACCAAAAGGCCGATTATGGCACAGGGAAGAACCTTCCCAAGGTAGGTAACATACGCTGGGGGTGTTTTCTTTTCCGGAAATAATATAAAAGGCAGAAATCTGGTAAGCATTGTTCCCAGAGCAATTGCTGCTATGATAATAAAAGTCTGAAGAGGTGTTAAGTACATGGCTGATTATCTCCTTTGTAGAATTTTCTATAAATAGTGAGTACCAGAAGTATTAAAATCATGGAAGGAATGATAAAGTTCTTTGCTCCAAATATCAGAAGACAGATAATAGAGCAGATAACTCCGGACACTGCTGAGAGGTGGTTTTTTCCTTCCAGCCATTGTTCAATAAAGATGACTACGAACAATGCGGTTAATACAAAATCAAGTCCTTTGGTTTCAAATTGAATCACACTGCCAAGTAAACCACCCAGAACCGAAGCACATACCCAATAGAAGTAATCCAGAAAGGAAACAAAGAAATAAAAAGAAGCTTTATCCACTCCTTCCGGTGCTTCCTTACTGTTGACTACGGAAAAGGTTTCATCGCAGAGTACATAAATTAGGAACGGTTTGAGCTTTCCGACACCCTTATATTTCTCCAGCATGGAAAGACCGTAAAATAAATGTCTGGCATTAACCATCAGTGCTATATAAAAAGCCTGAAAGGGCTGAAATGGACTGGTTAACAGAGTGATTGCAACAAACTGCATACTGCCGCAGAACGCAATTGAACTCATAAGAAATGACCACAAGGGTCCATATCCGCTGGTACTCATAAGTAAACCATAGGCAAAACCCAGAAATGCAAAGCCTGTAAGGATAGGCAAGGTACAGGGGAAAGCCGCAAGAAAGGCATCGCGGTATTTGTGCTGCTTTTTCAAGTCATAACCTCCTAAAGTTGATTTAGTACAGCAATAGAATAAAGTGTTACATTGCGCTGTATGTAATTCTAAAATTGTTTTAAGGATTTGTCAACCGCAGTTAATGTGGAACTAGAAAATCAAAATCCATTTACGTGGAATACCAGTGCGATTTGGTGTTGTATTGGTGTGATCATTTTAATACATAATTCATGCCTTATGGTATCGATCCATATCGGCTAACAAAAGGAAAATGGAATAGAGAAAATGGAATAGAGAATAGAGAAAATGGAATAGAGAAAATGGAAAATGGAATAGGAAAAATGGAATAGAACAGTATGATAAAAGTACCTATGAGAATTGTGTCCTTACTATTATTCCTCCAAGGTTTGATATATAATTAGGAAAATCAATAAAAGCAGTTGCGTTTTACTGAACCTTAAATCAATTTTCGGGAGGAATCGTTATGGCTTCGTTTGAAGATTTTTCAAAACTGGATATCAGGGTAGGAGAAATTATAAAAGTAGAATTTTTTGATAAGGCAAAAAAACCAGCATATAAACTTTGGATAGACTTTGGTGATGAGATTGGGCGAAAGAAATCAAGCGCCCAGATTACAGAATGTTACCACGAAGAGGAATTAATCGGTAAACAGGTTTTAGGAGTAGTTAATTTTTCTCCAAGGCAGATAGCAGATTTTATGTCAGAAGTATTGGTTCTTGGAGTATACTCCGATAAAGGGGTGGTATTAATTCAACCGCAACAACCCGTTAAAAAGGGTGATAAATTAGGTTAATAAATGCCTCCGTTTAAGCAGAGAGATGAAAGGGATCGGTTCTACTTAAGCGGAAGCAAAATAAATTGTGGCTATAGTTCCATAACACCGTTAACTTTGGCATGTTCATCATTGTCCATGGGAATGATAATGCATTTCCTGCCGTCAAGGGTTTGGTAAGTTATCTGCGGGACTTTATCTTCCTTAACCTGAAGCAGAACAGCATAATCCTGGTCACTGTCCTGACCTTCTGTTAAAGATGCGTCGGGGGCTTCATCGAAATCCCAGGATACAGTCGGGATGGGAGCTTTTGTTGCTTCTTCCAGTTTTCCCTGCAGTATCTGTATCTGCTCAACCAGTGCTTTATTTGTTTTATTCTTTTCATTTTCAGTCAGAATTTTCTTATCCAAGAGATATTCCACTGCAGGAGGTTCTTCACGGAAGGTTTCTTCATAAGAAAGCTGTATTTTCTGAGTAATATCCTCGGATAGACCGCTTTCTGTCAGAATTTCCTGTACGGAGTCACTGGTCAGTAAGACCGGCTCGTCTGGTTCCTCTGCGGTAGCTGCCTGCTCCTCTGCTATCATACTTAGACTTTCCTGAATCTCGCTTATAACCTTGCTTGTTTGCTCGGAATCATTAAGGGCATTCTTTATAATAGAATGGAAGGTATTTTTCTGCTCCGCAGCGGTTGCTTTTGCAGGACAGCCCAACACCAGTTCTGCCAGTTCCCTGTGTGGCTCAAGCGGATTCTTGGTATAAAACATAGCAGAGTGGATATCTGTGCTGCGTTCTGTAAAAGCCGGAAAGAGAAAGCCAGTCTCAGGTACGGTAACAATCCAGTCTCTGTTACGAGGACCGATCTTATTCATATCCTCCAAATAACCAAGGCCTGGTTTTGATAAGGTTACAGGACAGATGGCACATAATAAATACTCATAAACTTCTTCCGATTCATCAAGTTTTGCCTGATCGGATGTCTTTGTCATTACATCATAAGCATCATGAAAGACTAAAATCAGATAGTTTCCGGAATAATCATAGCTGTCAATAACAAGCTGGTAGAAGGTATTAAGCAATCCTTCATTTTTTAGCTTACTCTCTCTTAAGCCCATAAGAAACTGCTGTTTACCGTTTGGTTCTTCTTCCGCTAAGGGAAAATTCAATTCAATCAGGTTATTTCCGACTGAACCGGATAGGACTTTTTTTGCAAGTTCCAAATATTTATAGAATTCTTCTTCCTCCAGATTTAAAAAGGTATCCTGAAAGTTAACCAGTATTTCTTTTTCTGAATTGACGTAACAGCCACACATTTTCGTAAAAGTACATCCGGTTTTTTTGAGTCGGTTTTTTAACTCTAATGTATCTTTCTTGTTCATAATTTACCCCCATTGCATATCAATGGCTTTCCGCAATTTTAATTCTTTACGGCAGCCTTCCATTTCAAAATTCTGTAATTGACGTTCCAGCTTTCTTTTCTGCAACGCATCAAGTCTCTTAATTATAAGACAAAATGAAAAATAAATCAAAGAGTGGAATGAAAAAAATTTATCTTGTTGAGAAAGTTCTTCTATGCATATTGTTATGTTAATTATAACTAAAAATATAAGAATAAGTTCCTATATTTATACAAAATAACGATAAAGTACTTGCATATAAAAATAAGCCATGATAATATAAACTTATGGAGTAAGGAATAAGTTTAGGCAGTTTAACGTTAAACTTCCTCTCTGTACGGCCTGGAATTCCAAAATATATTGAAGCAACGAAAAGAGCTCTGATAAAAAATTTTCGAAAGGAGGGTAAGCAGTTAATGTTAAAAAGGAATGCAATAACTGTCCCCGGAAACAGTTATTGCTGCCTTGCTTGATTACATGTGGGTTACTTAAAATGATGTGGAGGGTAGCAAAAAATATGAACGGTAAAAATAAACTTTTAAGAATGCTTATAGCATTAGTATTAATTATTAGCCAGATATTTGTGTATACACCAGCTACGGAGGTCAAGGCAGCAGGTGCACCGGACCTTATTGTTACAGATATCAGCTGGTCACCGGCCAGTCCTGCAGCTGGCAGCAGCGTAGTCTTTTCTGCAACTATCAGGAATCAGGGAACAAGTGCGACACAGGCAGGTGTTATTAACGGTGTGAGCTTCTTTGTAGATGGAACGCAGGTAAGTTGGTCAGATACCAATACCTCCTCCATACCGGCGGGAGCTTCTATCACTGTAGCTGCTAACAGTGGTCCTGCAGGAACGGCATCCTGGAATGCAACAACCGGTAATCATACTATTATGGCATGGGTGGATGATGTAAATCGCATGGCGGAAACCAACGAAGACAATAATCAATACAGCAAGAGTATGGCAGTATCAGGAAATAATCAAGGGAGTGGGACACCGGATCTGATAGTTACGGATATAACCTCCTCTCCTGCAGCTCCTTTATCAGGAAATGCAACCACCTTCAGTGCAGTGGTTAAGAATCAGGGAAATGGTGCAACCCCTGCAGGAACCATTATAGGAGTCAGCTTCTTTGTTGACGGAACACAAGTGAGCTGGTCAGATAATACATCGACAGCTCTGGCAGCAGGTGCCTCAGTTACGGTAACGGCAAATGGCGGACCTTCCGGTAATGCTGCGTGGACAGCTGCAACGGGAAGTCATACGGTAATGGCTTTTGTGGATGATGTAAACCGTATCACGGAAACCAATGAAGATAATAATAAATACTCAGAGAATCTGGCAGTAACAACATCACCTATGGCAGATCTGGTGGTAGCAGGATTGACTATAAGTCCGGCTTCACCTACAGCAGGGGATACCTTAAGTTTTACTGCTGCTGTGAAGAATCAGGGTACTGCAGCAGGTGCACCCGGCGTATTAACGATCAGCGTGGATGGAAATACTGTCTATACTTCAGCCAATCATACAGCAGCACTGGAAATAGGTGCATCTGTAGCCATCGCAGGAACACTGGCAGGACTTGGTACAGGCAGCCATACCATTACCGCAACAATAGACAGTGCAGGGATAACAGCTGAAAGTAATGAAACGAATAATACCTACAGCACCAATCTTACAGTTAATCCAAAGGCTGGTATCGATTTTATTGTAGCTGACTTAAGCTGGTCACCTTCCTATGTTACAGCAGGCAATAAGGTTACTTTCAGTGCTGTTATAAAGAATCAGGGAACAGTTGCAGGAGCTGTAGGAACAGTTGCCTTTAAAGTAGACGGAACCCAGATTGCAACAGCAAACAGTACAGCCTCAATTGCTGCAGGAACATCGGTAACGGTTACAGCTTCCGGCACCTGGACTGCTACGAGCGGAGCACACGTTATTACAGCCGCAGCTGACAGTTTATCAGCAGTTGCTGAAACGGATGAGACCAACAATACCTTAACAGCCAATCTTACGGTAGGCAGCGGTGGCAGAGGAGCGACTGTTCCTTATACCAGATATGAATCAGAAGATGGACAGACAGGCGGAGGAGCAATACTACGTACAGCACCGGACTTTAACTATGCTCTCACCGCTTCAGAAGCTTCTAATCAAGCTTATGTTGCGCTGCCTGTAAATGGTTCTTATATAGAATGGACCATCAATCAGGGGGGAGCAGGTGTGAATATGCGATTTACCATGCCGGATTCATCAAATGGTATGGGGCTAAACGGTTCTCTTGATTGTTATGTCAACGGAAGCAAGATTTCTACTATTAATCTGTCTTCCTACTGGTCCTGGCAGTATTTTATCGGGGATCAGCCGGGAGATGCTCCCAATGGCGGACAGGCAGCCTTCCGTTTTGATGAAATCCATTGGACACTTCCTGCTGCATTAAAAGCAGGTGATAAACTGCGTATCCAAAAGACGAACGGTGACAACCTGGAATACGGCGTGGACTTTGTGGAAGTTGAACCGATACCGTCTGTAATATCACAGCCGGTTAATTCTTTATCCGTAACCTCTTATGGAGCCGTAGCAAATGATGGTCTGGATGATTTAAGTGCCTTTAATGCCTGCGTCAGTGCAGCCTCAGCCCAGGGAAAGACAGTATATATCCCGGCGGGAACCTTTCATCTTGGTGGTATGTGGACGATTTCTGCACAGAATATTTCTATTACCGGAGCCGGAATGTGGCATACGAATTTGCAGTTTACTTCTCCTAATGCACAGAGCGGAGGAATCTCTTTCCGTATAACCGGTACGGTGGATTTCGGTAATGTATACATTAATTCCATGTTACGCTCAAGATACGGACAGAATGCAATTTACAAATGTTTTATGGATAACTTCGGTACCAATTCCAGGATACATAATTTCTGGGAGGAGCATTTTGAAGCCGGTTTCTGGGTTGGAGATTATGCACATACACCTGCCATCGCAGCCGATAATTTATTAATTGAGAATGGAAGAATAAGAAACAATCTTGCGGATGGTGTCAACTTCTGCCAGGGCACCAAGAATTCTACTGTTCGTAACTGTAATGTCAGAAATAACGGAGACGACGGACTTGCCATGTGGCCGGACAACACCATGGGAGCACCGATGGAAGTCAACAATGCTTTCTTTTATAATACAATAGAAAACAACTGGAGAGCAGCTGCAATTGCTATCTTTGGCGGTTCAGGACACAAAGCTCAGTATAACTACATCAAGGATTGCTTTATGGGTTCAGGAATTCGTCTGAATACCGTATTCCCAGGGTATCATTTTGAGAATAATACAGGGATTCTGTTCTCAGATACGACCATTATCAATTCCGGTACCAGTAAGGATTGCTACAATGGTGAAAGAGGAGCAATAGACCTGGAAGCCTCCAATACAAGCATTAAAAATATAACTTTTGAGAATATTGATATTATCAATAGCCAGAGAGATGCCATCCAGATGGGATATGGCGGAGGGTTCGAAAATATAGTATTCAAAAATATCAACATTAACGGAACGGGTAAAGATGCAATCACAACCTCAAGATTTTCAGCACCTCATTTAGGAACCGCAATCTATACCTATACCTCAAATGGATCGGCTACTTTTATCAATCTGACTACCAGTAATATTGAAGCGCCTGAAAAGTATCTTATCATGAATGGATTTCATGTGACCTTTCAATAAAGCTGTAAAACTGTTAATAAAACTTAAGTTGAGTTAATTGTAGCTGACAGGTAAAAGAGCAGATCTCAGGATCTGCTCTTTTTAACAGCATTGATGACAAGCTCCTTTTCTAAGACATCGGCAAAATTCTGAATATATTCACCCAGTGTTCCACACCATTCTAAGACAGCCTCATCGCTCTTATATTTATTTGGATTATTTCTGATGGAGATAACTTGCTCCATGATATGAACGTCAGGAACCAATCCTTCCATAAGGGCCCATTCCCCGGCTTTTGTCTTGGCGATAATTTTACCGGTTCTTAAGGTATAGAGGCATCTTGCAATATCCAATAACCATCCAGCAGAGTAAATACTTCTGCTTGTTGTGACAGCATACTTTCTGATTGTTTCATAATGGCTTACGATTGCTTCTAAAATAATCTCATTTGCAGGATAATGAAAGGAGGCTCTAATATCAGGGCCATATAACAATTGACCGCTATCGATTATTTCCATCCTTGAAAAGGGGTCTAAGGAAAAGCTATCAGTAATTCTTTGGCTCCCTGTTCCCCAATACACAACTGTTTCAGCTTTGTTGTTCATGAAAGTATTCTTTGACAGAATATTGCCCTCAAAAAAACGAAAATAATCAGTATTCGTTTCCTCTGTAAGCTGCTGACGCAGATCTATTAACTGGTTTGCCTGTAGAAGCCCTATTTCTGTGTCCGTCAGACAAATGATATCAATATCACTCCAGCCAGGCTTAAAATCCTTCAGTACAATAGAGCCATACAGATATATAGAAGGGTTATTGGCTGATAAAATAGTTACCAAACGACTTGTTAAAATATTTATGGTTGTATTCATAAGTACCTTTCCAACAGGATAAATTGTAAGATTAAGCTATAGGGTTATATTTTATACTATATTTCATTATTTTTCCAGTGCATAATTATCTTAATATGCAAGTTTTGTTATTACCCTAATATATACTTTATTGATATGGAAACCTCTCTTCTAAGAGCTTTATAAACGAAGAAACGAACTTCTTGTGATATGAAATTTTATAATAATGTATGTTATTATCCGGATTCAATTATCCATAAGGAAACAATTTGATTTTATAAAATTTAGTGTTATAATACATATATTACAGCTAGATAATGCAGAAAGAACTAATTGAAATTTAGGTAATATCCAGCGATGTAATGACGAAGAGTTATAATGATAACGAGTTATAATGACGAAGGAAATAATTAAGTACCGCATAGTATAAAGATATAGAAGGAGGAAATCGAATGAAAGCAACAAATAAGATGCCGGTATTATTTGTAGGTCACGGTTCACCTATGAATGCCATTGAAGATAACAAATTTACACGAGGCTGGGAGGCAATTGCAGAAAAGATTCCAACGCCCAAAGCTATTTTATCTGTATCAGCCCATTGGTATGTACCAGGGACGGCAGTCCTGACAGAACATAATCCAAGGCAAATCTATGATATGTATGGTTTTCCCCAGGAGTTATATGATTTGAAATATGAAGCTTCAGGTTCACCGGAATTTGCAGCAAAAGTCCTGGAATTACTGGAGGGAGAGGCTGTAGCTGACAACAGCTGGGGACTGGATCACGGAACCTGGGCAGTGTTATGTAAGATGTATCCTGCAGCGGATATCCCTGTCTTCCAGTTAAGCATTAGTAGTAAGAAGGATGCTGCCTATCATTTCCAGCTGGGTAGAAAGCTCAGTGCCCTAAGAGAGCAGGGCGTATTGATTATGGGAAGTGGAAATGTTGTTCACCATCTTGGCAGGATCAACTGGGAGATGGAGGAGCAGGGATTTCCTTATGCAGAAGAATTCGACGGTTATATTAAGACTTGTATTCTTAGCAAGGACTATGACGGAGTAATTGATTATAGAAGATCCAAAGCATCAGCGATGGCTTTTCCCACACCAGATCATTTCTATCCCCTGTTATATACTTTGGGTGCTTCTTCGGAGGAAGATACAGCAGAAGTCTTTAATGATTCCTGCGTGTTAGGTTCTTTGTCCATGACCAGCTATCTGCTTCAGGAAAATTAACAAATATTATGAAAAAGGTCTCTAAAATATCTGTTTCATCCGATACAATATATACAGCTGTTGCTTTTAAGACAGCAGGGGGTGTGTTTGAGCAATTCATTCAAACGCAGTCTGTTATGTACAGTATAGAAACAGGGTGGAGATATGATAGTAAATATTGAAATAAAAATTGCCGATGATAACGGAATTACTTTAAAGCATTATGTGAAACGTATGGAGGATATTAAGGACGGGACTATACGTTTAGAGGATATTACCGGAACGGATACGTCTTTTAAGGAGCTATTAGACCGTTATCTGACACAAAGCGGCAGGAAGGTACGTGAGAAACTCTTTCCTACTGCCAGATTGTATAATGAAAACTTACGAACGGCGGTTAATATAAAGCTGCTGGAAGGAAGGAATCGGGAATTGCTTCACCAGTCACCTGCTCAGGCTGTGCAGAAATATGAAGCCAGTTTTCATACGCTGGAGGAAGAGTCCTTTCAAACCAATGAAACCTAATAAACATAAAACCTGATTGCGATACCTGTAGTAATACAGTATCGCAATTTCTATTAAAACATATAAGAAATTATCTGTTATAATAACAATATAAAATTGAGACGCCCAGACCGGCATAAGCAGTTTAAACACGTTTATGAAATGGAGGTAAGAATGTCTGAAAAAGATAAGTCCATCGAAAAGATAAAGAAATACATTGATGATAATCTGTATGAGGAGTTGGAGCTTGCAAAGCTTGCGCAGGAAGCCGGTTATTCCAAATATCATCTGGAAAGGCTTTTTACAAAGAACTATGGCAGCACACTTTCAAAATATATTCGGGAAGAGCGCTTAAAAGATGCTGCCGCCAGACTTCTATTTACGAATACTTCAATCCTTGAGATAGCATTGGAAGCCCGTTATGAGTCACAGCAGGCTTTTACGCTGGCCTTTAAACGGCTATATCAGGTACCACCAGGTATATACAGAAGTAAAGTGAAGCAGGAAGCTTGCAGGCGGAAGGCAGTAACAGGACAGAACAGGAAGTGGTTAATAACAAATAATGATTGGAAAGGGAGGGCTGCGGCATGAGTTTAGTGCCTTATGTAGTTGAACAGACATCCAGAGGTGAGAGAAGCTATGATATTTATTCCAGGCTGTTAAAGGATAGAATTATATTTTTAAATGAAGAGGTAACAGATGTATCGGCAAGCGTGATTGTAGCACAGCTGCTATTTTTGGAAGCAGAGGATTCAGGTAAGGATATACATCTTTATATCAATTCTCCCGGTGGTTCTGTAACAGCCGGCTTTGCAATTTATGATACGATGAATTTTATTAAATGTGATGTGTCTACCATATGTATCGGTATGGCAGCCAGTATGGGCGCGTTCCTGCTTTCCGGTGGAACCAAAGGAAAACGTTATGCCCTGCCCAACGCTGATATAATGATTCACCAGCCTTCCGGCGGGGGCAGCGGCACTGCCAGTGACATAAGAATTATCAGCGAGCATATTCAGAAAAATAAAAAACGGTTAAATGATATACTTGCAAAAAATACAGGACAGAGTGCTGAAGTTATAGAAAGAGATACCGAAAGAGATAACTTTATGACCGCTGAAGAAGGTAAAGCCTATGGTCTCATTGATGAAATATTGTTAAGAAGATAGAAATAAAAGTTTTGTGCATCGCTCTTGAATTAACCAGACTTTTACTTGTCTTAAAAGTTTATCCTGCCCACTTTGCCTGGTAAATTCCTGGCGATGCATCCATGATCCGTAAGCTGCCTTCATCAATCGTATACCCGATCACTTTATCAGTCATGACCGTGGGTATGATGAAGGTCAGGTGTATGAGAATGATCATGGGTAAGGGGAGCATGGCTGTGTAAATGGCTGTGTTCCCCTTTCATCTGAGCTGAATGGGAATGAGTATGATGTCCGTCATCATGGCTGTGCCGGTGTTCGTGTACAAGGGGAGTATGGGTATGCACATGCTTGTGCTTTTCGCTGCTGGCTAAGTAGACGCCGGTTCCAAAGAACAGCAAAGCTATGAAAAAGACCATAGTAAGGGTCTCTTTGTTAACAATTACGGACAGTAGAACGCCAAGAAAAGGTGCAAAAGCGTAATAAGCACCGGTTCTTGCCGCTCCTAGTTCTCTCTGGGCAAGAACATAGAAGAAAATACTCAGGCCGTAAGAAAAAAATCCAAGGAGGCAGGCAGCTGTAACAGAAGGAATATGTAAGGTGAAATTTCCTGTTATAAAACAGATTAATAGAGCGCCGAAACCGGAACCAAAGCCTTTAAGGATAACAATTTCCATGGGATTTTTCAGTGAGAGCCTTCGGGTGCAGTTATTTTCAAACCCCCAGCAAATACTCGCCATCAATACAAACAGGGAGCCGGAGGAGAATGAAAGACCTGTCATATCTTTAAGGCTGAGAATCAGGCAACCGAAACAGATCAGGGAGATGGACCACCAGAGTCTCTTTCCTATAACCTCCTGAAAAACCACTAAGGCAATAAGTGCTGTTGCTACGACTTCAAAATTACCAAGAAGAGAAGCACTGGCTGCCGTTGTCATTGTGAGACCAAGCATCAGAAATACCGGAGCTGCCACATCTAAAAGAATCATTCCGAGGATGTAGGGAAGCTCCTTTTTTGTCAGGCGTGCTTCTTTTTCAGAGGGCCTGTTCTTTCCGCGGAGGAGATACAGGAAAGACATACCGAAGCCGGCACCCAAATACAACATCGCTGCCATCTGAGCGGGAGGCAGTTTCTCTAAAAGGATTTTAGAAAAAGGGGAACTTAAGGAAAATAAAAGGGCAGCAAGTATCGCGTAAAATATAGAAGAATGATTTATAAATCTCATAGCTTAGCTCCAATTCTGTGGGAATACAAAAGCAATTAATTTACATCCCCCCTAGGGGGATGTAATAAACATAACACAATACTTTAAAAGATACAATCACTTTCAAATTATCAGGAGATTTGCCCTTTGCTTAGGCATGGACTGCAATCAGAAGAAAGCAATTGTATTTTTTTTCGAGTATGCTATAATTCACTATATGTAAAGCGATAGGGATATTACTATAGTTATAATCAAATAATTCATAGGAATAAAAAAAGTAAGAAAGAATAATTAAAGGAATAATTAAAAAGAAATATCTGTTTATACCTTGTATTTTCAGGACATTGTGGTATTAAGGTATTAATAACACTGTGTAAAAGTTTTGATTTTAAAGTACTGATATTAGAGTACTGATATTAGAGTACTGATATTAGAGTACTGATATTAGAGTATTGATATTAGAGTACTGATATTAGAGTACTGATATTAATGTACTGATATTGAAGTTCGGAAATGGAAGAAATAAACGGAAAACATAAAAATAGACAGAACGAGAGCCCCCGCGAAAACTGGTGTAAGTAATCAGATTACTTGAAATCCGGAGGCCCTTAAGGTTTAGGTGATTTGAATTTTTACAAGTACAGTATAAGTCATTTTCCTTTATTAATCCAATTTATAGATTAAATGTAGGTGATAAATAAAAGTTATGGACTGTAAATAATTAGAAAGGGGTGGCAGGTTGGAACTGCATTACTTAAGAATATTTCATACCATAGCAAAATGCATGAGTTTTAAAAAAGCATCAGAGGTACTTCATTTAAGCCAGCCTGCATTATCCATACAGATTAAGAAGCTTGAGAGCGGAACGGGAATGAAGCTTTTTAATAAAATAGGAAACCGGATTGTGTTGAGTGAAGACGGAAAGATGTTATATGGCTATACCCAAAAAATATTTGCTATTGTGGAGGAATTGGAAAATCATGTACAGAACCTTGGAAATGAAATTGGCGGCAGTATAAACCTTGGTGCCAGCAATACCCCTGGCGTATACATCCTTCCTAAGGTTATTGGGGAAATGAAGAAGCGATATCCAGGTGTCACCGTAAATCTTCATGTTGCCGATACTTCTGAAATAACAAATCTTATTGAGAACGGTACCCTGGATGTAGCCGTTAATGGAGGCAACTGCAACTACAACAACAGTATAGTCGTTGAGAAGCTTCTGGATGACAGACTGGTGGTAGTGGCCTCACCGGATAATCCGTTGAAAGATAAGGATACCATCAGTATTAAGGAATTGGCGAAAACAGCATTTGTTGTTCATAGTACAACCTCCCAGCTGTACACATATTATAAGAAATTTATAGAAATATACGGGATTTCGGAAAATATCGGTATGCATTTTGGCAGCATCGATGCCATTAAATATGCCATATATGCAGATCTTGGAGTATCCATACTGCCCTATTATGCAGTTAAATCTGAAATTGAAAAGGGTATGCTTACGCAACTGAATATCAATTGCAGTAAATTGGAATACCCCTATAGTCTTATCCATAATAAGCACAAGCATCTTTCCACTGCTTCTGCTAAATTTATAGAAGTGTTAAAAGAGGTATTATAAACAGAAAAAACACTTAGTTCCATAAGACAATCATAGAAGAGCAGAATTATCAAGTGACTCAAAATTTCAGTAAACAGGAAATGCAACAAGAAGAGAAAAAGAGATAGGGAGTGGAAGAAAATAATAATCGAAAGGATGCCACGTGGAGATTCTTTCACTCTTTTCATTTTGTGGCAGTATCGCAGGCAGGCCTGCGATATGCAATGGGTAGAACAATGAAATTAATGATTGCATCCGATATACATGGATCAGCCTATTATTGTAATAAAATGCTGGAAGCTTATAAACGAGAGAAAGCGGATAAGCTTTTGCTTTTAGGGGATATCCTGTACCATGGGCCAAGAAATGATCTGCCAAGAGAGTATGAACCTAAAAAGGTTATTGAAATGTTAAATGCTGTGAAAGAAGAGATACTTTGTGTCAGAGGAAACTGCGATACAGAAGTAGATCAGATGGTGCTTCAATTTCCGGTATTGGCGGAGTACTGTATTTTATACCTGAATAATCGTATGGTATTTGCCACTCACGGCCACCATTTCAATCCTGATAACAAACCTATGTTAAAGAAAGGGGATATCCTGTTAAACGGTCATACCCATGTGCCGAAATGGGAGGAAAGAGAAGCGTTTATCTATGTAAATCCGGGTTCTGTATCGATACCAAAAGAGGATAGTCCTAACAGCTATATTCTGTGGGAAGAAGAAGTACTGTTTAAGAATCTGGAAGGTGAAATCTATAAGAAGGTATCTTTATCAGAAAGATAATGAATATATATACGTTGTATTATTGTATTCATGCATTTGCTGTTAATAATTGTTTTTTTTGATATCCCATTTGACCTAGTGTATATCCTAGTTTTATGCAAATATGTGGAAAAACTATTTGCACTTGTTCTATAAATAATTACTTTATTTATTCATTGCAATCCGGGGGGATATGTGTTATTATAAGTATCAAAATTTGTAATAAAGTACTACAATGGAGTAATGCATCTTAGACAGATTGCTTCAAACAGCATGTAGCGTGCTGTTATTTTTACGTTTATTTGTTCTTACCCGCGGCATGTATTTGCTTAAAGGCCAGACTACAGATAGAAAGTTTGATATTTTAATTATGGTGGAGGAAAATATGATTAAAGTAGTTAAATTCGGCGGGAGTTCCTTAGCAAGCGCAGAACAATTCAAGAAGGTCGGAAACATAATCCGTTCCGAGGAAGCAAGGAGATATGTGGTACCTTCCGCACCAGGAAAGCGTAATTCTCAGGATACGAAGGTTACGGACATGCTCTATCACTGCTATGACCTGGCAGTAAAAGGAGCTGATTTTAAAGAAGCAATGGAAGGTATTAAGACTCGTTATTCAGATATTATTAAGGGGCTTGATCTTGCCATGTCCTTAGACACAGAGTTCGAACAGATCAGCGCAGACTTCGCCGCAAAAAAGGGTGCAGACTACGCAGCTTCCAGGGGAGAATACTTAAACGGTTTGATTATGGCTGAATACTTAGGCTATGAGTTTATAGATGCAAAAGAGGTCATTTTCTTTGATAATAACGGTGTTTTTGATGCGGATAAAACCGACGCCATTCTGGCAGAGAAGCTTAAGAACACACCTAATGCGGTAATACCCGGTTTCTACGGAGCTTATGAAGATGGAGGAATAAAGACCTTCTCCAGAGGTGGTTCCGATATTACCGGTTCCATTGTAGCAAAAGCCGTACAGGCAGATATCTATGAGAACTGGACTGATGTATCCGGTTTTCTTGTAGCTGACCCAAGAATTATTAAAAATCCTGAGGTAATCTCCACTATTACCTATAAGGAGCTTCGTGAACTGTCTTATATGGGAGCGACCGTTTTGCATGAAGATGCAATTTTCCCTGTAAGAAAAGAGGGAATTCCCATTAACATCAGAAATACTGATGCACCGGAAGAGCCTGGTACAATGATTGTAAAGAATACCGTTCTTAAGCCGGAATATACCATCACCGGTATTGCCGGCAAGAAGGGTTTTGTTGCCATAAATATTGAAAAAGATATGATGAACTCTGAAATTGGTTTTGGGAGAAAAGTGCTCCGTGTATTCGAGGACAATGGAATTTCTTTTGAGCATATGCCCTCCGGTATCGATACGCTGACCGTTTTCGTTCATCAGGATGAATTTGTAGAAAAGGAACAGAGTGTATTAGCTGGTATTGATCATGCTGCTAACCCGGATTCCATCGATTTGGAAAGTGATCTCGCCCTTATAGCAGTTGTTGGGAGAGGGATGCGTCAAACCAGAGGGACTGCAGGAAGAATCTTCTCAGCCCTTGCCCATGCGAATGTAAACGTTAAAATGATCGATCAGGGTTCCAGTGAACTGAACATAATAATTGGTGTCAGCAACAAGGATTTTGAGGTGGCTATTAAGGCCATTTATGATATCTTTGTACTGTCCAAGCTGTAATTGCTTTAACTGGTTTTTAGGAATACGTGCTCATAGATAAATGTGCCTTTGCTTAAAAATGTGCATAGTATGGTATTCCATCACATAGAAGGAAACTTCTGTAAGAAATTAAACTTTTTTAGGAAATTAATAGATTTAATGTTTTTTCTATCTTTTTTAATTTTATTAGAGACAAGTTCGTTTTATAAAACCAGACTATTCATGTAGCGTAATCATTCTAGAGCAACAAGATTTCAGAAAGATTTCGTTACACCTAGGAAATATGATGATTGCCTACAAAAAACAACAACCTGTAAATGACCAGGTTGTTGTTTTTATTTGTATTATATTACTAAAATAAATAGTTCTTAATCTTTTTGGAATCCCTTGTTTTTATTCTTACCTATTGGATTCTCTGATATTACAAGACCTGCAATTGTAAGAAGAGTACCAACTGTTCCAAGCAGTGTCATTTTTTCATCCAATATCAAAGCGGACGTAAGAATAGCAATAACAGGAATGATATAGATATAAATGCTGGTCTTAACAGCTCCTAAAACCTTGGTAGCCCAATTCCAGGTTACATAACAAAGAGCGGAAGCTCCTATCCCTAAGAACAGGAGATTGGCAGTATGAATTGGCTTAAGCAGCTTTGCCAGCTCGATTTCCGGACGGAATACAGGATATAGGGGAATCATGGTAAGCTGTATAGAAAAATTTTTCTGGTGGCAATTATCATGTTATAGCCCAGGTCGCTGATCTTTTTCGTAAAGATAGAATAAATTCCCCATATAAAAGCAGCAGCCAATGCCAGTAAATCACCCATGGGATTTAGTGCTAAAGCCGCACTGCCGTTATAGCTGATTAGAACGATTCCAGCCATAGCAGAGAGAAAACCCAGGAAGAAAGATGGGCGGAACTTCTCATTCTTTAGAAGAAAATGTGCCATTAAGGCTGTGAAAAATGGTGCTGTGGATACGATGACTCCGACATTGGAGACACTTGTCATGGTTAGCGCATTATTTTCCATCAGAAAGTATAAGGTCACTCCTGAAAAACCAGCGCCGAAGAAGAGCCATTCATCCGATTTCTTTTTAAGAAGGACCTGGGTATCTTTACCGGGTTTGATTAGCCAGAGTATGAGAAAACCGATCAGGAAGCGGTATACCAGAATTTCATAGGGAGTGAAAGCCTTTAGAAGTACCTTGGTGGATATAAAAGTGGTACCCCAGAAGAGAACACTGAATAATGCAGCTGCATGACCTTTCAGGGAATGGTTTGAGGACATAGATAACTCCTTCTGCAGTGCGGTAAAAATTAAACAATCGCTTCTTTTGTCCATAGATTAAATAGTAAGAGCTTCAAGTAACTTTAAGTACATTTATGTATAGGTACTTACTTAAAAGCATACCGAAAGCCTGTTTTCGTTACAGGCTTTCGGGCAGCTTTTCTACCGGATAGGAAGGATTGTTTACAATAAGTTTACCAAGCGAGATTAGATATGAATCAGTATTATTTAATTACAGTTTTTCCGCCCATGTAAGGCTGTAATGCCTTGGGAATGTTAACAGAACCGTCAGCATTTAAGTTATTCTCAAGGAAAGCGATAAGCATTCTGGGAGGAGCAACAACGGTGTTATTTAAGGTGTGGGCAAAGTATTTGCCTTCTTCCCCTACAACACGAATCTTTAAACGACGTGCCTGAGCATCTCCTAAGTTAGAACAGCTTCCAACCTCGAAATACTTCTGCTGTCTGGGAGACCAGGCCTCAACGTCTACGGATTTTACTTTCAGGTCGGCAAGGTCACCGGAACAGCACTCCAAAGTTCTAACAGGAATATCAAGTGAACGGAAGAGGTCTACGGTATTCTGCCATAATACATCGAACCACTTCGGGCTTTCTTTTGGGTTGCAGACAACGATCATTTCCTGCTTCTCAAACTGGTGAATACGGTAAACACCACGCTCTTCAAGTCCATGTGCGCCTTTTTCTTTTCTAAAACAAGGAGAATAGCTGGTTAAGGTCTGAGGAAGCGTCTCTTCGGGAAGAATAGTGTCAATAAATTTACCGATCATGGAATGCTCGCTGGTACCGATAAGATAGAGGTCTTCACCTTCAATTTTATACATCATGGCATCCATTTCTGCAAAGCTCATAACACCTGTAACGACGTCGCTTCGAATCATATAAGGAGGGATACAATAGGTAAAGCCTCTCTCAATCATAAAATCTCTTGCATAAGAAATAACAGCAGAGTGAAGTCTGGCAATATCACCCATCAGATAGTAGAAGCCATTTCCGGCTACTTTTCTCGCACTGTCTAAATCCAATCCGTTGAATTTATCCATGATTTCAGCATGGTAGGGAATTTCAAAGTCAGGAACTACAGGCTCGCCATAGCGTTTTACTTCAACATTTTCACTGTCGTCTTTACCTATAGGTACGCTGGGATCGATAATATTAGGAATAGTCATCATAATTTTCTTGATTTTCTCTTCCAGTTCTGCTTCTTTGGTCTCTAACTCAGCAAGTCTTTGGGATTCAGCATTCACCTTTGCTTTCATTTCTTCTGCTTCTTCTTTTTTGCCCTGAGCCATAAGACCGCCGATTTGTTTGGAAATCTTATTTCTATCAGCTCTTAAGGTGTCAGCTTCCTGCTTCGTAGCACGAGCTTCTGCATCAAGGTTTATCACCTCATCCACAAGACCAAGCTTGTTATCCTGGAATTTGTTCTTAATGTTCTGTTTCACGATTTCGGGATTTTCTCTGACGAATTTAATATCTAACATAATTTCCTCCATTCATTCACTGTATTTGGAATATAATTGGTGAAAGACTGTAAACAAGCTGCCATTTCACCTGCTATTGTTAAGGTTGCAGTTGTACTCATGCTTTTGGGCAGAATATGCCAAGCTGTTGATAGGAAGTCTGCAGCAGAGGATTTAAACAATAAAAAAAATCCTCCGTTCCCATAAATAATTGGGACGAAAGGATTCCGCGTTGCCACCCAAATTGCCGTTACAACAACGGCCGCTCAACATGGCAGGATAAAGGCTGCCGCCCTTTCGGCTTCCTAACTGCATAAACAGGTCTGGTTTATGCTTATTCACCGACAGCTCCAAAAGTGGAAAGATCTGAGCTTTCACCGATTTACACCAACCACCGGCTCTCTTTGGAAATCTCATAATCGTAGCTTTTATCAACACCGTTAACAATATATTTGATTTTATTATACACAAATTCTAAGAAATTACAAGGGATATTTACAGTATGTTCGACTTTAGGCCATTTGAGGCATAATTAGGTGGAGAAATTTATCATATAAGTCTTATAGGGGAGCAATAGAATATGACAATTACAATACATAGATTTTAAACAGGTTGGATGCCTGGCAGGTTGACAAAAAAACAAAAGAGAGATATAGTAATAATGCTTAATAAAGATAATTTAATAAGTAATTTAGTAAGTGGACTTAAAAAACATTCATGAAACTCAATTAATATGTCTTTCTTAATCAGTCAATAATATGTAAAAAGTTTAACCATAATTGAAAGGAAAGGGAAACTTATGATGAATCAAAAAGAGAGAATGCTGGCTGGTTTGCCCTATAAAGCCTGGCTTGATGGGCTGCCAGAAGATCGGCTGGAAAATAAAAAGAAGGTATATGCTTTTAATATGCTGCCTCCGGAGGAGGAAGATAAAAGAGAAGCATTAATTAAAGGAATACTTGGAAAAGTAGGGGAAAATGCGCATATTGAAGCTCCTTTTCATTGCGATTATGGAAAGAATATTGAAGTAGGAAATAACTTTTTTGTCAATTATAACTGCACCATACTCGATGTAGGTAAAGTGGTAATTGGAGATAATGTTATGTTTGCTCCCAATGTGTCAATATATACTGCGGGGCATCCCGTGCATCCTGATTCCAGAAATACAGGTTATGAATATGGAATTGCTATAACAATTGGAGATAATGTATGGATTGGAGGCAATGTTATCCTTAATCCAGGCGTTACCATAGGAAACAATGTTGTAATAGGTGCCGGCAGTATCGTAACCAGGGATATTCCTGACAATGTAATAGCAGTTGGTAGTCCCTGTAAGGTAATTAGGAAAATAACGGAGGCGGATAGAAAGTATTACTTTAAAGATAAAGAGTTTGATGTTGAGGATTATCGATAATATTTATTTGTATAATTGCGTCTTTGTATGATAGTTGAAAAATCTGCTTTGTAATTTGACAAAATATGGTGTATAATGTGGATTAACAAAAGTGACAACCATTATACAGGAGGTAGATTATATGAAGATAAGTGCAAGAAACCAGCTTAAAGGCAAAGTTGTGGCTATTAAAGACGGAGCGGTAAACGGTATTGTTACCCTTGATATCGGTGGTGGAAATGTATTGAGTGCTACGATATCAATGGATGCCATCAAGGAACTTGACTTAAAACCAGGATCGGATGCTTACGCAATCATTAAAGCAACTTCTATTATGGTTGGTGTAGATGATTAAATCAGGATTTTATTATTTAGTAAAAAGTTAATTGTTCTTATAAGGAAAACAAGTTAAGGAAAATTTTTGGACTCATAAAGTATATCTTGAGTCATATAAACCTGATAAACAAAAAAGCAAGTCCCTGAGGTCTTGCTTTTTTTGTTTCGTTCATAAAATAACGGTATCTGGCAGGTGTATTCTTGATTTATCATTATAATGTATAAATTGGTTCGAATAATCATGTACTAACGGATGCATTATGAATTATAGAATACTGAAGTTTCCGTTCAATTACTGAAGTGTAATTTCAAACAGCCTTGCTGTAAAAGTCTTAGGCAGTCTTACAGACAGGCTGTTATTCTCCTGGTTATAACGATAATCGCATTCTTTATAAGACGGGTAAGCACACTTGACCTCAGCTACCTGTCTGCTTATACCAGGCAGAGGGAGAACACAGGTATCCGTTTCGCTGTTTCTTCTCCATACTGCTATATAAAGCTTCTTATCTGCCTGAAGACCTAAACTAACCCAGGTATCCGAAAAGGCTGACAAGCCTAAAGGCCAGAAGGGAAGAGCGGTTCGGATATCTCCACGGATTGTTTTATAATAATCCAAGGCTTCTTTTACCAGAACTTTTCGCTCCTCCGTCAGGTTCACCAGGTGTCCGCTCTGATGAATACGAAGCAGCATTGCATTCACCATATTAAAGACTACCTCTTCTTTATCACCGGCAGTCATTGGATAGGACCAGATAGCAGACTGTTCAGGCGTTAAACCGGAGGGAGAGTTGGCGGCTATGGTAGCATAACGTTTGTAATCATCCTGATCACTGGTGGACTGGATGGAGTGTCTTGACAGCATGGCATAATCTATACGAAGACCGCCGCTGGAGCAGTTCTCAATAATAAGGTCAGGATATTTCTGAAAGATAGCATCCAACCAGGCAAGGTAGGCTCTTTCATGGCCCAAGAGGCCGTCCCCGAAGCTGTCGGCATGAAGTTCTGTGCCAATACCGGGTTCTATATTGTAATCCATTTTGATGTATCCCACACCATAATCCTTGATTAACCGGTCAATTACCTCATCCGCATGGGCTCTGACTTCAGGGTTGCGGAAATCCAGCTGATAACGGGAACGGTCATAGACCCTTTTGCCATGGCGCAGAAAGAACCAGTCATCCGGTACTTTGGCTGCCTTGGGGCAATTGATTCCCATAACTTCCAACTCCAGCCATACACCTGGGATAAGGCCTTTGCTTCTAATATAATCTGTAACTTCTTTCAGACCTCCGGGGAAGCGTTCTCTGGATTCCTGCCATTCACCGACATTATCCCACCAGAACCCTGCCGAATACCAGCCTGCATCTATGCAGAAATATTCACAGCCGGCTTCTGCTGCTGCATCAATTAAAGGGAGTTCTTTCTCGGTGGTGGGATCAGCCCAGAGACAATTCATATAGTCATTGAATATGATTGCTAGGGATTCATTATCTTTATTGGGGCGTCTTATAATTCTGCGGTACTTTGTGAGCTCACCCATGGCAGTATCAAAATTACCGGCATCAACACCTACGGATACCGGCACGGAGAGGAAGGTATCACCAGGGGCAAGCTCCTTGGACCAGTGGGATTGAATTTCAGTAGGGCCGCTTAAGGCAAGGTAGAGGTGAGCATTGTAATCTGAGATTTCCCAATGCCAGGAGCCGTTGTGTTCAATTTGCCAGAAGAGGCTGCTGCCGGTCTCTTCGTTTGCCAGATATCCCATGGGAAGGTATTCTTTTGTGGACCAATTACCGGTATTGGTAATACTGACAGCCTTAGAGGAACGCTGTTCCACATCCGGCTGTGCCTGCGGTAAACCAAGCTCTGAAAGGGTGTAGGATTGCCAAAACATTTCTCTCTGCCAGGCGTTATGAGGAATTTTTAAGGATAACTTATCGTCTCTTTTTAAGATTCCTTCCTTATCGATTCCGTTATAATAGAAGGAGGAGATATATTCAAGGGTTTGGCTTTCTTTGCCCCTGTTAATTACTTCACTGTAGGAACGAATAACGGATACTCCGTCGTAGAATTGTATATGACTTATAACTATAACACCGGTTTCTTCATCAATGACCGTTATCTCAAGCTTCCGTCCCAGGTCATTTCGATAATCTTTATGAGCCTGGTATTTCATACGATATCCGGGAGCCGTTATAATGTATTTGTTACCATGGCGCTCCAGCGGCCTGTTGATACCTGAGAGGTTAATCTCCATTAGATGAAAGGAACCCTCCAGATTTCTTGATTTTATATCGCTTTCCTTAAAAGGGAGGGCGGAGAAGTGAAGCAGTTTGATTTGTCCTTCCTCCGTAATCTCAAGAACCATATGAATCTTATTCTCATATATTTGTATTCTTTCCATCTTTTTCTTTATGTCCTTTCATATATTTTTCCATGGCTATAACAGAATCCCTGCTGATTACATGTTCAATGGAACAAGCATCCTTATCTGCAATTTCCCTATCTATTTTCAGAATATCCACAAAGAATTTCTTGATGATCCGGTGCTTGTCCGAAGTGGATTTGGCTAACTCAAGCCCTTTCTCCGTCAGAAAGATTTCTTTGTATTTTTCATAATTTATTAGTCCTTTTTCAGCCAGTGAGACAATGGCACTGTTGGTACTGGCTTTGGATACGCCGAGTCTCTTCGCAATATCTGATACCCGGGCACCTTCCTTGTCAGAGGATAGTTCATAAATGGCTTCCAGATAATTTTCCATTGTAAACGTCAGTTTGTCCATAAATAACCTCTTTTCTAAATATCAACATAAATGTGATATGAATTCTTCTTTAACAAAAGTCCGAATACAAGGATTTACTGATCCACGGAGCAATTTCTGTTAATTCTTCCATCAGTTTATCAGTTTGATAAATTAAAATCAATGAATATAATATAAAATTTATGATTACAATTATTCTTACTTCTGATATAATGCATAGAGGCATTCGTAATAAAGCCCTATTTATTTACATTTAATGTGTGAAACACAAGAAGAGGAAGTTTGGCTGTATGTTGATTCGTGAAGCAAAACCCAAGGAAATTAAGTACTTGCTGGAGGCGGGCTATAAATTATGGAACAAAGGAAGAACCTTTGAGGAGTACTATAAAGATAACACGAAGGAAGACCGTTATGGGACCAGGTATGTATTAGAGGAGAACGGAGCCCTGGTGAGCTCTCTTATTTTACTCAGACTTGGTCAGAAGTTTCATTGTGATACTTATGGCATTGGATCTGTATTTACGGATAAAGCCCATGCGGGTAAAGGTTATGCAACTATTCTTATCAATTCCTGTATTGGTAAGCTGCACAAAGAGGACTGTATCATATTCCTTTATTCCGAAATAGAACCTGCCTTTTATGAAAGACTGCATTTCAGGGTCTTACCGGACAGACTTCAGAAAAAGCAGGGCTGTTATTGCATGGCATCCTGTTCAGAAGCAGTTTGGGACCAGATTATACAAGCAGAGATTGATAGTATACCGGATTATTTCTGATTTAGAATAGATAAAGCAATGCTTGAGTTCTACCTGGCATCACACTGCTCTGTTAATAATTGACAAGCAGAAGCAATCGTTTTACAATAATTTTATCAGAGTATGTAGCCATCATACAGGAGAAACTGATTTATATTCAAGCTGTTGATCAATCTGAAAAGCTTGGATAGTAGCAGAGACACCTGTATGTTTTTGCGTTCTAAAGCATTCCTTTAGTGGGGAGAACTTGTACTCAATTATTGGTTTATTCACTTTAGCAGTGTTTTGATTATAATGAATTTTGTAGCCGGCAACGCAAAACAATCAGGAGGTAGATTATGTTTAGTACAAGTGAAGTTGGAAAGAAAATAGCGGCATATCGTAAAGAAAGAAATATGACACAGATGGAACTGGCAGATAATCTGGGAGTAAGTTATCAGGCAGTAAGCAATTGGGAAAGAGGCAATTCCATGCCGGATATCGCAAAGCTTCCGGAACTGGTTTCCATATTAGGCTGCAGCATTGATGAATTATTGGGTAACAGGAAAGAAAGTGAACTTTTTAAGAAAGTACTGGAAGGCGATGCGAAGGAATACGTGAAGGAGCAGAAAGTATCGGTAGAAGAGCTTGCCTCCGCAGCACCTGCTCTTAAGCCAAGCCAGACGGAGAGTCTGGTTGAAACCGTTCTGGATGAGAATTCTGACCGTATTTCATTAGAGGATCTGGTTAAGATAGCTCCTTTTGTAAGCGAGGAGTTCCTTATGGAATGGATCAACCGTATTGATATAGTGGAGAATATAAAAGGAGTTACCGCACTGGCTCCTTTCTTAGAGGAAAAATCCCTGGATGTACTGGTGAAAAAGATAACAAAGGTGGGAGAGCTCTCACAAATTAGTTCACTGGCTCCGTTTCTTTCGGAAGAAAGTCTTGATACGCTGGTTGAGAAGGCATTTGAAGAAGGTAAGATTGGTGAATGCACAGGACTATATCCTTTCCTTAGCAGCCAGGCGGCAAAAAAACTGGCTGACCTGTTTATGAAGAATGGCAATATGAAAGAGTTTGTCAAACTCGCACCTTTTTTATAAAACGCGATAACTCGTTGCCTTGGTGTTATTGCGAAAAAGATGGTAGCTCGTATTTTTCCTTTGAACCACTTAGGTTAAAGGACTGCAAAAAGGATGGAAATACTTGCGAACATATTCATCTTAAGAGTAAAGGCGGTGCTCGTACAATTATTATACAGAACAGACCAGACAAAAATCATTTAGAGAAAAAGCATATGAACAAAGAGAATATGAACAAAGAGAATACGAACAAAGAGCATACGAACAAAGAGAATACGAACAAAGAGAATACGAAACAAAGATAATACGAAACAAAGATAATACAGACAAAAAATATATAGACTAAAAATTATAAGAATTAAATTTATAAGAATTAAATTTAGTCTTATTTATAAGGAGCAGTAACAATTTACAGTAATGAAGTAAATTGTCACTGCTCTGGAAAAGAGGAGAGATGAAAGAACTACTGCTGCGACGCAAGGGGAAATTTATTCAATATTTATTTGCCACGTTTATGTTTATCATAGACCACTTCGCCCAGATGGGTATCTTCGTACTGATACTCCATGCCATCGAGAAGGGGAATGCCGGAGATTACTGGAAGGTAATCGTAATTACGGCTTTGTTTATCCTTTATGCACCACTTAATTTCCTGATATCAAGGTTATTGCGTATCCGATATATGAGAGATACCATACTGGATGTCAGAAAACAGGCTTTTGACAAGATCATCAATATGCCTTTTAAGAAATTTTCTTCCAAATCGAAGGAAGTATACATATCCAATCTGATCAATGATATCAATACTTTTGAAAATAAATTCTTTATTAGTCTATTAAATTACCTCATCAATATGGGAATGTTCCTCTTCTCCATATTAATACTGGTATTTCTGGACTACAAACTGGCCATAGCTATGGCAGCTCAGGCAGTGCTGTTAACTGCCCTGGCTGGATTCTTTATAAAGAAGTCCACAACCTTGGAGCAGGAATTGTCAGAGAGCAATGAACAGTTTACTACAGATATGGCAAATACCTTTAACGGGATGGAAATACTGAAATTAAACCACATAGAAGATAAATTCCGTGATAAGAGCATGGAGGCTGTCAGCAGAATGGAGAGAAAGAAGTATGCGGCGGCTGTCTTTACCGACATGCAGAAATATGTTATCCGTATTATTTCCTTTGCGTCAACTGTAGGGGTTATGATATATATGGCACATAGCTTTGTCAATGGATTAACCTTAAGTATGGGAGGGCTGCTGTTCCAGCTTTGTTCTTCCAGCAGTAACTTTCTAATCAATGCGTTCCCGATGAGAAATCAGATGAAAGCCTCCATGACCATATACCATAAGATTGCAGACAGATCAGCGGAAACTCTGGAAGAAGATAAAGGAAGCACAGTATTTCATTTACAGGAGAAGATTTCGCTTAATCATGTAACCTTTCGTTATGGCAACAAAGAGATTCTCAAAGATGCAAGCTTTGTCATAGAGAAAGGAAAGAAATATCTGATTAAGGGAGCAAGTGGAGCAGGAAAATCCACATTAATAAATCTTCTTGCTAAAACCACCGAGGACTATGAAGGTGAAATCCTGGCAGATCATGTGGAATATCATAACCTGAATGAAAAATCTTTTCATGAAAAGGTGGCTTTCGTATACCAGGATGTTTTTCTCTTTGAAGATACGATCAGAAATAACATTACCCTTTACCAGGAGGTATCGGAAGAGAAGGTGAATTTTGCAGTGAAGGTCTGCGGCTTAGAGGGAATCTTTACGGATAAGAAAGCAGGACTTGATGAGATGTTGCTTGAAAACGGAAAGAATTTATCCGGCGGGCAGCGTCAGCGTATCTCCATAGCCCGGGCTATCGCAAAGGATGCACAGATTCTTTTTGTTGACGAAGGCACTTCAAGCCTCAATGAAGAACTGGGAAGAGAGATCGAAAAGGTATTCTTATCTTTGGAAAATACGGTTATTGCCATTAGTCATCGTTATTATGAAGGCGTTACCGAAAATTATGATTATGTGCTGGAAATCAAGAACGGAAGAGTTCACCAGTTTCTGGCACAGGAATATTTCAACGAGGTGGTTGTATGTTAAAGAAATTATTTCGTGCACTTCCCTTCCTGTTAGGCTCCCTGGTGGTGACGTTGCTTTTAGTAGGCCTTGATGCAGTGGTAACGAGAAAGATGTTAGGAATGCTTGATTTCGCACTTGCTGGGGATCTTGTGTCTCTTAAAAAAGAGACTCCCTATCTTTTGGCAGGAGCGGTGCTGCTGGTACCCTTAGGTGTCTTAGAAGCCATGACTAGTAATTTCTATAAGAAAAAGAGCAATCTGAATATAAAAAATTACTACATCACAAGAGTTTTTGCAAAGAATATCAGGGAATTCCAGAAAGAGAACAATGGAAAATACTTATCCTCCATGACCAATGATTTTAATACCCTGGAGATTAATCTGCTGACAGGAATCTATACGGTGGGAAGGGCTTTGATGAACTTTCTGGCGGGTATGTGGCTGCTTTCAACAGTAGATCTGCGAATGATATTGCTTGCTGTGGTTATTATATTCATAAATCTGGGGATATCTGCAATTACAGCAAAACCTTTAAAAAAGAATTACAAAGAACGAAGTGATCTCTTTGATGGTTATACGTCCTATATCAAAGAGGTACTTTCCGCTTTCCATATAGTGAAAAATTATAATCTTCAGGACAAGGTCACGGCAGATTATTATCATAAAAGTGATGAGATACAGAATAAGGGCTTCCTCATTGAGAAGATGATGTCTTTTGTAAATGCTTCTCAGAACTTTGTAATGAGCAGCAGTTTCTATGGAATCCTATGCGGAATCGGGTATATAGCGGTTACGGGTAAGATCAGTGCCGGGGGATTAATTGTTATAATGGAAGGAATCAACCGTATGACCTTTCCTATTTTCGAACTGGCGGAAAGCTTACCAAAGCTCTTTACCTCCGGGGATCTGATAGACAAGATAGAAGATTCCCTTAAGAATACGGAGACTTATGAGGAAACGGTATCATTAGAAGAGTTTAAAGAAGAGATACGTTTTGAGGGAGTAGGATTTCATTACGAAGATGATGAAAGACAGATCTTAAGAGAGATTAACCTGGACTTTAGAAAAAATGGCAAGTATCTTGTAGTTGGTCCCAGCGGAGGCGGTAAATCAACCATGCTCCGATTATTCCGTAAATATGTAAATCCAACCCAGGGAAAGATCCTTATCGACGGACATAACCTGATGGATGTAAAGAAAGAAGATTATTTCGGTCTTATTGCCAATATTGAGCAGCAGGTCTTTCTTTTTGAAGATACAATCAGGAATAACATAACTCTCTACAAAGAGCTGGGAGAAAATGAAATCGAAAAAGCCATCAAAGATGCAGGCTTAAAAGAATTCGTAGAAGGCCTGCCACAGGGACTGGATACGGTAATCTATGACAACGGCAAGAATATATCAGGGGGGGAGAGAAGCCGTATCGTAATTGCCAGAGCGCTTCTTAGTAAAGCCAGAATATTACTGATGGATGAAGCTTTTGCGTCCCTTGATATGGAAAGAGCAAGGGAAATCGAGAAGACCATCCTAAATCTTCAGGATATCACGGTTATCAATGTAAGCCATGTGATTTTTAAAGATACCAGGGAATGTTATGATAAAGTTATAACTATAAAAGGAACAGCCTTTACCTGATGATTTGTCAGTCATTGGGTAAAGGTAGAACTTTTGGTTTCTGAGATATCTTCTGAAGTATAGAAATTTGCTGTCTCTTTCCATCGTTGATTGTATAGAGGCTATTTACCTCAGAGATATATTTTACCTAAAATAATTCTTAGAATCAGAGCTATCACCAGAGCCAGAGCCGTCATCAGAATTACAGAAATCATCAGACCCATAGCAACTACCTGAGCCAGAGTTGCCATTAGAGTAGTTATTATCAGACCCTGTACCAGAAGTTCCATTAAAATTAGAGCTATTATCCGAACCAGAGCTATTATTTGCAGCAGAGTTGTCAGAGTCAGTGCTGTTACCTGAATCAGAGCTATCATCTGCCTCGGAGTTGCCATCAGAGTCAGAAGTGTCCTCTGCGCCAGAGTTATCATCTTCATCAGAGCCTTCAAGTGCGGCGGATTTCTTTGATTCGCAGAGATCCTGCTGCGCTTGAATAGTTGCAATTGTATCACCAAGCTGATTGAAAACAGACGATATAACTGCCAGCTCATCGGATGAGTACATTTGTGAAATAGTACAGGCTATAGCAGTTACTAAGGTTACAAGTTCACAGGAATTCATAGCTCCTCCTATCCGCCGTTCGGTGCAAAGCGTACCGGGGCAAAAAATGTCTGCCTGCAAGAACGGGATTGTTTAGCACAACGGATATACTTATTGGCTAAGTGTTTTCTATATCGTTCTGTAAATAAGACAGGTTAATTATTATATATATACGGGGACAGGAATCATAACATGCCTACAGTTCTATGAAATTCACAATAAATACATAAAAAGAAACCCTATTGTTAATACTAAAAAGGAGGAAAGAAAAATTTCTTGTATTTAACAAGCGCATTTGTTATAATAACCATAGTTGATTAAAGGAGGTACTACAAGAATGTGGATTATTAAATTTCGTTTATTATCTTTTTGCCGCTAATTTCATAGTGCTTAAAGCTCTGCCTGTCAGAGAGTGAAACGGGATAAGTCTGCCTTTTTGTAATACACATCGGTTTAAATAGTGTAATATTAAAAAAAGAAGGAAAGAACACCTTCTTTTTTTCGTGCATATTTTTCTTGCTCTTAAACAAACACCAGGCAGAGACTTGGAAAGGGAAAATTTGTATGATGAATAAAGAAAAAGTCCTCCTGGCCGGAGGAAAACTAAAAAATGATGACAACTTCCAATCGTCCATGGAGGAATTAAAGGAACTTACTTATGCCTGCGACATGGAAGTGGTGGGAGAAGTAACACAGAATCTGGATCGAATTCACGCTGATATCTACTTCGGAAAAGGAAAAGCAGAAGAATTAAAAGAGCTCTTTGAAGAACAAGAAGCGGATTTGGTCGTTTTTAATGATGAACTGTCACCCTCTCAGACAAGAAATCTGGAGAGATTTTTAGGCTGCAGAGTAGTAGACCGTGCGGTACTGATTATGGATATCTTCGCAAGAAGAGCAAAAACCAGAGAAGCACAACTTCAGGTTGAAGCTGCCAGACTTAAATATCTGCTGCCAAGACTGTCAGGAATGGGAATAAATATGAACCGTCAGGGAGGCGGCTCAGGAATGCACAATAAGGGAACCGGTGAAACGAAGCTGGAACTGGACAGACGAAAGATAGAAGAGAGAATAGCAAGATTGGAACGTGAGCTGGAAGAATTGGTAGGAAGAAGACAGAACCAGAGACAAAAGCGAGAGAAGAATGAGGTTCCGTTAGCAGCCCTGGTAGGCTATACCAATGCAGGCAAGTCAACTGTAATGAACGGAGTACTGAAGCTGATGGGAAGTGCAGAAGAAAAGCTGGTATTGGAGAAAGATATGCTCTTTGCCACCCTGGAAACCTCAGTAAGAAAGGTATTGACAGAAGACAATAAAAGCTTTCTCTTAACAGATACCGTAGGCTTTATCAGCAGACTGCCGCACCATCTTATCAAAGCCTTCCGATCAACCCTGGAAGAAGTTTTGACGGCTGACTTATTAGTACAGGTAATAGATGTATCTGATAAAGAGCATGTAAGAGAAGCCGAAGTTACCAGAAAGACCCTGGAAGAACTGGGAGCGGGAAATATACCTGTACTCTATGTATATAACAAGGCAGATAAATTGACCGATGAAGAATACCGCAGTATAAAAAGTACCTTTGAAGAAGAGAACAGTATCTTACTGTCAGCTAAATCAGAAGAAGACCTGAAAAGACTGATTGAAGTTATAGCAGAGCGACTCTTTAAGGAAAATGTGAACATCAATCTTCGAATAAGCTACAGTGACAGCAAGTGGGTAGCCTACCTAAAAGAAAACACCTCCGTAAGCAGTCTTGACTATGCCGAAGATGGAATCTATATAACCACCAATTGCAGCAGGGCAATCTATGAAAAACATTTCAAAGATTCAGAATATATGGTAACTACAGACTAGTATTAAGATTTAAATGAGATTAGGTAATAGCTGAGTATTGGCTTCTGTTTGGGGATTTTCTATTGAAGGTTTTTATGACACTTCACGACAGTTGCGACCAGGCCAGATTATACCACTGTCTGGGCTCACAGCCAGTGGACTGTGATAACTTAACAGCGCTCCTTCGCCACAACCTAAAAATATCCATATTCACCCAAAAAATAATTGACATTCCCCTTGCAATCAGTTATGATTTATCTATTGTAGTAAGGGAGTAGTTAGCCGATTATGTGCAATAAAGCCAACATGCTGGTAACCAACGGGTTATCTGGTTTTATTTTAAATAACGAGACTTACCTGCAGCGTCAAAGTTGCAGGTAAGTCTTTTTTATGCGATATATAATAGATATTGGCGGTAAAAGGTGAAGTATCAGTGAGAAGGAGAGATAGGCATGAATTTGTTAGAACTACTTATTTTAGCTATCGGTTTGGCAATGGACGCTTTTGCAGTAGCTGTCTGTAAGGGCTTATCAATTAAGAAAATCACAGCAAAACATCCTATTGTAGTTGGTTTATACTTTGGAATCTTTCAGGCAGGAATGCCTATGATCGGTTACTTTCTCGGCAAACAGTTCAGCAGTAAGATTAATGCCATAGACCACTGGGTAGCCTTTATCTTATTGGGTATTATAGGAATCAATATGATAAAAGGTTCGATAAAAGAGGAAGAGGAAGAAGAAGACTGTGATTGCAATGAGCCGGATAATACTCTTGCAGTGAAGGGCATGTTGATATTGGCAGTGGCAACCAGCATAGATGCGCTGGCAGTGGGTATAACTTTTGCATTTCTGAAGGTGAATATATTCATAGCTACCTCCTTTATAGGTGTTATAACCTTTTTGATTGCAGCAGCTGGTGTTATTATCGGTAATATTTTTGGCGGAAAATTAAGATCAAAGGCGGAAATGGCCGGTGGCGCCATACTGGTCTGTCTTGGTGTTAAAATACTCCTTGAGCACCTTGGAATTATTGGTTAATTCCTTACATAGATATTTTTATCCTGAGAATGATATTGCCTAAAAATAGGGTAATATCATTTTTCTTTTTAAATTAGCTTGCTAAAAATAAAATTTGGGTTATAATAAAATTAAATTAGGTATACCTAAAAGGAGTAAAGAACATGACCCGTAACAAAGAAGATTATATAAAGGAAATATATAAATTAGGGGGCGGAGAACACCAGATAGGCAACAAGCAGATAGCAGAAGTATTGAATATAGCACCTGCTTCAGTTACGGAGATGCTTATACGACTTGGTAGAGAAGGATTGATAGAATATGAACCCTACAAAGGCTCCAAATTAACAGCAGAGGGTATCAGGTATGCGATTACCCTTCTGAGAGGACATAGATTATGGGAGGTATTCCTAATCGAGCAGCTTGGTTATAGCTGGAGCGAAGCTCATGAGGATGCAGAAAAATTAGAACATGTAGCTCCTAAGAGACTGATAGACCGGCTGGACGAATATCTTAGAAATCCTGCTTACTGCCCTCATGGGAATGTAATTCCAAAAGCAGATGGGGATGTAAAAACAATTTTGCTGAAAAGTCTTACAGAAATGGAAGTAGGAGAGACCTCTCATATAAGAAGAGTAACAGAAGAAAATGAATTAATGGATTATTTACAAGGGCTGGGTGTCCATATAGGAAGCACAGTGACGGTTCGAAAATATGGTGCGTATGAGGGACCGGTTACGATTGAACTGGATGGGAAAGAGCAGCAGTTAAGCTTTAAGGCAGCAGGTTTGGTCTTTGTTGAAGAATAGATTAGTAGCAAAAAACTATAACAGGACGTAAAAGAATGAAAAAAGTAAATTTTGATGAGAAAGGATGAGGTGAGAAATAAGATTTGAGAAGTGAGACGTGAGAAATAAGAGGTGAGAAATAGAACTTGAGAAAAAAGATTTGGTGAAAAAACTTGAGGAATTGGACATTAGAAATAAGATGTGAAAAATAGGACTTGAGAAAAAAATTTGCTAAAAAACTTGAGAAATTGGACGTGAGAAATAAGAGGTGAGAAATAGGACGTGAGAAAATAACGCAAATAAAGGAGGAGGCTTATGAATGTAAAACAGTATATGGAACGAAAACTTAATATGCTCTTTATCATAATGCTAATGTTGATTATCTTTGCCTGCTAAGTAGCTTGCAATTAGTGGTTTCTGAGGCTATAATAAAGTATTAGACGGAATTCCTATAAGATAACTAATTATAGTACGGAGGCAGACAGAATGTACAGTTTTATGAATGATTACAGCGAAGGAGCCCATCCTAAGGTTTTGGAACTGTTAATAGAGAGCAATCTGGAACAAAATGCAGGCTACGGAGAAGATACACATACAATAAAAGCAAAAGAATATATAAAGAAGCATTTAACAAAAGGGCAGGATAGACCGGCAAGCAGTCAGAACCTTTCGGAAGTGGATATTCATTTTATTCCCGGAGGAACTCAGACTAACCTGCTGGTTATATCCTCCTTTTTGCGTCCTTTTGAAGCTGTTATAGCTGCAGATACCGGTCATATAAATGTTCATGAAACAGGCGCAATTGAAGCTACCGGGCATAAAGTAATAACAGTACCGAATGAGATGGGAAAGGTTACACCCCAGGCAATTAAGGCTGCGGTTGATTACCACACAGATGAACATATGGTTAGACCGGGAATGGTATATATATCAGATTCCACTGAACTTGGAACTGTATATACCAAAGAAGAGCTTTACAAAATACGCCAAATCTGTAACAGAGAAGGGCTGCTGCTCTTTCTGGATGGGGCAAGGCTTGCTTCTGCACTTACCTCACAGGCAAATGATCTGGAACTATCAGATATCGCTGAGCTTACAGATGTCTTTTATATCGGTGGCACCAAAAATGGTGCCCTGCTGGGAGAGGCACTGGTAATCGTTAAGGAAGAGCTGAAAAGAGATTTTCGCTTTCTTATCAAACAAAGAGGTGCTCTCATGGCAAAAGGTTTTGTAGCCGGTATTCAATTTCAAGCTTTATTTCAGGATAATCTGTATTTTGAGCTTGGATACCACGCCAATGCAATGGCAGAAAAGATCAGGGAGACACTTCTTTCATTGGGAGTGGAATTTTTGACCCCTCCTGTAAGTAATCAGCTGTTTCCCATCTTACCCGACAGCTTTTTGGAAAAATTAGAAGAGGAATTCGTATTTTCCGTGCAGAAGAGAATAGATAAAGACCACAGCGCTATACGTCTGGTAACTTCCTGGGCTACAACACCAAATGGAACAGATAGTTTATGTCGCTACTTTTTGGATAACCTTAAGAGGTAGACTTGTGCGCAATCCGCAGGAGATGTTTGGAAATTCCATGCAGTTTTCAGACACACCTCAGACATAGGATAATTAACAGCATAGCATGAAAAATTTCAAATTGTTAATTATCGTTAAGAGACTTGAAGCAAAGATACAACAAGAAGGAGAATGTACATGGAGAACATCTACAAACAAAAAATTATTCAGGGAAGGGAAATCATGAAGTCATCCGATTATGAAATCGAAAGTGACGAAAAGAAAGGCTTACCACAGCCGTTACTGTCAAATGAGAAATCTGCTGAAACAGTTATAGAGCTTTCCAAAGACTTTGAAGATATTATTGTTAAAAAGGATTATTTAAACATTCTGAATGATAGAACCAGCAGAAGAAAATACGCAGATGAAAGTATATCCTATAAAGAGCTGTCCTTCCTTTTATGGGCAACCCAGGGAGTTAAGAATGTAATCGGAAATAAGCGTAAAGCAACTCTTCGTACGGTTCCCTCTGCGGGAGCCAGACATCCCTTTGAGACCTACCTCTTTATTAACAAAGTTGAAGGTTTGAAACAAGGCTTATACCATTACCTCCCATTATCCCATGAACTGGAGTTGATCAGAGAGGATGAAGATCAGATAAGCAAGGTTTCAAGGGCATATTACGGACAGAGCTTTGCAGCGGGTGCACCAGTGAGCTTTGTATGGACAGTAGTGCCTTACCGCAGCGAATGGAGATATACGGTGAATGCTCAGAAGTATGCACTAATCGATGTAGGACATATCTGTCAGAATCTGTATCTGGCAGGAGAAGCCATCGGCTGCGGTGTATGTGCTATCGGAGCATATGACCAGCAGCTTACAGACAGTCTGCTTGGGCTGGCAGCGGTTGATTTAGAAGAAGATAGTGAATATAGCGTATATGCTGCATCTGTGGGAAAGATTGAGGCGTAAATAAAAGACTATGAAAATAGGAACCCTGCAGATATGGGTGTATCTCCCCTGGGTGCATTCCCTTAAGGAAAAACGGATGGTGGTTAAGAGTCTGTGCCAGAAAATCAGAAATAAATATAATGTTTCGGTTGCTGAGGTAGAGGAACAGGATACCCATCAGACAGCAGTATTTGGTATTGCCTGCGTGGCTTTAGACAATAAAACGGCAGACAGTATGCTAAATAATGTTTTGGATTTTGTGGATAGCAACACCGAAGGAGAAGTAACAAGAACCGAAAGAGAAATCCTATAGGAAAGTGAGAGGATACCAATGAGTGATACAAAGTTTACGATCAGAGAAGCAAAGGAAACAGATATCAGGATTATCCTGGAGCTTATCATAGAGTTGGCCGTTTATGAGAAAATGGAAAACCTGGTCACTGCTACAGAGGAAATCCTGAAGAATTCCCTATTTGAGCAGAAAGCAGCGAATGTATTAATAGCGGAATACGATGGCAGGCCAATTGGCTATGCTCTCTATTTCTACAATTTTTCGACCTTTACCGGAAAAGCAGGTATCTATCTGGAGGATATCTATGTGAAACCGGAATTCCGAGGAACAGGTTATGGCAAGTCACTCTTATCCGCAGTAGCAAAAGAGGCCAGAAGAAGAGAATGTCCCAGACTAGAATGGTCCTGCCTAAACTGGAATGCTCCCTCTATTGCCTTCTACGAAAGTCTTGGAGCGAAGCATATGGACGAATGGAGAACTTACCGTCTTTCCGGAGAAAATATTGCCGAATTGGCGGGAGAATAGAATAAGCAGCATACAAAACGGAGCCTGAGGATAAGTTAAATTTTCTCAGGCTTTTTATTTCGTTGGGAGCTGGAAATATTTCTTTTCTTTTAATAGGTTACATAGATAGATTGGAAGGACCGATAGTTTGCTTTCACAGGAGATGACTAAAGCGAAAAGGAAATCTGTCTCTGAAAAGAAGCACCTGACTTTTGAAATAGGAAGATTTAATGATAATATTTTAAAGACGAAAAAACTTATAAAATTAAGCTTTACTTTGACGCCACGTCAACAGATATACTTATATCAAACCGATGCGCACAGGTTTACAAAGGAGATAGCAATGGAACTTCTTACAATCAGTCAAGTGTCAAAATTATTCAACGTATCAACCAGAACTCTCAGATACTACGAACAGATCGGACTGCTGCCAAGCATCAAGAAAGAGGAATATGCCTACCGTACCTATGATGAAGCTTCTATCAGCCGTTTAGAGCAGATAATCATACTGCGTAAACTTCGAATTCCTTTAAAACAGATAACAGAAATAGTAAAAAGAGAGGATGCCTTGCTGGCAATAGATATTTTTCAGGAAAATCTGAAAGAGATCAACAATGAAATATCTGCCTTATCAACTATAAAGAAAATATTAGAGGTTTTTATTGAGAAGCTTGGAAATACAATTACTGAGAAGAAAAAGCTGGATTTGCTGGGAGATGCTGAAATTTTGAAAGTGGTGGAGGCACTTGCTGTGACCAAAATCAAATTCAAGGAGGATAGGCCTGTGGAGGATAAGTCTGTGCAGGATAATCAGACCGTAAATGATTTAAACAAAGCCAATAAGGAATTGAACGCATTAAAGGATATAAGAATTGTGTATTTACCACCCTTAACGGTAGCAGCCAGTCAGTATACGGGAAAAGACAGTGAAATGCATTCAGGGGAAAGAATTGATAATTTTGTCAGGGAAAGCGGCTTATTAAAGCTTAAACCGGATGCAAGGCATTTTGGCTTTAATAACCCTATGCCGACAAGGGATACAGCATATGGTACACCCTCAGTCGGTTACGAAGTGTGGGTCTCAATTCCGGAAGATATGGAGGTCCCGGAGCCGCTTGTAAAGAAGCAGTTCTATGGCGGACTGTATGCGGCACATGCCATCAGTATGGATGAATTCGACCACTGGGGATTGTTGGCGGATTGGGTATTTCATAATAATCCCGATTATGACTCTGCCTGGGGAGAAAAGAGATGTAACCTGCCGGATGCAGAAATGGACTGGGCGTTAGAGGAGCAGCTGAATTTCTTTCATAATGTTCAGGATTCGAATTTTAACAGTGAAAAAATGCAGCTGGATTTATTGTTCCCGATTAAGAAGAAAGTACAGCAGTAAGCAAACTGCTATCACTTAAGTAGGGAGTTTTGTGGGATTTCATTGTGGGCAATTCTGAATATAATGTAGGAAACTTTTTAAACTTTATCATGGTTTGGTATCCGTTTCTTATTTCGTGAGACTTATTTTACAGAGTAATCCATTTTGAGCTTGATAATGATACACAAAATCCATGAAACGCTGTCAAGGCAAGGGGTTCAGCCTTTACAGTGGTTCATGGATTATATAAACTATTCTCACTTCATGTTGCCATTCCTGTTCATAGGAGCTTATTGTTAAAATAATTCTTGATACACTGATAACTTTCATTACTGATAACATGCTCAATTCGGCAGGCGTCTTCTGCTGCTGTTTCTTTGGTCACTCCCGCAGCAATCAACAGATTGGTAAGGGTCTGATGGCGGTCATATATTTTTGAAGCAATTTCCTGACCGGCTTTCTCAAGCGTGATGGCTCCGGCCTCATCTACATGTATATAGCCATTTTCACGCAGTTTCTTCATGGCAATGCTGACACTTGCTTTGGTATAACCCAAATCATTGGCAATATCTATGGAACGGACATGTCCGGTTTGTTCTTGCAATCTTAGAATAGTTTCTAAATAGTCTTCGGCGGATTCTTTAATCTGCATCCTATCACCTCATAATTATTTGATATCTATTATTTTAACGAATAACAGATGAGAATGCAATGCAAATTGAATAAACAGAAGAGCAGGGCTTCATTAAGATTCAAGTCAGGAGGATAATGTATTTCATTTGAATGTCAGTTTAGTTTAGAAATCTATACCCGACTTGCATCTTGTATTTGATTGTAAGCTATAACTTTTTTATTGAAGAATACCAAGCTTCAATTTCCAGATAAGAATACGGATTACAGAATCATTAAGTCGATCCTCCGTTATTGTACCACTTTTAACCGCCTTCAGAACTGCTGGTATCTGTGTATCAAAGTCAGTTGCAATAAGCAGGTCATTTCCGGCCTCTATGGCAAGAACAGCAGCCTCATTATCCGAGGTATATTTCTTAATAGCATCCATACTCAGATCATCGGTCATAACAACACCCTCGAATTTCAGGGTATCCCGTAAAATCTCATGAACAGCAAAGGAGAGGGAGGCGGGGTATTTCTTGTCCATGGATGTAACAATATTGTGGGATACCAGAATACTGTCAGCACCGGCTTCGATACCTGCCTGAAAGGGAAGAAAATCATTTTTTAGAAACTGGTCATATTCCCTGTTATCCGTTGCAACTCCTGTATGTGTGTCGACATTGTTGCCATAGCCGGGAAAATGTTTTAAAGTACTGCCGATATGTGCTCTGTTCATTGCCAGAATAACGGTCTTTACATAATTAGCAGTAGCTTTTGCGTCTTTACCAAAGGCTCTATTGTAGATGAAATCATCAGCAGCTGTTGAAACATCGCTAACCGGGGCCAGGTTCACATTAATGCCAAGGTCCAGCAGAAGATCTGCTTTTTCTTTGGTATCTGTCTGAATGGCTTCAAAACCGCCAGCCTTATACAGGTCCTGTGGAGACTTAAAGGGTTCTGAACGAAAAGCGGAATATTTACTGACGCGGTTTACGGAACCGCCTTCTTCATCCACACCGATCAATAAAGGAATAGAAGAAAGATCCTGGTATTCTGATAACAAATCTTTGATACTGTCTTTTGTCTCGTCCTTAAAATCATCACCGAATAAGATATAACCGCCCAGGCGATAATCCTTTAAATCGGCAGCAGCACTGTCCTTGCGCAAGCGAACAAAGAACATCTGACCTACCTTCTCCTCCAGGGTCATGTGCGAGAGAAATTCTTCCGCTCTGGCTTTATAGGAATCTGCAGAGGAATCGGAAACCGAGCTTCCATTCTGTCCCGAAGAGCTGTCCGGGTCTGATGAGCCACCCTGACCGGAAGTGGAATCATTGTCAGAAGGAAGGGTAGTACCGCTGCCGGAGGTTTCAGCAGAGGGGATTTCGGTAGCGACAGAAGGAATCTCCGTAATCGTGGGAACCGGAGTGTCAGCAGGTGCGTCTGTAATGTCACTTGGGTCTTCTGAACTCTCATTACCTCCGGTGTTGCTGCCAAAAGGAGTAGGAAAGATCTTACTGCAGCCGGTTAAAAGAACCGGCAGGAGTAACAGGATAATTAGAAATGCTAATTTATTCGATTTCATAAAGTTTTATTCCTTTCTTACATGTCTGGTGCTAACAGAACTTTGTGATAATTATCATCCTATGGCACCATGGTGTTTTTTACGCAAAGACCTAAAATACATTTCTAGAAGTAGAATCTGCAATAAAGAGCTTCAATATACTGTCGCTCTATGTAGAGACTTGTAAAATAATGCATTATATGCTTTGTGATGAAATACAGCCGTTTATGTTTCTGGTGAAGAAGCTGATACTTAAGAGAAAAAAATTGGCTGATGGTTTATAAGTATAAAAGTTTCCAAACAGTATCATAGTATAAATGCTTAAAATAGTATAATGGCTTTAAAACAGTATTATATTATAAATGCTTTAAAACAGAAATGTCTTATAGAAAATTCGTTTAAAAGCAAAGCGTCCAGCTGTATATAGAGATTAAGTTATAGTCATTATGTTAAGAAAGAAAATAAAAGGTATAGACGAGATTAAAGATAAAGGTGAATTTAAAGATATAGACGAAAGAAAACATATAATGAAGGGGGCAGATACGGGCAGATACCGTAGGGATTGGAGAAGCCATCATAGACTGGTACTCTAAAAGATGCTCCCCGTATTTATTTAACAGTAAATAAATAATGGCTTCCCGGCACAATTTGTTTGTGATTGGGAAGCCATTGTCTATTTATCAATATTTTATAACCAAATAAAATAAAATTCACCTTGAAAAAATGAGAATACCTTAAGTTAAGATAAATTTTTACACTTGTTTCTTAATATCCAGGTTCTCACAATTGTATTGGCCAAGACCGACGGCACTGGACACCGGCAGGGTATAGCAGATTCCATGAGCTTCTGTTTTAAAGCCGGAATACTGTTTGATACTGTTCATAATCCTGTCAGCTGCATCGCTGTCAATTATGGTTAAGATAATTTCTTTTTCTTTATCTGTATTAATACCCATAATTTCTTTGTGTTGAAAACTATAACGGCGAGCATTTATAATTGTAGCCCCGCAAGAACCGTAGGAACGAATATATTCCACAATTTTTTCAGCAAATCCTACGTTAACAACGATATACAAGGCTTTCATATTCATATTAAGGTCTGTCATGTTTACCTCCTACACGGACAACTTTTCAACAGGAATAACATAAGCAATACCTGTATTAGGTTGATCAAATTTCAATTTTGTAACAAACTGTTCCATTAACAGGGGGGTTAGATTACTTTTTACCATACATGTAATCATGACCTTTTTCTCATCATCGACAAGCCCCAGCATATCCTTAAAATAACCGGATTGTACTGAACCCTTGGCATATACCACATCAATAAGATAACAGCCGGAGTCAAGTAATAATTTCAGTGCATTATCTTTAAATTTTCTTGCTGTAATTACAGTTAAATAATCAAGTGTATTATCAGAATCCATCAAAGCTATTGACTCCCTCCTCTGTTTTAATCAAATCCATAGTATCATTATTCTCCTTTAATTCATAATCCATGTGCTCTTTGACTTGCTTTGATGAATGTTCCACTAAATTTACAAGTAAAGCCAATTCCTCTAATTCTTTTAGTTCAGCTTCTTTAGCGGCTTTTTCCACCTTTCGAAGAGTCATATCATATACTATACCTAAAAACTGTACAGCAATCAATGGGGTAACTGAAATAAAGGCAATAATTCCAAAACCATTTACTAAAATTGACTGACCGCCGGTAGTGGATTTCTGAGCAATCGCCTGTGCCATACCAAGTGTCAATGGAGTTAAGAAGGCAGAGGTTAACGCACCGCCGGAAACGCCGCCTGAGTCAAAAGCCAAACCTACAAATAGCTTTGGTGTAAATTTCATCATAATAAGTGCAATTGAATAGAGAGGAACAAGAAACCAAAGAATATTTACCTGAGTCAGGATTTTTATCATCGCAATCAAAGAAGCAAAACCAATACCGATGGCAAGGGTCATTCGAATGGTATTCTTTTTAATATGACCATTGGTTATTTCCTCCAGCTGTTCACCCAGAACGGTAACGGCAGGTTCTGACAGGGTGATAGCTGCACCGAGAATAAAACCAATGAGCAGCAGCAACCATTTAAACCATTCCGGACGGGTAGGTTCCAGGAAGACTTCACCAATGTATTTGCCTGCAAAAGCAAAACCGTAGTCAATACCTGACAGGAAGATCAATAAACCGATAAATACTACGATAGAGCCAAGAAGAATATTTATAAAGTCTTTCTTCGGCTGTTTGATCAGAAAGAACTGAAAAGGCAGAAAAATAACAATGATAGGAATAAGTGCCAGGGCGACTCCCCCTAAGTTACCGGTAAGGATTTCTCGGACAGTACTATCGGTTCCGGGAGCATAGAGCTGTTCCGGAGGTAAAACACCTTTGTAATGGAGGTTAAGTACGATAGCATAAATGGATAATGCTAAAATAGGGCCCACAGAAGCGAGACCGATGATACCAAAGGTATCATCATTACTTTTATGCTTGGACAAAGTAACCGAAACACCCATACCCAGTGCCAAAATGAAGGGCACAGAGATATCACCGGTGGTAGCACCGCTTCCGTCAAAGGCCAAGGCAACAAATTCATTAGGGACAAAGATAAGTACAATAAAGGTAATAATATACAAAACAGCGAAAACTATCTTAATATTTAAGTCTTTCATAATACGGTAAAGCGAAAAGCCAACCAAAAGACCAATACCCAAACCCATGATCCAGATAAAGATGGTCTCATTGATAATGGGCATAATCATATTTGTCTGCCTGGCTAAAACGGTTAAGGCAGGCTCGGCAACAGTAGCCAGCAGACCAAAAACCAAACCAAAGAAAATAATAAAAGAGGCTTTTTTCAGTTTAATCAGGGAACCTCCAACTAGCATACCGATTGGAAGAATACTAACATTAAGACCGACCAGAAAAACAGATTGCCCCACAACCACACTAGCATAACCTATAATTAATTTCAAATAATCCTTTGGATTATTTAAGGGTGCGATAAAAACACAAACAATAATAATAATTATTGCAAGAGGTAGTGAGGAAATAAAAACTTCCCTCAGCGTGGTGTTAAAAATAGCTAGTTTACTTTTTAGTTTCAAATTCTTCATCACGTTCTCCTATCTCAAATTTATGTACTTATAAGCTATATCAACTAATGCTAACCTTAAGACTGTGCCAGCAACCATAGACGTTTATCCTAAATAATAAATTCTACTTATAGGAAATTTCTACAAAACAAAGGATTGATTAAAATATCCCAATTCTCAATGAATTAAAATGAAATTTCACCAACATAATCAAATGGATATAAAAGATAGAACTATGATAGGAAAGTAATTGACTAATGCCAGATTAAGCAAAGAGTTCACCTATAACTTATACACATATAAATTAATTATACATTATTTTGAATAATAAGCAATGAGTTTGATGTTATTTTAAATTTTATTGCAGAAGAATTAATAAAAATAGAATATAACCAGCAGGAACAAACCGGAGCAGGTGGACAAACAGAGGCATTATATCGTATAATGTTCTCATTGAAAAAAAGAAGCAGGAGACAAAAAACGTGAAAAAAGGTACACAGTGTGTCGGTGAAATAATAAGAGTCGATTTCCCCAACAAGGGAATCCTTCAGATAGAAGATGAAAAGGTATCCGTAAAAAATACCTTCCCAGGCCAGAAGGTAAGCGTTGTAGTAAACAAAGCCCGCAAAGGAAAAAACGAAGGCAGGCTCCTTGAAGTCCTGGAAAAATCCCCTCTGGAAACGGAAGAGCCAAAGTGCCGTCATTTTGGACCCTGCGGAGGCTGTACCTATCAGACCATACCCTATGAGACCCAGCTAAATATGAAAGCAGACCAGGTAAAGCGTTTGTTGGATGCTGTCTGTAGTGATTATCCCTTTGAAGGGATCAAAGGCAGTCCAAACCAGTGGGGATACCGTAATAAGATGGAGTTTTCCTTTGGTGATGAAATGAAGGACGGACCATTGGCTTTGGGACTTCATAAGAAAGGGAGCTTTTATGATATTGTAACAACATCTGAGTGCCAGATTGTTGATACGGATTATAATCAGGTACTGACCTGCGTGCTGGAGTACTTTAGTGCTAAGGGGATGACTTTTTATAAGAAGCTGTCTCATGTGGGGTATTTGCGCCATTTGCTGGTAAGAAAGGCGGTTAAGACGGGAGAGATTCTGATTAATCTGGTGACATCCAGTCAGTGGGATTATGAAGAAAAGGAAGAATTAATTATAGAGGAGTTTAAGAATAAGCTTTTAGAACTGGAATTGAGTGGCAGTATTGTTGGGATTCTTCATACGTATAATGACAGTCAGGCAGATGTTGTACAAAGTGACCATACGGATATATTGTATGGACAGGATTATTTCTATGAAGAGATTCTTGGACTGAAATTTAAGATCTCGACCTTTTCCTTTTTTCAGACCAATTCTTTGGGAGCGGAAGTGCTTTACAGTACTGCCAGGGAGTTTATTGGAGAGACGAAGGACAAGCTGATATTTGATTTATACAGCGGAACTGGGACAATTGCTCAGTTGTTGGCACCGGTAGCCAAGAAAGTAATTGGTGTGGAAATTGTTGAAGAAGCCGTTATAGCCGCGAGGGAAAATGCGGGGCTGAATGGACTGGATAACTGTGATTTTATAGCCGGTGATGTACTGAAGGTGATAGATAACATTGAGGAGAAGCCGGATTTGATTGTATTGGATCCGCCAAGGGATGGGATACATCCCAAGGCGTTGGAGAAGATTATTAATTTTGGAGTGGATAGGATTGTATATATTTCTTGTAAGCCGACTAGTTTGGCCAGGGATCTGGTGATGCTGCAGGAGAAGGGGTATAAGGTGGAAAGGGTTTGTTGTGTGGATATGTTTCCGAATACTGTGCATGTGGAGACCGTTTGCTTGCTTTGCAGATAAACCAATGATCTAAAGAGTTGATATTTAACATATTTGTGGATTTGTCCACGTATTGCCCACGTTAAACTTTGTACGTGGGCAAATTACAATATTGCATCTTAAGTATCAAATGAAAAAATATATTTTTAATGTTGATTTTAAAGTATCCAGTTCGAGTTATATAGCTAAACCAGAAGGTTATATATGTTTTAAAAATGACCAAATTGATACATTTCAAGCAATAACTTTTTAGGGGGAATCAATTAATTTGTTTTTTAAGCCCAATCATATTATTGATGAAGCAAATACTCATATTGATTATAATTCTGGAGGAGGAGTCATTACGTAACGAATAAAGTCTTCAAGACTGAAAGGGATTTGAAGGCTTTATTGTTTACAATTTAATATAATAAAGTTTTAAACAATTATTTTCTGGCATTTACTTATTTAACAGGGATAATATGGATAACTTGCGATTTTCTAAAATAGATTAATATTTCATTCAAAAAATAATCGCAGGAAGATTTTAAAAGAATTAGCCGACGCCAAGAGGGTATTAGGTTCAACGGTCATCTTTTTTATCTCCTCAGGGCATACAGAAACAATTGTAAAATTGCGTCGAAAATAAAGAGGGCGTATCGAACATTGAATTTAGCATATACTTTAATTGAACTAACAGATTTGGAGGAAAATGCTAAGCTTTGCGATAGTCATGGGTATAAATTATTAGTTCTAATCTCTTAAAGAAAAAGTGTGTTAGGGCGTGAAATATATATATTATAGCATGAACTATCACAGATATTATATTGAAGAGGCAAAAATATGATATATTTTGAATGGAGGCTCTAAGAATGAAAAACGAACAAAAAGAAATACCAAATGGCAATAAAATATTATCGTCTAATTTGCAGGTTATCAACATTAAATTTCGTAGACTTATTCTTGCAGGAATGATAGTATATACAGTCTTAGTTTTGTACTTCATGTTCTTAGGGTTTCATAGAACAGGCGATAAGATTGATTATAATGATTATACATTTTTATTTGTCCCGGATGGGGTTCCATTAAGGTTTCCGCAACTGACGATGTCATGGTTATTCGATTTTGGAAACATTGCTGCTTTTATTCCATTTGGTATCATAATTCCATTGCTGTATCGAATCCGTTTTAAAAAGTTGCTCCCATTATTTATATTAGTGATTACCTTTTTAGAAGTGCTTCAGTCTTTAACTTTCCTGGGTACGTTTGATGTGATGGATATTATATCGAATACATTGGGTGCAATCATAGGATTTGTTGCCTATAAAGTAGGGGTTACCACAGGGATTACCTTTAAAAAGCTTGCTGCTTCAGCAGCAACTATTCTTATATTATTTCTTGGGATTATGACTGTTTCTGAAGCAATTGATTATAGTGTACATGTAAATGAAACAATTGGACCTGTTCAAGCAATAAACGAAATAAGTGCAACTGCACCTGTAACCGAAAAAATTTCGTCTTTTACGGTTCAAGGTGAAAAAATAAATCCTACATTAAATTTGTATAGCAGTACGGATGAAACAAGTAAGGAGTATCTATTTAATGTAGGAAAGGAAAATCCGTGGATTTATGCCAATATTGGTATTCCTGACGGCGTAGAATATAAAGGCTCAGTTACGATTATGGTCAACGGGGAAGAACTGTTTTTATTTAGTGATAAAGACGAAGATAAAAATACGTGTAAAGTGAAAACGTTTTATAATGCAAAATTAAAAGATTTAAAGATAATAGTCACTGGAAACGCTAAAGTATGGGATGTTGGAATCGCAGAAATAATGCATTGGTGGCAGTAACTGCCATAACGAATTAATGTTAAATATTTGAACATAATACCCCGGAGAACATGATTACCCAAGCGGCGGCGCGGTCATATGTCCGCATAAAACGTGAAAATCTAAATGATGCAAAACCAGTATTGGATTTGCTTTTATTTGGGGCAATCTCGATCATAGATGGAGCGACAAGTGCATTGGCTCTTGATAATGAGGGATGTACTGAATTAAAAGTTTGTTTTGTTGGAGGAGTCACTGGATAATCTTAAACCTCTTAATCTCGAAGAGGATGATAACGGTCATTCTGATATAAAGATATTATCGACAAATACTTTGCAGAATGAATATATGGACATTAGACAGGAAAGTATCATCCTTGTCGCCAAGGGGTAACCAGCTACAAGTAGCATCTTTTTTATCTCCTCAAGGCATACAGAATGCTGTTGCTTGTTGGAGAGAGCGTAAATCATTGAAAACAAAGGGTTTGAGGCATTGTTTTTGGAGAAATAAGTAATGCTACCTTTGAGGATACAAACAGATGATATTTGACGATTTTGCTTCAATTGAAAAGAACAAAAGCAAAAGTGCTAAAAATAAATCTGGCAGAAGGAGGGAATTTTCACATGACAGACAAGGAATTTTTGCATCAATTACGCCGTGGAATCGGAAGTGCGGTAATTGAACTAAACCAGAATGATAATCGAGAGAAGTATAAAGAAATTGTTTATCGTTGTTGCCTGAAAGACATTGGGTTTGACACACAAGTTGAGGGTACAAAAGGTTATTACCTTTATACTGCGATTTCTGCGTTGAGGTGTGAAGATGAATTTCTTGAATCTATAGCAAAAGCTTATAAGGAGCGATTACCTCATAGATTGATGCAGCAACTTACGGATATCCTTCTTTCATATGTACAGGATGGTTCATCAAAAGCAGCAGCTATTTTAAAAGATAAATATGAACAGCTTAAAGAGAAACTAACTAAGCAAAGGATTTTTCCATATCGTTATTGTGAACGGGAACAATTTGAACTACTTATGATAGTTTCCATGAGTTTAGGTAAATGGAGGGCTTTCAAGCAATGTGTTGAAGATGCTGGTGTCATTATCCAAGCGCGGAAAGACGATCAATGTTCATATTATGATTGGTTTCTTGATAGTGCCACAAACCAATTTGGAAAAAGCAAGGTATGGGAATATCTAAACAGTGCAAGTTCTATATCACAAAATGTGAATGTGGTTGTGAGTGAGTTTAGAAAAGTTGAACTTACTCGTAAAAATCATCAAGCAATACTCCCGTATGTTACATTGGAATTTCTAATAGAGGAAACTCAAAAGTGCTTACAGAATCAAAGCCCATATGGGATAAACGGATACCTTATTAGATTTGCACGGGAAGCGAGTAGAGCCGAACTCATAGAATTGGCAAACCGTATCGAAGCAGAGGATAACGATTTTGTGAGAACACAATTACTCCGAGTATTTCGCCGGATTGATTATCCATTAGGCATAGAGTTTTTGATAAATTTGGTTCAGACCAATAACCTTGATCTTCGTCAAGCAGCGATAGAAGCATTGGAACGTTTTAGAGATAAAAGGATACATGACCTTGCAATTAAGATTCTTGAAGCAGGCGATACGGCATCTGGACTAACTCTTCTCAAAGAGAACTGGGAAAAGCCTGATGACATTTTGATTCGAAAAGTAGTAACAAAATCTCAGCGAGTTCCGCATAATATGCAAATGGATTTACGAGATATCTATTCTAAGCACAGATCATATACCTGTGGGGAGGTTCTTATACATGCTTACAGAAACGGGGAGTGCTCCTTTTGTCGATCGGAGATTGTAACTGCTATGGGTAAGAACGGTATTTTGCCAGACGGAATTATTCTTGAATGTCAATTTGATTCATACGATGAAACCCGTAAATATGCAAATAGATTAGTAAAGCGGAGAGAAATTACGCAGTAAAATCCATCTGAACAATCCGCAGCAAGGGGCACCAGAGTAGTACGACATCTTTTTTGTATCCTCAAGGGATAAAGAAAGTTATGTTCTGTTACTGATAAACTGCTAGATCATTGGTAATAGAGAAGCCTGAAAAGGCAGATTAACGTAAGTAGCCATAGTTGTCAACTTATTGACTATGTGGGTAGATATTGATATTATTCTTGAATATGTCTGAAAATGTAAACTAAAAATTAATACTAAAGTAAGATAAACTATAAAAAGGCAAGGCTAACATTAGAGGAGGCTTAACATGGAAAAGAAAGGATTCGTGTCTCTATGGGTAGGGAATGTTCAATCTTTCGAGGAACTGGATAGATTACTTGTTGTTTCATATTCAGATGAAGGAGACTTTATCCCATCTATATTTGCTAAATCCTTTGAGATACATAGATATGATGATACGGTAAGAGAAGCAGAATATTATAAAGAAGCAAGTAATGACCTGAATCAATTGCTTGAAGGATTCTCTTATGATGATGAAATTGTCCCAAGATTTGATACGCTTGTAAAAGAAGAACTGCCAAATGATATTAATGCAGTAGTTTTACTTTATAACTTTGGTCCTATGTCAAGATTTAGTACAAATTAAAATGAGAAGTTCTGCATGTTAAGCAGCAGGCAGAGACTTAGCCCTCTCATACAGTTTTTCATATTCGTCTGGAGACAAATAATCACAATAGCTGTGTATTCTGACGGTGTTATAAAAGGCTTCAATATATTCAAAAACAAGCTTATATGCATGGTTGTAGTTATGAATACTAAACCGGTTCAACCATTCTCGTTTGATGAGAGAATGGAAAGATTCAATACAGGCATTGTCGTAAGGATAGCCAGTATGAGAATAACTTCGTTGCATATTTACAGTGGCTTCTCGCCAGGCATTAGAAACATACTGGCTACCACGGTCTGAGTGTATAATCAAAGGAAAATCGGTGTCTCGACAAGCTTTTGCTTTATTGATTGTTTCGATAACGGAACACACTTCCATAGTATCAGAAAGAGTCCAGGCAATAATCTTTCTCGCAAATAAGTCCATAACGCAGTTGAGATAGACAAATCCGTCCTGTGTCCAAATGTAAGTGATATCGGTACACCAGACAGCATTAGGGCGTTCTGGATTAAACTGTTCATCAAGAATGTTGTGAAGTTCATCACTGAAATCAGAGTCTCTGGTTGTAGTGGTCCAAGGTCTAATCCACTGAGCTTTGATACCCATTTCACGCATGTATTTACCTACTGTGCGCTGGGCAATGGTTTCCCCAGATTTGCGAAGTTCCTTGGTGATTTTAGGAGCGCCGTAATTCTGTTTTGAACTATCATAAATCTTCTGGATTTCCTTTTTGACAGCCTCTTTACGTTGCTTGGTGGAAGAGACTTTTCGGTTCAGAAAAGCATGATATCCAGAGCGAGACACGCCTAAAAATTTCAGCATTCCGGAAGTAGAGACTCGGCGTTTTGTGACTTTAGATGCCTCTACCTTGGCAGAAACTTCGGTATAGATAGCTTCTGTCAATCTTTCCCCAGAATGCCGATGGCTTTTTTTAACACATCAAGTGCATCCTGAGCGTCACGGAGCTCACGTTTGAGACGAGCGATTTCCTTTTGTTCATCTGATTCGTAGTTACCGGAACCTCTAACGGGAATGTCACCATCATGGTCACGGAACTGAGCCTCCCATTTGGCTAAGGTACTTATACCAATTCCGAGATTCTTGGCACATTCAACCTGTGTAAGATCAGGATGTTCCTTGCGATAGTTGATAGCATCCAACTTGAACTGCTTAGTGTGTTGTTTTGATTTTCTTGGCATAATGAGTTCCTCCTCTTGTTATTATACATTATTTCAAGGGATTGTCTCATTTTGTTTTGTACTAATTAGATGCTAACATCACTTTAAGTATGCTGGAGAGATTGCTGAAGCTACAATTCAATCTAGTTACCTGAGATTCTTAGGTACGGTAGAATATCAATAATCAGTATGGGGTATTTCCAATGCTATTTGATTGTAGTATAATATCATAAAATTTTTTAAAACTGAATATGTAATATTTTTAGCGCACTCCTTGACTTTTGTTGCTGGGTGCTTTTTGCTGTACTGTATGTTTTTATTGTGCTGTTATTGGTATAAAATAATTGAAGAAGGGTAAGCGCACCATAGGTTCTTTCCAAGCTTAGTTGATTTGATAAAAATATTCATTAAAAGAAATTTCGCTTTTAGTAAGTTAAAACTATTTGAGAGTTTACAAAATCAAATTTTTCTGCAAAGGTTTTATGATTGCATTCTGCATTAGTACAAAACATTTTTCTGGTATTAATTAGTAGAATTACTTGCCTCGCTTGTATTTGTAAGTCCTGAATTTCACGTTGATACATAGAATGAATTTTTTCATTGTTCGATATGAATCGTATTTTGGTGGTCTATAAAACCAGTCATTCCCTCTTTACATAACTGCTGCTTAATATTTATTTGCAGGCATTAATACAAAGACAGCACTAGCCAGTAGAAAGTATTAAAAAATCCCGGAGGAGTATCCTCCGGGTTATATCATTTGATTATACTTGCATTTTTTAAATCATCTGTATTAAGTAGTAGAAGTTCGTCTACATATTTGATTCTAATTGTATAATTGTTATATTTACATTCATAAACAACTCCTGCTTTTATTTCTCCTTTAAGAGAAGCTGTTATTTCGAAACTATCATCAGCACCTCTAATGAGATAGATTTTATCACCAAACCTACTGGCTGATAGCCCATATTTACTATTAAGATATTGATCACCAACCCACTCAGGATCATCACCGTATTCATCAGATTCATCATCGTAAGAGTCGGGTACCTTAATTCCGTCAATATCTCTATTGTACGAATCCTTATCTTCCTCAGGAAGGACATATTCAGATGCTGCATATCTATCAACTGGATCTTGCGGTGAGATGTCATGTTCAGATATGATTACTGGTTCACGTGACCATACCTGTACTTTGCATTTGTACTTCTTTTTACCAACAGTAGCCGTAATTATTGTATTGCCTGGTTTCTTTGCGGTTACTATACCCTTAGATGAAACAGTTGCAATTTTTTTGTTTGACGAGCTCCATGTAGTCTTACTTTTCGTATTTACATAAAGTGTAATTTTTTCTTTGGGATAAAGTTCGTAAACAACATCAGCTTTAAGAACGTATTTTACTTTGGCTGCTTCTGCTCTAATTGGTAGTAATGATACTAATAATATAGCCAATAAAAATAGGCTTAAATATTTTTTCATTATTCTCCTCCTATGTAATATTGTGTAACTATTATGGATTATATTCCCTGCAATGTCAAATTAAATAATCCCCCAAGGAGATAGTCTGGGGAATTATTGATGATCAACTGTTACTAACACTTCTATATTGAATATTTTGGTAAATATTAAGATTTTATTACCCACTTATTTTCACATGTGAAGAACATAAGGTCTATGCTTCGGCCATCGTCTAATTTGCAGAAATATTATACTATATGCAATCAAGTGTAATAAAATGTTTTAATTTCTTCTAGAATATGATAAAATCAATGCTGTAGAAGAAAGTAAATGATAATAATGCAATAGTGATTTTTACAATCCGAATACGGTGCATTGTGAAGTTTGTGTCGAATTGCGCCGTGAATAAAAGTTGAGTTATGTCTAAATTAAGATACTTATAATTAGCGAACGAATTGTAACTGTTATTGGTTTTATTTTGATACACGAGAAGAAGTAATATTGAAGAAAACAGCAAAAAGTCTACCAAGCTTTTATCGGCTTCTAGTTAAAAAGTAGCATATTGACACTTTCACGTCATAGATTACCCATTCATTCCATTGTGATGTAATAAGAATGTAAGGTATTCAACCGGCTTAAAATGAACGCTGTGAATGAGGCACTGGCGGGCATTCCAAAAAGCGGATGTAAAGTTTAAGATTAGGAGAGACGCCAGACTGATTGCTGCTATGTATATTCACCATAAATTGTAGTGGATTGGAGGCTGAAAATTGGAAAAAATTAATGTTTATGAAAAGCTGGGAACTTTCAATGATTTCTGGAGTCCTAAGATTATTGGTGAAATGAATGAATCATATGTAAAACTCGTAAAGTTAAAAGGTGAGTTTGTATGGCACTTACATGAAAATGAGGATGAAATGTTCATGGTTATTAAAGGCAAAATGGTAATCAAACTTCGTACGGAAGATATCGTTTTAAACCAGGGTGAATTATTTATTATACCAAGAGGAGTAGAACATATGCCGGTTGCTGAGGATGAAGTACATGTTATGCTTATTGAACCAAAGACGACATTGAATACAGGGAATATTAAAAATGAAAGAACTGTGGAGAATTTAGAAATAATATAAGAAAATACATTTACTAATTATGAGAGATTACATGAAAGATTATTGATACAATGAGAGTGCTTCTATCGGAAAACCTTCTTTATAATGTTTGCTTGGACGACGTGCCTTTATAAAGAGGCCTCGTATAAATGCATTTTAATATAAAAAATAAGATGTTGGATGTATGTTTTATAACATACACCAATATTTATTATTGAACATTTAAAAGTTACAAACTTATTGGTTTGGTAATTTTTATATGTATTTTAGGAATCTGAGATATAGAATTGAACAAAAAAGTTGTGTCCTGTATTTTTCACAAATGGCGATGGATAGAATTGATGACGTACCCGATCAATTAAAGAGCAGAGGTTAAAATCGAAAAACAGGTTTTAAGGAACCGTTGTCGAGAAAAATATCCTTTCGCAAAGGAAGCACTAAGTCTTGCAGTCATCATTATTGTTGCTTCAAGGCATGTTAAAGCAGTGATACTGATGATTTGTTGTGGTTTGGATAAGGAAAATAGGGGTTAGACGACAAGATGTTGTGGTTTTCGCTCTTCTGCGGATGACATAGAATAGTTGAGAGTAGGATCTTTCTAAAGCATTTTAGAGATAGGAAAAAGATGGGATATACCTCTGAAAGGTGAACGCTTTAATGGCGTTCAAGACGTCCACTTACGCTTAAATTTTAAGCAACAGATATGACTGCTTGTGGATATTATTTTCACTTAAGGGATTTGACACTAGGAAATCAGGGACAGAAGTTGAAAGGCATGTTTTCAGTGATGAGAATGTGTCTTATTTTATTTGTCGTTTTTATGACTGATGATGATGTATTATTGATAATATAAAGGTGACAATTTGAACGTATAATCATAATGAATTGCGAGTATTTAATTGAATAATTTTACAATTTGTCATAAAATGAAATAAGTATTAAAGTTATTAAAGCAACTCGGATATATGATGAGTGGTTGTGTATATGGAGTTTTAAGGGATAAAAGTGCGTTTCTCATAAAAGATGGAGATGTGTTGGAATGATTGATTTGTGTGAAGTTGCTATGATATGGATATCAATCAAAAAAGATGAATTATATGAAAAGTGTGAAATGTGCAATCAAGAAGGAGTTAGATATGTTCACTTAATGTAGCAAATATCCAGGTAGCTCAGAGTGGGTCATATGTGTGACGCAAAAATGCTAGAAGATTATGACTCACCGCGTCAACGAGAAAAAACCTTAAACAGACATATGAGGAAGATAAATTTTCTTAAAAAAGAATGGGAACGTCGCTCCAACGGAAATTATGTACTTAAATATAAAAAGCATTTGATATTTATGATAACTGATAGATTTAGAAAAATTGTTTTAGAAAAGAGTTATTGTAAATAAAGAAAAGTAAAGTTGATAAATGTTATGGAGCTTAGGGAGACAAAATGAATAATAAATCAAAAGTGATAACAGGGTATTTTAGAAGCGCAGTTGCAGCTCAAGCAAATATGGGCATCGATTTTAAGGTTGATAATTATTACATTCTTGACTCAAAAGAAATGATGCAAGGGAGAATCAACCCTACTGTCTGTAAGAATATATTTACAGAGGTAAATAAGAGTACTTTTGACAATGAAAATGAAACAAAGAAAAAATCTCTTGTAAATGTCATCATTTGTGCTAAAACGATAAAAACAATATATGAGGCAAATGAAAAGGTACAAGATGAAATTGTGGAACTTACTGGAGTATACTATATACCGTCGATTCTTAATGAAGAAGGCTTGCTGTTATTTGATGAGGGAGACAAAAAACTCCCATGGTTTCCACGAGAGTATCTTATACCTATGCTTGAACCCAAATTAGCAATTGGAGAAGCTGAAACGGTTGATAATTTTATGAGTAATCATGTAGACCGTGTAGAGAAAATTAAATCCTGGTCAGAGTATGCTACTTTTTTTACAGAACTATATGAGTTTGTTACAGAATCTGAATTTAATCAAAACAGAATCCGAAATCTGGATGCCAAAGAACCGTTTTTTGAACTTGAGAATCATGTATATGTTTTTTTAGATAAAACTGTTTATTCGACTTTTCACATCATGAATTTATATAATCATCTCAAGGAAGATGATAAGCCCAAGGCCCTTTATGAGAATTTCATATCTACAAAAATAGCAAATGCAAGCCCGCTCATAAAAAACGATTTGACAAAAATGCAGGTACATTGCGGTCAGATGGGCGGGGAATATCCGCTTTCACCGTCCCAAAGAGAAGCTGTCAATCATTTTAATTACATGAGTGTTGGTGAGATATTGGCGGTAAATGGTCCACCGGGTACAGGAAAAACAACTCTGTTGCAAACGATAGTAGCAGATATGTATGTGAAAAGAGCGATAAAAAAGGAGAAGGCTCCGCTTATTGTAGCTTCTTCAACGAACAATCAGGCGGTAATAAATATCATTTCCTCTTTCGGAAATATCAAAAAGATAGGCATATCTAATTTAGAAGAGAGATGGATTGAGGGAGTGAATAGCTTTGCCTCCTATTTTCCGTCATTCTCAAAGGTAAAAGAAGCAAAAAGCAAAGGGTATCAGTACACTAATCAAAGAGGAGAATATTTCATCTCTGATGTTGAAGATAAAGATAATATCGAAAAATCGAAGGCCAAGCTGATAGAAAGCTGCAATGAATATTTTGAAAGCGAGTATACTAGTATAATTGCTTGTCAGGAGAAATTGCATGAAGAGTTGATGTTCATAGAGAAGAGTAAAACAGCATTGCTTTCACTTGCGCAGGAAGCTTCTCAATGTGATTTGAATGGTGAAACTATAGATAAATGTTTAGAATATTTGCTTCTACAAATTGAAGAAAAGCAAACAGCGATCTCTAACATCCGACAAAGAATTATTGACTGGGAAAACTGTTATAAAAAGATACCTTTCTATGTCAAATGGTTAAAGTTTATAAAAACTTTTACAAGGAAAATACAAACAGAATTTAGGCTATTTATAAACGATGAAGAGCAGAGCTTTTTAAATGAATATATGAGCTTGGACGAAATCAAAGAAAAATATAGCCGGTTGTATGCTGAGTGCAATACAACAATTACTGACCTTAAGAAGAAAAAATTTGTAATTGAGAAAATAAAAAGCCGATATGACAATGAACTAGAGCAGTTACATCAGCACAATATCGAGTTACATGGTGAAAAAGATGAAAAGTATAAGCTTGATCTTGATTACATAAACGGCTTGATTGATAAAAAGCATAGATATATAGAATTTTGGCTGGCAGTTCATTATTATGAATGCAGGTGGGTCAGTGGAGAGGATGAGCTATCCGAAAAGCAGAAAGGCACTAACTTTATAAATGTTTTGGAAAAGTTTTATAACAGGCTCAGCATGATAACTCCTTGCCTGGTTATGACATTCTACATGTTGCCAAGGCAGTTCATGGCATTCGGAGAACAAAAAACCTTTTTTATGTATAATTACATTGATTTGCTCATTGTAGATGAAGCGGGTCAAGTATCTCCGGAGATTGCTGCAGGAGCGTTTTCACTTGCCAAAAAATCCGTAGTCGTTGGTGATGTTTATCAGATAGAGCCGGTATGGAGTGTGAACAGAGCACTGGATAAAGCCTTGGCGGTGTCAAATGGGGCAATACAATCCCTAGATGAATTTGAATTACTGGAGCAGACTGGATTAAACAGTTCTCGCTCCAGTGTAATGAAAGTTGCTGCCAAGTGCTGCAAATATGAAAAATTTGATGAGAAAGGCCTGTTCCTTAATGAGCATCGCCGCTGTTATGATGAAATTATTGACTACTGCAATAGACTGGTTTATAAGGGAAATCTCCAGCCGATGAGAGGAAAGGGCAAGGAAGACCAAAAGCTTGCTATAGAGCACTGGCCGCAAATGGGATTTAAGCAAATTGATTCAGAGTATTCGAGCAGGAAAGGCAGCAGCAGATTAAACCACTTAGAAGCGGAACAGATTGCAGAATGGCTGAAAAATAATTTCAAATTCATTGCAAATGCTTATCCTAACGAGGAGAGAGAAAGTTTGATTGGAATTATCACACCATTTAAAGCGCAGGTTGAGTGTATAAAGTCAGAGCTAAAAAAGCAGATGCCAACCAATCATTCAAAGATAAGCGTTGGTACAGTACATACTTTTCAAGGGGCAGAAAGAAAAATTATTATACTGTCAACAGTATATGGAAACCAGGACGGATGCTTTTTCATTGATACAAACAAGAGCTTGATGAATGTTGCAGTATCCCGTGCAAAAGATAACTTTTTCGTATTCGGAGACATCAACTGTTTGAAAGATGCACCAAACAGTGCAAGTGGATTGCTGAAAAAATGTATCTGTTCAAATGTTATATAACATAGTGTTGATTTTTAAGGGGGATATGGAATGTATACTTCAAAACTAATTTGCTTAATTAAAATGAATTCACTAAATATGTATAAAATAGTACTTTCTAGTACGCTTGATTAAAGACGACAACATTTAACGCTATGAAAGAGGGAGCTTCAATGAAGTATTTACAGTCGATTTCGGAAACCGTATATTTGGCTACAGGAAGTGCATCACGAGTGGAGAAGCTATGGAAGTGTATCTGGCTTCATTGTATTAGAAAGCGCCAATGATGCCGAGAGGGAAGCCCTGCGGTTATTTCTGGGACGAAGCTTTGACAGCGAAGCGGTTAAGTTCCGTATGAGTGAGTTTAAGAAAGCGCTCCAGGAAACAAAATTTAGAGGAATCGGGATGCAGGAGCTTCTGGAAGGTTACTTTCATGAAAAACTGATTACAAATAAGGAGGAAAATCAGGAAAGGAAAGAAGCGAAGCAAACATTTTTTGAGGCGATAATAAAGGAACTGCTTGAGGAGAAAAGCAGACATAAAGACTCAATCAGGTGGCTCGAACAGGTTGCTTTGCAAAAAAATATGGATATGGCCCTATCACTAGCGAGTATAAAAAACAGGAAAATGCCATAAAGGCAATCATAATGCAGGTGTGTAGAGCTGTTTCATATATACAATTCATGGGCGAAAATAGAATTCGCTTGGCAGTACTTAGTGCAGAAATTACATCGAATCCTCATTTTTTTGATAAAGGCAGCGTAGCTGGAAAGTTATTAGAATTTGGAGAACTATTTTATGAAAAAGATTATGGTCATACCACCTAAACTACCGAAATCTAAAAACTGAAAGTTGCAGCATATTGTCGAGTCATTACATTGAGTCCGATTCAAAAAATTATTAATAGAGGTGACGAATGAAATATTTACAATACTATTTTAAGGGAGGTCTAGATGACAACAATAGGAATTGATTTAGGGACAACAAACAGCCTTGTGGCTTACTGGACTGACCACGGACCGGAAATAATACCAAATGTAATTGGAGCAACACTTACTCCATCTGTGGTCAGCGTAGATGAGACCGGGGTAATTCTTGTAGGACAAGTAGCCAAGGAGAGGCTCATCACGCATCCTCACCGTACAGCAGCGTCCTTTAAGCGTTTTATGGGAACGGAAAAACGCTTTTCGATGGGCGATTATCATTTTACACCCGAAGAACTTTCTTCCTTTGTATTGCGATCATTAAAAGCGGATGCAGAAGCATTTTTGGGAATTCCAGTTGAGGATGCAATTATCAGTGTGCCTGCCTATTTTAATGATGCTCAGCGCAAAGCTACCAAATATGCAGCGGAATTGGCAGGACTAAAGGTGGAAAGACTCATCAACGAACCGACGGCTGCGGCTCTTTCTTATGGGATCCACCGGCAGGAGGAGAGCACCTTTCTGGTTTTTGACCTGGGAGGAGGCACCTTTGATATTTCCATACTTGAGATATTTGAAGGAGTCATAGAGGTTAAATCTGTTGCAGGAGATAATTTCCTGGGGGGTGAAGATTTTACCAACACACTGGTTTCTTATTTTATAAATTCTCAGGAGCTGGATAGGGAATCTCTGGATTTAAAAGCTATGTCTGCCTTGTATAAACAAGCGGAATTCTGCAAATGTACCCTCGGACCATTGGATAAAGGAAAAATGGGTATTGTGATAGACGATAAAAGCTATGAAATGACAGTGGATAGTGATAATTTTGAATCTATTGTAAGCCAATTATTATTTCGTCTGCGCCATCCAATTGAGCGCGCCTTAAGAGATGCTTCGCTTAATCCAAGAGATCTGAATGCCGTAATTCTGGTGGGAGGAGCAACCAGGATGCCGGTTGTCAAATCGACTGTCGGAAAAATATTGAAACAGCTTCCTTTTACTAACATAAACCCGGATGAAGCAATTGCCTTAGGAGCTGCCGTACAGGCAGCTCTGAAAGATAAAAACGAGGCATTGGAAGAGATTATTATGACTGATGTATGCCCATATTCCCTTGGAACATCCGTATCCAAATCTATGGAGAACGGGAAATATGAACCTGGTTATTATTTGCCAATCATCGAACGGAATAACACAATACCCATCAGCAAAGTTGAGCGGCTTTGTACCCTTAAGGATAACCAGACCACCATTGTCATTGATGTATACCAGGGTGAAAGCAGAAGAGCTCAGGATAATATTAAGCTAGGTGAACTCTGGATTAAAATTCCACCCGCTCCCGCTGGAGAAGAAATGATAGATGTCCGTTATACCTATGATATTAACGGAATATTGGAAGTAGAGGCGGTAGTAGTAAGTACAGGGAAAAAAGGAAGATTAATTATAGAGAAAAGTCCCGGAAGTCTGTCAAAGGAAGAAATTGATGAGAGATTTAGAGTTTTGGAAAACATAAAAATCCACCCCAGGGAACATACGGAAAACAGGCTGCTGCTTGCAAAAGGTGAACGTCTGTACCAGGAGGCCCTAGGGGAGGAACGGGAACATATTGATTATATATTGAGAAGGTTTGAGCAGGTTCTTGAGAAGCAGAATGAAAGAGCAATTAAAAAAGCAGCAAAAGAATTAAAAGGGAAACTGGAAGAAATTGAAAGGTGGTGGGGGTACTGATGAATATATGGGATATCCTGGAGATAAGCTCTAATGCAAGTAGTTCAGAGGTAAAAAGGGCATATGCAAAAAAGTTGAAGCAGCATCGTCCGGAAGAAGATCCGGAGGGTTTTCAAAGACTAAAGGCTGCTTATGATATAGCTTTGGGACAGAAAAAAGTAAGGATAGAATCCGGGCAGGAAACTTCAGATTCAGGTGATTTTTCGGATGAAACTTTAACAGAGTATATAGAGAATAATATGGCTTATTCGGAAGAAAATACATCAAGCCTGGCAGATGATACGGTCAGACTTCGAGAATTTATGGATAAAGTGGAAAGCATTTATGCTGATGCCCAGTCAAGAAATGATATGAATCAGTGGAAAGAATTGTTGAATGACGAAGTATTGTGGAACTTGGAGGATCGAAGTCTTTTAGGCAACGAAATGATGGAATTTCTAATGGAGAATTACCGGCTATCCGATGGCGTTTTTCGCCTTCTGGACAGTGTTTTTCAGTGGAGTGAGCAAGACGTGGCATTTTCCGCACTGGTCAAAAATGATCTGTGTTATGCTGTAGGCTTTGGTGAGGATGCTATTGTACTTCGATTGTTAGAAAATGGAGCCAGTACAAAAGTTGTGAATAGCAAGGGTATGACCCCACTGGAATCCGCGGCGGCAATGGGTTATCATAATATTGTTAAAGTGCTGCTTCAATATGGTGCCAATATAGAAGCAAATGGAAATTTTGAAAAAACTTCCCTCATGTGGGCTGTTCAGAAGAATGATATAGAACTAGTAGAGTACCTGTTAGAACAAGGTGCAAATGTAGAAGCAAGATGTAGGGATGGGAGGACTCCACTAATGTATGCAGTAGAGAACGGAGACCTGGAGGTTGTACAGTGCCTGCTGGAGAATGGAGCATCAGTCAGTGCAGCCTTGGATAACGGTGAGACTGCTTTTGATATTGGGGCTGACAATGGGCACCGTGAGGTCGTATTATGCCTGTTGGAGCATAGTGGAGATGATAGCCTGTTGAATGTGGTGCTTTCAAGCGGTATAGGACTTTTTGAACGGGTAAAGTATCTGCTGGAAGAAAAGGGTGCTGATATCGAAGAACGAAGTAAGAACGGTGCTACCCCACTGTTTATGGCAGTAAAACATAACCGGTTTCAGATTGCAGAATATCTTTTGGAACGCGGAGCCTTTGTGGATACTCAAACCAATTATGGGTGGACACCGTTAATAATGGCTTCTGTAAAAATGAATAGAAAGATGATGGAGCTTTTGCTAAAAAGCGGTGCTGACCTGGAGCTGAAAAATTGTATTTCGGGATCTACTCCATTTATGTTTTGTGCGGATGACGAAGCCTATAAATCCATGGATTACCTCTTGGAAATGGGTGCTGATATCAATGCCATGAACCTGTTTGGCGGTAGCGCGCTCTCGAAGGCTGCTAATACGGGTGAACTAGACCTTATGAAATACTTAATCAGGCATGGTGCAAATATCAACCTTAAGGACGAAGAGGGAAGAGATGCACTGTCAAAAGCTGTCTCCGGTAACCGGCCAGAGGTTTTTCAATTCTTAAGAGAAGAAGGTGCGGATATTCAGACCAAAGATAACCAAGGAAGAAATCTGCTTCTGATTGCTGCGGCATATAATAGATTGGATATGATGGAACTTCTTTTGGAAGAAGGATTTCATCTGGAAGACACCGATAATGAAGGGAATACAGCTTTTATGCTTGGTGCTAGGAACGGAAAATTTGAACTTCTGAGATATTTAATGAAAAAGCCCTATAACATCGACAAAAAAAATAAAAGCGGGAAAACAGCATTGATCCTTGCGGTAGAAGCAGCTTTACCCGATATGGTAGAGTTTTTGGTTTCAAAGGGTGCAGCGGTGAATGAACGGGACAACCAAGGTAAAACCGCTTTGGAGTATGCGAAGGAGCTTCAACAAGGGGATATAGAAAATTACTTGGCTGAAGCAATTACTTTAGGAATGTTTTGCAAATAAAGAAATTAAAGTGGAAAAGAACATGAATTACTCTGTTTTATATTGGACAGGCCAGATTTATAGAAATTGCAGATGTTTGGAAAGAAAACAAGGTACATACAACATCTACAATTTATTATTCTAAGAATATTTTTTAACTTCCGGGTTTATTGGCGTATTGGTAAGGTGGATCAATAATTCTATGCCCTGCAATGTTCAGGAAATTACTGAGCAGCTTATGTTTTTGCTTGAACTATACACCAAGCACCTTGTATCACACTAATCTAATTTGCTGATAATATTTTTATTATTAACTTGAATTGTAATGCAAAAATAGGCAGCAAATTTACTAAAAAAGCCTATCTAGGTGACTTTATCCGAAATATAGGCTTACGCCAAGGGGATACCAGAGGGGTATGGCATCTTTTGGGCCCTATCAAGACATTTGGAGACTGTTAGTTTGTTAAATAAAGTGAAATAAGGATAATATTTATGATAAATGGATGCACTCATTAACATTTGTTGATGAACGTTTTATTGTAGGAAATTTATATGAATGTTTTAAAACTAAATATGAGGGAGAGTATAATGGAAGGTATCAGTCAGCAGAATCTATCCAGATGACAAAAAGAACTTGGGGTAAGGGAAATGAACGTTTTTACACAAGGTTTGAATCCTCTCAAATAAGCATTTTGTCCTGTAGCTGAGAGATAAATTAGAAATTGCGGAGAAAAAGATGGAAATAATTAAAGTAATAGAAAGAACCCCATTGCTACTGCAGCAACTATTAGAGATATGGGAAAAGTCTGTAAAAGCGACACATCTGTTTTTGTCAGACGACGAAATACAAAATATTAAAGAATATGTTCCTCAAGCGTTAAGGGAGATACCGCATTTGATTGTAGGTGAGAATGAAAATTCAGTTCCGATTGCCTTTATGGGAATTCATGGACAGAAGCTTGAAATGCTGTTTATCGCAGTGGAAGAAAGAGGGAAAGGCCTTGGGAAGAAGTTGCTTAGATATGGAATTGAAAATTTTGAAGTGAATGAGTTGACGGTGAATGAGCAAAATCCTCTTGCCAAAGGTTTTTATGAATACATGGGATTTCAAGTCTATAAAAGAACTGATAGTGACGAACAAGGGAATCCATACCCGCTCTTATACATGAAATTAAATTAAAAATTGAATTTTAGAGGAAGGCATGAGGTTTTGTAAGAGCAGAAATTACAGTAAAGGATTGGATGCTTTTCAGAAAATTAATGATTTTCAGGAAATCTATATGAACAGGCTCAATAAGGAATATATAGAATTTTAGCGCTTATGGATACATATCAATTCATAAAAGATATGTATAGGGATAAGTTGTACAGGATAGATAACATTTGTAAGGTTGAAGCAATAAGATGGATTTATTTTGAAAAGTAATTCAGAGAAGGAGGAACGAAAATTAATAAAATAATGATTAAGAAATTAATTAAAATTGTAAAATGGTTTGGAATTATATTTATGCTTTTGATCATTGCAGGACTATGCTTTCCTACATGGACTCCTAAGATATCTAATGAAAATAGTATTAGCGAATTGCGAAAAATTAAGATTAACGAAACAGACATTGAGGTTATGATACGTGGGTGCAACCGTAATAATCCAGTTATTGTATTTGTACATGGGGGACCATGTTGTTCGGAAATCCCGTATATAAGAGGATATCAGGATTTGCTGGAAAAGGAGTTTACTATTGTCCATTACGATCAACGAGGAAGTGGAAAATCGTATAAGTTCGGGACTGACTATTCTGATGTAACTTCTACTACGCATGTAGATGATTTAATTGCTCTTACAGAGTATATCAAGCAGTATTTGCATCAGGAACAAGTGATTTTGATCGGCCATTCCTATGGAACTTACATTGCCACAATGGCTGCGGCTAAAGAACCAGAATTGTTTTATGCGTATATAGGAATAGGCCAAATGTCAAACACTATTGAAAGCGAGCTGGATGGATTAAATAAATGTATTGAAGCTGCTATAGAGGCGGGAAATACAGAAGATGTAGCCTATTTAAGTGACTTGGAAAGTTCAATATCAAAAGGTAATCAAATTACACCACGTAATTATGTACGAAAATATGGATTTGCTGCCCGCAATATCAATGAAAACTCAGATTATTTAAAGGGTTTTCTCTTTGGCAGCGAGTATAATTTGCTTGATGCAATTCGATTTTACACAGCATCAGGCAAATATCAAGAGGCACTAATTATGGAAGCACTGATAAATCCCATTACTGATATTGTGACTGAGATAGATATACCTGTTTATTTTGTAATGGGTAAATATGATTGTATGACTTCACCGGAGGCCGCAGAGGTATACCTGAATAAGCTAAACGGACAAGCTCCACATGAGATGATACTATTCGAGAATTCAGCACATTATCCGCAATTAGAAGAGAAGGAAAGATTCTATGATTGGATGTGCAGTACGTTTGCTAAGTGAACATAATCGCTGATCCACAATGGAGCATGGCCTTCACTTTATGCAGCAACCGCAAAAGAAGCAAAAGGCGTAGCAAAAAATGCACCTTTGGCAAAGGATGCAAAGGTTGCTACAAAACCGTGGGAGGTATCCGAAAAGCTTACAAAAGTAAGCTTGTGTGGTTTTAAAGCTCTGAACAAGCGGATTTTCAAGTCATAAATGTCTGAAACAATTCATTTTGCCTGTATTCTAAAACAATTTCTTGCAGATATGAATAGGGAGCTCCTGCTCATACTCCGCAAGTTTTCCGACCAAATTAATAAAATGAGGTGTCTTTGTGTGGCGATGTAACGCTTGTTCATCTTCCCATTCTTCAATCAAAGTTAAGCTATTGGGATCATCAAGCGCCTGAAACAGTTCATAAGAAATGCATCCCTGTTCTTTTACGGTTTCCTTTACCAACAGCTCATAAAGTTGTAGAGCATCCGATAGGTGGTTTTCTTTTATAATACTTGGTACTATTACTTTTATCATGTATGGCTCTCCTTATCAATCATATTAGTCTTTTCAATTTTAGCATCGCAGTAGGTCGTCAGCAACAATTATAATATAGTGTGGAGTGGAATCATAATTGAGTGTTTTGATTCCATTTTCATGCTATTGCTTTTCTGCGTATAAGTTTGTAATCCTTTTGCACATCGTTGAAAAAGCATGTACTTCTTCTTCTGTTAATGCTTCTTCGATTAGCTTCATAATTTCATTTCCAAAATCCTCAACACGATTTAAGAAAGCTTTCCCCTCTTTGGTAAGCATAATATTGTAAGAACGGCGGTCATCCGTCTGCCTTTGCTGCATAATATACTTCTTTTCCAGTAAACGCTTTGTTAATTTTGAAATGCCAGATTGTGAGATACCTCTCATTTCAGCAAGTTCTTTTGTGGTTTTCGCCCCCTGCTTATGCAAGGTATCGAGTATATAGTATTGTGCCGTTGAAACACCTTCAACATTGAACCGATTTGAATCTGATACAATCATGCATTGAAAGGGAATATAACTTTCCTCTAACTCTTTTATAGCCATTAAGCCAACCTCCTATTTTTCAGTAATATACTTTTTCAGGTGCTTTCCAGTTAAAGAATTTGGACAGTTGATTAAATCTTTCGGTAATCCTGTAAACATAATCTTACCACCATTCTGCCCGGCATAGGGACCAATGTCAATAATCCAATCTGCCTGACAGATAATATCCAAATTGTGTTCTATTACAATAAGAGTGGAATTTTGTTCTACAAGGCGATTCATTATATCAATCAATTGTTTTATATCAGCCATATGCAAACCTGTTGACGGTTCATCCAAAACATAAGTCTGACCACCGTTTTCAAGTTCGGAAGCAAGCTTAATTCGCTGTAACTCACCACCTGAAAGCGTGCTTAATGGTTGTCCTAAAGAAACATAAGTGATACCAACGTCTGAAAGCCGTTTTAGTACCGTTACGATTTCTTTTTCCTGAAAAAAATCTAAGGCTTCTGTGACCGTCATTTTAAGAACATCGGCAATACTCTTTCCTCTTAGCTGACAGGCAAGCACTTCGTCCATATAACGATTTCCATGACATTCCTCACATACCGTAACAATTGTATCCATAAACGCCAAATCTGTATAAATAACGCCTAGACCTTTGCAGGCAGGGCAAGCACCTTGTGAATTGAAACTGAATAGAGAGGCGTTTACACCATTCCTTTTCGCAAATAGTTTTCTGATAATGTCAAAAATACCCGTAAAAGTTGCTATGTTGGAACGTTTTGACGCTTGAATCCCTTTTTGGTCAATAAAAACAGTTTCAGGATACAGCCGTGGTAATACTCCATTAATTAGAGTACTTTTTCCTGAGCCGGCAACCCCGGTTACAACAGTCATTACCCCTTTTGGTATATCAACTGAAAGGTTTTTTAAATTATGCAGGGTTGCATTTTTTATGGAAAGCCAGCCTTTCTGGGTACGTGTATCAGGTTTTAGCTTGGGGCAGTATGATAAATATTTTGCAGTGAGAGTATCTGCTGTTTTCAGCCCATCTAAATTCCCTTGATATACTACTTCCCCTCCGTAGGTTCCTGCACCTGGTCCCATATCAATAATATGATCTGCAATTTTTATCATATCCGGGTCATGCTCTACGATGAGAACAGTATTCCCTTTATCGCGCAACAACCGCATAAGCTCATTAATTTTGCTTATGTCATGAGGGTGCAGCCCTATACTAGGTTCGTCAAAAATGTAAGTAAGATCAGTCAAGCTGCTGCCAAGTTGGCTAACCATTTTAATTCTTTGAGACTCCCCGCCTGAAAGTGTAGATGTTTCTCTGCTTAAACTTAAATAGCCCAGTCCTATGGATACTACGTGCTGAATCCTATTCACAAGTTCCGAAACAATTGTAGCGGATACGGGAGCATGAATAGACCTGACAAAATCCAAAAGCTCATTTATTTGCATATCTGCACATTCTGCAATATTTTTTCCGTTCACTTTGCAAGATAACACATTATTATTTAAGCGTGTTCCATGACAGTGGGGACAATCCTGTTTTACAACAAACCGCTCAATTTCTTTTCCATATCTGACTTTTTCACCATCTTCTTTTTTAAGAAAACTCCGTTCAATGCGTGGAATTAAACCCTCATACAATGAGGTTTTATGCCATTCGGGGGTAGGATTTATAACCTTAATTCCATCAGCGTAAAGTAACAGCTCCAGTTCTTTGGAAGAATAGTCCTTAATTTTTTTGTCGTTTTCAAAAAAGCCTGAATGAATATAGCGGGTTAATCGCCAACCACCGGGTTCAAAAGTTGGAAAACGGATAGCACCCTCATTTAAGGATTTATTCTTATCTAACAGCTTTTCAATATCAATGGTTTCAATTTTTCCCAAGCCCTCACAATGTTCACACATTCCAGACGGATTATTAAAGGAAAAAACATCGGAATAACCTACAAATGGTTCACCAATTCGGGAAAACAATAAACGTAATACGGAATAAATATCTGTAATTGTCCCAACCGTTGAACGAGCATTACCGCCTAACCGTTTTTGATTGATTATAAAGGCCACGGACAAATTTTCAATATTGTCCACATCAGGCTTTCCATAGTGCGGCATACGGTGACGGATAAAACTAGTATAGGTTTCATTTAATTGTCTTTGCGATTCTGCCGCTATTGTATCAAATACCAAAGATGATTTTCCTGAACCGGAAACACCTGTTAATACCGTGATTTCTTTTTTTGGTATCAAAACATTTATGTTTTTTAGATTTCGTTCCCTTGCACCTGATACCTTAATATAATTATCAGACATACTTTTACCTCGCTATTTTATGTGACAGGGTTAATATATGAGTGGGTTAACTATATTTTATCACGTTGTTTTTTATATTACAATGATAAGAGCACGATTTTTTCTGCCATCACAAAAATATACAAAAGGGAGTAGGAATTATTACAGTCGCTGATAGACAACTGTTTGGAACTGGTATGTAATGGTAAGTACTCTGATCACTATTTCGTAATTAGGCTTTCTTCTTGTGCCTGTTCTTTCTTGACATCCATAGAACCATTCAGTATAATAGTCCCATAATGGGACTATAAGTTGAAAGGCGATGTGACAAAAGTATGAATGAAAATGCAAAGCGTTTTTGCAATATGCGGCAAGGCCTAGAAATGATTTATGATTACTATGCCAGGTCTGCCGGGATTTCCTATACGACATTGTTTGTTTTGAATCTTATTAGTCAGTATGAGGTATGTACGCAGAAGATTATTTGTGAAAGAACAATGCTGCCGAAACAGACAGTGAATAATGTAATTAAGAAGCTAATAGAACAGGGATATCTTCAATTGGAAGAAATACCTGACAATAGCAAATCTAAGCGAATTCTATTTACTAAAAAAGGAAAAGAGTTTGCAGAACCTATGATTAAGCATATACAGGATGCTGAAAATACTGCAATGGAGCAATTATCTGAGAGTCATCAGGAAGAACTTCTTTATATAATGGAACTATATGATCAGGCATTTAGAAAAGCCATGGAAGATAAATAAGGAGTAAGATTATGAGAAAAAATATTGGAGCAAAATCTTATGTGTTACCACAACCGGTTTTTATTATTGCAGCATATGACGAAAATGGAATTCCGGATGCCATGAATTCTGTATGGGGTGGTATTAGTAATGAAAAGGAAATTTCGATCTGCATTAGTTCAGAACGAAAAACATTAAAGAATATCATGCTGCGTGGTGCATTTACCGTAAGTATGGCAGATGCGTCTTTTGTTGAGGCCTGCGATTATGTTGGAATTGAAACTGCAAATAAGGTTCCGGATAAATTTGCAAGAGCTGGATTTCATGCAGTTAAGGCTGATTTTGTCGATGCTCCACTGATTGAGGAACTTCCATTTGCGTTAGAGTGTAAAGTAAAAAGTTATGATGCAAAAGAATGGCGCATGATTGCTGAAATCGTGAACATCAGTGTTGATGAGAATATATTGGATGAGAAAGGTGCTGTCAGGCTGGATAAATTTAGTCCGCTTGTGTTTGATTGGATGAGTAAGAATTACCATAAAATCGGAGATAAAGCAGGAAATGCTTTTCGGGATGGACTGAGTATTAAGAAAAAGTAGCGAACGGTTTGCATTTGAATATATATTATAATCCGGTAAATATGTTTTCCTATTTGAGACATACGGAGGTCATTTGTTTGAGAAGAAAATAATGAGGTGAAAATAATATGTCTTGCAGAAAAATAGGTATATTGCTTTTTAACGAGGTTGAGGTAATGGACTTTGCGGGTCCGTTTGAGGTGTTTTCTATTACAGAAAACGATGCAGGAAAAGCATTCGAGGTGTATACCATAGCCAGAAAAAAAGAGTTAATCAGCACCCGAAACGGATTAAAGGTTCAACCTGACTATGACTTTCATGATGCGCCTCAATTGGATATTTTAATTATTCCCGGAGGATATGGTGCGGAAGTAATAGAAATTCATAACCAGGAGACCATTGATTGGATAAGAAGAAGCTTTACGCAGGTGCAAATAATGGCATCTGTGTGTACTGGTGCATTTTTATTAGCAGAAGCTGGCTTACTGGATGGAAAACAAGCAACAACACACTGGATGGATATTGATAGATTAGAAGCAGACTATCCACAAGTCAGAGTTATACGTGACGTCAAATTTGTTGACGAATTTCCTATCATTACATCGGGTGGAATATCTGCGGGAATAAATATGTCTTTTTATATTGTAAAAAAATTATTAGGTTTAAAAGCTGCAAAAATCACTGCAAAAAGGATGGAATATGATATTGATTTGGGAAATTAACATTTTTTGCAACCCCCGCTAAGAAGCCTTGAGACTTTAGATGCTATCAGACCGGATATGAAAAAAGTAAAGGATATCAGTCAGAAGTACAATTCTGATGGATATCATATTTTTTCTTCGCAATCATTACATGGTGCTAACGCTTATTGTAGAAACTTTGCTCCCTTATATAGTATCCCGGAGGAATCGGCTACGGGAACATCAATCGGTGCACCATTTCTAGCGTTAAGGTCGGTGGGGAAGCGATGAATTTAACCATAACGGAAGTCGAAATATAGAATAATAGAAAAGCAACCTTCCTCCAAGGTTCTACTTAGAATCAAACAGCATCCTTATTGCTTTTATAATTGATTGCATTTGATAAATCCTATTTTCCGTGATACCATATCAATGATACATGAATAGTTATTAAATTGAGAAAATTAATAACATAAATACTATTATTAGGGAGGCACTTTATGGATTTGCTGCAAATTAAATATTTTCAAACTGTGGCGAATATGGAACATATGACAAGAGCTGCCGGTGTGCTGCAAATTGCGCAGCCTGCCTTAAGTGCCATGATTGCTAAGTTAGAAGAGGACTTGGGGGTTCCTCTGTTTAATAGGACAGGACGTAATATTGTCTTGAATGAATATGGAAAAGTATTTTTAAAACGTGCGAATAGAATACTGAAAGAAGTTGAGGAAGGACGGCAGGAGATATCCGATTTGTCTGGAAGTGAAACGGGTTCTGTTTCTTTTGCAACCACATCTTTGAATAAAGAATTCGGTAGTTTACTAGGAAGCTTTGCATGTCAGTATCCAAAAGTGAATTTTCATATTACACAGTTAGGTGATGATCGGGAAAAGCTTCATCTACTGGATAAAGATGAAATTGATTTTGCTTTTATCAACACCATTACTGAGCACTCTAATATTACTACTATGAAATTGGCAGAGGAAGACATTTATCTGGCAGTTTCACCAGCACACTACCTTGCTAGCTACCAAACAGTTTCTTTTCAGAATTTAAAAGACGAAGCCTTTATCGGCTTAAAAGCTAATTATAGCCAGCAAGAATTTTGTGATGAATTTTACAAAAAGAATGGAGTTGAGCCAAATATCATCTGTGAGTGCAGTGAATTTACAGCGGTTATTAATTTGGTTGAAGCCGGGCTTGGTGTATCTTTTTTACCGTGTTCTGAAGCTGAGAAAAAGGAACTGCCGGTTATTTTACTTAAAATTGAGGAAATCAGTTATAAGAATATTCTGCGACTTGCCTGGAAAAAACAACGTTATTTTTCAAAAGCGGCAAGAAATTTTCGTGAATATGTAAGCCAATATTTCAATACTACAATATAATTATAACGAAAAGGCGTGTAGCAAAACCAATCTTTTATCATAATGCCATTGGTTTTGTTATACGTCTTTTTTTATTAATACATAATTTCTTATACATATATATATTATTATATATTTTTAATTATTGATATTTAAGATTATACTGTAGAAAGCAAAGGATTTAACTTTGTTTACAATAAGATGGGATTTGTTCTTTTGAGGACAATTTTTTTTGAATATTAGTTAGCGATGACTAACCAAAAGGGGGACAAATATTTTTAAGGTGCCTTAATTTCTTCTGGAAATTTCGTGAAAGGAGATAAAAAACGAGAATTCATATGAAATCATTCTGGGGTATCTAATTCGCCTACTTGGTACTTTCGCGGGTTTGAGGCAGGCACTCCAATAGTAGTATGATATTTCTAAGGGTTGGATCCGGCACCATGCTAGAGCTATAGCCTTAGGCTGATTTTATAGAGAAGATACCTGCGTCCATGAAAGCATGTACTTTTTGTAACTACTCTACCACGGCAATCATGGATCAATACCCCCTGTAGAGGGCTTATATAAGCTAAAATAGAGGAGCATAGGTTGAAAAATAAATTTTTCAATCGCAAGTTTGTGCTTGCACACCATAAACTTGGTATGCGCAAAGAGCGTGCGCAAGAATAGAGGTTAACATGAAAGAGAAAAAAAACAAATGGTTGAGAAGGTACGATGAAAAGTCTTATGAAGCTTTTATAAGATGCTTCTCAAGCTATATCCAATACTTCCCGTATTGTGAGGGATGGATACCAGCATTTTATGATACTGAGACATCAGTTTTTTCAAATTTGCCTGACGAAACGAAAGAGAGCAGGCATAACACAAAGTGAAAATAAAAATCTTTGTGTTTTGGTTCGGTGAAAAAAATCTGCCGATACAACTGCCTTTTGTGGGGTATTCCGAAATGGTAAGTATAAAGTAAAGGGCTTGCCTTCTCTCACTTAAGGCAACCCGAGAGATAGAGATTACAGAAGATAAGCTCAGATACTATGCAAAGCTAACAAAATTTACTTTCTAATAGAAGCCCATCTTATATGATTGGTGAGGATAGAGCAGCAATAAGCCATAGCAAATATAGCTATCGTTATTGCAAAAATGTTATAGGCTATAAATGGATAATCTTCCCTCTGAGATTATTTGTGCAGGCCAGTTCTCCATCCAAAGTGATTACAACCGCACCCATATCACTCATTCTGTTCATTCTGTGAATAACCGTAGCAGCATCTAATCCAAACATTTCAGTAGTACAGATATCACAGTCCAGTGAGCTGTCAGCAACAACCGTTAAAGAAGCGATGTTACTTTTGATTGGGTAGCCTGTTTTGCTGTTAAAAATATGGTGGTATTTACTGCCTTCCTGTTCAAGAACCCTCTCATATATTCCTGACGTTACCACCGATTGGTTTCTTATTTTAACAAGTGCTACCGCATTCCCTCTTGGCAAAAACGGATTTTGTATTCCCACGTTCCACTCGCCGCCTTCGGAAGGAGATTCTCCAAATACGAGAACATTGCCGCCCAGGTCCACCATTGCTGAAACAGCTCCATGATTCTTGAATAACTCCATTACTTTATCAGCGAAATAACCTTTTGCGATAGCGCCAAGGTCTATCTCCATGCCTTCTTTTAGGAAATGGATGGTTTTTTCCTCCTCATCCAGTTGTATATTTTCAGGCTTTAAAAGTTCCAATACGTTACTGATTGCTTCTTTGTCCGGTACCTGTGCCTCCTTAAAACCGATTCTCCATAATTTTATTAGTGGGCCGATTGCTATATTTAAAAAACTATCTTCAGATAAACTGTGCTTTTTTCCTGTTTTTATCAGTTCATACAGTTCGTTGTCCACCTTCTGAGGGGCTGCTGCAGCTGTTTTCTTTAACAGAGCAAGCTGTGAGCTGTCACTGTTGGCGCTAAAGACTTCATTATAATGAAGCAGCATCTCCTCGGCCTTTTTTGCCAGACCTTCGGCATCGCCACCCTTAATATAGAGGGAGATTTTAGTTCCCATAAGATAAATAATCTTCGTATACTCTTTCATGTTCATACTCCTGTAATGGAATGGTTCTGCCCAGGAATTAAAAAGGCCTTTATCAGATCATTGTCAAGGCTGGTCAGGGCCCTCTCGCTTTGATAGGCAATAAAATAATCTAAGCTTATTTCATCCATGGGAATGGGGTAGATATTATAATCAGAGGGGCTTTCCTTAACATAGATACTTTCGGGTATAATGGTCAGCCCCATATTGCTTGTAGACAGCTTAAGTGCAGTATTGATCTCAGTGCTTTCCATTATGATATCGGGTTCCACCTTATAAATATTTAGTAGATGATCGATCTGTTTTCGGATAGCGGAGCCTTTGGATGTCAGGATCAGCTTTTGGCATAAGAGTTCACTTATGTCAATCGTTCCTTCAGGAACAACGGCTACATCTGTCTGATAGAGATTACAGCAGCGCGGAATCACAGCCCGGTATCGGTGCCTTCCCCAGCTAACAGAATTTAAGTTCGGTGAAATGAATCTTGAATCTTGTCCTATCCAAAAATCCAATTCATTGCTTTGCGTGAGCTTTTCACTTTTCTCTGGTAAAATCTCTGCAAGCTCGATTCTGCAGTTTGGATGCAGATTCTGAAATGCAGGTAAAAAAAGTGGCAAAAGGTAGGTACCAAGGCTTGGAAGTACTCCAATCCTAATAACCGTTCTATCACGATTTGATATATCTGATATTTCACGAATCAGCTTAGCGTAGTTATTTTCTAAAGAAGTAAGATATTGATAATAGATCTTTCCTTGCTCAGTTAATCGATAAGGCAGCTTGTTACGGGTGATCAGTTCGCAGTTTAACTCATTTTCCACCCTTTTTATAACCTGTGTCAGATAAGGCTGAGAAATATAAAGTGATTTCGCAGCCTTGCTGTAATTGCTGTATTTTAAAATGGCATCAATATAAAATAGGATATCTTGAGAGTCGGTTTTTGACATTTCATTCCTTCTTCCATTATGGTAGACACACTCTAGTTTTTTTGATTATAACAAAGTTGTTATCAATCTTCAATGAATAACTATTAGATAATATAAATGCAGTATGTTAAAATAATGTCAAACACATGATCATTATTGTGGTAACTTAATATACAGGAAGGAGATTACTATGAGATATTTAGCAATCGTAGGCACTAATTCTGAGGTGTCAACGAATCGTTTACTGCTTCAGTTTATGCAAAAGCACTTTTCCCCGGAGGCAGAGATTGAAGTATATGAAATTAAGGAGCTGCCTGCTTTTATGGAGCCAGAGGATTCCGAGGTTCCGGAGAAAGTAGCGGTGTTATCTGATAAAATTTTGAAAGCCGATGGTATTATTATAGCAACGCCAGAGTACGACCATGCAATACCTGCAGTTTTAAAGAGCGCTCTGGAATGGATCAGCTACACGAGTCAGGCACTTACGGATAAGCCTGTTTTAATCGTGGGAGCATCTCATGGTACTCTTGGTTCCTCAAGAGCACAGGCGCATCTCAGGCAGATTCTTGACTCCCCGGAGCTTGCTGCCAGAATTATGCCAAGCAGTGAGTTCCTTTTGGGAAAATCTCAGAGTGCTTTTGATAGTTCCGGAAATCTCATCTATTCAGATAAGGTGTCAGAGCTTGAGGAAATATTCAGAGAGTTTGTTCTCTTTACGGATATCACATCAAGACTTCTCAAAGAGAAAGTTCTGAATAAAAAAGTAAAAAAATATACTTGGCAAGAGCAGGAGGATAAATTACAATGAAGTTAATAGCTATTGTTGGAACGAATGCAAAACAATCATATAATCGTAAGCTCCTTCAGTTTATGAAAAAACACTTTGAATCAAAAGCAGAAATAGAGCTCCTTGAGATTAAAGATGTTCCGATGTTTAATCAATCCGATAATCAGTCCTACGGCGAAGTAATACAGAGGTTCAATGATAAGATTACTGCCTGTGATGGTGTTATTATGGCTACTCCTGAATATAATCATTCAATACCATCCGGACTTAAAAGCTTGATTGAATGGTTAAGCTTTGATCTCCATCCACTGGCTGGCAAACCGGTCATGATAGTAGGTGCTTCTCTTGGAACGCAGGGTTCCTCTCGTGCGCAGCTGCATCTTCGTCAGATTCTCGATGCACCAGGTGTGGATGCCAATGTTATGCCGGGATACGAGTTTTTACTTGGCAGAGCAAATACTGCCTTTGACGATGCCGGTAATCTGAACAATGAAGGTACGGTAGATTTCCTGGAGATATGCTTTTTGCGCTTTCTGCGTTTTGCTAAAATTTCTAATCAGCTGAATGAGGAAGAGGAGTTTTCCTTTGAGCCTGGGGAATATGAGGTAAATGCAATTGGACACAGCGGAAATCTTCCAATGAAAGTATCCTTTAGTGAAAAGCGAATCGAAAGCATAAAGATAGACACCAAAGGAGAAACAGAAGGAATTGCTGATGTGGTGTTTGTAAGAATACCGGATAAAATCCTTGAAGGGCAGACCTTAAATGTGGATGCGCTCTCAGGGGCATCTGAAACCAGTCATGGTGTCATCGACGGTGTGGCAAAAGCCGTGAAGCTTGCAGGCGTTAATCCGGATATCCTTAAGAGACGGCCCAAGCCTGCCAGCAGCCGGATCCGGGAAGATGAAGAATATACTTGTGATGTTGTCGTTGTAGGCGGAGGAGGCGCTGGACTAAGTGCAGCGGCTACTGTTTTACAGAATGGCTGCAGTGCAATTGTTCTTGAGAAATACCCGGCAGTGGGTGGAAATACCATACGTTCCGGCGGTCCTGTCAATGCAGCAGATCCGAAGTGGCAGATGAGGTTTGAAGAGAATCCGGGAGAAAGACATACTCTTGAAGCACTATTAAGTACAGATGAAAGAGAGATCCACGCAGAATATCTGGAGGATTTCCGAGCATTGAAGGAAGATTTTGCTGCCTACCAGAATAAGTTTGGAACACAAAAAGGGCATCTATTTGACTCACCGCTTCTTCACAGAATACAGACATATTTTGGCGGAAAAAGAACGGACTTAAATGGCAACACCATATACGGACAGTACGACCTGGTAAAAATTCTGACAGACAGAGCCTTAGAGAGTGTAAACTGGCTGGAGGAAATAGGTGTCGAGTATGATAAGAGCATCGTATTTGCGCCCGTTGGTGCTCTCTGGCGCCGAGGTCATAAGCCTGTGAAAAGCTATGGTACTGCATTTATACTTGCTCTTAGTAAATATGTAGAGGAATGCTCTGGAAAGATTATCACGGACAGTCCTGTAAAGGAATTTATCATAGAGAACGGGGAAATAAAAGGAGTAATAGCAACAGGAGTCAATGGTCAGAAGCTAACAGTACACGCGAAGGCAGTTATTCTTGCAAGTGGTGGCTTTGGCGCAAATACAAAGATGCTGAAGGAATATAACACTTATTGGAGCCACATTGATGATGATATAAGGACAACGAATTCCTATGCTATGACAGGTGATGGAATACAGCTTGGTAAAACGGTAGGAGCAGCACTGACTGGAATGGGATTTACGCAGATGATGCCTGTGGCTGATCCTGAGACCGGTGAGCTATTCAGTGGACTTCAGGTACCACCTGAAAATTTCGTAATCGTCAATCTAGAAGGAAAACGATTTATCAATGAATTTTCCGGAAGAGATGTGTTAACAAAAGCTGCCATTGATCAGGGAGGTCTGTTCTACTTAATTGCTGATGATGAGATAAAGAAAACCGCAGCCAATACGAGCCAGGAGAAAATAGACCAGCAGGTAGAGGCTGGTACCTTATTCAGAGCGGATACCATAGAAGAGTTGGCAATGAAAGTCGGTATGGAGCCTGCAATCCTTAAAGCTACCGTTGAGAAATATAATTCCTATGTGGAGCAGGGCTTTGATCCTGAATTCCATAAGGATACCTTTAGCTTAAAGGTGGAGAAAGCACCCTTCTATGCGACACCCAGAAAGCCAGCCGTACATCATACCATGGGAGGCCTGAAAATAGATACCAGTGCCTGCGTATTAGATGAAAACGGAAAGCCTATCAAGAATCTTTATGCAGCCGGAGAAGTTGCAGGAGGTATTCATGCAGGTAATCGCCTGGGTGGCAATGCTTTAACGGATATATTTACCTTCGGACGAATTGCAGGTAAAACTGCCGTTGATAAGCTCAAATAAAGCTAAGCCACGTATTGACTTTTAATATAATGTATAATATAAGAGCAAAGGTGATGCAAATGAATGATATTTTTATGTGTGGACAACATTATGGCGCTATATCAAATTGCATTGAAGCAGATTTGCATAAGCATTGGCTGCTACAGCTATTTATCAGTGTCGAGGAAGAGCTTCTAATTAACGTTGAGGGACAAAGAATAAGTTGCAGAGCCATAGCTGTTAATATGAATACAATACATGAGTTTTATTCCGGCAACTCAGTTCATTTTACAATGTTAGTGGATCCAACAACCCAATTGGGACGATCTTTAAGAATTTGCTTTCTAAATGAGAACCCTTATTATATAATTCCTGAGGATAGAACAGCCGAGCTTCAAAGATATCTGTTAAATGTAATCCATAATGGGGAAAGCCATAACTATTCGATGCTGATAGAAAACATTATTCGTTCGTTTGATAAATATCCGCCGGTGAAATATGATCAAAGAATAGAGCTGCTCTTAAGGAGGATAGATGCTTGCGATTGTGAGGAGGCACTTCACCTGGTGAACTACCTTGCCAAAGAAATGTCTTTATCAGAAAGCCGCCTCTCACATCTATTCAAAAAAGAAACCGGAATTTCCTTGAAAAGCTATATAGTTCTTCACAAGCTGCAAAGAGTATACCAAAAGATATTTAATGGAGAAAATATAACCCAGGCAGCAATAGCATCAGGATTCGATTCCTCCTCACATTTTGCTTCTTTTCATAAAAAAATCACAGGAATGTCAGCAAGGGATATTATCACAGATAGCAGATTTTTGAAAGTAAGCCTGTAAAAATCTCGGTATAATATGATTATCAAATATAACAAGGAGGTCATATTATGAAAGAGTATCTACAGGCAACACCTATGCTTGATTATAATAGTAATGGAATACAGCAGTTAGTGGTGGACAGGAAATGGAAGGATAAAGATGCGTTTCAAAAAATACTTGAGATATATAATTTTGTCAGAGATGAAATAAAATTCGGCTATAATGTTGATGATATCATAAAAGCAAGTGAAGTTCTAGAAGATGGTTATGGTCAATGTAATACAAAAGGTACTTTATTTATGGCATTGTTAAGAGCAGTTGGTATCCCATGCCGAACTCATGGGTTTACGATTGATAAAATGCTCCAGAAGGGTGCTATGACAGGAATTATATATCGCTTGGCGCCTCAAAATATTGTGCATAGCTGGGCGGAAATATTTTTTGAAGAGAAATGGTTGAATATTGAGGGGTTCATACTTGATGTTCCTTATTTAAATAAACTCCAGGAAAAGTTTTCTGAATGCAATGGAAGCTTCTGTGGTTATGGTGTAGCAACCAATGATTTTAAAAAACCACAAATCGACTGGAATAAAAATGATACTTATATACAAAAAGAAGGGATAAATCGGGATTTTGGTATATTTAACTCACCGGATGAATTCTTTCGAAAGCATCGTCAGGAATTTTCACCATTAAAGAAATGGATTTTTCAGAATATTGCCAGAAAACTTATGAACCGAAATGTATCTGGAATAAGGGAAAATAATTCCAAGAAGTGATAAAAATAATTTACTACTTGATGGCCATCTATTAAAAAAGTTCAAACTATGAGCACCATATTTGTGCTAAGGGGATACCAGGCTAAAGCATCTTTGTTTCATATTCCACTAAAATAAGAACATGCCGTGAGACCGTTTATTTTCAAGCTAATTGAGAATGGGCGGTCTTTTTTTTAGATGTAAAAACTAATTTTTGAGTCAAGAAGGCAGAAAGGAATGATAACCTGTTATTGAAAGATTGTTTTTGTATAAGGTGAGTTATGCTCTGGAAATTTGTGTTTATGTTTGATTAGTAAAATAGGGTGGTATATAATTGAAGTATGAGCAATGAGAAATGTATTGAATTCTAGTGAAGAAAACAGTATCACAATAAAATGAACATACATGTTATTCTATTAAATAGATACAATTTAGAGGGTAACGAAATGGATAGGCTATTTTATGGTACAAAGGTTGGAAGCGATATAGATAAAATCGATGATGATTATATTCAGATTTATGAGGTTTGATAAGTAGAAGGGATGCTAAAAAGTGAGACACTTTTTGAATGAATTTTTAAAAGGACATATTAAGCAAGAATACCAGGAAGAAATCGACAAAGAAATTGTATATTCAAACAATCGGAGGTGCCAATTCGTACTGCTTATACTGATTATTCCGATGAGTTTATATGTTTCTTGGAAATTTATATTTTTTAATCAGCAAATGTATTTAAATTTGTTGTTTATATTCATAGGTTTGATAGGTCTATCGTTATTACATTTTCAAAAGAATAAAAGATATATAGGAGCTGTCCATATATTTTTTATGATAGTTTGCTTGATTTGGGCACAATATACGAATTTTGAGGGTTATCAAGTATCTCCCAATTATACCCCTTATATCATTGCGCTCATGGGACTTGCTACAATCGCATATCTAAAACCGAAATATAGTATTATTTTATTTGGAGTTAATCATATTGTTTTTTTACTCATTAACGCTTATTTGGTACATGATAATGTTATTATAGTGGAAATTACCGTAAATTCTACTATTGCAATGGTATTTGCTTTTATTTTTTCTTTGTTAAACTATAAAGCAAGATTGCAATTATTTCAAAATAAAAAATTAGTTGAAGAATTGAATCTGGCAAATCAAAAGCTAATAGAGTATGTTCACACAGATGTTGGAACGGGAATTAATAATCGATTGGCTTTTAGTGAGACATTAGAGCATGAGTGGCACAGTGCGATGCTCTCGAAAGAGATGATATCCTTAATTATGATCGATATTGATTATTTCAAACAATATAACGATACATACGGTCATAGTAAGGGAGATGTTTGTCTTAGAGAGGTAGCTCAGTGTATCAACCAATACATGCTAAGTACGTCTGCCTTTGTTGGACGTTATGGTGGAGAGGAATTTGTTGTTGTATTACCCAAAACGGATAAAGTCGAGGCTCTTAAGATTGCTGAGAACATAAGAACACAGGTTATAATATTGCAAATACCTCATCTTGGCAGGGACGATAATATGGACATTCTAACTGTTTCATTGGGGGTGGCTTCTATAACACCTGAAAATGCGGATACAAGTATTCGTTTACTGGAGCTGGCGGATAAAGCGCTGTATCGTGCAAAGGCAGAGGGGAGAAATCGGGTGGTGTAAGTATTTGTTATAATTAAGTTTTGAGGAATTTATGAAAATGAGTAAGGAGAGGTCAAGGTTATGAATAAGGATGGCAGTGATATTATCTAATATAGTCATAGTCGATATAAAAATAATATGAGCAGGTCATTATTATTATTTCGTTAATATATTTTGTGGAGGTGTGTTATGGATTTTAGAACTATTTTTGAGCAGGTACCAGAACAATTTGACAAATGGCGGCCTCGTTATTGTGAGGAACTTTTTGCAGACCTAATCACATACGCAAAGCTCGATTCAAGTAGTGAAGTGCTTGAGATTGGACCTGGGACAGGTCAAGCTACCGAACCTATCTTAAAAACAGGGTGTTCTTATAAGGCAATCGAATTGGGGGAGTCCTTTAGTGAGATAATGAAAGAAAAATTCAATTCTTATGAAAATTTTCATATTGTCAATGCTGACTTTGAAACATATCCTTTTGGAAGGGAACAATTTGATCTCGTATATTCGGCAGCAGCATTTCAATGGATACCGGAAAAAATAGGTTACCCTAAAGCCTATGATATATTAAAAAGTGGTGGAGCCTTTGCTATGTTTATGATGCGGCCAGATATACGGCCAGGCGGTGGATATACCGATGAACCGCTATTCTCTCAAATTCAGGAAGTATATGCTAAGTATTTTCACCCAGAAACGGAATACAAGTGCCGCCTGGATTATGATGGTCGTGATAAGTATGGCTTTGTTAATCTCCAACGCCGCGAATACCTCAAAACTAGAGAGTATAATGCCGATGACTATGTTTCGCTCATTGGAACACACTGTGATCATATAACACTCAAAGAACCAGACAAAACCTATTTTTATGAGGGTATAAGAAAAGTTATTCTTGATGCTGGTGACAAGATAACTCTTTATGATAAAATAACAATGTATCTGGCTAGAAAACCATAACACTATTAAGAAACATTTTTAAAGGTGAAGCCGGAAGATACCGATGTTCCACTTGAAATTAAAGTTTACAGAATAAAAATAATTTATGGAAGGCTATAAAGCTTAATGCTTTGTAGTCTTTTTTTATATCATAATGGAGGCGTTCAATGATTGTTTCCGAAAGCAATCCATAGAGCAAAAGTTGATACTTTCTTTTAATATAAAATAACTGAAATTGGCTTATTAATGGATACGAATAATGTTTTGTGGTATAATTAACCTGGAAAAAATACTTGGAAAGAAGTTAAAAATTTAGCAATCCTTCACCGTTTGTAAAAGGATGTTATTTAATTTACTAATAAGTGAGGACGTAGTAGGATATAGAACATGAAAGGTGGTTTGTTAATGAAAATTCTTATAGTCGGTTATTTTACCGAGATATCAAAATCAATTATTACAAGACATTTTCCGAATGACTGGGAAGTAGTAATTGTTCCGCCTGGAGAAGAAATGTTGCAGCATATGAAAGATTGCCAGGTAATCATACCTGAACATATCAAAGTGGATCACAAGCTACTTTCCATCGCAAAAAATTTAAAATTAGTCCAGACGGGTGCTGGATACGATAATGTAGATATCGATGCCTGCACGCAACTCGGCATTTGGGCTGCTAATGCTTCAGGAGTCAATGCAAAGGCAGTGGCCGAGCACGTAATGGCATTGATATTGTCATTTTATAAAAATATACCGTTTCTTGATGCTTTCATGAAAAACAAGATAGATGAAAGTAAATTAGATTATACCGGAAGTGAATTAACAGGTAAAACCATTGGAATTATAGGTTTCGGTGCTATTGGTAAAAAAGTAGCTGAGTTTTGCAGGGTTTTTGATATGAATGTGCTGGTATATGCTAGAAATGCTGTTGTACATTCTGAGGATTTTGTAAAGCTGACGGATTTTGATTATCTTGTAAGAACATCAGATATAGTAACTGTACATGCATCCCTGAATCCAGAAACCAGGCAGCTAATCGATAAAGAAGTATTCAGGAAGATGAAGAATACTGCACTTTTTATCAATACCGCCCGTGGTGGCATTGTCAATGAAAAAGACTTAATAGATGCTTTAAAAAATGGAGATATTTCAGGTGCATGCCTGGATGTGTTTGAAGCGGAACCGCTTTCAACCAATAGTGAACTTCGGAAGCTGAGCAATGTAATACTTACTCCACATACAGCAGGGATGCCTGACGGGCTAAAATTCCATAAAAAAAGATATGATTTCTTTGTGAACAATATAAAACGTGTAGAGAATGGCGAAGAGCCTGAAAACAAGCTCAATCAGCTGAAATAGCAATACTTAATTATCAGAAATAAAAGGAGGCTTGTTGAACCAAGACTGATTTTAGTATTTAGGAGATTGCTGTTTTTGGGATAATGACATTTATATTTTAAAGCATGGTGCAATATATAGTTCTATACTCAGAAGGAGAATAACCAAAGTTCTTTTTGAACATTCTTCCAAAGTGGGTTAAATCAGAAAAGCCAACCCTCTCAATAATCTCAGAAACAGGTAATAGAGTTTCTTTTAGCATCTTAGACGCTAAATACAGTCTTAGTCTAATAAGATACTCCATTACAGGATAACCTGTAATCTCACGAAATCTTTCTGTTAACGAGGTTCTGTTGATATGAAATTTACCGGTAAGCTCCTGTATGGTTATTTTGTTCATATAATTTGTGTAAAAATACAGTATTATCTCTTTGATTTCACCAGGATCTTTATCAAGCTTTACGCTTTCAAGGGTTTCATCAATAATAAGTAATCTTGATAGCAAAAAGAGCATTTCTATTAGATAGGTTCTGCTCCTGCAGGGCCAATCATTATCCTTTTGAATATCCAGGGCATCCTTTATATTGTCAAGAATGTTACTGATTCTGTGTGCATTGCTCGGACCAAGATGTATCAGGCCCATAAAATCATTTGTTTTACTTAAAAACGGGTTTAACCAGTATAGATCTTGTATTTCATTTACAGACAGCTGATTATTAGATGCTTTAAGTATAGGAAAATTAAAATGTTGATTGATAATTTGTGGATGAAAGAGGACGGCTGTACACTGAAGAGATACTTCTGATTCCAAGGAAAATATATCTGTCTCATTCAGGCAAAGAGCAGACGGAGCTACGATGATTTGCTTACGGTTATTAAGAGTAAGTATTCCGGTACCAGTGATAACAAATATCATTTTATAATGATCTCGTTCATTTGTACCATCTGAGAAGCAATTTTCAGTTGTATGGTAGATAGGAAACTGATAGCCCGGATAAAATTCCCTACCCTCTGTAAAGTATGTACTCATACGACACCCCCTGAGCAATGATATCTTTCATTATATCACTGCTCAGGGGAAAAAAATAACATTTTCTATTATTTGCCAAGTATTTTTAGCTCTTCACATAGCTTTAATCCGAAAGCTACGGAGGCATCTGGATTTTTTCCTGTAATAATATTACCTGATACAACTACCTCTTTGTCAATATATTTAACACCATTGTTAGTTAATTCCTTAATACCATCACTCCAGGGGAACATGGTTGCTTTTTTATCCTTGAGGATACCGGCTCTTGCCAAAACTGGCGGTGCCGCGCAGATTGCAGCTATAATCTTTTTCTCCTTATTGGCATCCTTTACTAGCTTCCGGAGATCTTTGTCATCCCACAGACTACTGATTACTCCCGTGCCGCCAACGATAACGATTGCATCATAGTCCTTTGCTTTTGCATTGGATATCATAATATCAGTGGTATAGGTTGATCCATTTAACCCAAGCGCTTTTGATGTAGTGCTTGCTACCGTTATATTAGCTCCGTTTATCTCAAGTAAGGTTTTGGGAATAAAGAACTCTACATCCTCAAAATCCTTAGGGGCTACTACCATAAGCACGTTTTTAGGGAATTTTCTGATTTTTAAAGCATTGCAGATAGCAAGTCCAAAGCTTTTGGAGGCAGCTGGATTCTTGCCTGTTACAATATTTCCATCGGTAACAGTCTCTTCATTAACATATATGGCATCTCTTGTGGTAAGTTCCTTTATTCCATCTTCCCAAGGAAACATGGTAACTGTTTTACCTTTCAATATTCCGGCCTTCGCGAGAGCTGGGGGAGCTGCACACATAGCCGCTACTATTTTGTTTTGAGAATTAAACTGCTGAAGCAGTGTTCTCAGTTCTTCGTTATCCCATAAACTACTTATAACGCCTGTTCCTCCTGGTAAAACGATGGCATCGTATTCATCAACTTTTGCATTACTGATTTTGATATCTGGTGTTATTTTAAATCCATTAAGACCAATCGCTGTATCAGTTGTTATGCTGGCTATTGTGACTTTTGCACCGTTAGCCTTTAAGATAGCCATGGGTTCAACAACTTCACAGTCTTCAAAATCCTTTGGTGCAATTACCATTAATACCTTTTTTGTGGATGATTCCTTTGCACTGACAGTATTGCTTGGACCACATATAAAAGCTCCAAGTACCAAAGATAGACTTATTGCAAAACAAATCACTTTTTTTATTACTTTCATAATTTTTATTACCTCCTTTTAATATCTATAGTTTAGCAAATAGGCGTTTGACCTGTAATAGCGGATTGTCAGTGCTATTCGGTGTATTAACAGGAAAATTAAACTTAATATATCCATAAAGAGGCAAGTGTTTTGATGAAGGTAATTATAGATGATGGTGAGGGCTTTAGTTGAATACTAAATAAATGATGACAGGCAGATTTATAGTAAGATACAGATAGTTCAGAATGCCTGGTATTGTTCCTGTTCTTTGTGGCGTGTGCTGGAGTAAATCTGAAAGGAACGGAGAATGGTACTTCAAAAATAAAGGTAGTCATTTTTTGCAGAAAAAGGTTTATTATTGTAATTGGTATTGAAAGGTTAACTTTGAAACAGTATATTGATGATATTGTAAAAAATACACATAAGGTGTTAAATACCGTAAAAAATGGTTTATGATGGCTTTTGTTACGATTGTAATCAAATAACTGGCATAGGATGATTATGCAAGCAAAATCGTAAATAAGAATAATGGGAAAGGTGGTGAATCCAATGTACTATTAAGTCGGTTGTCAGTTTATTTACTAGGCTTCCCGGAAGTGAAGTGCTTATAAAGTCAACTAATTTACTATTATGGAGGAAAACATATGTTAAAAAATTTAAAAAAATTATTAGCATTTACCATGATTTTCTGTATGATTCTGTTAAACAATGCTTATGCATTTGCTGACGACGAAAACGGAGTGCCGGTTGTTCCAGCAACAGTAGATGGGATACAAAGTGTTATGATTCCAGAAAATCAAAGTTCAATGGATGTTCAAGAAATTTATAAAGAGATAGCTCCCATAGAAAATATTAACGATAGGGAGCCAAACATCATGGAAAGGAAATATTCAGAATCGAATGAAACGGTTTCGAGTCTTCCGGGAGAGCGTTCTTCTGTAAAATCAGTACTTGCGGAAACAGATAATACAAACCCTAATAATGCATATATTGTAGAAAATGGGGATATTTTTCAAGGCTCTATACTAACATCAAATGAAATGCGCTGGTACGGTTTTATATTAAATGAGAAGAGTACGGTGTCCGTTTTACTGCAGATGGTATCCAATCTTGATGCGGACTTATATATGTTTCAATTAGATACAAGTACATATAATCTGGGATTAATTGGCGGAAGTGCAAATGCCGGTAATGGTGTGCAAGAATGGTATAATGATGTCCTTGAAGCTGGAATTTATTACTTTGCAGTATCAGGATATACGGGCGTGGGAGATTTCGCTTTTGCATTCTATAATAGTACAAGAGATGTAAATTATGAAGTTAATGGTTCCATTGCCACAGCAACTAGCATTCCATTTGATACCAATATAGAGGGAGTTATTGACAGCCCTTATGATAATGATATATATAAGTTTACTATTACACAACCAATGGTTATAAGATATTCAATAACGGGCGCTAATGGATATGAATCAGGCTTTTTAGCGGGTTCAGCGACAGCGTATAGTATATCAGGCAATTTAGCCAAGTTCTCAGCGGGTACTTACTATTTTATGGTTCATAGCTTAAATGGGGATTACTCCGCTGATCAGCCATATACAGTCAAATTTAATAAGATAGCTGATTTAGCTAATGATAGTAGTGCAACTTATTTGGCTATCAGTGAAGGGGCTAAAATTGTATTCCAAACAGATGCAAATGGAGTAAATTACTATGTAAATGGTAATCCGATAGACCTCAGTTATTCATATTATGTGAATGCATCAAATTCAGCTGGCTCACAAGTTTATGATATTACGATGACTCAGAAAAGCGGTATAGTTGCTAAGATATATCAATCTCAATATGCAGAGTATCCAGAAATGCAACAAATCATTCCAGATACCGTATATTATTTACGTGGTAGCAAGAGCAATATGCCAATAAAGAATAAACATTTGCTAGAGCTATCAGTATCTTCGGCATCAAATTTTTATAACATAAACTGTTTCTGCAGTGGCGCATATTCAGCAAATAATCTACATTTGAATATGAATTATGCTACTGTACTGATTGACCCTGACACAGGGAATTTAGTTGACATCGAGTTTTTCAATTATTTCTATGATTATGCAGAGGGATCAAATAGTATGATGTTTACACGTCCTTATTCCATGAAATATTATTATCCTTATTATAATGGAGAAGAGCCTTTCCCACCTTATAATTAGTAAGTTTATATTTAAGTATTGTCAGATAGTTTGTGATTAGAGTTTGAAGTAATCACAATAGTCAAATAGGATAAATTATGAATAAAACTATATTTTTGATTTAGTTAAAGAATGTATTGCTAAATCAGCTGATTTTCGTTAGGAAAATGGTATCCAGGCTGGTGGCAGAATGCTGACAGACTTTGGTATCTAACTATATTATAGATAGATACTAAGGGCTGTTGGTAAATTTATATTAGCTAAATTAAATCGGATTATGAAATCATGATTTTATATCTGGAAGATGGCTTATAACATCATTTGACTACATGTAGAGAAATATCAATCATGATGATTATGGATCTTTCGTATCCATGTGCTAGTATTAATATGGAGGTAGAGATTAAAATGAAAATACATGAAATGACTCTTACATCAAATTGGTTAGTAAAGGAGTGTACTGCAGAGAGGCAATATAATCAGAAGAAAGTAGTCAAAATGCCGGGGAATGAGAGCTATATCAAAGTTTCGATTTCAGAAGAGAGTCAGAATGCATACAGAAATAGTTTAAATAATCTGGAGGGGTATACTCCGTCGTCATTAAAAGATTATCTTAGTCTTGATGAGCAGGGAGATTTATGGGCATCAGGTAAATTTGATATGGATGTTTCATATTCTCTTTACATAGAAATGAAACAATTAGAAAGAGGAAGGATTGAATCTATTAAGGATAAAGAAAGGAGTTATGATTTATTTGATGTAGCTCAGAGTACCTTGGAAGCCTATGGTATTATGTATGATAAAATAGTACAGGGACATAAAGATGGAACGAGAGAAGTTTATACAAATTTCCCGGAAGAAGGAAAACCACGGTATGTTACCTTGGAAGATGATCTGGAATTTTTAAATAAAGCCTTTGACCTTTGCATGGAGAATGTCAAAGGATATATTTGTGCCAAAGAAACGTCTTCATGGGACTCTTGGATTAAAGGAACTTCAATTCTTCCGCAAAAGTATAAAGATCAAGTGTATAACATGATGAAAGAAGTAAAAGAAGAGCTTCAAAAACGATTTGAGGAAAAATATGAAAATTGGGAAAGTTATGCAGGAAGTGTAGAAATATCAAGCGGGGTAAATGATCTCATGAAGAGTATTTTTATGCGTGATAATGGGTTTGTTGAAAGTATCAAGAACTTGTTTCTAGATGTAAAAGCGAGATAAACAATGTATCGCTTATACTGTATTTGTTCCCTGACGTTCAGGCAGGGGGGTTAATAATCGAACTGGATTAATCTTCTGTAAAATTGTAAACATTTTCCTTGCATCCTCCGATAATTATATTAAGAACAGTTATATATGTTGGTTTTAGGGGAGGGGAAAACAAGTGATTTATATTGCGATTTGTGATGATGAAAAATATTATAGGGAGCAATTGAAAAGCTTGATTACCAAATATTTTGATGAGCATCTGTTAAGCAATAAAGTTGAGATAAAGACATTTTCGTCAGGAAAAGAGATTTGTGAAAAAAGGTCTGATATTATGAAATATGATATTGCCTTTTTAGACATTAATATGGATGAATTTAATGGACTTGAGACTGCTTATAGAATAAGAGAGTACAGAAGTGATACCCGAATCATATTTGTTACTGATTTTTTCAATTATGCACTGGAAGGATACAAGGTCGATGCATTTCGTTATATCATGAAGGATACATTAGAAGTTTCTATTATTGAGTGTCTGGATGCGCTTTTTAAAAAACTGGAATCAATAACAGATAAGATGAATTTTAGATTTATTGGAGGAGAAAAAAGTGTCTTATTAGATAATATTGAATATATAGAGAGTCAAAAGCATAGGTTGATTTTCTATATACTCGAACCAGAATTAACGGAATATAGCATTTATGCCAAATTAGACGATATTGAAGTGCTGTTAAAGGAAAATAAATTTCTGCGTATCCATAAAAGCTATCTTGTAAATATGAGGCATATTATAAAAACAAATAACTATAGGATGGCTTTGACTTCCGGACATGAGCTATCAATCCCTAAATTAAGATATCGAGCTGTTAAGGAAGCTCTTTCAAAAATAGAGGATTGAAAGTTTGCTATCGCAATCCCCTTTTTTTATTTTATTACAACCATTTGGATTATCATACCTAATCAACTCTAGCCATTTTCTCATTTGGCTTGGCTTATTTTGGCCCTGCCTGATCAATATTGTATTGTTCTTCTCCCCATGTATACAGCTCATTTAACGTAGGCAGTAAGGCTTTCCCTCTTTCTGTTAAGGAATATTCTACTTTAGGTGGTACTGAATTATGCTGAAATCTATGAACCAGATTATGTTCTTCAAGCTCTCGTAATGATTTTGTCAACATTATATTGGTTATTCCAGTTACACTTCTTTTCAATTCGTTATATCTCGTTTTTTCTTTCCCGAAAAGATACCACATAATCGGAAGCTTCCATTTCTGCCCTATGATATCAAGGGCATAAATAATCGGACATTTAATCTCATATATATTTTCGGCAGGTAATCCCGGAGCATATTGAATCTGTTTATCTGACATAGCAAATCTCCTTAATAGTTTCAAGTATATACTAAGGCAGAAAAAGTTGCGTACTTCTATTTATTTTTCCAGCTTGTATAATCATTATAGCAGTTTAATAAAAAAAAGGAAGGTACTATAATGAAAATAATTGCGATTAATGGTAGTCCAAGAAAAAAATCCAATACGGCGGTACTTTTAGAGCATGCATTAGAAGGAGCGTCCTTACAAGGAGCAGAAACAGAACTTATCAACCTTTATGATTTGGATTATAAAGGTTGTATGAGCTGCTTTGCCTGTAAATTAAAGGGCGGAAAGAGCTATGGTAAATGTGCGTACAAAGATGAATTATCTCCTGTTTTAGAGAAAATTTTAGCAGCCGACGCCCTTTTGCTCGGTTCGCCTATATACTTTCATGCTGTAACTGGTGAAATGCATTCCTTTTTGGAACGCTTGCTGTTTCCAATTTTAACTTATACAGAAGGTTATAAAGGATTATTAGAGAAAAAGCTTCCAGTTGGTTTTATTTATAATATGAACGTCACAAAAGAATACATGATAGAAGCAAACTATCTTCAAGTTTTAAGCTTTGCAGAGAAAAGTTTAGAAAGTCTTTTTGGTTCTTGTGAACCTTTAATCGTAAATGATACATTACAATTTAAAGACTATACCAAATATGTTGTTACTGTTTTTGATGAAAATAAAAAGAAAAAAGTAAAGGAAGAGCAATTTCCCATTGATTGTGAAAATGCTTTTCAGCTCGGTTCTCGATTGATTCAAAGGGCAATTAGCTAATAATGAAGCATCAGACTCCAAAAAGGCACTGCTTTTTTAGTGAAAATAGGCTGTAACGCTATTATCGTTTACGGTAATCTCTAGGTGAAATCCCTGTGATTTTTTTGAATTGCTTATTAAAATTAGACAGGTTGTTAAAGCCGCAATTGTAGGAAATCGTTGATATGTCCTCTGTTGTATCTGTCAGCGCTGTGCATGCGGCTTTAATCCTGAGATGGGTCAGAAATTCAATCGCACTGCAGCCAACGGCTTTTTTAAAGGAGTTCATAAAGTGACTTGAACTGATGGAGCATTTGGCGGCAAGTTCATTGATCGTGATGGAATCCATATAGTAATAGGTCATATACTCCAGTGCCGGACGGATTAGGGAGGAATAACTGATATCATCGTACTGAAAGGAAGACAGATTATCATTCTTTTCAAAATACCAGAAAAGTTGCAGCAGAATGCTTTTTAGTAAAAGGTCATCATAAGCATTGTTTTTATTTGCACAGTTTACAATTGTCTCTGCAAGGGAGTGGATAACCGAATAATCCGGGTGGCTTGTATCATATTTCATAGTTACACGCAGCTGTCCTGTGACAAGAGGGCGTATGCAATGAGTACTGCTGCGATCATTGCTTTCAATACCGAGCATACTGGCATGAAATACAAAGGCAATATAGTTCAGCTTCCTGTTAGGAGAAGGATAAGCGGCATGCAGCATATTGGGAGAAATTACAATTACGTCCCCAGGGTTTACCGGAAAGTGTTCATCTCCACAGATGAAGTCACCTTTTCCCTGCAAGATATAATCAATTTCAAACTCGCTATGCCAGTGCATAGGTACGTTAGGAAAAGAATCTGGTATCTGGCAATCATAAATACTGTAGGGAATCAATGACGAGCTGTGCTGGCGCTGTTCTTTATTACCTTGAGATGCAATGAGCGTATCATTCATATCTGACCTCCATGGTTAACAATTGGATTTATAACTTAAATCATAGAATAGTACCGAAAATATATAGTATTTCACAAGAAATGTAATGATCTATAGAGTATTATATCATTGTAATCCAAAAAATCAATTACATACAGGCGGAGGTAATATGAAATTTTTAGAGGATAATGGAGCCTTGGTATTTTATCAAAATGGTGAAATGGGAAGAATCGAAGCTTGGGGTAAGGATTCTGTCAGAGTTCGTACTACCATGCTTGGCAAGTTTAGTGGAAATGACAGGGCATTAACGGAAAATGTTAAGACCATGAATACCATCGTAAAAATTGAAAAGGAAGCTCATTGGGTAGGTGATGGAACGATTGATCAGAGGGAAATTGCATCAATAACCAATGGTTGTATTAAAGTAGTTGTAAATTTTGTGGGGATCATTTCGTTTTATAAAAATGATAAGCTGTTCCTTCGTGAATACTTCCGTATGTATGACGGAACTATTTCAAAAGAGAGCCGTTGCTTAAAAGTAATTAACCGTCAGTGGAAGGGAATCATTGGTGGAACAGATTATTCTTTAAATGTAAAATTTGAAAGCAATAAAGGAGAAAAAATCTTTGGTATGGGCCAATATCAGCAAAATGATATGGACTTAAAGGGCTGTGTTTTAGAACTGGCACAGCGTAATTCTCAGATTTCTGTTCCTTTTGCTGTATCTTCCTTGGGCTACGGCTTTCTTTGGAACAATCCGGCTGTAGGCAGTGTAACCTTTGGAAAGAATTATACTGAGTGGATTGCAAGATCTACAAAAGACATGGATTACTGGATTACTGTGGCAGATGCACCAAAGCAGCTTCTGGAAAACTATACCGCTGTTACCGGTCGTGCTGATAGGTTTCCGGAAGACCTCATGGGGCTTTGGCAATGCAAACTGCGCTATAGAACCCAGGATGAGGTTCTGACAGTTGCTCGTCAGTATCAGAAGGAAGGGATAAAGATTGATCAGATCGTCATTGATTTTTTCCACTGGACAGTACAAGGTGACTGGAAATTCGATACACAGTATTGGCCGAATCCCAAAGAAATGGTGGAGGAGCTTCACTCTATGGGTATCAAGGTTGTCGTTTCGGTATGGCCTTCTGTGGATCGTAAGAGTGAAAACTTTGGCCCGATGATGGAAAGGGGACTTCTGATCAAGACAGAACGCGGTGCTGCGCAGACCTATGATTATCAAGGCGACTGTGTGGAAATCGACCCTTTTAATCCTGAAACACGTAAGTACGTATGGGAAGTATGCAAGAAAAATTACTACGATTTTGGCATCGATGCTTTCTGGCTGGATAATTCCGAACCGGATTACGGTGTGTACGATTTTGAAAATTACAGATACTGTGATGGACCTGCTTTGGGGATTAGCAATATGTATCCGCAGATGTACAGCCGTTTATTTTATGATGAGATGAATAAGGAAAATAAACCTGTTGTAAATCTGCTTCGTTGCGCATGGGCCGGCTCCCAGAAGTATGGCAATGTGGTTTGGTCCGGTGATGTGCCAAGTACCTTTGAGGCTTTTGCAGACCAGTTACAGTGTGGTCTGAACATGGGTCTTGCAGGCATTCCCTGGTGGACGACAGATATCGGCGGCTTTATGACAGATGATGTAAATGATCCTGATTTCAGAAATCTGCTGATCCGTTGGTATCAGTTCGCGGTATATTCAGCTGTACTGCGTATGCATGGGGACAGAGGACCTTACAATATTCCACCGCTGGATAACAGAGACTGGGGTGGCGGCTACCTTCATACAGGCCAGCCAAATGAGCTATGGAGTTATGGAGAAGACAATTATAAAATTATGAAAAAATATTATGATATCCGTATCAGCATGCATGAATACATCAAAGAACTTTATGAAGAAGCTCATACAAATGGTTCGCCCTTGCTTCGTACCATGTTCTATGAATTTCCGGAAGATGAGAAATGTTGGGAGCTTCAGGATCAGTATATGTTTGGTGACAAATATTTGGTAGCGCCGATTCTTCATCTGAATGAATACAAGAGAGACGTATATCTCCCAGCGGGTAAGTGGATATTGACCTCTACCGGGGAAGTTTATACCGGAGGTATAACGGTATCAGTTGATGCACCAATTGAATATTCACCCGTATTTGAACGCAAGACGATAGATTAATAAGTATTTAAATTTTAGAAAGCTGACAGATAGAGACGAGTAAAAAATTAACCGGAGTAATTGATTACCCTGAGTTATTTTTTACTAGGAGTAAATTACTCGTCTTCATCTGTCAGCTTTTGTTTTAAGCTCAGAAAGCGAAAGATTGCTTTTAGAATCGTGGCACCTATTTGAAATTAGAATGATAAAAGAGGAAATAAGTGTCTGCCTCTTTATACGGAAAAGAATCCAAGTCACTTACTCTTACATATATCGGTATGAATGGATTAGGATAATAACCGTTTTCAGACAAATCTTTTGATACTTTTCAATTCATTGCATAACCTACTGGATACATAAAGGTGTATGATTATTATAAAATCAGGTGAGATAATGGCTGAATTCTTATTGTTTATGTATTATAATTTTAACATACTAAAAGTTAATCAAAAAAACATGTAAGAAAAGAGGGAGTATCAGATGGGAAAGATAATTTTCATAGATGTAGATGGAACACTGGTAGATTATGAGGCTAACCTGCCGGCTTCAGCAGTTGAAGCAATTAGAAGAGCCAGAAAAAATGGTCATAAAGTTTATATCAGTACAGGAAGAAGCAAGGCTGAGGTCTATAAAAATATATGGGATATCGGTCTGGATGGAATGATAGGAGGTAATGGCAGTTACGTAGAGGACAAAGGTAAGGTGATTATGCATCAGACAATAACTGAAGAGCAATGCAGACGAATCGTTGACTGGCTGCATGAAAAAAAGATGGAGTTTTATTTAGAAAGCAACAATGGATTATTTGCCAGTGAAAAATTTGAACTGGCGGCAGATAAGACAATGAAAGAATATGCCAGACGAAAAGGCAATGATCAATCAGAACTGGTAACGGTTCGCACAATTTACCCGGAAATGATCTTTGATGGAGAACTTTATAGGAAAGATCTGAATAAAGTCAGTTATATCCTTCCTACTTATAAGGATTATTTGGATACGAAAGAGCAATTTCCAGATATGGAAAATGGAACCTGGGGTGGAAAAGGGGAAGAAGCACTTTTTGGTGACCTGGGAGTCAAGGATATTACAAAAGCAAATGCCATAGAACATCTTTTGAGATATTTGGGTGCGGATAGAAAGGATACTATAGCTTTTGGTGATGCAAAAGTTGATATCCCGATGTTAGAGTACTGCGAAATTGGTGTTGCTATGGGAAGTGGTGGGGAAGAGATAAAAATGATGGCAGATATGATTACGGATGACGTGGATAAAGATGGGTTGTATAAAGGGTTTGAAAGGCTGAATTTAATTTAGGAAGAAAGCCTAAGGTTATGAAAGATGGGGTGAAAAGGCTCTAATTATAAAGCTTGTCCACTGCTTATTTCTAATGGTATTTGTAATTGGAATGATGATACTGTAAAATAAGAATAGAGGAAGTGTAACTGGTAACAGTAGCATTAGGGAACATATCAGTTATTTCATTCGTCTAATCGTAAAGGAAGAAAGAAGGGGGTGTTCTTATGAATTTTATTTTTGTATTGATTTTATTATCCTTAGCATCAATCGTAATTACATTTATATTAAGTCTATTGTTCAAAAAAATAAGATATATAAAATATATTCCCGCATTTGTATTGTTTCTTTTTATGATATACAATTTCATTACCATGTATAGTGCAACCAACGAGGGCTTTGAATCATTGGGCAAATTTGTAATGGGTATCTTATTGCTGATTGCATGTGTAAGTTCTCTTATTACCTCAATCGTTTTTGATAGTATTCACAGAAAGAATAATCGAGAGAAATAGAACCTGACGAGTTCGGCATATCGTACAATAACTTAAATATAATGGAAGTGAATGGAATGCTATTCGAAAAGATCAAACAAGAAATTATTACAGACGCAATGAACGAAGCTTATACCACAATGGGAATTCCTCCTTTATTTAAAGCTTCCGCAGAGGCACGCATTGCCATTGTAGGACAAGCGCCAGGACGTAAGGCAGAAGCAACTCAATTGTTTTGGAATGATCTAAGTGGTGACCGATTAAGAGAGTGGCTGGGGATATCTCGAGAGGTATTTTATAATACGGATCGTATCGCGCATCTGCCGATGGATTTCTATTATCCGGGAAAAGCAAAAAGCGGTGATGCCCCGCCAAGAAAGGGCTTTGCTGAAAAATGGCATCCGCGTTTATTAAGTGAAATGCCAAACATTGAAACCATAATTCTTATTGGAAGCTATGCACAAAAGTACTATTTGGATAAAAAGCGTGAGAAAAGTTTAACTGAAACAGTGAGAAATTATCAGAAGTATCTGCCAGAATATTTCCCATTGGTTCATCCTTCCCCTCTAAATCTTGGCTGGCTGAAGCAAAATCCATGGTTTGAAATGGAAGTATTACCTGTACTAAAGGAGATTGTGAATAAGAACTTAGAAGGAATGTATTAATCATTCGTATTGTGCCGGATTAAATTTATTACATGTGACAAACCAGTCTACAGTTTCCATCGAAAAATCCGATATATAATACAAAGGTTCTAATATATCAAAGCATTGGAAAACAATAGATACCCGGATAGTAAGAAAGGATATATGAAATGCGCATAAACAGTTACAACACCTTTTCACAAAGTCGGACATTCTCCGGCACCAGGAAAAACGTGAATGTACCCTTGCCTGATTATACCGATTTTAACTTTAATACTCGGAAAGCTCCTGCCATGAGCGATGAAAAATACAGGGAGACTATAATTGAGCAGGCAAAAAAAGACCAGTCTGCCGGAAAATTTCAATCGGAATCCCCTGGATTTAGAAGCTTAGTAAAAAGCTATGTCTCCGTTGTTTCTCCTGATAGAAAAAATATTATCACAGAGGGATTAACAGCAATATACAAAAATAAAAATCCGCAACCTAAAACACTTAACTTGATAGACTATCTGTTAGGCAATGTTAAGTATTGTAAAGAAGCATCAGATGTATCTTATGCTGAATTTTACGATAGTAATGGTGAAATGGTGGCATCTTACTCAAATGGTAAATGGATTTCTTATGGAACAAAAGCTGAAAACGCCCGTGAATCAGAACTATGGGGCATATATAATGAAGCCTGGAATAATGCTGCAAGAACAAGTCAAAAAAATAGTTATGTAGCAGGTACAGACACTACCATAGGTTTAATGGATATATCAGTTTAGTCTGGATTATAGTCCAGGCATCATGGTGCTCGTTGATCAGATAGAACAGTACACAAAAGTATGAAGGGTCAAAAAAATCAGGGCTTACCTTTAAATCAGACAGACCCTGATTTTTAAACAAACATTACTCACTCTCTTCTTTATTTTATTTCAAATATGTCCCGCTATTACCGACTTTTCCAGGCGCCGGATTACCTGGCAGATCCAAGACATAAATTCGCATATTGCCTTTTCCTGTTCTGGATATGGTTAATTTGCCATCTGTTATAACCTTTACATCGCCTGTGATAGCATCCTTATAGGTGCCATTGGGGATTCCTAAGAACGTTGCACCATCTGTAATGGATACCAGAGCAAAGCTGTCTACTCCGGTGTCCGTATCAGTATAACGTCTCTTAAAAGCCATTTCTCCCGATACACCTTCTGTTGAATATTGCCCTTTTCTAAGCGCCGGGATATTCCGCCTGATTTTATTCAACCTCTGGATATGCAGGGAAAGAGGATGGTTTAAGGTTGCTGCCATTGTTCCTGTTGCATTTGAATATTCGCCATAATCCGTCACAGTTACAGAGCCTTCGATATTGTCCCCAAAATAGGCTCTGCCTGTCTCACTTAAAGGTTTGGTTGGCCCGGCATCTATCACTGCACCTTTCATGAATTCTATTTCACTGCCGTAATAAATACTAGGAATTCCCCGGAAAGTATACATAAGGTTCAGATTTTCTGCCCAGGTATCCTGAGAGCCTGCAAATCTTTGGTTTTCCGGCGCACCATCCGGTGCATAATCATGAGAATCCACATAAGTTACATTCCAGGTAGCATCACTGTAATATTGATCCCCCTCTACTCCCACGCGGAAGGCATCCCTGGCATTGTTAAAGTTCCAATGCATGGGAAAATCTATTACACCCAGTCCGGATGAGATACTTTTATCCGGAGTGTGATAAGTATTGCCGTTCAACAAATGATTTCTGCTGACAGGCTGGGTACTCACATTTTGGTTATCATTCCAGTGCTGAAAAACACTATTCATATTTCTAGCGGTACTGCCCCAGGGGTAGGCTGAGGTTTCCGCCCAGGTATAAAATGGTGTGGAAATTGCAGGAATATTGCTATTCCATACCTGCCGGTACCTGGTAGCTACTTCCCCGAACACAAAGAAATCTTCGCCTCCTGCCGCTTTAAAAGCCGGGATGAATTCTTTATTAAACGTTAGTCTGGAGATGTGTTTTACCGTATCCACACGGAAGGCATCCACTCCCATGGTTATATAGCGGTTGTAAGCATTAATCAAATAATTTGATACGGCTGGATTCTCGGTGTTTAGATCCACACAATCCCCTGCTATCTGGCCGGTCTGGACCGTATAGCCTTCCCAGCTTAAGCTTTTTTCATGATGATAGATATTTTCTGTATCCAGGGAATCTTCTTTCATCGCATTTATTCTGGCCTGATATTGCTGTGCCGGAGTTAAGGTATCATAATTAGCGGGAAGTTTTTCTTCATCAATTCTAATAAGTGCATCAGCAGTATCTTCCTGTGTTTCATCCTTCGTAAACAATGGATACAGATTTTCCTCTCCAAAATTCCCCGTGTGATTCAATACCATATCCTGAATGATTTTTATACCCTTTTCATGTGCCGCATGAATCAATTCCTGATAGGTTATACCGTCTGATTCATATCTAGGGTCTATCTCATTAAAATTAACGGCATGGTAGCCGTGGTAATCATAGCCGCTCATATTTTTCACCACCGGAGTAATCCAGATTGCCGAAAATCCCAGAGCCTTTATGTAGTCAAGTTTTTCAATAAGGCCTTTAAAATCACCTCTCCAGGCCGCATCATTACTATTCTTCATAGCGGCAACTTCGTCCCAGCAATGCACATTATTACTGGAATCCCCATCATAGAACCGTGTTACCATAACAAAATAAATGGTTTCATCCCTGAAATCAATTCCTTTTTCCGGTATTGGCGTAATGGTTGGGGTTGTTGTCGGCGTCACGGTTGGTGTTGGTGTGTTGGTTGGTGTGGGAGTAATGGTTGGTGATGGCGTGCTAGTCGGTGTTGGTGTAACGGTCGCCTCAGGATTTTTCTCGTACCATTGATTATCCTTGAACCACCATTCACCAGCTGTCCGGGATAAATCGGCTGTCTGCTTCCCGTTATAATTAAATATCAGATGAACCAGTGAAGCATTGGAAAAAGTATACTTGTACCAACTGTTTTCCTCCTGTGTCATATCTGTTCCCGGCCAGGTTATTGTATTGCCGGAAGGCTGAATATTCCAATAGTATATCTTCGCACCATCCCAGGGACTTTTAAAATGTACTGTAATGGACTCAGCTGTACTATCCGGATTGTACGGATACCACTGGTTATTCTTATACCACCATTCTCCGGAAGTCCTGTACAAGTCTGCTGTCTGGGAGCTATTCTGGTTAATGATCAGATTAACGCTTTGTGTATTGCTAAAGGTGTAACCAAACCAATTATTACCTTCAGGTGTCATTTGTACTCCCGGCCATGTCACCGGCGTATTGCTTCCCCCGTTTAAATTCCAGTAATAGATGTTGGGTGCAGTATATGTTCCTTTATAATGCACCGTAACCGAGGATACTGTTTCTGCCTGCATCTTTTGCACTGTGCCGGGTAGTAGCAGTCCTGTTACCATAATGATAAGCAGCAGCACATAGCAAGTCAGTTTTTTCCAGAAACCTTTCTTCATTCTCTTTATACCTCCTGCCTTTTTAGCGGCTGCAATTTATGGCATAGATAGACCTTGTCCTGTAGTATGCCTTTTGAAACAGCCATTTTATTTATTGACAGCCTGTTGATGCTACATTTTACCGACTATATCCCGCAGGCCATACAACCGTTAGAATAAAACAATGAAAAAGAAAGTCTTTTCAATACTTTTGTTTATATTGACTGGTTTTGTTATATGCATTAATATAATTATAGCATTTTATACTGAGTTTTCTTGCAATATCCTGTGAATTATTTGTACAATACTATCATTTGGAAGGATAGAAGCAGCAGTCAGGCTTTTGGTTCGGGAAATTATACTGCATAGATGGGGGAATCTTATGGAGAAAAATAATTATGCTTTTTACAAAGAGAAAAAAAGTCATGGCAACAGCACATATCCTTTCACTATCTACAAAGTACGGATGCCGGAGACTTTTTCTCATTTTCCCCTGCATTACCATGGGGAGGTAGAAGTAATACATGTAAGTGAAGGCAAAGGAGTTATTACCGTCAATTTGAAACCCTATGTCGTTACAGCGGGGACTATAGCTTTCATATCCCCTGGAATTCTGCATTCCATGGAACAATTACAAGGACATCCCTTTGTATACAGGAATATCATATTTGATTTGAAAATGGTACTTTCTTATACCTCAGATGAAAGCACTCTTAATACGCTGCTTCCCATTTTGGCAAATAAAATATATTTTCCGGTAATTATTGATATTAAAAATTCCCAGAATACTCTTCTTACAGAATATATCAATACAATGCAGCAAATCCATGATGCCAGGCTTCCGGGGTATGAGCTGGCTGTAAAAGCACAGATCATGCTTATGATTTATCAGTTAACCTCAAACAATATGCTCCATACGGATAACTATTATTTAAATACTTCTGTCGGCAGGTTAAAAAAAGTTCTGGCTTACATTAACGAGTATTATGAAGAATCCATATCCATACAGGAGGCTGCTAAGGTTTATGGAAGCAGTGCCTCTAACTTTATGCGATTTTTTAAAAATACCACAGGCTCATCTTTCATTCAATATTTAAATGACTATCGTTTGAATATAGCGCAGGAAAAGCTTCTGACAACCTCCTGTTCCATCTTAGACATAGCGGTCAATACCGGTTTTAATAACCTCTCTTATTTTAACCGCATGTTCAAGCATAAATTTCAGGAATCCCCCTCAAGCTATCGAAAAAAATACCGGAAACTAGATTAAATAATCCTTTTGTTCTTATCCGTTAATGTTGTGTTACGATCTACAGTTCATATTTTCTGAAAACAGTGAGTCCTAATAAGGTGGCAATAAGGATAATAACAACAGAATTGAGTACAATGCTTCTCGACATATCCGCAGTAAATGATGCTGAGGATATAGTTACTGACATACCATAAATTGAGTGCCTCATACCTGCTTCAACTATTCCCGCGAGCGTTGAAGAGAAACCACTAAGATTTCTAATGGCAGACCATATTGTTTCGCTAAAGAGTACATAACATAAGCAGGTAATAGTAGAAGCGGTATAATTTTTTATCAGCATAGAAAGCAGACAAAGGACTGCTCCTAAAGAACCATACAAAGAAATCCCACAAAAGATAGTAACAAAATATCCGCTTGCTATGAGGTCTTTAGCCTGACCTGAGCTTAAGAAAGCAATCAACACAAACAGTAAGTAAACGGAAGCAGATATAGACAATGAAACAATAGCTTTTGATAAATAGATGCCAGTACGGGTTTTGCTGATAATATATTTATGCTGCCATGTTTTCCATTGATACTCTTGACCAATCCATATGGAAATTAGGATAGCGACTAATATACCCAGTCCCTTTTGATATTCTGTGCCTAACCGTATAATATCTTCAAGCTCCTGAAAAGCGGTCAGGTTACCAAAAACAGAAATTCCCAACCGGATATCTTGGTGTATAATCAGTGTCAGTAAAAAGGATAAGACAATTACTAACCCGATAACACCATACAACAGCTTGCTTTTTCCAAGTCTGTAAAGGTCACTTTTTAATAGTTTAAGCATTTGCCTTCCCCTCTCTTGTATACTGCATATACAGTTTCTCTAATGAAGTTCCATTTTGCAATACCTCATGTACAGCAGCTTCTTTTACAATTCTGCCTTCATGAAGTATACCAAAGCTGGTAGCTACCTGTTCCAACTCGCTTAAAATATGACTGGAAATCAGAATCGTCATACCGTATTCCTGTAAGCATAGTAATAATTCACGTAAGTCTGCAATTCCATCAGGATCAAGACCATTCATCGGTTCATCCAAAATGAGAATATCCGGCTTTTGTAGTAATGCCATTGCAAGCTTCAAACGTTGGGTCATACCAAGGGAGAAGTTCTTTACAGGTTTGTGCTTACTATCTGTCAAGCCAACAATTTTCAGCACTTCCGCAAATTTGCTGTCTTCATGCAAACCAAGAAGATAGGACTGTACTTTCAGGTTATCAAAAGCACTCATGTTAAGGAAAAGCGACGGATCGTTGATAACAGCAGCAATCTTGCTCTCAATCCCGTTTGCTTTCCTTACTATTCCGCTGAAATCTTTTATTAATCCTGTAAGAATACGAAGCAAGGTTGTTTTACCGGAACCGTTTTTGCCCACCAGCGCATAAATATCCCCTTGGGCAATATGGATGGAAACGTCCTTCAAAATGGTGCTTACTCCATATTGCATTTTAATGTTTTCTGTGGTTAAAGCATATTTGCTCAATTTATAATCCTCCAATCAATAAAGGTACAAAGCTGTAAAATATATTACGCCTGAAATTACCGCATCCTCACCTCCTTACTCATAAGACTTGTTTTGTTTAAAAGCGTTTCAAAACTTTTACGGTTCATAAAGTTGCAATGAAGTTAGGATTATAGTTAAATAAATCAATTTATAGAAAAGCCTGTTCGTGCAAGTTGAACAGGCTTTTTGTTATCCGCAAATAGAAAGTCAAAAATAATGGATACAGCTTGTGAAAGTTAGGTATACTAATAGACCTCAATGAAATATCGGATTAAATTGCTGATTGGAATTAGTATTACTTCAACAGTGGCAGAGTTACTAGTAATAGTGATAAAGTTGCTGTAATGACAGTGAGGTAATACCTTACTAAAAAAGAGTTAATCATAAAATATCGCAATAAACTTGAATCGAAAAATATTCAAAAGGGTAATTACGACAAATATTATTTTGCAAAATAGATTTCTGCAAAATATTCGTGTTTCATATCTTTATGAAGTAATGCAAAACGTAAATTGACATAAAGAGTACTGTCTCTGAGATTAAAATGACAACAGAGCAAATCAAGGTAGTACTCCAAGTCTTTTTCATTTCCCCAAAAACCAATACAACTAAAATCACCCGTAATATGAAGTGATGAAATTGTTCCTTATTTTTATTTACATTAAGAATTAATGCATAATTTATGAAAGCAGTCAATACCACAATTATTTATTGGTAGGATAAAAGTAATCTAATATGAAAGAAAAGCTATTGACATTCTTTCTTTTAAGCAATATAATTAATCAAACGTTTGAATGAGAGAAGATGCGAATGGAAAATACGAATGTAACAAAAGATAAAATATTGAAAGTGGCAAAAAAACTATTTGCCAAAAAGGGATTTGAAGGCACAACTACAAGGGAAATCGTAAATGAAGCAGGAGTAAATATTTCATTGATATCCTATCATTTTGGTGGAAAGGAAAATGTGTTATTTGCACTATTTGATCACTTCATGGATGAATTTGCTCAGAAAGTTCCAGCAAATGTGAACATGGACTTAACGCAAGAGCTTAAATCTACTTTAATTCATATTATAAAACTAAGGTTTATTGAACCAGAATTAGTCAGCATACTTCATCACGAAATTATATTAAACAGCGGTCGAGCGGATAAGATTAGAGCCCTGCTGCTGCCGGTCTGGACAAGAGTGAAAAGCTTATTGGAGGAAGGTAAAGCACAGGGTGTGTTTTACTTTGAAAATATTGAGAATGCTTTTGCCTTTACGATGTCAGTTGCAATTTTTCCACGGTATAATATATATTTTCAAGAACGCATATATGACCAACCGGAAGATATTGAAAATATTGCAAATGAGCTAATGGGATTTATATTAAAAGGGCTACAGATAGAGATGTATCAATAAAAATTAATGAATCTTGGTTGGTATGATTTGATTACTCATGAGTCTGCCGCTTTTTCTTACAATTATTGCAGCTCTCTGGGCACAGAAGGAGGAAAAACACATGAAGGAAATAAGAACAGAAATAGTCATAAATGCATCCGTAGCTAAAGTATGGGAAGTTTTAACTGATTTTAATGCTTATCCTGGCTGGAATCCATTTATGATCTATATAAAGGGAAAGCCGGAGGAAGGGGCACAGATTGAGGTTAAAATGGTTCCGCCAGGTTCAAAAGGAATGATTTTTAAACCGACGGTTTTGATATATCAAAAAGACAAGGAGCTACGTTGGTTAGGTCATACAATATTCCCGGGTTTATTCGATGGAGAGCATATATTGGAGTTAAAGGATAATCAAAATGGAACTACAACGTTTATACAGAGAGAGAATTTTAATGGTATTCTTGTACCTCTTTTAAAAAAATCGTTAGATCATGGTACAAAAGCTGGATTTGAGGAGATGAATAGTAAACTTAAGCAAGTATGTGAAAACTAAAATTTGTTTTATTAAGCGAAGTATAAATGGCTCTACTAATCTATTAGTAGAGCCATTTGGAGCATAGTAAAGAGAAAGACAAGCTCATACTGGCAGGAAACGGTCTAAGGATGTTTAAGAAAAAATTAATTACAGGACTATCTGAGTTCAATCCAATACACTAGAAACAACAGGATTGTACAAAGAAGACTAAGAGCGTTTACTGTTAGCTAGAATTGACCGAGGTTTTACTTTCTTTACCAGACTCGAGTAATATGCTCTTTTGCATGCCATACTCGTACATGGTAAATCATTGGTATATAGCTTCTGTCTATTTGCCATAACAAAGTGCTAATTTTGCAAATAAATCATTTACTGTCATTCTCGTATCAAGAGTATCGTATACCCGAATCTCTTTTCCATTTGGATTCGGTAAATAACTACAATCTTCCTGAATCAAGGGTGCTTTTTCCATATGCCAGGAGATACGGTCACCACTCTGCAACAATACACTCAAAGTAGGATTATCACCTATACACCAAGTTTCTCCATGAGGCCATAACCAGTTTGCGGTATCTGGATTTGATCCTAATTTATCATTATAATCAAACATCTGGTCACAAAGATATTCTCCGATTTCACCACAAGGCCTTACAAAGTAGTTGAGTTCTGCAAAAGAAACTTCCATCTGCTTATATGTTCCCTTTGGTACTTGCCATATTTGCATCGGACTTTCAAATAAAACGTTTGCCGCCTTTATGTCCTGCTTAAGATTAAACTCATCTTCTCCATTCGGATAGTTCCCCCCACCAATCCAAATTGCAATTACCTTGTCTGCAATTTTTGGTTCCTTCAGGTAAGCGATCCCCAAATCGGTAAGACTACCTAATAATGCTACATATAAGGGCCTTTCATCCTCCTTTAATGCTTCCTTTATAATAAAATCTGCACCTTCACTCAAGGGCAATTCCTTCGTTTCAGAAAGTGCATATCTTGAGCCTTTGACCAATGGAACATCATCAATTTTTGACATTTCAAGTATCTTTGCAAAATGTGTAGGGGCAAGAGTTGCAAATCCGCATAAAAATCTAAGTGCCATGAAGGGGATATTAAAAGTCAGAAGAAAATTACCTGTATTATTTGCCGTTCCCACAACAGCAGGAACTGGAAGTGAGGTAACAATTGCTGCGGTGGTAACCGATGCCAAAACGCATATAAAGTATTTAATCAACGATACCGCTTTAATCCCACGTTATGCATATTAGATCCATTGCTTTTGACTGGTCTTCCCGGACATATATAACCGCGACTACAAGAATGGATGCACTGACGCATGCAATTGAAGCCTATATTGGAAGAAGCAATACCAGAGAGACTAAAAAACTAAGCAGTCAGGCGGTCAACTTAATATTTGAAAATATTTATCTTTCCTATATGGAAGGGAACCATCTCAAAGCCAGAGAATAGATGCTTAAAGCCTCTCATTATGCGGGAATTGCTTTTACCAGAGCATCTATCCCCATCATGTTAATGGTATTAAGGCTGCTTTTCATGATTCTTATGCTAACGATAAAGATTGGGGTTTATACTTTAATTTACGATATGGAGATATAGATTTTAAATTACGTGACAATAAAAAACAGTTTACTCGCTAGTAGGCTTTTTAGTTATTATATTGATAGAAACATTGCTATTGTGTTAGAAAATATTATTAACTTATAGGAATTATCATTACCGAATAGATTATTCTACTAGACATAAATAAAGTTTAGTGAAACTGTTGTACAGAGATACATAATTACAGATTCACAGTGAGGGAAATCCCTGCATACTATAAATATGCTAATGAATATTATTAAAGGAGGCAGGGAATTATGGCGGTGTTCTATGTTACTCCGCTTACAAATATAGAGGAATTTATTAATTCGGATGAGGTTATGCCAGGAGATGTTCTGCTGTTGGAAGACGGGGTTTATAGGCAGTCGGTATCAATCACAAAAAATCATATACGAATCGTCGCTAATGGCAAGTGTGTTGTTTTTGAGGGAGAGGATACTCTGCTGACTGGAATAAATCTAAACAATGTCGAAGGAGTTGAAATACTTGGTTTGCAATTTCAAAACTATCTCATCAATGCGATTGTAATAACCCAGGGTTCATCAAACCGTATAAGAAAGAATCGTATGTTTAAAGGTAACATCGGAATTTCCGTTGTCAGATCCAGTGGAAATTTAATCCACAATAATGTAGTTGAAAATGCTGTATTAGACGGGATACGGCTGGCTTTTACGAGCACGGGCAACTATGTTCTGGAAAATGAGATTTCGAATAGTGGAGATGACGGTATCGACTGTTTCTTCTTAGAAGATGCGAATAATCTGCTGGTAGGTAATGTAGCACGCGAAAACACCGGCAATGGATTTGAAGTGCTTGGAGAGAAATGCTGTGTATTTAAAAATTGTGCAATCGCAAATGGAGAAAATGGATTACTTCTTCTTGGCGGAGCCAATATTGTAGCACTGCAGAATGAAGCACATGACAACAAATTGAGCGGAATTACTACAAACAGCAGCAATTTCTTTATAGGTTTGAATACCGTTGCCAAAAACGAAAGAGAAGGATTGGGGATATATTCTGATTTCGGTATTGTTGAGGAAAATGATATACGCTTCAACCTGAACTACGGGTTGCTTATTGATGAAAATGCTGACTACAACCTGGTTCTGCGCAATTGCTTCTTGAATAATGTTCCGGAAAATATCTCAGATAATGGAACAGGTAACAACTTTATTGAAAATGTAGATGGGAAATCGCCTTGTGAATCTGAGTCCGTACCAATGAAAGGAGTGACTGAAAAGGCAGTTAATTTCATAGATTATTTGTATGAAAAGCTTAAAAAGGAGACGGAGAGAAAAAATGAGCTGATTGTCATAGCTGAAGCAGCCCTTGTTGCGGTTCCTGAGAGCAAAAGGCAAGCACAGGAGCTCTTCCTCAAACAACTGAAGGAGCAATTGACACAGCTTGCTGAATATAAGGAAACGCGGAAGGCTTCACAGCCTTCATCCGCAACATCCTCTGTATCACAACAACCAACAGCAGAAGAATAAAATCACACAACCGTAATGCTGGCAGTTTATGAGGCAGCAAGACATCCTATCATCCTTTATGTAGAATGTCTTGCTTATTTTTTATATCCTTAGCTTTCATAAAATCGGTAACGGAGGCATGAAAGAGCTGTATATCAGACCTTTCGGATTATTGTTTTTTCTGAGGTTATCTTCAATTAGCTGACAGCAACCAGGCGGAAATAGAAGATATGAGGGGACTGTTGATATTTTAATGTATAGGAAAAGGAGTGTTAAACTTCTATGTTAACAAATAAAAGCCGTATAAAAGATGTTTATGCGAATCCGATCGGACGTGACATTATAGATCGAGTAGCTTTACAACTCAATATCAACAAAAAGTTAATTACTAATCCAATCATAGGAAATATGAGGTTAAGGACCTTACCCAGGCTATTGAACCGACAATTGAAGGAAGGGTTTGTTGATATTATGCTTACCCTTTTAAACACAGAACAGGAAACGGCAGTGTCCGAGGATGGACAAATTCAAAAAGCTTGGTGGAAGGAGGCTGTTTTTTATCAGATTTACCCCAGAAGTTTTAAAGACAGCAATGGAGATGGTATAGGGGATCTGCAGGGGATAATAAGTAAATTGGATTATATAAAAGACCTGGGTATCGATGCTATCTGGCTTTCACCCATTTATGATTCTCCTAATGATGATAATGGATACGATATCAGAGATTATCTTAAAATAATGGCTGAGTTTGGAACAATGGAGGACTTTGAGGATTTGTTATTGGAAGTTCATAAACGTGACATGAGACTTATTATGGATCTGGTGGTTAACCATACCTCTGATGAGCATGAATGGTATCAGAAAGCAGTACAGGAACCGGATTCCAAATATGGAGATTATTATATTTTTAAGGATCAGCCAAACAACTGGACATCATTTTTCAGCGGCAGTGCCTGGAACTATGTAGAAGAACGAAAACAGTATGCGCTGCATTTATTCTCAAAAAAGCAAATGGATCTAAACTGGGAAAATGAAAACCTGCGGCAGGAGATTCATGAGATGGTAAAAATGTGGCTGGAGAAAGGTGTGGACGGATTCCGCCTGGATGTCATTAATTATATTTCTAAACGTGGTGGCCTGCCTGATGGAAATGAAGACATTGGTAAGCTTATGGGATATTATGGAGCGGAGCATTATTTTTACGGACCTCGCCTTCATGAGTATTTGCGTGAAATGAAAGAAAAAGTGTTTGGCCCATATAATGCTTTTTCAATTGGTGAAACTCCTGGAACAGGGATGGAAATGAGTAAGCTGCTGACTGCGGATTACCGAAATGAACTGGACATGGTATTCTCCTTTGACCATCTGGAAACTCCCGGACATACCCGTTTTGACGATTATCAATATGATCTGAATTATTTGAAAAGTTATATGATTCATTGGATGGAGAACTACGGAAGCCATTGTCAGCCCTCCCTTTTCTATGAAAATCATGACAATCCCCGTATGATTTCCAAGATAAATTCGGACCCGCAGTATCGGAAGGTGCTGGGTAAACTTCTGGCAGTAATCCAGCTTACCTTACGGGGGACCCCATTTATTTATCAGGGGCAGGAGCTTGGAATGATCAATCAGGGCTTTCCTGGAATTGAGGAGCTTCGTGATGTTGAATCCTTGAATCTTTATAAGAAATTATGTAAGACCCTGGGAAAAGAAGAGGCGTTTGCCAAGGTGCTTGCCGGTACAAGGGACCATGCCAGAACACCCATGCAATGGAATGATCAGAAATATGCAGGTTTTTCCAACGGAGAGCCCTGGATTATGATGGATGAGGATTATAGGATCTGTAATGTAGAGGCGCAGCTTCAGGAGGAGGATTCCATCCTTCGCTTTTATCAGAAATTACTTGCATTTCGGAAAGAACATGGAGTCATTTATTATGGAGAGGTAATATTTGCTGAACAAAAGGTAAAAGATTTATTCGTATATTATCGTAAAGATGAGACGGAAACACTGTATATTGAAATGAATTTAAGTTCAAATAACATAAAAAGAAAAAATTATCCGGAAGGAATTCCTTTGTTATCAAATTATGCAGAGTTTTCAACAGCATTCTTAAGGCCTTATGAGGCAGGTGTATGGAAATGTAGTTGATTCAAACTTTGTCATAAACTATAACAACAGGAATGCGTCTAAATGCAGGTGTTAAGAGGCTTACATGATCCCTCTTGAGCAGAGCTGTAAATAACCATAGTCTGCTTTAGGGGGATTTCTCATGAATACTTCCAACTTACTTGGAAACAATACCCTTGGAGGTGTTTACAGCATGATATCACGCAAATCAGTTATAACATTTGGCATGGTTGCAATTCCCATTGGGATGTCTACGACTACACTGGACAATGACATCCATTTTAATCAACTCCATAAAGGAGACAACAGCCGGATCCGGTATAAGAAAACCTGTGCCCACTGCGGTAAAGAAGTAAAAGCAGAAGAAATTGTAAAGGGCTTTGAGTATGATGATGACAAGTATGTGGTTATCACAGACGAGGAGATTGAAAAAATCAAGACAGAAAAAGAGAAATCCATCCAGATTCTTCATTTTGCACAACTAAACCAGATTTCACCGGTCTATTATGAGAAGACTTATCAGGCAACGCCAGAAGCCGGTGGTGAAAAAGCTTTCGAGCTCCTGCGCTCCGCATTAATGGGAGAGCAGAAAATAGCCATAGGTAAGACTGTCATAGGCACAAAGGATACACTCATGGCAATTATACCCAGAGAAGATGGTATCCTTATATCCACTATGTTCTACGCAGATGAAATCAAAGCTCTTCAAAAACAATACACGAAACCAGAGGTATCCGAGCAGGAACTTGGTATGGCCAAAATGCTGATTAATTCCATGGACACGCCTTTTGATCCGTCCAAATACAAAGACGAATACCAGGGCAGACTGCGTGCTCTTATTGAGACTAAGATTTCCGGAAAAGAGGTTGTGGCTCCGGAGTCAGAAGGCGAAGGGAAAGTCATCGATCTTATGGAAGCTCTCAAAGCCAGTGTAGAAAAAGCGAAGAAAGATAAGGAAACAGCGTGAACTTATGACGGTGAGTTTAAACGAATACAATGAAAAAAGGGATTTTGATAAGACCTTTGAACCCCAGGGAATAAGGGAAGATACCGGAGAAAGTCTGCGATTTGTCGTACAGCACCATATGGCCAGAAGAGAGCACTATGACTTCCGTCTGGAATGGAACCAGGTTCTTTTAAGCTGGGCTGTACCAAAAGGACCTTCCTTTGATACACACGATAAAAGACTTGCGGTACAAGTAGAAGACCATCCCCTTGAGTACAGAAATTTTGAGGGGACTATTCCCAAAGGGGAATACGGCGGCGGAGTAGTCCTGCTCTGGGATGAAGGTTTCTGGGAACCTCAGGGGAACGTAGAGGAAGGATTAAGAGAGGGTGTCTTAAAGTTTATTCTGACAGGAAAGCGGCTAAAGGGTAAGTGGGCTTTGATTCGGTTAAAAGCAAAGGATGGAGAGAAAAAGGACAACTGGCTCTTACTGAAGGAAAAAGATGAGTATGTTAATACAGAGGGTATATCAGGATTTAACACCAGTATCAGAACAGGACGTACCATAGAGGAAATTGAAGCCGGAGAAGCGGAAAAATTCATTCGGAATCCTTTTAGCAAGGTTGAGGTAATGTTAGCCAGATTAACGCATAGCATACCAGAGGAAGAGGACTGGCTCTATGAATTGAAATATGATGGTTATCGGATTGTTGCTTTTGTAGAAGGCAATCAGGTGCGGCTGATGACCAGAAACGGAAACGATTATACAAGAAGGTTCCAGGCGGTTGCCGGCTCCCTCATAGACCTTGCTGCCGGGAGAGCAATGGTACTGGACGGAGAAGTTGCCATTACAGACGCTGCGGGTAAGACGGATTTTCAAGCTTTACAGCATTATATGAAAAATCCCAAGCCACAGAATCTCACCTATATTATCTTCGATCTTCTTGCTCTGGATGGCGTTGATCTTCGTGGATATCCTTTGACTGAAAGAAAAGAAAGGCTGGAAACCCTGCTAAAGGATGCTCCCAAAAGACTCTTCTGCAGCCGTTCTGTCAGAGGAATGGGAAAGGCGAGCTTTGCTGCTGCGGAAGAAGCCGGTATGGAGGGAATTGTAGGGAAAAAAGCGGATTCTGTCTACAGTGGAACCAGAAATGGCGACTGGATAAAGCTAAAATGTGAAAAGCGGCAGGAATTTGTAATCTGCGGATATTCACTTTCTGACAAGAAAGCCAGGGGAATCAGCTCCCTTCTTTTAGGCATCTATGAAGGGGAAGATCTGGTTTATGCCGGACGTGTCGGGACCGGCTTTCGCGAGGCTGACATAAAACACCTATTGGAGATGTTTGAGAACATAAGAAGGACGAATACAGCTTTTAAAGCGGAGCCCGAATCCAAACCAACAGAAGTGATTACCTGGCTTGAGCCAGAGCTAGTAGCGGAGGTCAAATTTATCGAATGGACCACAGAAAATCTACTGAGACATGCCAGTTATCAAGGGTTGAGGACGGACAAGGACGCCAGGGAGGTTCAAAGAGAAATGGCAATAGAAGAAACAGGATTCCAGGCCTCGGAAAATGAAGCCGGGGAAAGTTTGAATGTAAACAATGGCAGCATCTATGTCGGTGAAATTAAAATTACAAGTCCGGATAAGATAATATACGAAGTGCCTGAAATTACAAAAGCAGATATCGTACAGTATTATGAAAAGGTTTCGGAACGCATGCTGCCCTTTTTGGGCTACAGGGTTTTAAGCGTTGTACGCTGTCCAAAGGGAATATCACAGGCTAGCTTTTTTAAGAAACATCCAGGCCCTGACAGTAAGGGCATCATTACGATACCAGTAACCAATGGCAGCGGCGAAACGGAGGAATATTTCTATCTTGAGAATTTGGCTGGGATAATCTATGAAGCGCAGATGTGCACTTTGGAATTCCATACCTGGGGAAGCCGTGTAGATGCAATTGAGACACCGGATATGATGGTTTTTGATCTGGACCCGGATGAAGGGATGGAACTGAGCAGAGTTCGTCAGGGTGTGCGGGATATCAGAAGTATTCTTAGTGAGCTTTCCTTGAACTCCTATCTTAAAACCAGCGGGGGAAAAGGTTACCATGTAGTTGTTCCTCTAAAACCGGTAGTAACCTGGGAGGTATTCCATGAGTTTGCAAGAACTGTTGCCCAAGTAATGGAACAGAAATGGCCTGACCGCTACACCAGTAATGTAAGAAAGTCCAAGCGTACTGACCGGATTTTTATTGACTGGATTAGAAACGGCAGAGGTGCCACAAGTATTGCACCTTATTCCTTAAGGGCTAGAAAAGGAGCGAAAGTGTCAATGCCCATTACCTGGGAGGAACTTGATACCGTGGCGCCAGATGGGGTGAATATGGCGGAAGCCCTTGTGAGAATTAATTCCAATGATCCTTGGAAAGATTTCTATAATAATAATCAAAGTCTAAGACGAAATTATTAATTCTTGTTTCATTCTATAAACGAATCTTCTTAAAAAATAATTGCAATTGCCAGAAAAAAACAATATACAAACATACGTTCTGGAGGTATAATAAATACTGAATTATTATTGCAAACAAAGGAGGTGTCTCCAGAATGGAAGAGCACATTTATTTATGTATTGATCTTAAATCATTTTATGCTTCTGTGGAATGCGTGGAGCGTGGGCTTGATCCTCTCACAACGAATCTTGCGGTGGCTGACCCTGAGAGAAGTGAGAAAACAATATGTCTTGCCATTTCACCTTCTATGAAAGCCTTAGGGATAAAGAACCGATGCAGGGTATTTCAAATACCCAAAGATGTGCAGTACATTATGGCAACACCAAGAATGCAGCTCTATATAGATTATTCCGCTGAAATTTATGGTATCTATCTAAAGTATATTTCAAAAGAGGATATCCATGTTTATTCCATAGATGAGGCCTTTCTTGACGTAACCCATTACCTTCCCCTGTATCATATGAGTCCAAGGGAACTGGCCTTACGGATTATGGAGGATATCAAGAGTTCCACAGGTATTACTGCAACCGCAGGAATTGGAACAAATTTGTATCTGGCAAAAGTTGCACTGGATATTATGGCAAAGCATGCAAAAGACAATATCGGATATCTGACGGAAGAGCTTTATCAAAAAGCCCTGTGGAAGCATCAGCCGCTGACTGACTTCTGGAGAATCGGGAAGGGCATTGCAAACAGGCTCAATAGTGTAGGGATTCTGGATATGGGTGATATCACCTGCGCAAGTGAGGATTTGCTGTATCGGCTGTTTGGTATTGATGCGGAACTTTTGATAGACCATGCCTGGGGAAAGGAAACCACAACCATGGCAGACATTAAGGCTTACAGCTCGAAAAGCAGTTCCATGTCCAGCGGGCAGGTACTGGCAAGAGATTACAGCTTTGAGGAATGTAAGTTGATTGTAAAGGAGATGGCCGATGCCTTATGTCTGGATATGGTAGAGAAAAGTGTGGTCACCGGTTCTATGTCCCTGATGATTGGATACTCGAATGAGCTGGGTCTAAAACCTGCTAATGGAACAGCTTCAATGACGGTTACCACCAATTCCTACCGCACCATCATACCCTATGTGATTGGACTGTATGAGCGTATTGTAGATAAGAATAAGCCTATAAGGAGGCTGAGCCTCTCCTGTAATAATGTCTCCGATGAAACCTATGAACAGTATGACCTGTTCACAGATCCCATAGAAATAGAGAAGGACAGGAGAATACAAAAAGCAGCCTTGGAAATCAAAAAGAAGTTTGGTAAAAATGCAATTGTACGCGGAATGGACCTGCAGGAGGCGGGAACTACCATGGAACGTAACAGGCAGATCGGAGGGCATAAAAGTGGAGAATAACAGGAGCAAAATGGACAGGGGAACCCGTGCGAAGCAATTTATGCCCTTTGATGCTTTAAAAGGATTTCGTGAAGCAATAACAGAAAAGGAACGGATTATCGTTCCAAAACGTGATTTATCGGAAGAACAGAAGGATGAACTGGAGCGGAAGATAAAACAGCTTAAGAAGAAAGAGCTCATTACAGTAGAATATTTTAATAATAGAGAATATGTGCAGGTAACCGGGATGGTAACACGAATTGATGCAGTAAGCAGAACCTTGGATGTTGTTAATACAAGGATAGCTTTTCGCGATATTTCCAGCTTAAGATGTGAGAGGATTCTGGAGTAGATTCGAGAATTATGCACTATTTTCAACCGGTATTGGCATGAACCGGGACTCAGGTACAGGTGAAGGCAATTCTTAAGGTGAATACTTCAGAACGTTATACCAGTCAGAGGATTGGCAGTTATGCAATAAAAAACATTTTTTAAATTAAGACACTGGACCTTCTTATATATAGAAATCAGTGTCTTTTTGTTGTCTGAGGTTTCCTTCTGGAAGACATTGTAGAAGCTCAAGTTCACTTGCAGACAGTGTATTAGTTAAAGAATCAAAAAGAACCAAAATAAGAGAGTTTTCCAGTCTGGTCTGAAGAGAAGGAAAGAGAGGGAACTCTTTTATTAACATAAGGAAGCTGATTAATTTGATATGGAAAAATAACAATAAAAGTACCAATATTTAGAAATAAATTGATAAAAAGTATAATGAGAAACTGGTGAAAAGCAAAAAAATTAGATATAATGTCCTAAATTACATCCGAGATATATAAAAAATTAAAAAAAATGTTAAGATTGGGTACATAACCTTTTAATCGGGGTGTATTTTTCTTTGCCACCAATATTATATAATCTGTTAAGAACATGAATCAGATAATTTAAACAAGGTGGATGGGAGCATGACAAATGACTAAGAATTCGAAAAAAATCATGACAAAAAAACAAACGATCACCCGTAAAACCTGGAAACAGGAAGTACAGCATAACTGGCCTCTCTATGTAATGATATTACCAAGCTTCGTTCTGGCAATTATTTTCTGCTATATCCCCATGGGCGGACTTATCATGGCATTCCAGAACTATAAGCCATGGCTTGGAATCTTCGGCTCGGAATTCGTGGGAATGGATAATTTCCGGCAGATCTTCGAATTCCGGGAATCTTATCAAGCGATTATTAATACCCTGATTATCGCGGTTAGTAAGATTATTCTTGGGTTAATTGTGCCTGTATTTATGGCACTGCTTCTGAATGAAGTGAAAAATATGGGACTGAAGAAGGGAATTCAGACCTTAGTATATCTGCCTCATTTCCTTTCCTGGATAACCGTAGCCGGTATGCTTCGGGATATCCTGGGGCTGGATGGTATTGTAAATAATTTTCTTCAACGATTTGGAGTAGAGCCGATTTTTTTCCTGGGCGAGGCTGGTATGTTTCGGCAGATTGCAGTTATCTCCGACCTTTGGAAAGGCTTCGGCTTCGGTATGATTGTGTATCTGGCCGCTATATCAAATATTGACCAGGGCCTTTATGAAGCGGCAGAGATGGACGGAGCCAACCGTTTACAGCAAACCTTATATATTACCCTGCCAAGTATCACACCAATGATTATTGTCATGGCGACCCTTAGTCTTGGAAATGTATTGAATGCCGGTTTTGATCAGATCTTCAACCTGTACTCACCCCTTACCTATAGCACCGGAGATATTATTGATACCTATGTATACCGGCAATCCCTGGTAAACGGACAGTACAGCTTTGGTACAGCTGTGGGGCTCTTTAAGTCGGCCATCGGATTATTCCTGACAGTTGTGTCATATAAGATTGCTTATAAATTCGCAGGCTACAGAATCTTTTAGGAGGAAAATACACGATGAGACGTACATCTTTGAGCAGAAAAATATTCGTAGGCTGTAATACCGTATTCCTTGTAACGGTAGCGCTTCTGTGCCTGCTACCATTAGTTAATCTGTTTGCAATCTCCCTTAGCGGAAAGAGTGCAGCAAACAGCGGAATTGTAACCTTCTGGCCGGTAGACTTTACAGGCCTGGCCTATGTAAAGACGTTTAATAACAGTAACTTCATACGTTCCATTATGATATCCTTTCTCAGAACTTTTGTTGGGACCTTCCTAAGCATGTTCGTCATAACGACAGCGGGATATGCCCTTTCCAAGGACTTCAGAGGCAGGACGGCACTGATGTGGTTTTTCGTATTTACCATGCTTTTTGGTGGTGGTTTAATCCCGTCCTATATGGTGAATACCTCCATCGGATTAAAGAATAACTTCCTTGTATACATACTACCGGGAGCTTTTGGATGCTACAATCTGATTTTGATTATGAACTTCTTCAAATCAATTCCAAAAGCACTGGAGGAAGCGGCGCTCATAGACGGAGCTAGCTTCTTCACTGTCCTATGGAAAATATTTCTTCCATTATCCAAGGCAGGTCTTGCCACTGTAGCACTCTTTATTATGGTTGGTAACTGGAACGAATGGTTCACCGGTATTCTATATATGTCGGATACCAAGAATTATCCGCTGGCCTCCTTTTTGCAGGTAATTGTAGTACAGGGTAATCAGCAGGATCTGGCACTGGACCCTACCTCTGCGGCAGCTATGTCGGAACGTACCATCAAAGCAGCCCAGGTATTCATCGGCGCACTGCCCATCCTGATGGTATATCCCTTTTTACAGAAGTATTTTGTAAAGGGTATTGTCATTGGGGCTGTAAAAGAATAAAAAAATGAATTACCAAAAGAATCAACGACTTCGAATCAGAGGTTATGATTATAAATCAGATTTACAAATCATTAAAAGAATCAGATTAAATCAATCAGGAGGAAGGTATTATGAAAAACAAGAAAGCAATCCTTTCAATCTTACTGGTATCCGCACTGCTCCTTACAGCCTGCGGCGGTAAGAACAGCGGAGGCAGCAAGGAAGCTGCTGCTACTAAGAATGGGGACGGAAAGTATGAGCCGGCAATCACGATTACCATCGCAAAACAGTTGGATGAGAATACGGGAAGATACGGAGATGGGGAAGACATCAATAAGAATCCCATGACAGTACTCACGGAGGAAAAGTTGGGAATCAAGATGGAGACCACACTTCTTGGCGGAGATGCGGGCAATTATGATACGAAGCTGCGTCTGGCCCTGACAGGTTCTGAAGAATTGCCGGATGTATTTCCGGTGTACGGTACCCAGATGATTGCGGATATGATAGAATCCGGACGTGTAAAAGCCATCGATGATGACATTGAGAAATATATGCCGGAACGTCTGAAAGAGATTTATGATAAGTATCCTCAGTCCTTCTATCCGGTGACCAAGGATGGTAAGACCTATGGCATTGCCTGCGCTCCGGCTTTGACAGAAGGACAGGTTATGATTATCCGTCAGGATTGGCTGGATAAATTGGGAATTAAGGCTCCCACTAATATGGAGGAGTTTGAAGCAGTAATAAAGGCATTTACGGAGAATGATCCTGATGGAAACGGAAAAGCGGATACTTATGGTTTCACTTACCAGGGTGACAGCATCTACAACAGTGGCTGGGTAGCAGATCCCGTTACTCTTTTCTCTGCCAATACCGGAAAGCATATTCCTGGAAGCTGGCAGGAAGACGAGTCAGGTAATCTGACCTATGGTTCTATCGATGAGGGCAACAAAAAGACCCTGGAGCGTATGGCAGGATGGCATAAAAATGGGTGGATTTTTCAGGAAGCTGCTGCAACCGGTGCCTGGGATGCAATGAATCAATTTACTGAAGGCAAAGCAGGTATTTTTATCGGAAGACCTTGGGCAATCAATTCCGTAAGAGATGTTACATCTGTAGCACCGGAGGCTGTTATCAAAGCATATCCGAATATCCTTCAGGACAACGGAGAGCCAACCTATCAGGCTGCACAGATTAACGACGGGTGGCTGATGTTCAACAAAGATTTTAACAACATGGAAGCCTTTTTCGCCTACTATGACTGGCTCTATGATGCTGCTTTTGGTACTGGTGATTTTCAATATGGATATCTGGAGAATTATGATTACGATGTGGTAGGGGATAAAGTAGTTTTTGATTCCAAACTGTTTGACCCAGCGGTAACGGATCCATTTATGCCTGGTAAATCAACCGTTATGAAGAATGCGCCGGCTCTTGATTCGATGCAGGCTTACGCAGATGTCAAAGAAGGAAAAGAGGCACAATCCAGTGCACAGATCAGAGCAACCGCTGATTTTGAGACAGCACCGGATATGGCGGAAGGTTATGCGCTGGCGAATGCACACAGAGAGGAGCTGCTTCCAAATCTGTTTAATGGTGAACCTACCGCTACGATGAAGAAGAAATGGGAACAGCTTCAGACCATGGAGAAGCAGGTATACACCAACATCATTTACGGAAAAGAAGCTTTGGATTCCTTCGATAAATTCGTCCAGGATTGGAAAGCTCAAGGCGGAGATGAAATCACCAAAGAAATCAATGAGTGGTATCAGTCTGTAAAATAAAACTGTCAATAAGGAACTGTTACAATAAAGTAGCGGTTCCTTATGCTTATATAGTAATACAAAGATTAATTTGCTATAATGGTACCGGAAATTTGGAATTACATACAATTGGGGTGGCATATGAAGAAAATTAGATCTATTTTCAATATATTTGCAGTATTTCTGGTTATGATTATAGCAGGTTTTGCAATCCTTTACATATACAGCACTTCCAGTCTGAAAGAGTCTCTGATGCAGGCTGCAAAGATTCAGATGGAATACTCGAAGATGCTGCTTGGACAGAAGATCAAAGAGATAGAGATTGAAGCGGATGGAATCCTTAATAGTGATGATCTTAAGACGCTTCATCTTACCCTTATAGAGGAATATGATGCTTATCGGTATGTAACAGATGTCAATCAGATGAAAGAATACCTGAAAGGGCGGCAGAAGAGCAATGTGGGTATGGCGCAGTTCATATTGTACTGGCCGAAGGCACAGCGTATTATCACGACCACTGCTCTCAGTGGGGTCAAGGATGTTATGCTTGAACCGGTGGAAGACAACCAATGGTTTATCTATGAAAATGAAGTATATTTCGTAAGAAAATATGTTACGGATTGGGATGATACCGATGATGAACCTTATCTGATTATACGGATGGAGCGGGATTATCTGTATAAGCTAAAGACCATGGCTTCCGGAATGAAGGGAGGTGGAACGATGCTCCTGTATTCACAGAAGAAGAGCCTGTTCTCTGGCAGTGAGACAGAGAAGGAGCTTCTCAGGTCCATGGGTGAAGCAGGAGAAGGAAATTCTGTTGTCCAAAATCTGCCGGGTGAAAACTTAAAAGGCGGGTACACGAAATCCGGTTCCACCAGCGGGGAATCTGCCAGTTATCTTTCTATAAGCAAAGGGAAATATCAGCTTGTAAGCTCCGGAGCTCTTAAGAATGGACTGGAGCTGGTCTCTTATTATCCGCTGAAGGAGATGATGCGCCCGGTTTCAAATATTAACCGTATCACCGGAAGCCTTCTGGTTGTCCTCCTTCTGATTGGTCTGATCTTCATGCTTTTGTATTACAACAACATTCTGCTTCAGCTAAGGATTCTGACCGGAAAGCTAAAGCAGGTAGAAGGAGGTAATTTTACTGCACAAATCATGGCATTGCCAAACAATGAGTTTGGTTATGTCTTTCGACAGTTTAACCGCATGGTGACAAGAATCAGCCAGTTGATCGAATCTACCTTAAAAGAACAGCAGCTCAGGAACCAGGCGGAGCTTCGGCAGCTTCAGCTGCAGATTCATCCTCATTTTCTTTACAACAGTCTTTCCTATATTGTAACCGTGGCAGATCAGCCGGAAGCGGTTACAGAGATGGCAGTCCATCTCTCAAGTTACTACAGGTATTGTACCAAGAACAAAACCATAACTACCATTGGGGAGGAAGTATCCTATGCGAAAGCTTATCTGGCAATAACGGCTATGCGCAAAGACCTTGAATACTCCATTGAGGTATCCAAAGACCTCTATGACAAGCGGATTATCCCGCTGATTCTCCAGCCAATCATTGAGAATGCAATAGAGCATGCCATTGAAGAGAGGGAAAATGCACGACATATCTATGTCAAGGTATATGAACTGGGAAGCGGTGCTCTGTGTTTTGAGGTCTCTGACGACGGAGACGGGATGACGGAAGAGGAAATTGACGCCCTGTTTAAGCGGCTTTCCAAAAAAGAACGGGAAGAGGAGGAGAGTGTTGGACTGTGGAACGTCAATCAGCGACTGATCAATTATTATGATGAATCGGCAGGACTCCGGTTTGGAAAGAGCATCTGGGGCGGACTGATGGTATCCTTTACTATAGATGTATTACCAAAGGAGATGGAGAATGATGGTATTAATCGTAGATGACGAACCCTATATGATCGAGTATATCAAAAAGCTGGTAGACTGGGAAAGTTATGGCTTTACACAGGTACTGACGGCAAAAGGCGGTTCCATGGCCAGGAATCTTCTGCAGGAACACCATCCGCAGCTTCTGATAACGGACATCAAAATGCCTAAGATTTCAGGGTTGGATCTGTCAAGAATTATCAAGGAAAATCGCTATCCGACGAAGGTTATGATAATATCCGGATACAGTGAATTTGAGTATGCTCAGCAGGCAGTACGTTATGGGGTATCAGAATATCTGGTAAAACCTGTGATAAAGAAGGATTTTGAAGAATCTTTGGCAAGGGTACTGGAGAAAAGCTTTAACAAGGAGACGGATAGGCAGGGCAGCGCCAGAGAAATGCAATGTGACCAGCGAGATGTTATCACCTGTGTAAAGAAATACATCGAGGAGAATTATGGGAAAAATCTGTCCCTGGAGGCTTTGGGAGAGATTGTACATCTTCATCCTGCTTATCTATCAAAAATTTTTAAAGAAACCACCGAGGAGAATCTGTCAAACTTTATTACGGAGGTCAGGATGCAGAAGGCGGCACAGCTTCTGGAGCAGACAGAACTTCGAATTCACGAGATCATGGAGCAGGTGGGCTATCAGAAAAGCCAGTATTTTTCGAAACTTTTCAAAGCCAGATATGCAGTGACCCCAAAGGAATATAGAAAATGGAAGCAGTAGTGGAAGATTTACGATAGATACAATGCAGAAGGAGGAAAATGAATATGCAGAAGATCAAGATAGAGAGCGGTAGATTTCGTAATGGAATTACCTTAATAGCAAGAGAAGAAGAGAGCTCCACCCTAAAAATAGCAGCAAATGGTGCAGATATAGCCCTTCCTGAACTGATTAACTGTCAGGAAAGGTATGTGTCTTTTTACTTGGAGGCCTGTGAAGAACATAGTGTGGTGCTGGCTCTGCGGGTCTATGTGAAGGGGGATGAAAAAACGCCGGCCTTTGATGTGCAGTTTGGTATACTTCCGGGGGTACGTACACCAATTTGCATCGACAGGAACTGGATGGATGGCCATGTACTGTTTCCGGAGTCCAATGCAGGGCAGCTAAAGCAAGTCTGCCATGGCAGAAGAGTGGTACCGGATGAAATAGAAAAAATTGAGCTGGAGACACTTCCGGTCTTTCATGATATAACACTTAGGATATCCGACATGACTCTTACAGAAGATTATCCCGCCTCTCATGTACTTCCGGAGGGAAAGCTCATTGATGAACTCGGTCAGAATAAGCAGAAATTCTGGAAGTCCAAAGTAAAGGGGCTTGACGAACTAAAAGATATCCTTCAAAAGCAGATAGCAGAAAGCAGTGGGAATTATCCTGCCAAAGACTGGTCAGAATATGGAGGTTGGAAGCAGAAAAAGCTGGGAGAAGCAACGGGTTTCTTTACGAAATACAAAGCAGGTGGAAGGTGGTTTCTGGCAGATCCGATGGGAAATGCATTTTTCAGCATGGGGACAGACTGCGTAGGCCTTGGGGCTGACTGTCGTGTGGATGGTGTAGAGAAATGGCTTAACTGGCTTCCGGCAGCAGAAGATCCGGAATATCATAAAATGTTTAAAAAGATAAGGAAAGAAAAAGCAAAAGAAGCATCCAGAAGAGAGGGGCTGTTATTCTCCTACAGCCAGGCAAATCTGTACCGGGCTTTAGGTAAGAATTGGTATCCTGAATGGCAGAAGCTGATCACAGATCAGCTGCGTCAATATGGTATGAATACCTTGGGCAACTGGAGTGATGAAGTACTGTTTGGAACTACCGATATGCCTTATGTGACGTCTCTGCCAGAATTTCCGGATACCAGTGCCAGGATATTCAGAGATTTTCCGGATGTGCTAAGTGAAGAATATGCCAGAGAAGCGAAAAGATGTGCACAGGCTCTGGAAAAACGAAAGAATGATCCCCTCATGATAGGGTATTTCCTGAGAAATGAACCGAATTGGGCCTTTGTAGACCAGCTGGTATTAGCGGATGAGGTACTTTATAATACGGAAAAGACAGTATGTAAGGAGGAGCTGATTCGTTTTCTGAAAGAAAAATACGGTGAGATTTCGGAACTGAATAAAGCTTATCACTGTGAACTGAAAGAGTTTAATGATTTTTATCATTCCAGGGAGAGGGTTTCCCATTGGTCCGAGGATGCGGCGAAGGATATGAGAGAATTTTCTCTTAGAATGCTGCGGGCTTATGTAGAAATCCCCTGTCAGGAGTGCAGGAAAGTTGATCCCAATCACATGATTCTTGGTATGCGCTGGGCCTGGGTGTCCGATCCGGAGCTGGTAACAGGATGGGAGAATTTCGATGTCTTTTCCATCAACTGCTATGCTGTGGATCCAACAGAAAATATTCAAAATATTGTGAACCTTGGAGTGGAGCTGCCAGTAATGATCGGAGAATTCCATTTTGGTGCGCTGGATGCAGGTCCGACTGCCACCGGTCTGGAAGGCGTTGCAAGCCAGAGAGACAGAGGGACGGCTTATCGGTACTATTGTGAGCGGGTGGCAGCCCATCCCTATGGAGTTGGTTGCCATTATTTCCAGTGTTACGACCAGTTTTCCCTGGGGCGTTTTGACGGAGAAAATTATAATATTGGTCTCTTTGATATCTGTTCCCAGCCCTATCAAGAGCTATTGGAAGGTGTGAAGGAGTGCAGCAGTAGCATTTATCTGGTGAAAGACGGACAGCAGAGTCCCACGAAAGAAAAAGGGGTGTCAATACCTATGATAGCCTTTTAAAGATTTAATAAGACGAAATAATAAGCATAAGGAGAAAACAAATGAGTGCATTAATAAACGGTGCGCTGTGGATGGACAGGGAAGGAAACCCGATTCACGCCCACGGTGGCTGTATCATTTTTTATGGCGGTTATTATTACTGGTATGGCGAAGATCGACGGGAAAACTATTATGTCAGCTGCTATCGTTCAAAGAATCTTGCAGACTGGGAATTCCGTAACCATATCCTGACCACCGAATCCAGAACAGAGGCTTATCGTGTCAGAACCAAAATTCAGCTGCAGAATGAGGACAGCAAAAAGGTGAATCTGGAGCGTCCCAAGGTACTTTATAATGAAATGACAAAAAAATTCGTTCTTTGGGCTCACTTTGAAAACGGAAAGGATTATCATGATGCGGCGGTTGGGATTGCTACCTGTGATACGCCGGAGGGAGATTTTATTTATCATGGTCATTTCAATCCATATGGATATATGTCCAGAGACTGCACCCTTTTTAAAGAGGATAACGGTAAGGCTTACTTTATCTCGGCAGCCAGAGACAATGCGGATCTCCATGTATACCGGCTTACCGATGATTATATGAATGTGGAATGTCTGGTGCATAGATTGTGGCAGGGAGAGTACCGTGAGGCTCCGGCAGTCGTAAAACTTCAGGAGAAATATTATATGATTTCTTCCTTTTGTACCGGCTGGGCGCCAAACCAGGGTAAATATGCAGTGGCGGACTCGATGGAAGGTAATTGGAGCAGTCTGAAAGAGATTGGTGATGAAACTACTTTTGGCAGTCAGGCAGCTTTTATCCTGAAGGTGAACGGTCAGGCCCTGTATTATGGAGACCGGTGGGGTGGGAATGGTGAAAAGTACTTTACCTCCGGTTATGTAATCTATCCGCTGGCAGAAGTAGATGGAAAGCTAGAAATGAGTTATTGTGAAAATATTGATATATCTGCATATACTTGAGCTGTAGCAGCTTCAGTAAATTATTCAGCGGCCCCCTTTCAGGTGTGCCGCTTTTTCGTATGCCAGAGAAGCACAGTAAATGGAGCATACAATTTTTTAAGGACAAAACTCTTCCAAAAAAGCCATTTTAAGTTATTTTCTTTTGGTTGTGGTATACTTACAAATAATTTCTGTATTCGTAATGGATATTTCTTTTGATGTAAATATACGATTTCCTAATCAATAGATGATACGGAGGGAGATAATATGAGCTGGTATGCGCTGTTTGTAAGGACAGGGAAAGAGGATGAGGTTTGTGAAAATCTGAAAAAGCTTTATGAATTTTTCAGCCCGAAGGATACCTATGAAGTGATTGTCCCGAAAAGAGGCCTGTATGAATATCATGAAGGTAAGAGAGCTTATGTTCTCAGAATACTTTTCCCCAGTTATGTGCTGATTGGTACAGATCAGATTGTAAAACTTTATGAAATCATGAAGAATCATAAAAGCTCCCATATTATCAGGATGCTAAAAAATGATAGCTATTTTCAGGAAATTGATAGGAAAGAGATTGGTCTTATCATTGATTTGATTAATCAGGAAGGCGTTATCGGAATATCCGATGTCTTGGTGGAGGAGGAAAAAGTAAACATCATAGACGGGCCATTAATTCATTATAAAGGGATAATTAAGAAAATCAATAAAAGAAAAGGACGTGCTAAAATACAAGTGGATTTCCTGAATAAACAGTGCTTTGTTGATATCGCTGTTCGCTGTCTTGAGAGACACGGGGAAGAAAGGATAAAAAATCAAATTAGCTTTTGTTAAAGGAAATAATATCATGGAGCTGTAGCAATGTTGTGTTCCTGGACTTGCAGGTCCAGTAGGGCAATAAGGAGCATTAACGGCATATGAGGCATTATAGAGCGGAGGAGTAACATGGAAAGCAGCTGCAAAGTGAATACCATAAGGTGTAAATGGGCTAATTACATAAACTATACCTATATCATAAGCAAAGCTGGAACAAAGGAGTGCCTTATTGTTGATCCGGCGTGGGAGATAAAGAAGATTATCGCCTATTTAGAAATAAATGATCTTAATGTCAAGGCAATATTACTGACACATTCCCATTATGACCATACCAATTTAGTAGGTGCATTGGTAAGTGCCTTTAATGCAGAGGTTTATATATCAGGAATTGAAGCGAAGCATTACAGGTACAGCTGTAAGAATCTTCGCCACGTCGAGCATCTGGAACTATTGCCATTAGCTTTTTTTAAGGTGAGGGTTTTATTAACACCTGGACATACGCTGGGAAGTGCCTGCTATTGGATCTCTGATAACCTGTTTACGGGAGACACCTTATTTTATGAAGGCTGCGGGCTTTGTGATACCAGTAAGGCTGCCTCTGATATGTATGACAGTTTGCAGTTTTTAAAGGATACAGTCAGTAAGGATACGATCATATATCCGGGGCATTGTTACGGCGTCTATCCCGGACAGCCCTTTGAGCTGATTTTAGAGGACAATATCTATTTTAATATAAAGGACAGAAGCAAGTTTATTGATTTCCGGATGAATGTGGCTAAAAAGAATTTATTTGCTTTTAAATAATGTAAGATAGACATGTGGTTTTTTATCGAAAGAAGCAATCAGAAGCTGTCACAGCTGCCCTGTAGGATAGTAGGTGATAAGAAATCAAAAGCTTCAGGAAAAAATTAAGTTATTAATTGCTGGTTAATAAAAATAAGGGGGTATTGTTTTGGTCAATTCGGAACAATCCAGAAACTACCTGGAAGCAATCAAACTTGCGGCAGGCAGCTTGAAATATAAAGGAATCTCAATCAATCAAACATTCTTAATGAGCATCAAGCATTTACAAGGCTATTATTTAATAGGCAGGGAACTGAAATATCTGGAAGTAGCTACTCTGCTGATTCAAGCGTATTTGGAAATGGGCTTTACTTATGAATCCTGTCAGAAGGAATTTGATGATATCCTAGAGAGTCTGGGAACAGAAAGAAGCTTAATGTTTCCTAATAAATTCTATCATTCAAAAAAAATAAAATTAACCAGGCCCCAGGTGAGAAGCATGATAGGAAAATGGTCCTCCTCCAAAAAGAATAAGATGCTGATTATTACAGTTGTAGATGATATCATTGAAAAGGTGAACAACAAAGAAATCGGGATTTACTCCTATTGTAACCATACTATTTCAGGGAGAGAATTGTATGAATTAGTCATAAACAAAGACGAAATTTATTTTCATGACATTAATAAATGTAAATATTACACATTTTTTATTGAAAATTAGTAAAATGTTGGTATAATACCTTGTATATTAATCTTCTGAGGGGAGGGTATTATATGATAAAAATTGCTATTGTTGATGACATGAGGGCGAATATCGACAATATCGCACTGGAAGTGAATAAATTCTTCAGAAATAAAAGCATTCCTTTTCGTGTGAGCTGTTATGAAAACCCTAAGAACTTTATTTATGATATGGAAGAGCATCAATATTTTGACATCTGTTTCTTAGATATAGAGATGCCGAATATAAATGGTATGGAATTAGCCAAAGTAATTAACCGGACAATGAAAGAAAGCTATGTGGTTTTTATAACTTCCCACATGGAGTATGCAATTGACGGTTATGAGCTTAATATCAGCCGTTACATACCAAAATCGCTTATCAATAAAAAACTGCCCATTGCTTTGAAGGATTTAACGGCAGAGATTTGTAACAGGGAAAAAGAAAGCTATATCATTAAGACAAACTCCAGATTTGAAAAAATTTTTTATAAAGACATTTACTATATTTTTAAAGAAGGAAAAAATTCTATATTTGTAACGGCATCCGGTGAAAGCAGAGAAAGAAAAAGTATATCCGATGTATATAATGACTTAAATTCTGAAGAATTTTTAATTATTGACCGGGGATTTATTGTGAATGCCCCTCATATTATGAAAATCCATAACAATCTTGTTATATTGCGTAACGGTATTAATCTGTCTGTTAGTAGATCCCATATGAATGAAGTAAAAAAGAAAATAATTCAATTTTGGAGGGTTAATGTTTGATGCTGATATTCCAGATAGTTGAATTCTTACATTGCTTTTTCCGAATTGATTTATGCCTCTGTCTTTTAAGCTGTTTATTTGAGTGTAAAGGAAATCACAAAAGACAGATGCTGTTAAGAATAGCTCTGTCACTACCCCTTGCTGTTATCAGCTTCCTGAACAGCCAGGTAGTGACCTATTCAAACATACTAATTTTTGTAATTATTCTTTACTTATCTGTCATGACCTATTTTCTTTATTATGAAAAATTTATGGTGAGATTTTTGGTAATAAATCTGTATATTATTTTGAGTGTGTTTGGCGAGCTTTTATTTACTTTTCTTATTAGCCTGCTGGAAGATAATATTGATCTGGGTTACCTTATATCAACACTGAACAGCAGGGAAAGATTTCTCTATACAATCGTATTATTAGGGATTTGGGCTGTCCTTTATCAAATTTTAAAGAGGGCTTTCAAAGGAAAGATTACTTATATATATAAATATAAAAGATTATTGCTTGCTTTTGTAATTGGCGGAGGCAGTGCCACGGTTTATTTCCAGAGAATTTATCTCCAGAACATAACCGGAGATATGATGTTACAGTGGACATGTTTTCTGATATGGTGCATCTTGTGCGTAACGGTTGCAATTGTCTATATCATTTACAGGGATAATCTGGAACGGGCTAACCTTGCAGAAGTCTATAAGCAGATGACAGCACAGAACTACAGTAATTTATCAACATTATACAAAAAAAATTCCAGTATATATCATGATCTAAAGAACCATATGAATATATTGCATCAGTACTTAATGAACAATGATTCCAGACAGGCCCTTGCCTATATAGAATCCATCGTGGAACCAATACGTTTACTGGATAGTACCGTTAAAACGGAGAATCAGATCCTGGATATCATACTAAATTATAAACTTACAGAAGCCACAAAATATGACATCCAGGTGGAAACTGATATTGAGAAGATAGGCAAGGTTCAAATCAGAGATGATGATTTATGCTCTATTGTATCCAACATATTTGACAATGCCATTGAGGCCTGTTATCTGGTAAAGAAATCTCAGAAGTGGATCAATGTGGTTATGAAGAAGAAAAACAATATGTTAATTGTAAAAGTAAGTAACAGCTTGGCCCATAAACCGAAGGTCTTAAATGATTCCATTGTTACATCAAAGGAAGATAAGAATTTACATGGGTTAGGGCTCTGGAGTATAAAAACCATAGTAAATCAATATGAAGGTCTGCTGGACTATAATTATGATGACAATCTGTTTGAAATCATTGTAACGTTAAACTGCTGAATAGAGACAAAACATTGTCATTGGTGTACAAGCTGCTGCAAGACAAGCATGAAATGATATGATAGGATAAAAAAATTAAAATGGAGGTAAAGAAATGACAACAAAATTAACAAGAGTAAAAACAGGGAACCAGTTCAATCATCCAGCCGGAGATATACCAGCAGAAATCAGTGAAATCGTTTCTCTAAGGGAGAGTAAGAACCCCGATGCGATTTATACAATTACAGTTGGGTGCAGCGGATTCTTAACATTAATCTGCTGCTGAAAAAATATCTCAAAGAAGAGAGGAGACAAGCTAGTATTGTCTCCTCTTCTTTTTTTAGCAGGAAGAAAGTAGTGTATCAATACCAGAGTCTGCAAAGCTGGAGTCTGGTATAGCAAGGGAAAAGTAAATAACAGAGAAGAGTAATCAGAGAAACGGTACATGAAATAGAAAGTAAAAAGTACATGTTGAAAAAGCACATGGCATAGAAAGTAAAAAGTACATGTTGAAAAAGTACAGGGCATAGAAAGTTAAAAGCACATGTTGAAAAAGCACATGGCATAGAAAGTAAAAAGTACATGTTGAAAAAGCACATGGCATAGAAAGTTAAAAGCACATGTCGAAAAAGCATGATATAGAAAGTAAAAAGTACATGTCGAAAAAAGCAAATGGCATAGAAAGTTAAAAGTACATGTCGAAGAAAGTTCATGACAGGGGACAGTATATGAGAAATCTTGAGAAGAGCAGTGTTTTATATGAAAGAAATTATAAGATAAGCCATTTATCCGTAAGCAGTGAGAGTAAAAACTACTGGGAAAAACTACTGGGAAAAGACACCATGAATCATTTATATAAGAAGCCAGGTATTGTTAATCATTTAAATAACGGTGAATTTGAGATCTCTGATGATATATTTCACCCAATCAGGAGGTTAGCATTCCTATTCGAGAGTAATTTATACGCTGGTGAAAACCTTGCTTTCTATGAAGAACATACGGATTTTGCATACTTTTATCAATATTTCCTTAAATTAGCCCAGTACTATTTCCATTTGGAGCTTTCAGCTGATAGCAATAGTAAAAACAGGGATATAACCCGGGATTTTTTAAAGATTATCTATAAAAAAATAAAAGCAATAAGTATTAGAACATTAATTAATGAGATTCATTTTCTGAAAGCAGAGGGATATTTAAAGGGCTGTAATTCAGAGGAGGAATATGAATATTATCAGGAGAATTATCTAAAGGATATAAACTATATCTATGAAATCTGTGAAAACTATCCTGTAATGCTAAGAGGTATTCTGGAAACCATTGTTTCCTTTACAGACTTCCTGACAGGTGTGTTAATTAAGCTTCGGCAGGATAAGAAAGAGCTTATACAGCATATTTTTTACGGAGAGCCATTTGATCGGGTTATATCTTTTGATGCAGATATAGCGGATAATCATCAGAGTTCAAAAACGGTAATAAAGTTTACCTTTGATAATGAAAAAAGTGTAATCTATAAACCTCATTCACTGGCAAACGAAATATTTTATCAGAATTTCGTGAATTGGATATCAGGAGAATGCAGTATACCGGAATTTTCAAGAAGGATGCTGGACAGGGGGAATTACGGCTGGGAAGAAGTAATCCGGCATAAAGGCTGCCTGAATAAGCAGGAAATTAAAAATTACTATACCAGAATGGGAATTAATTTATTTGCAGCTTATCTCTTAAAGACCAGTGACCTGCATTATGAAAATCTGATAGCGTTTGGTGAATTTCCGGTAATTATTGACCTGGAAACCTTAATAGGAACAGAAAGGGAGGCAGAAAATACTGCGGAAGGGCAGGTGAGAAAAGCTTTGAGTGAGTCTGTGTTATACCTTGGTTTATTACCGGTGTATCATTGGGAAGCTGGGGGGAAGGGAGTAGATGTCAGCGGAATCAGTGGAGGTGCAGGTCAGAAAGTACCCTTTAAGATACCTTATATTACAAACAACAAATCCTCTGATATATCCATAGAATATCGATACCCAAGTACTCATGGTGCAAAGAATCTTCCCTCCTTATTGGGAAGTGATATCAAGGAGAGCTTATTTACAGAAGACCTGTTGAGAGGTTTTTGGCTGGCGTACACCGCTTCGCTTGAGAAGAAAGAGGAGCTGAAAGAGCGACTGAAAGAACTGAAACAAACGAAAAGCAGATACTTAGTAAGAGATACCCAGCACTATTCGTCGCTTCTTACGGCATCCTATCATCCTGATTTCCTGATGGATGGCAGCGACAGGAATATGTTGTTCTACCAGCTCTATGAAACCTGTCCTTACAAGGTTCAACATAGAAATAAAATAGTCGAAGCGGAAGTCAGAGAATTAATGAAAGGAGATATACCACAGTTTTTTATGGAAGCTGATGGGAAAGCCTTCATTTTTTCCGACGGAACCAGATTGGAAAACTTCTTTCATAAGACTGCTTACAGCAGTTTGTGTGAACGAATAGATAACTTAAGCTATTCGGACATGGAAAAACAGGAGGTTTTTATACGGATAACCATGGACCAGAATACCATAAATATGAACATGAGGTTTGGCACAAGCAGTTTCCAGAGGCAATCGAAGCAAAGAAAGGAGCTTATGAAAGAAACCATAATTGACAGTAGGCTTATAGCTCAGGCAGCTGAAAAACTAGGTGACCGGTTGGTGTCACAGGCAATTTTTAACGAAGCTTTTACAGAAGTGAACTGGACAGGAATATTCCATACGGGAACTGGGGTAAATAATAAGTTTTTCAAACCGCTGAATCCTTATCTCTATGATGGGATTGCAGGTGTTGCAATTTTTATGAATTTATTAAATACCATTAGAAGAAAGTCTTCGTATACCAGGTTGTGTGAAATAGTAGAGCAAACCCTCTTTGCCTATACGGATAGGAATCTGGAGGCAAGAGCTACAGTGAATAAAGAAAAGGGAATAGGTGCCTTTACAGGGGAAGCCTCTCTTGTCTACACTTATCAGACCTTGTATAAAGTCACAGGAGATTTAAGATATCTGAATTATGCAAAAAAACAGGTTTGGATACTTGCAGGGTTAATTGAGAAGGACAAAGACTTTGATCTTCTCAATGGAAATGCAGGGGTAATCATTGTCCTTTGCAATCTCTATGAATTGACCCAGGAAGAGGAATACCTGGCAACTGCAAGGAAAGCAGCTGATATTCTGAGAAAGAATGCCGTTCGTATGCCCCGCGGAGCTGGTATTCTGCTAAGCACCTGTGAGGTTCCCTTGGGAGGGCTTTCTCACGGTAACAGCGGAATCTGCCTTGCTTTAGCCCTTTTGTCAAAAACAGCCAATACTACGGAATATTATGGCTTTATAAATGAGTTGTTAAACTATGAGGAAAGTTTATACGATTCAGAGCGGAATAACTGGTCGGATTTGCGGGATGGGAAGAAGAAAGAAAGCTCTGTTTCCTGGTGTCATGGGTCAGGGGGGATTCTATTAAGCCGGATGGGACTCCTTAATACCCTGGGTAATGAATTTTCAGAAAGACTTACCAGGGATATCGACAGGGCGTTAAAGAATATTTCTGACAATCCTTTACGAGCCAGCTATTGCTTATGTCATGGCAATTGTGGAAATATCCATATTGCAAATTCCTATGCCAGATATAGCGGAAACAAAGACATCCTGGAAGGTTATAACGATTGTATGGCAAGCCTGGTAACAGGAATATTAAATGACAGTTCTGACATTACCTTATCCGAATACTACCATCCCGGTTTTATGACTGGAACAGCAGGCATTGGTTACAGTCTGCTTGGTTATTTAAGGGAGGAGATACCAAATATATTAACACTTTCCCAATAACTTCTTATGCCCATAATTTGAGCGTTTACGGACAGAATGTTTCATTGATTTTCTTTTATGCTACCATACCATTAACTATAAGAAAGAATAGTATCAGGGTGTCGTTCGAAAAAACAGATTGGAGGTAGAGAGAAGTGGAGGAGATTGCCTTTCGAAAATGCAGCAGGTGTGGATATGTTCATGAGAATACAAGGTTTAAGAGGGAGCATTACATATGTAATAAATGCGGTACATACAATACCATGACTTTTTCAGACAGACTCGATGCCATTGTTGATGGAGGAACCTTTGAAGAATTAAATGAAGAAATGGCTTTTCAGGATCCCATAATATTCCCGGGCTATGAAGAAAAATATGAAAAAGCGGCAGAAATAACCGGCTTAAAGGAAGCTATCATAACCGGTTATGGAGAAATTAACGGAATAGGCACCATGATTGGAATTATGGATTCTAGATTTATTATGGCAAGTATGGGAATTACTGTTGGTACGAAAATAACCTGTATGTTTGAAGAAGCGCAAAAACGTAAGCTTCCGGTCATAATATTTTCAACTTCAGGAGGTGCCAGGATGCAGGAAGGAATCTATTCTCTTATGCAGATGGCAAAGACAGCAGCTGCAGTACAGGAATTCAGTGAAGCTGGCGGTTACTATATCAGTGTCCTTACCAATCCCACAACAGGGGGAGTAAGTGCCAGTTTTGCTTTTTTAGGAGATACTATTCTGGCAGAACCCAATGCTTTAATCGGTTTTGCAGGGAAGAGGGTAATTGAACAGACCATTAAGGAACTATTACCGGAGGGGTTTCAAACTTCGGAATATCTGCTGGAGCATGGATTTCTGGATGCTATTGTCCCCAGAGAAGGTTTAAAAGCCTTATTGTTCCGGCTGTTAAAATACCATACAGTGCCAAAGACGGATGCCTGTGCTTATTAATATAAAATTAAGGAGGGAACGTGGTGAGTAATCAAATACATAATCTGGACAGCGAAGGGACAACAACCAGGCAGGAAAACAGTACCTGGAATAATATCCTCAGTATAAGAAGTGAAAAACGGTTTAAGAGCATGGAATTGGCCAATAACGTCTTCACGGATTTTATTGAACTGCACGGAGACAGATATTATGGAGATGACAGGGCGATTGTTGGCGGTCTGGCATATCTAAGCAATATCCCGGTTACCGTCATATGCCAGTACAAGGGAAAAGACTTGGCAGACAGTAAATTACGGCAATATGGCATGCCGCTGCCGGAGGGGTACCGAAAGGCCTTAAGGCTTATGAAGCAGGCGGAAAAATTTAATCGGCCCATCATATGCTTTATTGATACACCAGGTGCATTTCCCGGTATAAATGCGGAAGAAAGAGGACAAGCAGAAGCAATTGCAAGGAACTTATTTGAAATGTCAGCCCTTGGTGTCCCGGTAATATCCGTAGTCATTAGTGAAGGAGGCAGCGGTGGAGCTCTGGCCCTTGGAGTGGCTAATAAAGTATTTATGCTGGAGAAGGCAATCTACTCGGTAGTATCACCGGAGGGCTGTGCAAGTATTTTATGGAGAGACTCCAAAAAGGCAAGTCTGGCCTCGGAACATCTGAAGCTGACAGCCGGCGATATCTATGAGGCAGGAATAATTGACCGGGTAATCAGCGAAAAGGGAACCTTTGAGCAGCTGTGTGAAAGACTTAGAAGCATCCTGCAGAAAGAAATTATACAATTGCAAAAACTCTCAGGAATGGAACTGAAGGAAGCCCGCAGAAATAAATTCCGTGAAATCGGCAATATAAGAAAATTGAAAGAGGATGTTCTAAGACGCGTTGATGCATAGCTATAAAATAAAGGAAGGGGAAAATAATATTAACGTATTATGTATAATGTATGAATGGTGAAAATTTGATAAGTATTTTAGAAATCTGTGAAAAGTCAGAACTGAACTATTTTAAGTACTCCATGAATGGGGAGGAATTATCCTTTCAAAAAGGCGTCCTAAAGGAAAGTGATGTTAAATATGAATCACAAAGTGTAGCAACCAAAGAAAGTATTGACATAGAAAAGCTGGTACAGGAAAACACAGATATCCTTGCTCTGGATAAAAAGCCTGGGCGTCATGCAGCTGGTAGCTCAGGCAGTATGGAAGGAACGGAATACGTTATTGTTAAATCAAATTTTGTTGGAGCTTTTTCCGTAGCGGACAGTCTTAAGGGTGGAAAAAAGGAAGTAAACAAAGGCAGTGTGTTAGGAGTGATAGAGGCAATGAAAGTATATAACGATGTAATAGCACCGGTTGACGGTATCGTTGAGGAAATCATGGCAGCCGATGGGAGTCTGGTGGAATGCGATCAGGAATTACTTTCTATTAAGGTGAGTGGATGATGGGGAAATATAATAAGGTGTTGGTTGCAAACAGGGGAGAAATTGCAGTAAGAATAATTAAGGCTCTCAGAGAACTTGGAATCCGTACGGTAGCCGTATATTCCAATGTTGATAAGGATTCCCCCCACTTAAGAATCGCCGATGAAAAGGTCTGTATCGGCGATGCCAGGGACTCTTATCTGAATGTATACAAAATCCTGTCCGTGGCAACAAAATACAATGTGGATGCAATACATCCGGGAATTGGATTTATGGCTGAATCCGGTGAATTTGCCAGACTGTGTGAGCAATACAAGATAGGATTTATTGGACCGTCCAGTGAATTGATAGATGCCATTGGAAATAAGAGTAATGCAAAGCTGATAGCCAAAGAGTGTCAGGTTCCTGTTATAGAAGGTGCCACTGCACCTGTTAACAGTTATCACGAATGTGAAGAATTAGGTGAGCTTATAGGTTTTCCGGTTTTGTTAAAAGCAACCCACGGAGGCGGCGGAAAAGGTATCCGAATCGTGAAGGAGAAGGAAAAGCTGAAAGATAATTATAATCTTTGCAAAATAGAAGCGAAGGCTGCCTTTAATAACAATGAACTGCTTCTGGAGAAAGCAATACTGGGTTTCAAGCATTTTGAAGTTCAGATATTGGGTGATACCTACGGAAATGTCATTCATTTAGGTGACAGGGAATGTACGGTCCAAAGGGCAAACCAGAAAGTAATTGAAGAAGCAAGGTGCGTAAACATTGCCGAAGAGGTAAGACAGAAGATCTATGCAGATGCCTTAAAAATCGCAAAACACATTAAGTATGCAGGACCTGGCACAATTGAATTCTTAGTGCTTTCAAACGGAGAGTATTATTTCCTGGAGATGAATACCAGGCTTCAGGTGGAGCATACCATCACGGAAATGGTTACGGGAATTGATATTGTAAAGGAGCAGATACGGGTATTTGAAGGAGAGAGCCTGAGTGTAACCCAGGAGGATATCAAGTTTGACGGATATGCCCTGCAATGCAGAATTCTGGCTGAAGATACACTAAAAGGCGGAATTCCCTCCCTTGGTAAGCTTACGAAATGGAATATGCCCGGTGGTTTCAATGTCCGGGTGGACAGTGGATACGGCTGCGGATGTACGGTGTCACCGTATTATGATTCTATGATTGCCAAAGTATGCTGTAAGGCCCCGGATAAAGCCCAGGCTGTTAAAAAAATGTACATATGTCTGGAGGAAATGAACATAGAAGGAATAAATACCAATGTGGATTTCTTAAAGTTCCTTCTTGGTAAACCTGAATTTCTGGAAGGCGATTACACAGAAGTATTCATGAGTAAAATACTGGAGGAGTATCAGTATGCTCTTATGAATTCTGCAATTTAAGCCATATTACTTACCAATAAAGGACATTTTTATTATGGGGTTCTAAAAGTGCTATATTATTATCAAATGCTATGAAAAAGAGATGAAAAGTATCAATCTATGTTTCGGCTAGTTGATGGTATCGTCTTTGTATAAGAAGGATGCGGATATTTTAAGATATCCATGGCGAAGCTATGCCTTTTACCAAAAGGCATAGCTGCCAGGGGTCATAAAAACAATTGGGAAGCAATCCTTGAAAGAGGGTTGTTTTTATTTTAGCCGGGAGGTGAGAACTATCAATGGGAAGAAAGATTTTTCTGGTAATTATTTTCTGGAAGGAAAAGCTCAGGACCGCAGCTATGAGGTTGTGCTGAATCTTACATACATGGCTGAAAATAAAAGCCATCAGCTTATTCCATTTTTAACTACCGAAGAACAGGATTATATTAAATTCATCAAAAGTGATAAAAGGCTTAAAAGTTATCTATACGGAAGGTATTCATTAAAAAAAGCAGTTTCTGAGTACAGCAAAGAGGTACAGCTAAAAAATATTAATATTAAGAATGGTATTTTCGGGCAACCGGTAATTGAACTGGAAGCTTTCAGAAGTCCGGGAGGAAGTCTTTCTCATTGTGAAACCTGTGCGGCCTCCCTGGTGTTTGATGAAACGCTTATTATGGGAATTGACATAGAGGAAGTAAATCGGAATGTGAAAAAAGCATTGGAAAATAATATTACAGCCCATGAAGCGTCTCTGATAAAAAATCTGGCAATGCAGGAAGCCTTAGCTTTTGTTATCTTATGGACAGCCAAGGAAGCTCTGGCTAAATGCCTGAAGACCGGATTAACGGTTCCGCTGGAATTATATGAAGTGGAGAAAATCGAGAATAAAGAGAAGTATTTTAAGCTTAGCTTTACCCATTTTATGCAATATTCGGCTTACGCCTTTGTTTTTGATACTTACGTCTGTTCCATAACCTATCCAAAGCTAATAGAGCTATCCTTAGAGATTACAAATATATAAGATAAGAAAGAAGGTAAAATATGAAGGCATATGTATTTCCAGGTCAAGGCGCTCAATATAAGGGTATGGGAAAAGAATTATTTGAAGAATTCCCGGAACTTGTATCCGGTGCGGATAAAATATTAGGTTATTCCATAAAGGAGCTGTGCTTGGAGGACCCGGAGTCAAAATTGGGTTTTACAGAATATACACAGCCGGCATTGTATACGGTAAATGCTCTAACCTATCTTAAGAAATGCAAGGAGGCGGAGGAAAACCCTGATTTTGTAGCCGGGCATAGCCTGGGGGAATACAATGCCCTCCATGCAGCAGGAGCTTTTGACTTTGAGACCGGCTTAAAGCTCGTGAAAAAAAGAGGGGAATTAATGGGGCAGGCAAGTGGCGGAGGAATGGCAGCCATTATCGGTCTGAAAGAAAATGAAATATCCCATATATTACAAACAGAAGGTCTAAGCGAAATCGATATTGCAAATTACAATTGTCCTTCCCAAATCGTGATTTCAGGCCCCAAAGAAGCTATTCTTCAGGCAAAAAATGTTTTTGAGAATTACACAGGGGTTAAATTGTTCTCGATACTAAATGTCAGCGGAGCTTTTCATTCCAGGTATATGAAAGGGTCAAGTGAACTGTTTGAACAGTTCCTGGCAGAGTTTAGCTTCAAAGAAATGAGTATACCGGTAATATCCAATGTATCTGCCAGACCTTATAAACAAAAAGAAATGAAAGATAATTTAGTAAAGCAGATAACACATTCGGTTCGGTGGACAGATACGATCCGGCTGCTGCTGGGGTTAGGTGAGATAACATTTGAAGAAATCGGAATCGGCAGAACCCTTACCGGACTTATAAGGCATATAAGGACAGAAGCAGAGCCATTTAAGATGGAGCAGGAGGAGTACAAGGAATATTTTGGGCAGAAGGTGACAGAAGATACTGACGGGGAAAATAGCAAGGAAAGGTCTGTTGCAGACAAGGATAACGGTGAAAACAAGTATGCAACAGACATTACCTATGATTCTTTAGGCAGCGAAGAGTTTAAGAAAGATTACAATCTTCGTTATGCATATATTACCGGTGCTATGTATCGAGGTGTTTCCTCAAAAGATATGGTGGTAAGAATGGGAAAAGCCGGTATGTTAGGATTCCTGGGTACCGGTGGTTTATCACTGGAGGAGATTGAGGCTTCCATAAAATACATCCAGGAAAAATTAAATCAAGGACAGGCTTATGGCATGAACTTTCTCTATGATCCCAATAATCCGGAAAAAGAAGAAAAGATCATCGATTTGTATTTTAGATATCAGGTGAAGGTAATTGAAGCTTCAGCTTTTATGGGAGTTACGCCTGCTCTTGTACGATACAAAGCGAAAGGCCTGTTAAGAAATGAAAAGGGAGATATTAAGAGTACCAATAAGATTATTGCAAAGATATCAAGGCCAGAAGTAGCAGAGGCTTTTATGAGCCCGGCTCCGGCCAGAATTATCGATCGGCTATTAAGCGAAGGAAAGATCACTGCTTCAGAGGCGGAAATGCTTCAAAGCGTACCAGTTGCCAATGACCTGTGCGTGGAGGCGGATTCGGGTGGGCATACGGACTGCGGAGTAACCTATACCCTCCTTCCTGCCATCCTAAAACTCAGAAATGATATGATGGAAAAATTCTGCTATAAAAGAAAAATCCACATTGGAGCAGCCGGAGGAATCGGAACCCCGGAGGCAGCCGGTGCTTCCTTTATCCTGGGTGCGGATTTTATTGTTACCGGCTCCATTAATCAATGTACGGTGGAAGCAGGCACCAGTGATGCGGTAAAGGAGTTGTTGCAGCAGATGAATGTGCAGGATACGGACTATGCTCCTGCGGGGGATATGTTTGAATTCGGAGCGAAGGTACAGGTACTTAAAAAAGGCCTTTTTTTCCCTGCAAGAGCCAATAAGCTCTATGATTTATACCGTCAGTTCAATTCCATTGATGAAATTGATAGTAAAACCAGGGACCAGATACAGGACAGATATTTTAAGCGCAGCTTCGACAGCATCTATGAGGAATTGAAAAACTATTATTCACCGGAAGAAATAAAGAAAGCAGAAAAAAATCCCAAGAATAAAATGGCAATGATTTTTAAATGGTATTTTCATTACAGTACAAAAAGTGCTCTGACCGGAGATGCTGATTCGAAAGTAGATTACCAGGTACACTGCGGACCTGCCCTGGGAGCTTTTAATCAATGGATTAAGGGAACCAAATACGAGCCCTGGAAGAACCGTCATGTGGACGAAATCGCTTTACTGATGTTGGGAGAAACTGCAACCTTCTTAAACAACCGCTTTCGATTATTGAAAGCATAAAATAAGGGAGAATCATATGGATAAGAGCGAAATTTTTATAATAATGAAAGAAATAATAGCTGAAATATTGCCGGAGGTTTACCCCGGTCAAATTACTCCGGAAGACAGTTTAAGAGAGCTTGGAGCAAATTCGGTAGACCGGATGGATATTATTATCGAACTGATGGAAAGACTGGGGGTAAAAATTCCGCTTGTGGAATTCGGACAGCTTAAGAATATCCAGGGAATTGTTGATCTGGTATATTCAAAAAAAGTGTCATGATGCCGGGAGGGGATAAAACTGTCTATGTAACCGGTATGGGAGTAGTGAATGCCATTGCAGACTCAATCCCTGATTTTGAACAGGGCTTAAGAAACGGGCGCCAGAGCTTTCGGTATCTTGAGGGGAAAACGGTTAATAATGCAAGAGTCATAGGAGCTGATATTAGCTCCTTTTCTTTTGACAAAAGAATGGATTCCTATGGAGGTTCAGAAAGAGTACCCGAAGCTTTCATTGATAGAGCCAGAAAAACTGCCCGCAGAGCTTCGATTACCGTGAAAGCCGCATTAGCCTGTGTTTTGGAGGCTTATTGTCAGGCAGACCTTTTCAATAGAACTATTCCCGGTGACAGAATTGCAATTATCGTGACGGGCAGCAATCTTACAAGCGGTATCAGGGAGGGGTATTTCGACAAGTTTCAAAAAGATCCGGAATACCTGACACCCCAATATGCCCTGCAATTTATGGATACGGATCATGTCGGTACCTTAAGTGAGATATTTGGCATCCAGGGTGAGGGCTTTACGGTAGGAGGTGCCTCAGCCAGTGGGAATGCAGGTATTATTAAGGCCTGGCAATTGCTGCAGCTGGGACTTGCGGAGGCTTGTGTGGTAGTGGGGGCATTAACGGAGTTGACCAATATGGAGCTTCAAGGCTTTTATAATATAGGAGCCTTGGGCGGACGAAAGTATTACGGCGAGCCTGATAAGGCCTGCCGTCCATTTGATGAAGAACATGAAGGATTTCTCTATGGGCAGGCTTCCGGCTGCTTGATTTTAGAATCAGAAAGATCGGCAGCTCAAAGAGCTGTACGACCTCTTGCCGAAATTCTTGGAGGTGTGATAAACCTTGATGGTAACAGGTCCAGCAATCCAAGTCTGGCCGGTGAAATAAAAGCAATGGCAAGGACCCTGGAGACAGCGGGAATTAAGCCAGAGGAAGTGGATTATATCAATGCGCACGGAAGCTCCTCCCCTCTGGGAGATGATACGGAATTAGAGGCGATTAAAGGAGTTTATAAAGAGAATACTTCCAGGATAGTTATCAACTCTACAAAAGGGTTAACCGGTCACTGTTTATTTTCAGCCGGAGTTGTGGAAGCTATTGCTGTTATTCTTCAAATGAACTTCGGTTTTATTCACCCAAATGCTAATTTGGAGAAGCCCAGCTGCCAGGAGTTCTTATTTGCAGGAAAAATAGCGGTGCCAGCTTCTATAAGGGTGGCTATGAGTAATTCTTTTGGTTTTGGGGGGATTAATACGAGTATCTTAATAAAGGGTGTGAGATGAAACTTCAAAAGGAAGTTTTTCGCAAGGGGACGGCAATGTGCGCAAAACCGAAAGACTCATACTTCAATTTCAAGGTATAAGAAGTCCTGGTTCTATGAATATTTTGTGCTTGACATCTTATAAACCAGATAACTCGCTGCGCTCAAACAATCTGCTTTATAAGATAGCACAAAATTTTCATAGAAAGGACTTCTAATACCTTTCAATAGGCGTATTCGTTCTTTCGGTTTTGCGCAAATTGCCTGATACGTTTAATGAAAGAATCATGATATAAAAAGCTATAGTGAGTTTATAGAATGCTTGTGCCGTGCTGGATGGGGACAAGCATTTTTTAAATTATTTCATAGGTTTGTAAGGCTAGTCATTGTAACTGTTTAGAATACAAACGGTTTTAAGTTATATCGGTAAGGAGGGAAGTCATGATAGAAAATCAATCAGATAACATGAATATTCTTGAGGTTAGAACTTCAGATATTGCAATAATAGGTATGGCTTGCCGCTTTCCAGAGGCTGATAATTACAATGAATTTTGGAGTCACCTGGAAAAGGGTGATAACTTAATCAAAGAAATTGATGAAAAGCGGTGGGATACCAAACAATATTATTCTTCTCTTATGGAAGCGGATAAAAGCATTAGTAAATGGTGTGGAAGAGTGGAGCGGATGGAATATTTTGATAATCATTTTTTTAAGATATCACCCCGTGAGGCCCTTGTAATGGACCCCCATCAGAGACAACTGTTGGAAATAGCCTGGCAATGTATAGAAGATGCCGGTTTAAATAGAAAGCAGCTGCAAAAAGGCAAGACTGCTGTTTACATGAATGCTTCCCATAACGATTATGGACTCAGGGCATATGCGGTTGACAGAGAAGTTGACAGCTATACGAATTTAGGAAATTATCAATGTATTTCTGCAAACAGAATCTCTTATGCCTTTGGGCTGACGGGGCAAAGTTTGTCGGTAGAGGCTGCCTGTGCAGCTTCTTTAGTAGCCGTTAACGAAGGGGTAAGAGCATTAAAGAGCCGTGAATGTGATTATGTTCTGGTAGGAAGTGCCAATTATATTCTTCACCAGGGACGTTATATTTCTTATTCAAAAGCAAGGATGCTAAGTCCGGAGGGGCAATGTAAGACCTTTGATGCCAATGCGGATGGTTATGTTCCGGGAGAGGGAGCAGGCGTCTTACTTTTGCAGCGTTTGGAGGATGCCGTTGCAGAGAGAAACCATATCCATGCTGTAATCAAGGCTGCCAAAGCAAGTCATATCGGTGAGCATATTTCCATCACTGCCCCTAAGGTAAGCGAACAGGAGAAATTGATCTTATCGGCATACGCAGAAGCCGGGTTTACCCCGGAGACCGTAAGTTATGTGGAAGCTCACGGTACCGGAACCCCCCTGGGAGACCCCATTGAAGTGGAGGGGCTGACCAGAGCCTTCAGAGAATACACAAAGGCCTCCGGTTATTGCAAAATCGGATCTGTTAAAACCAACATCGGTCACCTGGAAGGGACTTCAGGACTTGCAGGTTTGATCAAGACGGTTCTTATGATGAAGAATCATAAAATAGCTAAGACGTTAAATATCAAACAACTGAATCCTATTATAAATTTTAAGGCAACACCTTTTATTCCGGCAGATAACTTAAGTGATTGGAAACGATTGGAGGAAACCATACCTCTGCGGGCAGGTATAAGCTCCTATGGCTTTGGCGGTGCCGGCTGTCACGTTCTGCTGGAAGAATATCAGCCAGAAAAAAAGGCAGAAGCTTCTGGAAATATCAATGTATTTTTATTATCAGCAAAAAGTTCAAAAAGCCTTGCAATGCTTCTAGACAGCTGGAGAAACTTTGTTACCACCCGGGAATTTCAGGCTTTAAGCTTTCATGATATTCTTGGCACGGCAATGGCAAGCCGCTCTGGTTTCCGGTTTCGGTATGGGATTAAGGCTGAGAATAAAGAAGAACTTATAAGAAGTTTAAAGGATGCGGCCATACTTCCAAAGAAAGCAAGCTATGATAATTGGTTATTGTACCTCTGTGATCTGAAGCTGACAGGGTTTGGTGATTTTAAAAAGCTATATGAAACACAATCAATTTTTCGCGTTTGCCTGGAAGGCTTTCGAAAATGTATGAAAGCCGGGGAGTGGAATGGCCTGCTTAAGAGAAGCTGGAAAGAGGCTGATAAAAAGCTGTATTCCTTTATGGTAACCTATTCCATTGCAGTTGCTTTGCAAGAGCTGGGGATTCCTTTTACTTCCATTGCTTCTAGCGGTATGGGATCTTGGGCTGCTCTTGGAATAAGCGGAATCTTAGAACCTAATGATATCCTCCATTATCTTATGGGAAAAAGGGAAAGTAACAGCTTATGCTTTCACAGACCCACTATCACTTTTCTTGATTACACAGGGGATATTGGTAATAAAGTAAATAAGATTATGCCGTATCAGATCACAGGAATGAATATAAAAAAACTGTTGGAGGGTATAAAGCTTGAATTTACTGATTTTATAGAATATCAGCAAAAAGCAGGAATCTTGTATCATAGTGTTCCTTCTTTTCGCAAGCTGTTAGAGGAATGGAATAATCCGTTAGCACAAGCCGGTATGAGTATAAAAGAACTTTTATTTTCAAAGTATACCGATTTTCAAGGTTCAAAAGAGCAATTACTGACGATTGTTCTTCTTAGCAGCTCTCTCAGAAGATTAAACCAGAAATGGGATTTAAGGATGGAAGAGCTTAATTGCACCTCTCAATTCACAGAGCTTCTTACTTTTGTTGAAGATAATCTTATTAGTAAAGAGGAGCTTGTTCAGTTATTTGGAAGCGAAACACCGGATTACGAAGCAATTGCAGGTAATATCAGTGAGAGACTTCAAGGTGCTGGGAAAAAATATAAATTTACAGAAGTAACCAATCATGAACTGACTGAAATCAAGGATTATGAAACTTGGCTGAATCTTTTAGAGACCTCTGAAACTACCTATGAGAAAGAAACGGAAGAGAAGGTGGAAACTATTCTTGTCAGACGTAATGCAACAAAAGAGTTACTGAATCAGAAAACAGTAAAAGAACCAGAAGAACTGAGTGGGATGCTTACAGATCTGGTACTTAAAGCCTGGCTTCGGGGAGCTGATATTAATTGGGAGAAAGTTGTTCCGGAAGAATTATATTATAAAGTTCCGTTACCAGTATATGAATTTGATCAGAGTCCATTTTTATTACCCATAAATGGAAATAAGCTAAAGCTTGAAAAAACAGAGCCTTTAAGAGTGAAAGCTCCAGATTTTGAAATGAAAGACAGGAGAGTACCGGAAATTAAAACCTCTGAGATGTCAGCAGCAGTTCAGGAATTAAAAATATCAGATTTGCAAATAGCAACAGGAGAAGAAACAAAAAATCAAACAAAAGATCAAATAAAAGATCAAACAAAAGATCAAGCAGAGGCAGAAGTATTATTACAAAGGAAAGCGCAAACAAAATCTCAGCCAGTACAGGCCAAAGAGAATGGAAAAGAGCAAAAGGAAAAGCGGGATAAGGCAGCTTTCTATTTCAATACAGAAGATACCATAATCAGAGATCACATAATAACCGGCGTAAATCTTATCCCTGGAGCTTTAATGCTCGAACTCCTGGCAGATGAGCTTATCCCCGAAAATCAGAAATCTGTCATAACCTTTCGAAATGTATATTTTATGAAACCAGGTATTGTTATGAATAAGACGTCAGTAATCCCCCAGTTAGAGAATAACCGGTTTCGGCTTGCAGCTGAACAGGAAATATTGTCCAAAGGAGAATATTGTGAGATAGAATATGTACCACAGATACCGGTTAATATGTCATCTATTAATACCTATCCACAAATAAATTTTGAGGGACTATACCGTTTTTTATTCTCCATGGGGTACCAATACGGAGAGAGCTTACGAGTTATTCAGAAGATTTGGAAGATAAACAATGGTTATTTTATAAGGTTAGAAGAACAGAAAGGGAGGAAAAGCAGGCACCTAAGTGCAGAACTTTTAGATGGAGTAATACAATCTGTATTGGCAGTAGAATATGTGGAAGGAAATTTAAACCTAAAAAATACTATCTGCATTCCTTTTAAAATATCAGAAATAACCATAATGGGAGAGCTGAAAGGAACCTGTTACGCTGCAATTGATAAAGCGGATATGCAGAAACAAGACGGAAATATCCTCGCTTCTTTTGAAGTATTTAATGAGGAGGGAATACCAGTAATTTCGATGAAGGGCCTCTGCTTAAAAGCCTGTCCAAAAGATTTTTTGCAAAAAGCAGTCAACCTGAATAAGAAAGATGAAGCATTCTTATATCATTACAAACCAATCTGGGTAAAAGAAACGCTGAAAAATGATGCTGGAGAAACGGGAATTAATAACAAATGTGCCGTAATCTTCGCTAAGGATGAGATGATTTATAAAACTGTTGAAAGTGTAAAAAGGGAAAAGGCCGGAAGTCGTGTGAATGGATTGATTTCTGATAATGGAAGAACGAATGGATTTGACGTAATAGCTGGAATATTAGAGAAAAGTTATGAAAAGGTGTATATCGTTCTAAAAGGTAGTTGCTTTAAGGAACAGGATAAGATTTATAACATGAATACCAAGCAGCAGAGTGATTATATTGCCTTATTGGAAGCCCTAAAAAATCATTCGAATGATAATATGCAATACGATATGTACTATTTATGGGCAAACCAAACGGAGGGAATTATAGAGAATAATGCATCTTCCAATAAGTTAGAGGAAATGGAAGAAGAGCATGTGCAAGCAATATTTTACTTGCTCCATACCCTGGTAAATATAAAAATCGGTAAAGTGACCAACCTGGTAATTGGAGTAACAGACAGCAGGATTGTTGTTGACAAGGACAAAGGAATTAATTTTATCTACGGTGGCCTTGAAGCCCTGATACGGTCAATCAGGCAGGAAACGCCAAGAGTATCTGTTACCATCATTGATTTTGAGGCAGGAGCCAAATACCAAAAAATAGAATCCAATTACCAGAAAACAGAACTCGACATGCTATATGATATGTTCATGGAACAAAAAAACAAGCAAAAAGACAGTATGGTAGCCTATCGGGGAGAAGACAGATATGTTAGAGGTCTCGTAGAAGCAGCTGATATAAAAAGACCAAACCTTTCTCTTTTGGAAGACGGGGATACCTATCTGATAATCGGAGGTTTAGGGGGAATCGGCAGTAAGCTGGTTCAGCAGATTTGTGAGCTGGTAAAAGCCAATATTCTGATTGTTGGTTCCTCCGCCCTTGATTCAGTGAAAAAGAAACAGCTAATCGCCTTAAACCATAATAAGACAAGGGCCTGCGTTGACTATTATGAGTGTAATATAACAAACAAAAGGGAAGCCGAAGCACTGATAAATAAAATAAAAGAGAAATATTTAAATATCCAGGGCGTTATCCATTGTGGAGGAATAAATCATGACAGACTTCTGCTCAGTAAAGAGTGGGAGGATTTTAAAGAGGTATTAAGGCCAAAGACCATAGGGACCTCTATCCTGAATGAAGTTACGGCGAAGGAACCATTGAAGTTTTTCGCGGCATTCTCTTCTGTCGTTTCCATCACCGGAAATGTGGGACAGTCCGATTACGCCTATGCCAATGGCGTCCTTGATGCTTTTATGGATTATCGCAGGCATAATTCCTGCCCAGGCAGGAGTATCAGCATTAATTGGACATTATGGGAAAATACCGGAATGGGTAAAGACAGCGCTGCCATTCAGAATTTTGAAAACAAGACAGGTTTGATTACACCAGAGGCTGGTACCAAGGATTTCGTAAACATAATAACCAGCGAAGTAAATCAGGTAATCGTAGTGGCTGATAAGGAAAAATTCGAAAGTTTCCTGTCTAAGAATCATATCAACTGTTATACAAACAACATGGAACAGATGTAAATCATAAGAAGAAAAGGGAGGCAATATGAGAGGGAAAGGGAACACAGAAATTTCTGGGAATACTCTGACAGAAGATGAAAAAAATGTGGTAAAACTGCTTGTTGCCATGCTTGCAGAGTTATTATGTATAGAGGAAAAGGAAATAGATGAGAACACGGATTTACGTGAATTCGGCCTGGATTCCGTTGCACTCAATGAATTCACCGATATGATTAATACCCGTCTGGATACTGACATTGACTCAACACTACTGTTTGAGTATTCCAATATGAAGGAAATAGGAAATTACTTAACGGAAAAATATAGGTACTCTGTTAAGCAATATCAGGAACCGGCACTTGATTCCTCCCTTGAAAGCCAGTTAAAGAAAACAGAAAGCCAACCAGAACAAATTGAATATAATCCGGTGGAAATAATAAACGACTTGAAGGAAACTGAAAGTCTGACAGAACCGATAACAAATAAAGCGGAGCAGACTATAAGCCAGACAGAGCAATTGAAGTATCCGTCTGGTATGATAGAAAGCGAGTGGGAGCAGGTAGCAAAAGGGCAGAGATCCATTCGGGAATTATCAGATTTATTTTCAGAAAGTACAGTCACAACGCCAGTGGCTGCAGAAGATATCGCGATAATAGGAATGAGCGGGCGCTTGCCTCAATCAGAGAATTTATCTGAATTCTGGGAGCATTTAGTAAACGGGGAGGATTTGGTAACAGAGATTCCGAAGGATCGATGGGACAAAGAGGAATATTATGGAGACCCTCATAAAGGCAATAAAGCAAATAACAAATGTGGTGGTTTCTTAAAGGATATAAAAGGTTTCGATGCACAGTTCTTCAATATTTCTCCCAGAGAAGCTGAATTAATGGATCCCCAGCAGCGTATTTTACTGGAGGAGGTATGGAGAGTATTTGAGGATGCTGGTTATAAAGCTTCGGCGGTAGCCGGTTCAAATACCGGTATTTTTGTTGGTGTTGGGAATGATGATTATAATCAGCTGATTGCAGAAGGTGATATAAGCTTGGATATTTATGCAGCCACAGGGTCGTATTTTTGCATTATTGCAAACCGGATTTCTTATCTTCTGAATCTACATGGACCAAGCAGTGTGGTAGATACTGCGTGTTCCAGCTCTCTTGTGGCAATCCATCAGGCAGTGAAGGCCATACAGAACGGAGAATGTGCAATGGCGGTCGCCGGCGGTGTTAATCTTATATGCACCCCCCGTCCTTACTTATCCTTCAGTCATGCAGGGATGCTCTCCAAAGACGGCAGGTGCAAGACCTTTGATATATCAGCCAATGGCTATGTCAGAGCGGAAGGAGTGGGAGCAATCCTACTGAAGCCTCTTAGCAAAGCAGTGGAAGAGGGCAATCAAATATATGGAGTAATAAAAGGAACAGCCGTAAATCATTGCGGTCTGACAAACTCCCTAACAGCTCCCAGTCCAAATGCACAGGCAGAAGCAGTGCTTACCGCTTTGGAAAAAGGAAATATAACACCTGATACCATATCCTACATAGAAGCTCATGGAACCGGTACCAGTCTGGGAGATCCCATTGAAGTAAATGGATTAAAAAAGGCCTTTGAAGAAGCGGCAAAAGCAAAAGGTATTGTTTTAAAAGATAACTATTGCGGAATCGGTTCTGTCAAGTCCAATATAGGACATCTGGAAGTTGCTTCGGGAATTGCCGGTGTTTTTAAAGTGCTGCTCTCCATGAAACATAAAATGATTCCCGGAAATCTTCATTTTCAGAAACTTAACGATAAGATTCGTCTGGAGGGAAGCCCTTTTTATGTCGTAGACTCCAATAGGCCCTGGGAAGCCCTTGAGGATGTAAACGGTGTTCCATTACCCAGAAGGGCAGGGATCAGTTCCTTTGGTTTTGGCGGCGCCAATGCCCATGTCGTAATGGAAGAATATCAGGAGAAGGCAGGAGCTGCAGACAGGACGGACACTTTTCCTGAACATATCATACTACTATCAGCAAAAACGGAAGAACGGCTGAAAGTTTATGCAGAAAATTTCTTAAAGTTTCTGAGAACGGGGGAGGCAGCCAGCCACAAACTTATTGATATAGCCTATACCTTGCAATGCGGACGTGAAGCCATGCAGGAAAGAGTCGCCATTCTGACGGATTCCATACAGGACCTTACAGAGAAACTGGATGTCTTCCTAAAAGGAAGAGAACAAAAAGAAGTCTTCAGCGGTAATGTTAAGACCCAGAAGAAAACCATAGCAATACTAGAGGATGACCAGGAATTCAGTGAGACCTTGTTCAACTGGGCCAATAAAGGAAAATATGAGAAGATACTTGATTTGTGGACAAAGGGATTGTCTTTTGACTGGAAGCTTCTTTATGGGAAGGTGAAACCTAAAATTGTAAGCTTGCCTACCTACCCCTTTAAAAAGGAAGCTTATTGGATTCCCGGGGCTCATAAGGAAAAATCCGATACAGAGAACGGAAAGATATCAATTCTTCACCCGCTCCTTCATGAGAATCTGTCAAATTTTACGGAACAAAAATATCTTACAATATTAACCGGACAGGAATTCTTTTTAAAAGCCCATGTGATTCATGGTCAGAAAATCTTACCGGGGGTTGCCTATCTGGAAATGGCCTTCGCAGCCATAAAAGCCTCAATTGATCGTAAGGAAGAGGATATCATATTCCAGCTGAATAATATAATTTGGGCTAAGGCCGTTATAGTAAATGAGAAGCCGGTTCCTCTTAGGATATCCTTATATTTGGAAAATGAGGAACAGATCAGCTACCAGATAACCGGGGATAACTCCAGTATACACAGTGAAGGTTCGGCAAGCTTAAGACGTACCGAAAGAACATATGAAATAGATATCCGACTCAAACAGCTGGAGTGCAGAAGCGGTGAAATCTCACAAGAGGAATGCTATAAGGCTTTTGAACAGATTGGTTTTCAGTATGGCAGGGAACAAAGGGGAATAGAGCGGCTCTATCTGGGAAAAGATGAAATCCTGGCAAGCCTGGAGTTACCGGAAGAGATTAAAAGTACAAGAAAGAACTATACCCTCCATCCAAGTATCCTGGATTCTGCTATTCAGGCGACTATGGGACTTATGATGGAAAATGGAACTCTGGGTGCTTATGTCCCTTTTGCCTTGCAGACCCTTAGGATACTTGATCAGAATACGGAGATTAAGTGGGCTTCTATCAGAGCTATTAACCTGGATAACAGCAGAAATAATCTTAGAAAGTTTGATATTGATCTATGCAGTGATACCGGTAAAGTAGGTATACAGATGCAAGGATTAACCTTAAAGAAATTTGAAAAGGCAGTGGTCAGTCAGAATCTGGGAGAGCTGCTATTACTGGCACCGGAATGGAAGGAAGCAGATGTAAGAAAGAAGGGGGTAGTTCCCTATGATAACCACCTGATAATTCTTTGTGAAGTACCGGAAATCAACATTGGACAATTAAGGGAAGCTTTGGCTGGGAACACTGTAGATTTAAACTTTATGGAACTTGAGGATTCCAACAGTGACATAGGCTTAAGGTATAAAAGCTATACCAGCCAAATATTTGAGGAAATAAAGAAAGTCCTTTCAGAAAAAAGCAGTAAGAAAAAGCTGGTACAGCTTATTATACATAATAACCCTGAGGAAAAGTTATATGGAGCCTTAAGCGGTCTGTTAAAGACCGCAGAACAGGAAAATCCCAGGATAAATGGTCAGATCATTGAAATTGAACAGGGAGAAACAGCAGCAGACCTGGCAGATAAAATCATTGATAATAGTAAAAGTCCCACAGAGAAGCAGGTCAGTTATCGGGAGGGAAAACGTTATGTGAAATCCTGGAAGGAATTAACGGGAGTTTTAGGGGAAAAGCAACCCTGGAGAGATAACGGAAGATACCTGATAACCGGAGGAAGAGGAGAACTGGGATTAATATTTGCAAGAGAGATAGCAGAAAAATCCAAAAATCCAACGATTATATTAACCGGCAGAGGAAAGCTTAAGGAAGATAAGCAGGAGGTTCTTAGAGAACTTCAAAAGCTTGGAGCATCGATTGTGTACAGGCAGGCAGATGTTACGGATGTTAAGGGCGTACAGGAGCTTATTGAAGAAATCATCAAAGCGTATGGAGCTATAAATGGAATTCTCTACTGCGCGGGTATAAAACGTGATAACTATATATACAAAAAGACAAAAGATGAATTTCAGACGGTACTGGAACCAAAGGTAAGTGGTCTGATAAATCTCGATAAAACAGCCAGGGACATTCCCCTGGACTTTTTTATTTTATTCTCATCCATTGCAGGTTCTCTTGGTAATCCCGGACAAGCGGATTATGCTGCTGCCAACGCATTTATGGATGAGTATGCAGGGTACAGAAATGAGCTGGTAAAGAACGGCAGGCGTTATGGCAGAACAGTATCCATCAACTGGCCGCTGTGGCAGAGCGGAGGAATGCATATGACGGAAGAAGCGGAGAAACTTCATGGGGCAAAGACCGGAATGAAAGCCTTACAGACAGAGAAAGGTCTGGAGGCTTTTTATAAAATATATGGACAGGAGCAGGCACAAGTCATGGTTGCAATGGGAGATGGCAGGAAAATCCGTGAATTTATTGAGAAATAGATAGGTCACTTAACAATTTTGTCAAAAGGAAAAGGAAAATCGGATATGAAAGAAAATATAAAAGAGAGGGCAATGCCATATTTTAAAGAATTGCTGTCGGCGGAACTTAAAGTTCCGGTACATAAAATAGAAGAAGATGTGCCCATGGAGGAATATGGAATAGATTCCGTAATGGTCATGCAAATGACCGATAAACTGGAAGAAACCTTTGGGAACCTGCCTAAGACTTTATTTTTTGAATATCAGACCATTGGGGAACTGACGGAATATTTTATGTCCGAGCATCAGCAGAAATTAAGAGATATTTTAGGTATCCAGAAAAAAGACAGTCCTGCTGGGGCAGTTGTTTCCCAAGAAAGGGTTACCATATATTTTAAAGAGCTGTTATCAGAAGAATTAAAGGTCCCAAAGCATAAAATTGAGGACGATGTGCCTATGGAGGAGTATGGTATAGATTCGGTTATGATTATGCAGATGACCGATAAGCTGGAGGAGGCCTTTGGCGTACTTCCAAAGACTCTGTTTTTTGAATACAGGACCATTGAGGAGCTTACGGAGTATTTCATGGCAGAACATTATCAGAAACTGCAGGAGATTTTAAGTTCGGCCCATAATGAAGAACCAGGACTTGAAAACCGGGACAATACGATGGATTTGGATACGCATTTCAATAAAGTCTTATATAAAGAACGGAGTCAAGAACCAAAGAATGAACCAAAGCAAGAACCAAACCAGGAAGTGAAGCAAGAACCACAATATGAACGGAAGCAAGAACCAGCCAAAGAACGGGTACAGAATCTTGAAAGAGACATAATTCAGGATGATATGAAAAGAAACAAGGATAGAAATAGAAGCAAAGACCTGGGTAAAGCGTTTGCTTACGAAGAAGAATATATACCGTTCCTAACTCCAGGGTTTGATAGGAAGCAAAAGAGCCGTTATGCTTCTTTTAAGCAGGAAGAAAAGGAACTACAGGAAGAAAAAAATAATAACGGGGAAATTGCCATCATAGGTCTGGGGGGCAAATACCCTCAGGCAGAAGATCTGAACGAATATTGGGAAAACCTGAAGGCAGGCAGGAACTGCGTTACAGAAATTCCGGAGGAGCGTTGGGATTACACGGCATATTATGCCCCGGATAAACAGAAAGAGGGAAAGGTAAATTCCAAGTGGGGTGGATTTTTAGAGGGTGTTTATCAGTTCGATCCCTTGTTCTTTAATATCTCTCCCCATGAAGCTGAGATAATTGACCCACAGGAGAGACTCTTCCTTACCTGTGTCCACGAAACGCTGGAGGATGCAGGTTATACAAAGGAAACCTGCAGTCGTTACAGAGAAAATGGGATGGAGGGGAATATAGGTGTTTTTGTAGGGGCTTTGTTTGAGGAATACCAGTTTTATGGTGCCAGGGAACAGGAACAGGGGAATATGATTGCTTTGAACGGAAGTCTGTCTTCTATTGCAAACAGAGTATCCTATTATTTTAATTTTCACGGGCCCAGCATGGCTGTTGATACCTTATGCTCTTCTTCCTTAACAGCTATACATCTGGCTTGCCAGAGTCTTCAAAAAGGTGACTGTGAAATGGCCGTTGCCGGAGGTGTCAATGTAACGCTTCATCCCAATAAATATGTACTGCTAGGACAAAATAATTTCCTTTCCAGCAAGGGTCTTTGTGAGAGCTTTGGAGAAGGTGGAGACGGTTATGTTCCGGGGGAAGGAGTAGGAGCTCTTTTGCTGAAACCCTTCGACAAGGCGGTAGCTGAGGGGGATCATATCTATGGAATTATTAAAAGCACTGCTATCAATCATGGCGGGAAAACCAATGGCTATACTGTACCCAATCCCAATGCCCAGGCAGAGGTTATACGCAGGGCTTATAAAAAGGCCAATATCAATCCCAGAGCAATGGGTTATATAGAAGCTCATGGTACCGGCACAGCTCTCGGTGATCCCATAGAAATCAGTGGCTTAAATAAGGTATTCAGCGAATATACAAAGGACAGGCAGTTCTGCAGAATCGGGTCGGTAAAATCCAATATCGGTCATTGTGAAAGTGCGGCGGGGATTGCAGGAATTACAAAAATCCTGTTACAGATGAAATATGGGTATCTGGTCCCTTCTCTTCATTCGAAGCGATTAAATCCGGGTATTGATTTTAACAGCAGCCCTTTTAAGGTGCAGCAGGATTTGGAGCCCTGGACACGCTGTACTTTAAGCCTGAACGGTGAGATAAAAGAATTCCCTCTGATGGCCGGAATCTCTTCTTTTGGTGCAGGTGGTTCCAATGCGCATATCGTTATAGAAGAGTACATAAAACCAACCCTTGCTAAAAGTACCGGAAAGCCATCCCGGCAAATATATGTTTTCTCAGCCAGAGATGAGAAAAGATTAAAGGAATATGTCTTGAAACACCAGAGTTATATCGCCGGCTGCAATGACCAGGCGGACGGGGATAAGGACAGTCTGTTTCAGAATATGGCATATACCCTTCAGGTTGGACGTGAGGCTATGCAGGAAAGAATTGCAATCGTAGCAGCTGACCTTGAAGAAGTAAAGAAGAAATTGCAGGACTATAGCAACGGGGAAGAATATATACCAAATCTTTACCAGGGGAATACCAAAGCCCTTCCCTTCAGGGAGGTTTTTGAAGGAGCAGCAAGTGAAGAATTTGTAAAAGCGTTAATGAAGAACAGAGAGTTTGATAAGCTTGCCGAGCTATGGGTAGCAGGCGTAGCCATTTACTGGCACTGGTTATATATAGAGGATAGTTTACCGCAGCTTATTTCCATTCCCACCTATCCCTTTGCAAGGGGTGAGTATTCCCTGGCGAAAGCGGTAGTAGTTCATGAAAAGAAGCAAGACAAAAAGGAATACGCCGAAGCAGAGGCAGAAGCGGATAACTTTTTTTATAGTCCCAGGTGGGAACGCATGAAAGCATCGGAACAAAATACCGGCAGAACCATTAAGCCCAAGAAAGTTCTTCTCATCATAAATGAGGCATCTGAGGCTGTGTGTAAGGAAATGGAAAAACTGTATGAAGAGCAGGAAGTAATAAAAGCAAAACTGGATACCTGGGAGGAAAGAATTTCGCAAAAAGAGTACAGGTTAGATTATAGTTCTCTGGCTTCCTTTGAGAAATTATTGACAGAAGTTAAGGAAATAGATACCTTTCTCTATTTTGGCGGAATGATAGCTGGAGGTATCGATACCCAGGCTTTGGATTATTTAGATCTTGTACAGGAGCAAAGTGTAATGTCCTTGTACCGGCTTATCAAGGCTATGGTAAATTGTGGTTATGGATCCCACAATATTACCTTTAAACTGATTACGAATAATGTACATAAAATATCACCGGAAGATAACTGTTTTCCTTATGCAGCCGGTGCATTTGGTTTGATGAAATCAGCAGAGAAAGAATTTCCTGACTGGCAGGTCAGCGGGTTCGATATCGATTATAACGGAGAAGGTAGCTTATTCCCGGAAAAGAAAACCGCTTTACAGTCAATAGTCTATGACAGCCTGTCCATCAGCAAATCAGAAATAGTTATCAGGGACAAGGTCAGATATATCCGCAGAATATACCCGGTGAATCTGTCTCATTCTGAAACTGCTGGTTTTAAGGAAAAGGGAGTATATCTCATTATTGGCGGAGCCGGTGGTATAGGTCTGGAGCTTTCCTTGCATCTGGCAAGAAAATATCAGGGAAAGCTGGTGCTTACCGGCAGACGGGAAATAAATCAGGAAATAGAAGGAAAAGTAAAGCAAATAGAAGCCTTGGGGGGAAAGGCACTTTATGTCCGTGGAGATATAACTGACCCGGAGAGTATGACAGAAGTGCTCAGGACAGCAAAGGACAGATTCGGTAAAATAAACGGAGTAATTCATTCTGCCCTGGTTTTGCAGGATCAGTCCCTTTGTAACATGGAAGAAGATACAATGAAACAGGTTCTTGCACCAAAAGTAAAAGGAAGTGTAGTTCTTCATAATGTGGTAAAAGAGGAGGAACTGGACTTTTTAATGTATTTTTCCTCAGGGCAGACCTTTTTTGGAAACCAGGGACAAAGCAACTATGCGGCGGCGTGTGCCTTTACCGATTCCTTTGCCTTGTACGAAAAGGAGATTTTGGAGTATCCGGTTAAGTTAATCAATTGGGGGTACTGGGGTGAAGTTGGTATCGTTGCAGGGGGGGAATACAGCAGACGGCTTTCTGCCAATGGAATATATCCCATCCTGACAAAGGAAGGCATAGACGGAATCGAGAAAATCTTAAGCTCCCAGGGAGCTCAGATACTTGCATTGAAAGCAAATGAAGAGGTTCTTGAAAATATAGGTGTGGACCTGAAACTTAAGATATCTGCATACAAAGAGGAGGATAACTCTGTTAGTGCTGAACTATTAAAGAAAGAGGATATGCCGGAGTTAGGAAAGGAAAGGCTGCAAATAATAGAGGAATCCTTTCAGGAGCTAAGGAAATTTACAGCTTTCATCTTGTTGGAGGCCTTTCAAAAGAAAGGGATATTTGCACAGAAGGAACAGCTTTACAGTCTGTCAGCTTTTAAAAAAGAAGTCCATCTTATGGAGAAATACAACAGGCTGTTTGATAGTATGCTCAACATTTTAGTAAAGGATGGCGTTATTGTTCAGACGGGAATTGATACCTTTAGAGTATCCCAACGGATAGAAAATGAAGTTCTGAAAAGCAAGTTGCTGCGGATGGAGGAAGAAAAGGTCAGTTTGTCTGAACTTTATCCTATGGTTATACCCTATTTGGAGTTGTTATGGACCTGTTCCAGACATTTCTGGGAAATCTTAAGTGGGGAATATCCCGCCACAGATATTATTTTTCCGGGTTCCTCCATGAAACTGGTGGAACGAATTTATAACGGAAATGAAGTATCGGATTATATGAATGAGGTCATAACCTGGGCAGTGAAGACATATATCGAGAAGCGTTTGAAGCGTCTTCGGGGAAATGAGAAAATAAAGATATTGGAAATCGGTGCCGGAACAGGAGGCACAAGCCGTACTGTTTTTAACGGAATCAGGAAATATGGGGAACACCTTCAATATGAGTTTACCGATATCTCAGAGGCTTTTCTGAAATACGGTAAAGAATCCTTTGGAGCAGAGAATCCTTATGTCAGATTCAGAACCTTAAATGTTGAAAAAGATATCCTCTCCCAGGGTTATGTACCGGGAGAGTTTGATCTGATTATTGCGACCAATGTTCTGCATGCAACGATTAATATCAATCAAACGGTAAAAAATGCGAAAGTCCTTCTAAAGAAGAGCGGGTGGCTGATATTAAATGAAAATACAAAAGTAGAGGAAGTTGCCACCTTAACCTTTGGATTGCTGGATGGCTGGTGGTTATTTGAAGACGAGAGCAGCCGTATGAATGGTTCTCCTCTACTGGATAATGATATGTGGAGAAAGCTCTTACTGGAAGAGGGTTATCGAAATGTAAAACAATTTGGGCAGCCGGAGGAGGAAGCTTTCCATTTGCACCAGAATGTCATTATTTCTGAAAGTGACGGAGTGGTTAAGCTGCCTGTAGAAAAAGAGGCTATAAAAAAAGAAGCTATAAAAAGCCCGATAATAAAACCGGCAATTCAAACCTCTTCCTTCCTCGACCAACAAATGGATAGCAGGAATGTAGAGCATTTGGTGGAAGCCTCCATTCTGGACTGCCTGGCTGAGGTGTTAAAGATTGGCATAGAAGAATTGGATATCAATACACCTTATAAAGAGTATGGTGTGGATTCCATATTATCCGGACAGATCATAAATAAAATAAATGATAAGCTTGGAATCGAACTTAATTCCACGGCATTGTTCAATTATCCCACCACATTGAAATTAAAAGAATTCATATTCAAAAAATATCAGGATCAGATACTGTTGGATTATAAAAGTAAGTCTGAGGAGACCAATAGTAATGATAGTACGGATAAGGTAGAAAACAGCATCAGGGAAAAAGACTGTATTAGGGAAGAAGACGGAGACTGGGAAGAAAGCAGAAATACCACTTATAACACCGCAAGCCAGGAGGCTTCCATGAATATTGCTATCGTCGGCATGTCCGGTATGTTTCCGGGGGCAGCTACCTTGACGGAGTATTGGGATAACCTATGCAGTGGAAAAAATTCAGTGACAGAAATTGACCGATGGAAACTGGACAGCTTTTATGATCCAGATTCCCAGGTACCCAATAAGAGCTATATTAAAACATCGGGTATGTTAACCGATGCAGATAAGTTCGATCCTTTATTCTTTCATATTTCACCAAGAGAAGCTGAGCTAATGGACCCGCAGCAAAGGATATTTCTACAGGAAGCCTGGAAAGCTTTGGAGGATGCGGGTTTTTCAGATGAATATCTCAATGAAAGGAAATGCGGAGTATATGTAGGTTGCAACGAAAGTTACTATATGCAGCTTATAGAAGAGAGCGGGATCGAAAAAAGCAACTATGTTTTTACAGGCAATACACTACCTATTTTATCAGCAAGGATATCCTATTTACTTAATTTACGAGGTCCCAGTCTGGTAGTTACCACTGCCTGCTCCTCCTCCCTGGTAGCGCTCCATCAGGCCTGTGCAAGTATTATTACGGGAGATTCAGAAATAGCGATAGCTGGTGGGGTCAATGTATTCCCTACACCTTATTTCCATACTATTGCAAGCAGCACCGGAATGCTTTCCTATAATGATAAATGCCGCCCTTTTGACAACAAGGCGGATGGCTTTATTCCTGCGGAGGGCGTAGGAGCCGTGGTGCTCAAAAAACTCGATAAAGCAATAAAAGACGGTGACCATATCTACAGCGTAATCCTTGGCACAGGAATTAATCAGGATGGAAAAAGCAACGGAATTACTGCTCCCAGTGCGCCCTCTCAGGCAGCACTGGAATACGAGGTGTATACGAAATATAAGATTGACCCGGAAAACATCAGCTATATAGAAGCCCATGGTACAGGTACAAAGTTAGGTGATCCCATTGAAATTGAAGCACTTAGCGAGGCCTTCCGCAAATTCACGGAGAAAAAGCAATTCTGTGCAATCGGTGCAGTAAAGGCAAATATCGGACATGCACTGGAGGCTTCGGGAATGGCAAGCTTAATGAAGGTTCTGCTCTGCATGAAATATAAGAAACTTGTCCCCAGTATAAACTATGAGACCGCTAATGAGTTCATATCATTTAAGGACAGCCCGGTTTACGTAAATACAGAATTAATACCCTGGACATCACCGGAGGGAATCCCCAGAACTGCTGCCATCAGTGCTTTTGGTATCAGTGGCACCAACAGCCATATGGTAATGAAAGAATATGTGGAGGAACCTGCCGGTAAAACAGCAGCCTTACCCTATTATCTGGTGGCAGTTTCGGCAAAGACAAAAACGGCGTTACAGCTTAAATTAGCCGATATGGCCCATTGGCTGTCAGCAGATAATAATGCCCATTCTCTGGGCGATATTGCCTATACCCTGCTGACGGGAAGAAGCCATTTTTCCTATAGGGCGGCCTTTGTCGTTAAATCCATAGCTGAGTTGGTTCAGGAACTGGAACTGGCAAGAAATCAATCACCGGATAGTAAAATGCTTTCCGGGGATTATATCAGTACAAATTTCAGACCGGAACCAGGAGAGCAAAAGTCGGGCGATGATTTAGCAGAGGAACTTCGTGTATCGGTTTCCGGAGAGGTTGAATATGAGGAGAAGCTTTCACGTTTAGGAGAATTATATGTGAGAGGTTATTCTCTGGCTTGGAGAGCACTTTATGCTTCAGAGGATTATAAAAAAGTATCCCTGCCCACCTATCCTTTTGCAAAAGAAAGGTATTGGATAGAAAGCAAAGCAGCTGTACTGGCTGTGAATGATGATATCTCCCGAAAACTTCATCCACTCCTTGGTAAGAACACCTCAACGCTGAATGAGCAAAAATATACTACCAAATTTAACGGAGAGGAAAATTTCATAAAAGACCATGAGATAAATGGAAATAAAATCATGCCAGGTGCAGCCTATATTGAAATGGTTCGTGCCAGCGGCGAATTAGCAGCAGAATTACCGGTTAAAAGTATTAAAAATATTATCTGGGGCACACCTGTTGTAATTACGGACAACAAAGAAGTAAATCTCGGACTAAGGATAGAAGATGGCCAGGTAGCCTTTGAAATCTATACAAAAGAGGGTAGAGAACGTTTGACACATGCTCAGGGTGTTCTGGATTTCGAAGAAAATACATCAGAAGATATCCTTTTCAATCACAAGCTGGACTTAGAGGTAATTCAGAAAAGATGTGACAGAGTACTGCCGGGAGATGTGTGTTATGCCTCGTTTAGGACAAGGAGCCTGAATTATGGTCAAAGCTTTCAGGTAATACAAGAGCTTTACAGCAATTCAGAGGAGGCACTGGCATATCTTAAGCTGCCGGCTCCCCTTACCGCTGGTTTTTATATGTACGGAATCCATCCCTCCATACTTGATGGTGCTTTACAAACGGCTATAGGGTTAGCCGATTATCTGGAGGTAGATTCAAAAGCCGCTTTTGTTCCTTTTTTCATTCAGGAAGTCCAGCTCTTTCACCCACTGGAACCGGAGTGTTATGCCCATGTAATAAAAGTAAATGAATCCATAACGAATAATTCCTTTACCTTTCACCTTTCCATTACAGATAAGAAAGGTGAAATCCTGGCTGTCATCGAGGGCTACAACATAAGGCAGCTTAGGAAGGAAACAGAGAAGGATAATACGTTAAAGCTGCTGGAACAATTGGAAAATGGAACCTTAACACCATGGGAAGTGGAAAAATTGATGGAGGAAGCCAATGAGTGAGGAGAAGCTTAGCAGAAGTGAGATTTTAAAGCTGATAGCAGAGAAGAAAATTACTTCAAGGGAAGGCTTGCTTTTATTGAAGCAAAATAAGCCCAGGGACGAGAGACAAGCGCCTGCTTCCTCTACGCTTACCAAAACCTTTCAATCCGGTTGGGTGAAATGTGAGCTAAGCCAGGAGATAATAAACCCTGAGAACCGGGACAATAAGTCCTTTAATAATATGATTCTTTTTGATTACAACGGCGATTTAAGAAATGCATTCATTGCTGATCCTGAGTTGGAAGCCTCTCCGCTTATCCTTGTAACACCAGGAGAAAAATTCTACAAATTTGATGCTTACACTTATGAAATTAACCCATCGGAGAAAGAAGATTATAAACGTTTCTTTGATAATTTGCTGGAAGAAGACATCATGCCGGAAAAAATCGTTCATTTATGGGCAAAAACACAGCTGCCTGCAGCAGAGACAGGAATATCCCATCAGCTTGAAATTAGCTTTTACTCATTATTGTTTATAACCCAGGCGTTGTTACAGCTTAAGATAAAAAATCAACTGAAAATGCTCTTTCTTTATGATGCTCAAGATAAAAATGAACCCTTCTATGCAGCAATGAGTGGTTTTGCTAAAACCATACAGTTGGAAAACCCAAATTATATTATTAAGGTAATTGCAGCTGCAAAAGAATGGGAGGAAGGCTCAGCCTCACGGAAAGAAAAGGATAAGTTAAGGACTACCTTTAAAGTTATAACGAGAGAGCTCATAAGCAGACAGAAGGAGACAGAGATTAAGTATTATGGCGGAGAAAGATATAAGAGGGAATACAGAGAAATTCAACTGCCGCCTTTACAGGAAGGTCAGCCCCTGTTAAAACAACAGGGAACCTATCTCATTACAGGAGGAACCGGCGGTATTGGAATGTTTATTGCCCGCTACCTGGCAAAATACTTTCCTGGAAATCTTATTCTGACTGGCCGTTCCGTATTAAGTGCAGTAAAGAAACAGGAGTTAGAGGATTTAGAAAGGCTGGGCGCAGCTGTTACATATCTTCGAGCCGATGTAAGCAACAAAGAAGAGGTTGATTATCTCTTAGAACAGGGGACTTTAAAGTTCGGACCGATAAACGGAATCTTTCATTGTGCCGGGATATTTCAGGATACTCTGGCACTTAACAAAAAGCAGGAAGCAATAGAAGAAGTATTTGGCCCTAAAATTTATGGCTCCATTTATCTCAGTGAAAGGCTAAAAAGGTATCCGGTGGATTTTTTGGTGTTCTTTTCCGGATTGGCAAGTATATTCGGAAATGTGGGTCAAATCGATTATGCCTATGCTAATGCCTTTGAAGACCATTATGCAAGGTATCTTAAAAAGGAGCTTCCAGGCACCAGAATCAGAGTCATTAACTGGCCTTTATGGGAAAATGGCGGTATGCGGATTGAACAGCAGCAGAGAGAGTGGTTAGAGGAAAATTATGGATTGCAGGCAATTGGTAATGAAAAAGGGATGGAAGTGTTACTGAGAGCTCTAAACAGTCCTTATGAGGAGGTCATTGTAGTCCAGACAGAAACAGACAAGCTGGATATAATTGACGGACTGTTAAAGGGAGCAGGGAGGGCGCCGGATTCCGTTAAAACAGACCTCGTAACAACCTCTGCTGATATAGGTGAAGTTACAGAGAATTATCTTAAAAAAATTCTGGCGGAAGAATTAAAGTTAGCTGAAAGCTGTTTTATTTCTACGGAACCATGGGAAAAGTACGGCATCAATTCCATGTCCATTGTAAAAATGACAAATAAAATTGAGAAGGATTTTGGCCCTATTTCAAAAACTTTATTTTTCGAATACCAGAATCTTCAGGAATTAGTTCAATATTTTGCGGAAAGCCATAAAGAAATCCTTCTGGATAAATTGATTCATAACGAGCAGAAAGCTTCTAAGCCCTTAACAGCTTCCCCTCTAATGGGTAAAGATATAAAGGAAGATAAGGGAATTGGGAAAAGTCGATTTCTTAATGTCTCTCCAGACAGCAACCCGGAAAGAGTAAGGGAGGGTAACAACAAAGCAAAGAATCATAAAAATAACACCGACATAGCCATTATTGGTATAAGCGGTAAGTACCCTATGGCAGAGAATCTGGAGGAATTCTGGGAAAACCTGAAAACGGGCATGGACTGTATTACGGAAATTCCGCAGGAACGATGGGATTACCAGAGATATTACAAGAAGGAAAAGGGTATAAAAGACAAAGCTTACAGTAAATGGGGAGGTTTCCTGGCTGATTACGATATGTTTGATCCGCTGTTCTTTGGAATTACCCCAAGAGATGCTGAAATGATGGATCCGCAGGAGCGTTTATTTCTTGAAGTTACCTGGCAGGCAATGGAGGATGCAGGGTATAATCTGGATAAGCTCAAAGGATATGAGGTCGGTGTTTATGTAGGCGTTATGTATGGACATTATCAGATATTCGGTGCGGAGGAGACGCTATACGGAAATCCCATGGCACTAAGCTCTTCTTATGCTTCCATTGCAAACAGGGTATCCTACACCTTAGATTTCACTGGACCCAGTATTGCCATTGATACCATGTGTTCGTCTTCCCTGACTACCATACATTTTGCCTGTGAGAGCATACACAGCGGAGAATGCCAGATGGCTGTTGCCGGAGGTGTGAATCTTACCATACATCCAACCAAGCATCAATATCTGTGTGCCAATAATTTTGCATCCACAGACGGCAGATGCAGAAGCTTTGGAGAAGGGGGCGACGGCTATGTACCAGGGGAGGGAGTAGGGGCGTTATTATTAAAATCCCTGAGTCAGGCGGAAGCAGACGGAGATCATATCTACGCTGTAATAAAAGCAAGTTCCATTAATCATGGCGGAAGGACCAACGGCTACACGGTACCAAATCCTAAGAGACAGAGTGAGCTTATAGTTAAAACCTTAGAAAAGGCGCAGATTAATCCAAGAGCAATCAGTTATCTGGAAGCGCATGGAACCGGAACCTCTCTTGGAGATCCTATTGAGATAACCGGACTTACCAAAGCATTTACAAAATACACCGATGAGAAACAGTATTGTGCCATCGGATCGGTAAAGTCCAATATTGGTCATGGGGAGGCGGCAGCCGGAATAGCCGGCATCACGAAAATACTATTGCAGATGAAGCATAAGCAGCTGGTACCTACCTTACATAGTGAAAGCACGAACCCCAATATCGAATTTAATAACACCCCCTTCTACCTTCAAAGAAGCTGTTCCCATTGGGCACAGCCAACCGTTGAGCTGGAAGGAGAAGAAAAAAAATGTCCGAGAATAGCCGGAATCAGTGCCTTTGGTGCAGGCGGCTCCAATGCCCATATAATCCTGGAAGAATACATAGAAAAGGAAGCGGCAGAAACACGAGCAGCAAAACCTCAGCTTATTATCTTATCTGCACGTAATAAGGACAGATTGAAGCAATATGCGAAAGCCCTGTGTGTTTCTATTGAAAAGCTCAGCAATAAAACCGATGATGTGAAAGGAACTCAGCCCCAGGTACGTAACCTTATATGCGGACTAATAGCGGAACTACTCCAGGTTGAGGCTTTGGAGGTTGGAAGTGTGGGAGTATTCTCGGAGCTAAATTTAGATATTATGAAACTGAATCTGCTGGTGGAAAGTATCAATCAGAAGCTCAATGTGGATGTGACGGTAAGAGATGTAATGGAATATGCTAGTGTCGACAGCATTGCTTTATACTTAAGCAGCAGGTGCCCGAACCAGATTAGCAAGGCCGGACTCTTAGAGGAAAAGCCGGAAAGTAATGATACCTGGACATGCCAGATTAATATGAGGGAGATTGCATATACCTTACAAACCGGACGTGAGGAAAAAGATTTTCGGCTGGCTGTTATTGCTGCTGATGCAAAAGAATTACAACAAAAATTAAGAGATTTCCTGAAGGACAGGAACGAAAATAATAGTTTTATAACCGGCAGTGTAACGGAAAAGAAAGATTATTCCAAAGAAAGTATTCAAAATGAAGATTATATGAAAATAGCTAAATTATGGGTAACAGGAGCAAGGATAGACTGGAATATACTCTATTCAGATAAAAAACCAAAAACCCTGTCGCTACCAACCTATCCCTTTGAGAGGAAAAGATACTGGTATAACAGTTTTCAAAAAATATCGGAAACAAAGGAGAGAATTCCGGCAGAGAGAATTCCGGTTGAACAAACTCCTGCTGAACGAATTACGCCGGAGAGAACTCCAATTGAGAAAGTGTCCCAAGAGAGCATTTCCAAAGAAAGCATCCCCAAAGAAAGCAGCCAGGTTATAATTACCGATTCCCAGAATGAAGTTGTTTCCAATGGGTTTGAACAAGAGCTGGATTTGGTGTGTGCCGAAAGCAACTATAAAGGAAATGAAGTATCCTTGCAAATAATAGAGGAATCCATCGCTCTAATAACCATGCAGGATGAAAAAAACAGGAATATGTTTGCTGAAAATCTGATACTGGGATTAATGGCGAGATTTGCACAGGTGAAAAAGGATCTCAGAATAAAAGCAATCATTGTAACGGGTTATGAGAATATATTCAGCATGGGAGGGACCCAGGAGCAGCTGTTAAATATCGCAGAGCAGAAGAACAGTTTTACGGATGCGCCTTTTTTATACAGGGGACTATTAGAAGCACCTGTCCCCGTCATAACGGCAATACAGGGACATGCAGCCGGCGGCGGCTTACTTTTTGGGTTATTCGGGGATATTGTGATAATGGCAAAAGAAGGCATTTACAGCGCTGTTTTTGCTAAATATGGATTTACTCCTGGTATGGGAGCTACCTATATATTAAAAGAGAAATTCGGCATTAACCTGTCGACGGAGATGATGTACACTGCCAAGACTTACTCCGGGGAAGAATTATACCAAAAAGGAGCGGGAGTTACTTTCGTAAAAGGCAAAGAGGTTTTAAAAGAAGCCTTAAGTATCGCAAGATCTTTATCGGAAAAGCCCCTAATCACCTTAAAAACCCTAAAGCAAAATCTGGCAGGAAAGATATTAAGGGAATTACCGGAGTATATCAGACAGGAAAATCTGATGCACCGCCAAACCTTCACCAAACCGGAAGTAAAGGAAAGAATCCGTCATTTTTATCTGGAGGATAAAGCTTTTAATACTGCCATAAAAATGGAGGGTGATAAGAGGGAAGCGGAAGAGAGTAAATCAGATTTTACAGCAGACCTGGGTAAAATGCTGGAAGCCTTAGAGGCAGGAAAAATTACACCGGAGGAGGCAGTTTTGTTCCGGCACAGGATTGAAAGAACAAGGGAATAAAAATGGATTACGAAGGGGGTATTAGATGTCTGGGAATAATTATACGGAAAAAGAAATCTATCAAATGCTATTTAACCATGAGATAACCAAAGAAAAGGCTCTTTCTTTGTTGTCAGCTGCCCCTCAAAGGACAGCAGCTGAGGCAGAGCTAAAGGAAAGTCATGTTCATATCCTGGAGGAAGCAGACAACAAGGCTTATCAGGCAGAGGATATATTGGCTGAGATTGTTAAAATAGTAGCCGGTAATCTGCACATGTCAGAGGAGGAGTTAGCGTATGAAATGAGTTTTAAGGACCTTGGCGTTGATTCTATAAACGGGATTGAAATAATCCGTGATATAAACAGGTTTTATGGCTTAAATCTTGATGCTGTTGTAATTTATGATCATGCCGATGTAACGAAGCTAAGTGAATTCGTATTACAAGAACTAAATAAGAACCTTATCACGCTAGCCCGGACAGGTGTGAATACCCCCGACAAAGAATCTGCCCGGGAAGAATATACAGATAACATCGACTCTGCGGAATCCGGTGCTGAGGAAGAAGAGGTGTATTTCATCTTGTCGGATATTATATCCTCCAATCTGCATCTTCCCAAAGAAGAACTTCGATACGAAGTAAGTTTTAAAGAACTGGGTGTTGATTCCATCAATGGAATTGAAATTATCAGAGACGTAAATAAAAGCTTCGGGCTAAATCTTGATGCAGTTATAATCTATGATTATTCCACGATTACAAAGCTTGCTGAGTATGTGGTACAGGAGAGAAACAGAACTTCAAAAGCCCTAAAGGAAATAAATACGGAATATAATCTAACGTATAAATTTCAAGCGGGAAATAAAAGCCACCTTGAGGAAAGCAAGAATAATACGGAAAATAAAAAAATTAGGCTTGGCAGTACAGATACGAATTATTGCAAAGCCAATAATTTAAGAATTGACGAAAGTAAGCATAATCATGTAATAGATGATAGTATTAGACGAGATGGTACTATACGAGAAAGTACTATACGAGAAAGTAATAAACGAGAAAGTAATAAACGAGAAAGTAGTAAACAAGAAAATAATAAAAAAGAAGATATAAAACAGGTAGATTATTATCGAGAGGATATAAAACAAGAGGATATAAAACAAGAGGATATAAAACAAGAGGATATAAGACAAGAGGATATTAAAAAAGAAGACATTCTAAAAGAAGATATTAATCAGGACATTAATAAAAAAGAGACTGCTAAACCTGATAAAATTAAACTCAGTAATTTAAAGCATGGTTATTTCATACCTGAATATAACGAACAAAGAAAAAATCAAAAATATGAAGAACAAGATAAACCGAGGTTACAATATAGCAACTCCGTAATCCAAAAACCGGCTGCTATACAGCTAAGCTCTAAGGAACATATTAAGAATGCCATTTCAGCAGATATCAAATCTAGTGTAAACGCTGCCAATCAGGATATAACTGACATTGCCATTATAGGGATATCCGGCCGATTTCCGGGAGCAGAAAATGTGGAAGAGTTCTGGTCTAATCTGGAGCAGGAGAAGGATAGTATTATTACGGTACCAAAAGAACGCTGGAATGCAGAAGAATTCTATGATCCTGATCCCAAAGCACCAGGTAAATCCTATAGTAAAGTGGGAGGGTTCATCAGGGATATTGATAAATTTGATCCGTTATTTTTTAATATTTCCCCAGTTGAGGCCGTTTATATGGATCCCCAGCAGAGGCTTTTTCTGGAGGAGGTGTGGAAAGCCCTGGAGGATGCAGGCTGCTCAGACAGAAGTTTGTCGGAAAAGAAATGCGGTGTATTTGTAGGAGCCTCTCAAGGGGATTATGTAAAGGCACTAACCAGAAATAATTCAGAAAACAGCGGTGAAGCCTTTACTGGAATGGCGGTATCCATACTGGCTTCCCGCATATCCTATTTTTTAAATTTGATCGGTCCCTGTATCACGATAGATACGGCGTGTTCTAGTTCTCTGACGGCACTTCACCTTGCCTGCCAGAGTATTAGAAACAGAGAAAGTGACATGGCCATTGCAGGAGGAGTCAGACTGATGGTCACGCCGGACTTGCATATAGCCACCAGTAAAGTGGAGATGCTGTCAAAGGCCGGTAAATGTAGAGCTTTTGACAATTCTGCTGATGGAACCATCATCAGTGAAGGGGTAGGAGCTATCATACTAAAACCCCTGAAAACTGCGTTGGAAGAAGGACATTCCATATATGGAGTCATTAAAAGCTCCGGTATAAACCAGGATGGAAAAACCAATGGAATAACAGCACCCAGCATGCAGTCTCAGATAAGATTGGAAACAGAGGTCTACGAAAGAGCGAGCATTAATCCCAGGGAAATTAGTTATATTGAAACTCATGGGACAGGCACAAAATTAGGGGACCCTATTGAAGTGAAAGCCCTGACCAGTGTTTTTGAAAAGTATACCTCCGATAAGCAATTTTGCGTCATCGGTTCTGTAAAATCCAACATTGGACATACAACCACCGCTGCCGGTGTAACCAGCATTATAAAAGTCCTCCTGGCAATGAAACATAAAAAGATACCTGCCACACTTCATTTTCAGGAGCCCAATACGCATCTAGCTTTAAAGGATACTCCTTTTTATGTCAATCAGAAAACCCTTGACTGGAGAGTCCATAAGGATAAACCAAGATTAGCGGCTATCAGTGCCTTTGGTTTTAGCGGGACGAATGCACATGTTGTTTTACAGGAATTTAAAGGAGAAAAGGAAAAGGAGCTTACCCCTGCGTATCCTTATTATTTAATTACCTTATCCGCTAAGACCCGCGAGTCCTATGACCGGAAGATGAAAGATTTGCTAAACTGGTTAGAGAAGCCAGAGAATAACAGTAATCTTGGGAATATTGCATATACTTTGCAGATTGGCAGAAGCCATTTTAATATCAGAGGTGCATTGATAGTAAACAGTTGTTTGGAATTAAAAGAAAGGCTTAAGGAGTTGGTGGCAACCGGTCAGACCACAGACTATTTTATGGAGGCCAATAATTCAAAACCTGTAAAAACCGATGCAAATACAAAAGTCCAACTCAATAAGATTTTTGAGGTACTGAAAAGCAGCACAATTGCTGAGCAGAAAACCTATAAAGAGAATCTGACAGAACTGGCAAGGCTCTATGTACAGAACAAAGTAACCGGCTGTGAATCTATTTATGCAGGCCATACGTTTAAATTTGTACATCTGCCCACCTACCCTTTTTTCGGAGATCGATATTGGGTTGAGAAAGAGACAGAATTATATGCAGAAAACAAATCCACAGCGTTTCTTCATCCTATGATAGACAGAAAGCTTTCCGGTACGGAAGAAGCTGCTTATGAAAAATCTTTTCAGGGCACAGAATTCTTTTTGAAGGATCATATCGTACAGAATGAGAAAATCCTGCCTGCTGTAGCTTATCTGGAAATAGCAAGGGCAGCAGGCAGCAATTTTCAAAACAGAAAGGTTATGAAAATAACGAATAATTACTGGCTTAATGCCCTTAAAGTAAAGGATTCCACCCAAAACATCAAGATAACCTTATTTCCGGACAAAACTGACAGTAATGTTATGGAATACGAGGTAATAAGCCAGGAGCAGAATGAACAGGAAATTTTACATGGAAAAGGTCAGCTTGAATATATTCCTTCAAGCCAGGAAGGCTTAAAGGAATATCTGGATTTAAACGCCATAAGAGCAAGGTGTCCCAGTCTGATAACCGGACTGGAGTGTTACCAGCTGTTTAAAAAAGGAGGACTAAAGCTGGGAAAAAGTTTTCAATCTATACAGGAATTGTATTACAACGAAAATGAAGTACTGGCTTTTATAAAGTTACCGGAGCATTTAAGAGAAACCTTTCAGGAATATCGGCTTCATCCGACCATTATGGATGGAGCCTTAGAGGCAGTGATCGGAATGGTAAGTGCAAAAGCCAGGAATGGCAGCGTAACCTTGCCTTATTATATCGGCGAAGTGGAGATTCTGGATGACTTGACAGAAAACTGTTTTTCCTATGCAAGATATACCGGGCGGAAAAAGAACGGGTTGCAGGAATCGGATAGTTACGAGGTATTTATCCTGGATGACAAAGGGAAAGTATTGGTTAAAGTAAAGGATTTTTCCTTATGGACCATCGGAGTGAAAGCAAATGAAGTCCAACCAGCAGGGAATCAGATCCATTACTATAAGTATATCTGGGAAAAAAGTGATCTCTGGCTGCCGCAAAACCACCCGGAGGTCTTAGGCAATGAGCTTTTGGTCTTTGATACAGACGATATTTTATCAAACTATCTGCGTAAAAAAATGGCTGGGAAATATACCATTATTCTGGTGAAACCCGGGACAGATTACGTAGAAGACGGTAATGACTTTACCATTGCTCCAACTCAAAAAGAGAATTATGTACGTCTTCTTAAAAGTCTAATGCAGAAGGAGCATTTTTCAGGGAATATCATCTATCTGTGGTCAAAGGAGCCGGACTATGAGTTTGAATCGGTTTTGATACAGGACCTGGAATATACAATCTATCCGCTTCTGTATCTATACCAGGCGGTAGAGCGTCTGGCACCAGAAAAGAGAATTAATCTGAACTATATGTTTCAAGGCAATGGAAAGGTATTTTCACCCTTTAGCGCAGCTTTTGGTGGTTTTGCAAAAACCCTGCAATTAGAAAATTTAAAATATAGCAGCAAAGCCATACAGTTCGATGGAACCTTTTCTTTAGAGGAGGTAAGCAATCTGATCCTTCTGGAATTACTTGCTGCAGCAAAGGAGGAGATTGAAATATTACATACTCCTGAAGGAAGGTTCGTCAGGACGATACAGGAGTATTTGATAGAAGACATTAATATACAGAAAGAAAATAATATAGGGAAAGAGAATAGTATTCAGAAAGAGAATAGTATTCAGAAAGAGAATACTATACAGAAAGAGAATACTATACAGAGAGAAAACACAGAAAGCAGTTCAAGAGGCAGAGAAGACTTTAAAACAAAAGGAGTATATCTGATTTCCGGTGGTTTTGGCAAACTTGGGCTGATTGTTGCACAATTTTTGGCGGAGGCTTATCAGGCAAAGTTGTGCTTAACCAGCAGAAGCCCGCTGGATGCAGAAAAAATATCACATATAAAAGAATTGGAAGCTTTGGGCAGTGAAGTATTATTTGTACAGGGGGATGTGTCAGTCCTTAACGATACGGCGGTGATCATAGATGCTGTAAAAGAAAGATTTGGCCGGATTAACGGAATTCTTCATTGTGCCGGTATGACCAGAGATAACTATTTGAGAGACAAGCAAAAAGAGGATATGGAACAGGTAATCATACCAAAAGTTCAGGGGACCATTAATCTGGATCTTTTAACAAAGGACGAACCCCTGGACTTTCTAATTCTATTCTCTTCCACGGCGGCAGTTACCGGCAATCTGGGACAGGCAGATTACGCATATGGTAATTGTTTCATGGATTATTTCTCCTGTTTGCGTAATGAACTTGGTAAACAGGGGCTGCGGTATGGAAATACCCTGTCCGTTAACTGGCCTTTATGGAAAGCAGGAGGGATACAGGTAGAGAAAGCAACGGAAGATTTATTTGTCAGTATGGGAATTACAAGCCTTGAGACAAGCAGTGGAATTCAGTCATTGAAAGATACTTTGAGGTCTGGTGAAGATCAGCTGGTGGTATTGCAGGGGGATGGACAAAAGCTGCGTAAGCTTTTGGGGATGATGGATACAGCAGCAGATGTGAATGCTAAACTGATTCATGCCCGAAAAAATGAAGAAAATCATGCACAGAATAGTACCCGGTATCAAGCCGAGAATCACGCGCAGAATAGTGTACAGCATCATGCTAAGAAGCATGTCCAGAATCTTGCCCTGAATAATACCGAGGATTATACCCAGAGAAATATTCAGAGTAATACGGAAAGTAATATATCAGACAATACTTTGTATACCTTTCCTATGACCGATATCTTGGAAGATATCCACCGGGATGTTAAAAATGCGGTAAAGGAAATCCTTCGAATCAAAGAAAAAGATATATTTCTGGAAAAAGACATGAATGAGTATGGATTTCATTCCCTGACCTTTACGGAACTGGCAAATAAAATCAATCAACTGTATTCCATTCAAATAAACCCCAGCATTTTCTTTGAATATGGTACTTTGGGTGCACTTTCGGATTACTTGTACAAGGAGCATTATGACAGCATATTAGCAGTCCATGGGAAAGAAGAAACAGAACAGATAATGCCAGGGAATCTGGTCAGTGTCACTGCCGTTAAAGAAGACTTTTCCAACACTCTGCCCGGAAAAAGAGAACCTATTGCCATTATAGGAATAGGAGGTGTCATGCCTCAATCGGAGGATATGTTCTCATTCTGGAGAAACTTAGAAGAAGCAAGGGATCTGGTGACAGAAATACCTTCTGACCGTTGGAAAAAGGAAGAGCTGCCGGATAATATTTCCAGCTGGGGTGGATTTATGAAAGAAATCGACAAATTTGACCCATTGTTTTTCGGTATATCACCCATGGAAGCAGAATTAATGGACCCCCAGCAAAGAATCTTTTTGCAGACAGTATGGGAAACCATTGAAGATGCGGGATATAAGCCCTCTGATTTGACAGGTTCCAATACGGGCTTATTTGTGGGAGTTTCTACCACGGATTACAGGGATGTGCTAAAGGACAGTGAAATAGAAGCCCTGACCTCCACCGGTAATTCTCATTGTATTTTAACGAACAGGATTTCCTTCTTGCTAAATCTCCATGGGCCCAGCGAACCCATTGATACTGCGTGCTCTTCTTCCCTGGTGGCAATCCACAGGGGAGTAGAATCCATCTACAGCGGTGATTGCGATATGGCAATCGCAGGTGGTGTTAATGTAATCGCAAGCCCTACCCTGCATATCTCCTTCAGCAAAGCCGGTATGCTCTCACCGGATGGACACTGCAAGACTTTTGATGAAAAAGCCAATGGTTATGTGCGTGGAGAAGGTACCGGGGCAATTTTATTAAAGCCTCTCAGCAAAGCGCTTAAGGATGGAGATACTATTTACGCCTTAATTAAAGGTACAGCAATCAACCACGGTGGACGCGCGGCCTCCCTGACAGCGCCTAACACCAAGGCACAGGCAGAGGTTATTATGAAAGCTTTTGAGAAAGCCGGATTTGAACCGGAAACCGTCAGCTACATAGAAGCCCATGGAACCGGCACCCAGCTTGGAGATCCCGTGGAAGTGAACGGATTGATAAAAGCATTCAAAGAAATGGGTAAGAAGGACATTACAACAGCAGGAAAGCAGGCCTACTGCGGAATTGGTTCGGTAAAGACGAATATCGGACATCTGGAAACAGCAGCAGGCATTGCCAGTGTTCTAAAAGTTTTACTGGCCTTTCAAAATAAGATGATTCCCGGAATCGCTAATTTTAGCGTACAGAATCCTTATATCAGGTTAACAGACAGTCCTTTCTATATCGTAGAAAAGACAAAGGAATGGAAGACCTTAACCGATGAGTATGGAACGGAATTGCCAAGACGTGCAGGCGTTAGCTCCTTTGGTTTTGGAGGTGTAAATGCACACATCGCACTGGAAGCCTATGAAGGGAAGAACAAGGAAAAGGACAGTACGGACACACCCTATATCTTTATCATATCGGCCCGAAACAAAGACCGGTTAGCTGCCTATGCCCTGAAAATGCTCTCTTTTCTTAAGCGGGAAACTGAAAATAACTACGAGGGATTAAAGAATGGTTCCCTTTCTGACTTTGCATATACACTGCAGGCAGGGCGGGAAGAGATGGATGAAAGGCTTGCAATCGTATTTTCAGACTTGAAAGAGTTAATTCATAAACTCACGGACTATCTTCAGGAGAAAGATGGAATAGCTGGCTTGTACCAGAAGCATTTGGAAAAAGGCAAAGGAAATACAGCGTTAGAAGAAAGTACTACAGCCTCAGCCATAAAGGAACTTATGCAAAAGGGCGAATTCACGAAATTAGCAAATCTCTGGGTATCCGGTGCTGAAATTGACTGGAAGCAGCTGTATGGTGAAAAACAATTGACGCGGATCCCTTTACCTACCTACCCCTTTGAGAAGCGAAGAGTGTGGAAAACGGCTGAAATAAACGTTTCCGCAAGAGGACCGCAACAGGAGAGGGTAAAAGAAAAAAGTCCTCATACAGCTGCTTCATTTAATCAGGTAATGCCAGATGAAAGTGCTGCCTCCCTGGAAGATTGTTTTTATCTGCCAACGTGGAAACCCCTACCGCTGCCAGATAAGAAAGAGAGTAGCGTAAGTAACCTGGTAGACAAAAAGGTATTAATCCTCGTACCAGCAAAATATGCTGATATGAGCCGGCAATTCATGGATTATTACGGTAAGGCGGAGGTCTATGTAATTTTTCTGGGTTCAGAAAACAGAAGAATAGGTATGAATTCCTGGGAAATAAATGCTTTTGATGAGAAAGGCATAAGTGACTGTCTGGTAAGAATCGATGGCTTGGATTATGTATATTTTCTGGGAGGAATAACCTCACAGGATATTGCTTTTAAAGAACCGGACAACTTGGAAATAACACAGGAAATGGGTGTTCTCTCTTTGTTTCGCCTGATGAAAGCATTTGTTATGAAAGAACTGGACAATCAAAGGCTTCATATAAAGATAATAACCAATAATGTCCATACCTTAGGAGAAGAGGACGTAATACCTTGCGGCGGCAGTATCTTAGGATTTGCAAAATCCATGGCCAAAGAATTTCAATACTGGAAAACTACCTGTATTGATATTGATCTTCAGGAATGGGAAAGCGATAAAGAAACGCTGACCCGATTCGTTGCAGAGGAACCTGGTAATAGAAATGGGGAGGAGATAGTAATCCGGAACAGGCAAAGATACCTCCATAGGATAATACCAACTGTTATGAATAAAACAACAACTACTTCCTTTAGAAAAGACGGTGTATATCTGATACTGGGCGGTGCAGGAGGTATTGGCTTGGAATTCTGTCGGTATCTTACCCTTAAGGCAGGTGCTAAAGTAGCTTTGCTGGGACGCTCGGAGCTGGACGCAGAAAAGTATGAGAAGATTTCATCCATGAAAGCCTCAGGCGCAAAGCTTCTATATGTGAAAGCTGATGCCACCGATTTATACAGTATGAAAGCAGCCGTTCAGGAAGTAAAACGGGAATTTGGTGGAATCAATGGAGTTGTTCATTCTGCCATCGTAATGAAAGACAGAGCAATTCGCAATATGTCCGAAAGGGATCTTATGGATTCCCTGGAGCCTAAGGTAAGAGGAAGTATTATCTTATATGAGGCAGTAAAGGAGGAAAATCTGGATTTTATCATGTTCTTTTCCTCTATCCAAAGCTTTGTCGGCAATGGGGGACAGGCCAATTATGCGGCTGCCTGCGGGTTTAAGGATTCTTTTGCCCTTCATTTAAGGAAAGCAGGAAACCTTCCTGTGAAGATTATCAATTGGGGATATTGGGGCAGCGTTGGAGTTGCTTCCTCTGAGGAGCATAATAGAATAATGGCTTCAAAAGGTATGCTCTCTATTCAACCGGAGGAAGGGATGGAAGCAATCGAAAGAATCCTGGCTGAGAAAGCTGTCTGCCAGGTCATAGTGTTGAAAGCCAAACCCTTCCTTTTGAAACAGACAGACATCATTGATAACGCAAAACCTGAAAAAAGCTCAACCCAGAAGACACAACAAGTGAATCCACTGGTATATGAAAATAAAAGCAAAGAAGAGGGAATGCAGGCAGTTACCGGCAGTCCAATTAAGGTATTTAACTCAGGAGGCTCTGACAGAGATTGGAACAACAGCCTATTAGAGTATTTAAAGGTACGAATCATCCAATGTATCTCAGAGGTATTAAAGGTAGAAGCAGGAGAAGTTGACAACAGTACCTCCTTTTCTGATTATGGCGTTGATTCCATCACCGGAATGGAATTAATTGACCGTATGAACAATGAGTTTGATCTTACTCTGAAAACGACGATTCTATTCGACTACAGCAATGTAGATGACCTGGCAGGTTATTTGGAAACTGAGCTCGGGCAAGAGGCAGAAAAGCAAGTTGAGGGTGATTCAGAGTGGAATCCAGATAGCTCTGACTGGAATGCAGATAGCTCTGATTGGAATCCAGATAGCTCTGAGTGGAATCCGGATAGCTCTGCTTGGAATGCAAATAGCCAGGAAGAGATTGTGATGAATCAAAGTGTTACAGAAAAACTCATTGCCTGCATTACAGATACCCTGAAAGTAAACCGGGAGGATATTGATTTTACCATGCAGTTCTCTGAATACGGTGTAGACTCCATTACCGGTGTATCCTTGTTGAGAAATATAAATGATGCTTTTGGTATAGTCCTGAAAAACACGGTTCTATTTGACTATAGCAATATTCAGTCGTTAAGTGAGTATTTATGCAGGGAATTTAATCTGGAAACAGAAGCCGCCTTGACTTCGGCAGCAGAAACTTTTGATAACAGAAAGGCTTCAGAAGTTGATCCTTTGGAGCTTTTAGCAAAAGGAATATTGAATATTGAGGAAGTAATGGAAATGATTTCTGGAAGGAATACTGAAAATCCAGCATAAGGCTTGGTCATAATAGGGTATCGATATGGTGAAGAAGGAGAAAACAAAATGGAGCAAGCTGACGTAACAAAGAGGATTAAGGATATTCTGCAAAGGGTAAAGGACAATAAGATAACACCGGCAGAAGGCAGGAAGAATATTGAAGAAATAAAAACTATGGCAGGAGCTCCTACCGGAGAAACTTTACCGGAAGCAGGAGGGGTTGCCGTGATTGGGATGTCAGGACGTTTTCCAGGTGCATCAAATCTGGAGGAGTATTGGAGCAATCTAAGGAACGGCATAAATTCTGTGACGGAAGTGCCAGGGGAAAGATGGAATATTGAGGAATACTATGACCCGGAGGTTGAGAAATTAGACAAAACCAATTCCCGCTGGGGAGGATTCTTAAGTGACATTGATAAGTTCGATCCGGCCTTTTTTAATATCTCCGGTATGGAGGCAGAGGTAATGGATCCCCAGCAGAGATTATTTCTGGAAGAGTGCTGGAAGTCCCTGGAGGATGCAGGTTATGCCAATGATCTGGCCTCCGGTCTTTCCTGTGGGGTGTATGTGGGGGCAGCACCAAGAGATTATCTCAATAACATTAGCGAACGGGAGATTGATATTACTGCCCAGGCCTTCTGGGGAAACACCGGCTCTGTATTGGCTTCCAGAATATCTTACCTGTTGAATTTAAAGGGACCGGCAATGGCCATAGATACTGCCTGCTCCTCCTCACTGGTTGCACTGCATCTGGCCTGCCAAAGTATAATCCTTGGGGAAAACACAATGGCAATAGCAGGAGGAGTGTGGATCTGCAGCACCCCCCACTATTATATCTTTACAAGCAATGCAGGAATGCTGTCTCCCGAAGGCAAGTGCAAGTCCTTTGATAATGCTGCCAATGGAATTGTTAACGGAGAAGGTGTCGGAGCAGTAGTTTTAAAAAGCTTAGCGAAGGCAGTAAAAGATGGGGATTATATTTATGGTGTAATCAGAAGCTCCGGTATTAACCAGGATGGCAAAACCAATGGAATTACAGCTCCCAGTTCTCTGTCCCAAACAGCCCTGGAGCTGGAGGTATATAAGAAAGGAAATATTAACCCGGAGACGATAACCTATTTGGAGACCCATGGAACAGGTACAAAGCTAGGCGATCCCATCGAAATTGAGGCCTTGAAAAACGCTTTCCAGGAATACACGGCGAAGAAGCAGTTTTGTGCTCTGGGATCGGTAAAGACTAACATTGGACATTCCTCCTTAGCAGCAGGAATTGCAAGCTTTCTAAAAGCGGTACTGGCACTAAAACATAAAGAAATACCGCCTTCTCTTAATTTTCAAAAGGAAAATGAACATTTGGAACTGGAGAACAGTCCCTTTTATGTGAATACCAGGCTAAAGGACTGGAGTAATGAGGAAGGACCCTTGAGGGCGGGAGTCAGTTCCTTTGGATTTGGGGGTACCAATGCACACCTGGTAATAGAGGAATACCAGGAAACCCGGAATACATGTAAGAACAGGAATACGACTCTGAAAGAACCCTGCTATCTGGCGGCCTTTTCCGGAAAAACTACGGAGGAGCTAAGGCAGCGGCTGAAGGAATTTTTGGCATGGTCAAAGAAAAATCAAGGAACTTACCGTATGGGGGATATATGTTATTCCCTGGGAAACCGTCGTAAACATTTTCATAAACGAATAGCCTTTGTGGTAAAGGAACAGTCAGATTTAGAGCAGGCAATCAATCATTACCTTATAAAAGGTGAATCAGGCAGTACGGAGCTTTTGAATACAGGCAGCATACAACTTGGAAACCATAGCAGGTTGTATGAGGAGTTGGGCAGAAACCCTTCAGCCGAAGACTTTAAGGAAATTCTCCAAAGTTTTTCTGCTGCTTATCAAAACCGGGAAGAACTGATCTGGAGCAGACTGTACCGAGAAGAGGAGCATCTTAAGATACCGCTTCCGGTTTATCCTTTTGCAAGGAATAGCTATTGGGTACAGGCAAATGAAACGAAGCTTGTGAAGCCGGAAATAATTAGATTGCATCCCTTAATTGATGAGAATATATCAAGCTTTAAGGAGCAGAAATTCCGTACAGAGATAAGCTTAGAGAATCTGTTTAGGAAAGACTGTCTGTCTCACGGCAGAAACCATTATCCTTATGCAAACTTCCTTGAGATACTGCGAAAAGCCGGTGAGATTTCCGGAGAAAAGCCGGTCAGAATTATTTCGAATATACATTTTGCGGGAAATGATATATTTAATGGAAAGGAATATTTGCTAAACACTAAAGTTTATCCCGTGGGTGAACACTGCCAGGGAGAAATTGTAGCAGTTAATGAGGAAGAAGAGTTTGTCTGTGCCCAGGCACAGCTGATTTTCGTTGATCGTACCAATATGTTATTGGCGAATAGAGCGGATACGTTCAAGCTTGATATGGATGCGCCTGACCTGGTTGAATTTGACTTACTGAAAAATGATTGTCCCCTGGTAGTACAAAAAGAAGAATTATATACGTTTTTATCCGGTGAGTTCAAACGAAACTATGGAGCTGATTTTCAGATAATCACCGCTTTATCCATAGCGACCGAAAAGAATTCAGCCTTCGCAGAAATATCTATGAGAGATCATGTATGCTTCTTGCTGCCGGACTTGGAATTAAATACATTCTTTCTGGAGTCGGCTTTTCAAATCGGCCTTTTTTTAATACAGGATCGAAAATTAAGTCATTATTATCTCAGCGGCTTTGACAGCCTTGAAATATTTAAAAGACTTCCTAAGACTTGTTTTGTTCATATGGTTTTATCCGGGTGTGAAGCCGACAAAGAGGAAGAAGTATGGAAATTTAACGTAAGCTTTCTCAATACAGAAGGTGAGGTTGCTGTGAGAATATCCAATTACAATATCATAGGATACTAAGTAAATGGTTCAGGGAGGGTTATTCCTGAACCATTTTGCAGGTATATTAGAGCGTATTTGTAAAATCAAAGGTATCAGTAAGTAAATATACAGGAGGGGTGATATGTCAGGAAGCAGCAGAAAAGAAGATAGACCGTCAGGCAGTGTTCACAGAGCAGAGGATAATAAAAACTCTTCTGCCGGATATATGTTGAATTATTATGAAGAGCAATGGAGTGAGAAAAAACCTGAGAAAAGCCTTGAGAATAATAAAGCAGTAGGAACGGAGATTATTTTAATCTTTGGGGTGAAGGAACTCCAGGTAAGTATCGACAGTAATATAGCAGACAGAGACCATATCGTAACTGTATACGAAGGAGGCAGGTATCAGAGCCTTAGCGGAAAGGAGTATGAAGTTAATCCGCACAACCAGGAGGACTATAGAAAACTTCTGAAGGATATAAAAGAGAAGGGTCTTAAAATAAAGAACCTCCTTTATTTCTGGGCGCTAAAATCCGAAGGTGTGGATCAGGCTGTCCTTCAAAAACTGATCAAAGGAGAGAAGTCTGCCTTCGATATTGAAACCTCCTGTATGTCGGAAGAGGTCGAATATCTTTTTCTGGTTCTAACAAGCATAATACAGGCAGGAATGACGCATTTCTCTAAAATGCTTGTATTTACCCATAAGGATGAAAGGCAAACGAATCCTTTTCATGAGATTATAGCCAATTATGGAAAATCCACCGGTTTTCTTCTGCCGGAAATAGGTTTCTCAACGATACATATCAGTGATGTACAGAAAATAAATGATGTTATAAATGATGAATTGTCATGTTCCTATTCTGAACCGGAAGTTTTTTATACAAAAGGCAAGAGGTACATAAAAACCTATCATAAATTAACGGCTCCTTTCTTTGAAAAGGCGGATATAAGACCAGGCTCAGTTTTTTTAATCACAGGGGGAGCGGGAAAGCTGGGGATGTTATTTGCCAAATACTTAACAGAGGAATACAAGGTTAATCTGGTGTTGGTCGGACGTTCTGATTTAGATGATAAAAAGAAGGCTATGTTGGAGGAACTTAAAGAAACAGGAAGCCAGGTCTTATATCAAAAAGCAGATGTCACCAGCAAAAGCCAGATGCAGAAGGTAATCCACGAAACAAAAAAGAAGTTTGGGGCACTGAGTGGTGTAATTCATGCCGCAGGTTTGGTAAGTGATAAGCTGATTTCCCAAAAAGGGTACGAGGAATTTCATACAATCATACAGGTGAAAATGCTTGGAACCATTGTATTAGATGAGCTGACAAAAAATGAACCACTGGATTATTTTTTCCTTTTCTCCTCTACCTCATCGATTATCGGAGACTTTGGACAATGCGATTATTCCATAGGGAACCGGTTCCTTGACTGCTATCAGGAGCATAGGCGGTCTTTAAAGGAAAATGGCTTACGATCCGGAAAAACCATAACCATAAACTGGCCCTTATGGGAAAACGGAGGAATGCATCAGGACAAGGACGCGGAAAATCTATATCTGCAAACTGCGGGACTAAGCTATCTAAAGGACTCCGACGGCCTAAGGGCATTTAAGGAAATACTGGCTCTGAACAGAGGACAGGCAATTGTATTCTGCGGATACCCACATAAGGTTGATCAAATCTTAAGGTTTAGTGAGGGTACTCACCTGAAAGCAAATCTGAATGCACATAAGCAGTCAGAACAAAACCATGAAGCAATATTTCCCCAAGGGACACAGAATAGAAAAGACGAAACGTTGGAGCATTCTCTGGAAGCGGATATAAGAACCATCGCAGCGGATATACTAAAGGTTAAGGTAAAAGATATTGAGAGCAATCTTAACTTTGGGGATTTTGGTTTTGATTCAATTTCCTTAAAGATTTTGGTAAAAAGGCTTGGAGAGAAATATAACCTTGCTTTATCACCGACCATATTATTTTCTGCCAGCACCATAAAAGGCCTGGCGGATTATATTCTAAATAATTTTTTTGAGGCAGTAGATAGGTATTATGAGCGGACAGGGACGAAGGAAGGCTTGAAGGAAGCAACTGGATATAAAAATGAAATTGCGGAAACAGAACCTAGCAAAACATTGAACAGCAAAGTAAGAACCGGAACTGTGCCAACAGAAGAAACAAACAGAAAAGCAACAAACAGAAAAGAAGCAAGCAGAAAAGATACAGAGCGAGAAGAATTAAACAAAGAAGAATTAAACAAAGAAGAATTGAACAAAGAACAATTAAACAAAGAAGAAGCAGAACGAGAAGTAAGATTCAGTCATAAGCGGTATTTGACACCTTTTAAAAATCATACGCAGGAGCTTGCTGTCAAATATCGTAGGGATAATCAAGAGCAAATGCCCTATGAACCCATTGCAATCATAGGCGCTGAAGGAATATTTCCCGGTTCAAATGATTTAAACGACTTCTGGGATAATCTAAAGGAAGGCAGGGATCTGATTACAGAAATTCCCCCTGACCGATGGGATTGGAAAGAGTATTATAGTGAGGACCGTCTGGCAAAAAACAAAGCAACGTCCAAATGCGGCGGTTTTATCAAGGAGGTTGATAAGTTTGATGCTCCTTTTTTTAATATATCCCCGATGGAAGCGGAACTTATGGATCCTCAGCAGCGCCTGCTTCTTCAGACGGTCTGGAAAGTAACCGAAGATGCAGGATATAAGGCCTCGGAATTATCGGGAAAATCAGTCGGTGTTTATATTGGGGTTCAGTTCAATGATTATCAGGAATTGCTGCAGGAATCGGATGAAATGAAACCTCAGATAGTAACCGGTAACTCTCATGCGGTCTTAGCTAACAGAATATCCTATTTTATGAATTTTAAAGGACCAAGTGAAGCCATTGATACTGCCTGCTCCGGCAGCCTCGTTGCAATCCACCATGCGGTTAAGTCACTGCAAAGAGGAGAAAGTGAAATGGCCGTAGCTGGTGGTGTAAGTTTGATGCTTTCTCCTAAAACCTTTTTAAGCGCCAGTAAATTAGGCGTCTTATCTCCCGATAACCATTGTAAAACCTTTGATGAAAGTGCCAATGGCTACGTAAGAGGAGAAGGTATCGGTGTTATTCTGCTAAAGCCCTTAAAGCAGGCAATCAAAGACCGCGATAACATTTACGCAGTGATTAGAGGCAGTGCCCAAAATCATGGAGGAAGGGCAAATTCCTTAACTGCCCCTAACTCCGATTCCCAGGCAGAAGTGTTAATGGCTGCTTATCGGGATGCAGGGATTGATCCTGCTTCTGTTACCTATATTGAAGCCCATGGAACCGGAACCGAACTTGGAGATCCGGTGGAAATAGAAGGCTTAAAGAAAGCCTTTAGGGAGTTAGGTAAGAAGTACAAAAAGACCATAAATGGACCCAATTGCGGCCTGGGTTCAGTAAAAACGAATATTGGTCATCTGGAACCGGCAGCCGGAATTGCCGGAATCATAAAAGTCATTCTGGCAATGCGTTACCATACCTTGCCGGCAAGTATTAACTTTCATAAACTTAATCCTTACATTAACTTTGAGAACAGTCCTTTTTATATTGTGTCAGAAACCAAAGAATGGCTTCCGTTAGAAGATCTGCAGGGAAATAGAATACCCCGTCGCGGGGGAGTTAGCTCTTTTGGTTTTGGTGGTGCCAATGCACATGTTGTTTTGGAGGAATATAAGAAGGAAGAACTCCAGAAGGCAGCAGAGGAAGCCCAGATTATAATATTATCTGCCAGAAGCGAAGGCAATTTAAAACAATATGCAACGGATTTATTAAAGGCCGTTAACACTTACGGAAACGATAGCCTTTGCCTTGCAAATATATCATTTACCCTTCAAACAGGCAGGGAGGAAATGAATGAAAGGCTGGCTTTTGTTGCAAATAACCTGGAGGAATTGCGAAACTCCTTGAACCAATATATTAGAGGGGAAAGGTCAAAGGATCTGTTATCCAGCAACACTAAAAAAACACGGGAAAATTATGAACTGTTAGCCAGGGATGAAGATGCTGCTGTAATGGTAGAGCAGTGGATAAGCAAACGAAAGTTAATCCAGCTGGCCAAGCTATGGGTCACAGGTTATGAAATCAACTGGAAACTGCTTCATAATCCCAATACCGTGCAGAGAATCTCCTTGCCTACCTATCCCTTTACAAAGGAAAGCCATTGGCTGCCTATAACTTCCATGAAGACAACGAACAAAGAGTTGGCTGCCTTAATTGACAGAGCCGAGTATCTTAGGAGTTTTGACGGAGAAATAATATTCAGTAAAGAGTTAAAGCTTCAGGAAGCAATTGTTAGAGACCATATCATAAACGGACAGAATATATTTCCAGGAGTCGGATATATGGAAATGGCCTATCAGGCAGCAAGTATTATTTTTAACAGTAGGGATATTGAAATTTGCAAGCTCTTCTGGTTAAGTCCTCTTATATTGAATAAATCCGCTGTGAAGATTGTTATTTCACTAAAAAAGGAAGAGGAGAAATTAATCTTTGAGATCAAAGAAGCTGTTAATGGTTCCAATGCTCTTGTTTATGTCAAAGGTGAGTTACATAAAAAAGCAGAGGAATCAGATAGTGACCAGTTTATTTCTCTGGAAGCCATAAAGCAAAGATGCTCTCAGAGAATAAAGGGAGAGGAGCTTTACAGACATTATGAAAATGACGGAATCAGCTATGGGGCTTATTTTAAGGGTATCAAAGAAGTTTATCTGAATGACCGGGAGGTGCTTGGTATTATTCAGATACCCGATAACAGCGGTCCCGATTTAAAAACCTATACGCTTCATCCTGCCTTATTGGACAGTGCCTTACAAACAATCAGCTGCATTGCAGGGGCAGAAGGAAAGATAAATCTTCCCTTTGCTGTGGAACGATTTGAAATACGGAAGCCTTTAAAACCTGTTATGTATACCTATGTCAGAGCTGCCGGTAATAACAGCTATGAGATTTCCCTGATAAGTGAAACCGGTGAAATTTGTGCCAGGTTCCACAAATATGTGTTAAAGGAAATCCGCAGCAAAGCACCGGATATTTTCTATCAGCCGGTATGGCGAAAATCCTCCGTTTCCAGGGATACACAAAAGAAAATAGGTGATGAGGTTCTCGCAGCTCATGAGACTGCTGTGATAATCTATACCAAAGAGGGTAAGCCTGTTGCGGATAGAATAGCCGAAAAGCACGGGAAAGCGATACGAGTATTATTAGGAGAAAAAAATAACAAGATAGCAGAGGATTACTGGGAAGTAAAGTACGATGCTTCAGAGGCTCTCGGTGAAATAATTAAAAAAATTAATGAAAGAAAGCTTATATACTTTTTGGGTGGAATTCAGCTGAAACCTCTAAAAGCGGATGATCTGGAGGCTGTACGTGAGTCCCAGGAAAAAGGGGTAATCAGCCTCTTTCGGTTAATAAAAGCTCTGGAAAGCAGTAAATACAGCAAACAAACAGTGGACTTAAAAATTCTTACCAATAATATCTACCCCGTTAACAACAGTCCTGTTATTTTACCTGCTGCCTCCAGTATCCACGGTTTTGTCAAATCACTGGCAAAGGAATATACCAAATATAGAATTACAACAATCGATATCGATTTACTTACCAGTAGGGAGACTGATAAAAAGGAAGTTCTTTCGGAGATAAACGCAAATCCAGATAAGCTTACCAGTGAAAACCTTACTGTGAACAGTTTAACGGAAGAAAATCTTGCGACTGTATTATTACCGATATTTTCAGAGGCTTTCAACCCCAATGGTGAAACCGTGGTTTTTCGAGAGGGTGAGCGTTATGAACGTAGAATAGAACCCCTTCAGATACCACTGGTAACACAAAGTGTATTAAAAGAAAAGGGTGTTTACGTTATTCTTGGCGGAGCAGGAGGGATTGGACTTATACTAAGCCGGTATTTGTCAAAAACCGTAAAAGCTAAGCTGTTTCTAATCGGCAGAAGCGTGTTAAGTGAAAACGGGAAAAATACAATCAGAGAAATTGAGTCGCTTGGCGGAACCGTTCATTATTATCAGGCAGATATTACGGATAAAGAGAGCCTGGAGGCAGCAATCAGAGAAGTGAAAGCTGTCTGCGGTAATAGGATTAACGGTGTTTTTCATTCTGCAATGGTATCAGCTGATAAGCTGATTTATAAGATGACAGAAGAAGACTTCAAAACTGCCTTTTCTCCGAAGGTATATGGAAGTGTAGCACTATATTCCGTATTTCAAAAAGAAGCTTTGGATTTTATGGCGTTCTTTTCGTCAACCTCCTCACAAATCGGAATGCCGGGACAAAGCAATTATGTCAGCGGATTGAATTTTAAAGATAATTTCGCCAGCTACATACAAAAGAAGTTACCCTATCCGGTTAAAATATTTAACTGGGGATATTGGGGAATTGGTTCCGGTGAGCAGACAGAATTCAGGGAAAGAATGAAGAAAACCGGCATACAGGCAATTGAACCCATAGAAGGTATGGAAATTGTTGAGCGGGTACTGAGTGCAAATGAGAAGCAAGTCTTTATTTTAAAAGCTGAAAACAAGGTTCTAAAGCAGATGGGAATTACATCGGATAAAGCTCATGCAGGTGCTGCTATCGCATCCCGCCAGGTTTTCCAGTCAGAGATAAGAAACTCTGCCGGTAATGGGGAAGGAACTGAAATCTCACTACAGAATAAGCTGAAAGCAGGGGAGTATCCAGCTGAGGAGGAGCTATTAACTGTAAAGGAGTTCCTTCGTGATTATCTTTCAACAATTATTGCGAATAACCTGAAATGTGAAAAAGAAGGTATAGAAAACCGAACAAGCTTCCAGGAGTATGGCATCGACTCTATCTTAGGTTTTCAAATCTATGGGGATTTAGAAGAAAGTTTCGGAGATATTCCTACCACCTTGTTCCTTGATAACGATAATATTGATGAACTTGTTGTTTTTTTTCTGCAAAATAAAGAGGACAGAGTCCATCAATTGTATTATCAATGCAACAACAGTCAAAGCGACAACAGTCAAAGCAACAGCAGTCAATGCAATAATAGTCAAAGTAATGAAAGGCAAAGCAGTGGCATGCGAAACAATAAATCGCAGGATAATAGTTGGACGAACACTACCCAGGGGAATACAGAATCTGTCAAAAAAGTGAACCAGGAGATTGTAAAAAGTAAACTGAATGATTTTTTACAGGAGACTATTGCCGAAATCCTAAAATGTAATAAGGCAAGTATAGAACCACAGCTTAGTTTTGAAGAATTCGGCATCGATTCAATCTTAGGGTTTCAACTCCTGGCAGCGTTAGAAGCCAGCTTTGAAGATTTACCTGCTACTTTATTCTTAGATAATACGAACGTAGAGGAGCTGGCGGAGTTTCTGCTCCTGAATTATTCTCAGAAAGTCAAATCTATGTTTTGGGAAGATAGCTATGAGTCTGAATCACAAGCATTAACTGGCAGGAGTAAAGTAAGAGAAGCTGAAGTTGGCAGTAGGAAGTCAACGACTGAAACGGAATACATAGATAGTAGAGAGCTGACGGCAGAAACGGATGAAATGTATGGCAGAATGCTGACGGCTGAAACGGATGAAATGTATGGCAGAATACAGACGGCTGAAACAGATGATGTATATAGCAGAGAGTTGACGGCTGAAACAGATGACATATATGGCAGAGAGCTGACGGCTGAAACGGAAGATATGTATGGCAGAGAGCTGACGGTTGAAACAGATGACATAAATAGCAGAGAGTTGACGGCTGAAACGGATGAAATGTATGGCAGAATACAGACGGCTGAAACAGATGATATATATGGCAGAGAGTTGACGGTTGAAACGGATGAAATGTATGGCAGAATACAGACGGCTGAAACAGATGATACATATAGCAGAGAGTTGAAGGCTGAAACAAATGACATATATGGCAGAGAGTTGACGGCAGAAACAGATGACATATATGGCAGAGAGCTGACAGCTGAAACGGATGATATATATGGCGAAAAGCCAAGAACTGAATCGCAGGAAACCATAACAGAAAAGAAACTGACTCAGCCCGTAGGAATAAAGGAACTCCGATTCTCAGATTTAGTCAAAGAAAAATCAAAGGATATCAAACTACCCATTGATCTGGAAAGCTTTCTGGTAGAAGTTGAGGACAACACAAAAATTGAGGTAAGCATTAAAGGGAAAGGTGAGCCGATTTTGATTATTCCTGGTCTGGCTGTAACGACAGTAATCAGTTCCTATCAATTTATAGAATTATCCTCCAAGTATCAGGTCATAGGAATTAACCTGCCAGGCCATGGCAGAAGTGACGGAATTGATGATCTTTCCTTCAAAGGTATCAGCGAGATCCTTATAAAAGTCCTTGAAAAATTGGAGATCCGTCAGCAGTTACATGTAGTGGGAGGTTCTTACGGTGGAATCATAGCACAGAACATCGCGCTTAAGTATCCCGCCCGGGTTAAGACTTTGACCCTTATTGGCAGCATTACCGCTACCAAGTTCGAAGGAGTAGCGCAGGTATTCTCTTTTACGGAAGCTGTTTCGAAAGATTTTGAAGCCGTTAAGCAAAATGCAATATCCTCTGATGTAATTCAAAATATTGATTACTATTTTGATTTATATAAGCACAGCCAATCGACCAATAGCCCGGTATTATTAAAGTATCTTGAATTAATGAAAATAAAAATGACCACCAGGGAGGTGCTGGAACAGATAACAGTACCCACGCTGGTAATCGTAGGTGCGGTAGATACGGTAGTAGAGACGGAGGAATCCAGGCTTATTCATTCAAAAGTAAGAGATTCTCAATACATCGAGATTGCAGATGGAGGCCATTTTATACATCTTACCCATCATGAGCTCGTAAGCAATGCAATCCTTGTGTTTCTTGAAAAGTATAAGTAACACAATTCCTGAATTTCTGAGAAATAAAGGAGCATTAATAATTGTAACAACTGTAAGGAGGTGGGTTATGCCTGTTGAAGCGGTCAAGGATAACTGGGATAAGTTATGGAAAGAGGGATTAATACACTATTACCCAAAGGAGAACAAAGAAATTATCTTACACAGGGAAAGCTTTCCTCTAACGCTTGAGTATGCACCGGAAAGGGCAAAGAGGTTTCAGGGAGAAAAAAATCATCAGCTTCCGTTAGGTACTGAAATCTGGAACAGGAAGGATTGCTTATATGAATTTGACAATTTGGTATTGCTGGCAAACAACAGGCCGGTAACCAGATATCACAGTATTTTATGTTCCAGAGAATATCACCCACAAAATGAATTAGCTTATGAGGAAATCTATGAAGTGACCCGTTTGGTGGAACTCCATGGCTTTCGGGCTTTTCTGAATCTCGTTGGTACCGCAGCCACCTTAAATCATTTTCATACCCAGGTACTGTTTGAGCCCTTTCATCTTGAAAGCTTACCCTATGAGCTTATGGACAATAATTTAGGGACTATCCCGGACTATCCGGGAGGAAACCTGCTTATTACCGGTAAGCCAAAGGAACGATGTAAGCTGCTATTTGACTTAATAAAGGCACTTACCAGTTCAGAAACCCTGACAACTACTGATAAAGACGGAATGTTAAGCGAAACCCCTCTGTTTTCGCTTCTTTTCTGGGAGGATAAAATATTCTTTGTACCCAGAAGAAAGGAAGTATCCAGTGCAATAGAATCCATGGTGGGGGGATTGGAATTAAGCGGTCATTTTTTAATTACTGCACCTCTTACTCCGGATAATCCCTTTGAGGGGATTCAATATGAACACTTATGGAGCATTATCGAGGAAGTCACCTATAGCCAAAATGATATTAACAGCTTTTTACAATGCAATTCACAATTTAAAGGAGGATTATTATGTTAAAGGTAGCGGTATTTTCAGGCGGCAGAGGATCTAACACATTAGTCAAGGAATTGGTAAAGGACGAAACCTTAAGGTTATCACTGATTGTTAACGCATATGATGACGGGAAATCCACTGGTGAGATCCGTGATTTTTTTAATATGCTGGGTCCTTCCGATATTAGAAAGAATCAAGAGAACCTTATGTCTCCCAATTTTGAGAATTATAAAATCTGGTCGGAAATATTCAAGTACCGTTTTCCGGAAGATATCGAGCATGAACAATGCGTCCATATCTTAAGTTCTTTTGTAGACGGGAATAGTAACAGAATAGACAATATTATGATTAATGACAGTAATCTTGAGTGTCTGATCAAAAAGCTGTTAAGTCAGTTTTTGACCTCCCTTGAGATATATGAGAAGGTACAGGGAAGGGAATTTAACTTTTCCGATTGTTCGTTATCCAACTGCTTGTATGCAGGTGCTTATGAGATTCTCGATAAAGACTTTAATAAAACCATTAATCTGTTTAATCTGCTTCTGCATGTACGTGGTGATGTTGTACCAACGAATCTGGAAAATAAGAAATTGGTAGGCATCAGGGAAAATGGTATTATCTGCTATGATGAAGCGGAAATTGTGGAGCTTCGCTCCAGTGACAGAATCAAGGATATCTTTCTGATTGATGAGTACCTGGACAAAGAACTGATAGAAAGTAAATTTACGACAACCAGAGAAAAGATGGATTATCTTTCCCGGATACAAAGCTATGTATATGGAACACCTGAAGCAATACAGACAATTAACAATGCCGACATTATTATTTATGCACCAGGAACGCAACATTCTTCCCTCTTCCCAAGCTATATGACAATGGGAATACCAGAAGCAATCTATTCCAATACCAAGGCACTGAAGGTATTTATCTGTAATATCGGCGAGGATTATGAAACGCCTGATTATACCGCCAGTGAATTCCTGACCAGTGCTTATCGATATTTGACCAGAAACGCCAAACTAAAACTGCCTCTTTCTGATTTTATCCATGTAGCACTGGTAAATACCTCCCGCTCCGATACAAAAGAGGAAATTCGCTATGTGGAGAATGATTTTCCGAAGCTGGAAAAATTACCGATTAATATTGTTTATGGCAACTATGAATCCCCTACGGATTTGGGCAAGCATGATGCCGTAAGTACCGTTGCAACCATAAAAGATATCTACTACAACCGGTTTTTTAAGGAATTAACTTATGAAATTAAAGTGGGATAATAAAAAATATGTAATCTTTGATTTCGATGGAACCATAGCCGATACAAACCGGCTGCACCGCGCTGCTTTTGAAGAGGTCCTGCAACCCTTGGGAATATTTGATTTTCATTATGAAGCCTATATGGGCAGGAAGACCAAGGAAGTATTTAAGGATTTCTTCCAGTCAAAGACCATCTCTTATTCTGAAAAAGAAATAGAGGAATTCACAGACAGGAAGCAAAAGCTGGTGAGAAAATTAATTACCCAGAAATTAGAGGCTTATGAAGGAGCAATAGCTTTTATCAGACTTTTAAGAAATAAGGGAAAGATATTGTCTGTAGCTACTTCCTCCTCCAGAGAAGGTGTCACCTTAGCACTTCATAAACTGGGATTATATGAGGAGTTTCATTTTATTGTAACCGGAGATGACGTTGATAAAGCAAAACCGTCACCGGAAATTTATCTGAAAGCATTACAACTGGCAAATATACAGCCTTGGGAAGCCATTGTTATTGAAGACTCTTTTAATGGTTCTTTGGCGGCAAAGCAGGCGGGGCTGGATGTGATTATTGTAAATAATAAAGATTTAAGCAGTCAGTATTACTGTACTGAATTTCCTTATCTGGTTCGGGATTTTGAAGAGACGGAAATACAAAGCTAGAATAATGATAATGAAGAATAAACAAAGAGGAGCTTTTTGGAGGACATAATAAGCTTTGGCTATGCACGAAGTAAAAATTAAAAAGATAGAAAGAAGGAGATTTTTATGGGAAAAATAGCAATCACAGTTGTGGGTACACACGGTGAGGTACGCCCCTTACTAGCTCTGGCAATTGAGCTGCAAAATGCCGGTCACGAAGTAATCCTGTGTGCTCCCCCAAATGAAAAGGCCTGGATTACCGGCTATGGTTTAAATTTCTGCTCCTCTGGCTGTGACATTAATGGACTCATCGGTAATTTAAACGGATATATGGGACATCCTGTCCGCCTGCTAAAAGCGGTTAAGAAAACTCTGCACGATATTATCGGCGGACAGTTTGAATTAGAAAACAGCATAAAGGGCATGGATCTTATCGTTGGAAGTGGCGAACCTTTTGCGGTACCTTCGATTGCAGAAAAATATGGGATTCCCTTTGTTTTCCTTAATCTGGTGACACAGTTTATGCCTTCCTCAAACTATCCGCCTACAGTAATACCCTGGCAGAATTTACCTAAATGGGTAAATAAGCTGTTATGGAATATTGTAAACTCCTTTATCAATTTATCCCTGGTGGGTATTATAAATAAACAGAGGGATAACCTTGGACTAAAGCCTATCAAGGATCTTTATGATCATATTATCGGAAGCTTTAAAACCTGTATTATTGCAGTGAATGAAGTATTGGATAAAGTACCGGACTACAGTTTTGATTATATCCAGACCGGGCTGTGGCATGTACCGGAAATAATAGAAGAAGAACTGGAGCCGGGATTAATTGAATTTCTGGAAAGTGGTCCTCCGCCGGTATACATAGGTTTTGGCAGTATGACAGATTCAAATCCCAAGGAAACCAGCAGGATAATTGAAGAAACCATCAATACCTTAGGCGTAAGGGCAATTATTTCAAAAGGCTGGGCAGAGCTTTGTACAAACGTTGACAGGAAGAACACGTATATGATTGGATATGTGCCCCATTATAAGCTGTTCCCCAAAGTAGCTGCCGTAGTCCATCATGGGGGAGCCGGTACAGTATATACAGCGGCCTGGGCCGGGGTACCTCAGGTTTTGATCCCTCATATGCTGGATCACTATTATCAGGGAGCTTTATTATACAAGAAGCATTTAATACCAAAGGCAGTGAGCCGTTCCCAATTAACAAGTAAAAAATTAGCCTCAGCGATTAAAGAAGCCATGAGTAACAAAGTGATCATTGATAACAGTGCCAGGATTGGCAAAGAATTAAGGCAAATTGACCAGGAAGGTATTAAGAAAGCAGTAAAAACGATTGAAGAAGTATTACAGAATACCCTTGCAGGAGGAATATATGAAATATCAGACACTCAGAGTGCAATGGAATGATAAGCGCTGTTTTATCCAGATATACAGGCCTGATGCAAAGAATACCATAAACACGCTGATGGTGGAGGAATTATATGAAGTACTGACACAGTGTGAAGACCGGGTAAATATTATTGTTCTGGAGGGGTTGCCTCAGGTATTCTGCCTGGGAGCAGATTTTGCTGAGATTTCTTCTGAAGGGGAAGACAGTACTGGCAGGAACAATTCAGAAAAATTGTATGAAGTATGGGTTAAGCTGGCAACTGGCCCTTATATTACAATAGCGCATGTAAAAGGAAAGGTGAATGCCGGTGGCATTGGTTTTGTTGCAGCCAGTGATATCGTTTTGGCGGATGCTACTGCGGAATTTAGTTTGTCAGAGCTGTTATTCGGCCTCTTTCCTGCTTGTGTGTTACCTTTTTTGATCCGGCGTATCGGTTTTCAGAAGGCACATTATCTTACTATCATGACACAACCGGTTTCTGTTTCCAAAGCTTTTGAATGGGGGTTAGTAGATGCTTATGAAGAAAAGAGTGATTCAATCCTGCGCAGGCATTTACTGCGGCTAGAACGGTTGCCAAAGTCTGGAATTGCAGAATATAAGAGATATATGAATCAATTGTATAACAAGCTTTCTGCCGATAAAACCTCTGCCATCGAGGCCAATCGTAAGATGTTTCTGGAGCCTCAAAACCTTGAATGGATCTATCAATTTGCCACAAGGGGTAAGTTCCCCTGGGAGAATTAGTATAAGTGGCAGAGTTTCAGCACCACGGAAAACAGCCGACAGAGAAGGCAGATGAAAATGAAAAAAGTAGCAAGAAAAATGTAGCAATTGAAAGAAATATCAAAGGACGGATTTTGAAATTTACGAAGGGGGTTATTGAAAAAATAAAAGCAGTTTTTTCAACGTCCTGATTTTATATGTCTAAAGTACACAGAAGGGGGTTAGTTGAAAAATAGAAAGCAGTTTTTCAACTATGAATTCAGGAATATTAAATCAAAGATTTGATATTCACGAAAGGAGTTGGGTTGAAAAATAAATTTTTCAACTGCAAGTTTGTGCTTGCGCACCACAAACTTGGTATGCGCAAAGAGCGTGCGCAAGAATAGAGGGTAAAATGACAAGTGTCGGAATAGAAGCAATAAATTTTTATAGCGGACTTGCTTATCTTAATGTCAAGGAATTAGCCGAATACCGCAAGCTGGATACAACCAGATTTGAAAACCTGCTGATGGAAGAAAAAACTGTGGTATTACCCTATGAGGATCCGATTACCTATGGTGTTAATGCAGCGAAACCCATCGTGGATGCCTTAAGTGAAGACGAGAGAAATCGAATTGAAATGGTCATTACCTGTACGGAATCGGGTATCGACTTTGGTAAATCCATCAGTACCTATATCCACCATTATCTGGGATTGAACAGAAATTGCCGCCTGTTTGAGCTAAAAAATGCCTGTTATTCCGGAACAGCAGGCTTTCAGATGGCTATAAATTTCATATTATCAGGAAGTTCAAAGGGTGCAAAGGCGTTAGTAATCGCTACGGACATCACCCGCTTTATGGCAGTGGACGGAGGGGAAGCACTAACAGCTGACTGGTCCTTTGCAGAACCCAGTTCCGGAGCAGGGGCAGCAGCAATATTAGTAAGTGAAAAACCTTATGTTTTTCAAATAGATGCCGGCGCTAACGGGTATTATGGCTTTGAAGTTATGGATACCTGCCGCCCCATCCCCGACAGCGAAGCTGGGAACTCGGATTTATCTCTATTATCCTATTTGGATTGCTGCGAGCAATCCTTTCTTGAGTATCAGAAGAGAGTAGAGGGGGTTAGCTATAAGGATACCTTTGATTATCTTGCTTATCATACACCCTTTGGAGGTATGGTGAAGGGTGCCCATCGCAGTATGATGCGTAAACTGTTACGATACAGTCCGGCAGAGATTGAAAAGGATTTTAAAGAAAGGGTAATGCCAGGAATGAAATATTGCCAGAGAGTAGGGAATGTTATGGGAGCGACCATATTTTTATCACTCCTTGGTATCATAGATTGTGGTGACTTCCCTACACCAAAACGGATCGGGTGCTTTTCTTATGGCTCAGGGTGCTGTTCAGAATTCTACAGTGGTGTGGTAACAGAAGAAGGACAGCGGATTCAGCGTAAATATGCAATTGAACAGCAGCTGGATTCCCGGTATAAGCTGTCTATGGATTTATATAATAGCTTATTAAGACAAAGCGATTTGGTGAAATTTGGTACACGCAATGCAAAGCTTGATTTTGAAGTGATTCCAGGGCTTTTTAATGTGGACAGAAAAGAGAAGTTATTATACCTGGACCAGATAAATGAATTTCATAGGGAATATGTGTGGATATAATTCAGATAAGGGGCAGGAACCAGATAATAACGGTCTTGCCCTTTGTTTATTTTATACAGAAGGCCTGAGTCCTGAAAGCTTTGCTAAGGAAAGCTTTCATTTACTTTTATTCTGTTAAGGAGATTAAGGTGATGTCCTTAGGATATTACGGTCTAATGTATTCAGCCCGCTTATAGGTATGGTAAAAAGGATAAAGGCTTTCCCATTATCTGTGTATTTCTTCAGAGTGGCACCGACAAGCTTAACATAGTCATTCATATAAACATCTACTTCACTTTCCACGGAATAACAGACCTGATTACAATTACAGTTTACAGACCCATTAATTGCTATAATTCCTTCATGCTCGTCTAATGTAATCTTTCCGTAATTCGTATATTGATTCTGAGAATCCCTGTTCAGATATTCTACCGTATACATCAAAGAAGTCAGGACCATCTGATTTAGTATATGGTAATCTCTATCCCCAATTTCAAAGGAGAGATTAACATTATGCTTGCGGCTGATCTTATTTGCATAATTAATAAAGACTTTCCAGGAGATATCAATTAGCTGAATATAATGAAGTATATGGGCTGCGTCTTCATTTTCTTTCATATGCTGAGTGATATAACTGTAAATGGTCTGGCTGTTTAATTCCTCTTCCTTTGTAGTGTATATTTTAGCTAATACCAGCTTTTTTTGATTAAGAAAAAGAATAAGAGCATCTTTTTTTCGTAGTTTTATGTACGCTTCATATAAAAGAGCCTCCAGAATATTAAACAATACAAAGATTTCTGCGATAAAACCTTCTTTGGGTCTATACATTCCGGCTGACGTAAATTTTAGATTCATAAGGATTATGATTTCAAGGATAAAAGCGGAAAGGAATAAGAATTTAATCAGGGTCGAGATGTTATTATCTATTAGCAAGATGGACACAAATACGTAAACCATTACTGTAATGCTGAGCAAGGGAATATATAACCAGCCTAAATATGAAGAAAACCAGTCAAAAGGAATTGAAATAGTATATATGATACCCAGTCCATTTAACAGGGGCAACGGGGCATGATTACGAATAGTGGTTATAACAATAAATAGCAAAAGGATTAGTTTTAGAAAACGTGAAGAATTCGTATGGAATAACAAAGGGATTGTACCTAATAAGATTAAGATAACATAAGCAGCCGCTTCAAAGGGGGGATTACTTTTTAATTCAAGCTTTCCTATGTACTTTATGTAAATATGTAAAGATACAAAGAGGCTTAAAAAGAGTGTAATATAATTCGTTAACAGTGAATAGTGGTTCATCAGATAATATAGGTTTCCTTTCTAACGATTCTCCCCCTTGAGAACTACGTGCCAGGTTTTCCCGCAGCTGTTTTGTATCTATTACAAACTTTTATTTACATCGTTAGCCTTTGGGGCAATTGCTGATTTTATATTTCTTATTCTTGAATAGGAAGTGATGACGGATATTCCGGCAATGCCGTATACCAATCCATTGGTAATAAATAATTCATGACCGAAAAAGCAGTAATCGACGCCCATGATAAACGGCATAATATACATAACGGCTGATATATATTTACCAAGGTTATCAAATCTTGGATGAAAGCTCTGGCCCGCCCAATCGTTTTCAATCTTAGAGGTAATAATGAAATTGAAAAAACGGTCTATAATTACAATCATAAACCAGGCTGGAATTATCCCATGCAGTATCATAACAATGTGCATGAACACTACAAAGGAAAAATCTGCAGCCAAATCAAGTATAGCACCGAATCGGGACACAATACCATATTTTCTTGCGATTTTTCCATCAAAGTAATCACTGGAGCATATAACAAAATATAAAAAGGCAAAAAGTATAAAAACTTCTACCACCTGGGTGTGAATTCCGCTCAACAGTTTATTTGTGACAAATAGTATTAGAGGCGTACACAGTACTCGCAACACCGTAAGAGCATTGGCACCATATTTCTTCATGAAGCCCTTCATCAGGGTTCACCTAATGAAGAGCCGAACTCATAGGCCCTTTGGACTTCAGTCTCTTGTTCATTGGAATAGAATTTCTCCAGGTAATCTGCTTTCCGGTACAGAAGTTTGCTTAATCCGTCCAATTCCGAGGTATTATCAGTCATCATGCCAGTAGAATAGATCAAAACCTTACTATTGTCAATATTTTTAATACCCGATACATAGTCACCAAGTACCGGTGAAAATTTACCGTTGTAAACAGTGGTTCCCAGTACAATGATATCATAATTTCCCAAATCAGAAGGTAAAAATTCCCCAGGATAATTTATGGTTACTTCGTATCCGGAATCATTTAAACCTTTTGCAAGATTATAAGCTATGTCTTTGGCGAACTCTGACCGGCCTGGCTGGTAGATTACAAATGCGGATTGGCTGCTACCCTGGGAGGACAGTAGGGTTTCGTTACTTTTATGTTTTACATTACCTGCACTTGTAACATACTGTATACCGGCTAAACTTCCTAAACCAATAATTACGATAGATACCACTATTACAAAGGCAGCTTTCTTAAGTTTTTTCTTTTTCACATCACCCATAAAATTAAGCTCCTAATTTTCCGGATATTGTTTTGGCAAATACAGCTGCATTGTTCACATCCTTATCGTTGGGGCGGTTCTTGTGCATAAATCCCAAGGCGCCTTTACAGTGAAATTCCTGGGAGGACACCTTTAGTCCTTGTGCAGACAGTTCTCTCTTCATGGGAGCATATGCGTTTCCAAAGGAACCGGAACTAAAGACAACGACTTCTTTAACGGTTGAAGGGTTTAAGGTCTTAATAAAGGCTTTCATTTCCGGATCTATATCAAAGCTGTATAAGCCCTCACCTAAAAATAATACCTCAACATTCCCCTCCACCGGTTCCGAAATAGATTTTGCAGCAATGCCTAATTCTTTTGCAATACCTTCTGCAAGTTTCTTCGTATGACCTGTTTTCGTAAAATACCTCACTTCAATTTTCATTATTTCCTCCAATTCTCCGCTCAGGGCGGTACAAAGTTTGATGAAAAAGCTTAGAATGAGCATAAGTATGCTCGTTTTTGAGGAGCATATAGAGTGCAGGTGCATCTCTATCATAACTAACATGGTTCATTATCCTGGCAGTATAAATAAGTCTTTATAAATTACAAGTGTCGCTGCAGTCAAGCCTGTGCTAAAGCATATTTCAATGCCAAAGCATACTTCAATGTTAAAGCATACTTCAATGCTAAAGCATATTTCAATGCCAAAGCATACTTCAATTCTAAAGCATACTTCAATGCTAAAGCATATTTCAATGCCAAAGCATACTTCAACGCCAAAGCTTACTTCAATGTCAATTCTTGCTTTAATACCAAATCTTCGTAGGAATTATCAAAGATGTTATTCACTAACTTATCCAGTAATTCATTTCTGGAATTGGTATCCCAAATATCATAATATAAATAATTAGCGTATTCAGTGGCATTTAAAAACATGACCTGCATCGGAATGATAAGTTGAAATGCCATTAATTTTAACTCGGTATCAGTCTTTTTATCTCCGAAGATCTCTTTTAGTAATGGAATAATAATTTGAATGGTATTAATACTCCCATGTTTTAATTCCGAGGAAAAAGCAATTTCTGCAAAGGTGTAATTACTGAAAGCGAATCCGGAGATGGCTTTTACCAGATTTTTGACCCGGTAAACCGGATGCTTTTCATCCGTTGACTTTTTAAGAATAGTCTCTGCTATATCCTCCATACAGTAGCCAACGGCAATGTTAACAAGATTTTCTTTTGACTGATAATAATAATTGATCAGCGCGCTGTTCACACCGGCCATTTCAGCAATTTGTCTGTTGGTTATCTTGTCTATGTCCTTTTGTTCTTGTAAAAGCTTTACCACTACCTCCATAATCCGCTCTTTTGCACCTGCATTTTCATTCATTTTACGTTCCTTCTTTCCTATAAGTATTTTTATTTAAGGTTTCGAATTATGTCAGCGTTCTCTTTTGACTGATAGATACTTTTTCTATTTACATCATAAGACTCTGTGGTTAATAGGATTATTCCTTCTTCCAGGGAGGAGAGGAGGGGTATTATTGCAAGCACATAGGGAACGACGCCAAAATAGACCCAAAGGGGAAACACAAGAAACAGAACCAAGCCGGTAAGCTTATTTCCGAGTGTATGCATCATTGCCCACTGTTTAAATTTATTCCGTGTAATAATAAAATTAATCAATCTGACGGCAGCAACAATGAGTGAAATGCTTAAAATGAACAGGTCAATTGCAAAATTCGTGCGAAATATCAATATATAAAAAACAATGATCCAAAAAATAAAATCGGCAAGACTGTCCAGTTTGGCACCGAAATTGGTTTGCATACGGTAATGGCGTGCAATGTATCCGTCTGCGATGTCACTTAATCCGCAGAGGAGATAAATTATCAAAAACAAAGCGGAGGCTGGTGTTATCAGTAACATGAGCAGGGATAACGCGATTCTGGAAAACGAGATTGCATTTGGCAATAACTTCAATAGGATACCTCCGAGTTTAACTGTGATTTAATCATGATTAAATTATAGCATCCATCCATTTGGATGTCAATTACAATTTATTACATTTTGATAAAGAAAACATAGTCATTGAAAAGTTATTAGTTAAACTAATTGTAATAGGATAGAAATGTTTTTGGCTAAGAATACAAAGTTACTGCCTGTGAAAGAAGGTTTCAAGAACAGCAACGAATTTTGAGGATTTGCTACAATAGACCAATTTAGTTCTGATCAAATATGGTAGAATAATGATAGAAAAGGGCGGATAATAATGAGAAGCTGCTTCCTGAGTTTGTGGAAGATACATGATTTACAGCAAGGTACCGAAGGTTTCTCTTAATGAAAAGGGATATGAGAGAACCATTGAGTTACAGGCATGAGATAAGTATTTGTCTGATTTAAATAGAGTCTATGATTTAGATATTAGGTGAAGACGACCAATTATGCAGGAACAGATAACAGCTTATAATTAGCTAATAGAGAATTAGAATATAATATAAGGGATTTATTTAGTACAGGCTTAAAAAAATCAACCACAAAAATCAACCGAAGGGTTGATTTTTTTATTCCTTAAATCCGGTATCCTAACTTTAGGATAAAAATAAAGGAGATGACTCAATGAAAAACATAATGTCAGTCAGAAATCTGAAAAAAAACTTTAAAGAAAATAATGTCCTGAAAGGAATCAACTTTGAGGTTCACAAAGGTGAGGTGCTCTGTATTCTTGGTCCTAATGGTGCGGGTAAAAGTACAACCATTAACATTCTTACTGCGGCATTGGGAAGTGACGAAGGCAGCATATATTTTAAGGATGCTCCAATCAGTAAAGTGCTTCGCAGCTATAAACAGTCCATAGGTATTGTTCCCCAGGAAATCGCTTTATACGAAGAATTAAGTGCGGAGCGAAATTTAAGCTTCTTTGCATCTCTCTACGGGCTTTCTGGTAATAAGCTCAAAGCAGCAGTTGAGGAAGCCCTTGATTTTGCAGGGCTTAAGGAACGCAGAAAGGATAAGGTGAAAACTTTCTCAGGAGGCATGAAGAGACGGCTTAATATCGCCTGTGCCATAGCACATCATCCGGAACTTGTCATCATGGATGAACCGACGGTAGGGATTGATCCCCAAAGCCGTAACCACATTCTTTCTTCCATTAAAGAACTTCAGGCTCAGGGCATGACAGTTATTTACACCACACATTATATGGAAGAGGTGGAAGCAATATCCTCCCGTATCATTATCATGGATCATGGTGCAATTATTGCTGAAGGTACCAAAGAAAGTCTGAAGGAAGAGATTGAAAACGAAAAACGTTATACCATTGAAGTTGAGGAAAATGGTATAACCGGACATGATGAATTTTTTACAATTGAAGGTGTGAAAAACGTAAAAATTGAGGGTAACACCATCGAAATTACCTCACTGAAGGGAATTGAGAATCTTGATAGAATTATCTCTCTTTTAAGTGATCGAGGTGAAAAAATACGAAATATTTCAAGTGAAGCAGCCAGTCTTGAGATGGTTTTCTTAAAGCTGACAGGCCGAAAACTTCGGGATTGAGAGAGGAGAACAAGAATGCATAACTTTCTAACCGTCTTAAAAATGGATTTGCAGAATTTATTTAAAAATCCCGTACTGGTTGGGTATAATACGGTATTTTCGGTACTTTTGATCCTGATTATGGGATACTTGTGTGGAGGTATTTATGCGGACAGTAAAGATGCCTATCAGTATTACACAGTATCCCTGTTGGTTTATGGTATGCTAAATGGTGCCATGACAGCATCCAATTGTTTTATGGAGCGTGACATAAAACGTCCAAACCTTCGCATAATTTACTCTCCGGGAGGAAGCTTCCAGATTTATTTTTCGAAGATTCTGTCCTCGTTTCTGTTTAATTACAGCTTGCATTTGCTCCTGCTCCTGGTAGTGTGCCCTCTCTTTCAGGTCAGCCTGGGAAGCAATCCGGTATTTTTTCTCTTATTAATGGCTCCGGTGGAGTTTACGTCAGTGTCCTTGGGTGCCTTTTTCTGTTGTATCTTTCATTGTGAAGAGACCACCAGTTCCTTACTCAGTACACTGATCAGTCTGCTTTGTTTTTTGGGAGGCTCATTCTTTTCCCTTGACGGGATGGGAAGTACTCTCGCATTTATTACAAAGCTGTCTCCGGTAAAATGGTTAAACGAAGCTTTTTTTACTATTTCCTGTGATAACAGCTTAGAGTTTTTCTGGCCGGTGTTTCTTGGTGCCGCCTTGCTTTCCCTGCTGCTGATACTCGGCTGCCGCTTATTTTTCAGAACGGAGGACTATATATGAGGACTTTTTTGTCTATAATCAAAAACAATTACCTGCGAACCCTTCCGCGTCTTATGCCACTGATTTTGTATACAATCTTTACGCTTTGCTCCATGTTACTGGCAGTACATATGACAGAAGTACGGCAGGTGAAAGGTCATATCGTGCTGATTGCAGAGAGACCTTATGAGACTTTACCAAAGAGTACAGAGAATCTGAGCGTTGTTGTATTAAAAGAGAAACCGCCTCATTCTGCACTTGTGAAGCAAAAATATGACGCCTATGTGACCATTGATAACAAGGGGAACTACCAAATTGAAACACTGAGGAACAAGGACTATCAACAAATGTTGCAGATGTTTCTTAATAACCCTCAGGCGCCTGTAGATACTGGTAAAACAGACAGGGGGGTGGGAACCAATATCATAGGTTTCATGATGATGTTTCTGTTAATGTTAGCCTTTATCAATCTCTTTGCCTTTGCAGAGGAGAAAGAGCAGGGGCAGCTAAAGAGAATCGCAGCAGCACCGGTTTCCTTTCTTGGTTATCTGTTAGCCCATTGCTTTTATTGTCTGTCGATGGTACTGCCGGAATTTATCCTTCTTATTATACTGGAATTAAGTGGATTTGAAATCGGATTTACCTTATTAGAATATGCAGGTCTGTTGGTAGTTCTCAGTTTGTTGAGCATTTCCTTTGCAATGTTTTTGAACACACTGATCAAAAAGCCCGATAATGCCAATATGCTGGGAAATTCCATTGTCGTATTGACCTCAGTGCTTGCAGGAAGTTTCTATGTATTCAGCAAGAATAATTCAATGCTTGACCGGATCATTAAGCTGCTGCCCCAGAAACAGCTAATGAATTTTGCTCATTATCTGGAACAGGGAACCCCTTGGCAGCATAGCACGAGCCTTTTATATGTTATAGCCTTTTCGGTTGTACTAATGACCTTTTCTGGTTTGGTTTTAAGGTTTAAATACGTGAAATAGCAGGAACACCGAACCTGCTGGGCGAAGGGGCTTGCCAAAGCCATTGGACTGGAATACAATAAAGAAATAAAAGACAGACAGATGAAATGTCAGTAAAAACATTTCACGCTGTAGTTAGCATTCTGGTATGGAGTGTTAGCATTCATACTCGGAATATAGAGAGGAAATTATGGAACATTCATCGGAAATATTATTGCTGACTACAAAACTAAAGATACCTGCGCCGCGTAAAAACTATATTGTGCGGCAGGCTTTGTTTGATAAGCTTTCGTTATGTGCAGACATGAATATAACATTTATCAGCGGCGGAGCCGGAACCGGTAAGACTACGTTACTGTCATCCTTTCTTCAGGAGAAAAAACTGAAAAAGGTATGTTGGATGTCCTTGGATGCTGCGGTTACCAATGTATATTCCTTCTGGCTCTATTTTACTGCCGCAGTCAGTTCCTTTTTAGAAGAGGATGGAAGTCTTCTGCAATTGATGCGAATGAATTCCGAGGCCTCCCATATGGAAAATCTGCTCATTACACTAATCAACAGGTTATGGGCAGAAGAAGATTATTATATGGTGCTTGATGATATCCATTGCATCCGTGATGCTGCTCTTATTAAAACCTTTGAATTTTTTATAGGAGCAATGCCTGCCAATTTTCATTTCTTTCTGTTATCACGTGAGGATCCGCCGGTTTATTTGGGACCTCAGGCAGTAGCTGGCAGACTATTGTTTATTGACAGCAAACAGATGCAGCTATCAAGGGAAGAAGGCCTTAATTTCCTAAAAAAGACCATGAAGCTGGAGGACAGTGAAGAGGAACTGAATCAGCTGAACAGCTATGCGGAAGGATGGATTGGCGGACTGCAGCTGGCGGCAGCTGCGAAAGCCGCCGGAAAATATTCCGGACAGCTATTGCGGGCAGGCGGAGGAATCGCCTCGGAATATCTGACACGCGAGATTATTGCTGCATTAACAGAAGAGGAAAGAGATTTTCTTACGAAAACAGGATATCTCTCTTATTTTGATGCAGAAATATGCAGTAAGCTGTTCCCAAATTTTGCTGAGCCAGAGTTTAAACAGATGATGGAGGGTTTGATTGAAAAGAATCTATTTGTTATCTGTCTGGATGATGAGAGGGGCGTATACCGTTATCACAATATTCTGTCGGAATATCTGACGCAGCAGTTCCATAGTCTTTCCGAAGAGCAGAAAGCCAGGCTATACCAAACAACTGCCCAGGCCTTTTTAGAAAAAGGGGATTATGAGGAAGCATTACGGGAGTACTGTGAGGCAGGTAATTATCCTGAGGCACTGCGAGTAGCAAGATTGATGGAGGGGAAGCTGGAAGCCTGGAATTATCTTAATCAGGTACCTCTGGAACTTTTAGCTAAGGATGCGGACCTCACTGCTCAGTGTTTTATCTATAATATCGGTAACCTAAACCTTGAACGCTGCCGTATGATCTACGATAAATACAGAGAATTGTACGGGGATTCCGATTTATTCAATATTGTAAGCTTTGCAGAGGTATATTTTAAACAGGGAGATGGAGTTTTACCTCAATATACTGCACTGACTGCCGAGCAAATCGAGCATATTCCTTTTGGACCTGTGGCGAAAGCTATGTTATTGATTGAAAATGCCGCAGCACTTGTAGAAGTTATGAAATATGAGGAGGCAGAGAAGTGTATCTTAAAAGGACTAAAAACAGCCGATTCCAATGCTTTTATAAGCTTTTTTGCTTACAATCAATTAGGGCAGGTCTATGAAGAGGTAGGTCGGCTTAATGACAGCCTGCTCTGTTATGCCAAATCAAAAGAAAAGCTAAAATCACTTGAGATGTTAATGTGTGTAGAAACCAATTATCATTTTGGTTTGGCAGGTGTTTATTTACGAAGAATGGAGCTTGATAAGGCAAAGGATATACTGGAACAAGCCAGAGTCCTGCTGGAAAAACAGCATATTCGTATTGATCTTACAGACATAACATTGATTTACCATCTGGCTGAAATGAGTTTTCTGTGTGGTGAGAATGATACGGCAGCTTCCTATGTTGAGAACATGATATCCGAATATTCAAACTACAGCATACTAACTCTGGCGCGTTTGATTTATGAGCTTGAGTGTACGGAAAAGCTTTCAGACATTCTTGGCAATAATTTTCTGAAGGAGCTTGAAACTGCAGAGAATTACAGAATACAACCTTTTATGAGAATACTGCGAGCACGTCTGCTTTTTAAGCGGGGTGAAACAGAAGAAGCCTTTCAAGAAACAGATGATGTGCTGACCTTTTCCAGACTGCAGCATAATAAGCTCCGACTTGTAGAAGCCGGTATTGTTAAAATATATATGCTGTTACAGGGAGAGAATAAAACTGGAAGCCAGCGTGAAATAAATAATTTACTGCTGGAGGCCTTGCATTATGCCAGGGAAGACCGTATTCTGATGCCTTTTTATCTCGACCGGAAAACACTTTTACCGGTGCTTAGAGAACTATCTGCCCAAGCTGGGAAAAGAAATCTGATGAGTCCTCAGGAAATGGAGTTTCTTAGAGATACCATTGGGATTTGTGAGGGTCAGGGCTTAGAGACAAGTAAATCAGAATTGCTGTCTGCCCGTGAATATGAGGTGTTAAAGGAACTGGCGAAGGGTATTACAAATCGTGAAATTGCAGAAAAACTCTGTATTTCTCAAGCTACAGTCAAGACTCATGTGCTCAGTATATATGGTAAATTAGGGGTTTCCTCCCGGATGCTGGCGGTAGATAAGGGCAGAAAGGATGGGCTTATCTGAGTCTGTGAACTATGGAATAAATGGACAAAAGAATAAAAATCATGCAGATTGCTTTACAAGTATTGGAAAATAATGATACTATAGAAAAGTATAGTTAGGGTAATGCAGATAAGCAAAGTTATATTGATAAAAAGGAAGTAGAGAAGCTGAAAGAACTTTCTAACTTGCAGAATATTTATCACAATAGAAAGGTAATGGAATGAACAATAAATATAGTACGAAGAGGATGGTGTCAGCAGCTTTATTTGGTGCTATCATTATACTTTTGAATTTTACACCATTTGGTTATATACAGCTGCCTGTCATAAAGGCTACTATTATCCATGTGCCTGTAATAATTGGAGCAATCTTGCTTGGACCAGGAATCGGAGCGGGTTTAGGGTTTGTATTTGGGCTTACCAGTTTTTATAATAATACATTTGCACCAACGGTGCTCTCCTTCGCCTTTTCTCCCTTCATACCTTTACCGGGGACGGAAAAGGGAAGCTGGCTGGCGCTTATTGTTGCGTTTCTTCCTCGTATCTTAGTGGGGATATTACCTTATTATGTGTATAAACTTTTAAACAAGTTATTAAAAACCAGAGGAAAATTATTAACGCTGGGAGTTAGTGGACTTGTTGGCTCGATGACAAATACCCTGTTTGTCATGAGTTTGATATATTTATTATTTCGTGATGCCTATGGTGAAGCTTTCAATCTTTCTTTAGAGGCGGTTTTTAAGGCAATATTAACGATTATTTTTGTTAATGGATTACCTGAAGCGGTGTTGGCGGCCATACTCACCGCAGGTATTTGCAGAGCTCTGCAGAAAGTAATTAAAAATGAATAAAATTAATAGAGTATTCAATAGTGGGAACACTGCATCCTGTAGCGGAACGCCACAATCCTATAGCGGGATCATCGTAAATGATATTGACAGGCCATAAAATCGTTGCTATACTCCTTTTAGGGAATGAGGTTCTCCCTTTAATAATACCTGAACTGCTTTTTAAAGCTGATGACTTCTGTTTAAAAACAGGGGATATCAGCTTATTTTAATGGAACACAAAGGAGGAGACAGATGGTTAAGTTAAAAGAAATGTTCAGCAATTATAGAGATATACTTCTTCTTGGGTGTATTTCCTTCTTTATCGGTTTATTCGTTGGCTGCATTGATTGGATGTTTGGAAGAGTACTGTTAGAAATAACAGATTTTAGAAACAGATATAATTTTTTTCTGATTCCTTTGCTTCCTTTTGCGGGTTTATTTATAATCTTCCTATATACAAAATTCGGTAACAATGCTATAAAAGGAATGTCTCTCTTATTTTCAGTGGGTCTGAAGGAGGAACAGGCAATACCCAAAAGGCTTGTGCCGTTGGTTATTTTAAATACCTGGATAACTCATTTATTTGGGGGCAGTGCAGGACGTGAGGGGGTTGCGGTTCAAATAGGTGGTGCAGTAGCCCACAATATAGGCAGAAAGATAAAGATCAGGAATGGAGATAGAATCTTACTGATAACAGGAATGGGAGCGGGGTTTGCCGGACTGTTTCAAACACCCATTGCTGGCGTTTTCTTTGCAATGGAAATCTTTACGGCAGGAGTATTGGAATACAGGGCATTATTTCCTTGTATAATTGCTGCTTTTACTGCCAGTTTTACCTCACACGCATTAGGTCTGGAGAAATTCAGTTTTAATTTGAACAGTGCAGTTAATATTGACATTCGGACATTGCTAAAAATTATGCTATTGGGGGTTTTATTTGGAGCTGTCGGCAGTCTTTTTGCCAGGCTGCTTCATTTTAGCAAAGCATTTTTTAGCAGTCTTATTAAGAATCCATATTTAAAGATTTTTATGATTGGTTGTTTTTTAAGTATCTTATTTCTTGTTTTATATAGTGGCAGATATTCGGGATTAGGTACAAATCTAATTGATGCAGCTTTTACAGAGGGTAAAATATATGAATTTGATTGGGCTTTGAAGTTTCTACTTACGATTATAACCCTTAGTGCTGGTTTTCAAGGCGGGGAAGTAACGCCATTATTTTCAATCGGCTCCTCCTTGGGAGTTGCGGTAGCCGGTGTTATTGGATTGCCGATTGAATTTGCAGCAGCCTTAGGATATATAGCAGTTTTCGGCAGTGCAACCAATACTGTGATAGCACCGATTTTCATTGGTGCGGAGGTATTTGGTTATGAATATGTTCCTTATTTTTTTGTGGTAGCAGCCGTTGCATATGCTTTTAACGGCAGTAAGTCAATTTATTCTGCACAAAAGATTTATTAAGATTTATTAGGACAAAACTACTATTTATACCTCTGAAACTTAAGTAACTTAAGTATCAATTTGGCTTTCATAGGGAAATACTAATCAAAAATGGTTAGGAGATAGGTCTCATGAAAGATAAGGATATGTATACCCCTCAGGAAATAAAAGGTCAGAAACAGCCTGTTCCTGGTAAGGAAAGCAGCATGGAGCCGGAACCGATTTATGATAATCCGGATTACAAAGGAGCTGACAGACTGAAGGGAAAGACAGCAATTATAACCGGTGGAGACAGTGGAATCGGCAGAGCGGTAGCAGTTGCCTATGCCAAGGAAGGCTGCAATGTTGTCATCGTCTATAATATAGCAGAGGATGATGCAAATACAACCAGACAGGCAGTAGAAAGCTATCAGAGTAAAGTGCTGCTGCTTAAGGGGGATATTGGGGACAGCAACTTCTGCAACCAGGTCATAGAGAAAACCATACAGACCTTTCAGCGGCTGGACATTCTGGTAAACAACGCAGCCGAGCAGCATCAGCAGAAAAGACTGGAAGACATTACCGATGAGCAGCTGCAAAGGACATTTCAAACCAATATCTTTGCTATGTTTTATTTAACCAGGGCAGCGCTTCCTCATCTGAAAGAAAATAGCATCATCATAAATACAAGCTCTATAACGGCCTATAAAGGAAATGAGACTTTATTGGACTATTCCGCAACAAAAGGTGCAATCACAGCCTTTACTAGATCTTTATCCACCAATCTTGCAGAACGTAAGATTAGGGTAAATCAAGTGGCACCTGGTCCTATCTGGACACCCTTGATTGTTTCCACGCTGGATAAAAATACCGTTGGAACCTTTGGAAAAGATACACCCTTAAAACGGGCAGGACAGCCGGTTGAGGTAGCAGAAGCTTATGTATTTCTCGCTTCCGATGCTTCAACCTATATTACTGGACAGACTATTCATATCAATGGTGGCACCATTGTGAATGGATAGGATTATCCAAGAGAAGAAAACGGACAATAAATCATAAATCATGCTATCAATAGAAAGGTAAAAACTTTATTGATAGCTTTTTTAATCCCTATTACTATTAAGCTTTTCAATAGCCTCTCTTAACCTCTTCGGTATGGGTAACCCCAACTGTCCCGCATTTTCCAGTATACTAATACCCTCATTGGCCAGATAGAACATAACAACTAAGGTCCTAAGAGTACTTCCTGTTCCCAATACATAATTATCCATAATATTTCCCATGGATACAATCAAAAATATCAGGAACTTCCTGACAATACCCCGGTACCCTACTTCACTGGAAATCTTCTTATCCCGTATTGCCAGTAAAACTCCTGTAATATAATCAAGGGCTACAAATGCGGTCAGTGCATATATAAGCGAGTTAAAGCCCCCAAAGATACAGCCAAGTATTCCTCCCACAAAGGCAAGAATTAATCTTATATGTTCAATCATATCCTCCATAACTTATCCCTCCCGGTCTAATGCTTGTCCATGTATATATTTTTTAGCTTCTTCAAAGCTCTGTTCTTCATCTGATTTACAGCCTGCCGGGTTATACCCATGGTACCGGCAGTTTCAGCAACTGTGTAACCGTCATAATAAAGCATCTTGATGATATAAAACTCCTGATTTGTTAGAAGCTCTCTTAACAGGTCATAATCTGTATTTGTATAGATATCCGTTGTTGCGGTCAGGGAGTCAATATAATACATTTCATACTCACTGAGTTCTGAGTAAGTGGTATAATTTCGTGACTGCTTTACCCTTATGAGCTTCTTGATATAACTGTTATGTATGGAAGTGGTAAGATAAGCTACCAAACAACCGTCATTTTTATTCTGTAGCTTATCAGCTTTTAAAGTAGAAAGTAATTCAATAAAATCCACAAGAAGGTCGTCATAGGCATCTTCGTAAGAAAGACTATGAGCATATTTTTTTAAGATTGGCTTGAATTTTTCTATCAGCTTTAATGTTGCTGTATTATCCCCGTGTTGTATTTTATAAACTTCCTCAATTATCATACTGAATTCCACCTTTCAAGTAGTAAAGAGATGGAAAACACTAATATGTAAACATATGGAAATAAAATTTCTGTTTTTATTATTGCATTTTTTACGAAAAATGTCTTTCTTACAAATTTGTCACATATTTGCAGTATGGAAATTAATAGAGTATAATAATGAATAAAAGAAAAATTTAGGAGGCAGCCATGAAACCTGTACATTTATCAACAAAAGCGATTGCCGGACTGCTCATGCTCGTCCTGCTGCTCACTTTTAATGCCTGCGCTAAAAACAAGGAAGCGTCAAATACACAAAGCCCTTCCCCAACTTCCGTGGATTCATCCACTCAGGCACCAGAGAGCACCATAGAGCCAACCAAAGACTCAGAAGGAACTGATAAGGAAATAAAAGAAGAAAGTCCTTCCAAAGACTATGAGCTGATGGAATATACAGAAGCACCCAATGAAAACAGCTCCATAAAAATTCAATACCCAAATTTTACAGCCAGTGAATATAAAGCGGTCAATGCTATGATTTATGAGAAGGTGAAAAGCTTTGCAACAATTGACACGGATTATTTCTCAAGTGATACCGCATTGACCTTGGAGTATCAGTCCGCGGTTACTTTGTTTAATAATAAGATGATAAGCCTTGTATTTTGGGGTACCAGTTATCTGGAGGGCAGCGCATATCCCACCAGCAATCTCATACCAATCAACATAGACTTACAAGAAATGAAAGAAATGACATTGAAAGATTTGTATAATACCAATGAGGAGTTTGAAAAGGTATTTTTTGAAAAAGCGTATTTTCCTACGGACCCTGTAACCTCTTACGATAAGGATAGCTTTTCCCAGATGCTCAGCCTTCAATCGCCAGATTATCAAACCGTAGATCCATTTAGTATAGCGGATAATGTTACTTGTTTTTTGAAAGAAGACGGCATCGTATTTAGCCTGCCGGCCGTGCATGCAACCGGAAGCGATCATTTCGAAGCACAGCTTAATTACAGTGACATACAGCGGTTTTATCTGCCGGAGCAGAAGTATTGGGAGGATTAAATCCTTTCATTGCAAACAGCTCCACTTTTACTTTACATTCAAATTCACTGTTACGTTACAATTTAATCAAAGGGTTATATCATAAATCACAATGCAGTATATACCAATGCAGAGGGGACAAAATAGAGCAATGATTTTCTGATACGCTCTAACTGATGTTAATATAGATACGTTAATATAATAAAAGGAGCAGCCTTTACCCCGGTTAAAAAGGGAAACAGTCTGCTCCTTTTTTACAAGACAATTAAGTAAAGGAAGCAATATCACCTAATCTTTAAGTCAAGGTATTAAACCAATAAGTGCCTTGATTACCTCGTACCTGATCCTGTGAAGAATTTGCCGGTCTCTCGTAATTATGCAAAAATGCACCAGCCAGGTAATAAGCGCTTTCTGTGGATTTGGTGAATTGGGTAAATGTAAGATTATAGGCGGAGGTAGGATAGTACTGAATGCCTGCACTTACCTCATACAGGATACGGAGCAGCTGACTGTCCATATCGGCTACTGTATAATTATTGCTCTGAGCCCAGCTGATATATTTCGTTGCCGGGGTCCATTGAACTAAACCAAAGCCACCGCTGGTATTGTTTGCATTAAGTCCCTGCCAGATACCTGGATTAATCGTGCTTTCTGTCTGCATATTTCCAAGCATTCCGCATACTGCATTTTTGGTCCAGCCTTTACCACGCAGATAATTAAGGATATACTGGGCATTTACTGCCATTTGGCTCAGTGTCAGATAACTGTTGCTGATATAAAGGGATCCGCTACCGGAAGAAGGATAAACCTCATAACCAAATAGATACTGCCAGGTGGTGGAACCGATGATACCATCATCTGAGATACCCATCTTCTGCTGGAAAGTTTTCGTGACAGTCGTTGAATTGGAACCAAAGACACCATCAACTGCAATCGACTCAAACTTGCTAAGGAGATACTGGGCGGCTCTTGCCGCATAATTACTGGAACCATTTTGTACGGTGGCTACCAATGCGGATAATGTGTTTGCTCCGGCAACACCATCTGCTGAGAGTCCTTTGCTGCTTTGATAATTAATTACTGCGGTTTGGGTGCCTGACCCAAAGCTTCCGTCAATGGTGAGGGAATACCCCCGGAAAACCAGCAAGCACTGAAGTGCGCTTACATTTTTTCCGGAGTTGCCTGTACTTAAGACAGGCCAAGCTGGAATTGTTGCCATAATTTTTACCTGCTTTCTTTCAATTATTGAAGAACTCCTAAATGTCGCGCGCCGTTTGAGAAGCATCTTCTACAAGGTAAAGAGAAAGACTGGATAAAAATGTAAACATGGATTAAACTAAAATAAATATCATAAAGGAGTTTTAAAGCAGGAAAGGTTTACATCAGGGGTGAAAGAATTATGGAAGTATAAAGGAGTAATAATCAAGAAAAACAGTATTTAATAACTATCAAGTATATTAGTTAATAAAAACAGTTTGATTTTATGGAGGATTCCGATATAATAGAGACTATTGCAATTTTATCCCATACAATAGAATATTGGAGATAAGGGAATTTTTCATTTTACAGGAGATCAGATATGTGCGCGCGAAGGATTGAACCTTTTGATTATAAGAATAAAACAGAATTCCATGAAAAGCTGGTTGAATGGATAGGGGATGTTCTATACGACATTTTGCCAGACCATGGGTATGAAGTACGTGATGAACAGATATTTACAGCATTTCAGATTGCAGATGCCTTTTGTGAAAAGCAGGTTCATCTGGCAGAGGCAGGACTTGGAACCGGTAAGACAATTGCTTACCTGCTGTCCGCAATTCCTTATGCCAGAATGAGCGGTAAACCCGTTGTAATTGCATGTGCTTCGGCGGCGCTGCAAGAGCAGCTGGTCCATCCGGAAGGGGATTACAATAGATTATCAAAGCTGTTGGGAATAGGGATTGATGCTCGTATGGCGAAAGATCCAGGACAATATATTTGTGATGTGAAAATGGAAGAGTATACAAGTGAGCAGAATAGGATGGCAGATGAGATTAAACAGTGGATGAGCCAATCAAAACTTGGAGAGCGTTCGGAAATGCCTACTATACCGGATGGAATTTGGAAGAAGATTTCCTGGGACGAAGGAATGGATTGTGGTACCTGCCTTAATCGTGGTTATTGTAAATTAGTGAAAGCAAGAGAACATTACAGAGCTGCCAGAGATTTGATTATTGTTGATCATGAAACCTTTTTCAAGGATTTATGGACTCGTACAGAACTTTTGGCAGAAGGGAAATTACCTATACTACCAGGCTATAGTGCAGTAGTATTTGATGAAGGTCATAAGGTTTTGCTGCCGGCATCTATTCAGGCAGGGTATCAGATTGATAAAGAGGATATGGAGTCCATTGTTGAGGTATTCGAAGAGATTCAGGGAGCCAGAAATTCCTTGATGACAGCAACTGTCAGGATGAATCAAACAATGAGGCAGTTCTTTTTGGTTGCAAAGAAATCTGTTATAAGGGTTGAAAGTACAGAGCGGCTGTCTATAAATAGAAAGGAAGACCTTTTAAAAGCGGCTCTTCTCTTTCGAAAAGCATTGGATGGACTTCTTCTGGAATTACAGATAGAACAGGAACTGTATTTTGAATCTGTACCGGCACATCTTATTCAAGCCTACGAAGGACAAATGGAAAGAGCAATCAGGGCATTGGACAGTTTCCTTAAAGAGGGGGAAGAAAGCAATATACCATGGCTGAATAGAAAAGATGGGAGCTTTTGGATTGTTCCTCGTAACATAAGCGAACAGTTAAACCAGCATTTATTTCAAAAGAAGCTGCCAGTAGTGTTCACTTCCGCAACCTTAAGCAATGAAGGGGATTTTGATTATTTTATTCGTACAGTTGGATTAGACGGGGTTTCCAAATCAACGATCGGCAGCCCCTTTGATTTAGAAGAGCAGGTAACGGTCTTTCTTGACGAGAAAGCTGACGATATGGATGAGAAAACTGACCTTCCGATTAAGAAACTGGTACATTTGCTAGAGAAGAATAAGGGACATTCACTTGTATTGACCAATACACTCTCGCAAGTTCGTAAGATGAGAAAGAGTCTGGAAGGGTATTCCTTTCCCTTTGAGATTCTTTGGGAGGACTTGGGCGAGCGAGGTTATCTGGTAAACAGGTTTCGTGAGGAAGCAAATACCGTACTGATTGGTGCAAACTTCTGGGAAGGAATAGATGTCCCAGGAGAGGCACTGACCCAGCTGATTATATGGCAATTACCTTTCCCAGTGCTGGATCCCTTATTGGAAGCAGCTCGTAAGGAGGTAATGGAGCAGGGACTAGACCCGGTAAAAGTAATAGATTATCCGGAGATGGGTCTTAAACTAAAGCAAGGTTGTGGCAGACTTATAAGAACAAAAAGTGACAAAGGAAAGATAGTAATATTAGACCGTACACTTAATACTCCTTGGGAGAAATACGTTAGAGGAGCACTGCCTGCGGGCGCAAAAGTTATGGAAGAGGATTTATAAAATCTGCATATGTAATGAAATTATAAGAGTAATCTTACATAATTGTAAGATTATCGTAAGGAAAAACGATGGTTATGCACTCTTTTTGTTGTTATACTGTAGCTGCAGAGTATGAGAGGAGTGATTTTAATGAAAAAGAAAAAAGTTAGAATCAGTATATTGGTACTTGCTTTAATCGGTTTAATTGCCGGTATAATAAAAATATCACCTACCGTAGTTACAGGATATGAAATGTATAAAACCGCAATAAAAACAATGAGCATATCCGATAAGGTTGAGGAAATCAGGCAAGATGAGAATTATATTACATTTGATGAGATACCGGAAGAATATATAAACCAAGTGTTAAAGTCAGAGGATAAGCGTTTTTATTATCATTTGGGATTTGACCCGATTTCAACCACAAGGGCTATGGCAAACAATATTATGGCAGGAAGATTTGTACAAGGGGGCAGTACCATAACCCAGCAGCTTGCTAAAAATATGTATTTTTCTTTTGAAAAGAATTATGAAAGAAAGGTAGCGGAGCTTTTTGTTGCCTTCAAACTTGAAAAAGAACTTACAAAAGATGAGATCTTGGAACTATACTGTAATATAGCTTATTACGGTGAAGGCTGCTATGGATTGAAACAAGCTGCGGAACATTATTACGGTGTAGACCCGCTGGAATTATCAGAAGTTCAGATTGTAGCACTTGTGTGGACCCTAAAAAGCCCCAATAATTATAATCCCAATGCATACAAAGGAGCATAAGCATTGGGCAGCAGTTTTTAACCGTGGTATTGTAAGAAGTCCAAATAATATATATGACAGTCTTCAAGGTCTATTGCCGATTCTGTGAGTATCTGCATACAGTAAATGTATGTTTTTGCACATAGCATCGGCATTATTTTTTAGTGAGGAAAGATAAATAGTATCTTTAAAATAAGTCTGAAAGCAAGTTGAAATATAAATTGTAAAAATATAGAATATATGTTAGGATATTACTATAGTAATTTTTCGTTTTCCCCAAAGGGCCACTGTAGTTACCTCCCTTTTGGTACCTGATGAACAACACACAAATCAAATAGTTAACTAATCTAAAATCATAATATAAGTATTGCAATAACTTCAATCTTATGACGTCTATAGTTCACGGAATATTTATCTGCTTAAATTCATTTTATAACATCCAAATCAGTTTCAGCATAATACAAAACAAATCCGAATAAGTAGAGAATTATAACCTGTACACAATAATTCTTTATTTATATATACGTAATTTACAAAGGAGGTGCAAATAGCTACAAAAGAACTCAGGGAGAGTAAAATAATAAATAAAGGAGAGGAAAATCATGAGGAATGTATTGGGTGGTGTAAAAAAGAAATTTAAGGCGATTATTTCAATGCTTTGTATTGCAGCAATCCTAATAACTACCAGTAATTTTGTGGGCAGTCAGAAGATTAATGCAGCAGATACGAATAATGACGACTGGCTCCACTGTGTGGGAAACAGGATTTATGACAGTAAGGGTAAGGAGGTTTGGTTAACGGGTGCAAACTGGTTTGGGTTTAACTGTACTGAAAATGTATTTCATGGTGCATGGTATGACATCAAGGATATATTAACGGCGGTTGCAGACAGGGGAATCGGTTTGCTTCGAATACCAATCTCAACAGAACTTTTATACAGCTGGATGATTGGAAAACCCAATAAAGTCTCCAGTGTAACCGCTGCTAATAATCCACCTTATTATGTATGCAATCCTGATTTTTATGATGCCGCTACAAGCGGTGTAAAAAACAGTATGGAAATATTCGATATTATTATGAGATACTGCAAAGAGCTGGGCATTAAGGTAATGATTGATGTACATAGCCCGGATGCCAATAATTCAGGTCATAATTATCCGTTGTGGTATGGTCTGACTACAAGCACAGCAGGGGAAATAACCACAAAGAAATGGATAGATACTTTAGCCTGGCTTGCAGACAAATATAAAAATGATGATACGATTCTGGCCTTTGATCTTAAAAATGAACCTCATGGACAGAGAGGATATACGGCTGCTGAACCTTCTAATTTTGCCAAATGGGATAATTCCACCCAGGAGAATAACTGGAAGTATGCCGCTGAAAGGTGTGCTGCTGCCGTACTTGAAAAGAATCCGAGGCTGTTAATTGTTATTGAAGGAATCGAACAATACCCTAAAACCAATCAGGGTTATACCTACGCCACTCCCGAGGTATGGGGAGCATCAGGCAATCAGGCTCCTTATAATGGTGCCTGGTGGGGCGGAAATTTAAGAGGTGTTAAGGATTTTCCCATTAATTTGGGTTCTTTAAACAGTCAGATTGTTTATTCCCCCCATGACTATGGCCCTTCTGTATATAATCAGACCTGGTTTGATAAGGATTTTACAACTCAGACTTTATTAGATGATTATTGGTATGATTCCTGGGCATATATTAATGACCAAGGCATTGCACCACTTCTGATCGGTGAATGGGGCGGTCATATGGACGGCGGAAAGAATGAAAAATGGATGACCTTATTACGCGATTATATGATTAAAAATCGTATCAGTCATACTTTCTGGTGTATTAATCCGAATTCCGGAGATACCGGCGGACTTCTGACCTATGACTGGAAGACTTGGGATGAAAGTAAATATAATTTATTAAAACCTGCGCTTTGGCAAGCCAACGGAAAATTTATCGGACTTGACCATGTTGTGCCTCTTGGCAGTAACGGAATTTCATTGGGTGAATATTACGGAAATTAAGATTTATATTAATTCCTTATCTGATATCAAGGAAAGTGTGTTTAGGGAATTTATTGTGGAAAATATTAATTTTACACATATCCGAAAAACAGTCTTGCGGACAAGAATTTCTAAGAGGTATAAGAAAACGAAAGAAATATAAATAGTAAGGGGCTGTTGCATATATAATAGTGATGCAAGCAGCCTCTTTACTTTTGGTGTGCTTCAGAAAACGACAAGTGGTTATAGGGAACCCCGCAGCCTCTCCAGTACATAATGTTATTGGAACAGCCTTCATTATTCTTCTAAATAGTATCTCTTCTTAAGTAATAACCATTTCATAATTCAAGTTACTACTCGTCTCAATCCCGGCAAAACTCTGTCAATGACTTTTGGAAAAGTTACCTTTTGTAAATATACTAAGAAATATCCAGTATTTTGCTAAGGAATTATTCCTGCGCCACAGGTATAATTAATTTGTGTACCATGATTTACAAGTCTGTCAATCTATAAGGAATTTCCAAGTGATTTTTCTGTAACGATTCCCATGGTACTTTATATATAGCAAAAGGAGGATAATTCCCTGAATTCATTAACGAAATTACTATATAAAGTTATGCTTAGCTGTCTGCTGATAGGACTGTTATTTAACGCTGGTGGAAAAGCATTGGCAGCAACCATTAAACTGAATTATTCATCAGTGGCCCTAGAAGTTGGTAAGACAAAAACTCTGGCTGTAACAGGAACCAGAAGTAAAGTGACCTGGTCCACCAGCAAAAAGTCTGTTGCTGTCGTATCAACCGGGGGAAAAGTAACGGCCAAAGCCGCTGGTACAGCTACCATCTATGCAACAGTTGCCGGTAAGAAATTAGCCAGCAAAATAACGGTGAAGCCTCCGATAAAAGTAAGCAGTACTTCGATTTCATTGGTAAAAGGAGCAGCAAAGACCTTGAAAGTAACCGGAACCACAAGTAAGGTGGTCTGGTCAACCAGCAAGGCTTCCGTTGCAACCGTTACCTCAGGTGGAAAAGTAACCGCCAAAGCAGTTGGTACGGCGTCAATCAATGCACAGGTTGCCGGTAAGAAATTAACCACGAAAGTAACTGTAAAAGAACCAATTAAAATAAGCACCACTTCCTTTACACTAAAAACAGGCGAATCGAAAACTTTGGCAGTAACCGGAACGACCAGCAAGGTAACCTGGACAACCAGTAAAGCTTCTGTTGCAACAGTCACCACAACGGGTAAAGTTACAGCAAAGGCTGTGGGGACAGCTACAATTTATGCAACTGTAGCAGGTAACAAATTAACCAGCGTGGTTACCGTAATAGCTCCACAGCCTGCTGCAACGCCAACACCTGCTCCCACCCTTCCGGGGGTTACACCGATGCCGGAGGCCATTCCGAAGTTGGTTGGGTATTATGCAGCCTGGGCAAGATACGCTGGATTTACACCGGATAAGATAGCAGCTGATAAATTCACTCACATCCATTATGCCTTTGCCAATATTGACAGTAATCTTAAGATTACCTTGGGATATCCGGATATTGATGCCGCTAATATCAGCCAACTAAATGCGCTCAAGAAAACAAATCCTAACCTAAAGACAATTATAGCAGTTGGCGGATGGTCCTGGTCGGGACGGTTCTCCGATGCTGCCCTTACTGAAAGCTCCAGAGGAGTCTTTGCTGACAGTGTAGTCGATTTTGTTGTCCGATACGGCTTTGATGGAGTTGATATAGACTGGGAGTATCCGGTCAGCGGTGGTTTATCTACAAATGTGAAAAGACCTGAAGATAAGTATAATTTTACCTTACTAATGAAGACTCTGAGGGAGAAGCTAAATGCAAGAGGGGCAATTGATGGAAAGAAATATCTTCTTTCTTTTGCCGGAGCAGCAGGAAACTGGTATGCGAACAATACCCAGTTAAGTGAATTAAGTAAGTACGTAGACTATGCTAATATCATGACCTATGATATTCACGGTACCTGGGATACTTATACTGATTTCAACGCTCCTTTATATAGTGACACAAATCAGTCGGTGAGTGTGGACTCAAGTATCAAGGCCTGGATGAATGCAGGTTTTACAAAAGATAAGATTGTAATGGGTGTGCCTTTCTATGGGTATATCTATAAGTCGGTACCCGATATCAACAATGGGTTGAATCAGACCTACTCAGGAGGTGCTTCTATCAGTTTTGCAAATATAGCAGCTAATTATCTGAATGTGCCGGAGTATAAGCGCTTTTTCCACCCGGTACAAAGAGTTCCCTGGTTATTCAACGGATCCACCTTCATTACTTTTGAGGATGAGCAATCCATGTTAGAAAAGGCCAGCTATATTAAGGAAAAAGGTCTGATGGGGGCTATGATCTGGGAAATAAGCCAGGACCCGGACCGGATATTATTAAATGCCTTGTATCAGGGACTTAAGCAGTGAGAAATAGGATGCATTTTCATTTACCATTTTTCCGTAAAGGTGGACGGTTTTGTATGGTACAAGCAGTTATTAAGCGCACCTCAAAAAACAAATAAGGCGGCATTTAAGAGATATCTTTAATATATGCTTGAAAATCCATTATAAAGCTGTTGCATAGAGCAGAACACTGGGAGTTCTGAAAGCAGAATACGACGTCCCTTCCTATATTCGTGTCATCAAAATTAAGCAGACGTACCTTATCAGAAAAGAGGTTCTTCCAGCTTTTCAAAGGGATAAAGGTAACTCCGAGCCCTATTTCTACATATTGCCTTACATAAAGAGGATCTTCACAAATAATATCTGTTTTGGGTTCAAATCCATATTTTTTGCAGAAGTTAAGGGTATCTTTTGTAAGGATGGCATCCTTATACATCATTACAAATTTCTCATTTGACAGATCTGCCAGACAAATCGGATCACAGAAGGAAGGATTGTGCTTATTAACTGCAATACCGTAGTTTTCATGAAATAATGGTATGGTGTTGAAATTAGGAGGAACTGAATTGGCATCACATATACACAGATCATAATCGTTAAATTCCGTTGCGGAATTGTGATTGATCTTAAAGGTTATATGGGGTGCCTTTATTTTATATTCCCCAATAAAATCGGTTACAATTTTCCTGGCGCATAAAACAAGAAGTCTAATTTCGGTATTTTCTGTTTGATTCTTTAAGCTGCTGACGCCTTTCTCTATATAATCTAAACCGGTTGAGACATTCTCTGAAAATATCTTTCCTGCTTCATTTAAGGTCAATTTATTACTTTGCCTGCTGAACAATTTTACGCCTATTTCTTTCTCAAGCAGGGAAATAGATTTAGAGATGGTTGAGGCGGGTACACAATATAATCGGGCAACCTGAGAGAAGTTTTCTGTTTTTGCAGCCGCTAAAAAATATTTTAATTGTAAGAGTTCCATTCTAATTGTCGGGATAACAGACCGACGTTCACTCCTTTACATGTTAGTCTGTTTGTAATTTTATCAAAGCATACTATATATTTCAAGATATAGCAGTGTGATTAATTGTATTCTGTGCAATATAGAAACAGCTGTGTATAATAATTGTAGAAGCTATCTGGATTTAAGGGGGATGAATGGAAGAATTATTTGAAACATTAATGGTAATAAGTTTTGGTTTATCATGGCCCATGAATATCATAAAAGCTTTTCAGGGACGAACAGCAAAAGGAACAAGTTTAATCTTTCTGAGCTGTATAGAATTTGGATATATATGTTCGATTATATGGAAACTGTTAAGTGGTGATATGCAGGCGATGTTTTCCGGCGATATCACAAAGTATGGGTGTTTTTTCTATTTACTGAATGCGTTAATGGTTTTAATAGCAATTATAATCTTTTACAGAAATAAGGCATTGGATCAACTAAATGAAATCAAGTAAGATTTTAATTCTTAATTGATTTCAAAGATGAAGAGGCAGTATTTATGGTTTTCAAAAGCAAAGAGAGAAAAACAGAAAGAAACAGTAATTTAGATTGTTATTAGTTTTGAACTGCTTTCACAGAAATACAGAAGTAAGTAAGCTTATTTTAATACCAAAAAGAAAATGCAGAGTATAGGGAAGGAGAGAAAAATATATGTTTGATGTTGATATAATAAGAGATATTCCTTATTCGGTACAGAAGGAATGCCTGATGGATCTTTATGTACCTGTTACAGACGTAAAATGTCCGGTCTTGATTTATTTTCATGGAGGCGGTTTAAATTCCGGCAACAGACAAGATGAGACCATTATTATAAAGCTTGCACAATTATATGGAATAGCAGTGGCTACGGCTGATTACCGAATGTACCCGGAGGCAAGATTCCCTGAATTTGTTGAAGACAGTGCCGAGGCCGTTAAGTTTATCCACGATTATAATCTGGAACATGATAAATTCAGTGAAGTATATATCGGTGGTATTTCTGCCGGCGGATATCTTGCAATGATGCTGTTCTTTGACAGAAGGTATTTGGAAAAGAAAGGGATGGCTGTTGAAGATATTTCCGGTTATATTTTTGATGCCGGGCAACCTACCACCCATTTTAATGTATTGGCTGAGAGAGGCCTGGATACACGTCTGATACGTGTAGATGAAGCGGCTCCAATCTATTTTATTGAGAAGGATTATGAATTTAAGACTTCCCAGCCTAAGATATTAATTTTATATTCGGATAAGGATATTACAAACAGACCGGAACAAAACCAGCTGCTCTATCGAACAATGTATCATTTTAATTATGATATGGAAAAGGTAGATCTAAAATGCTTAAAGGGATATGAACATTGCGGTTATTATGATGCTCAGTCTGAAGATGGTACTTATATCCTGCCAAAGCTTTATTCTGATTTTATACTGAAACTGTTACGATAACCTTTTGGTGTCATCCCGGTTTTCCTCTTAAAAACTGAAATAAAATAACTTTGTGAGGTGAAGGAGAGATATTCACTGATACGGTTAAGGGGGTATTGGGTAAAAGCCAGAAGATTCTTAGCTTCTTCAATTCTTTTTTCTTCAATAAAGGTACTGAGTTTTGTGCCGGTCTCCTTATGAAACAGGTAGGAAAGATACTTTGGAGTCAAGCCGGCTTCTCTGGACAATTCCGTTAATGAGATCTTATGATGCAGATTCAATAATATTTGATTGATACAGCAGGTAACGGGAGGGGAATAAGTTCTGGCTGCCTGTTGTGCATTGGCTACATGTTCGGTGAAGTCAATTGCCATCCTCTCATTTAAAGCATTCAGTTCATATAAAGTGCGGCACTTCTCCATTCTTCTTATGTAAACATCACTTAACGTAAAGGCGGCTTCTTCTTCCATACCGCCTTCAATTGCGTATCTTGTGACCAGGGTAGTATTGGCAATACTTCCGTAAAAAAGCTGCCGTAAGGGAGTACTCGACATGTTGCCGTATCTAATCCCCGGAAGCGACCGGTAGGTGGCTTCTAACAAAGCAACGTTACCTTGCCTTACACAATGAAGGACAGCAAGCTCCTGGCGGTATGAGGTATGGCTTCTGATTATCTCCCGGTTCTCAAAAAGCTCTGAGGTAAAGACCCCTTTCATCTGATACTTTATATGAGATAACCGGTAGCTGCTGATTGCTTCTAGTTCCGGTGCTTCTTTGTTTAAGAACAGCATGGTCATTCGCAGACAGGAACTGAAAAAAGGAAGGGATACTACAGGAAGAACATCGGCCAGCAGCTCCAGTTCCTTGGTGTTGAAGAAATTGGAAAAGGAAAGGGCATGCATTGACATAGGCACAAGAAGTTCAGAAAAAAACATGGGTCCGCCCAGACAATAATATTTCTCCTGATTGTATGGAAAAGAAAAGATAAAATACAATTCATTATCCTGACACAGGATATCATAATCCTTCTGATGAATCTGAAAAATAAAATCGCTTATATATTTTGTTATTTTTCCCTGTATCACAGCTGACCCGGCAGTTAAGAAAGAAGCCTTCAGCTGCAGCTCCTGATCATATAGGAACAAGGGAATTCGATTTATACTGTAAAAACTCTGCAGCATCTCATATTCATAAGCAGTGAATAACATAAAACCTCCCAGAAGCTTTTTGGTAATAACGATATAAATTGAAAAATTTCTGTCCGGGCATAAGATGACAAAATAAAACCTATATGTAGTATTATTTCCATTTCTAAAAAACATAAAAAGGACTAATATACTTCTCTGTATCCTGATTATAGAAAGGAATTTTTTGTGTGTCAAGAAATATTGATATTCTACGGGAAATAATGATATTTTAACAAATATTTCAATGATATAGTTAAAACAGAATGGAGGGTTTACATATGAAGGTATTGAAAAGAGAAAAAATTGCTTATGGTTTAGGAGATCTGGGTAACAATGTGGCATATGGTGCCATTGGTTTCTATCTGGTCTTTTTCCTGACAGATGTTGCGGGATTGTCGCCGCTGTGGGCAGGTTACATTTTTATGATTGTACGTATCTGGAATGCAGTCTGTGATATGATAACGGGTGTTTTATCAGATCATACCCGAACCAGATATGGGCGCAGAAGACCTTATCTGTTGTTTGGAGCAGTACCCCTTGGAATAATATTTGCAATGTTATGGCAGGTTTTTTACACGGAAACCATACATATGATCTTGTATTATACGGCTGCAGGAATTATATTCAGTACCTTATATTCCCTGGTAGCTATACCTTATAATGCTTTACTGCCTGAGATTTCTCAGGATTATGATGAACGTACAAGTATTTCAGGTTATAAAATGGCTTTTTCCTTTGTTGGTTCTTTACTGTCTGCAATGGGAGTCACCCTCATCGTGGATACCCTATACCCCGGCAAGGAGCTGTATAAAACAAGTTTTCCGGTCATGGGACTGGTATTGGCAGTGCTGATTGCAGTAAATATACTGCTGGCATTTTTGGGAACCAAAGAACGGGTGGAAACAGCTGTACCTAAGAATCAGAGCAATGTGCTAAGGAATCTAAGATCACTTATGAAATTAAAGGAATTTCGACTGGTTCTGGGTGTCTTTATCTTTAACATGGTAGGTTTTGATATCATAATGACCTTATATATTTATTTTATTAAGTATGCCTTAAAGATCTCGGACAGCATAAGCTATATCTTTATGGCAGTTCCCCTGCTGATTGCCATTGCTGCGACGCCTTTGTGGGTAACTCTCAGTAACCGGCTGGGCAAGCAAAAAGCATATATCATTTCAGCAATATACTTTCTGCTCCCTTTGATTAGCTGCCTGTTTCTTCCAGCTGGCAATATCCCACTGGTCATCGTTGTAACTATTCTTATGGGAGGCGGGATTTCAGCCTCACAGACCCTGACCTTTTCTATACTTCCCGATGTGGTGGAAGTGGACGAATTACAAAATGGTACCAGAAGAGAGGGTGTTATTTATGGCACCACCATGTTCTTATATAAAATCGCTTCAGCCTTAATCGTTGCAGGAGTGACTGCGGCTATGGGTTTCTTTGGTTATGTTGAAGCCATGGGCAGCAATACCATAGAACAGACGTCTGGAGCAATATTTGGCATACGGATTTTATTTAGTTTGATGCCGGCGGTCTGTTTTCTCTTATCAGCTGTTTTTGTAAAGAAACTGTCTTTGGGAAGAGAAGCCTTTGACCAGATAAAGAAGACTATTGCCGGGGGCAGTAAGGGGGAATAACCAATGAATTATAAAAACACGAATTTTAAAGAACAGGCCAAAGAACTGGTAGCACAGATGACCCTGGAAGAAAAGGCAGGTTTATGTTCCGGTCAGGATTGCTGGACAACAAAACCGATTAAACGATTGGGGCTTGAATCCATCAGTATGATGGATGGTCCCCATGGGCTTCGCAAACAGATAGGAAAAGGGGATAATCTGGGCATAGGGGACAGTGTTCCGGCGGTATGCTTTCCTACAGCCAGTGCTCTTGCATGCAGCTTTGACCGGGAACTTCTTCACAGGATTGGTGAAGCGATTGCAGAGGAATGCCTGGCAGAAAGCGTCTCCGTAATCCTTGGACCGGGGGTTAATCAGAAACGTAATCCCTTATGCGGCAGGAACTTTGAATATTTCAGTGAGGATCCTGTAGTATCCGGTGAACTTGCAGCAGCAATGATTCAGGGGGTACAGTCCAAGGGCATCGGAACCTCCTTAAAGCATTTTGCTGTTAATAATCAGGAAAAGCACCGGATGACCATTAATGCAGTGGTAGATGAGAGAGCCTTGCGTGAGACTTATTTAAAAGCCTTTCAGATAGCGGTAGAAAAGGGAAAACCGGATACGGTCATGTGCTCCTATAACCGTGTAAATGGTGAATATACAAGTGAGAACAAATATCTTTTGACAGATATACTGCGAAAGGAATGGGGATTTGACGGAGCTGTTATATCGGATTGGGGAGCTGTTCATGACAGGGTGTCAGGGATAAGAGCAGGCCTGGATCTTGAAATGCCGGGGAATAACGGTTACAACGATAAAAAGGTTATAAGGGCAGTTAAGGAAGGAACCCTGACAATGGAGGAACTGAACAGGACTGCTTGTAATGTTACAGAGCTTGTATTAAAAGGAATGCATTACAAAGAGAAGAGCTGCAGCTACAGTAAGGAGGAACATCATCAGCTTGCTGTGAAAGCAGCTGAACAGTCAGCAGTTCTGTTAAAGAATGAAGAAAGTATTCTTCCCGGCACCTGTCAGCAGAAGGTACTGGTTATAGGTGCACTTGCAAAGTATCCAAGATATCAGGGGGCAGGAAGTTCAAAAATCAATCCTTATAAGCTCGATAATCCATGGGATGCATTTCTGAAAGCTGGAGCAGATTGCAGCTATGCACAAGGTTATAGTGAGAAAATGACCAAGGGTAATAGTTTGACTGAGACGGAGAAAGCCTACCGTGACAGTCTGTTGTACGATGCCTGTAACCAGGCTAAGGATAAGGATATCGTATATATCTTTGCAGGTCTTTTAGAAGGCTATGAATCAGAAGGCTTCGACCGCAGCAATCTATCGATGCCAGAGGAACACAGCAGATTAATTGAGGAGGTGTCCCGATACAATTCCAATATCGTAGTCATTCTCCAGGGAGGGGCACCAATGGAGCTGCCCTGGCTGTCAAAAGTTAAGGCAGTGCTGCTGGCTTATCTTGGAGGCGAAGGCGGAGGCAGTGCGATTGTTAATCTCTTATTGGGAAAAGCAGTTCCTTCAGGAAAACTTGCAGAAACCTGGCCAGTCCGGCTGGAGGACATTCCCTCAAACCGTAATTTCCCTGGAGGCAGACTTACCACTGAGTATCGGGAAAGTATCTATGTAGGGTATAGGTATTATGATAGAGCAGGTGTTCCGGTACTGTTTCCTTTTGGTCATGGGCTTTCTTACAGCACCTTCACTTACTCGGATATGAGGCTGAGCAAAGAAAACTGCATTTATGGGGATAAAATAACGGTCTCCTTTACACTAACAAATACCGGAGAACATTCAGCGAGAGAAATAACGTTTCTATTTACCTCACATCAAAGTGAGGAGGTATTCCTGCCAAAGAAAGAATTGAGAGATTTTGTAGTGACAGAGCTTGAGCCGGGGGAGTCAAAGAACATATCAGTTCTGCTGGATACGAAAACCTTTGGTTATTATAATACAATTTTAAAAGATTGGTATGCAGAAAGTGGTGAGTATAAGATACTCCTGGGAGGAACCTCAGACAATACGCTTTTAAAAGGAGTAATAGAACTGAAATCTCCGGATGCAATACAGCCGGATTACCGGCAAAAGGCACTTTCTTATTACCATGTAACAAAGGGTTTTACAGGAATTTGCAAAGAGGAATTTGAAGTAATCTACGGAAGGCAGATTCCGACTGATCCGATTCAGGCTAAAAGGCCATTTCACATGGGAAACACCTTGGAGGACATAAGTGGTACAATGCTTGGAAAAATCATTTGCTGGTATTCAAATAAATATGCAAAGGAGGTGTCAAAGGCCGAAGCAGGTCAGGAGGGAATGATGGCGGCTATGATATATGAAATGCCCTTTTTTGCGATTGCTGCTTCTGGTGAAGGGGGTATTTCAGAAAATATCCTGGAAGGAATAATCCATATCCTTAACCGGAGATTTATAACAGGAATTAAAAGAATGCTTCAAAACAAGGACAAGTAAATGGCAGAGAGGAAGCATCCTTCTGAAACAGATCATGTAAGAACATAACTGGGCAATCTGAGAAAAAACAGGTCGAGAAAGAGCAGTCAATTTGAGAAAAAAGAGGTCGAGAAAAGCAGGTCGGTTTGAGAAAAAAACAGGTCAATCTGAGAATAAGCAGGCCAATCTAAGAAAACAGATTCTCCTAAAAAACAGATTCTCCTAAAAAAACAGATTCTCCCCAAAAAACAGGTCCTGCTAAGACAATAACAGATTATTTACAGAAGAAAACAGATCGTTCTAAGAACACGGAGGGAAATTATGAAAGTAATAAATAAGTATATAGCATTTCTAATGGTTATTTTGATAATATATGCATCCTTATTCTTTCCTTACTATTCTACTGCATCAGCTGACACAGGGACAGGGCAGAACCAGTATTCCCTTGCCAATAAATACTATAAGGTTAAGTCACTTTCAAACGGAAAATATCTTTTAGGCAATAATGCAGGGTATGAAGCACAGGCAAATACAGCATCAGAAGGGATTACCTTCTATCTGAAACCTTCTGCACTTGGTGTATACATACTCTATGACAATGACGGTAAGTGGCTTAATATCAACTTCTTTAAAGCCATTATCCGGGATACCAACAGGCAGAACAGTATACAATGGCGGATTGATCCACAGAACGGCGGAGCGTTCAGCCTGTATTCCATCACGGAGAAGAAATACGTTAGTATTTCAGGTACTTCCCTGGTATGGAAGACTGCAGTTGATAACAGCTGTCTTTTTGCTTTTGAAGCCACTCAGGGTACAAAAGCTTTTCCGGAAGCGGATACCAATGTAAATATCTTAAGCTCTACCGGTAGTACAATAACGCCGGAATATGCTCTTTCACGTCCTGGTGTCGGTGAGAATATCATTGGTTATGCAGATACCCATGCCCATATCAATCATAATCTTGGGTCCGGTCAGGCTACCTTTGCAGGGGAGGCTTACAATCCATTGGGAATTGAGCAGGCTTTAGCCGATTGCTCCGGTAATCACGGAAATGGCGGTATCTTTGACCTATGGGGAAAACTGGTGGACGGAGCAGGTTCACATGATACCGGCGGATATCCGAATTTTAATTATTGGCCAACCAGCTATTCTACCAATCACCAGCAGACATACTATAAATGGCTAGAACGTTCCTGGCTGGCTGGGCAAAGGGTACTTGTGCAGCAATGTGTTAATAATAAGACCCTGGCACAGATTACCAATACGCTGCCGCCTTATAAAAACGGACCCACCGATGATATGGTGGTTGCAGAACTTCAGATTCAGAATATCTATAGCATGCAGGATTATATCGATGCACAGTGCGGGGGACCGGGTAAAGGCTGGTTTCGTATTGTTAAGGATTCAAAAGAGGCCAGACAGGTTATCAGTGAAGGAAAGATGGCAGTATTTCTGGCACTTGAGTTAGATACTGTCTTTGGTGCGGATAAGGACTACATTGGTCTGTATGAAGCGGGACAGATAACCAAAGCAGAATGCGATACAAGGCTTGCCAATATTGAGTCTCAGCTTACCAAATTCTATAATCTGGGAGTGCGCAGTATTTTCCCGGTGCATGCCTTAAATAATGGTTTTGCAGGAGCCCAGGTCTATCAGGGTGAATTATTCAGTATAATGAATTATATGCAGACGGGGGACTTCTATCAGCCGGAAGTAAGCTCCAATCCCCGTGTATTCTATAAACAGCCCAAAGCTGAGCTGCCGGCTGAGGCACAGGGGCATGCCAATACGCAGGGGCTTTCAAGAACCGGTGAATGGTTCATTCAAAAGCTTATCGATAAACGTTTTGTAATTGAAGTGGATCATATGAGTGATAAAACCTTTAACACCGCGCTGGATATGTTATGGGAGGAAAAGTATCCAGGCATCATCGCCTCTCATACTAGAATTCTTGATATGTTCGAGCCGGAAGACGCAGCCTGGGAGCAGATGGATATTCCCAGGATGATTAAGATCATGCAGCTGGGCGGCATCATCTCTCCTATGTTATGGGAAACAATGGATAAACATCAGCTTTGTGTTTCAGACTATCTTTCCTATATGATAGAGTTAAGCAAGGGGGGAACACCTTCTTATGGAATCTTAGACAAGAGTGAATATCAGGCATACGGAGGACCATATAAAGTACCTACCACCTGGTATAACACCAACAGTGATACATCGGATGACATAATACTTGGAATTCCCTTTGGCAGTGATGTAAATGGAGCATGTATGCTCCCGAATTTTGATAGATTTCCCGGAGTATTCTCAAATGTCAATTATGACGACGGCAGTTTTCAGGCTTTGTACCCTGGGGTTTACAGTTCTGAGGTGGAAAAGGTATTGTTTGGAAGACAGGTGACAGGCAACAGGACCTTTGATGTCAACGGTAATCGTGGAGTAGCACACTATGGACTAATACCGGATCTGCTGAAAAGAATGGAATCCAGACCGGATATTGTCAATTTGAATGCGACCTTTAATTCGGCAGAAGCGTATATCCGAATGCTGGAGCGTGTGGAGAAATACAATAACAGCTATCCCTCCAGGGATCCTGCGCAATGGATTACCGTTGACACAGAATACTGGCATTGAGTTATAATCTGGTTTTGTACAGATTCAATCCTTGGGTAAGGCTTGCTGTTTTCAGATTTATGTCGTCATAGGTTTTAAAGAAGTATTCGCAGGTATTCGTGTTTATAAATGCTGTATATTTTGTATAATCGTAGGTGTTTCTACTGGTTAGAACGGCTCCTTTGGGAATCGAGACACTTTCCATAATATGAAAACAGGCCGCAAGTGCTTCACTGCTGTTCTTAGGTTCGGGTAAATGTGCTTTCAGATAAGCAGTCCGGACAAAGCGTTCCGGTGAAGTAAAGCCTCCTGGCAGCGGTACCGTTCCTCCCGCCTGCCCAAAAGGTGTTAAACGGAGAGAATCCCAGCAGACCTCTTCTGTTTGCACAGGGGAAGCACCCATATAGTTCCTCAGATTTGTCAAATGCCAGGAAAAGTCGGGGCTGTTTGCCATGACACCGATAGGGTTATTTCGGATAGTCAGTCCATTAATGGTGGGTTCGACTACGGCGCAGTCACCGTTTTTGTCAGCTGCAATCCAGTGTAAAGGAGCAATTGATCCAGTGACCGGATCTGGTATTCCTACTAAGTTTATATCCTTTAACAGATAGGGCAGCTCTTTTACGGAGGAACATCTGCCCAGAATATACTGTAGAAAATCAATGGATGCAATTGGAAGCGCAGTTTTGGGTGAGACCTGTGAGGCATAATGGGCATAACCTGCAAAGTATAGGACTGCTGCTGCGAAGCCTTTCTCATTGACACCATCAAAGAAGCCAAGAATCCCATCAAGCTCCTGACCAAGCCCGATAAAGCTATAGGGGTTTTTGATGGGATTATTATTTAGCGTATTGTGCCATACATAAGAGCTGGGAACGATGTAAAGCTGCGGTATAATGTCATGGGAAAAGTCCATGGTACGTCCAAAGAAAATTTCATGGGACTGGGTATGTAAAGTCATTGCTGTGCACATAGATATATTCCTTGAAAACGGTATTCCTATAATATATGAGCCGTAAGGGTGTGTGATGCGGTTTATCTTTACTGTTTTAGTAAAATTGAAGAGAAAGCACAAAAAATGCAAGGAGTGGCCCAGAGAAGCATATATTTGTAGTAATAGAAGTATAGTTGAATAAAACCGGAGGAGCATATGTTACTGTTGAAAGCACTCATTTCACCCTTTGCCTCAAAATATCTGCAGGAAAGAAAAAATGCCCGTTGGAGGAAAACTAACAGACATAATTTAACAACCATAAGCTATAACAGTCCAATGAATCTGATCAGGGTTGGCAAGGGAACCTATGGACATATTAATGCTCATTGGTATGGTTCCAGGAAAGAACAGCTCACTATCGGAATTTACTGTTCCATAGCCAGTAATGTAAATTTTGTACTTGGTGGCGAGCATAATTATAAACGAGCGTCTAATTACCCCTTTCCCGAACTGGAATATCACTCGGAATATGATGCAGTCTGTAAAGGACCAATAACCGTTGAAGACGATGTATGGATTGGTTATGGAGCAATTATACTGTCAGGGGTGACCCTTGGAAGAGGCTGTGTAATAGGAGCCGGAAGCGTTGTAGCAAAGAATATACCTCCCTATGCTATCTATGCGGGAAACCGAATCTTAAAATATCGTTTCGAGCAGGAAATTATCGAAAGATTGCAGGAAATAGATTTTGAACATGTCAATATAAAAGCTTATGAGAAATATTCCCATAGCGAGATAACTTTGGAGAATGTGGAGGAAGTAGTTAAAGCGATGAAACGGTTGACAAAGAACTGATTTACGGCTACCATAAAGTTAGTTAAAACTAACATATGGAGACATACAAAATGAAAAATGTATATATACTTGGAACTATTCACGGGACACACGAGATTAACCAAAATTATGGGTTTTATCATATCCTGGAAGAAGTAAAACGGTATAAACCGGATCTTCTCTGTGTGGAAATACGTGCGCAGGATATGGCAGAAGCGAATTCCTATCTCCGCACATTCTATCCGCCGGAGATGGTATTGTTAAAAGAGGAATATGAAAATCGTATTCCTGTATATGGATTCGACTGGAGAGGAAAAGCTATGGAAAATTTACGCATAGGTGAAAGTGCTGCGGGTCTGCCGGACATATTCTCACTTATGCAGAAAGATATCCATGTAAAAGAATTGATTCTTCAAAGAAAGGCACGAATGAAGCCCTTTTTTGAGACTTGCACATTAAAGTCCTGCCAGCTCGAGTATTCAAGTTACTATTCCAAAATCCAATTCCTCGAAGAACAATTGGAGGAATATCTAAAACTCCACGATTTTCAGGAACTTGTAAATTTCAATGCTGAAAGAGAAAGAAGGATACAGCATAATATAAAAAGGCTTATTGAAAATTATCCGGCAGAACGTATTATGATTGTCACCGGAATCTCTCATAAAGAAAAGATAGAGGATTTCCTTGCAGGATACTATTTCCCTGAAATGCCGATTTAATGATATAATCGAAAGGGCACTATTCATCGTTACCTGATTGTTGCGAAGAAATAAATCAAATAACACAAAATTCTTTCGACCAAAGGACAGCATAATCAGATGACATTTGGTACATACTAGGAATATACAGGGATATTCTATTGTGACATTTATCTAAAATGATCTCCTCAAAAACAGAAAATCAATACCATTCCATGAAATTAACTATTCATAGTTGACACATAAATATTTATAAAATATAATGTTATTCATTGAAAAAGTATATGTTCTTTTCTGATAAAAGGGAGTAGTTTTAATGCACAATCCAACAGTCGCGGATTAACAAACCTGGGTGTGCATGCCAAGTTTCGGTTACAAGACTTTTAATGGAAATGACAAGAAGGAATTCCTCTTGCCTCCATTAGAAGTCTTTTTTTTAACTAAATACACAAGGAGTGAAAGAATGAAACAATGGTACAAGTTATCAGGCGAAGAAGCCCTGAAGGAAATGAAGGTAACCAGTGATGGTCTTACCTCGAAACAGGTTGTAGAAATACGGGACAGAGTGGGGGATAATACTCTTCTTGAAGCAAAAAAGAAGAGTGTATTTCAGGTATTCGCTGAACAGTTTAAAGACCTTCTTGTAATAATACTTATTATTGCTGCGGTTATATCCAGTCTATCCGGAAACGTAGAAAGTACTATCGTAATTCTGCTGGTTATCATACTGAATGCGATACTTGGAACCGTACAGCATGAAAAAGCACAAAAATCCCTGGAAAGTCTGAAATCTCTCTCTTCGCCGAATGCGAAAGTATTAAGAGACGGTAAGAAAATTGAAGTTCCATCAAAGGAAGTGGTTCCAGGTGACATACTTATGCTGGAAGCCGGTGATATGGTGGTTGCAGATGGAAGGATCCTGAATAATTACTCACTTCAGGTGAATGAAAGCTCACTGACCGGAGAATCCACCAATGTAGATAAGAATGACATTACACTAGAGGAAGAAGTTCCCCTTGGTGACAGAGTGAACCTGGTATTTTCGGGAAGCTTAATAACCTACGGAAGAGCAGTGGTACTGGTTACAGATACAGGTATGAACACTGAAATCGGTAAAATAGCCGCTCTTATGAATGACACCAAGGAAAAGAAAACACCTCTTCAGGTAAGTCTTGATAATTTCAGCAGTAAACTTGCTATTGTAATTATGATTATCAGTGCCATTGTTTTTGTACTTAGTATGATACGTAATGTACCCTTGTTAGATTCTCTTATGTTTGCTGTAGCTCTGGCTGTTGCAGCGATTCCGGAAGCTTTAAGTTCCATTGTAACCATTGTTCAGGCTATGGGAACACAAAAGATGGCCAAGGAAAATGCGATTATTAAAGAATTAAAGGCAGTGGAAAGCCTTGGTTCCGTATCTGTAATCTGTTCTGATAAAACAGGAACGTTAACACAGAATAAGATGACTGTTCAGCATATTTACATTGGAGAAGAAACTTTAGACGTAAATGAACTTAACCTTAAGAATCAGCTGCATCGATATCTGCTATATGATGCAATCCTGACAAATGATGCCTCTATTCATAATGGGGTTGCAATCGGTGATCCCACGGAATATGCATTACTTGAAATGGCAAGAAAGATTCAGCTAATGGATGATGAAATCCGTGGTATGATGCCAAGAATCGACGAGATTCCTTTTGATTCTGAGAGAAAGCTCATGAGTACCATCTATGAACTGCACAGTGTACCCACTTTATTAACCAAAGGTGCCCTGGATGAACTCCTTAGCAGGACAGTAAGTATCAGAACCAATGATGGTATCCGGGAAATAACCGAAGCAGACAGAGAGAAGATACTTAATAAGAACCGTGAGTTCTCCGAAGAAGGACTTCGTGTACTGGCTTTTGCCTATAAAGAAGTTGAAGAAGGGCATGCTCTGAAATTAGAAAGCGAAGATGGCTTTACTTTCCTTGGACTGATTTCCATGGTGGATCCTCCGAGGGTTGAGTCACAGCTGGCCGTTGCCGATGCAAAGAGAGCGGGTATACGTCCGGTCATGATTACCGGTGATCATAAGCTGACAGCAGTTGCCATAGCGAAGCAGATTGGTATCTATGAAGAAGGTGACATAGCACTTACTGGCGTTGAGCTGGATGCTCTCTCAGAAGAAGAGCTTAATAAGAAAGTTTCTTCCGTATCTGTATACGCCAGAGTTTCACCGGAAAATAAAATCAGAATCGTTAATGCCTGGCAGAATAAAGGGAATATCGTTGCCATGACAGGGGATGGTGTCAACGACGCTCCTGCTCTAAAAAAAGCGGATATCGGTATTGCCATGGGTATTACAGGAACCGAAGTATCAAAAGATGCAGCAGCTATGATATTATCCGATGACAACTTTGCAACCATTATTAAAGCAGTAGCAAATGGACGAAACGTCTTCAGAAATATTAAGAATGCGATCCAGTTCCTGCTCTCCGGGAATATGGCAGGTATACTAAGTGTACTCTATACAAGTATTCTTGCATTACCTGTACCTTTCCATGCAGTGCATCTGTTGTTTATCAACCTGTTAACAGACTCCCTGCCGGCCATTGCAATTGGTATGGAGCCACCGGAAGCGAATCTATTGGATGAGAAACCCAGAGACCCCAAAGCTGGTATCCTTTCCAGGGAATTTATGACAAAGCTTTTGGTACAGGGCGGATTAATTGCTGTATGTACCCTGATTGCTTTTCATATCGGCCTTTCCGGCGGTGGAGAAGCAGTTGCCAGTACCATGGCCTTTGCTACCCTGTGTCTGGCAAGACTTTTCCATGGATTTAACTGCAGAAGCAAGCTTTCTATCTTTGCGATAGGGTTTAAAAAGAACATCTACAGCCTGTTTGCTTTCTTAGCGGGTATTATCTTCCTTAATCTTGTATTGTTTGTTCCATTTCTGCAGAATCTATTTGAAATTGCGAAACTGTCAAACTATCAGATGGGTATGATCTATGGACTTGCTATTGTTCCTTCTGTTCTTATCCAGGCATGGAAAATAATCAGATCAGGAATTAACAAATAGAGAATAGAAAGGGCCTTCTGCTTCCTGTAGCAGAAGGCTTTTTTTGAATAAAATGTTGTAGAATGTCGTATTTGCAATATAACTGCAACAATAAATCTGATATAATTAATTTATAATGCCGGGATTCTCTGCTATATGCTCAGGTGGTTGCTGTTTCTGCTTTCACTCATAAGGCTGTTTGAAAGAATCCAGTAGGATTTCAATGGAGGTAGCAATTTGTTAAAAAGAGTTTCAATCGTTATTCTGATTATAGTTGTATTCACTTCAATGCTGCTATTGTCAATGCCTGAGCAAAAGCAAGGAAAAAGCAGAAATTTGCACGCTGTTAAAGGCAGGCTGGAGCTTGCGGATTGGAACATGGAGCATACAAAAATTCTTCCGCTGGATGGTGAGTGGGAATTCTATTGGAATCAGCTCCTGACACCGGAGGATTTTTCGGCTCAAAATGAGACAAGGCCGGAACCTGACGGTTATATGACTGTGCCAGGTTTATGGAATGGAAAGGTTTTTGGTAAGAAGAAAGTATCTGTTTTTGGATATGCTACATATCGGCTGGTGGTAGAGAACATCCCCTTTCATGGAGTACTTGGTCTGAAAAAAGGAAATGCCCGCTTTTCCAGCAAAATATATGTAAATAATCAGGAACTGCTCATTGACGGAAAACCGGCGGGACAGGCAGAGGAGTACAAATCCGGGAACACGCCTCAGCTTGGGTTTTTCAGCTGCAATAGCAACAGAATTGAAATCATTGTACAGGTAGCCAATTATGAATACATGAACGCTGGTATTCCGGTTTCTCTTGAACTTGGCAGTGAGTCGGCTATGCTACATCAGTTTCAAAAAAATAACCTGCTGGCTCTGGCGATCTTTGCTATTCTCCTAACCATTGCTTTACTTGATCTGATTTTCTTTGGTGTTGCCTGGGCAGGGGGTGTCAGAGAATTTTTAATGCCGCTTTTTGCACTGTTTTGCTTTCTGTTTGCAATAGGAAATGGCTTGGCAGATCAACGCCCCCTGTTGCTTTTGCTGCCGGATATTCCCTTTACCCTGGTATTTAAGATGAAGGATTTCTTCTTATCTGCCAATTTTATTGTGATGTTATGGATCTTCCATAAATTTAAGAAAGGATTATTACCTCCTCGTTTCGCTAAGGTCATTTCCTTTTTATATGGAGCATATCTGGCAGCAGTGGTGGTACTGCCGATATACGTTTATTATAAAATACACCTTCTGGTAATGGCCTGTAATACAGTGATTTTATTGGCATTACTGGTAAGAGCGATCTTTTTATATATCAGGAATGCAGAAGGTTTGCTGCTCTTCATTGCCATACTGACAGTCAATCTGTATTCGGCGGATGCAATTCTATTTTCACTGGGACGAAAGACAAGCTCCGGATTTTCACAGGTGTTCATTATGATATTTGCATTGGTGATGATTCTGTTATTATCCATGCAATATTTTTCTGCGCTTATTAATCTGAAAAGTTCCGTTAAACGGACGGAGGATGCTGAAATTGCTTTTTTACGAGCGCAGATAAATCCGCATTTTCTATACAATGCTCTCAATTCCATTGCGTCTTTATGTGTGTCGTCACCGGAAAAGGCAGAGGAAGTAGTAGTGGAGCTTGCACAGTATCTGCGCCACAGTTTTGATTTTAAACGCATCGATGGAATATCCACACTGGCAAGAGAGCAGGAATTACTGGAAGCATATTTATATATAGAGAAAACACGTTTTGGTGAGCGTTTACAGATTGAATATGACATAGATAAAAACCTTGAGAATCTGGATATTCCCATACCTCCCCTGATATTGCAGCCGTTGGTAGAAAATGCAGTAAGGCATGGTGTAATGGCAAAGATAGTAGGTGGAACGGTGAGAATTTCTATAAAGTGCCAGGGAGAAAAGGTGGTTTTTACGATAAAGGATGATGGAGTGGGCATGGATGAGATAAAGTTAAAAGAAATACTGACCGTTACTACAAAAGAGCGGGGGATAGGTATATGGAATATTAACCAGAGGCTAAAGATGATGTATAACACAGAATTGAAAGTCATCAGTGAGAAAAGTAAGGGAACGCAGGTGTCTTTTGAGCTTCCTGTAAATAATATAAAATGAAACAAAATGAAATAGTCTTTTACCATGAACATTCTGATTTTATATCATAGGCCCTTATATCATTGCAATTTATATCTTTGGACTTTATATCATTACAAATTATATCGTTGGACTTAATATAATCGGAGTTAAAAAAAAATGACTGAATCATACAACATTCGATAATTTTATACAAGTAGAAAGGTATATAATAAGAAATATGGTATAGATTCATAAGGAATCAACCATAACCTCAAAAGACAGTGAGAATGGAAGCGGATATTTAAATAAATATAATAGATTGTTTGAGGTTTAGGTTATGCTGTATAGCCTGAAGGGATTGGATTTATCCTTTAAATTACCACAGGAGATTCCAGCGAACAGCTGAAAAATTGAGAAGGAGGGATATCGTATGAATACAAAAAAAGTAAGGGTATTAATGCTATCACTTTCTCTTATAATAGGAGTATTCATTATGTATAAAACCACGGATCCCTCGCTGACTGGTACTGCAGGTCATACTGCTCACACAATTAGTCCGGGAATTTCTTTTGACAACAATCCATTAAAAGGATTTGTGCCTTTTGATTATAGCACGACAACATTTCCTCATAGCCTTGAATGGTTTTACATTTCGGTTCGTGAGGTGCAGACGGGTATGAATACCTTTAACTGGTCTGCTCTAGAGAGCCGGCTGGACGCAGTAGCAGAACGGGGGCATCAGGCAATATTTCGTTTTTATTATGATTATCCGGGAGAGACCACTGGTATACCACAGTTTCTGATTGATGGCGGTCTCGCCATGCGCTATTATAATGAACCAGTAGACTTAGGTGGAGCAGGTTATAGTCCAGATTATGAAAACAAGACCTTTCGTAACTCAATGCAGAATTTTATCAAAGCCTTTGGTACAAAATACGATGGAGACCCACGTATCGGATATATTACTTTGGGACTTTTGGGCTTCTGGGGGGAGTGGCATAATTGGCCATATGATGAGGATACCTCTGATGGTAAAGAAAACTGGAATATATCAAATACAGTGTATGCGGAGGTTCTGACCGCTTTCGAGACCTATTTTAATAAAACGCAGCTATGCGTCAGGGAACCCAAGTCAGGACTACCAAATACCAGCGTGAACATTGGATACCACGATGATTCCTTTGGATATGCAACCTTATCGGCAGCTAAGGGAGGTCAAAGCTGGAGCTATGGACAGAAATTGATTGACTTAAACCAGCAGAATAAATGGAAGACTGACGTCATTGGCGGTGAAATATATCCGCCGGATCAAAATACCATCTTTTCCGGAACAACCTGGCAGGGCTCCACAAATCAAAGTTGGGATGCCTGCCTGAGCGAAGCCCATCCCACCTGGCTGATGTGCGATCAGATGAAGTATTATACCGGACACACCTTAACAAATGCCAAAACAGCCGCCAAGCAGCTAGGTTATGATTTCCAGATAAAAACAGCTTATTATGATAATCTATCAACCACCGCTCCTCTTTATTTAGGTATTGATATTACGAATATCGGAATCGCTCCTTTCTATTATGATCATACTATGTGGCCAGTACAGATTGGAGTTAAGCAGAACGGAGTGCTTATAAAGAGCTGGACGACAACCTGGGATCTCAATACCATACCGGCAGATGGAACAGTAAAAACTTTTGAGTATACCAAATCACGCCCTTCCCTGGCAGCAGGGTCTTACAGTATATGCATTAAAGTCGTAAATCCACTTGCCAATGGTAATAAACTGGGATTTGCTAATGCAGGACAAAATACAGACGGGTGGCTGGAATTGGGAAACTTTTCCGTTGGCAATACAGGAACACCTACAGTGACCTCGACCACAAAGTCGACAACTACACCGACAACTACACCGACAACCACACCGACAACCACACCGGCAACAACGCCGACCACAAAGTCGACAACAACCCTGACAACAACGCCGACCACAAAGTCGACCATAACCCCGACCGCAACTCCGTCTGCAAAGTCTGCCATAACCCTGAACCCTTCGTCTCCTGCAGCACCTGAGACAATCACAATAGATGGAAATTCCTCAGACTGGAGTAATATCACAGCTTTGGTAACTGCAGGGGGACAAAGTGCTGCCAGTCTTAAGATAACCAATGATTTAAATTATATTTATATCTGCATACAGGGAAGCAACTTGGGGCCTAATGCTCAAATCTACCTAGATAGCGATAATAAAGCTACTACTGGTTATATCGATGAAACCTGGACTGACAACGGCAGTGATTATTTAATTGAATTAGGAAATTTGTATAGTCATACCGACAATAACAGTATGTGGGACTGGAATGATCTGGGGTACACTAATATTGCAGTGGTAAGCAACGATTCTGTTTTTGAAGCAAGAATTGAAAGGACGGCAATCAGCAACCTGGCAAGTTCTTTTCGTATCGGTTTTAAGGATGTGGACAGCAGTTGGAGTATAGTAAGCAGACTTCCAAGCGCTGGAATGCTTCCAACCTATACACTGAAATAGATTCTTTGTAAAGCGTAATCGAAGGACTGGAAGACGCCGGAATTGCTTATTCTATTGCAGGAATAAAACGTCATATGGCCGAAGCTTTAACGCCCAGGCAAAAATGAGCTTCCAGATTAAACAGAGGATGAGACACTCTGCCGTGGGATCCTGTAGTTGGGTGCTAAATTAAATAAATATACGGCAAGTGAAATAAACTCAAAATTCTAAGCTATAAATACGTGCATTATGAATAGAATACTGAGAAGAATATGATTATATATATTGTGATGTAGAGGAATTGGCACAAAAGAGCGGAATGTTAATGAGAAGCAGAAGGGAAGCGGAAACAATGTCGATATTGGTAACCGGCGGAGCCGGATATATTGGGAGTCATACCTGCGTTGAACTGTTGGATTCAGGTTATGATATAGTAGTAGTGGATAATCTATGCAACTCCAGTGAAGAGGCTCTTCGAAGGGTAGAAACAATTACCGGAAAAAAGTTGAAATTCTATCGTGCTGACCTGACGGACAGAGATAATCTGATGCAGGTATTTGAACAGGAAAAGATTGAAACAGTAATTCATTTTGCCGGATTAAAGGCTGTAGGTGAATCTGTTTATAAGCCTTTGGAATATTATCAGAATAATATAACAGGTACGTTGGTACTTTTAGAGGTAATGAGAAACCATGGTGTGAAAAATATAGTATTCAGTTCCTCGGCTACCGTATATGGAAATCCGGTTACAGTACCTATCAAAGAGGATTTTCCTTTGGCAGTGACCAATCCCTATGGCAGGACCAAGCTCATGCTGGAGGAAATATTCCGTGATCTCTATGTGTCAGATTCAGCTTGGAATATAATACTTCTTAGATATTTTAACCCCATAGGAGCACATCAAAGTGGTTTGATCGGTGAAGATCCCAAAGGAATTCCCAATAATCTTGTACCTTATATAACCCAGACTGCTGCCGGAAAGTTGGAAGCAGTAGGGGTATTTGGGACAGATTATCCCACACCGGATGGAAGCGGTGTACGTGATTATATTCATGTTGTCGATCTGGCCCTGGGACATGTAAAAGCTGTGGAAAAGTTGGCAGAGAAGCCGGGTATACGAGCCTACAACCTTGGAACAGGAAGAGGTTATAGTGTATTGGAAATGCTCCATGCCTTTCGAGAAGTTTGTGGCAAAGAGATACCCTATATTCTTAAGGAAAGAAGACCCGGAGATATCGCAACCTGTTATGCGGATGCTGCACTTGCGAAAGAGGAATTGCACTGGACTGCCAAGAAAAACTTACATGATATGTGTGAAGATGCCTGGAGATGGCAGAAAAATAATCCCATGGGTTATCAGAATAGGAGATAATTTTACTGCAATTTTTAGAAAATCAGTGAGAAAAAAAGTCTGGAGGATTATGCAAAATATGTACCGATTATAGGTGAATGACTAAATTTTCGTTCACCTATTTTTTAAACTGCAATCATTAAAGGCAGTAAACAGCAAAAAAACATCAAGAACTTTTAATTAGTTCTTGATGTTTTTTTGATTAGATTCTGTTTAATTCTGTTAAAAGTATTAAAAAATTACGTAAAAAAAATTATTTTAATCATATTAAATGTGGAGTCAAAAAAAATTAAACCGTATTTTATATGACAGCCAGCTGAAGGATTTGATTTTAAAAATGCCAAAGAGTAGAAAAGAGTTGTTGAAGGTATCTGGATTTGGTGAAGCAAAGGTAAATAAGTATGGAGAAGAAATTCTGAAGATTATAGAGAGATGTAGATAGATGTATAATTATAAGTATTATATGTTCTTCAATTAAGGTGATTATTTTTAATGTATAGACTTAATTTTTAGAATTATTTCAATTCAAAAATAAAATAAATACCTAAACAATAAAAAACGAATCATATTATATGTGAAAAATAATTTAAGAAAAAAACAAAAACTATATTGAATTTTATTTGTATATATTTCTGTTGATATTAAAATGTTGAACCTCTTTATTAATTGCATTATACCATCTAATGATTTGAGAGCAATAAGGGGAATGCAGTGAGCTATGAGATTTACTTTTAATCCTGAAAAAGGCAGACAACTTTCAACACAGAAGCATCGCAGAAAATAAGACTGCAGTTACATGAAACTTAATCTGTGAATAATAGGTGACTGGTCACAATCAGATTATTCATATTACTGGTAAGTTTTACATAGTTATCACTTGTATAGGAAGATATAGGCTAGACATATTAAAGTAACAGAGTATAATAATATCGATATGTAAATAAAATGAAAATAAAGTATAATTTTCTTGACTTTTGTCAGAAATTTGTTAAACTAAATGAGGTTATGTTGGTATAATTTACATAATATGATAATAATTAACAACAAAGGAGATAATTTATGAAAATGCAGAAGATGAAAATTACGCAACTTTTAGTAGTAATGGTATTTTGCTGTGCACTGGTTATAGGGAACCTGGCTATGCCTGGAGTTGTTGCAGAAGCAGCCACGAAAAAGACAGCAATAAGCACAACCAGTCTAACAATACCGGTTGGCAAAATGACAAACAAGGTATATTATATTAAAAATTACTGGGAAATTGAGAGTCCGCAAAAATTAACAGTTAAAAATGCAGTGAAGGGTGCAACCTATCAGTTTACTTCCAGCAATACCAAAGTTGTTAAGATAGGTAAAAGCGGTGGGGACCTCACTGGTGTGAAAGCAGGAAGTGCTACAATAACCCTTGTACAGACTTTAAAAAGCAAAAAAACAACAATCGGAAAATGTAAAGTCACAGTAAAAAATGCAACCCTGGTAAGTGATTCCGATAGTGAATTTGCTGTAGGAAAAGGTGGTTTTGACCTTGCTGGATATTATAGCTCCTCCGGCAGTTTGTACAGTATTGAATATCGTAATCCCAATGCAGTCTATGCACTGACCTCCAGTAGTAATGATTTCACAATAAAAGAAGTGAAATATAGTTCTTCCAATATAAAAGATGTTACAGATAATCAGGAATATCAGGATGTTCTGAAAAGCTTTATAGCTGATCGTTATATTTACGGATATCAGTTTGAGGCAAAAAAAGCCGGTACATATACTATAACGGTGAAAGAAACTTACAACAAAAAGACCAGAACTCTTGGAAGCTTCAAAGTAGTTATTAAAGAGACCAGTGTTGCAGAAGGCAAACAGGAAATGTTGTTAGGTGATTCCATTAATGCTTTATCACTGGTTAATTATGGGAAAGAGAGTACAGGTTATTATTTTGAGATAAAAGGTTACGATGAAGCTAATCAGGATAATAATGTATTATTATTAAAACAAAACGACAGCAGTTTATATATCTATGGTAACAAAGCCGGAACCGCAGAAGTTACTGTAAAAGAAGGCTCAGAACAGGGAACTCTTATTGGAACAGTTACTATTGTTGTAGCAGAAGCACCCTGCCAGGCAATAACTCTTGAAGAGGAAGAATTATCTACCTATATAGGTGATGAATATTTTGAAATTAATTATGAACTGGATCCTTGGGATACCACCGATAAGGTTACCATTGAGTCTGATAAACCGGATGTTTTAAAGGTTGTATATAATGAAGAAGAGGAAAGCTGGGTTTATACACCATTGAAAGCTGGAAAAGCAAACATTACCATAAAGTGCGGAAATCAGTCAGCTACAGTTAAAGTAGTAGTAACGAAGGAAGAAGAATGGTAAGAGGTTTATAAAATCTAGTATATAGAATGAAATAGACGTTAAAAGTGAACTGACCCCCCAAAAAGTTAGACCTAAAAATCTAACAATTGGGAGGTCAGTTTTTTATGTAACAAAATTTGTGTATTTATATGTAAAGCCCTGCCGGGAGGAGGTATCATAATCAAGCTTTTTATAACTTTTAGGAAAGGAGTAAATAAAAAGGCTGTGCTATTTTTTAAAAAAGTTTGTTTTTGTATACGATTTTTATAGAAAGTGTATTTTATATTTCAAAAACACCCTAAAAAGATACTACAAACAAAAATAAATGTCATATTGTTTCTGTAAGTAAAAAACATAAATTAAAAAATATAAATTAATAACATATAAATAACAGCTTAACCAAAGTTATGGTATCTAAAACACAGATAAAAACCATCTTGATTTAGATGAATGTGAATGAGATATTAATTCTCCTAAAAATAAGGAGCATTAACATAAAATCATACGAATTGAAAGGGGATAAAAAAATGGCAGGAACCATTAGAATTACACCGGAAGAACTAAGAGATGCAGCGAGTTTTATCAAGCAGAAACAGGAGGCAATGACAGCAGATGCAAATGCATTGAATGCAAAAATCAATGAAATTGCAACGAATTGGGAAGGTGCTGCTCAATCTGCATTTATCAGCGGCTTTACGAATGACTTATGGCCGGTTCTGGACAAGACGATGCCTCAGATTCTTACTGGAATTCAAACGCAGTTAACGCAAACTGCAACTACCCTGGAGGAGACAGATAAGGCAATCGCTGACAGGCTAAAATTATAAGAATGAAGTCGTAAAGAGGCTGCAGCAGGAAGGGGATGGTAACAGAGAATCCTTTCCTACTGCAGCTTTTTTCAGAATTCACAATAAGACTGTATATGCTTGGAATAAGCAAAATAAAATAGAGCGGATAAAAACAGAGATAGGAATGAAGGAGGAATAAGATGTATTTCTGGGATTCGGTTGGTGATTTTTTTCATACCTCGGACAATGAACGAAAAAGAGATGAATACAGTAAATTAGTCAAATATTTAAATAAGAAGATTCCCAAAGCGGAAGAGCTATATAGCAATTTGAAAACAGGCTGTGACATGGAGTTTAAGATAATGAAAGGGACCAAAGATAAGAACTTAGCTGGAGAGTTGGTTAATATGTATGATCTAAAATTTGAAGTCTACCAGACGGATACTACAAATTTATTGGATTATTATAAAAATATGATAGCTGCTTTTCGCAATAAATTAGCCTCTGCTCAAAGCCTGTATGAATATTATGCCGAACAGAGCAGGCTTGAGGATGAGAGGAGAAGACAGCGTATCCGGGAAGAACAGGAAAGAGAAGAAAGAGAAAGAGCAGCAGCGCAAAGTGCGAAAGCAAAGAAATAAAGGAGCTTTATCGTAAGTCAGGAGGCAGTAACGATGGAAAAATTAGTATTAGACAGGGATAGATTTGTAGAGCTTAAGAACAATACATCCCAAATGAACGACAAATTAGAGAAGGCATTTCAATTAGGCAAGGAATTTCTTGCTATGCTGCAGACAACAGATCAGTGGGAAGGTAAGAGCAAAGAGGAATTTCAAAGCTACCTGCATCTGGTGCTGCAATATCATGGACAATTGATCGGTGAGAAAATGCCTGCCATAGGAAAAGTAAAAACGGCGAAAGTCAATGGAAACACCTGTGAGGCAGCCCTGGAAACCTTGCAGGAACACAATCGAAATATGGATCAGTTTACCGGCAACAGTAAATCTTACCAGGAATTGGAGAGGATATAGGATGTTGTTCAAGGAAGAGGAACTTATCTGTTTTAACAGTGTATTAGATGGAAAGCGAATATTTGGCACAAATTTCAGTGCACCTCAGGAAATATCAAAGGAATACATAGAGAAGACCCTGTCACAGCTGGCAGAGAACAAGTTTTTAGATGAGAATAAGAAACCGACCGAAAGCTTTTGCCTTGCAGTAAAGGTATTGGAAGAATACAAGAAATCACAGCGGTATCTGATAATGAATCAGATGAATATCGCTTTTGCAAAAGATAAAAAAAACATTATATGTCTCGGTAAGACCGATAAGGGTTATGAAATGACGGTCTTAAAAAAGGAATTGTTCTTATATGAATATATGAGGAATATCCCTTTTCTGGCAGAAGAGGATTCCAAGGAGAGAATAGCAGCAAAGACGGAATTTGAAGAATGGTACCAGGATTTAGAGAGTCCGGAATTAAGGAATATCACTTTCCTGCAGGAATTTGAGCAGAATAAATCCGGTGGTACCTATATCCTATACCAGAAAGAGAACCAGGGCTATCTCTATGAGCCTGCTTCCAAGCAGATGAAGCGGGGTGGCTCACTGCAATTCAGACAGCTGCTGCTGAAGTTATTTCAGATAAACAGTAAGGAGGGAGTATATAATGGCTGCTAACATTAAGATTTCCGTTGAGATGATGCAGGAGTTTGACAAGCTTCTGTTAATGGTCTCTGAATTGGGAGATGCAATGAAACAAATAGAAAACTCCCTGAACCTGCTTGAAGAAGAGGTTACATATGAAGGAAAAGCAAAAGAAGAAATGCTTGTGTTTTATTCACGCTGTTACAATCATACCCAAACACTGATTAATCTGTATAGTAAAGCGTATCAGTTTGCAATAAATGCTATCATAGACATGATAGAACAGGATATGATACTGGCAAGAGCATTGCAGCGGGGGGATGCGAAATGGTAAGACAACTGGGAAGAGAAATAATTGACAAATACACCTGGTTGGAGAGATCAAATATTACCATGGGTTATTCCGCTAACCTCCTCTTTGATTTCGCTGATCTGGATGATCTGTGTAAGGACATCGAAGGCGAACTGGACGCCCACTCCCTGGGAGCAGGCTTCACTTCCCAAGGACAGCGGATCGATGAGTTCGTAGAACATAGAAGTGCGTTGTTAAGCTATACCAGTGATGTCTTATATGATATAGATGAATATCTGGAAAATCCACTTTATAAAGGGTTTAATAATGCAATGGATATGATGGCTACCATTGATATGAGAGATGCAAAGACAGATAATTCCATTGGGTTACAGGAACATACAAGTATGTATGTGGGGGCTGGAATGTATGATGAGGTTGGGGGAGATATGCTCTCTCTTAACCTGGAGGATTTTATAGGCAACCGCAATAAGGATAAAAGTCTCACTAATTATCAGAAAGTAGATGACTTTGCGGATTTATTTGCAAAAGACTATGAAAATCTGGTAAATAATGATAAAATAGACCCAAATGAGGAGACTTTGCAGGAGTATCTGGACAGCCTGGTATTAAAAGAATTTGCTCATAAAAAGGACTCCCCTTTCTGGAAGGAACTGTTAGAATCGTTAAGCGAAATGACGGTCGTAATTCCCATGATTGAGGCAGCAACGGGTAAAACCCTTATAACAGGAGATTATCTGACGGGTGATGAACAAGCTTTTAAGGTAGTATCAGGGGTAGTAAGCCTGGCGACCTTAGGATATGGAGCTGCAATCGCGAAAGGCGGTGGGGCTTTAGCCAAAATGTTTGCCGCAGATATCCTGGCGGAAGTGGTGTCAGGGTCAACTGTAATCGTTTGTGATAAGGCAGGTGTACCTTCTACGGTGACGGTTGCTTTGGCGATTCTGTTAGGGTCCACGACGGGAATGATTGCGGATAAAGCATTGCTTAAAAATACACCGTTGCTTAAGAACGGAATTGAGATTGATGATACTGTAAAATACAAAAAGTATTGGGATGATGTTGCTAATGGGAAGTATGATATACCTTATGGTATGACCTCTGAGGAATATGCTCAGTATTTGAAAGGTATGGATAAGGTTGATAAAGCTATTAAAAGGTCAGATGATGTAATTAAGGGTGGAAGTAATTCTTATGGAAGTTATAGCACTAAAATTGATACAAAGGTTACTGTAATAAATAAACAAGAACTACCGAATTCATTAGTAAAGACATTTAAAGATGGGAATTATAGAACTGTTGTAACGAATGAAGATATTACAGTATATCGTTCGTTTGGGCACAATGCAGAAGCGGGCGGTGCATTTGCAACTAGTAATCCTGCCCTGAACAGAATTCAGACAAAAGTTGATAGTGCGATTTTACCAGAATGGAAAAATACACTTAAATATGAAGCTGAAATAGTTATTCCAAAGGGAAGCACACTAAACATTGGGCGTGTTGAAGAACAGTTTACTATGAGTGGAGCAAGACTTGCAGGAGATGCAGACCAATTTTTGTTACCACAGAATTGGGATTTGAATTGGATTAAAAGTATACGAGAAGTAAAACCATAGGAGGTTAAAGATGGAAGAGAGTAAGAAACAATTAGAAATACAAATTGTTAAAGTGCTTGAATTATTAAAAAGGCGGTTAGAGGATGACCCTAATCGACCAATTTTGAAAACTCTATATGACAGATATGACAAAGCACAAAAGATTTTATTATATAATGAGGATACTAAAAAAATTATAATTAATGGTGGCTGTAGAGCATATCTTGACGCCTTTAGTGATTATATGAACCCCTTATTGATTGAAATGGATAAGGCAGAGGAACTGGTATTTAAATTAAATCAATAATATATTATTGTTATATCTAATTATGGTTATACTTTAGGACTTCCAACAACCTAAATCCCAGTCTCTTAAATTAATTAATATCGGAGCCCTTACGAAGTGATGGCAGGAGGTATTAATTATATTTAAGAGACTTTAGCGAAAAAATTTGCCTTGGGTATATAATCGGATTTTTAGGTGTAGTTCCAATACGCTCATATAAACGTACTTTTTGTAGCAAAAAAATTTGTTGCGAAATGTGCGTTTTATTATGCGAATTTAAAAAAGTGAAAATCAATAATTCTCTATGAAGAGACCAAAGTAAAATTCAAAACAGCAGGAGACATCCGAGAAGTCCAATTTTCTGTAGGAGTTAACAGAAGATGTCCGATAAAGAATATTTCTAAGGACAAATACCCTTGATAGAGAAACTGGAGAAATCAAGGAGAGCAAGCCATGGATCTGATGGCTACCATTGATATGAGAGACGCAAAGACGGATAATACCATTGGGTTACAGGAACACACAAGTATGTATGTAGGGGCTGGAATGTATGATGAGGTTGGGGGAGATATGACCTCTCTTAACCTGGAGGATTTTATAGGCAGCCGTAATAAGAATAAAAGTCTCACTAATTATCAGAAAGTGGATGACTTTGCGGATTTATTTGCAAAAGACTATGAAAATCTGGTAAATAATGATAAAATAGACCCAAATGAGGAGACTTTGCAGGAGTATCTGGACAGCCTGGTATTAAAAGAATTTGCTCATAAAAAGGACTCCCCTTTCTGGAAGGAACTGTTAGAATCGTTAAGCGAAATGACGGTCGTTATTCCTATTATTGAGGCAGCAACGGGTAAAACCCTTATAACGGGAGATTATCTAACGGGTGATGAACAAGCTTTTAAGGTAGTGTCAGGGGTAGTAAGCCTGGCGACCTTAGGATATGGAGCTGCAATCGCGAAAGGCGGTGGGGCTTTAGCCAAAATGTTTGCCGCAGATATCCTGGCGGAAGTGGTGTCAGGGTCAACTGTAATCGTTTGTGATAAGGCAGGTGTGCCTTCTACGGTGACGGTTGCTTTGGCGATTCTGTTAGGGTCCACAACGGGAATGATTGCGGATAAAGCATTGATTAAGAATGGAATTAAGGTTACAGGGCTAGATGAGGTTCATAATGCAATTAAAGGTGGCGTAAATTCATTTAGTGAATTTAGTGATGTAGCAAAAACTATTGGTAATAGAACAGACTTAACAGATGCTCAAAAAGTGAAGAAATTACAAGAACTGTTCGAAAGCTCAAGATATAACTCTGATATTAATGTTCCAAGTGATTTGCAATATATAAATGGGTTTGATGCAAAAGGAAATGTTATTTATGATTGGCCAGATAAATTAGGATTTGATGAAAGCACAATAACATCCATTTCTAGAAGCGATGGATTACCAGACACATGGGACAGATATGGCTATATGGGTGGTTCTAATTTTGCAGATGTACCTGTAAGCGGTAAATATTCTTATAGTGAACGAGCAATTCCATATGTTGAAAATGAAGCAGCATATCATATAGGAACTTTTAATAATGAGACCTATTTTGATAAGATTGATGCGATTAATGGGAAAGATTTAGATTCCTTTAATAGTATTTTAGAAAAAGAGGGAATAGATGGATGGGATATTGATACTTTTGAAGAATTATGCGATAGTTATGACGTCTTCATAAATAATACAAGTAATGCATTGGGGAATTCTGTAGATGTAACTTACGGGGTTAAAGGAAATGCAAATAGTTGGGGCGATATGTCTGGTGGTGCTGGACAAATAGTTACTCCTTTTGGAGGAGACGTATTAAGTAAAATTGGAATTATAAAGGGGAATTGAGTATGATAAAGAAAGAACTAATTGAGAGTATTGAAGAACTTCAAAATGATATTGGTTTATGGAAAGTAGAGCTTGGGCAATTAACAGATGCAGATTTTATAATGGGATATGGATTTGATGAAGTAAAAGGTCAATGGAAGGTCTTTCAAAATAGCGAAAAGGGTATGCATTTAGAATGGTATTTTGACAAAGAGGAGGAGGCGTTATTAAAGCTTAGTAAAAAAATTAAATTTCAATATAAGATAATGCATTAAATTTAATTTAATATTATGGTTATACTTTATTACTTCCAACTCCCTTAAATTCCGGTCTCTTAAATTAATTAATATCGTAGCCCTTACGAAGTAATGGCAGGAGATATTAATTAATTTGAAAGACTTATGCAAAAAAATGCCTTGTTGGGTATTCAAAAGGATTTTAAGGTGTAGTCAAAGAACGCAGGAAATCGGAGAACCGTTACCAATCTCCCAAAAGTGTCAGAAAGAGTATCAACAAATTGATGGATTTGATACGATGTAATGCAACTTAGTCAAGTAATTGTAAGTGGATTACGCTGACCTATGCCAATGGTTATATTTTAGGATTTTCAACTAACTAAATAACATAAATTTATTGTTAGTTTTGTTTTCAAAATTCTCTCTAAGCAACTAGAAAAATTAGGGTTACTAAAGGAAATTAAATAAGGGAGGAATATATGACAAGGCAAGAAGGCTATTATTTGTATTTAAAAAAGAACTTAAAGGATTTAATTTTTTTGAAAATCGCTATAACAAAGAAAATGAATTAGTAATTCGAGAAGAAGGTGGCCAGTGGTATATTTACGCAACAGATGAAAGAGCAAGTAAGGTTACTGGTTCAGAGAAAATGTTTGAGAGTGAAGCAGAAGCATTAGAAAATCTAATAAAAAGGTTAAGAGCAGGTAAAGGTCTGAGAAATTTATAGAGTGGAGCTTAGTTATAATTTATTTTTATTATATTATGGTTATACTTTAGAACTTCCACTACCAAAATCCCAGGCTCTTACTTCAATATCATAGCTCTCACGAAGTGACTTAATCCATGATATGAATAAAGAACCTTTAGCGAAAAAATTTGCCTGGTTGGATATACAATCGGATTATTAGGTATATTTTCAATATGCTCATACACGTACCTTTAGGTATGAAATTTGTCATGAAAGGTACGCTTTTATAGAATTAAAAAGTAATCATACTCAAAAAAGATTACGAAATCCCTCCTCATTTTTTTTGATATTGGTACATGGTTAGATATAAAGCAGGCTTATGATTTGGAACGGGTGTAGTAAAAGTAAATAAATCAGTTACATAATTTACAAGAAATAACATTGTATTCTTATCCAAAACATGGATAACTTTTTATCATAGCAAGATAATTTTGACAGAATATGTATATAATGCTATAATATGTATTAATATATAAAAATCTGTATTCAAATTCATAAAAAAGTAAAGCAATGAACTCATAAACATTTTACCAGGGGAGTAAATCTATGATGAAAAAACGATCTACCATCAGTATCTTTGTTTTTACAATGCTTTTCTCAATCGGGTTTCTATTTACTAATCAAGCATTTATCGCATCTGCTTCAGCAAAATCTACTGCAATCTCATTAAATACTACAAGTACATACCTGACAAAAGGTGAAACCACAACCTTAAAAGTATCAGGGACAACCAAGAAAATTATCTGGACTTCTATGAACAAAAACATTGCAACAGTTACAAGTTCAGGAAAAGTAACGGCTGTCGGTTATGGAAGCACCTTTATTAAGGCATCTGTAAGTAATAAAAGTTATAAATGTAAAATAACTGTAATAAATCCTGCAAAGATAGCTTTTGAACCTGCTTATACTACTGTATTCGTAAATGGAACTGGAGTAAGTCTGAATCCCGTATCTGGCACCTACACGGCAGCTGAGTTGGAAAAGTTAGGGATTAACTATAAAGTTACCGGTAATTCAACTGTAAAAATCAGCAGTACAGGGCTGGTCACAGCTGCTTTGGCGGGAAAGTTTGAAATTATTGCCTCTGTACATGGTAAAAAGATTCAGACTATTGCAATGAATGCGGCAGCTTATGATGGATTTACGGTTCCGGATTTATGGCTTGAAACAAATATTGAGGAATATGTAGGTTTTGCTAAAGATATACTGCCGCTTATGAAGGATGTTGAAATCGTCTCAACAAACAATGAAATCGCGGTAGCAGAAAAAAGTTATCATATAGATCTAAACAGTAATTATAAACGCTGTGAAGGTATTTACATAAAAGGAATCAAAGAAGGAACCTGCTACATAAAAGTTACTGTTGCGGGTATCACAAAAGAGTTAAAAGTTGTTGTCGGTGACGGATATGAAAAACTGGATCCTGTTGATGCAATCAAAAGCAATAATCTGAGTGGTTATACAGGGAAAGAATTAATTACGATGACAGCTGTCAGAAAGTTATTAGAGGATAATAACCTGTTTTCTGCGACCCTGAGCGACAGAGAAAAAGTTAAGATCTTACAGACTTATCTGAACTCAACTTATACCGGCAAATTTGTCGATGATACTTATACGGATCTAATATCTGGTGTTATATTGACTGGTAGTGGAGTATGTGCCTCCTATGCAGAAACCTTTTGTTTCCTTTCTGAATGTATTGGAATAGAAGTATATTATTGTATTGGAAGTGCGGATAACCGAAGCGGAATTGGCTTCGCAGGCCATGCATGGAATAAGGTGAAGCTTGATGGAACCTGGTATTATATAGATTCTTATTGGAATGCAGGACTTAACAGTTTTAAATATTTCTTATCGGAAAATCTATGGGAGGATCATAGATTAATTGAAGAAGGATATTTTTCTGTAATTATGAATAGCGGAGTACCACCTTATAGCAATTCCTTGGAATAAAAAATTTAACAAAATATAAACGGCTTCGTAACTGTAGTTGTAGGGATAGTTTTCCTAAATAAAGAATTAACAAAACAAAAACAGCTCCCTTATTTTTGGGGGCTGTTTTTCTTATTAAAAGTGAGTTGGAAAACCAGAGGAAATTACTATTGATAATCACAGTTCGATTAGAGGAGATTGCCATTGATAATCATAGTTTCTATTAGAAGAAATTATTCTTCATAATCTTTGCACAACTAGAAGAAGTTGCTAAAATAAATTATAATTAGCATAACTATTCTCTTCTTAATCTTTAGCTTATATCTCAAAATCTTATATTAAAATAGAAAATTCGTGCAAAATATGTAAATATACACCTTAATCTAAAATTTTCCATCATATTATATCTGTGAAATACTTTCAATTAAGAAACAGATTCATAAGAGGGGAGATTAAAAAATGTTTCATAATTTCAAAGTAGTTTTAAGAAAGATGTTTGGCGTTAAAAGCAACAGCAGGAAATTTAAGTTTTTTTTATTAGGAATAATATTCCTATGCTGTTTTTCCGGTTTTTTGATATGGAAGAATATCAATGCATACAGTAATGACGGTTATGCGGTCGGTTCTAATGGTAGCGCGGTGCTTCCCCGTACTACAAGTGGAGATATTGATATCTGGCCCATAACAGAACCAGTGTTTATTGTGCAATTATATTCTAAAATAGACGGATTAAGTACAGATAATGGTTCTTACGATGGGCTGGTTGAATCTATTAAGACAGTGATTCCTTATGCTACTGAGGACGCTATGTGGCTTTGCTCCAATCTTCTATCCGATTATTTGATTCGTCATGATTTCCATACCAGTGAGCAGGTATATTTTGCAAGAAAAACGAGTTTATCCTTAACCCAGTTGAACCTTGTTGGCGGTAGGAGTAATCCAGATGCCTTGGGAAGAATTAAGTATTTATCAAGAAATAAAAATACAACCTTTGGCGGTAATATTAATCAAGGAGTTTTCTATAAAGAAATCCTGGATCTATTTATAGCAAATAACCGGAGCATGGCTTTGCTGTCGAATGACAGTGAGTTTTTAAAGTACCTAAATACAGACGATGAGTCAAAGATTAAAAATTCCTTAGAATTATGGTCCTATATAACGGATGTCGCAGTAATTCCGGTAGGAGGTGGTAGTGAGTATAAAATCTATATTAAGGAAAAGATTGACGAATTCCTGCATGTTAAGGAACTTTATGAGGCCGGACTGGATTTTAATAAGTGGAATGATTCAAGTACATCAAAATTTACAACCAATGGATATACGATTACAGCAGCTGATTGTTTTAATTTGCGATATCTGGATTTATTGATGACCCTGAATATAATATCGAATAACAAAACCTATTGGACAGATGGGATAAAAAGTTTCATGACCGATAATAATGGAAGCTCAAATATTTCCATAACACAGGGAATAATAGGAAGATTAAAAAGTGTAAGTACCGAAGGAGGCAATGTTAACCCGGCAACTGTTTTTATGTCTTGTAATGACTTGACACAGGACGCGTACCGAGTACAGAAAAACTATAATTTATCCGATTTGATTTCATCAAAAACTGTTTTTGAAAGTGTAAACAAAACGGATTATAACAATCGGTTGAAAGCAGCAGTAAGCTTGTCGGAATCAAAGACATTTTATAATGATTCGATTTATTCCTCTAATATTATAAGCAGAGTTATAGCCGAAAGAGTAAAATCCGATGACAATAATACACTGAGATGGGGGAGCTCAAATAATCCGTTGAATCTGAGTGGTTTCTTGAAGTTTAACTTTAAAGATGATACCTGGGATGGTACCAATTGGGTGCTGGAACCTCCTATAACCACTCTTGCTATAAACTATGAGGCAAATCTGACATATAACTCAAAAGACCTGGATAAAATTAATAAAAAAACCAAAAAAGAGTATAGAAAGGATAATAGTATAATTGATTTAGTAAAATATTATGTCGATAGAAGGGCGAGGCAACAACAAACCGTTATTACAGATGATGATGTTAACTTACAGGTAACATTAAAGGCGCTTACATCTCAGGGGAATAGTCCGGGGCAGGAGAATGCCATTGATGAGTGGGCTACATTTATAAAAAAGAATAATATTACGCAATTCAGATTACTGATCAAATTAAACAGAAGCTTTAATGGTACAGCCTTTACCAGTATACCAATGGAAGGCAGGGATTTTAAACAAAAATATACCAACAATGTTGAATGGTGTACTTCTACAGATTGGGAAATAGTTACTGCAGAAAAATTTTTGGATTTGTTACGTGGGAAAACTCCACTTGGCCAATGGTCTGATGATACGATCAGTAAATTAAAATTATCTGATAAAGAAGAGAAGGATATTATTTATTCAGCAAAAGTCTATATCCAATACAAAGCAACTGACCAAAAATGGTATTACACTACCGGGAAAGCGGATGAAACTGCAGAGAAGGATCTCAGTGAAGGGGAGGATAGAATCTCGGATGCGCGGTTAACCAATAAAGTTGAAATAAAATATACCTGGAGCAAGCTACCGATATCCTTATACTACCCAACCAGCAGCTGGCATTCAGAGGAGCCGGCATTGGCTTATGCAGAATTAAAAGAAGGCTCCATTTACAATGAAACCTTTGAAGCAATGGCAGGTGTTCCGTCTACCAGAACACTATACTTTTCCTCCGGCGGTAACGAGTTTATGGTAGATTTAAGGGTGGATTACGAACCAGATAGAACGGCAATAAGAGAATACATCAGCCATTATAATGGAACAGAGTGTGAATACAAAGAAAATGACCAATTAAAAGGAGGGACCGGGACTTATACCAAAACAGAAACGTTTGTGGGGGATAGCTCTGGTAGAACCGTCAGCAAGAGTGTTGTTGCAGAATCCTCTAAAATAGTTGAGCCTGCCGGAAGCAAAACGAAGAATATAAGTGTCAACAATCATACAAGCAATACAGAGCTATGGGCGGAGTGGAAAGGAAACATTGTAAATAGTACCAAAGAACCTGCAGATAACGGTAAATTCGATCCAGGTAAACCAGGAAATCCCTGCGCAGGCCTTGGTTTTGATCCGGGATCCTTAAGAACCAAAGCCGAACCCAGTACCAGCTGGGAGGTTGATACCTATAATCAGAATCTGGAGCAGGCTATTAGCTGGGCAAAAGCAATGGAAGCAACCAACAGCACTTACACGGTGCAAAAGATTGCGGACAGTGATGGACACACCAGACAATATCAGGTTGGAAACGCGGTAATAACCGTTACCCTGAATGGAGGAGCTAACAGTTATACGAATACTACCCAAAGAAGTTATAGCGGAGGAAATTATACCTCTTCCAGTGCTACAGGTGCTTCCTTAACCAGTTCTGATAAAGGAAGGTTGGGCAATGGTTGGGGGTGGAATGCCGGTAAATTAGGTGTTGGAAGCGGTTACTCTGATTGTGGTCATGGACACGATGCATCTGGATGGCACGTAGAACCGAAAGAGGCTGTTCCGCCGGATGAGAACGGTAATGGTGGCAGCCCGGCTGTTCCGGGAGTTAAACATTCGCATAACTGCGGAAACTATACTCCGGGCCAGGATATAACCCAAGGAGCCTCTGGTACGATAGAGTATACGATAAAGGTTACCTTCCAAAATGGTACTTTAAAAGCTGAGAATTATGACGGTAACAGCTCGGATGTAACAGCTTCCATTCAAACAGGTTTAACAGGAATTCCCGCTCATGCACTTTGTGGCCCCTGCTGTATCCATGACCTGCCGGCCATTGAAGATGTATGGTATCAGGAAGTGGCTTATGACACGATCCAGATTACAAAATGCAATGTTTATAAGGTGGAAAAGGGATATGTTACCGACATGTCAGAGATAACCTATGACAGTGATAAGAATCTGATAGCAAGCATCACTCAGGGGGATCCGAATATTTTTTATAACATAGCTGCAGACAATCAGCCGGTATTCCGGGATGAGAAAATAACCAATGCATCTAAGATAGGAAGGATAAGGTATTCACTGCAGGAAGCCCAAGGTGATAGGGTGTATTATGAAGAGATGTCAAAGGGGGCCGAGAAACGTACTAATAAATGTGACGGGTTAAGCAGGGTGCAAAGTCCGCAAAATCCGGCACCTCTGGCTAAAAAGGGACATGAACTGGGGTTTGCCAGCGGAATTCTATATAGTAACGGTATTACCTCGGGTTATGGGAATGCTCCTGGCATCTCTATCACAACAGAGGATTTTATCTCCGATAATAAAGCAACTTCTGCGACGCTTAAACAGGCATATATGAATAAACTGGATGCAAAAGATCTGCTTACGGATGAATGGAAACGTTTCTATACAAGGCGTACTCAGGAAGTAACGGCTACTGTTATATCTGATATGCTTCTTTTGCAGACCTCCAGCGGAGATCAAAGTCCTGTATATTATGAAGAAATAACGAAAGCAAAAGCACAGGAGGACTTTCCTTCTCTTCAGGCCTCCGGGGATGTGAAGAAAGCATCTACCCAGGACGAGATAGACAGAAAATGGATGAAGATGTGGGAGAATAATAAATTCACCTTTGCTGATACCAGGCCTGATGGGATTAATATTGGATCTTATAATGGAAAATATAATGTAACAGCAGCAAAATACCAGGGAACCGGAAAAAGAGAAAAAATAATTACCAGATTTGATAAGGATATGGCCATATTTTCTAGTCCGGCTGATGAGCTGGGACTAGCAACAGTAAGGAGCAGCCAATCTTTTAGTAAACCTGTTTATGGAGCAGCCAATATATCTTCCCCGGGTAAATCCCAGGCTCGTATGGACAGAGTAACCGATTTGCGAATATATATAGATAAGATCAAACAGAATCCTATCAATGAAAATGCTCAATATGAAACAGGTGAATCCTTTGTATTCTACCGTCCTGTCTTAAAATATAAGCTGACCGGTGAAGAAGCAAAGCTGATTACAGGCGAAGAGGTAATAAAGGATGTATTTTCGGAAGCTGAAAATACCGTACTGAAAGAGGCTGGCTATCAGTACGGTCCGGGATTACTTTATAATTCGAAATACTCAGCTTATGATGACGGGCTTGAGTATAAGGTGAACAATATTATTGTTTTAGATGCGGTATCCACGCAAAATGCCATGATAGTGAAGTCGGAGGTGGAGGATCAACGTACGGAGGAAGGCATTGTAAAAGATGCTATGGATACCTTAAAAGCGCTGGAGAAATGCCCCGGAACTCCGGAGCTATGCGAATACCGTTATCTTAGCTGCAAGTATACGCTTGACACCACCAGTCTGTCCTTTACCTTTGAAGATAAAATTACAGGGAAAAGCAATACGGGAGAGAAGGACATATATAGTTCCTACGACGGACAAATGATTGCGAGCAGTATCAAAAATAAAGACGGAGCTTTTCCGGCCTATGAACTTCCAAACGGAATAGAATTAACTTTAAATGACAGTAGTTATAGTGGTTTTGGAACAGGCGGGTTTTTAAAAATAACAGGGAACGGAACAAGGTTACAACTGCCCTTCAATGATTGTAAGATTAGCAGAAATGGCAGTTCCAGGGTGCAAATCTCGGCAGATGTGTTTATTCCTGCAAGACCGGAAAATAATATGATGCTCTTTTCCATTGGCGGAGTTGGCTTATACCTTCCAAGAGGAGGAAGTTCACCTGCCTTTATTACGAGTAAAGAAAAGACCAGGGCTGGTACAGTGACAAACATTGTAGGCAGAAAAGTAAAAATCACGGTTACCTTCAGTCTTGGGTCCCTTTATGACTGTGAACTTGAAATAGATGGAGTCAAAGTTATAAGTCAGATTACCAGCGGAGTCACGGAAGAGCAGATTACGGAAGCCGCCATAACGGATGAGATGAGAGGCAGCAGTGTTAATATGGGCAGCTGGGATTTTGACAACTCCTTTCTTGCAAATTTTTATTTGGACAATGTTATCGTAAAAAGATGCGGAGGAATACTGGAGCATACAGCAAGCTGTTATATGACCTACAAAAAGGAAAGATCCTTTTATCAGGATACGTTTAATGGGATTACCTCCCTTAATAAAAGCATTGACTGGACAAGAAGCCAGGATGACGGTTATTCCTATGGTGTTATAACTTCCTTTTCCAAACATGTACACGATACTTCCTGTCTGACTCAGAGCAGTGAAGGTCTTCAAATTGCACTGGCTGAGGCAAGGGAAGGAAACTGGGACACATTAAAGAAGGAACTGGGAAATGAACTTTTTGAAAAGCTGGTTTCAAAGTTTAAAATTGATGTGTCAAGTGGTCGTACAGGCAATTTAAAAAGCGGAGATATCCTAAATTATTCTTATTCTGGTAATGTACAGACAGTAATCCTGCCAAAAGGAGTATACACCTTAGAAACCTATGGTGCAAAGGGGGGGAATGACAGTACTGCAGGTGGAAATGGAGGTTATGCCAAAGGCACACTGACACTTTTAAAAGCATCCAACTTATATCTTCAGGTAGGCGGTCAGGGTGCCAGTAGTGCATCCGGTTCTGGCGGCGGATATAATGGAGGTGGACATGCAGGTACAGTCGGGTCCTCCGGAGGGGGTGGAGGGGCTACCTCCATAGCAACCGTAAACGGAAGTTTAAGCTCCCTGCTAAAAAATAATGAAACGAGAAATAAAGTGCTTTTGGTTGCGGGAGGAGGCGGTGGTGCCGGTAATAACCATACCGTAACCACAAATACCCCGTCTACCATCTCTTACACTGGAAATACAAGTTATACGACCAGAAACGGAACCCTTGCAAAATCATTTATTGCAGCTGGAAACGGTACAGTTACATTTAGATCTACGGATTTCACGTCGGATCCTTACGGATTTATATATGTTTACGATTCCACGGGAGCTTTAAGAAGCAGTACTTCTGATGATGATAGCGGCGGCAGCCTGCACTTTGCCTGCAGTGCTACTGTATATCAGGGAGACAGAGTTGAATTTTATGCAGGAGCCTACCGTGCTTCCGGCTCCTGTAACTGGAAGATTGAGTATACAGTTTTTTCCTCCACAACTACATATTTTGTAGGTGCCGGAGGCTCCGGAGGTGGCTCTGTCGGAGGAAACGGCGGTGAAGTATATAATGCTCAGTATAATGGAATAGGAGGTTCTTCTGCTTCCTATTATGATCTTGGTCAGGGACAGTCACACACCGGAGACGGAGGAGGTGGTGGTGGAGGCTACTATGGAGGATTTGCTGCCGCTGCTGATGCAGGAGGCGGCGGAGGTTCGGGATACGTTTCCTCACAACTGACAGGAGGAGCACTAAATAATGGTATTAACAGCGGAAACGGCAGGATTGTTATTACTGTTCTGGAAGCAAACCGTTTTCCTGATGAAACAGAACTGTTTCAGTTTATAAAGTCTGAAATGCGCCTGATTCCTGATAGAGTAACAACGAATGGAGAGACAATAGTCAATCCCATTTGGGATTGCAGGTTGATTAATAATACCGAAAAAACATATACGGTGGAGACACTGCTTACATGTATGGAACCTCATCATTCAGGGGGGCACTATGATTATTCCAACGATATCTGCTGGAGTGCCTGCGAAAAAGATGCAAACCATAAAACCACCATTGAGGAAACAATTGATGCCAATGGGGTTAAAGTAGAGCAGGCAGCTTATATAACCCTGGACAATTTTTTTAAAGTCTATTTCCCCAATACAGGTGATTTTTACGGTAATGGGGCCTATGGTATACCAGAGCCTGTAATCAGTAGAGGCAGGGGATACAGCCAGGATATGGATACTACAGAATGGACAAGGGAAAAGTATGTAAAATTCGACTATGATGTTTTATATGAGAGGAATGGAGTTTGGGAAAATCACACAGCAGGTGAGTGGATTTCTTTGGAAATCGTAGATAAGACAACCACAAGGAAATATGCATTAAGCGATGGTACAACACTCAATTTGCAGGGAATGACTTATCTTTTTGATATGACCAGAAATTTATTGAATTATAATGGAGGAAGTACAACCTTATTGGAAGGCGGGACCCTGGCAATAATAGATGGTAAGATATTTGAATTAAATAACGATGGTACGGTTAATGTTAGTGCTCCCAAAACAGAGTATAATTTTTATTGTCTGCTTGCTAATGATGAGGTATCCTGCGCGGAAGTTCAGTATGCAGTAGAAGGAATTAATTATAACAGGCAGAGTAGTAAGGAGATGCCTTATGCGAGTGATGGTAGATATCAAAATGAATTCAGTGTTTATAATTACGGTAATTTATATGCTACCAATAAACAGAGGTTTTCTAATTTCACAGCGAAGCATACTGCCGCCAAACTGGCCTACCTTGATATTGTCGGACGTATTGGTAATTTTATTATTGAAGATACGGATGATATGCGTTTTAGTAATTTCTTTAAAAAACCAATTGCAGAGAATCGAAGTGATTGGTTTATAGAAGGAATAATCTCAAGCGTAGACAGTTCTACAACGGAAAATTATTTATCCTGGCACAGAAACTCTGCCGGGTATCCACTGGCTGCGGACGTACGTGGTGAACAGGTTAATGAAGCAAATGGATATTATAATACCTGGGGAACACAAGGATGGACGGTGAAAGCCAATAGTCAAAGTATGGGAGTTTCTGCAGATAAGAATACAAAAGCAGCCTTACAGGATCAACAGCTTAAGCTTGGTTACAATGTAATGTTTGATATTACGACTTTGGGAAATTACAACCAATATTTGCAGGTTATTCCATATTTTTATGCACTTAACACCAGCACCAATGAAATGATACCTGTGGATGTATATATCAGTGATGATGGTGTTACAAGACCAATTAATTATTTCGGTCTCTATTCTGAATATATGGATGATAATGGGAATTATCAAAAAGGTTATGAAGAATTATCAAAAAATCTATACCGCTATAATATGTATTTAAACTGGACAAATGAAGCGGCCAGAAGGAATTATACCTCAGGGGGTATGGAATCTCAGGTTACTGACCAGGTAAGGGATTATTTCGCAGAGGAGATATATGGTGCCGATGGAGAAATTACAGGTTATAAATATCTGACCGTACCTTATGGTAACTATTTTAATCTGGGAACCATACAATGCCTTCAGCCGGGACGAAGAGCCAGAACTTTCGTAGGAAACAGTATTGTAACAGCAATACGGCAGCAGGCTGCCAGACTGGGGATTACTGTTAACGGTATTAATGGAGGAATGGAAACCAATCTAAACAGAGCTTATCGCAATGAAATGTTCTATCGCCAGGCACAAAGATGGCACCTGACCTTGGGACTTCCGTCCTCTGCTGTATTTACGGCTTATAGGGAGAAGGGAGTACATATAACACCCGAAGATGAATGGTATGAGACTTCTTATATTCAGGAAGGCAAGACAAAGACGAAACAGTTTTCTAAAGTATTCCTCCTATCAAAGACAGGAAATAAAGAGTCTGCAATCGGAAATACATTTTGGCTTGAGGGCATTGAATATACCATAACCGGTAAATACAGTGCCGGAAAGGAGTTCAATGGTAATAATGATTATGTAATTATAATGACTGCGGACATTAAAGGAATCGGAGAAGTGTGGAATCTAAAATATGAAACCGGTGATGACAACGGAAATATTACCATTAGAGGGAGCAAATATCATTTTGACAGCAGTATTCCAACCTTTATTGCAGCATACGATACTGTATCCTCTTTAGTGGATATATCTACAGAACATACCCATTAATTTATTAAGCATACACCAATCTATAAATCAAATAGAAGCTGTTACAGGGAGCATATCAGTATTTCCTTAATGGCTTCTGTTTTATTTCTTGGATGGGATATTTTAGCAACTCGTAACCAACAATCAAGAAAAAAACAGAAAATACGAAAAAATACTACAAATTATAAATAAATCTGTCATATTAATAATAAAAGAAAGTTTAACAGATGTAGGGTAACAAGGGGGAGTTTATAATGACAAAAGAAGATTTATTTACAGCAAAAGGGGATAGTATTAAACTAAAGTTTATAAGAAATAACCTTGGATTATCTATTGACGAGTTTTCGAAAAGATCAGAAATAAATCTGAGTTTTCTAAATCTTCTTGAAAAGGGTTATCTGCCCTTATCAGCAAGAGATAAGAGAAAAATTGGAGAAGCCTTCGGTTTGCAGGAAAATTGGTTTGATCTATTAGATATCAGTGATTATCAGGATTCCAATGATTGGATTTCCAATGATTTGAATTCCAATGATAAAAATGAACTTAACGAAGCCGCTTTGTCGACAGAATCAACCACTCCGGTAGATAAAACCTTATCATTGCACAACATAGCAATAAATTCTGGTGATGCCTTAAAGACAATTCGAACTGCAATGGGTCTGTCAAGGAAGGATATAGCAGATGCAATTGAAATAACATCTGTTCAGATAGGCTATATTGAAACGGGGAAGAGGACCTTAACGGATAAGGTGAAAAATAAGCTGAATGAGTATTTTCGAGCAAATACTATAAAGCTGAGTGATTTATATGCAAAAGATCAAGAAATGATCAAACAGTTACTAGAGAGTAAAGAAGAGTTACAGGATAACAAAAAGGACAGTCTGACCGATGAAGAAATACTAAATCAGGTAAGAATGATAAAAAGCAGGAAAGAATACACCCAGGCTGCCATTTCTGATAAATCAGGAGTAAACAGAAGTCAGTTCAGCCTGATTGAAAACGGTAAGATGCAGCTAAACCGACGAATCAGAGAAAAATTAATGGCTTTTATTGAATCGGAAGAGGAGCTTGATAACAGCGTCACGGAGCCGGAGGACTCAGTAAAAACCACAGCAGTGAATTACTCAGAATTTACTGCTGTGATTCCTGAAAGCAAAGATAATATTAGCAATTTTACAATGGACTTTACTACTAATAAATACGAACTTATTAAAGTCATAGACTCCATGAAGAAATCAAGAGATGAATTAATCCTGAATATAAATATGCTGGAAAAGGTTGTAAGCTACATGTGAATATAATGAAGTAGGGAGGTATAAAAGAAAGCGCAGAATATCTGTTACCTCCTTATATCTTTTTTATAGTTCTTTTTCTTCTGTATTTACTTTTCCTGGATCTTATTCTGTAGATGTTTAATATTGTTCCCAATAAAATAAAGATTCCGGCTATTGCTATAAATTTATAGAGCAGTACCTGTTGATTCAAATTAAGATAAATCGAGTTGCTCATTTGAGCCATAATGCGAATTTCCTGCGTATCTTTGTCTGCGGCCAAAGACAAGGCCTCTGGGTCATCAATAAAATTAGTTACATCTTTTAGCAATGCATCACTGCCGTAAGTCATATAGTTTAAGGCTGTGTATAGTGATTTGCAGGATTTATCTAAAGGAATGGAAGCCGTCTTAAATTCTATTGCATTATTATAAGCCTGAAGTTCGGCAAGGGAGGACCTTAAACTATCAAGAGCATCTGAGTTATCCGTTTCGTTTTTTGCAGCAGAGGCCTCAGCAGAAGACGCTCCCTTAATGTTTTCAAAATATTGTGTTTTCAATGTGGCTGATCGAGTAATGATAGCAGAGGATATTTCCATCTTTATACATGCAATATCAGTAAAATAAGAATCCTCAGGAATATATTTCGTACCAAAACAGGTCTCGTAGTCTTTCTTAACGGAATTAAATATAACTTTTGCTTTTGCGTTTATGTTAGTCAGACTTATTATGGGCACCAGAATTGCAATTAATGATATCAAAATCATACATATATTACAGGCTGTAAACAATACTTTGGTCAATTTTCGGACATTCATATAATCTAGCTCCTATATATCTCAGACACTTATGATATGTTTTATTTTGGATTTCAGCTTCTTCTCTTTAAGAACAGATTCGAAACGGTAAAAGTGAAAATATAATTCATTTTTTTGATTATTCGGCAGAGCACAATGTACAAATTCCAGAGGACTATCAAAGAGTTCCATGCAAACGCCTGCCAGGCGGAACTGCCGCAGAGTGGATATAATCTTAGGGCTGGAAAAATAGTAATAAATTTCCTCAATTGAAGAAAAGGTAAAGTACTCTCTTAAAAGATATTGAAGACATATGCATGCTCTGAGCTCACCACCGGAACCATTAAAAAAATTCTTGGTAAATTTTCCGTTTTCCTGTCCGAGTACTCTATGATAAGAAAGAATTACAAGATGCCTCATATTATAAGGAACATCATTCGGGTACAAGAGGTGAGCCACATAAAAATAGTCTTTACGGGTAAGCTCTTCTGGAAAAATGAGATATTTATATGGTGTTAGTAAATGCAATCCTTTGATAATATCCATATTGAGCGTTTCTGCTGTTTCTGTCGGAGTCCAACAAAGAATATTTTCGACGGCATAACGGAAAACGGCAAGTGCTAATTTATGATTGTTATAGTCATTGTAACAGAAGAAACTTGAAGACAAATTGACACCTTCGTCCTTTAGAAGAATTTTTTCATATTCGGTAATAATAGTTTGCGTATCCATAATCCCCTCATCCTTTTCCTATAGTGTATTTCTAATAATATGACAGATAAAAACATAAAATGCAGAATTATTGGATATAACTGGGGCTAAAGTACTAGAGGGGAGAAAGTATAAGGAATAAAATGTAAAATACACCAAGTAAATTTGATTAATCTCCGTTATTCTGATAAGGAGTTGTACCTAAGTGTCTGTTTTTTTACACAATACAAAAAAAATCAATCATATTGTATTAAAATCACTGACTGAGTTAGAAAAGGGGAATGATATATGATTTTCAGAATAAAAACAAAAATCTATATGTTAAAAACAAAAAGTAAAATTGTTTTATTCATAATGATAACCCTGTTAGTAAGTGCAGGTATCATAACAGGTTTCCTGTTAAAATCTAGAAAGACGGAACTGCCTGCTGCAAGTAGAACAAAAACAGAGGCAGAGGTTACTCAGGAAGACCAATTAAAGATTGGTATCAGCGGGCGTGATATCAAAAACAAATACAAGGAGGTAAAGGGCACAGACTTTGCGTTACTTGTTACGACCAATGCACTATTAACAGGGAAAGAGGAAGGTGAAAAAAAGGAGACTTATCGATATATTATGGAAAATGACAACAGCAACAGAATCAGCCTGATAAAAGATGCAGAAGGAAGTTATCAGGATGCGGTTTTGGTTAATTATAACAGGCTGTTAAAAGATACAGTGGTCATAAAAGATATCTCAGGAGGTTATATAGCACCCTACGGATTTTCAGATAAAAGTGAAACTAAATTTAATAAATATACTGAAAGCAGGTCTATTGCAATTGAAGAGGAGGCTGTATTTACGGAATATAAAATCTATGATGGGAGTTATAATGAAATAGGAATTCTTTACATCGAAAAATATAATTGATGTCATATTAAAGTTATTAGATAAAGTAAATGATTAAAAAACGGAGGATATACATATGGATGAAATATTACAGAACAATGAAAGAAAAAGTAGAAAAGGGAAAAGTATTGCAAGAGGGAAAAGACAGAGCCGAAAAATAGTATTTATAGCTGTATTAGGTGTTCTTCTGCTGGCAGCAGGAACCCGGCTATTTTTCTATTTCTATGGGGATAACAAAACATCACAGGTAATAAAATTTGACACTGAAGAAGTAATGAGAGTAAAGAATGAAAAAGTTGTGATGAATGAATTTTTGCTGTATGCAGCAGATGTTTATCAGGGATATAATCTGCAAAATGAAGCTGATTGGGATATGGAGGTATCTGATTCGAGTAACAATACCGTAACTTTTGAGAAGCAGGTAAAGGGGACTATTTGTGAACAGATCAGAATGACCAAGGTTCTTTGTATGATAGCCAAGGAGGAAGGAATCGCCCTTTCAGAAGATGAGAAAAATATACTTCTGGAGAATGCCAACACTTATTATGGAGATTTAAATGCAGCAAAAGTAGTGGATAAGAGCTTAACAGTGGATCTGATAGCTAAATTTTATGAAGAGAACGCATTGGCACAAAAAGTTTATAACAGTATTATTGATAGTTATGATGAGAGTCAGGAAGCAGCAGAAGATAGTGACAGCGGAGATAGTGATTTATCTGCAGGAGAAATGTACTTTATAGAAAAATACCATGATCTGGCAGAGGAATACAATGGGGAATATGATTATTACACTTCAATCAACTGGGGTTTATTAGAACAGTTATCTTTTGCCGAAATAGGAAAAGATGAGACAGAAGAGGCACAAGCATCAGAAGCCGATGTTTCTGAGAAAAATAATGCAGTATCAGATAAGGCACAGGAAGCAACCCAGGCAGATACCCAGGAAAGCAGCACAGGAGCTTCGACTGGAAACTAATATACATAACGATGTGAGGTAAAAACAATGAAGACAGTACAGATTCTGTTTGCACTTGAAAATTACGAAGAAGAAAAGCTGCAAAAGGGTTTAGAGATAATAAGTATGATGGGAATAGAGATAAGTAGTGTATACAAGGCACATTCCAGAGATGAAATTACAGAGATTATTCTATCATATCCGGAAATAAATGTTATCATTGTTTCAGAGCAATTAAAGGGGTTTTTCACTATTAATGACTTTCGGATACTTCAAGCTGTGAACAGAATTATTATTCCCGTTATCAGCAGGTTAAAAAAAGGCAATCCGGAGGCTGTTGGATATTATTTAGATTATAACTTTTATAACCTGTTGTTTGATGAAGAGACCCTGATGGGGGAGATCGGAGATATTATACGAAATGGCAGGACAAGAGAAACAGCAGCATTATATGCAGGTATTGGTCAGGAAGAATTAAAGAAAGAAAATAATCAGACAGGAGATAAAAAGAGTTCAGCAGGAGTATATACGGAGGATATTAATTTTACAGTATCCGATTCTGTTGAGAGAACACAGCCTGTATTCAGCAGCAAAGCGATATCGATAGGATTCTGTGGTACCGATGTTGACTTTGAATGTAGTCTTACAGCAATTTCCGCTGCAAATTATATTGCTGCAGCAGGGTATAAGGTAGCTCTAATTGAACCGGATTTTTCAAAAGGAAATCTGTTAGATCAGTTAATTCCTCGCCTTTCTGAAAATAATACAATCAGTTGCGGCAAAGTAGATTACTATTCCTTGTGGAATCTGGAAGAAAGTATTAAACCTGCCGATGTTGTTATAATGGATTTTAGCGGTATGAACAATGAAGATTCTTTATATCTTGGTAAAATGAATAAAGTGTTCATCTGTTCGGATATTGTATTAGCAAATATAAATCGTTCTGCAAGGCATCAGAATAATAGCAGTTTTAAGTATTCATTATTGTACAGGGATAGTTCAAAGGGCAGAACTGGATACCAAGAAGGGGAATTTGATGTATTTAGATTATGCTCCCAGGAACTGGTGCAATTGCTTCATGTAACATTATCAGGATACGGAATAAAACTGGTGGATAATACCACAAGCATCAGTTACAGCAATATAGTAACGAAAATGAATGACTTGAATCACGAAGATTTTACAGAGTTTAACAGGAACATTTCGCTGGTGGAGCGACAGACCAAGGATTTTATTGATGATATGCAAACAGAAATAGAAAAACAGGTTAGGATTTCCCAGCCAGTAAAGCCAAGATCGAGCCAGTCAATGCAAGTTTCTAATCCGGTAATGGAAAGAAATACTACGGAACAGAAAATGAAGCTAAAAGAACCGCAGACCTCTCAGCAGCTGCAGCAAATAAAAACCATGACTGAAATTTACCCCAATAACAGCTTTTTGGATGGAAATAGGAAATATAATGCAAAAGCAAGTGGGCATGATTTTGGTTTACAGGACAATGCTGGGGTACAGCACAATTCTGGTTTACAACACGGTACTGGATTGCAACAAAATACTGGATTACAGCAAAATATTGGTTTACAACGTGATACTGGACTGCAACAAAATACTGGTTTACAACATGGTATTGACTTACAACATAATACTGTAAATACAACTTATAAAGGTAATCCTTATTTTGATGAAGTGAAAAAAGCTCAGCAGATACCTGGGAATATCGTAGAAAAAGGGAAAATGGGTGGTAATAACACTGTTTATACAAATGACAGTACAGAAGAATATACGGGTTACAATTACAATGAGGAGGATAGGGATAGCTATAAACGTTATGAAGAGGAACGAAATGACGGCAAACAATATGATGGCAAACAATATGAAAATCAACGGTACGAATACGAAGAAAAAGGATACCAAGAAAAAGGATATGAAGATGAAGCTAAACGATATCAAGATGAGCGGTACGAAGATGACAACTTGGTGAAAGAAAACACCATGTTGAATTATATCGATGAAGCTAGAAGCAAATTCAGGAAAAAAACGAATGCAAACCAAGTATTATGTGGAAAGGAAACAATCTTCATAACTGGTTTAAAACATGGCTGCGGTTGTACGCACACCGGAATAAGCTTCGCTCACTATATAATAAAAAATTTTCCGGAAAATATCTGTATATGCCATAAGAAGGGTGCCTATGATCTGGAAAATAAAGATATAGCGGAATATACCAAAGATACGGATTATGATAGTGTATTCGGAACGAATCGCTTTATAATCTATGATTGCGGTATTCTGGGCGAGCTCAATGCGGATCAGTTGGTTGAATTAAAACGATGTAATATAAAAATAATGATCTGCAACGGAGATGAGAAATATCTTGGAATTTTATCAAATTTCATCAGACAGCTTGGTAATACATCAAATGAATGGATTTTTGCGTTCAATCTGGTAACTTCGAGGGAGAAGGAGATGTTGATAAGGCGAATAATGGATGGTTATAAAATTTGTTTTATTCCTTTACATGATAGCGAAATTCCACCAAAAAAAGTTTCTAAAATGTGGGATTCTGTTTTAAAAAGAAATTTATCATAATACTTATTAAAATTGCGTAAAATATTTCGACGAGAATCGTTATATTAATTAAAAGTTCGACAAATATGGGAATATATTACTATTGAATATAGTGATATTTTTTGTGTATATTTTATATAGTCAATCATGTAACTAAAAAAACTAAACAAAAATTAAAAAAAACTTAAACCATTATTTATTGTTTTATGTTATAATATAGATATTAATTAGTGAGTATTCTTACTACTTCCCAATCCTTATTATGTAGTTATCATTGGAACTTACAATATAAACAGGTAATAGCTATGATAATTAATTGACAGAATCATACACTAATGCAATTCTGATGTCATAGATAACAGTATATCTATGTATAATAGCATAAAGAAAGGAGTATAATCCAATGGATAATACTGTTACAAAAATTAATTATCTGGATATGATCAGCGATAGCTTATGTGAATACGTTATTGGCAAGTTCTATAGTCAAATGACTTATAAAGTAATAACAGCCTTTCTTATTAACGACAAAGCAATTATTCATACATCCAATGGTCAAACTGTTATTGAACATGGGCTTGAGCCTAGTGTTAATATAATTAACAGAATGAAAGAGGTAAGCGGAAATGATACCATTGAGGACAAAGCGATAAGCATACATATTGGTGATTGGGAAATAACAGCTCTGGAAAACGAAAATGCAGTTCATATAACTCAAAAATAAATCAATAAAATAACGAAAAAGAGAACTTAAAGGTTCTCTTTTTCGTACCATTTAAGTGTAATAGTTAAAGCATATCATTAGTGCTTAAACATTTACACTTATTTTTTATGTCAAATAACAAAATTAAACAAAGTTGTTAATTTGTTGTAGAAAATATTTACTTTTTTATCGACTTTTGTTATACTATGTTTATAAAAGGAAAAATTTATCTTTAAATTTGTCTTTTTATGAAGAAATAAAAGGCAAATCACATCTAGAAATCTTTAAAATTCTCTGGGGGGGCTTAACAAATGAAAAGTCAGTATAGCGAAATTTGCGATGACGAAGTGGTAAATGATGTAATAAATATTATGAGTACAGGAAGTTTAATGGAAAAATTAGACACCTTAGAGTTTGTGTCAGGTTATTTTAATAAAGATTTTAGAATGACAAAAATTCTTGTTGAAGCCGCAAGAGATGCAGAGAATCCATTACTGAGTGACAGAGCAAAAGAATTATTTGTAAGAAATATGGATAAGTTCATTACGAAATTTGTATCCGAGCAATATCCTACATTTATTGGTGCTCATTATGAAGATATGATACAAGCTGCAAGGATGGGCATTATAATCGGGCTGGAAAAATATAATCCGGAAATAGCAAAACCAACTACTTTCTTTGTGTTATATATTAAACATGAAGTCAGTCAGTACATAAACAATTATGTAAATGGTTTATCTACATACTATGCCAATGAAAAATATAAGATAAATAAAGCCATCAGTTTATTGGAAAGTGAAAACAAAGAACCCAATGATATAAACATTGCTGAAATAACGGGTATTACTGTAGAGAATGTAAAGCAGCTTAGAAATATGATAACTTCATCATCAAATGTTGTATATGATGAGGTATTTATGAATAAAGCAGATGAACAAGATACACCGGAACAAATAGTTTTGAAAAAGGAACTTGGGGAAACGATAAACAATACGATTGAAAAGTATTTAACAGATATCGAAAAGAAAATTATTACTATGTATTATGGTCTGTCTGATAACAGTTTTAAAGAGGAACAGACAAAGATATTTCCTACCAAAAAAGCGTTTAAAAACATTAGTGAAACATTAGAGATACCTTATGATAAGGTACGTAAATATCATGCCAGTGCTTTAAGAAAATTACATATTGCTGTAAACAAAGCGAATGTGATAACGGAATTAAGTAAATCCGAAAAAATTCTAAACGCAGGGTATATACCTATTATATCGGAAGAAGAGGGAAAAGAAATTATGAATTCCGATTTAAAAGGTTACAACCGGATGAAAGATTAAATTTTTCCTTATAAAAACATATGAAAGTAATCTGAATGAAAAGAGGCTGTTGCAAGAATACCGTAAGAATCATCATAATAGTTATCCAGTTAAATTGCCGGATAACAACGGTCATTTAGCGAAGGTCAACACAAATTTTATTGCAGTTATATGCTGTAAAAGGCAACATTAATTTGTTGCTTACAGCATATGGCTATCTAAATTATCTATATTATTTTTCTTACATAGAAATATCTCATTATTTACCCTGAAAATAGAATTTATATGTCATATTGTAGGTGAAATAAGTGTTTTGCTTAAAAACAAATTGTGAAATTAATTATTAATTTGTTATTAGTATTTTGCATGTAATTATAAAGAAATGTAATTCATCAAAAATGCAATGAACCTGCAAGAGTACGATAAATCAGAATGGGGAGATAAAATTGGATGTTTTCTGCACACACATCAACACTTTGGTTACTTTTGATACAACTGATTTTACAGATAATAGAACGAATCAGATAATATTACATATGAGGCAACAAAAAAACAAATCCTTCCCGGAGGATTTGCAATGGTAAGACAGCTGGAAAGAGAAGTAATAAATAAATACTCCTGGCTGGAGAGAGCGAATATTACATCTGGATACGGGATTAATCTCCTCTTTGATTTTGCAGATCTAGATGAGCTTTGCAAGGATATTGAAGGAGAACTGGACTCCAAAGCATTAGGTGCAGGTTTTCTTTCTCAAGGGCTAAGAATCGATGAGTTTGCAGAACATAGATGTTCCCTGCTAACCTATATTAATGATGTATTGTATGACATTGATAGTTACCTGGAGGAGCCTCTTTATAAAGGCTTTAACGAAGCAGTGGATCTTATGGCAGCCATCGATATGACAGATGGAAAGACGGATAATACTCTTGGGGTTCAGAAAAATGTCACTGTTAATGGTGGCGGAAGAGGGTACGGATTTGAGGTAGAGCTGCCAGAGCTTAACCTGGAGGATTTTATAGGCAGCCGTTACGAAGAAACAAAAGGCAGTTCCTATGAAAGAAGTAACTATAATCAAAAAGTTGATAATTTTGCAGATTTGTTTGCAAAAGACTATGAAGAGTTGGTCGAAAATGGTAAAATAGATTCAACTGAGAAAAGTCTGCAGGATTATCTGAATGAGCTTATCTTAAGAGAATTCGCCCATAAAAAGGACGCACCATTTTGGAAGGAGTTATTGGAGCAGTTAAGTGATCTGACCATCGTGATACCCATATATGAAGCTGCAACCGGTAAAACCCTGATTACAGTAGACTATTTAACGGATACGGAAGGAGCTTTTAAACTGGTGTCTGCCACAGTAAGCCTGGTGACCTTAGGGCAAGGTGCCCTGGTCAGTAAGGGAGGAGTAGCTTTTGCGAAGCTGTTTGCAGCAGAAGTTGTGTCAGAAGCAGCAGCAGGTACGACTGTAATTGTATGTGACAGAGCGGGAGTTCCTTCGGCCGTGACCATTTCCTTAGCAATGCTGCTTGGCACAACAGCAGGTATGGCAGCCAACAAAGCCCTGATACCAGAGGATTTCAGTAAATGGATGACAAAGGAAGAGGCAGGCCGGTATAATCAGTATTGGTCTGAGGTGCAAGGCAGACAGGGGCTTAATGATTATAACTATTACGGTACTCTAGGAGATTCGTATTATAAGAATCTTACTGAAGGGGGATATAATAAAAATTTAAATTATTCGGCTATTGAAGATATGCACCAAAACATGGAGGACATATTTACATCAGTTAATAAGAATATATATGAGATAATAGAAACCATTAATAAAATTAACTATAAAAATCTTAATACAACAGAATTGAATATGTTATTAGTTATGGCTAGTAACATATCTGGATTACGTTATGAAGATCTTGTTTTATTAAAATCTTGTATAATTAAAAATGCAGGATTTAATCATTTTGATTGGAAAGGAATAGGGGAAGATATTAAAGGGTTTGTTAATCTAGACATTAATATTGTAGAACTCGACGAACCATTGATATTGTACAGAAGAGGATATCCAGATGAGCCTGGTAGCCAGAATGGACTAGGAAGATGGTGGGGAGATAAATATAGAACAATAGACGAAGTTAGAAATGAGCTTGCTGTTCTAGAAGATTGGGGAAATCCATTAGTTGGTGAATATACGATAATAGTGCCAAAAGGGGAAAAGGTTTTGACTGGATTAACAGCACCCCAAAAGGCATTGGACGAATTTGGAAATATAATTGAATCCAGGGGCGGAGGAGCAGTACAATATTGGTTAAATGATATTCCAACTGAATGGTTATTGAACTAAAGGAGATTAATATGAGGAAAAAAATAGAAATGTGTATGCTATTAGAAGAGGCAAAAACCGCTTGTGAAGAAAGCCTAAAAGATAATTCATATATCTTATATTATGATCGTTATATCAAACTTCTCAACAAGATTAATAGTATAAAAGAAGCCGTAATGGATGACAAATTGTATACTGAAATCTCTGACCTGAGTATTATCAAAATGATAATTGAGAATGATCCAAAAGAACTAATTGATTCTGTAATCAAGGTTAATTTATATTATAGAGATAATTTTAGCACAGTGTTTTCGTAAATTTATAATAAGTAAAAACGAAAGTGAAATATTACTTGGTATTAAAGTAAGTACATGATACTTTCTTAGAAAAGTATTTAGGTACAACTGTGTCATACTTTATTAAATTCACAGTAACTTATGGGAAGGGAATAAAACGGAAAATCAATGTTGATAATTGGAAAAAAATGCACTATAATACAATATAATTGAATAAAGTTTACGTAAAATTAAAGGAGCTGCAGATGAATAGAAATATAGTAAAATTATTGAAATATCTATTAGGCGTTATAGCAATACTCTTTTTTATTATGATTTGTCCTGGTAATAGAGTAAAAGCAGATAGTGAAGAAGATTTTATTATTAAGGATGGAGTTTTGATGGAATATATTGGGGATGCAAAACATGTTGTAATACCTGAAGGTATTACTGAAATACATGAATGGGCATTTTACCAGAGTTCATTGGAAAGCGTTGAAATACCAGATAGTGTAGTAAAAATTGGTATAGGGGCTTTTTGTCAAAGTAAATTAAAGAAGGTTGATTTACCAGATGGTATTGAAGTGATAAGCAGACGTACATTTGATGATTGTAATAATTTAACCGAGGTAAGATTACCCCAAAATCTCAAAAGGATAAATGGACAAGCATTTAATATGACGGGATTAACTGCTATTGACTTCCCAGATGGTTTTGAAAAAATATCGGGGTATGGTGTGTTTAGTGAGACAAATATAACGACCCTTACATTGCCTGATAGTGTAACAGAAATTGGACCGTCCGCATTTAGAGAATGTTCTAAACTTAAAAAGGTTCAGCTTTCAAATAATTTAGAAATAATAGGTAATAATGCTTTTTTTAGTTGTAGAAATCTACAATCGCTTGATATACCGAAAAGTGTTACAGATATAGGCGAATATGCATTTTTTGATTGTAGAAGTATAAAGGAAATGACGATACAAGGGAATATAAAAGAAATAAAGAAAATGACATTTAGTGGCTGTAGAGCCATGACAAAAATAAATTACCCTGATAGTGTAACAAAAATAGGATATTCCGCATTCTCTAACACCGGTTTTAAGACACTGCCTATTACAAAATATATAAAAAGTATTGGAGAAAGTGCCTTTAGTAATAATAACATCACATCCATTAAGGTGCCCGAAGGAGTCAAAACCATTGGAAATAATGCATTTGGTCAATGTTTAAATTTGAAAACTGTTTATATACCAAAAAGTGTGACCTCTATTGGTAGCGAGGCATTTGGACAATGTGAGAATTTGGAAAAGCTTACTATCAGTAACCCTTTATGCAAAGTCTATACTAACGAAACGGATAATATATTTTTTAAAGGTAGTAAGATATATATGCTTGAAAAAGTAAAGTTGTATGGATATAAGGGGTCTACAGCTGAGGAGCTGAGTAAGGTACTTAATGTTAAATTTGTATCAATTGATAAAACAGCAATGGATTATCCTGAACTTAAAAATAAAAAGGAACCGAAGGTTGTAACTGGTAAAGATAGCTATACGGTGGCAATGGATAAGGAAATTAAAATTCCCTACAAGGTTACAAATGGAAATGGTTATACAGTGAAAGTTACGGGTGGTACAGAATATATTGATGGCATAGGTTATGATGTTGTCAAGGTTGTTAAAATAACTGATGACTATATTATCATAAAGGGCTTAAAGTGGACTGGTACGGTCACATTAAAGATAAAGGTTGGATTTACAACGAAAGCAGTTAAAGTTACGGTAAAATAGTTTATTGACAAGATACTATTGGCTTCTTCATAGAAGCCAATTTTTTTTGGATATTTTCTCTATCCAGTTGTTTTACCATGGCAGTTCCTCCATGAAGCTTCCAGCCACCCCTAGGTTAAGGTTCAGCTACTGTGCTAAATCCTGATTTGCTTTATCACCATTAGAAGCAATTCGGATAAAAGTGTGGGTTTGTGACCATTGTAAATCCAATATAATCTCCCCCTTTTCTTATTTAGTGTACTTCGCTGCTTATTAATCAAGTAATACATAAATACACCTGGCTGGAGAGAGCTAATATGACATCGGGATACGGGGTTAATCTACTTTTTAATTTGCAGATCTTGATGAACTATGCAACGACATTGAAGGAGGACTGGACTCCAAATCCATAGGTGCGGGATTTCTTTCACAAGGGCAAAAAATCGATGAGTTTGCAGAACATAGATGTTCTTTGTTAACTTATATTAAGGATGTGTTATATGACATTGATAGTTACCTGGAGGAGCCGCTGTATAAAGGTTTTAATGAAGCGGTGTAAGACTATGAAGATCTGGTCAATAGTGGTAAAATAGATTCAGATGAAAAAAGCCTACAGAAGTATCTGGATGAGCTTATCTTAAGAGAATTCGCTCATAAAAAAGGTGCACCTTTTTGGAAGGAATTATTGGGGCAGTTGAGTGATCTGACCATCGTGATACCCATATACGAAGCGGCAACCGGAAAAACCCTGATTACAGGAGATTATTTAACGAACACAGAAGGAGCTATTAAACTGGTATCTGCGACAGTAAGCTTTGTGACCTTAGGACAAGGTGCCCTGGCCAGTAAGGGTGGAGTAGCTTTTGCAAAACTGTTTGCAGCAGAAGTCGTGCCAGAAGCAGCAGGTACAACCGTAATTGTATGTGACAAAGCGGGAGTGCCTTCGGCTGTTACCATTTCCTTAGCAATGCTGCTTGGTACAACAGCAGGTATGTCAAGATTTGAGTAAGGTACTTAGCATTAAGTTTGTGGCTATTGATAAAACGGCAATGGACTATCCTGAACTAAAAAATAAAAAGGAAGCTAAAATTGTAACGGGTAAAGATAGCTACACTGTAGCAGTGCGGAAGGAAATTAAGATTCCTTATAAGGTTACAAATAGAAATGGTGCTACAGTCAAGGTTACTGGAGGCGTAGAATATTTTGATGGCTTGGGTTATGAAGTTGCTAAGGTCGTTAAAATAACTGATGACTATATAATCATAAAAGGTGGAAAGTGGACAGGTACAGTTACAATAGAGATAAGGGCTGGATTTACAAGTAAAGCAGTTAAGATTACAGTAAAATAGGTTTACAGGCAAGAGTTTAATTGGCTTCTTTCATAGAAGCCAATTTCAGACTGTAGGAAAAGTTCAGGGCTTACCCTGAACTTTTCACCACAAGGAGCCAAAAAGTCAATATTTACAAGATTTTAAGGCTCTTTTCTTACTATACAATAGATAGCTGCTGATTGATGACGGGATAAATCCATTATTCCCGTATAAAAGGCCGATGACGATAGAAGGACTTTTCAAAAAGTATGAGAATACTTATGATATTATGTTTGATAAGTTTATCCAAATAACCAGGTACTTCTTCATAGCACAACAAACCGAGATGGGTATCGGGATTATAAAGCTGTGGAGGAATCTGTGAAAACTGCCTTTATTTATCCCAATGTACAGAGAGTAGAGATCATGTAAAACTAGCCACTAGGCATATATGGGAACCTTATATGAAAAACAGTGTGATAATAGCTTTTAAACACTTAAAATGAAAGGATTTAATGCCAGGAGGAAGAAAACAATCGAAAGATTATTAAGAACGGCAAAGGAGAATCATGGATTCTGATATACGTAAATATCTGGAAAACATGAATGGAGATGAAAGTGAGGCTGACTTTTGCATGCATGAATCTTAAAAAAGCTAGAAAAGATGAAACAGAGAACAGGACTTTTAAAGCCTTTAAGCGAAATGTTATTAGAATTTGGAATAGTGATAAATAAAAAAATGGCTCTAAGATTTGCATCCTAGAGATGAATTGTCTACAGTTTGTATTGGCTTCTTACATAGAAGCCAATTTTTTTGGGAGAATTACAAAAAAAAGCTAATAAATTAAAAAAATTTGTCATATTATATACAGAAACAAAAACATAAATAACAAACATAAATAACAAATATAGAAAGTGAGACCCAATATGTTATATAACCTACGGAAAGAAAATAAAAAAATAAATAAAACAGATCGATATAGAAGATATAAAGTATTAACTTCCGTTATCCTCGCGGTTTGTTGTATAGCAGTTTTCTTTCTCGCAAACCTTTCTCAAGTCCAGTCGGAATCAGACAGTTATGTGTTAGGTAAAAAGGGTTCAGCAGTTGTTGCAGGTACAAAAAGCGGTAACGCGTCTATTTGGCCTGTAACACATCCTGTCTTTATAGTGAAATTTTATCCGACAAAAATTTCAACAGCAAGTGATGACGGTTATAGTGATACATTAAAAACCATAAAAAAAGTTATACCTTACACTGGAACTGATTCGTTATGGATATGTTCGAATACTTTGTCAGAATACTTGTATCGGCAGAACTTTAATACAAAGGAACAGGTGTATTTAGCAAGGAGAACCAGCATAAATGGCTCATTAAAGCTAAATGGAGGCAAAAATGATCCGGAAACTACCGGTAGAATTGTGTATTTTGATTCCAGTCATAGAACAAATGTGAATCCTGCCAAGGACGGAGTATTTTATCAAAAGGTACTAGGACTTTTTATCAAAAATAATCGCAATTTTCTGTCACTTTCCAAAGATCCTGAATTTAATAATTTATTAACGAAACCTTCCAGTTCAAAAGTAAGTGACTCTTTAAAAGTATGGTCTTTTATAACTGATACAAATACAAAAGGGTCAGATAAAGACGGGTGGACTTATACCGTAGATATTAAAAAGAATATGGAAGAGTTTATGAATTATAATTCTTTACCAACAGAGTTTTTAACTTCAAGCTGGGAACTAGAGGGCATGGTAACTTATAATACAAATGGTCTCGATAATAATGATAATTTAAAAAAATATAGCATAACAGCAATAGAAGAATTAGACTTGAGATATTTAGACCTATTAATGACATTAAATGCTATTTCCAATAACAGAACGTATTGGCAGAATGGTATAAAGAGTTATATGACGGATAACAAAGGAGCAGCAACTCTTTCCATTACCCATGGTATGGTTGCAAGAATGGAAAGCCTAAGTACAAAAGGTGGAGATGTAGAGCCGGCAACTGTTTTTGTTTCCAGTAATGACCTCACTCAAACTGCCTATAATGTGAAAAAGGATAACAATCTATCTACGAAAGATGGCGTTGAGAAAGTCGCAAAATATACTAATAGTAAGGTATATAATACCAGATTAAAAAAGGCGGTTGAATTATCAGGTTCAAAAACTTATAAGAGTACTGGTATTTATTCCACAGCTATCATAAGCCGTATTCTATCAGAGGAAGTAAGAAAGATAAAAGACAGTAAACTGGTTTGGGGAGATTCTTATAATGATGCAGAATTAATAAAACTTCTTAAATTCCAGATTAAGGATGCCTCGCCTTGGTATGGAACAAACTGGGCTTTAGAACCACCTATTTTCAGTTCCGTTAATTATAAGGCTATCTTAAGAACAGATTCAACGGATTTTAATAAAATTAAAGGAAAAAATGGGCCATTATATAGTGCATCAACAAAAAGTATAAATTTAATAAAATATTATGAGTTAACAGATCCTAGTAAGAAATATGAGAATACGGTAACAACAAATGATGTTGTTAGTACTCAAGTCTCTTTGAACGCAATAGACAGCAAAGGGAAAAAAGCAGGTGACACAAATGAATGGAAGGATTTTATTAAGAGGAATGGTATCAAGAATTTTAAAGTAAAAGTTGTACTGTACAGAGATAATGGAGGTTCAGATTTTAAAGCTGTAGGTAAATTGACGCAAATTCATACTGGTTCAAAAACCTGGTGTACCTCGGATAGCTGGAAGGCTTATACAGCAGATGCTATGTTAAAATTATTGGAGGGGAATGAGCCTATTGATACATGGGTGGATCCTTCCATTGCATCCATGGAATTGGATAAGAAGAAAGGAGAAGTACCTGTTAACTATGCCGCCAGAGTATATATCAAGTATCAGGCAAAGGATAAAAAGTGGTATTACACCTCTGGAAAAGAAGTTGAGAGCAAGGAGAGTTTATCAATAAGCAGTGTACTTACCAAAATACCTGATGTAAGAGAAAGTAATAAGGTTACGCATACATATTTTTGGACTACGCCTACAATAACCCCCACACCATCAGGTTCTATCACACCTACCCCTACTATAGATATTGAAGTAGATTATCCATCAGATTCCTGGTCCTCAAGGGTGCCTTCTCTGGCTTATGCGGAGATAAAGGAAGGAACTATTTATAACGAAACCTTTGAGGCAATGGCTGGTGTTCCTTCCACCAGAACCTTGTATTTTTCCTCCGGCGGCAATGAGTTCATGGCTGACCTGCAGGTGGACTATGAGCATGATACCACAGCTACCAGAGAGTACATCACTCATTACAACGGAACAGAATGCGAATATAAGGAAAATGACAAGTTAATAGGAGGCACAGGCAAGTATTCCGAAAATCTGACCTTTGTAGGAGATTCGACAGGTAAAACAATCAGCAAGTCTGTAACAGCTGAATCCTCTCAGATTGCAACACCTGAAGGCAACAATTCCGGCAACATTACTGTTAGCGGTCATACCGGAGAAACCACCTTATGGGCACAATGGTCAGGCAGTATAGACAATGGGACCCAGGAACCATCGGATATCGGAAGCTTTGATGCCGGGAAAGCCGGTTCACCCTGTAAGGGAAAGGATTATGACGTAGGAAAGCTTAGAACGAAAGCAGACCCCTCTACAGACTGGAAGGTCGATGCTTACAATAATGCATTGAAGCAGGCCACAAAGTGGGCAACGGATATGGAAGGCACCAACAGCAGCTATACTGTTCAGAAAATTGCAGACAGTGACGGTCAGGTCAGACAGTATAAGGTAGGAAATGCCGTTATTACAATTACTTTAACCGGGGGAAGTAATGGATACTCCAATACGACCCAAAGAAGCTATGGCGGCGGGACTTATTCTTCCTCCAGTGCTTCAGCAGCTTCTTTAAATAGCAATGACAAAGGAAAATTAGGCAGTGGCTGGGGATGGAGCCCCGGTACCTTAGGATCGGGAAGTGGTTACTCTGATTGTGGTCATGGTCACGGAGCAACAGGCTGGCATACAGCACCGGTAGCAGCTGTTCCACCAGATAAGAACGGGAACGGTGGTAAGCCTGCGGTTCCGGGTGTTGAACACTCACATAACTGTGGTGACTTTAATGAGGCCAAGGATATTACGCAAGGTGCTTCCGGTACAATTAATTATACGATCAAAGTGACCTTCCAAAATGGTACCCTTACCTCAAACAATTCCGATGGGAATTCTGCCGATGTGGCAGCAACTGCCAAGACCGGGCTTTCAAGCTTACCGGCACATGCTTTATGCGGTCCTTGCTGTGACCATGATCTGCCGGCTATTGAAGATGTTTGGACCCAGGACCTAACCTATGATACTATTAAGATAACAAAGAGTAATGTTTACAAGCTTCAGAATGGTTATGTCACTGAAATGTCAGATATCACATATGACGGAGAAGATAAAATCATTGCCGGCATAACGCAGGGTGACCCGAATATCTTTTACAACATAGCAGCCTATAATAATCCGGCTTATAATAAAGATAAGAAATTGACAAACGGCTCACAGATCGGCAGAATCCGATATTCGCTGCAGGAAGCGCAAGGGGATAAGGTGTATTATGAAGAAATGTCAAACGGAGAATATAAGAGAACGAATAAATGCGATGGTCTAGCGAAGATACAGAGCCAGGTGAACCCGGCTCCACCGGCCAAGACAGGACATGAACTGGGGTATGCCTCCGGTATATTATATAGTAACGGCAAGACCGCAGGCTTTGGAACAGCGCCGGCAGTAAATATAACCACAGAAGACTTTGTATCAGATAATACTGCAACGGTTACCACACCCAAAACCGCTTATGGAAATAAACTGGATTCCAGGGATCTTAAGACAGAGGAATGGAAGCGTTTTTACACAAGGCGTACTCAGCTGGTAACAGCTACTGTAATTTCAGATATGCTTATCTTACAGACCTCCAGCGGAGACCAGAGTCCGGTCTATTATGAAGAGAATACCAAAGCCGTGAAAGCCCAGGAAGATTTCAATTCCTTGCAAGCTTCGGGAGATGTTGAAAAGGCTTCTTCACAGGAGCAGGTTGATGCGAAATGGAATAAGATGTGGACCAATAATGCCACTACCTTTGCAAAAGCTACAGATACAGTTGTAAATGTAGGCTCCTATAATGGGAAATATAATCAGACTTCCTCTAAATATAAGGGGACAGGAAATAATGCCATAATATCTACGAGATTCGACAACGATTTATCCGTCTTCTCATCACCCAAGGATGAACTGGGACTGGCTCGTGTAACGAGTAACCAAACCTTTACAAGGCCTGCCTATGGCACAACTAATATAGCTTCTCCCGGGAAAGCACAGGCACGTATGAACCGAGAAAAAGACTTGCTTCTTTTCGTAGATAAGATAAAGCAGGATCCGACAAACAGTAATGAAAAATATATAACCGGTGACTCATATATATTCTATATCCCTGTTTTGAAGTATAAAGTAGTTGGGGATCTTATAGTAACAGTACCGGAGGATGCCGGACAGATTAAAGATGCCGGTGAAGGTGAATATTACGATGATGATGGCTCGGGTGGCGATGGCGATGAAATATCGGAGGCCTTTGAGGAAGAAGAAAGCGATATACTGATAGAGGCAGGATATGATTATGGTCCAGGGCTTTTATATGAATCGAAATATTCAGCCTATGATGATAATTCAGACTATAAAGTGAACGATTTCATTGTTTTAAATGCGGTAGCTGCCCAGGATGCAATGATAGTCAAATCAGAGGTTGAAGATCAGCGTACAGAAGAAGGGATTGTAAAGGACGCCATAGAAACCCTTAAGGCCCTTGAGAAATGCCCGGGTACGCCTGCCCTGTGTGAATACAGAGCGTTGAATTGCAAGTATACCTTGGATACCACAAGCCTTTCCTTTAATTTAGATAAAATAGAAACAGAAAATGTATATGATGATGACGCATCTGGGACAACAGATGAATACATAACCAACAATATCGTCAATACAGACGGTGCCCATACGACATATAAGCTGCCTGAAGGATTCACATTGACATCCGGAGATGAAACATATTCCGGCTTTGGTACGGGACAGTTTCTGAAAGTGGCAGGAGCAGGTACCAGCCTTCATTTCTCCTACAATGACTGCAAGATTTATTTGACACCTACATCGAGAGTCAGGATATCCGCGGATATTTATATACCGGCAGCAACAGCACCCAATACCATGCTGTTCTCAATGGGTAGTGTGGGCTTGTATCTTCCGGCAAATACCGGCTCCCCTGCATTTATTACAAGTACGGGAGAAAAGCGGACTTCCTCAGTAAATATCCTGGGGCGTAAAGTGAAAGTAGTAGCAACCTTTAGTCTTGGGTCCTTGTATGACTGTGAATTATCCATAGATGGTACAAAGGTCATCACACAGATCACAGCGGGACTGACAGAGGCGCAGATTGCGGCCGCTGCTATTGATGAATCTATGAGAGGTGACGGGCTTAACATTGGATGCTGGGAATACAATACTTCATATGCAACGAATTTCTACACAGATAATATAGTAATTACCAGATGCGGAGGCACGCTGGAGCATACGGCAAGCTGTTATACGACCTATAAGCAGGCGAATCCGGTCTATCAGGATTTGTATAACGGTATACCGATAAAGAAAGATTCAACAAAAGTTACCTCAATCGATTGGACAGGTATATTCAACGACGGTTCCTATGGTATCGTGTCCAATTACTCCAAGCATGTCCACGAATTTTCCTGCCTGAACATAGGCAGTGAAGGATACCAGATTGCCTTGGCAGAAGCGAAAGCCGGTAATTGGACAGCTTTGAAAAAAGAGCTTGGTACAGATCTGTTTCAAAAAGTTGTTACACAATTTAATATCAATGATACCAATATACCGGAAGGAATGCTGACTAAAACCTATAATGGAAAACTGTGGGGACGCGTATACTACCATGATTCCACAACGGGTCAATATTTTGCCAATGATACAGAGGTTCTAAATACCAATAGTACATTCAAGTATTCCTGCTTAAATCAGATTCAGAATCTGAAAACAGGCTCAAAATATGAATTTATGTTATATTATCCAGAAAATGGACAAACCAACATATGGAAGCAGACGAACAGACCGCAGGATGAGCTGGAAACCAATTCTGACGGTTCACAATCGGCGGCAGGATATGAAGCAGTAGCTATTCAGATGAACGATAACTTTTGGGGAGGATTGGTCAAATCCACTTCGGGAGCTTCTTTATTGGATGGCTCCACCTATCATGATAACTGGTGGTATGCAATCGGATCCTATGCGCCTTATGTTACGGCTACCGGTATACCCGGCGGAAATAATACAATTGTAAATAAAGTGGAGTTGTGGATGGCAATTGGAACCAGCAGCGGTGTAAGCAATGTTGACAGTAATACCAGCAAGACAGCGGTTCTGGATACAGAAACGGAGAAGGTAACCCAAGTACCCACAGTCCCCTCAGGAACTGCTTATAATTTTGGTTATACTGGAAGTTATCAGATCTTTACCGCACCGACAGCAGGTACCTATACATTTGAGACCTGGGGTGCTCAGGCCAGTGGTTACTATTCTGGTCTTGGCGGGTATTCAAAAGGAAATTATACTTTAGCCTCCGGACAGCAAGTTTATATTTATGTAGGTGGTCAATACGGTTATAATGGCGGCGGTACTTCTTCCGGCAACGGTGATATTAATGCAACTACCTATGGTGGTGGTGCAACAGATATACGTGTTGGCGGTTCTTCCCTGAATAACAGAGTAATAGTGGCCGGAGGAGGAGGCGGCGGTAATTACAGTGGCAGCTGGTATAGTGGCACAGGCGGTAATTATGCATCAGCGTCATATTCCTTGGGGCAGGGACAGGATTATTCTCATGCATGCTCGAATTATGTTGGGGCAGGTGGCGGAGGATATTACGGCGGTGCAGCCAGTTCCGATGGCGCTTCTTACGGAGGCCAGGGCGGTTCCGGATATATTGGAGGGGTTACCAATGGAAGCATGACTTCCGGCACGAGAAGCGGCAATGGGTATGCTACAATAACTCTTTTATCAGGTGAAACAGTAAGCTCCTATGATACTATCATTACGAATAATACCGTACAAAATCCCACGGGAGTGGTAAAAGCAGGACAGACATACACCTACGGTTACACTGGCGGGGTACAGGCTATCACACTGCCGGCAGGAACCTATCAGCTGGAAGCCTTTGGTGCCGCCGGCGGTGGTAATACAGCAAGTGGAACCTCCAGAGGTTCCCGTGGCGGTAAAGGCGGATATACCGCAGGAACCGTAACTTTAAAAGAAACCACGACCCTTTATATCTATGTCGGTGAAAAAGGAAATACTGATACCGGTACGGCAGCCGGTGGCTGGAACGGTGGTGGAAATGCTGTCTGGGCCTCCACTACGAAAATGGGTGCCGGCGGAGGTGCCACGGACTTCCGTATAACTGCTGGTAACTGGAATGATTTTAACAGCTTAAAAAGCAGGATATTAGTGGCCGGTGGAGGCGGCGGTTCGGATGATACCGGGGAAGCATCCGGTGCTTATCATTCCAAACAGCCGGGAACTTACAGTACGCCATTGGCAAATGATAACGATGAAACCGGAGGCGCCGGAGGAGGTATTAACGGAGGAGGAGCAGTAACCAGCGGGTATGAAGCGAATTATGGATACGGTACCCAGACAGGCGGTGGAACTGCCGCAGCCGGAGGTGTTAACGGCGGCTTTGGCTATGGCGGTGCCAATACGAATTCTGCTGCGGATTACGGCGGTGGTGGCGGCGGCTACTATGGCGGTGCTTCCGGTGGAGGAGCTTACCAGGGTGGAGCCGGTGGGTCCTCTTATGTATCCGGTTATACCGGTTGCGACACCACTTACCGGGCAAATCAGAAATATGCAGCCTTTACCAACGTCACACTGCAGCAGGGAGTCAGAGCAGGAAATGGTTATGCCAGGGTTACCGTCCTTGACGTTAAGACAATACCGGAAGACAATGAGCTGTTTAACTTTATTAAGGCAAACATGAATCTGATTCCCGATAAAGTGACCACAGATGGAGTGACCATCGTTAACCCTATCTGGAATTGCAAGACCAGGAACAACACCGGAATAAGCTATACCGAACAGACCATCTTGACCTGTACAGAACCCCATCACTCTAGCGGACATTATGACTATGCCAGTGATATATGCTGGGATCCCTGCGGGAAAGATGACAACCATAAGCATACAAAGCTGGAAGTGATCGATGCCAATGGTACCAAAGTACAACAGGCTACTTATATTACCCTTGATAACTTCTTCAAGATCTATTACCCCAATGCAGGAGACTTTATGGGGAATGATTCTTATGGGATACTGCAGCCTTCTGTATACCGGGGAAAAGGTTATAAACAGGGAATGGATACCACGGAATGGACAAGAGAAAAGTATGTGAAGTTTGACTTTGATGTCCTGTATGAAAGAAGGGGAGTCTGGGAAAGCTATGCGGCAGGCAACTGGATCCCTTTAGAAATCATAGATGCCTCCACCACCAGAAAATATGCTCTGACCGGTGGGACTAAGCTTACCATTGACGGCAATACCTATGTGTTCGATCGGGCAAATGGTCTGCTGCAATGCAACGGAGGCAGTACGACCCTGATCGAAGGAAATAATATGGCGGTAATGAACGGGAAAATCTTTGTATGGAACAATGATGGTACGGTAAATGTAAGCGATCCCTGCAAGGAATACAATTTCTACTGTTTGCTGGAAAACAACGAGCATGCCTGCGTGGAGGCCCAGTTTGCCGTAGAGGGTATTAACTACGACGGGCAAAGCACAACGGAGGAGCCTTATACCGGCAATGACAGCTATGAAGAGGAGTATGACATATACTATTATGGCAATACCTATTCCACCAACAAAGACAGATTCAGTGATTTCACCTCTAATCATACGGCGGCTAAAATGGCTTATCTGGATGTAATCGGGCGTATCGGGAATCTGATCGTGGAGGATTCCGATGACATGAGGTTCAGCAATTACTTTAAGAAGTCCATCGCGGAAACCAATGAGGACTGGCTGGTGCAGGGGATAATCTCAAGAGTGGACAGCTCGATCTCAGAGCATTATCTGTCCTGGCACAGAAACACAGCCGGATATCCCCTGGCAGTAGACGTAAGAGGGGAACAGGTCAGTAAGGAAAAAGGGTATTATAATACCTGGGGTGCACAGGAATGGACCACCAAAGCAGAAAGCAACGGCTTAAGCTTGTCTGCGGATAAGAACTCCAAGTCGATCCTCCAGGCAGAACAGTTAAAGCTAGGTTATAATGTCCTTTTCGATGTCACAACCATGGGAGACTACAACCAATACCTGCAGGTTATTCCTTATTTCTACGCACTGAATAAAACAAGCGGTGAACTGACACCAGTGGATGTATATATCAACAATGACGGCAATACCCAGCCCATAAACTATTTCGGTCTTTATTCGGAATACATGGATGACAGCGGGAACTACAAGGAGGGTTATGATACCTTGGCGGACAAGCTCTATAAATATACCATGTATCTGAACTGGACCGAGGAAGCTACAAGGCGTAACTACACAGCAGGCGGAAAGGAAGCCAGTAATACGGATGCGGTAAGAGATTACTTTATTGAGCCGGTAAGGGACGCAGAAGGAGAGATTACCACCTATAAGTATCTGACGGTTCCCTTTGGAAATTTCTATAACCTGGGTACCCTGCAATGCCTGCAGCCGGGAGTCAGAGCCAGAACGTTTGTCGGCGGCAGCCAAGTATCTGCGATAAAAGAACAGGCATCAAGGCTTGGAATTACCACTAATGGTATTAACGGAGGGATAGAAACCAACTTAGATGATGAGTTTGTGAGTGAAATGTTCTATCATCAGGCACAGAGATGGCATCTCTCCATCGGCGTTCCCTCCTCTTCGACTTTTGTAGCCTACCGGGAAAAGGGAATCCACCTGGCGCCGGAGGACAACTGGTATGTGGCATCATATGTTGAAGAGGGTGTGGTAAAGACAAAGCAGTACTCAAAGGCATTTCTGACTGCAAATGTGGCTGAAAAAGAGTATGATGTAGGCACTGCCTTCCTGATTTCAGGGACAGAGTATACGATTACAAGCGAATATCAGGCAGGGAAGGAATTTAACGATAATGACGATTATGTCATCTTAATGACTGCGGACATCAAAGCAATCGGTGATGAATGGAATCTAAAGTACAGTACAGGAAACGATAATGGCTATATAACCGTGGATGGTACGACCTATACCTTTGATGGTACGATCCCCACCTTTATCGCAGCGTATGATACGAAATCCTCCCTGGTAGATATTTCAATCCAGCATACACATTAAAAAATAGAAATAATAAGAAGATACCTGGAAGTTATTTTCACATCTTCAATACTCATTAGATAGCATTTAAAATAGAAACTCCGGAGAAGGGGATATAACACCTACAGTAGATGACATACAGGATAGTAGCTATTGTTAGAGTAATATCTTCCGGCTCCGGAGTTTTTTGTTATATAGTTATTTATAGTTTCCTTTCTGCAAATTAATTCAGAAATGACTTGCTATAGATAGAGATAATATCATAAATGGATTTAGCAGTAAAAGTATTTAATTTAATGGAACAGTTTGGAAATATTGTGTTGATATTTCACATAACGTATTGTATTATTTATTAATAACAGTATTAATTTATTCATAGTGTGAATTAATTAAAAACCAAAGTATAAAGATTTTTAGGGGAGGCCTGCTTAGAGGAAATAGAAAAATTACAGCAAAGGTTATAAGTGTAAAAATATTGAATATTTATACATCCTATAAACAAGAAAATCTAGATATGTTTTTTTAAGATAAAAATAATAGGATAAAGGGGATAAACATGTATAAAAAAATATTGAAATATTTATTAGGAGTAACATGGATTCTTTTTCTCATGTTCCAGTGTTCTTATAAAGTTGTTAATGCCAATTCTGCAAATACTGTAACAGACGCAGAAGGGTTTGTGATTCAAGATGGTTATCTACTGGTTGGTTATGTTGGAACTGCAAAAGATATCGTAATTCCGGACAATGTTAGTTTTATGTTTGAAGCTTGTATGGGATCAACTGATATAGATAGTGTAGTAATACCAAATACTGTAGAAGGAATGGACAAATTCATATTTACACACAGTAAAGTAAAAAAAGTAGTGTTTCAGGAAGGAAGTAAGATTGATAAACTTTCGGATGGAATATTTAGTTCATGTAAGAACTTAAAGGAAGTACAATTACCAAAAAGTCTTAAAATTATTGGAAATGGGGCGTTTGAGGCTGCGGGTATAGTATCTATAGAAATACCTGATGGAGTGACTATAATAGAAGGAGGAGCATTTATAGGTTCGTCTTTAACAAAAATTGCTTTCCCCGATAGTCTTGAAGAAATTTCTTCTTCAGCATTTTTCGAATGTAAACAATTAAAGGATTTACGCTTTCCAAAAAACTTGAAAACAATTGGGGATGGTGCCTTTAGGGCATGTTATAAACTGACTTCCATTGAGCTTCCTGAGAGTATCACTGAAATAGGAGAATATGCTTTTTTTCTGTGTAGTGGTATAAAAACCGTAAAGATAAAAGGAAATATCAAAGAATTGGCAAAAGGAATATTTAGTGGGTGTGAGAGTTTGACGAGTATTACATATCCGGATAGTGTTGAGAAAATAGGGGATTCCGCATTTACAAATACTAGCTTTAAGACGTTACCTATTTCTAAGAACATAAAAACTATTGGTGTTAGTGCTTTTATTGATAATACGGTTACATCCATAAAGATACCGGATGGGGTTGAAACTATCGGAGCATATGCTTTTCAAAATTGCTCAAATCTAAAAACAGTATATATTCCTAAAAGTGTTACTTCCATAGGCAGCAGAGCATTTGGTCTATGCTCGAATCTGGAGAAGTTAACTATTATGAATCCTTTTTGTAAAGTGTTCTCATATCAGAATGATAACATATTCTTTAAAGGCAGCAAAGCTAATATGCTAAAAAAGGTAAAGGTATATGGATATAAAGGATCTGCGACGGCGGAGCTGTGTTCCTTGTATAATATAAAATTCATATCTATTGATAAAACAGAAATGGATTACCCTGAACTTAAAAATGTAAAGGAAACTAAGATTGAAGTAAAGAAAGACAGTTATTCGTTAAAAATGGGAAAAGAATTAAAGATACCATATAAAGTTACAAATGCAAATGGATATAAGGTTAAGGTTACGGGAGGTGTTGAGTATTTTGATGGATTGGGATATGAAGTTGTTAAAGTTGTTAAAATAACTGATGATTATATACTTGTTAAAGGCGGTATATGGCCTGGAAATGTGACAATATCTGTTCGAGTTGGTTTAACATCTAAAACGATTAAAATCAACGTAAAATAATAGTAGTATTGCTAATTGGCTTCTTTGTAAAGAAGCCAATTTTTTTGGTCTTTTATTCAAGAAATTTACAGTAGAAATAAAAATTTTAATCATATTATATACAACAAACAAGAATATAAACAAAATGTAAAGAAAGGAGGCAAACAAAATGTTTTATGATTTACGGAGAATATCTGAAGTACTAAACAAATCAAACAGAAAATTAAGACATAAATTAATTATAGTAGTTGCTCTATCAATTATTAGCCTGGTATTTCTATTACTCATAACAGAAAACCACGCACAATCAAAGTCAGAATCTTATGTACTTGGTAAACAGGGAGGAGCAGTAGTTGCAGGAACAAAAAGTGGTAATGCATCAATTTGGCCGATAACGCATCCTGCATTTATAGTGAGTTTTTATCCGACAAAAATATCAACTGCTAATGCGGATGGTTATAAAAAAACAGTAGATTCTATAAAATCAGTTATACCATATGCTAAATCGGATGCGTTGTGGATATGCTCCAATACATTATCGGAATATCTGGAGGATAAAGGATTTAATACAAAAAAGCAGGTATACAAGGCAAGAAGAAGCAGTTTAAATGGTTCTATGATGTTATACGGAGGTGTCAACGATCCTGAAACGACAAAAAGCATAATTGATTTCGATGCAAGCCACAGAACAAATAAGAATCCTGCTCCTAATGGGGTTTTTTATCAAAATGTACTGGGGTTATATATTAAGAATAACCGCAATTTTGCAGCTCTTTCGAAAGATGCGGATTTTGCGAAATTATTAGAAAATCCTCCTGTTGCAAAGATAGACGAATCGTTAAAGGTATGGTCTTTTATTACAGATACAAATACGCAAGGAACCAGTTCTACAGGATACACTTACACTGTAGATATTAAAAAGAAGATGGAAGAATTTATGAATTATGGTTCCTTTCCAGATAGATTTATAGTCTCTATGTGGAAAGAAGAACGTAAGACAAATTATGATACTAAGGGAATTGATAGTAATGGAAAGTTAAAAGCATATAGCATAACAGTTATAGAAGAATTAGACTTGAGATATCTGGATTTATTAATGACACTAAATGCAATGGCTAATAACCGTACATATTGGCAAAACGGTATAAAAAGTTATATGAAGGATAACAAAGGAGATGCAACTCTATCAATTACCCATAGCATGGTTGCGAGGCTTGAAAGTTTAAGTACAAAAGGCGGTGACGTGGAACCGGCAACTGTATTTGTCTCTAGCAATGACCTTACTCAGACGGCTTATAATGTAAAGAGTGACTATAATTTATCAGATTTAGTTCCGTCTTCTAAAGTTGCAACAATTGCAAATAGTAAAGTCTATAATAAAAGACTAAAAAAGGCAGTTGAATTATCGAAATCAAGTACCTATAAGAATACGGGAATCTATTCCACAGCTATAATTAGCCGTATTTTATCCGAAGAAGTAAGAAAGGTAAAGGATGGTAAGCTGGTTTGGGGTGATTCCTATAATGATGCAGAATTGATAAAACTTCTTAGGTTTCAGGTAGATGAAAATTCCACTCCGTGGTATGGTACCAATTGGGCTTTGGAGCCGCCTATCGCAGGTGCCACTGTTAACTACGGTGTGAAATTACAAACGGATTCAACGGTTTATAATACAAATAATAAGAAAACAGGGGCACTATATGATGAGAATACAAAAAATATTAACCTAAGAAAATATTATGAACTAAAAGATCCAAGCAAATTACCAGATGAGGCTGTGCTTACAGATGATACTGTAAAAGTTCAAGTATTATTAAATGCTCTGAACATTAAAGGTGAGAAACCAGGAGAAGCGTCAAGTATTAAAGAATGGGATACATTTATAAAACAAAATAATATCAGTAATTTTAGAGTTAAAATATTGCTGTACAGAGATAATGACGGTGCTAAGTTTGATACTTTAAGCGATAAAAAATATACTCAGATTCATACAGGGACTAATACCTGGTGTACCTCTAATTCCTGGGTAAAAATAACGGCTGAGGATATGAAGGAATTATTACAAGGAAAAAAGGCCATCAATCAATGGGTTGATACCTCAATTGCTTCTATGTTAGTTAGAGAAGAAGATGGTGAAAAAGCTGTTAAATATGCTGCAAGAGTATATATTCAGTACCAGGCGCAGGATAAGAAATGGTACTATACAACAGGTAAGGCAGACACAGATACAGGGAATCTAGTGATAAGTAGTAAGAATACAACTCTAGCAGAGGTTAGGCAAAGCAATAATGTTTATCATAAATATAAATGGAATCCTCTTACTACTCCTCCTGAATATTTGGACTACCCTTCAGATTCCTGGTCTTCCAGGGAGCCAGCGCTTGCTTATGCAGAGATGAAAGAAGGAACTATTTATAACGAAACCTTTGAGGCAATGGCAGGTGTCCCTTCCACCAGAACCTTATATTTCTCCTCCGGCGGCAATGAGTTTATGGCTGACCTGCAAGTGGACTATGAGCATGATACGACTGCTATCAGAGAATACATCACTCATTACAATGGAACAGAATGCGAATATAAGGAAAATGACAAGTTAATAGGAGGCACAGGTAAATATTCCGAAAATCTGACCTTTGTAGGAGACTCGACAGGTAAAACAATCAGCAAGTCCGTAACAGCTGAATCCTCTCAGATTGCTACACCTGAAGGCAATAATTCCGGTAACATTACTGTAAGCGGTCATACCGGAGAAACCACCTTATGGGCAGAATGGACAGGCAGTATAGACAATGGAACCCAAGAGCCTTCAGATAACGGAAGCTTTGACAAAGGAAAAGCCGGCACACCTTGTGAGGGAAAAGATTATGACGTAGGAAAGCTTAGAACGAAAGCAGACCCTTCCACAGACTGGAAGGTTGATGCTTACAATAATGCATTGAAACAAGCAACAAAATGGGCGACAGATATGGAAGGCACCAACAGCAGCTATACTGTTCAGAAAATTGCCGACAGTGACGGACAGGCCAGACAGTACAAGGTAGGGAATGCCGTCATTACAATTACTTTAACCGGGGGAAGTAATGGATATACCAATACGATCCAAAGAAGCTATGGCGGCGGGACGTATTCTTCCTCCAGTGCTTCAGTAGCTTCCTTAAGTAACAATGACAAAGGGAAATTAGGCAGCGGCTGGGGGTGGAATCCCGGTACATTAGGTTCGGGAAGCGGTTACTCTGATTGCGGACATGGACATTATGCTACTGGATGGCACACAGAACCGAAAGCAGCAGTACAGCCGGATAAGAACGGGAATGGCGGCAGCCCTGCAGTTCCGGGTGTTGAACACTCACATAACTGCGGTAGCTTTAAGGAAGCCAAGGATATTACGCAAGGTGCCTCCGATACCATTAACTATACAATCAAGGTGACTTTCCAAAATGGTACCCTTACCTCAAACAATTCCGATGGGAATGCTGCGGATGTGGCAGCAACTACCAAGACCGGGCTTTCAAGCTTACCGGCACATGCTTTATGCGGACCCTGCTGTGACCATGATCTGCCGGCTATTGAAGATGTTTGGTCTCAGGAGCTTACCTATGATACCATAAAGATAACAAAGAGTAATGTTTACAAGCTTCAGAATGGTTATGTCACTGAGATGTCGGATATCACCTACGATGGAAAAGCTAACATTATTGCCGGCATAACCCAGGGTGACCCGAATATCTTTTATAACATAGCAGCCTATAATAATCCGGCTTATAATAAAGATAACAAATTGACAAATGGCTCACAGATCGGCAGAATCCGATATTCGCTGCAGGAAGCGCAAGGGGATAAGGTATATTATGAAGAAATGTCAAACGGAGAATATAAGAGAACGAATAAATGCGATGGTCTAGGGAAGGTACAGAGCCCTATGAACCCGGCTCCACCGGCCAAGACAGGACATGAACGGGGGTACGCCTCCGGTATATTGTATAGTAACGGCAAGACCGCAGGCTTTGGAACAGCCCCGGCAGTAAACATAACCACAGAAGACTTTGTATCTGACAATACTGCAACAGCTGCAACACCCAAAACTGCATATGGGAATAAACTGGATTCCAGGGATCTTCAAACGGAGGAATGGAAGCGCTTCTACACAAGGCGTACCCAGCAGGTAACAGCTACTGTAATTTCAGATATGCTTATCTTACAGACCTCCAGCGGAGACCAAAGCCCGGTCTATTATGAAGAGAATACCAAAGCCGTGAAAGCCCAGGAAGATTTCAATTCCTTGCAAGCTTCGGGAGATGTTGAAAAGGCTTCTACACAGGAGCAGGTTGATGCGAAATGGAATAAGATGTGGACCAATAACGCCACTACCTTTGCAAAAGCAATAGAGACGGTTATTAATGTAGGATCCTATAACGGAAAATACGATCAGACTTCATCCAAATATAAGGGGACTGGAGATAATGCCATAATAGCTACGAGATTCGACAACGACATATCAGTCTTCGCATCACCCAAGGATGAACTGGGACTGGCTCGTGTAACAAGTAACCAAACCTTTACAAGGCCTGCCTATGGCACTTCTAATATAGCTTCTCCCGGGAAGGCACAGGCACGTATGAACAGAGAAAAAGACTTGCGTCTGTTCATAGATAAGATAAAGCAGGATCCGACAAACAGTAACGAGGAATATATAACCGGTGATTCTTTTGTATTCTATATCCCTGTTCTGAAGTATAAGGTAGTCGGAGATGCTGTAGTAACAGTACCGGAGGATACAGGAGAAAGTAAGAATGTTGGGGAGGGAGAAGAGAACGCCGATGACGGATCTGCCGATGCGGATGAGATACCGGACGCTTTTGAGGAAGAAGAAAGCGATATCTTGGTAGAGGGTGGATATCATTATGGTCCCGGACTGATCTATGAGTCGAAATATTCAGCTTATGATGATAATTCGGACTATAAAGTGAATAACTTTATTGTATTGAATGCAGTCTCTGCACAGGATGCAATGATAGTCAAATCAGGGGTTGAAGATCAGCGTACAGAAGAAGGGATTGTAAAGGATGCCATGGAAACCCTCCAGGCTCTCGAGAAATGCCCGGGTACGCCTGCTCTGTGTGAATACAGAGTTTTGAATTGCAAGTATACCTTGGATACCACAAGCCTTTCCTTTAATTTTGACAAAATAGAAAAAGAAAATGTATTTGATGATGACGCATCTGGGACAACAGATGAATACATAACCAACAATATTGTCAATACAGACGGTGCCCATACGACATATAAGCTGCCTGAAGGGTTCACATTGACATCCAGTGATGAAACATATTCCGGCTTTGGTACGGGGCAGTTTCTGAAAGTGGCAGGAGCAGGCACCAGCCTTAATTTTTCCTATAATGACTGCAAGATTTATATGACACCTGCTTCAAGAGTCAGAGTATCCGCGGATATTTATGTACCGGCAGCAGCGGCATCCAATACCATGCTGTTCTCAATGGGTGGTGTGGGCTTGTATCTTCCGGCAAATACCGGATCCCCTGTATTTATTACAAGTACGGGAGAAAAGCGGACTTCCTCTGCAAATATCCTGGGACGTAAAGTGAAAGTAGTAGCAACCTTTAGTCTCGGGTCCTTGTATGACTGTGAGTTATCCATAGATGGTACAAAAGTCATAGCACAGATCACAACGGGACTGACAGAGGCGCAGATTGACGCCGCTGCTATTGATGAGACCATGAGAGGTGAGGGGCTTAACATTGGATGTTGGGAATATAATACTTCATATGCAACGAATTTCTACACAGATAATATAGTCATTACCAGATGCGGAGGTACTCTGGAGCATACGGCAAGCTGTTATACGACCTATAAAAAGGCGAATCCGGTTTATCAGGATTTGTATAATGGTATTAGCAATAAGTCGAAAGAAGTATCCTCCAAGGTATATAATTATACCGGCAATGTACAAAGCGTAACACTTGAGCCCGGTACTTATATGCTTGAGGCTTTTGGTGCCTCCGGAGGTAATGGCAGATTGACAAATACTGAAACCATAGTTCCGAATTCTGGAGGTAAAGGAGGATATTCATCCGGTACTGTTACTTTTACAAATAAAACTACTCTCTATATAGTAGCGGGAGGCAAAGGCAGTGACCAAACCAGTTTAGACTATCAGGCTTATGGGCAAGGTGGTTATAATGGCGGTGGTAATGGTGGTGCCGATATGGTGGATGGTACGTCACCGGAATCAGGCGCAGGAGGTGGAGGTGCAACTGATATAAGATTATCAGCTCCAAGTCTCTATAGAGATATTATCAGTAGTGTAAATCCCAATATTGGTAAGTTTGCAGATAATTTAAATGCGTCCGGTTCTACCGGAAAAGTGTCTGTTGTAAAGTTGTCTACCGGTGAATCTGCCCTGAAATACACAGCTGGTTCACAGCATCTGGCAGCTAATTTAACGAATGTTTTTGTAGCCGGACATATTTATAAAATTAGTTTTGAAGCATGGACAACCGCTTCCAGTGATGTACTGCATGTAGATGCTCATCCGGATACATTACCTCAAACCGATTTTACAATTTCATCAACAAGAAAGGCCTATACCACAACTTTGAGTTCAAATCTAAATGAAATGAATGGCGCGTACTTCCGGATTTTTGCGAGTGGTGAAATTTTTAGCGGTGATGTATATGTTACTAATATCCGTGTCTATGATACAAATCAAACTGTCAGTACTCCTTTGGATTATGATTCACTGGCTTCCAGAATTTTGGTTGCCGGTGGTGGTGGCGGTGCGATCAGCTATTTAACAAATGGCAGTACAGATGGTTATGGTGGTGACGGTGGTGGTTCTGCTGGAACAACCTTTAATAGTACGGCAAATGAACCCGGTACTCAAAACACAGGTTATACTTTGGGTCAGGGACAAAACGGATTAAATTCATATAATACAACAAATTCTGGAAATTACGCAACTGCCGGAAATGGTGGCGGGTATTATGGAGGGAAAGTTACAGCTGTCCAGGATACGGCAGCAACTGCAGGTTCTGCATCAATCAATACAGGCGGAGCTGGTGGTTCAGGTTATGTAGCTGAGACCTTAACAAATACAATGATGACAACCGGAGTAAATGACGGTAATGGTTATATTAAAATAACTAAAATATCATCCGTAGATTGGGATGGAGTCTTCAATGATGGCTCTTATGGCGTGGTATCCAATTATTCGAAACATGTTCATGATGCGTCCTGCCTGACCATAAGCAGCGAGGGTTATCAAATTGCTTTGGCAGAAGCAAAAGCAGGTGACTGGACTGACCTAAAAAAAGAGCTTGGTACGGTGCTGTTTAATAAGGTTGTTTCAAATTTTGGTATTAATATAAACGCAGGAAATGTTAGTAATAACGTTGATGGTAACACCAGCCGTTCTGCTACCATAGATACAGAAACAGAAAAAGTAACACAAACGCAAACAGTACCTTCTGGCACGGCATATAGTTTCGGGTATACCGGTAGTTATCAAACCTTTACTGCACCTGCTTCAGGTACATATAAACTTGAGGTGTGGGGAGCACAAGGTGGTAGTGGATTAAATACAACAGGCGGAAACGGAGGGTATGCAACAGGCAGTTACTATTTATCAGAAGGCGATCAAGTTTATGTTTCTATTGGTGGTCAAGGGGATAAGCCAACTGCTGGATGGAATGGTGGCGGAGCTGGAGGAATTGATACTGGCGCTGGGCAAACTGGTGGTGGAGGCGGAGGAGCTTCCGATATACGAATTGGAGGATTAAGCTTAACGAACAGAATTATTGTAGCCGGTGGTGGAGCTGGTGGTGGTCGTGACGGTACTAGTGGCAGTGGTGGTGGTGCGAACGGTGTAGCTAGTACAGTAAACAGCAGCGGTTATCCGGGACAGCCTGGTACTCAAACGGCTGGAGGTTCTGCATATATCACATATAGAGGAGCTACCAATGGTACATTAGGACAAGGTGGACAAGGAAGCACTGGTTATAACTCTGCTGGAGGAGGCGGCGGAGGTGGTGGATACTACGGTGGTGGTGGCGGCACCAGTACCCAGGATCACGGCTCTGGCTGGTCCTCTGGAGGAGGAGGCGGTTCAGGATATATTGGCGGGGTCTCCAACGGTAGTATGTCTAATGGTATAAGAAGTGGTAACGGTTATGCTACTATAACTTTACAAAGTGGTGGAACGGTTACTTCCTATGAGACAGTCATCTCAAACAATACCGTACAAAATCCCACGGGAGTGGTAAAAGCAGGACAGACATACACCTACGGTTACACTGGCGGGGTACAGGCTATCACACTACCGGCAGGAACCTATCAGCTGGAAGCCTTTGGTGCCGCCGGCGGTGGTAATACAGCAAGTGGAACCTCCAGAGGTTCCCGTGGCGGTAAAGGCGGATATACCGCAGGAACCGTAACTTTAAAAGAAACCACGACCCTTTATATCTATGTCGGTGAAAAAGGAAATACTGATACCGGTACGGCAGCCGGTGGCTGGAACGGTGGTGGAAATGCTGTCTGGGTTTCCACTACGAAACTCGGCGCCGGCGGTGGTGCCACGGACTTCCGTATAACTGCTGGTAACTGGAATGATCTTAATAGCTTAAAAAGCAGGATATTAGTGGCCGGAGGAGGAGGCGGTTCGGATGATACCGGGGAAGCCTCCGGTGCTTATCATTCCAAACAGCCGGGAACTTACAGTACGCCATTGGCAAATGATAACGATGAAACCGGAGGCGCCGGAGGAGGTATTAATGGCGGCGGTGCAGTAACCAGCGGGTATGAAGCGAATTATGGATACGGTACCCAGACAGGCGGTGGAACTGCCGCAGCCGGAGGTGTTAACGGCGGCTTTGGCTATGGCGGTGCCAATACGAATTCTGCTGCGGATTACGGCGGTGGTGGCGGCGGCTACTATGGCGGTGCTTCCGGTGGAGGAGCTTACCAGGGTGGAGCCGGTGGATCCTCTTATGTATCCGGTTATACCGGCTGTGACACCACTTACCGGGCAAATCAGAAGTATGCAGCCTTTACCAACGTCACACTGCAGCAGGGAGTCAGAGCAGGAAATGGTTATGCCAAAGTTACCGTCCTTGACGTTAAGACAATACCGGAAGATAATGAGCTGTTTAACTTTATTAAGGCAAACATGAATCTGATTCCTGATAAAGTGACCACAGATGGAGTGACCATTGTTAACCCTATCTGGAATTGCAAGACCAGGAACAACACCGGGATAACCTATACGGAACAGACCATCCTGACCTGTACAGAACCCCATCATTCCGGCGGACATTATGACTATGCCAGTGATATATGCTGGGATCCCTGCGGGAAAGATGACAACCATAAGCATACAAAGCTGGAAGTAATCGATGCCAATGGTACCAAAGTACAACAGGCTACTTATATTACCCTTGATAACTTCTTCAAGATCTATTACCCCAATGCAGGAGATTTTATGGGGAATGATTCTTACGGGATACTGCAGCCTTCTGTATACCGGGGAAAAGGTTATAAACAGGGAATGGATACCACAGAATGGACAAGAGAAAAGTATGTGAAGTTTGACTTTGATGTCCTGTATGAAAGAAGGGGCGTCTGGGAAAGTTATGCGGCAGGCAACTGGATCCCTTTAGAAATCATAGATGCCTCTACCACCAGAAAATATGCTCTGACCGGTGGGACCAAGCTTACCATTGACGGCAATACCTATGTGTTCGATCGGGCAAATGGTCTGCTGCAATGCAACGGAGGCAGTACGACCCTGATCGAAGGAAATAATATGGCGGTAATGAACGGGAAAATCTTTGTATGGAACAATGATGGTACGGTAAATGTAAGCGATCCCTGCAAGGAATACAATTTCTACTGTTTGCTGGAAAACAACGAGCATGCCTGCGTGGAGGCCCAGTTTGCCGTAGAGGGTATTAACTACGACGGGCAAAGCACAACGGAGGAGCCTTATACCGGCAATGACAGCTATGAAGAGGAGTATGACATATACTATTATGGCAATACCTATTCCACCAACAAAGACAGATTCAGTGATTTCACCTCTAATCATACGGCGGCTAAAATGGCTTATCTGGATGTAATCGGGCGTATCGGGAATCTGATCGTGGAGGATTCCGATGACATGAGGTTCAGCAATTACTTTAAGAAGTCCATCGCGGAAACCAATGAGGACTGGCTGGTGCAGGGGATAATCTCAAGAGTGGACAGCTCGATCTCAGAGCATTATCTGTCCTGGCACAGAAACACAGCCGGATATCCCCTGGCAGTAGACGTAAGAGGGGAGCAGGTCAGTAAGGAAAAAGGGTATTATAATACCTGGGGTGCACAGGAATGGACCACCAAAGCAGAAAGCAACGGCTTAAGCTTGTCTGCGGATAAGAACTCCAAGTCGATCCTCCAGGCAGAACAGTTAAAGCTAGGTTATAATGTCCTTTTCGATGTCACAACCATGGGAGACTACAACCAATACCTGCAGGTTATTCCTTATTTCTACGCACTGAATAAAACAAGCGGTGAACTGACACCAGTGGATGTATATATCAACAATGACGGCAATACCCAGCCCATAAACTATTTCGGTCTTTATTCGGAATACATGGATGACAGCGGGAACTACAAGGAGGGTTATGATACCTTGGCGGATAAGCTCTATAAATATACCATGTATCTGAACTGGACCGAGGAAGCTACAAGGCGTAACTACACAGCAGGCGGAAAGGAAGCCAGTAATACGGATGCGGTAAGAGATTACTTTATTGAGCCGGTAAGGGACGCAGAAGGAGAGATTACCACCTATAAGTATCTGACGGTTCCCTTTGGAAACTTCTATAACCTGGGTACCCTGCAATGCCTGCAGCCGGGAGTCAGAGCCAGAACGTTTGTCGGCGGCAGCCAGGTATCTGCGATAAAAGAACAGGCATCAAGGCTTGGAATTACCGCCAATGGTATTAACGGAGGGATAGAAACCAACTTAGATGATGAGTTTGTGAGTGAAATGTTCTATCATCAGGCACAGAGATGGCATCTCTCCATCGGAGTTCCCTCCTCTTCGACTTTTGTAGCCTACCGGGAAAAGGGAATCCACCTGGCACCGGAGGACAACTGGTATGTAGCGTCTTATGTTGAAGAGGGTGTGACAAAGACAAAGCAGTTTTCAAAGGCTTTTCTGACTGCAAACGTGGCTGAAAAAGAGTATGATGTAGGCACTGCCTTCCTGATTTCAGGGACAGAGTATACGATTACAAGCGAATATCAGGCAGGGAAGGAATTTAACGATAATGACGATTATGTCATCTTAATGACTGCGGACATCAAAGCAATCGGTGATGAATGGAACCTAAAATACAGTACAGGAAACGATAATGGCTATATAACCGTGGATGGTACGACCTATACCTTTGATGGCACGATTCCCACCTTTATCGCAGCGTATGATACGAAATCCTCCCTGGTAGATATTTCAACCCAGCATACACATTAGAATAGAGACTCCGGAGAAGGGGATATAACACCTACAGTAGATGGCATACAGGATAGTAGCTATTATTAGAGGAATATCTTCTCACTCCGGAGTTTTTATTTATATATAGATGTATTGGGTTTAATACTTAATATAAAAACTATTTAGCTGACAGGTTAAAAAATAGGTTAAAGTGAAAGGTTGAAGGGGAAATTTGAAGTTTTGTCATAACAGAAAATAATTATATGAAGCAATAGATAATAGATTTGAGAACCACATAAATCACTGTTAAAAATTTTTGCATCCCAAAATAAATCACAAGCACTTTAGTTGTTACTAATTTACTTATTTATAGTGAAATAAAACAATAAATAACAACAAATAAGAAAAGGGGGAGATTATATTGGATTTACAATGGTCACATACTCACACTTATATCCGAATTGCTTCTAATGGTGATAAAGCAAATCAGGATTTAGCTCAGCTGAATCTGAACCTATCAATAACTGGGAGCTTCACGGAGGAACTGCCATGGTAAAACAACTGGAAAGAGAAGTAATAGATAAATACACCTGGCTGGAGAGAGCCAATTTGACATCGGGATACGGAGTTAATCTACTTTTTGATTTTGCAGATCTTGATGAACTGTGCAAGGACATTGAAGGAGAACTGGACTCCAAATCCATAGGTGCGGGTTTTCTTTCACAAGGGCAAAGAATCGATGAGTTTGCAGAACATAGATGTTCTTTGTTAACTTATATTAATGATGTGCTATACGACATTGATAGTTACCTGGAGGATCCTCTGTATAAAGGCTTTAACGAAGCGGTGGATCTTATGGCTACCATCGATATGACAAACGGAAAGACGGATAATACCCTGGGAGTTCAGAAAAATGTCACTGTTAATGGGGGAGGAAGAGGGTATGGATTTGAGGTAGAGCTGCCGGAACTCAACCTGGAAGATTTTATAGGAAGCCGCTATGAAGAAACCAGGGGAAATTCTTATGAAAGTAGTACCTATAACCAAAAAGTGGATGACTTTGCAGATTTGTTTGCAAAAGACTATGAAGATTTGGTCAATAGTGGTAAAATAGATTCAGATGAAAAAAGCCTGCAGAAGTATCTGGATGAGCTTATCTTAAGAGAATTCGCTCATAAAAAAGATGCACCTTTTTGGAAGGAATTGTTGGGGCAGTTGAGTGATCTGACCATCGTGATACCCATATACGAAGCGGCAACCGGCAAAACCCTGATTACAGGAGACTATTTAACGAACACAGAAGGAGCTTTTAAACTGGTATCTGCGACAGTAAGCCTGGTGACCTTAGGACAAGGTGCCCTGGCCAGTAAGGGTGGAGTGGCTTTTGCAAAACTGTTTGCAGCAGAAGTCGTGTCAGAAGCTGCAGCAGGTACAACCGTAATTGTATGTGACAAAGCGGGAGTGCCTTCGGCTGTGACCATTTCCTTAACATTATTGTTTGGTACAACAGCAGGTATGGCAGCCAATAAAGCCTTGATGCCGAAGGATTTCAGTAAATGGATGACAAAGGAAGAGGCAAGCCGGTATAATCAGTATTGGTCTGATGTGCAGGGTAGACAAGGGCTTAAAGATTATGATTATTATAGCGTTCTGGAAGATGGATATTATAAGAATCTTACTGTTGCGGGAAACTATAAGAATTTTGATTTTTCTTCTTTTGAAATAAACAGTCAGGAAATAAACCGATTGATGCAGACCTCTGCAAATAAAAAGACCTTGGAGATTCTTGAAAATCAATCAAAGACAGCAGCAGGTCCATGTTTATCGGAAATATATGATCCTTTAACAGGTAAAATTGCATATGGGCAGAATTTTAAAACATCAGCAACAGGTAACATACAATATTACCAGTGGTTAGAGAATGAGGCAGATCCATTGATAAAAAAATTAGTGTCAAAATATGAAACTAAGATTAAAAATGGAGAGATAACCTTATCAGAAACTGCTGACTATAGGTTAGCGGCTCATTCTGAAATTGTTGCTTTAGACGAGATATTAAAGAATAGAAGAGCACTTGGCATACCGGTAAATGAAACATCCTTATCAGAACTATATCTGCAAAATATAGATCTAACAAAAGCATATAAGACAGGTGAAATTGTACCTAAAATAAGGTGTGAGCACTGCAGACATTTAACAGATGGAATCAATATTTTAAATCATAATTAATAAATGCAAATAGGAGGTCTAATATGCAAAAAGTAGATTATAATGAACTTTTTACAGATACAGACGTTAACACTGGAGAAGATATGTTTTTTATGGATGATAGGTTGGAAAAACCATATTCCGGATTAGTTGTAGATTATTTTAAAGGAACACCATCCTGGGAGTTTGAAGTAAAAGAAGGATATAGGACTGGAATAGAAAGAAAGTTTTACGATACAGGGGAGCTAATGGAAGAAAATGAAACAGACCATAATACTATCAATGGCATGGCGAAAGAATTTTATAAAAATGGAAATATTAAAAGTATAAGTATTGTCATACGTAATATATTTATAGATAGTATTTTATATAATGAATCAGGAGAAATAATTAAAAAAACTTCTATAGACGAAAGTAATAGTAGTTTCTTTTTAGTAGAAAAGAAAATTGAAAAATACAGAGAAAAGTATCAAATAGATAATTATATCAAAAATTAAACATGAAATAATTATTTTAACAAATGTAATTTTAAGAGAGAGAGAAAATGTGCAACAAAGAACTAGAGAGCTATTATAACCAAATTCAACTTAACTTATTAAATAAGGTTGTTCTGAAAGATAGTTTTAACAAAGAGGAATTAAATAAAATATCGGGGGTTGATTTAGCTTACTGGAATGAGAACGGCATGGAATATGCTGTTTGTAGCATTGTAACGATCGATTGTAGTTCCAGAGAAATAATTGAAGTAAGATCCCTGTATGATAAAATCAATGTGCCTTATATTCCGGGGTATTTATCATTTCGAGAATTACCATTAATTATTAATACGTATAAATTACTTAATCATAATACAGATTTAATAATTTTCGATGGCAACGGATATTTACATTATAGAAATATGGGGATAGCGACTCATGCCTCCTTTTATCTAAAAAAACCAACTATAGGAGTAGCCAAGAGTTATTTAAAAATAGAAAATACGAACTATATAATGCCTAAAGATGAAGAGGGTGCTTATACTGATATTATTGTAAATGAAAAGATTTACGGAAGAGTACTGAGAACACATACAGGAGTTAAACCTATTTTTGTATCATGTGGAAATTGGATTTCACTTAATACTGCTACAAATATTGTTTTTAGCTTGGTAGATAAGAACAGCAGGCAGCCATTACCTACTCGATTGGCTGACATAGAAACAAAAAAACAAAGAGGATGTATTTTAAAGGCTTTACAGGGCTAGTATTAGGATAAATATTATCAGAGGTGTAGAAGAACTGTAACAGTTATTGGCTTTCTATATAAGGTAATTATATAATATAAGTTATATCTTTAAGCTCTTTTATAGAGGGGGATTTCTAAGGATTTTGTCTGATTCAAAAGAGTTATTAACAAAGAAGCATAAGTAGGACTTATATCAAAAGTTATTAAGATGCGAAAAAAAATGTATGTTTTTAAGCTACCTTTATTTGGAATGCTTTCTGTGAATTGAGAGAACAATTAGTAAAGGAATATTACAAGGAATGAAAATACTCAAGCTATTAACTAAATGAAATCTCCCAAAGGTATAGATTCATGTCTACGTAATTTATTGACACGAGTCCAGACTCAGAAATGAGACATTAACATGAATCCCCCTCGGGACAGATAGGGTTTCTTACTCTTGCTGCAAAAAGTCTATAGGACTTAAATCAATGCAGCAGGAGTTAGATACCCTATCTGTCCCGTTTTTTTGTATCATAGTGCAGTTTTCTTCAATTTCTGCCTGAAATATCCCGTTATAGAGGAGAATAGAAAAATATTCTATCATATTAAAAATAAAACAACTGAAAAGGTGAGTAGTTGCAATGTATAAAAAAATTCGGATTTTTCTAACAATGCTGCTTCTGGCAGTATTAATTCCAATAAAAGTGTATGCCGAAGATGCATACACTACAGATGATCTGCGAGAATTGATGGGGATGAACAGATTAACGGACGATGATTCCATGACAGAGATCAAAGGTATATTAAGTACCTGCTATAAGCAGAAAGAATGGAATGAACTGGTCCTGGCACTGGGTGACATTGACGAGGTGCAGTTGAAAGAGTTCAAAGAAACAGAAGATGCCTGGTATCAGGCAAAAGATATTTTGGAAGAAGATTTCAGCAGTAATAAACCCATAGAAATTATTCTGGATGATTATGTGGAATATGAAACGGCAGCATCTCTCAGAACGGTATATACAGAAAAGAATTCTTTTGAATTATCTCTAATCGATGATGCTGATATCGAAGCTAAAATAGCATATGCCAATTCTTTACTAAGCGCTGTAAAGGATTATACCAATATCGGAGTAATCGGTAATAATATGGAATCTTTCACAAAGGATAAGTTAATGGTATTAATACCTTTTGGAAAATCTATTTCCATTGAGAGCGGAAAGAAACAAACAAATGACGGGCTTACTGTTTCCATCCAGCAGCAGCATAAGGTTTATTCCCAGTTTAATGGAAAGGTAACGTCTGTTACCTCGGATTCTGTGACTGTAAGAACCGGTAGTTCCATTGAAATTGAATATACAGGTATTCAGCCATTGGTAGAAACAAAACAAAAAGTTAAACAATATAACACACTTGGAAAAACAAAAAGTAAAACTATGACGGTCAGATTTAAACTGAATACGGTATATTTTGATCCACTTTTATTGTATGGCACAAGGAGCATTGCCTGGTATGAACAATGGCAAAATGCGAATCCTGGCTGCACGATTGAAAAAAGTGATTATTCCCATTTACAGGATAAGCTGTCAGAAAATGCATCAGTAAATGCCTCTGACCTGAATCAGGCCGGAGCTATGACGGATAAAGATGGTACGGCAGCACCAATAATTATCCAAGGGGATAACCATTACAGTGATACTCCCGACAATATAATAACAGAAACGACAGAACCCGGAATTATTGTAAATGGTGAATAACGGGAGGGAGAGGAGAGCGTTATGAAAAGTAAATTGCATATTACCAAAAAGCAAATAGTTATATTTGTTTTATTACTAATACTGCTAATCATATCAATAATTACAATTTCACGTAAATCGAATAAAAGTCAGGAGGTTATAAAAGAGGAAAGTATGAATGATTACATAGTTACAGAGTCGTTTACGGAAAAAAGCGGAGAAGTAGCAAAAAGTTATGAGAGTCGTTATTATTCGGGAGAGAAGAAAACATATCTGATTCTTAGAGAAGAAAAGAATGTAAGGACAGATACCGTCCTGAATGAAATTGAGACGGATTTTACAAGGGAAATCAGTGGTTTGATTCTTAGCAGCACCTATAATGTTGAATTTGATACTCTTGAAAAATATGCAGATGCTTCCGGATTTATCTATAAGTGCAGAATAGAGGAAAGCAGAGAATTTTTAAGCAATGAAGCTTTAAGCGGAAAAGTAAGGTTTCTCCATGAAGCTCCGTCTTACTTTGAATGTTATATTGAGAAAAAGGATGGAAGTATCATGAGAGGTTTGCTCTTATATGATGCTGATATGAAAAAAGGAACACTTATTTACAGGCAATGTAATAGTGACATCAATATTCCTACGGTGTTTGATATGGTTACTATAGTTGAGACCGGTGATTAACAGTAATTGGACAACATTTAAAAATTATCTGTCATATTATTGGTATAACAAAGATTTCAAAGCTTTATGGACGAAACAAATATTACGGACAATAGGAAGGAGGTATCCCGTAGATTCATTTTACGGTGATAACAGTTATGTACTCAAAGAAAAAATATTTTATAATGGCTACGGTGCTTGTAGTGTTGCTGGCGGCTGCAGGAGTGTTTATTATGAAGAAAAACTATGATAATATCATTGCCCGCAGGGAGGATGAAATAAACAACCTGCAGCAGCAGCTCGATGAAATAGGGGAACTGGTTACCGTTTATCAGCTGAATACGAGTGCAAAGAGCGGAACACAGATGCAGGATTTTCAATTTTCTATGATAGAGGTTCCGGAATATTCATTGCCTCAGAATGCAGTTATCTCGTTGGAAGATATAGAAGGATACTATTATAAAATATCTTTGAGCAGCGGCACAATCGTAACTTCCGATATGTTAATGCAACAGAAATTAACGGATGACGAAAGAACCTTGGATGTGGTATTGGACGAGATACCGATTGGAATTGAAATCGGTGATTACGTGGATATTCGTATTGCTTTTCCACTGGGACAGGATTTCATAGCCATGACGCATAAAGAAGTAGTGGAAATAAACGGGTCAACCTTAAAGTTGATAGTGTCTCAGCAGGATTTTTACGCTTACCAGTCCATGCAGACAGATGAAGCCTTATATTCCAGTACAAAGGCTTATGGCTCTACCTATATAGAGGGTGGGGTGCAGGCAGCGGCGCAGCAGTACTATCCGGTTAGTCTGGATGTTTTAAAGACAATGCTTTTAGATCCTAACATTGATACCTCCGATTACAGTGATGTTTTAAAGAGAAGAGAGCAGTTGGAAGCGCAGCTGACCAGTTCTGATAAGGTTACCATTAATGAGAAAGTAACAGGCGGAAAACAGACCCTGGCAGACAAATTTAAAGAAGCAAAAGATGACTATGATGCTTTACAGGCCCAGAAGCAGGCAGAAGCAGACTATCAGGCACAAAATCAGACTCAGGATACTGAGAGCAGTTCTTCGGACAGTAATTAAAAGCTATTGCCATAAGCAGGGGTGTACATACGGATTGTCCGACGTTTTGTACATCACCTGTTTCATTTTATTACCTGGCAAGGAGAGCGGGTCAAACGTTAAGAATAAATAATTTACCTATTGATGGCTGATAGAGTAAGTGCATCAGGGATACAGACAGGAGTCGTAGTAAAAGGAGAATATAATTGTATGATTAAAATAGCTATAACGGGCAAAGCCGATAAAAGAATCTTGGCATACCCATTCATGAGAGCATGCTCCATAGCCGGTCGAACCAGCGTTATTACGGATGATACGGCTTATAAGAGATTATATGCCGGAACAGAAAATCAAGGTGTAATTGAAGGAATAAAAATACATATATTACCTCATTTATCGGAGCAAAGCCTTGCAGAGATTGAAGAGCAGGAAATAAACCAGGAGACGGAATATCTTATCTATATATCAGATACTTATTATCCCAAAGATGCAGGTCATATTTTGATGCTTTGTGAGTATAATAGTACCTTTATGGGGAATAGTATGGAAGATATCATAGAGGAGCAGGAAAATGTTACTTTTGGGACCCTGACCCTGACCCCCCGGAAGAATAAGTCTGTTATACCAAAGGGGATACCGTTTCATCAGATAATCTGGAAGCCGGAGTACTCCATTTACTTATTCCAGACAGAAGAGCTTCGGCAACTGCAGCCGTTAAAGGATAAACTGATTTCTGCTTTTCTGGTTAATGCCTTTGCCGGAATACTTGATATAAAACCGACAACCTTTTACGATTTGTTAAAAAGAAAGAGATATGCCTTTACGAAAAAAGAGAAATGAAAGGAATACAAATCATGAATATATCAGTAATTTCACCACATATTAACGGGAATGGGAATACTACTGTGGCAGCTTTATTGGCTTTTGAGCTGGCATCCCGTAATAAAAGTGTCTGCCTGACACACGTAACCAGTAAATCGGAGTCCATGTTTCCTTATTTAGGTTTTGAAGAGACAGATGACCAGACCAATAACCCTCTTCAGCTTATAAACCTCATAAGAGAAGGAGGGCTTAGAAGAGATGATATTGGTAATTATTGCAGAGAAGTAACAGAGAAACTGGATTTATTCAGCCTTGATACATTTCTTACTAAGAGCGGGAAGGAAGCAAACGTTAATCAGGAGCAGATGCAGACGGTACTCTCATTTATCTGTAAAGAATTTCCTCATGATTATGTTGTCTTTGACATAGATGAAAATGACCTGGAAAAAGAGAATGTCAAACTGGTGCTTGCTCATACGGATTGCCTGATTTTCGTACTAACACAGTCTGTAACAGAGCTAAAAAGATTTACAGCACAAAAGAATAAAATACAAAAACACACAGCAAATATTCCTAACCTGGTTGTGGTTAATAAATATTGCGACATTATCGGTAACCTGAAAGATACGGCAGGAATCCTTGGAATCAAAAGACCGAATAAATGGTATCAGCTGAGGTTCAATCAATGGATTCCTTATTGTGCGAACAGAGGACAATTTAAATATCTGGCGGAACAGATTCAAAAGAGAAATGCAGATGTTATAGAATTGGATTCTGATATTAAACACCTGGTCAGCGGGGTACAGAGTATTAAACAGGCAACCAGAGAAGAAAAAAGAAGGGTTAGGAGTTATTAAAAAGGGGAGGCATAAAATATGAGTAACTTCAATCTTGGATTAGCTTCCATTATAGTTATTACACTAATACTTTTTTTTCTGTACATACGTGCGAAAGCTAAAAAACAGGTTGTGATAGAAGAAGATTTATCTACCTTTGATGAAGTCTTAGATGCCCTAAAAATCTATATTGTTAATCTGACAAAAGAGGATTCCATTAGCAGTCAGGAATCAGATGAAGATTTAAAGCGTCTTGTGAAAAGAAAGGCTCAGAGAAAAGAAGCCTTAAAAAACTCAGTTTACGGCATCGACAGTGCGAAGCTGATGGTAAAAGAAATGATTCATACATTTCTGACTGAACATATGAAGCCTGAAAAAATCAGACAGATTGTAGGACTTGATAAGGAAAGTGAACCTAATACCAATACCATGTTTGAAATCATTATGTACAAATATAAAAAACTGTATGGCAGGGATGCATTAACAAAATGGATTCTTGAAAATAGTTTTTATAAAGAAAGACCGGCTGTTGGTATAGGAAGTGAAAATGATACCGCCTATTATATAACAAAAGCAGATTTGGAAGGAAGTTACTTTGCATTGGAGTACCATTTAACCGATGATGAAGTCACAGATATATTTACCACTCTTTTATACCAGTCATATAAAGGCTTTGGTTGTATTGATACATTGTCAGAGATGAATATTAACGGATACAATGTGGGTGTTTCCGGCTCAGTTATGGATGCCATTAATGTGAATTACGGACAGTCAGAGGAGGAAGAAGATAATGAGGCGTTCAGTGAAGCCACAAATGCTTTATGGTTGTATTACAGGGGTTCTTATATTCACCTCCAATTCCTTGATTTCGGCTCGGAAGATGAAGTGAGACGAGTAATCCAGCTGCTGATTCGATGGAACTCGCCCGGTCCGCTGTCTGCAAAACGAGGATATCTGGTAAATACCATGCAGGATAAATCCCGTATCCTGGCAGTAAGACCTCCTGCCGGTGAAATGTGGGCTGCTTTTGTACGAAAATTTACACTGGATATCATTTCGCCGGAAGCACTTATTATAAAGCCTGGGGTTACAGACGGTGAAATTGCAATCCGCCTCATTGAATTTTTAATGAGAGGTCAGATAACTACTGCCGTTACTGGGCGTCAGGGTTCTGGTAAGACGACCCTTATGAAAGCGATAATCGCATATATGGATCCACGCTATAATATCCGTGTATTGGAAATGGCACCGGAAATGTATCTGCGTGAAATTTATCCGAATAGAAATATTTATTCTGTTCAGGAAACAGATACTGTCTCGGCAGAATCTCTTCAGGATGCGCTGAAAAAATCCGACTCCGCTATTACGATTATCGGAGAAGTTGCTACCGATCCGGTAGCGGCACGTATGATTCAGCTGGCCATGACCGGTTCCTTGTATACCCTGTTTTCCCACCATGCAAATGAAGCAAAGGATCTTGTACTGACATTAAGAAACTCATTGGTGAATGCCGGCGGTTTTGATAATATGACAACAGCTGAAAAGCAGGTAACCGATGTTCTAAAAATAAATGTACACCTGGATTTTACACCTGAAGGGAAGCGTTATATCAAGCGTATAACGGAAATCACTCAATTGGATGAAGGGGTACCGTATCCGGAATATAATCAGGACAAGGCAGCGGATGAATTAAAATATGATCTGGATAAAGAGTATTATACCAGGCAGACTGACCGTATATCCTTTTCTACCAGAGATATCATGGTTTATGACACAGATACGGATACCTATCTGCCGAAGGAAGATTTCAGTGATGGTCTGAGAGATAAAATCAGAGGAGCACTCTCTAAGAAAGAGCGGGAGGAATTTGACAAATTCATGGCTTATTATTGGAAGGGCGAAAGTGTTGAAGATTACCATGGAGTGGCCAGAAAAGTAGCTTATGATGAAACTGCCAAATTCGAGAATGCAAAAGAAGCGGAAGAAAATGCAGTTGACTTTAATTCAGCGGTTGCCTTCTTAAGCAGCCGAAGCCTGGTTGCCCAGCAGTTCAATATGGGAGAATAAAGGCAATGTACAATAGGAGGCTGAGAAAACAATGAAATATTTATCAGAAATAATGACTTCTCCTGTTATGATTGCCGGTTTGGTAATTTTAGTATTAACCTTTATCGCAGGGGCAGTTATATTATGGCTTGCCAAACAAAAAACAAATTATAAAAAGCAAACAAAACAAGAAGCTTTTTATTGTTGTTTGTATGAAGAATACAAAAAGATTCCCGTTCTAAAAACATACATTAGAGTAATGACGAAGAAGCTTTCCTCCATGTCTGTATACAGTAAAAATGAAGTCAAAGCTATTTTGTCAAAATATCTGACAGCCACCATTGCCTGTGTTGCTGCAACAGTTTCAGTTGCACTGATTATATTCAGTGATATTACCAGCGTAATTTTATGCGGGGTATTGGCATATATCCTCCTGACAACAATGCTGGAAAAACGAATGGAGCGTATTAACTATATCGTATATACACAGTTAAAGTATGCAATGGAATCCATTCGACTTGAATATATGAGATGCAATGATGTGGTCGAATCCCTTGAGACGGCTACGTATGGGAATCGGATCGCTAAAATAATGGAGAATATTCATAGTGTTCTTATTTCTACACATGGGGAATTAAGGTTGAAGGAGTTTTTTGAAACAACGCCCTTTAAACCTATCCAAACCCTGGCATATGTCTGCTATTCCATTAATAATACAGGGGATGAATACGATGCGGAAGGGAATTCGACTTTTATATCCACCTTGCTGATTATGAACAAGGACATTAATCAGGAATTGGAAAGACAGGACTACCAGTTTATGAAGTTTGGTAAACTGGAGTATCTGACATTAATACCAATACCCTGTATCCCGTTTGTTCAGTGGTTCCTTCTAAAGTATATGCCAGGAACTTCTATTATTATAGAGGGTATAGCAGGTTACCTCATCAGAATATTTATCATAGTTGCCTGTATTTATTGTTATGATTATATATCCAAAGCTAATAGCATGCATGTAGTAAAGGAAGATGACAGGATTTTATTTATTTATAATCTCTTAAAGAATAGAAGAATATATCACTTTATTAAAAACATTACTCCGAAGAACCGGAAACGAAGGATTTTGAAGCAAAGGCTGGAAAATGCTTTTTCAAAGAAATCAATTGAAGAGTTTTATGTTGAAAAACTTCTATATGCTGTTGTTATTTTTTGTTTTGTTCTTTTGTTGTTTTTTAGTGCAACAATTGCCGGCAGGAACTACATGCTTCATTATACAGGTTCCTTATCGATGATATCTGATGAGAAAGAATATAAGGATAAAAACGGAGAACCATTATATACACAGGAAGAATTGCTTAAGATGGATCTGACTTATATTGGTTTAAGGGACAGAGGTAAATTTAATTTTGAACGGATGAAAGGGACTTTAAAGGAAACGGAACAGGAAGAATTGACCCAACTGATCAGGGGAACCATGCCTGACATTAATAATTTACAGGTAGAAGATCAGAAAACAAGGCTCGCCAAAAAATATGACTGGCTGCAAAAAGTTCATTTCTATTGGTATTACATTAACATCGCTTTTGTCATAGCAGTAGTTGGTTATTTTTTACCAAATATAACACTGAGAAAACGAAACAGCTTCCTGAAGGAAGAAGAGGAGGAGGAGTTCCTGCAGTTGCAGACAATCATGACCATTCTAATGTCAATGAATTGTGATACCATGGAGGCCCTGGAGCATCTAACCCAAATATCAACCATACATAAGGACATGTTGACCTACTGTTATCAGGGGTATGCCTCCAATCCAATTGCAGAATTGAATACAATGATTGAAAAAACGCCGATTCCGGATTTTAAACGTTTTATCGAGAAGATGAAAATGACGGTAGATGAATTATCACTGAAAGAAGCTTTTATTGATCTGATACAAAACAGGGAGCATTTGTGCAATACCCGTGATGAAGTACTAAAAAATAACATTGATGACCGCCGGAACAAATGCGGACAAAGGGCGAAAATGCCGTTTATGATGACATTGATTCTACTCTTTGTATTTCCTCTGATGTATATGGGATTTACAGAAATGATGTCTGGTATCAATGAACTGCAGAATATATAAAAGAAAAAGTTGTAATTTGGTAAAACAGTGTAAAAGTTAAAAATTAAGTTCAAAAAATCGGAGAAAAAATACAGTTTTAAAAAAACTCTATCATATTAACTATAGAATTACAAACAAAACAAACCGGTCTTAACATCAGTAGCCGGTCCGGTTATTATTACTTCCCAGGATAATAACTTATATCTGCAAAAAAATTAAACAAAAGAAAGGAATGATGATATTATGGCAGGAATGGGAGACGAGAGTATTGACCTATCGAAACTTGGAACGGCATTATTTGCCTTTGGCTTTGTTTTGGTAATCGGTCTTACAATTTTTACAGTTGGTAAATCTATAACAAATTCAGGTGCTGATAAGGTAACGACTCAGCTGAATACGGTGGAGCAATCGGAGTTTGAAGATTATGACCAGCAGACAGTATTGGGTACAAAAGTAAAAGCAGCTTACTCAAATTTTGAGGGTAAACCATTTGCAATTGTAATTGCAACAAGAAGTATGGTGGATAATGTAAATTCTGCTACCAGTTGTCCAGGACTAGATATGTCGGGCACAGTTGATGGTAAGGATAGAGTAAAACGGATAAATGTTGATGGATTATCTGCAACTAATAGTAAAGGAGATCCTGTTACAAAATTCTGGGGTGTCAATTATAATGCAGTATTGGAACTGGCTGATCTTAAAATGGAAAATGGAGCATTTCAAACACAAGGGACTTTTCTAACAGATAACAGTACTATTCAATATTACAATCAGGTATCTAACATGCGTAAGCAAGGTCAAGGAGAATTTATACCTACAGGTGCCAAGTATATGTCTACCTTAATCAAGGACTCTACCGGTTCTACTTGCGGTGTTGTATTTGTTCAGACATCATCTAACTAAGACGCTGTGTACAATAAAGAATGGGTTGGGAAGTCAGTTGTTCCCAACTCGTTTTTTTAAGGAGTGGTTGTATGACAAGAGAAACACTGGAGGAAATGATTACTATCGGTGTTGAATTTTTAACTATTGCTGTATTTTTGATTTTTGTCGTTAACTTTGTAGGGATAAAAAATGATTTTGCCGAAGTTAAAAACAATAAGATTGTAACTGCTCATAATATCAGGCAGTATCGGGAATTTGGTAAATATGAAACCGGCTATTCAGATATATCCGACGATGCAGCTTATAAAAGCGAGTGTCTGTACGCCGATGATGTTGTAGAAGCTATAAGAAATTATAGGGATGGAAGTATTGAAATTTACGTGGATATACCAAATGCTTCAGGAAAATACATTCATTTGACCAGAAAGGATGCGGAAGATAATCCTTCAGATTATAGCATGGAAGCATTAATGTCAGCCGACAGAGGGATTGATATGAATGCACTGTTTCATCCTTATCTGATTTACAACGGAGATGATGTTAAAAACAGAACATTCTATGAAAATCGCTTTTCCGGAACTGTCACTGGTATTGCTTTTATCAGATATTAATGTAGTTATCATTTTAGAAAGGCACAGGTAATCTTATGAGAAGAGAAGAATTACAGGATGTTATCAGATTGGCAGTAAATATGGCAGCCATGGGTATATTCTGCATAATCCTGTTCTTCTTATCGATAACTGCCAGGCATTTATACAACCGGGAAGCATGGATTATCAATCAGGGTGAATTGCTGCGTAATGAAGCAACAGATTATTTATTTGAACATGGTGAGAATGTATCCGGTAATGATATTGTTGAATTCATTCTAAAGCATGACAACCAATATGATTATTATATAACGATAGATGCCAAGACCTTTCCAATAACAAATGATCTTTATCTTTCATATCTTCAGAATCCGGGACTGGCAGAGTTTCCTACGATTTTGTGGACACAGGATTACCTTGTAAATAAAGTAATGAAAGACAATATCTATGATAATTTCCTGGTTACCATCGATAAAAGTAAATTAAGAAAAATATACAGGTTTGAAGCACAATAGGAGGAGGACAGATGCAGCGTGGATTTGGGTATGAAGGCATTGATGTAGTTAAAATCGGTGTAATGATGGGTTTCATCTCGATATTGCTTGTTTATGTTATATATGGCATTAATGTTGGGAAGCAGATGGGAGACAAAGTTTATACAACGATGGCAGATGCGGAATTAGAAACCAACAATGCCAATCTGAGATCATTGTCTTACAGCAAAGTTATATTACCGACTGCTGCAGTATATTCACTGACACAGTATAATTCTACAGAAATTCATGACCTGACCTGCTTTATATGTGATGATGTACATGGTAAATATGAATTAATCAGTGACAGTCCGTGTCTGCTGGAGCATCTTCAGGGCAGGGTCAAGCTGGAAACCATATATGATGAAATGTTAGGGCAGTACCATTTGTTTATCTATCCCTATTCCTACACAGTAAAGTTTGATGCAAATGGCGGTAGTGGGCGTATGGCCAGCCAGGAGTTCATCTATGATGATTATACCGGCAGTACCTCGGGTAAAGGACAGTCATTGACAAAGAATACTTATTACAAGCAAGGATATAATTTTGCAGGCTGGTCCATAACAAAAGGAGGAAATGTCACTTACACCAATGGACAAAAAGTGGAAAATCTTGTTTTGTTTGGAGAATTTACCTTATATGCCGTCTGGACACAATAGAAGGAGAGCCGATATATGGAAAACGAAGCAATGGAAGTCCTGGACATAGGGATTCTGATGATAGTCTTAGCACTTTGCATTGTTACAGGAGTCTCATCTACCTTTATGACCAATAAAAGAGCTTATGGATATAACGAAGCCTATATGCAGGATAAAAATACAACAATTAAGAACAATGCATATGTCTTAACCGAATACGGAGCCTATGATGCAAGTCTTTCGAAAGCAGAGCTGATGCTGATTACACAGATACAGGATTCAAATATGCCGGCTCCCAAGAGTCTTAAGGTACATGGAACCCAGTTTAATATTGATTACACTTATAAAGAATATCTTACAATATATGGTCAATATATGGCTGGTGCCATTCTGGACGATGATAAGGATACAAGGTATATAATTACATATGAATATGAGACCGATGATAAAGGAAAAACAAAAAATTCCTTTTTTAATTTTGCGGTAACAAATTGAAATGACAATAATGCTGCTGACATAAAGGAGATATAGCGCTTATTACTGCCCTATGTGAAATTTATGAAAATGCCAGAGCTGGTCAGAGGAAGTACCGTCACAAAGGTGAAGGAGAAAGGAGGAAGATACTCGGGCTTGGAGTGTCAAATATAAATGAAAGGTTTTTTATCAAGAATAATTTCTCTAATTTTAGTTTTTTTTATGTTAATCCTAGCCCCGCTGGTGAATTCCTACTGCGTCACCGAGATGGAAAACCGACGTCAACTATTAAATGAAGTAACAAGTTTTTTAGATGTGATAACGGACAAAAAGTCGATAACCAATGATGACTTAAATGAATTCTATCTCAAGGTTTCATCTTACGGTATGGTACTTGATGTGCAGATTAACAGGCTTGTTAAGACTGCTACCTTGGAGAAGGACGGAAATGTTAATACAACATATATTGCAGCTGATGATATCAGCCTGTTAAACCAAAGAGATGTAGTTCAGATTAAACTGGTTGAAAAATCGGAATCAGCATATCAGAAAATATTAAGCTTATTTATCGGAGTGGATGATGAAAATTATTCCTTGACGATGGCCAAAATGGTACACTAAATAATGGGAGGATACGATATGAAAAAAAACAGTTTTACTGCTAAAATAACGGGACTTTTCCTATGCCTTGCTATCATATTTACGATAAATCCGCAAAAAGTACAGGCAGATATTTCTCCCTCAACGGAGATGCCAATTACCTATACGACCTCAGTGGATAATTTGCAGTATCCGGCTACCGATCAGTTTATAGCTTTTGTAGGTATATCAGGAGTTGGCAAGGTTGTTATCAAGGAACCTACTGTCGTAAAGGCATATCTGAATTGGAAAACTGCGGAGGTGACTAATCCGGTTATCTGGTTTTCCAGAGATATAAAAGGAATTGACCTGGTAGGGTCCCAGGCAACTCTTACAACTGAAAAAAATTATCATTTGATTTTACTGGATGCCGGAACTTATTATTTCAACTATTCCTTAAAAGCAGTCAATAATAATTATTCCTATGTTGCTACTACCGTAGGTGCCTGTATAATCGGTCAAACTGCTAATAGCACGGAACGTGTCTTTGCATCCTCAAAAGTAAACCCTAATATCATTTCCTTTAATAAAGCTGAGACCGGTTTTCTAAGTGTTACTGCTCCTATAGATTATTACCGGTTTGATATAACGGAGCCAAGTATCGTAACCATCCGTTTTAATTTCAAGGATTTAAAGGATATCAATTTAAGTGGTTCCGCCTGTGTATTAAAGAATTCGATGGATGCCAATATCGTTGAGCAGACTTACAATTCTCAGGGAGCTGACTATAATACCATAACGAGAGTATTGGAAACAGGAACATACTATATTACTATGAAGGGGAGTACAACAATTACCTCCTTAGAAGTAAAGAAGACACCTTATGTTTTAGATGCCTGGAAAAATATAACTTCACTTACAAAAGGAGATGTCAGGATAACGTTGGATATCCCTTTTGAATATTCAGAACTTCTGGTTACAAAGGGTATTATTCCAAAAGCCCAGATCAATGACTATTATACCTGGTCGACTTATAATAGCGATGTTACGAAAGCGTTAACCGGGAAGAGTTATTTGGCCACCTCCAATGGCACGTATACATTCCGGATACGTGATTATCTTGGGAATTATTTATTGTATGCAGTGAAAGTATCAAATATTGATAAAACAGCACCGGCAGTTACCGGGGTCGCTAATGGAAAGACTTATAAAACAACAAAAACCATTAAGTTCAGTGATAAGCAATCCGGTATTAAAAGTGCAAAATTAAACAATAAGACGATAAAGAATGGAACGAAGATATCTGCAAAAGGATCGTACACTCTGGTAGTAACCGATAAAGTAGGAAATTCAAAAACAATAAAATTCAAAATAAAATAACAGAAGATGTAAAGCAGAAAGGAGCTGTGCACCATGAAAAACTGGCTTATGATATTTAATTTCGTTGCATTATGCTGTCTGCTTGTTATGCTTACGACATTTTATATACAATTGGAAACTGCTACAACGGAGTACGATACGGACAGGTTGTCAAAAGCAATAGAGTATTCAGGGGAAATGGCCTTCCATTATTCTCTGGCAAGTGTAAACAGTGAACTTTCCTATCAGGACATGAACCAGACAACGCTCAGCCCCAATTTGTGTCTGCCTGCCTTTGAAGAAATGATGTGTATGAATTACAATATGTCTTTATATGAAGATAATTTAAAATATATAGAAGACAGTATTGCAACAGCAATATTGGCTACAAATGATGGTTATTATATAACCCTTATGTCTGAGGTTAACGAGACGGGGGAGGCGCATAGCAATACATTTGAATTTAACTGGTCTCCTAAACTGCCCTATACGATTAAGACCTTTGATGATAATGACAAACTGGCATCTGAAATAGCGGTATGTCTGGGATCAGAAAAATGGATAAGAGTTAATGCAAATACAATGGCTATGACAAGCGGTACTGCTTATGCAGATATAGGCAGTATTAAAACAACCCCCAGTGAAGGCGGTGTACCGAGTCAAAGTATGTCCTTAAGCAAAGAAACCGTTTCAAGAGCAATAAATACCAGGATAACGAATGCCATTACACAGAATATTGATGCCATTGCAGAACTGAGAAGCGACAAGGATTATACAGTATATATTCCCTCTGCTCAGACCTCCAGCGGACTGAATAAAATTGACAGCCCAAGCCTAATACTGATTATGAAGGATGTAGATTTTTCAGGACAGGCTAAGGTTAGAAATGCTCAGATCTCAGGACTGAAGGTTATTAAAAAAGTACATGTAATTGGATACCTTGATAGTAATAATAAGAAAAAATATTGTTATGAATCTCAAATTGAGGACAGTAACCTGGTCCAGCTTCAGGCAGTTGCCTATTTTGGAAGTGTGGAGGAAGCCGCGAAAGCCGGATACACGCCTGATTACAATTATATCTTCAATAAAATTGATACTACCTATAAGACACAATAGTGATAATTAAAGTAAGAAAGCTCCTTCACTTCTCGGCATAAACTGCCTGAAAGTGAAGGAGCTTTTTGCAATTGAAAGGTTAGTAGGTTTTTATCCGATTAATCGACATTATTATTTCGTTTTCTGTCATATTAAGTATATTGAAAAATAGTTGGAGGACATAACAAAAATGCATGATTTGCAAACTTTACAAAAGGATTTTAATTTACATAATTTATTAGTTGTTATTCGGCTTTTTTATGGCTATTTTGTTATCGCTGCTATCTTGGTAACAATAATCTGGCTGGTAAGATATATCAACAGCCATGAACCAACAGGTATTAAAATCACCGAAATGTTTGATGAAAGAGGGAAAAAAAGATCCCCCTTAAATTTAAAACCAGTATTTATAGCCATATCCATCATAGTTGTTTTAATCCTGATTTATTTTATATTATTGTTTGTTAATATATAAATTTATGTTTTGTTTTGTTTTTTAAAATGGTCTATGTAAAACAATACAGATGGTAAAGGAGTTCGAAATGAAGGAGAGTAATTTTAATATTTTTTTTGGCAAACTGCTGACTCTGAATTTAATATTTTCGGTAATTTTATATACGATAGTTTTTCTTTTTCATATTGGTGTGTTGGGGTTTATATTTGCATTATTGCCAGTTGTTTGTAAATTGCTCCTATGGTTTTGGCGTGAAAGTTATCTTAATTTTGATGAAATAACCGATAAAGGAAAGCTGATATTCTCATTGACCAGCATTACTTTATTTTATGGTATTGATGCCTTTATCTGCAGTAATTTTATACCAGTCTCCATACTTTTAATTGTTCCGCTTTTTGCAATAACCTTAAAAAAAGATATCGAAATGATAAAACAGGAGTGTATCATCACCTTTGCGTTCATGGTAATCATACTGATCAGTTCAATATTCTTTGTACCTTTTAAAGCAAATATATTGTTAAACCTGATGCTTTTTGTTATGGGGCTGGTTCAGATATTTATGATAATAAAAAGATATACGGAAGAGACGCTGTCTATCAGTGCAAAATCAGATTTTTTTATGGATAAGTCTAAAAGAGATGACATGACAGGGTTATATAACAGCGGAGCCTTCTATGAAGAAGTGGAGGAAAGAACCAAATTAATGGCACCTTTCTGCATATTTATTATTAATATAGATAATTTCAAGTTCGTAAAAGATACCTATGGTCAGCCTTTTGGGGATTATGTATTAAGAACATTGGTCAATACAGTGAAAAAGGTCAGCCGCAGTCAGGATACGGGATTCCGGTATGGCCGTGAAGATATTGCAGTAGTTTTACCGAAAACAACGGATGATGAGGCCTTTAGAATAGCAGAAAAGGTTAGAAAAAGCTTTTGTGAGACAACTTATGAGCATAATGCCGAATGGGTCAGGACAAAGAGACCAATTACTGTCAGCATTGGGTTAATAGAGAATAATCAAAGAGGTGCTATTGCGCAGGAACTGATAGAAAAATGTGATCAGGCATTATACTATTCAAAACAGCACGGAAAAAATCAAACAACTACTTATCATGAACATATGATGGAATGGGAGGATAAATTTGAAGACTTTAGAAGAAAATATCGAAATTATGAAAGATAGGAATTATGTTACCATTACACATGAAAAAATGGATGACCTGTTTTCAATAGTCGATAACATTGAATTTTCAACATTACATTATTATCCTACAATGGAAGAAATTGAAATAATGAAATCAGATGTACCAAAATATTACGCGTTTATTTTATGGATTCTTTCTAATCCTGCCGGTCCTGAGAATGTTGAAGAAGAAAAAGCAGAAAAAGAACTGAATCGAATTATCATGAAGCATACAAGACTAAAAAAATCGAACAGCAGAAAATAGTTAAAATAGGGGGAAGAAATATGAGCGTCATGGATAAAGTAACGGAGATAAAGGACACACAGAACCATGCGTATATTCTGGAATCATCATCATTGTTTTATTCTGTAGGATATAAAGTATTAATAGGACAGGAAAAAAATGGATTTCTTAAATGCACCAAGGTTTCTCATAACGGGAAAGATAAGCTGGTATATGATACGGCAAGGTTTAAGACGTTGGAGACACTTATGCCTGGTTTGAGTTTTGCCGAAATACTTCCGCTGCTGATACAGCTATTAGACGCAGTTAACATGGTAAAGAGCAATGGTTTTATGCAATGCGAAAATGTATTGGTATCACCTGACCATATCTTTGTAGATTGTGACAATTATAGCATTAACCTGATCTATCTGCCAGTTAATCATGAGTCTGACAGTATAAGTTACGGTATTTTTGAAGCAGAGCTCAAAGCAAATCTTTCTGTAATCCTGAATGCATACAACAATCGAAATCCCTATATTACATCTCTCTGTGAGAATCTTAACAATATAGCTTTTAACACAGAGGAGATTCAGGAATACCTCAAGGATATGCAGGAAAACGGTTATACTGGACAGAAACACCGGATTGGGTTTAAGAAAAAAGATGGAATAACCTCAGGGGCGGCAGATAGCAATGATATGCTTGCAGGGGTTAAAAAGCTGTTTACCTTTGGGAAAAAGACAAAATAGGACATTTATTGAGAGATAAAACATTGCTTATGGAAGAAACAGTTTTTGAAAGGAAGTCATAAATGGCAAATATAAAAATAGTATTGGCAGATACAGATGACAAATATCTGATGCCTCTGGAACGTAAATTTATCGATGGACTGGAAGATAAGGCAGATCTTATTGTTATTACAGATCCTGACTATCTGAAAGAATATTTCTCTGAGCCGCAGAGAGTGGATATATTAATTATTAACGAAGAACTATACGATGCTGAGCTGGAGCGTCATAACATTGCCAGTGTTTTCATACTTACGGAACAGGAACTATTAAATAACAATACTGGAGATGCAGAGGCAAACAGGATTTATAAATATACAAGTGTAAAAGAAATATACGCTGAGATTATAGGTAAATCTTCCGCCAGATCGGAGACATTGAACACAAAGGAAGAAACAAAAATACTCATGATGTATTCACCCATAGGAGGAATAGGAAAGACCACAGTTTCTGCCGCCTTGTGTGAAGCCCTTGCGAAATACCAGAAAAAGGTATTACTTATAGGAATTGACAGTCTGCAGACTATAGGAAGTGTGATACCGCAGCTGCCTTTTATGGAGAGTGGAACAGAAAAGTTATTGATTGAGAAGAGTGAATATGTTTATGAGGCTGTGAAAACAAAGATAATTAACAGAACCTTTGATCTGTTACCTCCGTTTCACTTGTCACTTCCTTCGTTGAACATAAAAGGGGAGGACTATATTAATTTAATAAATGGTATCAGGGATTCCAAGGATTATGATTATGTTATCGTGGATGGAGCAACTGGTTTTACAGAAGATCTATCCAGACTTATGGGAGTAGCAGATCATACGATTATCCTTGCAGGACAGGATAAGAACGCGGTATATAAATTAGATTGTCTATTACGAAATATAGACTGTTCAGATAATGACCGTTTTGTTTTTGTATGTAATAAATACAGAAATAATCGGGAAAATTTCCTGGCTAATGGTTATATGACAAATTTCTGCAGGGTTAGCGAATACATAGAATTATGGACAGAGAACAGTGCGTCGGAAGAGGGAGTTTTAACAAATAACCGGAGTATTCAAAAACTTGCGCTCATGTTCATTTGATATGAAGGGAGGAGATGTTTATGAACAGTGATAGAATTACGGCAATTTTATACCTACACAAAAAGAATATAAAGATTGATGTTGATTTACCGCTGGACATTACGGTAAATGAGTTAATCATAGGCTTAAATGAAGGCTTTCAGCTTGGTATTAATACAGGGGATCTATCGAAATGTTTTCTAAAAACAGAAAATCCGATTGCCCTGTTAAAGGGGAATAAATCAATAGCAGAGTATGGAATGAGAAACGGTACCACAATTAATATTACGGAATAGGGGATGTATCAGTGGATAAGCGATATAAAATTATTATATTCAGCAAGCGAATATATAAAGAAGTTGAGCTACCGGTAGAAAGTAAAAAAATAACGCTGGGAACCTTTAAGCATAATGATATTCGATTAGGAAAAGAAAAGTTTTTTGAGGACTTTGAAATAAGATTTACTAATAACAATGGGGATTGGATGATAAGATGTGATGAAAATATCTACATATCCTCAGATGGAGTCATGAAGCTGGTTAGCAGGGAATTATCCCATGGTGATGATTTTATTCTAAAATATCAAAAATCCAATCAGGAAATATTCAGAGTAAGCTTTGTAATGGATTTTGACTTTGAGAAAAGAGATTATGCAAAAGAAATAGACATCTCCTTTAGCCACCAGGTGACAATAGGCGGAAATGAAACTTCCGATATTATTTTAAGAGATGAGCTGATAGGCTCAGATTCCATTACACTTGTCAGGGAACAGGACAGGCTTTTTATTACAGATAATGGTACGAGATACGGATTATATGTAAATGGTTTAAAAGTAAGACAGAAATCAGAGATAAAGGATTATGATTTTTTCTCTATACTTGGTTTCAGTTTTTATTATAAGGAAGGAAAGCTGTATACCTCTTCCATGAGCAGCATGGACATCCCATCATTGCTTTATGGGGTTAAAGGTGATGCGAAGAGTCATTTTGAGTATCCTAAATTTAATAGAAATACCAGGATTATCTCGTTGATTCCGGATGAGAAGATATCAATACTGGATCCTCCCCAGCAACCGAATAAACCTAAAAGAAACATTATTATGAAACTGGCACCTGCTTTTGCATCACTGGGACTGACGGTTGTCCTGCGTGGTGTTATGGGAGGTGGCGGTTCCTTTGTCCTGTTTAGCGTTTGCTCCATGGGAATAGGTATTGTAACTTCCGTTTACGGGATGATTGATGAGGACAAGGAATATAGAAAATCGACAAAAGACAGAAAGAAAATGTACTCAGAATATATAGAAAAAAAGCGTGGCGAAATTGAGGCTAAGAGAAAAGAAGAACTGCAAATCATCAGCAGCACTTATTATTCTTTGGAAAATGAAGTGGGGTTGGTGGAGGATTTCTCAGGAGACCTCTTTAACAGAAGCTATGAAGATGAAGATTTTCTGGATGTCAGGCTGGGAATCGGGGAGTCTGAATCCATGCGACAGATAGAATATAAAAAACTTGAGAGATTTGAATCGGATGATTCCATGGCAGTGATTCCGGAGCAGATTACCGAGGAATATCGTCTGTTAAAGGAGGCCCCGGTTATATTAAAGCTTACTGATTGCGGAGCCGTAGGAGTTGTTGGTGCTGAGATGTATATCAGAGAGCTGTGTAAGAATATTCTTTTGGATATTTGTATTAGACAGTATTACAGTGATGTGAAGGTTTTCTTCGTAATCGAAGAAGAATATTCAAAGAATATAGAATGGATTCGTCTGCTGCCCCATCTGCAAAATGATGATCTGGGTATTCGAAATATTGTTTGCAACGAGGAAAGCAGGAATATTCTGTTTGAATATCTATATAAAGAATTATCCAGAAGAGAAAATTCGGATACCGTCAATCCCAGGATTGTAGTATTTGTTTACAATGAAATCGGAATGAAACGTCATCCAATATCCCAATACATTGAAAAAGCAAAAGATTTAGGGGTAACTTTTATTTTTTTCGAAGAATACAAAGAGCTCTTGCCATTAGGGTGCCAGAAAATCATTATATTAAACCGCAATGAATATCTGGGGAAGCTAATAGACAAAGCAGATTCAACGAAAGTCAGCAACTTCAGATATGAATATATCAATGACAATATTGCCATGAATGCAGCTGTTAAGTTGTCTCCTGTCTATTGCGAAGAAGTCAGTCTGGAAGGCTCCCTTACAAAGAATATTTCACTATATGAGTTGTTGGGTATACTAAATGTTGATGACTTGGAGATTGATAGAAGATGGGATACTTCTGAAGTTTATAAATCCATGGCAGCTCCTTTAGGAGTTAACTCCAAAAAGGACGTTGTTTATCTGGATCTGAATGAAAAGCATCACGGACCCCATGGTCTGGTTGCCGGTACGACTGGTTCTGGTAAGAGTGAGATTTTACAGAGCTATATTTTGTCCATGGCGACGCTGTTCCATCCCTATGAAGTCGGTTTTGTTATCATTGACTTTAAAGGAGGAGGTATGGTTAATCAGTTCAAGAATCTTCCCCACCTGGTCGGAGCTATTACCAACATTGATGGAAGAGAGATTGACCGATCGCTTCTGTCCATTAAAGCGGAGCTTAGAAAACGTCAGGAATTGTTTGCTGCTGCCAATGTTAATCACATCGATGCATATATAAAATTGTTTAAGAAAGGAGAAGTTCAAGTACCACTTCCCCATCTGATCTTAATCGTAGATGAATTTGCCGAGCTTAAGATGGATCAGCCGGATTTCATGAAAGAACTTATCAGTGCGGCACGAATAGGACGAAGCCTTGGTGTCCATCTGATACTTGCTACCCAAAAACCCAGCGGTGTTGTTGATGCTCAGATTTGGTCCAATTCTAAATTTAAACTGTGTTTAAAGGTTCAGAATAAAGAGGACAGTAACGAAGTCTTAAAAACACCTCTGGCTGCTGAAATCAAAGAACCGGGACGAGCATATCTGCAGGTAGGCAATAATGAAATTTTTGAACTGTTCCAGTCTGCTTACAGCGGAGCTTCCACCAATATGGACGAGTCTGCCATGAAGAAAGAACATGTTATTTCCAGTATTTCCTTATCTGGAAAAAGAACGCCTGTTTATATCAGTAAAAAGGGAACCGCTGCAAAAGAATCTGAGACACAGTTAGAAGCAGTGGTGAATTATATACATAACCATTGCGAAAACAGACGTATAGAACAGCTTCCAGGAATTTGCATGCCGCCTCTCGCAGATCTGATCGTATATGAAGATACATTTGACAGGAAGCAGGCACTGCAGACTATTGTAAGGCTTGGTATCTATGATGATCCAAATAATCAGCAGCAGAAGGAAGTATCCATAGATATTCAGAATGGGAATACTTTTATTCTTGGCTCTTCGCAGTATGGAAAGACCTGTCTGCTCCAGACAATAATACGAGGTATTGCAGATAAATATACACCCGATGAAGTATCCCTTTATATACTGGACTTCGGTTCTATGGCCTTAAGTGTTTTTGATGGGCTGAATCATTTGGGTGGCGTTGTACTGGCAGCCGATGATGAGAAGCTGAAGAATCTTATAAAAATGCTTAACACAGAAATTAAAGAGAGAAAAGAAAAGTTCTCAAAAATCGGTATTACCTCCTTCAGCTCCTATAAAGAGGCAGGGTATACGGATATGAACAATATCATAGTTATGGTGGATAACTTCCTTGCTTTGAAGGAACTGTATCCGGATTACGAGGAATATATTATCAATATCTGCAGGGAAGGCAATTCCGTTGGTATAAGTATGGTTGTTACAGTAAAACAAACCAGCGGAATCAGCTATAAATACATGAGTAATTTTCCCAATCGTATCAGTCTTTACTGTAATACCGCAGATGAATATCGTGCAGTATTTGATAAGTGCCGAATTCAGCCTAAAAATGTTCCGGGCAGAGGGCTTGTGGAAATCAATAAAAATATTTACGAATATCAGACTTATCTGGCTTTCCAGGGTGAGAAGGAAATTGACAGGGTAGAAGGGATTAAGGAATATGTAAAGAAAATCAATGAAAGATTTGGTGAACAATATGCAAGACGTATTCCAGAAGTTCCCCAGCTGCTAAATTACGAATACCTCATGAAGCACCTTAAATACAACAAGCAGAATTCATACCGCGTTCCAGTGGGTATTGATTATGATTCTGTAGAATTAAATTATATTGATTTCATGAAAACGCAGCTGATAAGCATAACAGGCCGTGAAGGAAGCGGAAAAACAAACCTGGTAAAAGTTATGTTTCATTACCTTAGACAGGGAATGTTTGAATTTCCGGTAAAAGCCTATATCGTGGATGATTATCAGAAACGACTGAGTTCCTTGAAGGCTTCCGGTATTGTTGAAAAGTATACCGTTGATTATAACGAGTTCGAACCAATAATTGAAGAAATTAACGCTGAACTGAAAGAGAGACTGGAGTTATTAATGGAAAGCGGTATGGAAGCATTGCAAAATAAACCGCTGCTGTTTGCTGTTGTTAAGAACAGCAATATATACAGTGCTAACGGAATCAGCAAAAATGCAATAGATTTCTTAAAGGATATACTTAAGAACTACAGACAGCTTAAGGTATGCTTCTTATTTACAGATGTTGAAAATGCACCAGTTGCTTATGGCGCCTCTGAGCTTCTGAAACTGCTAAAGGATAGTAAAAATACCTTTGTGTTTGAAGACCTGTCAAATCTCAAATTTACTGAAGTGGCAATTAATTATATACGACAGTACCGAAAAGAAATAGAACTCGGTGATTCCTATTTTATTACAGAAAAAGGTGTTCAAAAACAGAAAATTATATACGGATCAGATGAAGAAATTTAATAAAATAATAACCTTGAGTTAACATGAAATGGGTACAGAGAGTGCCCATTTCGGATTTTAGACCGAAAAAGTCCTGAGAAGGTGTCTTCCTTGTCAGAAGCATTATAATACGAAGAAAGAGACATACATGAAATGGAGAATAATCATGAGTGATAACATTATAAGGAAACTTGATACCAGTAAAATGGATGCGGCTATTCTCGCTTTTGATGAGGGCATTAAAGAATACAATAGTATAAGGACAACCGTAAAACAGGCAACATCTGAATTACTTCTGCATTGGAGCGGAAAGGGAAGACAGGCTTTTGAGAAAGAATATGACGAAATTTTTTTGCAGCTTACAGATATCGAGGATATCTTAAATGAATTATATCATACCCTGGTGGATGGATTGAATGCATACAGGACAACTGACGAGGAGCTAAGTAAATATCTTGTAAACTAATTTTTTGCAGATAATGATAATAAATGATGGATTCATGAATTGGAGAGGAAGTTTGGCATGAGTTATTTAAGCAGCTTAGTTATTTCGTTGTCCAGCTATAATGAAAGTCTTAAAAAAGCAGAAGCGGAACTGAAAGAGCAGAAGATAAGACGAGAGGCTATAAAAAGAATAATATCTGATTTAAGCATTAATTTTGATTACTATGCCGGCAGTATCACAAAAAGCACCGGAGATATCTCGAATGGAATTTTAGATGGAGTTAAAGGAAGCAGGAATATGACACAGCTTTCCTATGTAGTTGAAAAGGAACGAGAGCAGGAGCCGGACGCTGATGCCAAGTTGTCTTCTGCCAAATACAATCTGTTAAGTGAAAAATCAGTTACCGAAAATAAAATTACTGAGCTGGAAACACAAATAACCAGTTTAAAAAACCAGATAAGTTCAACGGAAGCCGCAATAAGGACGGAAGAAAGGCGATTGGAAGAGGAGCGAAGAGAGGCAGAGCGCAGGGATGAGCAAAGAAGAGAAGAGGAAAGGGCACGTGCTGCAGGTAAGAAAAGCGTAAATTAAAACTAATTTTGCAGAGAAATGTTAGAAGAAATTGACTGTGGTAATGTATTTTTCCAGGAAATATAAAACTTCATAAGATAAAGCTTTATTTTAATTAGACCTTAAAATTCAACTGATATGTTTTTTTAGGAAGGAAAGGGATGACAGGATATGAATGAGGTACTGGCTGTTGAATATATAAATCAGGGAAAAGTGCTGCTGGTAAGTGGAAAAAGTGAAAATTCACTGGAGTATTTCAAAAAAGCGGAGAATGAGGATCCGTTTAATCCCGACATTTATATTGGTATGGGAATTGCATATACCAATATGGAAGAATACGGAGAGGCTGAAGAAGCGTTTTTAAAAGCCATAAAAGTTAACAGCAAAGACGGAAGTATTTATTTTCATCTTGGCAATATTAATTTACTGAAGGGTGAAAAGGAAAAGGGAATCCAATATTATAACCAGGCCGTTGCAAACGGATACGATAACTCACAAATATTTTATAATATGGGTATCCTGTATGAAGAAGAAGGTGATGCTGTTCTGGCCCTTAGGAATTATACAAAGGCAATCAGCAAAGCTCCGCGAAGGGGAGAGATACGGCTTAAAAAAGCAATGCTTTACATAAAGCAAAAAAAATATTATGAAGCCGTTCATACCCTGGATGAGATGACGCTAGAATGCCCTGATAATGCGGAGGGATATCATATGAAAATCCGCTTATACGCAGATATGAAAGAGTTTGATAAAGCGCATAAGGCGGTGAAGGAAGCAATTGATAATTTCCCGGAGGACCCTGACTTTATTCTGGATCAGGCGAATCTTTATGCAAATCAAAATTGTTTCGAAGAAGCCTTGGAACTTTTAAAGACGGAAGAAAACAGACCTGAGAGTAAAATAGACAAACGCAGGAGTGCAATAGAGCATGCTCAGATTTATGCCCTGCAGGGGAATATGCAGGGGACAATAGATAGCTTAAAAAATGCAGTCGCAGCCTCTGGTGCGAAGGTTCCGCCGGAACCTGATCCGGAAGCGGAATACTTATTGATGAACTGTTATATTACCATGGGAGAATATGAACAGGCTTTGTCCTGCGCCCGTTCACTTAAAGATATCAATACAATGGGGGATTATACCCTGCCGGCTTATTATTATGAACCTTATTGTTTACGTATGTTAAACAGAGAAACAGAAGCAGATGAATTGTACAGGCTGGGAGTTGAGAAATTACGCAAGTATTCATTACAAAACTCCAATAATCTGGATGCTTATGTATTCCGGATGTTATGTCTGAAGGACTTGAAAATGTATGAGAAGGCACTGGAACTTTCGGATTATATTCTTAAAGTCAGAGAGGATTCAGGCGAGTTGTATGCAATCCGTGGTGCGATTCTTTCTGAGATGGGTAGAGCAGAAGAGGCTGATGAGGCGAAGGCAAAAATTCGCACCATGGAGGGTATGGCAGCCTTATTAATTCAAAACAACCAGTAAGGGAAGTGAAGAAATGCTAAAAATCAACGAAGAAATGCTTAATAGGACAAAGTTAACCTATCAGGAACAAGCACAGCGTATGATAGATCTGAAAGCAAAGCTGTCTGTTGCGGTGGAGGATATTAAAGATGGGTGGGATACCCAGGCAGGAGATGCATTCTTTGAAAAGTATGGGACAGAATGGGAAAAAAATATTTCTACATACATTGAGGTAATCCAGATTATGTCAAGGAATATGCAGATAGCAGATAGTAAGTATCAGTCTGTTTATGAAACCGCTCAGAGAATAAGCTTGGATTAAATGTTTTGAGCATAAGTGTAATCAACAATACATGGAGGGAGTGTTACATGTCAGATTTTATATTAGATTATGAAGATCTGGAGGCTATTGCACGTTATTCCAAAGACTTGGGAAAAGAGGCATTGGAATATAGTGAAGACTTGGAAAAAACGATTGTTAATAATATAGATAATGTGACAGGAGACTCTTCCGGATATTTAATTCAGGCGGCTGATTCTGTTAGAGATAAAATCATAGCTTTAAGACAGAAATCCGAAGCTTTTTATCATTTTTCAGATGAAATTACAAATCTCCTTATCGTGGCAGACAGGATGGATCAGGAAGTAGCAGATGCTATTGCCGGACAAGGTGAGTATTCTCTGGAGCATCAGAAAGCTGGCAGGCTTGAAGAGTGGTGGGTCAAGCTTCTGGATTTGTTAACGGATGCGAATAAGACAATACTGCTTCTATGTATTGCCTCTCTGGCAAAGTTAAAAATGAAGTTCGACTCCCTTAAAAGTACAATTAAGGATTGGTATGAACGTGAATGTATAAAAATACTTGAGTTTGCTAATAAAATAAAAATGCTCAATGATTATGTCAAAATGGCACAAGGAGTGGGGATTTATTTCATAAATGTAACGGCAGCCAGATTGCTGGAATACATAGGGACGAATATTTCTGGCTTGAACAATGGAACGAAAGATGATAATGTTAATTTATTAGATATTATTAGAATCTTTTATAATCCTTTGATGGACATAAATGATTTTATGGTAGGTTCAGCAGTAGCAATAGATAATAATGTTTTTGGTGGATTGTTACAGGAGTTAGGTGGAACAGCAGAACCATTTCAATTGGATAGAAAAGCATTTAATTTAGGAAAGACGGTAACAGACCTCGCCTTAATGGTTGCCGGAACTGGTGCATTTATCTTTGGTGCGATGGGAGGAGCAGGAGGTGCTGCTTTGAGTTCCACCGGAGTAGGTGCTGTTGCTGGAGTACCATTAACAGCAGCAGGTATTGCAACCATGAGCATTGGAGGAGGTATAGCTTTAAAAAGTGCTCAAAATCTGGTTGGTGATGGGCTGAATTTGATGTCTGGTGAAGGACATGGTAGTAGTGAGGGGACGGGTAAAACGCTATATGACATAGAAGGTAATTATACAGGCGGTAGAGCTTCCACTGAGTTAGATTCTTTGGCTAAAGATCCAGCACATACAGGTTCAAATAGACCAATAGATATTGAAAAAGGAATACATGAACGTACAGTTGGACTAAATGTAGAAGAAAGTGGAAAAATCAAAGGACCTATTGTAAGAGATCCTTCTGGAAAAGCAGAATTTTTTGACGCTAATGGACAAGCTTGGGATGTTAAGTCATTTAATTCTAACTTTAAACCTAAAAAAGGAGGATATACACTAGAAAGTTCACTTAGATCTATTAATAAATCTTTAAGTGAAGGTGAATTTGTGATTCTTGATACATCAAATTTAAGCTCATTGCATAAGGCTGAACTTCTTGAGAAGCTTTCAGATTTAAATTTGATGGATAAAATAGTTACTTGGCCATAAGGAGGTTATATGGATTTAATTACCAATCTTCAAAAATATACGGAATATTCTTTAGGAAAAACAAAAGAGAAATGTAGTTTAATTTATCAGGATGTTACCATAAATAATATTGATTTTTCTCCATATGATTTGAATAACAGTAGCTTTTTAGAGATTACATTTAATAATTGTGATTTTTCAAAAGTTTATTTAAGCGGTGCTTCTCTTTGCGGTAGTATTTTTAATCAGTGTATTTTTTTATACAATACTTTTAAAAAGGGAAACGCAGATTACACAGAATTTATATCTACGGAGATTAAAAATCTGGATTCTTTTAGAACATCATACAATGAAACCTCTTTTCAAGATGTTAAAATTATAGAATCTCAGTTGGAAAGAAGTTATTTTGATGATTCTAAATTTACTAACGTCACATTCATTAATACAAATTTTATAGAATGCTCTTTTAATAATTCTAAATTTGATAATGTTATATTTATCGGGTGTCATTTTGAACAAACAAATTTTCAAAACATTATGGAAGTTAATAATATAAATTTCAATAATGTTAGTATTAAGATAGAAGATGGAATAAAAACTAACTTAAATAATGAAATAAGGCAATATTTTAGTTTGTGAATTAACAAATTGTAAGGGAGATGATTCACACTTTAATATAATTACTGCGAAACTTCAAGAGCCAGTCCAAAAAGAACATTTCTTTAGATTTGATTTTGGACTGGTATTTGTGGTTAGTTATATATTTCAGAAATCACTAAAAATCAATGCATTTATTGGAGAAATTAGAGAGAAGAAATTAAAATGATGAGGGGGATTTGACGTAAATTAGTTGGTCATATTTTATGCGGTGTACCTAAGCAGGCACCTTTAAAAAACTTTGAACTAGGTGTATTTCAGAGTTGTTACAGCCACCTGATGGGTGACTTTTACCTTATTGACAGCCACCTAAAAAAAGAAGGTGCTTGTCCACAAATACTTATGCAGTCGGCATTGCCGGCTGCTGTAAGCTGGCTGGAGCGTCGTAAGGTGCACCGGCCTTTAACCTGCATCATTTTCGACCCCATGGTTCATCCCTGCTTTGTAGGAAAATAGGGCAAGAATTATACAGTTCAGGAATTTATAAATGGTTGCGATTGTGCGACTTGAGGGATATGAAAAACTGGCCTATATGCGATGTTTTTCTGAAAAAGCAACCGGAAGATGAACAGGAGGCAATAGCAATCCAAACAGTTATTAGGTGCAAAGGGAAAATCCTATGTTTTTCAAATTTGCCCAACGAGGTGTTTTATTGCCTGAATGGCATATATGTTCTACTATCGGTTTTAAAGGTCACACAGGGGCAATTATTTGCGACACAGGGCAAACCTAAAGTGGTCTATTGATTCTGTTCCACCAGAAAATTAGCCAGATCATCTACCTTATGGTTCATGGTGAACCATGAATTTACATCAAACAGGTTCTATGGTAAAATGGTGCTGCCGGGGATTACAGGGGGGGGATACTCTTTCTGTAGCTCCCTTTTCTGTTCTTTTTTCTGACGTTCCATCTCTCAAAAATAAATCCAGAAATGACTTGCAATCCATTCCATACAGAGTTAACGCTGTCATATGAGGTTGCCGGTACGGGAACTGATTGGCCTATTATTTAATGAAAATTTTAGAAAAAAAAATAAATATTCACTTCAAATCTATTGAAGACCAAGATTCTATTAATTTATGTCTTAACTGTATGACTATATCGGTAGATTTAGAAGAAGAGGTCGGGCTAGAGGTTATTGAAGAAGATTTTAATTTTGTTGCAGATACAAGTGCACGAATTCAAGTGTTTAGTCAGTTTAGAGATCAGGCTTTAGTGATACTTTTTAAGACTATTAATGAAATTATTAAGAATACAGATTACAATTTACTACTAATTGGAGATGGCTCAAACTTAAATTTGGAGAAAAAAAATAATAATTACTATACGTCATATCTTGATGATTACTACTATTTTAAGATTCCTTTCGACTTACTTGGAGTTAAAATTGAAGAAATAAAAAAGTAAAAGCCATAATTAGTTTAGCGGCATAAGCCTCATATCCAATTGATCAGCAGATGAACTGATCCCCCATTTTAATATTCGGAGTCGTTCGTGACTCCGTAAATACTTCGCATTAATGGATATTTCTTGCGCTAATGACCCCACTTACAACCCAAATGACATAAATCTGACCCCGATAAAAAAATCATCTCAGCCCGCATTGCGGGCTGATGTAATCCGAGCAGGGGAGATTTTTGACCTCGGCTCTTTAACCTGCATCATTTTCGACCCCTTGGTTCATCCCTGCTTTTGAGGCAAAATAGGCGTGAATTTTTCAGTTCAGGAATGTATAAATGGTTGCGATTGTGCGACTTGAAGGATATGAAAATTCCTGAATATGAGGACGAAGAGGGTAATATCAATTATAATAGGAAAATTCAATATCTCAATATAAAAGTCCCAGAAATGCAGTCAAGGAGAGGTTACAGACATAACGATATTTCTGGGATTTTCTAGTCTGAGACTCGATATATCGTTAAAATAAATTTCAATGTTCTAATTCCTTCAAAAAATCCATGTTGATTTTGCTGCCATGAATAGCTTCAAAATCAATAAATCTTGTTTTCATAAGCTCCCTGTTCATGATATGGTATAAGTTGTTCCCAGCTATTAATCATATTATCAATTAATTAACTGTACTCCTCCACCTATTATACCAGAATGTATATCTCTTTAATTGTTCTTTAAAAAAACTGTCATTTAAACCATCCCATGAATTATTAATATTGGTAGCGTCAATTATAAGACCGATAAACCATAATTGTCTTAATGATGCAAAAGCAGGAATTGCAATAACTTCTGCGTTTGAAAGCTTGCGAACCTCATTGTAACCCTTTAAATAATCTTTCCATTCTTCTGAGTTAATAAACTCTTCATTTATAGAGGTCTCATCCCATAAATAGACGCATAAATCATAAGCTCTATAACCATTTCCCATACAGTCAAAATCAAAAATCTGAGGGATACCATCATTGAAATATATATTCCCACAATGCATGTCGCCATGGCAATAACCATAGTATGGTGCTGTATCAGGAATATGGCTTTTAAGGTGGTTCCATATCTCCATTGAGCTTTCTACTAATAATTGTGTATCCATTTCATTTATAAAGCCAGATTCAATAATACTTTTAATTGGTTGTGAAATCAACTGCTCATAAGCTATAGGCTGACGACTAATATTTAATATAACTTCATCGGAAGCTTTATGAATTTCAGCAGCAAGCTTTCCCATGTTATAGTTGCTTACCTTATTGTTATTTTTAACTTCTTCAAAAAGAACGGCATATCGCTTTCCTTCAGGTGCATTAATTTCCCAAATATATGTTTCATCCAACTGTTTAACAGGTATACATGTATTAATGCCTCTTGCCCTTAGCTGTAGCATTACATTTAGTTCTTCCTCATAATCCTTTTTAGAAAAACGTTTCGTATGTGAAGTTCTTAAAAAAAGCTTCCGTGTAGCATCTTGTAATAGATACACATCATTCAAACCAGCGCTCCATAAGCGGCATTGTAGTGTTTTAAAACCATAGCGTAAACTAATTTCTTTGAGTAAAGCGTCCGGTGATAGTATTGATGATTGTATTGGAAAAAATTTTAAATCCATTTTAAATCTCCTTTATTTTTGCTATCTAAATTGTAAATCACTATTGTTTCGTTGTCATTCTCGAAAACAATTAAATTAAACAATAAGAAATTCGTAATATTGAATAGATATCATCAATATTGCGGATTTAATAACCAGGTTGCTGGAATACATAGGGACGAATATTTCTGGCTTGAACAATGGAACGAAAGATGATATTGGATATAAGAAGAATTTTCTATAATCCTTTGATGGATATAAATGATTTTATGGTAGGAGCAGCAGCTGCAATAGATAATAATGTAATTATAATAGTATAATTTAATATCTCAACATAAAAATCCCAGAAATGCAGTCAAGGAAGGGTTTCGGCCTTAACGATACTTCTGGGATTTTCTGGAATTCTATGCATTGAAAATCAGTAAAACAAAAAATATTTAGTCACAAAAGATTCATAACATATTTTATTTCAAAATACAGCTTCAATTACTTAACTGTCACCAAGTCTTTCACATACTCCAATACCTTCTTGTCAATTATCTGCTGCATTACATAACCAACACCTTGTTGTTCTACCTGTGCGTCATATCCGCCGGTGGAATCTTCATCAAAATAAGCAGCGTAATCATCCTTGGAAGCAGAAAGGCCTTCTTTTTCATAGATTGCCTGATACAGCAGGGTTTTCTTTGCACGGTCTTTAATAGCATCATCTAATTTGGCATCGTATTTTGCTTCTGTCATGCCAACATATTCTTCAAAGGTCGTAGTTTGGTTATAACCCATTGAGGAATACAGGTTGTTCATGTACTCAACAGACATCTGATCTTCATATTTCTTGATAGACTTTAAGTGTTTAAAATATTTTGCAGGATAGGATTTAACAGTGGTATTATCCAAAAGATATTTTTCCAGCCAGGTGTCTAAATTTTTATCATAATTTGTTTTCTTTAAATATTCCTTATACTCAGCAGCAGTAGACGCATTTTCGGATAAATTTTCTTTTACAAATTCATCTGTAAATTCAGGTGTTACGTAAATTCCATTAATCACAACTTCAAAGACAGCATCTTTACCGGCAAGGTCTGCGCTGGAATAATCAGCAGGGAAAGTGACATTAACGGTTACTTTATCACCTATCTTATGTCCGATTAATTGTGTTTCAAAATCATCCACATAACTGTTGGAACCGATTTCTAAATCAGCACCTTCGCCATTGGTATTACCGCCGTTAAATTCTACTCCGTCAACAGAGCCAACATAATCGATGTTTACTTTGTCTCCATCTTTAATTGCAGCATCAGTTTCTTTTGATAATTCTTTGTGCTCCTCCAGAAGAGATTTGATATCTTTTTCAACGGATTCATCTGTATATTCAATTTCGCTTAAAGGAGCAGTTATGTTTTTATAATCAGTCAATTCTACAAGTTCATTTGCAGTCACATCTTTTATAAGTCCATCGTCAGTTAAATAAGTGCTATAATCACTGCTAGCTTTAATTTTTGTTGCATTACGATAGATTGAATAGCTGAATGCACCAACAAGACCTGCGGAAATCAGTACAATCAATGAATACGAAATTACTTTACCGAGGAGTGCATTCCGTTTCGCTCTCTCCACTTCTCTTTTTTTCTCCAGGCGTCTCTGTTGCCCCAAACTCATGGAAGAATTATCGATTTGCTTTTTACCCTTCATCTTAACCTCTCTTGTTATTAGTGTTTTATTATTGCAGCTGACATCTTGTCCAACTGTATATTAATACTATAAGTATAGTACATAGCTATGAAAACTGCAATTCTATTCTATACTAAAATTATGAATTATTTGTGTATTACCCCTTATGATTCAATCCTGACAAAATAAGTGTTAAGTCGCTTGATGCATCTGTTTTTTGAGGAGGAGGAAAAGCCGCAGTATAATTACTTGTCTCTTTTTTGCTCTTATTGTAGGTTGAAAGTCGTTGTTAATATGTGGAAAAAGAGGTAAGATTAATATGAGTTATAAATGTTAAGTACCAATGAATTGATTATTGATTCTATTTTCTAATCAAATAATTAACATAGGATAAAACAAGTATAGAATTTACAAGATGTTTACTGTAGGGAAATGGTAGTATAAGAAATATTTGCTAACATAAGAATGTTAGCTATTTACTTTACTAAGCTTAAGCACTGATGACAGAACAAAATTAGTGTAAGAACAGTAGACGAATTGCGTATATCATCATAAGGAGGAAAAAGAATGAAAGTGTTTGCAAAACGATGTCTGGCGGTGATGTTAAGTATTATTATGGTATTTTCCGTAACACCTGCCCAAAGTTATGCAGCAGAAACTGCCGGTACCTATGTGCCAGTCAGTTCAGCAGCCGAGCTTACCAGTGGTAAGTATGTAATAATAGTAAACACCGGTTATGCCATGAGTACATATGACAGCGGTACCAAATGGATAGGTGCCACAGCAATTAGCCCTGTAGATGGAAAAGTAGTAAATCCTGATAATACCCTGGTATGGAATCTCACAGTCTCAGGTAACAGCGTTACCTTTACAGATGCAAATGGAATATCTATAAAACCGTTAGGCGGTAATGTAAACGGTATAGAACCTGGTGATTATAACTGGGATGCGGAATTTATTAATGGGACCTTTTCCTTTAAAGGAACTGGTGCAGATACTGTAATGTTAGCAAGTAACAAAAATAGCGAGAATAAATTCAGAGCATATAAAACAGGTACTGCTGCAGGCAATGCCGGTTATCCTTCTGCCTTTACATTGTACAAGCTGGATAGCAGTGTTCCTCCCGTTTCTGTAAAAGCAGAAACCCCGAAAGCCAGTATGGCTCCGGGTAAAATTGTTTCTGGAAGTGCTATCAGTTTAACCTGTGGCACTCCCGGTTCCAGTATCTATTATACAACGGTGTCACCCTCAGCAATTTGGATTAATTACGCAGAACCTATTACTATAAATACGGATACAACTATTTTTGCACAAGCAAAAGCAGCAGGATATGAAGACAGTGATATAGCAGAATTCAATTACGTACCTGTTGAAAATCCTGGAACTGATCCTACCTTATATGACCCTGTACCAGTTATTCCAGAAGGTGCAAAATCTGTTCTGGAGGGCAGTCAGGCTGCAGCTGGACAAGTAATTACTGTAGTAGGACAGCTGGTTTACCGATTTGGAAACTATGATAACACCAATACCGCTATATTAGAAGACGTCATTGAGGGAAACATATACGCCCTACAGGTATACGATGCCCTTACCAGTTATAGCATTGGTGATGTTGTAAAGTTGACAGGCACCACCTCCTTGTACGGAGGCGTTCCACAGCTACAGACTCTTACAGAGAAAGAGCTGATCACACCAGCAGCAGAAACACAGCTGATCAAAGCACAAGAATTTACTTCTATCAGCGACTTGAAAGCCCTTAAGGATACCCTGATATCTGAATGGGTAGTTATCAGGGATATCACTCTTGGTACCTACAACAGCAACGGAAGTACAACTGTAACAGATAACAGCGGAAACAGTATGCCTATTTATCGGGCGGCAACCTACCCCGTTGGTGTAGCAGCCGGTGAAAAGGTTGACCTCTATGCCTGTGTATCCAAATACACTACCACCGATCAGCTGCGTGTTGGGGCTTCTGCTGATTATGTAGTTAAAAATGACACAAAAGCACCTGTAATAACCCTGCCGGCCTTTGAGAATGCAGAACTTGGAAAGGATTACAAGGTATCTGTTAAGATTACAGATAACGTTGCGGTAGCAGAAGCAGAGCTGGCTTACACAATAAATGAAACTAGCTATAAAGCAGCACTGGTACAAAATACGGCTGATAACACCACCTGGGAAGCAACAATCCCTGGAAGCCTCTTTACTAAAGCGGTATCTTCTTTTACCTTATTTGTAACTGCGAAAGACAAAGCAGGAAATGAAGCAGCCAGCAGTATTAAAACAATTTCAGTGACGGATGAGCCGCAGGTCGTAAAAGTTACACCGGAACGCAATGGAAAAACCGGTGAGGAAAAGAGACCGGTAATCAGTGTAACAGCAGTAAATATTGGAACAGCTCCAACAGCTAAGCTTACCTTAAAGGCAGGAAGTACGATTGTATTAGATACGGTTGCCATGAATTATGCTGACGGAAGCTTTTCCTATACACCGATCGTGGACCTGTCGGATAAGGGATATACAGCCACCGTTGTGATTACTCGTGCAGATGGAAAGGCAATAACCTATGACTGGTCTTTTACAGTAGGTACACCAAAATATAATCTGTACTTCGGACAACTACATAGTCATACGACCTATTCTGATGGCTCCGGTACTTTAAATGATGCTCTTAATTATATCAATAAGCTTAACAAGAGTGACAATATTGATTTTACCGCTTTCACAGATCATTCCAACTATTTTGATACCAAAACAGAAGTTAACACAGAGGCTTCTCTGTATAACAAGAGCTTAATGACGGCAGGCAGCCAGACTCTGTGGAATGAATACAAGGGTAAAATTGCTGAGTTCAATGCTGCCGCAGAAAACAGAGGAGTTATTGCCCTTGGCGGCTTTGAAATGACCTGGTCAGGCGGACCCGGACATATCAACACCTGGAACACAGAGGGTATTGTAAGCCGTAATAACACAACCCTTAACAATAAGACCAACGATGCGGGTATGAAAGCGTATTACGCATTGTTAAGCCAGCCGGAAGGAGCAGCTTCTGTGAGCCAGTTCAACCATCCTGGCACAACCTTTGGTACCTTTAGTGATTTTGCTTATTGGGATCCGGAAATTGATTCCCGTATTACTTTGGTGGAAGTAGGAAACGGAGAAGGCGCTATTGGCAGCGGCGGATATTTTCCTTCTTACAATTACTACACCATGGCTCTGGACAAAGGCTGGCATGTAGCCCCTACTAATAACCAGGATAACCACAAAGGCAAATGGGGCAATGCAAACGATGCAAGAGACGTTATCATAACAGATAATTTCACGGAACAGGGTATATATGATGCCTTAAAAGATCGTAAGGTTTATGCTACGGAAGATAAGAACCTTGAGATAACCTATACTGTAAACGATGAATTTATGGGAAGTATCATAAAGGAAGTACCGGAAAGTCTTAATTTAAAAGTAATATTAAACGATGCCGATGATGAGATTCAGAAAGCAGAAGTAATTGCAAATAGCGGAAGAGTGGTTTATTCCTGGGATGTTAATGCTATGAGCAAAGAATTAAATGTAACCCTGAAACCGGACTACAGCTATTATTACATCAGAGTAAAAGAAAAGGATGGGGATATAGCCGTAACAGCACCGGTTTGGGTGGGCAGTACGAAACTGCTTGGCATCTCAAATGTAGAAAGCAGTACAAATACACCGGTTACCGGCGAGAAAATGACTGTGAAGACTACATTGTTTAACAGTGAAGCTTCCGACGCTGTTATCAAGTCCCTGACCTATAAATTGGACGGAACGGTAATCGATCAGCTAAGCTCTGCAGGTACAGTGGCTAAAGGAACAAATACGGCAGTCAATTATGAGTTTACACCTGTAAAAGCAAAGGTACAGACCTTGACCGTTGAAGCTGTATTAACGGTGGGTGATCAGGACTATTCCTTTACAAAAGACCTTAGTCTGGATATCAGAGATGCTGATAAGCTGGTATATATAGGAATCGATGGAAGTCACTACAATGAATATGTAGCAGGAAACTATAAGGATTCCATGGGTAACTTCAGTCGCCTTGCGGCACAAAGCGATGTGAGATGTGTTATCTTAAATACCAGTGAGGAATTGATTTCAGCAGCTCAGAATACCAACGGTAAATTTAAGATGATCATACTCACTGCACCCAGCCGTCGTAACGGAACCTCATTAAGAGAACCTTATGCAGTATATTCAGACGCAGAAATCGCTGCAATCAAAGGATTCTCCGAAGCCGGTGGAAGTCTGGTACTATGTGGATGGTCCGACCTTTATGAGAACTATAAGGCCTTCCCGGCAGAAGATCATATGGCTGCGCAGCAGAATAAGCTGCTTGCGGCAATCGGCGCAACTCTTCGTATTAGTGATGACGGTGCTTATGATGATGTACTCAATGCAGGTGGAAGCGAAGCAAATAAAGCCAGATTGTATCTGAGCACTTATAACTGGGAAAATCCCTTGACCAAAGGAATTGTATATGATAAGGAACACCCCAATGATAACCTTTACTCTCAGCTGTTCAGCCAATATGGCGGAGCTACAATTTATGCGGTAGATGAGGAGGGAATACCAACTTCTGTATTACCATCTAATATATCACCGGTTGTGTATGGGCATAGCACTACGTATTCAAAGAATTGTGATAATGACAGCCTGGGCGGAAATATACCGAAATATGAGTACGCAAAGGAGGATAACCGTTTGATGGTGCTAGCAACAGAAATGGTCACTCATTCAAACGGAAGCCAGTCAATGGTAATCGTAGACGGTGCAGCTTTTATGAGTAATTTTGAAATCCAGGCTACGGTTTCGGATACCAATGCAGAATTAAATTATTCAAATTACACGATTTTAGAGAATTTAATACAATTTGTTAACCCGATACAAATAGATCCCATTGCAGAGGTTCAAAAGGAAGCAGAAGAAGGGGTGAAATTTACAGTAGAAGGAATCGTTACCTCCAATGCTTCCGGTTTTGACAAAGCTACCGCTTTCTTTGACTGTATTTATCTGCAGGATGGAACTGCCGGTATTAATGCTTTTCCGGTATCAGGAGACTATAAAGTTGGTCAGAAGGTTCGTATAACCGGAACAACCTCCTCCTACAATGGGGAGCGGCAGCTGAATGTAAGCAGTATCTCTTTGTTAGACAGTAATGTTCAGACTCTGGAACCAAAAGCTGTAACTGCTGAACAGGTAAATAACCAAACCTACCTTGGAAGTCTTGTGAAGCTTACCGGAAAGATAACCAAAGTTGAACTTGCAAATGGTGCCGTCCAGACAATCCTGGTCAGGGATAATGCCGGAAATACGGCAAGAATCTTCATTGATGGCTATATTACAACAGAGAAGGAAATTAATAATTTAGAAGTTGGCAATCGTATAACTGCTGTTGGACTGTCATCTTATGATAATACATTCGACGGCCTTCCGGCGCGTATCCGTATCAGAGACCGGGCAGATATTGTGTGTACCAGAGAATCGGTAATAACACCGACACCTGATCCTGCAACGCCAACACCTGACCCTGTAACACCAACACCGGCTGTCCCTACCCCAATAAACCCTTCACCGGAGAAGGAGACTAAGATTGTACTTGGTAATCCAGTTACGAAGATAACGGGGGGGAAAGCAGCCATTAAATTGGAAACCAGCGAAAAAGCACTGCAGGAAGCAGCAAAAAGCGGCAGTGGGAATATAAAGCTTTCCTTGGGAACAGAAGTATTTAAGGATATCCCGGCAGACGGTAAAGTTTCAAAAGGTATAGCAATTGAATTATCAATTCCGGTTGTAAAAGATGTGGCTGTAAACACCATTGCATTAAGTCCCGAAGCTTTATTATTTGTAAGAGAGTCTGGTCAGGCTCTTACCATCAAGGTGGCAAATTCAGATGCAAAGAGTTACACAGTTCATATTCCGGCATCTGAGCTTAAAAAAGTCACAGCTGCATCGAAGGAGTTAAATTTGTCTGTCAGAGTGGTGAAAAGTACAAAAGCAGCCGCAAAGTCAGCTGGAATCTTATCCATAGGAACAGAAGGTAACTTAGCAGCCGGTATGATTGTTACGGTAGCCGTTGAAGATATTATTTCCGTAAAAGCAGGTAATAAGGTATATATTTACTACAAGAACTCCCAAACGGGCTTATTGGAAGAAATACCGAATAATCCAAAGACCATTGCAAATAATGGTACACTTAAATTATCCTCGCTAAGCGGCGGAGATTATATTATCTGCACAGAGCCGGTTAAGGACGCCGTTAAGTTGGTTGACAGAGTTACTATAACGGTAAAGACTTCCGTTACCAAAGGAAACAAACTGAATATTAAAGTAACACTTCCAAAGGAATTGAGCAAGGTTACTGCTTTTGTATACGGTGATCCACTGGGACAGGAAGAAGCGAAGATAACCTATAAGGTAAGTAACAAAGATATTGCTGCTGTATCCGGAAACGGTGTCATTACTGCCAGGAAGAAAGGAACTGTCAAGGTTACAGTTACTGTTACCTTAGAGAATGGACAGAAGAAGAGCTTTACCAAAAACATTACAGTAAAATAATGCAAAATATTGAAATATTGAAATTTTTACATTTTCACTTTAAGCCATATAAGCTCTTTTCATCGCTGGCTATAAAGAAATTACAATTAGAGATTAAATCTTTATTTTTTGAAGGCGGGGTGCTGTACTTTAAGTGCAGCCCCTTTCCTTGGCTGTATAGAGATTGAAAGGGGTTAATATGAGAAAGAACCTGAGGATAAAGATTATAACTGCAGTGGTAATGCTGTTACTATTTATCGGTACAGCAATCCTGTTAAATCAACCGGATCCGGACGAGGTACTGTCCTCTGCGCAAAAAAGAATATTTGCTGTCGCAAAGGTTACGGATATCTTAAGTGACAACGCAGCACCAGACAGCTGGACGGAAGGCAGGCGTATAGGTGAACAGAATCTGGAGGTAACTGTTCTTACCGGTAAGTATAAAGGAAAGGTACTGGAAGCTGTTAACTATGTAAATGCCTACTTTAATGTGGATGCCAAGCTTGGAACACGTGTCATTGTCCGTCTGGACTTTAATGATGCGGGAGAATTGTATGTCTTATCGATACCCAACTATGACAGAAGCAGTGTTCTTATTATAGCACTCCTTGCCTTTGCCCTGCTCATGGTACTGGTAGGCGGTAAGCAGGGAGCAAGGGCTTTGTTCGGCTTGTTGTTTACTTTGATTAATCTGTGGTATATATTGATTCCTCTGGTTCTAAAAGGTGTGCCTCCGGTTATGGCAACAATAATAATTGCCGCCTATACCAGTGCCGGAGCCTTGCTGATGCTGACAGGCTTTACGAAGAAGACGCTGTGTGCATTCTTAGGCTGTGTTGGTGGGGTAATAGCAGCCGGAGTCTTTGCCTGGCTGGTAACTCTTATGACACCAATAAACGGATTTAATATGTCAGAAGCGGAAGAAATGGTCATACGAGCTTCTGATTCACCCCTTCAGATCAGCGGTCTGCTGATAAGCGGTTTACTTTTGGCTGCTCTGGGGGCGTTAATGGATACCTCCATGTCCATCGTATCTGCACTTCATGAGGTATATGAACAGAACCCTACCATTACCAAAAAACAGATTTTCAAATCTGGTATGAATATAGGCCGGGATGCTATGGGAACTATGGCAAATACTCTGATACTTGCATTTGTGGGGTCAGCCTTTAATCTCATGATATTATTTCAAATCTATGAGTATCCGATGATCCAGATACTAAACAGTGATATGATCGTAATCGAAATTCTGCAGGGGATTGCCGGTTCGGTAGGTATAATTGCTACAACACCCCTTGTTTCAGCATTATGTGCAGCTGTATTTAAGTGGAGCAGAAAAGAAGAAATAGAAAAGAGCAGAGAAGTAACAGAAAAGGATATCCATACTTTTTCTGAATTCCTCCCCTAATATGCTTGCGCAGATAAATCAGAAAATAAAGGAATACCATATAACCAATGCGGATACCTGATGCTTGAATTTGGAAAAAGAAAACATTAACAGTGTAGGGGCAGATGATATCATTCAGACATTGGCATATAGTAAATCTTGAGGCAGATCTGAGTCATTTCTTCAATCGGAGTCTGGGAACCCACCTGCATCCATCTGGTAAAAATATTATACAGTGCACCTGCGTTGAAGGTAGCCCGATACAGATTTTCCTCCGTCCTGTTTAAGATATTGGATTGCAGGGTTTCTGTTAAACGCTCTAAAATAATATGCTGAAAGCTGGCATCAAGCAAGGTCTGATAAATGTCACGCTGTTTTAAAAGAATCTGAAAAAGTACGGTAATAAACTTTTCAGGTTCTTTTGCTTTACCATTCTGTTCGTTGGTATAAGGAAGCAGTCCCTGGTTTATCTCAAGAATCAGGGAGTCGACCAGTTCAATCAGTATATCCTGTTTGGTGGAATAATTGCTGTAATAAGCGGTTCTTGATACACCTGCTCGTCTAACAATATCGGTAACGGTAATTTTATCAAAGGGTTGTTCCCGGATTAGCAGAACAAGTGCGGTACAGATGGCTTCTCTGGTAAGGCGGTTGGTTTCCTTATTGGAGCAGTGCTTCTGTGTATTTGGGATAAATAGCGGGTAATCAGGCATAACAGATGCCTCCTTTTTGTACGGGATGGGGTGAATACGGTAACTTGGTATTGTTTTTACAGGACTTACTATACTATAATTTAACTGAGATTACAAATGTAATGTCAAATTTCATTGAAATGGAGCTGTTAAGAATGAAGACGACTATCTACAAAATAATTTCTGGAGTGGTATTACTGATGTTGGCAATGTCACAGTGTATATTCCTGGGATATCAAAAAGATCTGTCACTGATAATCTCAGGGTGTCTCGTAATCGAATCTATTTTGTCATATTATCTTAAATGTAACACCAGGAAAATTAAGCTGTTTTTTATTGGAATAATAGTGCCGGAGGTATTGTTTTTCTTTTCGGAAAAATTCATATTCCTTGTAATAGGGATATTCCTGCTTATTGCGACCGGAGTCTATCATATAGCTTCAATCAGACCGGTAAAGAAAAGAAGCTCCTCAGTAATCGCTAAGTGTATCTATGGCCTTTTAAGTGTACTGACAGTTGTACTCCTGCTAATCAATATTTATACGAAACCCATAACAGAACCGAAGGAGCTACCAGCTCATATTTCTGCACAAATTGATGACGATTTACTGGACTCAGAAACGGTTATGCTTCATAATATTAAGACTATGAATTCTTTTGGAAGCCGTGTCACAGGCTCTGAGGGACAACAGGAATTTATAGACTGGCTAAAGAAAGAATTAACCAATATGGGACTGGAAATTCATTCGGATAAGTATACATTTAACAGTTGGGAAGAAGAAAAAAGCAGTTTATATATAAACGGAGAAGAAATCCATATCTCATCTGCCTTCCCTTATTCTGGTGAAACAGATGAAAAGGGAGTAACCGGAGAACTGGTCTATACAACTGCCGGTAAGTATGAGAAAGCCAAAGGTAAAATTGCAGTAATTGAGATTGATAATACAAAGAAGATTCCCTTAGGTCTCGTTATGAATGAGCGTATCACGGCTTTACTGCAGAATAAGCTTACTGCCAGTGACGGAGATTTGGTATTAACAACAGCACTGCAGGAACCCAAATTGGAAGAAGCGAAAGAAAAAGGTGCACTTGCTGTTATTTTGGTCTGGAAAGGTGTATCCGATGAAAAAGCAGAAGATCAGTACCTCTCCTTTATCACCGACTATGCAGGAATACCGGCTGTCTGGGTGAATGCATCAGAGGGCAGGAAAGTATTAGCAGCAGCTAAATTAAACAAAACAGCGACAGTAATCCTTGAAGCGAACAAGCAGCCAAAGGCAGAAACGGAATCCTTTTATGTCAGCATACCCGGTAAAAATACAAAGGAAGCTCTTATCATAAACTCTCATACAGACGGAGTAAATGTGGTGGAAGAAAACGGTGCTGTAGGGATGCTGTCGATGATTCGATATCTGCAGAAAGTTCAGCCGGAACGTACCATTGTATTTGCATTTATAACTGGGCACTTTAGACTTCCGGTCTTCCAGGGAACTTCTCAGGCAACCTCAACCTGGATGCAGGCCCATCCGGAACTTTGGGATGGAAAGGAGGGGCATTTGAAGGCAGTAGCAGGAATTACAGTAGAACATCTTGGCAGTATGGAATGGAAAGAGAACAAAGATGGAATTTATGAGAAGACAGGTAACCTTCAGACAGAATATACTTATACCGGAAATGAGATGATGTCTGCTGTCTGGATAAAATCAGTGGAAGAGAGAAAAACGCAGAGAACGGTATTGCTTCGAGGGCATAACAGGTTTGAATTCGGAGAGAGTCAGCCGCTGTTTGAAGCTGGTATTCCGGTAATTGGGTTTATCCCCATGCCGGATTATCTGATGGTTAACAGCGATAACCGGGAAATGGATAAGTTTGATACAGCACTTATGCGCGAACAGATTATATCGTTGTTAAAAGCAGCAGTAATAATTGATCAAATGACAGCAGAACAGTTAGGAGTTGGGGAGAGATATACTTATTTTTATGGAATGAGTAATTAAATCACTGCACAACCAGAATTTATAGATTAATCTGGGGTTAAGGAAAGATAGTTATCTATAGGTATCTCTGTGAGAGGCATTCTGGAAATAGGGTGATTTCAACAAACAAAACAGGATACAAGCAATCCAACCTGATTTATCATTCAATGGCATTAATTCAATCATGTGTGAATAAAAGCAGTATGAGTGAGATATTATTTGGGTAGTATAAATCTAAAAAAACAAGGTCTATACTGCTGGAAAATTCATCCAAAGGAGTGGTTGTTATGTTAGGTCATTATCTGCTGTTTAACAGAAACTGTGAAGAGGCTTTAAAATGGTATGAAAAGGCTTTTGATACAAAAGTAACAAATATGCAAAAATATGGAGATATACCTCCTAATTCTGGATTCCCAATGGAAGAAAATGATTTAAACCTTGTATTGCATTCACGTATTGTCATCGAAGGTGTGGAGGTAATGTGTGCTGACAGCAGACAAACTCCTGGAGTAGGAAACAATATGTATATATCATTAACTACCAGTAATGACGAACTGATAAAGCGAGCTTGGGATAGGTTAAAAGAGGGTGGAAAAGTATCAATGGAACTAACCCCTTCATTTTTTGCCAGACTTCATGGCAATTTACAGGACAAGTTCGGTGTTAACTGGATGTTTACGCTGGAGTAATATAATTATCAGCTGGTATTTGCTATAGATAAAATACAAGTGGGCAAAGGCATATTAGTGAATTCGTTATAGCCGTCTTTAGGAATAGAATTGCATAATAGAAAGCCTAACAGCTTCTTTGATAAACTGTCATCGAAGCTGTTAGGCTTTCTGCGAATTACTCTCTATTTACCTGTTTGTAGAAAATATTTAGCTTGAAATTAAGTGAAAAATGATTAAAACAAAATCAAATTTAAGTTGCTATTGTCTGAAATATTTGTTATAAACTAATTAAAGCTACAGAAATAAATCATCCTATAATTTGTAGAATAATTAAAAAGGAGTTAAGAAAATGGCAATTCAATATCTTGAAAAAGAGCGAATCTTCAAACTGGACACGAAAAATACCACATATATGTTTGGTACTACGGTTGAAGGATATGTTGGGCATATTTATTACGGAAAACGTCTGCAGCATGCAGGAGGTAATTATCTGTTAAGAACAGAAGAAAATCCCTTTACACCCAGTGTCAGAAAGAGAGAAAAGGCTTCTTTTTTTGATTTCTTCCCTATGGAATATCCTACCGGCGGAGTGGGAGATTACCGTGAAAGCTGCCTGAACATACGAAACGAAGAGGGACGTATGGGTTGTGAGATTTTCTATACTTCTCATGAAATATTAAAGGGCAAGCCAGGAATGGAAGGTCTTCCAAGTTCTTTTGGCAGTGAACAGGAGGTAGAAACACTTGAACTTTCCTGTACAGATACAATTTTAGGTGTAAAAGTAATTCTTTCCTATTCCGCATTTTATGAAAATGATATTATAACCAGAAGTGTAAAGGTTGTAAATGAAGGTAACCAGAATTTGAAACTGGAGAAAATCTATAGTGCCTGCCTGGATATGGATAATCAGGAATATCAGATGTTAAGTCTTCATGGTTCCTGGGCAAGAGAACGCCACATTCAGAAGAATCCTGTAGCTTACGGTAAGCAGCTGGTTTCTTCTGCAAAAGGTGAGTCAGGACATCAGGAGCACCCCTTTATAGCACTCCTAACTCCCGGAACAACCCAGGAGCAGGGAGAAGTCTATGGAATGCATTTTGTTTATTCCGGTAATTTTATCGGACAGGTTGAACGTACTCAATTCGATGCTGTACGTATGGTAATGGGAATCAATCAGGAAGAGTTCAGCTGGAATCTAACACCTGGCACAGCATTTCAGGCACCGGAAGTCGTTCTGGTGTATTCCGATAAAGGCCTTGGCAGGATGACACGTTCTCTACATGATTTCTATCGTGAACACATGATTCGCAGTCCATACCGAAATAAGAAACGTCCGATTCTCATTAATAACTGGGAAGCAACTTACTTTGATTTTAATACGGATAAATTACTTGCTATTGCTGCTGAAGCGAAAAAAGCCGGAATTGAAATGTTAGTCATGGATGATGGCTGGTTTGGCGAGCGTAACAGCGATAATTGTTCTTTAGGAGATTGGGTGGTGAATGAAAAGAAAATTACCGGAGGCTTAAAAGACCTGGTAGACCGTGTCAATGATATAGGACTTCAGTTCGGTATCTGGTTTGAGCCGGAGATGATTTCACCCAACTCTAACCTTTACAGGGAACATCCCGAATGGGCTATACACATTGAAGGACGTGAGGCAACTCAGAGCAGGGAACAATATGTACTGGATCTATCCAATCCGGAAGTGGTTGATTATGCTTATGAATGCGTAGCAAAAATACTGAGAAATGCAAACATCGCTTATGTTAAATGGGATATGAATCGTCAGTTAACGGATCTTGGAAGCGTTTATCTGGATAAAGCTTCTCAACAGGAATTATTCCATCGTTATACCCTTGGTGTATATCAGCTGCAAGAACGCCTGGTAACAGAGTTTCCTAATCTGCTGCTGGAGAATTGTTCTGGCGGAGGTGCCAGATTTGATCCAGGTATGCTCTATTACAGCCCCCAGATCTGGTGCTCTGATGATACAGATGCAGTAGAACGGCTGAAGATACAGGAAGGTACTGCCCTTATTTATCCGCTTTCAGCCATAGGTGCTCATGTCAGTGATTGCCCCAATCACTCTGTAGGCCGCGTAACTCCTTTTGAAACAAGAGGACATGTAGCCTTAGCTGGAACATTCGGTTATGAGCTGGATATTACAAAGATACCACAGGAAGACAGAGATTTGATACCAAAGCAGGTAGAGATGTATCATAAGTTCCACGAGCTGGTAAGAGAAGGAGATTATTACCGTATTGCTTCTTATGGTGATAATCACTATTTTGACTGCTATGAGGTAGTTTCCAAGGATAAGAAGGAAGCACTTGTTACCTATGTACAGGTACGCGGAATTCCTAACAGCCATAGCAGGAAGATTAGATTACAGGGCTTGGAGGAGACAGCATCTTACCGTCTGGAAGGAACAGAACAGGTATATCATGGGGAAATGCTTGTAAATGGTGGATTCCTTGTAAAAGATATGTGGGGAGATGCCGTGAGCCGTCTGTACCATTTCATAAAAAATGATTGATTAAAATAAATGCTTGTTTTTATGTATATTTGGTGAGCACAGCTCATGGCTGTCTGTAGACAAATTAATTTTTGATTTAGGATTATGCAAAAACGGAAGATATACAGACTAAAAGCACGGAGACTTCCGTGCTTTTAGTAAATCTATGTATAAAATTTATATTTCTCTGACAGCCACAATCGACTACCGTACAGAAATGACATTAGAATAATAATTCTGATAAACTTTCGAAACCATATTTTGATAATACAGTTTTTAAACCATTTTTTACTTCTTCTCTACTAAAATCATGCTCTGAAAGAAAATCATCATCTTTATCATTTAGATAGGAATAAAACAATATAACCATTTCCAAATCATCCTTTTCTCCATTCTCAATAATAGAGTACAGTTCATTTTCTGCCTTATTAATATTCCCTTTATCAATCATATTTGTTAAATTATTTAATATTCCTTGTTTCTGTTCATTTTCTAATAGCTCAGCAGATGGTGAATCTGTATTAATATTAAAAAGCAATTTCAAAAATAACCTAACCATTTCTTTAATCATTCTCATAATATAGTCTTGTTCAAACATTGTATCTCCTTTCTATAATAGGTATTAGAGAAAGGACTTAATTATCCATACGCACCCGTGCTGACACTAATGTTTGATGTGGTGGTGCTTTTTCCGAATGTATTTTAAAACTTAATACCAATATTGCAATAATAATCAATAACCATATATTAAACGCTTGTACGGTAGCTTTCGCTTTATGCTTTGCCTGTAAAAGGTGTTGCTCTTTTCCAAGCTCACTCTTATCAACTACTACACATTTCACTTCTCCAAATAATCCTTGTGAAATTACTATACCACTTGGAATAACGGTAGCTGTAATAGAAACTGTAAAAAATACAATAAACAATCTCATTAACAAACTCTTTCGTTTGAATTCCATAAAAGCTAAGTTTTCAGTAATAAAATCCATTTCATCACCACCATAAATTCCAATTTATTAAAGAATACCATAAGCAAGGAGAAAAAAATAGTATTTGTTATTTATACATATATATTTACAGGATTCTTATAACAATTGGCTTTGTCTACAGATAACTCTCATTATTTAGAAATAAATTTCTATTGCTTCATCATCAAAAAATATCTTAAAAATGAAAATAAAGTTAATACACGCACTTGACAGAAAGCTGTTAGTATATTAAGATTCTTTATAGACCGACAGTCAGTCGATATTAGGAGATAAAATTATGAGAGTTGTAAAAGAAGCGACTGAACGAAGAATTGAAATACTTGATGCAGCTGATGAACTCTTTGGTAAGAAGGGGTTTGATGGTACAAGTACCAATGATATTCTGGAAAAAGTAGGAATTGCCAGGGGGACATTATACTATCATTTCAAGTCAAAAGAAGATATTATGGATGCCTTGATAGAGAGATATAATACTAGGCTTATTGACGCTACAAAGCTGATAGCTTTCGATAAGAGTATACCGGTCTATGAGCGGATTATCCGGGTCGTAAGGGCATTGAGCTTAAGCGGTGGCAGTAGTAATGAGATTATGGAACATATTCATAAACCTCAGAATGCATTGATGCATCAGAAAATTCAAAGAGCAATATACAGCAATGTACCTCCGATTCTGGCGGAAATCATAGGAGAAGGGATTGAAAAGGGGCTATTTAACACACCATATCCCAAGGAATGTATGGAGATGATGGTGATATATCTGAATACCCTCTTTGATAGTGATATTATTGAGCTGACAGAGGAAGAACGCAGTACACGAATCCAAGCCTTTGCTTTTAATGCTGAAAGATTACTGGGGGCAAAAAGTGGAAGCCTTACAGAAGTAATGAGTATGTTTAAACGTTAATGGAATCAGAGAATCAAGGGGAATCTGTGAGTATTGATATTGCAAACACGGGAACCTAGGATTAAGCCAGGCTATGACTAGTAATAATATCCTTAAGAAGGGAGGAAATTATGTATTACAAAATTATCCGTAACGACATAAGCAAAAGTAAAGGGATTACGCTTATCACACTGCTATTTGTTACAGCTGCTGCCATGCTGGTATCACTGGCAGCTGTACTCCTCATTCATTTATCCGGGGCTATAGACACACTGATGAGCCAAGCCAAAACACCGCATTTCATGCAGATGCATTCCGGTGATATTGATACCAGCCGTCTGTCGGCTTTTGCGGAAGGGAACAGTAATGTAGAGGAATTTCAAGTACTGGAGTTTCTTAATGTAGATACTTCAATGATTATCATAGACGGAAAGGCACTTACTGGCAGTGTCCAGGATAATGGCTTTATGGTGCAAAGTAAAAGCTTTGATTTTCTTCTTGATCTGGAAGGAAAAGTGATAAAGGTATCGGATGGGGAGGTATATGTTCCCATAAGTTACTTAAAAGACCGTACAGCTGAAATAGGAAGTAATATGAAAATTGGTAATGAGAACTTTATCATTGCCGGCTTTCTAAGAGATTCACAAATGAATTCTTTACTGGCCTCCTCCAAGAGATTTCTGATAAGCGAAAATGACTATCATAAAATAAAAGAAGCCGGAAGTGTTGAGTATCTAATTGAATTCAGACTTAAGGACAGATCAAGGCTGAGTACTTTTCAGAATGCATATACCTCAGCAGGACTTGAAGCAAATGGTCCGACGATAACATATCCTCTTATAAAAATGCTCAATGGGATATCGGATGGAATTATGATTGCAGTTATCCTTCTTGTAAGTGTACTTGTGGTAGCAATTGCATTCATGTGCATCCGGTTTACCCTTCTTGCTAAAATTGAAGAAGACTACCGAGAAATAGGTGTAATGAAAGCAATTGGACTTCCGGTGACCGATATTAAGAAGATATTTCTGGTTAAGTACGCGGCCGTTGCAGCAGCAGGATGTCTTCTGGGAAGTGTCTTATCCTTTGGATTCCGGGGGCTTCTTCTGGAAAACATCAAGCTATATATGGGAGAAAGTAACAATACATCTCTTGCTTTGGTCTTTGGTTTAATAGGAGTAATGCTGGTATATGTGATAATTCTCCTATATGTAAATAAAGTCTTAAAGCAATTTAAAAGAATATCTGCAGCACAGGCTATCCGTTATGGAACATCAACAGATAAAACCTCAGTTTCGAAGAATTTTTTCTTAAGTAAGAATAAGCTTCTATCCACCAATGTCTTTCTTGGCATAAAAGATGTTCTTTCGAGGAAGAAGCTTTACGCCACCATGCTGGCCGTATTAATGCTTGCAGTCTTTATAATTATTGTCCCACAGAACCTGTTTCACACCATATCCTCAGATCGTTTTATCGGATATATGGGGATAGGAAGCTATGATATGCGTATTGACCTGCAGCAGACAGAGGATATTTCGGAAAAAGTACAGAAAATTAAAAATACCATGGAAAGTGACAGCACAATAACCAGATACACGGTTTTAGTTACTAAAAACTTTAAATTGAAAAGTTCTGATGGAACACTGGAAAATATCAAAATCGAATTAGGGGACCATTCGATATTTCCGATAGAATATTCCCATGGAAGAGCACCACAATCAAAAGATGAAATTGCTCTTTCAGTGCTTAAAGCCGAAGAACTCGGTAAAAAGACAGGAGATATCATAACACTGGTTTCTGACGGTAAGGAGATAAAACGAAAGGTAAGTGGCATTTACTCGGATATAACCAATGGTGGGAAGACAGCAAAAGCTGTATTTACGGACGAATCAGAGGATATCATGTGGTATATCATCAGTGCCGGTTTTATAGATAAATCCTTTACAAAGAGTAAAGTGGCAGAGTATGGAGGGGAATTTTCCTATGCTAAAGTTACAGGAGTAGATGAATTCATCAGCCAGACCTTTGGAATGACAATAAATGCAGTGGGGAAAGCTTCCTATGCGGCAACCGTCATAGCCATACTTATAATTTTATTGATAACACTGCTGTTTATGAAGATGCTAGTGGCAAAAGACAGATATTCCATCGCTATGATGAAGGCATTTGGCTATACCAATGCAGATATCAGACAGCAATATATTACCCGTTCTGTGTTCCTCCTATTTATAGGAATTGTACTTGGGACTCTGCTGGCAAATACACTTGGTGAAAGGCTTGCAGGAGCAGGCATATCAACTTTTGGCGTATCCTCTTTTGAATTTGCACTTAACCCGTTTTCCGCGTATCTGTTAAACCCCTTAATGATGGCAGCCACAGTTATACTGGCAACACTTCTGGGCGTTACAAAAGCTGGAGAAATCATAATATCCGAGCATATAAAGGAGTAGCCTATGAAGAAGATTATAATTGGTGAAGAGATTGTAAAAGCGTATAAGGAAGGCGATGAAAAGCATACCGTACTAAAGCAGGTTTCTGTTGAGATAAAGGAGAAGGAGTTTGCTGCAATTATGGGACCGTCCGGTTCTGGAAAATCTACCTTGCTTTTTGCTCTCAGCGGAATGGACAGTATTGACAGCGGCAAGGTGGTTTTTGAGGAGAAAGAATTATCAACCCTTAAGGAGAAGGAGCTTTCTGAAATACGTAGAACAAAGATGGGGTTTATTTTTCAGCAGCCAACGATGCTGAAAAATCTTAATCTGCTTGACAATATCCTGCTACCCTCCCTGCGAGAGCACAAAAAAAACGTGAAGGAATATACTAAAAAAGCAAGGCTACTTATGAAGCGGGTTGGTATAGCAGAACTTGAAAAGCGGGATATTGCACAGGTTTCAGGGGGTCAGCTGCAACGTGCCGGTATATGCAGGGCTCTTATGAATGACCCTGAGATTGTTTTTGGAGACGAGCCTACCGGTGCTCTTAATTCAAAAGCTGCCCAGGAGATAATGGATATATTAGCACAGATCAATGCAGACGGTACTGCCATACTGCTAGTAACACATGATGCAAAAATAGCAGCGCAAACGGAACGCGTCATATTTATGAGTGACGGGAAAGTTATATCGGAGCTGAAATTATCGAAATATAATGGGAAGGATATTGAAGCAAGAATTAGTAGAATCACAGAAAAGATGAGAGAATTAGGTATTTAGTATGAGCAATTTATAATAAGAATATTAAAATCTTTGAGACGCAGAAACTTCAATTCTGCGTCTCATTGTTTTATTTAAGTATTTCAATTGGTATAAGTCCGGAAGCTCGTGGCTGCTTCTTTTAAGTTTAGACGCATGGGCAGGTCAGAAATGTTTGGAATTATATCTGTACATTTCCTTCACCGGGAACTATTTCCAGGTTCGTAATCTGATTATCGCATAAGGAGAAGAAATAATAGAACAAATGGGGACTGCTTGGAAAATTTCCGCTGGTTAAGGAGGTTACAATGATTATCCCATGCTTGTCTTCCAGGTTTATAACTTTTGATTTCAATTGATACTCGTCATTGGTGTTTCCGCGCCAAGCTATTATAGAAGTAAGCCCATATATATGAGTATCTTCTCCCAGATCATAAATATGAGCATCCTCTGCCAGGCATTCCTTAAGGCTTGAGAGATTGCCGTTGTTTAGCGAATCCATATAAAGTGCAATAGGTGTGGGTAATTTCGTTAACATGATAATGACTCCTTTTTTAAGGATATACTACCATAGGAAATCAGACTACAGTATGTCATATTAATTCTATTTGTATTGAGAACTAACGGTTATAGAAAGCGCAGGATACCAGGTGATCATTAACCATCCCGATTGATTGCATAAATGCATAGATGGTTGTTGTACCAACAAACTTAAAACCTCGCTTTTTCATATCCTTACTGATTGAATCAGAGATTAGGCTGCTTGAGGGGACTTCCTCAATACGAGTCCAGGAATTTATAATAGGTTTGTTATCTACAAATGCCCATAAATAGCTGTCCAAAGAACCAAATTCCTCTAACAGTTTAAAGTACGATTTTGCATTATTAATAACAGCATTAACTTTTTGGCGGTTTCTGATGATTCCATTATTTTGTAAAAGCATCTCGACCTTTGCTTCGTCATACGCTGCAAGGATAGTTGGATCGAAATCATCAAATGCTTCGCAAAGAGTATCCATTTTTGTCAGTATCGTTGACCAGCTTAAGCCTGCCTGCTTGCCTTCAAGAATTAACAATTTAAAAAGCTTTCTATCATCATGTACCGGAATGCCCCATTCTTTATCGTGATAATCCTGCTCTAGTTTGCTTTTAACAGCCCAATCGCATCTTTTTATATCAAGTGTCATTATAATCTCCTAAAGTGTAGTTATTGTAGAAAAATATGTTTGCCATATTTTATTTACTTAAAGTGTTTAAATTTAAATACCACTATAAATCTACTTTATCATAGAGCGCATATGAAAGCAACCGGATTGCTCTTTCGGTAATCCTTCAGATATTCCTTCCTGTAGAAACGCCTGTAGCAGTACCTGGGGTATAAATAGACAAAGTGTCAAACAATTTGTTACGCGTTTTATGTAATAAAGGTTAAAATACTGCTGCTATGTTAAATTTCTACTGTTGTTCAAATATTTGGCAATAGATATAATGAAAAATGTAAATAGAAGATAAAAATATACAAAATGACGAATTGAATAGTCCAAAAATAAGTTAGAGAAATAAATATATTAAGAAAATAACAATAAAAACATATAGAAAATAAAATATTTAGATATAATTTAGTAAATCCCAATCCCCAGCATAAGGTTATTTGCATTCTGTTATGTAGTGAATAATACAATCGCAGCCAGTCCACAGGATTGATTTTTCAAGTTAATAATAGGGTTAAACCGTTATTAAATAAATCAAAAATATAGGAGGGATTCAGTATGAGAAAGGGTAAAAAGATTATGTGTATCATGTTGGCAGCGTTTTTATTGCTGCCGCCAAATTTGACAAGCTATGCGGCTGCTGATGCGGAACCTATGTCGAACTCTCAAAATTTTGCAAGTTATTATGTGGATAATAACGGCAGTGACAGTAACAATGGCAGCAAAAAGGCTCCATTTAAGTCGATTCAGAAAGCCCAGGAGGCGGTTCGCAGTCTGATTGGCAACGGTAAGCTGCCCAGTGGAGGTGCCAAAGTATATCTTAGAGAAGGTACCTATTATCTTTATGATTCTTTGGTTTTTGGCCCGGAGGATTCCGGCACGGAAAATGGAAAGATTACGTACACAGCCTACCCGGGAGAGGAGGTAAGCTTATCCGGCAGCAAACCCATTGAACAAAGCTGGTTCAGGCCAATTCAGGAAGAAGAAAAGGTACGGATAATTGACCAGGAGGCAGCAGGTAAAGTACTGGTTGCAGATTTAAGAGGGAATGATATCACAGAATACGGAGTTTTAAATACCAGAGGTTACCATTATTTTAACAAAGGACAATACATGGCTGCTGAGCTCATTGTTAATGGTGAAAATCAGACGCTGGCACGCTATCCCAATGAGGGGACTATTCCCGTGGATAATAAATACCTTCTGCCGGAGGAAATGTCCTTTAAGTATGATATAGACAGACCCTCCAGCTGGGCAAATGCAACAGATGCCTGGATATGCGGTACTCTATCCATTAATTATGAAAATAACTATTATCCAATTGAGAGCATTAACACCACTGAGAAAAAAATCAAGCTAAAGGAAGGCAAAATAAAGACTTATTACACAAATGGTTGGTATTTTGCAGAAAACCTGCTGGAAGAATTAGATGAGACAGGTGAATATTACATAGACAGAGAAGAAGGTAAGCTTTACTATCTGCCACCGGCGGACTTCAGTACAAAAAGCTATAAGATTGAGTTATCTACCATAGGAAAACCTATTTTTTATTTCAACGGAGCTAAGAATATTTCAGTTACTAATATGACTATTGAAGGCGGCAGAGGTTACGCAGCTCTGGGCACCACCAAAGATTATCAGATGATGACCTATGGTGAGTTCTTAATAAAGAACAATGTCACAAATCCCATAACCTTTGACCCTACATCTACTCATTTCCTTAGACTTGCTTCACCTGCTGACTATCCGGAAGCCCAGGTCTTTCCAGGACATATATGGGATGGTTTTCTGGATGATGGACCGGGCGTTGTGGGAATAGAGTTCACGAATTGCCTGATCCGAAACTTCGGACAAGGCGGACTGATTTTTCGGGGTACTAAAATCAAGCTGGAGAATAATGAGATTAAGAACATAGGTGGAACCGGTGTTTTTATGTCCGGTGGTGACTATGAGACTCTGACCTCAAGTGAGAATACGATTATCAGCAACACCATTCACAGAATCGGCTATCAGCATAAGGCATACAACCCGGCAATTGCTTTGCAGGGGGTGGGAGGAAGAGTAGCTTATAACGATGTATTTGACGGACCTCATTGTATTATAAATTTTGGCGGAAATGATCATATCTTTGAATACAATAAAATCCATGATGCTGTAAAAGAGTGCCTGGATATGGATGCAATCTATACCAGAAATGAAATCAGCCCTCAGCAGAGAGGGTCTGTATTTAAAAACAATTACATCTACAATCTTGGTATCTTCCCGGTGGGGCAATACACCAAGCAATTTAATGTATGTGGAATAAGGACGGATAATAACGGTCATGCTCTGCAAATTTATAATAATATCTTTGCAAACATCGGTTCTGACAGAGCCAATAATGTGGTGGCAGTTAGGGCCCAGGGAACCCGCAATACCATTAAGGGAAATCTGTTTTTAGACTGTTCTGCCACCTATTGGGGGTTTGATAACTACAAACCGGAGATGACCTGGAATACTGCTGATGCAGAAACGCTCAGAAGACTTGAACTTGTTAAAAAGTATGCAGCTAATCCCATTTATGCTGCCAGATATCCGGAGCTTTTGACCTTTGATCAGGAATTCTATGCGGCTGTTGCAACGAATACCTTTGAGGAAAATTTAACGGTAAATATCAAATTTCCTTTAAGTCTTATAAATGGTGCAATTCTTCCAAGCGGAGCCAGGGGAGCGCAGCAGCTTATGCTGGGAACTAACAATAGAGCTTTAACGGAAGATCCGGGGTTTGCGGGCTATGGCAGCGGAAATTATGAGCTTAATGCTGGACTTGCGTTACTGGATCAGATGCCCTCCTTTAAAAATCACAATATGAATGAATTTGGTCCCAAAGGACTCTCAGGGAAAGCTCTTACTGAAAATCTGAAAGATTATATTAATAATCTTGATATTAATAAGGTGTCCAAAGAACTTTTACTTAAGAGTCTTGGAAAGGTAACGGATGCATTAAGCAAAGAACAGTATAAACAGGTACTGTTACATATGACAGCATTTCTTGCCCAGGCGAAGCTGCAATCCCCCTGGATAATTACCAATGACCAGTTTGATTATATTCTGGTTGAAAGTGTGAATATCTGCAAAGCAGTCTTTGCAACGGCTGAAAATAATTCCGAAAACAGCGACAGTGTTACGAAGATAAAACAGATATTGGAATTCTTTAAAAGTTTTTCTGACGGAAACGATAAATCCGGTAAATATAAGGAGCTGACAGAGAAAATAAAGGCGTTGGCAGGATTGGTACAGTAGAGAAGCTTTTACTGGCGGCTTCATTAAATTATGGTATCAGCCAAAAGAATCATAGACTGTGTATTGATAAAAGTCGATAAAATAACCAGGGCTTAACTATACGCATCGATTTCAATGTCAGAAAATAGTTAACAGTGAACGCAAGTCCATGCGTAGAAGCCATATCTGAAAATAGAATTTATTACAGGAGGTAAGCTGTGAATAAGAGAAAAGGCTCTATGTTCTTCGTTGTAATCTTGCTGATTAATTTGTTTACTTTAAACCTGAGTGGTGGAAGCGCAAAAGCAGCTTCCGTATATTATGTTTCTGCGACAGGGAATGACATCACTGGAACCGGTACCTTATCAAATCCATGGAAAACCATACAAAAGGCAGCAGATACCATGACAGCAGGAGATACCTGTATCATACGAGGGGGGACCTATCGGGAAACTGTTACCCTGAATACTTCCGGGACTTCTGCCAATCCCATAAACTTTAAGGCGTATACAGGAGAGACGGTAACAGTTTCCGGCGCAGAGCCCGTTACTGGCTGGGTAAATTACTCCGGCTCTGTCTATTATGCACCTATGACTGGTTCCCTTGGAACAAAAGATCAAATATTTGTTAACAAACAAATGCAATTTGAAGCCAGATGGCCAAATTCGGCAACCCTTGACCCTTTAAATGCAACCTTTGCAACCGTTGATTCCGGTTCCTCCACAACAATCTATGATGCGGACTTAACACAGGCTGCCGGTTATTGGGTTGGCAAAACGGTTTGGTGTGTTCCCGGAACCGGGTATAAATCTTATAAAAGTACTATCACCAGTTCAGGTGTCGGTTCCATTACCTTTGACGCTATGGGGATTGCCGCGGCGGCAGGCAACAGCTATTATATCACGGGTAATCTTAAGGAGCTTGACAGTGCCGGTGAATGGTATTATGACAGCAGTACCAGCAGGCTTTACTTATGGGCACCCGGTGGTGTTAATCCAAATACGCTTACAGTAGAAGCAAAAAAGCGGACCTATGCATTTGATTTGAGCTCCCGCTCTTACATAAACATTACCGGAATCAACATCTTTGCCTCCAGTATCAGAATGTCAGCCTCTAATTACTGCAAAGTGTCTGACCTTACTGCGGAATATATCAGCCATGATTCTGATGTTACCAGCCAATACAGTACCGGGATATTTATGTCTGGTACCAACAATGAGCTCAGGAACAGTACCTTGACTTACAGCTCTGGTAATCTGGTGAGTATACAGGGCACTGGAAATAAGGTTATCAATAATCTTATCCATGAAGCAGATTATTCGGCAGCGGATATCCCGGCAATTTATTTACTGGGGTCAAACCATCTGATCAGTCATAATACGGTGTATAATGCCGGCCGCCACCTGATATTTATGCCAACCCAAAACAGCCGTATACAGTATAATAATCTATATAATGCAGGAAAGCTGACAAGAGACTGCGGAATACTCTATGAATTTGCCTGGGATGGGCAGGGGACGGCAATACATCACAATTACATCCATGATAATCTGGCAAAGAATTTTTCCAGCACCGGTATCTATCTGGATAATGGCAGCAAGGGTTATATTGTGCATCATAATGTTGTATGGGGAAACTATACGGGAATCAGATTGAACACGCCAAGCAACTTTAACCTGATTTATAACAATACCACTTACGGTAACGGGAATGTGGGATATTGGGGAAGTAATTTTCAGACAGATATGTATGGTGACAGGATTTTCAACAACATTTTTACTACTGCCTTTACACTGCCGGGAACTCATATAGAGGGAAATAATATTTTCTCAGGAACCAATCCGTTATTTTCTGATATTTCATCTTATGACTTCAGACTGCAGGCAGCGTCTCCGGCTATTAATGCAGGAGTCGTAATACCTGGAATTACGGAGGGGTATATTGGTTCAGCACCGGATATTGGAGCTTATGAATATGGCGGAACCAACTGGACGGCAGGGCATAATTTTTCCTCGCCTCCTAATCCGGTTTTTGAGAATTACAGCGTGCTTTATGATAATAATGTAAGGCAGTCAGGGTTTGAGAACGGAATAATCTCACCTTGGGTTACGACGCATGGAGGTACCGCAACAAGTGTATCAAATGCAAGAAGCTGTTCGAAGAGTGTGAGACTGGGAGCCGGTGAAGATGGTATCAAGCAGGTGCTTACAGGTTTAAGCCCAAATACCAGCTATATTTGTACCGCCTGGGTTAAGGCAGAGGCGGGAGGGCAGATTCAGATTGGCGTTACCGGTTTTGGAGGAACGGATGTGACTGCAACCTCGATTAACACTGCCTGGACAATGATGAGTATTCCTTTTACAACCGGAGCGGGTGTTACCAGTGCAACGGTGTATGCCTATAAGCCCTCTGGTGGGGCGTATGTCTATGTAGATGATTTTGGGGTAGTGGAACAATAGAAGAATGTAGAGAAATAGCCGTTAGGTATCTAGTATTCTTAATACTCTTTATAAAGTCAAATTAACATGCTCAATTTGATTTTTTGATAGAGAATATCTAAGAATAAGGATATGTAACGGCTATTTTATCATAGATTTGTTATGGAACGAACTGTTCTGTGACGGATAGGACAGTATTGCCCCGTACTTTTACCCAAAAGGGGGTTACTCTTGCGACATCATTATTGCCGTATAAAAATTGTCTGAATTCTTCTTTATCAGAAGTCGTATATTTTTTATCCTCCACTTCTTTTACAAATAAATTCCCAAGATCAAAAAAAGTAAATTCCGTTTTATTATTAAGCTTAAAATAAGTAAGCTCCTCTGATTCATTATAAATATAATATCCATTTGGCATATATTCATCGGTCAGATTCAGTTCTTTCATACGTTCTTTATCTTCGAAAGTAATAAACTCAAATTCATCTAATGCAAGTGTTTTGTTATTGATAGAAATATATCCAATATATAGCTTTTCTTCTTTCTTTAAATCATTATTAGATAAAAAAAATGCAGCTAAGCTACCCAGCAAACCGATAAATATAGCTATGAACAGAAAAATAGTAGCCCGGTTTTTTCTGTGTTTCATGTTAAGAATGTTAATAAATCTGGTTTTCATAATTTTTCTCCCCCTATAATAAGTTGATATATCCATAGTATTCAGGCAAACCCTAGTTTGTCAAATCCAAGACCTGAATTTTACCATTGGTGATTCGTCCTCACTGGCAATGTATATTAAATATTATCTTGGTGTGATACATTATGCCATTGTGTTAAAAAACTGTCAAGCAGAAGGGAAAATCTGCTTTTTAAGTAGACTTATAACTATATGTTCGTATTTTTATGTTCAGAAATAAAGGGATGTAAACTTTATTAAGCACTATTTTTTATAGCATTATATAACTAAATTCTTATGTTGTTATCTCCTTGATAATACGTTAACCTATCTATAATTTGTAATGATAAAAGTTCTGAAAGAAGTTATATTTGCAATTACATATTTGGAGAGAGGATTAGCTTATGGCAAGATTTAAGACAGCTGCAATATTCAGTGATCACATGGTATTGCAACGAGATAAAAATATCTGTATATTTGGGCAAGGTGAAAATAATAAGACAGTAGTGGTAACTTTCAATGAGAATACCTATGAAACAAAGGTAAAAGCTGAGAGCTGGTCTTTGTTGCTGCCACCGATGAAAGCTGGTACGGGTTTTGAACTGAGCGTTCGTTGTGAGAAGGAAGTAAGGCATTTTGTAAATGTTGCAATTGGTGAAGTCTGGCTGGCTGGCGGTCAATCCAATATGGAATATGAGCTTAGAAATTGCACCGGCGGACAGGAGATGCTTCAGAAGGACAAAAATTCCAAGGTAAGATATTTCTATTCCAATAAAATGTCCTATATCGATGAGGTATTTTATGAGAAAGAAGCCAAGACCAGCTGGGCAGAATTCAGTGAAGAAAATGCAAAACATTGGTCTGCAGTCGGATATATCTTTGCAAAGAAACTGTCGGAGGAACTAAATGTTACCGTAGGGGTAATCGGTTGCAACTGGGGTGGAACTTCAGCAACCTGCTGGATGGGAGAAGAGGCTGTCAGAGAAGATGCGGAACTGAATACCTACTGGGAGGAGTATTATAGGGAAACAGAAGGTAAAACAGAAGAACTGCAGATAAAGGAATTTAAGGAATACGAGGATTACCATGAGAAATGGGATAAGGAATGTACAAGATTATATTCCGAGGACACGGAAATGACCTGGGAAAAAGTTCAGGAAATACTGGGACCCTGTCTATGGCCAGGACCAAAGAGTTGTATGAATCCCTTTCGGCCCAGTGGTCTGTATCATACTATCCTGAAACGGCTTATTCCATACACCTTAAGGGGCTTTATCTATTATCAGGGGGAATCGGATGACCACAAACCCGGTATGTATCAGAAATTATTGACACGTCTCATTAAACAATGGAGATCGGATTGGAGGGATCAGACGTTGCCTTTTTTACTGGTTCAGCTTCCGATGCATCGCTACAAGGATACAATTGATTTTAAGAACTGGTGCCTGATTCGTGAGGCACAGATGAATACCTTCCAAACAGTTAAGAATACAGGGATTGCTGTAACCTTGGATTGCGGTGAATTTAACGAAATACACCCCAAGGATAAGAGGCTGGTAGGAGAACGTCTTGCGCAGCAGGCACTTTATCATGTATTTCATAAAAGCAGTGAGGAAGAAGCCTTTGGTCCAATCTATCGTTCTTTTGAGTACCTGGAAGGCGGGATTGAACTGAGCTTTGATTATGCGACAGAGGGTTTTGAAGTACGAGGTGAATATAATGGTTTTGAGATTACAGATGACGAACTGAATTATCAGCCTGCATTATATGAAATCCGAGATTCAAAAATATTTGTTTATTCCAACCAGGTTGTAAAGCCGGAGGCGGTTCGTTATTGCTGGACGAATTATAGTGAGGTAGCGCTTTTTGGAAAAAATGGAATTCCGTTGGCACCCTTTCGTACAATGTCATAAAGATACGCAATAACTCCGCCTGTTTGGCTTTGTTTTAGGAAAGTAGTTCTTATTTTACCATAGAAAAATCAAAACTATCGGCAAAGGCTTCCAAGTCAGAGGCAGTGATCTTACCGGTATCATCAAGAAAACCATGTTCTGTGCCAGCCAGCACATTAACGGTAATAAAGGAATCACCCAAATCAGCGATAATTAAGGATTTACTCGGGCTGATGGCCAGACTTACCGTTTGCTGGCTTGCAGTCTTATAGTTCCATTCCTGGTAATCAGCAATATTTCCGATATTTAAGAAAACATCACTAAAGGTTCCTTTTTTATAATTCTCGAACTGGTAACTAATAACCAGTCCGTTGTCCAAGGTCGCCTCACCGTCAAAATGAAAGGTGCCATCTTCGTAGATATAAGGACTGTAGGCAGTGTTGGCTGTACCCAGGAAGTTTCCGGTTCCTGTTTTTTGTATTAATTCCTCACCGTCTGTAAGGACTGATAGGGAGGTGTGCAGTCGAAGGTCATACTTTTGCAGGATTTCTTCCAATCTGTCTGCCATTTCCTGTGTATATATCAGGTAAAGGTCATATTTGGAATCCAGGCCCGTAGGACCATTGCCCACCTCGTTTAATAAAGCGCCGTCCTGATCATAGCTCTGTGTGAAACTGAGCCATTCGGCACTGGCTTTGCTTTCGTTGCTGTCGGAAAAGCCCTGTAGTGAAATATAGTTCTCTTTGGCACCCTGGGGTTCTTCAGAAATAGTTGCATCCGGAGTGCTGCCTGGAGTACTTTCAGGATCCGAGTCTTTTATCTTTCCGCTGTCATTGGGTGTAAGGCTGGAGTTGTTTCCAATAATCATATCCTTAAGACCGAACATGTTAGCGGCATAAACAGAGGTAGATGCAATTGCAATAAGGCAGACAGAAGCTGCTGCGATGATTATTTTTCTGAGATGTTTTCTCTTGGTTTTCATAATTTTATAGTCCTCCATATTTAAATTTTGTGATGAATGTATTTGGGAAAAAGTATCTTTATAGAAGTTTTTATCATTCATATATCCAAACCTCCTTTAACTGGTCTCGTGCACGAGAAAGTCTGGTGGTTACAGAAGTAACAGTTATTTTTAATAATCGGGCAATTTCTTTGGTGGACAGTTCTTCATAATAATACAGATACAGGACAGTACGGTATTTTTCCGGCAGCTCCATGACTGCCTGGTATAAGTCTTCCTGCTCGCTGTGTTCAAATGCAGCTACTGGCACTGTGACCTGGTCGAAGGCTACGTTCTTTGTCTTCCAGGAACTCCTTAGCAGGTTTTTGCAGGTATTTATAGTAACCCGTATTAACCAGTATCTGACATGATCATCCGTTGCGAAATGCTTATTCGTTATATATAGTTTCATAAATACCTCTTGTACCACATCCTCCGCATCATAGGTGTTACCCAGATAACTTAATGAAATACGAAAAACAGTATCTTTATGTTTTTCTGCATGCACAAGAAAAATATTGTGCTCCAACAAACACCACCTCCTGTATTTTGAAAGCTTTCACCTATAATACACTTTCGTTCCATCATTTGTCACAAAAAAAAATAAAAATTTAAAAGTCCGTGGTTAAACTGCCACGGACTTTATTTAGTGTGCTTTATACGATCTGGTTCCAGTCAGTAATTTTATTTATTCGCTGCCTGGATTTTTATTTCAATGTTAATCTTATCCGGTCCTAAAGCATTGACATATGCTATTGTTATAGACAGAGAGGATTTGCCGAAATGAATGCTTATTTATCTTAATCATTCCATCACCTCCTATTACAAATAGTATATAGATCATAGCTGTAAGTGTCAACAGAGAGAAGAAATAGTAGAGAATCGTTAACAAATGTTAAAATAATATGAACATTACTAAAATATATGTTGTTGCTTTGCATGTGATTATGATATAATCTCAATAACATAATGAGTTTACAGGAATGAATTCGTAATAAATGAAAGGGTTATATTGGATGAAACGAGCGAAAATACAAGATATAGCTGATTTACTGGATATATCTAGGGTAACTGTATGGAAGGTGTTTAATAACAAAGAGGGTGTCTCAGAGGACATGAAACGAAAAGTTTTGGAATGTGCCGCTGAATTAAACTACCAGCCATCAAAACTTCAGGAGGCGGGCATAGCGATGCCCTTAAAGAAACAGACATTAGTTTCGGTAGTGGTATCCAGGCCGGAAACATCGGCATTCTGGGTAAAGATAATCCACCAGCTGGCAGAAGAATTTTCAAACAGCGGTATCGGTTTGATGTATACATATCTGCCGGCACATCTGACAGAGGGGTATGTGCTGCCGCAATCTTTAACAGATGGTAGTATTCAGGGAATTATTATCATGAATGTCTATGATGATGCTATGCTGAAGCTGCTTAATGAACTGGCAATACCAAAGGTGTTTTTGGATATTGTAACAGGAATGACCACGGAATCCTTAAAAGGGGATCTGCTGCTTTTAGAAGGAAGAGACAGTATCAAAGAAATTGTTACCTCCTTGATCAACAAAGGTCATGAACGTATAGGATTTATTGGTGATATCCAGTATGCGAAGACCAATATGGAGCGATACGAAGGGTATGTATCGGCAATGTATCAATTTGGGAAGTCTATTGATCCCAATATCTGCTATACCGGAAATATGACTTTAAACACTTATGTTAGTGTCATAGAAGATTTTATGAATGGTATCACACAAGTACCGGATGCTTTTGTGTGCGTAAATGATCATGCTGCCAACATACTTGTTCAATATCTTGAGAGCCATGGATATCATGTGCCGGAGGATGTGTCGGTGTCTGGTTATGATGATAATAATGAATTCAATTACACAAAGAATCTGACCACTGTACAGGTTAATAATTCTCAAATTGGAAAACGTCTGGCAAAGCAATTACTGTATAGAATTGATAACCCTGAGGACCCTTATGAAGTTACTTATGTACGGACAAAAGTAATCTACCGAAATTCAACGGGAATATAAAACATTTTCCTGAATTGGAAAATTTATATTAATCTGCAAAATATAAGATACAAAGTTAATAATAAAAAAGAGCTATAAAAGAGTACAAAAATGACAAAATAGTATTCTTTTTATGGCTCTTTTTTGTGTAAAATTATTTGACATCGGAATAATATCGTGTTATTATGATGTTAAAATGTTGCTTTAAATGTTAATAATGTTAAATTTGCATGTACAGATACTCCAGAAAGAGGTTGCGATGAAAAAAACAGAATGGCAAGATCCAACATTCCTGCATAAAGGCAGAGAAAAAGAAAGAGCTTATTTTATTCCCTATCATAACATGGATTCAGCTTTACGAGATGTAAAGGAGCAGTCTGACTCATACAGGTTACTAAATGGTACCTGGGATTTTAAGTATTTTGACAGATATTATGAGATGACAGAGGTTATTGAACATTGGGACAGCATTCCGGTGCCCTCAAGCTGGCAAATGTTAGGATTTGATAAACCTTATTACACAAATATCAATTATCCTCATCCTGTTGACCCTCCTTATGTACCGGATGATAATCCCTGCGGTGTATATAGAAAAATCATAGAAATAGAAGAGAGCTGGCAGGAAAAAGAAGTATATATGATTCTGGAAGGCGTTAATTCCTGTTTTTATCTTTATATTAACGGACAGGAAATTGGCTACAGTCAGTGCAGTCATATGCCGGCGGAATTTCGGATAACCCCCTTCTTAAAGCAAGGAGGCAATGAAGTAATCGTAAAAGTTCTTAAATGGTGTGATGGCAGCTATCTGGAAGATCAGGATTTTTTCCGTTTGTCAGGAATATTCAGAGATGTATATTTATTGGCAAGAGATAAGGTGCATATACAGGATATTCATATAGAAAGTGATTTGCAAAGGGTTACGGCTTGCCTTGACTTCTCAAAGGAGGAGGAAGACCAGGAGATGCCGGTATGGAGCAGTTTATATTATAAGGATATCCTGGTGGAAAAACAGCAGGTGATGAATGGACGGGTTACCTTTGTTATGGATTCACCTAAGCTTTGGACGGCGGAAACACCTAACCTTTACACTCTGGTATTTCAGTTACAGGAGGAATACATACCGCTTCAGGTTGGATTTCGAACCATAGAAGTCTCAAAGAAGGGGGAGCTGCTGATCAATGGAACTTCCGTAAAGCTAAAAGGTGTAAATCATCATGATACCCATCCTGAAAAGGGGCATGTAATGTCTCTTGAAGATATCCATAAAGATCTCATTGCCATGAAACGTTTAAATATTAATACCATACGAACTTCTCATTATCCGCCTGCTTCGGAATTCCTAAAGCTATGTAACCAATATGGATTTTATGTGGTGGACGAAGCGGACCTTGAAATGCATGGTTTTGCAACAAAGACAACCGGTTGTGAGTATAAGGCCTATGCAAAGGACTGGCTTACGGATGCTCCTCTGTGGGAAGAGGCCTTGCTGGAAAGAATAAAAAGAATGGTCGAAAGGGATAAGAATCATCCCTGCGTAATTATGTGGTCCTTGGGAAATGAATCCGGGTATGGAAGTCATTATAACGAAATGTGCAGGTGGATCAAAAGCAGAGATAAGGTGCGGCTCATACATTATGAGAGAGCCAATATGGTAGATAATCCTCCTTGTGTAGATGTTGTCAGCTATATGTATATGAGTGTGGAGACGCTGGAAGAAGAGGGGGCTGACAAAAAAGATACTCGTCCTTATTTCCTGTGTGAATATTCTCATGCCATGGGAAATGGTCCGGGAGATGTAAAGGATTATGTAGATACCTTTTACCGATATCCCAGACTGATTGGCGGCTGTATCTGGGAGTGGGCGGATCATGCAGTGCTTAGAGAGGGTAACTATTATTACGGAGGAGATTTTGGAGAGACTACCCATGACGGAAATTTTTGTGTAGACGGTTTGGTTTTTGCAGACCGTACCTTTAAAGCTGGCTCCTTAGAAGCAAAAGCAGCCTATCAATACTTAAAAGCAGAGTTGCTGGATGGAAGCTGCGGTGAAATTACCATAACCAATCTTCATGATTTTACGGATTTAAAAGAATTTACCCTGAACTGGGAACTGATGACAGATGGTGAAATAATAACCCAAGGTGAAATGGCAGTGGAGCTAAAACCTCATGAATCCAAGAATTTATTCCTGGATTATAAACTGCCGGATAGTTGTAAAATGGGGTGTTTTTTGAACCTTTCTTTAATTACTGCTAAGGATGCTGAGTGGGCAATGGCGGGTTATGAAACTGCTATGATACAGCTTCCCATACCTCAGGTACCGATAAACGATTGGTTTAAAGACACTATGTTAACGGAAGCAAAAGCTTCTGTTAGAGAACTAAAGCTGAAGGACGGAAAGGATACTTTGACAGTCTTTTGTGATTCTGGTATTGAGTACAGCTTTGATAAACATAAAGGAACCTTTACCGGTATCAGAATAAACGGTGAGGAGCTGTTTAAAGAGCCAGCAAAGCTTACGGCCTGGAGAGCGCCAACAGATAATGATAGATATATTAAGCATAAATGGGGACTCTTTTCTGATTATTACAGCGGTTGGAATATAAATCATCTATTTCATAAGTGTTACCGTATGGACTGGAAGAAGGCTGAGGAAGACCAGGTTGAGATTTCTGTAAGCGGAAGTCTTGCAGGAGTAGCAAGAGAGCCCTTTGCAAGATACGAAGCCTGTTACCGGGTAGATGCGAAGGGATATCTGACAGTTGACCTTAAGGTTAAAATTCACGAAGAGTGTATTTGGCTGCCGAGATTTGGTTATGAATTTATTCTCCCGGAAGAAATGGAGCAAATAGATTATTTTGGCAGGGGGCCCTATGAGAATTACAGGGATATGTGCCATCATGTTAAGACAGGATTATACCATTCCACAGCAACGGAAGAATATGTTCCTTACATAATGCCTCAGGAGCATGGAAATCACACGGGAGTAAAATATCTGAGAGTTTATAAGGAGAAAGGAGCTGCACTTGAGTTCTATTCTGAAAAGGGCTTTGAATGTAATGTATCCCGGTATGATTCTGAACAGTTAACAGAAGCTGTTCATAGTCATGAACTGGAACCCAAGGGTCAGACAATCGTCAGAGTGGATTATAAAGTCAGCGGAATTGGTTCTCATAGCTGCGGACCTGAATTGCTGGAGAAATACAGGCTTAATGAAAAGTCCTTTCATCACAAATTTTGCATCCGAGCTTCTCACATAGCAAATAAATAAAGACCAGATTAACATCAAATTAATAAGTTATAGAAAACCTGGTGTAAAAGCCGGGTTTTTTCAAATAATTATGTAATCAAAAGGAGAATGGCGTATGGAATCATTTATGGAAAAATTAATATCGGTTGTACCCAGTGAAAATCAGTTGAATTGGCAGAAGCTTGAATATACAGCTTTCTTTCACTATGGAATCAACAGTTTTACAGACCGGGAATGGGGAACAGGAAAGGAGGAGGCTTTCCTTTTTTCTCCGAAGAACCTTGATACGGATCAATGGTGTGAAGTGCTTAAAAAGGCTGAGATAAAAGCCTGTATCATTACTGCAAAGCATCATGACGGTTTCTGTCTCTGGAATACTGCATACACCAGACATTCGGTTATGCATACCCCCTTCGGCCGTGATATTGTAGCAGAGCTTTCTGCCTCCTGTGAGAAATATGGTATTAAATTGGGGGTATATCTGTCTCCCTGGGATATGCATGAGGCGTCCTATGGAAGCGGAGAAGAGTATAATGATTTCTTTTGCGGACAGCTGACAGAGCTTTTGACCCAATACGGCAAACTCTATAGTGTCTGGTTTGATGGAGCCTGTGGTGAGGGACCAAATGGAAAAAGGCAGGAGTACGACTGGAAACGCTACTATGCATTGATCCGGAGATTGCAGCCGGAAGCAGTCATTTCGGTGTGCGGTCCGGATGTGCGCTGGTGTGGAAATGAGGCTGGAGACTGCAGAGAATCGGAATGGAGTGTGGTGCCTGCGGAAGTTTTTTCACAGTCTGACATTATGGAGAACTCACAAAAGACGGATAATGAAGAATTCCGTAAGCAAGGGCTGGATCAGCAAACGAAGGACCTTGGCAGCCTTAAAGTGGTAAGCAAGGCAGAAAGTCTGATCTGGTATCCAGCAGAAGTCAATGTATCCATCCGGCCGGGATGGTTTTATCATGAAGCAGAAGATCACCAGGTAAAGTCATTTGCGGCGCTGAAACATATTTACCTTAATTCTGTTGGTGGTAACGGTGTCTTTCTTTTAAATATTCCTCCCCACAAAGATGGCTTTATCACAAGGTTTGATGAAGAAAGATTAGTAGAATTAGGCGATTTCATCCGAGAAAACTTTCAAAACAATTATGCAGAACAGGCTGTTTTAAAGGCAACGGAAACCGAAGGAGCATATGAAATCTCCAATGTACTGAAAGAGGATGAGACCTTTTGGAAAGCAGTTGATAATTGTAATGCCTGTGAAATAATAATTAACCTGAAAGAAGAGAAGCAGATACATTATGTAGTCCTTCAGGAACAGATTAGAATGAGCCAGAGGGTAGAGCACTTTGAAATTTGGGCTGATACCAAAGAAAAGTCAGAGCTCTTACTATATAGCGGGACTACCATTGGATATAAAAAAATCTGTGAGCTGGTACCGTTAGAGGTTATAACGTTAAGAATTGTCTTTAAAGAATTCCGAGTGGCTCCTGTCATTCGCCATGTAGGTTTGTACTAAAAAAGTATTAATGAGTTACACAAAAGTTCGAAATGTTAATAATAATTAACATTAATAATTATATGTTGAAAGCGTTGTTAATAGAATGAATTTTAGTAAAATTAAAGCAGTTAACATTTTTGATAAATTGATTGGTCAAAAAACATACAAATTTGCTTTTGTAACAAGATAATTTGTTGATAATTTTTAAAAACATATTGACAGTTGAGATGAGTCATGTTAAAATTGTGTTAATCTTTTAAGAAATACGTTAATTTTAATGTTAAGTAAAGAAACCTTAAAAGTGTAAATGCTCTTATTGCTTTATGAAATTGCATTAACATTTTATGGTAATTGTTAAGTTTTATTGGTTAATTTTGTTACATAATTGCAGATTGGGAAAGGCAGAGGTGTTGGCATGAAAAAAGCTTCGGGGAAGAAAAAAACAAAAAGAGGGCGCTGGACGAAAGATGATTCGCAGTTATCCTTGCTGGCTTTACCTACCTTTGTATGGTATGTATTATTTAGCTATTTGCCTATGTTTGGTGTGGTAATTGCATTTAAGAATTATAGAATTTTTCCCGGAAAAGGATTTCTATATAATTTGATACATAGTGATTGGTCCGGTTTCGGAAATTTTGTGTACATGTTCAAATCAAATAGTTTTGCATTATTACTTCGTAACACGATTCTTTACAATGTGGTATTCGTTATATTGGGTATCCTGATACCGGTTACTTTAGCGATTATGCTCAGCCTGATACATGGCAAGGTCAAATCCAAGATTTATCAGACCTGTATGTTCTTCCCCCATTTCTTGTCCTGGGTTGTTGTAAGTTATTTTGTATTTTCATTTCTCAGTGCTGATAAAGGAATTTTTAATCAGATATTGGAGACCTTGGGAAGAGAGCCTGTTCAGTGGTACATGGAAGCAAAGTACTGGCCTTTCATTCTTATCTTCATGAAGATGTGGAAAGGAGTCGGTTATGGAACAGTAGTTTATCTGGCTTGTATAACAGGTGTTGATACTACTTATTACGAAGCGGCTGTTATAGATGGAGCTACAAAATGGAAGCAGGTAAAATATATTACCATTCCCTTTTTAAAGCCTATCATAATCATGATGTTCATCTTAAGTATCGGAGGTATTTTCAGCTCTGACTTCGGATTATTTTATCAGGTTACAAGAGGAATACCGGCATCCCTTTATAATGTATCCTCAACAATTGATACCTATATATACAATGCAATCAGATCTAATTCACCAATTGGCATGACATCCGCAACTTCACTCCTGCAATCTGTTGCCTGCTGCTTTACAATATTGTTTGCGAACTGGATCGTTAAAAAAGTAGATGACGAATATGCGATCATATAACTTATCAGGCGGTTTTTTAACCGCTGTGTTTACTAACTAATATAGAGGATGGTGAAGATAAATGTTCGGAAAAAAGAAAGAAGCAGAATCAGATTACAAGTTAAACAGAATTTCAAAGCCCACTAATTTTATATTTAATATTATTTTTGTCATTGGAGCAGCAGTTGCTATTATCCCCTTTTTATTCGTGATTATGATATCAGTATCTTCAAAGCAATCCATTGCCGCATGGGGTTATAGGTTCATTCCAAAGGAGTTCTCCCTGGATGCATATATGTTCCTGTGGAATGAAAAGGATACCATATTCAATGCGTTCGGTATTTCATTGCTGGTTACCATATTAGGTACCATAATCGGTCTGATACTGACCTCCTCCATGGGATATGTCCTATCCAGAGCTGAGTATAAGCTGAAAGGTTTTCTTACTTGGGTAGTCTTTATTCCTATGATTTTTGGTGGCGGTATGGTGGCATCCTATGTAGTGAATCTGAATCTGCTTCATTTAAAGGATTCCATCTGGGCCTTGATACTTCCGCTGGCGGTTTCCTCCTACAATGTTGTCATATGTAAGACTTTCTTCAAAACAAGCATTCCGGATTCCATTGTAGAGGCTGCGAAAATTGACGGTGCCAATCAGCTGAGTATATACACTAGAGTAATCCTACCTATCTCAAAGCCGCTGCTGGCGACAATTGGTCTGTTTTTGAGTTTTGGATATTGGAATGACTGGTTCCAGTCCTCCCTCTACATAAACAAAAGCAATTTAATGTCATTGCAGGCTATTTTAAATAATATTCAAAAAAATGTTGAATTTCTTGCCACCAACCCTTCAGCAGGACTGTCGATTCAGGAATATAAGAATCTGATGCCTACAGAATCCGCCAGAATGGCGATCGCAGTACTAATTGTTGTTCCCATAGCCTGTGCTTATCCATTTTTTCAGAGGTATTTTGTATCAGGTTTAACCATTGGTTCCGTAAAGGGTTGAGGGAACGGATAAATACAAAATTGCTAATAAGAAATTCATCCATTACAGTGATTTATTAAAAGTATCATACTTTAATAAATAAATATCAAACAAATAGGAGGTATTTTATGAAAAGAAAGATTGCTTTGTTATTATCTTTCGTGCTGATCCTTAGTACAATCTTTGCAGGATGCTCTAAGAATACAAAGGATAACACGAACACCGGCAGCCAGGGAACAAACAATGGAGCTGCAACGACAACACCGGCAGATAATGCATCCAAGGATGAGGTAGTAACCCTGAAGTGGCTTGCCGTTGGCAGTGGCATGCCTGATAATTATGATGCGTGGTTAGCGCAGATAAATCCATATCTTGAAGAAAAAATTGGGGTTAATATCGATATGGAAGTTGTATCTTGGGGTGACTGGGGGAACAGAAGAAATATTCTTGTTAACTCTGGTGAATATTTTGATATTCTCTTTACAGATGGCAGCAATTTTGCCAGCGACGTTGCTTTAGGTGCATATTATGATATCAAGGATATTGTAAAAACAAGTTCACCAGAGCTTTACAGCTATATTCCGGAAGATTACTGGAGTGCAGTATCCATTAACGGTAATGTTTATGGTGTTCCGACTTATAAGGATTCCTCCATGTCCAATTATATTGTGTGGGATAAGGCAATGGCTGATAAATACAGCATAGACTACAAGAATATCCATACACTTGATGCTCTTACCGAACCTTTAAAGAAAATCACTGAAGGTGAAGGTGTTGCAGCTTTCCCGATGGACCAGAATGGACTTAGTATGATTATGAGCTTATATGATTCCATGGGTCTTGGAATTCCTGCAGTGGGTGTGAAATTTGATGATGAGAGCCGTACTGTAGTAAACGTTTTAGAGCAGCCAGATGTTATGTCTCAGCTGAAAATCTTAAATGAGTGGTATAAAGCAGGAATTATCAATCCTGATGCACCTTCTACTTCTGAAACACCTACATACAAAGCAGTAAGTGTTGCTCAGGGATGGCCTTCCGCAGCAAAAACTACCTGGGGTCCTAATATGGGCGTAGAAGCAGAAGCTATTCAGATAAATGATACGATCGTTTCTAATGAAACAGTACGTGGTTCCGTGAATGCAATCTATTCCGGTTCAAAATATCCTGAGAAGTGCCTGGAGTTCTTACAGCTTGTTAATCTGGACACAAAGGTTCGAGATGCCTTTTATTTTGGTGTTGAAGGTGAGAACTTCAAATACACAGATGACGGCAAGATTGAAAGACTTAACACTGACTGGAAAATGGCTGGTTATACCCAGGGTACTTTCTTTACTGTATCACAGCTGACAACAGATGAATTCAACCAGTGGGATGAAGTAAAAGCATTAAATGAAAATGCAAAACCTTCTGTACTTTTAGGATTTAATGTTGATTATTCCAAAATCCAGAATGAACTTGCTAACTGCAGAGAAGTTTATAACAAGTATAAGAGCGAATTATTAACAGGTGCAACAAATCCGGAAGAGACAGTTGCTAAGATTACAAAGGAATTAAAAGCCGGCGGTCTTGATACTATTCTTACGGAAGTACAGAATCAGATTAATGCTTATTATAAATAGTTAGTTTTTTGGCAAGGGGACGGCAAACTGCAGAAAACAGATAGAACGCATGCTTCGATTACAAGGCATAAGAAGTCCTGATTCTCTGGAATTTTTGTGCTGGACATCGTATCAAACAGATAACTCGCTACGCATGAGTACACTATGTGTACTCAAACAATCTGTATGATTCTATAGCACAAAATTTCCAGAGAAAAGGACTGCTAATGCCTCTCCATAGGCAGCATTCGTTCTTTCTGTTTTCTGCAATTGCCTGTACTTGAAGAGATATTAATGCTTTGGATACTTAGAGCAATTAGTATTAAATTTATGGGAATTTATACAGTAGAAGTTAATCAGTAAGTAAGGATAATTACATGTGATTTAAATAATTAATAAATAATGAAAATCAATAACCAGTCAAATAGATAAAGTTGATAAATAAAAAGAAATTAATAATGATAAAGTAAGTCAATCAATGTCCAAAATATTAAACGAGCTGTTACAAAATGCAGGCAGAAAGTTCGCGTAGAAGTTTTGCAATAGCTCGTTTAATGTATTGTTAAGAGAAATACAACCCTTAAAATTGGAAATAAATTGGACTATCTGCTTTTATAAATAAGCCAATTTTATGATAAATCAAAGAGAGAATGCCAGGCAGCAGCAGTGCATTGACGAATAATATAATGGAGGATAAAAGATGAGTAAAATTATTGGAGGGTCTTATAATAATCTTCCGTGGCAGGATAAACCGGAAGGATACATTAATCCGGTCTGGCGTTATGATGCAAACCCTATTATAGGAAGAGATGCAATACCCACCTCAAACAGTATTTTTAACAGTGCGGTAGTGCCTTATAAAGATGGGTTTGCTGGAATATTTCGCTGTGACAGCAAGGCTGTGACCATGGATATCTATGCAGGGTTCAGTAAAGACGGCATCAGCTGGGACATACAGCCGGAACCCATTGAATTTACAGGCGAAGATGAGGAGATTACGGAAAAAGTTTACCGTTATGACCCAAGAGTTTGTTACATAGAGGATCGTTATTATATAACCTGGTGCAACGGTTACCATGGCCCCACCATAGGGGTCGCATATACCTTTGATTTTAAAAACTTTGTTCAGCTGGAAAATGCATTTTTGCCTTTTAATAGAAACGGTGTTTTATTTCCTAAGAAGATAGGTGATAAATATGCTATGCTCAGCCGTCCCAGTGACAATGGGCATACACCCTTTGGTGATATTTATTACAGTCAGAGCAAGGATCTGGAATATTGGGGACATCACCGTTATGTGATGGGGACCTGTGATTTTGAGGAGTCCGGCTGGCAGTCCACCAAGATTGGGGCAGGTGCTACCCCCATAGAAACAGACGAAGGCTGGCTTCTTATTTATCATGGGGTTCTGGCAACCTGTAATGGTTTTGTATATCGTATAGGCTGCGCATTGCTGGATCTTAATCAACCCTGGAAAGTTAAGAAAAGAACCATGAATTATGTCCTTGCTCCCGATGAGTTATATGAAAGAAGTGGTGATGTACCCAATGTGGTATTTCCCTGTGCTGCTTTGACGGACGCAGATACCGGAAGAATTGCGATCTATTATGGTTGTGCAGATACGGTAGTAGGTTTGGCATTTACGACTGTGGATGAATTGATGGCTGCGATGGAAGTAGTATAAGTTTATTCAGCTTTCCGGTTGCATGTTGGCTTTAAGATATAAACATTTGAAAAGAGGAAGGGATAAAAACCTACTTCTTCTTATAGAAATCCTGTATAATAAAACAGGGATAGGAAAGAAGATTTATTAACCGGGGTATAGAAAAAAGCTAGTGAGAGCAATGATTCAACGGTACCCTGAGTAGAAAGAGGTGTCTATGGTATTTCTGGATAAGAGAGTTCGTGTAATATGTGATGAATTAAAAAGGCTTTCAATTGTACAAAAAGTTACCGTTGATAACTGGAAATTTAAAAAAGGCAATTATGTATTTCCAGAGGATGCGGATAAAGCGGAAGCTCTATGGGAACAATTCGACTGCAAAACCATGCACTGGTATGGGCCTGATGTACATTACTGGTTTCGCAGTGAATTTACGGTTCCTTCTTCCATGGAGGGCAAAGCGGTATGGATGAATGTAAGAACTCAGATCGATGAATGGGATGATGGAAAAAATCCGCAATTCCTGCTATTTGTTGATGGTGTGGCAACTCAGGGGATAGATATGAATCACCGAAGAGTCCTTTTAACAAAAGCAGCGGTGTCCGGTCAGACCTATCACTTGGATTTGCAGTCTTATACAGGAACACTTCACAGCGAATTCAATCTGATAGTTGAAATGCTGGAGATTGATCCTAAAATCGAAAAACTTTATTATGACATAGAAGTACCTTTAAGTGCTTTTTCCCGAATGGAGAAAGACGATAAGGTTAGGAAAGACATTGAAGCAGTTCTAAATAACTGTGTCAATTATCTGGACCTTAGGATTCCTTATACGAAGGAATTTTATGAGTCTTTAGAAGCAGCTGATACCTATCTTGCGAAAGCTCTCTATGAGGACATGGCAGGTTTTGAAGATGTGATAGCAACCTGTATCGGGCATACTCATATTGATGTTGCCTGGTGGTGGACGGTTGAACAGACCAGAGAAAAGGTTGGAAGAAGCTTTGCTACTGTGCTTAAGCTGATGGAGGAGTATCCGAATTATAAATTCATGTCAAGCCAGCCCCAGCTATACTATTTTCTCAAGGAAAGGTACCCGGAGCTTTATGAGAGACTGAAGGAGCGGGTAAAAGAAGGTAGATGGGAACCGGAAGGCGGTATGTGGGTTGAAGCTGACTGCAATCTTACTTCCGGAGAATCCTTAGTGCGTCAGTTTATGCATGGTAAGAAATTCTTTAAAGAGGAATTTGGTGTTGACAACAGAATACTCTGGCTGCCTGACGTATTCGGCTATTCCGGAGCGCTTCCCCAGATAATGAAGAAGTCTGGTATTGATTACTTTATGACCACCAAGCTGGCCTGGAATCAATTTAACAAGATACCCAATGATACTTTGAACTGGAAAGGTATTGACGGAACTAAAATTTTTACACATTTTATATCTACCCTTGGAGTAGGGCAGAGCACCAATGAATTCTTTACCACCTATAACGGTATGCTTCACCCCGATGCTATTATGGGCGGTTGGACCCGTTATCAGAACAAGGATATTAACAATGATATTCTGATATCTTATGGATATGGTGATGGCGGAGGCGGTCCTACCAGGGAAATGTTAGAGACCTCACTTCGTATGGAAAAAGGGGTAAGAGGTATACCCAAAGTACGTCAGGAGTTCTCCCGAACCTATTTTGATGAGTTATACGACAGAGTAAAGGATAACAAAAGGCTGGCAGAATGGGAGGGAGAATTCTATTTCGAATATCATAGAGGAACCTATACTTCCATGGCAAGGAACAAACGCTCTAATCGTAAGAGCGAGCTGATGTTAATGGATTTGGAACTGCTCTCTGTTATGGCATTAGAAGAGAATATTCCATATCCGGCAGAAGAAATTGATGCAATGTGGAAGAAAGTGCTGCTGAATCAGTTCCATGATATACTGCCCGGTTCCAGTATCAAAGAGGTATATGAAGTTACGAAACAGGAATATGCTGAGATAGCAGATACAGCCGGTGCTATTATTCGAAACTCCCTGGAGACCTTAACGGGTGCAGGAGATGGCGTAACCATTTACAATACTCTGGGCTTTGTTAGGGATGATATTGTAAATCTTGGAACGATTGATGGAAAAGCTCTTAAGGATGAAGCTGGTAATATTTATCCGGTTCAAAAAATCGGTGATAGTGCAGTTGCTTATCTCAAAGGATTACCTGCTAAAGGCAGTAAGACTTTTGAAGTAATAAACGAGAAAGAAAGCAAAGCATCCTTTAAGCTGGCGGGTAATTGCCTTGAAACACCTTTCTATACCATTGAACTGGATGAATATGGATTATTTACCTCAATCTATGATAAAGACAATGACAGAGAGGTATTACAGAAAGGTCAGCAGGCAAATCTGTTCCGTATCTACGAAGATAAGCCTATTTATTATGACAACTGGGATATTGATATCTTCTATACAGAAAAATTCTGGGATGTCACCGGAATAACCCGCCTGGAATGGACGGAGATCGGCGAAGTTCGTGTAACCTTGGAAATTGACAGAAAGATCAGCAATTCAGTCATAAAGCAGAAAATATATTTCTATGCGGACAGCAGAAGGATTGATTTCAATACCTACGTAGACTGGAAAGAGCATCAGCATCTTCTGAAAGTACATTTCCCTGTAAATATCCACTCTGATGAAGCTTCTTTTGATATTCAGTTTGGTAATCTTACGAGAAAAGTACACAGCAACACCAGCTGGGATATGGCTAGATTCGAAAGCTGCGGACATAAGTGGATCGATCTGTCAGAAGGTCATTATGGTGTCAGTCTGCTCAATGACTGCAAATATGGACATTCGGTAAAAGACGGTAATATGGCAGTTACGCTGATCAAATCCGGTATTGAACCAAATCCCACAACAGACCAGGAAGAGCATTACTTTACCTATGCAATCTATCCCCATGCAAAGAGCTGGAGAGAGGCAGGCACGGTAAGAGAAGCCAGCAACCTAAACCAGCCGGCTTATGCGGTGAAAGGTGGAATTCCCGGTAATTCTAACTCGTTCGCCTCCATTGATAAAGCAAATGTTATGCTTGAGACTGTAAAACAGGCTGAAGCAGGAGACGGCATAGTGCTGCGTATCTATGAATTTGAAAATGCACTGACAAAAGCAAAAGCAACTCTTGAAAGAGCAGCAGACATTGTATCGGTAGAAGAATGCAATCTGCTGGAGGAAGTAATTGCAGCAGTGCCCAGAACAGAAGAGGGTTTTGCTTTTGAAATAAAGCCATATGAGATTAAGACCTACAAAATCAAATTCAAATAAATGTAAATTTGTGTTTCCTTAATACCCAAAATATTGCATAATAAACGGAAGGAAAGAAGAAGCTGCCCCGCTTCTTCTTTCTGCAACATATAAATAGAAGGATAAGGACCTAAACCGCATCCGGAGAGGATGCTCCCTTTTAGGTAATTGATATTTCGTAAGGAGTGGCAGGTCAGTGCAGTCTGATTGACAGAAAACACTGTCCAGTGTGTAGCGGAGAACTTATTTGTAACAAGAAAGGTGGGTGTTTATGAATATTATACCAAGACCCCAGGTGGTCGTAACGGGAAATGAGTATTTTGTTTTATCCTATCAGGTAAGAATTATTGTTGATGCTGCCTGTGGCAGCGAAGTATATTCACATGCAAAGCTTCTGGGGAAGGATATACAGTTAAAGCTTGGCTATAACCTGTCCATAACGAAAGGAGAGGCTGATACCAGCTGTATCTATCTGACCCAGGCTAAAGCTATGAAATCAGAAGAGTACAAGTTGACCATTGATGTTAAGGGGATACGAATAGAGGGAGGAAGTAGTGCTGGAATCCTTTATGGAATACAGAGCTTAAGACAGGTCATTGCCATGGAAGGAGCGGTTCTGCCATACTTGTGCGTTGAAGATTACCCAGACATACCCAACAGAGGTTATTATTTTGACGTAACAAGAGGAAGAATCCCGACGCTTTCCTATCTAAAGAAGCTGGTAGAAAAACTCAGCTATTATAAGATAAATCAACTACAGCTCTATGTGGAACATAGTTTTTTGTTTAAGGATTTAAGCGAGGTGTGGAGGGATGATACTCCTCTTACCGGGGAGGATATTCTGGAGCTGGATGCCTATTGCAAGCAATATCATGTGGAGCTGATTCCATCCTTATCAAGCTTTGGGCATTTATATAAACTGCTGAGTACTAAAACCTATGCCTCTCTTTGTGAACTTGAAGATTCTGATAAACAACCCTTTTCTTTTGATGACAGGATGGACCACCATACGGTGGATGTAACGAATGCAGGCAGTCTTTCGTTGATAAAGCAGCTTATTGAGGAGTACCTTCCTTTATTTTCTTCCAGATATTTTAATATCTGTGCGGATGAGACCTTTGATTTAGGCAAAGGAAGATCAAAAAAACAAGCTGACCAGACAGGTGTAAACAGTATGTATATCAAGTATGTCAGGGAGTTGTGCGAATACCTTGTAGATAAAGGGAAAACACCTATGTTCTGGGGAGATATTGTCAAAGGTTTTCCGGAGGCAATAAAAGAGCTGCCAGAGGAAACAATCTGCCTTAACTGGGGATATTCCAGGTGTGAAGGAGAAGAGTCAGCCAAAGTACTTGCAAAAGCAGGAGCTGTTCAGTATCTGTGCCCGGGAGTTGCAGGCTGGAATCAGTTTATTAATTTCATTGATGCTTCCTATGAGAATATCAGCAGAATGTGTTCTTATGCACATAAATATCAAGCAATCGGTGTCTTAAATACGGACTGGGGTGATTTTGGGCATATTAATCATCCTGAATTCAGTATAACAGGTATTATATTTGGAGCAGCATTCTCCTGGAACCATCGGATTTTGGACAAAGATGACATGAAAGCACAGATATCCCGTCTTGAGTTTGAAGACAGCTCTCTTTCCTTTGTTCATAATGTGGCAATGCTTTCAGAAAATAGTGTGTTTGACTGGCTGTATGCTGTGCGTTACATGGAAATGGACAGTAAGGGAAAAAGTGAAGAAGAGAAGAAGCATTTACTGACTTCAGTTAATTTTGACGAAGTGAAGGCAGCCAACGATACCATCAATCAAGGTATCCTTCAGCTGTACAGAAATCTGAAACACCTTGATACCTCAAAAAGAGATCAGGTAAAACCTTATATTGTTGCGGCAGAAGGTATGGTACTGTTCAATACCATTGGCGCTACTCTCTGTAAAGAACTATACGGTACGGACAATGAAGCGGCTGTTGCTGCAAAGAATTTGGCGGAGCAATTGGAGCATTGGTTCTATGCTTATAAGGAAGTATGGAGAACGGTAAGCCGTGAGTCAGAATTATTCCGTATACAAAATGTAATCCTTTGGTATGCCGATAAGCTGAGAGAAAGTGAAATATGATAAAAAGATGCAATATGCAATGGGGGAAAACATGAAATATTTATATCAGGACAACAGCCTTTCTTCAAAAGAACGTGCGAAAGATTTGTTGTCTCATATGACAGTTCGGGAAAAGGCAGGTCAGCTTAACCAGCATTTATATGGATTTCAGGTGTATGAACGCAAGGGTGCTGAGGTTGAATTAAACAAAGAACTCATAGAGGAGGTAGAGTACTATGGAGGACTTGGCGTACTCTATGGACTTTACCGGGCAGATCCCTGGTCAGGCAAAACCTATGAGAACGGCTTAACCGGCGTTCTGGCCCCCAAGGCCTATAATAAGATACAAAAATTTGTACTGGAACACTCAAGACTTGGTATACCGATGCTGTTAAGTACAGAATGCCCTCACGGACATCAGGCTCTTGACGGATATCTTCTGCCGGTTAACTTAAATGCAGGAGCAACCTTTCACCCGGAGCTGCTAAGGAAGGCATATGAGGTATGCGGCAGCCAGTTAAAGGATCTGGGAGTCCACCTGGCGCTAATTTCTGTACTGGATGTATTAAGAGATCCCAGATGGGGAAGAAGTGAAGAGTGTTACAGCGAAGATCCGTATCTTTCCGGTGAGCTTGCAAAAGCCGCCGTTACAGGAATTCAGGGTAAAGGTGTGACCGCTGTGGCAAAACATTTCTGTGCCCAGGGGGAAGGGACAGGAGGTATCAATGCCAGTGCAGCCCGGATAGGAGAAAGAGAATTAAGAGAAATCCATCTTCCTTCTGCAAAAGCCTGCTGTCAGGCAGGGGTACAGGGAATCATGGCAGCATATAATGAAATCGATGGTATACCTTGTCACAGCAACAAAAAGCTGTTGACAGGAATATTGCGTGGTGAGATGGGGTTTAAAGGCGTGGTCATGGCAGACGGACTGGCCATTGATCGATTGGATGGCATGACGGGGAATAACGCAAAATCAGCAGCCATGGCACTAAAGGCAGGAGTCGATATCAGCTTGTGGGATAAAGGTTTTACAAGGCTGGAAGAGGCATATGAAAATGGCTTTGTGACAATGGAGGAACTTGACAGAGCGGTCTATCGGGTACTGAAACTTAAATTCGAATTAGGACTCTTTGAAAATCCATACATTAAAGAGCAGGACATATCAAAAGTATATTCATACCAGAACCATCCGGAAGCACTTCAATTGGCAAGAGAATCTGTGTGCCTGCTAAAGAATGAGAACGATATTCTTCCGCTTGATAGAAAGAAAATAAGCTCTATTGCAGTAATCGGACCCAATGCAGATGAGCTTTATCATCAGTTGGGGGATTACACACCTTCTGTTCGAGAGGAAGAAGGAATTACTGTATTAAAAGGCATCAAGGATTTCCTGAAGGACTGCGGAGAGAATACAGTTGTTAGATACTCAAAAGGCTGTGGTTTGATCAGGAATGAGGAAAACTATATAGAAGAAGCAGTTCAGTTAGCAAAAGCTTGCGACTATACAATTCTTGTATTGGGTGGTTCCTCCAGCAGGTTTTCCAAGGTTGAATTTGATGCAAACGGTGCAGCAAAGTTAAGTGAAAGCCTGGATATGGACTGTGGAGAAGGAATTGATACAGCAGTTCTTAGCCTGCCCGGTCTGCAGGTCAGGCTGACTGAAGCAATAGCACAAACAGGAAAACCTGTTATTTCTGTCCTGATCCAAGGTCGTCCTTATGCAGTAACGGAGGTTGACCGGCATTCCAAGGCACTGCTATGTGCCTTTTATCCGGGAATGACAGGAGGTCAGGCAATAGCTGAGGTAATTTTTGGAGAGACCTGTCCATCCGGTCATCTTCCGGTATCTTTGCCAGGACATGTGGGACAGCTGCCGGTCTATTATAATTACAAAGACTCCTATAATGCCATGAGCTATTCAAATATGCCGGATAAAGCACTTTATTCTTTTGGTTATGGTTTATCTTATACAACCTTTCGTTACAGTGACATAAAACTTAAGTATCAGTTTACAGCCGCCTGTAATGGAGCAGACAGCTGTTTTAAGGATGAGCAGCAAATATACTCAGAAAGTATAGGACTGACCTTTGACGATATGAAGAAAGGCTTCATAGAATTGGAAATTAATATAACAAATGATGGTAATTACGACGGTTATGCGTTGATCATGCTTTTTATAAAAGATCTGAAGTCCAGTATCATAAGACGGGTAATTGAACTGAAGGACTTTACAAAGGTCTTTATTAAAAAGGGAGAATCAGCGAGAGCTGTATTGCACCTGGATGAAGAAAAACTCTCAATCTGGAATGAACTTATGGAATTTACAATGGAGGCAGGGGACACTCAGCTGATGTTATCGGATGGATGTCAGACTTTCTGGCAAGGGAAGGTTATCATATCAGAATAGCAGAACCGATATAAATCTCTCAGATGGATTATCGATATAGGATATATTAATTTTCTATTGATAATGTTGAGGCTGCTTTCAAAGAAATAAAGCATAATACAGTATGGCTTTCTGTAGGAATCCCGGAAAGCCATACTGTTTCTTTTAGCATTACCTGGTATAGCATGTTACAGATGAAATGTACCGGTCTAAGGTAAGAGTTAATTGGCACCTGTGTATTTTGTCATTTGGTTTGTGTTTGGTCTGATATGAATGTTGTCTTAGGTATGTGTAATGATACCTGGAAAGAGCATGGAGCATTATAATTGGGTTGAAAGCTGGCAGAAATAAAGAAAATAGTAATTGAAAAGGCCTGTATGTTTCCTGTAGAATAACTATCATAACAACAAAAGGAAGGTATATTATGGGAAAACTGATCTATGAGAAAGAGGAGATACTTGGTGCAATTGATAAAATAGTTGAGCGAACCAAACGAATGGACATGTCCTGGGACTGGCCTTGTGGAGTGGCTTACTACGGGTTGGCTACAGCCTATGAAACCACAGGAAAGAAAGAGTACATAGAATTTTTGAAGGAACGAGTGGATGAATTAATAGACATTGGTCTTCCCTCCTGGACCGTTAATACCTGTGCTATGGGGCATTGTCTTATTACCCTATATCAGGAATACGGCGAAGAGAAATATAAGGAGCTTATTAAGTCAAAGGTTGCGTATTTAAGCCACAAAGCCCTGCGGTTTGGCGATAAGGTACTTCAGCATACGGTATCCAGCAAAAATGATTTTCCAGAGCAATGCTGGGCGGATACTTTATTTATGGCGGCTTATTTCTTGTTAAGAGTAGGCATAATGGAAAAGGACGAAGCATTGATAGAGGATGCCTTGAATCAATATTACTGGCATATTCAATACCTGCAGGATGAGAACAGCGGATTGTGGTATCATGGGTATAACAATATACAGAAAGATCATATGTCAGGTTTTTATTGGGGAAGAGCCAACTGCTGGGCAGCTTATACCATGAGCCGGGTAGGAAAAATTCTGCCGGAATGTTACCTGTATCCCAAATATCTTGAGATAGTTGGAAGCCTTAATGAGCAATTATCTGCTCTTAAGCTGCTCCAGACAGAACAGGGACTCTGGAGAACCATTCTAAACGATGAAGATACCTATGAAGAATTATCTGCCTCTGCGGGTATAGCTGCGGCTATGATCTGGAAAGGCAATCCTCTTCATATCAAACATATTCAAAGAGCCTTACAGGGCGTACTTAAGAATATCGCCCCTGATGGCAGGTTGATGAATGTATCCGGCGGAACCGCGGTTATGAAGGATAGAGAAGGGTATCAGAATATCTCGGTAAAATGGATTCAGGGCTGGGGACAGGGTCTGGGACTGGCATTTTTAAGTGCTGTTCTTATGTCTGACAGTATTTTAGGAGATGGAGCGCTTTAACTAATCCTGCTTAAGTATTTGCTGATTTCCTGGAAGCGGTATTTAGATAAATATTTAAAACAACAAATATCCATGTAATAACAACATAATACAATTCCTTTTCTTATTAATCTGGTATATCCTACTGATTGTATTGTAATACAAAAGCAGCAGAAAGGATAATAAAATGGAGAAAATGTTGGGATTTAACCCACCTATGGGATGGAATTCATGGAATACGTTTACCTGGGATATTAACGAAGAATTAATCCGTAATGTAGCAGATTGTATGGTCAGAGATGGATACCTTGAGGCTGGCTATGAGTACGTGGTAATTGACGATTGCTGGAGTCTGAAAGAAAGAGATGCAGAGGGCAGGCTTGTTCCTGATCCGAAAAAGTTTCCGGGGGGAATGAAGGCACTGGCTGATTATATACATGAGAAGGGTTTAAAATTTGGCATGTATTCCTGCGCCGGGACACATACTTGTGCCGGATATCCGGGAAGCTTTGAACACGAGTTTCAGGATGCGGAAACCTTTGCTTCCTGGGGAGTGGACTTTTTAAAGTATGATTATTGCTTTAAACCTCGCCATATGAATGGAGAGCTCCTTTACAAACGAATGAGTCTGGCACTTAAGAACTGTGGCAGAGACATCTTATTTTCTGCCTGCAACTGGGGATTCGATAATGTGTATCAATGGGTAAGAGAATCTGGTGCACATATGTACCGGTCTACGGAAGATATCCGTGATAATTGGGAATCTATTAAGAAAATAGCTGTCAGCCAGTTGGATAAAGAATGTTATACTAGTACTTTTTGCCATAATGACATGGATATGCTGACAGTAGGTATGCATGGAGGCAGCAACAGCAGTTTTATTGGGAGCGTTGGCGGATGTACAGATCAGGAATACAAGACTCATTTTTCCCTTTGGAGTATGATGGGTTCTCCCTTGATAATTGGCTGTGATATTCGCAATACCAGCCAGATTACAAAAGATATTCTTCAAAATCCCGAGATTATTCGTATTAATCAGGATGCAGAGTCAAGAGGAGCATACAGACTTCAGGCGGAACCTCAATGGTTCAATGCAGAGGAATGTTTTATTCTGGTCAAGGTGCTGACAGACGGAGATATAGCCATTGGTCTCTTTAATCTGAGTGATGGACAGAAGGAACTAGCAGTGCAATTTTGGGACATGGGGATTCCTTCTGCAAGCAATAAGGGATTGTCCTTATTTGATTGCTGGGACCATAAAGAACTTGGAGTTTTCAAGGAACGCTTCACAGCAGTTGTTCCGGCACATGACTGCACCGTTGTCCGTGCGAAGTTGGTGTAATTATGTCTGAAGGGAATTACTGTAAAGAATGCGGAGCAAAACTCTCAGAAGATGAAAAAGCAATTTGCTTTAAGTTAATTTCAAGAACAACTTCTGTATTCTTTTGCATCGATTGTCTTTCCATTAAGTTATCCTGTAGCAGTGAAGCAATAAAAAGCCGGATTCAGGTTTATAGAGAATCCGGCAATTGTGTACTATTCCGATGAAAAGAAACAGCTTTGTTTCAAGGTTTATCAATCCTATACTGGGTTGGAGTCACTCCTGTTATGCTTTTGAAAATCTTAGAAAAATACAGGGGATCAGCATAACCTACTGAATAAGCTATAATCTTTATGGCGAGATCGGAGTGACAAAGCAGATCACAAGCCTTTTTGATTCGGTAAGCAGTAAGATATTGATGCACGGATTGCTCAGTAGCTTGTTTGAATAAACGAAAAAGATAAGTACGGTCAATATTTACATGCTGAATAATATCTGCAATCATTAATTCAGTTCTCCAATAGTTTGATTTAATAAAGTGCTTTGTGGCTTTTACATAATCAAAAGTTAAGGAGGACTGATTTTTTGGGAAATGCTCTATATAATACGAAAGCAATAAACGAAGTCTTGCACTGCCGCGCTCAATCTCAAAGCGGTTTATTCGATAAGCTTCAGGAATATGATATAGATTTTTCCACTCAGTTGAGCGTTCAGTTGAAATGGGCAGTGTTACGGGACACTTAACAGATAAAGTGGTTAAATCTATTAATTCCTTGACCTCTTCCCCTCTAAATTCCACCCAGACATATTCCCACGGGTCCCCTTCGTCCGGATAATAGAACACCTCGGTATCCGGAAATATCAGAAAGCTTTCTCCTGCCTGCAATTGGTAACAGACCTTGTTCACCATGTAATATCCTCTGCCGGAGATAATATAGTGAAAAGCATACAAATCACGAACACCCGGCCCCCAACGATGCAAATCAGCGGGCTTATATCCAAAACCGACACAGCGTAATGAATCAAATGAGAAGGTATTTACGTCTCTCATAAGAGCTCCTTTTCGATAAGTTATCATCATATAATATAAATAGGTATAACCTATTTTATCATCTGCCAGGAAGTTTCGCAATTTATAAAGTACTAATTCATTTCTTTACCTCCTTAGTGGCTGACACGCATAGTACTTTGCTATCTGTGTTATATTCGGCACCTGAAATATCTCCGTACAAAGCTATATCATAAAAGCCAGCAGTACTTAAATCCTTTCTTAGCTCCGTTTCTGTAAAGATGTGATCCCATATGTTATAACATTCCATGCTGTCTTTTGTAAGGAGGACAGTCTGTTTGAGCCAGGTATTATCTTCCGGATAGAAGGAATGGGAGTTGATACATACATGGGGAGTGGCACTCCAGAATCCACTTTCCTGCTGATACCAATCCCTGGATTCGGTTTTCCCTTCATATGCTTTGGGAGCAGTTACATCAAAAATGAATTTACCGCCTGTTTTCAAGGCTTTATATATTTTCCTTAATAATTCCATTCGATTATTCTCAGACATTACGCTAAAGTCACAATATATAAGCGTTATGACATCGAATTCCTCCTGGTATGATAATTCCAGATAATCCTTATAGAGATAAGTAATATCAGAATTTTTCTTCAATGCAGTGCTGCGGGCATAATCTATTGAACGGTGAGAATAATCTATCCCGGTCACTTCATACCCGTTCTTGCAAAAGTTATCTGCATATAGTCCCGGACCGCAGCCCAGATCCAGCAGCTTCCTATATTGTAAAGGAGGAGCAAGCTGTGTAATCCAGTCTACTGATTTTGCAATAAATGAATGATTTCTGGAGGCAGCATCCCAAGTGGGGTCAAGATGTGCTTTTAGCATTTCGTTGGAAATGTGTTCATCGTCCCAGAATTTTGCGGTGCTTTGCTCGTAAAGCTCAGGTTTTTTGGAAAGTATGTTTATTAATTTTTGATTCATAATAATTCCTTTCGTGAATATAAGATTTTTAATTTGATAGTTCTTTGTGTGTACTAAAAAAATTCCAGTTTAAAACGAAAGTTCCATAATTATATTTTGTGATAACATGAAAAAAGCTGTGGAATTATCCACAGCTTTCTAGTATTTGAAATATGTGCGTGGATAGAAGAATGAAAATCATATTTTGGACAAAGAAAATAAACTGTTACAAAACAGTCAGTTTTTTCTTATTCGGTTATGATTTTATTCGTCGTTTCCACGTTCTCACTTATATTACTGATTATGCAATATCAAGTGTGCCGGATTGCGTCACCTTCTTACGTTCATGTTATCACGTCAATAGGATAGCATAGATTTTTTACCTCGTCAACCTCAGGAAAATAAGAAGTAATTAAGAATTTATAAGCATTCATTAAAGGGATGCTGGGGCTTATACTGGCTTAATCAAATTAGCCATATTATAAGGCTGATACTAAATAGTTCAGATAGTCATGGGACTGTCCCTTTGAACAGGCATTTACTTTTAAAAAATTCCATTCCAATAACAGCAGTATGGTATTACTGTAATGAGCTGCCAGTATTTCATAGAGGATTTTACAGGGTTTGGTTTGAGTGCATTGAATTTGCAATCCAATATGGTAAGAGTACAAAGAAACATGGGCAATTCGTAAATCCTTTTGTTGAACTCTGATAGAGGAATAAGCGAAACCAGCAGCAGCCTTTATACTTTCCTTTTCGTTAGTATCTCACCAATAAGTACATACTTGTATTCTTAAACATATAAGGTTATCATATAAAAAATAATATTTCTAGGAGGCTGTACGATGAAAAAGGAAATACAGGTATTAGACTATGCAAATGATATTATGAAGGCAGTGCAAAATGGTGTGTTGCTGACAACAAAAGCAGAGGAGAAAGTGAATTCCATGACCATATCCTGGGGGACCTTGGGAATTGAGTGGGGAAAATTAATCTTTACCGTTTTTGTCAGAGAAAACAGATTTACCAAACAACAACTGGGTAAGAATCCTGAATTTACCATTAATGTTCCCTTTGGTGATTTTGATAAAAAGATTCTGGGAGTATGCGGAACAAAATCTGGTCATACAGTTGATAAAGTAGAAGAACTTAATCTGACACTGGAGGAGCCGGCTGTTGTTTCTGTTCCTGCCATTAAGGAGCTTCCTTTGACCCTGGAATGCAAGATCGTATACAAGCAGAAACAGGAGGCGAAGGAAATCACGGAAGAAAATAATAAAAGGTTCTATCCTCAGGAGGTTGACAGTACCTTCCACGGTGCTAACAGAGATTACCATACGGCATATTATGGTGAGATTGTAAGCGCTTATATTATTGAATAATTTAGTTGTCCATAAGTTAAATTGAAAATCGAAGGTGTTGTAAAGTCAGTTCAACGAAACAGAAGAGCAAGGATATGATATTGTGGAGATTCTACTTTGATATCCCGCATCTGTTTAAGCTGGAAAGATTATTACAACACCTTCTTTTGGTATTTAAGCAAAATTATCCGGTTTTTGATTGTATTAAACGCAATCAAATAGTGTAAAATTTTACTTGCTTATATTCTGATTTGGTTTATACTTATGATTAGAAATATAAATGAGAAACATTTTCAATTACGCAATTCTGATGTTCGTAAGCTGTCAAGCTTTCAGAAAGGAAATAACATATGGTTAAGCACAAGGTTAAGATTACAGATATCATAGAAGAAGCACAAGGAACCAAAACCTTTCTACTTGAGAAACCGGAAAACTTTACGTGGATGGAAGGAGCTCATACACATATTGGTATGTTGGGATTTGACGAAGGAGAGACACCGAACAAAGCCTGGGTTCGACATATGTCAATTATGACTTTGCCGGAAGATAACAAAATAGGTATTACGACCAGAGTATACCCGCCATTCTCAGAGTTTAAAGGCAAATTATCGGGGTTGCAGGCAGGCGATGAAGTAGTTCTCTTCAAAGTCGGTTCAAGAATGTATCTGAGAAGAGAGGAAAAGTCCGTTGTGCTGGTATCAATGGGGGTCGGTATTGCAACCATGAGACCCTTGATAAAAAGTTTTATGAAAGACCAGACGGGCATCCGGGAGCTGACCAGCCTTACGATTGATTCTTCTGAAACATTTATATACAAAAATGAGCTGGACCAGCTTTATAACCCGAAGCTTACAAAATACTTTACAGGTACCAGAAAGGAATTCTTTGAAATGCTGAATGTGATTTCGGAAGATATTGATGCCTATTATTATGTTGTTGGGAGTGATGATTTTCTGAAAGATATAATTAAATATCTTAAGAATAAAAATATCCCTGAAAATTATATACTTCTTGATAAAAAGGAGGAGTTATTGGCAGATTATTTCAGATGAAAGTCAGCAAGTATAAATAGAATATGAGAGATAATAGACACAAGAAAAAAGGAGGGTATGGAATGCAAGCTTTTACGGAGTTTATATCAAAAATTGAACAGCCCGAGCAAAAAGCCAGAGTAGTAGAAATTCTCCAATGGATTAATGGGAAATATCCAAGCCTGGAAACCAAAATTGCCTGGAATCAGCCCATGTTTACAGACCATGGAACATTTATTATTGGGTTTAGTGTTGCAAAAAAACACCTGGCAATTGCCCCTGAGGAAGCGGCTATAACCAAGTTTATGCCTGAAATTGAGGAAGCTGGCTATAGCTGTACCAAAGGGCTTATACGAATTACCTGGGAGAATGATGTTGATTATGGATTACTTGAAAAAATAATTGAATTTAATATTCAGGATAAAGCTGAGTCCACGACATTCTGGAGAAAATGAGCTCTGTTTCATTCCAAAACACTCTTGAAAGAAATGCTGCCGGACTTCGCAAGCAGTAATCCCATTAAAATGCACGATTTTAGCATACAAAATTGGCGAATGACTTTCAAGCCGTGCAGCACAGGAATGTCACAGGGCTTTTTCCTGCACTCAGGTAATGTAAACAGCCTCTCTTTCCTACAGCTTATAAAAGAAATGAATTGTTTTCGTTATCTCATGATGGTCGTAGATGCTTAATATGTGAAAGAAAATGAAGAGAATAATAAATAAGCATTTGCTATGATTAGTAAAATAACGATTACTATACAACAATGGAGTGAGAAATATGTTTGCAATAAAAGAAGCCACAGGGTGTCCTTTTGGCAGGAATTATCTGGAGAAGGAAGAACATAAATTTGACATTTGCACATATGGTGCAGGTATAGATATGCCTCCCGTTACCAATACCATTGCCATCAATGCAGCAATAAGGGAAGCGTCCATAGAAGGAGGGACTGTGATAATCCCCAAAGGGGATTTCAGAGTTTATACCATAGTTCTTATGAGTGGTGTAAATATTTACTTAAGTGAGGGCAGTGTATTACATGCCGCCAAAACAGATATAGAGAACTCCTATGAACTGCAGGAAGGGGAAGGCGGCAATTATGATGAGCCAGAGGTAAATGCTTATGTTGGGCTGCAGGATCATGGACATACCTATTTTCGAAATAGCCTTATTTATGGAAGTGATATTTCAGAGGTAATGATTTACGGCCCCGGTTTACTTGATGGCAGCTTTTTAAATGACAAGGGGGAACTGGAGCATGTGCTGATGGGAGGAGATCCACCGGAACCTGGGAAACGTATGGAAGCCGGACACAGAGGAGAATGGTTTGGTAATAAGGCTATTGCTCTTTGCCGGTGCAGGAATGTGGTGTTAAGGGACTTCTCTCTCCTGGCAGGCGGACATTTTGCTATAATAGCAACCTGTGTGACCAACCTCCTGGTTGAACAGGTATTAGTAGATACCAACAGAGATGCCCTGGATGTGGATTGCTGTCAGAATGTGACCATTCGGAATTCAGCCTTTAATTCCTTGACAGATGATGCCATTGTCTTAAAGGCTTCTTATGGCGGAGGTATCTTCAAACGCCTGGAAAATGTCCTGGTGGAGGATTGTAAGGTCAGCGGTTATGATATGGGTTCCGTTTATGACAGAACCTTTACGACGGATAAGCTGATAGCTACGGATCGCTGCGGTCCAACTGCAAGAGTCAAGTTGGGAACAGAAGCTACCTGCGGTTATGACTGTGTGACGGTAAGACGGGTACAGTTTAAACGTTCCCGGGGATTTGCGCTGGAGGCAGTGGACGGCTCAGACTTAAGCAATATTCTCTTTGAGGATTCCACCATGGAAGATGTAAGCAGTTCACCGATTTTTATCAGAGCAGGTGACCGGGGCCGTTATCCGGTTACGGGTAACTCGTCAGAGGAAGAGCTAATCACATCAGAAGCTTCCAGACCAAATGTGCGCCTGCAAAATACCAACTGGATTCTTCCGGCGAAAGAAAATTACTCCCTATATCCGGCAAGAAGATATCTGCCCGCATATAACAGAACCCACCGTGTTACCGCAGATGGCTGTTCTTTCTTTGAAATCGTAGACCAGGTTGACCCTTTGCTTTTAAATCCGGCAAATTATCATGAGGAGGAGGGGAGATACTTTGCATATAAGTATGATTTGGATTCCTTACAGTACCTGCCTGACTATGACTGTGAATTAATGAAAGGTGATCTGCCCCTTTATGCCAATGCTTTCGGAAGTGAGAGAATTGCTTCGGTCCATGATATTATTATTCGGGATATATCGGTTAGAAATGCTGATCCAAGATATCCCATCGAACTGATGGGACTGGTTGGCAGCAGACTTCGTAACATTATTCTTGAAAATATTACCGTTGAATACAGAGGAGGCTTTTCACTTAAAGAGGCGGTGGAACAACGTCAGGTAAATACCAATTGGGAATATCGTTATAACAAAGGAAAGAGAAGCATTCAATCCCTGCCATGGCTGATTAATACCTTTTTTTTGAAAAACGAGGGACTGCTACCAAGAGCAGAATGGAATCCGGCAGAGAAAGCCTGGAAGGCGGCACCTTTTAATATACCGGAACTCCCGGAGGTTTATCCGGAACCCAGCAATTGGGGGATACTGCCGGCTTATGGCCTATATGCCCGCCATGTAGAGAATCTAAAGGTGTCAAATCTTACGCTGCATTATCTTGTGGAAGACAGCAGATATCCTATTGTATTGGATGATGTTGTAGGAGGGACCCTCTGCCGTATTCATGCGGACCACAGAGAGGATAGAGAAGAAGTCGTATGTGTTACGAACAAGTATAAACGTCCTGCCGGGCTGGAATATGTGCCAGATTATCCTTATCAGCTGACCTCTGTCGAGAAGGTGGAAATGGACAGCAGTCTGTCTGTTAAACAGGTACAGATTACTGCTCCGGCACCAGGGACACCAAAAGACGGTCTGTATTCCTATGAAACAGCTGCAATCACGGAGACAGGCTATAACTACGATTATGAAACTGCAAACTATCCATTGCCTCAAACCGTATATCGCCCGTTTTTCCGTCCAATTCCAGAACAAAGGATTCAGTTGGGGCAGGAGCTTGTGCTTGAGATCATTGCCAGACAGCCGGCTTACGAGGTCTCTCTTTTAGAAACCGACGGAAAGATATACAATGAATCCCTTACTGTAAAGGATTATAGCGTCAAAGGTGTTTCAAAACCCATGACCTTGAAGGGAAGCAATTTACCGGAAGGAGCAGTTTTTGATTCCTCCACCTTTGTGCCAGGTAAGCCAAGCGTTTTTAAGTGGAAGCCAACAGAAGCAGCATTGCGAAAAGAGCCTTATAAACTGACTTTTACAGCAGATGATGGTATTATACCTGTTAAGATGGAGGTATTCATAAGGATTATAAAATAGAAAATACAGCAGTTGTTTTATGAGAGCAATTGTTCTGGGCCTTAAGTCTTCAGATTAAGAAAGGGCTGTTGATTTGTTGTCTTTCTTTCATAAAGGCAACAATCCAACAGCCCAGATACGCTTTCATTAAAAAATGTTTCTAATAATATTATTGGTAAAGGATGATTATACATGCGATAATCATCCTTTTTATTGAGCTAAGGATTCAGATCCTTCTGCTTTAGGATATGGCTTAATTATATTAAATGAATGAGTAAAACAGAACAGAGATAGAAAAAGTGAAGTATTTCCAGACCTTTTCTAAGAAAATGCTGAAAATACATTGCATATTAAAAAATTTACTGACATTAAGAGAAATTTAGTGGTAAAATAGATTAATGCAATACAATTAATGATTTATGGTTTCCTTTGAAACAGGAGGTATGATGTACTAACAGGTGAAATGAAATCAGAAGGAAATAAAGGAGATGTTACATTGAAGATGAAAGACTGCTTCTCAACCATAGAACTATTATTTAAGCAAGAGAAAGGGAAGGTATAAATATGTTTCAGAGTAATCAATATATTGTCTATGGAATCACCGGAATATGCAGAATTAAGAGTGTTGGATATCTTTCAGGAGATGGTTTTGTCAGAAATAAGTTATACTATACCCTGGAGCCTTTACATTCCAGGGGCAGTGCTATCTATACACCCGTGGAAAATAACAAAGTGAGGATGCGGGAGGTGATTACGAAAGAAGAAGCCATGAATTTAATTCAGGATATTCCCGGGTTGGAGTTTATTGATATATATGATGACAAGAGAAGTGAGCCAATTTACAAAGAAGCCTTAAAGCTTAATGATTGCTGTGAACTATTGCAGATACTAAAAGTTCTTAAACTGAGAGAGATAGAAAAAAGTGCAGGAAATAGAAGGTTGTCTGCTCTTGATAAGAAATATTTAGATCTTATCTGTAATACTCTGACAGATGAGATCTCACTGGTTCTTGAGATGTCACGTGAGAAGGCGGAAGTTGAGATCATGGAGAAGTTGGGTGAAATAACCTGACAAGAACTTTTTTGCCTGCAAAGAAAGAATCCGGTAAATAGTAATTGAGTAAGTAAATATGAAAATGAGCTTCTGCTGTTCTTTCTGCAGATTAACTCCTATATTCTGTGGGTGTAACACCCATTTGCTGCTTAAAGATGCGGCTGAAATAATTACTGTTATTGAAGCCGCATCTTAGAGCAATTTCACTAATGGAAAGACTGCTGTCCTTTAGCTGAAGACATGCCTTGCGTATTCTCAGGGAAATAAGATAATTCATTGGTGTTGTATGATAGGTATCCCGAAAAACCCTGATAAAATGCCGTTCCGAATAGTGGGAAAGACCAGCCAGCATCTGAATGGAGATATCCTCGTTGTAGTGGTTCTCAATATAGGAAATGGCTTTAGCAATATTAATAATATCCATTTTATGAAAGTCATCCTTAAAGTCATAGGATCGGGACAGAATTACTACAAGTGTCATAAAGCTGGACTGAAGAAAAGTGCGCCAGCCTTCTTGCTTATCCTGATATTCTGCGTTCATCAAATCAACCATTTTACATACTCTGTCAAAATCCTTTTGCAGCAGCTTAAGTCTGCTGGAGAATTTATATTCTTTTGAAACATAGGGCTCCAGCAGGAACAGGGCATGAAAGCCTGCCGACCGGGTAATATCATAATTCCCGGGAAACAGACTGTCCAGACGAAACATAATATTACAGATGCGGAAATTGTCAGTATCCTGGTAACCATGGGCAGTATTGTTTCCAATAACAAAAACATCACCTTTGCTAATGTGGAATTTCTCTTCATCTACAATATGTGAAGCACTCCCGTTCAGTACGATCACCAGTTCAAAGAAATCCTCATGTGTATGTACAAACAGGTCCTCGTCATGATATCCGTATTGTATGAAAAATGGGAAACTCTCATCATCCGTAAAATAACCTAATTTCATGTAGGGCATAGAAACCTCCGATATTGGCTGGAATATGCTACAAAATGGAAAAAAATTACTATATAAAACGGCGTATATATGAATATTACTGTTATAGTATAGTAAAAAAACAATTACATTACAAGCTATTAGTAAAGGAGAATAAGAAAAACCTATTAAAGTAATTCCCCACTGCACAAACACCAGGATACATAAAGCATAAGCTTGCTTAAACCCATAAAAGTAAGAGCCCCAGATGATGCATAAATTCAATTTATAAGGGAAGAAATCAAGGATGAAGATTGTGAATATTGAAAAACGAACTTCGCCCATTTCGAAAGAATAACCTAAGACAGAAGTAGTAAGGAAATGTCATTTATGTGCTAATACATGGCGTTATAATGGTAGAACTGTAAAGTTGTCTATGCTAGGATGAAGAGGAAGAATAAAATTATGACTTACTAGGAGGCATTTATGGCAAACCCCTTTCTTCCCTTATGGGAGTATATCCCCGATGGTGAACCCAGAGTATTTAGAGACCGAGTATATATATACGGCTCACATGATAATGCAGGTTCTGACCACTTTTGCGATTATAAACTGAAGGTATGGTCTGCACCGCTAAATAACTTAAATCAATGGGAGTGTCATGGTGACAGCTTTCATACACGCAAAGACAGAGACCACGAGACAGATACCCACTGGACAGAGAATGAGCTCTTTGCACCTGACGTTGTTGAAAAGGATGGAAAATATTATCTCTATGCATATATAATTGGAGCCGTTGGCTGTGTGGCAGTCAGTGACAGACCGGAAGGTCCCTTTAAACTGCTTTCCAGATATCAATACAGGATACCGGAAGGAAAAGGTGAAGATTGCTTTGGCAGCGGCTGGTTTATAGATCCTGGCGTTCTAGTGGATGATGATGGCAAGGTATACATATATTGTGGTTATGAGCGTTCTTTTATTGCAGAAATCAATCCGGAGAACATGTATGAAATAATTGACGGAACCTATCAGGATGATATTATTCCGGTAGAAGAACCCTTTACCTTCTTTGAAGCTTGTTCTCCCAGAAAAGTGGGGGATACCTATTACCTTATTTATAGTCCCAGAAAAGGTAGCAGACTTGTCTATGCCACATCCAAATCTCCAAAGGGACCCTTCGAATATGGTGGAATTATAGTGGATAACGGGCAGGACTATCCTGCAGGAAATAATCATGGTTCCATCTGCTGTATCAATGGACAATGGTATATTTTTTATCACCGCATGACAAACAATACCATTATGTCAAGACGAGCCTGTGTTGAAAAGATAACCATATTACCAGACGGCAGCATTCCTCAGGTAGAGATGACCTCTCTGGGATTTGAAGAGGCTTTGTCACCTTTTACAATAACACCGGCAGAAACCGCCTGCGTTTTAATCGGCGGAGCTTTTGTGACGGAAAAGAATGTTTTTGAAAGACCTGTTACCGCAATTACCAGCGGCTGCATTATTGGCTATAAGTATTTTGATTTTGGGGAAGATTATGCCAGCCTTACCATGGACTTCGTTGTAAAGGTAAGGGGGACAGGCTGCAAATCCATAATAAGGATATTACTTGATGATTATGAGAAAGGTGAAGAAATCGGAATATGTAAAATCGGTGCTGACAGCGGTAGTTATCAGACGGTAGTGAAGAAGATTACAGGCAGGCATGCGGTTTATTTTCTCGTGCAGGATTGTGTTACAGGCTGGACCGCGGATATGTTCAAAGGAAGGCATTTGTTTGAATTGGAATCTTTCGTATTTATGAAATAGACAGGGATCAGACGGTTAGAAACTTGAAGCAAAGACTTAGCCCAATGAATATAGACAAAAACAATTTTATTGGAAAAGAAGAAAAATAGGAGGTGGTAAAGAGCTACAAAAGAATAGGAAGTACGAAATACCAGGGGAGAACTTATATTGCAGTTGGTGTCAAGGCCATTCCGGACTCAATATAAGGTATAAAGTAGCAGGCTTTACGGATTTCTTGTAAAAAGGATAATAATTTCGTAATAAGGAGGTATTTATATGGTTAAACGTAAGTCTATCAGAAGCTATATACTGGCATTGGGGTTGCTGGTCACTATGCTTGCTTCAACTTTGTATTCCATGGTGCCTGTTATGGCAGAGCAGACCACCAATTTCGATCAGTTAAACCAACAGCAGCTGGTAGCTGCTATGGGTACAGGCTGGAATCTTGGGAACACCATGGAAGCCTTTAGTGACTATGGGCCAAATGAAGAAATGTGGGGTAATCCCAAAGTTACCAGACAGCTTTTTACGGCGGTAAAAAATGCCGGATTTAACACCGTCCGGATACCGGTTACTTTACTAAAAGCAATCGGTCCTGCACCTGATTATACCATTGATTCGGCTTGGTTAGCCAGAGTTAAGGAAGTGGTCGATTATGCCTATGATCAGGGACTTTATGTAATTCTTGACGGTGTACATGGTGACGGGTACCATACTATCAATGGTGCATGGCTTTTAGTAACAGACAGTGATCAGACGGCAGTCAGAGACAAGTATAAGAAAGTATGGCAGCAATATGCGAATACATTTAAAGCGTATGATGAACATTTAATCTTTGAATCCATGAATGAAGTGTTTGACGGTAATTATTATGATCCTGATCCGGTATTATATGAGAATCTCAATGCATATAATCAGATATTTGTCGATACGATAAGACAATCCGGTGGAAACAATGCCGCCCGGTGGTTATTGGTTCCAGGCTGGAATACCAATATTGATCATATGACACTGGATTTTGGATTTGTAATACCTACAGATAGTTATCGCTCAGCTGCCATACCCTCTGAGGAGAAAAGAATAATGATCTCAGCTCATTATTATTCACCCTATGAGTTCACCCTTGATAACAGCAGTTCCATTACCCAATGGGGTTCCATAGCCACTGATCCCTCTAAGAAATCCAGCTGGGGACAGGAAGATTATATGGATTCACAGCTGGCGCAAATGTATCAAACCTTTGTAAAAAAAGGTTATCCGGTGGTAATCGGTGAATACTGTGCTACGGATAAAACGGATAAAGATGCAAGTAATAACACCTACCGTGCTTATTTCAATAAGATTTTGAATACTGTCTGCAAGAAATATGGTGCCGTTCCGGTATACTGGGATATCGGAGCTTATGGTCCCGGTGGCTCCGGAATCATTGACAGAAAGACTTATGCCATTGTACAGCCGGCAATACTGGAAGGAATTATGAGTGGAATAAGAGCGACGGTCACTCCTACTCCCACTCCGACCCCCACCCCTACTCCGTCCGGCAGCGGACCTAAAATTTCAGTACTGTACAAATGCGGAGATACCAGTGCTTCCGGAGGAATTCGGTTCAGCTTGCAGGTTAGAAATGACGATAACACAGCGGTTTCGCTTTCTGATGTAAAGGTTCGGTACTGGTATACGAGAGATGATGGAAAATGGCAGTCCTTTAACTGCTATTATGCAGTAGTCGGTTCTGGTAATGTTTATGGAAATATGGTCAGAATACCACTTTCATCAGCTTACAGTACAGCCGATTTCTATTCGGAAGTAGGCTTTTCAAGTGGTGCGGGAATCCTGAATCCCGGAGCCAGCAGCGGTGAGCTTCAGATTACCTTGACGAAATACGACAATTCCAAATACAATCAGACCAATGATTATTCTTTCGATTCCAGTAAAACAGATTATGGACAGAATCTGAAAATAACAGCATATGTAAAAGGGGTTCTGGTGTATGGCACGGAACCAGGCGGCACTACTCCGGTAACGCCTACCCCAACAGTAACGGTTATCCCAACAGTAACGCCAATAGTAACGGTAACGCCAACAGTAACAGTAACGCCAACAGTAACGGTAACGCCAACAGTAACAGTAACCCCAACAGTAACGGTAACGCCAACAGTAACAGTAACCCCAACAGTAACAGTTACCCCAACGGTAACTCCCACCCCATCAGTTACCCCCATCCCTACCATAACCCCAATACCTGGTGGAAATATCAAACTTCAATTCTTCAATGGAAATACTACAGCTTCCACTAATACTTTGTATCCAAACTTTAAAATTGTTAATACCGGTACAACAAGTATCAATCTTTCTGATGTGAAGGTAAGATATTACTTTACAAAGGATGGTACCAATGCTGCCAGTTACGTTTGTGACTGGGCTTCGGCAGGCAGCGGGAAAATTAGCGGTACTTTTACAGGGTTATCAAAGACAAATGCTGACTGTTACCTGGAAATAAGCTTTGATAGTTCAGCAGTCACGCTGGCACCAGGAGCAGAGACTGAAATAAAGGGAAGAGTATGGAAGTCGGACTGGTCAAACTTTACACAGTCAAATGATTATTCCTTTCATGCCACGGCAACAAATTATACGGATTGGAACAATGTTACCGGTTATATTGCCGGTACACTGAAATGGGGAACAGAACCTTAATCTCAGAACCTTGAAGTGATTTTACGATTCGTAGGAGGAAGCGAATAGAATATAAGGGATAGCAGCGAGCTCTTTTTCATTTCATCACAGGCAAGATTTTCTTGTTAAAATTCCAACGTCTGATATAATAGTATAAGACCTGGATGCACTTAATTTCCAAAGTGATAATAGAAACCATTGTATTGGTAAAGTATATTCTATAAGGCTGTTAGGAACTTAAACAAGGCATTCATGAACGGATCCAGGCTGAACCCTATACCAAGCCAAGCCCTGGTAAGAACAAAGAGGAAGACTGAAATGAAAAATAAATTAGCATTGACTATTGTTTTAATAATCGTTTTATTCGCAGCAATTATCTACTGCATCCAACCAGTTGAGAAATTCAAGGAAGCTTCAACGGAACAAATCTCTTTGAAAGAGCTCATGAAAGAGAAGATCCTGGATTCCATCACAGGAATGTTAACCAATTCCTCAAAAGAGTTCCAGTTTGAATTATCGGAAAATGATATGAACAATATTATTTCAGGGAATATGGATAAGCTAAAAAGCAAGAAAATAGACAGTGTCCATTGTGCCATACAGAATGGTGAGGTTTATTTTTATGCAGATACAAAGTTATTGTCCTTATTTCCGGCACAGTTAATCTTAAAGACTGATTTCACGGTAACTGATAATGCTCTGCAAGTCAAAATAAACAAAGCATATATGGGAAGGATACCGGTATTAAAAAGTGTCGTTATGGATTATCTGAAAAATAAAATAGATAAAGCAAATATCGAGGAAGAAAGCTCGCTCATTTCGATACCTTTAACACTACCGGAAGCAGTCACCATAGAAGATTTTCAGATAACGGATAAGATTACTTTTAAGATAGCAGTTTCCATAAAATCCTTAAGTGAGGTAATAGAGATAGTAGAATTCTTTGGTGGGAAATTAATGAAATAATAAAACAGCACCTTTAATTCATTGGAATAAAAATATTTTAGTAAACCAGTGTAACGGAAAACCTGCTTTCGTTACACTGGTTTTTTAGTTGTCTGTGTTTTGTTAAATAATCATCTGCACCAAGCCGAAGCTTGGAAACTTTATTTTCCTCATCATTTTAGCGATGAGCATAAGCACCGGTATAATAGCAGATAAATTTTCTTGCTCTATACATTTTTTCATAAGAGCGCAAAGCTCTTTGTCATCGTCTGTGATTAAATGTATATTTTTGTGAAACGGAATAGAATTAGAAAAGATTCCTTCCTATAAAATAAAATCCATTCGACTTATGTCCGTTCATAGTTGTGAATGTCAGGTGCTCATATTTTAATGTACTGAAATCAGCCAGAAGTTCCTTCAGCCATTTCTCTGAGTGATGGCGAAGAACGGCACCCTCCGGTAATTCAAAAACACCATAGATGCCATACTTTTCTTTAAAGCTTTGATAGCGGGATTGATTTCTTTCATCTGAATTAATAAGAAAATCGTTTATGTACAGAATGCCGGCTGGTTTTAATACACGATAAATCTCAGTAATTAGTGCCTGCTGTTCTTCATTGCTTTTGATACAAGTCAGGACGGCAAAAAGTATAACCGCGTCTACGCTATGGTCTGGCAAATCGATCCCTGCATCTTTTTTCAAACGGAGATCAAGATAAGGGGCCAGTTGTTTTCCTCGTTCGATCATCCCCTGCGAAAAATCCATGCCGATCAGATGTTTATACCCTAAGTGATGCAATTCGTCCAGTGTACGGCCATAGCCGCACCCAACATCAAGAATGACGGCATTGAGATTAAGATAATTGGCGAATTCATTGGCCTGAAAAGGCGTTGTAAACTGCTTTGTCTCTGAAACACTGTTCCAGTAATCTTTTTGTTCCATCGGATAACTCCTCCTTGTGTATTAATTGATTATATCTGATAATGAAGCCATTTATATTTTCGACTACTCTCTGAAAGATAAGCGCCGCTATTTTGTATACCGCAGCTCCATCATTACGCCCTCGATCCTCTAACCAAAAAGCTCATTGTAGTGTCCTCCCAAGTTTGCATTATCTATCACACTGTAGCCTTGTGCTGTTCATTGATATACGCACAACGTTCTACTCTGCGCAAGATTCAAATGTTCTCTGAATGATATTAACAGTATAAAAAAAGGCCCACCAATCTAAGCATCATGCCCAGACGGTCGGCTCCCGAAACGCTATACTCCCTGTGGTTTAATCCACTTCCGTCAGTCATACAGCATAATTATACTACCATTCAATATGGATATTGTCAATGTCAACTCCGAACCAAGCTCAGAAGAGTTGAGGATATATTATTCATCTAATATAATAAGATGTGTAAGTTAACAGTTCGCATGTAATCAAGTATTTCTCAATTATCTGGATAATTTCAGCTGCTGTTGGAATCCCACATAATCAAGGAAAATCTGCCTGCGTTAATAGGACATCTATTTATTATCTCATGAATGCTATATTGACGAACCTTGAATGGAAAGGTATTATAATATACACAGAACTATTTTGAAGGGGTGAATATATTGGGACGTCCTTATACCGAGGAAGAACGAGCGGAGCTAAAGATAAAAATTAAAGAAGCTGCTGCAAAGATGTTCATGCAACTAGGTTTCAAAGATTTTAGAATACAGCTATTGACTAAGCAAGTGGGAATATCATTAGGAGGCTTTTACTCCTTTTACAAAGACAAAGAAGCTCTCTATGAAGAAATTCTGCGCGATGAAAAAAACAGAATACGAAAAAAAATCCTAACCATAATTGAAGAAGAAAACCAAACACCAAAAGAATTTTTTACGGATCTTGCTCATGTTCTTTTAAATAAAACGGTCACAAATAAATTTTACACCAATGAATATAGTAGTTTATTAGAAACGTTGGTCTGGAATGACGATTCCATTACCGCAGAAGATAATCTGCATTTCATTCAGCAGATCAGACAAATTTGGGCCAATAAAGGAATTGTTATCTCAGCATCTAATGAGGAACTGGCCGCTGCTGTTGCAACGTTGGCCATATTGTGCACTCATAAAGAAAAGATAGGTGTTGGTTTTGATTCGTGGTATCCAGTCATTGAAAAAGCACTCCTTGAGCAACTTTGATAATTTTTATCCAAGCTATGAAAAATATTTGATATTTTCATAGGATGATGTTATACTTGTTCTTGAAGGAGGTGTTTCTGTTTGAACAAACCTGAAAAAACTGCCATTCTTATCGGGCTGTTGCTTTGCATGGGTGCTTCCACCATTATGCAAACCTATTTCAGCAGCGCGTTGCCCGCAATCAGTAGCAGTTTCAAATCCGTTTCCTTTTATTCATGGATACATGGCAGCTATATACTTGCTTCTTCCGCCGTCATTATATTGTCCAGTGGGTTGTGTCAGAGATTCGGTAACAAGAAAAATTTCATTATCGGTTCTTTGCTATTTGGTATAGGGACTATAATAGCCCCATTCAGCAGCTCTATGCTACAGCTGGTAATCACGAGAATCGTTATGGGAATAGGCGCAGGGGTAGTAGTTCCGGCAACCTACGGTATAATAGGTGAACATTTTGAGAAAGAAAAGTATTCGTCTGTTTTTGCCTCCTTTGCCGTTGTGCAGATCATATTCAATGGGTTAGGCAGCTTAGCTGGCGGATATTTACCCAAGATTGCTTCATGGAAGGCAATTTTTTTTCTCTTACTCCCACTTGAAATGCTAAGCTTTTGGCTGGTATTCCGAAATCTCCCTGATAGCGTTCCATCTATGCATACAGAGCCTTTTTACTTTCGCCGGCATCTACTTATGATTTTGGCTATTCTTCTCACAACCTTGGGAATCGAGCAAGCCTATCATCAACAATACCTATTACTGATTTTAAGCGCCGCATTGCTTTTGTTTGTGGTATGGAAGGACACCAAAGGCGGAAATATACTGCTTCCAAAGGAATTTGCAACAGATTCTTTATTGAGAAACCTGTGCCTTCAGGTATTTCTGTTGGGAGCATTCTATAATGTCTGTCTTGCATATCTGCCAAGCTTGATGCAGTTTTCTATGGGGTTCAGTGCAGATAGGGCGGGGAATCTATTGGCAGTATTCGTTGTTCTCATGGGAGTCGGAAGCGTTTTGGGGGCATTATATAAAATTTCTGAACGTCCGGCCATCCTGATCGGATGGTTGGCAGGCTTGGCAGGTGGCATTTTCATACCGTTCTTCTTTATGCTGGCTGTGGGGCTGCTGGGATTCGGCTCAGGTGTATTAATGTCTGTATTATTGGGATATACAGCGACCCGGACGCAGAATAATGCTTCGGGTGTAAACAGCGCAGCCCACTTAATCCGCAATTTTGGCGGCAGTATCGGAACAATATTATTTCAGTTTTCACTCAGCTATCCGCAGCAATATTATATTGGCGGTGTTCTGATTCTTGCCGCAACAGGGACGATTGCAGCTTCCCTATCTTTTCGAATTAGCCATGTTTTAGACAAAACGAATGCGTGAACTTCAGTATGGAGGAGGGAAATGAGAAATTTCATGACTATTTGTGCCGCACCAAGGCGCACGGAATGGAGATTAATATGAAATATATTAGAAGGTTTCATGAAATGAAGAAAGAAGATGTTTCTGTTGTCGGCGGGAAAGGAGCAAATTTGAGCGAAATGTTTAATGCCGGTTTTCCTGTTCCCGATGGCTTTTGCATTACAGGAGATGCGTTTGACGAATACATGAAGCGTAATGGTTTTGACCAGCAAGCATCGGCTTATAGTGAAACGCTTAGCTCTGAAATCGCGGAAGGACAGCTTTGGGCTACATTAGAGAAAGAAATTAATGAGTGCTATGCAACGCTCGGGCAAAATATGCGAGTTGCTGTCCGCTCCTCAGCTACAGCCGAGGATTTGCCAGAGGCAAGCTTCGCCGGACAGCAGGAAACCTATCTTAACGTTGTTGGTAGGGAGCCGCTTATGATCGCAGTCAAGAAGTGCTTCGCTTCTCTGTATTCTACCCGTGCTGTGACATATCGGAAACAGGCAAACTTTGATACCGTGAAAGTATCTTTGGCGGTCGTGATTCAAAAGATGGTGGAAAGTGAAGTGTCGGGCGTTCTTTTTACCGCCGATCCTGTCAGTCAGAGTTCAGGTCAAATGATGCTTAATGCTTCATGGGGTCTTGGAGAAGCGATTGTTTCAGGAAAAGTAACACCGGATATCTATATATACAGCAAAAAGCGCAACCGTATAGTCGATAAAAAAATGGGTGATAAAGATATTTTGATCTGCTATGGCAACACAGGAATCGAGGAAAGAAGAACACCTTTGGAGCAAAGAAACCGCTTTTGCCTGAATGACAAACAAGCACTTGAAGTTTTTACAATGGGTCAGAGGGTTGAACAACATTATGGAAGCCCACAGGATATCGAATGGGCTATTTCAGACGGCAAGTTGTACTTATTACAGTCCCGCCCAATTACTACTTTAAAAAAAGCAAATGAAAGACAGCCGGAGCTTTCCGCATCACAAAAAGCTGTGCTCAATAACTGGATTGAGCATTGCCCTACGCCTCTTTACCCTTTGGATATAGAACCGTGTGAAATCATAGATCGGGCAAAATCAAAAGTTTTTCAGGAATTAGGTATTTCCATTGGTGGTGCGCTGAATATGGACGAAAACGGGATACTATCCTTCTCAGCAAGTACGATACGTATTTCTCCACGAATTCTGAATATCCCTTTTTTATTGCGGCAGTATACAAATTATGCGGTGAATTCTTCAAATACAAACGGTGCATTTTCCAAGATAAAAAAAGAGCTGGAAGAAATATCTGCGGTAGATGTTTCCCAGCTATCAGTCACTGCGCTGATTCAGCAAGTAAAGGCTTTGATGAACTTATCGGAAGAAATTGCATACATACGTTTTCGCTATAATATCTTCCCGTCTGTTGCTGTTTCCAAGTTGCTTTATCCGAACTTGCGCCGGATAGATAAAAAGATTAATGAATTCGATCTGCTGAGCGACTTGCCTTATAAAACATGGGAACTGAATGTCGCATTAAGAAAGCTGGCCGCTTATATTCAAGATTATAAAGAGTTAAACAGAGCTATTACGAATCATAAAATTATGGATAGCAGTGCCATAAAAACCATTCGGAACGACTATCCTGATTTTTCCGACAGGTTGCAAAATTTTATCAATGAGTTCGGATGGAAATCAAGTAGCAGCTACTGTGCATTTTGCTCCGTATCATGGCATGAGGATATGATTCCGCTCTTTTCTTTGATAAAAGCTTTGTTACAGTCTGATAACAAGGATTTAGGAAACAACAAATATCAGGCAATCCTTGAGAAAATCACAAGGTGCTTTTCTGCAAATAAAGCCGCCAAGGTGCATAAGAAGATTGAGGAAATTCGAGGGTATCATGTCAACCGGGAAGAAAGTCTTTACCTGATAGAGATGTGCTATGGATTAGCACGCAGAGCAGTTTTTGAACTGGAGCTTCGGTTTCCGGAAATATTTATGCAGCCAAAGGATATTCTTTTTCTTACACTAGAAGAAATATATGCACTGTCTGCTGGGACTCAAAATTATAGGAAGCAAATTACGGTTAGAAAGGCAAGCCGCCCTCAAAACGAAAAATTGTGGAGCAGCCTTTCGCTTGTCGGAAAGGTTAATAGCGAAAATGTGTTAAGAGGTGTATCAGGTAATAGAGGTATCTGCCAAGGAAAAGTTAAAAGAATTCTTACCTTGCAGGAATTTGATAAAATGCAGCAAGGTGACATTCTAGTTTGCCGATATACTGACCCTTCATGGACGCCATTGTTTGTTTTAGCGTCCGCGGTCGTATCCGATACCGGAGGGCCTCTGTCCCATAGCGCTATTGTAGCAAGGGAATATAATATCCCTGCGGTCTTAGGCTGTGGCAACGCAACCGAAATATTACAGGATGGACAAGAAATTGTTGTTAATGGTGATAAGGGTATTGTTCAGCTCTGTTATAAAGGTCCCGTATAAAATAAAGGCTATACCATGTAAAACGTTGATTTAGTGGACCTTTAATCCTAATTTTTGCTCTTGACAAAAATTCAGGTGGGGAGAAAATGTATGAAGGAAACAGAAAGCCGGCTGTCAGAAGAAGCACTGCGGATTGCAAAGGAGAACAGTGAGCTTCCAAGGTTCGTATATCTAACCTTTAGAGGGTATTTTCAGGGCAGTTCCTTCCTTGCTATGCTGAGCCACTTTCAACGTTTTAGGTATATTAAATATCAGCTGGTAAATCTTCGAAAGAAAAGCATATTAGTTGAATATTAAACAAAATATGGTAGAATGAAGACAAGCCGTATCTGAAACGGTGTATAAATAGAGCAAAAGCGAAAAGGATATGTTATTAAAATAAAGTAGTAAAGCAAGTTTTCCAAAGACGAAAAGGCAGCTTATAAAATCCAGCTGACGCAATGTGAAATTGGTCAGAAGAAACAGACGGAGGTAGCGATGGAAGAATACGGAACACAGGAAAAGTCCTATATGAAAGTTATAAATTACATAAAAAAACAAATACGTTTGGGAGAATTAAGTATAGGAGGAAAACTGCCGGCGGAAAGAGAACTGTCAGAGATACTTGGTATCAGCCGGAATTCTGTAAGAGAGGCAATCCGGACGCTGGATAATATGGGGGTAATCTCAAGCCAGCAGGGAGCAGGCAATTTTCTGACCGGTAACTTTGAGAATAATCTGGTAGAATCGCTGTCCATGATGTTTCTGCTGAATCAGATAGATTACCGGCAGGTCAGTGAATTAAGAAGAGCTTTGGAAATGGAAGCACTGATGCTGGCAATTGACAATATTACGGATGAGGAAATCCAGTCCCTGGTAAAGATTATATCTCAGCTGGAGGCGGATACAGAAGCTAACAATGTGGTGCTGGATAAGAAAATGCACTATAATATAGCGCTGGCTTCCAAGAATACGCTTATCATCAATATCCTTCAGGCTCTTTCAGAGGTATTGGATAAATTCATTGTAGACCTTAGGAGAGAAATCTTAAGCCAGGAAGACAGCAGAAAAATTCTGATGGAGGCCCACAATGGAATGATAGAAAGTTTAATTACCAGGGATAAAAATCTGGCTTATGAATCTATTAACAAACATTTTGGTATAATTGACGAAAAATTAAAAGATAATGACCTGAAAATGATATAAAAGTTCCTTGTGAGGTAAAAATAAACAAAGTACTTGTTAAAAAAATGACGTTTGTTGACAGATAGGATATGCGCATTTATAATAAAATTACAAAGTGGTACTACCAATTCGACGGAGTTGGCAGCAAATAGGTGTAGTAAAACAAAACTGTTTTGCAACACCATTTTTTTTCAGTATAAATTGGTAGTACCAATTGGAAAAAATTTTATTTTAGGAGTAAAAGGAATCTGGAGAAATTCCTGACAGCTCCTCAAATACCACAGAATGGAGAAGGTATGGAGATGATTTTCGAATTTGTTATGGCATTGTTACCGATTATCTGGCTAATCATTGCTCTGACAGCTTTAAAAATCCCGGGGTTTAAAGCATGTACCATCGCTCTGGCAATTGCATATGTACTTGCCGTATTTGTATGGAAGATGCCGTTTATTGACAGTCTGGGTGCAGTTGCGGAGGGGGCCGCACTTGCTTTATGGCCAATTATCATTGTTATAATTGCTGCTATTTTTACTTACAACGTCTGTGTTGCTACCGGCAAAATGGAAATAATCAAAAAAATGCTGGCCAACGTCACGAAAGACAAAAGAGTGTTAGTACTTATTATTGCATGGGGTTTTGGTGGTTTTATGGAAGGTATGGCAGGCTTTGGCACTGCGGTTGCCATTCCGGCAAGTATGCTGGTTGGTCTTGGCTTTCCTTCGGTATTCGCAGCTATTGTCTGTCTGATAGCTAATGCAACACCGACAGCTTTTGGTTCCATTGGTATTCCCACTACCACCCTGGCGAAAATTACCGGTATTAATGTAATTGATCTGTCTACCAATACGGTAATTTTATTAGCCGTGCTAATTATCCTAACACCCTTTGTATTGGTATTCCTAACAGGAAAATCAAAGAATTCTTTAAAGGGAATCACTCTTATCACTCTGATTTCCGGTTTTTCCTTTCTGCTTCCGGAGTATTTGGTTGCAAGATATCTGGGAGCAGAGTTGCCGGTGGTAATCGGAGCGGTCTGCTCTATGGCTGCCACCGTATTGGCAGCAAGGATCTTTGGTAAAGGAAGGGTGGATGATAAGTATATTCTGGAGGGCAGGCAGGAAGTGAAGGTAACTGTGAAAGAAGCCTTGGTTGCCTGGAGTCCCTTCATCCTGATTTTTGCATTCCTCTTAATTACTTCGAAAATGGCAGGCTCCTTTAACGAACTGCTGGCATCCGTAAAAACAACGGTAAGTATCTATCAGGGGAAAGGAAGCTCACCATATACCTTTTCCTGGCTTGCAACTCCTGGTTTGTGGATTCTTTTGTCCGCCTTTATCGGTGGAAAGATTCAGGGACTGAGTATAAAGGAAATGTTAGTACTCCTAAAGAAAACGATCCTTCAGATGATGAAGACGGTCATAACAATTATTGCTATTATGGCAACAGCAAAATTAATGGGATACAGCGGTATGATTGCTTCCATCTCACTTGTATTTGTGACCTACACCGGTTCCTTCTACCCCTTCTTTGCACCTTTTCTCGGGGCAATCGGAACCTTTGTGACTGGAAGCGGAACCTCTGCCAGCGTATTGTTTGGCGGTTTGCAGGCGGAAACCTCTGCAGCACTTGGACTTAATCAGGCATGGATTACAGCCTCTAATACAGCCGGTGCGGTTATGGCCAAGATGATTTCACCTCAGAGCATAGCGGTTGCGGTAGCAGCAGTTAGTTTGGAGGGAAAGGAAAATATGCTGTTAAAGGGAACCATTAAATATTTTGTCCTTTTTGTAATCATAGTTGGGGTTATTACTTATGTCGGCGCAAGATTGCTGGCATAACTCATAGTGTATGAAAGCGGAGTCAGACTGGCTACGAGAAATTTGTTAGCTAAAATAAAATTGTAAATTGATTTATGCTGTAGGTTTTGACTTGAAAGACATGTGCTTGCAGTAAACCTGAAAAGGGTAGGAAAGGAGTTTCAGATGAATATTTTAGTATGCATTAAGCAGGTTCCGGACAGTAATAAGGTGGAAGTGGATCCGGTTACCGGTGTGTTGAAACGAAACGGGGTGGAATCCAAGATGAACCCTTATGATTTATATGCGTTAGAAACTGCACTGCGTATCAGAGAGAAAACCGGCGGAAGTATTACAGCAATTACTATGGGACCGGGGCAGGCGACTGGAATTATAAGAGAAGCTTTTGCCATGGGAGTAGATAACGGAGTGCTGATATCTGATCGTAAATTTGGCGGAGCCGATGTACTGGCTACCAGCTATACCCTTTCACAGGGTATAAAACAAAGTGGGGAATTTGATTTGATTCTCTGCGGAAAACAGACCACCGACGGAGATACCGCGCAGGTAGGACCTGAAGTAGCAGAATGGCTGGGGATTCCAAGTCTGTCCAATGTATCCAGGATAGTTGAACAAAAAGAGAGCTCCTTAGTAGTGGAGATGGATATGACCCATGACATTGAAGTAGCAGAAATACAGTATCCCTGTCTGCTGGCAGTGGATAAAGACATATTTATCCCAAGGCTTCCCTCCTATGTAAAGAAACAGGAAACAAAGGACAGAGAAATTAAAGTGATTACCCTTGCAGACCTGGAGGATAAAGAGGAGAAAAACTATGGCTTAAATGGCTCCCCCACACAAGTGCAAAGAATTTTTCCGCCTCAGGTCAATAATCATAGAGAAGTGTGGAATGGAGAGGGAAAAGAACTGGCTGAACAGTTGTTTCATAAATTAAATGAATTAAAATTTGCCTGAGGAGGAAGAGGAGTATGGCTAAGTTAATCGTAAACCAGGAAAAGGTAGGAAACAGACAGGAGCTTATCAGAATTTGTCCCTTTGGCGCAATTGAAGAGAAAGACAACTTGCTTCAGATAAATGCCGCCTGTAAGATGTGTAAGCTCTGTGTGAAAAAAGGCCCGGCAGGCGCCATTGAATATGTGGAGGAAGCGGTTGAAGCCATTGACAAGGAACAGTGGAATGGAATTGCAGTATATGTAGATCATATTGACGGGATAATTCATCCAGTGACCTATGAACTAATCGGAAAAGCAAAGGAACTGGCAGCTAAGATCAATCACCCGGTATATGCCGTAATGATGGGACATCATATACAGACCCAGTGTGAAGAATTGCTGCATTATGAAGTAGATAAGGTATTTGTTTATGATAAGGAAGAACTGGACCGCTTTAAGATGGAACCATATACCAAGGCTTTTGAGGATTTCGTTGAGCATATTAAACCTACGGCTATCTTAATGGGAGCAACACCGGTAGGAAGACAGCTGGCACCAAGGCTGGCAGCCAGATTAAAGACCGGATTAACTGCTGACTGTACAATCCTTGATATAAATGAAAATACGGATTTGGTACAGATAAGACCTGCATTTGGTGGAAATATTATGGCTCAGATCTTAACACCCAATCACAGACCTCAGATGGCTACTGTGCGTTATAAGGTTATGGATGCGCCGGAAAGAAAAGAAGAGGTATCCGGTGAAATAATTAACTGCGTCATTGATGCAAAGGAACTGGATAGTAAAGTCTCAGTAATAGATATTATTGCGAAAGAGAAAGAGCAGTTTATTGAAGCCTCTGATGTACTGGTAGTTGCTGGCAGAGGTGTCAAAAAAGAAGAAGATCTTGAGCTGTTAAAAGAACTTGCTGATATACTGGGTGGTCAGCTTGCCTGTACTCGTCCAGTGATGGAAGCGGGCTGGCTGGCAGCCAAATGCCAGGTGGGCTTAAGCGGCCGTACGGTAAGGCCGAAGCTGATTATAACCTGCGGTGTATCCGGCTCTGTCCAGTTTACGGCAGGTATGAATAATGCTGAACAGATTATTGCCATTAACAAAGATGAAAATGCACCAATTTTTAAAACTGCTCATTATTGCCTGATTGGGGATCTGTATGAAATCCTGCCGGAGATCATCGGCCGGATAAAAGCCGGTAAACCTGTCAGTGCTTGAGTGTGTTTACAAAAAAGGTGTAATGAATTATTCGTAATATCAGCTGCAACAATTAAAGTTCAACTTAAAATTAGAGATAGATTCAAAGAAGTTAGAGATAAATTTAAGGAAGTCAGAGCGAAACAGCAACCTCATACCAAAATTTGTACCTGTGGCTTAAGATTTACAGGCGGTGAGAAAGGCAGGGTTATTAAATGAAATATAAAAAGCTGGAACTGAATGATATTAATTATATACGAGGTGTTATAAAAGAGGAAGAGAGGATTCTTTTCGGTGAAGATATAAAGGAAGAATACAGCCATGATGAATTAAGTGATACGGTCAGTTATCCGGATGTGGTAGTAAAGGTTAAATCCACCGAAGAGGTTTCTGCAATAATGAAATATGCCTATGAGAATACAATCCCTGTAACCCCCAGAGGTTCAGGTACAGGTCTGGTAGGTGCGTCTGTTGCCATTGAACATGGCATTATGCTGGATACCAGTCTTATGAACCGATTTCTGGAATTGGATGAGGATAATCTTACCATTACGGTAGAGCCGGGAGTATTGCTAATGGAACTGGCTGCCTATGTGCAGGAAAGAGATTTGTTTTACCCGCCGGATCCAGGTGAAAAATCCGCTACTATCGGTGGAAATATCAGTACAAATGCCGGCGGTATGAGAGCGGTTAAATACGGTGTGACCAGAGATTATGTAAGAGGGCTGGAGGTTGTGCTGCCCGATGGCAAGGTGGTGGAATTTGGCGGCAAGGTAGTAAAGAACAGTACCGGATATGCCATGAAGGATTTGATGGTAGGTTCGGAGGGGACGCTTGGTATTATTACCAAAGCAACCTTAAAGATTCTTCCTTTGCCGAAGAAGGCAATCAGCCTTTTGATACCCTTTCCTTCTCTGGAAAAGGCAATCGGTACCGTACCTCTGATTATTAAATCCAAAGCCATTCCCACTGCGGTTGAATTTATGCAGAGGGAAGTAATAATCGATGCAGAAAAATACCTGGGCAAAAAGTTTCCTGATAACAGTGCAGATGCCTATCTACTGCTTAAGTTTGATGGAAATTCTACGGAAGAAATCGAAAAAGACTATGAAAACGTAGCGAAAATCTGTCTGGAGCAGGGTGCCATTGATATCCTGATCTCTGATACCACAGAAAGAGAAGATTCCATCTGGAAAGCCAGAGGAGCATTTCTGGAAGCCATCAAAGGGTCCACTTCCTTTATGGATGAAGTAGATGTGGTAGTACCAAGAAGTTCCGTGAATGAAATGGTGGAATATATCCATGGCTTATATAAAGAAGTAAATATCCGAATCAAAAGCTTTGGCCATGCAGGAGATGGAAATCTTCATGCCTATATCTTAAAGGATGATTTAAGCGAAGAGGAATGGGAGGAGAAGATGAAGTCCGCCATGGATAAGATCTATGGGAAAGCCAGAGAGCTGAGTGGCCAGGTATCTGGTGAACATGGTATAGGTTATGCAAAGAAGTCCTATCTTATGGAAGCCATGGACCCGGCTACCGTAGAAATCATGAGAGGTATCAAGAAGGCGTTTGATCCAAAGAATATCTTAAATCCTCATAAGGTATGTCAGATATAAAAGGACTAAGATCTGAAAGAGAAGGTTAAATACAAAGAAGCCTTTCGGTTTTCCTGTAATGCACAGTTGAAAGATAAGTTGCGGATTTTGTGTGCCAAAACGAAAAATACAGCACACAAAATGAGTAATCTGTCTTTCAGCCGGTGCGGGAAGGAAAACCGAAATTTTTTACTTGACAAATATATCACTCTGATATAGTATAAATTATATCAGAGTGATATATGGAGGGAAAGAAAAGTATGGCAAATATCTTATTCGTAAATGCAAATTTATATGGACACATTAACCCGACGCTTCCACTGGTAAGGGAATTGGTTGAACGGGGAAATAAGGTGGATTATTTTTGTTCCAAGCAATTTGAGGAAAAAGTAATAGCAGAAGGCGCAGTATTTCTGAATTATTCAACAGAACTGGATGAATTTCTGGCTGCCTATCGACCAACGGACAGGCATCCCTTCTTTTTGTTAATGGAATATATTCTTCTCTATGCGGAAGCAGTGCTGCCTGGAGTATTAGAACTGATTCATAGGAAAGAGTATGATATGGTAGTCTGTGATTCACTATTTGGAGCACCATATTTCTTAGACCAATTAATTCAGATACCGGTAGTAAGCTCACATTCAAGTTTTGCTATGAGTCATGCACCTGTTCCGGATTCTATGCTGCAGCCGGGTACACATCCCCAGTTGGATCACTGCTATGAGATCTTGAACAGAATCTGTGATAAATACAAAGTTCCAGTACCAGGCTTAAGTGATATCTTCATTAGTAAATCACAATGGAATGTTGTATATACCATTCCTGAGTTTAATGGAGATGCAGGACTGGAAGCGTCTAAATATTTCTTTACAGGGGCACTAGTAGAAAAGGTTGTGGCCGAACCGATGGATGATATTCCCCAAAAGGATTCCAGACCCTTGATTTATATCTCGCTCGGAAGTGTTAATACAGACTTTATCGACTTTTATAAAATGTGTCTGGAGGCATTTAAGGCCTCTGATGTTTTTGTTATGATGTCAATCGGGAAGAAATGCAAGATAGAGCAGTTGGGAGATATCCCTTCGAATTTCTATGTTGGGAATTTCCTGCCGCAATTAGCAATTTTAGAGCAAGCAGATGTTTTCATTACCCATGCCGGTTTTAACAGTGTTAATGAAGCGCTAAGCTATAGTGTACCAATGTATGCTTTTCCTATGGTCAATGATCAGCATATGGTTGCGAAGCGATTAAATGACCTGAAACTTGGCATAGTTGGACAATTCAAAGAGATATCACCGCAATCCTTAAGAGAGGGTACAGAGCAACTGTTAAGAGAGAAGGAGTACAAGGAAAATTGTATCAGAATATCAAAACAGCTTAAGGGTACGGAAGGTCTTACCTTAGTGGCAGAGAAGCTTGAGGAAGTCTGTTTGAAGCGTTAAATGTACAAATTGGAGTATAAATCTTGAATTTTGGTCATATTCAGGGCAAATTAATGTGTTAGGCTATTCAATATTCAATAGATTGGAAGATCTTCAAAGAATAATTCCATCGCATAAGATATTGATAAAACGGATAATGCAGGAAAAATCAGCAGATGATATAGCAGAAGTATCCGGTTGTAATACCGCCTGATAGAGTCTATTGAATTCAATTGATATTATTTTATTACTTGAAAGAGTTCTATAAAGCAGGTAAACTATATTAAGGCAAAGTATAGGTGCCATGGCATTTATGTTAAGTATGTGACATACTAACATTACAAGCACTATACTTAGGCAAGAACCAGAATAATATCAGATGATATACAGGTGAAATAAGACGTGTCTGAAATCTCAGTGCCACCGGTTTAACGGTCTGCTTTGCGATATTCTGCGTTTCAATTACGAAATAACAGTACCGCAAATTAAACTATCCGTTGCTGACGCAGGCAGATCAGCTCCTATGGGAGGAATGTCCGGTCCGGTACAGGCAGTTTTCAGACACAGTCTAATAGAAAAGCGGTGATACAATGTTCTCTATACTGGTTGTGGAAGATGATGAAACATTAAATAAGATGATCTGCGCTAAATTGAAACAGGAGCATTTCAAAGCCTTTTCAGCCTTTGACGGAGAAGAAGCCTTGCAGATAATGGACAGGGAGTATATTGATCTGATTATCTGTGACATTATGATGCCGAAAATGGATGGATATGAGCTGACCAAAGTACTAAGAGAGACCTCCTATAAACTCCCGATTCTTATGATAACTGCCAAAGACCAGCTAGAAGATCTGGAGAAAGGCTTTAAAGCAGGGACGGATGACTATATGATTAAGCCTATTCGTATGAAAGAAATGATCCTGCGTATAGATGCTCTGCTCCGGCGTGCACAAATTAACAATGACAGGAAAATGGCCGTAGGGAATGCGGTTCTTGATTATGATGCATTAACGGTTAAGATCGGTGAGGATTATTATGAAATGCCGCCCAAAGAATTCTTTCTGCTGTTCAAACTTTTAAGTAATCCCAATAAGATTTTTACCAGACTTGAGCTGATGGATGAAATCTGGGGAATGGATGCGGAAGCGGATGAACGGGCAGTTGATTCCCATATTAAGAAACTCAGACGTAAGTTTGAAGGTTATCCGGATTTTGAAATCATAACGGTAAGAGGTTTGGGATATAAGGCCAGGTTCTAATGTTGAAGGCTTATAGTTTATGTTTTATTAGGAGCCAGAAGAGGATAATAGCTGAACTTAGACTCACGAAAGAGGTAAAATAAGGAATGGAAAAGCAAGAGAAGAAAAGAAAAGTAAGGGTTTCACTCAGGCTTTATTTTTCAATGGTATCCATTACTACTTTGTGTTCTGCGTGTATCGTATCCCTGGTCTTGGTTTTGGGAGGAATGAAACTGTTTTTCCATGGGGACATCACACTGCCGGTGGTGATAATTATTGCGCTTCTGGTCTGTGGACTGACGATTCTTCTTGGAGGCACCATGCTTTGGTTTGGCTCCATTCATCTTACAAAACCCCTTGAAGAAATCAGCAGGGCGGTTAAGAAAGTTGCAGAAGGTGACTTTACAGTTCATATTGATAGAAATGAAAGAAGTCGTGGGGAGTATGAGTACTCAAATGAAATTGATGAGCTTGCTGTGAATTTCAATACCATGGCCGCAGAATTAAGCGGAATGGATTATATGCGCAAAGATTTTATGAGCAATGTATCCCATGAAGTAAAGACACCGGTGGCTGCCATTACCGGGCTGTCCGAAATACTTTTGGAAGGCGGTCTAACAGCGGAAGAGCAGAAAGAGTATCTTCAGCTTATTAATAAAGAGTCACTCCGATTATCCCGTCTATGTGAGAATATGCTTCGCATGTCCAGACTGGACCATCAGCAGATAGTTGTGAAGGCGGACAATATACGAGTGGACGAACAGATAAGAAAATGTATTATCATGTTATCTGAAAAGTGGCCGGATAAAGTAAGAAACTATGAAATAGACTGCGGTAATCTGGTGATACAGAGTAATGCAGATTTATTGATGCAGGTATGGGCAAACCTTATTGATAATGCCATCAAATATTCAGCTGAAGACAGCAGTATCTATATAACCGGAAGAATCCATAACAACAATTATCTGCTGGTAACCATTCGAGATGAAGGAGATGGCATCAGTATTGAAAAACAGGCAAAGATTTTTGAGAAATTCTATCAATGTGAAGAATCCCATAAGAAGGTTGGTAATGGCCTTGGGCTTTCCATTGTCAAAAGAATCCTTGAGCTCCTTGGCGGAGAAATAACCTGTTCAAGCGAAGAAGGAAAAGGGACAGTAATGGAAGTTACAGTTCCCTTAAAATAGATAAATATGGTTAATAAACAGATCATCTAATCGTTATATATGTTATTAGATGATCCTTTTTTTATGGGTTATTATAAGATGTTTCATCAATATATTAAGTCTAAGATAATGCATTCTTTCTGAATTCACTGGGTGTTACAGACAAAGCTTCCTTAAATACCTTACAGAAATACATAGAGGAATGAAAGCCGCAGGCAGTACTTATTTGGGATACCGATAACTTAGTGCCGGCAAGCATATTGCAGGCATTCTGTATCCGAATCTTATTCAGATATTGAATGAGGGTAATTCCAGTTGCCTTTTTAAAGGCGTGGCATAAATGGAATTTCGAAATATAAAAAGCATTCGATATTTCATTTATGGTTGTTATGCTGCTGTAGTTACTATTGATATAAGACAGGACAGGCGATAAATTTGTAACAGCAGACGGAAAAGGCTCTGAACGTGGCGCATTCTCATTGGCATTCAGAATGTTTAAGATATCTGCCAGATAAATAAAAATCCGGTTATCCGGTTCATGAATGGTTTCCTTCTCCAGTAAAAGCATTAATTTTTTTATCTTTGGAAATATTTCTTTGTTAAGAGAAATCAATTCCTTCTCAAAACAATGCAGCAAGGTCTTGATTGCATGCTCTGTAAAATACAACTGTAAAAAACGTTCTGAGAAATATATACAGGTTCTGGCACAGCCCTGCCTCTTCATACTTTTGTGGAAGGTATTTGGTTTGTACAAGACAACGTCATATTTGGCTACATCAAGGAGGATATCATGTACCAAAAGATTTTGATAACCCTGTTCCAGAATATATAATTCATATCCGTTGTGATAGTGGTAGCCGGTCATTTCTTCATCGGATTCATGAATCAAATAATCAATGAAAAACAATGGATGAATATTGGTGAGATCTGCTTTCATATCCTTACCTCCATAACAGCAATATTGTATAATAAATTAATGGATATAACAATATAATAAAAGATTATTGTTATAAAAAAACGCTATAATTGGGTTAAAGGAAAAGGTGATTGTTTTGGAAGGTTATTATGTTGGAAGGTGGATTGTTGGAATGTAATTGGGTTAGAAAATAAAAAATTAAATTAAATAAATTAGTGTAATGTAATAATAATTAATGAAGAAAAAGCTGCATGGAGCTTGAGTTAAGGTGGCTCAAAAGCACCAAGAGAGGAGCAGGTATGAAAACAGAAAAGACAATGGAACTGTTTCATAAAAATAAAACCGTATATATATTTATATCAGAGAGAGAAAACAGCGGAGTTTTGCTGGCTGTCCAAAATTTTATCAGAGACCTTAAACTTGTGTTTGGCTGTGAGGCTGTAATGACAGACCAGATTGATAACAGCCAGCTTATAATTGGTACAGCTGGAGCTTTAGTGGAACTGTCTGATCATATAAAGGAGAAAAAACTGTCCCTCGATAAAATAAAGGCAGCAGATGGAACCTATCATCAGGAAGCTTACCTTCAGGAAGTCGCAGATGATATTCTTTATATTATCGGAGCTGACAGGCGTGGTACCATCTTCGGCATTTATGACTTATGTGAGCAAATCGGTGTGTCGCCCTGGTACTATTGGGCGGATATTCCGGTGAAAAGAAAAGATTCCTTTCTACTTCCTTCTGATTACAGAAAAGCGGACTGGCCTTCTGTAAAGTACAGAGGAATCTTTATCAATGATGAGGAGGAATTAAATGACTGGTCAAAGCTCCATACACCTGACGGGACCATTGGCCCTGTTACTTATGGCAGGCTGTTTGAACTGCTGCTTCGTTTGAAGGCAAATTATATCTGGCCTGCCATGCATGTAAATTATTTTAATGAGAATAAGGAGAATGGAGCGCTGGCAGAACGTATGGGTGTCGTAGTGGGAACCTCACACTGCGATATGCTGCTGCGCAGCAATCAGAATGAGTGGCTGCCCTGGATTACAAAAAAGGGCTATACAGATGCTGTATATGATTACTCCCTCGAAGGCAGAAACCGTGAGATCCTGAAAGAGTATTGGAGGGAAAGTGTTGAACAGAACAAGGAGTATGAAGTAAGCTTCACTATGGGAATGAGAGGAATCCATGATTCCGGATTCCATACCAAGGCAATAGATGAAGCGAAGAACCTAACACCGGAAGAGAAAAAAGCTGCCAAAGTTGCTCTTTTAGGTCAGGTTATTAAAGACCAGAGACAAATTCTAAAAGAGGTACTGGGTGCAGAGAAAGGAGAGAAAGCGTTACAGACTTTTGTGCCCTATAAGGAGGTATTAGACCTTTACAATCAGGGATTAGAGGTACCAGAGGACTTAACTCTCATTTGGGCAAATGATAATTTCGGTCATATGAGACGTTATCCAAATGAAGCAGAAAAGCAGAGGAAGGGCGGCAACGGTCTGTATTTTCACAGTTCCTATTGGGCTGCTCCCGGTACGGCTATGAGCTACCTCTTCCTGAATTCCATACCATTGGCACAGACTGGAAATGAACTTAGAAAAGCCTATGAGTCAGGAATAAGAAGTATATGGGTACTCAATGTAGGCGGCTTAAAACCTGTGGAACAGGATATGGAGTTCTTCTTAAGATGTGGCTGGGAGGCCGGTAAAGACAGTGAAATACTAAGAGATGCCGGTAAATTTACAGAGTACTGGATCAATCAAAACTTCTCGGGAAATCATGGCTTGGAGGCAGCAAAGCTATACACTACCTTTGCCCAGGTAACCAATGTAAGAAAAATAGAACATATGAAATCTGGAATATTTTCACAAACTGGTTACGGAGACGAAGCAGGCCGCAGATTGCAGAAGCTGGAGGATATCTTCAGACGGGGAAATGCAATTCTTAACAGTCTGCCACAAGAAGAAAAGGCAGGATTTTTTCAGCTATTTTTAATGAAAATTCACGCCTCCTACTATACCAATCATGAGTATTATTATGGAGATAGAAGTGTCCTCTCTTATGATAGAGGAAATATGCAGGCAGCAGACAGATATACGGCACTTTCTGCCAGGATGACGGAGCAAAAGCGTCAGATGCTGTATTTCTATGATAAGAAAATGAGTGAGGGAAAGTGGGAAGGAATCCTTACCCCCGAGAGTTTCCCGCCACCGGCAGCCGCAATGTATCCTGTTAGAAAACCTGCCCTTAAAATAGAAGGCAGCAGTCTGCGGGTGGATTTATGGAATGAAGAAGAGGCTTTGATATTCTCGCCCCATGGACAGACCCAGAAATGGATTGAGCTGGGGAATCAGGGAGACGGTGAAATTCCTTATGTTATCAGAACAGAAAAAAACATGAACTGGATAAGTATATCAGAAACCGAAGGAATCCTTCGGACCGAAGAAAGAATACGGATAGCCGTAACAGAACCTGAAAAATACGCTGGTATTCAAGGAAGCATTATCGTAAATGACCTCAGAAATGGTAAGGAAATACCCATAATGGTACGAATAGAGGATAAACTTAAACTGCCAGAGAACTTTTCCGGCTATATAGAGGCAGACGGCTATGTGTCCATTCCAGCAGAAGGGTATCAGAAAAATGTAGGCAAAAATAACAGGAGTAGTACTGGGAATAGTACTGACAGCGGTTGGGTAACAGTTCCTGGAATGGGAAGACATGAAGGGGCAGCTATGATGGCTTGGACAAAAACTTTTGGTGATTCAGCTGTAGCAGATAGCGCCTTGAAAGAATCAGCGTACAATTCAATGGAATATAATTCCTCGATAGTATACGATCCAAGACTGGAATACAATTTCTTTTTGAAAACCAGCGGTTCTCATGTTCTGGAAATATATCGTTTCCTTACGCTGGATTCCTTGGGACAGATTCGTTTCTTGGTTGGTTTGGATAATGAGGAGCCTCTTCTGGTCGAGTCAGAAACCCGTGATGAATGGACAGGAAATTGGCAGGAGAGTGTCTTTAATAACGGAGAGAAACTCTATGTAAACCTTCCTTATCTGACAACAGGAGTACATACCTTAAAGCTTTATAGGATGGATAATTTTGTAACGATTTCAAAGTTTGTGCTCTATACCGGGAATAGAAAAAGCACTAACCTTGGACCGAAATTCAGTGGTGTATCAGGAGCTTTCACAGCAGAGAGCGGGATGGAAGGGCCAGGGGTTGACTGGAATCAGCTGGAGGAAATCAGCAGGGATTTTTATCAAACCGCAGCAGAGGAAGTTCCTCCTTTAAATGTTCTCTATGCAACAAGAGATTTCTTTGAAAATTATATAAATCAGATATTTATTAAATATCTGGAGCGTCCCCAGACTGGCTTAGGAGCCAAACGGTATGAGCTGCTTGGAAAAGATGGTACCAGGAAGGATATGATAGAGACATTTGGAACGGGACGCTTTCTGGAGGAGAAGGGCATCATAGCAATTGAGGCAGAATATGCACTGGAAAATTCAGAAAATGCTTTCCTGACTGCTGGTACAGAGGACAAGCAGCTGCTATGGAGTCATTTACAGGCAGAGACTAATGGCAGAACCGGTCTTGCCATGCAGGTGGCAGCTCCCGGTTTGTTCTGGGAAGAGGCTGAGACTGCACCTGGAATGTATTATAAGCTTTACATCAATACCCCTGGTGTTTACCAAATCTGGTTGCTGCTGAGACATTATAACGATAAATCAGATTCCTGCTATTTTACACTGGATGGTAAGGTACAACCAGTATCTGAGCAGTATTCGAAAGGAAAACTGCACACCTACAATACCGCACAGGTATACTACTGGTGCAGTATCTCCCATTTTGATTTCAGTAAAGGAGAGCATATATTCGGGATACTGGCAAGAAAGTCTGAGCTTAGAATAGACAGGATTTATATCACCTCAGGTCAGGAACTTCCGCCCCTGGATGCGGATTGGAAAGATTCGAAAAGAGGTTAGGAGCAGTAAATGCAGGGTTTCAACACAACGGAATAAATAATATAAAGAAAACGGATGGCCTGACTGCGAATCCGTTTTTCTTTATACCTATGAAAAAACTTTATATTGTTTTTAAGAAAAGTTGGATGTAAATAGGAACTACCTGGGAGTTTTAACAAGGTACAGCTTCTTCCACTTACGAATTTTACTGCGGAAGGATTTGAAAGGTGCTACGGTATTGATATGCACCCATTTCCAGATTGGCCAGTTAGAAGGAGTTGAGGCTGCCCACTTCCTGCCGCCGGGATGAAATAACTCTTCCGTGCTTAAATCGTTCACCCATTGAGTGAGTCGATCTACGGTTGAAACAAATAAGGCTGTTAGCTGAGCCAGAGATTGTTCCTGATACTGCTCATAAAAGCTTTGGTACAACCCGCCCAGCTGATTCCATTTATAGCCGGGGGAAGGTGTAATCACCTCCTTACCGTCCAGTTCGTCCCGGTCCCAATTGAGGAGCAAATTCATCCAACCCAGCTGATAGGCAATCAGCTCCTGAGGTGTCCGGTCAACTTCTTCTAACCGCAGAGACTTGTCTGCTTCTGATATTCCATCAAACTCTGCTATGAATAATGAAGCTGTTTTCTTAATTTCAGATATCAAAGCAGCTGTATCCACATACTCTTGCATATTTTAATTCCTCTCAATCAACGTGATTAATAATAGCTGGGCAAAAAAACGCTCCTGCCATCAGATATACGGCAGCAAAACTCGCTGCTTTTTTTTATACATAAAATAACAAGGCCTGTGCAATAAATGACATGAATCCCTAAAAACAGAAAGTTCATTTTATCCTTCAGGTCATGTTCACACATGGTCTTAATTATAACCTGTTAAAGTTGACATCATCAGGTCAAGTTTAAATATTTTAATCCGGTCCCTTTGCTTATTGCAGAAGGGCAATAGAGATTTCGCTATTCATCTACCAATAAAAGCAGAAAAGGTTAGTAAATAATAGAATTAGTCATTTAAAATAAATCCCAAAAGCTATACAATGGAAGAAATACAGCCTTTTTAGATTAATTGGTATTATAGCGTATACCGGATAAAATAGCTATAGATGGACAAGCAGTACCAAAATGTAAGGAGAAGGGAAGGATAAGCAGATGGTATTTCAGCCAAAAACATTAGATTATGCACTTAGCCCCTTTACAGGGCTTACCAGAGAAAGCTGGATAGAAGCCGGGGAGTATCTTTTAACCGGAATTTTTAAGAACTTGAAATCAATACATGATCCCATTGTTATGCCAAGAAAGGAGACGGAAGTTACTTATCCGCATAAGAATGCCTCAGAAGCTCAATTAAAGGTGGAACGAAAAGCAGAGATATTTGAAGGACTGGCTAGATCATTTTTCCTGGCAGCACCATTGATTCATGATAATCCGGAGCTTACGGTATGCAATTATAAAATCAGGGATTATTATAAAGAGCAGGTATTGCGTGCCTGTACCAAAGGAGACAGCAATTCTGTAGGAAGTTATGAGGAACAGCTGGAATTGGCAGAGAGCAAGGACCCCTTCCGAACCTTCCAGCAGACAGTAGAGACCTGTGCTTTGGTAGTGTGCCTCTGGAGCAGCAAAGCAGAGATCTGGGATACCTATACAAAGGAACAAAAGGATACCATTGCAGGATTTTTGACCAGTTATGCCCATGCCAGTACAGTTCCACAGAACTGGCGCCTTTTTAACATGTTGGATATGGCTTTTCTATATAGCGAAGGCTACCCCATAGATGAAGATATTATGAGAGATCATGGTCAGGCAATTTTAAACTTCTATGCAGGTGACGGCTGGTATCGTGACGGGCATTCCTTTGATTATTATTCCTGCTGGGCGTTTAATGTATATACACCCATCTGGAATCTCTGGTATGGTTATGAAAAAGAGCCGTACCTGGCTAAGAAGTTCGAAGAGAACTCCAATAAACTGATGGAGACCTATGGAGATTTCTTTGACCGCGACGGATTTACCAATATGTGGGGGAGAAGCAATATCTATCGAAATGCCGCTACCAGTGCTTTTGATGGAAACATGTTACTGAAAGCTTCCACAGCGGACCCCGGAAGGGCAAGGCGTATTGCATCCGGCTCCCTGCTGCAATTTCTGACCAGGGAGGATTTTCTGTTCGAAGGTATTCCGACCTTGGGCTTTTATGGGCAGTTTACACCTTTAGTACAGGGATATTCCTGTGCCGAATCACCCTTCTGGCTGGGGAAAGCTTTTCTATGCCTCCATCTGCCTGCCGAACATCCCTTCTGGACAGTGAAAGAAAATAACGGGACCTGGGATAAGCTGAAAGAAAGGGAAATTAAGGAGACGATACTCAATGGTCCGGCACTTTGCTTTACAAACCATGAAGCCAACGGTGAGACTATTCTTAGAACCGGAAAGGTAGTAAGAAACTGCGGAGACGAACATGGTATGTGGAATTATTCCAAGCTGTGCTTTAATACGAAATATCCCTGGGAATCAGCACCTTCTAAAGCAGTGGAGGCGCAGCAGTATGTACTGGAGGATATCACAACCGGGTCTTATCAAAAGGCAAATGTTACCTTCTGGCATGGAGAAAAAGAAGGAATTCTCTACCGCAGACAATATTTTAATTATGAGATATCCAAAGAATGCACCTGGATTCAGGCAGTAAATCTTGCGGATTTTCCTGTTGCTCACGGAATTGTAAGAGCAGATAAGCTTAAACTCCATCGCAGACCGGTTTCCATGACGTTAGGTGCTTATGGTTTTCCGGATAACGGAACCGAAGTTATACAGTTGGAAAGAGAAAATGCAAAAGCCATTATCTTAAAAGGTCATGATTTTACCGGCAGAGAGAAACAGCTTGCTATGACCCTGTATGACGGATGGGAAGAAATTGGACTACTGCACAGCGAAGGAACCAATCCGGATTCTGAGAAATCCATTGTGGTCTATGGAAAACAAACCAGTAAGAAACAGTATGGTTATGAACCTTATATTATGATTTCCCAGGTAATTACCAAAGAAAGCCTGGAGGATTTTAGCGAAGATGAATTATTCCCAATTGCTTCTGTTGAGTATACGGATAAAGAAAAATGCGGTGGGTATGGACCGGTTACCCTGTTTATGAAAGACGGAAGCCAAAAAGTGATTGAATTTGAGGGAATTGAAGGAAATCTGCAGCTGTAGTCGCAGATAAGTTATCACGTTTGTCACAGTTCTTCCCCGGGTAAATGAATGATAGTCAGATTAGTAATTAAAATCCATGAAACACTGGAGCGGCATTTTGCCTCCAATGTATTCATGGATTTTTTAGTATGATAAAAAACAGATGCTGTTCTTGGATTTTTAGTAAGAAATACATGCTAACAAATGAAATTAATCAATATGAATATTACCTTCCAGGTAAATTGACGCATATCCTGAGATTTTTACGCTGGTATCATAACTTTTGCAGAATAGTTTGCCGCCTCTTTAATAGTTAAAATTTTATGACCTTAAAGGTATCAGGTGATAATTCGTATTATCCTTCATTGTATATAGTAAAGGCTTGAATAGCAATATCAAAAAAGAGCAAGCTTGCGATATACAAAAGCATTGGATATAATAAATATAAGTATTGGCAGGAAAAGACCCCTGTATGGATAATATAACCCATGCTGGAGTAAGCTAAAGAAAAGGAGCGTGAGAATATGACAGCGAATGAAATACTTGCTAAACTTCGAGAAACAGGTAATGATAAACGGAAGCAAATGTATATTAAAAATGGTGCCGGTGAGAATACTTACGGTGTCCTGCTGGGAGATCTTCGTAAATTAGCCAAGCAGACGGGAAAAAATAATGAACTGGCAGTTGAACTTTGGCACACCGGCAACACAGAAGCCAGGTGGCTTGCATGCATGAGCTTTGAGGTTCAGAAACTGAGTCTTAAGGAAGTACGGGAAATGACAGAGGAGCTGATATATCCTGATCTGATAGATAAATTTATTGGTGAAGTTATCTGTTATCATAAAGAGGCAGAGGTCCTTGAAAAAGAATGGACAATTTCCACTAAGGATAACCTTGGAAGGGCGGGCTGGAATCTTGTTGTACACAGAGTTGCGGAAGGCAATCTGGCTGACGAGGAGCTTGACAGGCTGCTTGCAATAGTGAAAGCAGAGATCCAAACTGCATCTGCCGGGAAACAATGGGCAATGAATCATGCCCTGTGCGAAATCGGGATATGTTACCCCCGTTATACAGAACAGTGTATGTTACTGGGAGAAAGCTTAGGCGTATACCGGGAGCTGAAGGTTCCAAAGGGCTGTACTTCAGCATATGCACCCAATTGGATAACAGCCGTTGTAAATAAAAAAAGAAAATGATTCATAAGAAGGAGGGAAACCATGAGAGACTATAAGAAGACAATAAGATTTCTACTTTTGACCTTGTTCAGTATTTTAATACTGACGGCCTGTACCTCTGATAGTTCCAATGAACCTTCTGCTGAGTTGACAGAGAAAACAACAACCGGGGATAGCACAGACAATAAGGTAGAACCATCGGTAACCGTGACGCCTGAAGCCGTACCCACAGAAGCTGTCACAGCTGTTACCAATACTATACCTACAGAAGCTTTAACAACACAGGTACCCACGGAAGCCATAATAGTTACGGAGGGAACGACTATCCTTGAAAGATTTAATGTACCTGACGGTTATAAGAGAGTGGAAGCGGAAGAGGACTCTTTTGGCTTTTATCTTCAGAATCTATCCCTGAAACCGGATGGTACGAAAGTGAAATATTATGATGGAAGAGAAAAACGCAAAGAGGTTTATTTAGCCGTGGTCGATTTTACCTTAGGTGACCGGGACTTACAGCAGTGCGCTGATGGGGTTATACGCTTAAGGGCGGAATACCTTTATGAAACGGAGCAGTTTGATAGAATTCATTTCAATTTTGTAAGCGGTTTTAAGGCGGAATTTTCGAAATGGGCCGACGGAAAGGGAATATCCGTAAAGGATAATAATGTATCCTGGTATCCGAACAGTAAAAACAACCGCTCCTATGAAAGTTTTCAGAAATACCTGGATATTGTTTATGCCTATGCCTCTACATTGTCCCTGGAAAAGGAATTGATTGCAAAACCATATGAGGAATTAGCAATTGGAGATGTGTTTATACAGGGGGGGGCTCCGGGACATTGTGTTATCGTAGTGGATATGGCAGTAAAGGAAAGTACCGGTGAGAAAATATTCATGCTGGCACAAAGCTATATGCCTGCTCAGGATATCCAGATCTTAAAAGGCGATAAGGAGAACTCGCCGTGGTTTTCTGCTGAGATAGAAGGCTCCTTGATAACGCCTGAATGGATATTCAACACCTCGGATCTGAAAACCTGGTAAGAGTTCCTTTCACTCGGTTTAAAGGAATATAAACTCTTAAGGCCCTTTAAGAATCTATATGAAATACGCCAATTTCCTTGTAATGATCGATTTTATAATCAATTGTTCCAAGACTGCAGGTTAACAGGTTAATGTGCTTAACGAGGTCTGCCCGGTGTTTTTCCAGGATATCTTTTCGTTCTTCACAGGCAGATGAACCATTCAGACAGAGATTCATAAACTCCTTTATTGTCTCAATGGACATACCGCTGTTTCTGAGGCAGCAGATTAACTCAAGCCAGCATATGTCCGTCTCTGTATATACACGAACACCGGAGCTTGAACGTTTTAACTGTGGAATAAGTCCTTTTTTATCATAGAATCTAAGTGCAGATGGTGTGAGCTGGGTACGTTCGGCAACCTGCTTAATTGAATATTCCATGTTATCCTCCCATGCGATTTACTTAACCTAAAAATAAATTATTTTATATTTCTTCTTGACTTAAACTTAAGTTTAACAATTATAATGAACAGTGTCAAATATAATATGCCGCTGTAAACGGCAGATTGAGAGGTTATTATGGAATACAGGAATTTGGGTAAATGGGGTTTGAAGGTTAGTGAAATCTCAGTAGGAAGCTGGATGACAGATTTAAATGGCAGTAATGCTTCCGAGCTAGCAAGAGACACCATCAGACTTGCCTTTGAGAAAGGTGTTAATTTCTTTGACTGTGCAGATGCTTACAGCGGTGGCGAAGCAGAACGTTTCTTAGGCCAGGTATTAAAGGAATATCCCAGAAGTTCTTATGTGGTATCCAGTAAGGTATATTTCGGGGTAGGACCAGGACCAAATGACAGAGGCCTTTCCAGAAAACATATTTTTGAGCAGATCGATAAGAGCCTTAAAAATATGCAGGTAGACTATCTGGATATGTATTTCTGTCATAGATTTGATACAACGACTCCAATGGAAGAAACGCTTCAGGCGCTAAGTGATCTGGTTGTACAGGGCAAAGTCCTGTATTACGGTGTAAGTGAAGAATGGGGTGCCGCACGAATCAATAAAGCACTTGGTATCATAAAAGAATTAGGACTAAGACCCCTTAATGTAATACAGCCACAATATAACATGGTAGACAGATATATTGAAGATGAAATAATGGAAGTCTGTGAGGACAATGGAATAGGAATCGTTCCTTTCTCACCCCTATCACAAGGGTTGCTAACCGGAAAATATAAGAAAAATCAGCCATTGCCGGAAGGCTCCAGAGCAACCCATCAGGCAGATAAACAGATAAACAACCTGCTGACAGAGGATAATCTGAATAAAGTGGAGAAATTGTCAGCTCTTGCAGAGGAATTAGGAACGAATATGTCCGTTCTGGCATTAGCCTGGATTCTTAAGAAGCAGATAATAAGCAGCGTAATTACCGGCGCAACCAAACCGGAACAGCTATTAAATAATATAGCTGCAAGTGGTTTTAAGATTCCGGCAGATGCCATGGCTGAGATTGAAAAAATTCTGGATTACAAACCCTTTGTACGCAGAGTTGGATAGTATCATAGATCAAAAAAAGAAGGCTGGATTTTCCTTCTTTTTTTTGACCTTTATTTCTGATAGGAATTCTATATTATTTACATAAAGAATGGAGAAAATATTGTAAAGACAAAAAATAAATGATAAAATAAAACCTCGAAAGTATAATAAAAAATACATAGGATTGCTTTGAGGATATCGACGTGAAGAAACTAAATCACCGAAAGCTGGTCTTAATTCTGGCTATACTCATACTATTTTTAACCGCTGGTTTTACTCTTTCTGGCCATTCTGAGAAAGAAATGCCCCAAGGAAAGGCGGGTCATCTGGATCTGGAAGACTGGGATTTTCAAAAGGATGGAAGTGTAAAGCTTGATGGTTATTGGGAGTTTTATTCTAATAGTCTGCTGACACCAAAAGACCTGGAAACAGAAAACCCGCTGTCTTTTCGTTACCTCCAGGTCCCCAGCCGATGGACGACGAAAGTCAAAGAAGGTGACAAACAAAAAGACGACGGTATAGGAACATACCGTTTAAAAATTAAAGTCAATAAGGCCAATGACATCTTAGGTCTGAGAATCAAAAATATCAGGATATCCTATAAAATATTTATCAATGGAGAAGAGATTGCTGCCAGTGGCAATCCAGCTGCCGATATAGAGAGCGGCTATGTTCCAAACAATGTACCTATGACTGTAATCTTCCCTTTAAAAGGGGAGGCAGACAACAGCAAAACAATAGATTTGGTAATACAGGCTGCCAATATTAATTACTATAACGGCGGTTTGATTCAAAGCATCTATCTGGGGTCGGAAAAAGATATCACTTGGGATTACATTAAGGAAATCATTCTTGATGTTATCGTCGTATCCTTTCTAATATTAACCAGCATTTATTACCTGGTAATTTATTTCAGGAGAAGAGATGATAAGAAGTTTTTATACATGTCAGCCTTTTGCATTAGTCTGGCATTTTTAATTTCTACGGGAAATGCCAAGATTTTCTTTCTGTTTATGGACCAGCTTCCTTACTTATTGGTGATTAAATTACGGACTGCTACGGTGGCGTTCAGTATTTTGTTAGTATGCTTATTTATTCGAGAAATGAGCAAAGCGCTGATATCAGCGGTGCCTATGAAAATAATTCAGATAATTACGGTACTCTCTATGACAGTAACTGTTGCCGCCCCTGACAGGTATATGGTGGTTACTGAAAAAGCAGTTACAACCATTTTTATTTTCACCTACGCACTGGTAGCTCTAAGGCTGCTTTATTGCATATTCTTTAACCGCCATGAGGGGACTGGTAAGAGAGTGGTGATCTTTTTGCTGTTCCTTGATCTTCAGTTCATAAATGAGTATATTTCTACTATACTTTATTATTACTCAGTAGCAAAGAGCTTTTTGGTGTCCAACCTTACCTTCGTACTGTTGCTGCTTGGTCTCTGCTACATGTTCGTGGATGAATATCTGAGAGCATATAATAATATTAAAGAGGTAAATGAAAATCTGGTTGCCGCAGATAAGATCAAAGAAGAATTTCTAGCCTATGCATCAAATGAGTTTAAATCCCCATTGCAAACTATCTCCAATATCACGAAAGACTTATTAAATGAATCAAAGGAATCCTCCTTAGAAGACCAAAAAGAGAATTTACTCTATATACGAAGTATCTCAGCTAAAATGTCGGATACGGTAAATGATATCATAGACTACCAGAATCTAAAAAATCATAAGCTGAAATTAGTACGTAAAGATTTTGATATTTACGGCATGGTAATTGCGGTTTTGGAAACCGTAGGTTATATGAACCCGGGACAAGCGGTTACCATAAAGAGCACGATAGAAGAAAAACGATACTTTATAACTGCAGACGAAAATCGATTGGAGCAGATACTCTATAATCTGATTGTTTATTCTTTAAAAATGTCAGAAAAGGGTGATATCTTGCTCAGCGGAGAAGAAGTGGGGGAGGAAATCTATATCCGAATTTCTTATGCCGGCAAAGAGTTAGAGGATACTATTCAGGCAGAGCTATTAAAAGCCTATAGAATGGAACCTGGAAAAGAGGCAAAAGGCAGTCTGCCAAAGGAAATGGGAATTTATGTTTCACGGCTCCTTGCAGTAAATATGGGGGGTGATGTATACTTTGAATCAGGAGAGAAAAAGGATTCAGCAATTGTCTTGGCTTTGCCAAAAGTTAAGCTCACCACGGAAACCTTGCCGCACCATAACCTTGCTGTTTTCCGGAAGCGAAACAATACCAACAGCACAGTTCCGCTGGAAATACCTAAGATTACAGAAGCAGATTTCAAAAGAAAAGAGAAGAAACCTAAAATCCTCCTGGTGGATGATGATACAGTCAGTCTTAAGTTCTTATTCGATGTTTGCAAAGAAGAGTTCGAGCCAATTATTGCTTGTAATGGTATACAGGCCCTGGAGTTTATAGAGCGGGACAGGAATATAAAAATTGCACTGGTGGATACGGTAATGCCTGGTATTTCAGGCTATGAAGTCTGCAGACAGATAAGAAACAGATACTCCATCTTTGAACTTCCGGTATTGCTCTTAAGCTTACGGAATGCAACAGAGGATATTGAAACCGGCCTGGAAGCGGGAGCAAATGACTTTCTTATTAAACCTTTTCATGGAAAAGAATTGATTAACAGGGTAAAGACTCTGAGAAAAATGCAGGAAGCCTTACAAGATGCCGTTAAAATAGAAACAGTATTTTTACAGTCTCAAATCAAACAGCATTTTTTATACAATTCATTGAACAGTATTGTTTCCTTATGTTACAGTGAGCCGGAACGAGCGGGGAATCTCCTCAGTGAACTGAGTCATTACCTGCGCAGTATCTTAGAGATTGATCCCCACCATTCTATTATTGAATTACACAAAGAAATTACTTTAGTTAACTCCTACATTGAGCTTGAGAAAGCACGTTTTGGGAAGCGTTTACAGGTCCAGCTGGATTATGATGAAGGGATACTGGAGCATCGTATACCCGCTTTTCTGATTCAGCCAGTGGTGGAAAATGCCATCCGGCATGGTGTCATGATGAGGACAACAGGAGGAACAGTGGCAGTATCCATAAAAAAACAGGCGGCAGCTATTATTATATGTATTCAAGACGATGGTGTTGGCATGAGCGAAGATATAGTGGAGCTTTTAATGAAAGATACCTTAGATGGCAGTATTGGCTTGAAAAATGTCAATAAGAGGCTGAACAATGAATACGGCGAAAAATTGAAGATACAGAGTGAAAAGGATGTGGGAACCTGTGTAACCATGAGGATACCATTGTCAATTACATAGTATAAACCTAAGGAGAGAAAAGAAATTCGTTACAAACCCCTATGTGGCCTTGGAGCAGGATATTATCAGAACAGCAGGGAAGCCAAAAAAGCCTGTGAGGATATGATACGTCGTCAGTATATAATCAATTATTATTTTGATTAAGAGAGACAGTAATAGGTTATCGTATATTAAGTAACCTGATGGATTCTGTTGAGACTACTTGTGAAGAATGCGGTGGTAAACGGTATAAGCAGGAGGTACTTGAATATAAGTACAATGGCAAGTCCATTGTTGAAGTGCTTGATATGACCATTGCAGAAGCCGTAGAGTTCTTTACGCAGAAGGAAATCAGGAATAAGTTAAAATATATTGTTGAGGTAGGCTTACATTACATGACCCTGGGTCAGCCATTGGATACTCTTTCCGGTGGTGAGTGCCAGCGTCTTAAGCTTGCCAAGGAATTGAGCCAGAAGGGGAATATCTATATTATGGACGAGCCGACGACCGGTTTGCATATGTCTGATATAACCAGTATACTAAATATTATCAATCGCCTTGTAGACAAAGGGAATACGGTTATCGTCATTGAACATAACCTGGATGTAATCCGGAATGCAGACTGGATTATTGATGTAGGAGTTGAAGGAGGAAGCAAAGGCGGTCAGATACTTTTTGAAGGGACTCCAAAGGATTTAAAAGACTGTGAAGAGTCAATAACGGCTAAGTACCTGTAACTGAGAGTCGAACTCACATCTTGTAAACAAACAGAAGAATTAGCCAGGACACCATTTAAGAAGGTTAAATGAAAAAAAATTGCTTGTCACGGAGGAGAGTTTATGAAGCGTAAAATTAACATAATAACGATTGGTGGAATAGCATGGATTATTTCAGGCGTTCTGTTCCTGGTGCAAAACCTGTTTCTTCTACCTTTGCAAGGACCACCTGCTTTGGAGGCTGATCTGCTGGTCTGGTTGGAAAAGTGGAAGTTTAATATCTCAATGGCAGATGAAGTCCTCTTATTTGCTGCATTATTTTTGATTCCTGCTGTTTTTTCTTTATACCAATTAGTGTCTCCTACAGATAAGTTCAAAGCAATAACGGGCTGCGGTCTTCTGGCAAGCAGTATACCTGTGTTTATTTTTCTTGATATTATACTGGGGCGTCTGGTTTATCCGGTATATAACTTGGAATTATCTGCTGACATTTATAGGCTGGTACTGAGTATTTATTATGGTGGAATGCATTTAGTGGCAATCGTATTTAGTATTGCAACCTTATTGCTCTCTTTCGCAATCCGAAAAATCGAACAAGGTAGAGCAATTGCTTATTTTGGGTTTGTTGTAGTTGTTGCCGATTTAATTAGCGCTTTTCCCTGGATAACGGGTTCAGCAATCGCATTTGTCTGCCAGCTGCTGTTTTCTCTTTGGTTTGTGCTTCTTGGTGTAAGAATAATTGCATCAGCCAAGACCTGCGTAAATTACGAAGAGAAAGATATTGTATAAAACTAACAAAAAACATCGCTTTTATTGGCAAAAAATAGTATTGACATACAAAAAAATGCATAGTAAAATTTGCTTAACCAGTTAAGCAGAAATGAATACAAGGCGTCTTTCCATCAAGGCGCCATTTCTTTTAACTACTTGCTTAAACGGTTAATCATAATGGAGGTAAATTTTATGGGAAAAAGCAAAACAAGAATTGTCTTCTTACTAACCCTTCTTACCAGTATTTTTTTTATGACTGCCTGCAGGGGCCAGGAGCCTGGAGGGGATACCAAAGAAACGGGCAGTCCGGAAAGCCAGGTTCAGGAGACAGAGTACAAGGTTACTTTTTATGACATGGATGGAACTACTGAACTTTCAACAGGGAAAGTTAAGGCAGGTGAACCGGTAAAAGAATATACGCCGGAGAAATCCGGATATATATTTATGGGATGGTATGCAACTCCATCTTTATCCCACAAATTTGACTTTCATGTACCTATTGCTGAGGATACCGAAATCTTTGCCGGTTTTCTGGAAGAAAAGGAGGATACCAGAGGTTTTGCTATTGTGGGAAGTGGTAAGAGTCCTTTACTTGCGGCATCAGGCTGGGGAAAGGTCATAAAGGAAGAACATCTGCTTACCAAAGAAGCAGATAAAAATGTATATACCATAAACCTGGATATATACGAAGGAGATGAGTTCCAGTTGGCAATGGACACCTCTGGTGAAAGCGGCTGGTATAACCAGAGAGGTGCTGGGTATCTGACTGCAACAGCACAGGACGGTGTAGAGTATTTATCCGGCTCCGGAGGGAACTATCAAGCAAGTGATGCGAAGAAGATGAACATTAAGTGCCTTATTGCCGGTAACTATTCAATTACATTAACCACTTATCCCGGAGCAGACTACTATGATACGGCAGACAGTAATTATACGGAGGAAGGCAAGGAAAAATTTAATTATAATCCTTATGACACCATCACCTGGGTGTACAACGGGGAAACAAAAGAACCCGTTACGGATATCGCTACTACATATTATATCAAAAGTTCCGTTGCTACCGGTTGGAATGACATTTATGAAGACCAGTATAAATTTATGGAGACAGACAGCGGTTTGACATTAACCATAGAATTGGCAGACAAAGAAGAATTCTTATTTACCTCCCGGGTTAAGACCGGAGATACGGAAGGTGTAGGGAATGAGTATGTAAGATACAGTAATATCAAGGACAGCAAGTCCCTGGAATTTGTAGAAGGCAGTACCAGTGACAATATAATAGCAAAAGCTGCCGGAATCTATACCTTTTCGTATAATAGTGAAACAGCGGAGCTGACCGTAGCTTATGAAGCTAAATAGCATGGCATGAACAACAGGCTGCCGTGTATTTCGGCGGCAGCCTGTTAAAGATTACTATTAAATAAATTGCATGTGTTCCGTGGAAGGAACCCTGTTAATGGCTAATTCGATACAGCTGTATACCTTCATCATTTTTGCCCGGAGATCAGTTGCGATATAAAAAGCATTCTCTTTTCCCTGCAAAATATAATCCAGAGCTTTCTGGCTGTAGACATAATTTCCTTCGGGAATCTCTGTAAAATCTTTTAAATCGGGTACAAAGCTTACATCTTTGAAGGTATCCCTTATGAGAGCCGTCAAAAGTTCATTGTTGGGAGTCAAACATACATAGGTATAATTCGATACGCCAAAATGCTTCTCTGCATTTTCCCTGAGATTGTTGTAATCGGTGCAGATCTGGAAGAACCAGGGGATATCAATGAGACAGTCAACAGCAATAACAGGAATAAAGTTCTTATCACCTATGCTGTGAAAAAAATCATATGTAGCATCATAGCACAGGATAGCATCAACATAATTCAGCTTGGTAATATCTTTATTATCCTGGAGGATCAAATGATAGCCATATAAAGTCAATACTTCTGATAAAACTTCAGTCAGCAACAACTGCTCTGAACGTTTGAGGAGGGAAGTCTCAGACATCATATAAAGTGCGATGCAATTGGTCTTACTCGTAGAAAGAGATTTCGCTGAGGAATTCGGTTTGTAGTCCATTAAATTGATTATCTGAAGAACCTTTTTCCAGGTTTCCTCACTGATTCGCTGATCTGTCCGGTTGTTGAGCACATAGGAAACGGTAGCCACAGAGACACCGGCCTGTCTGGCTATGTCTTTTATTGTAATTTTTTTATCCATGACTTAGTTATATACTCTATTGGCAATTTTGTCAATATAAACTACTGACTGCAGACAAACCGAAGAAATGACCTTCAAAATAACAGGAAGAATAAAATTAAAGGACTAAACACTATGAATAAACAAGCAATTTTACATATACCGCAATCAAAATACTGCTACCCCATAGATCAGAATTCCGTTGTCCTGCGTTTACGGATGGATAAGAACGATGCCCCGGACAGGGTGGAGGTGGTATACGGCTGTAAATATACCTTTTATATGGAACAGAAAACAGCGGAGCTGGAAGCAAAATACCGGGATGACTTATTTATATATTATGAAACTCAGCTGACCCTTGAGGATGTGAGGCTGACTTATGTGTTCCGCATCTGGAAAGAGCAGAAGTATTGTTATTTTTCAGAGGACGGAATCACGGAGGAGTACAATTTTAAGTTATGTTATTATAACTCTTTCCAGATGCCTTATATTAACAAAAATGATATCCATGAGGTTGTTGACTGGATGAGAGGTGCAGTATTTTATGAAATTTTTATTGACCGTTTTTACCAGGGAAAGAAAGAAAAAGATACTGCATATATCAATCTGGACTGGGGAGAGATACCAAATCCCAAGAGTTTTACCGGGGGAGATATCCCTGGAATTACAAAGAAGCTGGACTATATAAAGGGACTTGGAGCAAATGGAATCTATCTGACACCGGTATTTTGTTCCATTTCCAACCATAAGTATGACATATCCGATTATACATGCATAGATGAGCAGTTTGGAACCAACGAGGATTTTGCAGAACTGGTGAAAGAGGCACATAAAAGAGACATGAAAATTGTTCTGGACGCTGTATTCAATCATTGTAGCATATTACTGCCCCAATTTCAGGATGTAATTTCAAAAGGAATTGAATCGGAGTATTTCGACTGGTTTATCATCGACGGTGACCGGGTGGATATGGAGAACCTTAATTATGAGGTATTCGGCTTCAGCAGCTATATGCCGAAATTTAATACCAGCAACAAGGCAGTACAGGAATTTTTATTGGATATCGCAGCTTTTTGGGTAAAGGAATATGATATCGACGGCTGGAGGCTGGATGTATCCGATGAAGTGTCCCATGATTTCTGGCGGAAATTCAGAACAAGAATCAAGGAGCTTAAGTCGGATTGTGTACTAATCGGTGAGAACTGGCATGATGCCTATGCCTATCTGCAGGGAGACCAGTATGACAGCATAATGAATTATGCCTTTACAAAAGCCTGTCTGGATTACTACGCCTTTGGTACCTCTGCGGCAAAAGGCTTCGCTGAAAAGTTAAACCAGCTGTTAATGAGGAATAACGGGCAGGTCAATACCATGATGTTCAACTTATTGGATTCACATGATACAGACCGTTTCTATACCAGTATTAATAAGAACAAGGACAAAATGCTTTCTGCCCTTGCCGTTATGAACATGTATTCAGGGGTTCCCTGCATTTATTATGGAACAGAAATCTGTCTGGAGGGCGGTTATGATCCGGATAATCGCAGATGTTTCGACTGGGACGAAAGCCACTGGGATAGTTCCTATATGGAAATCCTTAAGAAACTGCTTGCGTTGAAACAAAAACCGGCCTTGCAAAGCGGTGATATCCGTATCACCCATGATGACCGGTTATGTTACATAAGAAGAACCTATAAAAACAGCTCGGTTCTATTGATTGTTAACCAATCAGGGGAAGCTGTAGAACTTAACAGGAGTGAAAGTGTACTGGCAGCCAATAAATTATCAGCCGGCAGCTTGTACACAGATGGATTTGCTGTTTATGAAGCTTAGAGAGGAGAAAGTATTTCTATGAAAAGAATTCTATGTCTTTTACTTGCGGCACTTTTAAGCCTCGGTCAGTTAACTGCCTGCAGCATAAAGAAGGAGGAGGCAGAAACCGAAAAGGTATCCCAAGCGACCTCTGCCAGTGCATTAACCTCTATTTATAACGGTGAACTGGAGAGGAATGTTACACTGCGTGTACTGGAAAATGATACGGCTATCGAGCAGGGATATTTTAAGGAGTTGATTGCTGCATTTAATGAAAAGTATAAGGATTACGGTATTGTTGCCGTTGATGCCAACATGGATCAGCGCAGCAATCTGGCCGATGATGGTCCTTATGGATATGGACCGGACGTGTTATACCAGGCAAATGACTCCCTTATGAAATATGTAGATGGAAAGCATATCTATCCGATACCTGCTGAGAATCTGGAATGCTTTTCTCAGATACCAAAAAATGCCTGGGCGGCTTATAAATCAGAAGTGGACGGAACTTCTTATTATATGGGGGTTCCTGTAAATGTCCAGTCCTCCATGCTGTTCTACCGAAAGGATATGCTTCCTTCGGACTGGGAAACAAAATGGGATGATAACAAAAATAAAGTACCGGATATGGTAGAAAATTGGAATGATCTGTATCAATACTCGAAAACCATTGTTGCGTCCGGAGAGGGAAAATACGGCTATATGAGATCTTTGTTTGATGTTTATTTTTCCTCCGGTTTCCTTTTCTCCTACGGCGGATATATCTTTGGGGACAATAATACAAATCCTGAAGAATTGGGTTTGTCAGCCGGAAAGGCAGAAGTCGGTGCGGATGTATTACAGAAGCTCGCGGCAGTGATGAATGAAGAATGTATTGATGATTCAATTACGGTAAATGCATACAGTAAGCTTGCCGACGGCTCTTATTTCGCTACCATGACAACACCGGATGTATACACCTTATTCATCAAGGAACTGGTATCAGAGTATGAGAAACAGGGAATGGACCGGGAAGCAGCCCAGACACTGGCAGAGGAGAACCTGGTGGTAACTGGGGTGCCAATGCTGCCGGCAAGTGGAGATTTAACAGAAGAGAATCCGGAACTCATACCCTTTAAGGCTATGGGCGGAATCAATGGATATGCAATCAGTGCTTATACCAAAGCACCAAATGCCAGCCTGGCCTTTGTGGATTTTGCCACAAGCTATGAAATGCTCCTAAAGAGAAATGAGCTGTTAGGAATTATACCAGCCCGTGCTGATGCAGCAAAGGAAGCAGGAGGGGTGGCGGAGGTTGTATTTAACAGCCTGGACAAAGGAAATATTGTTATTATGCCCTCCATCACAGAGATGGTTCAGGTATGGGCACCGGCCGAGACCTTTTTTACGGATCTGGCAAAAGATGCCTTTCGTACCACGGATAAGAAATATACTTCCTATGATACCTTAAAAAGCGCTTTAAAGGCGGTAGATCAGCAAATATATGATGCAATTTACACACTTTCTGAATAGAGGGATTAAAATGAAAAAGTTGACTTTTCTTAGAAGTGCAGACAGAAATGTAAAAGCCAGTATATGTCTGATGGGACTTGGACAGCTGATGTACGGACAAATTGGAAAAGGGCTGGCATACCTTGTGGTTTTTGCTTGCGGAATCCTTTATTTCCTTAAGAGAGGAGCTTCGGACCTGGCAGGCTTCTTTACTCTGGGGACGAAGGAGGCGGATGCCTGGTTTGGCATTGAAGGCGATAATTCTGTTATTATGCTGCTTATGGGAATTCTGTCTCTGGCGGCGGTGCTGCTCTTTATCGGCTGTTATTTCTCGAATATCAAAGATGCCTATGAAACTCAGCTACTGGTTCAAAAGGGAGGAAAACCACTGTCCTTTCGGGAAGACTTAAAAAAGCTGCTGGACAGGAAATTTTATAAGACAGCCCTGTTTCTGCCGATTATAGGCGTTTTTGTCTTCAATATACTGCCAATTATCTTTATGATTGCCGTTGCTTTTACCAATTATGGGGGGAGCATTGTCCCACCAAAGCTTATCGATTGGGTGGGTTTAGATAATTTTTTACAGATAGTGACTCTGAAAAAATTTGCACCGACCTTTGGAAGGATACTCAGCTGGAATCTGCTTTGGGCAGTATCCTCTACTTTACTGAATTATTTCGCCGGGCTTGGACTGGCCTTGCTGCTGAATAAGAAGTGCGTAAAAGGAAAAATAATATGGAGGGCTTTTCCGGTACTGGCTTATGCGGTTCCCGGCTTCATTATACTCCTGGGGTTCCGGTTTATGTTCTCTTACGGTGGACCCATCAATCAGATTATTACGGATTTGGGCTACAAGGCTGTTGGATTTCTCGATATTGATGCAAAATGGATGGCAAGGCTCATCGGTCTTCTGATAAATGCATGGCTCAGTATACCCTCTATTATGCTTCTGACTACAGGAATACTTGCAAACATAGACGGAAACCAGATGGAGGCGGCAAAGATCGACGGCGCCAAACGGTGGAAGCAATTCACAAAAATCATACTGCCTTTTGTCTTGTTTTCCACAACACCTGTCTTGATTTCCCAGTTTATTGGAAACTTTAATAACTTCGGTGTCTTTTTCTTTCTAAGAGGAGGGTTATATCTGGATGGGTATTTCCTGGCCAGTGATACGGATCTATTGATAAACTGGCTGTACAATTTATCCATCAGCAACAACTACTATAACATAGGTGCAACCATCAGCCTTGTGATATTCCTTATTACCTCAGCACTGTCACTGCTTGTATATGTAAAGTCACCGTCTTACAAAGAGGAGGATGTTTTCCGATGAAAAAATTGAAATTCCTGCGCTGGACAGACACCTTCGTTACTTATTTGATACTGATTGTTGTTGGACTGGTGTTTTTATTTCCCTGCTTGTGGCTGATTCTGGCATCCTTTAGTAAATCCGGCTCCATCTATTCCTATGAAGGTTTTTTTCCAAAGGAATACAGTCTTGACACGTTTAAGACCTTATTTACGGATACGGCCATGTATAATTATCCCCAGTGGTTTATGAATACTTTGATTATAGCCATTTTTAGCAGTATAATAGGTACTTTTCTTGTAATACTGACAGCTTACACCATGTCCCGGTTCCAGTTTCGAAGCAGGAAGAAAATCATGAAGTCCACGCTGATTCTTGGGATGTTTCCTTCCTTTATGAGCATGATTGCGGTGTACATAATAATGACCCAGTTCGGACTGATTAATAAAATCTGGGGAGTAATACTGATTTACAGTTCCTGTGCTCCGATGGGTTATCTCACCCAGAAAGGTTTTTTTGATACCATGCCCTGTTCCATTGATGAAGCGGCTAAAATAGACGGAGCAACAAATCTGCAGATATTTCTGAAAATAAATCTGCCCTTGTCCAAGCCCATGCTTGTTTATACTGCCCTTACCAGCTTTACCTTTCCCTGGAGTGATTTTATCCTGCCAAAGCTGTTATTGAAAGAGAAAGATCTCTATACCGTGGCGGTAGGGCTTATGAGCCTTGGGGAAACGGAATTTTCAAGATTTGCTGCCGGTTCGGTGTTTATAGCCGTACCCATCGTTGTTCTTTATTTCATACTGATTCGCTACATGATCAGTGGTATGACCTCCGGTGCAGTAAAAGGATAAATCGTTCAGATTATGCTTTGCAGAGAATTGCGTAACCCTTTTATAACACGATAGAAATATATTAAAAGTCGGTAGGAAGAGTAGGTAAATACCTGCTTTTACCATATATGACTAAAATAACGAGCAAACATAGTATTTTATATACCCCTCATATAAGATACAGAAAATTGGTTATTTGCAACAGGTGATGCCTATTTTAAGACGTGGCCGGTAAGGATACCAATTGACAGTCGAATGAGAAAGGAGGTTCTGTTTAGTTGTTGGAGTGACACAGCGTTCAGGATATTTACCATTGATCTTCCTAGGTAACCAAAGATTAATTAATTTCAGAGAGGAGTAAAATTATGAATCATGAGTTATATCATTCAAAGAGAAGATTTACACGGAAAGCGGCAGCTCTTATGGCTGCAATGTTTTTTGCTGTTGCTGCCGTATTATATGGTACTTTTAACTACGCAATTGTTTCCTCGGCTACCTCCGTACAGGATACGGATGTAACCAACAAGGCAAGTTTTTCCACCGATGTAATCTATCAGATAGTTACGGATCGTTTTTATGATGGGGACACATCCAATAATCCCACCGGTGCGGTTTTTGATACCGGAGATTTAACTAAGTATCATGGAGGTGACTGGCAGGGTATCATTGATAAGATTGAAGACGGTTATCTGACCGGACTTGGTGTTACGGCACTCTGGATATCCTCTCCGGTGCAGAATATCACGGTAATTGACGGCTCTAATGATAATGCCTCCTATCACGGATATTGGGGAAAAGATTATTTTAAGACAAATGCTGCCTTTGGATCATTTAGTGATTTCACAGAACTGGTATCAGTAGCCCATGCAAATGGTATCAAGATTGTCATCGATTTTGTGCCAAATCATACTTCTACTGCGGTATATGGCGAGGACGGAGCCTTGTACCGGAACGGCAGCCTGATAAGCACTTACACCAATGATGCACAGGGGATATTTAACCATGAAAAGGAATGGTCTGATTACAGCACCATTGAAAATGGAATCTATCACAGTATTTGGGGACTATCTGACCTGAATCAGCAGAACAGCACGGTAGACACTTATATGAAGGATGCTATAAATCTGTGGCTCGAGCTTGGAGTTGACGGTATCCGTGTTGATGCCGTAAAGCATATGTCCCTTGGCTGGCAGAAGAACTGGCTCAGCAGTATCTATTCCAAGGAAGGTGTTTTTACTTTCGGGGAATGGTATTACGGCGGAACCACAAATGATAAGGACTTTTCGAATTTTACAAATAATTCAGGCATGAGCCTGCTGGATTTCAGATTCGCCAATGCAGTCCGTAATGCCCTGGGCAGCAAGACCGGTTCCATGCTTGATATCAGTAAGGTGGTTGCCGATACCAGTACGGACTTTAAAGAAGTCAATGATCAGGTGACCTTTATGGACAGCCATGACATGAGCCGGTTTATGACCTTATCGGGTAACAATGCAAGAGCAGTGGAGAATGCATATGTCCTGCTTCTGACCTCTCGTGGGGTACCGAATATTTATTATGGAACGGAACAGTATCTGACCGGTGCGGAAGATCCGTATAACCGGGGAGATATGACTTCCTTTCATACTTCTTCAACGGCTTATCAGGTAATCAGCAGGATTGCCCCTTTACGTAAATCCAATCCGGCACTTGCTTACGGCTCGACGCAGGAGCGTTGGACCAACAGTGATGTATTTATTTATGAAAGGCAATTCGGGAACAGTGTGGTACTGACCGCTGTTAATCGCTCCAGTACCACCGGTTATGATATAACGGGTTTATATACCAATCTTCCCGCTGGTACCTATGATGATGTCATGCAGGGATTGTTGGGAGGCAACAGTATTACCGTTGCAGGTAACAAGTCAGTAGGAACTTTTAACCTGGCACCAGGTGAATCCGCAGTATGGCAGTATACTTCAACCAGTGCAGCCACACCTGTTATAGGAAATGTGGACCCCAACATGGGCAAAGCCGGTAATGTGGTAACCATAACAGGAGAAGGATTTGGTGCTTTGACAGGATCTGTTAAGTTCGGTACCGCTGCTGCAGTTGTGAATTCCTGGTCGGATACGATTATTAAGGTAACCGTTCCTACTGTAACTGCCGGAAATTACAATGTTTCAATAACAACCTCCGACGGACTTCCAAGTACCCCCTATGATGGTTTTGAGGTCTTGACCGGAGATCAGGTATCTGTAAGATTTAAGGTTAATAATGCGACGACCTCCTGGGGAACGGGAGTATATCTTGTGGGAAGCTGCTATGAACTTGGTAACTGGGACCCTGCCAGGGCTATCGGTCCCATCTACAATGCAACGGCAACCATAGGAGCATATCCAACCTGGTTCATGGATGTAAATGTTCCTGCCGGAAAAACCATAGAGTATAAGTTTATTAAGAAGGACAGCACCGGAAATGTAACCTGGGAAAGCGGAGCCAATCATTCCGTTACGACACCTGCTTCCGGTACCGCCACGGTAACGGTTAACTGGCAATAAACTGCTATTCATTCCAGCATTCGTATAGTATACTTAAAGGTAAAGCTGATAATTTAATATAGGAGTGAAAATTATTATAGCATGAGATACACGTAGTAATATATGAAAAATACAGAAATATAAGAGTTTTTGGTTATATTCCTGAAAAAGCGGAGAAAAGCTGGGATGAAGGAGTTTATACTAGAAGTATGTGCAGATTCTGTGGAATCTGTACTGGCAGGTGAGCAGGGCGGAGCCACAAGAGTTGAATTATGCGGAAATCTAATAATTGGAGGAACAACTCCAAGCCCCAAATTATTTGAAGAGATTCGAGGGCACAGTACCATACCAATTCATGTACTGATACGGCCCAGGTTTGGAGATTTCTGTTATACGGAATACGAATATTCCATCATGAAAGAAGAGGTCAGGATGTTTCGGGAGTTGGGTGCCGAAGGAGTAGTAATCGGTATATTAAAACCCGAGGGAACTTTGAATATGGAGGCAATGTATGGATTGTTGTCTGAGGCTGAAGGGATGTCTGCTACATTGCACCGGGCGTTCGATATGTGTGCAGATCCCCTGAAAGAGCTGGAACAGGCCATAAGTCTGGAAATGGATACCATTCTTACCTCTGGACAGAAAAATCTATGTATGCAAGGAACAGCTCTTCTAAAAGAACTGAAGGAAAAGAGTCAGGAAAGAATCTGTATTCAGGCAGGAGGAGGCGTTAATGCCGGTGTGATTCCCACCCTCTACCGGGTATCCGGTGTAAAGGCCTATCATATGTCTGGTAAGGCTGTACTGGAAAGTGCTATGAGCTACCGGAAACCAGAGGTGAATATGGGACTTCCTTCTTTCAGTGAGTATACAGTTTATCGTACCAGTGAGGAAGAAATCAGAAAAGCCAGACAGGTACTTGAGAACTTACAGGAGGATACTCAGACGTAATATTCTCACAGAAATAAGATAGGAGTCCTCCCTTTTGTGGAGAAATAGTAAAGTATGGATTAAGATAAAAGCTGCCGCAGAAATGTGGCAGCTTTTTGCTATTAAGTCTGTATTACCAGGTTCCTGATGGAGTTTTTTACGAATCTCCGGTAGAACGCCGGAAGATAACTTTGGAGGTTATATAAATGATCTCATGGGGAACGTCTGGGTATTTAATCCGGTATAAAATCTGGAGAGCCAGGCGAAAGCCGATATTCTGATTAAATACCTGTACCGTGGTCAGATTTTCTGCCAGAGGATTCTCTGTATTCGCGTCAAAACCGGAAAGAGCAATGTCTTCCGGTATACGGATTCCACGCTTAAGCAGCAGTTGCATCAATATACATGCCACATAGTCATTTGCACAGACGAAAGCCTCCGGCAAATGAGGAAGGGTATCAAGAAAGGCTCCGATCTCTTCTTTGTAGGTATCGATACCTATTGCACCTGTAAGGCTTAGTTTCTGGTTATAGGAAAGACCATGACGGAGCAAGGTATTCTGAAAACCCTCGAATCGTTCATAATTTGAGTGGGCGTAGTTGATATCGCCAATAAAAGCAAAAGATTTACGTCCCTTTTGTATCAGGTGCTCCGTTATGGCAGAAATTCCTGTACGGTTTTCAGTTAAAATCAAATCTCCATTCAACTCTGCAGGGGGAACTAAAGCCGAGGTATCCAGAAATACCTTGGGAACAGGAGTGGCTGCAAGTAATCGAAGCAATTGGGTATCGTAGACATTCATGATAATAATTCCGTTGGTGCTGCCATTTGTGAGAGATACAGGAAGGGTATAATTGGCGCTGACAGTGGAAGGCAGATAGGTATAAACCAGGTTGACATTGTGGTGGGAAAGCTCCTTGGCAATTTGATGTATAATGGTCATCCAGAAGATGGAGGTCTCCGGTCGGCATACGGCAACAGCAATATTTGCTGAAGGCTCCTCTGAAGAGGCGGAAACAGCTGTAGAAGCATCCATAACAGATGAAGTATCAAAGTTCACCGGAAAAATATAGTTCAGTTCCTGTGCTTTGTTAATGATTCTGTTTCGAAGCTCAGCAGAGACGCCTTCCTGTCCGCTAAATACTTTCCATACCGTAGTACGGGAAACACCAAGGGAATTTGCAATTTTTTGCAGGGTTATCTTTTTCATCGTTTTTTCCCGAGAATACCGCAGGGCACGCCTTTGGTACTGCCACTAATATAGATTAAAAATATAGTATTGTGGCGTCCTTTCTATTATCTTAATCTTTTATCGCTGCACCAATGCTGCACTCATTTGCTGCTATTATACCAGTAATTTTGATTCTTTTCAAATACATCATGAACGAACTGAACATTTCTGTTTAACGTATTTCAGTTTTTCCATTGGAGTAAATTATAACAGTTTTATCAGGATGAGCGGAGGGGCAGGAAATCTCAAAGGTATGAGAAGTCGTTTCTATTTTGTAAGGAAATGCTTTTACACAACGGTTTATGTCATTGGGAGAATAGTGTTCAAGAATTAAAGTAAGCTCCTTCAGCTGCGAGGTATAACAGCCGTTTAAATCCAGATAGATATTCTGGGCATAATAGAGTTTTCTTAATTCCCATTTTCGGTACTCGTCTTCCGGAATAATACAGGAGGTTTCGTCTTCCGTTGTTCCTGTAAAAAATACAAAAGCCCATAATTCAGGATAATGTATGTTGATCACTCCTGTGGGGGCTAAGACCCAGTTGTCTTCCGGCAGGAGATTTCCGGTTACAGGTTCCGTACACTTTCGGTAGCTGCCCTCTAGGATATCGGTCTTCCAGTGCACACGGGAAAAATTAAGACGGTAGTATTCACCGTTTTGGGGAGCACGTTTATGGGGCAGGCATTCGATGATAGATGCGAAAGGGATAACAACTTCCGCAGACCAGCTTTTATTTGGAGCAGACGGATCATTTACGCGGCCGTCGACATATACGGCGGTACGTAGGCCCTGGATATCATAACCATTGAGAGCATTTCCTTTATCTCTGTAAGCAGCGGGGAGAAAGAGGTCCCATACGGTATTCAAAGCGTTCATTTCAAATTCATAATACTGGTGGGTGTCGGAATCCGGGTCGATAAAGATCTCGAAATCATTGTCCTGAAAGATTACGGCATCTCTCTCATTCACAGTACCCCATATTTCATTTCCTTCAAGACTTGCACCTATGTACAGATTCTCATCATCCCACAGCATTTTGACCTGGGTTCTGAATCTGGGTGCAGGCTTATGTTCTCCTTCAATATCGATAAAAGGATCAGTATAGGGAGCAGTTTCCCAAAAAGGTTTATCCAGTCTTCCGTCCAGGGTAAAGGGTTCTACAGCTCTGCGGCAAGGGTAAACCGGAGGATTAAAACCCACTGACGGTATTGGAATTCTTACAGGTTTCATAAATACCTCATTTCTTATCGTCATAATAATCGGCTTATTTGTGACTGCCGGATAATCTCATTATAGCATTCAGTGAACAAGTTTACAATAAATACTTAACAAAATGAACAAAACATCAAAAAAGATAAAAGGAATTTTACAATACAAAATTTCAATCCAATAGAAAATTTGAAACTGAAAATTTTAAAATGTAGTAAAAAAGCAGTATAATTGCAACTATTCAATATACAGTCTGCTGCTATACTTTTTTTGTCAGAGTATCTGAAAAAACTTAAAAAATAAAAAGTTTTAAGCGAAAATTTGTAGAATGTTAAGAAAACAGAACATTTTTACAAAACATATTGACATAAAAGTGAACAGATGTTAAAATCAAACCAACAAAATAACTACGAAACACCCAAATAGGAAAGTTAAATTATATAAAATACACAAACAAAATTTAGAAAATGAAAAAATGTTAAAAATGTTCATTGAGATATCTTAAGCAGTTCCAGAGTGGAAGAAAATTTAAATGAAAGGATGCCACAAAAGCCATTCTTTCGCTCTTTCTTGTTTTAGCAATAAAATGCAGACTGATTTGCATTTATTGTGTGGCTAAAAAGAAAATGATTTCAAAAAGAGAAAAGAAGAAAGGCCATACTCTCAGGATATTTAAAAGAGATCTCTCGCTTTGGATGTTCTGTCTTCCGGGTATCGTATTGACCTTTATCTTCAGCTACATTCCCATGTACGGAATACAGCTTGCGTTCCGGCGGTATAACGGAAGAGAGGGGATATGGGGCAGTCCCTGGGTGGGGCTGTATTATTTTAAGAGGTTCTTTGAATCCCCTTATTTTGATTCAACCATTCGAAACACCCTGGTGTTGAGTCTCTACGGGCTCCTCATATCCTTTCCGATTCCAATTATCCTGGCACTGATGCTGAATTCCTTTCGGCATAAGAGATACCGAAAAGTAATTCAGACAGTTACCTATGCACCGAACTTTATTTCAACGGTTGTCATGTGCGGTATGATCATACTGTTTCTATCGCCTTCCGTGGGGGTAATCAACCACATAATGGAGTTTCTGGGGCTTGATACATTTAATTTTATGGCTAAGAAAGAATATTGGAGACACATATATGTCTGGACGGGAGTCTGGCAGAGTACAGGATGGAGTTCAGTCATCTATTTTGCAGCCTTATCCGGTATAAGTCCGGAGCTGCATGAAGCCGGGCGCTGTGATGGAGCTACCAAACTTCAGCTTATTCGATACATAGATTTACCCTCCATTCTGCCTACAGCGACCATCCTGTTAATCATGAGCTGCGGAAGCATTCTTTCTGTGGGTTTTGAAAAAGCCTATCTGCTTCAGAATAATCTGAACCTGACGGTATCTGAGATTATTTCCACCTATGTCTATAAGGTGGGTCTGATTAACAATGACATATCTTATTCAACAGCCATCGGCCTGTTTAATACGTTGATTAACCTGGTCATGCTTATAGCCGTTAACAAAGCGGCTGATAAGCTCTCAGGCAACAGTTTGTGGTAGGAGGAAAAAGAATGGATAAGAGGAAAAAGAAAACAAAACGATGCAGGGAGGATGTCATATTTGATACGGTAACATTTCTTGTTCTGTCGCTGATTTTATTGATTGTGGCTTACCCCCTGTACTGGGTGGTTATTTCATCCATCAGCAGTCCCAGTGCCGTATCAAGCGGTGAGGTTCTGTGGAAACCCATCGGATTTACCTTAAAGGGTTATAAAGAGGTCTTTCGTAACAGCGCCGTAATGAGAGGTTTCCTGAACTCAGTTTTTTATACAGTCTGCGGAGTTTTAGTCAACCTGGCAGTTACCCTTCCGACAGCTTATGCGTTATCCAGAAATGCATTTGGTGGAAAGAAACCAATAACCATTTTTTATATGATAACCATGTTCTTTGGCGGCGGTCTGATACCTACATATTTAGTGGTCAAGAACCTGCACCTGCTTAATACCATGTGGGCGCTTATCCTTCCGGGATGTCTTAGCGTCTATAATATGATTGTGGCCAGAACCTTTTTTAAGTCCAATATTTCAGAAGAATTGTATGAAGCGGCTGAGATAGATGGGTGTTCCCAGGGGAAATTTTTCTTTAAGATTGCTCTTCCGTTGTCGAAAGCCATTATTGCCATTTTGGTACTCTATTATGGTGTGGGACATTGGAATTCATACTTTTCAGCATTGGTTTATATCTCTGACAAAGATTATTATCCGTTGCAGCTGGTGCTGCGGAATATCCTTATTACGAATGAGACAGCTCTGTCCCAGACAGCAACCACCCAGGCGGCAAGAGATGCTCTTCGTGAGAAGCAGCAATTAATTGACGTTATGAAATACTCCCTTATTATAATCAGCAGTATTCCGGTGCTGGTAATGTATCCCTTTATTCAGAAGCATTTTGTTAAGGGAGTGATGATTGGTTCCGTAAAGGGCTAAGGTGGCTGAAACCGCTTGTGGCAGTTATGAAGGAACAAAGGGGTTAAAACGTATTTTTGAGAGGGAAAGTTATTTGCCGGTGCTTCCTAATGTGCCGGTACAAATAAAAAAAGAAAGAGGAGGTATTATTATGAAAAGGAAAGCAATAGCACTCTTATTGGCTATGGCAATGTGCACAACAGTTTTTTGGGGTTGCGGCAAAGGAAACAATGGAGAAAGCAACAGCAAGGCAGCAGGGGCAGGTGCTTCTGCGGATACGACGGATGAAAATGGCAAGATCAATGGACTCATGAACAAAGAAGGGCTTCCGCTGGTAGATGAAGGTACCTATGGTTTCTCGATTTTTGTGGATGATTCCAGTGAATCCGGAGAATTCTACATGATAGATGAGTTTAAGAAACAGACGAATGTAGATGTTACACTAAAGGTTTTTCCTTATGAAACTGCCACAGAGCGACTGAATCTGGATCTGAATTCCGGTGATTATGCGGATGTTATCGGAGGCTGGACTTTAAATGACAGTATGATCCTGACCTATGGAGTAAAACAGGGTATTTTCATTCCTCTGGAAGATTATTTTGAGAAATATTGTCCTAATATCTCTGCTATCCTGGATTTACCGGGCGTAAGAGAGAAAATGACAGCACCGGATGGACACATTTATACCATACCTTATGTAACCGGCGATACAACGGTCAGCTATTCTCCTTATATCAACAGCAGATGGCTGAAAAATATAGGAATGGAAATGCCTGCCTCTACAGAGGAATTCGCAGACGTACTAAGGGCTTTTAAAGAAAAAGATGCCAATGGAAATGGTGACGCCGGCGATGAGATTCCTTTTTCTGCAGATCCCAATAATAAACATATAGAAGCCATGACCGGTTGGTTTGGGTTACCCATGGACAAATATGGTGTTGCTATACAGGGGGATAAGGTTGTTTACGGCGGTATCAGTAAACAATACAGAGAGTTCCTGAGCTGGTTCAACGGCCTTTATAAAGAGGGCCTGATAGATATGGAACTTTTTACACAGGACTCTTCCACCTGGGAAGGAAAAGGAAATAAAGATCTTTATGGTGTATCCATCGCTTATGGCAGCAATGAATTTTCAGGTATTGTTCAGACAACGGAGAAAAGTGAATTTGACGTACTCCCTGTACTTAATACTGACAAAGAAGGTATCTGGTTAAAGGATACTAACGGTTTCAGTGTATTCAGAACCCAGGCTGTAATTACTGATAAAGCAAAGAATCCTGAAATTATCTGCAGGTGGTTTGATAATGCCTTTGCACTGGAAAATGGAATCGGCTGCAGCAGAGGTCCTGTAGGAGTTGTCACAATGAAGGAAGGTAACGGTTATCGTGCAATTGATACTTCAACACTTCCGGAAGATCAGCAGGAAAAGGTCAGCTGGAGCAACTTATGGCCACAGGCTCTGCCAAAATATCTTCCTGCAGGCTTTAAGTTCATTGAAGACAGCCCTCTTTATGATGAGAAAAAGACAATGGAAAATACCTATGAGGCTAATCTGACAAAAGAGGTCATTCCCTCCAACTGGATAGCTCTTGACGATATCGACAGATATTCTGATATCAGTACAGCCCTTACAGATTACTTCAATCAGCAGCAGGCTCTCTTCGTTACCGGAGAACTGGATGTAAATGATGATGCTCAATGGAAAGCCTATACAGACGGTCTTAATGCCCTTGGCCTGGAGGATTGGGTTAAAATGCGAGGAATTGAAGGAATAGCAGAATAACAAACGGCAGAGGTAGAATAGAGGATACCGGTGAAAAGCATATTACTGTATCTCCGGTGATATGCTTTTCTTTTTGAAGAAACTTTGGGTAAGAAGGGATCAGGTGACACAGATGGAGAATAAATTAGAGGCTGCACTTACCTGCCTTGACGTTACAGAAAAGTTGGAAGCGGACAGCCGGAGGTCAACGTCAGAGGAGACAGAGAAGCAGGAGAATGAAAAAGCAGCTGCGCAGGATAAAATAGAAAAAGGTGTCCACAATTACAGTACAGCAGAAGAATATGTCTGGCCTGAGGATGAAAAAGTTCGGCAGAAACTGGAGTGGTTCCAGGATCAGAAACTGGCACTGATGATGCATTGGGGACCGTATTCCCAGCTTGGAATCGTTGAATCCTGGGCACTTTCTGATGCGGATGCGGAATGGTCCAGAACTGGAATTGATTGGGAAGTAAGCGGTGAAGAATTCAAGAAGCAGTATTTTGATCTGAATAAAACCTTTGCACCGCTTCGGTTTGAGCCGGAAAAATGGGCTGATATTGCAGTGGAGGCAGGTATACGCTATCTGATATTTACCACCAAACACCATGATGGGTTCTGTATGTGGGATACCCGTTATTCAGATTATAAGATTACGGGAACGGACTGCCCATATCATAGTCATAAATATGCAGATATATGCGGGCATCTGTTTGAAGCCTTCCGTAAGAAAGGAATTGGTATAGCGGCATATTTTTCAAAAGCGGATTGGCATATAGACAGTTACTGGGCTGAAAATTATCCGCGGGGTGAATATATGTGGAGGGGACCCTCCTATGAACCATCAAAACAGCCTGAGGAATGGGAGAGATTTACTGAATTTACCCGGAATCAGGTGAAGGAACTGGCAACCAGGTATGGGAAATTGGATATCATGTGGTTTGATGCCGGTTGGGTATGCAAGGAAAACGGCCAGGATATCCGCCTTGGTGAGACGATAGAGGAGATCAGGACCTGGCAGCCGGGAATGTTATGTGCCGACAGAACGGTTGGTGGTGCTTATGAAAATTATATTACCCCAGAGCAATGTGTGCCGGAAGAACCGCTTAATGTACCTTGGGAGAGCTGTATTACCTTGGGAACTTCCTTTTCTTTTGCCTATGAAGATGTCTATAAAACCCCCAGGGAAGTAATCCATCTGTTGACGGACATTGTTGCAAAGGGAGGCAACCTGGCAATTAACGTGGGGCCACAACCCGACGGGCGGCTTCCTAAGGGGGCGATTGCTTCTTTAAAAGGAATAGGTGCATGGCTTAAGCTTTTCGGAGAGGCCATTTATGGTACCAGGATTTGTGCGCCATACAAGGTGGATAATATTGCATTTACCAGAAAAGAGGAGGTGGTATACGCCCTGGAACTGTTCGCAGAAGACGACGATGTTCCGGATAAGGTATTTCTTCCTTTTAATGAAAAGGTTAATCGGGTGACAATGGTTGGTACCGGTGAGAATATACTTTTTGAGAACACAACGGGAGGTCTTCAGATATCGGTACCCTGGGAGAAGGGCAAAGAGGCTCCTGTAGCCAGAGTATATAAACTGGAGCCGGATGCGGCTTTTGGAAGCTGATGGAAATAAAATTGCAAATGTTTTGTTACTTGTTAAGTTTGATGAAATTAATGCAACAGCAGACGATTAAAATAAGTCTATAAAAGGAAGGCGGAAAAAAATGTTTACGGTACAACTGCAGAAATACGCTTCCGATAAATATGAAAAACGAAAAAAGTATTACGGCTGTCTTTTGGCTGATATCGAGGAAGGCTTAAAAGGCTGTAAAGAAGAGGAAGCCGTGCTGATGCGTTTTCTTTACGGCACTATGCCCTTGCGTGATGCCGGAGAATATGGATTTGATGTATTTTTAAGCTTTGTACAGCATGCCCTTTGGCTTCGCAGAGAGAGGGAATGGTGCCGTAAGCTGCCGGAAGAGATATTTATTCACTATGTGCTTTATTACCGCATTAATTCCGAAAGCATCAGCGACTGCAGAAATTTTTTCTATGAGCAGCTAAAGGATAGGCTCGAGGGTTTGGACCTGAAGGCTGCTATACTTGAAATCAATTATTGGTGTGCGGAAAATGCTGCTTATGAAGCAACGGATGAACGAACTGTCTCACCTATGACCATGTTCCGGTGTAAAAGGGGACGCTGCGGAGAAGAATCTACCTTTGCAGTTACGGCTTACCGGAGCGTGGGGATACCTGCCAGGCAGGTATATACACCAAGATGGGCCCACTGTGATGATAACCATGCCTGGGTGGAGGTTTATTTAGAGGGAGACTGGTATTTTCTGGGTGCCTGCGAACCAGAGGAGGAACTGAACAGAGGCTGGTTTACGCAATCCGCCAATCGCGCTTTATTAATTCACAGCCGCAGATTTTCCGAATTCCCGGTGGCTTCTTTGGAAGAAACACTAGGACAGGAAGGAGTACTGACCTATTGTAACCATACTTCTTATTATGCCAGGACAGAGGAAGCATTGGTGATTGTAAAGGATGCCTATGGAAAGACAGTGGAAGGTGCTCAGGTTTCGCTGGAGATTCTTAACATGGCGGAGTATTATCCCGCCGCTGTTCTTGTAACAGACAGTAAAGGAGAAATACGGATAAAAGCCGGACTTGGAGATATCAGAGTCAGGGCTTTTATAGGGGAGGTTTTCGGGGAGAGGAAGCTTACCATTAGCCCGGGAGTAAAAGAAGAACTTCTATTACATACACAGAGTAATAACTGGTTGAGTGACAGATGGGAATGGGAAGAATATCGTGCACCGACGGAACATCCGCTGCATCCTGCTTATGAAAGCAAAGAACAAAAAGAGAAAAATACAGCACGCATAAAAACTGCCAGAGATATCAGGGAGAAAAACCTCTTGTCCTGCTATGATGAAGAGGTGGAAACTCTTTACCCGGAGGATCTTGAAGCCATCTGCAGAGCGGGGGAAAATATACAAGAACTAAAAGCTTTTCTGACCAGAGACCAGAAAGAGCTCAGGAAACAGCTGCTGCTTCATCTGTCGGAAAAGGATTTTAAGGATCTGAAGGCTGAAATCCTGGAGGATCATCTGGAGCCGTATAGTGAAGAATATGGATTTTCCAGGGAAAATTATTACAGATATGTACTGTGTCCCAGGATTTTCAAAGAGGAACTTACACCTTATAAGAGTTTTATCCGTAATTATTTCAGTAAGGAAGAGAAAGAAGTTTTCGCAAAAGAGCCTGATCTTATCTGGAAATACATTAAAGCAGGCATAGGCTATATTCCGGAAGAAGAATATGAAACCCTATGTGCTACACCCATCGGCAGTCTGCGGCTTGGGCTGGGAAGCCCTTTGTCACAAAGTATTTTGTTTGTAGCTATTTGCAGAAGTCTTCATATTCCAGCCAGGTTAAATCCGGTAACCCAAGCTCCGGAATATTTATGTCATGGAGTATTTGTTTCACCGGAGAAAGTAGCATCAGCCAATACTGCAACCTTGGTATTGAAAAAGAAGAAAGACAGCAGATGGAGCTATTATCAGAATTGGACCATCGGTAAGCTCAAAGGTATGCAGTTTGAGACCCTGGTCTATGAGGGGAAGGTCTTCTGGGAGAATGAACTTAAGCTTAGCCTGGAGGAAGGAATCTATAGGCTCATAGCTGCCAGGCGTATGCCGGAAGGGCATCAGAAAGTCTGTGAGAGGGTTTTCCGGCTGGTGGAGGGAGAACGTAAAGTCATTGATATGGCAGAGTGGAAGACGGAAATGCAGATACCAAAGAACCGTGTTAAGCTGGAGAATTTTCTTTTTAACAGCAGCAGTGGAAAGAAAAGCAGTCTGTTCGAACTGGTGAGGCAAAAGCCAGCTATTCTTGCATTTTTGGGGACAGGAGAAGAACCCACTGAGCATGTCCTGAACGAATTGCTGGATATGGCAGATACGTGGAACAACAGCACAGGCAGAATGCTTATAGTACTGCGGGAGCGATTTGAATTGGAGAATATTACCCTGGGAAAAGTCCTTGCGAAATTATCAGGTATTGAAATATATTTTGACAGCTCAGACAGCTGTAACAGAGCAGCGGTGATGTTACAGCTAAATGAAGATAAACTGCCGGTTCTTATCCTGGCGGACAGAGAAGGAAACAGTGTGTATGCCTGCGGGGGCTATCATGTAGGCAGTGTGGAATTTATGCGGAGACTACTGGAGGAGCAAAAACAGTAAGGAGGACAAAGAGTGAAAGAAAATAATAAAATGAAAGAATGCCATGCGGAGATTCTTACCGTTATTCCGTGGCAGGATAAGCCGGAGGGGTACAGCAAACCGGTCTGGCGTTATGACAGCAATCCTATCATAAATAGAGATGCAATACCTACTTCCAACAGCATTTTTAACAGTGCGGTAATCCCCTTTAAGGATGGATTTGCAGGAGTATTCCGTTGTGACAGCATAGCGGTTAGCATGGATATCTATCCGGGCTTCAGTGAAGATGGTATCCATTGGAGGATTGAGGAAGAACCGATTATTTTTCTGGGAGAGGATAAGGAAATCCTGAAAAGGGAATACCGTTATGACCCCAGGGTCTGCTTTTTGGAAGACCGTTATTATATAACCTGGTGCAACGGCTATCATGGGCCAACGATTGGCATCGGGTACACTTTTGATTTTAAGACCTTTTACCAGCTGGAAAATGCTTTTCTGCCTTATAACCGCAACGGTGTACTGTTTCCCAGGAAAATCAACGGCAAATATGCCATGCTCAGCAGACCAAGTGACACAGGGCATACACCATTTGGAGATATCTTCTACAGCCAAAGTAGTGACCTGGAATATTGGGGACACCACAGACATGTTATGTCTCCTGTAAAAGGCGACGAATCTGCCTGGCAGGGCACAAAAATCGGCCCTGGCCCCATCCCCATCGAGACAGAGGAGGGGTGGCTTCTGATCTATCATGGAGTCATACATACTTGCAATGGCTTTGTGTACCGTGTAGGCACTGCCATTTTAGACCTTGAGGAACCCTGGAAAGTAAAATACCGCTCGAAATATTATATTTTAGGACCGGAGGAATATTATGAGCGGGTGGGTGATGTTCCCAATGTGGTATTCCCCTGTGCAGCTCTTACTGATAAGGATACCGGACGAATAGCGCTATATTATGGCTGTGCGGATACGGTAACCGGTCTGGCCTTTACTACGGTGGAAGAACTGATAGGCTTTACCAAAGCACATGCCTTAACTTAATAAAAGAAACGGAGGAAAAGAATACAGAGAATGGGGAAGTTAATCGGATATGTCAGCACCGGTGATCTAAGTGAGGTGACTGCAGAGGATAGTAAGAGTCTGGATGTGATCAATATAGCTTTCGGGCATATAGACCATGGGTTAGCGGAGTGGAATCATCCCGAATGCAAAGCGGTATTGTCAAGGATAAAATCCCGGAATCCGGATATAAAGCTTATATTATCCCTGGGAGGCTGGGGGGCTGCCGGCTTCTCTGAGGCTGCTATGACCAGTGAGAACAGAATACGCTTTGCTGCTTCCGCGGTAGAGCTCATAAGAGAATATGATCTGGACGGAATAGATATAGACTGGGAATACCCATGTTACCGTGTGGCTGGTATTGATGGAAGCGAATTGGACAGAATGAATTTTACGTTATTGCTGGAAGCGTTCAGAATAGCACTTGACAGGGCAGCCGAAAAGGATTACCTGCTGACCATTGCGGCAGGCGGGGGTGAATACTTTACTGCCTGTACGGATATGAAAAGTGCACAGCAGTATCTGGATTACGTACAACTGATGACCTACGATTTAAAGGGAGGTTTTCTGAATTTTACAGGTCATCATACCAGTCTGTATTCTAATAAAAGAGATTTGTTTCCTGCCAGTACGGACCGTGCCGTGGAATGCTTTATCCAGGCAGGAGTTCCAAAGGAAAAGCTGGTAATCGGTGCAGCCTTTTACTCCAGGCTGTGGAAGGGTGTACCTGATATTGAGCATGGTCTGCATCAGATGGCTGCAACCACCGGCGGCTACGGTCCTGCCTATTACAGCCTGCTGGCAGATTTTATTGACCGGAATGGATATGTCCGTTATTGGGATGAGGAAGCAAAAGCTCCTTATCTGTTTAACGGAGATACCTTTATAAGCTATGATGACAGAGAGTCGCTGAAAAGAAAAGCGGAGTATTTAAAGGAGAAGGGTCTCCATGGGTTGATGTATTGGGAGTACGGCTGCGACAAAACGCATACCTTAACCGGCTGGTTAAGAGAGCAGATAGGCAGTGCACCCGGTAGTAACGGAGATTTCTAAGGTATTTCTCACTGAAAGTTCAGCGGCAGATAGCGGCATAGTACAATAAGCAAGATCAGAAGAAGTCCCGATGGCCTTCCTTCACACAATGGATCCGGGTATCCGCCGTTGTGTGGAGGAAGGTCATTGTTATTTGTGAAAAAGGTCATATTATTAGAGGAAAAAACTTTAATTATTACACTTTTTATTAAAAGAATTTTGTCATATAATAAAATGTATAAATACTTGTCTAAATACGAAACATACTCGCGGCAGTTCATAGGAAATATAGATAAACGACCTCCTTGCTCTGATTTGCGGCACTGCTGCCTCTGCAGACAGGAGCGGCATATAACGGGGCTGGCGCTGCCTTTGGTAAAGAGTTGCAGGATATGGGAAAGGTTTGGTTATTATATGGTTAAGAAACATAAGCTTATTGGCATTCTCTTATGTCTGGTGATGGCTGTTACCATTACAGAAGGTTGTGCTAATAATCCCCAAAACACAGAGATTTTGGGAGTTACAGACTCTTCCGGTGATAAAGGTAAGGATTCCGGAAAGGAAGGTAAAGCAAAATACAAAGAATTCATAACAGTGGATGTTTTTGATTCCCAATCCAATTATCAGGGAATACAATCGGGCTGGCTTGCAAAAATTATCAAAGATAAATTTAACATGGAACTTAACATTATTGCACCAAATGTTGCAGGAGGCGGTGAAACCCTGCTTCAGACCCGCAGTGCAGCCGGGAATTTGGGCGATCTTATCCTTACTTCAGCAGCCGGCGGAAAGCTTCAGGATCTTGTTACGGCCGGACTCATAATTGATATGACGGACTTCATGGAGGGAAAAAAGAATCTGTCCAAATACCAGGCAGCGATTGAATATACCAACAAAACACTTGCAAAAGAGGAAGGGATTTGGACAATCCCTTCGGAAATATCAGAAAGGCCTGCTGATACGAATCTGGGAGGTACGGTTTTAAATTTTGGAACTTATATCCGATGGGATCTGTATAAACAGCTGGGTTATCCGAAAATGAAGACTCTGGAGGATCTGCTGCCAGTGATGAAAGAGATGCAGGACATTGCAGGAGTCAGTGATTCCGGTAAAAAAATCTATGCCTTTTCCCTGTTTAAGGATTGGGACAGTGAATATCTGGGGGCAGCCAATCAGATACCTTACATGTATGGCTATGCACCCATTGGTTATGCCTATGCAAAAGCAGATGATTCCGAGGAACCTCAAAGTGCTTTGGCGGAGGATTCTCTGTATATCAGGGGTCTTAAATTCTTTTTCCAGGCAAATCAGATGGGACTGTTGGATCCGGAATCTACTACTCAGAATTTTGACGCTTTATCAGAGAAATATAAGGATGGTGCAGTACTGTGGTCACCCTGGCCCTGGCAGTCCTCCGGATACAATACAGCAGATCATACCTCCTCCGGCAAAGCTTTTAACACAGCGGCTGTTGAGGATTTCCAGCTGTATGACTGGGGTTGTTATACCAAAGGAAATCCCTATAATTCCATAATGATCGGCAGTAAGGCAAAAGATCCGGAACGGCTAATGGATTTTATCGACTGGCTCTATTCACCGGAAGGTCTCACAGTAGCTTATTCAGGCAGTTTGTCCGGTATAAAGGGGCTGATGTGGGAAGTAGCAGACGGTAAACCGGTACTTACGGATTTTGGCTATAAATGCCTGACCAATGGTGATAAGACCCTGATGCCCGAGGAGTATGGCGGAGGAACCTATCTTGACGGTATTGAAAGACTGAATTTCAAAGCTGTATCAGATGGTGAGATTAACCCTGAGACCGGTTATCCTTACAACTATCTGATGTGGGATAACTATATATCCTTGAACCTTACGGATATGGAAAGGGACTGGCAGACCCATATGGGGGCTAAGAATGCAACAGAGTATTTCTATAAAAATAAACAGGCCGTGATATCCGTAGGCAGCGGTTATGCTGTACCAGCGGAGGATCCGGATATCACTACTATCCGGGCTCAGATTCGTTCAACTATTGTAGAATACTCCTGGAAGTCAGTGTTTGCGAAAGATGAAGAGGAATTTACCCGGCTGATAAAGGAAATGACGGACATTGCCATGGGACTGGGGTATGAAAAGGTTTTAAATATTGATCTGCGGAATACAGAAGAGCAGAAACAGGCAAGAGAAGCTATTGATAATTAAAGGTATGCTGGAATTTATGGGGGTGTTTTATGTACACAGTTCTGATAGCAGATGATGAAGCAATCATCAGACGTGGATTAAAGAAAGTAGTCAACTGGGAAAGGCTTGGTTACAATATTACGGGAGAAGCTTCCGATGGAGAAGAAGCACTTTCCTTCCTGGTAAACCAAAACCCGGACGTTGTACTGATGGATATAAGGATGCCGCTTATGGATGGACTGGAGGTTATTCAAAAGGCCAGAGCGGGCAATTATAAAGGAAAGATAATTATCTTAAGCGGGTTCTCTGATTTCGCCTATGCGCAGGAAGCTATAAGATATGATGTTAAATTTTATCTGAACAAACCATTGAATGAGCTGGAGCTGGAAGCAGCCTTGAACTCCATATCCCATGAGCTGCAGGAAGAAGCCTGGGAGAAAAGGACGGTAAGCCATTACCGTGAGAAAGCAAAAATTGCTATTTTAAGGGATCTTATTAACGGTGAGGCGGATATCTCCAGGATTAATTTGGCGGACCTGCATATGACAGAAAATATCTTCCAGGTACTGATATATGAGAAGTACAGCCACAATATAGCAGATACTTCCTATAATTTCTCTGAAATATTAAGAGTCACCAATCAGGATAGCAATTCACTTGAAAGTATTACGATTAAGGAGAATCAGGTCATTATTCTGAAAGGAGAATTCGCCATTGGACAGTTCAAACGATTTATTGAGAAATATGAATATGATCTCAAACCACAGAAAGGTTCACCTTTAGATACCTTGTTTATTTCTTACGGAAGAACTGTCTCAGAAGTCACGGAGATACGCACCTCCTATCTGGATGCTTTATTTTTAATGCAGAGGCGTTTTTTCTGTGTCCAGGACCAGCATACCATAGGACCTCCTGATACAGAAGAAGATAACAATGAAAAGCTTCCTTTCGACCATGAAATGATAAACAGTTTTTTTCATCTGCTGGTAAATTATATACAGACCCACAACCGTAATCTGTTGGTGGAAACACTCCACGAGCTGGAAAAGAAGCTGAATAGGTGTGAAATTAATATACCGGATATCAAGCTGTCTTTATCGGACCTTTTTTTGCAGATCAAGGACAAGATTAATAATTTGTATGCCGGCAGCAAAATTCCTTTTCCTACCAATACCCAGATTATCAATTTTATAACCACCAGGAATTATCTTTATGAAATTCTTGCTTTTTTTACCGAGGAATTTGAAATTATTATGAATACAGTGGGTGTTTCCGGCAATGACAGTGTGATAGACAGTGTAATCTATTATATCGAACACAATTACAAGGAAAATATCAAACTGGAAAGTATAGCCTGTCTATTCGGGTATAACAGCTGCTATCTGGGAAAACTGTTTCACGAAAAAACCGGTAAAAGCTTTAATTATTATGTGGATTATGTTCGGGTGCAGAATTCCATTAAATTGTTGAAGCAGAATAACATGAAGGTTTATGACATCGCAGAGAAGGTTGGGTACCGCAACGTAGATTATTTTTATACGAAATTCAGAAAGTATACGAATCTCACACCGACAGAATACCGGAAACAGATGCTTAAGGGGTGAGGACAGGGAGAAGGGCTTTGCAAACAAAATCAAAAGTAAAAATAAAGACGCAGATGTATATTATATTTATTCCTTTTCTTGTAATACCGGTTGCTTTCATCGGTTTATTTCTGACCCTGTATTTTGCCAAAGCTTTATACCAGCAGACCTATTCTCAGCTGGAATCCGATAATCTCAGGGTGAAGTCCATTTTATTGGACTGTACCCTGAACATCTTTAATATGTCCGAAGATTTTATCAATGATAAAGCATTGCTCTCAATGCTCACGGAAAAAGCACCGGAGGAAACGGAATTCAGCAGCCGGATCAATACCTATGACCGTTTTGATACCTATATGAAAAACAATACAGCACTGGCGGCTATTACCGTATATACGACCAATACCTCATTGCCAGAGAGCTTTTACATTAAACATGCCACTCCTCAAGTGAAGGATGAATGGTTTTCCAAAGTCTCCATACCCTCCAGCAGTGCCTGGGTCAATTACACGCCGGAAAACAAGGAAAAGAGCTTGTTACAGCTGACCTTTATTCGTTCCTTTCCTATTGTAGACTCTGATGAGCATACCAATGACGGGGCCATTCTGGTGGTTACGATCAGTACGAATTACTTAAAGAACCGTATACAGAACAACAAACTCTTTACAGCAGTCTCTCTGAACAAAGACGAAATCTTCTTCAGCACGACAAGATCCGTGCAGGGAGAAAAACAACAGGTTCCCATTGATTTTGAGGAAAAATATTTTACCTCTAAAGGTTCTCTGAAATATCAAGGGAATAAGGTTCTGGGATATATATCTTCCTTGCCGGCCTATCGTTCTAAGGATACCTATTATATTACCACCCTGGATCTGGAGGCGTATAACAGTATCTTTAAGATTGTGGTCATGTGTGTGGTCATAACACTTGTATCCATTGTCATACCGCTAGTAGGAATCCTGTTTTATACAAAGAAATTCAGTTACAGGGTAATTGCTCTGCGTAAGGCCATGAGCAGTGCCAGTACAGGGGAATATGATATTATTGATACTTTGCGGGGAGACGATGAACTGACGGAAACCTTTTTTGATCTGAAATATATGATCCAGGAGATAAAGAAAAAGGAAGCTCAGGTATATGAAGCTCTTATCAAGCAGAAGGAGTTGATCAACCAACAGCAGAAGATGGAATTCAAGCTGCTAGCCAGCCAGATAAATCCTCATTTTATATATAACACACTGGAAACCATCCGTATGCTGGCAATTGAGAACGATGATTATAATGTGTCCACTGCTATTAAGCTATTGGGACAGGCAATCCACTATGTATTGGAAAATACGGAAACCTTTTCGACTACTCTGGAAAAAGAGCTGAATTACATTGATGTCTATCTGCAGATTCAGAAATTAAGATTTGAGGACAGAATCAGCTACAGTATAACGATACAGGAGGATATCAGAAGCAGGGAATATCAGATTCTACCATTATTGTTACAGCCGATTGTAGAAAATGCAGTAACCCATGGTCTGAAAAACGTCAAGAAAAATGGATGGATTAAGGTGGAGGTGACCTCGGATAAGGAGTCTGCCCTGTATATTACCATTGAAGATAACGGCATTGGTATGGATACAAGGGAGTTGAACCGGCTGGACACCAAAATCAAAGAAAAATCAGATAACACAAGGATAGGAATCGGGCTGAACAATATAAATCAGAGAATCAGATTATTCTATGGTGAAGAGTATTACATGAAGCTTGAAAGTACGCCCGAGAACGGTACAAAAGTTCGGTTGATGCTGCCTCTGATTCCGGTGTAATCAGTGTGCTCCTGCAATAGAATCACGGCTGCCAGAAGAAATTAAGCAACAATCCGAAACCACTTTTATTACGGAATAATAGTGGTTCCGGTGTTAAATACAATATGTCAGGTAATTTTAGGATTTGAGTGCTATAAACGAACTTTGTTCGAATAAGCACACAAATCCTTTTTTAGACTAATTAGCTATGAGCCACAATCCGGTGGGGGACATAGGGCTCTTCCATATAAGCGATTTCTTCCGGTGAAAGTCTGACATCCAGGGACGGTACGGCTGCTTCCAGATGGGAAATCTTTGTAGCACCGATTATGGGAATTGTAACCGGCTGTTTTTGCATCAGCCATGCCAGGGCTATCTGGGTTCGGGGAACTCCGTGCTGTTGTGCAACTTCTGCAAGTCTTTCCACCACCAGTCTGTCGGCGTCTATGGTAGAATCATACTTGTCTCTTTGCACCCGGTCAGTTTCATAGCGTTTTGTGGTCTCTGACCAGTCTCTGGTCAGTCTTCCAGAAGCCAGGGGGCTATAAGGTGTCAGAGCTATTTTCTCCTCTTTGCATAAGGGTATCATTTCTCTTTCTTCTTCCCGATAGATAAGGTTTAAATGGTTCTGCATGGATACAAAACGTGTCCAGCCGTTTTTCTCTGCAGTATAAAGAGCTTTCTGAAATTGCCAGGCATACATGGAGGAGGCACCGATATATCTTGTCTTACCTGCTTTTACCAGGTCATGTAGTGCTGACATGGTTTCTTCAATAGGAGTATTATAATCCCATCTATGGATGATGTAGAGATCTACATAATCCGTACCAAGACGTTTCAGGCTCTTATCGATCTCGCTCATAATAGCTTTTCTGGAAAGTCCGGCTCCATTGGGACCCTCCTGCATCTTATTGTATACTTTTGTTGCAATAACGATTTCATCACGGTTTGCATAGTCCTTTAAAGCTCGTCCGAGGATTTCTTCGCTTCTGCCCAACGAATATACATTAGCGGTATCAAAAAAATTAATACCTGAATCCAGGGCCTTTTTGATTACAGGCCGGCTTTCCTCGTCTGTTAATGCCCATTTATGAACCCAGCCTGCAGGATCACCAAAACTCATGCAGCCAAGGCAAAGCCGTGATACCTCTAAACCGGTGTTTCCAAGTTTAACATATTCCATATGATTATCCTCACTTTCCTGATAGTATGATACAAGTCTACTGTATAGAGTTCACTGCATGTCAAGCAGTTTTAGCAAAAAGGTAAATTTTATCAATAAATATTGTTGTTTTCCCTTAATTTCCTATGCAATTTAACCCTAAAGCTGTAGCAATCATACACAAATCTGTTTAAATTCTATACAAAAATTCATATAGGCATTGGTATCAGTATAAAAATAGTAGAATTTTATATTGGTTAAAATTCTACGGTTATGTTAAATATCTATGATTGTTACTGAATTGTTAAAGAGATATAATAAAAACCAGTAAGAGTGATAAAAACTATGCAATATAACGAAAGGGTACTGGTGTTTATGTCGAAATTAAAAAGGGAACAAGTAAATTTAACAATAAAAAAGAAGAGCAAATGGGGAGTGTTTAGAGATAATTTTGAGCTGTCGATGATGTTGGTGCCCGGCATTATCTTCTTTCTGGTTTTCAGTTACATACCAATGCTTGGAGTTATTATTGCATTTAAAGACTATCGAAACAACTTAGGTATCTTCGGCAGTGAATGGGTAGGACTTCGCAATTTCAAATTTTTCTTTACTTCACAGGATGCATTCAGGATAGCAAGAAATACCGTAGGTTACGGTCTGGTATTCATAATACTTGGAATTGTCTGTGCAGTAGCGATTGCCATACTTCTCTATGAAGTGAAGAACAGGCTGTTCCTGAAATTTTACCAGACTACCATGATACTACCACATTTCCTGTCCTGGGTCATTGTAGGTTATATTACTTATATCTTACTGGAACCCAATATGGGAATATTGAACCAGATTATAAAATTCTTTGGCATGGAGGGCATCAACTGGTATCTGGAACCGAAATACTGGGTGGTTATATTGCCGGTGGTTCATGTATGGAAAAGTGTGGGCCTCAGCTGCATTATGTATTATGCGGCATTAATGGGAATTGATGAACAGCTTTTTGAAGCAGCCTCCATTGACGGAGCAAGCAAATGGAAACAGATATGTTATATTACCATCCCATCTCTGATTCCCCTTATGACGGTGCTGACCATCTTAAATGTCGGCGGCATTATCAAAGGTGATTTTGGTCTCTTTTATAATATACCCCGTAATGTGGGACTATTATATCCTACCACTGATATTATTGATACTTATATTTACCGTGGGCTGCAGACCGGTGATGATATCGGAATAACAACGGCAGTAGGTTTGTTCCAATCCTTTGTGGGGTTTGTAATGGTAGTAGCTACCAACAAAATAGTTAAGAAGATATCACCTGAAAATTCATTGTTTTAGAGGAGGCAAACGTGAAAAGCAAAAGAGCGAATTTACCGGTAAATATATTTTTCCTGATATTTTCACTGGGTTTTATAATACCGTTTATATTAATTATTTCATCATCCATAACGGATGAACAGACACTTATAACAGAAGGGTATAAATTGATTCCCCATAAGTTTTCCTTGGAAGCTTATAAATATGTCATGAAAAGTCCGGGACAGTTGCTGAATTCCTACAAGGTAACAATTTTTTATTCCCTGGTTGCCACAGCTTTCAGTATGGTTGTTATGACCTTAATGGCTTATCCCTTATCCAGATCCAGTTATAAGTACAAAAAACCTGTAACTTTCTTTATTATTTTTACAATGTTGTTTTCTGGAGGATTGATTCCTACTTATATATTAATGACTAAATATCTGCATCTGCAGGATAATATCTGGGTATATATCTTACCAAACCTGGCAAATGCATTTCACATTATCGTAATCAGGTCTTTCTTCCAGGGATTGCCGCCTTCACTTGTTGAGTCTGCAAAAATTGACGGTGCAAGAGAGCTGCAGGTGTTTTATAAGATTGTACTGCCTTTGTCAAAACCGGTTATTGCCACAGTTTCATTATTGAATCTACTGGCCAGGTGGAATGACTGGAATACTGCTTTGATTTATATCAGAAGCAAGGAGTTATTTTCGTTACAGTATCTGCTGCAGCAGATATTAAGAGAAGTACAGTTTATCAAAGACATGGCAGAGAGTTCGCCGGTAGCAGGAATCAGTATCAATCTGACCCAGCTTCCTTCTGAGACTATAAGATTTGCATTGTGTATTGTTGCAGCTGGACCAATGCTTATCATCTTTCCGTTCTTTCAGAAGTATTTTGCAAAAGGTTTAACGGTAGGTGCGGTAAAAGAATAGAGGTTTACATATTAAAAGGAGGGTATTTTATGTTAAAAAGAATGAGAGTTTTCGTTGTAATCTGTCTTATGTTTTCCATTATCCTGACAGGTTGCAAGGGCAGCAGCAATACGCCGGATAATAACAGCGGAACAAAAGAAACAAATGCAGAGCAGAGTGAGCCTACCGGTACAAAAGAACCGGAAAAGGAAGCGGAACCGGTAACCTTGAAATGGGTATTCTTAAGTCCGGGCGAGCAGAAAGATGCGCAGGAGGTATGGAACAAATTCAACGAAGAACTTCAGAAATATCTGCCTGGTACTACCGTTAAGTTTGAGGGTATCACCTCAGCAGATTATGCAGAGAAATGGAAACTGATTAGTGCTTCCCAGGAAAATGTCGATATCGTATGGCATGGCTGGATGGTTCCATATGTAACGGAAGTACGAAAAGGTTCCTATATGGAGCTTGACAAACTGATGGAAGAGTATGCACCTTCCCTGTTAAAGGAAATTCCTGAAAACATCCTGGATAAATCAAGAGTGGATGGAAAGCTTTACAGCATACCCAACATGCAGCAGATGGTTTCTTATGTATCCACTTTACAATTTCCCATAAAGATTTATGAGAAATACAAAGATCAGATTAATGTGGAGCAATTGGCAGAATTATTCGGTTCCCATCAGAAGATGGACCAGGAATTATGGGATGAACTTGAGAAATATATCGTGATGATAAAAGACGGCGGCGATTTACAAAAAGGTGTCTTCGGTTTTGCAGATCACGTGGAAAAAGGTTATGAGTGGATCTTAAATCCTTATAAAATCGATATTTACAGCGACGATTATACACCTGTCAATCTTTACAGAACACCTGAATATGAGACTTTCGTAAAGGAATATTCCGACTGGTACCAGAAGGGTTACATCAGAAAGGATATCTTAACGGCTGATAATGTATCACAGGAAATTTATGAAGTGCGCGGTGGCGGTAACTACCTGGTAGGTCAGGGTTATTATCCCACAGAATCTGAAATCGCAACAAGTGAAGCAGCTGGTTCAACCGCTTATGTAAAGATTCCTTTTGACAATTCTCACTATATTCCTTATGCAGCAGCAGCTACCAACATGGCTATATCCTCTAATTCCAAGAATCCGGAAAGAGCGATGCAGTTAATCGAATTAATGAACACAGAAAAAGGGAAAGACCTCTATAACTTAATGGTTTATGGTATTGAAGGAAAGCACTACAATAAGATCAATGACAAAGAAATCCAGCCTATCGGTTATACTTCACAGCCTACCGCTGACAGCCCTTACGGTCAATACAACTGGGCTATCGGTAATATCTTTAACGGTTACGAGATTTACATGGAGAACAAACCTCTTACCTTGCAGAGTGATTTCATCCGTCAGGTAAATGCAGATGCAGCTCCATCAAAGCTGAAAGGCTTTACACTGGATACCGATCCAATTAAAACAGAGCTTGCACAGGTAAATGCTGTAATCGGCGAATATAAGACTACCTTAAACTCCGGTGCTGCGCCTGATGCAGATGCGCTTTACAAAGATTTTGTCACTAAGCTGATTAAAGCAGGTGATGATGTGGTGACAAAAGAGATTCAACGCCAGATTGATGAATGGAGAGCTTCCAAATAATATGGAAGGGAAGCTGTAATCAACAGCAAAGAGCTCTGAGAAGTTTTTAGTTTAATTCAACCTTCTTCCGTGTTCTGATATCTACAGACATGGAAGGAGGCTTGTTAATGAGGGAGCGGTTATGCTGCCTCACGTATTTACTGGACAAATAAAAAGTGATTGAATCAGGGAGTTTTCAGGGAAGTGTCAGTAGTGATACCGTTAAGAACAGCTTTCGTAGGGTAGCTGCAGACATGAGAAAATGAGGTGAAATAAATATGAAATACAGGCAAGTACATCTGGACTTTCACACCAGTGAAAAGATAGAAGGAATCGGGGAAAAGTTCAGCAAAGAACAGTTTCAGGAAGCCTTAAAGAAAGGTTGTGTAAGCTCCATAACACTATTTTCTAAATGCCATCACGGCTGGGCCTATCATCCTTCCAGGGCCAATGAAATACATCCCAATCTTAACTTTGACCTTTTGGGAGCGCAAATAAGTGCGGCACATGAGTTAGGGGTAAAGACACCAGTATACCTGTCTGCAGGGTTTGATGAAAAAATTGCACGCAGGCATCCGGAGTGGATTGTCAGAATGAAAGACGATTCCATGTTGTGGACCAAAAGCTTTCTGGAGCCGGGTTATCATAAATTATGTATAAATACACCGTATCTGGATTATTTGCTGGAACAGATAAAAGAAGTATGTGAGAATTACGAAGCTGATGGCATCTTCTTAGATATTATAGGAGTCCAACCCTGCTATTGCAGGCATTGCAGAGAAACTATGGAGCAGGAGGGAATGGACCCCTTTAAAGAGGCGGATGTTATGACCCTGGCAGAAAGAGTATATGCCAAATATGCAATGCGGGTAAGAGAGACCATTGACAGTGTAAAACCGGGCTTGCCGGTATTTCATAACGGAGGGCATATAAGACGGGGCAGAAGAGATTTGGCTTATATGAACAGTCATCTGGAACTGGAAAGCCTGCCTACTGGTGGTTGGGGATATGATCATTTTCCGCTGTCCGCTGCTTATGCCAGGACGCTTGGTATGGAGTATCTTGGTATGACAGGGAAATTCCATCAGTCCTGGGGAGAATTCGGAGGTTTTAAGCATCCTAATGCCCTCAGGTATGAAGCCTCTCTTTCTATCGCGAATGGAGCGGGAGTCTCTATCGGAGACCAGCTGCATCCGTCGGGAGAGATGGATATGGCTACTTATTCTTTAATAGGTAAAGCCTATGAGGAATTAAGCCTTAAGGAACCCTGGCTTCTAAAGGCAGAAAACCTTGCAGATATTGGAGTACTGTCTGCGGAGGCGGTTATAGAAAAGAGCGGTTTTCATGACAGAGCTTTAGCAGAAGCCGCTAAATTGGCAGATATCGGGGCCGCCAGGATTCTTCTGGAGGGACATTATCTGTTTCATGTTATTGATGAAGAAGAGGATTTCACCAGATATTCTTTGCTCGTTTTGCCGGATATTATATTACTGGAGACCAAACTGAAGGAAAAGCTGGAGCAATATGTGGTACAAGGAGGTAAACTTCTGGCCACTGGAAGCTCAGGCTTAAATAGTGAAAAGACAGATTTCCAGCTGGACTTTGGTATTCGTTATCTGAGAGAGAATGAATTCCGTCCGGACTACTTCCGACCTGGATTTACTATAGAAGACCTTGATACATCAGCTTTTGTTATGTATTCCCAGGGTTATGCGATAGAGATGGTTTCAGGAAAAGAACTTGGCAGCAGGGAGAATCCTTATTTTAACAGAACAGCTGCTGCCTTTTGTTCTCACCTGCATTCTCCGGCAAGGAATGAAAAAGCCGGACCTGGAATGGTTAGCGGGAAGGATGGCATCTATATATCCTGGGAGGTATTCGGGGATTATGCGACTGCAGGAAGTCTTATTCTAAAGCGTATGGTTCAATATGCTCTTGACCAGCTGCTCAATGATAAGGCAGCTGTCAGAACCTCCCTCCCTGCCCAAGGAATCGTTACCCTGACAAAGCAAAAGAGTCGTTATGTTGTCCATTTGTTGTATGGAGTTCCGGTTAAACGAGGAAAGAATACAGAGGTAATAGAAGATATACAGCCCCTTTATGAAATTGAGGTGCGGTTAAATTGTACAGAAGAGATTAAGCGGATATATCTTGCTCCCGGAGAAATTGAGCTGAAATATATACAGAAGAAGGAAAGCGTAGAATTTAAGGTACCAAAGCTTGAGCTGCATCAGATGGTTGTGGCTGAGTATTAATTTATAAGGTTAATCCCGGTGATGATGTTGTAATTGTTGTCTGGGGTTTCAAGTAATCAGCTTTATGAAAAGATAGTGGTACCGGCTGTATGTATAGAAGGTTTTGCAGGCACATTAATTTGGCGTTCAAATAATAGATGTAACAGGACTTTGGTTAGCTTAAGTATACCCGTAAGGAAGGACTTATAAATGAATTATACCGTCTTTGTGAATAATGAAAATATTGAAATCAAAACAACACATATATTTCCCACGCCCTATAACGAAGTACAGGTCAGTGAGTATACACAATTTACAATGAAAGAACCTGTTGATATACGCATTCAATCCGAAACGCCTCTCCAAAGTGTAATCATAAGGCCGCTTAGCTTAGGGGTTGATTATCGTTTCAACGACCATGAGATTTTTCTTCATCTGGAAGAACCTAAAAAGTTCTCTGTGGAGATAAATGGAAGCTTTTATAACAACCTTATTGTCTTTGCGGAAGCCATAAAGTATGAAGGTTTTAACAAAGATGCAGACAATGTAGTTTATTACGGGCCGGGAATCCATACAGTGGACGTCCTCCGATTTGAAAGAGATAATACCATTATCTATCTGGAAGAAGGAGCCTTTCTAAACGGCAAGATGGAATTTAACCAGTGCAGCCACCTTACAATCTGTGGTTACGGGACTATCAGTATGGAGAAATATCCACTTGAAATGAGAAATGTCTATCAACGCTGCATTGATGTTCTTCATTGCAAAGCAGTAAGCATCAGTGATATTACCATTACCGACAGCAATGACTGGAGTTTGAGGATATTCGGCTGTGACAATGTAACCATTGATAATGTAAAAATCTTTGGCTGCCGTGGAAATTCGGATGGGATTGATATCTGTGGTTCCAGAAATGTATTGGTGCAGAACATTTTTACCAGAGTATGGGATGATTCTTTTGTTGTAAAGGCTTTTAATACCGGTGATGTGGATAATGTAACTTTTAGGGACTCTATTCTCTGGAATGACTTTGCGAGACCTCTGGAGGTAGGGGTAGAGCTTCGGGCTGAAAAAATCCATAATGTTCGTTTTGAGAACATTGATATCATCCATTCTCCAACCGGATATCCTTTAATGGGAATTCATCATGGGGACAGAGCGGAGGTTTCTGATATCTGCTTTGAGAACATTCGAATAGAGAATGCACCGGGGGCACAGCTCTTTGATATCCGTATCAGGGATTCGGTCTGGAACAGAGATAAGGATAAGGGAAGTATCAGAGATATTACTTTCAAGGATATATATTACATAGGAAATCCCGGTATCGACTGGCTTCTGTCCAAATCCAGATTGCAGGGCTTTTCTGAGGAGAGCCGTATCAGTAATATCACCTTTGATAACATCAATATTCTTGGAAAAGTTGCCACCAATGAAAAGGAATGCGGGCTGCTTACGATGGAGTATGTGGATAATGTAATTTTTCAATACCCGGAAGAGACTCCTAAAATACAGGTCATTGATTCTAAACTAACGATTACGGAGAATTTTCACTTAACAAGTAAGGGCTGTTATCGCGGAAAACTAAAGGCAGAGCTTAAAAACACAGGAGAGAATCTACAAAAAAACAGTTTCTGGCTGCAGATATCTCCGACCCATACCGGTGAATATAACAGAGAACCACAGGCCTTTGTATTGGAAGCCGGAGAGAAGATAAGCTATGAGTATGAGGTAGAACTTCCACCTGGTAAATATGTTCTTGCAGTACAGGCAGAAGATGTGGATGTAAGCTTTGACTGGAAGTTCCTTCCTCTTGACTGGATACTTTCTGAAACAGAGAATGTGGAGGAAACACCTGAGCTGGAATTTATCAATTATTATAACATAAGAACCAAAGGGGTGAAGGCTTCCGTCTGTAAGGGGAAACTGTTACTGCAATCAGATATCTTAAAAGATAGTAACAACAGTCTTGTAATATATACAGCAGTTCCGGTTCCAAAGAGGGAAGAAGAGGTATTATTTTCTGTAGAAGAAACGGATTTTGGAGTGATTCCCGCAGTGTTAAATGGCATGCAGGGATTAGAGCTTGCTCCCCAGCTGCGTTGTCCCCTTGAAATTACGCTGGTATTCAAAAATGAACCAAAGGTTAAGGAAATAAAGAGAATCCAGATACCCGGAGGGGGAGATGGTTTTGCGTCTATTCCGTTTGAAGAGCTTGGACTGGAAGCCGGTGCGAAAAATTTCTGGCTGGAAATCGAGGCACAAACTGCTAAAGTAAAGAAATACAGATATCCTTATACCTTATTTCATTCCGTAACGCCGCTTACTAGTGCCCATATGTATGCAAACGTGATAGTAAAATAGGGATTATTTCATGAGGGATTTTGAAGCGATAGAGCACAGAGAAAGGAGTTTTATATGAAAACAATATTATTCCAGGGAGATTCCATTACAGATGCAAACAGAGACAAAGAGGGAAAAGACAAGAACAGGATTTTGGGAGACGGTTATGTTAATTTCCTGGGAGCCAGCTTAATGTGCGACTATCCGGGAATTCAGATTAAGAATACAGCCATTGCCGGGAACAGAATTTCTGATCTCTATGGCAGATGGATTGAAGATACTTTAAACATTGACTTTGATGTGTTGAGCATCTTATGCGGAGTAAATGATATCGGATATGCCTTAAGACTGAATATGGGTGCAGATGCAGAGAAATTTAAATTTGTCTATGACAGGATGCTGCAGGAGGTAAAACAGGCAAAACCACAGGCTAAGATTGTGCTTTGTGAGCCTTTTCTGTTAAAACCCGATATAAATGAAGCTGGAAATTCAGCAGATATCGTTGAAAACTGGGAGATATGGAATAAGCATATGCTGGAGAGAAGAGCCATCGTAAAAGCTCTGTCCGGGAAATACCAGACTATCTTTGTACCCTTTGGCAGTATGTTCGAGGAAGCCCTGAAGAAAGCACCGGTGAAACACTGGTCCCCAGATGGTATCCATCTGACCATGGCAGGTAATGAGTTAATGGCCAGAGAATGGTTAAGGTGTGTTGAAGGAGAACTGAATGTATCAATTTCATAATGAGAGAAAAGAGATAATTTTTGATAAATACAACACTCCCACCCCTTGGATGAACTATTTATCCAACGGTACCTTTCATACCATGATGTCTCAGGCAGGGGGAGGTGTAGCTTTTTATAAATCCCCTCAGATATTTCGAATCAATCACTACCGTTTTTTTCATCTGCCTACGGACAGAAGTGGTTTCTATACTTACATAAAAGACGGTCAGGAGATCTGGTGTCCCACCAGTGAACCCTGCAAGGATAAACCCGACTGGTGGCAGTCCACTCATGGTATGGGGTATACCAGATTCCAGGCAAGAAAGAATCATCTCGAGGTAACTGCTACTTATCTGGTTGGCAAATATGAAAATGCACTGATCTGGAATTTAAAATTAAAGTCTGCCAAAGATAAGAAAATAAAAATATTTCCTTATGTGGAATTGGGCATGATGGAATTTATGAGAGAGCTGCAATGGCAATGCTATAATAAGCACCAGCTATCGGTCTATAACAAGGAAGATGTCCTGATATACCATTATGGTGTGGAGGAGCAGCCAAAACCAGCGGAAACCCCTCTGGTATACTTTGCCTGTGATGCTGTGGTCAGTGGCTTTGACTGTGACAGGGATGAATTTATCGGCAGCTATAGAAGCGAGGAAAATCCTTATCGGGTGGAGAATAATGCATGTTCTGGTTCTACCTTATATGGCGGAGATCCCTGTTTTGCCTTACAGCTGGAGGTGGAGCTAAAGGCAGGGGAAGAAAAAGAGATAAATATTTTCCTTGGTACGGCTATGACGGAAGAAGAGGTCCTGCAATCTGTACAAAGGTGCAGGAAGAAGGGATTTGTAGAAAAATCTCTGGAATCTCTTTCTGAGGACTGGAATGCCTTTTTAAGCAAATTCAAATGTGAAATTCCTGATAAAGAGGCAGAAACCATGATCAATATATGGAATCCTTATCAGATGGAGAGAAATTTTCAGTTTTCCAGAAATATCAGCTATTATGCGACGGGAACCTTCAGAGGAGTCGGTGTCAGAGATACGGCTCAGGATATTCTGGCAATGATCCCTTTTGATCTTAAACGGGCGAAGGAGAAGCTGAACGCTCTCTTCACCCAGCAGTATAAGGATGGGCACTGCAATCATTATTTCTATCCAAATGAAGGATGGGAGCCGATTACGAGAATTCATTCCGATAATCATCTATGGCTGGTCATGGACGTATACCATATTGTTATGGAGGAAGGAAGGCTAGAGTACCTGTTAACGGAAGTTCCTTTTTATGACGGTGGGGCAGACACGGTCTGGAACCATATCAAAAAATCCATTGAATTTACCAGACAGAATCTAGGGGAGAGAGGTTTTCCGCTTATGCTCTCCTCTGACTGGAATGATATGCTTTATAAAGTATGCAGGCAGGGGAAGGGAGAAAGCATCTGGACCAGTATGCAGTTTGGTACTGTGCTGCAGATGATGGATCAGCTTTCACAGCTTATGAAGGAAGATGGTACAGTATATCTGAAATTGTACGAAGAGCAGAAGCAGCTTATAAATTCAACTGCCTGGGATGGTGAGTGGTTCAGACGCTGTATTACCGATGACGGAACCTTTATAGGTTCAGAAGCAGAAGAGCAGGCTAAAATCTGGCTGAATACTCAAAGCTGGGCAGTAATCAGCGGAATGGGTGATCCCCAAAAACAGCTTCAGGCTATGGACAGTGTACAAAAACATTTGGATACGGACTATGGGATTAAGAAAATCCATCCTTCAATGAAAGATTACCCTGCCAAAGAGGATCCGCTTACCCACTACAACAAAGGCTGCGGAGAGAACGGAAGTATTTTTTGCCATGCCAATACCTGGGCTATAATAGCCGAATGTATGCTGGGAAGAAGTGAACTGGCGTATAAGTATTATCATCAGCTCCTGCCCATGGTGGTACAGGATAAGGCCGGTGAATATCGTTATAAAGCAGAACCTTATGTCTATGCCTCTAATATCTTCGGGCCGGAAAGTGATAAATTCGGACTGGCAAATGTCTCCTGGCTTACTGGAACAGCAGCCTGGATGTACCTGGCCGCAACACAGTATATTCTGGGAGTGAAAGCAAAGTGGGAGGGGCTTGAGATAGCTCCCTGTATACCGGAGGAATGGACGGAGGTCAAGATAGACAGGGAATTCAGAGGATGTAACTATCATATAACGATTACAAATAGAGGCAAGAAAGTCTTTTTGGAGCATGTAGAAGGACGCAAGGAATTTTCGGTAGAGATATAAGGAAAGCGCAAGGGGAATAACCCAGTTTAATCAGTATGTGTTTCACGATAATAGTTCAGCCTTGCATATCAATACCTGGAATTGAAAAGTACTGCAGCATTCACCCGTGTTGTAAAATTCATAAGGTTTACTTGTATTTTTCATTGTGCTATAGTTAAATATATAAGTTGGATTTAGAGTAATATAGCACATAATAATCGGTTAAATATCAGCAAATTCAACGAGGAGATGAAGTATGTATCAGGTAATCACAGTAGATGACGAACTCGTAATCCGTAGTGGAATAACGAATTTCATCAATTCCGAAATTGAAGACTTTAGGGTATTGCACAGCTTCAGTGATGGCTCCGAAGCTATCGAATTTATTAATACAAATGATGTTGATTTAGTTATTTCTGATATCAAGATGAACCGTGTATCGGGAATAGAACTTGCGAAATACATTTATGAAAATAAACCTTATATTAAAGTAATCTTGCTTAGTGGTTACAGGGAATTTGAGTATGCCAGATCTGCCATTCAGTACGGAGTGAAGAATTATATCCTAAAACCCACGAACTTTGCAGAATTCAAAGAGGTATTATCCCAGATGAAACTGGAAATGGATCAGGACAGAACCAAAAAAGACCAGGTGCAGTTCATGGATAAGATTAAGTTGCTTTACTCCAATATATTATCTGGTAAGAGGAAGGAAGCTGCGGATACCTTGCTTTCTGTGTTTGAGGATGTCAAGGAAAATTCCCCGGCTAATATCGGGCAGTATGTTTATGATCTGTATGAGATAATTATAGATAAACTTAACCTCTACCTAAAGCTTCAGCTCAGTGCAGATAAATTCAATTTAAAGCAATTACTGTCACAGCATAGTGTTCAGGAATTAAAAAATACTGCCCTTGATATATTGGAAAGGATTTCAGGAATGCTATTAAATGAAGAAGAAGCCTCCAATGAATTTCTTCTTCAGGATATCAAGGAATATATGAATGAGCATCTCCAGGAGGATATTTCCTTACAGGATGTTGCTGATAAGATGTTTTTTAGCACTGTCTATTTTAGCCGTTTCTTTAAAAAGCAGACAGGTGAGACCTTTAGTAATTACCTGCTTCGCATTCGAATGGAACAGGCAGTTAAATTGCTGGAGAAAAATCTTAAGGTAACGGAGATCAGCGAAGCCTGCGGATATCATGATCCCAGTTATTTTACCAGGATCTTTAAAGAATACTATAAATACACGCCCAAGGATTACGCCAGAAGGTTCATGAGTTGTAAATAGGAGATCAGGGGGACATAAATTGAAGAAAAAGAACAACACATGGTCCTATATAAAAAGCTACAAATTCAACAGCATGTTTATCCGTACATTCCTGCTGGTTTTTGTTATGTTCTCCATTCCCTTTTTTCTGCTCAATGATCTGTATTACAGAAATGTAGAGCGTATCGCAAAAGATGAGATTATTATGGAAAACAACTCATTGCTCTATGGCGTAAGGGATATTTCAGATACCTTATTAAGTGACTGTGATATGCTCTGCACTTATATTTCGTACAATGACAATGTACAAATGTTTATGGTAAATGACTGGTTTACAGATCTTAACAGCAAATCCATGAAGGAATTTACCCAGTTGGTAAAAGCGATTCCTTTGATCTATAAGTACATAGACTCGATCTATGTGTATTCGGAGTATAATAATTCCGTATATATTGGTGAAAGAAAAAGCCCATTAAAAGAACTTAAGGATATTTCCTGGCTTGAGGAATACAAGAACCTTGAAGATATCTCCGGGCGAACGATATCAAGGCTTAAGAACAATAACTACCCTAAAATTATCTCGATTATTAAACCGATTATCATGGATCATGAGAAAAAGGGTGCAGTTATATTAAATATCAACAGTGAGAAACTTCATAATATCATTACCACAGAAAAATATCAAAATCAAAGTAAAATATATCTTTACAATGACAGTGGTAATATCATAATGTCCAGCGAGGAAGAGCAGTTTGGGAACGAGATCAAGGATGTTTCTTATTTAAAGGAAATCGTAGAGAGCGGCAGTGAGACTTCCATCATAAAAAATATAGAGGGTATGGATTCTGTAATTTCCATAACACCCTCTACCAAGTTTGGGTTTACCTATATAAGCATTACCTCTATGTATCATTACCAAAACAAGTTAAATCAATTAAAAACACAAATTGTTCTGCTAATTATTTTATTAGTTGTTCTGAGCATAGTATTTGCTTATTTTGCTGCAATCAGAAGCTATAAGCCTGTAGCGGAGATTATTACGGTTTTGGAAGAACCTCAGAAGTTTAATGATTACAGTGATCCTGCCAAAGCCAGACTGAATGAACTTCGTTATATCATAAGTACCATATTAAAGCAGATGCAGGCAAATGAGATTATGAAGGATGAACTGGAGAGCAAATTAAAGCTGCTGGATCAGTCACAGTTTGCAATGCTGCAATCCCAGATCAATCCACATTTTCTCTATAATACCCTGGAAACTATCAATTGGATGGCTTTTGACCTTACAAAGGGGGATAATAATGTATCAAGAGCAGTCAACAGCCTTGCTCAGCTTTTTCGGAACAATGTGTATCTTGGAGATTACATTATTCCCATAAGCCAGGAAATTGATAATACACAGAATTATCTGAATATCCTGGAATTAAGATATGGAGATGTTTTTCAAGTGGAATGGGAAATCGATGAAAGAATAATAGAATATTCCATTATCAAAATCTGTCTTCAGCCAATTATTGAAAATGCAGTATACCATGGTTTAAAACCTAAAGGTAGTGATGGTTTATTAAAAATTCGAGGAGAAATAGCCGCAAATGAAATGATACATTTTCATGTATGTGATAATGGAGTTGGTATGAATCCCTTCCGTCTGGCGGATATTAACCGGAAATTAAATGACAGAGAGAATCAGATGGAGGACCATATCGGTATCTATAATGTGAATCAGAGGATTAAGATTGTATTCGGGATGGATTATGGAATTAACATAGAATCGGAAGAAGACCTTGGGACAGAGGTAGTAATTAAAATTCCAATGGTCAAGTTGCATTGATAAGAGTTCTTTGCCTGTACAGGTTGAAATAGAAAGGTGGTTGCGGCAAATGAAAATACGGGGTTGGGAGTGCAGTGAGGTAACTCTGAAGCTAAGAAAACAGATTGATGACCTTGTCTTGGAAGCAATGGATGGATGTATCCCTCAGCTGCCCTTTTCCGGATATATGGCCTTTGTTGAAAAGGGGAGCAGAAGAGAATCAGAAGCAGCCTATTTCGAGAGAAGAAAACAGTTAGCAGCTTTCTGCCTGTATCTGCAGTATCATAAGAGCACGGAAAGCAATTATAAAAAAGCCTTAAATTATTTTGAAGAACTTCTTTGGTCGGTTATCCATGAATTTACCTGGTGCGTAATGGCTCACCTTCCACAGGATAAGAATAAATTTCTGGAAAACCCTGAGACACAGATAGATCTGTTTGCTGCAGAAACGGGAGAGACATTGGCAGAAATCCTAAATCTTCACGCTAATATACTGCCTCCCTTTCTGGTAAGTACAATAAGAAACAGGATTACAGAGCGTATATTTGAACCCTTCCTCACAAGAAACTGGTGGTGGGAAACCGTCCACAGTAACTGGTGTTCTGTCTGTTGCGGTTCGGTCGGAATGACTGCCTTACTGCTGACAGAAGGGGAACTTAGGGACAAGCTGCTGCAAAAGGTCGATCAAGGGCTTGTGAATTACATAAATAGCTTTGGACCCGATGGTGCCTGTGAAGAAGGTATCGGATATTGGGTTTATGGTTTTGGGTATTACATCTATTATATAACCCTGCGAAAGGAAATGGATCCTGAATATCATCAGCAGGAGGAACTTCACAAAATAAAAAAAATAGCAGAGTTTCCAAGAATTGTCCAGATGAGCGAGAAGTCCTTTGTCCCTTTTTCTGATGTAGCAGCAAAAAGCTATCTGCCTACTGGACTACTATCCTGCCTGAATAAAGAATATGGTGTGGAGACACCAGCCTGTTTACAGATAACACCCTTTGATTTTGATAATGGCTACCGATTTGCCCATATCAGCAGGAATCTCTGGTGGACGGATAAGCAGATCTTTAGACCCGGACTTAGGGCGGAGGCGACGTATCTGCCTGACAGACAGTGGTTGCTGCAAAGAGAGAAAGGTCATTTTTTTGCCGTTAAAGGTGGGAATAACAGGGAACAGCATAATCATAACGATGCAGGTAGCTTTGTGCTGGCGATAAATGGAGAGCAGTTCCTTGCTGATTTTGGAGCAGGCTGTTATACGGCGGATTACTTCGGGGAGAAACGTTATGAATTTATTCAGACCAGATCCCGTTATCATAATCTGCCTGTTGTAAATGGACGGGAGCAATTAGCGGGTATGGGAGAATGCAGGGTTGAGCAGGTATCTGCCAGCGTTGCTTTTTCTGAAATTAGCATGGAACTTGGAACCTTGTATGGTCTTTCTGAGGTAAAGAGTTTAAAACGCAGCCTTACCTCTGATTTGTCAAAGCACTGTATATTATTGCAGGATTCCGTAAGTGCCACCGAGGAAATTGTAATTGAAGAGGGTTTTGTGAGTTTCATAGAGCCGAAATTATTAGAGGAAGGTGAGATTATTTTAGAAGGCAGGGAAGCGGTCGTAACACTGTCCTACGATAATACCTTATTGAATTACAGCCTTGAGGAACTGTCCTTTGAAAATCATTTTGGTGAGCAGATTACGGCTTACCGTATCGGTTTGGAACAAAAGGAGAAGAAAAAAGAGGCTGCTATAAGGGTGTTGTTTCACTTTTAGAAGAGTCTCTAGAAAGGAAGTTACATTGAATCTTCATCTGTAAATAGCTTGTTAAAGAGTTTAAAATATCGGAAAAAATATCAAGAAAATCGGAAGTTTGTTTCTTTTAATTTTCGATGTTCATGATATGATGAAGAAATACAAAGTATCCGATAGACCCATTTACAGGCAGGCTTATACGGCTGCAATAACTACAGCTATAATTAATTATTAAAATCGGGAGTAAACAATATGCAGGCGTATTTATTTGTACATTTTAAGGAAAAGAGAACACCGGACGGAGAGCAGGTATACTTCGGTGTCAGTAAGGACGGTTATCACTGGGAAGAAGTGAATGATGGCAATCCGGTTTTATGGAGTTATTACGGAGACAAGGGTGTAAGGGATTTTACCATTATCAGAACTAAAACAGGTAAATTTGTTATTATGGCCACAGACTTAAGTTTATCCTACGGAATGCTGAACCAGTATCATAATTCCTGGGCAGAGATTGGCAGAAACGGAAGCAAATGCCTGGTACTTTGGGAGTCAGAGGATCTCATACACTGGTCAGAGCAGAGGATGATAAAACTTGGTGATGAAGATTTTGGATGCATTTGGGCACCGGATATTATTTATGACAAAAAGAAGGATGACTATATCGTACACTGGTCATCTCCTCACAGCTCGAATGATTTCGGGAACAAGGGAATTTATTATTCCCGGACAAAGGACTTCGTTGATTTCACGAAAGCGCAATTGCTATATCAGAAAGAAGACAGCGGAGTCATTGATTCTGCCATGTATGAAGAAGATGATAAGTATTATCTGTTCTTAAAAAGTGAGAGGAATCCGGAAAAGATTATACTCATGGAATCAGAAAATGTTACAGGTCCTTTTAAGAAAATTGACGGATTTGATAAGAGTATGGAAGCTGTTTCAGAGGGCTTATATGAAGCGCCAACAGCGGTTAGGCTGGAGGATGGAAGATGGAGTCTGTTCCTGGATTTTTATGGTTGTTCAGCAGAAGAGCAGGGGTATGTTCCATTTCTCGCGGATAAATTATCAACAGGTAAATTTGTTCGTTCGGATCAATCCTTTCAGTTCCCCTATGGCTATAAACATGGAACTATTCTCACAATTACACTAGAAGAATACGAGAGATTAAAAGCTTTTAAAAAGAAACCCTCAGAATATTAATTACATGGGAAGGTGTTATAAGAAACACGGTACAGCCCCCTAAAAGTTAGACTGATATGCCCCCCTTCTCAAGCGGACAAGAGGCATATCAGTCCAAAAATCTAACTTTTATGAGGTCAGTTTTTTGTGAAAACATAACTAATACTTCTCAAACACGATTGAAGTAAAACTGAAATAAAACGGAGTTACTCCAGGGTTTCTATAAATACATCAACACATGCTCGAGACATAATCCTCTACTGGCTTATGAAAGGTAAGCCATAGACAAAACCTGTCCATTACGAAGATCCTGACGCGCAGTTTGTATTAATACATCCAGCTTCTCCAGCTCGCTTAACAAGGTTTTTTCTTCTTTGCTGGTATAGATAACCTTGCTGATGCCACCGTTTTTTATGATAATTCTTTTATCTGCCATAAGTGCCAGTAGAGGGTCATGGGTAGCCATTAACACAATCTTATCGGAGGAAACCAATAACTGCAGAGCTTTTTTTCTGTCTATCCCTGCATTTTCAATTTCGTCTATAAGAACAATGGGAGAAGAACTTAAAATTGCAGTATCTGCAATCATCAAAGCTCTGGATTGTCCACCGCTTAAGCTTGTTACCGGAGTGTTTAAATCGAATTTTTCACCGGCCAGGTTGTTGGCAGCTTGAATAATACGTTCGATAACCTCCTGGGGTTCTTCCACCATACGGCTTATGGCATGCATATTCAAAAATTCCTGTACCGTAAGGTCCATTACAAAGTTCATATTTTGGGAGAGCTGTGCCACAAGTCTGTTATTGGAAGAAAAACGCCATTTATTATCCGGAACTTTATCATTGATAAGAATACTTCGTCCGGTAGGGGTATCATTCTGTGCAGCCCATTCAATATCAGCCAACAGGCGGCTTTTACCGGAGCCAGTAGGACCGACGATTGAGATAATCTGTGAGGTTTCCACTGTAAGCTCAGAAAAGCCTTCTGTTACACCGGATTTGTCATGACCAGGAAGAATAGTCAGGGAATGTACCTGGTTATCTTTTGAAAGTCCTAAAAAAGCACTCATCTGTTCAAGAAAGACAGGAAGATCTTCTAAAAGCTTAACCTTATCAATTGCTCCATCTTCCAATTCTTCATCTGTAAAATGGTCTAAATATTCTTTAAAGGTCTTATCACCATATTCTGTAATATCCAGTTTGTTTTGTTCGAAATAAGAAAGGGCAAAGGGATATTCCGACAACAATTTATTTATACTCTGTTCTAACATTTTGTTCTCCATTCCTGGGTAAAATTTTCTGCCTGTCCGTTATTGTGTCACAGTCATGATGCAACTGTAAAAGCTATCCGGCTGATATCATACTCTTTACCTGCTATTTTTCAAGGTCAATCTTCTTAATATTGCCCATCTGGTAAGCTTCACCGATTCTTGTTTCTCCCAGGCAGTAAGAGCAGAGAGCAGCGGGCATAGGAAAACGCAGCTGCATACCCTGTACGGTCTGTATATTCTGAGTCTCATCATAGAGGAGGCTTCCAAGTTCGTAGGCACCCTGTCCGGTCAACCCGTTTACATGCATGGTTACAGCTCTGGGATTTACAGAGCTGACACAGGAAGCAAATACTTCCCTTTCAGCCTGGGATACGATATCTCCTTTGGTGATAACGACATAATCAGCAGCTTTTAACATAGGTCCTATTTTCTTAGGTGTATTTATACCGGAAAGATTATCAATAACGCAGACTCCTTTGATTTCCTTTAGGTAAGGAGAGCAACGGTTGCATAAGCCGGCAGATTCCGTGATGAGCAGATCAAGCTGCTCCTTATTCCCCCAGTTAACCACCTCTTCAATGTTGGAAGCAAAGAAGTGGTCGGGGCAAAGAGCGCCTGACAGGCCTTTTTTAACCGGTATACCTGCTTTTTCATAAGCGATATCATCATCTGTGTATAAACAGTCAAATTTTATAACGCCTACCTTTATGTTTCGATTCTGAAAGGAGGCTATTGTTTTCAAGATAACAGAGGTTTTACCGGAGGAGGGAGGTCCGGAAAATATAATGAGATTCATAAGGACTCCTTTCCAGAGGCATTGTAAAACAGCTCTTCGGTATGTGTAATCAATTCTCCGATGTCATTGTTGTGGATAAAATCCCAACCCACCCACATAAACTTTTGGTCGGGAGATAAATGATTGTCTACCAGAGGATTGGTGGAGGGGAATTTTCCATTAGAGGCTAAGATTTCACCGATTTCTTTTGAATATAGGAAGTCTACAAAAGGTTTCAGCTTATCTTTATTCTTTGCTTTGGAAAGCAGGAAGATAGGGCTTATGATTGCTCCATCTTTAGGCCAAACCGGGCGAAGAGGGCCTTTCTTATCTACCATACTGGCGAAGAAATAAGGGGTTACTGTAACAGCAGGGACAGGATTGCCGCCTTTGGGTATATGAGCCTTTACCATCTGAGCAGGGTGCATGTTCTGTAAGAGTGCCTTGCCCATCTTCTTAACACCGTCTTCACCGTAATGACGGTAGATATGGAGGAGAAAGGCATTGAACATATCCAAATCCCTCATAGGTAAGCTGATGCTGTTCTCAAATTCCGGCTTCATTAAATCTTCCCAGCTTTCAGGCATGGGACGGTCACCCAATACATTTGTATTTACCATAAAGATAGCAGCTACAGCACCAATTATGGCGTATTGACCTTTCGGGTCTCTTAAGGAAATATCTTCGTTATCAAAATCAGGATTCATTTGACCAACACCGGAAATGTCTTCAAATACACCTGCTTCCCGGTATTGTCCCATGAGCTTCTTATCAAAAAATAAATCAAAACCGGCAGACAGGTAAAGGTCAGAAAGTCCGTCGGAATCGCCATTTGCTGAAACGATACGTTCTTTCACGTCGTCCAGTCCAAGATTGGCTGACTTCAAATTATAATCCACCTGGTAATCCAGTGTATCCTTAACAGAATCAAACCAGCCAGTGAATTTTTCTAAGAGCGGCAGGCGGATGGGGCAGGGGAGTACACCCTCGATACGGATATCGCCTCCGGTTTCTTTTTTGGCAGCATACAGACCTGTTGAAAGGTCAGGGTTACTCCCTTCAATAACCTCTTCGAGCTTCTGTATAAATACTTCCTGGTTCACTTTACGCAATGACAGTGCCATTTCCAGTGTAACAGTTTTCCCCATAGTGCTTCGCATAACAGGATTGTTCAGATGCTCAAATCCGCTGGCAACAAATATACTAATGGTATCGGGATATTTCTCAGTTATATCATAAATGGTATCGGTAATGTTAAAGTAACGTGACATATCAATTTTCCTTTCTTAACTCTTAAGTTGTGAAAAGTCTTGTTCAAGTAATGAGTACATTATAACATAAGTTTATTATTCTGTTTGTTGTAAAAACAACAAATGCAGATATAATATTGATACAATTTATCATATATTTGATTTTTTATGTGACTTGCGCTATCAGACAAGCGCCAAGGGAACAAGCTGCTAATCTAAAACAAGCTGCTGATCTAAAACAAGATGCTAGATGCTAATTTAAAACAAGATGCTAATTTAAAAAAAGCAGATTATGTAGTTGACCACTTAACGATTGTTAAGTATAATATTACTTAACAGTTGTTAAGTAGGAGGCAAAAAGTGTCTGAAGAAAAAAATACAAAGATAAATAACAAAGAAAATATTGAGTTGACAGCACTTGAACTGTTTTCAAAATATGGCTTTCAGGCAGTATCTGTAAGAGATATCTGTAAGCCATTAGGATTACGGGAAAGTGCTATTTATTATCACTTTACTAATAAGCAGGGGATATTGGAGTCTCTGTTACGAAGGGTTGATAAGCTTATACAGCAGATGAAAACGGAGTTTGGAGCTGCATTTTCAGAAGCAGTTGAAGTTAGTGATGAAGCAATGTGTGCTGTGGCAAACGGAATGCTGCAGGGTTACCTGCTTAACCCAGTGGTCTATAAAATGATAGCAATGCTGACCATTGAGCGGATATCTGCTCAAAATGCGCAGGATACCTATCAAAAGCTTGTATTTGATTTACCCCTTAAGCAAATGGAAATGGTATTTTCTCAAATGATTGATAAAGGATTCATAGCCTCAAATGCTCCCGAGGTACTGGCACAGGAATACTATGGGGTTATTTATTTTGCTTTTCAAAAAAATTGCATCGGACCCGAACTGAAGGAAGAAAATATAGCGCTCGCGAAGCAGGAGATTAATCAGAATATGAGGGATATCTATCGTAAAATGAAATATAGGTTATGATAAGTCCTCCGCTCGTTTAATGAGATAAGGTATGCCGTTCTACTTGAAAATACAAAAAAGAAAATACAAAAAAGAAAATACAAAAAAGAAAATACTAAAAAGAAAATATAAAAGTGAAAATACATAAGTGAAAATATGTGGGAATACAAAGGGAAATATCATAAGAGAGAGCATCTCAAAAACACAAGGAGACTTTAAGTTTTTAATATATTTGTACAGCCAGGAGGCAAAAAGGAGGAGGAAGTGAAAGTTTATAAAAGCAATAAAGCAAAAGGAAATATCCTTAGAACCTATGACCAGTTAATGGATATGTGGGAGATTGCCTATGATGATATCTGGATTGAAAATGATTATGGCAGGACACATATAATTACCTGCGGTAATAAATCCGGTGAGCCGCTTGTATTATTTCATGGAGTAGGTGATGACTCTGCTTTGATGTGGATTTACAATGCAAAGACACTGGGGCAGCATTACAGACTCTATGCAATTGATACTATTGGAGGCCCCGGAAAAAGTATACCGGGAAAAGCTTATAAGAAAGACTTTGATGACATTGAATGGATTGACTCTATTCTGAATGGACTTGGACTTGATAAGGTACATATGGCAGGAACCTCCCATGGGGGCTATCTGGTTATGTATTACCTGTTAAAGAGGCCGGAGAGGGTTATGAAAGCAATCGGTATGGCATCAGCGATCTCAACGGATAAAAGAAATCTCATGTACACAATGATGAAAATATTTCTGCCGGAAGCCCTGCTGCCAACCAAAGGAAATGTTTTGAAACTGATTAAGAAATTATCAGGGGAGCATCATCAGGCCTTTACGGAAAACCCTGTAATTATGGAGCATTACAAAAGTCTATTAAAAGGTTTTAACAATATGGCAATGGGATATCATAAAGTAAGACCCTTTACCGAGGAGGAAATAGATAAAATCAGCAAAGGCATTTATCTGTTACTGGGACGAAGAGATCCCTTTGAAGAGCTTGGCGGGGAAAGGGCTGTAAAGAGCAGAAGGCTGAATGCCATGTTTTTTGAGGAAGCAGGGCATGGTATCAATCATGAGGAAGCCTTTGAAGTCAATCAGATGATAATAAAGATTCTCAGAGGGGAAGCAGAAGATATACGCAACTATACTGCATAGAATTACTCTTCATAGTGCTAAAAGTATATGAATTGATGTTACCAGAGCATTTGTTTTAACATTTTTAGTAAATTAATCAGACAAATTTCCCCATAATCATAAAAAGTACAGACGAAGTGTCAAAAATCATGGATTTTTCCTGAAAAAACAAGTATAATATAGTCCTTGTTACCCAGCCTGAAGGGATGTAAAATACCGCAAAGAGTTGACAGTAAGGGGTAGACAGCAGACAGAAGGGAAAGACACGGATGATATTATCGAAACAGGACAAACAACGATTAGCAAAATTAGAACAGGACTATGATAATAGCCTTTATATAATAGAGGAACTAAGCAATAATTACGATAAGAGCAAGGTACAATTAGAAAAAAAAGAACAGGAAGCAAGGCAGCTCCAAAAGAAGATATCCTTTTACCAGGGTGAAATTGCAAAATATAATGTGATTACAGACCAGGTAGAAGAATATGTGAAAGAAAGAGAAAACCAAATTACACGTTTAAGCAGTGACGTAGCGGATCATAAAGCAAAGATTTCAGCTCTGTATGTTGAGAAGGATAGCTTATCCAATATCATAAAAGACCAGCAGGCAAATTTCACGGAATTGGAAGAGCAAAAAAGATTGTGTGAAGAAGAGCTGGCTATCCAAAAAGCAAAAGCGGAAGCCAGGGATAATCAGATCAAAGAGTATGCAGAATTATTGGAAGAAGCAGAAGTGAAATTTGCTGAGAAAGAAAGTGTAATAGCAAACCTTACAGAGCAATCGAAGGTATTGGAAACAGAACTTGAGGCAAAGAACACCAGCCTTACCAATAACCTTACCCAGCTGAAAGAATTAGAGGAAGCTGCAAACCAGCAAAAGGAAGAGCTACTTCTATTAACAACCCAGTATGATACGTTGAAAAAAGAATCGGAAGAAGCAAAAAATAATCTTGGGCAGGTGGCTTTACAGTTAAAGAACAAAACAAGAGACTTGGAAGAACAGGCAAAAGAGCTTCTCGCTACGAAAAATCAATTAAAGAATAATGAAATACAGCAAAGCAAATTAACGGAGCAAATTAAAAAATTTGAAACGGAATTAGGCCAGGTTAGAGCTGCTTACACAAAATCTGAGGATGAATTAAAGCGAAAGACTGAAACAATAGAGGCTTTTGAAGCAGAAAAAGTAATATACGAAAAAGAACATAGTGAAATCATTGCAAGTTTAGAGCAAGAAAAAGCATACAATCAAGAATTAAGCAATACCCTAAAGGAATTGAAAACTGATTTGGAACAGTCAAAGCTGGAACTCCTAAATGCAACGGCTGACCTACAATCAAAAACCTATGAAATTGAGACTATGGCTGCTTTTGAGGAAGAATTAACTACCTCGCAAGCGGAATTAAAAGCAGAATTAAATTCCTGTGCAGAAAGAAATCAATCTTTGTTAACCGAGAAGGAAGAATTGCACTCTCAAATGAAGGATATGGAAAATCAGCTGAATACAGCAGAGAATGTGAAAGAGAAGCTTAATCAACAGCTTGAAGGTCTGAATCATAAAGCAGAAGAATTAACATCAAAGATAATTAAACTGGAAGAACTTATTGAATTATCGGGAGAAGAAACAAAGAAGGTTATTCTGGAGTTGAACCAAACCAAAGAAGAGAAGCAGAAATTACAGGTCGATAAGGAAGAATTGAAAGAGCAGACAAGTCTGAAGATAAAAGAGTTAAATCAACAGTTTGAACTTCAGAGATCTGAACAGCAATCCAAATGTGAGGAAGAAATCTCCCGTGTTATCAACGAATTAAGGGAAGAAAATGAAACTACGAAAGCACTTGCTGCACAAGAAATAAATGAATGTAAGAAACAAGCAGAACAGGACATAAGCAATATCATAAATCAAACTGCCCAAGAACTGGAGGCCTATAAGCAGCAGGCAGAGCAAGAAAAAAGCAGTACTAAAATACTTGCCGAAGGAGAAATAGAGGCCGTTAAAACCCAGACCGCACAAGAGTTAGAGCAATACAAGAAGCAAATGGATAAGGAAATAGAAGAGATTAGAGAATTTGCGATTCTTGAGCAGGAAGAATTAATCGATAATGCAGAAAAAGAAAAGAAGCAGCTTAAAGATCAGATAACAGAAGCTGTTTATGAAAATGAGCTATTACATAATCAAATCAGCACGGTAACAGATGAAAAAAATCACATCTCAGATAAACTTAAATTTACAGAGGCAGAAAATCAAGAATTATATGTAGATATCCAGGAATTAGAAGCTAAGAACCAGGAATTAGAAGCTAAAAACCAGGAATCAGAAGCTAAGAACCAGGGATTAGAAGCTAAGAACCAGGAATTAGAAGCTAAAAACCAGGAATTAGAAGCTAAGAACCAGGGATTAGAAGCTATGAACCAGGAATTAGAAGTTAAAAACCAGAAATTAGAAGCTAAGAACCAGGGATTAGAAGCTAAGAACCAGGAATTAGAAGTTAAGAGCCAGGAATTAGAAGCTAAGAACCAGGGATTAGAAGCTATGAGCCAGGAATTACAGAATCAGAGAGAAGAGCTTAGAATTCAGACAGAGCAAGAGTTAAATAGCCTGAAGGAACAATTCCAAAAAGAAAAAACAGAACTACAAATAAGCTATGAAGAAAAGATTTCGCAGATCAAAATGCATTTACAGAAAGAAAACGATGAGAAGGCATTACTTGCAGAACAGGCTTTTAAGGATTATAAACTGATGGCAGAGCAACAGCTGGAAGAATATAAACAGTTAACTGAAATTTCTGAATCTGAGTTAGAGAATCTAAAACAGCAGACAAAACAAGAAATGATAAAAATAAAAGCACAGGCTGAGAAAGAAATAGAAGAACACAAGGAGCTGGCATTCCTTGAAACAGAGCAGATGAAAGAGGAAGCCCTGAAAGAGAAATATCTTCTGGAAGAGCAGATAACAGAAGTTATCAATGAAAAAGAAAAACTGCTTAAGCTTATAAAAGTTTCAGAGGAAAAAATTGATATTATCTCAGATAAACTTAAATTTGCCGTAGAAGAGAATCAAGGGCTGCTGAAAGAAAAAGAGAAAATCAGTAAAGACTCCTTGCTTGAATTTGAGTTTTTGAAAGAACAGTTCCAAATAGAAAAATCGGAGTTGCAAAACAAATATAACGAGGAATTATCTCATCTCAAAGAACAATTACAGCAAGAAAAGTATGAATTACAAGTGGAAGCGGATCAAACACTGAAAGAATATAAACAGGTAACTGACCTGAAACAGGAAGAATACAGGAAAAAGACGGAACAACAGCTTGAGGAATACAAGAGAGTAAAAGAACAGGAATTATCTGAAGTCAGGCTGGCATCTATAAAAGAGCTGGAGGAATATAAGAAACTTACAGAACTTGAAATATACAAGATACAGGAACAGGCAGAAGAAACACAAAAAAATTATCACAGGCAGTCTGCCTTGGAACTGGAAGAGATCCGGAAAAATGCAAAGAAAGAGATAGAGCTTCTTACAGAACAGTTAGAGACAGTGACTCTTGAGAGAGACCAGATACAGCAACAGAAGGACCAGGTACAGCAGGAGAGAGACCAGATACAGCAACAGAAGGAACAGGTGCAGCTGGAGAGAGACCAGATACAGCAACAGAAGGACCAGGTACAGCAGGAGAAAGACCTGGTACAGCAGCAGAAAGAACAGATACAACAAGAGAAGGAGCAATTACAGCATCAACAAGAAGCGTTAACAATATCAGAAGATACTGGTACAGAGGCAGTTCTGAAAGTACAAGAGCAGCTGGAGCAGAGAAAACAGCAGGTATATCGTTTAGAACAAAAACTGCATAAACTTCATCAGGAAGATGCAAATAAGGCAGATGAAATCAATGAAAAGCTTTCGCAGTTAAGTCAATTGTCAAGAGAGAATGAGAAATTAACTGAAGAAATCAGAAATTCTGAAGATGCTATTGAAGAGCTGAGTTTAAAGCTTAGAGACACTGAAGCAGAGAAAATAATGTTATTAAGCAATATGAAACAACAAGAAGAAAACATCAATTCAGTTACTCATACTCTGGAAATGCAGAAGGACTCAAGCTTTGAACAGTATAAGGCATTAGCAAAGCAAAATGAAAAAATTGATGAACAGGTGAAATTAATACAGCAGCTGGTTGACAAAAATAAGGAATTACAGCAAAGCTACGATGTATTAAATACTAATTTTTTAGATTTTAAGCATAGAGCAGATAAGGATACAGAAACTATACGGTTAACCGAATTACTAGAGGAAAAGAATAAGCAAATCGATAATCTGGAAACTCAAATATTAGAACTTATGATTGAGATCGAGAAAGACTAAAAGGATAGATACCCACATACGGAAAAGGAAGTAAAATGTAAAATTATATCATATTGTGAAAAATTGTGTGTACGGTTTTGCTTTTATTTGATATAATTACGAAGGTATAATATTAACAAAATGTGGGAGGAAGTTATATGTTTGACAAGGTATCAAAGGTTGGAGCTTTCCTATTTGTTATAGGATTAATTTCATTGGCTTTATCATTTGTAGGACTGCAGTTTAAATTCTTATTTTTTCTGGGAGAATACAGACGTACAGTTGAAATTGCCAGTATTGTTATTGGTGTAATTCTTCTATTAATAGCGAAAGTGTTTGGTAATAATAATAATGAAAATGAATAACTAAATGCTGTATTACGGAAGAAAGCGAATGGTTTACTACAAGAGCAAGATGTTATAAGAATAAAGATGTTACATATTGTGTATACATAAAATCCATGAAGTGCTGTCAGAATAAAATGTTTCTGAGAACTTCATGGATTTTATTTTAATTCTTAGGTTCAATTTTAATTCTTAGGTTCAATTTGCAAAGAAAATTTGAACAAAATGAGAAACAGGTCATAGGCCTGTTATCATAACAGGCTAGAAAATACATAGCAGACCCGCTGTTTAACTTAATTCAATCGTGCATAGGCAAGTCAACAATAAATGAGGTGCCGATATCATTGTTTTTTACTGTTATCGTACCTTCATGCAGTTCGACGATTCGTTTGGCTATTGTTAAGCCGATACCATTGCCTTTCGTTGCATGGGAAGTATCCCCCTGATAGAATTTATCAAATATACGATCGGCAGCTCCCTGACTAATGCCTATTCCCTGATCGGAGACCGTTATTGTTATTTTCTCGGGTTTTTGACTGATGTTAATTGATATCGTAGAATTCTTTGGTGAGAACTTAATGGCATTATCGATAAGGTTTGTCCATAACTGATTTAACAGTTCTTCATTTCCACAGAAATTAATCTCATCGTAATCAAAAAGGATCTCAATGTTTTTCTCAGCCCACTTATTCTCAAGTATAGCGATTATCCGTCTTATCTGTTCGCTGCCGTTATAAGAAGTTTTGTCCTTTAAGATAACCTGGTTTTCTACCTTGGAGAGATTAAGCACATTAGTCGCAAGTGCAGCCAGACGTTCCGATTCATATATAATAATATCCAGATATTCGTCCCGTTCTTCTTTGGTCAGATCTTCATATTTAAGAATTTTGGCAAAACCTCTTACAGATACAATCGGAGTCTTAAATTCGTGTGAAAAATTATTTACAAAGTCCGATCGAAGCATCTCGATACTTCCCAGTTCTTCTGCCATGTGGTTAAAGCTACTGCTTAAATTCTGTAATTCTTCCGGGCCTCTTAAATGAATCCGCACATCAAATTCACCTTCTGCTAATCTGTCAAAAGCAGAAATAATCTCTCGCAGAGGGGATAGCGGAAAACGGCTGAATAACATCGCAACAATAGTTCCTACTATAATACTAAAGATTGCAAACATAAAAAACGGTGCAATGGTAGGATGGGGTTTAACTATTCCAAGCTGACTTAAAGCAAATATTCCAACAAGCATGAGCAGCATGGTAAATAGCATGATAATAAATATTATGACAGCAAAAAACATAGCCATTTGGAATTTTTTTAATCTGTTATGAAGCCTACTCACACTTTTTCACCGCCTTATAACCGATTCCCCGAATAGCGACGATCTCAAACTCCGGATATCCTTCAAAACGCTTACGAAGCCGGTTGATATGAACATTTACTGTAGTATCGACGGTCTCAGACTCCATACCCCATATTTCATCCATTAGCTGAATTCGGGTAAAAATTTTATCAGGATAAGCTAAAAGCTTATAGAGCAGATAGAATTCCTTCTGAGGCAGGGTCTGCTTCTCGTCTTCCCGCTCTACCGTAAGAGCGTCATAATCAAGGGTTACCTTTCCTAAAAGCAGTTTGTGTTCATTCACAATCCTGGCGCGGCGTAAAAGTGCCTTGATACGTAAGAGCATCTCTTCTTCATTCACAGGTTTTACCATGTAATCATCTGTTCCGGAAATGAAACCCTTGCATTTATCCTCCGGCAGCTGTTTCGCCGTTACCATAAGGATAGGCGTATTATTGTGACAGCTGCGCAGCTGTTCCGTAAATTCATAACCATCCATTTTCGGCATCATAATATCTAATACAACCAGATCTATATGCTGGGTATCCATTATATCCAATGCTTCCACTCCGTTTTCTGCCAGAAAAACTTCATAACCGGCATGTTTTAAGACTGCTTTCATAAGCCTGGCGGTATTCTTATCATCTTCTGTAACCAATATATGAAACATGAAATCATTACCTCCGTTTGTATTGTATAAGTTGAAATCCAGAGGTAAACCTCTGGCTATATCTCTAAATAAATATTATACCATAAACGTTAACTCAAAATAAACTGAAGACCATTTTGTACTGAAATCCGAACGAATTAAGCTTGTTTTTACTCAAATTAATTTTCTGTTTTTCTTTTTTTGTTAATTTTCAGTTTTTCTTTCCTGTATATAATCGGTTTCGTTGAAAGGCCTACTAAAAAAATTAATGCTAAAAGGAGAAAATGCCTATGCTTCAAATCAAAAATATATGCAAGAAATACGTTACCGGCGGTTTGACTCAGCAAGCGCTGAATGATGTTACCTTTAATCTCCGTGACAGTGAATTTGTTGCTATCTTGGGACAGAGCGGTTCCGGAAAGACAACATTATTAAATATTATCGGCGGTCTCGACCGATATGATTCGGGAGATATCGTAATTAACAGTGTCTCTACCAAAAAATATTCCAACAGAGACTGGGATTCCTATCGTAATCATACAATTGGATTTGTATTCCAAAGCTATAACCTGATTCCTCATCAGTCCATTCTGGCTAATGTAGAGTTGGCCCTTACCATATCCGGTATCTCAAAAAGCGAACGGAGAAAGCGTGCAAAGGAAGCACTTGAAAAAATGGGGCTTGGCAGCCATCTTCACAAACGACCCAATCAGATGTCAGGAGGACAGATGCAGCGTGTTGCTATTGCAAGGGCTTTGGTAAATGACCCGGATATTCTCCTTGCCGATGAACCCACTGGTGCGCTGGATTCTGAAACCAGTGTTCAGGTAATGGAGCTTTTAAAGGAAGTTGCCAAAGACCGTCTGGTAGTGATGGTTACCCATAACCCGGAATTGGCAGAAGAGTATGCCAGCCGTATTATTAAGCTTCATGATGGAAGAATCTTATCCGACACCAATCCCTATGAGGTTGATGAGACGAGACTGGCCCCCCCTGAACATAAGAATATGGGGAAGGCATCCATGTCCATATCAACAGCATTATCCCTGAGCTTTAACAATCTGAAAACAAAGAAGGGCCGTACCCTTCTAACCTCCTTTGCAGGCTCCATCGGTATTATCGGAATAGCTTTGATATTATCTTTATCCAATGGAATCAATGCCTATATCGATGACATACAAAAGGATACCATGTCTTCTTATCCCATTGCCATTGAAGCACAGTCTCTGGACTTGAGTAGTTTACTAGCTGCCGGAAGGCAGTCCGGGATTTCTGATGATGCAGACCATGAATTGGATGGAGTATATTCCAATTCTTCTGATATGGAACTGGCTAAAAGTGCAACTACCAGTATCAAAGAGAATAACCTTACAGAATTCAAAAAATATCTGGATATACAAGACAGTGAAATCCATCAATATGTCGGGGAGAATGGTATAATTTATTCCTATGATGTAAAGTTTGATACGTTTGCTTATGATCCGGAGGGAGAACTTATCAATACGGATGGAAGTGAATTTACCAGCGGAAATACCTCTGCTATGACAGGCGGTATGCCCATGGGTGGTTTTTCCTTAGGGAGTATGACCATGGGAAATCTGACCTCTACCAGTAAGTTCGAGGAACTTCTGCCGGGAACACAAGGAAACCTTATCAGCGCAGCAGTAACCGATAATTACGAGTTACTCTACGGTAACTGGCCCAAAGCCTATAACGAAGTAGTTCTGGTACTGGATGAAAACAACGAGATATCTACTTCCGTACTATATGAACTTGGTATACTGCCCTCCGCTGAATATAAGGAAGTTCTTGAAAAAATCAGTAAAGGAGAAGAAATCTCTTTCGAAGGTCACAAATGGAATTATGAAGATATCAGCAACCAGACCTTTTATATACTCCCAGAAAGTGATTATTATATGGAGCTGGAAAATGGAGTATTCGACTATACTGCTGAAGATAGAGATTCTCTGAAAACCTTATTAAAGGACAGCATCGAACTTAAGGTTTCAGGAATCATAAAACCGGAAGAGGATGCTTCCTATACAGCAATTTCGGGAAACATCGGATACACAAAAGCTCTCACAGATGCTCTTATAGAACGAACAAATAACAGTCCGGTTGTAAAAGCCCAGGAAGCAACACCGGAAATCAATGTAACAAACGGTATGTCCTTTTCACCTAAAACAGATGAAGTAAAAATAGAGGAGACGATTAAATATCTCTCGGGACTTAATCTCTCAGATAAAGCAGCGGTTGCCACTACGATACTTACCTCATCACCCGAAAATAACCAGAATAACAGCAAAGAAGCGCAGAATACAGGAGCTGATATACCGTCTCAGGGTCAAACAGGTTCAGCAGGTGCTGGTATATCTTCAGAAATGAATGAGGAAGGTCTCGCTGCAATGTTAGATGCTTATTTACTGGAACCGGATAAGGAGACTTTGCTAAAGCTCTATGATACCTATATCCAGGCCGGAAGTTATGATGACAATATGAGTTCGTTTGGCGTTGTAAGCCTTGATGCACCCTCTTCCATCAGTATTTATGCGGACAGTTTCGAAGATAAGGACGGAATTTCCGCGTCAATTGAAGACTATAACAAAACTGCAGGAAAAGAAAATCAAATAACGTATACGGATTTTGTGGGACTGCTGATGTCCTCCATTACTACTATAATTAATGTTATATCCTATGTACTTATTGCCTTCGTTGCAGTTTCCCTGATTGTTTCATCCATTATGATTGGAATCATTACCTTTATTTCCGTACTGGAACGAACCAAAGAAATTGGAGTGCTTCGTGCAATTGGTGCATCTAAGAGGAATATAACCCAGGTATTTAATGCAGAGACCTTTATTGTGGGCTCTATATCCGGTCTGTTAGGCGTCGGGATAACCTGCCTGCTGCTCCTACCTATTAATTCGGTGATCCATGCAGTGTTAGACACTACTGCAGTTAATGCAGCGTTACCGGTAACCAGCGGATTCGTGCTCATTGTGTTAAGTATGGCATTGACCTTGTTCGCAGGACTTATACCTGCCAAGAAAGCCGCAGGAAAAGATCCGGTGATCGCACTGCGCAGCGAGTAAGGCAGAAAGGAAAGGGTGCTATGATAAAAATATTAAAGTATTTTAAAAAGATAGAATGGCTTCAGGTCGCCCTCTGTCTGGTATTTATAACAGGTCAGGTCTGGCTCGACTTAAAACTGCCGGATTATATGTCTGAAATTACCTTGCTGGTGCAGACAGAAGGAAGTTCCATGTCAGAAATCTGGAGTGCCGGAGGGTATATGCTCCTTTGTGCTCTGGGCAGTTTAGTTGCTTCCATCATAATCGGCTATTTCGCTGCCCGCCTTGCAGCAACTCTGTCCTACAGGCTGAGAATGGGGTTATACAACAGGGTTGAAGCCTTCTCCATGGAGGAAATCGGACGATTTTCCACATCAAGTTTAATTACTCGCTCCACGAATGATATAACCCAGGTACAGACTCTTATAGCAATGGGGCTTCAGGTAATGATCAAAGCGCCGATCCTGGCGGTATGGGCAATCATAAAGATAGCGGGCAAAAGCTGGCAATGGTCTGTTTCGACGGGAGGAGCTGTTTTTGCATTAGTTATATTAGTTACGGTATTGGTTGTATTTGCGCTTCCCAAATTCAAGATTGTACAACAGTTAACAGATAATCTTAATCGTGTGACCAGAGAAAACCTAACTGGTGTCAGGGTTGTACGTGCCTATAATGCAGAAAACTATCAGGAAACGAAATTTAAAAAAGCAAATGAGGAAATGACAGAGACCAATCTGTTTACGAATCGCATTATGGCAATTATGATGCCTGGAATGTCTCTTATTATGAATGGACTTACACTGTCAATTTACTGGATTGGAGCCTATTTGATCAATGGTGCCGATATACCGGACAGATTGTCTCTGTTTTCCGATATGGTAGTGTATTCGTCTTATGCCATGCAGGTTGTTATGGCGTTTATGATGCTGGTAATGATATTTATCATGCTGCCCCGTTCAGCAGTATCAGCCAGGCGTATCAACGAAGTACTGGATACACAGCCCAAAATTACAGATGGAGATATGGACAGTAAACCCTGGGGAATGGGAGAAGTAGAATTTAAGAATGTAAGCTTTCAATATCCGGGAGCTGCGGAATATGTGCTTAAAGATGTTTCATTTAAAGCCAAGTCAGGTGAGACGGTTGCCTTTATCGGATCTACCGGAAGTGGAAAGAGTACACTGATTAATCTTATACCACGCTTTTACGATGCCACGGAAGGACAGGTACTCATTGATGGAGTGGATATTAAGAAATACAAGCAAAAAGACCTTCATAATAAGATTGGTTATGTACCACAGAGAGCTGTTATTTTCTCAGGCGATATTGCCGGGAATGTAGCTTTTGGCAATAACGGAAGGAAAAAAGCCATGAAAGAGGATATTGAAAATGCAGCATCAGTAGCCCAGGCAAAGGATTTTATCGATAATCTTCCCGAAAAGTACCAGGCACCCATATCCCAGGGAGGTTCAAACCTCTCCGGTGGTCAAAAGCAGCGTCTGGCAATTGCCAGGGCAATCTGCAGGCAGCCGGAAATCTTTATCTTCGATGATTCCTTTTCCGCGCTGGATTATAAGACGGATAAGGTACTCCGCACACAGCTGGCAGCTCAAACCCTTGGTGCTACTACGTTTATTGTAGCACAGCGTATCGGTACTATTCGAAATGCAGACCGTATTATAGTGCTGGAGGAAGGAAATGTTGTGGGGATCGGCAAACACGAAGAGCTGCTTAAGACTTGTAAGGTTTACCATGAGATTGCCTATTCACAATTATCAAAGGAGGAACTTGGAGATGAGTAAAGGATCAGACTTTCGTAATCCGCCGGGAGGCGGAATCGCCATAGTAGGTGAAAAACATGAATTCTCAGCTGCCTGGGGTAAACTGATAAACTATTGTAAGCCTTATTTCCCTGCAATAATCCTTGCACTGGCCTGCGCGGTGGGCGGAACGGTTTTTACCCTGACAGGTCCGGATATGCTAAGTGAAATGACTGATGCTATCACACAGGGAATAATGGGAAGCATTGATATGAAGCTGGTTGGTAACATTGCTTTATGGCTGGCAGCTTTTTATGGTGCCAGCGTGGTACTTTCCTATTTACAGGGATTTGTAATGGCAACTGTTACACAGAAAGTATCCAAAACCATGCGTGCGGATATTTCAGTTAAGATAAATAAGCTGCCACTTAAATATTTTGATAAGACCAGCTATGGTGATATCCTCTCACGTGTTACCAATGATGTGGATACCATTGGACAGACCCTAAATCAAAGCATCGGAAATCTTGTATCTGCAATAACGCTGCTTGCAGGTTCTGTTATAATGATGTTAGTTACCAACTGGATTATGGCATTGGTTGCAATCGGCTCCTCCTTGCTTGGATTTGTAATTATGATACTCATTATTTCACGTTCGCAAAAGTATTTTACCGAGCAGCAGGAACTTTTAGGTGCCATTAACGGTCATGTGGAAGAGGTTTATGCCGGACATAATGTAGTTAAGGTCTATAATGCGGAGGAAGAATTAAGCGGTGAATTTACACAGATCAATAAGAAACTGTTTTCAAGCAACTGGAAGTCACAGTTTATGTCAGGGCTCATGATGCCCCTTATGAGCTTTATTGGAAATATAGGTTATGTGGCAGTCTGTGTTGCAGGAGCAGCCCTTGCTATGAAAGGCTCTATAACCTTTGGTGTTATTGTTGCTTTTATGGTTTATGTCCGTCTCTTTACACAACCTCTTAGCCAGATTGCTCAGGCAGCCACAAGCTTACAGTCTACCGGAGCTGCAAGTTATCGCGTATTTGAGTTCTTAGGTGAAGCAGAATTAGAAGATGAAAGCGGTAAACATACAATTATGAAAACGGCAAAAGGAGATATTGAATTTAAGAATGTTAAGTTTGGATATTCTGAGAATAAAATAATCATAAAGGATTTTTCCGCAAAGGTAAAAGCCGGGCAAAAGATTGCAATCGTAGGACCCACCGGTGCAGGAAAGACTACCATGGTAAATCTTTTAATGAGATTTTATGAACTTAACAGCGGTGAAATACGAATAGATAATATACCTTTAAGAACCCTGACAAGAGAGAATGTTCATCAATTATTCTGTATGGTATTACAGGATACCTGGCTCTTTGAAGGTACAATTCGTGAAAATATCGTTTATAATAAAATCGGGGTATCGGAGGAGGAAATAGTGGCAGCCTGCAAAGCAGCAGGGGTACATCATTTTATCAAAACACTGCCTGAAGGATATAACACGATTCTAAATGAGGAAGCCAGCCTTTCAGCAGGGCAGAAGCAGCTGATTACCATAGCAAGAGCCATGATCGAAAATGCACCTATGCTGATTCTTGATGAAGCTACGAGTTCCGTTGACACACGTACGGAAGTCCTGATACAGGAAGCTATGGATAAGCTGATGGAGGGAAGAACCTCAATTGTTATTGCTCATAGGTTGTCTACCATTAAAAATGCAGACCTGATACTGGTTATGAAGGACGGAGATATTATTGAAAGCGGAAATCATGAACAGCTATTAAGGAAAAAAGGCTTCTATGCAGAACTTTACAACAGCCAGTTTGATGAGGCTTCTTAAGAAAACAGGTTATGAGGTTTTATAGACTTTCCTTAAAATCTGACATTATCAGCTAAAAAATCATCAAGAGAGAAAGGATATTAAAAGAATTTAATATATTCAGAGTAAACCTGTAAATACAGAGGAGAAATCTTCGGTTTTATGGGTTTTTCTCGTTTCATCTCCATAAAATTTTGCTATTAAACGGGTGTGGATGGACTTCAGATACAGATTGATACAATTGCTTATAAGGGTAATCCACCCTATATTAAGTAGAGAAAATGGAATACTGGAGATTAGGGAGAAGGAGTATTACTTTGCCGTATATTTAACGGATAATCCCAGGCAGTATCAGGAGCAAATGCAAAGGAAATTATACTGGATAAAAAACTATATTTATTAATTAATATCGTGACTGTATACTTGTATTTAGAAAAATATGAATATATAATGAAGGATAGCGAGTAACGAATCATCTTTCGTAAAAACGGGTGAAAGATTATTAAAATTGTACATAAAGTTCCGGGAAAGATGAAATAAGACTTTAATTAGATATTCTAAAGAAATTTCTACCTGTTTATAAATAAAATTAAAATACAAGGAGTAATGAATTATGCCATTGATTGACATGTCTTTAGAAGAGTTAAAGAAATATAACGGAAGCAGTCCCTGCCCTTCTGATATGGATGAATATTGGGAAAGAGCTCTAGCAGAAATGAAAGCAACTGATTCCAAAGTAGAATTGATACCGGCTGAATTTCAGGTCCCTTTTGCTGAATGTTTTGACCTGTTCTTTACAGGCGTAAAAGGAGCGAGAGTACATGCTAAATATCTGCGTCCCAAGAATATGGATGAAAAACATCCTGCCATCCTGCAGTTTCATGGCTATTCTGGGAATAGCGGTGATTGGAATGACAAACTGAATTATGTGGCTATGGGGTATTCTGTTGCTGCCTTGGATTGCAGAGGGCAAGGCGGGAAATCCGAGGATGTGGGAGGAGTAAAAGGTAATACTTTTAACGGACATATTATCAGAGGTTTGGACCAGTCGGCAGATGATCTGCTGTTTCGCCAAATCTTTTTGGATACAGCACAGCTGGCCCGTATTGTGATGGACATGCCGGAGGTTGACGAAACACGGGTAGGAGCAATGGGAGGTTCTCAAGGCGGAGCCCTGACGCTTGCCTGTGCAGCACTGGAACCGGGCATTAAAAAGCTTGCACCTGTCTATCCCTTTCTTTGTGATTACAAAAGAGTTTGGGATATGGATCTGGCAAAGGAGGCTTATGCAGAGCTTAAGAATTATTTCAGGCAATTTGATCCCAGGCACGAACGGGAAGAGGAGATCTTTAGGAAACTGGGATATATTGATCTGCAGAATCTCGTTAAAAGGATTCAGGGCGAAGTATTTATGAATGTCGGACTAATGGATTCTGTCTGCCCGCCTTCAACCCAGTTTGCGGCATATAATAAGATTAATGCCAGGAAGAAAATGGATATATATCCTGACTTCGGACATGAGAATATACCACAGATGATGGATAGAGTATATACATTTATGATGAGCTTGTAAGCTTTCCTCACGCACCGGCTGAAAGGCTTCTTACCTAGTTCGCAGGCTATAATCCAACAAAATTCTTCGGTTTTTAGCCAGAAACAGGTAACAGGTCTTTCAGGCAGTGCATAACAGGAAAGGAAGACTGCTTTTAACTATCTATTTACAAATCTTTAATTTTCATACGGTCAAGTTCGTCTTGCTGTTGACTCCTTTTCGTACGCTTTTGAGTATTTGAGTTAATTAAATACACAACGAAGAACACCACTCCAACAAATATTAAGAAAGTAAAAAACAGAAGCAGCATGAGTATGGTAATAGACATCAGGTTTCCTCCTTTTGGGTCTTTTTATATTCAGTAATCAAAAGCTTTGCAGTGTCGAAATCAATCTTTTCATTAAGAGCCAATCTCTTGATTAGTGAAATAAAGGGGTTATTTGCAGTATCCTCACTTATTGTTATTTTCTGAATAAGTCTGTCTAATCGCAGCCGAACAGTCGGATAAGTTACGCCATATAACTTTGCTACTTCTTTGAGAGAACCGGATGTCATAAGAAAATTTTTCATAAATGTAGCATCCTCATCATCCAGATTAGTCATCCATTCAGGGACAATTTCCATAATATTGAACCAAACCTTTCTATATAACTTTAACTATATTGAGTATAATGTTTAATAATATTAAAGTCAATAGAAAAGTGTAACTTTATTTTTAGTTTGTAAGCTGGCTCATCATGCCTGTATCGCCCTTATTAGATTTACCATCTCAATAGCGCCCGAGGCGCAGTCAAACCCTTTGTTACCCCCTTTGGTACCAGCCCTTTCGATAGCCTGTTCTATATTCTCTGTGGTCAGCACGCCAAACATTACCGGAATACCGCTAGTCAAGGATACATGGGCAATTCCTTTGGAAACTTCACTGCACACATAGTCATAGTGTGAAGTGCTTCCGCGAATAACTGCACCAAGGCATATCACTGTATCATATTTGCCTGAAGCAGCCATTTTAGCGGCAATTAGGGGAAGCTCAAAAGCGCCGGGAACCCAGGCTATTTCAATATCCGTTTCTTCAATTTCATGACGCTTTAAGCAGTCCAGAGCACCGCTTAACAGTTTGGAAGTAATAAATTCATTAAAACGTGCGGCTGCAATCCCCACTTTTATCTGTTTGGCAATAAGATTTCCTTCAAATACTTTCATGTTAACCTCTATTCTTGCGCACGCTCTTTTTGCATACCAAGTTTGTGGTGCACAAGCACAAACCTGCGGGTGAAAAACAATTTTTTCAACCTAGTCTCCTTGATTCTCATAATGTAATATGTGACCCATTTTTTCCTGTTTGGTTTTTAAGTAAAAAGAATCAAAAGGATTAGCAGACATTTGTATTGGAACTCTCTCGATAATATCCATACCAAAGCCGGAGAGTCCGTATACTTTATCCGGATTATTTGTCAACAGGCGAAGGGTCTTTACACCCAGATTTCGTAAAATCTGTGCACCAATATAGTATTCCCTCAAATCACCGTCAAAACCCAGAGCGAGGTTGGCTTCCAGAGTATCCAGCCCCTCATCTTGCAAGGCATATGCCCGCAGTTTGTTTACAAGACCGATACCTCTGCCCTCCTGGCGCATATAGAGCAGGATTCCTCTGCCTTCTTGTTCGATCTGTGAAAGGGCAGCAGCGAGCTGCTGACCGCAATCACATCGCATGGAACCAAAGGCATCCCCGGTAAGACACTCAGAATGAACACGGCAGAGGAGATTTTCTCCTGTACCAATATCTCCTTTTACAAGAGCAACATGGTGTTCACCGTTTAATTTATTCACATAGCAATATGCTTTAAAATTACCGTATTTGGTGGGCATTTCACTGACAGAGGTCTGTGCTACCAGTTCGTCATGCTTCTTTCGGTATTCCTGTAAGGCTTCTATGGTTATGAATTTCATATCCCATTTCTCTGCAAGGGTTATCAGGTCAGGGGTGCGCATCATAGTACCGTCCTCCTGCATGATCTCACAGCACAAACCGCATTCTTTTAATCCTGCCAAGCGCATCAGATCCACTGTTGCTTCTGTGTGACCGCCCCGCTCCAATACCCCGTTACCTTTAGCAAGTAAGGGAAACATATGTCCGGGTCTGCGGAAATCCTCTGGTTTTGCATTTTCCTCAATACACTTCATAGCGGTGAGGGAACGTTCTGCTGCGGAAATTCCCGTAAGGGTGTTAACATAATCCACTGATACGGTAAAGGCAGTATGATGGTTGTCGTTATTTGCTTCAACCATCTGCGGGAATTCTAATTTCTTGCATAGTGCTTCACTCATGGGCATGCAGATAAGCCCTTTTCCGTAGGTGGCCATGAAATTAATATTATCTGTAGTAGCAAATTCGGCGGAACAGATAAAGTCTCCTTCATTTTCCCGGTCTTCCTTGTCGGTAACAAGTATTATTTTACCTTTGCGAAGAGCTTCAAGAGCATCTTCAATCGTGTTATACTGAAACATATTTACCTCCATTTCACATTGCCTGTTCGCAATGAAAAGCCATAAAAAAAGCTGCCTTTAAAAGCCATATTTGTTTAAAAACTCTCCTGTGATACTCCTGTGGTTATACTGGAGAGGAGCATTTAACATTAGCTTTTCAAGGTATTTTCCTACAAGGTCGTTTTCCAGATTCACAGTATCTCCAACTTTTTTGCGAGAAAGAATTGTAGAACCTGCAGTGTGCGGTATGACAGACAATTGAAATTCCGCTGTGTTAACCGTCACTACCGTCAAACTGATGCCATCTACTGCGACAGAGCCCTTTTCAACGATGTACCGCAGAAGGTGATGTTGAGCAGATATAGTAAACAAAAGAGCATTTTTGTCTTTTCTTATTGCTTTAATGGTTCCCATACCATCAATATGCCCGGAGACCATATGTCCTCCGAAACGTCCCTTTGCTGGCATTGCCCGTTCCAGATTTACCATAGAGCCTGGCTTCAAACTTCCAAGATTAGAACAATGGAGGGTTTCAGGCATCACGTCCGCTTTAAAAGTATTTTTGCCAATGTTAGAAGCTGTAAGACATACACCATTTACAGAAATACTGTCTCCAATGTGAAGATCTTCAAAGATGATTTTACCCTCTATAATGAGGTTAAAAGACTCAGAACTTCGCCGCAGTTCCACTAGCATACCAATTTCTTCAATGATTCCGGTAAACATACTGAACCTCACTTTCAATGAGAATATCCTCCTCCAGGCAGGTAATAGAAGTATTCGCTAAAGAATAAGCCTGGGAAGGGCTGGCCATACCGATTCCTGAGACAGGTGATTTTCCATTTGTACCTCCTAAGAGTTTCGGAGCAATATAAGTCTGTACCTTATTGACGATGTTACTCTGTAAGGCTGACCAGTTAAGGAGGCCGCCGCCTTCTAGCAAAATACTGTCAATCTCTTTTGCACCTAGTAGCTCCATAAGTTCGTTTAGATCCAAATGACCCTGTTTTCTGGAAACGGTAAGAAGGGTGCAGCCAGCATCGATATAAGCTTTCTGCTTCTCCTTATCTGTACAGGCGGTAGCAAGGAGGGTAGGGACTTCTTTAGCGGTTTTTACAATTTGTGACTGAGTGGGTGTTCTTAAATTGGTATCGCAGATGATTCTTGTAGGATTTCTGCCTTGGGGTAAGCGGCAGGTAAGCAAAGGGTCATCTGCTATAACCGTACCCACACCTGCCATGACAGCCTGGTATCGGCGGCGGTCCTCGTGTACCCTAAGACGTGCAGCTTCCCCTGTAATCCACTTGGATTTACCTGTGTAGGCCGCGGTTTTACCATCCATGGTCATTGCATATTTCATTACCACATATGGTTTTTTTGTTCGTATGTAATGAAAGAAAACTTCATTAAGCCGGTCACACTCAGTTTGTAAAATACCCTCCAGACACTCGACACCCTGGCTGCGAAGCAGTTCAATTCCTTTCCCGGAAACCAAAGGATTAGGATCTCTGCTGCCAATCACCACTTTTTTAATGCCACTTTGTAAGATAGCATCCGTACAGGGAGGTGTCTTACCATAATGGCAGCAAGGTTCCAGAGTTACATACAGCGTGGAGCCAACTGGTGACTGGGTACAGCTAGCCAGTGCATTTCGTTCTCCATGGAGACCACCGTATGTTTCGTGATAGCCTTGACCAATAATCTGTCCCTCCTTAACGATAACAGCACCGACCATAGGGTTTGGATTTACGAAACCTTTGCCTTTTTCTGCAAGCTGTAATGCACAAAGCATATATTCTTTGTCATCCATAGAATACCTCCAAATAAGAAAAATGCCTTGAACACAAAATTCAAGGCATTTTCCAGCAAACTTCTATCTGACCTTGCAATTATTACAATAAAAAAGCTCTGAAATGAGAAAATTCATTTCAGAGCTGCAATGTCAATTTAGCACAATATAATGTGCAGATACTGCTGCATCTTCTTTCATCCAGACTTTACTGTCGGCTTCGGAATTACACCGAATCATGCCTTACGGCTCGTGGGCTTTACCACCGGTAGGGAATTACACCCTGCCCTGAAGATTGTATTCAATTGCACTTATAGTAATACGAAATTAAATAATTGTCAATAGTCAGATTTGAGGGTCTGCTATTTCACAGTAAATAAATTGGAATTTTTTGTTACATAATTACCCTTCTTATCTGTGAATCTTACATAGACTCTGCCATTAAAACCTTTTTTTATTGTAACCGAATTTCCATTAATCCATTTTCCTTTTTGTCCGTTATCCTCTAGCATGTACTGAATGGATTCTATACCGCTGGCTCCAAAATCAGCACTAAAATTCAAGAGCACAGGAGCCTTTACCGTAGTATATCCACTCTTTGAACCCCAATTTACAAATTGGATGTCTTTTGCCTTGGAGGTAATCATTGTATTAATGGGTTGCTTTGAAACATAACTGAATCCGGTGGTTTTCTTGGTTGTTACATTACCGGCGCCATCAGTAAATCTTACATATACAGTTCCTATGTAATCTTTCTTGATGGTTAAAGTATTTCCATTTGTCCAGGATTGTTCCGGGTTAAATTCCGTTCCTCTTGGGACCAGCATATATTCTGTCTTGCCATAGTCACTGATACCGAAATCTGCGTTAAATTGCAGTGTTACTGGACCGGAAGCTTTCTTAGAATAAGAATCCGTCGCAGATATATCCAAAAGATTGATTCCTGAAACATTAGATACTACGTTGCAGTTTTCAGGAGGTGTTGCGTCCAGAGTAAATCCCTGTGTTTTACGAATTATTGTATTACCAAGCTTGTTTACAAATTTTACATAGATGCAACCCATAAAATCTTCATTTAGAATCAGCTCATTTTTACTTAATTGAGCCCATTCTACATTGTCCACATCATTAAAAAGCTCTGCTGGTGCTAAAGCATACTCAATCTTTTCCAAGGAACTTACTCCATAATCTGCATTGAATACGATTGGTAAGGTTCCGCCTAATAGTAATTCATAATCTTCATCATCATATTCATTTTGCATTGTAAGGCTGTTCCCTGGGATTGAAGCACTTGGATTGGATAAGTTCTTTGTCTCTGCGGTGTTACTTTTGATGCTTTTTCCGGTTAAAATATCAATGGTATCACCTGCATAAGAATAGGGTATTTTATCTGCTACTATTTCTTTTCCGTCACTTACCATAGTGATGGTGCCTGAGATATCTGTGCGATAGATATCTGTATTCTCTAATTTCTTTAAAGTGGTGATCCTTGGAAATCTTGCCGGTGCATTTTCATCACAGGATATCACAGAAATAGAAGGATCTACTGCATTTAAAAATTCCTGAGTGGTCGATGTCAACGCACTATGATGTGCCACCTTTAATACATCTGATTTTAGATCATATCCTTTATCAAGCATTTCTTTCTCGGATATACTTTCTGCATCACCGGTAAACAGAAAGGAGTTCTCACCATTCACCACCTTAACGACAATGGAATTGTCATTGTAGCTTTCATAACCACTTCCATTAGGAGCCATAAAGGTTACAGTAGCTGACCCAAGATGAAAAGAGGCTCCCATAACAGGTGTAATCGTCTTAATTTTCTTGTTCTTGACAGCATCAATAAAATTATTGTAAGAAGTGTCTGGAAAAGAGGTATTGGTCATAATTAAATTACCTACCTCGAAATTCTTAATTACATCAATCAGACCGCCGATATGGTCTTCATGTTGATGAGTAGCTAATATGTAGTCAATCTTTTTGATTTTCTTGGATTTTAGAAAATTAGTTACGGTAGGTCCCGCTGCTGTAGGCCCTCCGTCAATTAACATGTACATTCCGTTGCTTTCAAGTAATGCTCCGTCACCTTGTCCTACATTAATAAAGGATACTGTTAAATTATCTATATCCATTGCACTTACGGTTATGTTTCTCAGCATCGAAAAAATAAGTGTAAGGCATAGGAAAAGGCAACCGAATAACTTAAAAGAGTCAATTTTTTGCTTGTTCTTCTGTCTTTTTTGTATCATACTTCTACCTTTCTCTGACTGCGTTAACCTTTATCCTTTTAAAGCACAAAAATAAGCATACCCTTATTTAAGCTTTAAAATATAATAATAATAGATATATTATGGAATGTAAAGTGCAGAAAGGTAAATTGTCGAAATAGAGTCTATCCAAAAAATAAAGAAAGTATGGATTTCATTGTATTTCGCCAAATCCAGAAATACGCATTTTAATGAAAGCAGTATCATATAAATAGTCTTACATATTACCTTTTCTACATCGGATAGATAAATTATTGATATTTTTCTATAAATCAGTCATAAAAAGGTAAGCTGCCGAATAAATATAAAGTTAAATAATACCAAAGCTTGTCTTACAAATTACTACAGAGATTTTTTGTAATATTTAAGGGGGTCTTAAAGACAGCTGCCAGGTAGTAGAAAGGGGGGGCACATGATTAGCAGCAGCTATTTTTAATGATAAAGATGAGTAAAAGGAGGTAGTAAAAATGATTAAGGGAAAAGCAAGAAAAATCGTTACCATGTTATTATTTTTTATCATGACCTTTAATTCGGTAACAGCTCTTGCAGAAAGCAAATATTCTCTTCCGGCAGCTTCCTTAAAAAAGGAACTGCATACCCAGTCCATGGATAAAATAGAGTCTGGGTTCATAGATTCTGCATCGGATGAGGATCTTGTAGAAGCAATCATATACCTGAGCAGTCAGGTAGACAGTATGGGGGTAGCAAAGGGAGCTGGGGAAAAACTGTCATCAGCCTTAACACCGTATAATACGAAGCTTGAAGTAAGAAAAGAAGTAATCGGTGCTTTAAAGGATAATGCAGAAGATACCCAGCAGAAATTGTTAAAATACATAACCCAGGAAGAAAAGAAGAAAACTGTCACAGAGTATAAGCCTTATTACATTGTTAACGCAGTGTATGTAAAGGCCACCAAAAAGGTGATTGAAAACATTTCGTATATGAATGAAGTTGAAAAAATATACGAAAATAAGATTGTTAAATTAGATGAACCGCAGGTAACCGCTGGTGAAATTCAGGCCAATGCTGACGGGGTAGAATGGAATATCGAGCGAATCAGGGCAGATGAAGTTTGGGGTCTTGGAGTAGATGGAACCGGCGTTGTTGTTGGAACCATTGACACAGGAGCTACCTGGACTCATCCTGCCCTGAAATTAAAATGGAGAGGATACAATCCCAGTGATCCTGCAAACCCCACCTCAGCCGGAAACTGGTATGACCCGGTTAACGGAAGTACTTTACCCGTAGATGAAGCCAGTATACCCCATGGTACCCATGTACTTGGTACAATCCTTGGACAGGAACCCGATGGAAGCAATAAGATTGGTGCGGCACCCGGTGCCACCTGGATTACTGCCAAAGCCTTTACCGCGGATGGAGGATATGATGATGATATCCTCTCAGCAGCAGAGTGGATGCTTGCTCCCGGAGGAGATCCGGCAGCAGCACCTGATATCATCAATAATTCCTGGGGTGGTGCTTCCGGTTTGGATGAGTGGTTCAGACCTATGGTAACTGCCTGGAGGGCAGCTGGAATCCTTCCAATATTCTCTTCGGGTAATGAGAGAAATGCAGCAGCACCACCGGCTTCTGTCAGTGCGCCTGCCAATTATCCCGAGAGCTTTGCTGTCGGAGCTTTGGATATTAATAATGTAAGAGGAGATTTTTCTAGAAGAGGCCCTGGCCCATATAACAATGTAAAACCAGATGTAATCGCTCCCGGTGTAAATATACGGTCCTCTGTACCAGGCGGTTATGAAGGCGGCTGGGACGGAACCAGTATGTCTGCTCCGGCAGTGTCCGGAACGGCAGCTTTAATCCTGTCTGCAAATAATTCCCTTTCCATTGAAGACGTGGAAGAGTTGTTAAGGGATACGGCAATTCCTTTAGAAGATGCCGATGACGCCGGAGATCCCAACTATGGCTACGGTTATGGATTAATTGATGCCTTTGAAGCTGTATCAAGAATTGCAGGCGGAACGGGTACCATTGAAGGGAAAGTAACAAGGGAAGGAGAAGACCTTGAAAATCCTGTAATCCTTCACAACCAGGTTATCACAGAGACCTATTCCGGTGCCGGTATCCAGATACAGGCCGATATCTCGGATGATGTATCTGTTATTGATACAGAACTTCTGGTAAAACAAAGCGGAAAATCCTATTGGATTACACTTCCCTTAACCAGGACCTCTGGAAATTATAAAGCAGGAGTATATACCGGTACTATTCCAGATGATCTGGTAGTACAGCCGGGTTTTTCCTATAAGCTAAAGGCCAGGGATTATGACGGAAATACAGTGGCGACAGGTGAGTATACAGTCGAAGTCAAATTCGGTGCAGTTCCTGACAGCTACAGTACGGATTTTGAGAGCTATCCCTCTGGCTGGCTCTTCCAAGGTGACTGGCAATGGGGTGAACCGGCAGCGGGAGTTGGACCGTCGGCCTTAAGCGGTACGAAACTCATAGGAACAAATCTAAAAGGCAATTATTCCAACAGCGGAGACAGTATATTGGTGTCCGTACCCTTGGATCTAAGGGATACTACCCTTAAATTTGCTCAGTTTGAAGTGAATCAGTGGTATGATATCGAAAATAATTTTGATAAGGGTTTTGTATATGTAACCGCTGACCTCGGGGAGACCTGGAATCAGGTAGGACCTGTTATAACAGGCACAAAGACCAGTTGGAGCAAGCTGACCATAAACTTAAGCGAATATATAGGCTCTTCTCTTCCCGTATACATTGCCTTCCGTCTGGTTTCAGATACAAGTGTTTCTAAGGTCGGCTGGTATCTGGAGGATGCGAAATTTATCGCTACGGACAGAATCGCTCCTTCTGTACCAGTTAATTTAACCGGCAGTGTTATTTTAAATACCGCCGCAATAAACTGGTCTGCCGTATCAGACACTGATATAGCAGGTTACCGTGTCTACCGCTCGGATTCCATTGACGGAGCATATGCATTTTTGGCAGAAACTGCTGCAAATTCCTATGGGGATAACAGTATTGAAGCACAAAGAACTTATTATTACAAAGTTTCTGCTTTTGACTTTGCCGGGAATGAAAGCGGGCTATCACTGCCTTTGACCCTTGAGGTTCAATCACTGGGTGACTATGTTTATTACGAGGATTTTGAAAACAGTAATGGTGCTTTCTTAACCGGCGGTACTAATAATTCCTGGCAGTGGGGAGTTCCGGCTTCCGGTCCGGGAACCGGTTTTTATGGTGCTAAGGTTTGGGCTACCGGACTTGCTGCCAATTATTTAAACAGCAGTAATTCCTGGTTAGAAACGCCTGAAATCCAGCTGCCAGAGGATAAGATCAGCACTTTAAAGATTGGACAGTGGTATGAATTTGAGAGCAAATACGATAAGGGATATATCCAGATTTCTATAAAAGATGGTGATAATTGGTCGGCTTGGACGGACCTGGCTCCCGGAGGCTATTATACCGGTGATGGAAAAGCCTGGACGAATACGGAGCTTCTGCTGGGTTCCTCCTATACAGGAAAAACCGTAAAGATAAGATTTCTTCTGACCTCTGATTCCTCTCTTAATAAAGCAGGCTGGTATATTGATTACTTATTGGTAAATGCAGCAAATGCAGCCGCCTCCAGTATACAATTACCAGCTTACAAGGCATCAGACAACAGCTTAAGCCTTCAGAAGAAAGAAATGGAAGTAAAACCCATCAAACTGAATCTGAAGGAGAAGAACACAACGGTAACTCAGAAATACGAAACGGTCAGTGATGCTTTCGTTCAGGCCATTTCCTCTGTGACAGCAGGCTTGCCTGCCGATGCGGTAGTAACCGTGCTGGAAACAGGAAGAAGTGCTAAAACCAACCCCGCTGACGGCAGATATACCCTAAAGCATGCGATAAATGAAGGAGAAGATACCTGGACTTTACGAGCAGAAGCCTATGGTTATTATCCGGCGGAAGCACAGGTACATTTAACAGAGAACCAAACCGTTAAGAAGAATTTTGTGCTTACTGAAAAGCCGAAAGGAATCATACAGGGTAAGGTTACTGACAGATATTCAGGAGAACCGGCAGCAAATGCAGTTATCAGGGTAAAAGAGGATTCAAAGCTACCTGTTGTAACGACAGATGCAAACGGTGAATTTAGGATTCCCGATATTTACGAAGGCACTTATACCTTAAAGGTAATCGCTGATGGGTTTGAACCCGGCGAGGTCAGCGCTGTGGTAACTGGCAATGAGACCACGGAAGTGACAATACCTCTTAAACGTTTTGTAGGTTATGAGGAAGAAATCGTATACGACGACGGAACAGGAGAAAATGCACTGGTGCTGAATGCAACCGGTAATGGATTGGCAATCAGAGTAACACCAGCACAGTATGGTAAAGTAAAAGGTGCAAATATTTTCTTCTGGGGAACTGATTGGCCGTCACCAGGAGGGGATCAGATCGGAGTTACCATCTATGATACAGATGCCAATGGTAACCCGGTGAAATTAAATACTTCACCCAAGGTAGTAAATGTTGTTAGAGGAGAGTGGAATTACATTGATTTATCAGAATTTGGTTTCTCCACCAGCAGAGATTTCTTTATAGCAACCTCTCAGACTGCTGTGGGTACTGCCTCACCTGGTACCGGTATTGACGAAGACAGTCCTTATGCTGACCGTTCTTATCTGTATTCCGGTGATACCTTTACACCTATTGCAGAGGAGGAGGTAGCCGGTGGCTTAATGATTCGTGCAAGAATGGAATACTCTGTGGATACACCGGTTATCACCAACTTAGAGGCTGTCAGCTATACCAACCAGGATTCCATTTTGGTAGAAGGGACAGTGACAGCGGATGGTAAAGTCAATCTTTATGTGAATGGCAGTAAAACAGAGCAGGTAACTTCCGTCAACAAATCCTTCCGTAAGGTAATTCCACTGACCGAAGAAGAAAGTATCATCACAGCAACTTCTGAGTTAAACGGAAAAGAAACGGAACCCTCAGCAGCCAAAAAGGTAATAAAGGATAAGCTGGCACCGGAACTCCTTGTTACCGCACCGGCAGATGGATTGATAACGAATGAAAGAGTGGTAGACATTACCGGAACGGTGTTTGACCAGCATTTTAATAAACTTGAGATAAACAATGAGAATGTTGTGGTCCAGGATGGAGCTTTCCACGTTGAGAAGATTGTCTATACAGGAGAGAATCTATTTACCTTAAAGGCATATGATCAGGTAGGAAATGTCACCGAGAAACTGATTAAGGTTATTGTGAAGAAAGAGGTACCGGTTATATCCGCATTGGAACCTGCAAGTGATGTGAACCTAACACCCGGGCAGACACTGACCGTTAGCTTTCACAGCGAGCCAGGGGGCAGCGGGACTTTCAGGGTAGTGCTTCCTGCCAGTCCTGCAACACAGTCTGGCGGCGGAATCAGTATGCAGGAAGTCAGCGAAGGTTTTTATGTAGGAACCTGGACTGCTCCTCAGGCAAACATAAGCGGACTCGTAATTGAAGCTGAATTTGCAGATGGCGCAGGAAATAAAGTGACAGCTATAGCTGCTGGTAAAATTAACGTTGTAAAAGAACAGGGTATAATCGACCTTACACCTTCTTCCGAGGTAACCCTAAAAAGCGGTGAAGTATTGACGGTAAGCTTTAAGAGTCTGGCAGGAGGAACCGCTTCCTTCAGAATAATTGCCCAGGATCAGAATACCATCAAACCTAAGTCCTTTACCATGCGAGAGGTATCTTCGGGATACTATACAGGAACCTGGATAGCACCTAATTATACGAAAGCAACAGGCTTACTGGTAGAGGTTACCTATACGGATATCTATGGGAAAACCTTAACTGCAATTGCTTCAGGTACCATCAATCTGGTACTGCCAAACAGCGGAGGTTTGTTAATGCCGGAAGTACCGGTTGTATCTGAGTCTCCTGAGAATCCCATCTACCCGGTTCCTGTTGGACCAGGGGAAGAATATTAGAAATAAGAAGATAGATAAAGGTAAGAAATAATTAATTTACCAGGGGGTATTGGGCAATAGTGAATCAATTGGGCCAATACCCCCTGGAACTGCTTTATAGCCGTTAAACCTTGATTTAAAGGAACTGCTAAGCTAATAGAGGAACTTTAGTTAGTAGCTGATTTCTGACGTTCAGAGCGATAGCCTTCTGCCTTAAGCAGTAAGCTTTAATCATATTATTAACCCCACTCAATACTTGTATTCAGCTCATTATAGCGGTCAACAAGAAAAGATAATCGAAGAAGGAACAAAGTATTAATATCTGAAAGGTCAATTCCGCAGATTTCAGTGATACGGTCTAAGCGGTACACCAGGGAGTTCCGATGGATAAACAGGCTTTCAGAAGTCAGCTTGATATTGCAGCCTTTCTCAATGTAGACACACAAGGTTTTATAAAGCTGGGAATTATTTGCATGGTCATATTGCCGCAGCGCTGCCAGTGCTGGATGACAGAAGCTCCCCAGTTTATCAGGAGATTTTGCCTCTGTCAGTAAATGAAAAAACTGATAATCCTGATAAAAACAGATCGGTTCCTCGCTTTTTAGCTTCTGTCCAAGCTCAAGAGCAGCGAAAGCCTGATCAAAGTGGTTTACAAAATTCTCAATTTTTGTAAAGGGATAGCTTATTCCAATACGTACATATTCTTTCTTTGCAAGATCTCTTAATAATTCCGGCAGTTTATTGAACAGGTCAGGCTCCTCTGGTAATGGGATAACAGCAGCTATACCGTTTTTGTGATAGGTTACATGGGTCTCAGCAATTCTATGCTTTAGTGCCTTGGAGGTATAATTCTTAAGATACTGCTGTCCTAAGTATCGGGCAGGCCGAAGATACAGCGCCAGCATTCTGCCGGGAAACGTAAGACTTGAAAGACGGTTGGCAATGTCCTTGGCAGGAGCACCTATCAGCATGCTGTATAGCAATTCATGATAACGGCTGTTTTCTTCAAACAAATCTGGTGTATAGTAAGCTATGGTATAGCTGACAGCGTGACTTATGGTACGAAGCATTTCAAAATGAGAGGGAAGAAAGGGAGTGTCTCCTTCTATCATTAACAGAAATCCAATCTGGGTCTTGTTGTGAAAGACCTTGCAGCTGATTTTACGGTTGGAGGATTGGCTGCATACGACTTCAAAAGCTGAAGTTGTCATTGAGGCATTTTTAATTGCTGTTAAATCCTTAACAGCATGAATGAATTCGTAACTGCAATAACCCTTGACGGTATTTTCTATCCAAAGGGGGTCATGGACCGGTATGGAGTTGGATTTGGCAATGATTTTAAAGTTCATATCACAGAATACCAGAAAGCTGCCAAGCCTAACAGAGGCTGCGTCAATTACCGCTTCTATACTGCGGGAGCTGTCTGCTAAGGCAGTGAGTTCCTCGTAAATCCCCTTGCTGCGGGTAGTTTCTATCAGATTTTTGACCATATTGAACAGGGAGAAAAGCTCCTCTTCCGCGACCCTGGCAGCATTACAGCCAGTGGTAAGGGGAAGCGGACCAGAGCCTGTACAAGCTAAAATACAATTGTGGAGAAAGACAGTCTTGTTCATTTGTTTATCGTAACCAAAATATAAGGTATTCTTCCGGATATTGGTATCTTTGCCGTCAATCAAGGCAATATCCTGTAACTCCGTATCTTCTCCTTCACTTAATATATCTATGCGGTATTCCTTGGATATTCTTTCAATCAGCTTTTTAAAAGTCATAAAAATCCCCAACTCTTTCTATCAATAATATCTCTTGTTTTATTTTAGTGCATGGTAACCAAATTGTCAAAGTTTTATCATTCATCATACACGTTGTGAATTTACCCGTAATCCTGTATCCTTATGTTATCAACAGTGTTATAAATTTAACAAAATCCATTGGAGGTACAGAATGTATAACAGATTATTTGAAACGGGAAGCATTGGCAAGGTACAACTTAAAAACCGCTTAGTCATGTCACCCATGGGCTGCGGCCTGGCTAACCTGGATGGAACACCCTCAGAGGATATGATAGCATTTTATGAGGCAAGGGCAATTGGCGGAGCGGGACTAATTATCCCTGAGATTACGCGTATAAATGATATAAACGGTGCCGGTCTTATGAGACAGTTATCCGTTACCAAGGACAGACATATCGAACCGTTGTCAAGGCTGGCAGAAGCAGTACATAAGCATGGCAGCAAGATATTTATCCAGCTTCATCATCCGGGACGTGAAACCGTGACCGCCCTTCTTGGGGGACAGCCGGTAGTGGCACCTTCAGCCATTCCCTGTAAACTTCTGAAGCAGGAAACCCGTGCATTGACCACGGAAGAGGTGAAGCAGATAGTGAAGGAGTTTGTAGCTGGTGCCCTAAGAGTGCAAAAGTCCGGCTGTGACGGTGTGGAATTACATGCTGCCCATGGATACCTGCTGCATCAGTTCCTCTCACCCTATACGAATAAAAGGGAGGATGAATACGGCGGAAGCTTCGAGAACCGTTTGAGGGTTATTATTGAAATCATTGAAGGAATCCGGAAAGAGTGCGGCCCTGATTTCCCAGTTGGTGTACGTCTAAGTATTGAAGAGTTCCTTGATAAGACTGGAGTAACCGAAGAGTATATCCATGTGCAGGACGGTGTTAAGATTGCCATGGCACTGGAACAGGCAGGAATAGATTTCATTGATCCAAGCTGTGGACTCTATGAAACCGGAATGACCTGTATTGAACCAATTTCCTTCCCTCAGGGCTGGAGACGTGATTTTCTTAAGGCTGTAAAAAGTCATGTAAAGATTCCGGTAATCGGTGTTTCTGTTATCAGGGAACCTGCTGCAGCTGAAAAGTTCTTGGAAGACGGTGTAGTTGATTTTGTCTCCATGGGCCGTTCCTGGAATGCAGATGAAGAATGGGGTAAAAAGGTCCAGGAGGGAAGGGAAAAGGAGCTGCGTAAATGTATTTCCTGCCTCCGCTGTTTCGAAAGCTTAAACGAATACAATGCTGCAGGCTTACCGCCGGAATGTGCCTTAAATCCCAGATATGCAAGAGAGAGAAAGTATGGAAATCTGGTTCGTGATACCAAAGGACATCGGGTGGTTGTAGTTGGTGCAGGTCCTGCGGGTATGACAGCGGCACAGACACTCGCACTAAGGGGAATGAAAGTAACCTTAATGGATCGTCAGGCTGAGCTTGGCGGAACGGTTAATCTTGCGAAAAAACCTCCTCTAAAGGAGCGTATGCAGTGGATTGCAGACTACTACGGCAATGAGTTTGAGAAACTTTCAGTGGAAGTCTTACTCAATACGGAAGCAGATACTGAAAGCATTATGGCCTGTAAACCAGATGCGGTTTTGCTGGCCTCCGGTTCCACTTCCATTATACCAGGCAAAATACCAGGTATTAACGGCAAGAACGTGTATACCGTAGAAGACATATTATCCGGTAAGGAAGTCCTTAAGGGCAAAAAGGTTGTAGTAATTGGAGCAGGACTCACCGGTCTTGAAACTGCAGAATACTTATGTGAAACAGAAAATCAGGTGACAATAATTGATATGCTTGATAAGCCTGCACCAAATGCAAACCATACCAATGTTGCCGATGTATGCGGACGTCTTGCAAAAGCTGGTGCACAATACCTGTTAGGACATTCCCTGAAAGAGATTACAAAAGACAGCGTTATACTGGAAAAGATAGAGAACAAAGAAGAAGTAAAAGCGGATGCAGAAGCAGTTGTACTATCTCTTGGCTTCCGTCCCGACAGAACACTGGTATCTGAACTGGAAGCCAGGGGAACGATTGTGAAGCTTATAGGTAGTGCGATAAAAGACGGCAGTATTGCTCCTGCAACCCGTACCGCATATGATACAGCCTCCAGTCTGTTTACAACAGCCGAGAAGGTACCCAGTTTTAAGGTAGCAAAGGAAGAACTTCCAAACTTCGGTAAGGTTTCTCTGATGGACGATCAGGAGGGAATCTATATCAGTTATCTGACCGATCCCGCAGCCATAGAGAGAATTCTTCCTCCGCCGTTAAAACCTTTCTCTATGCCGGTGGTTACCTTATCCGTCTGCCATGTTAATAATCCGACCTTTGCAGATGATTACTATGAAGCAATACTGGGTGTTTATGCAACTTATGGAAAAACCTTGGGACTGTATACCATGGGTCTTGTACTGGGAGGACCCGGAGCAGAAATGGCGGTACAATGCGGCAGGGATAACGGAAGTATACCAAAGAAGCTGGGTGGAGAATTTGTAATCAGACGAAATGGTGATACCGTAACAGCAGGTGTTACCAGAAGAGGAACACAACTGGTGGATATAAAGATGCATTTAGGCGAATATAACAGTCCTATGACCGCAGCTTTATACCAATTCCCGGCAGCAGGCAAGCAGACCTTTGGCGGCGGCTTCTATTTCCACTTTGACAGACAGCCCGATGAAAATGGTGCAGCTCACTTTATGAACGGTGCTCTGCTCATGAATCAATGTGAATACAATTATAAATCCTGGGAGCCAGGTATCGTATCAATGAATTTAAAATCCAGTATCGACGACCCTTGGGCAGAGCTTCCTGTCAATACCATAATTGGAGGAGCTTATTCCAAGAACAGCCTGCTGGTACATAAGCTGAATCTGGTAGAGAAATTAGAGGCAGAGGAAGTTATTCCCTATCTCCTTACCGGACGTTATGACCGTACAGCTTTTATGGAAACCGGACGTATTTAATAACGGGTGAAGGGATAGCTGAAATGATAGAAGCAATAAGCTATAACAGAAAAAGTTGATAGCTTTAAATAAATATAAAATGAAAGGAATTAAGAATATGGAGAATTTATTTGATTTAACGGGAAAAGTAGCAGTCGTTACAGGAGCAAGCTCCGGACTGGGAGCAGATGCAGCACTTGCTTATGCAAAAGCAGGTGCAGATGTAGCCCTTTTGGCAAGGCGTTATGATAAGCTTGAGGAATTAAAAGCAATTATCGAGAGTACAGGACGAAAAGCCCTTGCAGTAGCTTGCGATGTTACCAAAGAAGAGAGTGTAAAAGAAGCGATGGAAACAGTGTTCAATACCTTTGGGCAGGTGGACATCTTATTAAACAATGCCGGTATTGCAGTACGAGGTGGTGTTGACAGTATGACAGAAGAGGAATGGGATAATGCCTTTGATACCAATGTAAAGAGCATATTCTTAACCAGTAAATATGTAATACCAAAGATGAAAGAAAAAGGTTACGGAAAAGTAGTAAACATTGCATCCGTAAATGCAGTGGTAGCTGATAAAAATGATATGTTTATCAGACATTCCTACAATTCCTCAAAATCTGCTGTGCTTGGAATGACAAAAGGAATGGCAGCTTCCTATGCAAGATATGGTATAACTGTAAATGCCGTTGGACCTGCACTTTTTGAATCCGAGATGACCGCCGGAACCCTGTTTAAATCAGAGCAATTTCTGAATGCCTATAATGCAGCAAATCCTGCAGGCCGTCCAGGCAGAAAAGGTGAATTAAACGGCACGATATTATATCTTTCCAGTGATGCTTCCAGCTATGTACAGGGTCAGTTTATCATTGTTGATGGCGGCGGCTCTATTGTTTAGGAGTAGAAGCTAAGATCACGGATAATAAATGTCCTTTATGATTTATAGCTGCGTTCCTTCAGAATATTATTTAAGACACATTCAATCAATTGTTCTTCGTTGATTGAATGTGTCTTTTTGATTTCTAGTTTCGTTCATACAAGCGGAAAAAGATAAAAACGGATTATGAAGTTCATCATGGTTGCAGCAATAATAAAATAAGAACCCCGGACGTTCTTAAGAAAGTCCGGGGTTCTTATTGGTATAACGAATTGAAACTTAAGCTATTTCTACGTTAACAGCCTGTAAACCACGAGGTCCGTTAGTAATTTCAAAAGTTACATTCTGATTTTCTTCTAAAGTCTTAAAACCATTAGAAACGATTCCGCTGAAATGTACGAATACATCTTCACCGTTCTCACTGTTTGTGATAAATCCAAAACCTTTTTGTGCGTTAAACCATTTTACTGTACCTTTGTTCATGAAAGATACCTCCTAATAAAATTAAATTGTGAATATTTTGGGTGAAAATAAAAAATCACATATTTGTGCAAACCATTAAATGTTTAATGACTTACATAAATATGTGAATCAAATTTGCATCTAAAATAACATTGATATAATATCATGAATATTATCAGGTGTCAATACTTAATCATAAAAAAAATAAATTTTTACTTACGGTTTCATTTCGTTACACCCATGCATTGTTGTTTTAGGCAACATGCTTGGTGCTGACATCACAAATCGATATGCCTAGGCAGGCTTTGGTAATCCAATCAACAGCTGTAAAAGTAAGAAATGCATATTGACTTTGACGCGACGTCAAAGAGTATACTTCTGCTGTAGACATGAGGCAAGTAATTAAGAGTAAGTTTTAAGTGTAAAAAAATGAAAATGGGAGGATTTTATGTATGGCAGGAAATATTACATTTAGACCAATGGAGAGTCAGGATATTGATGAATTGACAAGAATTGCAAAAAGAGCTTTTGATGAAGACAGCAAGATGCATACAAACAACGAGGAAGGTGGTCCGGAAGGATATGATGATGGCAGTTTTTTAAGAAAATGGGGACTTCACCCGGATTCTACTGCCTTTAAAATCTATAGGGATGAGGAGCTGATAGGTGGTATTGTTCTGTGGATTAAAACCGATAAGCATCATTTCCTTGGAACAATTTTTCTCGATGCAGCGGAAGAGAATAAAGGGGTTGGTACAAAGGTATGGCAGATGGTTGAAGAGATGTATCCGGACACCTTGAGCTGGAGTACGGAGACACCTATCTTTAGCAGAAGAAATCATAATTTCTATATTAATAAATGTGGTTTTCATTGTGTGAGAATCGAGAACCCCAAGGATTTAGAAGCAGGCTCCTTTCAATTAAGAAAAGAAATGAAGCGATAATAGGTTAAAAACGAAGTTGCCATGCAGTCCCCCCCTATAAGAGTTGCCGTAAACATCTATTTAGAGTACAATAGTAAAGGGAATGAAAAAAGTATTGACAATAAATGAATGATCGTTTATTATAAAACCATGTTGAGGTGATATCATGAGAAAAAAAGACGATGAGAAAGAGAGAAGCATAAAAGATGCAGTTATTAAACTGATTCTTCAAGAAGGCTTTCATGGTGCTTCCATCTCAAAAATCGCGAAATTGGCGGGGGTTTCGCCGGCAACAGTTTATATATATTTTGAAAACAAAGAAAATATGCTGCAGGACATTTACACGGAATATTCGGAAGAAATCTTTGATTATCTGCTTGACAGGGTAGACATCAAAATGACCGGACAACAGTTGCTGGAAGTACTTATCAGAAGCTACTACAATTATATTTTGGAGAATAGAGAGGTTTTCAGTTTTGTGGAGCAGTTCTCCAACTGTCCCTCCCTGGCCAATGGCTGTTCCAGGAGGAAGAAAATCTGTAACATTCACAGTCTTATGAATGAAATGAAGCAGAAGCAGGTTATAAAAAATTACAGTGATGATAATTTACTGGCGATAATTTTCTATCCGGTCAAGGCAATAGCAGCGGATAATCATAAAAGTGAAGCTGAAAGAGCGGATTTGCTAAAGGAGATGATTCAAATCATACAGGAAGCAATATTGATACAATAAATTCAAGCGAGATAATTTTGTTGAATAGACAAAGGGATCTCGCAATTATTTCACAGTATAAATAAATGAATATTCATTTATACCAAAGGAAAGGATGATAGTATGTCAGATAATTATAACAATAACCAGGGAGTTGTCTTTCCTGTTTCCAATTCAGTCTTATTACCGGGAGTTGAAACGAAGGTGCATATAAAAACACCCGATGAGCTGCAATTAAGATATTTGAATAATGAGGATATCACAAAAATAATCCTGCCGCTAAAACAGAATTTTGGACAGAAAGCATTAAAAGAAGAGGATTTCTATCGTACCGGATTAACTTTTCAGGTGAAGGAACTGGAGAAGACAGAAAGAGGCCTTATGCTTACTGTTAAGATAGAAGACAGGGTAGAAATCAGAGAATTGCATTTTCTAAATGGTCTGGTTCATGGGGAGTACGAACTCAGTCCTGAAATTATAGATCTGGATGATAAGAGCAAAGAGGAAATGCTTGATTACCTGAAAAAGGTAATCAGGGAAATCAGTGCTAAGTTCCAGGGGGGTGAGCAATACAGCCGTATTGTGGATGAGTTTAAGGACTTAAATACCCTTATGGTATATCTTAGCCAATATATGTCTATCTCAAACGATGAGAAGTATGAATTACTGGAAATAGAATCTTTAAAGGCCAGAAGCTTAAGGTATATGGACCACCTGTTAAAACAGAAAGAAGCCATTGAACTTCAACTACAGATTTCAGAGAAGTTCTCAGAAAAAGCCAATAAGTATTACAGAGAGTCTGTGCTCCGGGAACAGCTTAAAGTTATTCAGGATGAGCTAAATGAAGGCAAAGACAGAGGCAGTCAGAAAGATAAGGATTTCCTTGCAAGGATAAAAGAGGCAGCCATGCCGGCGGACATTGAAAATACAGCTTTAGAAGAATTGGACAAGTTAGAAGCCCAAGGACCTAACAGTTCAGAATATAACGTAATCCGTAACTATCTTGAGCTTCTGATTTCACTCCCCTGGAGAAAGGCGGAGGCAAAACCCATTAACCTTGAGAGGGCCAGACAGATACTGGACGAGCAGCATTATGGTCTTAATAAGGTAAAAGACAGAATCATTCAGCATCTGGCAGTTATGAAGCTGAAAAATGATAAACGTGGATCCATTCTTTTACTGGTTGGCCCCCCCGGAACCGGTAAGACAAGTCTTGGTAAGAGCATTGCAGAGGCCCTTGACAGAAAGTACATCCGCCTAAGCCTTGGCGGTATCAGGGATGAAGCTGAAATCAGAGGTCACCGCAGAACTTACGTTGGTGCAATGCCCGGAAGAATTATTCAAAGCATAAGAAAAGAAGGTTCCAACAACCCGGTCATGGTTCTTGACGAAGTAGACAAGCTGGTAGCCGGTGGTTATAGCGGAGATCCTGCCAGTGCCTTGTTAGAGGTTCTTGACCCTGAACAAAACAATACTTTTACCGACCACTACATGGATCTTCCATATGATTTGTCCGATGTATTTTTTATAGCCACAGCAAACTCTCTGGAAAGTATTCCCGGACCTTTGCTGGACAGAATGGAAGTAATACAAGTATCCAGCTATACCATGGAAGAGAAATTCCATATTGCTAAGAATTATCTGCTTCCTGCTGTATTAGAGGAACATGGTTTGACAGAGGAGCATCTGGTAATGGAGGATGAAGTTCTTCAGAAGATTATCAATGATTATACACTGGAAGCCGGAGTGAGAGGTTTGAAGAAGCAGCTGGCAGCACTTGCAAGGATTACCTCTGAGAAGATTGTATCCAACAAAGTTGAAACCCCATATCAGATAAATGCAGATGCATTGGAAGAATTACTGGGCAGACAGGTATCAAGGCATGACAGAGCGCAGCAGGACAATCCGCCGGGAGTTGTAACCGGACTTGCCTGGACACCGGTCGGCGGTGAGATTCTCTTTATTGAAGCTACGGACATGCCGGGAGGCGGAGCTGTAATGTTAACCGGAAAGCTTGGGGATGTCATGAAAGAATCCGCAAGAATTTCCTTAAGCTTATTAAAATCCAGGCTGCCGCTAAATTCCGTGAACTTTAAAGAAAGAGATCTGCATATTCATGTTCCTTCCGGAGCAGTGCCAAAAGACGGACCATCAGCAGGTATTGCCTTGTTTACCGCATTGGCTTCTCTGGTTACCGGTAAAAAGGTTGATCCAAAGATTGCCATGACCGGAGAGATCACTTTAAGAGGAGCAGTGCTTCCTATTGGCGGACTGAAGGAAAAACTGCTAGGCGCTCAGAGAGCCGGTATCAATAAAGTCCTCATTCCAAAAGACAATGTGATAGACTTAAAGGAGGTTCCCGAGGAAGTAAAGAAACAGCTTACTGTAATCCCGGTCGAAACCATTGAGGATGTATTAAGAGAAACTCTGGAAATCTCACTGCCCAGGATTGAACATGTATTCAGTCAGCAGATTATGGGCGGATTAACAATGGAAGTATAAAGTTTGTGCATGCGCACCACAAACTTGGTATGCGCAAAGAGCGTGCGCAAGAATAGAGGTTAATATGAAATTACAGGTAACAAAGGATACATTGATTGGTGAAGTATTAAATGCAGATAATACCACTGCTCCTTATTTTTTCGAAATGGGTATGCATTGTCTGGGGTGTCCTGCTTCTTCTGCTGAAAGTCTGGAAGATGCTTGTGCCGTACACGGTGTAGAGGTAGATGAACTGGTAAACCAGTTAAATGATCATATGAATAAGTAATTGGTCGTACGTCTGCTTTCACAGACGACAAATTAAGTATCGCTATAATAGAGGGTGTCCCAGAAATTTCTTAAGCAGGATGTTATTTTTAGAATATTGAATTTAACGATTCCGTATTCGTTGACAACTGCTTCTAAGAATAGATAACTGGTGACATCCTCTTTTTATAATAGGAATTATTTTAAAATAGCATTTTATTATATTTATCCTTTAACATACTGTTTAAATAGTGGAAAGCGTATCAGAAAACCGACAGAAGTATGGAATGTTATCTTTGCTTTGAATATGTAATAGTTTAAGCTTGCTTCCCAATGGTACATTAGTCTATAATAGAGTACATACTGTAAAAATAACGTAAAAATAAGAAAAGCAAATATGTCTGGATGAGGGTACGTGGTAATTTGTGACCTCTTTTTTGACTGTAAACACAGGTAATTGGAGGCGTGTATTATCAAACGTAGATATACTTTATTTACTTTAGCAATTTTAAGTATTCTTTGCGGTGTACTGATAGGGTTTTATCTATTCTCATTGGATAAAATCAGCAATATTTATATCAGCAAGACCCAGGAAACTGTTTATAATATGAAAAAAGATATTCTCAAAGACACTGTTAATAACATTATATCGGAAATTGAAGTCAGAAGGAAAACGAAAGTTGATTATCTGGAAAAGTTCATGACCAGAACAGCAGCGGTCCTCAAGCTGAAGTCAGAGCTTTCTGAAGCTGAATTCAGTCAATTCATTATCAGTTTTTTTAATGGAAACCCGGATTATGATTTCGTACAGGTAATTCTATGGGATACAGGGGAGAAGAAAGCCATATATGATCCTTTGAACCTGTCAAAGAACAACTGGGAGGATACATTAAAGGAGGTAGTACCTGAAATGGCTACCTATCGTTTAGTGACTCACGGTGAAGAAATCATATTCCTTGGTATCAGCAAAGAATATTCTGATCAGCTGGTAAAAGCTGAGGTTTCAGACATAATAAGAAGTACCAGGTTCGGTGATAATTCTTATGTATGGGTTAATGAGATAATCAATTATGCCGGTGGTGATAATTATGCAATCCGGATTGTTCATCCGAACCTTCCGGAGACAGAAGGAACATATCTTTCTACCAATACAAAAGATATGAGTGGAAACTTTCCCTATAAAACAGAACTGCAGGGAATCAATAAAAATGGAGAGCTGTTCTTTACTTATTATTTTAAGGAACTGGAAAGTGACAAAATATCAGAGAAGCTGACTTACGCCAAGTTATACAAAGACTTTGACTGGGTTATTGCAATGGGGATGTATCTGGATGATATCCAGGAGGATATTGATCTGATGAATCAGCAGAGCATTAGGCTTGTATCCAGGCTCATGCTGGTACTGCTGCTAGTCTTTGTTATTATATTGTTTATTTGTTATTGTATCGTAACCTTAATAGAAAAAATACGCTACCATAACACCAGTAAGCAAATGGAATCGGAAATGAATCAGGACATTCTTACAAGGGCAGGTAATCGCAGAAGCGGTACAATAGATATCAATAAAGCCTATAAGACGTACCTGAAATGTGAAGCAGACCCTGTCATTATGATGTTTGATATTGATCATTTTAAAGGAATCAATGACGAATACGGACATGCGACGGGGGATCTTGTGCTGGTAGAAATCGTGAAGGCAATCAGCGGTATCATCAGAAGCTCGGACAAAATTATACGCTGGGGCGGAGACGAATTTATCATAATAGTTAATGGTCTGCAGAAGAAAAATGCGCTTGTTTTCGCCCAGAGTATTTTATCAGTTATCTCAGACTTAGAGATATCTTTAGGAGAAACGGTAATAACATCAACGATATCAATTGGTATTTCCTTCTTTCAAAAGACGGATTCAGATTGTATGGATATTCTAAAGAGAGCTGACCAGGCGCTGTATTTATCAAAAGCAAAAGGGCGAAATCAGGCTAACCTGCTATGAACATAAATGCTGCAAGCAGGCTTCTTAAGGTTCGAACCACAACCTAGCCTGTCTGTAAATTATAATGCCGGATTTATCAGAAGTAAATAAGCTTAAATACGGAAGTTTATTCTATATATTTCTGGAATAAAACTCTTTAAGCTTACTGCAGGAGATAAATCCGGCATTCTATGATTAATAATGTAATACTATGGTTCAATGCCGGAACTTAACATACCGGCTACATAGGTTGTTATTTTTTCCCAAGAGACATAACTGTCGGCGCTTTCAAGAAATGAGTAGTCATTGGTCTGGGTATAGTTGGACCAGTCAGCTTTGGCAACCCGTATCTGTATCTCAATACTTTGATTTACAGCCAGACTCCCGGCAGCAGAGGTGAATCCAATTTCCAGATAATTATCAGCGCTTGTCGTAGGGACAGTCAATGGGATAAAATTGCCGGTTACGTTGCTGCTTCCCACATTAGACCAATCGCACCAGAAAGACTGGGGCTGGCTGCCATCCTTCGTATAGTAATAACGCAGCGTGACAGCGGACAGATTAATTGCTTCACTGCCGGTATTGGTTAATTTTAGACGCAGGGAAAGGGTGTTGGCCTGAGCAGTTTTGGTGCCGTTGAAAAAGGTCACTGAAAGGCCGGAAGCTACGGAAGTACCTGTAATTACAAGTTCTGAATCTTTGCCTGCACTAAAATCAAAGAGTAATCGTATCGTTCCTTCTGAAAGTGAAGAGAGATATTCCTTCTTCAGGATAACTGTTGTGCCTGATAAGGTATAATCGCTTCCGGCTATCAGAAGGGCTGTTCCATTATAAATACCAAGGAATGAGTTGCCATTGAGGGTCAGGGTGATGGGGATATCGGCAGGGGATTCCTTGTCAAACACAGTTCTGTCTGGTGATATAGCAGAATTTGGTACGGTATCTGTTACCGACAGGGTAAGGCGCTGTGGTGCGCCGGCACTAAAAACGAAAGAGAGAGCCGTTGTTCCTGTGGGTAAAGTACTAAGATATTCCTTTTTAAGGGTTATGGTTGTACCGGTGAGGATATAGTCGGTTCCTGCTGTCAGGACAACCGTGTTATTTAAAATAGAGGTAAGGGAATTACCATTCAAAGTCATATGGATGGTGATATCTGCCGGCAGGCGTTTTTCAAAGGCTGCGGTTACAGGTGTTATGACAGAGCTTGGCGAGGTATCGCTTATATTTACTTTCAAAACAGGATTGTATTTGGCGTTATAGTCAAAAGTCAATCGGGTGATACCAAGACTTTGGCGGTTTAAGTATTCTTTCTTTATGGTTACCTGATTACCGGAAAGGCTATAATCGGTTCCTGCTGTTAAAAAGCTTGCTCCATTCTTAATACTGTTTAAGGAGCCTGCATTAGAGAGGGTAACCACAACATCTGACTGACTGCCGGCGGTCTTATTATAGTCGACTCTTCCTGGCCTGATATAAGGACTTGGCGTAGTATCGCCAATGGCTACGGCAAGAACCGGGTCTACACCACCATTATAGTCCAGAGTCAAACGGTATATACCTACGGGCTGAGCAGCCAGATATTCCTTTTTTAGGAGCAAAGCAGTTCCCGTCACAACATAATCAATGCCAGCTTGTAAATTGCTTCCGTTATTTTTTACCGCTGTTAAGGTATTGGCTTTGGGATTCAGAGTTATGGAAATATCCTCCTGTTTCCCGGGATTCTTATCAAAAACGGCAGTAGCAGGACTTATGGAAGCACTTAAAGCGGATTCTGCACCGTAGATACCTACTTCATAAATAGAATAAGGCCAGCTGTTATTATATCGTTGCATGCAATAAATTCTTACATACCGTCCGGTGGCAGTCAGACTGATATCCTCCGTACGTCCTTTTCCACCGTATTGGGTGTAGACGTCAGACCAGGTGGTGCCATCCGTAGAGACCTGTATTTTATACTGAGTGGCATAAGCCGCCTCCCAACAAATAAGAACCCGGTTTATGTCCTTAACGGAGCCCAGATCTATGGATACCCAGTTGGGGTCTGAGAGGCCGGAAGCCCATCTGGTATCACGACTACCGTCCGTAATATTATTACCGGAGTAGAGACTGCTCTCTAAAGAAGATGCTGTAACGGTTCTGTTCAGAGCCAGATTGCCGGCAGGAAGAGGCTCTGCAGGTATAAGAGCCGGAAGGTTGGAGAGCATGGATACCGGTCTTTCAGCGATATTCTGGATGCTGTAGGGACTTGTTACTGCAACCTCCAGACCCCAGCCGTGAAGGGTATCGTAGGTACCATCTGTTGACATATCCAAAAAGGTCTGGGGATTATTACCTGGTCCGAATTCCCAGGGAAGATAACCTATCTGATATTTGTAGCAATACTCAAGGATAGTCTGATAAGGAATCTTTCCGGCTTCTGTTTCGTCCCATATATGACCGAATTCTCCGACGAGGAGAGGCAGGTCTAAGGCTACGGATTCCTGAAGTTCATCGATTACTCGCTGATCCGTATAGCCCCAGGCTTTCGGCCACCACATGTGGACAGAAAACATAAGGTTATGATCCGGATCTTCCGCTACCAGGTAGGGGCCGCAGCTTTGCAGAATGTTAATGTCCTGTCCGTAGCTGCTGGCATCGATAACCAGAGGAACGTGGATACCGGCGGTTCGCATTCTGTTAACAGCGGTTTTGTATCCTGCTTTAAAATCTGCTTCTGATACCTGCTGACCCACTTCATTCCCAATATTGACCAGAAGATATTCCTGATGCTTCTGAATTACAGCAACGATATCAGGTCTTGTCCAGTAATCCACCAGGGCAGAAAGTTTTGACCAGTCACCAGTAGCATCGTGAAGTTCTATAATAGGAATCATATTTTCAGTACGGCAATTTCGGATAGCGAGATCCAGCTCTTCCGCAGTGTCTTCCAGAGACCATACGATTCGAACACTGTTTGCGCCTGTCTTTGCTATTTCGGAATAGGAGGGAATACCATCCTTATCCGTCCAGACAATCATCTTATTAATACCATACAGGATTACTTTTTCCCCCTGATTGTCATAGAGAAAACGACCCTCTACCCGAAAACCGGGATATTGTGAATCTGCTGCTGAAACTGCTTGTCCTGATGACAACAGCAGAAACATGAATGCAATGAGCGTACATAAAAATAAAAGACGTTTTTTCATTATTTATACCTTCCCTTCTTTATAGGTTTATTTACTGCGCAAGGATAAGCAAAGTGTATGCTCCAGCCCATAACATACCGCCGTCCCCGCTGTTCGGTCACCGGTAAAACCCCGATTACAGGATGTCTGAACAAGTCGTCTGTTTTGAAACCTCCTTTCTTCATGGTATGAAAAACTGCAGGCTGTTAAAGTTTACTGTATTATGAAATGAAATTGAGTCCAATAAGAGTTAAATAATTTTATTTATTGATTTCCAAAAGAAGATGTTTGAAAATTTTGATAACCCAGCTGGGATGGAATAATTGAGTAATGAGAAATAAGTAAATGAAGCAAAATCAGTATATCGATTTATAGAGTCAGATTTAAATGAGTGTCCAGAGTCGAGATTAGTTGAGACATAATTAAAGTTGTTGCTTGTAATTAAACGAATAATATAGCTACTGTATTACATATAACAAGGGTGCGTCGGAAGCACATTGCCGATTTGAATAACCCACTTTGCAGTACCTGCGTTGTAATTTGAGAAAAGTAACACCACTTAGTCCCCCAAATTGGGTCTTGCTGTTTTGGGCAAATTTGCCTCCCGCAAAGTGAACCTCCAGCTTGGTACAAGCAGTTTTCAGACACACCACACCTTAGCCTGTTCATGATAAATATGTAAAATTATGGTACAAATATTATTATAACATGACAGTTGAGAGAATACCAGAGTATTTTTAAAGACATGCAAGCTATCGTCTCTGGACAAGCAGACGGTAAAGTATCCTGCGGTGTAAACATGATTAAAATAGCACTCTTACCCCTGAAAATCCAGGTGTAAGAGTGCTGACATGCAAGTTAATATTCAAAGGATCAGGAACTCTGGCATTTTTATTATCGTCTGAAAATGCTTTTATCAGAATTAGTTGATTTTGTGTTTGGAAATCAGGTAATAAGGTAATGCAACAAGAAGTATGCCACCCACCATATTGCCAAGGGTTACATAAAGAAGATTATGAACATAACCACCAATGGTCAGAGCACCGCTGGTATCTGCAAATAAACCGGCAGTTAATAAGGTCATATTGGCTACACTGTGCTCATATCCGGAGGTGATAAAGGCAAAAAGGCACCAGAAAACCATAATAAGTTTTCCGCTTTCAGATTTACAGCGAACGCTGCACCAAACCGCCAGACAGACCAAGGCATTACACAATATACCACGGGTAAAGAGAATCCGGGGAGAAAGCTCCATCTTGGTTTGGGAAGCCTGAATAATAAATTCCCCAACAGCGCCTTTTGCAAGTCCTGACTGCCAGAAGAGGAAAGCTATCAAAATGGCGCCAACCAGATTTCCAATAAAGCATACCAGCCACAGGAGCAAAGTATCTTTTAATTTAACTTTTTTTTGAAAGAATCCAAGAGCCATAACCATATTGTTTCCGGTAAAAAGTTCTGAACCTGCAATGATTACAAGGCTTAAGGCAATACCAAAAGAAATGCCCATTATGATCTTAACATAAGGCTGGTCCACCAGCATCCCTCCGATGGAAAAAATCAGCAGGATACCAAAGCCTACATAAATACCGGCAAGCATAGAGGAGACAAAGTACCCCAATGGATTTCCATATAAAAGTTTGATTTTCCCCTGTGAGGCATTTCCAAAGGCCTCTACTTCTTCATTATACATTTTTTATCCAATCCCTTCTTTTAATGTTTCGTTAATTATTGTGTTCAGCATATTTATTCAAATTATTTATCATCCCTTCTCAGAGCTGCAAAAGGAAATCAGATATTCATACTGGCAGCAAAAGATTACGCACTTAATTTTTGTATTTTAATAAACAATACCCTTCCAATAGATTGTCTGACTGACACATGCCTGCTTTGGCAGGCTCACCTCTTTTAACGCCCACTTTTTAAATTCTTCAAAGCCTGTTCGGTCAACAATATAGCCAATATGTTCTTTTCTTCCCGGAGCCTCCTTGCCGATGTATTTCTCTACATAAGCATAGGTGTTAAGTATAATCTTTATAATACTTTCTTCATCCACCCATTTGATGAAATCTTCCCCTAACCTGGGATTCTTCTTTCCGGTTCTGCCCAGTAAGGTCAGACGGTAATATTTCTCCTGACTTCTGGTCCAGGCTCTGGTGGGGCATTGAATAACACATTCACCGCAGCCGATACATTTTTCGTGATTTCTCTCAACTTTATAATTAACGAAGGAGAGAGCACCTACGGATTTTTTCTTGCAGGCTTTCACACAGGCTCCGCAGCTGATACAACGGTCCTTATCGTACTGAGGCTCAGTCATTCCAAGAATACCGAAATCATGCATACGTACTTTGGCACAATCGTTTGGACAGCCTGTAAGAGCAATCTTAAAATGCAGATCATGAGGAAATACAGCCTTTTCAATCTTCAGGGCAAAAGCGGAGGTATCATAGCAGCCATAAGGACAGACTCTGTTTCCCACGCAGGCAACGATATTTCTGGTACCGGAGGCTTCGTAACCTTTTCCTTTTTTTTCCTGGTTGATTAAAAGACCTTCGATTAAGGGCTGCAAAAGCGTATTGACCTCCGGCATATCTTCGTATTTAATACCTGGTATTTCAAAACCCTGTCTGACCGTTATATGAAGACTGCCATTTCCGTATTCCTCTGCAATCTTTTGGATAACTGCTAAATATTTTGCATCCATATGTCCTCCGGGAACACGGATTCTGGAGGCGGTAATTCCTCTTTCCTTGGTGACGCGGAAAGCATTTTTCTTTAAGCTCTTGGTATTGATATCCATACTTTACCTCCTAATCCACCAGAAGACGTCCTTTGGTATAGGGAAATACCGGGCCGTCCAGGCACACATAAACATCATCTATTTTACAGTGGCCGCATTTACCGATTCCGCAGCACATTTTTCTCTCATGGGAAATCCAGATATTTTCTTCCGGATAACCTTCCTTTAACAGACCCTGCACAGTAAAACGCATCATCATGGGAGGACCTACTACAAGGATTGCCGTATCTGTCTTTGATTTAACCTTAATTGCAGGAATATACTGAGTAACCAGTCCAACCTGATAAGCGGGTAATTCTTTTGTGTTTTCACAGACATCAGAAGGGGTGTCATCTTCTTTATCAACTGTCAGAATAAGCTTCATATTATCATTCCAGTTTTTGAGATCCTCCTGGAAAAGTACAAATGAAGGTGACTTAAATCCGGTTATAACAGTCATATCCTTGACCTGAGTACGGTTTTTGTGAAAATATTCAATTACACCACGTACCGGAGAAACTCCCGTACCGCCTGCAATAATAATCAGTTCCTTGTCCTTATAATCCTCCACATCAAAGCCGTTACCATAAGGCCCTCTCATCATTAAGGTATTCCCTTTATACAATTCAAAAATCTCATTGGTTACTTTACCCACCTTACGGATCGTAAGCTCCACATATCCGTCACCCATACCGCTGACAGAAATTGGTGCTTCGCCGAACTTTGGAAGGGAAACCTCGAAAAATTGTCCGGGACGTACGTCTCCGTTAAAAGACAGACGAAAAGTATATTCTAGCTCCGTATGTTTCTTAACCTCCAGGATTTCCGAAAGAAAAGGGGTATATTCATTCTTACTCATTGCCGGTTACCTCCTTCATGGCATCCTCCAGACGGTTCACGCAATGGGAGAATGAGATGTATTCCGGACAGACATCATCGCATCTGCCACAGCCAACACACATGTGATATCCATTCCTTTTTTTGTAGTCATAGACCTTATGCATTACCTTAAAACGCATTCTGTCTCCGTTCTTTTTACGGTAAGAACCACCGCCGGCCATATCCGTATAACCGTCAACCATGCAGGAAGCATGCACCCGCCTGCGTTCACCTGCTTTCCCGTTATCCGTATAGAAGATATCCTGCATGGTAAAGCAGGTACAGGTAGGACAGACAAAATTACATCTGCCACAGTTAATGCAGCGGCTGTCGTATTCCTTCCAAAGACTGGCACTATTTACTGCAATACTTAAATTCTCGGGTACTTTTACATTTATCTGATTACTGGTTACAAAAGGGATGACAACTTCCGCTTCTTTTTGTGAACAGCGGGAGAACAGCGGATTCATTTCCTCCCAATGGCTGTTGATATGAAAGAGGCCATCGTTTATTGTCAGACCGGCATCATAGGAATCAATATGATTTGTTCCCATACTAACACAGAAGCAATTATCATATGTAGCACTGCATCCTATTACAAGAAATCTTACATTGGCTCTAAGCCTCTGATAATAGAAATCTTCGTATCCGTTCCTTAAATAAATCTCATCCAGGCGCTTCACTGCATGAAGATCACAGCTTCGAAGAAAGATGACAGCTCCCGATTTACGATTTGCCTCTGCTTCTTTTACAGTCCCTTCTGTGTAATAAAATAAAGTTTCAGACAAAGGTAGAAGTACTTCCTTAAAGGAAAAATCAGATTTTTTTTCCCATTCGATTTCACTGATATCATTAATAGCAGCATAACGTGTAATGTCTGTATCTGAATACATGCCTTCACCGAGCATTTTCTTCGGTGCATAAATCAGATAATCTTTCTGCCATTCCTGTATCACATCGTTAAAATTATTTTCGTTAAGCAGATATCCCATGATTCACCTTCCTTCCTTTTTATATTGTTAAATATATCACAGGCATAGAAAAAACACCGTGATACAAATCACGGTGTTTTAAAATATTCGCTTAACTTTTTTTGATCCGGTATCAGAAATCCGGTTTTATTTGTTACAACCAATCCCATCTCTACCAGTCTTTTCATTTGTCTGGATACAGTTTCACGTTTTGAGCCTAACATTTCCGCCAGAAAGGTTATTGTTAAATTCATATCGATTCTTATGCCATCAGCCTCTTTTATACCACAATCCTTTGAGAGCTTATAAAGTTTGGCAGCAAGACGTTTTTCTCCTGACAGATCGTTGGTGGTATTTTTTAATTGCCGGTACAATCTTCTGATCTTAAGAGCCATAGAATCAAAGACTGCTTTTAAAAGTGCTGGATCCTTCTCCATTACGTGGAAGAACTTCTGAAGGGGGATAGACAGAACCAGTGAATTTTCTAACAGTTCGCAGTTAATAGAGGCCGGCAGATCTTGCAGCATAACCTCATTTAACAAACTTCCCGCTCCATAAACAAAGATAACCTTCTTTTCGCCCAGGCTGTTTAGTTTATATAATGAAGCCCTTCCCTGAACTAGGATATACAGATTCTTAACTTCTTCCTTATCTCGAAAAAGATGTTTGCCTTTATCAGCTCTTATAATAGAAGAGAAGGCTGCAATGGCTGTTAAACTGGTCTTGGAAGCTTGCTTTAACACGTCGGCTGTATTCAGTGCTTCCTGAATGGAAGTCAAATACTCACCTCCTTTGCTTATAGAAAAAATTCCTTAAAGTCCGGGTAAAGTATAGCCTTATTTGTTATATAGCTATCATGTCCATGACCTTTCATAACCTTTAACGTGGCATTGGGCATGGCATCCTTGAGAAGCTGGAAAGACTCGGCTTTAAAGAGATCCTGTTCCCCGGCCAGTATTAGGGTGGGAACCGCTACGTTCTTAACCTCCTCAAGTTCAATATTTGGCTGTTCAAACATCATTTTACATAAGGGATCACTTGTTGTTTCGTAAGCTTCCTTCAGATGCTGATAATTTTCCTCCGTAAAATCCTCGGGTTTCAGATTAACGCCTAGAAGTGCCATTTTTTCTATTACTTCACTGTGTTTAATGGCTAATATCAGACTGATAATGGCACCATCGCTGAAGCCGATGATATTTGCTTTTTTAAGGGACAAAGCTTCTATGAAGTGATAAATATCCTCAGCCATGGTTTCATAGGTATAATCCTCAGTCTTAGCACTCTGACCATGATTGCGGCTGTGTCTATGCCATAGACGGTAAAATGTTCCTTTAATTTACTTGTCAGACTGTCAAACATAAAGTGGTCTCCGCCATTTCCATGGAGCAGTAGCAGAGGAGCACCGGAACCGGTTTGTTCATAGAATATCGTGGTATCATTAATAGCGAGCAGCATAGGTTTCTCCTTGATCTTTTTCTCGTATTATAGCTGGTGTAGTTACGTTATCATTCATTTGTTTGGTTGTATTTTAATATAACATACCATATCAGAGATGGCAACAAAATAGCAGAATGCAGACTCAGCGTATCAAATATTTTACCTCGGCGTTTTGTAAATGATACTGGAAACAAAATATTAGCTGGCAGAACCGGCAGCAAACTGACTGTTGTACAGGTTGGCATAGAAGGTATCTGCGGCCAATAATTCTTTATGGGTACCATGTTCAATGATGGTACCGTTTTTCATTACCAGAATCATGTCTGCGGAGCGGATGGTAGATAGTCTGTGGGCTATTACAAAGCTGGTTTTTCCTTTCATAATCTGATGCATGGCTTTCTGGATTTCCACTTCGGTTCTGGTATCAACGCTTGAGGTGGCTTCATCCAGAATCATCAGGGAAGGATTGGCAAGCATTGCCCTTGCTATGGTTAAGAGCTGCATCTGTCCTTGAGAAATATTACTGTCTTCACTGGAGATAACGGTATCGTAACCGTTCTCTAAAGTACGGATGAACTGGTCACATCTGGCAGCTTTGGCAGCCTGAATGATTTCCTCACGGGTGGCATCCATCTTACCATAAGCTATATTATCCGCAATGGTCCCCTGGAACAGCCAGGTATCCTGCAGAACCATACCGACAGTTTTTCTCAGTTCACTTTTTGGAAGGTCTTTGATATCAATACCGTCTATTAAGATTCTGCCCCCATTTAATTCATAGAAACGCATAAGCAGATTGATCAGTGTTGTCTTTCCCGCACCCGTAGGGCCAACAATTGCAACCATTTCGTTGGGACGTACGGTCAGATTGATGTCCTCCATAAGTACAGCCTCCGGCCGGTATCCAAAACGTACATGCTCAAAGCTTACGGCACCTTTGGGTTCCGTGAGAAGCTTTGGTGCATGTGTATCAGGGACTTCTTCCTCCTCATCCAGGAATTCAAAGACACGCTCTGCCGATGCCAGTGCCGCCTGCAGTGAATTGAGGAAATAAGAGGATTGGGCTATCGGGTCTGATATCTGGTTAACATATTGCAGGAAGGCCTGAATGGTACCAATGGTAATGCTTCCGGCAGCAGCAAATATACCACCTACAATGGCAGTGACTACAAACCCCAGCTGTGTCAGAAAACGAATCGCCGGGTAAATAGCAAACATAACGAACTGTGCTTTTTTGTTGGCTGCATACTGTCTTTCACTGATTTCACGGACAGTATTGATTACCTCCTTATGCTGATTGAAACTCTTTATAATCAGATTTCCGGTGTAGAATTCCTCAATGCTTCCGTTTAAGATACCTAAAATATTCTGGTTCTCAGCAGCAACCTCAAAGTTCTTCTCTGAAATCCATTTGGTAGCAAATACACTTATGGACATAGCCGCCAGTATGATTACTGTAAGCAGTGGGCTCTGGGTCAGCATTACAACTATACTGATGGAAATATTAAAGATAGCATTTATAAACTGCAGAGAGCCGGTCTTTAAAACCTCAGCTACCCTGTCCAGGTCGTTGGTCACCCGGCTTAAGAGATTTCCTGTCTGATGGGTATCATAATAATTCAGGGGAAGCCTGGTAATTTTATCACTCATTTTCTTACGCAGGGCTAACACCAGTTTTTCACCCACACCTGCCATGGTGTATTCCTGAAAAAAGGCAAAGAGGGAGCTGGTCAGATAAGATACAAGGAATAGTAATATAGGCCACTTGATAATGCCGTATAGCACTTGAAAGCTTCCGCCAAAGCCCTTTTCGTTTATACCCTGTATCAACTGATCGATAGCCTTACCCAGTATAAGAGGTGTTGCGGCATATAGACCAATACTCATGATTGTTGAGAAGATAATGATTATCAAAGCAGCTTTTTGCTCTAATAACAGTGCAAACAACCGTTTAATGGCAGCTGCCTTGTTCTTTGGCATATCCTCATTTTCATAGTCTGTTTTACTGTTTTCTTTCCTCTGTTGTGTTTTCTGTTTTTTCATTTGCTACACCTCCTTTTCCGTAAGCTGGGAATCAGCGATTTCCTTATAAACACTGCAGGTTGCCAATAGCTCTTCATGTCTGCCCATACCTGCGATTCTGCCGTCATCCAGTACAATAATCTGGTCTGCATCCATGATAGTGCTGATTCGTTGGGCAATTATAACGACAGCTGCCTCCTTCATTTCCTGCTTCAAGGCAGCCCTGAGAGCTGCATCTGTTTTAAAATCCAAGGCAGAGAAGCTGTCATCAAAGATATAGACGGGTGCTTTTTTCACCAGAGCTCTTGCAATACATAAACGCTGTTTCTGGCCACCGGAAAAATTCGTACCTGCCTGGGCTACCGGACTATCATAACCTGCCTCAAGGGATTCTATAAAAGTGTCTGCCTGGGCTATCTCCGCAGCATATTTAAGCTCTGCGGCAGTCGCTTCTTTATGTCCCATGCGCAGATTATCAGCAATGGTGCCGCTAAATAAAAATGCTTTTTGAGGAACATAGCTTAAACGCTCCCTAAGCTCCTCCTGGGATATCGTACGGATATCCTTTCCTTCCATAAGTATCTGTCCGGACTGAATGTCATATAAACGCAGCATCAGTCCTGCAACTGTACTTTTACCGGAGCCGGTACCTCCGATAATTGCAGTTGTTTTTCCGCTTTCACAACAAAAGCTTAGATCTTCCAATACTGGTCTTTCCGCTCCTTTGTAAGAAAAATTGACATTTTGGAATACGATTTTTTGTTTATTATCTGTTTTGGATATTGTAAGTTTTTCTACTGGGTCGGTTATCTCTGGGACAATATCCAGGATTTCCTTTATACGATCCACGCAAGCCATCATTCGAGGAACCATAACCAGAACCATAGCTGACATCATTAAATATATCAGCATCAGAATGGTATATTCGGTTACAGCTGAGATACTTCCAATAAGTATCTTTTGCTGAAGTACCTGATACCCTCCAAACCAAACAACAGCTGCCATGGTCAGGCCCATAATAGTCCATACTACCGGATTAAAGGCTGCAAAAATTCTGTTAAGCTTTATTACATTGTCTGCATATTCCGTAAAGGCATTGTCAGACCGGCCACGTTCATAACTGGAATTGTCAAATGCCCTTATTACCCGAATTCCTACAATGGATTCACGGACAAGCCGGTTGACCGTATCCACTCTACCCTGAATTGTTTTGGAGACCGGATTGGCCTTTAAGAACAATAAACCGATTACGAGAAAGAATAGTAACATTGCGGTTAAGGGTATGAATACCAGTGAAGGACTAATGACAGCGGTCATAATTACCGCTGCAACCGCAATAAGCGGGGTTGGCAGTATCATCTGTGTAATCATAATAATAGTCTGCTGTATAATCGTGATATCACTGGTGGTTCTTGTAATTAAGGATGCCGTACTATAGTGATTAAACTCTTTCACAGAGAGAAGCTGTGTCTTGGAGAACAGCATTTCTCTTAGATGCTTTCCTGTCAGGGCTGCAAGATCTGCACACAGATAACTGCCCCAGAGAGAGACCAGAGCCGTAAAGCCTGCCGCTGCAAGCATTTGCAGGCCAATGGTAATAATAGCTGGCACATTCTTTTCCACAATGCCCTTATCTATAACATTTGCCGCAAAATAAGGAACCAAAAGGGTTCCGAATGCCTGCAGCAGAGAAGAAAAGATGATTAAGAAAAGTATTTTTTTATTAGCTGTTAAAAACTGTAATAAATATTTCATGAAAAAGTATCCTCCTTGAAAATCCCCCATTACTTATATTTTATTAATAGCAGTTAATATATACAAACTGCATTATGCCTGCACTGCCATCACTGTTTATCGCTGTATAGCAGTATTTTTAACGATCTGAATTCTTTACAGACGGTGAGGGAGAAGTTTTCTTAAAAGTCTGCATGATCCTTTTTAGCTGTACAAGAAACGCCTGTTCACCCCTGACCATTGCCTCTCTGTCCTCTGCGGACATACTGGTAAAAGCATTTTCCTCCAACTGAAATATATCTGACATAATATGATCCGCGTATTTTTTTCCTGCTTCTGTAAATAATATGTTTTTGTTTCGCTTATCCAGTTTAGATACTTCTTTTTGTATATAGCCCTTTCTTTCAAAGGAATCTAAAATGGTATTTACCGTTTGTTTGGGATAGAGAATCTTCTCGCATATAAAATGCTGTGTACATTCCTCCGGATAATCGTATATTATCTGGAGTATAAAAAGGCTGGTAGAAGTAAGTCCGTGTATTTTCGCCAATTCTTCGTAAACATAACCGACTTCGAAGTACATCTCATAATAACTTTTTATGGCTTTCTTAATATCTTCCTGCATAGATTGATGCCTCCTTAAAATATTAGTCCGATTACGGACTAATTAATAATCTAACACATTCAAAAGATTTTGTCACGCGGAAAATTCGAAATACTTTATTCATTTTGTCAGAAAGCTTAACTTGATTTATCCGGATAACAGAAGGTCTGCTTAAAGAAGCGGATGAGGAAAAGAAAAAGAGTCCTTGTCTTATCAGAAGACACGGACTCTTTTCGGTAATTATAAATAATACCCTTTTCTATACTGGCTTGGTGTAACATGATATATTTCTTTAAAGGCTTTGGTAAACATGCCAGGGCTTTTATAACCGCATTTCAATGCAATACTGCTAATATCCAATTCGTCATCGGCCAGTAAGAGCATGGCTTTCTTCATCTTTTCCACATGAATATATTCCTTTACGCTTAGGCCGAACTCCGATTTAAAACATCTATGTAATTTGCTTTCGCTTAAGGCAGTCACTTTGGCAAGTTCATCTATACCAGGAGGCGACAGTATATTATCATGTATCAGCTGCACCGCAGCAAGAATCTTCTTTTTCACATCCCAGGATACATGGTACGCCCTTTTTTGTGTGATTCTTGAATGCTGTGAGACGTTATGCTCAATTAATGATAACAACTCTAAGACCTTATAGACATAATAGGTTAATTCAATATCGGAATATCGAACCTCCCATTTCAGCTGTTCCAATACCAGTGTAATATCCGGTGTGTTATAAGCCTTATCTTCCCACTTTTTAATAACTCCAAGGGTTAGAAGGCTGCTCCTGAAACCTTTGTGATACATATCCTTCAGGAAACTCTCAGAGACCAGCAAACAGGTACAACAGATAGGAGAGTCCTTATCAAAAATGAATTTAACTGGTAACATAGGATTTATACAGATGTGGTTTCTGGAGGTTAGAACTTTGGTTTTCGTGCCGTTTTGCACGATTTTTATACCTCCACAGTCAATGCTTAGGAATAGCATGCCTGGTTCTTTACAATCCATTACGTAAGTTACGGAAGAGGATAAAGTAAACCACCAGCTTGAAACAAACAACCCCTGAACCGGATGAGTTTCATAAATCCAGCCATTTCCTATTTGGGTGGGAAAGCAATATGCTTTCCCGTTGCCGTATTCTTTTACTTCCAAATCTAACTGTTCTGCCAGGTTCTCCAGTCCAGAAAATTTATTCATTGTATCACCCCTGCTGCACATTAATATTAGAATCAGTTATTTAGTTACTGAAACAGGTCTGTAAATAAGTTCTGTTCCAGACTTAACTATAACATTTGTGATAGTGAGAATCAATACCACAATCGCTTCTTTCAGGATATTGTTCGCTTGTTTTTAACAGCTTTTGAAGTGCGGATTATAATTATATACAGTAATTACAAGGAACTGCGTACTCTATATTACTCATACCACCTTTTATTATATCCTTTTCGTGAATTGACTGACAGGAAAACAGATGCTATAATTCTAAAAGTTAGCTTATTCTAACTTAATCGGACAATAACAAGGAGATAGAATTATGAAAAAGGTTATCAAAAAAATTATTATTCCAATAACTGTTTTGACCATGATATTCGGACTTACCGCCTGTGGTCCGAGAGGAAATTCTGACGAAAATTCCTCAGGAAATTCTGTCGAAAATAACTCAGAAAATTCTGTGGAAAATAACTCGGCAAGTTCTACCGAAAATTCCTCAGAAACTTCCACCGTAAATTCCCAGGCAGGTAATAATCAGACTGCTCCTGAAGCGGACAATGATACAGAAGCTACTCAGATAATAACAACCCTGAAAGGCGATGTTACCATACCTGTTGACCCAAAACGTATTGTGGTTGCTTTCTTTCAGGGGGATTTGCTTGCATTGGGGATAAATCCTGTGGGTACTACTTTTAATGATGATGCTGTCTTTGTGGAGGAGCTGGGTGATGTAACGGTCATTGATGCCTGGGGGTTGGATCCGGAACTTGTTATGTCCTTAAAGCCGGACTTAATTATCTGGAATAATCCGGACGAGTACGAAACCTTAAGTAAGATTGCACCTACCCTTATTATGGATTATTATTCGATGGACTACACCCAAAGGCTTACTTTCTTCGGACAAATCACTGGAAAAGAAGAGAAGGCTCAGGAATTGATCAATGGCTTCAAGGAAAAGGTTGCAGAAAGCAAGAAAAAGCTTTCCGAGGCTGGAAAACTGGACAAGACCGTTATCCTGCTTGAAAATCAGCAAAACGGCAGCTTAAGGGCTTTCGGTAATGATTACGGAAGAGGCGGAGAATTAATATATAATGAACTTGGGTTTAATGCACCAGACCGTATTATGACAGAAGTCATAGAGGCGGAGGGAGTAAGTTTTATAGATATTTCCTATGAGGTACTGGGAGAATATTCCGCTGATTATATTTTCTCCGATGAAAATATAAAAGAATTAGCAGATAACCAGGTGTTTAACTCACTTTCTGCCGTAAAGGAAGGCAGATTAATTGAAACCAACAGTGGTATGTTCTGGTTCTCAGACATTACCTCAATGAATGCCCAATTAGAATTTATTGTTGCTAATATATTAAAGCATTGATTCTTTATCGAATATACATAAGGCATTAAAAGAAGGTATTGAAAAGCTTTGACCTCTTTCAGCTGGCATGAGGGAGAAGGTGTGACTAAAGTAAGGAAAGCATGAAGTTGTGAACAAGCATTGAGCGGACAATAAAAAAGGGCTGTTACAATAGCCCTTTTTTATTGTATATAAGGTTAATTCTCAGAAGGAGTTACATATCTGAAGCCTCTTGGATTTCCTGTCTGTACCTCGGATCTATCTTTAAGCTTATTTTCTGAGATGCCTGAGGGCAGGCAATTGCTGTCTCTGACTGGCAACAGCCCCTGGGGATAGGAAAAGATATTGAAGGGGTCATATTTTAACTTGATTTCTTCCAGTGTCATGATATGACCACCGTAGTATTCCTTTAGAAAGCGGTTGATTCCGTAATAAGGGAAATTAATATAAGAGCCGGTGGTCAAAGCAGCGAATTCCGGATACCTGCAGGCAATCCAATTTCTGCCCGCACTTGCATATTGATTCTCTTCCCAAACGGTTTCCAGCCAGAGAATATAATCAGCTTCTCTATAAAAGAAAGCTGTTTCCTGAACGTTTGCTTCTCGTACCCTGCCGCCCAGCGCATACAAGGACAGACCTCTGAAAACGGAACCTTCAGCAGGCTCACTTATTAAGGCAGTTAAATCTGAAAGTTCACAGTGGGAGTATTTGCGAAAAGCAAATCCGCTGACCGCCTGGAATTTCTCGAAGGGAGGATAGGCACTGCCAAGGATTGTAACAGCTTCTAAAAAGGACATAGATTCAATATTATAAACAGCCTTAGGCAAGGAAAGAAAAGGCTCAAGCAGTACTTTGGCTTCTTCGGCAGCTCCATAGAAAATACCTCTAACCAGCATGGACTGCCCATCCGTTTCGGAATAATATATCCTGGCAATCAGTGTCATCCGAATATCCGCGCAGGGAAGCCAATCCTGCCAGACCTCTAGAAAAGTTTCCTGCGTTTTGGTATCTACTCTAAGGTAATCAATTTCAATTAAGGTAACATTTCCAGTCCTAGGAGGCAATTGGAAGGTCATTGAAGTAATAACTCCGAAATTACCGCCTCCGGCACCACGGCATGCCCAAAAGAGGTCGGCATTACAGGAAGCATTTGCTCTTAGGATGTTTCCCTGATAATCCACCAGCTCTATGTCTGTTAGGCTGTCGCACCCTAAACCAAAGTACCTGCATGACAGCCCCCAGCCTCCCCCTGTGGCATAACCGCTTAAACCCACAGTGGGACAGGTGCCGCCTGGAAAGGGATAACCAAGTTCACCAAGATAATTATACAATTGGCTGTTTGTTACACCTCCTTGTACCTGAACAGCATTTCTTTCGTCATCAAGAGAGATAGCATTCATCTCACTTACATCAATCACCAGCACACAATTACCATTTGAATATCCTTCATAATTATGCCCGCCGCTTCGTATACGTGAAGGGACGCAATGGCACACAGACCATTTGACAGCATTACATACATCCTCCACACTGCAGCAATAATTTATAATGAACGGATAGTTCTGTACGCCATGGTTAAAGCCTTGTCTGGCTTCATCGTAATCAGGATCTGTAGGCAGCACGATTCGCCCGGTTAGTCCGTCCAGAAAGTGTTCTTCCATTTATTTTCCTTCTTTCCCATAGTATCTGCGCTATTGGTGCAGATACAGTTTTTCTACATCATATGCTATAAATTGCAGAAAGTACGCTGTATACATGGAAAGAGGATATAAAGTTGTTAATAAGCGCTAAATATGGTAAAATATAATAAATTTACAAAAAGAAAGTAGTTAGGGCTACCAATAGTCCGATGAACATACCTTATATTCGGAATGCTATATCAGAATAAAAACAGGAAACAAAATAAACATATCAAGTGCAGAAGGAAAACAGATCATAAGGGGGCAGAGGAACATGGGTTTTTTTGATAAATTTAAGAAAAAAGAGGATGAAGCCTCAGAAGCAAAAGAAATCTTAAATGAAAAGAGAACAACGGAAGAAAAGAGAACTGAGAATGAAGCTGAGAGAACTGATAATAAAGCTGAGAGAATAGAGAATAAAGCTGATAATGGTAGTAAAGGTAAGGAAGAATCAGAATTTGAGCTAAATACAAGTGGCTGGGATGCTATAACAGAAGTCTTTGAGAATATCTATCCAGGGCAGAAAAATCCCATGCATTATGGAACTCTGATATCCTGGCAATTAGGAGGAAACGATCCCTTGGATGGGATAAGCATCTATGATGGAGGAGATTACTGGCATTTTGTTACCTACGGACTATCGGAAATATACGAGAAAGAATTTGAAGATAAAGAGTACAGTGGTTATGGAATGGAATTTACCTTAAAGCTTAAAAAGCTAAACAATGAGAAGGAAGAAGCAGAAATAAGGGGAATGTGTGGAATTCTGCAATCAATTGCCAGAATAACCTATACAGAGGGCGAATTATTCTATCCCAATGAATATATCTATACCGGTCAGACAATGGGAATGGATGTGGAGCAGCTGTCTAAAATCACTGGATTTATAACAGCTGAAGATGAACAGGCAGGAAGCATTGATACCCCAAATGGGAAGGTGACCTTTATTGAATTAATTGGTGCTACGGATAAGGAATTGAAGATGATTATGGAGAAAGAATTGAAGGTAAAAGAGTTGTACAGTAAGATTTCGAATTCGCTAACAGATTATAACAGAGAGGATTGCATTTAGAATAACTGCCAGGTACCTTACAGAGTCATTTTACAGGGTCATTTTATAGGGGAATAGAAGCAAGGCTTTGGTGATATGTATTTGAGAATGATAGACGCACGTTACTACTTTATATTTTTAAGCGAAATATAAGAAAACAAATAAAAATCAATAATTTAGCCGTTTCCGGGTTGTAACTCTGAAACGGCTAATTAATTATTGAAAATGTATAAATATACAATTATTAAATCTAATATATTTTGACAAAAAATTCGCAGCGTGCTAGAATAGCAAGGTGTTTTAACTGATTTCTGAAAAAATAAAAGGTAATAAATGGTTTGTTTTTTACTGTTTATTATTTATACTTATAATATTTATAAGTAACTATACATTATACAAATTTTTATAAAATGCAATAGGATTAGTTCAGGTATAGAGAGCGGACAAGCCTGGCAGAAAGAACAATGGAGGATAAAAATGCTAACAATTAGTCAATATGTAAGAGCTGAGAGCATACAGCAGGCATACGAACTGAATCAGAAGAGAAGTAATGCAGTTCTGGGAGGAATGCATTGGCTGAAGCTTCAGAAACGTAACGTGGGAACGGCTATTGATTTATCTGATCTGGGTTTGGATACCATTGAGGAAACGGAGGACAGCTTCCTAATTGGGGCTATGGTTACTCTTAGACAACTGGAATTGCAAAGAGAACTAAATGATATCAGCAACAATGCACTGTCGGAATCAGTCAGGCAGATTGTAGGTGTTCAATTTCGTAATATGGCAACAGTAGGCGGAAGCATTTTCGGTAGATATGGTTTTTCGGATGTACTCACGGTATTTCTTGCCCTGGATGCCCAGGTGGAATTATATAACAGAGGAGTAATAAGCCTTGAGGAATTTTCAAAACTGCCGTACGACAGAGATTTACTTTTAAATCTGATTGTGAAGAAAGTGAATAGAAAGACAGTATATCTATCCCAACGTAATACGAAAACAGATTTCCCGGTATTAACCTGTGCAGTCTGTAAAACAGATGGAAAATACCGTTTTGTAATAGGAGCAAGACCCAAACGTGCTGTCTGTTTTTATGACGAGCTGGGCATTTTAGAAAATGGAATTACAGAGGCAAGTGCAGCAGAGCTTGGAAATTATATCAGCAGCCAGGTTGAGACAGGAAGTAATATGCGAGGCAGTGAAGAATATAGACGAATATTAGCCGGAGTCTTAACCAAAAGAGCTCTGTTACAGATGAAGGAAATGTGAGGTAAGTCATGCAGATAAAATTATGGATCAACAATAAAGCAGTCATAAAAGAAGCAGAAGCGGATCTTCTGTTAATAGATTTACTGAGAAATAACGGCTGTTATAGTGTGAAGAGAGGCTGTGAAACTGGTAATTGCGGTTTGTGTACGGTCTTTGTAGATGAGAAGCCGGTATTATCCTGCAGTACCCTGGCAGCCAGAGTCAATGGCAAAAAGGTTACCACTTTGGAGGGCTTACAGAGAGAGGCAGAAGATTTCGGTACTTACATTGCAGAACAGGGAGCAGAACAATGCGGTTTCTGTAATCCGGGTTTTATCATGAATGCCATCGCAATGTTTCGTGAGAAGCAGAATCCCTCAGATGAAGAAATCAAGGAATATCTGGCTGGAAATCTATGCAGATGCTCCGGTTATGAGGGGCAGCTAAGAGGGATAAGGGCATATCTTGAGTACCAGCAGTCCAAAGCAGCGAAAGCTGAGCTTGCAGCTCAGAATATATCGGAGGTAATTTAATGGCTGAATTTAAGGTAATAAACAAACCCATCCGAAAAAAAGATGCCATGTCACTGGTTACCGGTAAACCGGTTTACACCGACGATATCGCGCCATCGGACTGTCTGATCGTAAAAGTACTAAGAAGTCCTCATGCCCATGCTGTCATTGAAGCTATAGATACAAACACTGCGTTAAAAGTGCCGGGAATAGAAGCTATTTATACCTATAAAGACGTACCGGCAAAGCGCTTTACCCTGGCAGGACAGACCTATCCAGAACCCAGTCCTTACGACCGTTTGATATTGGATAACAGGCTGCGTTATGTGGGAGATGCGGTTGCGATAGTAGCCGGTGATAACCATAGAGCAGTTGACAAAGCCCTGAAACTTATCAAGGTAAAATATACAGTATTAGAACCGGTTCTTGATCTTAGAGCAGCAAAGGATAACAGGATACTGGTACATCCGGAGGAAGACTGGCAGGCATTATGTCCTGTTGGAGCTGACAACAGGAGAAATCTGTGCGCTGCAGATAAAAGTGAATACGGAGAAGTTGACAGAGTAATGTCTGAATGCGATGTGATTATAGAGAATACCTATCATACCAAATCCAATCAGCAGGCGATGATGGAAACCTTTCGTACCTATACTACCTTGGATCCTTACGGCAGGCTTCATGTAATCAGTTCTACTCAGATAGTCTTTCATTTAAGACGAATATTGGCCAATGCCCTGGATATTCCGAAATCCAGGATTCGTGTTTCAAAACCCCGGATTGGCGGCGGTTTTGGCGCAAAGCAGACCAGTGTTGCAGAAATTTACCCGGCCTTTGTTACCTTAAAGACCGGTAAGCCTGCAAAGATGATATATACCAGAGAAGAAAGCCAGACAGCTTCTACGCCCCGTCATGAAATGGAACTGACCGTCCGAGTAGGGGCCATGAAGGACGGTACTATCCGTGGGTTGGATTTGTACACCTTGTCAAATACCGGAGCCTATGGCGAACATGGGCCTACTACAGTAGGACTGTCGGGACATAAATCCATATCGTTGTATAATAACAATCTGGAAGCTTACCGTTTTCATTATGATGTTGTGTACACCAATGTACAGTCTGCCGGAGCATACCGGGGTTATGGCGCAACCCAGGGGATCTTTGCCATGGAGTCAGCAATCAGCGAGCTTGCGTCTAAGTTAAATATGGATGCTGTTGCCATCAGAGAGAAAAACATGGTAAGAGAAGGTCAGGCCATGCCGGCTTATTATAATGAATACAACACTTCCTGTACTCTTGACAGCTGTATGAAAAAAGCCGGTGAAATGTTTGACTGGTATAATAAACCTTATGCCAGGGATATGGGCAATGGCAAGATTCGAAGCAAAGGGGTAGCAATGGCTATGCAAAGCTCCGGAATCTCAAATGTTGATGTGGGCTCTGCTACGATTAAATTAAATGATGAAGGCTTTTATGCCCTATCCATAGCAGCAGCGGATATGGGTACCGGATGTGATACCATATTAGCACAGATTGCAGCAGAATGTCTGGAATGTGAAGTAGAGGATATTATAATTTTCGGCGCGGATACGGACAGTTCACCCTATGATTCCGGCTCCTATGCCTCCAGTACCACTTATATAACCGGAAAAGCGGTGGAGAAAGCTTGTATGGAATTAAAGGAGAAGTTGTGCAGGATAGCTGCTGTACTGCTTGACTGTCAGGCGGAGGAACTCATCTTTACAGGAAAGAAGATCAGGAAAGCGGATGGCAGTACAGAAGTATCACTTATGGATATTGCCTCCAAATCCATGAGCGGAAATTCAGAAGCTACACAGGTAACCGTAACGAATTCCTCTCCGGTATCACCGCCACCTCATATGGTAGGTATGGTAGAAATCGAAGTGGATATGGAAACCGGCTCCATCGAGCTTCTGGATTATGTGGCAGTTGTTGACTGTGGTACCGTCATCAATACCAATCTTGCCAGAGTTCAGACAGAAGGCGGATTGGCACAGGGAATTGGTATGGCCTTGTATGAGGAGGTTTCTTATAGTAAGAAAGGACAAATCAGAGAGAATTCCTTTATGCAGTATAAGATACCAACCCGTATGGATTTGTGCAGCCTTCGGGTGGAATTCGAAAGCAGTTACGAGCAAAGCGGACCCTTTGGTGCCAAATCCATCGGAGAAGTGGTTATCAATACACCACCGCCTGCCATAGCTCATGCGGTTTATAATGCCACAGGAGTCTGGCACAGAGAATTGCCCATAACACCGGAAAAAGTATTAATGGGAATAGGTAAAATATAAATAAAATTTGTGTTATACCTATGTAATATTGCTTGTAGATTCCGTTGTATTATGCTATTAATAGAATAGATACATAATACAATTGAATAAGGAGAATGTAATGAAATTAAACTACCGAAGAACTTTGTTAATCAGCTTGGCTTTTATGTCAATTTGTGCTTTTTGGCAGTTATATGATACGATTATTCCCTTGATCCTGCAAAATACATTTCATTTTGGTGAAACGGTAACTGGAACTGTAATGGCACTGGATAATGTTCTGGCTGTATTTTTACTTCCTGTCTTTGGCGCATTCTCGGATAAGGTGGATACAAGGATCGGCAAACGGATTCCTTTTATTCTGTTTGGAACCATCGGAGCCGTTATATTAATGATGATACTTCCCATCGCAGATGCGAGGGAAAACCTGTTTTTGTTTGTGGCTGTACTTTTAATACTGCTCATAACGATGGGGTCATACCGTTCCCCTGCAGTAGCCCTGATGCCTGATGTAACACCCAAACCTCTAAGAAGCAAGGCAAATGCACTGATTAATCTCATGGGAGCGGCAGGTGGTGTCTATTCTCTGATTATGATTAAGAAATTGATTAAACAGGTTGAAAAACCTGATTATACACAAGTGTTTCTTGCCGTTGCCATACTGATGCTGGTTGCCGTAGCAATTCTTGTGAGCAGCATCAGGGAAAAGAAAATTAAAATAACTGCAGCACCGCAGGATGAAGAGGATATATTAGAAGCAGGAACAAACAAGCTGACGAAAGAGGTACAGCGAAGCCTGGTATTTCTGCTGTCTTCGATTTTCTTATGGTTTATGGCATATAATGCCGTAACCACAGCTTTTTCCAGGTATGCCATTAAGGTATGGGGGTTAAAAGGCGGAGAATTTGCAGATTGCCTGATGGTTGCTACGGTAGCTGCAATCTTAAGTTACATACCCATAGGATTTCTTTCCGGTAAAATCGGCAGAAAGAAAATGATTATAGCTGGAGTTATTCTACTGGCTGCTTCGTATGCAGCCGGAATGCTCTTTACAGAGTTTTCTCCCTGGATTAATGTGTTATTTGCAATTACCGGTATTGCCTGGGCTGCTATTAATGTAAATTCATATCCTATGGTGGTTCAGATGAGCAAGGGCTCAGATGTGGGGAAATATACAGGACTATACTATACCTTTTCCATGTCAGCTCAGGTTATTACTCCAATTGCTTCCGGTTTCTTATTGGAGCATATATCCTATCAAAGCTTGTTTCCATATGCCGTAATATTTTCCCTGCTTTCCTTATGTACGATGATATTTGTAAAGCATGGGGATGTAAGGCCGGGAAAAAAAGATAGTATACTGGAGAGTTTTGATAATTGATTCCTGATAATTGAAATATATTGATAATCGGAAAAAATTGTCAATAATCATGAACTAAGACACCTGATGAAAATTCCAGGTGTATCGTAAGTTCTATAGCAATGCATAAGTACCGGATATTTGGCGGTGTATCTGTTGCGTTGGCTTTCTGCAAGTAAAGGAGCGGGATTTTGAATCCCGCTCCTTTACTATATTAAGAAACATTTTATGGTTGTCTCTATTAATTATTGCTGTGGTATACGAATGGAAGAGAAGTCTGAAGGTGAATATGTGATTTTGTCACGGATATTAATTTGAAAAAATATATAATTACTTATTACTAAGAAATGTAAATAAGGGAGAAAAAAATGAAAAAATTATTAAGCCTTTGGAAAAACTACTCTTTTATCGTATTATTTGCTTTTGTGATCTTAAGTTTATTTGACTTTAGAATTGCAACTGCAGCTATTGTCTGTATGGCAGCACCTATTCTTGTTTCTTTCTTTAAAGGCAGATTTTGGTGCGGTAATTTGTGTCCAAGAGGAAGTTTTTACGATCATGTAGTATCAAAATTCAGTGGCCATAAAAAAGTGCCAAAGTTTCTTAAATCCAAGGTATTCAGGGCTTTTATGGTAGTTTTTATGATGTCAATGTTTGCTTTGGGGATTTATAAAAACTGGGGTAATCTATATGGTATCGGCATGGTATTCTATCGGCTTATTGTTGTAACAACAATAATAGGTATCATCCTGTCTTTCTTTTATAACCAGAGAACCTGGTGTCATTTTTGTCCTATGGGAACAATCGCTTCCGTAATATCAAGAATACGAAAAAGTAAGAAGGTTTTACAGATATCATCAGCATGTGTATCCTGTAAAATATGTGAAAAGAAATGTCCTTTGGGAATAGTACCCTATGAATACAAAGAAAATATTTTGAGCCATCCGGATTGCATTCAATGTGGTCGATGTGTGAAGGTATGTCCTAAAAATGCAATTGGATATGGCAAATAAGAGTTTTTTTGTAGTTGACAAAACGATGTTCTGTTGTTACACTAAATACAGAACATCGTTCTGTAAACACGAAAGGAGAATTATATGTCCCGAATTGTAAAAGCTCCGGAGGTAAGGCGGCAGGAACTTATAGAAATCGCTTTGAAGCAATTTTTGGAAAATGGTTATGAAGAAACCTCCATCCGTTCAATTTTGAAAGAAGCGGAGGGGGAGATTGGCATGTTCTATCACTACTTCAAATCCAAGAATGAGATATACGAAGCAGCATTAGAAAGTTACAATGAGAAATATTTTGCAAATTTCAAAGAAATTGTCGACTCTGCCGGTCTGAATTTTAAAGAGAAGCTTAATCAAATATTTACCTGTCTGCCAGGTTCTATATCCGAATATAAGCAGATGTATACGGAGAAGGTAAATCCTCAAATTATGACAGTGTTACTTTCCAGAGCATTGCTAAAAATGGCTCCTTTGTTTGAAAAAATACTTCTGGAAGGTTTAGAGAAGGATACGATGAATGCGCCAGTCCCCAATGTTCATTTACTAAGTCAATTTATCCTTTTTGGAATGAGTGGGATTATACACGATGTAGAAGTAAAGTCAATGGATGAAAAAATCAACCATATTAAAGCACTTCTTTCAAAGATACTGGATACAGAGATGGGTTTATCACTGGATGGTGTTTTTTTGGAAATAAATCAATAGATAGGAGGTATCACAATGAATTTTCCAGTAGGCTATCATGATTTCCATAAGGATACGGTATTTAATTTTCAACTGAACAGATTTTATTCATTCGGTTGCCTGAGCTATGATACGGTTGCTGAAATAGGCAGGGAGACAACAGATTTTGCAAGCTGGTCCAAATCGTTTCTTGGCAGGGCCGAGTCGTTTCACAAGAATGGAGACTTGGTCGCCTCAGCCACATGTTTACGTGCGGCCATGTTTTTTATGTTTGACGATGAGACGGAGGCGAACACTCAACTGCAACCGCTCTATGAGCGATGTATGAACGAATACCAGGAAGCTTATAAGGATGCCAGGCTGACATATGTCCGTGTTCCTTTTGAGGCCGGTTATTTCCCCGTCATATACAAGTGCCATGCAGAAGGAAGCAAAGGTGATATTGTCATACATGGAGGATATGATTCCTTTCTTCAGGAATTTATACCGTTAATGAAGTACATATATTCCTGCGGATACAATGTATACATGTTTGAGGGATTTGGGCAAGGAGAGGTTTTAAACAGATGTGAGATGAAGATGAAGCCGGAATGGGAAATATGCACGAAAATAATTTTGGATTATTTTCAATTAGATGAGGTTACTTTAATCGGCATATCTTTAGGAGGATATCTGGCGGCGCGTGCGGCGGCTTATGAGGAACGTATCAAGAGGGTTGTATTATATGATTTAATTTATGATTTTTACGGAGCGTTATTAGATAAAGTGCCGGAGGATCTTAAGAAATTAATAAACAGTATCATAAAAGATCCGGATAGTCCAAAATGGAAGAGTATAGAGGAATTAATGAAAGCTAATCCATTTTCACTTTGGCTGTTTCAACAAGGCCGCTATGTTTTTGGTAATATAACAACGCTATATGATTATTACAAATGTATCATGAATTACAACACCATCACTCTCTCGCCATTGATTCGGCAAGATGTGTTAATTCTGGCAGGTGAGGAGGACATCTATACCGTTTATTTTGAAAAGCAAAGGAGGGCTCTGACAAACGCAAGATCTGTAAGCGGACGAGTATTCAAGAAAGAAGAAAATGCGTCACATCACTGTCAAGTTGGTAATGTCCAGTTGGTTTTGGATTATATTCTTGCCTGGGTTGCTTCAAAGCTTTGAATATTTTAATATTGAGATAAATGAAAGTACGAATTCCCCAGCTAGAGAATTTGATATGTAATACGATAGGGTAATTACGTATTAGCCATGTTATGGCGTTCAGATAAAATAATAGAAGTCATATAATACAAGTATTTTGATAAATGTAAAGTTAATGGCTGTTGCAGAAAGAATAAGAAGGTAGAAAAATGCGAAGGACCATATTTTCCGTGGGTAATTGTAGCAGGTTTTCTCTAAAATTAATTCGGTATGCAGCAGCCAGATTTTATTAATTTTCTTAAAATATTGATTTAGTCATTCCATAAATTACGTTCATGTGATATAAGTATATAGGAGTCTAATTTACCGGAAATTTTATACATTCCTAAATGGTATCAGTCACCCGAAGGTTTATGCTGAATATGAAAATAGAATGAAATAGCAGTAAAACACAAGCATTTTATCAAATGTGGAAGCAGTTATCCTGGTACGGTAAGATTAGATAAGATACAATATTTACAGGAGTCAGCTATGAACGATTTAAAAAGATATTCAACCCCACTTAAGATTATTATTATACTATTACTTGTAAACATAATAATAGGAGGAAGCTTCGTTTTTGCAGTTTTTACATATATATTTGTATGTTTCCTAATGATTGTCCGTACTTTGATCGTTCCTTCGGAAAGCAGAGCGAAAGTCTATCTGACCTTTATTTATCTCTTGATTATGGCTTTTCAGATAACCTATATTTCACTGGTATCCTTTCAACCAGGGCAGACAGAGGTACATCAGTTCATAGGAAGGGTTTTCGGTGCAGCAGTAGTCTGGTTTCCTTTTCTGGTGGAGCGGTTTGTCACTATCAATAAGTATACCAGCTTTTATCTGCCTACTGCCAGTGATGTGGCAAGTATCAGCTTTACCGATATCAAGGCTGGGCGTGATAAGATTGTATCAACCATGGAAATACTTGAAAAAGCAGGACAAGCTTTTGCAGTTGAAAATCTTTTGGAACTAAAAGATGATCTATATCGCCACAATTCCTTTGAATATATCAATCAGGGAGTGCTTACACAGGAGTATTTTACGGAAGCGGAGAAGTGGCTTTTGGATGAAAATATTTATATTATTCTATCCAATACCGGCAGTCCGGCCAGTGAAATCATATCAACCTTCACACAGAAGCAGTATAACCATGCGTCTCTGTCCTTTGACCCTGAACTGAAAACGATTATAAGCTATAATGGAGGAGAACGGGTCTATCCGCCGGGTTTGAATTATGAAATGCTGGACTTCTTTAATAAGAAAGAAGATGCCTCCATCATGGTATATAAGCTTGCCTGTACTACAGAGCAGAAGTTAAAGATACTGAATAAAGTCAAGGAAATCAATGAAGACGGCAGTGCCTATAATCTGATGGGTCTTGTACTGAAGTATTCCCATAAACCCAATATTATGTTCTGCTCTCAGTTTGTTCAGAAGATGCTCACCTACGGAGGAATCGCCTACTTTGATAAAAAGGATGGAGAAGTAAAACCTACGGATTTAATTGAAATGGATTATTACCGTAAATTGCAGTTTATGTATGAAATGAAGTTAAATGAGAAATAAATGTATTGCCGGATTGTATACCATGAAAGATAGTATATTCATGTAACTGCAACTCCGGCAATTTGTATAGGAAGAACAAAACTGTGCAGAAAAGGTTGCGAAGTTATTCCTGAAATAAGTTAAAGGTTGATGATTAAATGAAAGGGTATCATATATATGCTGTATTGTAGAAAATTCTGTTGCTTTATAGAATATTCCATCTTGTAATTGACGAAAAAAAGACTATAATGAGAATTACTATATTATGGTGTTAATAAATTAACGATTATACGGAGGATTAAGACGAAATGAAAAGAATGGTGTCAGCACTGATTTTATTGGTTATTGGTGGATTTGCAGCCTATTCCTTTTACAAAGGAAATGTGGTAATTGGAATTGTCAGCTTGGTGGTTTTTATTTTAGCAGGGTTATATATTCTTGGCAGCTCGGATGATGAGAAGGAAGAGGAGAAAAAGAATCTCTCAGTAGATGAAAAGGGAGTAAACACCTATATTAGCGGTGAAGGAAAAGCAGATTTTGAACAGGCTAAGAAAATCAGAGAAGAAATGCTTAAGGATTTCAAACAAGATGACGTATCTGTTGAAATAAATGCAGCAGCAGGATTAATGCTGAATCAAGATTATGAAGGAAGCAAACGGGCTTATGAAAATATTGTTCTTAAGTATCCTCAAAGCAAAGGAAAATGTGTTGGGCAGATTGGTGTAGCAGAGTTTTTCATGGGAAATTATGAAGCAGCATTAGATAATTATATTGAATCGAAAAACAATGGCGAAGACAATGAGATGACAGAGGACAATATATGGGAAGTATGTGAAGTTCTGTATAAGAAGAAGGGAAGCAGAAGCGCAGTAGAGCAATATCTGAAGCTGTATCCTGCAGGCCGTTATATAAAAAAAGCAAATAAACTGGTATCATAAACACATAAAAGTAATGCTTCTTATGAGGCAGCAGGTAAATAGGAAGATTTCGTATGGATTTAGTAAATTATGAGAAAGAGATACTGATAATCAGGAATTACATGGAGATGGGGCGGTATAATCTGGCCATAGAAAGATTGTCTGCGGCGATACAGGAACGGACAACCGATGCCTATCTTCTGTATCTGTTTGCCTTTTGCCTCTATAAAACAGAAGAATATAATAATGCAATTGATTGCTGTAAATCCGCTGTTGACAATGGCTTTGACAGAGCAGAAGGCTATTTTCTGCTTAGTATGATTTTACTGCAGAAGGATGAGTATGAGGAATCAGAAAGACTTCTTAAGGCTGCCTTGGAGTTAGCTCCGCAGAATCCAGAGTACTTCGCATTTTATGGATATCTGAAGCTGTGTAACGGTAACAGCAGGGACGCGCTGCAACTGATAAACCACGCGCTGGAAATTGATGCTGTTAATCTGAGTGCGCTTCAGTATAAGTTTTATTACTATCTGGATATGGACGATAGCTATGGAATAAAATCAAAAGTGATTGAAGATTATTTTGCTCTTTCTACCGATGAAAGCGACCGATTTTTGAAGGCAGGCTTACTGGAATATCAAAAACATGATTATAAAGCGGCAGAAGAGAACTTCAGACAGGCCTTTCAGTTGGATCCCACCAATAAATTTATCCTGAAAATGCTTGATACGATCAATCGGAAACCAAGGTTTATCTATTATTGGAAGAGGAAAATAAAACGAAGACTCGCAAAGCAGTTTGCCATAATGAAAGTAACGATGAAAGCAAAATGGATCATATTCAAATACTCCGGATTAACAAAGGATACCCGGATATTTGTTGCGCTACCTGTATTATTGCTGGTAATAATTGCAGTTCTATTAATTGCATTACTATAATGGAGAGTTACTATGGAAAAAATTGAGATTATGAGAGACATGCTTGCAAATAATCCGGAAAATGGACTTGCCTGGTATCTGTTAGGGGTTGAGTATGTGGAAACAGGAAATGAGAGTGACGCATTATATGCATTTTCTCAGGCATTAAATTATTGTGGTCAGGAGTTTAAAACGCAAATATTTGAACAGCTTGCAAGACTTACAGATAAGAAGGATATTTTAAGTATAGATCGTTCCAGGGATGAAAATAAGACTGTCTCCCCTGCCTTGGAAGAAAGAAATGAAAAGGGAGAAGCAGAAAAAGAGTTCGCTGACAAAGAGGAATACGAAGATAATTCAGCTGATTTCTCTGAGGAATTCGAGGATTGGGATGAAGAACAGGAGGATAATTTCGATGTCCGGGATGATAATATTATAAGACTAAGTGTGGTTGAAGGCGGTAAAAGCAACAAAGGATCAAGCTTTGTTTCAGAAAAGAGGAGTCCAGTCACCTTTGATAAAGTGGGTGGTTATGATGAGCTAAAAGACATTATACGGATGAAGATCATCAAACCTTTTAGCAGCCAGGGGTTGTTCAGCAGATACAAGAAAAAAAGCGGCGGAGGAATCCTTCTGTTTGGACCACCGGGCTGCGGAAAGACTTATATTGCCAAAGCAACGGCAGGTGAATGCCAGGCCGGCTTTCTGGCTGTTCACATTACAGATATCCTGGATCCTTATCTGGGGGTCAGTTCCCAGAATGTAAAAGATATATTTGCAAAAGCACGTACAATGAGACCTTGTGTTCTGTTCTTTGACGAAATAGATACCATTGGATTTAATCGGTCGAAACTAGCCTCAGAGCATATGCGCCCGATAATAGATCAGCTGCTGACAGAGATTGAAGGTATTGATTCAGACACCCAGGATATGTTGATTATTGGAGCGACCAATATGCCGTGGGATGTGGATCCTGCGTTTAAGCGTCCGGGAAGATTTGATAAGGTAATATTTGTTCCACCACCGGATAAAAAAGCGAGGATTGCAATTCTGGAACTGAAAATGTCTGACAGGCCGCAGGAAAAGAAGATAGATTACGATTCCATCGCTGAGAAAACAGAGCTGTATTCAGGTGCTGATCTGGAAAACGTTGTTGAAACTGCCACGGAAAATGTCCTTGCAGAGATACTGAAAACAGGGATTGAAAGACCTATCGATACAAAAGATTTATTAAAAGCTGTGGCTTCCACCAGACCATCTACCATCGAATGGCTTAAAACCATTCGTAATTTTGTAAAGTACTCCAACCAAACCGGATTATATGATGAAGTGGAGAAATATCTTTCGAAAAAAAGCCGATATCTGTAAGATATCGGTTTTTTAGATTGTGTTAAGCTTAATTGTAAAGCTCTCCCAATTTATCCACTGTCTCCTTTATTTGTTCATAAAAGCTTTCAGGCCCGACAATATGAACATTTGTGGGATTTTTTAATGCAAGTTCCAGAAGGGAATCTTCGTATTCCGTACAGACATTCACCAGTAATATTTCACCTTCCTTAAGAATTTGCCGGTTCGCCATGTAATCATTATGCTTAATAACCTCAAAGAAACTTCGGCTAATCTGCAACTGATAGTTCCTGGCAGGAGTTTTTAAATTCTCACCTGATTCCCAATCAGCAGGAAAACTGCAGGTATTTTCAAGGAGTTCGACCCTTCGTATTCTATCTAAACGAAAGGTTCTTTTTGCCTCTCTCAGATGACAGTAACCGGTTATGTACCAGCCCCCTTCATCAAAGATAAAACGGCTGGGTGAGATGATTCTGTCAGTGACGGTATCTTTAAGAGGAGTGTAATAGCTAATTTTTATTTGCTTATTCTCTTCCAGGCTTTGAATAACGGAATCCAGGATATTTTCCACATAACTATCCGGATTGATACGGTTAATGCTGACCTTAAATTTATCTAAGAATCTCTTGATTTTGGGTCTGTTAATCATTGGAACAGCATTCAGCAGTTTCATGCTTAATAAATCATAATCTTTATAGAGCTCAGGAACTTTCATTTCCTTGCCAAGTTTTAATAAGAGGAAAAAATATAGTAATTCCTGTTCAGAAAGTCTGATGGAAGGTATGAAATAGGATGAGTCAATTTCATAACCGCCGTGCTGTCCTTCAAAAGTTATTATCGGTACATTAGTCTGACTCAGGGCATCAATATCTCTATAAATTGTACGTTCACTTACTTCTAAACGCCTGGCAATATCTTTGGCTGTTAATTTACCGTGTTCATGCAGCAGATATACGAGGGCATTCATTCTTTCTATCTTTTTCAAGTGCTGTGACCTCTTTGCTTAAGATGGATGCGAAGAATCGGTAAGCATCCTGTTTATAATGGTTTCCAGGTTCTCTTTGGTCAATATGGTGTTATGTCCTGCTATACAGGTGTTATAGTCCAAGGTAAGATAGCTTTTAAGGGTATCATAATATACTTCTGTGCCACATTCAAGGTTTGGAAAAATCTCTTCCATATTGTCTCCTATATTATCTCCGATAATCAATACCTGGTCTTCTTCGTCTAAAATACTGATAGAATCTGTGGTATGACCGGGCGTATGAAATAATTTGATTCTATCTTCAGGAAAATATAGTTCCTTCTCAAATACCAGCTCAGGAAGCCTCATGGTAACTTCACCAAAAACATAAGCCCTGTTTTTCTCAAGCATACCCTCCCAATTAGCTATTATCAAGTCATAGCATAACGTATGTGATATCAGTAAACTATCCTTTATGGCAGTATTCCCCCAAATGTGGTCCCAGTGATAATGTGTATTTATTATAATGGTTTTTTTGTCACCAGGCTTCAGATAATCCGTAATTGCTTTCATGCAATCATTGCCTAATCCAGTATCTATAATGTAATTATAGCGTCTTCCCTTAATGATGTAAATATTTAAGTCCCAGTCAGTAGTTTGGAAGGTGAATAGGGTTCCTCTACTGTTTATTGTTCTTATTTGCATAGTTTTTCTCCTGTTAATTTTCTTTTTTAGTTTTCTTGCTCTTCACAAATATATATAGCATCATTGCATGCCAACGAGGATAAAATCCATGTCAGTGCCTTCTTTGTATAACTCATTATAAAGAAAGAAGACTGACATAAACCTGTCAGTCTTCTCACGCGGTGGACAATTTTGTTTCTTAATTTATATTGTATAAGTATAATGATGTCAATACATTTCATATTTTAAGACGTTTTAAGCACGTGGTTTCTCTATGGCATAAGATTTCCTCGGAGTGGGAATTTATATGTGACTGCACTCGGTGGCAATGATGTACTCGTCAACCTCCCTTGTATCCCAGTGCCGTCGCTTATGGTGGAATAGGTTTTCAGTCTTGCGGTCACTTTCACATAGACATTCATAGACTTCATAACTGACCTCGACGGACACAGCTTGTCCATTGATTTGTATGGTGATTTCCATAACCGTTCCTCCATTCAGATTTTTGGGGTCTGAACGGCAGCGGTGGGGAACGGCAGCGAGGGTCTATAAACACAAAAAAGCCCGACTGAAATTCATAAAATCTCAATCGAGCATAGGCATACCTATTCTGTTGTGAGTTTTGGCAATATGAAACTAAGGTATCACAGGTAGATTGTGATACGGCAAAGAGCCGACAACCATGAGATTTACTCCCTCCCAATAATGACAAATCTAGTTGATTTTCTGATTAAATCTTTTGGATAAAAGACAAATCCATATGGCTGCTACCACAACGGCTATAATTAAGTTGAAAGCCCCAAAGTCAAGCATGAACTTTCCAATCCAAAAGGACGGTAGAAATGCCCCTAAGTATTGTTTTACATCTGTTATGAAAAATGGTATGGCTACACCGAACATGATTATCCCACCAAGCTTTGCAATGGCTATCCCCTCAACCTTATTTGATGACAGTGAAACTATCATCAAGGCAATAATAATTCCGATTGGTGCTGTTGAAATGGATAGCACTGCTGCCACCAATACACTCGTTTCGGTAAGTGAAAATAAGAGTAGCATAATTACCGAAACCACAATAGAAATGATTGTTGGAAATGCAAGCCTTGATAGTAAATACCCGGATTTGCCAATAGGAGTTACGGATATGTAATTTGTAATATTTGTATCTTTTTCCTCTAATATTACCATTGCTGATGAAAAGCAGAACATATATGGGGTTATTACAGCAAGGCATATATCAAACAACAAATAATATGGAGAGAGAATTGCGAGTTTATCAAAGTATTCACATAAGAATATTTCTGCAATCGGTATTCCAAACTTAAAGAAAATTCCTATAATAGCAGGCAATATGCAAATAACCGCAAGCATACTATCGCTCCATATTTGCAAAATAAACTGCTTAAACGAAACAATCATTGGTTTCACAGCGTAACACCTCCTAAGCTGTTTAACATTTTTTGGGTAGACTTAACCGCCAAGTAGTAAAGTGCAATAAGCCAAGTTATAAAAACAAGGAGCATGACAAGTGGGTTTTCTGTAACACCATAAATGAGATTTAGCACAATATTTCCGGCATGAAATATAAATAGAGGAGAAGTATATCCGAAAAGTTCTGGTAATGGTGGTAGCATTAGAAAAAGCATTAGCGGTACTGTGAAAATTAGGAATTGATTTAAGCTGTTTACCTTCGTCGCAACGATAATACCAAGCAATGAAAAAAGCACAGCACCAAAAAATGTCCCGATGGCAGTCAATAATATATGAGGCATTCCACTCGAAATGCCAAGAATGACACCGACAAGGGTTGAAATCAAACCAAGGGACACAACCTTTGAAAAAATATATTCCCATACTTTTATGGGCGATACTGCAAGGGAGGATAGTACCCTTTGACTTTTCTCAAGAAGTACAATCGCCCCCATAAAGAATAATCCCATTGTCGCAGGGTCTGTAAAAATAAGGATAGATGACACTTTTAATTTTATCTTGATTGGTATGAATGCAAGTATGGCAATGTAAACAATAGTGATTATTGTATAAAGAAAATAGAAACCATATTTCACTTGAAACCGCATATCACCAAGCAATAGTCCTTTTAATCTCATTCTAAAACCCTCCCTGTTACCTCACGGAATATGTCGTTAAGGGTAGGCTCACTACTGTGTATGGAAAGTAGTTTATTTTCTGAAACCAATCTTTGAAGTAATTTATCCTCACCTGAAGCAGACATCAAACACTCGCCTAATTGCTCGCCGTTTTCAAAGTAAGAGTATTGCAGTTTATTTGCTCCCTTTGACATAATGAGATTGTGCGGTGTATCAAGAGCTTTCATTTTACCATCAACAATAAAAGCCACTCTGTCGCACAACTCGGCTGCATCTTGCATATTATGAGTGGTTAAAATAATCGCCTTTCCCTTTGCTCGTTCTGCTTTGATTATTTTTTTCATATCATAACTATTTGAGGGGTCAAGCCCACTGGTTGGTTCATCAAGAAATATGATTTCGGGGTTATGCAAGAGTGCCTTAATGAAATTCAACCTTGATTTCATACCTTTGGAATAATCATCCACTTTTTTGTCCCCATCATTTGTGAGGTTTACCATTTCAAATAGTTCTTCAATAGAACGTAGCTCACGAGAATAGAGAGAACCAAAAAACTCTAAATTTTGTCGTGCAGTCAACTTTTCATAAAGTGAAGGAAATTCAAAATCCACACCAATGTTTTCATAAAAAGTGTTGGTGTGATGACTTACCTCAACACCACCTACGGTGGCAGTGCCTTTATACCCTGTAAGAAGTCCTGTAAGGATTTTTTGCAAGGTGCTTTTCCCTGCACCGGAAGGTCCGAGAAAACCAAAAATTTCTCCTTTTGAAACATTAAAATTTACGTTTTCTATAAACGGGGTTTGTGTATAGCTAAAGTTTAAATTTGTTACTTTAATCATTTCTACCTCCAAGAATAACTATTTGACCATATATGAATTATCGGTCAAATAAATTGTTGTTTTTAGTCCGACATAATAGTGTCGGACTAAGTTAAAACATTTGAATCAATAAGCCTTGTATTAACAAGCGCAGGGATAAATCATAGTGTTGCTCTCCGATTCCCTCTCTGTGCAATGTAGCAAAATATATTGCTCTAAAAGCGGCAGTACAACTATTGATGTCAATTTGCGGTTTTACTGGGAGCCGTGAAAATATCTCCTCGACCATAGACTGGTCATGTTCCAAATGATTAGCTAATATATCACCGGGCAACTTCCTCGCCAACACTTCTATTTCATCTGAGTTTAATATTTTTAAGATAGGATTTTGCTCCATTATTTTAAAAACTTCAAAAAGGACATTTGCTAACTGTTCTGTAGAGCCAGAGGAAAGGTCAAAATCCGAAAAGGCAATCATCATTTGTTGTTCAATGGCATCATGTTGTTCTAAAATTACATCAAATAACAACAGCTCTTTTGATTTATAAAATAGATAAAAAGTTCCCTTAGGTATTTTAACTCGCTTTACAATCTCATCTACGGTTGTTTTACGAATACCGAATTGAGCAAGACATTTTGCGGCTTCCTCTTTTAGTCGTTTCTTGATATGCTCTTTTTCCTGTTCAGAATAGCTTTTTGGCATTTGGATCACCTCCTTTTGACCAATTGTGTTTATATAGTCAGTATAAATCATACAGATAGAAAAGTCAATACCATCGCAAGGAAAGGATATGGCTCTTTGTTTGCGAAAAAAGTGGCAAGCAGGGGAAATTCCCATATACTTTGCCCTGCTTGCCACTTTCGATATAGCTGGATTACTTTTGGTTAACTAATCGCTCATTGACGGCTCGGTCTACTTCCAGTAGGTGAGGATAGAGCTTTTCAGACAATAGCAAGTGGCTATACAAAGCAGGGCGGTGTTCCTGTAAGTAGGTTTTTCTCATTCTCCCATACTTGCCAAGGGGCTGTTGTGGTTGTTCGCTCAATGTCAAATTCGGGATGAGGTAATCGCCATTTTTCAGATACACTAATTTCAATACGCTACAACTCCTTTGTTTTCTGATTTTAGGCTACTTTGCAAGCCCTTTGCAGAATGTCCAGTTGTATCGTGTCCCTGTTCGTTTTTTTTGGCAACTGAAATCTTCACCATTAAGTGTAGCAGTTCATTGCAGAGGTAAAATAGTATAGATTAGCTGGATGTGATAAAGACTTACTTATTATATCATTTTATTACTGATGAATACTGATGAAAGAGTAGTGTGAATTCATGAAATACATTTCCACGTCTTGACCTTTGGCAGTAATACACCTGCAAACAGATTCATTCTAAAATGGGAGCTGTGATGTGGGATTATAAAAATAAAAATATTTTTGATATTATGAAAAATTTTCTTGTACTCATTTGTATTATAAGTGAAAGGAGTTGAAGCGATGGATAATTCATTTGGTACCGATGAATTTATACAGCATGTTTTAGATAAATATTCAAAAATGCTAATCAAGCTTGCCTTTACCTATGTAAAAAACACGGCAGATGCAGAAGACATAGCACAGGATGTCTTTGTAAGCCTTCTTAAGAAAGGAAGCGGCTTCGACAATGAAGAGCATGAGAAAGCCTGGCTTATAAGAGTTACCATAAATAAAAGTAAGAATTACTTAAAATCCTCCTGGAACAAACTCAAGGTTCCCCTGGAAGAAGATATCAGTTATATGCAGGAAGAACAAAGCGAAGTTCTTATTACTGTGCTGAATTTGCCCCCCAAATACCGAACCGTTATTCATTTATATTATTACGAAGATTATTCCATAAATGAAATAGCGGATATCCTTCATAAAAAGCCGGCAACCATTGGAACCTGGCTGGCAAGAGGGCGTAACTTATTGAAATCGGAATTAATCGGAGGTTTTGAATATGAATAAAGAAGATTATATAAAAGCTATGAATCAACTTAAAATATCAGAAGACTTTAAGGAGAAAACTGCTATGAAAATAAAGAATCCAAATAAAGGACAGGCTAAAAATACTGTTGTTTTTAAAAGGCTTGCAGTATCCGCAGCAGGATTGGTTATACTGGTTGCTGTTAGTGCCGCAGCTTTGAATCTGCCAGGCAGCAAAAGTACAGAGAAAGAAAATAATCTAAAGGTTGAAAGTACCCTTAATACAGGAACAAAAGAGGCCCAGGGAATTACAGTTCCTGCAGTGGAAATCCCTACGTCAGATAATTCCGGAGTTACAGCAAGAATGCTACCCCTCTTTGTGTACAAAGGCCATATTTATATACAAAGTGCAACCTCCTTTGAAACCACAGATGGTACTTTAAACAAAGAGGATGTATTGGCTTTAAGAGGCGATTTTCTTGGTAAAACCAAAGGCAGTATCGATGAATGGAGTACCCAGGAGGAGTATGCAACAGAATTTGCTTCCACTATTGGAGAAGGAGAGGTATATACGGTTAAAGGATATGACAGCAACCACAGACTAATGGTTTACTATGAATATCAGGATGGTAATTTCGGTTGCGAACTCTACGATAGTTTCGGTGGAATGACCATAAACAGCGGTGCGGATTATTTTACCTTGTTAAACTTACAGGAAAATGTCGCTGCGTACCAATGGCAGAGCTATAACAGCTGGAATAACGGTCTCAATGAAGTACAGCAGGCAGCAGATACCGATGCTCTGAACGCTTTCTTAGAAAGCTTGAACGCCTCAGTTCCTATTGGAAATGATGCTGATATGCTGTTAGAAAATACGGATTATGACAGTCAGAAATTTATTGATATCAAAACCAATGATAAACTAATAACCTCCTTGCGACTAGTTAAAGGTGGATATGTTTATGATTCTCAGATTGGATTCTTTAAAGTAGATGATAAAGCTTTCCAAGCCTTCTGGGATACCATGCCCGTATCGGAACCTGCAAAAGACACTGCTGCAAATGAAGATACTGAAGTAAGTAATTTGGCAGACTTTACCTTAGCAGACACTGCTTTGCCTGTTGGCAGCAAAGAGCTTAAAGCGGTTATTAAAAATAACGGCAGTGAAGATATCTTTTACGGAGCAGATTTCAGCATTGAGAAATTAAACGAAGGCAATTGGGAAACAGTACCTGCGGTGAGTGAGCTTGCTTTTATTGAGATTGCCTATTCAGCGGCTCCGGGAGCAGAAGAAGAATTTACTGTGGATTTAAGTCTGTTAAACCCAGCGCTTGATGCAGGAAACTACCGTCTTGTAAAGAATATAAACGGTCAGACTTTTTATGCAGAATTTGAATTGAAATAATTTTGTCAATTATTTTGTGAGTAATAAGAAATAAAAATCAAAGAATGATACAACCAGGCAATTTGCCGGCTTAAAAGTCTCAGAACACCTCAGGTGCGAATGTGACAAGAAAGCCGGTAAATTGTTTTTTGTGTTTTTACCTTAAAAAAATAAAATATTTCATGATTAATTGTCAGAAACCGATTTTATTGGTATCATAAAAGGTATAGTATTAAAAGATATGGCTTTATTTTCGAATAGTTTTTTCATATGCTGTGTTAATTAATTGAATTATCAATGGCAGGTAAAATTTTCAGCCCTGCTATAAGCAATGGTTTAACCTCGAGAGTAGGAAAACAAAAAGGCAATTATGGATAAAATAACTGTGATACAGAAATATACGACTGACAATAAATGAAGGATTTGATATAGATGAAAAAACTTGTAATAGGAATTCTGGCACACGTAGACGCGGGAAAGACCACCTTATCAGAAGGGATGCTCTATCTAAGCGGCAAAATTGGAAAACTGGGAAGGGTGGACAATAAAGATGCATATCTTGACACCAATGAGCTTGAAAGAGCAAGAGGTATTACAATTTTCTCAAAACAAGCCCTGTTGGACATTGAGGATATTCAGATAACTCTTCTTGATACGCCGGGACATGTGGATTTTTCTGCTGAAATGGAGAGAACGCTGCAGGTATTGGATTATGCAATTCTTGTTGTCAGCGGTGCGGATGGCATCCAGGGGCATACGAAAACATTATGGAGGCTTCTTCAAATGTATCAGATACCTGTCTTTATCTTTATTAATAAGATGGATCAGGCGGGAACAGACAGAATCAAGCTGTTAGAGGAACTTAAAAATGAGCTGGAGTATGGCTGTATTGATTTTGGACAGGCGGGGACAGAAGAATTCTATGACCAGCTGGCGATGTGCCAGGAGAGCATGCTGGAAGCCTTTCTGGAATCCGGTGGTATCTGTAATACCCTGATAAAGGAAGCAATACAAAAGCGTAAGGTATTTCCCTGTTTCTTTGGCTCAGCTCTGAAATTAGAAGGAGTAGAGCAGTTTATGGAGGGAATTAAGGCATATTCTCTTATACCCTCCTACCGGTCAGAATTCGGTGCCAAAATATACAAAATAAGCCGAGACGAACAGGGAAACAGACTTACCTTTCTTAAAATTACCGGAGGCAGGCTAAAAATCAGAGATATGCTTTCTGGCAGCAGCTGGATGGAGAAGGTAAATCAGATTCGTCTGTATTCCGGATTAAAATATGAAGCAGTTAACGAAATAGAAGCGGGCAGTATCTGTGCGGTTCTGGGGTTGACACAGACCAGACCAGGGGAAGGACTTGGTATAGAAGAAGCCTCTGATACGCCGGTTTTAGAGCCGGTATTATCTTATCAGATTATTCTGCCGGAAGGCTGTGATCCCAGAATGATGATACCAAAGCTGCGCCAGTTGGAAGAAGAAGAGCCGGAATTGCATATTCTTTGGGATGAAACTTTGCAGGAAATCCAGGCGCAAATTATGGGAGAGGTACAGATTGAAATCCTGCAGAGCCTTATAGAGAGCCGTTTTGGTGTTTCAGTAACCTTTGATGCAGGCAGAATTGTATATAAGGAGACCATTGCAGATACAGTAGAGGGAGTAGGACATTTTGAACCCCTGAGGCATTATGCAGAGGTTCATCTGCTGTTGGAACCTGGCGAACCGGGTAGTGGACTTCTGTTTGCTGTAAATTGCAGCGAAGATATACTGGGAAAGAGCTGGCAGAGGCTTGTAATGACACATCTGGAGGAAAGAATTCATCCGGGGGTCCTTACCGGTTCGGCTATCACAGACCTAAAGATTACCCTTGTGTCCGGACGAGCACATAATAAACATACGGAGGGCGGAGATTTTAGAGAGGCCACCTACCGTGCAGTAAGGCAGGGTTTAAAAGAAGCAGATTCCATATTATTAGAGCCTTACTACGCCTTCCAGCTGGAGCTTCCAGAAAAGATGGTAGGTAGGGCCATGAATGATATCGAAAAGATGCACGGAACCTGTGAAATAACCGAAACCAATGGAGACATGACAGTAATAAATGGAAGTGCGCCTGTAGTCACCATGCGTAATTACCAGAGAGAAGTAAATGCATATACCAAAGGACTTGGCAGATTGTTCTGCAGTCTGAAAGGTTATGAGAGATGCCATAACCAGGAAGAAGTTATTGAAAATATAGGATATGATTCCGAAAGGGATCTTTACAATCCCACGGGTTCCGTATTCTGCTCCCATGGAGCCGGATTTTTGGTAAACTGGGACAAAGTCAAAGATTATATGCATCTGGAGGGATATTTACAGAAGAAAAGTACCTTGCAGGAAGGAAGCATCCGTAATCAGGATGAAGTGGCAGATAAGGATTTTATAAGCCTTGAAGAGATTGATAAAATAATTAATTCCACTTTCTATGCCAACCAGGGAAATAAGACGGTATGGAAGAAACGTAAATCCGCAAGAGAAAGCTATTATGCTTCTTCTCCGGCAGTCAGCAATAACACGCAGAAGGAAAAAAAAGAAGAATATCTGCTGGTAGACGGCTATAATGTTATTTATGCATGGACAGAGCTTGCTGAACTGGCTGAGGATAATATGGATGCTGCCAGAATTAAACTGCTGGAGGCCTTGAGCAATTATCAGGGGATACGTAAATGTCAAATTATTGTTGTATTCGATGCCTACCGGTTATCAGGTCATAAAGAAGAAATCATAAATTATCATAATATTCATATGGTGTATACAAGAGAAGCACAGACCGCCGACCAGTATATTGAAAAATTTGCACATGACAACAGAAGCAAATATCGCATAACCGTAGCAACCTCCGATGGCCTTCAGCAGATTATTATACGAGGTGCCGGCAGTGATTTACTGTCCGCAAGAGAGCTAAGAGAAGAAATTGTAAGAGCAAATGAAAGGCTGATGGTAGCTTATGAAGAGATGCAGCAAAAAGGACGTAGTTATCTGTTAGATAGCCTTTCACCTGAGATGAGAAAGCGGATGGAAGATTTACTATCCGAAAATGAAAATAAATAATAACCAGAGGTGTCCTTTCATAGAGGTGAGGGCACCTTTTTTGTTTTCATTCCACATGAATTATCCGATTTGTTTGTAAAATTTCAGTGGGATACATGTATAATACATGTATATGTAAAAAAAGCTGTGCAATATTTACTGATTTTATCCTTAATACAAAGGGTTTTTTGTGCATTGACAAAAGAAATACATGGTGCTAGAATAACCAATGTTAAATTCATATTAAATAAGTATGAATAGTATGAATGATATAAAACGGCGTGAATATTATATTACATACACGAATTAATATGAATAAAAGAGGAGGATAAAATCTATGTTAAAAAGAAGATCTAAATTACTTGCTGTACTGCTTACTTTAGTAATTGTAGCGGGTGCCCTTTACGGCTGCAGTTCAAAAAATACAGCCAATACTTCCGGAAATACAGAAACTGTTGGTGAAAAGGTAGACGTTAATAAAGAGTCCAGCACAGGAAATGCGTCAGCAGAGGATACCTTAGATGCAGATCAGACCCTGAACCTGAAATTTGATGAACCCCTTACCCTTGATGTAAGTGATGTTCGTAATTCTTCAGAATTTCAGATTCTCTCCCAGGTACAGGAAGGACTGTTCAGAACCTTTACGGATGAAAACGGCAACGATGTAATATCAAATGCCGGAGCGGAGTCCTATGAAGTGTCCGAGGATGGATTAGTATATACTTTTAAATTACGTGATTATAAATGGTCTGATGGCGTTGCGGTTACAGCAGACCAGTATGTGGATTCCATTCACAGATTATTAGACCCTGAAAAAGCATTTGCTTATTCCTTTATGGCATATGATATATTAAATGCTGAGAAATTTTTTAACGGAGAAGCAAAAGCAGAAGAGGTTGGTGTAAAAGCGCTGGATGATAAAACTCTTGAGATTACCTTAACTTCTCCTACTCCTTATTTCGTTAAAAAGCTCTCAAACGTATGCTTTTATCCAGTTAGACTGGATGTAATCGATAAGGGCAGTGAAACTTATGCAACCAGCATAGATGAACAGGTTTACAGCGGTCCTTTTACCATCAGTGAGTGGGTAAAGGAAAACAGCATGGTATTAGTGAAAAACCCTGATTACTGGGATGCCGAAAATGTAAAACTGCAAAAGGTGGTATTTACAGCTGCAGAAGAGCCTGCAACTCAGTCCTTATTACTGGAATCCAAACAGTTGGATGTAGCGGAAGCTTCCGCGGATTATGTGGATAAGTGGAAACAGTTGGCAGATGCAGGTCAGTTAACATATGTATCAGCAACCTATCCCAGTGTAAGCTTTATTGGCTTCAATCAGCATACCGGCGGTAAATCCGGTCTGATGAACAATGCAAAGATACGTCTGGCTTTATCTCTTGCAATTGACAGAGAAGAATACAACGAGTTAATCTTTAACGGAATCAATGTTCCAGCTTACGGAATCCTTCCTTTCAGCCTCCAGGTTGGAGAGACGGAATTCCGCAGTGTAGTGGAGGAACCTTTAAAAGCACTTACCGAAGAATATAATAATGATGCAGAAAAACTTCAGACCTTGTTTAAGGAAGGCCTTGCAGAAGAAGGCAAAAGTACAGATTTAAGCCAGATAACCTTAACCTTTATCACTACGGGTGCAACTGTACAGGAGAAATCCACCCAGGAATATTACAAACAGAAATGGGAAGAAAAACTGGGAATAAAAATTGATATTAATGTTTTAGCTGACAGAAGTACTTTCGTAACGGAACGTGACGGTAATAATTATGATTTACTGGCAAATGGCTGGAATGGTGATTATAACGACCCTATGACCTTTATTGATCTATGGATAACCGGCAGCGGTTATGCAAAATACTTCGGTGGCTACCATAATGATGATTATGACAAGATCTTCGAAAGTCTGGCAATTGAAAGTGATGCAGATCAACGCACCCAAATCTATGCCGAACTGGAGAAGAACCTGGTTGCTGATAATGCTGGTGTGCTGCCTCTCTACTATACAAACAAACAGATTTTCATTCAGTCCTATGTTAAGAATCTAAGTACCCCCTTGTTTGGTACGAATTATGAGTTCAGCAGAGCTTATATAGCAGGACGCGATAACTAGTACAATGGCCACTACGGCAGGCAAACCTTCTGGGGCTGGTAACACAGCCCCTTTTGCTTCTGGAGATTATAACAGGAAAGGTGAATGAAGTGTTAAAATATAGTATTAAACGATTCTTTACAATGTTATTTACCCTGTTTATCATTGCTACGGCGACCTTTTTCCTGCTGGCAGCACTACCGGGAGATGCATTGACTGAGAGGGCAGAGAGACTTCCCGAACAGATAAAAGTAAATCTATACAAGAAATATGGACTGGATAAACCATTGCTGGAACGTTATGTAATAACCATGAAGGGGATGGTGGCAGGTGATTTCGGTGAATCTGTTATATTTCCAGGTGAAACGGTACCTTCTATAATCAAAGCCAAACTTCCGGCCTCTGCAAGGCTTGGTTTCGGGCAACTGGTACTGGGAGTTGGACTTGGTCTTATACTTGGTATAATAGCAGCAGTAAAGAAAGGAACCTGGATCGATTATACAGTAGTCACTTTGTCCATCCTGCTTATATCCGTTCCCCATCTGATATTGGGCTTGCTGCTTCAAAAGGTGTTTGCAGGCAACCTTGGGTGGTTTCCTGTAATAGGCTGGCCAAAAGGCGGGGAACAGTGGTTTGGCGGCTGGCAGTATACGGTACTCCCTACTGTTACTGGAAGCTTTGCTTACATTGCTGTTTATACAAGGCTTCTAAAGACCTCCATGCTGGAGGTAATGAGTCAGGACTATATCCTGACAGCAGAGTCCAAAGGCTTAAGCAAGTGGCAGATAATCAGACGGCATGTTTTAAGAAATTCCTTTCTTCCGGTTATTACTTTTCTTCCCATGTCTATTGCCATGTGCATTACCGGTTCATTTTTTATTGAAAAGATATTTTCTATACCAGGCTTGGGGCTATATTATGTAAATGCAGTCTCCGGCAGGGATGTAACGGTGGTAATGGGGCAAACAGTAATCCTGGCTGCCATGTATATTATTGTAATATACTTTACAGACATCCTCTATACAGTAGTAGATCCCAGAATACGTATACTGGGCGGAGAGAGATAGTGCTTAAAGAGATTATCCAACATATTTTGCGATGCCATTCTATTGGCATCATGGAGGTTTTAAATGGCAGTTATATCGCAAAACAGTTTTAAGAGAATAGAAAAAGACAGATTTGGCAGTGACCTTATCCTACGTCCGACTATAACATACTGGCAGGATGCCTGGCGGCGGCTGCGTAAAAATCCAATTGCCCTGGCTTCACTGGTAATATTGGTACTTTTTGTGGTTATGGTTATCATTGGACCCTATATAAGAGGTTATGATTATACTACAATAGTAGCAAAGAATAAGAATCTGGCTCCGTCCTCCGCCTATTGGTTTGGAACGGACAATTTAGGAAGAGATTTATTTTCCCGAGTGTGGTTAGGAGCAAGAGCTTCCTTAATAGTAGCTATTGTGTGTACTCTGATTCAATTAGTCATTGGCTGTACCTATGGTGGCATTATGGCTTACTTTGGAGGAGTGACGGACAATGTCATGATGCGTATTATTGAGGTAATTACCTCCTTGCCCTCCCTTTTGATTACCATGCTGGTAATGATGGTATTGGGTAACAGTTTATTTGCCCTTTTAACGGCAATGTGCTTAACTTCCTGGTGCGGAACCGCAAGACAGGTCAGGGGGCAGATCATGCAGCTGAGGGAATCGGAATATATTATGGCAGCCATTACCCTGGGAGCAAGTCCTTTTCGTATAATCACAAAGCACCTGCTGCCCAATACGCTGGGGTTGTTGATCTTAAACCTTGCCTCCAGTATTCCGGATTATATCTTTACGGAAGCTGGTTTAAGTTTTCTTGGGATGGGACTGCAGGCGCCAAACACAAGTCTTGGAATTTTGATATCCCTTGGACAGACAACAATGGATTTTCATCCGAACCAGCTCTTTTTCCCGGCAGCAGTGTTATGTGTGATTGTGTTAGCCTTTAATCTTTTTGGTGACGGTTTACGAGATGCTCTTGACCCGAAGCTTCGTAAGTAGGAGGAGACATTATGGGAAAATTATTAGAAGTTGAGAAGCTGCAGGTTTCTTATCATACTTATGCGGGAGAAGTACAGGCTGTAAGGGATATTTCTTTTGACCTATTGGAAGGGGAAACCCTTGCTATTGTTGGAGAATCCGGCTGCGGTAAATCTGTTACTGCAAGAACCATACTAGGCTTAAGCAGTACCGGGAATATGGAGATAAAAGCCGGCAGTAAGATATTATATCAGGGCAGGGATGTATTAAAGTTTACAAAGAAAGAGCTGAGTGCTTACCGTGGTGGTGAGAGTGCCATTATCTTTCAGGACGCATTGACTGCTCTTAATCCTACAATGACAGTGGGAAAACAGATAGCTGAAAACCTGATTATGCACCATCAGCTGAAGAAGAAGGATGCACTTAGAGAAGCAGAAAATATGCTTCGCCTGGTAGGAATACCAAACCCTGAAAAACGTGTAAAACAATATCCCCATGAATTTTCCGGCGGTATGCGTCAGAGGGTAATGATAGCCATAGCCTTTGCCTGTAATCCAAAGCTGCTGATTGCTGATGAACCGACAACTGCCCTGGATGTTACAATTCAGGCACAGATAATGGATCTGATAAAACAGCTGCAGAAGGATAAAAACACAGCCGTAATACTGATTACCCACGATCTTGGCGTGGTAGCAAATACGGCTAAAAGAATAATGGTCATGTACTCCGGAAAAATAGTAGAGTACGGGAACAGCAAGGACATCTTTTATCATTCGAAGCATCCATATACCATGGCTTTATTAAAGGCAGTCCCCAGGCTGGATCTTGAAAATAAACAGGAGCTTGACTCCATACCCGGAGTGCCTCCGGATTTGATTGCTCCGCCAAAAGGCTGCCCTTTTGCTTCCAGGTGTAAGTATTGCATGGAAATCTGCTGTGAGGAAATTCCGGAGATGACAAGCTTTCAGGAAGGTCATGCCGCCGCCTGCTGGCTCCATCACCCCGAAGCACCGAAAGCGGATAATCCTTTTCTACAGGGAATAAAAGAAGAAACGGAGGCGGTTACACATGAAGGATGATAAAATAATATTAGAGGTTAAACATCTCGATAAGTATTTCCGCCTGGACAGTGATTCCCTGCTAAAGGCAGTGGATCATGTCAGCTTCCAGATCCGGGAGGGTGAAACCTTAGGACTGGTAGGAGAATCCGGCTGCGGAAAGACTACCTGTGGACGTACTGCTATAGGCTTATATAATAAAACAGCAGGAAATGTTTACTATAAGGGAGAGGACGTTCATGCGTTAAAAGGAAAAGAAAAGCAGAATTTTAAGAAGAATGTACAGATGATTTTCCAGGATCCATATGCTTCCCTTGATCCCAGAATGACGGTTGCAGATATCGTAGCAGAAGGAATCGATATCCATAAACTGGCTGGGGGTAAAAAAGACAGAGATGAAAAAATCTATTATTATCTTAACCTGGTAGGTCTGAACAGAGAGCATGCCGGAAGATTTGTACATGAGTTCTCAGGAGGCCAGAGACAACGAATCGGTATAGCCAGAGCGTTGGCTGTAGAGCCGGAATTTCTGGTGCTGGATGAACCGAGTTCTGCATTGGATGTTTCCATACAGGCGCAGATCGTAAATTTACTGGTAAGACTCCAAAAAGAAATGAAGCTGACTTATCTCTTTGTAGCCCATGATCTTTCCATGGTCAAACATATTTCAGACAGAGTAGCGGTTATGTATCTGGGCAAAATCGTAGAGATAACAACCTCTGAAAAACTGTACCGGAATCCTATGCATCCATATACCCAGGCCCTGCTGTCAGCTATTCCAATACCAGACCCGGAGATTGAAAGCACTCGTACAATCATCAAATTACTAGGAGATGTACCAAGTCCCATAAATCCTCCGGCAGGCTGTAGATTCAAAGGAAGATGTAAATATGCAACAACTGCTTGCGGAGAAATAACCCCTGAGCTGCAAAACATTGGGGACGATCATTATGTGGCATGTCATCTATATAATAAGTACAGTTAGTATTACAGACAGTCAACTGTCAAAAGGGAGGAACCAGTCCTTGAAGTTAAAGAATTACTTAATGGATATTCTTAAAGCGGTGGCCATAGGCCTTATAGCCAGCGGAATTATTATAGTACTGATTGGAATCGTAGCACTAATTGTTAACAGCGGATCAATATTACCAAGCCTTACAGCAGTCAGAGGAGCTCTATGTATCATAGGTGCATTGGGACTTATAATATCTGCTGCCATGTTGATAAGTAAAAAGAATGGTATATCAAAGGATTATGAAAAGGAGTGGCGGGCACATTTTAACCATTTTAATTTGCTTGGTGTCATCCTTACTGTTTCTTCTGCCCTACTTCTTATTGCGGGGGGAATTGACAGCCTGCTTTATATATTTTAATAACTGTGAGAATACCTCCTTCCAACCAATAAACAGGCGATTTGCATAAGACAGAATGAATGCGCTTATATATATTGTAATTGAAGCATGAACCTTTCTGTCTTATGCAAGTCGCCGTCCGTCTGTAATACCCGTTATACACTGGATTCCGGGGCCATAATCGTAAATGGAAAAGAAATCGAAGGATTAAAAAATGATGCATTATCCGATTACAGGCGGGATAATCTTGGTTTTATCCTGCGGCCTTGTCGTATTTGAAGAGATGGAATTACTTGACTACTCAACCTATCTAATGATAGAATTGTTACAGACTGTACTACCGTTGTTATTGGAAATAAAAGGAGGTCGTTAAATGATTGAATATATATATGATACTCAGTTATTAATAGAAGGACAGAATTTATCAGAGGACGAGATCAATGAATATATAACTGCCAACATTGAAGGAGACTGCTTACTGGCAGTTGGTGATGAGGAAATGATAAAAATACATTTTCATACCAATACTCCATGGAAAGTTCTTGAATATTGTGCCTCATTAGGGGAAATCTATGATGTAGTAATTGAAAATATGAAGCGGCAGGCTGACGGTTTACACGGATAAGGACGAAATGGATAAGAATAATTAGATTATTAAGTATTTGCAGTTCTATTTTTTGTATTTATCGAAAAATTTAGAAAATGTGCACATTTTGGAATTTTTTGTTGACTAACAACAAAAAATATATTATTATAATTTAGTAGAAAAATCAAATAATACTGACATCAATCGGTTGGACAGGAAACTGTTTTCAAGTCATCGGAGCTAATAGGGGGAGAAGCTCATGATGCTTAGAATGCAGTTTTTTTTTAACCATAAACAATAATAATAGTAAGGAGTGATTCTATGTCAATTGAAACTCTTGCAGCAATCAAAGAAGCGGAAGAGCAGGCACTTGCCATTGCAGAGGAAGCAAAGCAGGAGGCAGCAAGACTGGTAAAGGAAAAAAGAACATCCGAAAAGCAAAAAAATATGCAGCTGTTGGAAGCTGCATTGGAAAGGAGAGTTGAAGTATTAAAAAAAGCAGAACAAGAAGCAGAAGCCAAAGGACTCCAATTGGAAGCCAGCAATCAATCTGTTTATGAAAAACTGGACAATCCGCCCAAAGAAGCGGTAGAAGAAGCTGTTAATCAAATAATAACGAGGGTATTAACGTATGGCAGTTGAAAAAATGAAGAAATTAACGATCATCACCTTCAAAGATGTTCGTGAAGTTGTATTGAAGGAGTTTCAAAAAGCAGGAAACATTCACTTTAAAGAGTTGGAGCTGAGTAGTCTTCCTACAGAGTATCTTTTTCTGTCAAAAGCAGTACCGATAGGGGAAACGAAACTGACAGAACATAAAACAGTCGTTGAGAATACCATAAAGGCACTGAATCCTTATGTACCGAAAAAGAAACTCACAGATAAGCGGCTCCAGATTACCTATGAAGAATGTTGTTCTTACCTTGATAATACAGAATTAGAAGAACTCCATAAAGCAGTAAGGAGTATATTGGACAGAAAAGATAGCTTATCTCAGGAATATGCAAAACGAAAGACTGAAAATACACAGTTAGAGCCTTATGCGTTCTTGGAATTTCCGGTTTCTGAACTTAAGAAATTGAGTAAGTTTTATGCGGTTCTGTTATCCGTTCGGGGAGATAACCAAGAGGAATTAGAAGAACTGGAAAAAGAGTTCCCGGAAGCCTATTTGGAAAAGTTAGGCAGAATAAAACAGGAAGTGGTTTATTTGTTTGTTAATTCGGCAGAGCAAAGCAATGAGGTTAGAGATTATCTGAATCAGCATGCAATAACAATCCTCGACCTTGTATATGAGAAAAAGCCGGTAGAATTAATACAATCAAACCAGGAGCGAATGAATATAATCCAGGAAGAAATCGAACTTTGCAAGGAAGAACTGCAAAAGTTTGGAGCTGACTATGATAAAGTATTAATTGAGAAAGATGCTATTACTACCTGTTTGAGTCGTGATGCAGTAGTAAATAATTTTCTGAACAGCAACGCTATTGTTTATATGGAGGGATGGATTCCGGAGGAGAATTTAGAAGAACTGAAGGAAATCCTTGAGACGGTAATTACTGGTAAATACTATATAAATGTTGAGGAAGTTGACAGTGAGGATTTGGAGGTTCCGGTCAAGCTAAAGAATAAGGGATTATTTGCTGCTTTTGAGAGTATTACAGAGATGTTTAGTTTACCCAGATACAATGAACTGGATCCCACAGGAATTTTGGCAGTATTTTACCTTGTGTTTTTCGGGATGATGGTTGGTGATGCCGGTTACGGAATCTTGCTGACAGCTGCCTGCTTTTGTATCTTAAAATTTGTGGATATGGATGAAAAGAGAAGGAAATCTATTCAGCTGTTTTTCTACCTGGGGATTGCTGTCATATTTGGCGGGATTCTATATGGAAGTATGTTTGGCTTGACCTTTTTTGCACCGATTCCGGTGAAGGGGGGAGGTCATAAGGCGATTCTTGATACACAGTCTGATATTGTAATCATGCTGGTATTGTCAATGGCTATTGGTGTGATTCATATTTTCAGTGGTTTGGTCATGAAAGCGCTTAACTGTTATAAGCAAAAGGATTACGCTGGAATAATCTGTGATTCTGTTTTATGGATATTAACACTGTCCAGCGGTATCTTGTTATTATTAAGAGGTGCCGGTATTATGAACTTTGGAACCGCTAAGATATATGGGATGTTCTTTGGTGCGTGTATTGTAGGGCTGGCAGCAACACAGGGCAGAAGCAGTAAATCAATCGGAGGAAAAATTGGTGGCGGTCTGTATGGGGTGTATGGTCTTAGTAGTTATATCGGAGATATTGTATCCTACACCAGAATTGTAGCTCTTGGTTTATCGGGTGCTTATATTGCCTATTCCTTTAATTTATTGTCCGGTCTTATACCAGGAACCATAGGTAGGATACTATTTGGTACAGTCGTAGCAGTGTTCGGTCAGTCTCTGAATTTTGGGTTATCCTTGCTGGGGGCTTATGTTCATAGTTGCAGGCTTCAGTACGTAGAGTTTTTTGGTAAATTCTATAACGGAGGAGGAAAAGCTTACCGTCCGTTCAAAATAGAAAATAAAAATATTACAATTAAAAAATAATTTATCTGGAGGATTAAATAATGACGATTGCGAACTATTTTTTAGAAAACGGTGGATTTATTTTTGCTGCTATGGGTGCGGTATTTGCAGTAGTATTAGCGGGTATTGGTTCCATGAAAGGATGCGGTCTGGCAGGACAGGCAGCTGCCGGTATTATAACCGAGGAACCTGAAAAATTTGGTCAGGCATTGATTCTGCAGCTGCTTCCCGGAACACAGGGGTTATACGGCTTTATTATCGGCTTTCTTGTACTTTTACAACTTGGTAATGAACCGACGATGGGTCAGGGACTCTATTTACTCTTTACTGGTCTTCCGGTAGGCTTAGCTGGTCTTTTATCCGGTATTGCACAGGGTAAAGTATCAGCAGCTGGTATGCAGATTCTTGCAAAAAATCCTGAGCATAACACAAAGGGTATTATTCTTGCTGCTATCGTTGAAACATACGCTATTTTAGGTTTTGTTGCATCTATCATCATGTTATTTGTTACCTATCCGAAATAATAAACCTGCCATGTGCTGAAAGGGAGTGAAAAATTGGGTAGTTTAGAAAGTTTAACCCACAAAATAATAGAGGATGCAAAATTACAGGCGGAAGATATTATTAAACAGGCGTTGGATAAAATAAGCGTGGAGCTTGAAGATGAGGCTGGAAAAAATAATATTTATTGTGAGAAAATCAAGCAAGAGGCTGAAAGAAAAGCAGAGGAAATATACCGCAGAGTCATTGCGGAAAAAGAGATGGAAATCAGGGATAAGAACCTGTTCGTTAAGCAGAAGCAGTTAGACAATGTATTCCATGAAGCATTGAGAAGACTAAAAGATTTAAGCCTGGAGGAGTATATAAAGTATTTGAGACATACCCTCTCCGGGAAGGATTTAAAAGGTTATGAAATCTTTCTTCCTGAAAAATATAATACGGAGGAAAATGATAAAGCCATAAAGGAATTATTCAACAAAATCAGCGAAAGCAGCGGTGTTCTGTCAGATATCCAATACCGGCCTATTGGAGGCGGATTTATCCTGATGAAAAATGGAGTGGTAGAGAACTATACCTTTGAGACCTGGATAGATATTATACGGCAGGACGCAGAAGGTGAGGTACTGGAAATTCTATATGGAAAGGGGAAATGAAGTTGAAGGATACCGATTTTATAACTGCTTCAAGTTATATTAGAACCCTTGAAAATAAACTTTTGAAACGAACTAAACTGGATAATCTAGTGGCAATGGACAGCTTTTCAGATATCCTGAAAGGACTTTCCCAAGGCAATGATTACAGCATGACTACAGTTAGCAGTCTGGATCAGGCAGAAGAGTGTCTAAAGAATGAGTGGAGCAGGGTTATCGGACAGATGTATGAGGTAAGCCCCCATAAAGAAGTGATTGAGCTGATTGAAGCGCCTTATCACTTTCATGCCATTCGTTATACACTAAAAACCGGACAGACACAATCAGATAATATACAATTACCTGGTGAACTGAAAGAAATAATGGGAAAGGTATTGGAGGCAACCGAGGATAATCAGAAACGGGAGATAATCCTTGATAAGCATATGTTTGAATATATGAGGCAGCTAGCTCAAAAAATAGGAAGTAGTCTCATTATGGAGCATATAGGGATGCAGATTGATTTTTATAATATCAAAGCGATGTTAAGAGTCAGGGAAATGCATAAGGATTTGGCGCTTCTTGAATTATGCCTGATAGAAGGTGGAAATCTTGACAGAGATTTGTTTTTACGCTGCTTCAGTCTTCCACTGTCTGCTATAATTGCCGCCTTTACCTATAAATACTGTAATAAGGAAATAAAAAAGGGATTGGAAAGTTATGAAGTGTATCATAATTTTTCGGAAATGGAAGTATTGCTTCAAGGAGCGCTTATAGAACAATTAAAAAAAGCGAAGCTTATAACCTATGGTGCAGAAATTGTCTACGCATACCTGATGGCAAAAGAAAATGAACTTCGTCAGATCAGGCTACTTCTTACCTGTAAGGCAAAAAAGATATCCAATACGACACTTATCAGAAAGCTGGGTGAGAGCTATGTATAAGATGGCAGTAGTCGGAGATCGTGAATCCGTGTTAATATTTAAAGCTTTCGGAGTAGAGGTATTTGGAGTTGATGTAACAGAGGCCTTGGAAAATCAGAAGCTTATCAATCGTTTGGCAAAAGAAGGGTATGCCGTTATTCTTATAACAGAGCAGGCAGCACAATATCTGCTTGAAACCTTGGAGCATTATCGAAAGGAAGTATTACCGGCAGTAATGATTATACCTTCCGGGGATGCTGCCCTTGGGATTGCTGAGAAACTTATGAAACAGAATGTAGAACGTGCAGTAGGAGTAGATATACTGCAGCCGGAAAATTAAGATAGAGAGAGGAGCGGTACAATTTGAGATTAGGCACAGTTACAAGTGTTGCGGGCCCTTTGGTCATAGCCAAAGGTATGAATACTGCTAAAATATATGATATGGTAACTGTTTCCGAGAAACATTTGATTGGTGAGATCATTGAAATGCGTGGAGACAGAGCTTCCATTCAGGTGTACGAAGAGACCTCTATGTTAGGACCGGGAGAGTCAGTGTATGGTGAGGGTGAGCCCTTAAGTGTTGAACTTGGGCCTGGATTACTTGAATCCATGTTTGACGGAATTCAAAGACCATTGGATAAAATTCTTGAAAAGTCCGGAGATTTTATTAATCGAGGTGTGCATGTAGATTCACTAAACAAAACGAAGAAATGGAACTTTGAACCTGTGGCTGCAATTGGAGATCAGGTGCGCCAGGGAGATATTATAGGTTTGGTTCAGGAAAATAATATTATTCAACATAAGATTATGATACCAAAAGGTATCGCAGGTATCATAAAGAGCATTGCAGCAGGTGAATTTACGATCGAAGAAACTGTTGCAGTGGTTGAAAAGGAAGACGGTTCCACCATCAATGTCTGCATGCTTCAGAGATGGCCCGTTCGCCGAGGACGCCCGGTTGCCCGGAAAATGATGCCGGAGAGGCCTTTGGTAAGCGGACAGAGGGTTATTGACACCTTCTTTCCGGTAGCAAAAGGAGGAACAGCTTGCGTACCCGGTCCCTTCGGAAGCGGAAAGACTGTAGTTCAGCATCAGATTGCAAAATGGGCAGATGTTGATATTGTTGTATATGTAGGATGCGGTGAGCGCGGTAATGAAATGACGGATGTATTAAATGAGTTCCCAGAGCTGATTGATCCGAAAACCGGAGAATCCCTCATGAAACGTACCGTGTTAATTGCAAATACCTCTAATATGCCTGTTGCGGCAAGAGAGGCATCCATCTATACCGGTATAACAATAGCTGAGTATTACAGAGATATGGGATTCTCCGTAGCGCTGATGGCAGATTCATCTTCCAGATGGGCAGAAGCCTTAAGGGAAATGTCCGGGCGACTGGAAGAGATGCCAGGTGAAGAAGGTTATCCAGCTTATCTAGGCTCCCGGTTGGCAGAGTTTTATGAAAGAGCCGGGGAAGTTGTATGTCTGGGACAGGATAAGAGAACAGGAACACTGACAGTTATCGCAGCGGTTTCTCCTCCCGGCGGTGACCTCTCGGAACCGGTTACCCAGGCCACCCTTCGTATTGTTAAGGTATTCTGGGGACTAGATGCATCACTTGCTTATGCGAGGCATTTTCCTGCTATTAACTGGCTTTCTTCTTACAGTTTATATACTTCCGGACTCACTGACTGGTTGAATGCAAATGTTGACACTGACTATTCAAGATGCCAGATGGCAGCCCTTGCTCTGTTGCAGGAAGAAAGCCGGCTGAATGATATTGTAAGACTGGTTGGATATGATTCACTTTCCCAGGAAGATCAGTTAAAGCTAGAGGTTGCAAAATCCCTTAGAGAAGATTTCCTTCAACAGAACGCATTTGTTGAAGAAGATGCATATACTACTCTCGACAAGCAATTTAAGATGCTTCAGACAATCCTTGAGTTCTATAAGCTGTCAAAGGAGGCATTGAGTGCAGGGGTTTATCTGAAAGAAATATTGAAACTTCCGGTAAGGGAAAAATTGGGACGTATGAAGGAAATTCCAGAGAGCAAACCAGAAAAATTTCTGAAACTCAAGAATCAAATCAACTTGGAGATGGATAACCTTATCAACGAAAGAGGTGGCAGGAAATGATAAAAGAATATCGTACCATATCGGAAATTGTTGGGCCTCTTATGGTAGTAGAGAAGGTTGAAAATGTCCGTTATGATGAGATGGTTGAGGTTAGGACGCAAAGCGGAGAAATCAGACAGGGACGTGTTCTGGAAATTAATGAAAAAAGTGCTGTGGTTCAGCTCTTTGAAAGAGCAGACGGAATTCTAATGGAAGAGAGCTCCGTACGTTTTCTGGAGAAACCACAGGTGCTTGGTGTATCCATGGATATGCTTGGACGTATTTACGATGGAATGGGAAGGCCCATTGATGATGGACCTAAGATACATCCCGATAAGTACATGGACATCAATGGAGTTGTAATCAACCCTGTAGCCAGAGACTACCCTTCTGAGTTTATTCAGACAGGAATATCCTCAATTGACGGCTTAAATACAATGGTTAGGGGGCAAAAGCTTCCTGTGTTCTCAGCTTCCGGACTTCCTCATAAGGAATTGGCAGCACAGATAGCAAGACAGGCTAAGGTTAGAGGGAATGATACAAATTTTGCTGTAGTTTTCGCCGCCATCGGTATAACGTTTGAAGAAGCGGAATATTTTATTCAGGATTTCAAGAATACCGGTGCTCTTCAGCGAACGGTTATGTTCGTAAACCTTGCCGATCATCCTGCTATTGAACGTCTTTCAACGCCACGAATGGCACTTACCATGGCAGAGTATCTTGCTTTTGAGAAGGATATGCATGTGCTGGTTATCATGACAGATATTACGAATTACTGTGAAGCTCTTCGTGAGGTAGGGGCGGCCAGAAAGGAGGTACCCGGAAGGCGCGGATACCCCGGATATATGTATACAGATCTTGCAAATCTATATGAACGCGCTGGTAAGATCAAGGGCAGAAAGGGTTCCATCACTCAGATACCGGTATTGACCATGCCAGAAGATGATAAGACTCATCCTATACCAGACCTGACAGGATACATTACGGAAGGCCAGATAATACTTAATCGTGAATTGTATCGAAAAAACATTTGGCCGCCGGTAGATGTTCTGCCATCCCTGTCTCGATTAAAGGATAAAGGAATCGGAGCAGATAAGACCCGTGAAGATCATGCGGATACCATGAATCAGTTATTTTCCGCATATGCGCAGGGAAAGAAAGCCAGGGAGCTCTCGGCAATTCTTGGTGAATCCTCCCTGTCCGATACCGATAAGATATATGCTAAATTTGCAGATGCCTTTGAAAGCAAATATGTGGCGCAAGGATTCAGCGTTAACAGGAGCATCGAGGAAACACTTGATATTGGTTGGGAATTGTTATCCATGCTTCCGAAATCTGAACTGAAACGTGTAAAAGAAAAGTTCATTGAGAAGTACCTACCCGGAAATTCTTAAGAGAACAAAAGCGGAGAAAGCAGATAAGAAAGAGGTGTAGCAGGCATGGAAAGATTGAATGTGAATCCGAACCGGATGGAGTTAGCGGAACTTAGGTCGAAACTTACGACGGCAAAACAGGGACATGAGCTGCTGAAAGGTAAACAGGATGAACTTGTGCACCGTTTTATTGAACTTTTAAATGAGAGCAGGAGACTACGGTTAGTACTCACAAAGCAATTTACAGGTTTATATCAGGATTTTTCTCTTGTAGGAGCAGAAATCTCTCCGGAATTTCTGGAAGAAGCTTTAATGGCTTCCGGGAGTATGGCAGCTTTAAAAGCATCTGAAAAATCCATAATGGGTGTTCGAGTTCCTGCCTTTGATTATACACTGGCAAAGGAAGATATTCATTATCCTTACAGCTTCTCTTATACCAGCAGTGAGCTTGATGTCTCCATACGTAAATGTCATTCCATGATGGAAGAAATTATAAAGCTTGCAGAAATGGAAAAAGCTTGTGAATTATTAGCAAACGAGATTGAGAAAATTCGAAGAAGGGTAAATGCCCTTGAATTTATGACAATTCCACAGCTTAAAGAGAGTATCCGATATATTCAGATGAAGCTGGATGAAAATGAACGAGGTAATCTGGTTAGACTTATTAAAGTAAAAAATAAAATAAAATCCCAGGCAGCCGTAGAATAACAGAAAGAGATGTTTCAAAACAGGATTCATGGTTTTGAGACATCTTTTTTAAATTAGAGATTGATATATAAGCCTGTTTAATATGAAAGCCAAGATTTAAAGAAGTTATGACTTTTGGCAAACTGTATACGCAATTTAATTAAAGTTTACAGAATCGTACAATAAATATTTTGTTAAAGGAATAACAAGACTAAAAGCTTTGTGGATGGAAAAAATAGTAATATTATTATCGAATATGTGGTAGTGACATTATTTTAGAGGTCAGAAAATCAGAGGAATATAATAAGTATTCATTATTAATCCTCTAATTCTCAAGGCATTCAAATTTAAGATATTTAAGTAAAAGTTAGTTGACTTATTTTTATAAAATTTACTCTAAAAGACTGTAAAAATTGAACATTTTGTGCTATAATTAAAATTGTATGCTAAAAATGAACAACTTCGTTTTTATTTTAACATGATTCAAATCATAATGAGAAAGAGGGAATACTAATATGGGCAAAAAATCATTTTTGGGCGGAATCCATCCCTATGACGGCAAAGCTTTCACAATGGATAAACCCATAACAGTTCATGCAACCAAAGGGGAGTTGGTGTTTCCCATGGCACAGCATATAGGAGCTCCGGCCAAACCGATAGTGGCCAAAGGTGATAAAGTACTGGTTGGGCAGATTTTAGGTGAAGCCCCAGGATTTGTTTCGGCCAATGTAATCAGCTCGGTTTCAGGTACTGTAAAAGCCATTGAAAAGCGATTGACTTCCGCTGGAAGATTTGATGAAGCTGTTATTGTGGAGAATGATCATACATATACATCAGTTGAAAATTTTGGCGTGGAACAGGATTATGAAAAACTCTCAAAAGAAGAGATCAGAAATCAGATTAAAGCAGCTGGAATCGTCGGATTGGGAGGAGCAGGTTTTCCGACACATGTAAAGTTAAGTGCAGAGGAAACTAAAATTGATTATCTGATAGTAAACGGTGCGGAGTGTGAGCCTTATCTGACCTCAGATTACCGTCTGATGTTAGAGGAACCGGAAAAAATAATCAATGGGCTGCAAATACTTTTGAAACTATATAATAAGGCTCAAGGAATAATAGCCATCGAAGATAACAAACCGGAGGCTATCAGAATATTAACGGAGCTGGCTGCAAAGGAAAATAATATAGAGGTCAGGAGTTTAGCCACAAAATATCCGCAGGGCGGTGAACGTCATTTAATTTACTCCGTAACAGGAAGAAAATTGAATTCAAAAAAGCTACCAGCTGATGTAGGTTGTATTGTAGATAATGTATACACCATAATATCTGTATATAATGCTGTTGCAAGGCAGATACCCCTTATTGAAAAGATAATAACCGTATCGGGAGATGCAGTGAATACCCCGGTAAATCTAAGAGTCAGAACAGGAACCAGTTATGTGGAGGTTTTGGAGGCAGCAGGGGGCTTCAGCGCCCAACCAGAAAAGGTAATTTTGGGAGGACCTATGATGGGTGTTCCGCTCTTTAATCTCGATATACCGGTTACAAAAACAACTTCCTCTTTGCTTGGATTTTTAAAAGATGAGGCAGCGGTGGAGGAATCTGCCTGCATTCGATGCGGTCGTTGTATCACTAAATGTCCCTTGCAGCTGATGCCTTATAAAATCGCAGAAGCTGCTATGCGTTCGGATGAAGAGGAATATCTTAAGTATAACGGATTGGAGTGTTGTGCCTGCGGTTGCTGTTCCTATATATGTCCGGCAAGAAGAGGACTGACCCATGCAATTATACAGACGAAAAAGGAAGTACTGGATAAACGCAAGAGAGCCTAAGTTTAGGACCTCAGAGTGAAAGAAAAAATAGTTACGAAAGGATGCCACGAAAGTATTCTTTCACTTATTAGGTAGTGGCTATATCACAGGAGAACCTGTGATTTAAGGATTTAAAAGTGAGCGATTTATTTCATGTATCTGCGGCACCTCATACAAGAAGCCCTATTACAACAAAGCATATTATGCGGGATGTAGTTATTGCACTTATGCCTGCAAGTTTATTTGGCATTTATAATTTCGGATTAAACGCATTACTTATTCTGATAACAACTGTTACTGTCTGTCTTTTGACAGAATATATCTATTGCAGAGCTATGAAAAAGCCGGTAACTACCAGTGATTTCAGTGCTGTGGTTACTGGTCTATTGTTAGCCTTTAACCTTCCGGTAGGTTTGCCACTTTGGATGGCAGCTTTAGGCGGAATATTTGCAATTGTAGTCGTTAAGATGGTATTCGGAGGATTGGGACAGAATTTTATGAACCCGGCTCTTGCAGCCAGAGCTTTTCTGCTAATCAGCTTTTCTGACAACATGGCTGATTTTGCTGTAAAGCAGATCAGTTCCCCAAAAGTTACAGATTACATATTGCATGGAGCCATAGTTGCAGATGGAGTTTCAGGGGCAACACCTTTACAAATGTTAAAATCCGGTGAAAGTATTAATCTATTAGAAAAATTAATTGGTTCGGTAGGGGGAAGTATTGGTGAAACCAGCGCTCTGGCCATTATCCTTGGCGGACTGTATCTGATATTCAGAAAGGTAATATCTTATAGGATTCCTGTCATATATATTCTTACAGTGGTTGTCTTCCTTCTCTTATTTTCAGGAGAAGGAGCCGATATGAATTATTTAACGGGGCAAATTCTTGGTGGTGGTCTGTTATTAGGAGCATTCTTTATGGCAACCGATTATGTAACAAGCCCGACAACACCAAAAGGGCAGATTTTGTTTGGAGTACTATTAGGTGTATTAACAGGAATATTCCGTATTTTTGGAAAAAGTCCGGAAGGTGTTTCTTACGCCATCCTGCTTGGCAACATCCTTGTACCTTTGATAGAAAAGGTTACGATACCTACACCTTTTGGAAAGGAGCGTGCTGTTAGTGGAAAATAAGCAAAAAAAACGTTCCTCATTGTTTAAAGATGCCCTCGTTTTATTTGTGATTACTTTGATAGCAGGACTATCTCTAGCATATACCAATGAGGTGACAAAAGGTCCCATAGCTGTAAGACAGCTTGAGAAAAAACAGGAGGCATATTCCAAGGTTTATACAGCTGCAAATGAAATCATTCCTGATGATGAACTTACACAAGCTGCAGCCGCTGCGGACTTAAGCCTGCTAGATTCCTCCTACCGCAAGGTTAAAGTGAATGAAATCGGCAAGGCCATAGATTCCAATGGTAATATCATTGGTTACATCATAGCAGTTACAACGAAGGGCGGCTATAATCCTCCCATCTCAATGGTTATCGGTTATAGCCTTGAGTATGAGATTACCGGTTTTGAGTATCTCTCCTTCAATGAATCTAAAAGTGTTGATAAACTGAAAAATGAATACCGGACACAATATATCGGAAAGACGGGAGAGCATTTTTCCTTTGAGGAAGGTGATGGAACCCTGGTTGATGCCATATCAGGTGCAACAATTTCTTCCAATGGTATTATTGAAGCGGTAAATGCCGGAATAGGGTATTTAAATGAGTATGTTATAGGAGGTGCCGGTCAATGAAACAGAATAGATACACAGAACGATTAATCAACGGTATTATAAAAGAAAATCCTACCTTTATTATGATGCTTGGTATGTGCCCTACCCTTGCTGTAACAACTTCCGGAACAAATGGCTTGTATATGGGCCTTACAACAACAGTTGTATTAATGTTTTCTAATTTACTTATTTCAGTACTTCGAAAAGTAATACCGGATAAGGTCAGAATACCGGCTTATATCGTAGTTATTGCTACCATGGTGACGATTGTTGAGATGATTCTTAAGGCCTATATTCCGGTTTTGAATGATAAACTAGGAATTTATATCCCATTGATTGTGGTAAACTGCATTATTATGGGAAGGGCGGAAGCCTATGCAGGAAAAAACTCTGTAGGATTGTCACTTTTTGACGGAATCGGCATGGGGCTTGGTTTTGCCCTTGCGCTAACAGTGATAGGAAGTATACGTGAATTATTGGGAGCAGGTACATTCTTTGGTTTGCAGGTAACTCCCTCTTCTTTTAAACCTATATCTATCTTTGTAATGGCACCGGGGGCATTCTTTGTTCTGTCTATCCTGACGGCCTTACAGAATAAATTTAAGTTGCCCTCTGCAACTAATGGTTCTGCTTCAAGCTCAAATCTTTCCTGTGGCAGCAGTTGTACAGGCTGCAGCGGAAGCCATTGCTATGCTGGAACTAATAGTAGAGAGAATATAATACAAACCGATAAAAATACAGATGACAATGGTGGAAAGGAGAAGAAGTAATGGTTCAGTTAGTCTTAGTTTTAATAGCGGCAGCATTTGTAAATAACGTAGTACTAAGTCAATTCCTTGGACTGTGTCCTTTTTTAGGAGTTTCAAAAAAAACCGGAACAGCAGCAGGAATGGGAGCGGCTATCATATTCGTCATCACTTTATCCTCTGCTCTTTGCAGCCTTGTATACGGTTTTATCCTTAAACCTTTAGGACTGGAATACTTAAAAACTATTGTTTTTATTCTGCTGATAGCCTGCCTGGTGCAGTTTGTAGAAATGGTGCTGAAAAAGCATAGTCCTTCCCTTTATAATTCACTTGGAGTATATCTCCCCCTTATAACGACCAACTGTGCGGTTCTTGGTATCACTTTGATTAATGTACAGGAAGAGTATGATTTCATTACCAGTATTGTCAGTGGTTTTGGAACAGCAGTTGGTTTTACAGTAATAATCGTAATGATGGCGGGGGTACGTGAACGAATCCAGCATAATGATATACCCAAGGCATTTCAAGGCTATCCAATTGTTTTGATTGCTGCCGGCCTTATGGCGATTGCATTTCTTGGGTTTGCCGGAATCATATAAAGGAGGGGTTTTAGATGGATATACAGGTACTGTTAAGTACAGCCGGAATTCTGGCTGTAGATCCTGGGTTAATCGGAACTGCCACGGCTGTTGTAGGCGGAACGGGACTGCTCATTGGATTGTTTTTGGGCTTTGCGGCAAAAAAATTTGAAGTGGAAGTTGATGAAAAGGAGCTAAAGGTCAGAGAACTGCTGCCGGGGGCTAATTGCGGCGGGTGTGGTTATGCAGGCTGTGATGCCTGTGCCAAGGCAATAGCAGAAGGAAATGCCAAGATTGATGTCTGCCCCGTTGCCAATCAGGAAGCTTATAATGCGATTGCAGAGGTTATGGGGACAACCGGAGAAGTAAAGGATAAAGAAGTAGCCTTTGTAAAATGTGCCGGTACTTGTGATAAAGTTAAACTCAATTATATTTATTACGGCATCAAGGATTGTAAGAAAGCTTCTATAGTGCCAGGCAATGCTGATAAGAAGTGCAATTATGGTTGCATGGGTTTTGGTTCCTGTGTGAAGGTTTGCCTTTTTGATGCCATGCATATAGTGGATGGAATTGCTGTTGTCGATAAGGATAAATGTACTGCATGTGGTATGTGCAGGAAGGAATGTCCGAATAATCTGATTGATATCATTCCATATGAGTCAGGTACTCAGGTATCCTGCAATTCCAGAAACAAAGGAAAAGATGTAAAAGAAGCGTGTTCTATCGGGTGTATCGGTTGTAAGCTCTGTGAAAAGCAGTGTGAGTTTGATGCCATCCATGTAACAGATAATCTGGCATTGATTGATTACAGTAAATGTACCAATTGTGGAAAATGCGCAGCTGCGTGCCCCGTAAAAGTGATTCGTATCAAATAATCAGATTTCTGAATAAGTATAGCATTAATCAATCAAAGCTGCATGATTATGAACAATAACCATGCAGCTTTGTTATGCTGTACAGCATTAAGCACACATTACTTTATGGAGGCTGACCATCAATAATCGAAATACCGCCTTGCAGGCAGTGCATCCTTAAACTCAAGATGTTTTTCCATTAGATTGCTGATAATTCCAATAAGCTTGCCGTTTATAAGAGCACAGATAACAGTTCCGGCTTTTACACCCTCGAATTCAAACAGGCCGAAGAATAAAAAGGAAAGTAATATACCAATGAGGCAGCTGGTACAGTCATAGATCGTTTTAAAAGTTGACAGCTTTATATGATATTTTTCTGATACCTTCTTAACAAATAATTCATATACTTCCGGTGATATATAGGTATGGAACATAAAAGCAACACCTGCCGCGCAAAGCAGCAAACCACCAGAAAAGAAGACAATCCCCATGACAGGCGTAAGTCTATCCAACCGGGCAATTAATCTCATGCTTACATCCAGTACAAGTCCATAATAAACTGCAGTAAGAAAAGAAAATAAATACGATACTCGGAACTTCCGGAGCAGCAGTACCATAAAAAGGAGTAGTATTGCCTGCAACATATATTCAGCCATGCCAAAGGTAAAGAAAGTATAGATAAGTGATAATTTCTTAAATACTAAGTAAGCGGGAGCCACAACCATGGAAACTCCCAAATTTGCTTTCTCCATAATGGCAGTACCAAAAGCAAGCAATATTATTCCTAGTATATAAGATAATTCTGTATAAAAAACTGGTTTCTTCATGAATTCTCTCATTCCTCCGCCATCAGCGGTATTTTCTATAGACCCTGAAAAAAAGCATCTCCCCTGTTTAATATAGAAACAGGAAAAGATGCTTTTATAAGCTCATTATATATGATATTTCAGCAAAATTCAACTTAATTATTCAATGGCCATAGCGGCAAAGAATCCTGTACGAATGGCAGAACCCACCTTGCTGACCTGACTGCAGTCACCGATTATTCGGGTTTTTGCGAAATATTTTTCTTTGATTTTTTCGGATATCTGTTTTTCACTTCTCATACCAAAGGCGGATATCACGGTATCAGCGGGCAGCAATGAAACATTACCATCCTTATCCTCTATCTGAACCCCATCTTTTTCGATTGACAATACTTTGCAGCCTGTTTTTAAGGTTATACCATATTCGTTTATTTTGCTCATAAGACCGGCAGCAGTAATAAACATCAGCTCTGAAGCAACAGTGTCCTTCATTTCCACTATGGTAACATTCTTTTTACCCTTATCCATTGCCAGTTCCAATGCGCAGTCGCAACCGGACAAACCACCACCGCAGATAACGATATTGCTGCCTTTTACGCTAGCCTCCTTCATATGTGCTTCTATTACATTAACGACATTTTCACTGTCAATACCTTTGACGGGAGGGGTTAAAGGTACGGCACCGGTCGCAGTAACGATATAATCGCAATCAGCCAATACAGGAGAATCTGCTGTAATTTCAGTACCCAGCTTCACCTGAACGCCCAATTTCTCCAGCTGCACTTTGTACCAGGCTACCAAGGAGGAAAGCTGGTGTTTAAAGCTTGGAGTTGCAGCAGCAGCTAATTGGCCACCGATAAACTCATTTTTCTCATAGAGAGCAACCTCAAGACCGCGAAGTGCAGCAGTTCTTGCTGCCTCCAGTCCACCTGGACCTCCGCCCACTACAACTACTTTCTTCTTTGCGGTTACGGGTTTTAGGGTAAAGCGATCTTCTTCACAAGCCTGTGGATTAACGGAGCAGCTAAGCTTTGTGGATCTGGTAACGATTCTTCCGATACAATCCTCATTGCAACGGATACAGGGTCTTACATCCTCTCTGTTTCCCTTCTGTAATTTCTCAGGAAGGTAGGGATCAGCAATTAAAGGGCGTCCAAACATTACAAGGTCGGCGTTCCCGCTTTCTAACAGTCTGACTGCTGTTTCCGGGGTATGGTTACCGGAATTTAACAAAGGAACCTTAACAGCTTGTCTGGCAGGAGTACAGACGTATTCCATGCAGGCATCTCCTAAATAGCTGGGAGGGAAGATATATTCTATGGTTTCATAGGAACCGGCATCGATATCGAAAGCATCTACTCCTTCTTTCTCTAATATTTTCAATAATTCCATACTGTCATCTAAAGTTCTGCCACCTTCGAAACGATGATCCAGGGCGATTCGGAACAGAATGGGCATGTCTTTGCCTACGGCTCTTCTGATGGAACGAACGATTTCCACAGCAAAGCGCATCCGGTTCTCGGGGCTGCCGCCATACTCGTCCTCTCTGATATTCCAGACAGGGGACATAAACTGATCAATCAAATAACCTGCATGTGCATGTACCTCAATTGCATCGTATCCGGCTTTCTTTGCAATGGTTGCAGAATGAAAGAATTGCTCCATAATCTCTTTAATCTCTTCTGTGGTTAAAGGGTGACAAGTTAAATCGGGATTTAAGGTAGCAGGAATAGCAGAAGAGGATACCGGAGGTTCACCATACATACTGGGGAATGCATTTCGGCCGGTACCGCAGCTGATCTGAGCTGCTATCTTTGCTCCGTATAAATGAACAGATTCACAAAGGGTGGTCAATTTAGGTATAACATAATTATTCTTTAGTACACCTTCCATAGAACCTTGTGCCAGCTCTTCATTAAGAAACTGGCAGCCCATTATAATAAAACCGGTTCCACCTTTGGCTCTTTCTATAAAATAACTGATTTCATCTTCGGAAATTGTCCCGTCAATATTGCCGGAATTGGTGCCCATAGGGGAGAGTACGATACGGTTCTTAAGCTCCATAGAACCGATTTTAAAGGGGGTAAATAGTGAATCGTATTTCATATTCATTCTCCTTTTGTATTAGTATTGAATAAAATTTCCTTATTGCTTTGCTTGTGTGTCAATACACACAGAGGTAACTTGGTGATTAATACATCATAAACATTGATAAAAATTTAACATCTGTATGGTGATATTTTAATACTTTGTATTTAAAATGTCAATCATAAGTTCATAAATATATGTACCATGGTACGAATAAATGAAATAATATGGAAAAAGAACGGTTTTCAGAAGAGGTTTGAAAGAGTTATTTGATTTATAAGGGATTATCTGGTATTATAATCACAAAGTCAGTGCCAGCAATTCGGCATAGTATCAGAAACAGAGAGGGTGTCTTTCTGTTTTTACAAGATTGAAATTGCCGTTGGCGGAATGAGAGGTAATCATGAAAGAATCCATCTCCACCAGGATGCATATATTGGAGTGTGCGATTGATTTATTTAAAGAATCTGGTTTTGACAATGTAACCATTAAAAATATATGTGAAAAGTCAGAGGTAGCCAAAAGCACCTTTTATTATCATTATCAGACCAAGGAAGATCTGATTAAGGATTTTTTTAAAACCATTGACATTAATGTGGAACAGATGATGCAGGTCTTACTGGCAGATGATGAGTGTCTGGAACAGATGTGGCAGATAATTGAACTGTATTATAAAAGACTTTTAGATGCCGGTGTTGAGATTACAAGAATGGTGTATCTGAAGAATCTGGTGCAGGACAAGCACATTTTAGGTGCCGAAAATGCCATGGCCAAGGAACTGTATCTGACCTTGCTGCGACGTGCCAGGGAGAGACATGTAATTACAAATATCGCAAGCAGTAATGAAGAATTATATACTAGCCTTGTCTATTCTTTAACAGGGATAGCCTATCTTTGGTGCGTGCAAAACGGTGAATTTGATATTTTGGCAGAATGCCGCCGTTCTTTTGAAACCGTATTAGGATATGTTCCAAAGGTAAAAGCTTAGAACTTGATGTTATGCTGCCAATATAGCGTATCGTCGGACGGGAATCCCAGCGGTTTACAATTAATATAATTATAATAATATACATCAGAAAGATAGCTGAAGACATAGCCTCTGGCATTTGTTTGTGTTAAGCTTTACAAGTTGTCAGGAGGAGTCATTCATGAAAAAAGATTATACCAAGACGATACGCACTTGTTTTATCGGATATATCGTACAGGCAATCGTTAACAATTTTGTACCGTTACTGTTTATCACCTTACAGCAAAATTACAGTATTCCATTAAGCAAGATCACCTTGCTGGTTACGATTAACTTTGGGTTACAGCTCCTGGTGGATATGGTTTGTGCAGGTTTTATTGATAAGATTGGCTATAAGGTATCAGCGGTAGCTGCACATGTGCTTTCTGCTACCGGATTAATAGCACTTACCATTTTTCCTGATATTTTTCCCGACCCATTCACCGGACTGCTTGCAGCAGTTGTAATTTATGCAGCCGGTGGCGGTTTACTGGAAGTACTTATCAGTCCCATAGTAGAGGCCTGTCCAACGGATAACAAAGAAAAGGCTATGAGCATGCTGCATTCCTTTTATTGTTGGGGACAGGTAGGAGTAGTACTTCTATCCACCATTTATTTCGCTTTCTTTGGTCTGGAGCATTGGAAGTACCTGGCTGTTCTATGGGCTTTGATACCAATTTATAATGCAGTCATGTTTACCCGGGTTCCAATCGCATCACTGGATAGCGGAGAGCATGGAGGTCTATCATTTAAGGCTCTGGTACAGAATAAATTATTCTGGCTTCTGATGCTCTTCATGGTATGTGCAGGTGCAAGTGAACAATCTGTCAGTCAGTGGGCTTCTGCTTTTGCTGAACGAGGTTTGGGAGTCAGCAAGACACTGGGAGATTTGACAGGACCTATGATGTTTGCCATTATGATGGGAACCTCAAGATTAATTTATGGAAGGTATGGAGAAAGACTCAATCTGAATAAATTTATGCGTTACAGTGTAATTTTGTGCATCGGCTCCTATCTCTTGATCTCCTTATCGACCCTTCCAGTGCTGGGACTGATTGGCTGTGGTATCTGTGGACTGTCGGTTGGAATCCTGTGGCCTGGAACGTTTAGTATGGCAGCTGCCAACATACGGGGTGGTGGTACTGCTATGTTTGCATTTCTTGCACTTGCAGGGGACCTGGGCTGTTCGGCAGGGCCTACTGTGGTTGGGATTGCTTCCTCCTATTTTGATAATAATTTAAAAATCGGTATTTTAGCAGCTACTATATTTCCTGTGATTCTTATAATAGGACTGCTTCGAAAAACAGGTGTAAAGCAATTAACCTGATTTTATTCCCTTAAAATAAGATAAGCGCTTAAAACAGCAATATCAGAAAGTACTTCTGGTATTGCTGTTCAGACTGTAGACAAAGTTAAATTAGCAGAACGTTTTTGAATAAGTGCTTATTTTTATTCAGTACTGTCCTTTTTCATTTATCAGTGCTATAAGTTTATAAAATAAAATTTACAGGGAGGTAAAAGCGATGCTGGATGCGGTATTTGGCGAATTGAAAACAGAGGATGAATGTGATTGGCTTGGAAAGCAGATACTTGATTTCGGTGGAGATATACATAATGTGGAGTTATTAATACACGGAGAAGATGGTTGTGAGATTACCGATAGGCAGAGAACGGCATTCAAGTGTTTTATGGAGAAATGGCCAAAGTTACAGACAGAACTGATTGAAGCACTCATCAAATACTATAATGAGGAAGAACGTTTTGCTTGGGGGCCGGATAACGAAAAGGAATTCGCTGAATGGTGGCCGGAAATTGAAACGAAAGAAACTCTCTTGCAGGCAGTCACATTGGAGACAATCGTAGTCGCTAATGATTTCTTGATGGATGATGACAGACTTATTATCTATTTGCTTTTTTCAAGGAAATGGGGTGGTGAAGACTATGATGATAATGGAATCGGTGTCCGCTACCTAAACGAGAAGATTGATGAAATCGCTCATAAGGATATCGCATTTTGATTGAGAAAAGACAAAATTCCAGTTTAGTTACGAATTAAAATCACTAGATAACTTCTGTTGTCTGGTGATTTTGTATTTTTTACAATACCTGAACAAGTCAGATAGTAAAAATGACTTTGTTTACAGTCTGAACAGCAATACCAGAAAGTACTTCTGGTATTGCTGTTTTTGTTTATAGAAAAAGTGAATGGCAGCAGAAAGGCTGTTTCAATCTTCAGTATTTGCAGCTTTTGAAAATTTATGAAAGTGACAGAAGTGTAAGTTTAGAATTCGATATGTAATGTTAATCGATGGAAACAGAGCATACCTTTCGTTATACTTATTGCATAAGAACAGTTGGGGGTAATTATTGCCTGTGCTCAGGTGATTCCGCTTTACGATAAACTTTACATTCCTTTAGAAAATATTTAGTAATTTATAAAGTTAATATTTAACTTTTTCCTTTATACTGAAACATGTTATCAGCAATACAGCAATACTTAAAACCAATTATTACATAAATAAATCGAATAGATATAGGCAGTGGGTGACTGAATGAGAAAGAGAAAAATTACAATTTTGGATTGTATCACAGCTATGGGGCTGCTGTTGATATTATTGTTCCTATACTATGGTTATAAAACTAAGTTATTTGTATCAATGGAAGCTTTGCATGATTTTCTGGAGCAGTTCGGAATCTTTGCGGATCTGATCTTTATCTTAATACAGGCAGTACAGGTGGTAATCCCGATTATTCCGGGGTCAGTAGGCTGTCTGGCAGGCGTGGTAGTATTTGGTCCGGTTAAAGGCTTTATCTACAATTATACCGGTATTTGTATGGGTTCAATGGTTGCTTTTCTGCTGGCAAGGCGTTATGGCATGGCGATGGTGGAGAAGATGTCAAAGCCAGAGCTGATAAAAAAATATGGGGCCTGGCTGCATAGTGAAAAATTTGATAAATGGTTCGCATTAGCTATTTTTCTACCGGTAGCTCCTGATGATTTTCTGTGTTATCTGGCTGGAATCACCAAAATATCCTTCCGTAAATTTACTTTTATTATACTTGCAGGCAAACCACTGGCGATTATAGCCTACTCTTTGGGCCTGAATCTGATATTTACAGCATTTATCCAATATATAATTCCATTCTTTAAGTAGCTGTAACCAATTGTGTATGTGATGCAGCTGTATTTCTTACAGGAATTTTTAATAGATAAAACGTTCTTTTACCCGTAAATTGTAGGCGTATTCTATACGCAGATTGGAGCTTGTTATGAAAATATGGTTATATAAAGGCGGATTAAAGTTAATTTCCAAAAGCGGTATCGGTAAAGCCTTCGAACATCAAAAGGCAGCCCTTGAGGAGAAGGAAATTGATTATAGTACGAAATTCAATAATAAATATGATATAGTGCAGATTAATACAATTTTTCCGGATTCATTTTTCATCGCTGTAATAGCAAAATTAATGAGAAAGAAAGTAATATATTATGCTCATTCTACCATGGAGGATTTCAGGAATTCCTTTAAGGGTTCCAATTTCTTTGCAGCCTTCTTTAAAAGATGGATTAAATTATGCTACAGTATGGGGGATGTAGTTATAACACCCACTGAATATTCAAAAAATCTGTTGGAGGGTTATGGTATCAACCGAAAAATAATCAGCCTCACCAACGGCATTGATTTAAAATACTATACAAAAGATGCTGAACTGGGTAAGCAGTTTCGGGATAAGTATCATTTCAATGAAAAGGATAAAATCGTAATTTCAGTCGGTCATTATATTGAAAGAAAAGGAATAGAAGATTTTGCAGCTCTGGCAGAAAGGCTTCCGGAATACCAGTTCCTCTGGTTTGGTTATACAAATTTAAATCTGGTACCATGTCATATCAGAAGTATTATTAATACAAAATTACCTAATCTGCATTTTCCCGGCTACATATCCAGTGAAGAACTAAAGGCAGCTTACAGCGGCAGTGATTTGTTTTTATTTCTGACTCATGAGGAGACAGAAGGAATTGTATTACTGGAGGCTCTCGCTATGCAGATTCCTATTCTGATTCGTGATATCCCAATCTATGAAAGCTGGTTTCAAAATGGCAAACAGGTATATAAAGGAAGGGGACTGGCAGAATTTAAAGTATTAACAAAGGATATTCTTGAAGAAAATATTCCTGATTTAACAGAGGAGGGTTATAAAACCGTGAAGGAGAAAAGTCTCTCTAAGGTAGGGAATACCTTAATGGATACTTACACAGAAATTTTGAACCCTGCAGCAGTACAGCAGGAACCTATGGAAAAAGGAATGCCATTTTTTTATTGACTAACCAATAAAAAGATGTATAATGAGTAGTAATAATACAAAGGGGTATTGCATATTATCTCTTTGTATAAGCTCATTAATACGGTATGAGCGTTTCGACCAGGCGACCTTAAATTGCCCTAGGCTACATGAGTAACCGATCGGACTAACGTTTAAAAAACAGTTGGTTCTGGTTGGTGTCTCTTTGGCCTGGGGCTTTTTTATATCCTCAGCCGGGAGAAAAGCTTAAGTTGTATATGACGACTCTTTTGGTTCATCACAGCTTTGGAAAGAGATAGAATGTAAATCAATACTGTCAAAAAGGAGCGATCGATATGAAAAAAACAATTAGTTTCTTTCTAAATGGAACTTTAAGAGAAATCAAGGTAAAAGCAGAGACTACAGTATTGGAACTGCTTCGTAATTCTCTGGAACTTAACGGTATTAAGGAAGGCTGCGGAGAGGGAGACTGCGGTGCCTGTACAGTTGTTATTGGTGAGGTAAGGGATAAAAAGGTACATTACAAATCTGCTGCAGGCTGTCTGTACCTGGCAGCAAAGCTGGAAGGAAAACATGTAATTACCATAGAAGGAATGGGAGAGAAAGAGAAACTCCATCCTATTCAAGAAGCAATTCTTAAGGCTCATGCAACACAATGCGGGTTCTGTACCCCTGGTGTCAGCCTTTCGATTCTGGCATTATATCTGGAAAGAAAGAATCCTGGAAGAGATGAGTTTCGCAGATATCTGGAGGGAAATCTCTGTCGGTGCACCGGTTATGTATCTATCCGTAAGGTTCCCGAATTCCTGGAAGAACTTATAGTCTGTCCTGTGGATATCAGACCAAAGTATTTGACGGAAACGGAAGAAAAGCAATTGAGCTTTATTCAGGAGGACATCTATACAGACGATGGGGTCCATGGTTTTTATTCTCCGGTTTCGGAAGCTAATCTTCTTGACTTCCTTAAGGGGCATCCGGAATTTACAGATGGAAATAACATACGATTCATAAATGGAGGAAGCGATGTGGTGGTAGGGGTAAAGAAACATGGGCAGCATTACAGGCTGTTAGTGGATTTAAGCCGTATAGAGACCCTGCAAAAGCTTACCTTTGACAATAAAAGCATAACCCTTGGAGGCGGGGTTTCCTTAGCAAGAATGATAGATTCTGTTCAGGGTATCTTTCCCGAATTCTCGGATACTGTGTTGAAAATGTGCTCTGAGCAGGTGCGCTCCATTGCAACTGTTGCAGGAAATATTGCCAACGCTTCCCCGGTTGCGGATACCGTTCCACTTTTGATGGCTGTTGATGCAATACTTACCATAAACGGTCCAAGGGGGTTAAGGACTGTCCCTGTGAGAGAATTCTTCAGAGGCTATAAAAAGCTTGCAAAGCAAGCGGATGAATGGATTAGCTCCATAACCATTCCGTTGGGAGAATATAATTTTATCCATTTTGAAAAGGTAAGTAAGAGAAAAGAAGTGGATATTTCCTCAGTCAATTCAGCCATTGCATTGAAAGTGGAAAATGGTATCATTAAAAAAGCCCACGTAGCTTCTGGTGGTGTCGGAGCAACTACTTTATATATGAATAATACCTCTGGTTTCTTGCAGGGCAGGGAGATGAAAGAAAAGACCTTCCTTGAAGCTTATGAAATGATAACGGAGGAAGCAACTCCTATAGGAGATGTCAGGGGAAGTGCGGAATACAGAAAAGCTCTTTTACAGAATCTCTTAATGAAACATTATCTGGCTTATGAAAGCAGTCAGGAGGTTGATGGTCATGAAGCATGAATGGAATTTGAATAATACCGGAGGGGACGACTTCCAATTGAGCAAGGCTCAAAATATAACTCTCAAAAATATTGAGTTCAAAAATGTAGAACTTAAAAGTGTAGAAAGCAAAAATGAAGAACTAAAAAATGTAGAACTTAAAAGTGTAGAACTCAAAAATGAAGAACTGAAAAATGAAGAACTGAAAAATGTAGAACTCAAAAATGCAGAGCTCAAAAATATAGAACTTAAAAGGGTAGAACTTAAAAATAAAGAACTACAAAATGAGGAGTGTCAGCACGGGGAGCATCCATATGGTCAGGTTGGAACTTCACCGCTGCATATCAGTGGTCGTGACCATGTAACCGGCCGTTCTCAGTTCATTGATGATATACCAAAACCAAGAAATCTGCTCTATGTCAAATTTTTGCCAAGTCCCATAGCACATGGAAGGATAGTGAAGCTTGATACACAGAAAGCAAAGGAATTTTTGGGAGTGCATGCAGTTATTACGGCAGAGGATATTCCTGGTGAGAATCAGATTGGAGGAATCATCCAGGATGAGGTCTGCCTGGCACAGGGGTATGTTCATTTCGTAGGAGAACCTGTTGTCATCGTTGCAGCGGAAAGTACCATGATAGCAGAAGAGGCACTTAAGCTAATCGTTCTTGAGATAGAGGAAGAGACACCGGTATTAACAGTGAAGGAAGCGCTGGAAAAAAATCAGTTTATAGGTCCTGTAAGAAAGATAGAGCGGGGGAATGTGAAGGAAGTCTTTGCTGACTGTCCCAATTATCTGGAGGGGGTTATCTGCAATGAAGGACAGGAGCATTTCTATCTGGAGACACAGAGTGCACTTGTAATACCCGAAGACAATGGCGGAGTAACCGTATATTCCTCCTCCCAGAATCCCAATGAAATACAGAGAATGACAGCTAACGTTCTTGGAATACCCCAGAATATGGTCACCGTAGATATTAAAAGACTTGGAGGAGGGTTCGGAGGTAAAGAATCACAGGCTACACCATGGGCTTGTATTGCTGCCCTTGCAGCCTATCATACCGGACGTCCGGCAGAATTAAGGCTTACCAGAGAGGAGGATATGCTGTCTACGGGTAAAAGACATGCTTTTGAGAATTATTACAGAGTTGCCTTTGATGAGGAAGGTAAGATATCAGCATATGAGGTAGAGTTGAATTCCAACTGCGGTGCAGTTGCGGATGTCAGCACCTCTGTTCTGGAACGTGCCATGCTCCATGCGGAGAACTGCTACCGGATTGACAACATCCGAATCATCGGAAGACCCTGCAAAACCAATCTTCATCCTGCAACTGCATTTCGGGGATTTGGCGGACCTCAGGGAATCTTTGCGATAGAAAGTGTTATACAAAGAATTGCATATGTACTTAATCTGGATCCTTATGATGTCAGGATGAAGAATATATACCGGCGGGGAGATATTGCACCTTATGGTGAAGAAGTTCTTCATGCGGAGCATATTGAAAATGTATTTGTGATGTTAAGGCGAAACAGCAAATGGGATGAGAGAAGAGAACACATAAAGGAGTACAACAAAAGGAATAAATACTGTAAGAAAGGCATCGGTGTTACGCCTGTGAAATTTGGTATATCCTTTACAGCAGCCCATTTAAATCAAGGAAGTGCCCTGGTGCATATTTATTTAGACGGTTCCATTTCTATAACCCATGGTGCGATTGAAATGGGTCAGGAGGTAAATACAAAAATTGCTCAGATAGCCGCAACGAATTTCGGAGTACCTTTGGAAAATATCCGTATTGAGAGCAACAATACAAAGCGAGTGGCCAATACTTCCCCCACGGCAGCTTCTTCCGGCTGTGACTTAAACGGTCATGCAGTGGAGAATGCGTCGCTAGAGATTATGAAAAGGCTAAGGGAATTGGCAGGCAGGCTTTATCCGACAACTGAACTGACTTTTGCAAATGGGAATATATACCCTTTTGCAAATAACCACACAGATTATAGTAATCCGCTTATTTCTTTTAAGGAACTGATAAAAAAAGCCTATTTTGAAAGAATTGATCTGTCCGCTCATGGATTTTATGCAACACCTGGAATCCATTTTGACAGGGAGAAGGGACAGGGACACCCCTTTTTGTATTATGTTTTTGGTGCGGCAGTCAGTGAAGTAACAGTGGACCTGTTAACGGGACACACAAGCCTTGATTATGCATATATACTGCATGACTGTGGCAGCAGCATCAATCCAAGAATCGATATCGGTCAGATACAGGGAGCATTTTTACAGGGTTTGGGCTGGGCGACGATGGAGGAATTGGTGTATAATGAAAAAGGAAGGCTTTTAAGCAGCTCACCGGCGACCTATAAAATTCCCACAATAGGGGATGTTCCGGAGAAAATTCATGTGGAACTGCTGGAAGGAAGTATTAATGAGCAGGGTATTAAACGCTCCAAGGCAATCGGGGAACCACCCTTTGTCTACGGCGAATCAGTGTTTTTTGCAATAGTAGATGCACTTGGTTCTGCCGGGAGGTATCCTGTGGACTTAAGTATACCGGCAACTCCGGAAAAGGTATGGCGGGAAATCAACAAAAGTAGGTGGAAAGAGTAGCTTCAAACCGAAATACAACATAAGCCCGGCAGGAGCTCCTTATTCGGGACTGTCAAGAGAAAAAAGTATGCAGAAATGGAGAAAGAAATGAAAGAAGAAAATAACAAAGTACGATTAACCACTATGTCCACCAAAGCGGGGTGTGCAGCAAAGTTCGGACCCGGCAATCTTGCGAAGGTCATGGCACACATGAACCTACAGGAAAGAAAAGATGACCCCAATCTCATTGTTGGTTTTGGTACCTGTGATGATGCGGGAGTATATAAGATTGCTCCCGATTACGCACTGATTCAGACAGTGGATTTCTTTACACCAATAGTAGACGATCCGTACACCTTTGGAGCAATAGCAGCAACCAATGCTTTAAGTGATGTTTATGCAATGGGAGGGACACCTTTAACAGCCTTAAATATCTGCTGCTTTTCCACTGGGCTGGAGCCGGAGGTATATGCAGAAATTCTTCAGGGAGGACTTGATAAAGTTACAGAAGCAGGTGCGGTAGTTCTTGGAGGTCATACAGTTACAGACAATGAAATTAAGTTCGGCGTTTCCGTAACCGGTTATGTACATCCGGATAAGGTGCTCACCAACGGCGGTGCCAGACCAGGGGATGTTCTTATCTTAACGAAACCTATCGGCACTGGTGTAATCAGTACTGCTTTTAAGAATAATATAATTGGAGAAGCAGAAATGACAGAATCGATAACCTCTATGAGTACGCTGAACAAAGCTGCATCTGAAGCAGCGCAGAAAATTGGTGTAAACGCCTGTACGGATGTAACCGGTTTTGGTTTATCCGGGCATTCCTATGAAGTGGCAGCCGCGAGCAATGTAAACCTCAGGATTAATCTCTCGGAGCTTCCGGTTATGACAGGCGTATTAGAATTGATAGAAAAGGATTGTATACCGGGTGGCGGATACAATAACAGAAATCACTATGAAAAGTGGGTGGAATTCGAAGGGGATGTCTCTGAAACGAAGAAAGCATTGGTATTTGATCCTCAGACTTCAGGTGGATTGTTGATTTCCGTACCAAAAGAGAAGGCGGAGGCCTTGGTAGAAGAACTTACCAAGCGGAAGACCCTGAGAAGCCAGATAATCGGTGAAGTCCTACCAAAAGCTGAGGGAGATAAATATATAACTTATTACGAAGGGAAAGCAGAATAATTAGTAAAGCGGCAATAGTGCTGGCAGTACTATTGTAGAATAACAAAATGATCTGCAACGGATGAAAAGTATGAGCGAATTGATAATTATTAACAATGAGTTTATGGGGAAAGGGAATGATGAGCTTGGTAAAACACTTACCGGAGTCTTTCTGCGAAAGCTATGGGCACAGGAGAAGAAACCCGATACCATTATATTGTATAATTCTGCCGTAAAATTAATAGCAGAAGGGTCAGAAGTACTGGATGCAATGGATGGTCTTTACAGCAGCGGAGCAGATATCTTAGCATGTGGAACCTGTGTGGACTTTTATAACTTAAAAAATAGTATTAAGATAGGAAGAGTCAGCAATATGGAGGAAATCTGTTCTCTGCTGATGCAGGCTGAAAAGGTTATAACCATTTAATAACCAAAAAGACATTTTGTGCCTGTCTGCCACAAGGTGGAATTTCAGGCACAGTACAGGCAGCCCTCAGACACACCCCGGAAAAGAGTATAGAATGAGACTTACAACAGCATTAGACCTGAAGCAGAATTACAGAAACACAAGAACGATTAGCATAGTAGGCGGAGGCGGTAAAACCTCAACAATTTTTACTCTGGCATATGAACTGGCAGGGCAAGGTAAAAAGGTACTGATTACGACTACAACGGCTATGTATAATCCCGCTGGAATTGATAATCCCAATATCTTTGTGTTGGGTGATCACGTTACAGCAGAAGGTAAATTAAAGGGAATTTCAAAAGAGGAAGCAGCAAGAATCCATACTGGCAATCAATATGCTTATATACTGGTAGAAGCAGACGGCTCCAAAGGGCGGCCAATTAAGGCACCGGCGGAACATGAACCGGTAATCCCTGATACTACGGATATTATGATTGGGGTTATTGGTATGGATGCATTTGGTAAGAAGGTTACCGAAGTAAATGTACACAGGCCGGAAATATTGTGTGCACTTACGAATCCTTTAAACGGTATTGTGGATGAGGAAGTTATCTTTAAGCTGGTTACGCATTCGCAGGGACTATTTAAGAATTGTCCTGTCTCTGCCAAAAAAATACTGCTGCTTAATAAGGTATTTGATGAGAAAACGAATGAGGTAGCTTTGAAAGTGGGACACACTATAATTAGAGAAAGTGAGACAATAGACAGAATAATCATTGGAGCGGTCAGAGAAGAAGAGCCTGTAAGAGAGCTTATGAAAGGTAGAATTGTATGATTGCAGTAATATTAGCAGCCGGTTTATCAAAAAGATTTGGAGGGAAGAAGCTTTTAGAGAAAATCAATGACAGACCCATGATTCTCCATACAGCAGAATTGGTCGGAGCTTATGAATTTCAGAAGAAGCTGCTGGTGTACTCTGATGAAGAGGTGAAGGAGACTGTTCAGGCATCTGCCTGGACCTCCGATTTCCTGTTTGTTCATAACAATCATGCAGAAGAGGGTTTAAGTACCTCCATAAAACTTGCAGTGGAAACATTATTACAGTTAAATACAGACAAGGGAAACTGTAATATCGAGCCTGAAAACCAGTACAAGGAAAACCAGTACAAGGAAAACCAGTACAAGGAAAATCGAGACAAGGAAAGCCAGTACAAGGAAAATCAGTACAAAGAAAACCAGTACAAGGAAAATCAAGACAATGAAAGCCAAAGCAATGAAAGCCAAAGCAATGAAAGCCAGAGCAATGAAAATCAATGCATCGAAAACAAGTGTATAAAAAACCGATATATAGAAAACCTGGATACAGAAATCTTAAAAAAATACAGTGAATCAGATGAGGGAATCATGTTTTTTGTTGGTGACCAGCCTTTTCTTAATATAGACACAGTAAAGAAGCTAAACGACGCTTTTCGGGAAAAAAAGGGTTCTATTATTGTTCCTGTGTATGGCGTTGACAGAGGGAATCCGGTTATCTTCGCCACCAAATGGATGAAAGAATTAAGGAAGCTGGAAGGTGATATCGGCGGGCGCGTTATAATCCGGCAGAATAGCAGTGAAGTTTTGGAAGTACCGGTAACAGATACGAAAATAGGACGTGATATTGATACAAAAGAAGAATACAATGCTGTACGGGCTGAAAGGATATCGGAGTTACATGGAGAGACAGAATAAACTGGTGGTCGTCAGAGGGGGAGGAGATTTGGCCTCTGGAGTGGTACACCGGCTGATAATGAGTGGTTTTCAGGTTATAATACTGGAAATTGAAAAGCCAACAGTAATAAGGCGAACAGTAGCTTATGCGGAAGCTGTATTTGCTGGCACCGCTACTGTTGAGGGGCTTATGGCAAGGAAAACAAAGTCTGTTGCAGAAGCCCTGGAATGTCTTAAAGCCGGGATTATACCAATACTGATAGATCCGGCCGGAGAATACCTTCCGGCTTTAAAACCAAAAGTTCTAGTGGATGCCATTTTAGCAAAAAGAAATCTTGGCACATTCAGGGATATGGCACCTGTTGTAATAGGTTTGGGTCCGGGATTTTGTGCCGGAGTGGATGTGGATGCAGTAATCGAGACCAACAGAGGCCATAACCTGGGCAGAGTGTTTCACGAAGGCTGCGCAGAACCGGATACCGGAGTTCCCGGAGTTATCGGCGGTTTTGACTACCAGCGTATCTTAAGAGCACCGGCTGATGGTGTGATTCGTAATGTGCGGGAGATCTGCACAAATGTTATATGCGGTGATATCATTGCTTATGTTGATAATAAGCCGGTTGTATCAATGCTTGATGGTGTTTTGCGCGGGTTGATAACAGACGGTTTGACGGTAAAGAAAAATCTGAAAATCGGAGATGTGGATCCGAGATGTAAAATCGAATATTGTTATTCTATTTCTGACAAAGCACGTGCCATCGGTGGAGGAGTTTTAGAAGCAATTCTATACTTTTTAAACAAAGAAAGTGAGAACTGATATGAGTATAGTAAACATTAACGGAGAAGAGTATCGGTGGGATACTGATATGGCATTGATGGATTATCTGCGGGATGTACTTGGGATTACTTCTGTAAAGAATGGCTGTAAGGAAGGCGCCTGTGGTACCTGTACGGTAATAATTGACGGAAAGACGGCAAGGGCCTGTATCCAGAAGCTTTCCAGACTGGAGGGGAAAAAGATTCAGACCATAGAAGGATTTACGGAGAGAGAGAAAGCAGTATTCTCCTATGCTTTTGCAGCCTGCGGAGCAGTACAATGCGGTTTCTGCATACCGGGAATGTTTATTAGCGGAAAGTGTCTGATTGACCAGAACCCAAATCCCACCAGAGAGGAGGTTAAGCTGGCGATTCGTACCAATATCTGCAGATGTACCGGCTATAAGAAAATTGAAGACGGAATTCTGCTGGCGGCTCAGCTGATAAGAGAGAATTCAGAGATTCCACAAATAGCTCAGACCGGTAAAGTCGGTGAGAAGACCTGCCGCGTAGATGCAATTCCAAAAACCCTTGGAACTGCCAGATATGCAGATGATTACAGCTTCGAGGGGATGCTTTACGGAAAAAATGTCTTTAGCAAGTTTGCAAGGGCAAAAGTACTTTCAATTGATTCTTCAAAGGCATTGTTAATGCCAGGAGTAATCGCAGTTTATACGGCAAAAGATATTCCAGGAAAACGCTATATCGGACATCTGGCACAGGATTGGCCTGGAATGATTGCTGTGGGAGAAGAAACCAAATGCTGCGGTGATACACTGGCTATGGTAGTTGCCAAGACGAAGGAACAGGCCATAGCTGCAGTAAAGGCAGTGGAAGTTGTGTACGAGGAAAAAACACCAATCTCCACGGCGTTAGAAGCTAAAACTCCCGGAGCCCACCAGATTCATGGAGAAGGGTTCATGCAGTTTGGCAGATTCATTATCCCTGAAAACAATCTATTCGATCATGAAGAAGTGAAAAGAGGGGATGCAGAAACTGCTCTTAAGAACGCAAAGTACATTGCAGAAGGAACCTTTATCCTGCCTCCTACTGAACATGCATTTTTGGAACCGGAAACTGCCATTGGTGTTCCCGATGGGGATGGTATTCTTGTAATAACCGGCGGCCAGGGTATCTACGATGAATACCACGAGATAAGTAACTATCTTGGAATACCTATGGAGAAGCTGCGCATACAAAGTGCCGTTGTGGGCGGTGGTTTTGGCGGAAAAGAAGATATGAGTGTGCAGCATCAGGCGGCTCTGTGTGCTTATCTTACAAAACGGCCCGTTAAGGTGTTTTTTAGCAGACAGGAAAGTATAAACTATCATCCCAAAAGGCATGCCATGGAAATCTATTGTAAAATCGGCTGTGATGAGGATGGGATCTTACAGGGAATGCAGGCGAGACTGACATCGGATACCGGAGCCTATGCTTCTCTTGGAGGACCGGTACTGCAAAGAGCCTGTACACATATCGGAGGACCTTATAACTATCAGAATATCGATGTTGAAGGCAATGCCTATTTTACCAATAATCCTCCCGGAGGAGCCTTTCGAGGCTTTGGTGTAACTCAATCCTGTGCAGTAGTAGAATGTCTGATAAATCAACTGGCAGAAGCAGTGGGAATTACAGGCTGGGAGATTCGTTACCGTAATGCTATTAAACCTGGACAATCATTGCCTAACGGGCAGATTGCCGATGAAGGGACAGCTATGGTTGAAACCCTGGAGGCAGTGAAGGAGGAATTCGAAAGATACGAAAAAGACCCGGAATACTATGTGGGAATAGCCTCAGCTATGAAAAACGCCGGGGTAGGCGTAGGGGTTCAAGATATTGGCCGCTGTAACTTAAAAATAATTGGCGGTAAAGTACATGCAAGATCTTCCGCCGGCGCAATCGGACAGGGAATTCAAACGGTTCTGCTGCAAATGGTCTGTGAAGCCACGGGATTACCGCCTTCTGATATTGTAGTTGAACAGCCGGATACCAGATATACACCCGATTCCGGTACAACAACTGCATCCCGGCAGACGGTATTTGCCGGAGAAGCAGCCAGAAGAGCAGCAATCAAATTGAAGATGGATCTGGAAAAAGGGAATAAGCTCAGGGATCTTGAGGATAAGGAATATATAGGAGAATTTGAATACAAAACCGACCCCATAGGGTCATCGAAAGCAAATCCCGTAAGTCATGTGGCATATGGCTATGCTACACAGCTTTTTATCCTTGATAAAGAAGGTAAGGTTATTAAGGTTGCGGCAGCCCATGACATTGGTAAAGCTATAAACCCTCTGTCGGCAGAAGGACAGGTGGAAGGAGGGGTAGCTATGGGACTTGGTTATGCGCTTACAGAGGAGTTTCCATTGAAAAACGGAATCCCCCAAGTCAAGTTTGGGACCCTTGGTTTATTGAAAGCGAACCAGATGCCGCTTATTGAAACTTATCTGCTAGGCAGGAATAATCCGGACATCGCATTTGGAGCAAAAGGAATAGGGGAAATCGTATGTGTAATGGGAGCACCTGCCTGTCAGAATGCCTACTATAAAAAAGACGGTATCTTTCGTTATGAATATCCCCTTGAGAATACCTATTACCGAAAACCTAAGAACTAATTGTATAGTCATACAGGAGAATAAAATCCTGTATCTTAATATGAGACTAGTGATAATAGGTTATAGTTAAGATAATTATCCCGTAGTTTTAACAAATAGTAGACAGTGTTCCACTTCAAGGTTAAAATAAGGGTACAAATATCATTCAACTGGGGGGTGGCAAGCAAATGAAAATGAAATTAATTTTGCGAAACGGTCTTCAACAAGCTTTATCCCATGCAGAGTAAGCATTAGTGAACTATTCTGTATGGGTCACAGGTTACCTTACTTTATAACTTTATGCCAGACGATAGAGGATGTTTATCAATTGCCTAATAGAATAAAGTAAGCTGAACCTATAAGTCAACTACTGCTGAGCTCTGCACTTTATTTATCAAATATAAATAAGGAGCGGATAAGGTGAAATATATCAATGCAGCAGAAGTATTACCGGATTATCTGATAACAGAAATCCAGAAACATATCAGCGGAGAGGTTATTTATATCCCTGCCGGTGAGGAACGCACCAAATGGGGCGAAAAAAATGGTTCGAGGCAATATTTTGAAAATAGAAACCGTCGGATTAAATTACATTACAAAAAGGGATATACAATTGAAGAGATAGCAGTGGAATTTGGTCTTGCTTACGAAACTATACGAAAGATTGTATATAAACCCTTATAAAAAGCAGTCGTATAAAAGAAGTCCTCCAATAAAGAGATTTACACTAATTCTAATTGTTTAGCAGCATCAAACGGTTACGGATGAATTGTAAAGCTCCTTATGGGAGGACTTTTTATGGGGCAGTATATGCTTTGGATATAAACAATATAGAAATGATTATCCGGGCTCCAGCGGTTCAGTTTTACCATAAGTAGAAGATTTCCCTGTTGACTTAAATTATAATCTATCATTGACTACTACTACGTTTAGTGATATATTAATATTACACTAAACGTAATATTGGCAGGGAGGGTTAGATATCAGAGATAATATAAAAGGTGGGGCATTAACGGAAACTACTTTCCTGGTCCTGTTAGCAGTGTATAAACCAAATCATGGTTATGGGATAATGCAGTTTATTGAAAAGATGACCTATGGACGAGTTGTTTTAGGGGCAGGAACTTTGTATGGAGCCCTCAATACCCTTGTCAGGAAACAATGGATTATTCCTTATGGTGAGGAAGGGGACAGCAGGAAAAAGGAATACCTGATAACCGATATCGGAAAGCAAAAAGCAGAAGAAGAATTACAACGTATTGAGGAGCTTTGGAAGCTGGCTTCGACAACAATGAAGGAGGATAGAAGCGAATGAGCAAAACAGTATTTCGGTATTTTTTCGATATTATGGAGGAACAGGAAAAATGGCTGAACCATATGGCTGAAAAAGGATATCGGCTAAAGAAATGTGGGAGAATAATTTATACATTCGATCAATGTAGACCAAATGAATATGAATATGTTATAGAATTCGTCGGAGATCAGGCGCATTCCAAAGCAAAGAATTATCGGCACTATCTTGAAAACATGGGATTTCGTACTTTCACAAAAAATATCAATTTAAATTTTTCTTATGGAAAAGTAAGATGGCGGCCATACGCAAAGGGTATGGGGCAGATTGCTTCTTCCCCCGGCGGATTTAACAAAGAGCTTTTGATTTTGGAGAAAAAAAGGGACGGAAAGCCATTTGAATTGCATACAGACATACATGATAAACTGAATAATTATAAGACCATCAAACGAACATATGCTTGGGCTGTTCTTATGATGGTCTTATTGGTTGCTATGACATTCATACCAAATATAGTATCAGTTTCTTCGGTAATGGCATGGTTTCTCAGAACAGCGCTGCTAATTTTTTGCGGCTTATTTGCTATTCCGACTGTGAAATATTCATTTTTGGTTAAGCAGCTAAAGGAAGAAAGTAAAACCTATGAATAGGTGATGCATTTTGATTTATTGAAGTGAAGTCTGAGTTTTACTCTCAAGTCTATCTTTAACAAAGCTGATTACAGCATTTGAGGTTCCGTTTTTGCCGTACCAAACATATGTAACCTTGGTGTTATCTCCGGTTCCGGTGGTGTTTTGTAGCGTTCCCTCTGCGCCAATAAGCTTGACTGCCTCAGCATAGCTGATTCCGTTAGTCAGGGAACTGTAGCTGCTTAAGGTTATATAAGAAGCATCGGAATTACCGGTATCGTCAGAATTTGATGAATCTCCGGGGGCGTTGCTATCCTGAAAAATCATCACTGCTTCTGTGCTGGCGGTAACTTTTATACTGCACTGATAGGTTTTTTTATTATAGGTGGCTGTTATAACTGCTTTTCCTTTTGCTTTCGCAGTTACTATTCCTTTGCTGTTTACGGTTGCAACTTTTCTGTTATTGCTTGTCCACTTAATTTTACCTGTGACCGGCTCGTAATTTTTCAGGATTTCCAAGTCAAGGGTTTCTTTGGGATACAGGGTGTAATTGTCGGAACTTATGGTATAGACAGCCGCGGCATTTACCTTAAAAGGTAATAACAGAAGGATTGCAAGCAATAATAGTAGTAACTTTTTCAATTGTCTACCTCCTCAATCTTATTAATCTTTCTTTTCGGTTACTGCATAATGCGTTTCATAATATTTTGGTGCCCAGGTCAAGAACTCTGAAAGGATTATTTTCTTGCAGTTTATTCATCAGCTCACGAGCTTAAAACAAGCTTACGAACTTAAACAAGCTCATGAGCTTGTTTCTTCTGAAAGAAATCAGAAGCAAACCTGATGATCCTTATTCTGCTTCTATTATATCATAAAAAACACCACATATACATAGGATTAATTCATTTATTCATAGATACAACTTGTAAAACGACTTTATTATTGTTATGCTATAGAAAGGTAAATGCAGTACCTTTATTTCATAATATTATTATAATTTGATTAAAAACTTAATAATATTTCAATCATATTTTAAATTGTTAATTCATAGAAAATACGATATAATATGGCTAGTTATATGTTGACAGTAATATAGCGGAGGAATTGTAATGGATAGAAGGAATTTCACTGATTTGGGTGAGGAAATAAGGAATATAGTCCAGAATGCAGTGAATAGTAGGGACTTTCATCAATTAAACAGAGATATAAGCAGTACGGTAAAAGGTGCATTGGATGAAGTGAAGGATGCTCTTAATACGGGTTATGGCAGCTATAGAAATATTCATTGGAATGCAAATGATTCTATGAATCGGGACAAGCAGAATGAATATAAAAACGAAAATAAAGAGAACTATAAAGAAGACTATAAAGAGCAGAACTACAGAAAAAACTACGAGAATAACAACCGTACAGGGACAGACTATAAAAGAAGCCAGCAATACAACACCTATAAATCTTCTGTTCCTCCAAAACAGACAAATACCGCGGTTACGAATCAAAAGCAGCAATACCCTCAGGTACCGGTTGGAAAAGTAGCAAGTATTCTCTACACAGTATTTGGATCAATCGGAATGAGCCTCTTTGGTATCGGAGCTTTTGTCCTGGCTTTGGTCGGGTATATGAACAGTAAAGTTAATTTGTTTACCATAGCACTTTCTTTTATACCCTTTTTTCTTGTAAGCTGTACGATGTCTGCCAGAGGTGGTGCATTAAGGAAAAGGCTGAGACGATTCAGACGTTACACGGATTTATTCAAGGGCCGGCCGTATTACTCTATAAATGACCTCACTTCTGCTTTAGGGCTCAAACGGAAATATGTGATAAAGGATTTGCGGAAGATGATTCATATCGGTATGTTTCCGGAAGGCAGATTTGACGAGCAGGAGACCTGCATTATGTTAAATCAGGAGAGCTATAAGCAATATCAGGAGCTGCAGAAGAGAGTCCGTATGCAGGAAATGTCTGGTGTTAAGAAGGATAACTTGGAGGGACAAGCAGGAACTTCCGGTACCAATGATTATGAAGTAAGAAAAGCCATTGAAGCCGGCAGAGACTGTATACAGCAGATCAGAGAAGCAAATGATGCAATTCCCGGTGAGGAGATATCCAGACGTTTAGACCGTTTGGAAGAAGTCATCGGCAAAATCTTTTTATATATCGAACAGCATCCCAGCCAGTTGACAGATATCCAGAAGTTTATGGATTATTACCTTCCGACAACATTAAAGCTTGTGAATGCCTATAAAGAATTTGATAGATTATCAGTTGAAGGCGATAATATATCAACAGCTAAGAATGAGATTGAAGAAACACTTAATACAATAAATCATGCGTTTGAGAATTTACTGGACAGCCTTTATGAAGATGTGACCATGGATGTTTCCAGTGATATATCTGTATTGGAAACTCTCCTGGCACAGGAAGGTCTGACACAGAAGGATTTTGTATCGAATGAATAAACTGGAGGATAAATGAATGAATGGAGATACACCTACCTTAACCTTTGACCCTTTTGAAGAGGAAGTAAAAGAACCCTCAATGCTTAAACTCCAAGAGGAGAAACAACAGGTTCAGCAATTTGATGAAAGTACACTGACAGTGGAAGAAAAGAAAATGGTAGAGGATTTTGCCAGTAAGATAGACCTCACCAAATCCAACCTGGTTCTCCAATATGGTGCAGGTGCCCAGAAGAAGATCGCTGACTTTTCAGAATCTGCTTTGAATAATGTTAAGACGAAGGATCTGGGGGAGATAGGAAATATGCTCTCGGATGTCGTAATGGAATTGAAGAGTTTTGATGCGGATACCGAAGAGAAAGGTATCCTGGGATTCTTCAAAAAAAGTGCAAACAAGCTAAACATAATGAAAGCCAAATATGATAAAGCAGAAGTAAATATCAACAAGATCTGCAAGGTATTAGAAGCTCACCAGATTCAAATGCTTAAGGATATATCCATGCTGGATAAAATGTATGAGCTGAATAAAACCTATTTTAAGGAACTGTCCATGTACATTCTGGCAGGTAAAAAGAAGATTGTTCAGGTACAGGAAGAAGAGCTGCCTAAATTAGTGGAGAAATCAAATTTAAGTGGATTACCTGAGGATGCACAGGCTGTCAATGATCTTGTGGCTGTAATAAACCGTTTTGAGAAAAAGATACATGACCTGGAACTTACAAGAATGATATCCATACAAATGGCTCCGCAGATTCGTCTGGTTCAGGGAAATGATACACTAATGACCGAGAAAATTCAGTCCACCCTCGTTAATACAATACCTCTTTGGAAGAGCCAGATGGTACTTGCTCTTGGGGTTGCTCATTCCACACAGGCTGCCAAAGCCCAGAGAGAAGTTACTGATATGACAAACGAGCTGTTAAGAAAGAATGCAGAAACCCTTAAGATGGCTACTATTGAGACCGCAAAGGAATCCGAACGCGGTATTGTTGATATCGAAACACTCCGTATTACCAATCAATCTTTGATTTCTACTTTAGACGAGGTTCTTCGTATTCAGACAGAAGGCCGTCAGAAGAGAAAAGAAGCTGAAGTTGAATTGAATCGCATTGAAAATGAACTGAAGAATAAATTGCTTAGCATGAGAGGATAAAGTCTGCTGCAAGGTATAACAGTTCAGAAATAGCAGTTAATGAAAGAAGCATGGAAGTTCTGATATATGAACTGACCTCCCATACGTTAGATTTTTAGGTCTAACTTATGGGGGTCACTTCAATAATCCGAATTTCTCATGCTTCTTTTTAAGGTATTAAGCTTTTCTTATTCCGCGAAAGATTAACTTTGAAATCTCAGACAGGATAATAACACTAAAGGAAAGTGCGAATATTTTAGCCCACATTGTAATATCCAGAGGGATTGTCCCAAAGAAAGCTCCGGCAAACTGTATGATCAATATCTGAAGAAGGAAGGTAATGGATATTACCAATAACATGATTTTATTCTTCAGAAGGTGCTTAAAAATACTTACAGCATGAAGCTCACGGCAGTTAAAGGCATTGAACAGCTGAAAGAGTGCAAATAATGTAAAAAGTACAGTTGTCATCTCTTCCTCAGCGGCTCCTAAGAAATTGAAGACATATTGGCACAGGAAGATGATAGAGATATATACGCCGGTAAGTCCAATTCGGATAAGCATTCCTTTTGAAACAATATTGTCGCTTCGTTTCGTAGGCGGACGGCTCATCAGATCGTCATAAATAGGCTCCAGGCCTAAAGTAAGAGCCGGAGGCCCGTCCATAATAATGTTGATCCACAAGAGCTGAAGGGCAGTAAATGGTGCCTTCAAGCCTAAAAGGATAGACGTAAATACTACAATTACAGAGGATACGTTAACTGTCAGCTGGAACTGTATAAAACGTTTGAAATTCTCGTATATGCCACGTCCCCAGGCAATAGCCTTGACGATGGTGGAGAAGGAATCATTCAGGAGAACGATATCGCTGGCCTCTTTTGAAACCTCTGTTCCAGAGATACCCATAGCAATACCCACATCGGCATTTTTAAGTGCCGGTGCATCATTGATACCATCACCGGTAACTGCTACCACATTGCCCTGTGATTTCAAAAGCTTCACTACACGCATTTTTATGGTAGGGGTACTGCGGGCGATAACACTGATTTGGGGTAATTTCAGAAGTAATTCTTCATCTGTCAGATCAACAATGTCTTTTGCTTCTACCGCAATGTGTTCTGAGTTCAGCAGGTGGAGGTCATTGGCAATGGCTGTTGCGGTTACAATATTGTCACCGGTAAGGATCTTTAAGTCTATACCAGCCATGCGGCAATTCTTAACGGCTTCGTATACATCTGCACGCAGTGGATCAGAGATGGCGACAAAACCGTCAAAGGTCATATTGTTCTCCATTTCGGAATGGTGGTCGTCTGCCTCATAGTCCATCATGGCATCCAATTCTTTATGGGCGAAAGCAATGACACGCATGGCCTTTTCCTGCGCTTTCGTGATATAAGTTTCAATATCCCTGCGTTTTTCCTCTGAGATGCTGCACATGGCGAACACACATTCAGGACTTCCTTTCACATAAGAAATGATTTTACCGTCAACTTTACTGATGGTTGTCATATGTTTTAACTCAGAAGAAAAAGGAAAGGCATACAATACATCATGGTCCTGGCGTTCGTCTTTATAGGTCTTACCGCTGTCTGCTTTTGCTCTTGAGCTTTCATAGAAGTTTAGCATGGCGCATTCCGTAGGATTACCGATAAAGGTACCGTCCAATGAAATGTCAGCGGTAGTGTTAAGACAGACGTTGTGGACAATCCAGTCACAGGAGAGCTCGTTGGTATTGTCATGCCACTTATCATCATAATAAGCAGAAACTGTCATTTTATTCTCTGTCAGGGTTCCGGTCTTATCAGAGCAGATAACATTAATACAACCGACAGTCTCGGAAGCAATCATCTTTTTAACAAGTGCATTCTGATGAGAAAGCTTGATAATATTAATGGAAAGTGAAACAGCCACTATGGTAGGAAGACCCTCAGGTACGGCTGCAACAATGAGGACGATACTGGTTACGAAAGCATCCAGGACATCTTCAAAATTAAGTCCCCCCGATAAAGAGAAGCTGATAAGCTCTGAGACAAATACAATGGCGGCAGCAATAACACCTAGTATAGTAATTGTCTTACCTAGTCTTGCAAGGTTTTCCTGAAGAGGGGTGGAGGTTCGGTCTGTCTTTGTAAGTTCTTTTGCTATCTTACCGAATTCTGTGCTGTCACCAACTGCTGTAACAAGCATTTTGCCGTAGCCGCTGGTTATGTAATTACCGGAATAAAGCATGTTGCTCCGGTCGGCAAGTGCAGTTTTTTCATCTGTAATTATCAATTCCGCATCTTTTTTAGAAGGAATACTTTCTCCGGTCAATGCAGACTCATCTGCAGCAAGTCCTGTACTTTCAAGAAGCCTTCCATCGGCAGGTATCTTATCACCGGTTGAAAGCAGTACAATGTCGCCTACTACCAGGTCCTTTTGACCTATCATTAAGGTATCACCGTTTCGAAGAACCTTTATCTGTGTATCATCACTTATTTTTGAAAGGGCTTCAAATGCCTTGGCACTCTTGCCTTCCATTACAACAGTAATAATAACTGACAGGGAAATAGCTGCAAATATACCCACGCATTCCAGAAAATCAGCCTCACCACCGGTAGTAGCACGGATAATGTTAACCGCCAGTGCTATAATTCCTGCCATAATCAGCATGAGAATCATGGGTTCGCTGCCAGCAGCAAGTATCCTGCGCATTAAGGATTCCGGTTTTTCTCTGGTCAATGTGTTGCTGCCGTATTGTTGGAGGTTTTGATTAATCTGAGCCTCCGGCAGTCCTGTTGTTGAATTTGTGTTAAGCCTTTTTACAAGACTTTCTCTGTTTTCCATAAATTCCTTCACAACATTTTTCCTCCTAGTATAAAAATATGTCGATTTTTACAAAATAAAAGACCCGCGTATAGCCCTAAGCTATCACGAGTCATAAAAAAAAGACCTATGTATGGCTATAGCAGCTATACATGAGTCTCGTTAATTAAGGCAAGCCAGACTTTAACAGTCAGTATGTTGACTTACCACGCAGTAAACTGCGCTAACTACTCCCTCACGAGTAATTTAAATTGTCGTGTAATTTTAACACACGTAAAAGACAGTGTCAAGTACTATATTCTCTCGGTTAGGCTTTACAAATTCTGGACCTTGTGCTAGAATTGAATTGCTAATTGCTAATTGCTAATTGCTAATTGCTAATTGCTAATTGCTAATTTGGAGGAATTAACCGTGAAACGTTTGATTATAGATGAAATGACCAGGAAAAACAGCTCTGTACAACTGAAGCCGATGAAGCATTGTACGGAGCCGAAACTAAAAGCATAAAGCTTTCCATTCATCGGAAAACAGGTATGATAAGCATAGGGATAATCATGTGCTTTTCTTTTAGTACCTGTTTTTCGGGAATAGATTCAGCTATCTTTATGGCCGCAGACAATGTTTTGTCTGCGGCCTTTTTGTATACCGCTAAGGAGTACAGTCTGGGATACTGGATTTACATGCAGTAATTGAATGAATGTAAAACCAAAGCAGAAGGCCGTTGTGTTATAAGCCTTCTGCTTTTTGTTTGCGGATTTTAGTGGTTTCAGAAAGAGGCTCAGCTGTTCCCAGTAACTAAATATGAAAGAAACTGATAATCAGTGTTACCCACAATTGTTAACGGAGATAATTATGAGCATATTTGAAATAAATGAATTAACCCATACCTATGGAGACAAACTCCTGTATCAAAAGGAAGCTCTTGCTTTGTATAAAGGTGAGCATATGGGGATTGTTGGACAAAACGGTGCAGGAAAGAGTACTTTAATTAAGATCTTATCAGGAGAGGTGGTTCCTGATAATGGGCGAATTGTATGGCAGCCCGGGATAAGGATAGGGCATCTGGACCAGCATGCAGAGATACCGGGTGAAAATACCATAATAGAATACTTAAGGACAGCATATAAAGATATGTATGACCTGGAAAAGAAAATGAATGCCCTGTATGGAAGGTATACAGAGTACAGTAGTGACAAAGACCTGCTAAAGGCTGCTGACTGCCAGATGGTTTTAGAGAACGAGGGTTTTTATCTGATTGAACCGCAAATTGATAAAATTATGACTGGCCTTGGATTGGAGGCTTTGGGAAAAGAGCGAAAGATATCGCATTTAAGCGGTGGTCAAAGAGCCAAGATAATTCTTGCAAAGCTTCTGTTAGAGAAACCGGAGGTATTACTTCTTGATGAACCGACTAATTTTCTGGATAAAGAACATGTGCACTGGCTGGCAGAATATTTAAGAGATTTTCCCAATGCTTTTGCAGTTGTATCACATGACATACAGTTTCTGGAAAAGGTATGCAGCTGTATTTGTGATATTGATTCGGGAATTATAAAGAAATACAATGGAAAGTATTCAGAGCATCTAAAGCAGAAAAAACATTTGAAAGAGGACCACATACGAAGATATAATGAACAGCAGCAGATGATAAAGAAGACGGAAGATTTTATCAGAAGAAATATTGCGGGTAATAACAGCAGAATAGCAAGAGGCAAGAGAAAGCAGTTGGAAAGACTGGACCGGATAACGGCACCTGTCAACAGTGGTACTAAGCTGGATTTTGGCTTTGAAGAAAGTTCCGGTACGATTCAGGAGGTATTAAAGGTAAGGAACCTGGAAGTGGGATATCACTATCCTTTGCTGCCGCCCATCAATATTACCGTAAGAGGTGGTGAGAAAATTGTATTAACAGGTTTTAATGGAATCGGAAAGTCCACGCTGCTTCAAACTCTGACGGCAAATATAACGAAGCTGTCCGGCAGCTATCAATTTGCGGATTGGGTGAAAATCGGATATTACCGACAGGATTTGAGTTGGGAGGAACCTTCACTTACACCTTTTGAAATAATATCCCATGCTTATCCTCAATATAATAAGAAGGAGGTAAGACGACAGTTAGCCAGATGTGGTATTAGCAATGAACATGCAATCCAGGAGATAGCCTCTTTAAGCGGAGGGGAACAAGCGAAAGTCAAATTATGCAAGCTTATGTTATCACCCAGTAACTTTCTCATACTGGATGAACCAACGAATCATTTGGATAGCAGCGCCAAAGAAGCACTTCTGAATGCCCTGGTCAGATATTCAGGGACATTGCTGCTGGTATCCCACGAGGAAGCGTTTTACAAGTCATGGGCGACTAAGGTACTTGACATCAGCAGCATAGGATAAAAGGAAACGAATAATTACACACAGAAGGTTCAATTCGTCTGGCAATAGAAGCAATCAATTCTCCCTCCTTCTCAATACTGAACCTAGACAGACTGCCGCATAATTTCCTCCTTTTTCGGGCAGTCTGCCAAAGTGTTCATGTCTACTTCTATTTTACCATGTGTACCGCTACTTGTCATAGTTGTCACCGCTTTGAACCATGAGATTCAACAGCTTGGCGGGCCAAGTTGACCCGAAGTTTAATTGCTTTTGACTTCTATTTCGCTGTTATTAACCACGATTGCATTGTTATTGCTAATAGGAGATAAGTCTAATTTGGATGAATAGGTGTCCACTATTTTGTGTGCGATTTTTTTAAAGGGAGGATTGGTGAAGTGTGGAACAGTATAAAACTCAACCAAACCTAAAGCATCGAAGTTTTCTAAGTCCGGTGCTTTCTTTACGCTATCCATTCCTTTGACATATTCAATGTTTGCAGATGTAATTATTGCCCCGGCAGACTCCCCAATATAAAGTTTGCCAGCATTGACTTCATCAATGATTACTTTATCAGCACCTGTTCTTTTCAACTCCTGTAACAAAAAGAAAGTATTCCCCCCTGTCACATAGATGAAATCGTTCTTTTTAATTCTTATGGCGATTTCATCGGGGGTGGAAGTTGATATATCCAGTTCGTCAATAATTAGACCCAGTTTTTCAAGAGCCTTTCTTCCTGCGCTCACATAGAATACAACCTTTTCCACTTTGCTTGCAGTAGGGATAAAGGTAACGGTTTTGCCGTTCAAGTCTTTCTCTAAATTTGCGAATATGTCAACTACATCCTTAAAAGATGATACTAAAAAAAGTTTTTTCATAAAGCATTGATCCTTTCTATTTGGTCTTGGTTATAGTATAATCTATAATGGTGTCAATTAATGAAACCTTTTATTTGGAAAGAGGGCTATTCATGAAAAAATCAGAACGACTTAACGATATGATGATATATCTTAAAGATAAAAAATTTTTTAATCTTAAAAGCATAATGGATAAATATTCTATATCCAAAAGCACAGCACTCCGGGACATTCAGTCATTAGAAGAAATAGGTATGCCAATTTACTCAACACATGGACGAAACGGATTCTATGGTATTCTTCCTAACCGTTTATTATCTCCCATTGTCTTTACGATCGACGAGGTTTATGCTCTTTATTTTTCCATGCAAACCCTTAATGCCTATCAGTCTACCCCCTTTCATCTGAACATCCCCAAATTAAAGCAAAAATTTGAGAGCTGCATATCAGAAGAACGAATACAAAGGCTACGAAAGATGGAATTGATTTTCAGCTTAGGCAGTTATCAAAACAAGAATGAATGTAGCTGCTTAGAGGACATTTTGCACTTGGCCGTTGAAGAAATGGTGTGTGAAGTAAGCTATACAAAGGGAGCGAACACAAAGCTGTATCATGTTCAGTTTTTCGATATAACCTCTGCCTATGGGCAATGGTATGCCACCGCATATAATTTCCAAGAAAAAAAGCCGCAGGTTTTTCGTTGTGATAAAATCCATTCTGTAGAGCCTTGCGATAAATATACCCCCCATGCACTTTCTGAATTACTCATTCCATCTAAAGAAATGTTTCGGGGTAAAGAAGCGATTGACTTTGAAGTTGGGATTTCTGCTAGAGGTTTGGATATATTCTATAAAGAGCATTATCCATCAATGGAGCTATGTGATGAAAATGGAAGATGTTATATAAAGGGATTCTATAACAAAGGGGAAGAAACTTTTATTGCAAATTATTTTATTGCTTATGGAGAAAATATTTTATCCATTCAACCAAAGGGTTTGAAAAACCTCATTATTGAAAGATTAGAAATCATACGAAAGCATCTTGTATAACCCTGTTTTAAGTTCTCCGCTAAAACGGCAAGCAGGGCAAGTGAGCACACCTGCGCATTTTGAGGGTTTTCCCTTGCAGTCAAATCTCAAAATTACTTGTTAGGGTAGCCACCCCAAACCCAGCTAAGTTGCGTCATTTCGCTCATTCCTTATTTGACTTCGGGACAACTTGGCTCGAGTCCTAAAGCGCAACCAATTTTATAAGGCCAACATTTACGGCATACCCATCAAGGGGCAGCTTGCGAATAAAAGCACTTTGATTTTGACTGTTTACTTCTGCCATGTGTTCGCATGATATGAAGCCGTAAATTTCGCTCTCTTTTTGGTATAACATCTGCCCTCCGACATAATAAAGTTATTTATCTGTATCTGTTTATCGGGACAGAAAAAGAAAAAAACAAGCGTATCGTCCACTTGGAACAATACGATTGTTTTAGACATTTCACTTGGCAGTTACCCTTTAACAGTTTAATTTTTTTACTGTCTTATGACGGACTACCTTAGTCTGTCTTTTTTTGTGTTATAAAACGAGACCGATTAGAGCTATTTGCCATAAAGTTAAAAATCCATGGAATTGAGGCCTCATGGATTTTGTAAAAGCTACTGGTAGTAATCGCAACCTCAGCATTTTGAAAATTTTACTTTAAGATATTATTATAATATATGGTTGTGAAGTAATAAAACGAATACAGACTTACATATTATGAAATATGACAAGTGTGCTGACATAGAGTGCTGACATAGAGTGCTTTCGGTTCTGATTCCCGTGAGGCTATATTTATAGGGTCCGGTTTCTATTCGCAGGACATCACTGCACCTCCGCCTACCTGCCGGCTGAAATTCATTCTATATCATTACACCAATACCAATGTCCCTGAAAACCTTTTGTTACGTCAATAACATTTGGTTTAAAAAGTACTGCTCCGTTCACTTTAACGAGCGAATACTCGCTCGAAAGAATATTTCATATTGGGAGGTTACTATGGATAACAGATTTTCAATTTCCACTTATCCGGATGCGGCAGAAATAAACAGCCAGCTGGATGCATTGATAGCAAAACCGATCTATTCGGTAAAGCCCGGTGCTTTAAAGACCTACGAGGATGAATACTATAGCAAAAAGTGTATCAAGTCCAAACATATGATTGAGGAAGCTTCGAAGGTAATTCCCGGAGGTGTACAGCATAATCTGGCTTTTAATTATCCCTTCCCTCTCGTATTTACAAAAGCAGAAGGAGCTTATCTTTATGACATCGATGGAAACCAATATTATGACTTTTTACAGGCGGGCGGACCGACAGTTTTAGGAAGTAATCCTGTGGAAGTACGGAGTAAGGTAATAGAGCTGCTAAATGAATGCGGACCCTCCACCGGACTATTTCATGAATATGAATACAAAATTGCAAAAAAAATTATTGACAATTTTGAGACGGTTGAGATGTTTCGAATGCTTGGATCAGGGACAGAAAGCTGTATGGCAGCTATAAGGGTAGCACGACTTGCTACCGGGAAGAAAAATATCCTCAAAATGGGCGGTGCTTATCATGGATGGAGTGACCAGCTGGCTTATGGTATCCGTATACCGGGCTCTAAATGGACCCAGGCCCATGGGGTGCCACGCTATATCTTCCGGCATACCCAGGAATTTTTCCCCAATGATTTAAACGACCTGGAACGTAAGCTGAAACGGAATACATTAAGCGGCGGTACGGCAGCGGTTATGATTGAACCTCTTGGACCTGAAAGCGGAACCACGCCAGTAGACGGAAAGTTTAACAAAGGCGTTGAGGCCCTTTGCCGTAAATATGGCGCCCTTCTGATCTTTGATGAAGTTGTTACAGGTTTTCGGGTTGGTATGTCCGGAGCTCAGGGATATTTTGGTGTCAGTCCGGATCTCACCATATTTGGAAAAGTGGTGGCCGGAGGTTATCCGGGAGCCGGAGGACTTGGGGGGAAGAAGGAATATATGAAGTTTCTGTCAGCAGGAATTGCCGGAGGGCCGAAGGTTAAGAAGGCACTTGTAGGGGGAACCATGGCTGCTAATCCACTTAGCTGCGTGGCAGGATATTATACTCTTTGCGAAATAGAGAGAACCCAGGCAGCACAAAAGGCAGGGCTTATGGGTGACCGTTTAACCGAAGGCTTGAAACAACTGATTGCGAAATACAACCTGCCTTTTGTAACCTTTAACCAAGGATCGATCTGTCATCTTGAGACCGTTGGAACAACCCATTATGCAATCAACTGGTCAAAACCATGGACGATTCCGGGCGTATTAAATGCAACCTCGGAGCGTAAGAAAGAGATGGAGCATGTGGGAGCAGCTTATATGGCGGAAGGGCTTGTACCTTGGCAGGAAGCCGGCTGTATACCAGTGCTGCATACACAGAGGAAATGATAGATGACGTATTGACGAGATTTGAAAAGGTATTTAAAAATATGGCTGTAAAAGGTTAGCGGATGAAGGAGACTGTCATGGAGGAGAAGGAAGCTAAAATAAGTGTTGTTAACGCAGGGAAAAAGCTGGTGGAATCAGGACTTATAGCCAGAACCTGGGGAAATGTCAGCTGCCGTATCAGTGATACTCAGTTTGTTATAACACCTAGCGGGAGAGATTATTTGTCATTGACTCCAGAGGAAATTGTTACGGTAGCAATAGAGGATTTAAGTTATAAAGGAACTATGAAACCCTCCTCAGAAAAAGGTGTCCATGCGGAGGTTTATAAATTCAACTCAGCAATAAATTTTGTGATACATACCCATCAGGAAAATGCTTCTGTAATCAGTACCCTTGGCCTTGAATCAGTAAAACCCGGTGTAAAATATCCGCTTCTGGGGAAAGAAATAATCTGCGCGGCTTACGGTCTTCCGGGGACAGGTAAGTTGGCCAAAGGAATAGCCCAGGCTTTACGAAAATCCAGTGGAAATACAGTTATCATGAAACATCATGGTGCTTTATGCTTTGGAAAAAATGAAGAAGAAGCTTTTATGGCAGCCACTCAACTAGAGGAAGCCTGTGAAGCTGTAATTACTGCCAGATATCTGCAGATGAAACCGGATATCGTATTTGACCCGTCAAAAATTAAAGAACTTGATGCCAACCTGGCAATAAGGCCCCCTTACTGCAACAGTGAGAGGACAAAAGACGGTTTCATTCTCCTGCTGCCGGAGGGTAAAAGTGTTTCTATAAAAAATGGTGATTTACTGGATTCATTACCGGAGGATGCTGCTATTCATCAGGAGATATATGAGAGTAATCAAAAAATTAATTACATCCTGCATACGGATACAGCATATACTCATTCGATATCTTGTGCTGAAAGGATACTTTACCCGCTGGTGGACGATTTCGCGCAGCTTGTAGGAACCAGTGTAAGAAATGTAACCAAAGCTTCACCCCTTAAGACTACAGCCCTCAAGAAATCCTCAGCAGTTTTTATCAAAAACAGCGGTGCTCTCTGCTGCGGTAATACAAAAGGAGATGCATTAGCGGTAAGTATGATTCTTGAAAAGAATAGTAAGGCCTATACGGCAGGAGTCTTGTTTGGGGGAACGAAACCTATTAGTCTTCTGGATAGAAATCTAATGCGGTTTGTATATCTGAAGAAATATTCCAGGCAGATGAATAGTGCTTTATAAGGAGGGGTTCGGTGAGTTCTCATGTTATTACCTATGATGTTGGTACTACCGGAATTAAAACCTGTCTGTATGAAATATCAGAGTCCATACAGCTGGTAGCGTCTGCTGTAAAGGGATATAAGCTATACATAATGGAGAATGGAGGAGCGGAACAGGATTTAAGAGAAATATGGGAAGCGATGTGTGGCACGACAGAGGCAGTGACTAAAAATAGTGGCATTACCCCTGAGGATATCAAAGGGATTTCCTTCTGCTCACAAATGCAGGGACTAGTACTGGTGGATAAAGACGGACAGCCAATACGGCCATCTATGAGTTATATGGATCAAAGAGCAGAAGCAGAGTTAAGAAAAGTAATGGGAAGAGGACCCAAAATTTCCGGTGTAAATATATTAAAGCTGCTTCGATCTATCTACATCACGGGGGCTGTGGCTGCCAGTGTGAAGGATCCGGTCTGGAAATATAACTGGGTTAAGACGAATGAGCCGGAGAATTTCAGCCTTATTTATAAGTGGCTGGATGTGAAGGAATATCTCATCTTACAATGCACCGGAAGATTTGTTATGACCAGAGACAGTGCTTTTGGCACCATGCTTTATGACAGCAGAAAGGGGAGAAATACCTTCAGCGGGAGTATGTGCCATATGCTTGGGGTTGACCGGAAGCATCTGCCGCAAATCGTTAGCAGTACAGATATGGTTGGTGTCCTTACAGATAAGGCAGCAAAAGAACTAAAGCTAAAGGAAGGGATTCCGGTATTTGGAGGGGGTGGTGATGCTTCTTTAATCGGTGTGGGAGCAGGAGCTGTAAAAGCAGGCAGTACGCATATATATTCCGGCACCTCCGGCTGGGTGTCAACGGTTGTAAATCGCAGGACACTGGATATTCATTCTATGATTGCCTCTGTAGTTGGAGCTGCAGAAGGTGCCTTTCATTATTTTGCTGAACTGGAAACGGCAGGTAAATGCCTGGAATGGGTAAAGGATCATATGGCTATGGATGAAATCAATATCTACCTGGACAAAATCTGCGTATCTGAAACCAATGAAAGTATTTACGTTAATTTATATGATTTTATGATGAAGGAGATACAAGGTGTACCGGCGGGCAGTCATGGTGTTATATTTACCCCCTGGCTTCATGGGAACAGATGTCCGTTTGAGGATCCAAATGCAAGAGGAATGTTTTTTAATATACGGCTTGAAACCGGTAAAAGGGATATGATCCATGCAGTTATTGAAGGAATCTGTTATCATCTGAGGTGGCAGTTAGAAGCTCAAAGCAAGAAGATAAAGACGTCTAGGACAATTCGCTTTGTGGGAGGCGGTGCATTGTCACCTCTTACCTGCCATACCCTGGCTGATGTTCTTGGATGCGATATTGAAACAATAGAAAGTCCTCAGAATGCAGGGGCATTAGGTGCAGCGGTAGTAACAGCAGTTGGACTTGGTATTCTTAATGGATTTGAAGAGGCTGAAACATTAATAAAAGTCAGGGAAGTATACCACCCTGATATTAAGAATAAAAGCATCCATGACAGGAATTTTGAAGTATTTAAGTCTTTGTATATGAGGAATAAAAGAGCTTTTCGGCGGCTGAATCAAAGAATCTGAGGTAAACAGCGGAGGGATAATGACAGAGATCATATTAAGAAGTAATCAGCTGAAATTTCATAAAGATACTTTTGAAAAAACTACTGAAGACAGAAGGCAGAAAGTTCTGGAGGTTGCTGTTGATGCTTTTGCCTTAAACGGTTATAATGCAACCAGTATCAATGATATTGCAAAGAATGCGGAAATTAGCATAGGTGCAATGTACAGTTATTTTGCTTCTAAAGAGGATTTATTTCTGACCATAATAAATAACGCTTATTTTCTTATGGAAGAAATCTTAAATGAGGTAAGGAAATCCAGCAGGGATATCTATGACTGCGTAGAGCGTATGCTGGCTGCCTCCAGGGAGTTTTCCTTAAAATATCCCAAATTAAATCAGCTCTATCTTGATCTCACAACACAGGCTTTGGCTCCTCTTTCTGTCAGGCTTTCCTCCAAGCTTGAAAGAATTACACCCCGGATGCTCTGTGATTTTATCGAAGCAGGAATCGAAGCTGGTATCGTAAGTAATAAGATAGATAAAAGAGTATTGGCATATTGTATTGATAATATATTTATGGTGTATCAATTCTCCTTATCCTCTGACTATTACAAAGAACGGCTGAAGATTTTCATAGGTGAAGAAAATGTATCGGAACTTGAAGGGGTAGAGAAGAGCATAGTCCGCTTTGTAAGAGCAGCATTAGAAGAAAAATAAGAGCAGTATTAGAAGAAACATAAGAGCAGCATTTGAGCCCCTGCTTTTTCCTCACACACCGGCTTAAAGACACATTACCAATATTCTGTGCATAAGCGTGTAAAAACTATTCGCCTTTCAGCACACATAATCGTAATATGTCTTTTATAGGGTGGATTACAGGAGAGCAAGAGGCTTTTTACAGCATACCTTCATTTTAACAGCGGCTATAAGTTACAGTTAAATTTATTCGCTTAAAGAGATTTCGAAAGTTCTAGCTCTACATAATAGCCTTTTTTACTGTGCTTTGCTTCATAGAGCAGTTCATCAGCCATATGAAGGTAATCTTCAAAAGTGCGCTCTTTGCTGCTAATCCATACTAAACCTGATGATATTGCAGCTGTCTTTACAGTACCATCTGGAAATTCTATAGGGTCACTGCCCAGTTTGTGATAGAATTGGTCCAGGGATTGCCGTAAATCGTCCTTTGAAGGAAAATCAAAAAGTAAAAGGGTGAATTCGTCGCCGGAACGTCTTCCCAGAACCTGCTGTGCCTCGCTGATCTTAGAAAGATGTTTTGTTACATGTTTAAGGTAGATATCACCCCACTTATGACCGTAAGTATCATTAACGGATTTTAGATTATCCAGGTCAAACATTAAAAGTGCACTTGTAAGATTCGTATCTATTTTATGTAAAGTTTCCTCCATGTAAAACTGCATAGCCTTTCGGTTGTAAATACCTGTAAGGCCGTCAAGGTCTCTGTCAGCCATCATCTGTTTCTTTTCCGTAATTTCTTCGGTAACATCCAGAATAATGCCCATAGTCGAATTGTCATTGTGAGTATATTTTACCTTAAGCCATTTGCCAGGCGGGCTGTCGAGATAGTAAACATCTTCTTCTGCTTCTTCAGCATGCTTCAGCAATTCGTTTAATCTATATGTAAAAAATTCTTTTTTATCTGCAGTAGAGCGGCCTGTCTTGGGATCATAGCCTAGAAATTCAGGAATCCTGTCTGTTAGAAAGACAGCATCTGTACTTTCGCTGAATTCAAAAACACCAATGGGCAATTCCAGCATTCCAATAATACAAGACATTCTGCCGGAAGCCTTAAGCAGCTTATTGCTGGTTATCTGTATGGCATCCAACAATTCATCCACTTCTGTAAGTCCGGTATTCTCAAACTCTATCACCTGTGCTGTCTTGGTAGCATTTACCTTCTTGGCTGCTTTGATTATAGGTTTGGTAAACCGGTAACTGACGAAATAGGCAAGAAACCCACCTGTGATAACGGAGGCAATAAAGGAAATCAATAAAAGTTGTTTCATTCTGATGGCATATTCCAACAGATTACTTTCTTTCATAATACCGATAAGATACCATTGGTTATCTTGAAAAGGGGTATTGTTTCCGTAAAGTCCCAGGTTTTCGATGGACAGATAGAGCTTCCAGCTAACATTACTGTTATCCAGAAGATAAATTGAATTATTGTCATCTGCGGTGGTATAACGCAAGGATTCATTGGCAGTCGTTATTCTTTTCTGGATTGCTTTTGTTGTTATCAGTGTATGTAATTCTCCGGTATCCGGATTCCGGATTCCAAGCATATAACCAAAGGAGTCTTTGGTTTGCAGGTCTGTCCCAGGCAAATACTTAAATAAATGCTGCTCAGATATTTCTACACCGATGATACCTATAAGATTATTTTCATTGTCAAAAAGAGGCATGGAATAGGTAATGATTGAGATATCCTCTTTTGAGAGTTTAAAGGGAATACCCCAATACCCCAAGAGTTTGGAATCTGTTGACAAATCAGCTATGCTTAAAGGTTGTTCAAAGAAATCCGAATCAATGGTATTCAGGTTTATCCGGTCTTTCCATATTTTATCCAGCGGAATCTGCAAATCCCTGGCTAACCCGGAGGGACCAAAGACCATATACAAATCCCTTTTATTATAGTCATTAAGAATTGGGTCATAGTCTCTGATGTATAATGCTGGTTTTTCATCTCCGGGATTATTTAATATAACAAAAGCACCGGTCACCTGGGTTGCCCGCAGCATAGAGATTAAGGACTCGCTAATATTTTTAAGAAATTCCTCGGGGGCTTCTTGAATGCTATACTGACCTGATATCTGATCAACATAAGGGTCCATATTAGTCCAGCGCAGCTTCATTTCTCGCTGGAGATAGTCCTTGCGATTGTTTACCTTACTGGAAAAGGAACTGAAGGCATTTTCTTCTGCTGTGCTTAATACCCCTCCTATAATCAAAAATAAGGATAAGAGGGCTGCCTGCCCCAGGATAATAATAACTGTCAGTGATGTAAGCCGGAATACCATTGATTGTCTGTCTACTTTAATATATTTCATTTGGAAGTCCTCAATACTGTCTGAAGTTCATTGGTAAAGGCCTGGTACCAGGACGAAAAATGTTCTTTGGAACAGAGTTCTTTTATAACAGTGGTACGATCTTCGCCGTTTATAATACGTTTCTCTAGAAGAGCAAGATCTGTTTCGACCCTGGTATAAAGATGGTTTTCCAGAATCGACCTTAATTGAAAGCTGTTTGTAAAAGGTTTATTCCCGTATAATGTATGAGTGCTGAGCATATTGATAGTTGTTTCAATGGAACTTTTAACAGCAGCATTTGAAATTTCCTCATAGTTGCTTGTTTTCATAAGTGCATTCGCGGTCAATGACTGGCTTTTAACGGGAAGATAGGCAGTGGAAACTGCAAAGTCAATATTCTGAGGCATATCTATAAACCATTTCAGGAAGACAGAAGCAGCATACTCATGGGCTTTATCACTTTTCGTAATACACATGCCAGCTCCCTGCTGTACAACATAAGGTTTGGAATTCTCATAGTAGGGATAAGGAAGAGTCAACACTTCAATAGGAGCAACAATATCCTCACAGGCAACTTCTTCCGGAAAATAAGAAGCACTTGCCGTAGAACCAGTGTATCCAGTAATAATTCCTGTTTTGGCATCATCAGAACTGAACCGGCCTGACTTTGCAAAATAACCGTTAAGATAAGGCACGTAGTAATTAACCCATATCCGATATGCCGTATCCTGACTGAAATTCAGGCTGGCAATGTCATCATCATATTGATAGAATTCTTCCCCTAGCTGCATGGCAGATATCAACATAAAATTAGCCACTGCATCTATACGAAAAAAGGCTTTGCCCGTATGTTCATAGTAAAGCTTAGCAGTCTGTACCAATCCCTCCCAGGTCTTAAGAGTATCAAGAGAAGCACCCGTCTCTGCGGCAAAGTCCTCCCAAAAGGTCTTGTTCAGAAAGAGTATCTCAGTAGATTTAGCTACCGGAAGAATCTTTAAGGTCTGTTCTTTACCCCAGATCCCTTCTGATAAGAATTCCTTTTTAATTTCTGACAACTCCTCCTTGGTAAAATAATCGGACAGATTCACCAGTCTGGCAGAATCGCTGATTCGAAAAGCATTATCTGCATAGGAGGCAAATATATCCGGCATGGGTAAGGCACCAATGCTGTTGTTGGAGGCTTCATACACAGCATCTGCAAGTTCTGTTACATCTCCATAGCTTTGAGCTTCTATTACTATACCCTTTTCGGCACCTACTGTCTCGTTGAATTGAGCTACCAGTTCATCAAATCGGACCTTTACAGTTCCGTTATAATAATTCCAAACAGATATGGTTATAGGATCATCGGAATTCAATAGTTTCTTATTGGTTGGGAGCAAGCTGCAAGAATTTAATAATATCACGGATAATAACAGTATACTGATGAATAAGTTCCTTTTCATATGTCCTCCTGAAAGTCATAGCCGGATTCATGGTTGTTATGTCATAACATGCCTTATGCTCCCTGCATTTGAGCTGTCCTTTATGCACCAATTCTATCATAAATTGTCATAAAAGTGAATGAAATTCATATTCTGAAATAAAATACTTGTGTATGTTCAAAAGTAAGTGTATTTTATATTATGAGAGCCGTCAGTATTTTGGCTTACATAACTGGGATGTTTTCGTCGATATGCATAAGGAGTGTGTCTATCATGATTCAGGAGATTCTTAAATTCAATAAGGAATTTGTACAAAACAACGATTATGAAAAATTTAGAACCAGTAAATATCCGAATAAAAAAATTGCCATCGTTTCCTGTATGGATACAAGACTTACAGAACTATTGCCTTCTGCGCTTGGACTAAAAAACGGGGATGCCAAGATTATTAAGAATGCAGGTGGCGTGATATCCCATCCGTTCGGAAGTGCTATGCGTAGTCTGCTCATAGGAATTTATGAATTAGGTGTAGAAGAGATTCTGGTAATCGGTCATACGGATTGCGGAGCAAGACATACGGACAGTACAAAGATGCTTGAGAAGATGAAAGATAAGAATATCGATCAGAAGCAAATTGATCTGCTTAAATACTGCGGTATTGACTTTGAAGCCTGGCTGGGAGGCTTTAAGGATTTGGATGTATCTGTTAAGAATTCGGTGGAGTTGATCCGTAACCATCCCCTGGTACCGGAAAGTGTTATGGTTTACGGATTGATTATAGACTCAGTTACCGGTGAATTGAGAGAGGTGACGGAGTGAGTGGCTGGTGGTAGTGAATAGTTGGTAGTTTTACTTAAATTTTAGCTGATAAATTTTTGTAAAAAGGTTGGGTTTTAACAAGGGGACGGCGAATTACAGCAAACAGAAAGAACTCATGTTTCAATTCCGAGGCATAAGAAGTCCTATTTCTCTGAAGATTTTGTGCTTGTCATAATATCAAACAGATAACTCGCTACGCTCAGACAATCTGTTTGATATTATAGCACAAAATCTTCAGAGAAAAGGACTTCTAACGCCTCTCCATAGGCACATTCGTTCTTTCTGTTTGCTGCAATTCGCCTGAAACCATATGGAAACAGTTTTTTAGAGCTTGATTTGTAGTTGTAATTGAAGCAAATAGAAGTATATGTGTAAATAGAAAGGCCATCTGTTATAAATAGTTGTCACCAAGTACAACTATCATAACAGGTGGCTTGTTTAAAGACAGTAAGGAAGCTGCTAAATAACTGTCTTTTTACTGTGTAGTTAGTGCCTGCTTCAGTGCTTCCTCCAAAGAGGTGGGTTTTTTGCCTATTAGCTGTTCTAAGGCGGTGGATTCCTTTGAGAACTGTCCTTGGGCTATAGGAAGATAGAGCCCGTAAATATTAAAAGAAGCAACAGGTTCTATTTCTCCTTCTTTTACAAGCCTTGTCACTGCTTCTTCTGGTGAAAGGCTTTCGTGCCTTATGCTTTTACCTGTTAACTGAGACAGGAGAGTAACATAATCCTCAAATGTGTTTAAAGAACTGTTTACAAGCTCGTATTCCTTATTTTCATGCCCCTTTTCAGTAAGCACTGAGGCTGCGGCTAAAGCCAGGTCATCTCGCAGAACAAAGTTATACTTTCCCTTTTCAGCTGCTGTTACAAGAACGCCGCTTTTCTCAGCAGCAGTGAGAGTATTACCGAAAATGTTCTCCAGATAGAAGCCGTTTCGTAAGAAGGTATAGGGAATAGCAGTTGTTTTGATCATATTTTCCGTAGCAAGATGGACATACTGCAAGCCTGCTACATTCATCGTTTCAGCAAAGGCTATACCGGTATAAACGATATGAGAGATGCCAGCATTTCGTGCAGCCAATACTACATTCGCATGCTGATTGATGCGTAGTGTGTTATCAAAATCAGGGGAGGATACGAACATCAGCTTTTCGATTCCTTTAAAGGCCTGTGTTAATACAGAGATATCCTCGTAAGAACCGATTCTGGTGTCTATACCTTTGCTCTTAAATTTCTCGGAATCCTTCTCCGAACGAACCAGAGCAGTTATATCCGCTGCTTTTACACCTTTCTCTAACAGATGGTTTATGATTCCGCTGCCTAAGTGACCGGTAGCACCTGTAACTAGTATTTTTGACATATAAATACCTCTTTGCTTTCTTAATGGCAAAACAACGTTTTAAATAATTAGAACTTAATAACCTCTGGTTCACCAGTAAAAGAATAAATGGTAGCAGTAACATCTTTGATATAGAATACTTCCATGATTCCATCATCTGCAGCATACATCTGAGTTAAGGACGGATATTCTGAAAGCATATTTTCTCTGGCTGCTTTGTTGTCATCATGTACTGCAACGCCTTCTACACGAATCCATTTACCCTTTGCCATACCGGAGAGCTCAAGCTTTGGATTTTCCAGCAGCTGTTTGAATACTTTCTTTTTGTTGTTGGTGACAGAATAAAGTTTTCCGTCATAAATCATTACAGCACCAAAAGGTCTGACTCTCGGTTGATCTCCCTCGCAGGTTGCCAGATAAAAGGTCTTACAATCTTTTAAAAATTCTAAAACGTTATTCATGATAGTTGCTCCTTAGTTTATTTAATGGTATAATAAATATTATAGTTCTATTATATATAGTATATCGATTTATTCAAGTACGATATTTTATGATACCACTATTTTATATGATACCGGTATTGTAAATGATACTATAAATAACACTGAAACATGGATGGTTTTTGCTGATTAATCTAAATGAGCTGTTAATACAATTACCAATTTCGATTGGAATATGTATTTTTAGAGGCATATACTGTTAGCGTGTATTATTGAAATGCGCAATTCACAGCTTGATTTGCAGCACGATATCTGCCAGCAGATGTGGCATATTACTATCTATTCAACTACGAGTTCAGAAATATCATAGCTTAGCTTTGATATTCATGAAAGGGGTTATTATGAAAAAAGAAACTGCAAATAAAGATAACATAAATAAAGATAACATAAACAAAGATAACATAAACAAAGATATCTTCGGGATATGTCCTTTTGCAACTACGCAGAAGATCCTGACAGGCAAGTGGTCAATCTATATCCTTTATTTACTAAGTGAAGGACCCGTCCGGTTTAATGAATTAAAGCGGAGATTACCGGAAGAAATGACCCATGCCACCTTATCGCGTCAGTTAAAGCAGTTAGAGGAAGAAGGCCTTATCATTAGACACGAATATGTACAGATTCCGCCTAAGGTTGAATATTATATGAGTGATATTGGAGAAAAATTTCAAATTGTTTTGGATGCACTTGAAATCTGGGGTAAGGAATATATAAATTATTTAACTCAGAAGGAAATGAAATAGGAAAAAAGTACTAGAAAACCCATTTTACACGTGATAGAGTAAAATGGGTTTTTGTTTGTTTTCCTATGTTTCAGGAATGATTATTACTATTAGAAGTTGATAGAACGGTATGAAATAATTTGATAAATAAACCAAGTAATGTAATTTATTAACAAATGATAATTGACAGAGTTTTGCAAAGATGTTATATTGTTGGTAATTAGTTACATATTATGGTGGAAGAGAATGAATATTCTGGCAATATAACGAAAAGAAGTAAAAAAGAGTATTACAACTGAGCACAGACATTGGACAAGCTGGGGAGCATATAGTGGCTCAGAATTATTATAAACATAAAAAATAACAACAGGTATCAGCATAACGACTCACAATTTTTTAGAGGGGCTTTCAGTTATTCTAAGGACGGTATATTAGACTGTAATTCGGTACAGAAAGGAGCAGTGTCTGGGAACTACAGCAGTCAGGTAATAGTCTGGGGAATAATTGCAAGATAAAAATCGATGAGGAGGTTATAGTATGTTACACAAAAAGTTATTGGAACGTGGTAATCAACGCTGGCTTGGGAAAAGAGGCAGGAGTTTTTTTAAGGGTGCTATCGTTACTGCAGCCATTCTTGGAATTCTTTCAACCTCTTTTATGCCAAGTAATTACACCAGTGCTTCACAAATAGCGCCAACAAGTACGGACACCTATCAGGATAGATTTTTAGAATTATGGGGAGATATTAGCGATCCTGATAATGGTTATTTCAGTCCCCAGGGGATTCCTTATCATTCTATTGAGACGCTGATTGTGGAAGCACCGGATTACGGTCACGTAACTACCAGTGAAGCAATGAGCTATTATATGTGGCTTGAAGCCATGTATGGCAAATTCACCGGAGATTTTTCAGGCTTTAAGAAAGCCTGGGATGTAGCAGAGACATATCTCATTCCTACGGAAGCAGACCAGCCTAATTCCAGTATGAGCAAATATAATGCCAGCAAACCGGCAACTTATGCTCCGGAATGGGAATTAACAAGTCTTTATCCCGCACAGTTGGATTTCAATGCGGCAGTTGGAAGTGACCCAATTAACAATGATCTTGTATCTACCTATGGAACAAATACGATTTACGGTATGCACTGGCTCTTGGATGTGGATAACTGGTATGGTTACGGCAGCAGGGGAGACGGCGTATCCACACCATCTTATATCAATACCTTCCAAAGAGGCAGAGAAGAGTCCACCTGGGAAACCATTCCTCAGCCTAGCTGGGATGCTATGAATTTCGGTGGGAGAAATGGTTATCTGGACTTGTTTACCGGAGACAGCAATTATGCATCACAATTCAAATACACCAATGCACCCGATGCAGATGCCCGTGCCATACAGGCAACTTACTGGGCAGATCAATGGGCAGATGAAGCTGGTGTAGATCTTGGCTCCTATAAAGGCAAAGCCAGTAAAATGGGGGATTATTTAAGATATTCAATGTTTGACAAATATTTTAGAAAGATCGGTTCGCCTACTGTGGCAGGAACTGGTTACGATTCTGCTCATTATCTGTTGTCCTGGTATTATGCATGGGGTGGTGGAATAAGCTCCAACTGGGCCTGGAAGATAGGCAGCAGTCATAATCATTTCGGTTATCAGAATCCGATGGCAGCTTATATTCTTTCAGAAGAAGCTGATTTTAAACCTGCTTCTGCCAATGGTGCTACGGATTGGGGTGTAAGCCTTGACAGGCAGCTGGAATTCTATCAGTGGCTGCAGTCCTCAGAGGGTGCCATTGCAGGCGGTGCAACCAATTCAAACAAAGGACGTTACGAAGCCTGGCCGGCAGGAACAGCAACCTTCTACGGTATGGGATATGAAGAGAACCCTGTTTATGCTGATCCCGGCAGTAATACCTGGTTTGGTTTCCAGGCATGGTCTATGCAGCGTGTTGCAGAATTGTACTATAAGACCGGTGATACCAGAGCAAAAGCTATTCTGGATAAATGGGTAAGCTGGATTAAAACGGTTGTTCAGTTAAACAGTGATGGAACTTTTGCTATTCCAAGCAATATTGACTGGAGTGGTCAGCCGGATACCTGGAATGGAACCTATACCGGTAATTCTAACCTTCATGTTACTATAACCAGTTATGGCACTGATCTTGGTGTAGCAGGTTCTTTGGCTAATACCTTATTGTATTACAGCAAGGCCTCCGGCGATGATGAAGCGAGAGTAATCGCCAAGGAACTTTTGGATCGTATGTGGAATCTGTACAGAGATGACAAGGGTCTGGCAGCTCCGGAGTCAAGAGCAGATTATAACCGCTTCTTTGATCAGGAGGTATTTGTTCCGGCAGGCTGGACAGGTACTATGCCCAATGGCGACGAAATCAAACCCGGTATAAAATTCCTTGATATCCGTTCCCAGTATAAAGATGATCCGGATTACCAAAAGGTACTGGATGCCTATAATAATGGAACAGATCCAGAATTTTATTATCACCGATTCTGGGCACAATGCGATATTGCAATTGCTAATGGTGTGTATTCTATCCTCTTTGGTGAGGATAGTGAGCCGGTAGATAATTCAACAATTACACCGGTATCAGCTGCATTTGATAAGAATACACTGAATCAGGCAGACATTTCGGTTAACCTGAGTTTAAATGGAAATACCTTTACAGGAATCAAAGATGGAAGCACTTATCTGACACAGGGTACGGATTATACCCTTACAGGTGATGTTGTAACTCTTAAGAGAGAGTATCTTTTAGAAAAAGAAGTTGGCGAATTAAAGCTGACCTTTGATTTCAGCAAAGGGGTGGATCCTGTCCTTACAGTGACAATCCGTGATACCACACCAAGCGGCTCCATTACACCGACAGCTGCAAGCTTTGATAAACATCCTGATAAGCAGGCGAATGTAGTTGTAACCTTAACCACGGCAAACCATACACTATCGGCTATTAAGATAGGAAGCAAGGTGTTAGCAAGCGGCACGGATTATACGGTAAGCGGAGGCACAGTTACGCTCCGTAAAGAAGCATTAGCCACCTTACAGACCGGAGTGTACAGCGTTGTCTTCGACCTCAGTGCCGGAATAGACCCTGTTCTTACCCTGACCGTAACAGATTCCTCTGTTGCAGTTGGTAATATTAAAGTACAGATGTTTAATGGAAGCACTTCTGCACAGACAAATGGTATTTCACCTAAAATTAAGCTCTACAATACCGGAAGCACAAATGTGAAACTTTCTGATGTTAAGCTTAGATATTATTATACCATTGATGGTGAAAAAGCTCAGAATTTCTGGTGCGACTGGTCAAGTGCCGGCAGCGGCAATGTAACGGGAACCTTCGTAGCCCTGCCAGCTCCTAAGACTGGAGCAGATTATTATCTTGAGATTGGGTTTACCAACGGAGCAGGTGAACTGGCTGCAGGAGCTTCCATTGAAGTTCAGGCAAGATTCTCAAAGAGTGACTGGACGAACTATACACAGACAGGCGATTATTCGTATAATGGAACAGCTAATAATTATGCAGATTGGTCAAAAGTAACCGGATATATTTCTGGTAGTCTGAAATGGGGAGTAGAACCGTAAATTTTTGTAATCATTTTTATCTATTAGTAATATAGATTTAAAATTGTTCCGGGGTAGTAAGTTATTACCCCGGAGCAAAAAACAGAGAATAAAGGTGTATCTGCAAATCTGGTTATAACAGGTTACATAGTCTGTGGATATGCCTCCAAAATAATAAGGGGGTTATGATATGCGTAAGTTGACTAGTCTCTTTCTTATCGTTTGCCTGTTAGCAGCAGGTTTTGTTACAGCAAAACCAGTGCAAGCGCAAACGAATTATAATTATGGGGAAGCTTTACAAAAAGCAGTAATGTTCTATGAGTTCCAACGTTCGGGAGATCTGCCTGATACGATCAGAAACAACTGGAGAGGGGATTCCGGTCTGACTGACGGAGCAGATGTTGGACTTGATTTGACAGGCGGCTGGTATGATGCAGGGGATCATGTGAAATTCAATCTTCCTATGGCTTATACCGCTGCTATGTTAGCCTGGAGTGTTTATGAATCAGAGGATGCACTGCGTCAGAGCGGTCAGCTTGATTATCTGTTAGAGGAAATTAAGTGGGCAACAGACTATCTGATAAAATGCCATCCCTCCGCAAATGTTTTCTATTACCAGGTAGGTAACGGCAATACAGATCATTCCTGGTGGGGACCCGCTGAAGTAATGCAGATGGCACGTCCCTCCTATAAGGTGGATTTAGCGAATCCCGGTTCCTCTGTAGTTGCAGGTGCTGCTGCTGCCTTAGCTGCAGCCGGTGCCATATTTGCAGACAGTAATCCCACCTATGCCGCTGAATGCATCCGTCATGCCAAAGAGCTTTTTGCTTTTGCTGATACTACAAAGAGTGATAAGGGGTATACCGCAGCAGATGGTTTCTACACCTCATATAGTGGTTTCTATGATGAACTTTCCTGGGCAGGAACCTGGATATATCTTGCAACAGGAGATACTGCATACCTGAATAAAGCAGAATCTTATGTACCCAATTGGGGGACAGAACCTCAGTCTACTACAATAAGCTATAAGTGGGCTCATAGCTGGGATGATGTACATTATGGTACTGCAATCCTTCTAGCAAGAATAACGGATAAGGCTATTTATAAGACAGCATCAGAAATGCATCTGGATTTCTGGACTACCGGTTATAACGGAAATAGAGTATCTTATACACCGAAGGGTCTGGCTTGGCTGGATTCCTGGGGAGCACTGAGATATGCTACTACTACAGCTTTCCTGGCAAGTGTATATGCAGACTGGTCAGGCTGCACTGCTGCCAAAGTCAGTACTTATAAGGCTTTTGCCAAACAGCAGGTAGATTATGCATTGGGAAGTTCCGGACGCAGTTTTGTGGTTGGTTATGGTGAGAATTCACCTACAAGACCGCACCATAGAACCGCTCACAGTTCCTGGGCTGACAGTCAGACGGTACCTACTTACCACAGACATACGATTTATGGTGCTTTGGTTGGTGGTCCCGGAAAAGATGACAGCTATACCGATGATATCGGAAACTATGTAAATAATGAAATTGCATGCGATTACAATGCAGGATTTGTAGGTGCTCTTGCCAAACTATATGATGAATATGGCGGAACTCCCATAGCTGATTTTAACGCTGTTGAAACAGTGACCAACGATGAATTCTTTGTTGAGGCCGGAATCAATGCTTCCAGCAGTAATTTTATTGAAATTAAGGCCCTGCTTAACAACCGTTCCGGTTGGCCTGCCAGAATGGGAGACAAGCTGTCCTTTAAGTATTTTATCGATATCAGCGAAGCTGCAAGTCTTGGATATAAGGCTTCTGATTTCACAGTAACCACTAATTATAATGCTGGTGCGGTAGTATCTAAATTACAGCCATGGGATGAAGCAGCGAATATTTATTATATCAATGTAGACTTCACCGGAACAAAGATCTATCCTGGCGGTCAGTCTGCTTATAGAAAAGAAGTACAATTTAGAATTGCTGCTCCCGCGGCAGTAACCTGGAATAATGCCAACGATTTTTCCTATTCAGATTTAGGTGGTGTAACATCCGGTAGTACGGTTAAGACCTCTTATATTCCTGTGTACGATGCTGGTGTAAAAGTATTTGGAAATGAGCCGGGAAATACAGTGGATAGTTCCACAATTACTCCGGAAACGGCAGCCTTTGACAAATATCTTCCGTCAAATATTAATGTGACTGTGAATTATAAGAATAATACCCTTAATGCAATTAAAAATGGAACTGCAGCACTGGTAAAGGGAACTGATTATACAGTAAGCGGAAATACCGTAACAATAGCTTCTTCCTATTTGTCAACTCTTAATACCGGAACAGCTAAGCTGGTATTTGACTTCAGTGCAGGTATGGACAGAACCCTGAGTGTTACCGTTACTGACTCCTCACCGAGTGGAACAATCTCCATAACACAGGCGCAATTTGATAAGGATACACCTAATCAACAGGATATAGCTGTGGATCTTACTTACAATGGTAATATCTTAAGCGGAATCCGAAACGGCAATACGCTGCTGACAAGCGGAACAGACTATACAGTGTCTGGTAACACGGTTACGATTTTAAGCTCTTATCTGGCTTTAAAACCTCTTGGTAAGCTTGAGCTTACTTTTGATTTTAATAAAGGAAATGATCCGGTACTCACGGTTACGATTATTGACAGTTCAATCGTTGTAACAGGAAATGTCAAGGTACAGATGTTTAACGGAAGTAATACGGCTGTAACTAACGGTATTTCTCCCCGATTTAAGATTGTAAACACCGGAACCGAAAGTATCAATCTCTCCGATGTGAAGTTAAGATATTATTATACCATTGACGGAGAGAAAGCACAGAACTTCTGGTGTGATTGGTCTTCTGCCGGAACTGCCAATGTAACGGGAACCTTTGCTAAGCTGGCAACAGCTAAAACAGGGGCCGATTATTATCTGGAAATTGGATTTACGAGCGCAGCAGGTACACTGGCAGCAGGAGCTTCTGTTGATGTACAGGCGAGATTCTCAAAAAGTGATTGGACCAATTATACTCAGACCGGTGACTATTCCTTCCAGGAATCCGGTTCCAATTATACTGATTGGAATAAGGTAACAGGATATGTTGGAGGCAGTCTGGTTTGGGGAATTGAACCCTAAATTGATTTCCCTTTAGTATTTGAATAATATAATAGTAAATCGATTGAAGGTATTTTATATTAATCGGGTAATAGTGATGCCTTGTATAGTATAAGATAGGCTATGGTATGATATGGAATAAACCTTTGAACTGGTTTAACAGTTTGAAGGTTTATTCTTATTCCTGGACTCAGACGTTACCATGTCAAAGGCATATAACCGTCTTGCAGAGGACGGATTTGTAAAAGTGTGTCTGAAAACTCATTACTGTTCTGATTGCCTTCTTTTCGGTATTCTGCTTTGCAATTTGAGGAACGTAACACCACTACGTCCCCAAAATTGTGCCTTGCTGTTTTTTGCAAATTGCTTTCACTGGACCTCCAGCCTGGCACAAGCTGATTTCAGAAATACCCTAAGAGAAAAGAATTGAAATGTGAATTAGAGTGATTTATAATCAGAGCATTGATAAGGAGCAAGATGTATTATTAACCAGTTATTCGCCTGGTGAATGCATTATACCTGATATTTTGTGCTGTCAAAGCAGCAGATGGAGGACTATATGATTTATACCGTAACTTTAAATCCATCCTTGGATTATATCGTCACTGTTCCTGTATTTACACCGGGGATGGTAAATAGAACGACAGAAGAAATGCTGTATCCTGGCGGAAAAGGTATCAATGTTTCCCTGGTACTTAAAAACCTGGGAATTGAGAGTACTGCTATTGGATTTATTGCAGGATTTACAGGGGAAGAGTTGACGAATAGATTAAGAAAATATGGTATTTGTACAGAATTTATACAAGTGAAGGAAGGACTTACAAGAATCAATGTAAAAGTGCGTTCGGAGCAAGAAAGCGAGATAAATGGAAAAGGACCACTGATAAGCAAAGGTGAATTGAGATTGTTATTCAACTTCTTAGAGACATTACAGGAAAATGATATATTGGTACTTGGCGGCAGTGTACCAGAATCGATTCCGTCTACTTTGTATATGGAAATTATGAAGAACTTAAGGGGAAGAAATATTAAAATTGTAGTAGATGCTACCAAAGACCTGCTTTTGAATGTACTGAATTATAATCCTTTTCTAATAAAACCCAATCATCATGAACTTGGTGAAATCTTTGGGAAAAAATTGATAACAAAAACAGATGTAGTTGAGTATGCCGGCAGGCTGAAAGCTATGGGAGCACAAAATGTACTGGTTTCCATGGCTGGGGACGGGGCTGTTATGATTACAGAAACCGGGGAGGTCTATGAGACAAATGCGCCTAAGGGGATTGTTAAGAATTCCGTGGGAGCAGGTGACTCCATGGTTGCAGGATTTCTGGCTGGATATCTGAAAACGAAAGATTATAAAGAAGCATTTAAAATGGGCGTTTGTTCAGGAAGCGCAAGTGCTTTTTCAGATGGGATGGCTAAACTTGAGGAAGTATTCGCTTTAATGAAGGATGGTTGTTTTGATGAGCAGACCCTTCTCCTAGACAAATAAATTGTAATAATATCCATATAATGGTATATTAATATTGGATACTGTTCACAAAAATTAAAATTGCCTGGAGAAGGGGAATTTCAATATTTCTACTTGATGTTGAGAAAAATAATCTTATAGAAACTGCATTTTTCTTTTGTGTAATATCCATCAAGCCAGTCAATTACCTTAAGTAAAGAAGGAGTATTTTCGTGATAAAATTTAAGGTGACATTTACTGTGCTGTTTATATGCGTTTGTCTGACCAGCTTTTCTGGTCACAGTAAGAAGAATGAGACTATAAGAGAAATAAATCGAAATTGCAATGTACCCTTTGCACTGACATTACCGGAATCAGCGCTGAAGAACATAAAGGAATATTCGAGGATAGGTGGATTTGGGGGTTATTTGCTGGAAAACGAAGACGTCTCTGTTACTATAAGTGGTTATCCTGATTGTTTAGATAAATATCATGTAACCGGATATCAGATTAAAACACCAAAATACATCTTTATGGGACTTCAGGTTGGATGCTCCCTTGAGGCTGTAGACGAAGTTATGAGTCAAAAAGGATTTATGATTTCAACCGAAAGCGGCTGTTGGAAGGAATATGTAAAAAATGGTGTAAGAATAGGCGTTAGTTTAAAAGATAAAGTTGTTAGTATTTTTCATATAGCAGTGGATGTAACGAATAAAAAAGATGTTTCCTTTTAAATTTAACATTGTGTAATGCCAACTAATTATAATAATTCACAACAAACAGGAGGACGCAGGCTGAGTCTAGTCTGAATTTAAGAATAAATAGTTGAAATAAGGATTATAAGCACACATCCTAGAAGAGGAGCTTATGAAGCAAATTGCAATCATATCTGATACGCATGGTCTGCTGCGGGAGTTTGTTATAAAGGAAATTGTGGCGGCTGATTGCTTCATCCATGCGGGTGACATCAACACACCATACCTTCTGGAGACATTGCAGCAGCTTGGAGAGACCTATGTGGTACGTGGTAACAATGATAAGGATTGGGCAGAGGACTTGCCTAAAAGTATAACGGTCACTATTGAAGGCGTGAGCTTCTTCATAGTTCATAACAAGAAAGATATTCCATCGGTCTTAACTGATGTAGACGTGGTAGTTTATGGACATTCCCATAAATATTCGGCCGAAATCATGAATGGCGTATTATTTCTCAATCCAGGCAGCTGTGGGAAACGACGTTTTGATTTGGATATCACGATGTGCCGTATGACGGTGGACGCCGGGTATTATCAGTATGAAAAAGTTACGATTCCTCAGGAAATTTCAAAATAGAAATTTTAGACGTTGTAGGGATTTTGCCAAAAATTCACTTTAAATTGATTGGAGTATAAAAGTAAATGGATATCAAAGAATTTTGGAAGACAGTGCTGAAACAAGAGGCGGAAAAACTGAGATCTTTTTTTAAAGATACCGCTTATGTAAATTGGCATTGTACAAATGAGCATTTTTCGGTAGAGGAATATATAAGAGCAAATTGCGAATACCCCGGAGCTTGGGAGGGTACGATTGAAAGGACAGAGATGGCAGGTAATATGATAATTACAGCTGTAAAGGTCTTTTCTACTGATAATGAGGTATCTTGTCATGTGGTATCTTTTATTGAATTAGAGGATGATAAGATAATTGCAATGAATGAATATTGGGGTGATGATGGCATCGCACCGCAATGGAGACTGGAGAAGAACCTTGGAACGGTGATAAGCTAAGCTGACTTACCTGAGTTGAAAAGACAGGTTATAGGATTTATCCACAAAGAAAGGATTAATGAAAATGGCAGCAATAACATCGGTACAGGATACGATAAATGCATTAAATGCTATATTTGAAAAGCATAAAAATGAAAGAATCTGTGTACTGGGAACTACCTGTTGCGGTAAGACCACACTACAGGAACAAATACCGGGAACGATTGACATGGATGAGGTACTGTGGCCGCAATTATCAAAAGAAGAGGAAGCTTATATCTGTACGAAACCATGGACAAAAGAAATTGGGGATTTTACAAACAGACTGGTGAAAGAAAGAGTAACAGTAAAGGCCGGACATCCTATATTCTCTTTGATTCTTTTGGAGTGTGAAGTGGTTGTGTATCTGGATATAAGTGACGAGTTGCTTACTGAACATTGTAAAAAAAGAGGAAGTGTTTTCAAGGATGCTAAGAATGTTAAAGATGCAATAGAAAATACATGGAATAGTCAACGGAAAAATAAAAATCTGGTGTTTTACTATTTGAACATTACAGAATAATCAAGTTGAACAACACAATATAGTACTGAGTGATTTGAAAAGCTTAATTTATGATTGGAAGATAACGGATATGGAACATAATCATTTTAAAATGAATATTAGCTGTGAAGACCTTGAATGGTTATATGTACCAGATGTTTTATATAAGGAATATGACACCTGCAAACGTTATCTGCAAATGTTTATTCCGTATAGACATCATTGGAAGGAAAATGAAAAATTCCCGTTAGTTGTATTCATTCCAGGTTCGGCCTGGTACAGGCAGGAAATGTATAACAGTATTCCAAGTTATTCGAAACTGGCGGAGAGAGGGATAGTAACTGCGGTTGTACAGTATAGAGAATCGACAATTGCTCCTTTTCCGGCACAGGTACATGATATAAACTATGCTGTACAGTTTCTAATGGAAAAAGCAGAAGAATTTCATATTGATACGAGTAATATATCTATTGTTGGTAATTCCTCAGGGGGACATCTGGCACTGATGACTTCTTTGATGAAAGCACATGGAATCATTAACGGTGACTATAAAATAAAAGGGGTTATTGCAGAGTCAGCACCCTCTGATCTTATGCTATGTGCGGCAGAAGGTATACCTGATTGGATGCCGAAAGACTTTAGGCCGACCACTGATTTGCTGGGAGTAAAACAAATCGATGAGAATCTGGGTTTAGCTAAACAGGCATCATGTGAAATGTACATTACCAGAGATGTTGCGATACCGCCTGTTTTATTGATTCACGGTACAGATGATTGCCAGGTTAATATTCAGCATAGCAGACAATTATTTAATCAATTAAGAAATTCAGACAAAGACGTTCTTTTTTATGAACTAGAGGGCAGTGACCATGGAGGACCAGAATTTTGGTCTAAAGAGGTTATGGATATCGTGAGTTCATTTGTTTACCGGCTTTCATAGAGCAAGCAGACGAAGGGCTGGAAAATCGTTTAATTTTTGGAAATCCTATCGTTATACCCAAAGATTGCAAAGAGTTCGGTATTCATAAAAAAATGTGGTTAGATAGTGAATTGAAAGCGTAAGAGAATTTAAAAGTGCTTACAGGAATTCCTGCAAAAGAAGCCTTTCTTGATAATGAACATCAGACAAGAAAGAGATTCAAGCATTGAAATCAAAGTATAAACAGGGTAGTTTATATAACTGCCCTGTAGGATTATAAACGAATTTCAAGACTTGAAAAATAAATTGTTTATGAAAGTAGATAATTAAAAATTAATATTCACTATATCACGCCTTATGAAGTCCAGGTGGCTTGGAGAAATTATAGAAAGAATGCAAATACCAGTAAAGGTATCAGCAGCAGAACATTCACTGCTGTAAAGACTGCCAGGTAATAGAAAGGCCTGGAGGGTTTAAGGGCAGCATAAAACTTAAAGGAAATCAGGCTTGCCAAAGATGCAATTAAAGTACCAAGACCGCCAATATTGGTTCCAAGCAGGAGCTGTTGGTATTTGTCCGTAAAGCCTGATAAGAGAACTGCAGCAGGAACATTACTGATAACCTGGCTGAGAAGAATACCTGACAAGAGCTCTCTTTTCCTGATAAATGAAGTCAGAACGGCATGAACGGAAGGGATATGCTCAAGGTTACCCACAAACACAAAGAAACAGACAAAGGTAAGCAGCAATCCATAATCGGCTTTCATAATAAGTTTTCTATCTGTAAAAAGTAGTATTAGGAGCAATACCACCAGTGTCAGCCTGTAATCCAGCACATGAAAGACCGTAAGAAGACTGAGCAGAAATAGTAGTAGGTAGATGAAGAGCCGCTTTTTCTGTGTTATAACCGGGACTTCTCTCTCCACAGGCATTATAGGTTGTTTCCTGCTGATGAAAGAAAACAGCACCAGCATTATCAGACCAAGCAGGCAGATGGGAAAAGTAATTTGAAAGAATTCACCGGGGTTTATGTGGAAATAAGAATACAGATAAAGATTCTGCGGATTTCCAAGGGGTGTTAACATACTCCCAAGATTTGCTGCAGCGGTCTCCAATACAATAGTATAAACCAACCTGTCCGTAAGATTAGAAGCGGTAAAGATTATTATGGTAAAAGGAACAAAGGTTATAAGTGCCACATCATTAGTAATCAGCATAGAAGAGAAGAAGCACAGCAAGACCAATATCAGACAAAGTGTTCTGGAATTTTTGAAACGCGGTATAATACTCATTGCCAGCCTGTCGAAAAAGCCAATGCTTTTTAAGCCTGCCACAGCAGTCATTAAGCAGAAAAGCAGTGCAAGAGTACGAAAGTCGATGTATGATATGTAATCTATAGAGGGTGGGACAAAGCACATAGTAATCAAGGCAGCAAGGGCGGAAATTAGTAGAACGGCTTCGGATTTTATGAAGCCTTTAAGCTTTTTCATAGGTTAATATTCTCCAGTCAGCGAAAAGTATTAGTAAAATATAATATTGGTTATAGATTACCGAAGATTATTATAAGCCCAGCTTTAGATTCTATCAAGAAATATTTATTGCTACAACAATTCAAACTCATTTTTATGGAATTTCAGTATTCCTTCATCTCTTAACCGGCCCAGTTCACTGGACATGGCACTTCTGTCAATGCAAAGATAATCTGCTAATTCCTGTCTGTTGTATGGAATGATAAATGCTTGATTTTTTGAATTCATTGCCTGTGTAGACAGATAGGAAAGTAATTTTTCTCTAATGGAGCGGCTGGATATATGATCGATCTTCTGCATTAGCATTACGTTTTTATTTGCAAGAATCCGTACCATGTTACCGGTTAAAACAGAATTATAATTGCAGGGGGAAGTATGTGTCTGAAGAATTTGGCGGCAGTCAATAAAGAGTATGCTGGCATTCTCGGCCGCTACTACGCTGACAGGTAGTTTAGTTATTGCTGCAAAAGAGAAGGACTCCGCAAACATATCCGATACCGACATTCTGCCTATTATAGTTCGGTTACCCCAATAATCCTCCTTTATTACTATAACGCTGCCTTTTAAAACGATACCGATTTCATGAATAGGATTACCTGCCCTTAGAATATAGTCGTCTTTTTGATAATCCTTCTCTCTGGCATCGAGACAGGAAAGCATAGAATCAAACTCTTTTTCCTCAATACCCGTGAACAAGGAATTTTGCTTTAATATTTCAATTTTATCCATACTATAATTAACCTTTCCTAAAAAAAATATTTCTATGTCTGTTGGCTTATTATAAAAATTAATCCAAGTGAGGTAAAATCTTTTATAAAGATCATCATAAAAAATCATTCATAAAAATCATTCATAAAAATCATTCATAAAAAATCATTCATAAAAAATCATTCATAAAAAATCTCTCATGAAAATCTCTCATAAAAAATAAAACTATGATAACAATAAATCCTCTTATTAAGGATTTTGCAAAGTTAGATTAATAAATGAGTGCATTATGTTGTAATTGCAACAGACAGTAGTTCCAATAGTAGTATATGATCGAAATGTAAGTAAATCAAAATTTTCTCACAGCTTCCTTGCAACAGGTAAACTATCATTACCTGGAGAATGGTTCGACCAAATATTAAAACAGTCTATCATTAAATTAAGATACAAGTAACATACTATATAAATCCACAATAAAACGCAATGAAGCTTAAAAGCATAGAGCAGTTTGAGAAGCTGCAAACTTAACAGTTTTATGCCGCAGAAAGCGGCGGAAGGAGAGATAACGATGTCAGCACAATATTTAAAGAACATTGATTTTGAAAACATACTGCACTTGGAAGAATTGGTTGCTTATCAGACAGGACAGGTAGTAAGCCGTACGCTGGTGCAGAATAAATCTGTAGGCGTCACCTTATTTTCTTTTGATAAAGGAGAGCAGATCAGCACCCATGCTTCCACTGGAGATGCGATGGTCAGTATCCTCACCGGAGAAGCCCTCATTACAATAGGTGAAAAGGAATATAGTCTGTCTGCCGGAGAGACCATTGTTATGCCAAACAATATACCTCATGCCGTATATGCCAAAGAACAATTTAAGATGCTGCTTACAGTAATTTTCCCATACCAATAAAATATCAGTCCGCTGGGCTTGGTGAAGGAATTACATTATTCTGATAGTTTAATCCCCAATCATATATGGATTTAATAATCGGGGTCATGGACAAACCAAGCTCAGTCAATTCATATTCCACCCTTGGCGGAACTTCTGCATAAACCGTTCTCTTTACGATACCGTCTTTTTCTAACTCACGTAGTTGTAGCGTAAGAGTGCGGTGAGTTACCTTTGTCATGAGCTTCTGAAGCTCATTGAATCTTTTTTTACCCCCCAATAAACGAAAAAGAATAATTCCTTTCCATTTACCGCTTATAATATTTAAGGTGGTTTCTACAGGGCAGGGTCTGTCAGAACATTCCCCGGCTTGAAACTGCAACATATTTACTCCTCTTTTCTGAACGAAAGCACACATCTCAATGCTTACATACTGCCAAACATACGGTTCACTTGATTAAGTATCAGCTATTTGCACGGATACTTATTGTCATCATTTGGTATTGGAATCCACTAGGTGTTCCTATGCCGAACCTCAGGATAAAGCATCTGATTTATAATAAGTAAAATATAGGCTAGACAGTACTTGTTCTTTCTATGTTAATAGTATAAAAAGTATACTAAGGCTACTTGTTGTATATTATATATCAAAAATGTGCGTACTTCAATATGGTATTTGAATGTGTTATAGTGTCCTCATAAAATATTCATAAAAGAAAGAGGTAATTATAATGAATGATAAGAACCAGCAGATTCTGGATGCAATCCAAAATCGTTATGCCTGTAAAAAGTTTGACAAAGACAGGATTATTTCTGAAGAAGATTTTAATACCATATTAGAAGCAGGAAGATTATCTCCCAGTTCCTTTGGGTTTGAGCCCTGGAAATTCCTTGTAATACAGAAGGAAGAAGTAAGAAACAAATTATTACCTGTTGCCTGGGGAGCTCAGAACAGTTTAAAGGGAGCCAGCCATTTTGTTATTTTACTGGCACGTCGTGGAAAAGATGTGGTATCTGATGCAGATTATATCTGGAATATAATGACTGAGGTACAGAGATTACCAGAAAATATCGCTTTGCAGAAGAAAGAATTCTTTGGAAATTTTCAGAAAAATGATTTTAAGCTTCTGGAGAATGAAAGGACTGCTTATGACTGGGCTTCCAAACAGACATATATAGCTCTTGCCAATATGCTTACAACAGCAGCATTTTTAGGAATTGATTCCTGTCCTATTGAAGGTTTTAACATAGAAGCAGTAGAAAAGCTGTTAGAAGAAGAGAATATTCTTGATTCAGAACATTTCGGTGTATCTTTGATGGCAGGTTTTGGTTACAGAGCGCAGGAGCCAGGTGTTAAGACCAGACGTCCTCAAAGTGAAGTTGTTCAATGGGTGTAAGAATAGCAGAGATGAGAAAAAGCTGCTGTATCCTGCAGCTTTTTCTCATATTCGGCAATATGTTTCTGCACTTCTGATTTATCTAAAAATTTGATTCATGAAAAAATATACCTGAATGCTCAATGTTCTAGTTCTAGTGATCTTGTCATGTGCTCCCGCAAGCTTTCGATTATTCCTGGAAGCTCTTATGTTAAGTTTTCCCACTGATGTTCCATGCTCTTCAAAATTCAAATTTTTTCTATTAACAAGAAGATATTTGCTGGAAATCAGGATTCAGTGATTTCCGGCTGTCCTCCTGTTAATCCATCTTATCCATCTGATTCATGCTTTGGCGCATTTCCTGCGTATAGACAAATAAAGGTATAAACCACAAAGTATAAAAAAGATACAAAAAGAAACAAAGGGTAATAAACGGATACAAAAAGCAAAATAAAATTGACAAAAAGAAAATCATCTGCTATGATAAGGACATAATTTCAGGAATGAAAGGAACATTTTTTTGAAGGATAATTTTTATACAATATATCAGGTAGCAGATCAATTGGGAATGAGCCATAAAACCATCAGGAGTTTTATATCAGATGGCAGACTAAAGGCTTCCAAGGTAGGCAAACAATGGCGAATAACAGAAGCAGAGCTTCAGTCTTTCGTTCATCAAGGTGAAAGTACGGAAGATGAACCGAAAGAATCGCTTAACAATATCTCTTTTGAATTACCCTCTGAGGGAACGGAGAATCACATAAAGGTGTCAGCAGTGCTTGACATCATACAACAGGATAAAGAGCAGTTCATGCGATTATCCAATACCCTCCTGGCTAATATGAATGGAGGAGGCTTTAAGCTGAGAGGCTGTACGCTGAATGTTAAATACTACGAACAGGATAGAAGCGTAAAGATATTTCTCTGGGGCAGTATTAGCTTTATTCAAGACATGCTGGAAACTATAAAGATGTTGAACGAAACTGTTTAAAAGGAGCAGAATAATGGAGATAACAACAATTAGAAGAAATTCTTTACTGATAGCTTTCGTACAGGAAAAGGAGATCGTTATTAAAGATATCCAGAGTGCATTGGATCTCCTTGCTACTGTGTGGTATGAAACCGGCAGCAATTATCTGATTATAACCAAGGAATCCATAACAGAAGATTTTTTTGTCTTAAGTACCCGGCTAGCAGGCGAAATACTTCAGAAATTCATTAATTATAATATTAAGGTGGCAATAACAGGAGATTACTCCGGCTATACCAGTAAACCGTTGAAGGATTTTATTTATGAATGCAATAATGGTAAGGATATTTTCTTCTTATCCACAATAGAGGAGGCTATTGATAAATTTACGCAAGCTTTTAATCCGGTCAGATTAAATGCGGGAAAATTTCATGGATTAGGAGACGATACAATAGGCTTTAAGGCTCTTAATACAGCTGATGCAGCAGCTATCCATGAATATGCTTCTGATCCAGAGGTTTCACGATATATTGGCTGGAGGTTAATGAAAAGTCAGGATGAGACATATCAACATGTGGAAACAATGATAAAGAGAGAAACAGAATTAATCCAATTGTATGCTTCTGTTTATTTAAGAGAAACAGGTGAGATCATTGGAACTGTAATGCTCTTTCATATGGAGCTGGAAGCAGCGAATGCCGAAATAGGATATGTATTCCGAAAAGATGCATGGGGGAAAGGTTATGGAAGCAGAAGCATTGCCTTAATCAGTGATTTTGTATTCAATACTCTGAAATTTCATAGGCTGTATGCCAATGTCGCAGCTGAGAATGTAGGTTCCGGTAAGATACTGTTAAAGAATGGTTTTCTACTGGAGGGCAGGCTTAAGGATCACTATCTGGTAGAGGAAAGATATTGTGACAGGCTAATATACGGAAAACTAGCGACGATATAACTCCCATTTAACAACGATATATTATCTTTTAAACGGTATATTATCTTTTAAACAGTATATTATCTTTTAAACGGTATATTATCTTTTAAACAGTATATTATCTTTTAAACGGTATATTATCTTTTAAAAGGTATATTATCTTTCAAAAAGTTATTATCTTCCAAAAGTTTATTATCTTTGCCCTCTGTAAAATTCATGGAATTTTTCAGGGGGTTATTGTATAATCAATAATAATAGTACTGCCGTATTTCACTTCCATGTATAGATTTCCTTTGATACGGCAGCTGATATTAAGAAATTTATACAAAACAGTATTACCAATTGTTTCGAACCGATTGAAAGGAAAAGAAAAAAGATGATAATATTAAGACCTCCCAGATAAGCCAGAGGCTTACCTGATATACGACCGCCTCCTACAGCATTCTTCTAAATCAGAAGGATTTCAAAGGAGGAAAAAATGAATAGAAAATATAAAAAGAATATAGTATTACTCTATGCCTTTACCTTTTTTGATGGGTTTATACTGGCTTATATGATTGAAAGGCTTTTCTGGGCGGAACGAGGAATGTCCATCACTATGGTAGTTGCTACAGAGATTATTTATGGAATATCTGTAGCAGTATTTGAGTTACCCTCAGGACTGCTTGCGGATAAGTTTGGCAGAAAGAAGCTGCTTGCTACGGCAGGGTTTCTGTCAGTAATAGAAATGATATTAATATATAATGCCCAGGATTATTGGTGGTTTGCCGCTGCAGTATTTTTAGGGGGAATCAGTACAGCTATGGAGAGCGGGAGTCTTCAGGCTATCATGTATGATTCTCTTGCAGCAGAGGGTGCGAAGGATAATTATGAGGCTGTTTATGGCAGATTCAGAGCAATAGATACGGCGGGCTCTGTTATAGCTGCTTTTCTTGGGGCTTTTACAGCATATAATGCAGGCATGGAACTGAATTATCAGATATCAATTGGCAGTAAGTTTGCAGCTTTTATTCTGCTGTTATTTTTGACAGAAGTACCAACAGGAGTAAGTAAAGAGAGAAAGGAAGGACGAACTCTCAGGGATTACTATAAGGAAGTAAGAGCTTTTTTCAAGAAAAACCGTTTGCTGTCTCTTTATTGCATGAATGGCTTGGTCCTTGGGGCCTGCTGGAATTATGTGGATGAGTTCTGGCAGCTGCTAATGCAGGAAGTAGATGTGCCGGTTCTTTATTTTGGAGCGATAATGGTTCTATACAGTATTTTTACAATACCCGGTAATCTTATGGTGCAGCGTATAAAAGGAAAGATAAATTATACTTTATTTTTTGGTCTGATACCTTTCTTATATGGAGGAGGCTTTCTTCTGATCGGCTATTTGAGAAATTATCTGGTTTTGCTTCCTTTCATCTTTTTAGGGATTTGGCATGGTTTTGTTGAACCGCTGTTAAGCGGATGTATTCAGCATCATACCAAGAGCAGTGTTAGGGCTACGATGGAGTCAGTTTTTTCACTAATGTTAAGAATCGTTGCTATATTTGTGGGGTTGTTGTTTAGTATGTATGCAGATCGCAGCATTTTTAAGGGATATCAGGTATTAGGCGCAATTGCATTGGGGTTTGGTGTGCTGAATAGTATCTTGATGGTAATGCAGAAGCAGAAGAAGAGTGCTTAAAGTGAAAGCGAGCAGCATCGTGTTTTCTTGACGGGAAAAAGGTTCCATGCTATACTTTTAGATACCCCCTATAGGTATCAGAGAAGACAAGGAATGTCAATTTATAATAGATTTGATATTCAGAAATGAGGTTGTTATGAAACAATGCATGGATTCAGATAATCTGCATCGACGTTTAAATAAGATAATGGGTCAGATAAAAGCAATTGATAAAATGGTAGAGGAAGATATTCCCTGTGAAGATGTCCTGATTCAGATCAATGCTGCCAAAAGTGCGCTGCACAAGGTAGGGCAGATTGTATTAGAGGGTCATTTAAATCACTGTGTGAAAGAAGGGATAGAACATGGAGATGCGGATAAGACCATAGCCAATTTCTCAAAGGCAGTGGAGCATTTCTCCAGAATGTCTTAATAGTATTGCCGTATCTGCAAGGGAAGCATCTGCTTCTACTGCAAATACGGCAATTTCATTATATGGTAATAGCTTTTCCAATACAATACAACTATCTATTAGTAGCAACTTTTAACAGTCGAAAATTGATTTAACTATCAACACCAAAATTTCATATGAAAACAGGCAGCTTGCAGAAGCCAGAAAGAACGAATGCGCCTATGAAAAGGCATTAGAAGTACTTTTCTCTGAAAATTTTGTGCTATATTATACAACAGACTGTTTGAGCGAAGCGAGTTGTCTGTTGTATAATATGCCAAGCACATAAATATTCAGAGAATTAGTACTTCTTATGCCTTGGAATCGAAGCATGAGTTCTTTCTGGCTTCTGCAAGCTGCCGTCCCTTTGTGTAAGTCTAATCTTTAACACTCTTGTCTCCTTATAAATGTCGAAATATGTAACATACATTCACCTCTTTTCATAAATTAATATGAAAGGAGGTGAATGCTGTGAGTGTTGACAGCTCTAAAAAAATAAAAGAAGTTGATTATAGTGAGTACACCGAACCAACAGCGTTAATGATAGAAGCATCCAGCCTTTTATACCGTATTCCTGTGTTTTTAAGCCATCCCAGCAGACTGAATTCTGTACAGCAGCTGTTTGTAGATAATATTATCCTGCAAATCAAAGAAGCTTTGTTATTCCCAAGAACACTGCCTATAACAGAGCAGTATCCGGAGACACCGCTTACTAATATCAGGCGTATGATATTATCCAGTTATGGAATGGTAGCCTTGAATTTAAGACAACGTAATGTGGATTTTGTAATAAATAACTTAAATCAACCCCTTGTAGGGTCTACCTGGGAGGGCAGTCCCTTTGCGCAGATAGAACCCGCAATGGCTTATCAATATGGATTACCCCTGTTGCTCATTCGTGAAACAGGAGTAGAGCAAAATGGAATCTGGTCATTTGGTATCGGACCATTTTTAATTCTTGAATGGGATTCAACTGCATCAGATCCTATAGCAAGTTTCTTCTCCCAGAATGATTGGAAATCAATATTCCAGAACTGGGTTGGACAGGTAAGAAACGGTTTTTATCTGCAAACGCAACCGCCTTTTCAATATGCCTGCCTTAAGGACTCAATTTAAAAAGCATAAATAACACGCAACTATATCATTGCCGGGTTGGTATTATTTCACAACCCGGCAATAAACATTTCAAGGCTCATAATTAATGATTGACAGGGTATACCCCTATAGGTATAATGCTTATATACTTATACCCCCTAAGGGTATATAAAAGAAAGGAGCAATTCCGTGATAAACATTCTAAAAGATGGGGAGAAACGAACTGTCTTATTTCTAATGATATCCCTGCCAGCCCTGATTATCAGCTTTTTTAATATTGGTGGTTTTGCCTTTGATGCTGCCTGGATTGCAGTTCTGTTATGCGGCATACCTATTGTAAAAGAAGCGGTAACCGGTTTCGTAACAGAATTTGATATCAAAGCCGATGTACTGGTATCAATTGCATTGGTTGCATCTGTTATAATAGGGGAAACCTTTGCAGCAGGTGAAGTAGCATTTATTATGACCATTGGTGCTTATCTGGAAGAACGTACAGTTGCAAAAGCAAGAGCCGGAATAGAAGGATTAATTAAGATGACACCTTCAACTGCGAGACGCCTAAAGGATGGAAAAGAATCCGTTGTACCTGCAGCTGAGGTATTAGCCGGTGATATATTAAGGGTTCTGCCAGGGGAAACCATAGCAGTCGATGGTATTATCCTGAAAGGACAGACCTCCATCGACCAGTCTGTAATGACTGGAGAATCCCTGCCCGTAGATAAGAAAGAAGGGGACAAGGTATCCTCTGGTACTGTCAATCAGTTTGGTTCCTTCGACATGAAGGCCGAGAAGGTTGGCGAAGACAGCTCTTTTCAGCGGCTGGTGCGGCTAGTGGAATCTGCAGATGCCGGGAAGGCTAAAATTGTAGGAGTGGCTGACCGTTTCGCGACCTGGATTGTTGTAATTGCTTTATTATCAGCAGCTATAACCTGGTTTGTAACTGGGGAGATTATTCGGTCTGTAACTGTACTGGTTGTATTCTGCCCCTGTGCCCTGGTACTTGCTACCCCCACGGCAATTATGGCAGCCATCGGAAATGCTTCAAAATACGGAATTTTAGTCAGAGAAGGGGATGCACTGGAACGACTCTCAAAGGTTAAATGCGTAGCTTTTGACAAGACCGGTACCATAACCTATGGTAAACCCGCAGTAAGTGCAGTTGTGCCAATTGAGGATATATCGGCTAAAGAGTTATTGGAAATGGCAGCCGCGTTGGAGCAGCGTTCAGAACACCCCTTAGGCAAAGCGATTGTTAAACATTACAATCATCTTTCAGAAACTGCTCCCCCGGAAGCAGAAGGCTTTCGAATGAATACCGGAATGGGAGTCACGGCTGTATGGCAAGGGAAACGTGTTTACGCTGGTAATGAGAACCTGTTAAAGGAATATGCCATTGTAATGCCGGAGAGTTTAAAGAAAGAAAGCGAAGCTGCAAGAGAGAATGGCGGAACCGTTATATACCTGGCCATAGAAGGGAAAGCGGTCGGACTAATAGTTCTATCCGATACCCTGAGACCACAGATAGCAGATATTGTTGGTGAGATACATAAAACAGGGATAACAACCTTACTATTAACCGGAGATGAAAAAAACGCAGGAGTTCATATGGGAACCAGGGCGGGGATTTTAAAAATACATACCAATTGTCTTCCGGAAGATAAATTATCCGTTATAAAGGAGTATGAAAAGAATGGAGAGCCTGTCTGTATGATCGGTGATGGAATCAATGATGCCCCGGCGTTAAAGACCGCCCATGTAGGAATTGCTATGGGAGGGATTGGAAGCGATGTTGCGATTGAAGCAGCAGATATGGCATTTATCAGTGATGATATAAAGGAGTTGCCCCATCTTCTAAAACTTTCAAAGCAGATGATGAAAACAATCAAAGTTAACCTGGTTGCATCCATGGCACTTAATTTCCTGGCAATTGCCCTTGCAATTACAGGAATATTGAATCCCGTGTTAGGTGCCTTAGTACATAATGTCGGTTCTGTTGCAGTAATTACCAGCTCCTCGCTGCTACTCAAATGGAGGAGCTGATACAAACAAACGACTAGCTGTATCTGACAAGCTGATACAATGTTCAGTTTAAACAAACAACCTGTATTTGACAAGCAGTTAAGGGCTTCATTTGGGGATAGGTTCCTATACTTCAATGAGTATAGGGAGGCTGCTGACCTTTTTTCAGAAACAGGTAAATAATGCTATCAGAAAATAATTGAAATTCTCCGTAGAAGGTTGATTTTATATAGGAGGTTGTAGTACTATATTCTGATAAAAGGAATTATTCACGTTTGTGTGATGTATTAGTTGGAGGAACAAATGAAAAACATTGTTGTTATCGGTGTTGCAGGAGGTTCAGCTTCCGGAAAGACCACCGTGGTTAACCGTTTGCAGAATATCTGCGACAATAGAGTGGTACTTCTCAGCCACGATTATTATTATAAACCATTTTCTGAGCTGTCACCGGTGGAAAGAACTAAGATTAACTATGATCATCCGGATGCTTTTGACACAGATCTTTTAATAGAGGATATTAAGAAACTTAAAAGAGGTGAGGGGATTGACAGACCGGTTTACTCCTATATTGAGAATACCCGTTTAAAGGAAACCGAGAGAGTTAATCCGGCAAAAGTTATTATACTGGATGGTTTCATGATATTTGAAAATGAGAAATTAAGAGAATTGATGGACATAAAAGTATTTGTGGATACCGATGCGGATGAAAGATTGATCCGTAGAATCAAGCGGGATGTAAATGAGAGAGGAAGAGACCTTAATTCCGTAATAACACAGTATACAGAAACAGTGAAGCCCATGCATGAACTTTTCGTAGAACCTTATAAGAAGTATGCGGATATTATCATCCCCAGAGGCGGCCTTAATGACATAGCAATTGATATGCTGGTGCATCGTATAGAAGCAATAGCAATGGAGGATTAATTAAAATCCCGTAAATATATTATCAGATTTATAAGCTGTGTCCTCTGACGACAAAGGGGTGAGCTTATAAATCCGATGGGTTAGTATAAATCATAAAAAAATAAAGCTTATTATTTCTGATTTCTTTGCGTAAATAATGGTACGTTCTTGCATAAATCTTGTTTAATCAATGCTTGCTATTTTCGCTGAGGCAAGGTGAAGGAATGAAGTTTAGCGGCTCCTAATCCTTTCTTACCTTCTTATTGCTGTATGGTTACATCTTCTAATCCATATTTCTTAAGATGCTCTTTTAAATTAGCTTCCATAATCTTTTGTAATTCACTATTATCGCTATAGTTGTTAATAATCTTATCGGCTAACCCTGGTATCTCCTTATTGGATTCGGGGGTTGTGCAGAAATCTCTGATGGATGTGTTAAAGTAACTTCCATCTGCAGCTTCCTTATAATTTTCCTGATAATAATTGCCATCAGTGTTCTTACGGTAAGTGATTGCAACCGGAATGATACTACTGCCGTTGACAGATAGATTTAAACCATAAAGATTATAATAGGAATAGTATATGGTTGCAAAAACCTTTATTCTGGTACCTTCGGAATAATAATCCCAAATATATGGAGCAAGGATAAGAAACCCTAACTCCTTGTTTTTGCGTATTTCTGTTTCTGATTCATATACAAGCTTTAGAATGGGATCTTCTCCCTCGTAGGTATAATTTGGAAGTGTGGATGCAGGCATAATCGTAAGTGTACGGAACCATTCCGTTGGTGTAAGACTGGCAGCAGCGGAATTTGATCTGTCTCCGAGTATTTCGTTGCATAACAGCATCATTAGCTCACCTTTTAAGCTATCGCCTTCACCTTTTTGGAAGCAGATCAGCATATAGGAGAGAGCTACATCGCCACATTTTAATATATTATCATATTCCAAGGAATATTTATCGATAAGCTTTTGTACCACTAAGGCAGTGTTACTGTAGGGAAGAGGTGCAGCAAGCATAGTTTCCAGATTATCCTCTACCACTTGTGCGGCTTCTAAATTTGGCTGCAGCAGATAAGAAAGAATCATGTAGTCCTTTAGGGGGAGTGGAATCTGTCTGCCTGATTTTCCAATTTGAATATAAGCAGTGCCTTCCTTTGCAAAAAAGTAATAATCCGTAGAAGAATCCTCTAAGGTTGCAGTTATACGATAATAATGCTCCGGGAGTTCTAGGTCGGTACCTTGACTGTAATAGGAACTAGCATATAGCTGTAAGATTAAACGGTTTATATAATCTATGGTATCATCAGAATTTAATATTGTAATATCTGCTGGTGGAGCACCTTCTGAACTGTTGACAGCTGTTATTTGATAGGTGGTTTTGCCTGTGTTATCCATATTATTTGAAGCCAGCTTGTTCTCAGCAGCCTGACTTCGATTATTATCTATAATATCAGAACTGCTATCAGATAAAGGTTCAGCAGTTGTAGCAGTAACCTCAGTGGCATTCTGATTATATTCTGATTGCTCGGTGGTTTTCTTAGTGAGCTTTGTTTTGGTATCATTTTTTGGATTCGTTAGCAAAGTAACAGCAATCAGTAATATGATTGTAACGGAAACAGAAGTAATCCAAAGTACAGGACGCTTATAAGATAATATATTCTTTACTCTTGTTTTCAAACCGGTCTCACCAAAAGCTAAAGGAGTAAGATAAGTCTTAATGGATTTTTTTCTGTTACTCATCTGAAAAAGAGAGGTTGAGTAAGCTGCTTTGATTTCCTCACCCATTATTTTTATCACTGCTTCATCGCAGCTCATTTCCATATCCCGTTCCATAAACCGAAAGGATATCCAGACCAATGGATTAAACCAATGGATGCACAGGGCAATATGCCATAGCAGTTTAATAACATGATCGAACCTCTTAATATGGGTTTGTTCATGAAGGATAATATATTCCTTTTCCGTTTCAGAAAGGTTAGCTGGTAAGTAGATCTTAGGTGAAATGATGCCAAATACGAAAGGCGAAGATAAAGCGTTGGTAGTGTAGATATTATCCTTTAAACGGCAGGCAGTGCGCAAGGTTAATTTTAAACGCAGTGCAGACCAGCTTCCTGTTAGCAGCATGAAAGCAATTACAATACACCAGAGAAGCTCCGTAAGAAACATCAAAAACTGCATGGGATTTATACTTGCATATGGTGTAGCCGCTGGCAGGCTTTTGTTCACGGAAGCAGTAACAGGTGGAATATAAAGATTAACCTCTGGGGTTTTCTGATAACCAATATTGTAAGGAACGGGTTCCATGATGGAAGCGGTATTGTTCTCTTTTACGAAAAGGCTGAAGATACTAACGGAGCTTTCGAGGGTTACCGGACATAAAAGCCGGAACAAAACGATAAACCATAGAGCATAAGAGAACACCTTCGGCAGCTTTTTGAAGAAAACACGGATTAAGAGGACCGAAAAGATTACAACAGAAGAAGTAATGGACATATTAAGGATAATGTGAAACAGAGATTCATTAAAAATTGACATTCAGTTCTTACCTCCTCTGGTTATTTCATCTTATAACGGTCTATGAGTTCCTTGATTTCGTTCGCCTCTTTCTCTGAGAGACTTCCAGTCCCAAGAAAAGCTGAGATAAAGCGGGGTAAGGAGCCGCCAAAGTTTTTTTCCATTACTTCACGGCTTTCATATTGCTCAACTTCTTCCCGTTTAACCAGGGATGACACAATGGAGCTTTCGTTTTTAAGGATATTGCGGTTACATAATTTTTTTAATACAGTATAGGTAGTTGTACGTTTCCAGCCTAATAGCTTTTCTGTTAGCTTAGCCAGTTCCCCCGATTGAATGGGTTCATGATCCCAGACAATACAGGCGAAACGGTATTCAGCATCATATAGCTTCAAGTCTTTTTCCAATTTATTCTCCTCACTTTATGAATGATTTGTCTATTGCGATAGACTGATTATATATGTAGTCTATCACAATAGACAGCATAGGTCAAGGTAATTTGGTAAAATAACGTATTTTTGGAAAAGCACTATTTGGGGACAGAGTAGTTGAGACTAAGTAGTGGAGACAAAGTAGAAGAGACCAGGTAGTGGAGAAATTAGACTGTAGATAAATCTTATAAAAAATAGCCGGTTACACAAAAAATGACCCAGAAAGCATTAAGATGCTATGGGTCATTTTTCCGGATGAAATAAAATTACCTTGATTAAAATAAAGCGATTAAAATATTTCGGGGTTTTGCATAAACATATAAAAGTTATTTGTATTATAAAGTATTGTGGGCAATACAAAATAATCTTTAACCACAAAAGCGTTTAAATAAAATATTTAATAAATGAATCAGGTATTTGTTTCTTCCCAGTATTTCTTACAGCTGTTACTGTTCATTACAAAACGAAGGAATCTCATAGCTGATGTTTGCAGGTCTGCCAGGGTAACTCGACCTTCTTTATAACCTTTTATTACCTGGTCTATAACCGGAGGACCTCCGGGCATAATAATATCGTTTCCTGCGGCAATAGCATCCGCACCATCCACTACAATGTCCATATCCCCCCAGTCAGTTACGACAATACCCTCGTAACCCCATTCTTCTCTTAAGATACCTTCACAGAGCTCTTTATTTCCGGCCGCAAAAATTCCGTTGATTTTATTAAAGGAAGTCATAATAGTGGAAACCTTGCTGTTTTTAATTACCATTTCAAAAGGTTTTAAATAAAGTTCTCTGGCTGCGCGTTCCTCTACGATGGAATCAAGTGCATCAAAGGAATTCTTCGTACTGCCTCTCCGGTAAGTTTCCTGTTCATTTAAGGCAAAGTGTTTCGGACAGGTGGTTACGCCTGCTTCTTCAGCGCCCAAAGTAATGTGGAGTCCACAAAAGCCGGTATGTCTTGGATCTTCGGAGTAATATTCAAAGTTACGGCCACCAATGGGGTTTCTATGCAGATTGATTCCTGGTGCAAGCCAGCTGTCAACCTGTAATTCCAAAGCTTCACTGGCACAGGCAGCTCCAAATTCCTGTAACAGTTCGTTGTTAAAGGTGCAGGCCATGGATATACCTGTGGGCCAGGCAGTCATTTGAACGCCTGCAGGGCCATCCTTATAAAAGACAGAGGGAATTCCGTATTTCGCAAGAGCCGGAGAAATATAACCTGGAAAACCGGTTGGATGAGTGGATACTCCAATGTCACTGCCATCTTCATATTGAATGGTTGAGGAGTATTTACCGCCCATACCACCAAAGGGCAGCCCGGGTCCATAGCCATTTAGCAGCACTGCCAGTTCCTCAACAGATAGAAGTTTTACGAAAGCTTCCATTGAAAGGAGACCGTCGCGGACATCTTTTAAGGTAGGAAGCTTTTGCCCATTCTCTAGGAAAGAAGAGTCTTTAGCAGTAGTGGAATTTTCAGGGGCGGATATATTCGTATCAAATATCGTTTGATTAAGTGTAAGCAGGCAAGGAGCTTTTTCTTTTTCCTCAGCCTCACCTTCATAGGTATAAGGGGCCGCCTCTTTATTGCTTAAGAAGGTAAGCTTCTCCTTATTAACAGGAGAAATTCCCAGTCTATTGGCAACATGCTCCGTTACGATTGTTTCTGTTACCTGTATCCTGCCAATAATATGTGTGTTGCGGGAGGAATTACCCAGCCGAAGAAAGTAGGAGCCTTTCTCAATTATATATGCAGCAGAAGCTTCATCATAATTTGCCAGTTCTTTTAAGGAGAAACTTAAGGCAAACTCCTTTGCTTCTTTCGGCTTAAGTTTGTCGGTTTTAATATATGTCAGTAATTCCTGATAAGGTTTCTCAAGGAGAAGGGAGGGAGCACTTACGTAGAGCTGAAGGACCTCTTTACCGGAATAACTGTCACTTTGGTTGGTTACTTTTACATTTACCAGGAAACTATTACCCTCACGGCTTACATAAGTATTCTCTATAAGAAACGCTGCATAGGATAATCCATGTCCGAAAGGATACATAACAGGGACGTTAAAAGTATCAAAATAGCGATAACCCACATAAATTCCTTCTTTGTAAAAAGCAACCGGACTCTTTTCAAAGCCTGTACTGTGATTATCACCTGCCGACAGTCCAAAATCCTCGTAGGTCAGAATCGTAGCTGCTCTATCCTTATCAGTGAAGAAAAGCTCTGCGGAAGGATATTCTTCATAGGAATAGGCCATAGTCGAGGGGAGCTTTCCGCTTGGAGTCACTTTTCCGGTTACAACCTCTGCCAGTGCAGCAGCTCCCTGTTCTCCGGCAGTACCAAGAAAGAGGAGGGAGTTAATAGAAGAGCAGGACTGAATCTGGCTTAAATCAATAAAACCGTTTACGTTTAAGACCAGCACTACCTGTTGAAAATGAGATGCTACTTTATGCAGCAACTCTTTTTCTGATGCAGTGAGATAATAATCTTCATCAATTCTGCGGTCACATTCTTCTCCGCCGGAACCTCTGCCGAGAATCAAAACGGCAGTGTGAAAGGAGGGGATTGCGGCAATCAGTTCCGGTGGAACGGAGTATTCCTCAGCAGGAGCCTTATATTTTCCGAATATCTCATATATCATACCGCTGTTTAAGAGTTCGGTGAACTTTGCGCGTTCTTCTTCGGGCGCAGGGGCTTTCTCTTTTTCGGCTTTCAGGGAACTGCGGTAGAATGCTTCCAGACGGGAGTCGACTTTAAGACCTGCTTTTATGAATTCGTCGAGTATCAGTGTGGTATCTTCTGAGGAAGAGGCACCTGAGCCGCTTCCGCCAATCAGGGTATCCAGCTGTGCACGTCCGAATACTGCAACGGGAGTGCCGGGTTTAAGAGGAAGCAGAGAATTATCATTTTTTAAAAGTACAATTCCTTCGGCGGCCAGCTTTTTTGCAAGAAGCAGCCTGGATTCCTTTGTATCATAGATTTTCATTGAATTTCCTTTCTATATAAGCTGAATTTTGTGTTAGTCCTTCCAACTGCAAATTTGGGATTATCCTTTGGTGACTTTTACAGCTGAAAGGACAGAAAAACCTGTTCAACTTGTATAAGGTACTTCGGATTTAAGGAAGCCTTACAAAAATATTAATTTCGGAAAACTCCTTTTCCAGTGCGTTCTTATCTATTTTAATTCCGCCTTTACGGTAAGGATTGGGTATTTCCTCTCCGGCAATAAGGGTTTCATCTGCATACACCGTTAAGCGTTGGTAAGAACTGGTATCGGAGGATTTTTCTGTATTTATATGGTAATGGAATGTTATCTCCTTGCCAAAGCAATCAAGCTTAAGCTTTAAACCATTAAGTGCTGCTGGCAGTACCGGGTCAAGGACCAGGGCATCCGGAAGGAAGCGAATACCTATTATATTGGATACCAGCTGGTTCAAATATATTCCTGGACCGCTGGAATATAATCTCCAGCCTGCCTTTACAGGGATATCACCGGACTTTAATTTGTCGAAGTTTTCGGCAAAATCATATCTATCCATAAACATACCATCTGAGCTGCTGAAATACATATTGCTCTGCCTTAAGCAGGCGGAAGGAACAGCTTGTTTTATGAGAACAGGATTTATGGTAAATAAGCTGTCCCAGGCAGTGGTTCCGTCGCCAAGTTTTGCGCAAGCCTCCAGGTAACGAATATGAGCATGGGTATATAAAAGGCTTATTTCTCTTCCTACATTGGCAGCTTGTTCCGCTCTCTTAAAGAGCTTGCTGACACCGCCTTTGTAGCTGGCGGGACGATTCATTAAATGTACACCGTCAGGGAATTTCAGTTCTCTGCCTATAAGCTCCATATTATGCTGAGCCTGATCAGGGGCAACCAGTTCCGCTATGATACTGCGAGTCATGGGAAGCAGACGGTATTGAATGCCTGTTTCTTTATCAACAGGATGGAGCATGTATTTGATCTCTCCGTTATCATAACGTACAAATCCAGGAATAATTTCATCTTTAATCAAAAGGGTATTGAAATCTTTTTCAATCCTGTCTGCATTTTCTGTAAGTTCATCAGCAAATTTCCTGTCTGCAGCAACCAGTGCCCTGCCAAGGCGTCTAAGCGTCTGGTAGGCGAGTGCAACTGTCCAGGAACTTACCAGATGCTCGCGCATATCAGGATCCACCGGTTGAAGGGTATCATCCCAGTCTCCGCCTGCATAAGTGATAAGGCCGGTATCAGCTATAAAACGTTCCTTAATAGCGTCAAATGCTTTCTTTATGTGTAAGAGCAGAGAGTCCTTCGAAGTCTTTTCGTCTGTATAAGGAATGGCTTCCTGTAGCAGATCATAATTACCGGAAGCCTCCAGGTAGTCACCTATACACTTGAGTGGCCAGAATACAACATCGCCATGGCACTCACCGGCATCGATATTATAGCGGTCGAACATAAACCACTGAGGCCATTCACCGGTAGAAGCATATTGGTGAGAGAAGATGTTTAAAAGTACCTTGCCGGCAAGCTCATAGTTCTGTGTCATAAGGAAGTATTCCATGGGGCCCTGGCAGACATCCCTGGTTCCCCAGGCTGCACCGCCCGGCTGCTCTAAACCATGCGGAGAAGCAAAATGAATCATGGCATTATGGGTATACCACCAGGCGGTCTGATTCAGTATCTCCACACGTGCAGCAATCTCTTTGTTATCAGTGGTTAATTGAAAACTTCTGTTTAGTGTACTGTAATAATCTATGGTAGCTGCCTTCTCCTCTTCAAAAGACAGACTTGGTATTTCTTCTGTGAAGTTACCGTCTGTTATACCTTTTATGATGCAATTAAAGTTTGAAGTATCTTTTAAGCTTACGGTCAGGAAGCTCTCATCTCTGGTAAGCCCGTCATGAAAGAAAATACCATCGTTACTGATTTCCCAATCGGCACCTTGAAAGAGCATGTCAAAGTGAAGTTCAGGGTATTCCTTTGAAATATCCTTAAAACGTATACCATTTTTAAGTTTGTCAAAGGTTACCTCTCTGGAGTGCTCATTTTCACCCAATACCAATTGGTTTGTCAGGATAAAATCATAGGCTTTCTTCTGAATACTTAAAACCTCAAGAACCACATTAGGGCTATGGGCAGCTGTATAGGACGTTATTCTTAACATATCATCCGGGAGAACATAATACCATCTCGCATAATTCATACCCATTTCAAAGAGAGCAGGCAAAGTTAGTAATCGATAAGTACCGGACAGCTTGATATACAAATGCTGGCCGCAGTTTTTCTGAATATTCAAAAGGCCTCTTGAGGTAGAGAGGAGCTTATGAAAGGATGTGTTTCCAAGAATTGTCTGTCCATTGAACAAACCATACATATAGGCTGTACTGGCCATGTTGTTGTGGTTTATTTCAGTTTCTCTGCTAATAGTGTTAGTTTCCTTCAGTACATCTGGGCAGGTCATATATATTGTTCCGTGAGGACGCTCTGTACGAAGCTCTTTCGCCTTGGTTACAATATGACTGTGATCCTTTGTGAAGAAGGAAAGAAGCGTATCTTCTTCATATTCCTCTAATACGCGTTCAGGAAAAATAGAAGCTATTTCCTCTTTTGTAAGAGAAGGAGAGGAATAGGGAGTGCCAAAAGCAGGTTTGATGGTCACAACAGGGCAGGGTTTTACTGCCTCTGCCGTAAGGCTGTCATATGCATTTGCTATTTCTTCTTCGAACTCGACAGCTACAATAGCTTCTGGATGATCCTCTTTTGCAAGGCCGTAAAAAGCAGTCTTAACAGGAGAAGTTAAGTCGAATTTCTCTGTCTGAAGAGAAGTATAGGAAAATTCGAACTGGTAATTAACATCGGGGAGATCTTCTGTTAACGCCTCGGGTATATCAGTGTCTTTGTAAGAAGTCTTAAAGAACTGCATACCATCTGTAGCGTAATGCAGGATTGGAACACCAGCTGATCCCTGTCGCAAATAGGGGTATTTGCCGCCTTGATCCTGATTCTGTCTGGAGCATATGGTATAGCCTTTTTCTGTGTGAAAAATACTGTGACCAAGATACTGTGCGGCATAGAGTTCATTGGTCAGAACACCGCCTACAGAAGATACGCCAATGTCCTGGCCATATAATAAGTCTACAAGCTCTCCGTTACCTTTCAGATTAACTTCCCAGAACCAAACTCCCTCAAGACCATGGAAAGTCACTTCGTAATGGATTCCCTCCACTGTGCCTGTATGGATAAGGGAATTTTCTCCCTTTTTCAGAATAGAACTTGAGCGGATTCCTAAAAGAGGATATGCGCTGACAGTATTATCTTTATAGACTCTCAAATATATGTTGTTTGGTGAGCCATCTTTCGCATTTCCACGAAACTCATTTAACATAGTGCCTTGATGGGTGAAATCAAAAATATCACCGGTAGGCAGAAAACGATAGGTTGTTTTACCCTTTTGAAACACATATAGGTTTTCAAATAACTTCATAGAGTCAGGTCCTTTCTACTTAAGCAATTACTGCATTTATTATGATCAATTTTCAGCAAAATTAGCTGTTGTCACTGAAAATGAAAACGTTACCATAAATAATGGATTGTTGAAAATATTATATCGTTGACATGTATAATTGTCAATGAAAAGTCAACAATTCTATAATTTTATTTATACAAATTTTTAGACATTATAATGAAGTAACACCAAAAGTGTAAACAATATCTTATAAAAACTAAAATATTTTATAAAAATAATAATGCAAAATATATTGACAAAGAGCAAATGTAATATTATAATTTTCACATAAATTACAATTTGACTTGTTAATGGAAACGATTCCATGAAAGAAAGCTACAAAGCCTGGAGTAATTTTCGTTGATTAATTGGTTACAATAGTAAGTATATCTAAAAAAAGAATTGAAGGGTGGATTTTATATGGGAAAATTAACAATCCATTTTAAGAACTTCTTTCGCGAATTAAGGCGTAAGCGTATTTTGTTCTTAATGATTTTACCGGTTATTGTGTACTTTATTATTTTTGCCTACATACCTATGCCGGGTGCGTACATCGCATTTGTTGACTACAGTATAGGTAAGGGGATCTTCGGCAGTGATTTTGTCGGACTTAAGAATTTTGAATTTCTGGCAAAGACAGGTGATTTGTGGCGAATCACAAAAAACACTTTAGTGTATAACCTTGCGTTTCTGGCTTTTTGCAACCTGTTCCAAGTTGCCTTTGCTATTATGATATCTGAACTTGGAAGCAAATGGTTTAAAAAGATATCACAGTCTGTTATTCTGTTGCCGTATTTTATATCCATGGTTATTGTAGGTTTTTTTGCATATAACTTATTTAATTATGATCATGGTTTTATAAACACATTCTTGATGAATATAGGACTAGAGAAACATGATTTTTATTCAGACCAGGGAATCTGGAAATACATCATTGTATTTTTTAAGGTTTGGAATCAAACAGGATACGGTATGATAATATACCTTGCGACGATTACCGGTATCAGTGCAGATATTTATGAAGCTGCCGCCCTTGATGGTGCATCCCCTATGCAGAAGATTCGATATATCACCATACCATTATTAAAGGCTACGGTTATATTACTCTTCCTATTCGGTTTAGGTGGAATTTTAAAGGGTTCCTTTGATTTGTTCTATAACCTGATTGGTAATAATTCAGTATTATTCCCACAAACAGATATTATTGATACATTTGTATTCCGAAGCCTGGTAGGTCAGTTTAATTTCTCCCAGGGTGCAGCAGTTGGTTTCTACCAGTCAATTTTCGGATTGATACTCGTACTGTTGGTAAATGCTGTCGTTAAGAAAATAGAGCCAGACAGCGCGTTGTTTTAGGAGGTGTCAAATGAGTGATTCGAAAAAGATAACCAATAGAAAACCAATGGGTAGAGATGAAAAAGTAATGAAAGTAGTCTTTTATATATTGGTCACAGTTTTTTCCTTAGTATGCCTGTTTCCTTTTCTTTTGTTAATATCCTCCTCTTTTATGAGTGAAAAAGAAATCCTGACTGAAGGCTACAAATTAATACCAAAGCATATCAGTTTCAGCGCCTATGAATTTTTAGGTGGTAATATAACAAACCTTCTGAATGCTTATAAGACGACAATTACCCTTGCAGTAGTTGGAACATCACTTGGATTATTTCTAATGTCTATGGCAGGTTATGTATTATGCCGAAATGATTTTAAATACCGTAATCAGATTTCGTTCTTTATTTACTTTACAACACTATTCAGCGGAGGTTTGATCCCAAGTTATATATTGATGGTAAATGGACTTGGATTAAAGGATAATATCTGGTCTATGATATTACCTGGACTTATGGGACCATGGTCGATTTTTCTTATGAGAAACTTTATGAAGTCAATTCCGGATTCCCTCTATGAATCAGCAGCCATTGACGGTGCCGGAGATTTCAGGATTTACTGGAAGATATTTATGCCCCTATCAAAACCTTCCCTGGCAACTATCGGATTATTTTTAACACTTGGTTACTGGAATGAATGGTACAATGCTATGCTTTATATACAGTCTACCAATAAGTATCCTTTGCAGTACTTCTTACAAAAGATAGTTAGCCAGGCTAATGTTCAGCTCCTTGTTCAGCAGGGATTAAGTATTAACACAGCAGATCTGCCGTCGGAATCTATAAAGATGGCAACAGCAGTAGCAGCAATAGGGCCAATAATTTTGGTATATCCATTTGTACAAAAATACTTTGTAAGTGGTCTAACCATAGGTGCTGTTAAAGGGTAATTCATTAAGAAAGATATATTTTTGATAATATGCTGCTTTAGTAGCTTATTATATATTTAAAAAATATTAGGAGGAAATAACATGAAGAAAATTATTGCAATGTTATTAGTGGTAGTTTTGTCAATTGGAATGCTTGCAGGTTGCGGTAAGAACAGCAATAGCAATAACAGCAATTCCGGCACTACAGAAAACAATGGGGCACAAACAACAGATAACGGAACCGTGGATACCTCAAAGGAAGTGAATCTGGTTCTTTACTTATGGGGCGGCGAAGGTGTTGCTAATAAGGATATACTTGCTAAGTTAAATGAAAAGTTAAAAGCAAGCATCAATACCACCATTGAAGTTAAGTATATCGATTGGGGCGATATCGCAACGAAATATCCCTTACTGTGGTCATCAGGAGAGCAGTTTGATATGGCTTATGTATCTTCTACTGCAAATGTACCTTATTCAACACTTGTTAAGCAGGATGCGCTCTATGATATTACCGACCTGGTTTCTAAATACACACCTGCCTTAAATGAAGAATTGGAAGAAAAATGGAATAATGTGAAAGTTGACGGAAAAATCTATGCCGTTCCAAACAATTATTCAGAGTACACTGCATATGGTTTTGTAAGCCGTAAAGACTTAATGGACAAATATGGAGTTACTTCTATCAGCTCCATTGCAGACATGGAGAAATACATGGATGCTGCAGTAGCTGACGGCTGGACTCCTTTAAACGGAAGTTCAAACTTAGCAAATGATTTATACAGAATGTTTATCGCAACTACCGGAGGATGGCTTAATGCACCAGGAATTCCTACCTCAGAATTATACTTAGTAGCTGATAAAGCGGACACCAGTAAGATTATACACCCAGCATTTACAGATGAATTTGAAGCATTTGCAATTAAGATGAATGAGTGGGCTAAAAAAGGCTACTGGTCAAAGGATATTTTATCCGCATCACAGGATGACAAGGATAACTTCTATAACGGTTTATCTGCAGGCTACATCAGTCATCAGCCTGACTGGACTGGTAATTACGGAAATCAGTTAAAAAAATTACCAGGTGTTGATTCTGAATTTTACTGCTTCCCTGAAGAAAGTGGAAAGATTGTAAAAGCTACTGGTGTTGGTGCTGCTACAGCAATCAGCAAGAACTCCAAGTATCCTGAAAGAGCATTACTTGTAATAGAAAAATTAATGACAGACAAAGAATGCTATGATTTATTCCAGTATGGTATTGAAGGTAGCCAATATGTTTTAGAAGATGGTAAGATTACTCAACCAGAAGGCTTTGATGCTACTAAAAATGGTGGTGGATTTGCTGCATGGGCATTCCGTACAGATGCTTTAAATATTCCTCAGGCTGCTGAAGATCCCCGTCGTTATACATTAAATGATGAATGGTCAAAAGTTGCTATTGATGATCCATTTGTAGGATTTAGTTTTGACAGCACACCTATAACAACAGAGTTATCTATTATTTCCACTCTTGATTCTCAGCTTGGTATCCAGATTCTTTTAGGAAAGACATCACAAGATCCTAAAGAAGCAGTTGCTGAGTACAGGAAACAGTTAAAAGCAGCTGGAATTGATACAGTACTGGATGAAGTAAATAAGCAGTGGTCTGCTTACAATGCATCTAAGTAAGAGGTTTATGCTTCGTAAAAGTTAATAGCTGGAAAAAAGGCAGGGATGCTCTTCCTGCCGATTTTCTGTTATCTAATAAGAAGTTATTTATTCTTTTAATGACAAAGCTTTTAATGTTGTGTATAATTAATAATTATGTAAAAATTTGTGGGCATTAGGTTGATTTCGTTTAGAAATGATAAATAATAAAAAATGGGATGAGGATTATGGAAGTAACGATTAAAGAAATTGCCAAGCTTTCAGGGGTAGGAATAACAACAGTATCAAGGGTTATAAATAATTCAGGACCGGTAAGTCCAAAGACCAGGGAAAAAGTCATGGCAGTAGTTCGGGAATACAATTATATTCCCAATAACAGTGCAAGAAACTTAAAGTCCAATCAGTCAAAAAGTATTGCTCTTCTGGTAAAATCAATCACTAATCCTTTTTTTCAGAAAATGATCAATGTGATTGAACAGAAAGTTTCCTTACGTGGCTATCAGCTGATCATCCAAAATGTAACAAGACTCCAAAATGAGCTTGATATTGCAATTTCTGAAACAAAAGACAGAAATCTGCAGGGTGTAATAATAATGGGAGGTTCCTTCAGCTATACAGAAGCGAAGTTCAAAGCTCTAAAGATTCCTTGTGTTTTTCTGACGGTTTCTGCAGGAGAAGAAATTCCGCTTGAAAGCTATTCCAGTGTTCGTATCAATGATGAACTGGAAGCCTTTAAAGCAGTGGAATACCTTATTTCCTTAGGTCACAGAAGAATCGGATTTATCATGAATGCCCCCGGTGATGAGATGACACCAAACTCTTTGCGTTTTAAGGGTTATTTAAGGGCGTTGGAACAATATAATATTCCTTTTGACTCCTCTTTGGTGGCATCGGAATTTTCATCCCTTTCAGGTTATGATTTCGGATTTAAAATGATGAAACAGCTCTTGGCACAGAATAAAGATATGACAGCCGTTTTTGCATTTGCTGACATCGTTGCTATCGGTGCTTCAAAAGCAATACTAACCAGCGGGTTAAAGATACCGGAAAACATTTCCATTATTGGTTTTGATGGTATCGAGGAGGCCGAATTCTATCATCCTTCTATCGATACGGTATCACAGCCGGCGGAACAGATGGCATTATCCAGTGTTGAGGTGCTTTTTGATATGCTTCAGGGCGGAGAGACCAAGCATATGGTATTTGACTCTTCGTTATTAAAAAGGGGTTCCTGTATTGTAGTGCATAAATGATTTGGTGTAAGGTGGTAGTTTTTGGCAAGGGGACGGCAAAGTACTCAAAGCAGGAAAACCAATGCTTCGATTCCAAGGTATAAGAAGTCCTGATTCTCTGAATACTTTGCGCTGGGCATATGCTAAAACAGATAACTCGCTTCGCTCAAACAATCTGTTTTAGCATATAGCGCAAAATATTCAGAGAAAAGGACTTCTAATACCTTTCCATAGGTGCATTTGCTTTCCTGCTTTGAGTACTTTGCCTGACTCTTTAGGAACGCTAACGATTTTACATTTATATCAATAATAAGAGAAATCTGATAAGATTATAAAAGTAGGTGCGAGAATGCAGATAGTAACATTTAATATACGTTGTGATTATGGTCAGGACGGTGAAAATAATTTTGTGAACCGAAAAGATCTGATAGAGAAGAAAATAAAAGAGGAACAGCCGGACATACTCTGCTTTCAGGAGGTACTTCCTCATGTGGCTGATTGGTTGAAAAGCAATCTGACAGATTATTATGTAATTGGCTGCGGCAGAGACAGTAAACTTGAAAATGAACAGACCTGTATTGCCTATCGTAAGGAGCTGTTTAATATGGTGAAGATGGAGGTCTTTTGGTTATCGGATACACCGGATATTCCCGGCAGCCGTTACTTTAATCAAAGTGAGTGTCCACGAACCTGTACTGTATTATATTTACAAGAAATCAAAAGCGCAAAAGTATTCCGCGTATACAATACTCACTTGGATCATATCGGCAGTGATGCCAGAAGCCAGGGATTAAGCCTTATTATGGAGAGAATAACCAAAGCAGATTATCTTGGCGAGGTTCCTTTCATTCTGACCGGAGACTTTAATGCTCTTCCTGATTCAGAAGAGCTGGCTGTATTAAGGAATTATGATAATCTTTATGACTGTACGGAGAGTCTTGGCGGTACTTTTCATGATTATGGCAGAATAAAAGACGAAGAAAAGATAGATTATATTATTGCGGATAAAGCTTTTTGCTGCAAGGAATCCGTCAGATGGACGGACTGTGTGGATGGGGTATATTTATCGGATCATTATCCCGTAAGTGTAGTACTGTATTGATAAATTGTTTTCGACTTTTCAGTGAATAAGGCTGGAGGGATTGGCGATTTAACTTGAGGGATAAAATTACTTATAGAGAATTAAGATAACAGATGCATGTTTGAATAGGGTGCTCTTTTGCTTTTATAAGAGCACCCTTCTTTTATGATAAAGGAAAACGACAAAAAGCTGCATTTTAAATTTTTTTGTTTCTTATATTGACATTCGTTTGAGTGATAAATTATTATAAACGTTGAGTCTAAAAGTAAGAATACTTTGGATTACTTCATGCAGAAGCTGGTGTGTGTTATAAAAACATAAATCATACCAAGATTTATGGCAAGGAAACGCTGGAAGCAGATGCAGCAGCAAAGGGTGTTCGTGCAGTGGAATCCAAGGTTTCAAAAACAGAAAATGTATAAAATGACGATTGTTACTACAGCAGGAGGAATACGAATGAGTCAGAAGAAGACCGGAATCCCTTTGGAAGGATTTGCAGAATTTAGCAGGAAGGCAGCAGGAGCAGGAGCCGTTCTTATTAAGAATGAAGGAAAAGTACTCCCATTAAAGACTGGTGAGAGAGTATCTGTTTTCGGAAGAATTCAGAAGAATTATTACAGAAGCGGAACAGGGTCAGGAGGCAGTGTAAATGTAGCTTATACCACCAATCTCCTTGACGGTCTGAGAAGTAAAAAACATGTTCATATAAATGAAGAACTGGCAGCGGTCTATGAGAACTGGATTAAGAGTAACCCTTTTGATAACGGCGGAGGTGTTTGGGCAGGAGAGCCCTGGAATCAGACAGAAATGCCGCTTTCCAGTGAACTGGTGGCTCAAGCGAGAAAAGTATCCGATAAAGCAATTATCGTAATCGGACGTACTGCGGGAGAGGATAAAGATAATGCCGCCGCACCTGGCAGTTATGAGTTGACGGTTGATGAGCTGGCAATGCTTAAGGCTGTAACCGAACATTTTGAAGAGGTTTCCGTGGTTTTGAATGTATCAAATATTATCGATATGAACTGGCTTGATCAGAAAGATTACAAATATCCCATTAAGTCCGTTATCTATTCCTGGCAGGGCGGTATGGAAGGCGGTAATGCGATAGCTGACGTTCTAGCAGGTGATGTGGTTCCCAGCGGTAAGCTGACAGATACCATTGCATACTCCATAGAAGATTATCCCTCTACCAGAAATTATGGCGGTGAAATCAGTAATTTGTATCAGGAGGATATCTATGTAGGGTATCGTTACTTTGAGACCTTCTGTCCAGAAAAAGTACATTACGAGTTCGGTTACGGGTTATCCTATACTGATTTTTCTATTTCTGACTTAACAGCTGAAACCAGCAAAATTAACGGGATGGATTATATTACCATCCAGGCAAAGGTTAAGAACATCGGAGAAGACTATGCGGGTCAGGAAGTTGTGCAGGTGTATTATGAAGCACCACAGGGAAAGCTTGGACGTCCTGTGAGAGCCCTTGGAGCCTTTGCTAAGACGGGTCTGCTAAAGCCCAGGGAAGAGGAAGTGGTAACCATTACAATGCCTGTATCTGTTATGGCGGCTTATGATGACAGTGGTGTTACCGGACATGCTTATTCCTATGTCTTAGAGGCCGGTGAGTACCGTATCTATGCCGGTAACAGCCTTAGAAATACCACCTTGGTTACGGTTAATGGAAATGAGAACTTTATCCTGCAGGATTTAATTGTGGTGGAAAGTCTGCAGCAGGCTATGGCACCGGTAGAAGGTTTTACAAGAATCAAACCAGGCAAGAAGAAGGAAAATGGTACTTATGAGATTGCATATGAGGAGGTACCAACACGTGCCTACTCCTTAGAAGAAAGAATCAAAAAGAATCTTCCGGAGGAATTCAGCTATACAGGCAATAACGGTATAACGCTAAAGGATATAGCAGCCGGAAAGAATACCATGGCTGAATTTTTAGCACAGCTTACCAATGAGGATCTTGCAGCGCTGGTTAGAGGAGAAGGTATGTGTCATCCCCTCGTTACACCTGGAACTGCTTCTGCTTTTGGCGGTGTAACAGACAGCCTGACAGGATATGGCATACCTCTTGCCTGCACCTCTGACGGACCCTCAGGTATCCGTATGGACGGCGGTTATTTGGCTACCCAGGTACCAATAGGCACCCTGCTTGCAGCTACCTGGGATACTGAGTTAATTGAAGAACTGTATGTACTGGAAGGCAAGGAGCTTTTAAGCAACTCCATCGATATGCTGTTAGGACCAGGTATGAATATCCGCAGAAGTCCATTAAATGGACGTAATTTTGAGTATTTTTCAGAAGATCCTCTCATTACCGGTAAATTTGCCAGTGCGGTGGTTAAAGGGATTATGAAAGGTGGCTCCAATGCAACCTTAAAGCACTTTGCCTGCAACAATCAGGAGAAATTCCGTGCGAAAGTAGATGCGGTAGTATCTGAGCGTGCTTTAAGGGAAATCTATCTGAAGGGCTTTGAAATAGCAGTAAAAGAAGGTGGAGCCAACGGAGTTATGACTTCTTATAATCCTGTGAACGGGCACTGGTCAGCTTCTAATTATGATCTGAACACTACAATCCTAAGAGGCGAATGGGGCTTTGAAGGTATTGTAATGACAGACTGGTGGGCTATCATGAACGATGTGGCAATGGGCAGACAGGCTGGTACCCCTGCGGACAGAAAGAATACACATTACATGGTAAGTGCTCAGAATGATCTCTATATGGTTGTTAGTAACTTTGGAGCGGAAGTAAATGCCTACAAAGATCTTACCATGGAAGCGCTGGAGCAGGGAACCTTGACCAGAGGTGAATTACAGCGTTGTGCAAAGAATATCTGCAAATTCCTTATAAAGGCTCCTGCCTTTAACAAAGAAGAAAGCTTTGAGGAAGAGGCTGTGGTGGTTGCAGCAGATTCAACTTTAGCCGATGATAATGCAATTGTTGTTGAGGAGGATACCTTTGTTACAATCCATCCTGATACAAAGGCACTCATAAGAGTAAAGGCTAAAGGTACTTACAGACTCATGATAAGCGTAAGGTCCTTTGGCAGTGAACTTGCGCAGACTTCCTGCGGTCTGTTCATAAACAATATTCAGGCTGCCACGATTCAGACTGGCGGAACAGACGGTCATTGGATGAAACAGAGGCTCGTAAAAGCTGAACTGAGTGAGGGCTTGTACAAGCTGGAGCTTCAGGAGCTGAAGCAAGGTATGGATATTGAATGGGTGGAATTTAAGAAAATATAATTTTCATATAAAGTGGTAAGAAGCCGCCAGGTTTCCTGCAATACATTGTCTGAAAGACACACTGCCAATTTATGTGCTAAAAGCGAAGGATTTTTGTACGATTATAGCACACCGAAGGGTAATAGGTCTTTCAGCCGGTGGGGAGTGGAAAGCCAGGCGGCTTCTTACTGCAATATTGATGTTTTTTTCTTAGATGTATTAGGTGTCAGTCCTCAAAATAAAATAAATCTTCAAATTTCTTATCCAGGGCAATACATAATATCAGGGCTAATTTTGCAGTGGGATTAAATTGACCTACTTCAATAGAGCTAATCGTATTGCGCGATACTCCAACCATTTCTGCTAATTGAGTCTGAGAGAGCTTCAATTCAGCCCGTGCTTCTTTGAGATTGTTTTTTAAGATTAATTCATCATTCATATTATCTACCTAAATATTCTATTATAAAGTTTAACAGGGCAGCTAAAGCAGCAATGAAACCTGAAATCGTTATAATAAGATATGTTTTGTTTTTGGTGAATTGGTACTTGGGAAGGGCTTCAGCAGCAATATAAGCCCAGAACATAGCTGTTGGAATATTGTTGGATTGATCCGTAAATAAATTAAATACGGTAATTACGACATAGAAACCGCAAAACACACTTATTCCAAGCTTCCTTCCACGATTTTCTGCAAGTAACATCCCCTCATCAGGTTTCTCTTTTCTGCTTTTTTCAAGTATTGCTTCTTTATTCATGAAATACCTCCATATGATTATACCAAGTTTTCTTGTCAAATATATTTTAACAGTACCAAGTTTACTTGTCAATAGTATTTGCAAAGTTTACTTGGAATTATTTATCTGCCTGGTGATAAGAAGGATTTATTCTAGTTTATTTTTAGCACATTAATAATTTTCATTTTATTCTTTCTAGGCCATGACACCTTGAACACTTTTTAATTTTGGTATATTATGCTACTAGGTGCGTATTTTTACAAGGTGGCACCGGGAAATATCGAAACGGCATTGCTAGGGACCGGCAATGCGAAGGAAATATGTTATGAAATGCGAGGACAGGAATGGGAGAGTCAATTCTAATAGTAGATGATGAAAAAGAAATTGCCGACTTGCTGGAGTTCTATCTTCAGAATGAAGGCTTTCATGTATACAAATATTACACGGGGAAAGAAGCGCTGGAATGTGTAGATTCTAATAAGTTAAGTCTGGCGGTATTGGATGTAATGCTTCCGGATATTGATGGTTTTCGTATCTGCCAGAAGATTCGTGAAAAATATTTCTTCCCTGTTATTATGCTGACGGCAAAAGTGGAAGATATGGATAAAATTATGGGACTGACACTGGGGGCGGATGATTATATTACCAAACCATTTAATCCCTTGGAGGTAGTGGCAAGGGTTAAGACTCAGCTCCGAAGATATATGAGATATAACAATGCAGAAGAACAGGAAAGCACTGTTATTGACATAAGAGGGCTAACCATTAACAAAGACAATCATGAGTGTCAGCTGTTTGGCAGAGAACTTGCCCTGACTCCAATTGAATTTTCCATTCTCTGGTATCTGTGTGAACGCAAAGGAAAGGTTGTATCCTCAGAAGAACTCTTTGAGAATGTATGGAAGGAAAAATTTCTGGACAATAATAATACAGTGATGGCTCATATCGGAAGACTCAGGGAAAAGATGCAGGAGAATCCGAAGAATCCAAAGTTTATTAAAACTGTTTGGGGAGTGGGGTACAAGATTGAATAAGAAATTTGATATCAAAAGGAAGCTGACTGCTTATATCTTTACCAGATTTATCATATGGCTGATGGTCTATACTTTTTTATTGCTGGGATCCTTTGTTCTAATCGGCGAAATTCTGCGCAGCATGACCTGGTATTCAGATGACCTGCTGTACCGGTTATTTTCGGCTATTAGCAGAAGAGATGTGCTTTTTTTGGGTACACTCTGGGTAATTGGTGCCATTGTAATCTTTCTCTTTTTCTGGTTTAAGACTCTGGGATATCTGGAGAAAGTCACAGAAGCTGCCAGTCAGATATACAGTTCTTCAGAGGAGCTTATAAACCTTCCCGAGGAGTTAAAGGAACTGGAGAACCGATTGAACCAGAGTAAGCTTGAATACAGGAAGAACGAACGTGCAGCAAGAGATGCCGAGCAGAGAAAAAACGATCTGGTGGTATATCTGGCTCATGACCTGAAGACGCCTCTTACTTCAGTAATCGGTTATCTGACGCTTCTTAGGGATGAGAAGGAAATATCAGAAGTCCTGAAAGAAAAATATCTTGCCATATCCTTAAGTAAAGCAGAAAAATTGGAAGAGCTTATCAATGAGTTCTTTGATATAACCCGCTTTAATCTGACCAATTTAACACTGGAATTAAGTAGGGTCAATATTACCAGGATGCTGGAGCAAATTGTATTTGAAGCCGGGCCGGCCTTAAAGGAGAAAGACCTTAACTGCAGACTAAATGCAGAGAGTGATATTTACATTCGCTGTGACGTAGGTAAAATGCAGAGGGTATTTGATAATTTACTGCGAAATGCCATTAACTACAGCTTTGAAGAAGATACCATAATCATTGCGGTGAAACAGAAAGCAAATGATATACACTTTATATTCATCAATCATGGAAATACAATCCCGGAGGAGAAGCTGAGCCGGATATTTGAGCAATTCTATCGGCTGGATACCTCCAGACAATCAAAAACCGGTGGTGCAGGCTTAGGACTTGCGATTGCAAAAGAAATCGTAGAATTACACCAGGGAAAGATTACTGCCGCCAGTAAAGATGAGGTCATTACTTTTGAAATAACCATGCCGGCAATGCTATAAGTTCATCAATGTAAGAAAATTGTAAGAATTTCCGTATAAAAAAGTAGGAAAGTTCATATAGAAAACGAAAAAAAGCTGTCCGTTGTTTTGATAAGATGTTATCAGACAAGCGGACAGCTTTTTTATTGCGGGTGTAAGACATAGTAATACAATTATAACCGCACAAATGAGGAGAAAAGTGAAAATAAAGCAGGTCACTCTCCTGAATATGGTAGTGTGCAAAAGCATGCAGATAGGAGCTAAGAATGAAGAAAATGTTAAAATTCAAAAAAAATATAGCAGTATTATTTGGAGGTAATTCTACGGAATATGAGGTATCCCTTCAATCTGCGTATTCCATTCTTTCGGTATTAGAGAATAGTGATAAGTACAATATTATTCGTCTGGGGATAACCAGGGAGGGCGAATGGTATCGCTATAATGGGCCATTAGAAGACCTTCAGACTGATGAATGGAGGAAGAATACAGAATTTTTAAGTCCCGCTCTGATATCACCGGATAGAAGAGTAAAAGGTATGATAGAATTCGGAAAAAAAGGAATGAAAACTACCACACTTCATGGTGTCTTTCCCGTGCTTCACGGAAAGAACGGGGAAGACGGCACAGTTCAGGGACTGATTGAACTGGCAGGCATACCGCTTATTGGCTGCGGTACGGAAGCTTCCGCACTTTGTATGGATAAGGACAGAGCACACAAATTAGTCAAGGAAGCAGGTATAACAGTGCCAAAAGCAGTACTCCTTACAAAAGCAGAGAAAGAAGATGATTTATTAAAGGCACTGGGAGAACTAACCTGTCCCCTCTTTGTAAAGCCTGTAAAAGCCGGTTCCTCTTTTGGAATAACCAAAGTAACCAGGAAAGAAGCACTGATGGAAGCTGTTGAAGCAGCTTTTAAACATGATTCGGAAGTTCTGATTGAAGAAAATATTGAGGGGTTTGAAGTAGGCTGTGCCATTATGGGAAAAGAAGAACTGCTAATTGGTGAAGTAGATGAGATTCAGCTGGCAGACGGTTTCTTTGATTATACAGAGAAATATACCTTAAAAAGTGCTGTTATCCATATGCCTGCCAGAATTAACGAAGAGACCAGGGAGAGAATCAGAAAAGCTGCTGCGATGATTTACAAAACCCTTGGATGTAAGGGCTTTGCCAGAGTTGATATGTTTTTAACAAAAGAGGGAGGTATTGTCTTCAATGAAGTAAATACCATACCGGGTTTTACGTCTCACAGCAGGTATCCGGGTATGATGAAGGGTATCGGTTTATCTTATGAAGAAATTCTTGACAGGCTAATAGGAGAGGAGCTGGGCTTATGAATAATAAAAGGATAACGATGTCTGATACCGAAAAAGGGTGTCTTATCCTGGTTAACAGAGATCATCCCATAAAAGGTGAAACTTCAGGAAAGCTGATAAATATTGGCGTAGAGGGAGTGTTACTTGAAAGCAGGGCTGCCGCTATGCTGACACAGCTGTTAAAGGATATCAGGGGGGAAGAAGATATAACAGCGGTAAGCGGATACCGCAGTTATAAAGAGCAAGAGGAAATCTTTCAAGATTCCCTCCAGGAAAACGGAAGAGAATTTACGGAAAAGTATGTAGCATATCCAGGATGCAGTGAGCATCAGACCGGATATGCCATCGATCTTGGAGAAACTGCAGAGGAAATTAATTTTCTCTGTCCTGATTTTCCTTATGCGGGCACACCTCAGAAGTTTCGGGATAAAGCGGCAGATTATGGTTTTATACAGCGGTATGAGAAAGAGAAGGAAAGCGTCACAAAGATTGGTCATGAACCCTGGCATTTCCGCTATGTAGGATATCCTCATTCCAGAATTATGAAGGATAATCACCTTTCCCTGGAGGAATATATGGAACTTATGGAGGAGCATCCTTATGGGGTAAATCCATTTGTCTTTCATGGAAATAAACAGAGCTTTGAGATTGGCTGCCTCAAACTGGAGAAAGAGGAACAGGAAATTACTCTCCGTGAAGATATCATATATCAGATTTCAGGCAGTAATCGAAAAAGTGTAATCATAACACTCTGGAAGGAGCAAAACGGTGAAGAATGAATTGTCAGATACCAAGAAAGCTTACCCGGATATAGATGTCTTTCGAATAGTGGCAGCAATTCTGGTAGTTGCTATCCATACCTCACCCTTGACCTCCTACAATGGTTATGCTGACTTTTTGCTTACCAGAGTAGTGGGGAGAGTGGCGGTCCCCTTCTTTTTTATGGTAACAGGGTTCTTTTTATATGATGAAGTGATAATACAAAGAAATAAGCTAAATGCTTTTCTTAAAAAAACATCGCTTTATTATATGGGAGCCATACTATTATATTTGCCCATTAACTGGTATTCCGGTTATTTTAATAGCGAAAAGCTGGGAAGTAAAATTATACGTGATGTACTTTTGGATGGAACCATGTATCATCTCTGGTACCTGCCGGCAGCGGTTATAGGAAGTATCATCGCTTATTATGCCTTGAAGTACCTGTCACTGCAAGGGGCCTTTGCGCTGACATTTGTTCTTTACCTTCTTGGAATGCTGGGGGACAGCTACTATGGATTGACCAAATCAATTCCGGCTTTAAATGGATTGTACAACAATTTGTTTCAGGTTATGGATTATACCAGAAATGGAATATTCTTTGCACCGGTGTTTTTTGTACTGGGGGCAATGTCAAAGAAACGGCGATGTGAATTTAAGAAGTCACTTATCTTTACTGTTGTCTGTTTGTTACTAATGGCGTTAGAGGGAACAATTCTGAAAAGCAATAACCTGATGAGACATGACAGCATGTATCTGCTGCTGGTACCACTAATGTATTTTCTATTCTCAATGCTTTTGCAGCGAAGAGGAACACAAAAACGAGGATTTCGTGATATCTCCTTAATCATCTATATTATCCACCCCTTAATTATCATACTCATAAGAGGTGCATCGAAAATCGCAGGGATTGAAAGGTGGACGGTTTATAACAGCTTGCTTCATTTTCTCCTGACGGCGATTTTTTCTTTTCTGGCAGGATTGGTCATTACAAATGTTTTGCAGAAACTTCGCTTGAAATCCTCAACTTAATATAACACCATGCCAGCTGATACCACATACCAGCGAATATTCAGTAACTGGAATATGACTGAGCCACGGGAATATGACTGAGCCACGGTAGTGAAATGAATAATTTAACAGAAAGGATGCCTTGCCACAGGCTAACGCATTCCAGAAATTAGACCTGCGGTGATTATTACAGGGAAACTTGTAGTGGGCATTGAGTGAATATATATGAATGTAAGTATAAATAATACAATTTCAGTGATGAAACCGCAGACTTCTGAGAAGAACCGAGCTTGGCTTACCATAGATACCAACAATCTGCTCCATAATGTAAAGGAGCTTCAGGGAATAATGAAAGGTGACTGTAAAATGATGGCAGTTGTGAAAGCCAATGCTTACGGACACGGAAGTGTTGAAACAGCAGTTTCATTAAATAATGCCGGAATAAAAAATTTTGCAGTAGCCACCTTAAACGAAGGCATTGAGCTTCGCTTAAACGGTATCCGTGGAGATATTCTGGTGCTGGGTTACACCGATGTTTCCTATGCCAGAGAACTTAAGGAATACCGTCTTACACAGACCGTAGTTGATTACACCTATGGAATGGAACTGGAAAATAAAAAGATACCTGTAAATGTTCATATAAAAATAGATACCGGTATGCATAGGCTGGGAATGGAAGCGAAGGATATGGAAAGAATAAAAGAAATCTTTTCCTTTAAGTACCTGAATGTTACCGGTATGTTTACGCACCTGTGTGCTGCCGACAGCAGAAGCCTGGAAGATATTTATTTTACGGAAAAGCAGATAGAACGCTTTCATCAGCTTGTGAATGAGCTAAAGGCGATAGGAATTAAGGTACCGGTTCACATACAAAGTTCCTATGGCTTATTAAACTACCAGGAACTGTCCTGTGACTATGCCAGAATTGGAATTGCAATGTATGGCTGCTTAAGTTCTGCAAAAGACAAGACAGTAATAATGCCGGAATTAAAACCAGTATTGAGCCTGCAGTCAAGATTGGTGCTCACACGAAATATACCGGCAGGCGAATGCGTCGGATACGGAAGAGTTTATCAGGCGTCGGAGGATAGAACCATTGGAATATTAGCAGTAGGTTATGGGGACGGTTACCCCAGAGAACTTTCAGAGGGTAAGGGACAGGTTCTTATAAAAGGCGTAAAGGTACCGGTAATCGGCCGCATTTGCATGGATCAGCTTATGATTGACATAACAGGGTTACCGGGTATTAAGAGAGGTGATATAGGAACACTTATTGGAGGCAGTGCAAATGAAATGATTCCGGCTGATGAAGTTGCTGACAGTGCAGGAACCATTGCAAATGAACTTCTCAGCAGACTGGGAAACAGGCTGCCTCGTATATATACCTGATGACAATTTCGTGTGTTTACAGAATACTGGGAGGCGAAGTGCCAACAGACAGTTGAATGCAAAATAACCTTAGGTTAACTCCTGGGCAGAGATATAGTATCTGGCAAGAAGCGTATAAGAAAAGGACAAAGCCATTGTCTGTATGATATCATTTGGTTTATGAACAATTGTCTCCTCCTTATTGCCAAAAGCCATAGCAAGAGCGGCTTCAAGCTCATCGCAGAATAAGTTGTAGGCCTCTTCGTAATTGTCACTGTTCTGTAACAAAGAAATACTACGGCTGATATCCGTCAGGCTTAACACTGGCTTTAGCAAAAAGAGCACATAAAGATAAGCCAGATGCTCTCTTTGGTATTTTTTATTTTTTGATGGGACAATAATTTTTTGCTTCACATAGTTGTTTATCATAGTTGAAGTAACGGGCTTAACGGAAGAATCTTCATAAAAGAAAGAAACATTCTCCTCCAAAAGGCTGATAACCTGGTCCATATACAATTCAATGGCTGGCCATTCTTTCCATCTTGGACAGCGATAATTCAGGATATCCTTTACAGTAAACATAATCAAACTCCTTTACAGGCAGGTCAGTATGCGATGGATGCCAATATAAAATAAAGATATATTAACATAAATGAAATCATGAAATATAGCATAATATATAAGTTGAATTCGTTTATTCTTTACCGGGTTAATTGTTTATAAAAGGAATTGAACCGGTGTAAGAAATGATACCATAAACTGAATTCAGCTTATTTAAATTGCTTTTATATAGTAAGAACAATAATAGTATATAGTATCAAATACTATAAGTCAACGCAATAAAACAATTATACAAATTATTGAGTAACACATGATATAATAATAAAAAACCAGTGAGTGTCTCTAAAAATAAAATAAACTTGTTAAGAAAGATTTAATAATGTTGCCTTTCATAAAAGTTGTCAAATGTGCTTTGAAATGGTAAAATAATAAAAACTTATAATTTAATCATAAACAAAGGAATAGGTTGCTTCCTATTAGCAAGCTACAGGTGTAAATAAAATGATAACAGATCCTTATAAATCCTTAGGAGTATCTCCAAATGCATCCAATGATGAAGTAAAAAGAGCGTACCGGGAATTAAGCAGAAAATACCATCCGGATTCCAATGTGGACAATCCATTGTCAGATCTTGCCGCAGAGAAATTCAAGGAAGTGCAGGCTGCCTATGATCAGATCATGAAGGAAAGAGAAGGTGGTTACAGCAGCAGCAGTTCCGGTTACGGAAGACCTGAAGGAAGCTCCGGTGATTCAGCAGAGCTCAATACGGTATACAATTATCTGAACGGAAGACGTTACAGAGAGGCACTTAATACCTTAAGCAATATTTATCCAAGAACGGCAAGATGGTATTATTACAGTGCTATTGCCAATGCCCAGACGGGTAATAATTATGTGGCTTTAAATCATGCAAGAGAAGCCGTTAACATGGAACCGAATAATGTAGAATACAGAAACCTGCTGAATCAGATGGATTGGCAGGGCAGACGTTATGACAATACCAGACAGCAGTCCTATGGCGGTTATGGAGGCGGCTGTGGCAGCGGTAATTTTTGCTGTGATTTATGTATTGCGGATTCCTTATGTGAATGTATGGGAGGGGATTTGTGCGGATGTTTCTAAGCACGAGGAAATTGACTTTTCTCGGACTGCTGCTGGCAGTCACCGTATTGCTGATAGTATTAAGCGGTATATTAGAATTTAACACCCTTTTTCTACTGGCAGCGGCGTCCTTTGGGGTTGGCATAGCCGTAAGAGAAGCCGGTGCAGCTATGGGATTTGGGTATTTAATCGGAAGTATAGCACTTGGTTTCTTTCTGGCTCCCAATAAATTGTATTGTATAACTTATGGAGCTATGGCAATCTATTTACTTGCGGCAGAGTGCATCTATGATAAACTTCTTGTGGTTAATAGTACGGCAGTACGGGGTAAACTGCTGTGGGTTTTAAAGTATCTGATTTTTAACCTGCTTTTTATACCGATGCTGTTATTATTTCCAAGCCTTATCTATACTGGGAAAATTGACACCAGATTACTGCTTTTAATGTTTGCTGGCGGACAGATACTTTTGTTTTTATATGATAAAGGATACAGATACTTTCAAGGGAATATCTGGGAAAGAGTGAGAACAAAGCTGAAGCTGTAAACTGGATATATGGGGTACTTGAGCGACTGCCTGAAGCGGCAGCTCAGCTAAGGTGCCTCTTTTCATTTTAATCTAAATTGTTCTCTCATATGAATGGGGGAAGTACTATTTTTAAAAGGGAATTTTCTTTATAGATGAAATTCATAAAAGATTCAAGAAAAATAAGCAAGCACATAAGAACATTTCACACACGGCTTTATTCCTGATATTGAAGGGTTGTACGTGGTGAGAAAGGCATGGTATTAATATGGAACTATTCTATGGTGTGCTCCTGATGCTTGGAGCAATACTGTTATCGAATATATTGAATCGATTTCTTCCTTCTTTTTCTGTTCCAGTAATTCAAATCATATTAGGTGTAATAATATCCTTATTTCCTTCCGTGTATCATTTTACCCTTGACCCCGAGCTTTTTTTAATACTGTTTCTGGCACCGTTATTGTTCCATGACGGTATGCAGGCAGATAAGAAATCACTTTGGGAGCTAAGAAAGCCAATTATTATGCTGGGTCTGGGCCTTGTGTTCTTTACAGTGCTGGCAGCCGGTTATCTGATTCATTTTATGATTCCGTCAATTCCGCTGCCGGCAGCTTTTGCACTGGCAGCAGCTTTGGCACCAACAGATGCAGTGGCTGTTGGTTCTCTTGGCAAGAGAATAAAGATACCGCATTCTATTATGAATCTCCTGGAGGGGGAAGCACTTATTAATGATGCCTCTGGTATCGTAAGCTTTCAGTTTGCGGTAGCTGCTATGGTTACTGGTTCCTTCTCATTGCTTCACGCAGGAATCGAGTTCCTATATGTAGCGCTCGGGGGAGTAATGGTAGGTGCTGTTCTTACGGGTTTAAAATACCTTATCGTAAAGTGGGTTCGCATACTGGGAATGGAGAATGTTACCTTCCATCTACTGATTGGTATACTTACCCCTTTTCTTATCTTTATGGCTGCTGAGGAGCTTCATGTAAGCGGAATCCTTGCAGTTGTAATTTCCGGTGTCATCCATTCTATTGAAAGCAGAAGATTAAATCCTGAACTGGCAACCCTTAAGATTGCTTCCCAAAGTGTATGGTCCACACTGACCTTTATATTAAACGGGTTAGTTTTTGTTATATTAGGAATGCAATTTCCAGAAATCATTAATACCATCTGGTATGATATTTCTTTTGATAATTTAAAAATTATTGGCTACATTCTGGTTATAACTTTAGCGATGATGCTTATTCGTTTCTTATGGTCTTATTTTATAGTAAGCGAAGGTCAGCGGGAGGAGGGGAACGGGGAAAAGAAACTTGGCAGTATAAAAGAAAGCCTGGTAATCAGTATGTCAGGTGTCAGAGGAAGTGTAACGCTGGCAACAACACTTTCGCTACCCTTTTTCCTTAAGGATGAAAGTAATTTTCCGCAACGAGATCTTATTATCTTTTTGGCAGCGGGGGTTATCCTTCTTTCCCTGCTGATAGCAAATTTTCTGTTGCCGCTTTTCTTCAAAGAAGAGGTACCCCTTGAAAGCGATGAGGAGGAGAGAGAGGCATGCCTTGAGATTATTGAGCGTGTAATAAAACAGCTAAATAATCTGGTGGACGAAAATAACCGTTTTGAAATGAGCAAAGTGACAAGGAATTATATCCTGAGAGCAGAAGAGCTAAGAAATAGAAATTACGCAGGAAACGGGCTGTTTGAAGAAGAAATACAGTTAAGAGACCAGGTGCTTAATTGGGAAATTGAGAATACCAATAAGCTACTTCAGAATAAAGTAATAGAAGATAAGACTGCATATCAATATCTTCAGATTTTAGGTGAAATCAAAGAGAGAAATACCACAAAGCGAAGAGGCTTTAAGGTGGCGTTTCTCAGGCAGCTTATACGTAACTTCAAACGTATGAAAGCCTTTAGCCAGAAAAGAGAAATTATTTATGAGAACCGCTTGCAGATTGCCAAACTTCGTAAGCTCAACAGCCAATATGTATTGGCAAAGCTTTATGAGAAGAAAAAACAGGAGAAGAACCTGAGCATTAACAAACTAATTGCAGAGTATGAACGACTGGAAGCTATGATGTTAGAAAAAATAGCAGCATTTATGGATAAAACGGAGCTGGAAGGAGAAGGAAATCATATGAAAGAACTGCCCGCCTCCGAGGACCAGCTTGCTGTTTCGGAGGCGGGGGATATGACAGATCTGGTGTCCTTAGGCTTTCAAATAGAAAGGGATGGTATCCAGGCAATGTTTGAAGCAGGGAGGATATCCAGAGATACCGTCAGGAAACTTCGGAATAATATAGCTTTAATGGAATTACAGATTAAAAACCAGGACTTATAAAGGCTTACCTGGATTTTAAGACGATCAGATCGTCCTTTGGCAGCAGGACGGTCTTCGCATCCAGAACTGCCATAACTTCGTTTTCCCTGATAATTGCGATCACATTAATGGCTTCTGTCTGCCTGAGCCTTAGCTTATCAAGACTTTTCCCCTCCCATTCAGGGAGAGGCTTCATTTCAATGATATCGTATTTATCTGATCGATGTATGGAATCCATTAAATCATTGGTAATTAAACTATAAGCAACTCTTTCGCCCATCTCTTTTTCAGGCAGGATTACCCTATCTACACCAATCGACTCAAAAATCTGTTTTTGCCTTATTCCATTGGCTTTTACAATAATATAATTTACTTTTAATTCTTTTAGTATAGTTGCGGTAACTGCAGCAGATTCAAAATCTCTGCCGAAAGCAATAATTACAACATCAAAATTGCTGATACCTATTTTTTCTAAAACGGCTTTATCAGAGGCATCAGCCTGTATAATATGGGTTGCTATGTGAAGATTTTCCTGCACAATCTGTTCATCTATATCACAGCATAGTACATGATAACCGTTGTCAGTAAGAGCTTGTGTCAGTCCTTTTCCAAACTTGCTTAAGCCTAAAACAGCAAATTGCGTATTATGGCTAATTCTAAATTTTTTCATAATATCCTCTTTCATGAATATCAATCTCAAGTAGATATTCGTTAATCAGTTGTTAAAAACCATCTAATGTATATCATTTTATTACAAAGCTATCCAATCATAATATCCTCAGAAGGATAGTTTATTCGTCCGTTAATCTCACTATTACGGCTGGCTATGGATAATAGAAGAGCAATAGGACCTAGTCTTCCTATAAACATAAATACAATCAGTATAAGCTTTCCCGGAGCCGAGAGATATGGCGTTATTCCCGTTGTTAATCCAACCGTTCCGAGTGCTGAGGCTACTTCAAATAATATATCCATCGGTGTATGGTCAAAAGCCGAATATCTTTCCGTGAAAGATAAAAGGACAGTACCGCTCAGCCAAAGTATCAACATGATTACGACTACAGCTATCGCTTTTTGCAATGTAACAACTGGTATTGTACGGTGAAACAATGTAATGTTTCTACAGCCTGTTATGGTACTTATGACACTACATATAATGATAGCCACAGTTATTGTCTTTATGCCGCCTGCTGTTCCACCAGGTGACCCTCCGATTAACATAAGTATACAAGAAATCATCTTAGAGGTGTCGTTTAATTCGTTCTGAGGAATAGTAGCAAATCCTGCAGTCCTTAATGTAACAGATTGAAAGAAACTTGCTAGTATTCGCTTACCCTGGCTTAAATTACCAAGTGTTCCCGGATTGGAATATTCTGAGAAATAAATCAACAAAGCTCCGGCAATAATCAAAGTAACGGTGCTGATTAGAACCAGTTTTGTATGGAGAGAAAGATATAACTTTTTTCTGCTATTGCGTGAAAGCATAGCTTGGACTTTTAAGTGAATATCTCTCCAGACAGAAAAACCAATACCTCCCAAGATAATCAGGGACATAATAGTAAGGTTTAGTATGATGCTGTCCACATAAGGTATCATACCTAACTCTCCGATAATATCAAATCCAGCATTACAGAAGGCAGAGACAGAATGAAAAATACCAAATGCCAAGGCTTGATACCATACCATTTTCTGCTGTAAGAAAAATACAAATAAGAAAACGGCTCCTATTCCTTCTATGATGAATGTACCACGGATTACAAGGTTTACAAATTTAACCATGCCACTAAGCGTCTGAATATTAAAAGCTGATTGTACTGCCAATCTATCTTTTAGAGTAACTTTTTTTCCTATATGAATAAGAAAAAAGGTAAAAATGGTTATCAAACTAAGCCCGCCTAACTGTATCAGGCACAGTATAACTATTTTTCCAAAAATACTCCAGGTGGCAGAGGTGGTAAGGGTTACCAATCCGGTTACGCAAACAGCTGAAGTGGTTGTAAAGAGAGCATCCAGATATGATACCTCGACACCGCTTTGTCTGGAAATTGGTAAATACAATAAAATTGAACCAACCAACAGTAACAGTACAAAGCTGATAACAATAGTCTGTGATGGTGATAATTTGTTGTTAAACCGTAGTACAAGTGTTTTAATTTTCATTACGTCTCTTCCTATCATTTATCAATTGTTCAATGTTAGTTATTATATGTTGTGCGAATATATTTGTCAAATCCATAATATCTATTTACCATTATATTATAATTAAAACAAGTTTAAAAATTATTAAGATGAGACGAGAGAATTAATGCTTCATAAAACGGTTCATAAAGGCGGCCATGGGTTTATAGGGAAAGCTCTCCAGGGAAGCAGTGACGGCTTTTAATTCCTTACGTATGGCAATGCTCTGAGGACAGTGCTTTTCACATAATCCGCAGCCCACACATTTGGAGGAATTATGTCCGGCTGTTCGTACAATATAATTGAAGCGGGCGGAGATTTTTCTGGTTACAGCAGTTTCATTATAGCAGGTAAAGCACATAGGGATATCAACCCCATGAGGACATGGAATACAATAAGCACATCCGGTACAGGGAACTAAAAAGGAGCGGTTTAAGACATCCTTTACTCTTTTATACAGTTCTTTTTCTTTGTCAGTGATGATATCAGCCTGAGCCAGGCAGGCAGAAGCAACATTGGCCTGAAGCATTTCCTGTGAGTTCATACCGGAGAGCACCGTTAATATCTGGGGATGATTCCACAGCCAGCGGAAGGACCATTCAGCTGGTGAATGCTTCTCTTCGGATTCGTCGAATACTTGTAAAGCCTCCTTGGGAAGATTGACTAACTTGCCTCCTCTTAAGGGCTCCATAATCATAATAGGAAGTCCTTTATCCGCTGCATAGAGCAGTCCGTTTTTGCTTGCCTGGTTAAATTCATCATAGTAATTGTACTGGAGCATACAAAATTCCCAGGGATATGCATCAACGATTTTAACAAATTCCTCTTGTCCGCCATGATAAGAAAAACCGATATTTCGAATCAGGCCCTTCGCTTTTTTCTCCTCTATCCATTCTTCAATTCCAAGGCTTATCATCCTTTGCCATACATCCAGATTGGGAAGCATATGTATAAGGTAATAGTCGATGTAATCCGTTTTCAGCCTTTCCAGCTGGGTATGAAATATTTTGTCGAAATCTTCTTTTTTCTTAACTAGATAAGGTGGGAGTTTGGTTGCGATTTTCACTTTATCGCGGTAGCCCTTTGATAAGATACGGCCCAGAGTGGCTTCGCTGCCAGGGTATATGTAGGCAGTATCAAAGTAATTTACACCCATTTCAATTGCTTTTATTATCTGTTGTTCTGTTTCTTTTTCGTCTCGTTTAAAACGCATACAGCCAAATGCCAGGACAGAAATTTCATCTCCGTTTTTCGGGTTAATACGGTATTGCATGCTTACCTCTTTTCTTGATATCCTTGGATATTCAATGTTAATTAAACCAACTATCCTTTACACGCAGCAAAGGAAGAACTAAAGCTAAATATATACAGTATAACTGTATTATAGGTTAATGATAGCCATAGTCAAGAGTAATTTTAGGCTTTCTTACAGAAGAAGGATTGACATTAACTTTGCAGAGGATTACATTAGTCATAGATTCAGGTGACATTTAGAAAAGAGGCGTAATAAATATGAAATTTAAGAATTTATTAAATACAAAAGGTCATAAGCCTTCCTTTGGTTTAAAGGAATTGCTGGGATATATCGGCCCGGGACTGTTGGTTACTGTAGGTTTTATCGATCCGGGAAACTGGGCTTCCAATATAGCAGCAGGTTCTGATTATGGATATAAGTTATTATGGATGGTTACCTTGTCTACTATAATGTTGATTCTGCTGCAGCATAATGTTGCTCACCTTGGTATTGTTACCGGTGACTGTCTGTCAGAGGCCGCCAACAGGCATTTAAAACCCTGGTTATCAAAGACAGTACTTACCACTGCGCTGGTGGCTGCAATCTCTACGGCCATGGCAGAAATCTTAGGAGGTGCAATTGCACTTAATCTGTTATTTCGTGTTCCGGTTAAAGCAGGAGCGGTAATCATATTAGCGGTAATCCTTCTATTGCTATACTCCAACTCCTATAAAAAGCTTGAAAAAGTTATTGTTGGGTTTGTATCCATAATCGGTATATCCTTTCTATATGAATTAAGTGTGGTACATATCAGCTGGGGAGAAGCTGTCAGGGGATGGACAGTCATACAATTTCCCCATGGCTCCATGCCCGTTATTATGGCAGTATTAGGTGCGGTTGTAATGCCCCATAATCTATTTCTTCATTCGGAAATCATACAAAGCAGGCAGTGGAATTTAGAGGAAGAGGCTGTTATAAAAAGACAGCTGCGTTATGAGTTTTTGGATACTTTATTTTCCATGATAATCGGGTGGGCAATTAACAGTGCAATGATTATACTTGCCGCTACTACTTTCTTTTCCCAGAGAATCAAGGTGTCTGAGCTTGGTCAGGCACAGCAGATGCTGGTACCTCTGGTTGGAAGCTTTGCAGCCGTGTTATTTGGTGTAGCCTTACTGTTTGCGGGAATATCATCAACCATGACTGCCGGAATGGCAGGGGGAACCATATTTGCAGGGATGTTCGGAGAGCCATATGATATCAGGGACAGACATACCAAAATTGGAGTTGCAGGAATACTGACACTGGCGGCGGTTGTTATTTTTCTGATAAAGGATCCTTTTAAAGGATTGGTATATAGTCAGATGCTGCTAAGCATTCAGCTGCCGATTACTGTAATTACACAAGTATACCTGACTTCCTCAAAGAAGGTTATGGGGAATTATAAGAACAGTTTTCTGAATAATATTGTATTGTGGTTAATTGCTTTCGTACTGACGGTTTTGAATGTAATGCTGCTGGTTAGTTATCTGTAAAAGGGAAGTTGCTGGGGGGATTGTAAGGATATAATGGGTAGTTTTTTTAAAGGGGACGGCAATTGCATAAAATAGATAAAATTCAAACGTTCATTCCAATGTATAAGAAGTCCTGATTTCTCTGATACTTTTGTGCTGGAAATAGCCTCAAACAGATAACTCGCTTCGCTCAGACAATCTGTTTGAGACTATAGCACAAAAGCATCAGAGAAAAGGACTTCTAATACATTTCCATAGGCGTATGAATTTTATCTATTTTATACAACTGCCTGAAAATTAATTAAAGCTATGTTGATAGTACTGCTTGATATTTTATTAGAATTCTTATTTAGTTATAGAAATTAGATATAAAAATCCTATAATAATGAAAGTCTTGTAAACAGGAGATTTGATTATTTAAAGAGGTTTAAGTCAGAGTGAGTGTTATATAGGGTAGGAACTTAATGACAATATCATTCGGATACTTCATTTTGTCGTAAATAATACTGTTGCAATAAATAGAAGGCAAAGTTATAATTCTATGTAGTAACAGAAGGGTTTACAGCTTATTAACAGAGCTTATTGGTTATTAGTGTAAACTGAACAATAGAAGAGAAGAGGATTATGGATATGTTTGGTGAAGCAGAAACCTTACAGGTAAAGAAGGCCATCTTAAAAGCAATCGAGAAGAAAGAAATCGCAGGCGGAAACCTGTTAATAGTAAAAGGCGGTAAGGAGATTTTCTATCATGAAGACGGATTAGCTTCCATTGAAGAGAAACGTCCTGTGAAAAGAGATACTATTTTCAGACTTTATTCCATGTCAAAGCCTGTAACAGCTGCGGCTGCAATGATTTTAGTTGAGAGAGGGGAACTTGATCTCTATGAATCCGTAGGTAAGTATCTTGAGGGATTTCGTAATCAGATGGTAGATGACAATGGAACTCTTGTAAAAGCTGAAAGTGAGGTTACCGTTAAGGACTTGTTAAATATGACCTCAGGGCTGCTTTACGGAGGAGAGAATCTGGCGGGAATAGCTACCAGTAAGGTATTTGCTGAAATCGATAAAAAGTTATTTACCGAAAATGCCCTCAGTACCATAGAAATTGCAAATAAACTCGGCAAATGTCCCTTGGCTTATCATCCTGGCTCCTTCTTTAGCTATGGTACCAGTGCAGATGTTTTAGGTGCAGTTATTGAAGTCGTAAGTGGAATGCCTTTTGGTGAATTTCTGGAGAAAGAAATATTTGTTCCTCTTGGGATGAAGGACACCGGGTTTTACGTACCAGAGGAAAAGAGGAACAGGCTGGTATGTACATATGGAGCTGATGAAGCAGGCGGCTTAACCCTTTATACCGATAATAATTTGGGGATTATTCAGCCGATGGATCGAAAACCGGCTTTTGAATCCGGCGGTGCGGGACTGGTATCAACAATAGATGATTACGCAAAATTTGCAGCGATGTTAATGAGCGGAGGCTCCTATGAGGGAACCCGGATACTAAGAAAAAGAACCGTTGAGTATCTCACCACCAAGACCCTGAACGAAATACAGTATGAGGGGCTGGTTCCCTGGACAACCTTAGAAGGCCACAGTTATGGAAATCTTATGAGGATAATGACAGACACCACAAAAGCCGGAACCATTGGAAGTCCCGGAGAATATGGCTGGGATGGCTGGCTTGGCTGTTATTTCTGCAATTGTCCTGCTGATGATCTGACGATTCTGTTCATGATACAGAAGAAGGACGCCGGAACCATGGAGATTACAAGGAAATTACGTAATATCATTATAAGCAGCTGCAGTGAATAACATTCTATTTATAAAACACTTGTGATAATATAGAAAATATATTTCATATTTATTCTTATACGAGTATTGTTTACCAGGTATCAAAAACTTTGTTTTATCCGATTTCAGGTGAATAGTACAAACCAGAAAGAATGAATGCGCCTATGGAAAGGTATTAGAAGTCCTTTTCTCTGAATATTTTGTGCTATAATGTAAGACAGATTGTCTGAGCGTATCACAGCGAGTTATCTGTCTTACATTATGACAAGCACAAAATCTTCAGAGAAATTAGGACTTCTTATACCTTGTAATGGAAGCATGAGTTCTTTCTGGTTTGTACAATTTGCCGTCCCCTTGTGATAACCTACTTTAATACACAAAATAAAAAGTTGAAAAAAATTCAAATCCATGTATAATGAAGTTATAAAAAATATAAAGGGTGATTCCTTTGATCTATTCCATGAGACAAATTAATACAGTTGTATTTAATTAAGACGGGCTAAAACAGCCCGTCTTTCTTTTTGGCTTTAACTCGGTAAAGAGAATCATCTTTTACACATAATATATGCTTTCAGCTCAATATTTCGAGGGAGAGAAGACATGACTAAGAGTGATAGAAAATAAAAATTGAAAGGCTGCCATGTAAAGCTTCTTTCACTCTCTTTTATCTGTGGCAGTATCCTTTGTTTACCAGGGATATACAATTGGTGTTAGTATGAAAATAGCAGTATTTGAACTTAGACAGGATGAGAAAAAGAAGCTGGAGGATTTAAAAGGGAGGCATGGGCTGGAGCTGGTCACTACAGGGAAAGCCTTAAGCAAGCAAACCTTAAAGCTGGCAGCCGGTTGTGAGGGGGTAACAATACTTGGGAGAAGTAAATTAGATAAAAGTTTACTGCTAGGACTGAAGAACTTGGGGGTCAGATACATATCCACAAGAACGGTTGGATATAATCATATTGACGTGGCATATGGGAAAGAAATCGGACTTAAGATGTGTAATGCCGGTTATCCGCCCAAAGGCGTTGCAGAGTTTGCAGTTATGCTCATGCTTCTGACTTTAAGAAACTACAAACCTGCCATGTGGAGGCAGAATGTGAATGACTATTCACTGCAGGGACTTACCGGACAGGAACTTGGTAACCAGACGGTAGGGATTATCGGAACTGGTTGTATCGGGCAGGAGGTAATAAAGCTCCTGTCAGGTTTCGGCTGTAAAATCATAGCCTATAATCGAACTGAAAAAGAAGAACTGAAAAAATACGTGGAATATGTAACGCTTGAGGAGCTTTACAGACTTTCTGATATTATCTCCCTCCATGTTCCGCTGACAGAGGAAAACAGATATTTCATTGACAAAAAGGCGATAAACAATATGAAAACGGGAGTTATCTTAATTAATACGGCAAGAGGTGAATTGATGAATATAGAAGCCCTTACTGAAGGAATTGAATCTCAGAAGATTGGAGCACTGGGGCTTGATGTCTTTGAGAAAGAAGAGGGAATTTATCATGCAGACAGAAAAAATGATATATTAAAGAATAGGGATATGGTGTACTTAAGACAATTTCCCAATGTTGTAATGACTCAGCATATGGCTTTCTATACCAGAGCTAATATTGATAGTATGATGACCTGGGGAATTGAAGGGATATTAGACTTACACCTGACCGGCTGCTGCACCCAGGAAATAGGATAAAAGGGCAAATTATAAGAACAGGCTAAGGGATAAGTAACCCATTAGCCTGTTCTTACAAAAGGAGTTGTTTCATATGAGAGTGAAGCCAGGCAATTATAGTATCTTTGTCTTTGTTCAGGGGAGATATTTCCGACCATAAATTTTGAAAATACATTTCAACAGATTTAATCATTAGAGGTTCCGTCACAATACCTTTTATGCTGTCTTTGGAACCAGGCATTTCAAAGCATAATGTTTCATTCCCTTTCAGAGAAAAATAAAGGGGTTTCTCATTAACAGTCAGGGGCTTATCATATAGAACAGCTATTTCATAACTTTCCGATTTTCTTAGAAATTCTATAAAATTCTCAAGGAATTGAAGAATATCCTGTTTATCCAGTTCTGCCTTCAGTATTCCGTTTTCTGTATAAATACACAGTGTTCTGGTGGATATAATATGTAATAACAGTTCAGCATCAAATATATTACGGTAGCTGATCGTTTTATTGAGCTGCTTTCGTTCTTTGAGGTTATTCGTAAAGAGTTCTATAACCTGCTGGCGGCTTGTCGGTGTCACGTTATTTCTAGTTAGGATTTTCTTTAGTATAGGAAGAGGAAGGAACAAACTTAAACCGTAGTTATAATTTAACAACAGGGTGCAATATTTGTTGACAGCATATAACTGTTTCATAAACTGAGGAGTTTGAGAGGCATTGTAATAAGTGAACAGCTCTTCCATACGGTTTTCAGCAAGATGATGGCAATAATCAGAATAAATCTCGATAGCTGATTTATTTACCAAATAAAAACAAGTCTCCACCAGGGAGTCTGTTTGGGTTGGAAAGCTGGACAAAGCAGCAATGCCGGTAACAACACACATATCTCGCTCCAAAGAAATCAAATTAACCGGCGAATAAAGGAGGCGTACTCTTCCCGTTGCAATAACAGGAAACAGGAAGAGAATAAAGTCTGTATTTTGCTTCAGATTCAGGCTAAGTTTTAAGGATATAACTATTTGCCAGCCGCTTAATGCTGCTTTTTTCAGATTTTCCCTGAATTCCAATAAAATATCATTGTAGGGAGTGTCTCTACTGGAAAATAAATTATTTAGTAATGTTATATATATTATACGTTTTCCAGATGCTTTCTTTGATCTGCTGGCCTTTTCGAATAGCGTGCTTATGGTTATCAGTATATTTTCTGTTCCGATTATTATTCTGTCTTCCGGTGAAAAGGACAGGGTAGGATCCTTGATGGTACTGCTGCTAAGAGACAAGGGTGGCTCTTCCTTTTGTGTTTTATCTGACTTACTATTGTTTTTCTTTTTTTCCAGGCTGACACCCTGAGATTCCAGAAGCATTTTTTTGATTTTTTCTTTTGTTGATATATCAGGAACCAGGCCGAAGGAAAATTGCTGGTATAATTCTTCTATCCGCTCCAGTTGAACTGTGTTCATTGTATATCTGGATAAATATTCTGCAATATTTTCGATATACAAAGTATTATAGGAAGGGACCCTGACTTCATGCACCCATCGGTTAACAAGGGAACTATCCACGTTCAATGCTTTGGCCAGCCGATTCATACTGATGTCTAACACCGCCAGTAGTGATTTCAGGCATTTGCCAAAAGTCATATCATTCGTCATATAAAAACCTTCCTTCAACAAAAAATATTCCGTCTGTTTTAAAAAGTAATGCCATCATAAGAAGGTTGAATAGTCTTCGTTATGGTGGCATATTTGTTGTTCTATTCCTGTGCGATTATCCTTACCTATTCTAGCCTTTGGGGTATTCTTTGTCAAGGGAGTAACAGGCATACTATTATCAGTTCGGTAAACTGTCAATGCCAGGTCAATGACAAAATGTTATAAATAGTACCAAATATTACAAATAATTTATATAATTATCAAAAATACTTTTATTATGACAAGATAAATATACATAAAAGGAGGCAACATATGAAAAAGCTGGTTATTAAAAGCATCAAGACAAAGTTGATTTTGAATTATACAATCTTGATTATTATTTCATGTACCACATTGGGATTCATGGCTGAAAATGTGGCAAAATACCTTATTATCAAAGAGGCCGAAAAGTCACTGGAAGCCCTTGCTGTTGAAGGAGCCAAGGTAGAAAGCGCCAGATTTGGAAATTTGATAACATCTCTTCAAGCAATGTCCAGAGTTCCTGCCATAAATGGGAACAGTGCAGAACAGCAGGAGTACCTGAAAGAAGAGCAGGAGAATAGTGAATTTATCAGACTTGGTATCGTTGGAGCAGACGGCGTTCTAACCTATGAGGATGGTTCTGGTGTTAATCTGGAATCTGACAGTTCCATTGGGAAGGCTGTAACAGCCGGAGAACGAAAGATTGATTTTCAGGAAGATTCCGGAACCGGAGAGCAGCTACTGTATGTTTTGGTTCCTATAATGAAAGCCGGCAAACCGGAAGGTGGCATTTTAGGAGTTGCTGAAGGTGGACTATTAAGTACAATGGTCAAAGATATAGCCTATGGAGAGAATGGTTATGCCTATATTATAAACGAACAGGGAACGATTGTAGGACATCCCGATGAAAGTATGGTAAAGGATAAATTCACTCCTGCCAAACAGTCAGAAACAGATAGTAGTCTGAAATCGGTAGCCGCTTTCTTTCAGACAGCTCTCAGTCATAAGACAGGAGTGGATTCCTATGCTTACAATGGAAGAATCATACATAGTGGTTATGCCGCCATCGAGGGTACGGACTGGACCTTTGTTATGGCTTCTCCTCAAAGTGATTTCCTGGCTGAATTACCCTTATTATATAAACTAATGATTAGTATCATTTTAGTTATCGTGGCTGTAAGTATGGTAATATCATATATAATAGGCAAGACAATAACAAAGCCGATAATAACGGCCGTTGAATATTCCTCTAGAATTGCAGAATTGGACCTTACGCAGAACGTACCGGCAAAGTTATTAAGCAAAGAAGACGAGACTGGAAAATTGGCAAAGGCTATGCAAAATATAGGAGAGAGACTCAGGTATGTTATAAAGGATATCCATCTTGCTGCGCAGGATATGTCCGCTGCCTCAGAGGAATTGATGGCAACCTCAGAAGAGACAGCCGCATCCTCACAGCAGATAAACAGGACCATAGAAGATATATCGGATGAAGCAGCCAATCAGGCAGGTATTACCAAAGAAGGTAATCAGAAGGCAGAATTATTAAAATCAAGTATCAGTCAGGTAATGACCAGTATTGATAATGTTAATCAAACTTCTGCTAGAATTACAAAAGTGGTTGAAGAAGGCGTTACAGAAATACAGCAGCTGGATGCTATAACTGCCGCTGCAACGAAAGCTCTTATAGAAATCTATAAAGTAATCCTAAAATCCAATGAGAGCTCTGTCAAAATAGACAAAGCCAGTAATGTCATCAAGGAGATAGCAGCACAGACCAGTCTTTTATCTTTAAACGCTTCCATTGAAGCCGCAAGAGCCGGAGAAGCCGGAAAGGGATTTTCTGTAGTGGCAGAAGAAATTAAGAAACTTTCTGAGGAATCAGCCGATTCCACCAATCAGATATCTGAGATTGTTCAGGAACTCCAGAACAATACTGATAATGCGGTAAAAACCATGGCAAAAGTCAAAGAAATCTTTGATGAACAGAAAAAGAGTGTGGAAAGTAACCGGCTTAAATACAGCAGCATAGCAGAAGAGATGGAACAATCCAAAACAGCTGTTAAGTATTTAAAGACTTCGGAAGCAGATATGGATAACGCAACAAAAGATATCGGGGTCGTAATACACCAGCTTGAAAGTATTGCCCAGGAGAATAAAGCTGCTTGCGAACAGGCAGCAGCCGCCATGGAGGAACAGAGTGCTTCGGTGGAAGAAATCGCTGGAGCCGGAAGCAGTTTGTCTGATCTGGCGCAGAAGTTAAATGAATTGGTGAATCAGTTTAAGGTGTAATTGTACGATAAATAAAGAAAAAGATTTCATTTTGGTATTGGATATATATGGATGCTGATATATAATGTATTATATTGCAATAATTAATTTATGAATATTAATACAGAAGGAGAATTCAGATGAGAAAACGAATTAATTACTCGATGCAGTTCTAAAATTGACAGCAGGTTGTATCGAGATTAATTGTAGGCTTTGCTGATGTTGTCAGAACTGCATCCTTCAAGAATATAAAAATAAAAAAATATTTTTGATTGTGAGGCGTTTATAATGAATGAATATTTTAAGAATTTAAATAGAATTGAGTTTGTAGTAACAATGGCATGTACAGGTCGCTGTAAGCATTGTTCCCAAGGTGAACCTCGTGCTTTTAGAGATCATATTAAGGGTGATTGTGTCTCAAAAGCAATAAGAGATATATGTTCTAATTATCAGATACAATCTTTAATGACATTTGGAGGAGAACCGTTGTTATATCCAGAGGAGGTTTGCAAGATTCATGCAGCTGCAACTGAAGCCGGAATACCCCAAAGAGAAATGATTACGAATGGTTTCTTTAGCAAAAGTAAAGAAAGAATAAAGGAAGTTGCACATATGTTGGCTGAAAGTGGTTTGAATTATATCATGCTTTCGGTGGATGCATTCCATGAGGAAACAATACCTTTAGAGTTTGTCAGATTCTTTGCCGATTGCGCAAAAGATGAGGGGATATTGATTAAGCTTCATCCCGCATGGCTTGTGAGTAACGAGGATGATAATCTATATAATAAAAGGACAAGAGAGATTCTTTTGAATTTTACTGAAAAGGGATTTGCAGTGTCATCAGGCAATGTTATTTGGCCTGAAGGAAATGCAAAGAAGTATTTAAGTGAGTATTTCGATGAAAATATAGAGTATGTTAATCCGTATAGTGATGATCCAAGAGATGTCTGGTCTCTCTGTTTTAAACCTAACGGAGATGTTCTGAATGGAAACATATATAAAAATTGTATTTTGGATATAATAAAATCATACTCAGGTGAGGTTTGAGTACTTATAGAAACAACGCTTACTCATAAAGTGGGGGAGTAGTGTCTTGACTTTATTCAGATATATAAAGTAAGGTAATAAAATAAACTCAAATAAAATAATAAAATACATTCTAATAGAAGCCGGTTGACAACTGGCTTCTATTTAATTATACTAAGTGTATTAATAGTGATAGTACACTTGGTGTAATTGAGAAGAAAGGAGAGCCTAATGATAATTATTGACTACAAAGATCGCAGGCCAATATATGAGCAGGTGGAAGAACGATTTCAGGACTTAATTTTAAAAGGCGGGTTAAAACCCCAGGAACAGCTTCCTTCTGTCCGTAATCTTGCAATAGAACTGTCAATAAATCCGAATACCATACAGCGAGCCTATATGGAATTGGAACGAAAGGGCTTTATCTATACGGTTAAGGGAAGAGGCAGCTTTATATCAGATACGGAACATCTATTGGATGTTAAGAAGAATGAGATTATTGAGGATTTACATCTTTTTCTGAAAGAAGCAAAGGATTTGGGGATTGGAAAAGAACAAATAATATCAGAAATTGAAGAAGTATATAAGGAGGGATAAAATGATAGAGTCAAATAACCTAACCAAACGATTTGATACCATTAAAGCTGTAGACAATATAACAGCCGTTATCAAGGAAGGGGAAGTATTTGGTCTGGTAGGAACCAACGGAGCAGGGAAGAGTACCTTTCTTCGAATGGTTGCGGGAGTGATTAAACCGGATGAAGGAACGATTAAAATCGATGGTTACCCGGTTTTTGAAAATCTGGATGCAAAAAGGCTTGTTTTCTATATTTCGGATGACACTTACTTTTTTAGTAACAGTACACCGAAGGACTTAAGCAATTACTATAAGGTTATTTATCCGGCTTTCGATACGGTTCGTTTTGAAGAACTGGTAAATCAATTTGGTTTGGATAGAAATAGAAAGATCAACACCTTTTCAAAAGGAATGAAGAAACAGCTTACGGTTTTATGCGGTATCTGCTCCGGCACAAAATATCTTCTCTGCGATGAGACCTTTGACGGTCTTGATCCGGTTATGCGGCAGGCAGTCAAGAGCCTGTTTGCAAGAGAAATTTCCGAAAGAGGAATGACACCTGTTATTGCATCCCATAATCTACGGGAACTTGAGGATATCTGTGACCATGTGGGGGTGCTTCACAAAGGAGGTATTCTGTTATCGAAGGACCTCTTTGATATGAAACTCAGCATTCATAAAATTCAGTGTGTATTTAAGGAAGAAACACCTATTGAAGAAATTCTGACTGAAATTGAAATTATCAAAGCTGAGAAGAGAGGGTCCCTTCATACGATTACAGCAAGAGGGAACAGAGAAGAAATTATAGCTAAAATCGAGAGAAAGAATCCGGTGTTCTCAGAGGTTCTTCCTTTATCGCTGGAAGAAATATTTATAAGTGAGACGGAGGTGGCAGGTTATGATATCAAGAAACTCATTTTTTAATTTGCAAAAAGAAGATTTTAAGAGAAGATTGTGGTCGGTAGCCTTGTCTTTACTTGTGTTCTTTCTCCTTGGACCGGTATTACTGGCTTTAACCATAGAAGGGTATTCAGATAGTACAAACATATATGTCACCAGAGCATATATTCTGCAATCCATGGCTCCCGGATATGCCTTGCATTTTTTTATTACTATAATTGGTGCGCTTATTTGTGCGTATAGTGGATTTTTCTATCTTCACTCCAAAAAGAAGGTTGATTTTTACCACAGTATGCCGGTAAAAAGAGAGAGATTCTTCGCGGTTCAATTTGTGGATGGAGTTTTATTGTATCTGATTCCATATGTGTTTAATATGTTTTTATGTTATATTGTATTGTTTGCAAAAAGTTATATGGGGATGGATGTGTTTATAAACAGCCTCCAGGCACTCGGAATGAATCTGCTTTATTTTCTCTTGATCTATACGATAACAATTATAGCGGTAATGCTGACTGGTAATGGAGTGGTTAGTATACTTGGTACCTGTGTTTTTCTGGCATACGGACCACTATTAATGTTGGTTCGGAGCATGTATTACAGCAGTTTCTTTGATACTTTTATAGAAAAGAATCTGTCAGAGAGAAACATTTTGGTGTTTTTATCTCCTATCGGTAAATACATTCAAAGGACAATACAGCTTCTCAGAGGAGATACGGATGGTTTTGGCCGAAGTATATTCTTTACTATGGTCGTAATATTGCTGTTAGTTGCTCTTGCTCTGTTCCTTTACAAGAAACGCCCCTCTGAAGCAGCTGGAAAGGCAATGGCCTTTGAACTTGCGAAACCTATTATAAAATTTCTGATGCTGGTACCTGTTACTTTGGCAGGCGGGCTGATTTTTATGCAGGTATCCAGTATGAATACAGACGGCTGGCTGATTTTTGGTCTGATACTTGTCTTCATCGTTTTTGGTGGAATCGTAGAAATTATCTATCAGTTTGACTTAAAGAAGGCCTTCGCACATAAAAAAGGGCTTGCAGCAGCAGCTGGTACAATTATTCTGATTGTATGCATATTCCGATTTGATGTATTTCATTATGATACCTATTTACCTGAGAAAGACAAGGTTGAATCGATGAGCATTTGGATCTCAGGACTTGATAGTGATAAGGGATATGTGCAAATTAATGAAGACGGGTTAACCTATGACTATTACTATAATAATTTTGACTATCAGCAAAAATATATGCGGATGAAATCCTTTGATGCAGCTTATGAAATAGCAAAACTTGGTATTCAAGGCATTGATGAAGAGCAGTCAGCAGATGCAGTAGGGAACTACAGCGTTCAAGTTGCCTACCAACTGAAAAATGGGAAGAAGGTAACTCGTAATTATCAGTTCGTTCAGGACAATGATTTTTCATTGCTTTCTGAGCTTTATACAAATAAAGAGTTTAAGACCGGTTATTATCCTATATATCAATGGAAGAGTGCTTCTATATCCAGTGTTTCCGCTAATACATTTCTGGAGGAGAAGCGTCTGACTCTTACCAAGGAGGAAATAGACAATTTATTGGATATCTATAGAAATGAGCTGACTTCACTCTCTCTGAAAGATATTCAGGCAAATAAACCAATAGCGACTCTTAACTTAAAATTTACGAATAACCGGGAATTTGATTATTTTATACTCCCTAACTTTACCGAAACACTTAAATTCCTGGAGGCACATGGATTTAAGGCAGACGGAGCAATAAATGCAGAACAGGTGAAGAAAGTAATTGTATATGACAGAACCAAGGGATATGATTCTGCCAAGGAAGTTTATGAGAAAGAACAATCATACAATGGGGAAGAAAATATTTACGTATATGAAGAGAAAACAAAAATACAGGAAATATTGGATAAAGCGATCCCTTCCAATTATTTGAACAGCTATAGTATAATGTTTAAGCCGGAATATAATCTGGAGGTCAATATAGTATTAGGTGTTGATGAATACGGTAATGAAACCTATGTTTACAGTTATTTTTCCAAAGATAATATACCGGATTTTATTTCAAAAGACATCGGTTATAATCCAGAGTCAGGGAAAAATTAACAGAAAAATTCCTTTAAGTGTTTTAATTTATAAAATATGGTATAATACTAGAGTGGAGAAGCTTTTCCACTCTAGTTTTATAGTACGCTCCAGTAGGCGCACGTTCTAACCGCATCTTTTAGTGCACGTTAAGGGAAAGGAAACAGGTGATTTAATATGACGAAAAAGAAAACTTCAATCATTTTCATATTGCTTTGCATGGTAGTATTATTATCAGCCTGCAAAGGAAAAGGAAACGATAATAATAATCCGGTTCAGGAAGGAACGGTTACAGAGACAGTAACACCCACAACCAGCGAGGAGGAAGTATCGGTAACTCCGGAGGTCACGGAAGCGGCGCCGGCAACAGAGGCTTCCCTAAGCGATTTTTTTCCTTTTCGGGAAAATAAGCAGTATTTCTACGAAGGGGAAGGAAATGAGTACGCCTCTTTTTGGAACTATCCCGATTATCAGGATAAGGACAGCAAAAGGCTGCAGCTGCGTACTGACAATGGGGGAACAGAAGTAGTTCAGGTTCTGGAAATCAGCAATGGCACACTGGCTGTTATTACATCGAAGGAAGAAAGTTATTACAGAGACAACCTGCTGCAATACAATAGTGACAAAGAGCCTGAGATTTTGCTAAAAGAGCCACTTGTTAAAGGAACGGAATGGACTTTACCTGACGGAAGAAAACGTTTTATTTCTGAAACCGGTAAGAATATCAGCACACCTTATGGGGATTATAATACAATTGAGGTTACTACAGAAGAATCAGAAGGTTCTACCAAAGAGTATTATGCAAAAGATATTGGGTTGTTAAAAAGAGTATATACGAGTGCGGATAGCAGTATGACTGTAACGTCAGTACTTAAGGAAATAAAAGAAACACCTTTGGTTCAAAATATCACGGTATACTACCCTGATATTGACAAAGAGCAGATAGAAGAATCCAAATCAATAAGCTTTCAGACAAATGATATTACAAGACTTAAGATGCAGGAGCTGTTCAGGGCAAAGTATAAGGATAATGTGGGCTTAATCAGTGAAAATACGAAAATAAACAGCCTGTATAAGGGGGATGACGGTGTTGTTTATGTGGATTTTTCAGGGGAATTTGTTACGGAAATGAATGCAGGCGTAGCTTTTGAGTCCTATATTCTGAGAGCAGTAGCAGATACCCTTGGAAGTTATTATGATGCCAGTGAAGTATACCTGACAGTGAATCAGAAACCTTACGAATCCGGCCATGTGCTTATGGAAGAAGGAGAGACCTTAAAGGTTAATCGGTAAACAGCAGTAATATTATAAGAACAAGATAGTATTTTATTGCAGAAAGAGGTATATATGTCTAAAACTGTATTGATAACCGGAGCTTCTAAGGGAATCGGAAGGGAATTGACGATTCTGTTTGCCAGAGAAGGCTATGACCTGGTGCTTGTTGCAAGAAGTAAAGAGCTGCTTATGGACCTGGGAAAGAAATTAACGAAAAGGTATATGACAAATATAACCATACTGGAAAAGGATCTGACCCTAAAAGATGCGCCAGTAGAAATATATAACGAATTAAAGGACAGAAAAATTGATATCCTTGTGAATAACGCAGGTTTTGGTGATTATATGGAGTTCCTCCATTCTGACTGGGACAAACAAGCTGCTATGATACAGCTTAATGTTACTGCCCTGATGCATATGACCAGATTGTTTCTTCCGGATATGCATGAGAGAAAAGAAGGAAAAATCCTAAACCTTGCATCTACCGCATCATTTCTGCCAGGGCCTAATATGTCTGTTTATTATGCCTCTAAGGCAGCTGTACTGTCCTTCTCTCAGGCTTTATCAAAAGAACTTGAGACAAGCGGAATAACTGTAACGGCACTTTGTCCAGGACCCACAGCAACAAATTTTGAAGATTCAGCCGGGCTTATGAACTCCAGGCTCTTTCATTCCCTTAAAGTAGCAGGAGCAAGAGAGGTGGCAGTTTATGGCTATAAGGCATTGATGAAAGGAAAACCGGTTGCTGTTCAGGGAATCGCAAATAAGCTGCTGGTGTTAGGCATTAAGCTTTCACCCAGAGGACTTGCACTGAATATGATTAATCAGATCCAGTCAAAGCTTAGAAGCGGGAAACCGGCAAAGGAGCAGCTTAAGTAAACAGCGGTCGGTCATGGGGAAGGTTCAATTAATACAGGTAACAGCTATTTAAACTTTATTTGCTTTTCTATAACTAGAGGTATCAGCAGGACATAAGCCTTGCGATACCTCTTTTTTTTACTTAAAAATGCAATTTACTATTGACACTGAATTAAAATAGAGTAAAATTAAATTGTGTAAAATGATAATAAAACATGAAATATGTATTTTGATTTTATGAATTCTTTGTCAGACAGATAATTGCAAATTAAGATACCAAAAAGATTAATGAAAAAGATACTTGAAAAAGATACTTGAAAAAGATAAATGAAAAAAGATAATTGAAAAAGATAAATATAAAAGATAAATGAATAGACAGATCAAAAAGATATGTGAAGAGATAAATCAATAAAATAAATCAAATAACACATTTAAAATGAATTAATGGGAAGGGAGTTCGTATGAGCGATATTCAGTTGATGAAGAGAATAATGAAATTTCAGGCTGATGAAAAAATGGAATATTACGTGTACACCAAAATAGTAGCTTTTGTAAAGGATAAAAAGGACAAAGAAACCTTACTTAAAATTGCAGAGGAAGAGAAGAAGCATTATGAAATATGGAAGCAATACACGAAACGTGATGTGAAAGTCAATATGTTTCTTGTCAGCTGGTATGTCTTACTTGCCAGGTTATTGGGGTATACTTTTATAATAAAGAAGATGGAGAATGCTCTTACGGAATATAAGGGAAGTACCAGAGAAAAACTGGAAAAGGATCTGACAGAACTGATTCCGGACATTAAAATACTGATGGAGGATGAAATAGAACATGAGACAGAGCTGATTTCCATGATTGATGAAGAAAAGCTTAAATATGCCGGTTCTATGGTGTTGGGACTTAATGATGCATTGGTTGAATTTACGGGAAGCCTGGCAGGATGGACTTTTGCAATGCAGAGTAATCGCTTAATTACTTTAGCTGGACTTATTACAGGAATTTCTGCAACATTATCCATGGCTTCCTCTGAATATCTTTCCGTTAAGAATGAAGAAGGAGAAAGTCCTTTAAAATCCTCCTTGTATACAGGCGCTGCTTATTTTATTACGGTGGTCTTGTTACTACTTCCTTATCTGCTGCTGCCGGATAATAAGTATATCCTTGCTTTGTTTATCATGCTGGTTGCTGTAATAATTATAATTGCAGCATTTAATTACTATATTTCAGTGGCGAAAACAATTTCCTTCCGAAAGAAATTTACAGAGATGAGCGTCATAAGTTTATCCGTAGCGGCGGCCTCTTTTATTATCGGACTGCTGGTCAAGAGATTTATTGGAATTGATATATAAGAGGTCTGGTCATATTGAGGCCACAAAGATGAAATATGATATGAGTGTATAAAAAGAAAACGTAACCTAAAGAGAAGGAGAGCCTAATGTTTCTGGCATGGAAAGAATTAAAACACAACAAGGTGCGGTATGCACTTATTATGGTATTGCTGACATTGATGATATTCCTGGTATTGTTTCTATCCGGTCTGGCAAAGGGATTGTCGGCAGCAACAAGTTCTGCAATAGATAATGCTTCTGCTGATTATTATATTCTGGAGGACTCAGCTGATAATCTGATACCCAGATCATCACTGACAGAAGAAGAATTCAATAAAATAAAAGAATTTGCCAGCAATGCAACACCAATTAATATAAACCGTTCAGCAGCTACAAGAAACGAGGATACAACGAAACTTGATATTACCTATATGGGCATTGATACAGAAGCTTTTTTGATGCCTGAGGTTATTGAGGGAAATAAAATAACAGGCGACGGTCAGATTGTACTAAACAATTCGTTTCTGGAAGAAGATTTCCAAATAGGTGATCGGCTGAAGGATGCACAAACAGGTTATGAAATGGAGGTTGTTGGTTTTACTAAGAATCAGATGTATGGTCATTCTTCCATAGGTGTTATTTCTTTAAAGACTTATGAAGAGCTGCAAAAGCTCTCAACGGGCAGAGATATCATATTCAATCAAGCGGCTGCCATCAAAATAAGCAATTCTGAAATAAATTCGGCGGAATTAAAAGATGTCGTAGAAAATGACCTGAAAGATACCATTGTATTAGCAAAAAGTGAAATTATAAGCAATATCCCCGGACACTCACAGGAGCAATCCACCATATTAATGATGCTTGTATTTCTGCTATTGATATCCTCTTTTATTGTTGGAGTATTTTTCTATGTTACTACCATGCAGAAGATTCCTCAATTCGGAGTATTAAAAGCGGTAGGTGCTAAGATGAGTACGCTGGTATGGTCATTAACAGCACAGGTGTTGTTGTTAGCGGGAATTAGTATGATAATTGGAAATATTCTTACCTTTGCGATGGCAAGTGCACTTCCGCCTACGATGCCTTTTGTTCTGGCACCGGCCAATGCAGCACTTGTATCCGTCCTGTTTATATTAATATCTCTGCTCACCAGCCTGTTTTCCATGGCAAAAGTAGCAAGGGTCGATGCGCTTACAGCAATAGGAGGGAATGATTAATGGGGAATAATGCTTTAGAATTAAATAATATAACAAAGAGTTATCATGATGGGGAAGAAGAAAATATCGTATTAAATAACGTATCCCTTTCTGTTGAATATGGTGAATTTGCCGCAATCGTGGGACCCTCTGGTTCAGGTAAGAGCACACTGTTATCCATAGCAGGGGCTTTGCTGAGTCCAACCTCAGGAGAGGTAAGAATCGGTAAGACTTTATTATCTGACAGGAATAAAAAGCATTGGGATAAGGTAAGAAGAGAACAGATCGGTTTTGTATTTCAATCCCATCAATTACTTCCCTATTTGAAAGTGATGGACCAGTTAAAATTAATTACCTGGCTTTCTTCCCGTAAAGACAAAAAAGAGCAGGAGGAGCATGCTGCAAAGCTATTGGAGGACTTTGGTCTGAATAACAGAGCCGCCTATTATCCTGACAAGCTTTCAGGAGGCGAAAAACAAAGAGTTGCCATTGCAAGAGCTCTTATGAACCACCCGGACGTACTGTTGGCTGATGAACCTACCGCCAGCCTTGATAAAGACAGAGGCAGGCAGGTAGTGGAAATGATCAGGAAAGAAACAAAAAAATATAAAAAAGCAGCACTTATGGTAACTCATGATGAAAGGATTCTCGATCTTGTGGATTCTGTGTATCGGATCGAAAATGGTATTATTACAAAAGAGAAATAATATTACAAAAGCTGCTGTATATTAAATGATACGGTAGGAAGCTTCTTGGTTTTGTTTTACACGAATTGAAACATGCCTTACTGTATTTGTGTGTTATAATTTTACCCATTATTTTTACACACAAATTCGGCAACCTGTCTTCGGGCTGCGTATAACAGGATACCAAGAGACTTCTTACCGCTTTCCATTCATTTTTAAAACAGCCCATTTCGTTAATGTCTTATAATTAACAGTTCTTGCCGATTGGATTCTCTATCAAAGTTGCCACTCTGAATTTATGCCTGTGACAATCGTTTACAGTTGTTACGGATTCAAGGAAATGAACATGTCTTCCTCCTCCGACGCATATAGCACCTGAGGTTCTTCCACAGAATTCGTGATAATGGTCTTCATAAAAATCTGTTCTGAATGCAACCTCATGATAATGATCGCCAGCACCATAAGGAATTGCTTCGCCGGATACTGTTGCAAATCTATGATTGTGTGGTTCTTCGCGGGGTTCAGCTATTTCAACACTTCCCTGGATTTCATGAACATGTTTCTGTCTCCTGTAATCTTCATTATTATAACTCACAAGTAATACCCCCTGAAAAAGATTTAGAATTATCTCAATTCTTATTTATAAATATGACTAAGTGCTTGTCCTTGTTACAAAATATGACATTAAAAGACAATTGAAGGTTGGACGAATGAAACTTATTAGCTGGTGTTTCATGAGCCAATCGAAAATGTATTTTTGTTTGAGGAAAGTGTGCGTAAATCAAGAGCGGATATAAGCAGGGGGCAGCAATATGGCATTAAGGGAAATTAGAATGTTTGAGGATGATATCCTGCGTAAAGTCAGTAAACCAGTGACAGAAGTAAATGACCATATCAGAGAAATACTGGATGATATGGCAGAAACCATGTATCATACGCCTGGCGGAGGCGGATTGGCGGCCTGTCAAATCGGTATTCTACGAAGGCTGTTGGTTGCTGATATGGGAGAAGGGTTATTAAAACTTGTGAATCCGGTAATTACCGAGAAAAAAGGAGAGCAGCTTGTGACTGAAGGCTGCTTGAGCTTTCCGGGAATATGGGGGAAACTTAAAAGACCAGAGATAGTAATTGTACATGCTTTCAATGAGTATGGAGAAGAAATTGAAATCAAAGCCAGGGGGGAACTGGCTAAATGCCTGTGTCATGAATAGGATCATCTGGACGGTATTGTTTTTCAGGATAAGGTAATAGAATATGTCACATTATAAGATATGAAGCAAACATAGAAGAAGGAATATGTCCGATAGGAGTATCCTTCTTTTTTCTTTTTATACTGGACAATTATAAACAAATATTCGCACTCCTGACAATACCGATTCCATCAGCCTTGCAATATAATAATAGGTAATAAAATCAGGAGGTATGGTTTTTATGAGGTATGGCTATTTTGATAATGCGAACAGGGAGTATGTTATTGAGCGTGTGGATTTACCCACATCCTGGACAAATTACTTAGGGGTAAAGGATTTGTGCGCGGTGGTAAATCACACAGCAGGCGGATATATGTTCTACAAAACACCGGAATATCACAGAATTACACGCTTTCGTGCCAACAGTATACCAATGGACAGACCGGGACATTATGTTTATCTCAGAGATGATAGAACCGGAGATTATTTCAGTATCTCCTGGCAGCCGGTGGGTAAACCCTTGGAGGAAGCTGCCTACACCTGCCGCCATGGCTTGTCCTACACCAGATATCAGTGTGAATACAAGGGAATCAAAGCAGAGCAAAAGCTGTTCATTCCTTTGGAAGACAGTGTTGAACTGTGGGATGTAACCATAGAAAATACCGGTGCAGAAGTACGGGAATTAAGTGTATTTTCTTATCTGGAATTCTCCTATCACCACATTGATATGGATAACCGGAATTACCAGATGAGCAATTATGCGGCTGGCTCCTCTTATGAAGACGGAATCATAGAACACGACCTGTTCTATGAAGAATATGGATATCAGTATTTTACCGGAAGCTTTGAACCTGACGGATTTGACTGCTTAAGAGATCAATTCATCGGTTTATACCGGACAGAGACAAATCCGCTGGCAGTTGAAAAGGGCAAATGTCAGGGAAGCTTTGAAAAAGGCGGAAATCATTGTGGTTCCTTACATAAAAAAATTAGTTTACAACCCGGCGAATCCAAAAGACTGATATTTATGCTAGGTGAAGGAAACAGGGAAACCGGAAGGAGTATGAGAAAAAAATACTCGGACCTGGCAGAGGTTGATAGGGCTTTTCAAGAACTCGCTGCCTTCTGGGAGATGAAACGGAAGAAACTTCAAATTGAAACACCCAATGAAGGGATGAATACACTGATTAATATCTGGAATCTGTATCAGGCGGAAATCAATGTAATGTTCTCAAGGTTTGCCTCCTTTATAGAAGTGGGAGGAAGGACTGGCTTAGGCTACAGAGATACTGCCCAGGATGCCATGACCGTTCCGCATTCAAATCCTACTAAATGCCGTCAAAGGCTGGTGGAGCTTTTACGAGGTCTGGTATCCACAGGGTACGGACTGCATCTGTTCCAACCGGAGTGGTTTGACCCGGATACGCAGGTTAAGCCTTTTAAATCACCCACAGTAATACCGGCACCGGATAAGAACAGTATCGTGCATGGAATAAAAGATGCCTGCTCCGATGATGCGCTGTGGCTTGTCAGTTCCATTGTTGAGTATGTAAAAGAAACAGGTGAGTATACCTTCTTTTCAGAGGAATTAAGCTATGCGGACGGCGGCAGCGGAACAGTATATGAGCATATGACCCGCATACTCGATTTCTCTCATGAGCAGATAGGAGCTTCCGGAATCTGCAAAGGATTAAGAGCTGACTGGAATGATTGCCTGAATTTAGGCGGTGGAGAAAGCGCAATGGTATCCTTTTTGCATTACTGGGCTTTGGGTAATTTTCTGGAAGCAGCAGCTTATCTCAAGATAACGAAAGATGTTCAGAAATACTCGGAGATGAGAGCACAGGTTAAGAAAGCCTGTGATGAAGTATTATGGGATAAAGAATGGTATATCAGAGGAATAACAAGCAAAGGAAGAAAGATCGGTACCTCAGAGGACAAAGAAGGAAAAATCCATCTGGAATCCAATGCCTGGGCAGTATTATCCGGAGCCGCCGATGGTGAAAAGGGAAGAAGAGCCATGGATTCCGTGGATAAATACCTGTTCACACCTTATGGCATAATGCTTAATGGCCCTTCCTATACGGTTCCCGATGAAGATATCGGCTTTATCACCAGAGTGTATCCGGGAGTAAAAGAGAATGGTGCAATTTTTTCTCATCCCAATCCCTGGGCCTGGGCAGCTGAGTGCCGTCTTGGAAGAGGTGACAGGGCAATGAAATTCTATGATGCCTTATCTCCCTATAATCAGAATGATAAGATAGAAATCAGAGAAGCAGAGCCTTATTCCTATTGCCAGTTTATTATGGGCAAGGAACATACTGCCTTTGGAAGGGCAAGACATCCCTTTATGACCGGCACCGGCGGCTGGGCATACTTTTCTGCCACCAGATATATGCTGGGCATCAGACCAGGATTTTATGGCTTAATCCTGGATCCCTGTATTCCGGCGGACTGGAAGGAGTTTAAGGTGACCCGTGAATGGAGAGGAGCTCTCTATCATATTACGGTTAAGAACCCTGATGGAGTTATGAAAGGAGTGAAGGAAATACGGATCAATGATGTTGCCATAAAACAGCAGGGAGAAGAAATAGAACATCATATATCCGGAAAGGCAATATTACAGACTGCTGATTATTCTGAGATGCAAAGCAACCAGGGAATGGAAATACCCCTGCAGGAAAAGGGCAGCACAAATTATGTCACAGTAGTGATGGGATAAGAAATGTATTGCCGCTGTAAGCGGTGGAATGTGAGGAGAAAATGATAAAATTTGGTACAGGAGGCTGGAGAGCTGTTATAGGGGAAGATTTTACAAAAGCAAATATACAGATTCTGGCCCATGCAATGGCAGATAAAATGAAGGCCGAAGGGGTAGCTTCAGAGGGCATCGTATTAGGCTATGACAGGAGGTTTCTTTCAAAAGAAGCGATGAAATGGGCAGCAGAAGTCTTAACTGCGGAAGGTATTAAAACTATTCTAATAAACAGATCCTCACCGACACCTTTGATTATGTACTATTGTATGAAACATGAGTATCATTATGGAATGATGGTCACTGCCAGTCATAATCCGGCTATCTATAACGGTATCAAGGTATTTACCTACGGGGGCAGGGATGCAGATGAGGTACAGACGGCTGATATTGAAAAATACATAGAGAGTTTGGAAGGTGCGGCAGGAAATAGCCTTAAAGCTCTGGAATATGATAATGCTTTATCCTTGGGAATGGCAGTGGAAATAAATCCCCTAAATGAATATCTGGATAATATTATTAGTACATTGGATATGGCAGCTATCAGAGAAAGAGGCTTACGAGTAGTGCTGGATCCTATGTACGGGGTAAGTGAAACCTCCTTAAAGACCATATTGCTTACTGCAAGATGCGATGTGAGTACCATACATGAGAGGCATGATACCCTCTTTGGAGGAAAGCTGCCTTCTCCTACTGCCATGACTTTAAGAAGTCTTCAAAATACAGTACTGGATAAAGGTGCTGATATTGGAATTGCAACAGATGGGGATGCAGACAGAATCGGTGTAATTGATGATACGGGAAAATTCCTGCACCCAAATGATATATTGGTATTGCTGTATTATTACCTTGTCAGGTATAAAGGCTGGAAAGGGCCGGCAGTAAGAAATCTTGCAACCACTCATATGCTGGACCGTGTCGCAGAGAGTTTTGGAGAACAGTGTTATGAAGTACCTGTAGGATTTAAATATATCTCAGCCAAAATGAAGGAAGCCAGTGCAATTATAGGCGGTGAATCCTCCGGAGGACTTACGGTAGCCGGTCATATTAACGGGAAAGACGGAATCTATGCGGCAGCGTTGCTGGTGGAAATGATCTGTGTAACGGGTAAAAAGCTCTCAGAAATTGCAAAAGAAATAGAGGAGGAATACGGAATTTACTATCTGGATGAGAAGGATTATAAATTCAGCCAGGAAAGAAAAGAGGAAATTTATCATACCCTTATGGTAGAGAGAAGCTTACCTCCCATGCCCTTTGATATAGAAAAGGTATCTTACCTGGATGGTTGTAAGGTATACTTTAAGAACGGTGGGTGGGTTATCATACGATTCTCCGGCACGGAACCCTTACTGCGTATATTCTGTGAAATGCCTAAAACAGGGCAGGCAAGGTTAGTCTGTGAAGTGGTAGAAGAATATCTGAGTCTTTAACAGACGAATAGACTGAATTACCTCTGCCTGTCCATGCGTAAACGTTGTTTTAAATTTAACCTATACGCTCAGGATAGGCAGAAATGCAATCAATTTATTTGACTTCTTTTGCCGGTTTTCGGTCTAAGAGCAGATTATAGGTGAACCCGCATACTACAAAAAGACTTCCGATAAGTTTATACACAGAAAATTCCTTAGCTACCAGCCAGTCAATCAGAATACCAACAGCAAGCTGTCCTAAGAATACTAAAAGGGTAAGATAGAAGGCGGGAACTCTGGGAGTAGTGTAGTTAGAAACCATTATAATTACAACCCCCAATATACCACCCAGATAAGCCCAAATAGGAATATGAATGGAAGGTGCTGTTAGGGAGATTCCTCTTTCCAGAAATAAAAAAATAAGAATGGAGAAAAAGATTCCTACAACATAATTAATTACAGTTGCCTGTACTGTACCAATCTGCTCTGCCAGCTTGGCATTCAGGATTCTGCCCAGTACCACGGAAACACCTGCCAGTACAGAAATTATCAAATAGATTATAAACATAATTTTTCCTCCTGTTTACTGTAATGCCATAATAAAAATACCGATACCGATAATCCCAAGGCCAATGAGTTTCTTGGGATTAACTTTTACAACCTTCATACCCAGAAGGCCAAAATGATCCGTCAAAAGAGAGAAGATAGTCTGCCCCAGTAACCCTAAGGCAAGGGGAAGTGAGACACCAAGCTTCATATAGCTTATATTAGTAAGCATTACTGTTCCAATACCTACAAGACCTGCACTGTATAGATACAAAGGAAGACCTTTCTTAAGCTTTAATTTGGAGCGGGTCAGAAAGGATACCAATACAATAGCAATTAGTCCCACCAGATGAATAAGAATGGTAGACAGGGTATTACCATACCCTTCCGACAAACTGCCATTAAAGAATATCATGATGGAAGTCAAGGCCCCCACAATAAGTGAAATAATATAATTCATACATCCTCCTTGCAACAAGATTTTGCTTCCTGATAAATGTACCATATTTTAATTGAAATATACTATGACATATGTCATAATAATTTAATTATATAAGATTTCTGTGGAAATGCAATAAAAGGAGAAAGATGGTAAGGATAAATGACGAAGAACGCCTGAAAGAATATATCAGGCAGTATGACATAAAGAGTATCTTTACAGCAGATATGACAATGCATATGGAATTATTATATTTTAGAAAAAACGAATTTATAGCAAAAGAGGGGGAGGAGATATCCTATCTGCTATTCCTGATAGAAGGAAAAGCGAAGGTATTTACCTCGTTAAGTAACGGGAAATCTCTGCTGCTATGTTTCTATCAGGGCTTCAAGGTACTGGGGGATCTGGAGGCGGTGGATTCTGTGAAAGCTTTGACCAATGTTCAGGCGATTGCAGACACATACTGTGTTGGCATACCCTATCGTTCTGTCCGAAGGTACCTGTTAGAGGATGCTAAATTCTTACGATATATCTGCACTTCTCTGGGGGGAAAACTGAACCGTTGTTCAAAGAACAGTTCCATTAATCTTCTATATCCGCTTGAAAACCGGCTGGCAAGTTATATCTATACAGCGGGAGAGAGAGTACAGAATTCAGAGAGCAGGATAAAGGAGAAAGAGAAAAGTATTAGAAAGAATGGAAGTGCTATAGAATATAACAGTGGCAAAGGGGATGCTAGCAGCAAAGAAATTCTCTGCTTTCATGAAAATCTAACGGAGATTGCAGAATTACTGGGAACCAGTTACAGACATCTGTTGCGCACCCTTTCAGAATTATGCGATCAAGGTATTCTGAAAAAAGAAGGCAGCTCCTATATCGTCACGGATGAGAGGACCTTAATGGAGCTGTCTGCCGATTTATACAAGTAAAGCACTCATAACCTCACCCAGAGGCAGAGAAAGTAGCAGATCTGCTTTGGAATCCATCGGTGTTGCAGATTTATTGATCAGGACGAGTTTGTTTCCCGTGTAATAATCTATAAAACCGGCAGCCGGATATACACTGAGGGAAGTACCACCGATAATAAGTAAATCTGCTTCAGAAATTGCCTTAATGGCCGCTCTGATATTTCGCTCCTTCAGAGGTTCTTCATACAGAACCACTTCGGGTTTTATAATACCATCACAAGAACAGCGTGGAAGGGGAGCTTTCTTTAACACTTCCTCTAAAGTGTAGAAGGCTCCGCAGCTGGTGCAATGATTCTTAAGTATACTGCCGTGAAGTTCTATCAAATTCTTACTTCCAGCTGCCTGATGGAGACCATCGATGTTCTGAGTAATCACGGCCTTTAATTTACCGGCAGCTTCTAATTCTGCAAGCTTTTTATGGGTAATATTGGGAACGGCATCCTGATAAATCATCTTATCATAATAAAAACGATAGAAATCCTCCGGTTTCTTCTGAAAAAAGCTCCTGCTTAAGATCTGTTCCGGCGAATAGTCATACTTTAAGTGGTAGAGACCGTCAACACTACGAAAATCCGGAATTCCGCTTTCGGTAGAAACACCTGCACCGCCGAAAAATACAATATTATTACTGCCATTTATAAGTTCATTCAATTCTTCAATCAGATTCATTGATAATATACCTCAGTTTCATAAAGTTGTTGTTGGCAGGATATTAATTTTAGGCTCTGTCCCAACTTATTGTGGATTCTTTGTTTAACAGTGAGCAGAGAAAAAGTACTCTGCCCACTAAATCAAACTTATTACTTAAAATTATAACACTTATATCAGAAATGTCCATACACATGACTTTCACATAAAGATATATGACATTTGTAACTTGTAAAATTACATTGAGGTAATGGCAGCGATGCAATTTCTAAAGACAACAAACCAATTGAACTTAGCCTGATGCTTATCAGGAATAATACTACTTTAAAGCAACAGGAAGCCAAATCTCAACAATACACATATCATCCGCAGCATCCCATTTGACATATTTTTCTATAGTAGGCAGTCCGGATAGCTTGTACTTGCTTTGTGGTAAAAACTCCTCATGAATACGTTTCCATACACCGCCAAGAGTTTGACCCGCAATAGAACCATTAGCTTCAAACTTGAGCCAAGTAACACTCGGATATTGATATGTATCCAAACCTGCAATATCTTCTTTATCCCATTCAATACCACACATATAGTCATTGCTTCCGTCAGCACCAAATCCAAAGCATAGACCTAAATCATAAAATTTTCCACTGATTTCTTTGATTTTCTCGTTGCTCCCATCACTTTTTACCACCGCCCACGTACCACCGCCATATGGTGTTGTACGTCTTATTCCAATTACTTTGAATGATGAACCTTCAATAGTGGTATAGTCCATTTTATCAACTCCTTCAATTTTAAGTGAGAAGCGAATACGACAATAGAATGTGAGAGTTACACCTGAAAATCTTGCTTCGGTTGGAGTAACACCATGCAATCGCTTAAAAGCAACTGTAAATGCATCAGCAGAATTGTAGCCATATTTTAACGAAATATCAATTACTTTTTCATCTGTATTTTGTAACTCATATGCGGCACAGGTCAGCTTACGACGACGTAAATACTCCGAAAGAGTCACCCCTGTAATTTGTGTGAAAGAGCCTTGAAACATTGAGAATGAACACGCTGTGATGTTGTTTATTTCTTTTTCACTAATTTTTTCGGTCAGGTGTTCTTCTATATAATCAATTGCTTTATTCATTCTATCTACCCAATCCATTTTCGCATCTCCTTGATAACAATTATAAAAGATTAGATATCTTATTGCCCGTTATTCTACTAAGAGAAATTGACGGATTAGTTACCGTAATATATATTTTTTGTTTCATTTTTGTAAACGATTATAAATCATGAATGTGGTAATATTATACATTACATATTTGTTTAATATCAATATTATTGTCTAACAGAGCTAAAAATAAAAAGCACATTCATTTGCTCGATTTCTTTCTGGCTTCGTACAAGGGGTTGGGCTATCAATGAAACAAGCTGCCTCAGATAACGATAATCAGAAAATATCGGAAGTTACCCTGCTTGCCTTTGCTAATAAATATGGTTTTACTTTGTACAATGCTTTCTAATTATACGGTAGTATCAAAAATGAAGCAGGAGAAGAAGCAATCGGAATTTTAAGGCACTTCTAGTAACCAGGCATCTGTTTACCTCTCAATATCTGCTGCAGGGACTGGTATAGGGGGAGCCTTAATGTACATTTATTCTCAAATTATTAGAGATTGATTAAAAAATAACATTTTGCTTTATATAACTTGATAAATAGACTATTAATATGTAAAATAGTACAAGTGTTAAATTCTTACTTTTGAACCAGGTATTTACATCGATTTATAGGAATAAACAAAAAGGAGTGTAAACAGTGGAAATAGTGTTAAAAACAGTACAGGCCGAAAGATCCTATGGGAAAGGAGAGCTTGAAACGAAAGCCTTAAAGGCCACGGATTTAGAAATCGAAAAAGGCGTCTTTCACGCAATTATAGGCAAAAGTGGTTCCGGTAAATCCACTCTTTTACATATCCTTGGAGGATTGGACAAACCGACAGGCGGTAAAGTATATCTGGAGGGGCAGAGCATGTTCGAGCTGAAGGAAAAGGAACTGGCGGTCCTTCGAAGAAGGAGAATAGGCTTCGTATTTCAGTCATTTAATCTCCTGTCTGAACATACAGTACTCGAAAATATCCTGATGCCGGTTCACCTGGATAACCGCAAAGAAGACAGGGAGTATCTTAATAAAGTGTTGGAAACACTGGATATAACAGGAAAACTTCCCTACTATCCCGATGAACTTTCAGGTGGTGAACGCCAAAGAGTAGCTATAGCAAGAGCACTTGCTACAAAACCTGCAATTCTGTTAGCTGATGAACCTACAGGGAATCTGGATGAGAATACCGGAAAAGAAGTGATACGCCTGTTAAAACAGTCTGCAAAAGAATTCGGTCAGACGGTGGTGCTTGTAACCCATGACATGGAAATAGCCGCCAATGCAGAACGTGTTATTACAATCAGTAATGGCAGTATTACCTCAATTGAATAGGAGGTATTACAATGAATATAAGAGAAATTGCTAGAAATGGGATGAAAGGAAGAAAGAGGGATTCCCTGCTGTTAAAGCTGGTGGTATCCTTGTCCTTTGCATTCATAACAGCAGGTCTGATATTTCAGGCCAGTATGGAAGCAACAAAAACAGAACAGAGAAAGCAGTTATATGGCAGCTGGCAGGCGGCCTATCTGGATGGTAACGAAGATACTTATCAAAAGCTTAAAAAAGAGAAGGAAGTCAGGGATCTCACCTTTACCAGTGAGATAGGAACCACCACCAAACTTGGTACTATCGGAACAATGAGCAAGGATTTTATCGGGATGGGAGGTTTCTCACTTTATAAAGGAACGCTGCCGGAGGCAGATAATGAAATTGCAGTAGAATTAAACCAGTTAAGCAGTGCTGGACTAGAGCTTGAAGTGGGGCAGAAGCTGCTGCTGGACATTGCGGTGGTAACAATAAATGAGAATATAAACGAAGAAATCAACGACAAATTACAAACAGAGTATTATAATTCTTACTCTGAACCGAATGCCCTTATTCGATATGGCTATCATGATAATCCGAGCAGGAGGATAGGAGATACCAATGTAATTGTTTCAACAGATTATGTATTTTACTTTCGAAGAGGTGAGCCTTCCGATGAAAAGACCATAAAAGAGAAAGGACTTATCACGCATCAGGAGGTTGTGCTCCAGAAAGAATTTACGATTACAGGTATCATTAACACCTATTCGGATAAGTGGGATCTGGGAGGACACAGTGTTCCAAGTGCTTTTGTCACAGAAGCAGCCGGGGACAAATTGTTCGAGGATTTTAGAAATAATAGCTTTATTGATGTTAGTGCCTATAAGATTCCCATGGATCTGTTTTTTAACCTGAAACATCTTACTGCTGAGACTGTCGGTAAAATGTCTGAGAAGTATCCCAGTCCGGTGAAAGAAAGCGACGATGTGTCAGCATTATACAACAGGGTATGGTTAAATATCAAGAAAGTCATTACACCGGAGGACAGGGATAAGATCAAAGAATATTACAGCAATTTACAGATTGAGCCCTCCCAGGAGGATACCGGTCTTACCAAGGATTCGGTCAGTGAAGATTCTACCTCTAATTTCAGAAGAAATAGCTTTACTTATCCGGATACCAGTAACTCAGTAGAACACCTGATTACCTTTGCTGTTCTTGGCATTATCTTTGTTACCACTGTATGTGCGGTATTCCAGATTTTTTTAACCCAGATCAGAAGAAGGAGTCGAAAACTGGTTCTGTTAAAATCAATTGGTGCCACAAGAGGACAGCTGTTTCAAATCCTGTTCTGGGAAGCAGTATATCTATGGAGAACAGGACTACTAATGGGGGTACTGGGCGGTTCCCTGCTGTCAATTCTCATATTGTGCGGAATAAAACTCTTTGGCAATGAGAGGCTTGTGATTGATATTCCTTCTGAGCTCCTGATATTGGGGGTATTAGTGGGGAGTATATCACTATTTGCTGGTGTTTTACTGCCAGCAGTCAGTGCCGTTAATGTACCATTAACGGGAACTCTGGCTAAGAAACAAAAGCACAGCAAGGCCGTCTACCATGGAAAGCAGAAACGAAGAAAACCGGTAAAACAGAATTTCTTTCATATAACCCTCCGATATTTCAAGAACAACAGAGGTAGAGGTTTGCTTGCTTTTGCAATATCTGTGTTTATCATAAGTATTTTATCTGCCTCTCTCTATCTTTCTTATAATTCCTTTTCCAGGTACCGGGATAGTGTCCGGGAAAACGGAAGACCGGATTATACCATGAGAGCGGTATATGGTGAGAATCAGAATAAATTACCGGATATAAAAGCTGAACTTATGCAGATAAAAGGAGTAAAAGCAGTTGAGAACTTCAAGTTTGGCAAGAAATTGTTATTCTGGTATGAGGGGTATAAAGAGGATGTTATATTAAAGGCCTTTGAAGACCAACTCCCCAATGAGCTGAAACAGGAGCATTTTAGTAAATATGTTTCCGGAACAGCTGGTCAGCCGGAGTATATCAGCGACGCTTATTACTCTTATTATTATGGAGTAGATACAGAATCAGAAAGCGGAAAAAACCTGCTGGCGGCTGTAACAGAAGGTTCTGTGGATATAGAGAAGTTTAAGACGGGGGAAGAAGTGATTCTGATGGTTCCTCTGACAATGGAAGGGAAGTTAAAGGATTCGGCGGAGCGGCTTACGGAATATGAGAAGGTCAAAACAGCAGTTGGGTTGGATAAACGAATGTCCTGGCTGCTTAAGAAGAATAAGATTTATTATACTTCCATGGATAAAAGATACAAAGAACTTTACCTATCAGAAAGCCAAATAAAACCCGGTGATACTCTGTACTTGTCCACTGATCGGGAAAAGATAGGGGAGGAAGAAAGAATTATCAGCTTTAATACAGCGGAGGTAAAAGTAGGTGGTATCATTCATTATTTCCCGGAGGGCGGTAGCTGGCCTTTTTCTGATTTAGTCCCTTACTACACTGTAATTGGTTCTATGGATGGAATGGAGGTTATGTATCCAAATTCCCAAATGGGACTATTCCGGGTGAATCTGGAGCAAATGACAGAAATGATAAAGATTCTGTACCCTACAGCTTACGGAAGAACCTTATGGAATATAACCGCAGAAGATAAGGAGAACCCGGAGGTATTGGATGCGGCACTGCTGGCATTTGCTAATAACAAGGGCTTTACCTTGTACAATTACAGGGAGAGCAGTGAAAGAATGCTGGCAGAGGCACTGAATAATACCATGATTATAAGTTTATTGGGATTGATATCATCTGTGATAGCATTTATCGCTTTTTATAATACTTCTGTATCTAAAATGGAACAGGAAAGAAACCGGATTGGTATTTTACAATCCATGGGGGTTACCAAAGGCCAGTTTGCAAGACAATATATCTTCCAGGGTATTATTCAAGGAACTGCCGCCGTAATAGTTACCAGTGCCGCCATGCTGCTGTTATTAGGTACAGTTACTTTGATAACATCGGATATCCCGCTGCGTAATCTGAAAGAACTTGTTAATCAGGTAATTGCAGGCAGGTTATGGTTATATCCCTGGAAGCTTTATGGGGCAGTAAGTGTAATTTTTATTGCGCTGGTAACGATACTTCAGCTGATTCCTGCTATGGCAATTGCAAAGCAGTATCCGGTTGATAATATCAGAAGTCTTGGAAGATAGTATTTGTAACCAATTTAAATGGTATTAACAGGGTATCTGAATGAATATTGATACCTTAGAATCACCAGGGAAAATAGCTGATTTGCATATATTGCAGGACAGTCTTAGAAATATGGAGGTATCATGAAAAATTATATTGCTTATATGTTGGAAGCCTGGGGCTTTTGTATTATGGTGTATATATTTGATAAATTAAAGCTTAATGTTTTTCATACAAAAGGTCTGCTTCTTATGGTTTGTGTATGGGCTGCAGGTCATGTAATTGTAAAACATGTGGTTAAGAAAATAATCAAGGAGTACACTGGCAAGAAACAGAACGAATAGATAGTTTTTATCGTAACATCTAAGTTTAATATCTTAGTCCTGGTGTTTTCAGTTTTGTAAGAGTAAGTCTTGAAATATTAAGTTGGTTAATGAAATAAGGAGGAACATTATGCTGCAATCATTAGTACATGTTGCAATAGTTGTAAAGGATTACGACGAGGCTATTGAATTTTATACAAAGAAACTGCATTTTACTTTAGTTGAGGACACCTACCAGCCGGAACAGGATAAACGCTGGGTGGTGATAGCACCTCCCGGCTCTACTGGCTGTACACTGTTATTAGCCAAAGCCTCCAAACCGGAACAGGAACCGTTTATCGGAAATCAGGCAGGCGGGCGAATTTATTTGTTTCTTGGAACTGATGATTTTTGGCGTGATTATGAGGAAATGAACTCAAAGGGTATTGTGTTTGTCAGAGAACCCAAGGAACAGCCTTATGGCATTGTTGCAGTGTTCAAAGACTTGTATGGAAATCTGTGGGATTTGGTACAATTCAAAGAAGGGCATCCTATGTTCAGCAGAGTTAAATAAAAATAATATAATTATAAATTGTTTAGAGCAGGTGCATTTATTAATCAAACAAAGAAATGAGGCAAAATAATATGAAGTTCAGTATCGACCAACTAAACGAGGAACAGCTTGAGGTTATAGAAAATAACCTTGAGTCCTATGATAAAAACTACATAACCTATAAGCTGGATGGTGATATTCATCTGGGAGCCTTTGCAGATGATGAATTAATAGGTGGAATTGATGCCTGCATGACGGCGTTTCATATCCTCTATGTATCCACTTTGTTCGTAAAGGAAGCCCATAGAGGAAAAGGTATAGGAAAGGCACTGCTTCAGGAAACCGAGAAGCAGGCGAAAGCACTTGGAGCCAATATGATTCGTCTGGATACCTTTGACTGGCAGGGCAGGGATTTTTACCTGGCTTTAGGGTATGAACAGGTGGGAAGTTATACCAACGATATCGACGGATTCTCAGAGTACTTTTTCCTTAAGAGAATTTAAGTTTTATACAAGATATAGACAATCCAATAATATTGATTCTGTCAGTAAATCAATTGGCAATAAGAACAAATAGCATATTCCAATGGATTACAGGAAATACTAGGTTGAAAATAGTATTTTTGTAAGGAGTATCAGAATGGATAATTTGATGTTTTGTTATCAGTGTGAGCAGACCTTTGGCGGGAAAGGATGTACAAAAGGAGGCGTCTGCGGTAAGACACCGGAGATAGCTAATCTGCAGGATCTGCTGATTTATCAGTTAAAAGGAATTTCCTGTTATGCCAGGCCTCTAATTGAAGAAGGCAAAAAGATCGACAAAGCAATAGTAAAATTTGTAGAGAACTCATTGTTTACCACCTTAACCAATGTAAACTTTGATGTGCAGTCACATGTGGAACTCCTTAAGGAATCACAGCAGATAAAGGAAGCAATCAGAGAGCAGGCCCCCCAAGGTCAATATCATGATTCAGCGACCTATAATCTTAGCGCCTCCAAGGAAGATATGCTGAAGGATTCTGTAAAAGCTGGAATTATGTATGACCAGGATCTGGATGAAGATATCCGTTCCTTGCGTTCCACCATCCTATATGGCTTAAAAGGTATCAGTGCATATGGACACCAGGCAAGATTTATCGGGTATCAGAATGACCAGGTTGACCATATCTATTTTTTGGGTCTGGAAGCAACGACGAACAGCAAGCTGACAGTTGAGGATCTTATCCGTATGACAATGCGTATTGGAGAAATGAGTGTACAGGTCATGAATATTTTAGATGAGGCAAACACCTCAAGATTTCAGAATCCTACCCCTCATAAGGTTAATGTAAATGTAAAAAAAGGACCTTTTATCATTGTATCCGGTCATGACCTCCATGATCTTGAAATGCTTCTGGAGCAGACGAAGGGCAAAGGAATCAATATCTATACCCATGGAGAAATGCTGCCTTCCCATGGATATCCGGAACTCAAGAAATATAAACATCTGGTTGGCAATTATGGGTCAGCCTGGCAGAATCAGCAGAAGGAATTTGATGCAATACCAGGTTGTATCTTGATGACCACTAATTGCCTGATGAAACCCAGAGACAGCTATAAAGACAGAATTTATTCTACGAGCGTAGTTGGGTGGGACGGAGTAGAACACATTGATTTGAAAGCAGATGGAACCAAGGATTTCAGTCAGATTATTGAGAAAGCTTTGGAGCTGGGAGGGTTTAAAGAAGATGAAAAGAAACATGAAATACTGGTTGGTTTCGGACATCATGAGACCTTATCCCATGCTCCGGAAATTGTGAAGGCGGTAAAAGATGGGGTAATAAGGCATTTCTTTGTTATCGGCGGATGTGATGGAGCAAGACCTGGAAGGAGCTATTACACGGAATTGGCTCAGATAGTACCAAAAGACTCTGTTATACTCACCTTGGCATGTGGCAAATACCGTTTTAATAAATTGGATTTCGGCACAGTAGCCGGGTTGCCCAGGCTGCTAGATGTTGGGCAGTGCAATGATACCTTTTCGGCTATCAGAATTGCCACGGCATTGGCAGACGCCTTTGAAACAGATGTAAATGCCTTACCTCTAACCATTGTACTTTCCTGGTATGAACAAAAAGCGTTAGCAGATCTGCTGGCCTTATTATCTCTGGGTGTAAAAGGAATATTCTTAGGGCCAAGCTTACCGGCCTTTTTATCACCAAATGTATTCCAGTATTTAGCCGATACATTTAATATAAGACCGATCAGTACTCCGGAGGATGATTTGAAATCTGCTTTAAAGCAGGCTGTATCATAAAAATGAAAGATTTACAGGTGTAAGCAGTCAGGCTTTAGAGGTAATGTATCTCTATAAAATATTCTTGTCACATTACCCCTGGTGAAAATATTAGCTCGGATTTATGCTCTGTCATTATGTATTTCGTTTAAATATTTTTTCAGAAGGCTGTAGCTTAAAAAAATTCAGCGTTATACAACAATATATGGATTCATAGAAAAACCTGGTAACCCATTGAGCTTGCCAGGTTTTTTAGTATACAGCTAATAAACTCAAAAGATACAAAGGGTAGTTGGTGAGAAGAGAAGGATGAATGCTTTGGAAGATGTGTTTAGGGAGGCGAATAATTGGTGAAGTGAATGGCAATATCCCACCAGTTATTGTATAATAAAGATAAGCTTTCAATTCAACCAATTGATTTTGTGTGGAGGTGTATGGAGGAACGTAAAATGGGACAGAAGAAATGTAGAATGCATTGAATACCATTATGTAATCGGACAACTTTTAGATGAATAATTATTTTCGTAAAAGAGCATTTCTCTTTAGTAACCAGTTGACTACTATATGGTGCTTGTGAATAAGAAGATATCCCACACGCAGATTTGGGCCTGCTATCCATAGTATGCAGGCTGGAAGAAAGGCATGGTTATCAAATGACATTATATCTAATCAGACATGGTCAGACAGATTGGAATGTTGCCGGAAGAATACAGGGCAGTCATGACAGTGAATTGAATGAAAATGGAAGAAAACAGGCCAAAAAATTAGGAGAAACGATTCTTGAGTCTCAAATTCAACTATCGACTATTTATACAAGCCCACAGAAAAGAGCATATAAAACAGCGGAATTGATAGGCAGTGTTACAGATAAACCTGTAATACCCATAAAGGGACTGGAGGAAATAAGTCATGGGTTATGGGAAGGGTTGACCTGGGAAGAAGTAAAGCTTAAATATCCGCAGGAATATGGTCAATGGTTTGAAAACCGCAGATATGCCAAAGCACCGGGAGGAGAATCCTATGATGAGATGCTGAAGAGAGTTCTTTCTGCTCTGCATAGCATTACCACCACCCATAAGGAAAGTGCGGCGGTGGTAACACATGGCGGTGTAATTATGTGTTTACAATGTTATCTTACAGATACACCTTTTGATGAAATGAGGAAATTTAAAGCTAAGAATACCTGTATTCTTGAAATTGACAGCCGCCAGCTATTCACTAACCAGCATATAAGGTGATATCTTTCTTATACGTAAAGCAATAACCAAAGAGATAACATAGGAGAAGATAATGATACCAACACCCAGCAAACTGGTGAAGAGATAGGAGGGGGGCATAGAGGCTGTCATAATGCCCATGCTTTGCACCAAAGCTACAAACAGTGAGTTAAAGCCCACAATGCCCAGGGTACAGCCTGTAACAACACCGGAAATAATAGCAGGCGTGAAACTTATTGCAATCTGGTTCATTAACTGAAGGGATGTAAAGCCGACAGCTTTTTGGATACCAAATTCCTGCTTCCTGCGAAGTATGGAGGTCTTTAATACCAGGTACAATACCAGCACTACAACCAGGAAGGTTATGATGGTTATGACCACCGAAATAGATGCTAACACAGAGCCATAGACGCCCAGCTGTACTTCAATGAGCTTTGGCATATCAAGAATATTGGAAAAGAGTGCGCCGTCTTTTGCTTTGAATTCATCAATAAGCCTAGCAGTATCTCCGGTATTTTTAAGATAGACATAGATACGGTCGGGAACAAAGGCAGGATACAGCTGTTCCATACCTTCTGTAGTCATTGCCAGCCCATAACCATTATCATTCAGACTCTGAATCAAACCTGTAACCAGATATTCCCGCTTCTTCCCGTTATAGGTCACAGTAACCTTATCGCCAATGGTTTTACCGGACTGTCGGGAGGAGGCTCCGCTTAAAGCAATCTCATTATCATGTCTCGGGTAACGTCCCTTGTATAACAGCTTACCTTCCGTCAGAGAGAAATCCTCACTAATGTAATTTTGTGCATTGTATCCATCAATTAGAACGGAGCGTGAGGAATAGAAGATAGCCTTTCTTACTTTGTCGGAGTCTTTTAAATCTGAAAGAACCTTTGCAGAGTCTTCCGGGGTCTTCATAACAAACGTTGCATCCGGCACTTCACCGGCAATCAGACCTGCAAAAGCTCCCGGGTGAAGCCCTACATTGAAATAGATGGAAAGGACAGAAGCTGCCGCAAAAGTTATACCTGCAATAACAGCAGCTACCATTATCATTTGCTTAAGATTATGATAAATATTCTTCATTGCAAGCAGAAGGGTTACCTTGCCGGGGGACCGGTCAAGAGGCAGTGGATTGCGTTTAAAGTTATGGGTGGAAATACCGCCTCTTAGTGCTGTCAAAGGATGCATCTTTCTTATTCTTAGGGAGGTAAAGGCCGTATCAAAAAGTACTGCGCATACAATGATTAACACGGTAATTCCACTGGAGCTCAGATCAAATCCCTGGTTCCAGACAAAAGCGGTCTGCGGTTCCAGGAGATTTGAAATTGCAGGCAGGACAGAATAAGAGGTACTGACACCAAGAAGAACACCGACTGCGGATATTCCCCCGAATTGCAAAATCATGGAAAGTATTATCTGCCTGCTTAAATAACCCATAGCTTTTAGTACACCAATATTAACAATACTTTCTTCAATACTGCTGTGTATGCGAAAGCGTATTACAATAAGACTGACAGAAAGGATAACAGCAGCAAGTGCCACCAGGATCATGGAGGTTATATTCGAGAGAAAAGTTCTGCTGTTCTTTACTGCTTCATAGGAAATGTTGTTATTGAAGATGTTATTATTTCCGCTTTTTTCATAATAGAATCGATTGGTATAATCCTTTATGAGCGTGCCGGATGATTTCGGATCCTTCAGACGAACACTATGCAGAACAGATACTGACGAAGGTAACAGCTGCTTTAATTTATCATAACCTTCGTCGGACAGATAAAAGCGGTACCACTGAATCGTACTTGAACCGAAATAGGCTTCTTCCGTAAAACCTGCAACCTTGTAATGATACTCATGACCCTGTACCGTAACATAAAAATCATCTCCAAGTTCCATTAGTCCACCGGTTTTCATAATGTATGGGAGATAGATAGAGGACTCGTTAAGGGGTAAGGATTCGCCTATTAATTTGAGCGGGTTCATTAGCTGCTGCTCACTGACCTTTACCATCATAAACAGACCGGGTATAACATCACCATTAAATTTGATATCTGCATTTGCTGCCAGCAGCTCATGGCTTTCGGTAGCAGTAACGTCTGGATACTTCTTCAGGTAATCCAATTCTTCCTCTATATAAGGGTTTGGGACTTCTAAAAAAGCAGCATGAGGAGCATAGAGCTCTTCACTTTTTTCATCAAATAATTTGCTGAAGTTAAACAACAGCAGAAGCCCTGCATTGAGAAGAAAACCTGCCAGAAATACAACCAAAAGAAGGCTTACTGCCTGACTCTTGTTCTTTCTGATATGAGAAAAAGCGAGCATTAAGACCTTTTTCATCCTACCACCCCATTTTCTTTAAGAAGGAGAGTAAGGCTGCATTCCGGTTCTCATCTTCTCCCTTGTAGGTTCCAAGCTTGCATTCACCGCAGACAGAACCGTCTTTCAGATAAAGGATACGACTTCCGCGTAAAGCTGATTTTAAGTCGTGGGTAACCATTATAATACTTTGACCTTTTTCATTTACTTCTGTTAATACATTAAGAACGGCATTACCAGAAGAAGAATTTAAAGCACCGGTGGGTTCATCGGCAAAAAGTATCCCCGGGGTATTGATCAGAGCCCTTACGATACCACCTCTTTGTGCTTCTCCGCCTGACAGCTGGGAAGGAAATTTATGCCACACATTTTCCTTCAGACCCACTGCCAACAGCAGTTTCCCGGCTCTTTCTGCAATCTCCTTTTTATTGTCTGACAGCAGCAGGCCACAGGCAATGATATTATCCATTACACTCATATTATCCAGCAGATAGATTTGCTGAAAGACAAAACCACAGTTCTTACGCCTGAAGATTGCCAGTTTGTCATTGTTTAGCCCGGTTATTTCCTGGTTACCAAAATATATCTCTCCAAGTGTGGGTTTATCCATGCCGGAAAGAGCATATAGAAGAGTGGATTTACCGGCACCTGAGGAACCCATTATAACCGTAAAATCTCCGTCATATATTTCTAAATCCAGATTTTTAAGTATATGTTGCTGCATTCCTCCGTTGGAAAAGGTCTTACTAAGTTTGCTGGTTTTCAAAACAGCCCGTTGCATATTTTATCCTCCTGTTAATTTCTGTTCTTATAATAGCACATGGACTTTTAACCAGTCTTTATCCAATCCTTAACCAGTTCTTAAATTTCTGGCACGAGTATTTTCTTAATAACAGTGTCTTTTTTGTATATGACTAAATTTTACTTAACCCAGCCAGGAAGGCTGTGAATCTTATTTCACGGGTGGAAATTCTGCGTATAAAAATATGCATAGGTATCCCTTGCTTATCTTAAAAGCGGCATGGAGCCTGTGAGTTTGTTTACTTTTTTCTTGTTTCCATAGATTGCAATACCAAAGTAATTATGGTTTTCTTCTTCGGTAACAGCTGCTTTTGAAACATATTCACTGTAAATATTGCAGCTTTGCGCAACATCGGAAAAATCTATTACTAAAAGATCGTTAAATTCTGAGTCATATAACCGCTTCCTTAAAGTTTTCAATAGCATATTATCACCACGAAGCATGCTGACAGGTATTGTGGTGATACCTAAATGTACCTGGTCTGATCCGTCAACAACATCTTCCCCTACCAGTTCCGGAAACTGTTTCCCAAGTGTAATCCCAAGAATGGAGGCTGTATTAGCTATAATTCCGGTGGGAAGTTCAGAATCTATAACCATAACACATTTCATATTAGTATCAAGCATTTCAAATCTCCTTAAATATATTCATATATTGCTTGGGAGTCAGGCCTATAAACTTCTTGAAGAAGTTAGAGAAATGACTTTGGTCGGTAAAGCCAGTCTGCAGAGCAACCTCAATCGGCAGTATACCCTGTTCTAGTAGTTTCCTGGCTTTACCGATACGTATGGTTTCCAGATAACTATAAGGAGAAATCCCTTTCTGCCTGGTGAAGGAACGCAGCAGGTAGTATTTACTGAATCCTGTTAATGAACAGAGGTCATCTAAATTGATACTGTCTGCAAAATGCTTTTCCAAATAGTCACAGACTGCCTTTATTTCTGCACTTGGTTCTGCCGCAGGCTTTGATACACCCTGTTCTGTATATTCTTCCAATAACTGCTCGAGCAGAAAGAGAAAAAGCTCCTCTTTTCTAAAATCCATTTCCTCCTGCATTATCATCTGGTGCAGATCCGTTAATAATGGAACCAGTTCACTATGAAAAATTACATGAGTAGTAAAATAAGGAATAATCTCGTTGCCGGTTATTTCATAGACAGCTTTTTTCATAACCTCCGGCTGGATATTAAGGCATCGATAATCGAGTGTCTTTCCATCGATTTGCTCACAGGTATGGTTGTCAAGAGGATTAAATATTACCAAATCCCCGGGTTCGACGGTATACTCCCTGTTTTTGCAGGAGAGATAACGTTTACCTTTTTCTATAAAACCAATTACAAAGTATTCATGAAAATGGTTCGGGAATTTCTGCATGATTCCTTGAAAATGATAGGCCTCTACTTTTAGCCTGGAATCGTATTTTACAGTTCTTGTTTCCTGCTTCATTACTTGCGTCTCCTTTCCTGAATCTGAAAGTTAGTTTATCACAAGCCGTAAGGGCATTCTTGTATGATATTGCTCTGAACGTCACATTGCTACATTGCTGCTTTACGGATTACACGAGTTTTAATAGAAGCCTTGCCGTAAAGCCTTCTTTGCTGTTGAAAAATTCAAGGGAACCACCCATCTTGTCCATAAAATACGCAGAAATATAAAGACCAATTCCTGTACCTTGTTCCGTCCTGCTATTCGTGCCACGGAAATATTTCTGGGTCAGGAGGGGTATTTCCTCCAAAAGAACACCCGGTCCGTAATCGGTTATATCAACTGATAAAGCGGCATCCAGATGAAAGGTCACGTGTAACCTGGTTCCGGCATATTTATAGGAATTACTGATGATATTATCAAGAACCTGTGATAACCTGAGAGGATCTGCCAGAATCAGGCACGCAGGTATCGGGTCAATATCTGCCGTTTTCTGATAATCTGCATGATGGAGCATATCTGAAATCTGATGACTGGATATGGTGGAATTGGTAACCTTTAGTTCGTTTAGTTCTTCTAAGGTAGCATGAAACATATTGCTGATCAGCAGATTTATCTGATCGGCTTTTGCATTGATTGTCTCCAGCTGTTTTTTCATTTTATTATCTGTGGCGGTAACAGACATAAGTTCTGCAATTGCTTTTATTGATGCCACGGGTGTCTTAATATCATGGCTTAAGGAGGCCACAAGCTCTTTTTTGCTGGTGTTCGCCCTGTATTCATTTTCTTTGGCGGTGGCAAGTTCTGTTCTCATCAGATCGAAGCTTTCGGTAAAAGCTCCGAAGGCATTCTCTTTATCCATAGAAAGGGGAATATCAAGATTACCGGCGGCAATATTTTTTGCAAATCTGTTCAGGATTTCAAAGGGTCTTAAAATTTTCTTTTGAATGATAAGAAGAAAGACTGACAAAGCCGATATGAACAGAAAGCACATAAGCAGAAAGTCCGTAAGCAGGCGGTTCCTGAAATTTTGCCAGTGTTTATTGGAATCATTGTAGATGACGAGTTTTCCGAGGTAACTGTCATCAGTGCCATAGATAGAAAGTATGGTATCTCTGTGCCTGACAGCCGAATTCTCATCTGCTGTAATACCTGGTTTGGTAGCTCTAAGAAGTTTGCCTTCGGTATCAAGAACGGTATAATCAATCCCATAAGAAATGCCGGGCAGGGGATAATCCGGTGCTTTCAGAGATTTCCAGTTTTCTTTTAAATTATAAACAATATCATTAACAGCTACTGTATCCAGCTGATTATCCGGTGCTTGTACAGCTATAATTACAGCACCTGAGATGCCCAGTAATAATATCACAGCCAGGATAAGGCTGAAGCTTTTTATCTTCATTTAATCCTCTTTTCCATTGAATAAAGTTGATTATGGTTATCCTTTAAGCCTCAAAGATGTAACCGGTTCCCCAGATGGTACGGATATATTTGGGATTATTTGGGTCATCTTCAATCTTTTCCCGTAATCTTCGAATATGAACATTAAGGGTGCCGTCACCGGTGATGGAATCACCCCAGACTTTGTCAAAGAGCTCCTCCTTTGAAATAATCCTGCTGCTGTTTCGGACAAGATAGGAGAGAAGTTTGTATTCCATGGCTTTAAGACCTAAGTCATTTCCGTCACAGAAAACTCGTTCCAGATGGAAGTTAATCGTGTACCTTCCAAAGCTTATTTCCTCTGATTCTTTGTTCTGATAACGTTTTAATACTGCTTTAACCTTCGCCAGTAGCACATTTAGGGAATAAGGTTTGCTGATGTAGTCGTCCCCGCCAATGCCAAGAGCCAGCAGAATATCATCATCACTGTTTCTGGCACTGATAAAAAGAATAGGAACATCTAAATTCTCTCTTATTTTCTTGCAAAGAGAGAAACCGGAATCTGTTCCGAGATTTATATCAAGAAGAATTAGATCCGTCTTGTTTTCTTTAAAAAACGCCAGACAGGCAGCTGCATCTGCCACCCAGGTAGTCTTTATATCAAACATGTTGAAATATTCACTGGTACTTTCAGATAAGGGAATTTCATCGTCGACTATGAGACAGTCGTATTTCATATGGGACCTCCGCAAGTTTAATGGATTTAGACTTTATTCTAACACAAAAAGAATAAGAAAGCATAGCTAATTATCGATGCTATGATAATACCTTATGAGATCTCGATTATATGGATTAAAGATTTCGCTACATCGAAAACCAGCAATAATCATCTGGTTAATCACTGGTATGAAATAAGGCAATTTAAAATTGTTCTTGAAATATCTTTATTTATACCTATAATAGTACATAAATATACAATTTTTAAGATGAAAAGGTGGAGGTAATACATGCACTATATACCGGAGGGTTATACAAGTAAGACAACCTTAAGAGAAACGGAAACAGCAATCAAGCTGATAAAAGATTATTTTGAAAAAAACCTGGCGGAAAAACTTAATCTGACCAGAGTTTCAGCACCATTGTTCGTGCTGCCGGAGACAGGACTAAATGACAATCTAAATGGTGTAGAACAGCCGGTTTCTTTCGCTGGAATCGGAACCCAGAACAGAAAATGTGAGGTGGTTCAGTCCCTTGCCAAATGGAAGAGGATGGCCTTAAAGAGATATCAGTTTGACGTAGGTGAAGGCCTTTATACTGATATGAATGCAATCAGATGTGACGAGACTCTTGACAATATTCATTCCATCTATGTGGATCAGTGGGATTGGGAAAAGGTGATACAAAGAGAAGACAGAAACCTTCAGACTCTAAAAAGTGCTGTCAATAAAATTTATGAGGTGTTTTTAGAGACAGAAGAATTCGTAAGAAGCAGATTTACAAAGTTTGAAGCAAAACTACCAAAGGAAATAACTTTTATAACCAGTCAGGAGCTTGCAGACCTATATCCTGAGTTATCAGGCAAAGAGAGAGAGGCAGCCCTTGTAAGGGAAAAGGGAGCCATATTTATTATGGAAATAGGCGGTAAGTTAAAAAGCGGAGAAAAGCATGACGGAAGATCACCGGATTATGATGATTGGAATTTAAATGGTGACCTTATTCTGTATCACCAATTGCTGGATATTGCTTTTGAAGTATCCTCCATGGGCATCAGGGTGGATGCCGGAGCCATGGATAAACAGCTGACCGAAGCAGCGGCGGAGGAGAGAAGAAAATTGCCCTATCATCAGGATGTTCTTAACGACCGTCTGCCCTTTACAATAGGAGGCGGAATCGGACAGTCCAGAATCTGTATGTATTTTATGGATAAGGTACATATTGGTGAGGTTCAGGCATCGGTATGGGAAGATGAGATGTTAGAGTATATGGCTGATAAAGGTGTGGTAATTTTATAATAAACTGTCAATATTTGTTTTAGAAGCGCTGATATTGAAAGTAAAATGATAGTTATAAGGGAAGCTATTTTACTGACTGCCCTGATTGATATTCTTATCTGGCTTTGTCTTCAGAGAAAATCATAATTATCTGGTTCCCTGCATTTCAAATTGCAATTACTCTAAAAATATAAGACCAGGGCTGTAAATTAACTTACAAAGCCCTGGTCTTCCTTCTGCTATTTATCCTTTATTTCTGAAAACTGAAACCATTTAAAATCAAAGTTAGAACCCGGAAGGAATACAAAGGTCACTTTTTTCTTGCCGGTTACCGGTTTTATTTTATATTCCCTCTCACAGTAATCCTCGGAGTAGGAGAATTCAACAAGCTCCGTATAGTCGCCCTCATCATCAGTAAAATGAATGTGGATGGTGTTCATATCCAGAGGAGAGTGGCCGCAGATCATAAGGCTGCTGCTGCCTGTTTCACCGAAATCCATAGCCAGGAACTCGATGGATACGTTATTTCCAATACTTTCAATGGCCTCATTTCCAAGGATAAAGGAATCGCCATAGATAGAATCATGGTTTACTAACTCCAATCTGTCAAATGCTTTTCTGGCTTCTGTAAAGGTAAAACCCTTTAGATGAAGCGGATGCTTAAAGGAAAAGCTGATTGTCTGTATTCCACTTAAAAGTTCCGGTAAGATATAGGTCTTTTCCTGGAATAAGCCCCATATCTGCGGAAGGTCATAGATAACGGTGGTTATGAGTCTTGCACTTCTTTCACCTGGAATCCCTGACCAGATACTGATATCAAAGACACCTTGGTCGGTAGCGAATATGGGGAGAGTCAGCTCTCTGGAACCATATGTACCAAAATCCAGTCTTTCAAAAGTAATGATACTGGTCTCTTCTCTGGTGGTTGCTACACCACGTTCATTTCCATTTGTCAGGTTACTGCTGCCGGAGGAATAATTGCTGCCTGCTACAAAGCTGTAAGGATTGATATTTGCAATACCCACTCCGTCTATGTTAAATTCCAGCTGAGAATACAGATTAACTTTGGTGCCGCCGTTCATTGCCTGGCATCTGATATATCCAAAGCCATCCCCCAGTGCAGTTAGCAGTACTGACTCAGGATGTGAGTCATCCGGAATCACAAAGGAAGCGATGCTGGTATCAGAACCTGTTACAGTAGTTAAACGCCAGGAGATATCCTTGTAAGTAGCATTTTCAGGATGTATTTTAAGCTGTAGGGGAATCGCAGTACACTCTGCGTTTAATTGGGTACCCTTTGGCGCAAGGATTTCTAATTTTCGTATGGGAATCTCTTTTAACGTATCTTCTTCCTGGTTCTTTATAAAGGGAAGTGGTTCACTTACTCCTTCTAATAGTTTCTTATCTGAAACGGGCAGAGAAGTAAAGCTTATGGTTTCAGCAGGAAGACCTTCTGATGTTATTGTTACGTTGATAGCCCCTTCTTGAAAGGTACTCTGTATCACAGCCAGAAGTTTGCCGCCAAAGAGTCTTCTGCTTGTACCCTTATACTGGTCATAATCGGTGCTGTCACCATTGTCAAGACCTGCAAGAACACCAGCACCTTCTACACTTACCTGAACACGGTTTCTGGCATTATATACGAAATTTCCGTCTTTATCCACCGCTGAGATTTCTAAGAAAATCAAATCGGCAGCATCCGCGGTAATCTCGCTTTTGTCCCAGTCTAACTGAAGGGAAGCCGCATCGGTAAAGGAGGTTTTCACATCCTCTGCTATAATGTTACCTTGTTCATCGTATGCAACTGCTCTTAACACGCCTTTTGTATAGGGAATCTTAAAATGCCCCAGGAGCTCTTTGCCCTTTTGGTGGTCAATGTGGTATATGCCCTGTGAAACATCGTTTAAGAACAGCTCAACAGAAGGTGCATTGGAGCATACCCTGACATCAATTAACTGTCCTTCGGAAAAATCCCAATAAGGGAAGATATGCACCATGGGGGTTGTTCTGTATTCTGTCCATTCTGCCTGATAGATATAGAAGGTATCTTTTTTAAAGCCGGCAGTATCAATCTGTCCGAAATAGGAATTCTTTGTAGAGTAAGGTGTAGGCTCTCCAATGTAATCAAAACCGGTCCAGATAAACTGTCCCATGGAGAATTCTGCATCTCTGTCAGCGGTTATTGCATATTCTGTATTTTTCGCACCCCAGCTGGTAGTACTGTTACCAAGACAGGAGCACTGTTCGTCATCATCATTTAAGATGGGCTGGGAAAGAGGGAAGTGGTATATACTTCTGCTCTGTACCGTTGAGGAGGTTTCACTGCCGTAAATAAACCAGTCCGGGTGTTCCTTGTGATGCTCTTCATAATATTTTTCAGCATAGTTATAACCCGCATATTTTAGGATGTCCGCGCATTTTCTTGCATTTTCCCAAGGCATGTAATTGGAACCGATGGTAGCAGGAGCATTCCCCCTGTAATCGTGTTTCTCTACCTGTTTTTTTAGGTAGCTGGTCACTTCCTGCCCCCTGGCATCGGCATGGGTATCAGGGATTTCGTTGCCGATGCTCCACATAAGAAGGCTTGGATGGTTTCTATCCCTGCGTACCCAGCTGGCAACATCTCTCTGTGACCATTCCGGGAAGAATCTGGCATAGTCATAAGTAGTCTTTGAACGCTCCCACATATCGAAGCCTTCGGATACAATTAATATACCCATTTCATCTGCCAGCTCCATCAGCTCCACCGCCGGCATATTGTGGGAGGTTCGGATACCGTTAACGCCCATTTCTTTTAAAAGCAGGATTTTTCTGCGCAAGGCAGCTTTGTTGACAGCGGCACCCAGGCAGCCAAGGTCATGATGTTCACATACACCGTTTATTTTTATGTGTTCTCCGTTTAAGAAGAAGCCTTTTTCCGTATCAAATTTCTTTGTTGAGAAACCGAAGTTCAGGGTTTCTGTGTCAATCACGATATTTTCTGAGAGAAGCTCAGTCCTTAAGGAATAGAGATTTGGAGAATTAAGGTCCCAAAGCGCAGGCTCATTTACATTCAGAGATGTGGTGCTTTTGCAGCAGGAACGATCTGCTGTCTCAGTAAGGTCAATCTGCTTTTCAGAAGTAATATTACCCTTAACATCTATAATGCTGTGACGAAGTGTAAATTTATCTGGTTTGTTATCAGGGGATATGTAAACTTCGGTATCTATCGTTACCTCCCAGTTCCTGCCCAGCTCTTTGGTGGAAACATAGATACCATCTGTTATAAGATGACTGTCAGTTGAAGCCTTGAGCCATACATTTCTGTAAATACCAGCGCCGGAGTACCAGCGGGAGTTGGGAGCCTCGTGGCATACCTGAACAAGGATTTCATTTTCACCGGCTTTTAAAAATGATGTAATATCGTATTCAAAAGAGGAGTACCCATATTTCCAATTCCCTGCAAAGGTGCCGTTTACATAGACGGAAGAGTCCATATATACACCTTCGAAAGAAAGAGAGAATTTCGTACCGGGCTTGTACAGGTAATGGGATGGCAGGGTTCCTTCTGTTGTTTTGCGATTTATCAGTTCCTTTATTTCCGAACTCTCTTCCAGAAACAAACTTTTCTTATACCAGCCGTCACCGGTTTCATAGAGATCATTGGTATTGTAAATCAACCAGTCATGAGGCAGACTGACAGGTGAAAAATTCGCCTCGCTTTTAGGGAGTTCCTCTATGGAGGAATGTACCGGCATTTTAATAAATTGCCAGTTATCGTTAAATAGTGCTTTTTGGCTCATTGATGATATCCTTTCTGCTGTTATTTCATAATATTCTTAAGCTCTTGTAAGACTTTATGAAAGTTAAAACACTGAACTATAAGTATCATAACTGATTTCAAGTGGATATTCCAGTGAATGCTTAAGGGTATATACGAAAATCCATGAAAGGGATAGTATTTTACATGTTAATCTATGTAAGGGGCATTTTTAGGCATGGTTTTAAAGGCTTTTTTAAAAGCCCTTGAAAAGGTGGAGTAATTCTTAAAACCACTCATATAGCAGGCCTGAGTTGAGGTGTAACCGGCTTGAACATAATGTCTGGCCAGCAGCAGCCGTTTCTCTGTGATGTAATTGCCTACGGTATATCCCGTATGCTCTTTAAAAAAGTGCATGAGATAGTATCTGCTTAGAAAGAAGGTATTTGCCAGTGTATCGATGGTTATGTCTTCGGTAAGATTGGTATTGATATAGTCAAGGATTGCGAGGAGTTTATCATTTGCCATATCACTGTCCAGGTAGTTTACATGATTGGAGATAACCGTGCGATTTAACTGTATCATAAACTCCAGAAACAAAATCTTTTGATACAGCTCTCTTGCAAAGTCATTGTCTTTAAAGGATAATTCAAGTTCTTTGCAGACATGATAGAGCTTGCTTTTATCCAGGGAGGGAATCCGAAGTACATTGGAATGCTCCTTTTTTGCTTTGTCAAAGCAGTGCATCAGGTTATATTCCTCGCTGCTGTAGGAGGTTAAAAATTTCGTGGATACATATACGATAATTCTGTCATAAACGGAATTATCAAGACAGACGGGGCGGTGTACCTCACCAGCGTTTACCAGAAGAATATCATAGGGATTTAAATGGTAATTCCTGCCTTCGATGGAATAATTAAGGTTTCCGGAGAGGAAGATCATTATTTTGTTAAAGTCATGGTAATGAAAATCAAATTCTTTTTTCTCGTTGTCCATCAGGTGGAAGATCCGAAAATCATCGTTTAGGTATCCTAGCTTTTCGAAGGTGCCCATGTTTGTACTCCTTTATTGGGTGAGATATGCAGTAGCGAAGGGTGGGGGGACGGACGGCAGTCTGTGCAAAACAGATAGGATGAATGCTTCATTCCAATGTATAAGAAGTCCTAATTCCCGGAATCGGTTGCGCTTGGCATATAATCAAACAGATAACTCGCTGCGCTCAAACAATCTGCTTGATTATATAGCGCAAACGATTCCGGGAAAAGGACTTCTAATACATTTCCATAGGCGCATTCATCCTTTCTGTTTTGCACAGATTGCCTGAAATCGGTAGTGTCACCTTGCTTTTTTATGATATCTATTGCTTTTTTTATGATATCTATTGCTTTTTTTATGATATCTATTGCTTTTCTATGATATCTATTGCTTTTTATGATGTCTATTACTTTTTATTATGTCTATTGCTTTTTATTATGTCTATTGCTTTTTATGATGTCTATTGCTTTTTATGATGTCTATTGCTTTTTTATGATATCTATTGCTTTTTATGATGTCTATTGCTTTTTATTATGTATATTGCTTTTTATTATGTATATTGCTTTTTATGATATCTATTGCTTTTTTATAATATCTATTGTTATTTTATGTATATTTTTTGCTTATAGGACTTAATCTCTGATTTTGCAATGAGCCTTAGTGTGGTACGATTTTATTGTAGATGGTGTTAGCTTGGTTACAAAGTATAAACTTCAGCATAAAGGTAGAGATTAGGCAGCGTAACAGGATATAGCGTGTATACATAGGTATGGTTAAGCAGGATATATCATTATTGATAGGTTAAAGGACACCAGAAATCAAGGGCATAATCCCAGTGTATGATTTTTTATAGTATACAGCACTATCTGCAATATTGAAAGCATTATAATAATATTTTCATAAAATAATGTTTTGTATAATGTATAAAAAGGTGAATAAATGACCTGTTTTAAGTAACACATACAGAAAATTTCGATAGAATAAACATATAGGTTGAAATAGATTTTGCCACTTTTCCATGTGATTTATGAATGAAAGGATTAGGTTATGGGAAAGCGTAATTTGTTTTTTCAACTGAAGTAACTTAACGATATTCAAATCAGGAGGTATAATTATGTCACTTAACGGTGTATGGCTGCCCATTATAACACCCTTTTCTGAAGGGAAGATAGACTATAAATCCTATGAAAGGCTCATCAATCATTACGCAGAAACCGGAATCTCCGGTTTTATCCCCTTTGGTACTACAGGTGAGATACCAACGATCAGCGAATATGAATTTGAGGAAATGATGGATAAGACTTTGGAGTATAATAGAGGACGCCTGCCGATTTACGCCGGAATAGGAGGTAACTGCACAGCTAATGTGGCGAAAAGAGCGAAACTGGCGGAGAAATATAAGATTGAAGGCATTCTGTCCGTCTGTCCTTATTATAACAAACCGAACCAAAATGGAATTTATGCTCATTTCAAAAGCCTTGCAGAGGAAACTTCTTTAAATATTATCATCTATAATATCCCATACCGTACAGGTGTTAATATTACCAATGATACGCTTTATAAGCTGGCTGAGATCAAGAATATCGTAGGTCTGAAAGACTCTTGCGGAGACATTAAGCAGACTATGAACCTTTTGCTGAATCCGCCAAAGGATTTCTCTATATTGACAGGAGAGGACCTTTTGTTTTATCTTACCTTAACCCTTGGCGGCGCTGGCGGTATTATGGCTTCCGCACATACTAATACAGAAAAGTTTGTGAAAATATTCAAAGACATCAAAGCTAATAATGCAGAAGAAGCGCTGAATACCTGGAAGGAAATCTATCCGTTGATTCCACTGCTTTTTGAAGAGCCTAATCCTGCACCTATTAAATATTGCTTAAATCAAATCGGTCTGATTGATTCTCCTGAACTTAGACTTCCCCTAACAGAAATCTCTGATGAGTTAAAGGTTAAGATTGACAAGGTGTTTAAAAAAGACAGTTCCATAAAAATAGCTTAATAAAATATACCGCAAACAACCAGTAAGTGAAGTTAACTCCTCTTAAATAGACTCATTTTGTCTGACACAAGAAGGTTAATCTTATGGATAGGCTGTTTGCGGTTTTTTATGCAGTTCTATAGGCTATCACTTTTGTTTTAAAAGTCTGACAATAGCTGATGCAGCCAGTCTTTTTCAAGTTTCGATACATCTGTATCACTTAAATTGTTATCGTATAATCTTCTTGCGGCAACCAGAGGCAGGCACTTTAGGACTTGCGAGCTATTGATGCCTGCTAGTTGACAATAATGAGATAAATAATCCTCTACAAACAGGGTAAATAGTTCAGAAGCTTCTTTTCCCAGCAGATGCTTGACCACAGGAGAATTAAGAGTCAGGTATGTCCAGGCAACATCCAGTACAGGATTCCCGGAACAGGCACCATTCCAGTCTATGACGGTATAGTCACCAGCTTCACCGATGATATTCAGTGGTTGATAATCACCATGGCAAAGCTTGGTCTCATTAGGAATGCTATCCAGCAGCTCCAATAAAGCATCTGATTTAGATCCTAAAATGCTACTTAAATCTGTAATACGGTTATAAAAGAATTCATATTGTTTTGGCAGTTCAATTATGGTTTCCATATGTATATCATAATGCATCTTAGCAAATTTCTGAGCTAATTCTTTCTCATAAAGTCCTTTTAACAGCGGTTCGGCTAGTATATTGCCTGGTTTACGCTCATATATTAATGCACTTTTACCGTCTATAGTTATTGAATCAATGAGTTTTGGGATATTTAAGAAAGTTTTATTTAATAATTTTCCTATATACTCCTCGTGATTTATAGTACCATCGGATATATGAGTTTTATAAATCTTTATCACCTCATTATCACCCCATTCATGTACATCTGACGTACCGCCGCTTCCTATTAGTTTCCCAATCTGCTTTTCCATAAATACCTCAACAAGTTATATTTTTTGATAATACGGTTTAAAATTTCTTCCATATTTAATATTAAATTAAAACATAGAACTACGCCATATTTTTTTACTGTTAAATTAAGGAAGACAGGACGACCGTCTTGCAGGTTTTTAGGTCTATAGTAGTGTTTGCCTTTACTGTAAATGCAAAAAGTATAAGAGTATTTAGAAAAGTTATTCTACTTAATATTGGTAGTCATTGACTTGTTTCTTACTCTTAAGGTAGTATATAGATAAATATTTAAAGGAGCTATTATGAACGATATAATACTTAAATTAACACAGTTTGGATTTTCTACTTATGAAGCAAAAGCCTATCTTGCTCTTCTCCAAAAAAATCCGGCTATCGGCTATGAAGTGAGCAAAATTGCGAAAATCCCAACTGCAAAGATTTACGAAACACTGACGAGTTTAAAAAATAAAGGTACCATCCTCTCCAGCTCATCAGAACCGGTGCAATATTGCCCTATTGACCCTAAGGTACTTCTTCAAAGAATTTATAAGGAATTTGATGAAAAAATGGAAAGTCTGAATGGATTGCTGACGAATATAGCACCATTACCAGATGTTGATTTAACGTGGAATCTGTCAGGATACCAAACTATAATAGAAAAAATAGCAAATGTTATTCAAAACGCCAGGAAGGATTTATTGGTATCCCTATGGCCGCAGGAAGCAAAAAAAGTAAGAGAACATCTTCTATCTGCGGAGCATCGGGGAGTACAAGTGATTGTGGGGATATTTGGAGAATACAATCCGGGCTGTATCCACACTATTAATCTGGAATCCTGCGGGGTTAGCTCACAGCAACGTCTTGGCAAAAGGTTAAATGTCGCAGCATGTGATTCAAATGAAGTGGTAATTGGTGAAATGGCGGAAACGGATAATGAAACTTTGGGGATTTGGGCTTCCACGCCTTGTATTATTTTGACTGCGAAAGAATACATCAAACATGATATTTGGGGGAAAGCTCTTATCGACGAATTAGGGAAAGAACGTTTTGATGCAATGTGCTAAAGGAATGAAATGATATCCTGTTTAATGCATACTCGATGAAAGGAGTTGTGTATTTTGTTAAGTAATGATTGGATTATGCTGAATAATTTAAAAATCGGAATTGTAGGATGCGGTCATTTAGGACAAGCAATTGCGCACTCACTGATTGACAAGGGACTCGAGAGGAAAAATCTGTTAATTTCCTACAGAGCTAATCCTCGTACTTATGAAATGCTCAATACGCAGGGATTAACCTCATGTCTTTCAACAAACCAAGAAATATTCCAGAAAGCGGGGATTGTTTTAATTACGATAAGGCCTCAAGATATTACTGGATTGATGAATTTTCCCATATCGGAAAAAGCACTTGTTGTTTCCTGTATGGCAGGTGTATCCACAGAATTGTTGTATCAAATATTAGGCAGAAACGTATACCGTATGATGTTTAGTGGTCCAGATACTATAGTGTCTGAAAAGGGTGTAGCGACCATCTATCCTGAGCATGAACATTTGGAGATGTTGCTGCGATGTATGAATTTAACACATATTAAAACAATAACAGAAGACGATTTAAATGTCTTTACTGCTGGCGTCTGTATGCCTGCGGCAATTTTAACATCAAAAAACCCAGGGCAGCAACAGGAAGCTATTGATAAAATTGGGAAAGAATATCCCCTGTTTTCTGAACTTTACCTTTGGGCTATAAAGATTCTGCCTTGTTTTCAGAATAATATTCAGAAAGAAGATTATGTCGCCAGTATGATTACAAAAGGGGGAATAACAGAGGCAATTACCAATAGCCTGTTAGAGGGAGAACCCCTTGATATTGCCTTGCAAAAAGGGATGAAACAGACACAGGAGATTTCAAAAGATATCCAACAGTCCCTCACTAATCATTTACAAACGGAATGTCTGGTATCAAAACAATTTATGGAGGTACTAAAAATGGATAAGCTGAAAAATGTAACCATTGTAAAGAAAGCAAATGTATATTTCGAGGGAAAAGTGACAAGCCGGACCGTTTTATTTGAGGATGGTACAAGAAAAACACTTGGGATTATTTTACCTGGAAAATATGAATTCAACACAGAGGAGAAAGAACGCATGGAGGTATTGGCAGGAAAAATAAATGTACTGCTCCCCGGCAGCGAAACATGGACCTCTTATGAAGCAGGGCAAAGCTTTGAGATTCCTGCAAACTGTAGATTCGAAATTACTGTTGAGGACGTTTCTGACTATTGTTGTTCCTACCTAAGGAATAAATAGAAAAAATCTGGCAGTCAGTGCGGGATGATCCTTTGGAAATGTTGCCGATTTTGTGTGCTAAAAGCAAACTATATTTTATGCAGTTATAGCACACAAAATTGGTATGTATTTTTGAAACTTATTTCAGCAACATTGTTTAAATGCAGCGACAGATTTTACGAGCTTTTAAGTTGTGCTATTTAACAGCATATCAACAGCTTTTTTCCACCCCTGGTATTTCAAGCTTCTTTCTGCTTCCTCCATTTTCGGCAGGTAATACACTCCGTTGCTTTTTTCTTCAAGGTCCTTCAAATCATAAAAGCCATAAGAACTTCCAGCCATATAAGCAGCTCCGGCTGCTGATAATTCCTCCGTATCCGATACACGGACAGGAAGGTTGGCGATATCACTTTGAAATTGCATGAGAAAAGCATTTCTGGTGGGACCGCCGTCAACCTTTAGTTCTCTGAGTTCTATTGAGGATTCCTCCAGAATGACTTTTACAACATCCGTAATCTGATAAGCAATGGAATCCAAAGCAGCTTTTACCAGCTCCGCTTTACCGGTGGTACGGGTCATTCCATAGAATATGGCGGAAACATCGTTTTTCATATAAGGAGCACCAAGTCCTGAGAAAGCAGGAACAAGAACGGTTTGGTCGGCAGGATTGGCGAGGACTGCAAGGGACTCTGCTTCGGAAGTTTCTTGTATCAGCTTCAAATCATTCTTTAACCAGGCTATTACAGCTCCAGTGTAATTGATATTTCCTTCCAGTACATATTCAGCCTTACCGTTTCTTTTCCAGGCCAGGGAAGTTGCAATCCCCTTTTGACTAAAGACGGGTTCTATTCCTATGTTCATCATAATAGAAGAGCCGGTACCATAGGTGGCTTTTGCCATGCCTTTGTGATGGCAGAACTGGCTGAAAAGAGCGCTGTGGGAATCGCCCATTACACTATGAATAGGTACAGGTGTATCCAGATAACCTGAAAGGTCGGTTTCTCCAAAGAATGCATCAGAGTCACAGACTTCTGCCAGACACTTGCTGTTTAAACCAAACAATCCGCAGATTTCTTCATCCCATTTTAAGGTGTTGACATTAAAAAGCTGAGTCCTGGAGGCGTTTGAATAGTCTGTTTTAAAATTGTGGGTTTTGGTAAGATTGTATATGAGCCAGCTATCCATGTTTCCGTAGCAGAGAGTTCCGGCTTCGGATTTTTCTTTTGCATCCTTTACATTCTGAAGTATCCACGCTATTTTGGCTGCAGAATAGTAGGGGGAGAGTGGCAAACCTGTACGGCTTTGTATGAACTCTCTCCGGGTATTCAATGCCTCGCAGATTCCAGCACCTCTGGCACATTGCCAGACAATGGCATTACAGACCGGTTTTCCGGTTTCCCTATCCCAGGCGACGGCTGTTTCCCGTTGATTGGTGATACCAATACATAAAATATCGGATTTACTGATACCTGTTTTTTCTACGACAGCTTTGACGGCGGAGAGGGTATTGTTAAAGATCTGAACAGGATCATGTTCCACCCATCCAATGCTGTTAATCAGCTGGTCATGAGAAAAATCGCTTCGTCCCAGTACTTTGCCATCTTTGTCAAAAAGCAGGGCTTTTGTTCCCTGGGTACTCTGATCTATACTTAATATATATTTATTTGACATCATTCATTAACTCCATTGCAGTTTTTATGAGACCTTCTTTGTTAAGTCCATAGTAGTCAAATACTTCTTTGGATTTACCAGAGATAGCAGGTTCATCCGGAAGAGCCAGGTTTATTACCTTTTTAGGGCAGTTAGCAGAAATGAGCTGACTGACCAGGGAGCCTAATCCTCCATAAATGGAATGTTCCTCTAAGGTGATTACAGCTTTTGCATTGGCTGCAGCATTTAAAAGAGCTTCTTTGTCAAGGGGTTTTATACAGTACATGTCAAGAAGCGTTGCGGATATTCCCTGTTCTTTTAATGCCTTAACAGCTTCAAAGGCAATACTCACCATTTCACCGCAGGCGATAATTGCAAGATCTGTTCCTTCTGACAGTACCGTCGCTTTATCTAATATAAAAGGGGTCTCTTCTTCTGAATAAATGTCTGCAACAGGATTTCTGCCAACGCGTACATAGGCAGGTCTGGTATCTTCCAATAGTGCCTTTATCAGGCTTTTCGTCTGATGTCTGTCACTGGGCAGATAGACTCTCATGTTGGGGATGGTACCCATAGAAGCGATATCCTGGTTGGAATGGTGGGTCATACCAAGAGAGCCGTAGCTGATACCTCCGCTGATGCCGATAAGGGTTACATTGGTGTTGGAATAACCAACATCAACCTTTGCCTGTTCCATACTTCGTGTTGAGAGGAAGCAGGCGGGAGAAGCTGCAAATACTTTCTTGCCTGTTTTGGCAAGACCTGCACTGATGCTGACTAGATTCTGTTCTGCAATACCTACCTCTATGAATTGCTCCGGATAGGTATTGGCATATTCAGCCAGGGAAGCTGAACCTCTGGAGTCACTGCACAATACGAAGATATCCTTGTCCCCAGCGGCTTTTTCTACTAAAACGTCACAGATTGCTTGTCTATTAGGAATCTTATTCATTTGCTTCTGCCTCCTTTGCTGCTAATTCTGCTACTGCTTTTTCATACTCCTCGTTGGTGGGAATCTTATGATGCCAGGCAGGATTGTTCTCCATAAATGATACACCATAACCTTTTATGGTATCTGCAATAATTACAGTAGGTTTGCCTTTTGTATTTCTGGCTTCTTTAAAGGCGCTGTCAAGAGCTGTAATGTCGTTGCCGGTTGCATGGATTACATGCCAGCCAAAGCTTTCCCATCTTAAATCCTGTGAATCCTGGGACATAACCTTTTCGGTGCTTCCTGAGATCTGCAGACGGTTACGGTCAACTACTGCACAAAGATTATCCAGTTTATAATGACCTGCTGCCATAGCACCTTCCCAGACGGAACCTTCTGCCAGCTCTCCGTCACCCATTACCGTATATACGCGGTTGCCGCCGCCGGATTTCTGCACACCTAAGGCGATACCGACACAGACGGAAAGACCGTGGCCTAAGGAGCCGGAATTCATCTCAATTCCATTGATCTTGTTATTGGGATGGCCTATATACTTGCTGCCAAACTGGGAATAGGAGAGCAGGTCTGCTTTCGGAAAGAAGCCTCTGTCGGCAAGCACCGCGTAAAGGGCTTCTACAGAGTGACCTTTGCTCAGGATAAAGTAATCTCTTAAAGGGTCCTGTGTTAGTTCAGGGGATATATTCATCTGTTTATAATAAAGGGTTACCAGGATATCCATTACTGAAAAGTCCCCGCCCATATGTCCGGTTCCTGCACGGTAAATCATATCCAGTACATCTTTTCTTAGCTGAAAGGATTTCTGTGTTAAATTCATTTTGTACCTCACAATCCGCCGTTCTATCGGCCTTAATCCGATAGAAGTTAAAAGGAGAAAGCGGCTATTTAACTTCTATCGAAGTGAAAATGTTCTGTCATTGTTCGTAATTTTTGTGGTGTGAAGGGAGAATTCTTATAGACTACCGGATTTCTCCACGGATGCTTGCTTTTACTTCTTCTTCAATGGGGTCATAAAGATCCGGTTTGACATTGATATATTTACAAGCTTCATAGAGTACTGGTACAACATCCTTATGTATTCCCACACAATGATGAATATATGGCCCATAGACCAGCTTCTCCTCCAGACGGTTTAAGTTCTCGACCTCCACCCAAACATAGGTTCCCTTGGTATAAGGTCCCTCGATGCCTTTTGCATGACCCAGGAGCAGGGAATACTCACCATTGTCACCGTCAAAGCGGCACAGGGTCATATCTCCGTGTTTCGCCTCAGCTTCTACTGCACCTGGATGCTCAAAGGCAAGAGGATAACCGATGGTGGGTTTTTCTTTTGCAACGGAGAGGGGCCAGGGACCGCAATGCTGTAATAGTTCACCGTTCTCATTATCGGGATGCCTTACTGTCCAGTCAGCAAAAAAGCTTCTGGTATCGTCAAGGGTAGATGCTTCTACCAGCAAAGAGGTGATTGCACCGTGAATATCGGTTTCACAGACTACTGGAATCCCTTCCTGATTAAGGAGAGAGTTGGCAGCACAGGGCATAATTCCGATTTCGGTCTGAAGGGCATTCCAGCACTGAATGGCAATGGCATTGCAGCCATAGCTTTCCGCCAGTTTCTTCATGGCAACTTTTAAAGCTGCAACACTTTCCAGTTCCTCGTCTTTGATCTTTATGTTCATGGTTTCCCGGCAGTATTTCACTACAGCGGCTACTTCCTCTTTTTCTTCTTTTGCTTTTCTGACTGCTGCAGTCAGTTCAGGCATGGGAATAGGAGAGAGCTGTATGTTGAAACGCTCCAGCAATTCCCCTTCATTACACATCGTGGACCAGAAATCAAAAGGTCTGGGAGCAATCTGTAAGATTCTTGTATGACGGAAGGTCTTAACAACATTGCATACGGCGAGGAAATTTTTGATTCCTTTTTCAAATTCTGCATCTTCTAACCGGCAGTTGGTCAGATAGGTAAAGGGGACCTGAAATCGCCTTAACACCTTACCGGTTGCAAATAATCCGCATTGACTGTCTCTTAAACGAATTCCCTTCTCATCGGGTCTTTCGTCTCTGGGACCCCACAGCAGTACAGGAACATTTAATTCTTTTGCCAGCCTTGCCACAACGTATTCTGTACCGAAATTACAGTGTGGAAAGAAAAGACCATCAATTTTCTCCTGTCTGAATTTCTCTGCTATTTTTTCTCTGTCCAGCTCATCATAGAAAAGCCCCTCTTCATTGATATCTGTAATATCAACAAATTCAATCCCCAGCGCCGTTAACCTTTCTCTCGTTAAATTAGCATACTTTATTGCGTCCGGTGCGCTGAAGATACTTCTTCTGGTTGGAGCAAAGCCTAATCTTACTTTTTTCATACCTGACCTCCATCTGCCGCTTGGCGGCATATAAATAGTGCTTGAAAACACTTGGTGTGCATTACTGCTATGTAACCCCTCGTTAGGGAACATAAGTAATCATAATAGGGAATTTGAAGAGCTTGAAATGAGTAGGTTATACTCGCTTCAAAATTCTTCTGTGCTTCTGAAGTTTCTGTTGAAGAAACCTTCTGCTTTTTGGTACTTTTTGGATTTGTGATTTGGATTTAAAGTATTAAATAAAATATTTACATCTATATTATAAATTATTTATATAAAAAAACAAGTGCATTTTATGTAAAAATATAAAATATTCGTATAAAATATAAAAACAATCAAAAATATAAGCAGAAAATCTGGGAGGAAATTTGAATTTTATATTGATTTCTAAAGTATTATCAGTTAATATAAAAAAAGCAGGACTCCTGCAGGTCTAGGAATACAGAGGTACAAGCAATCGTGGGACATCCAGTGTTATCAAGGAGTTTAAAGCGGTGGAAAAGTCCGATGAAATAGGAGAAAAAGAGACTATTCCGTTAGATAATCTGAAAATGGAAACGGAAAAATATATTAAAAAATTTATATAATTATTTATATAAAAATTTTAGAACAACGTAGAATGGATGTGACAAATTGAAACCAGGAATAAAACAGATTTGTGAAATAACAGGATTTTCACCTGCGACTGTTTCCAATGCGCTGAATCAGAAAAAGGGTGTAAATCAAAAGACTGCGGATGAGATATTTCGTGTTGCCAGAGAAATAGGATATTTGGGTTCAGAGGAAATTACAAAAATTAAATTACTGATTTATAAGAAAAACGGGCTGATTATTGATGATACCCCTTTCTTTACACTGCTGATAAATGGTATTGAACAAGAGTGCCGTGAAGCAGGCTTTGAGATGGCTATCGGGAATGTCGATGCCAGACAGCCGGATTACGAAGAGCAGGCGAGACAGATGGTCAGTGAGCCGGGAACGGCTATAATACTGCTGGGAACGGAACTGGAAGCGGAGGATCTGGAATTATACCGTAATACGGTCAGCCCTATTTTGTTACTGGACTACTGGAGCTTTGATATGGATTTCAATGCTGTTATGATCAACAATGCGGATTCCGCCAGAATGGCAGTTAATTATCTCTTTCATAAAGGACATAAACAGATTGGCTACCTAAAAGGACGATTCCGGATATTGGGATTTCGTCAGAGGCAGTCAGGTTATCATTCGGCACTGGTTGAAAATGAACTGGAAGATAAGAAGGAATTCTGTGTAGAACTTGATACTACTATGAATGGGGCTTACCGAGATATGTTAAAATATCTGGAGGATACCCCCTCCTTGCCAACCGCTTATTTTGCGGACAATGATATGATAGCTCTGGGTGCCATGAAAGCATTACAGGAGAAGGGGTACAAAATTCCGGAGGATGTTTCCCTCATCGGTTTTGATGATCTTCCCTTTAGCGAAATCTCAACCCCGGGACTTACAAGTCTCCGTGTTCCCAAGCAGGAAATGGGCAGAATGGCAGTAAGAAAAGTAATAGAAATGATGAAGGGCGATGATGGCGTACGTACGAAATTACAGGTATGTACTGCTTTTGTTGAGAGAAACAGCGTGAAATAATCCTCCTTGAGAAGTATTATTATGCCATATATGAATTGTATGATTCACAATTTATATATGGCTTCTCTTTTAAATAAGACAAGAAATATCAAAATGTTACATTAATCTATAAAAAAACACATAATCTGTTGACACTTATGCATAAATGTAATACTATCACAACTGAATGGGGTTTTAAATAGTTGCTAAAATAACTGGTAATTGATAAGGCGGACTTAATACAAATGACAACAGGCCAGCAGACTGGAAAGTATGTAATAAGACGAAAAGAAACTATGATGTTAACAGGGGTCAAAGCTATGACAGGGTTTAAGGGGAAGGTCAGAAGACTTATGAGATTTATAAAACAATTGAAAATAAAGGATCAGATTCTTTTTGCCATGCTGGTAGGTTCTATGCTTTCTGCTGCAATTCTCGGAGTTACTGTCTACAATGTGTCGAGGGTAACCATCCAGAACAATTACAGATATGCACATACTTATAACCTGCAGGTTTCCAGTAATATTATCGATATCCAGCTGAGTAGTATAATCGAGCAGGGGCGGAGCCTTTTGGTGAACCATAATTTTATCAAAGCGATAGCAGATGATGAAAACAATAAGAGCGGGAGATATTTTTCCAGTATCAACAGCCTTACTATTAATCGTGCAATCGGTGATTTTGCTTCTCACGATCCTCTTATAGAAGGCGTCACCATTGTAAATGAAAAAGGCAATATATTATTCTATTCTAAGGGAGGAATCCCATCTGATTATTATAAGAAGTACTATTCCAATGACAACATCCTGGAAGAGGAATGGGTGACACTGGCCAGAAAAGCGAAAGGAAAGGAAGTATTTTATGGCTATAATGTGCTGATTCCTGACCTGGAAGGAGATACCATATCCTACGTAAAAAATCTGATCAATACCAAAAACAGTAAATCCATGGGTTTTATGATAGTTAATATTGATAAAAAGCTGTTAGACAGGGCTTTTGGAACCCTGAAAGAGGGGTACTCCACCAATCGCTATATGATAATTGATGAAGACAGCATCTATCCGGGGGTTTATTTCAATGGTGATATGGGGGCAAAAGCTTCAATTTTAAAAGACTATATCAACGGTAACCATAAGGGAAAATATCTGTTTAGCAGTTACCTGAATGAATCCACCGGCTGGATGGCAGTAAATGTCATCGAGCGGAAGGAGCTTCGCAGTGATAGTTTGTATATCGGACAGATTATCCTGCTGGTATTTTTTATATTGATTCTCTTTAGTGTTTATTTCTCCAGGTTATTTTCCAACAGAATCAGCAAACCTCTTAATAAGCTGGAGAAGACCATTCAGGAAGTAGGAGAAGGGAACCGGCATATAGAAGAAGAGTTCGATAACAGTGAAATCGGAGAAATCGGAAATAAATTTAAAGAGATGGTAAATAACAATCTGGAGCTAAGAGAACGTTTATTATCGGCAGAACTGAATGAAAAAGAGGCAGAGCTGCTTCTTTTGCAGGCCCAGATTAATCCTCATTTTTTATACAATACTCTGGATTCCTTGTATTTTATGGCTATTATAAAACAGGAGGATGATATAGCCAGGATGGTAGAAGCCCTGTCCAATACTTTCAAATTAAGCCTGAACAAAGGGGATAATACCATAACCGTGAGGGATGAGGCAAAAAGGATACAGGAGTATATGCTGATACAGAATATGCGTTACAATGACCGCTTCGAGCTTAAACTGGATTTTGAAGGGGTAGAGGATTTAAAGATAATTACGTTTATCATTCAACCCTTTGTGGAAAATGCAATGTATCATGGACTGGAAGCAAAGATCGGGAAAGGTACGATTGCGATAAAAGGCAAACGTTTGGAGGACAGGCTATACTTTACCATTCGTGATAATGGAATAGGCATAGAAGATCTATCAGTACTGGAAAAAGGTTATGGAGTCAACAATGTGAAGGAACGAATCAGGTTATTTTACGGAGAAGAATATGGGGTATCCTTTGAGAGTAAGCCTGGTGTTGGAACAAGGGTAACAATCGTTGTTCCAGTTTTAAGCAAAGGAGGTAATATCAGTGTATAGTATGGTGGTGATTGACGATGAGTTTATTGTTGTTGAGGGTATTAAGGCAATGATAAGCCGTGAAAAACTGAATTATGAAATTGTGGGATTTGCATATGACGGTATTAAGGCTTTGGAAGTGATACAGCAGACGAAACCAGATGTAGTGATTACAGATATTCGTATTCCGGGGCTGGATGGATTATCCCTGATTGAGGAGGCAAAAGAATTTACACCAAAGACTTCCTTCATCGTTATCAGCGGATACAGTGAATTTGAATATGCAAAAAGGGCTCTTTCCCTGGGGGTAAAAGGTTATCTGGATAAACCTATAACCATTGAAAAAATTACGGAGGTCCTAAACCGGATTGAAAAGGAATTGCATACAAAAGAAGAAGAAGCCTCAGAGAGAAAAGAAGGATATCAGAACGAGGGAATGCAGCAGGTTAATGGGTTCGTGGACAGGCTGATCAAAGGTATTATGAATGAATCCGCAGGGGAAATTAAGATTCAGACAGAAAAGATCCTGGAGGCATTGGCTTCACAGTCTTATACGCTTGCGGTATACAAGCAGGAATGCTATAAATTTCTCTGTGTAGCAAACGGAATTTTTCTGGAAAAGAAAAGGCAGTATGAATTAGAGGATATGGCATCCTACAAGGAAGTGGAAATACTTTCTTCCTATGCAGAAGTAGATGAGTATGTAAGAGATATTACCGGGAAGATAGCAGAAAAGATGGAAGCGGTCAAATCCGGCAGTAATCACAGAATCATATTAAAGCTGCTGGCCATTATTCAGGAAAAATATAATGAAAATATCGGACTGAATGAATTAGCGGATATGGTTAACATGAATCCTGCTTATCTTAGTATTCTCTTCAAAGAAGAGGTCGGCATGACCTATATCAAATATCTGACTCAGTTACGTATAAATCATGCCAGAGAATTGTTGGCAGAAGGGTATAAGGTTACCCAGGTCAGTGAAATGGTTGGCTACAATGATTACCATTATTTTTGCAGTATCTTTAAGAAGCATACCGGCAAAAAGCCTAACGAATTAAAAGGCTCCATCCGCAAGAAATAGTTAAAATATTATACTAAAATTATAGAAATATAAAAAAAGTATACATTTTATAAGAAATATGTGACTAGAAAAGAATCTGGATTGTGATATTGTATACATATAGAGTGAATTCCGGAAAATTCTATAAGATTTAAACAAAACTCAAGAAGGATTTTGATTACAGGGGGTCTAACGACATGAAAAGACGTTTATTAGCTGTAATATTGGCAGCAGTGATGGTTATGGCAATGGTATCTGGATGTGGCAACAAAGCAGAAAACGCTGGTGCAAACAGCGGAAATAAGACAGAAGATACAAGCAAAGATACAGATACAGCAAAAACCGGAGATTCTGAGACCGGTGATGCACAGCCTGCTAAAATCATTAAGATTTTATCTATTTGGGCGGAAGATAAAGATAACGGTAAATTAATAACGGATTTAACAAAAAAATATATTGCTGAGGTTAATCCAAACTTCAAATATGAATTTGAACTTGTTTCCTCTGATAATTTAAAGCAAAAAATTGCTACCTTAGTAGCTTCTGATGATTTACCCGATGTATTCGTATATGAATCCGGTAAACCCATTGTGGATCTCATTGAAAATGATAAACTTGTAAACATCAGTAAAGCTTTAGAAGAGCTTGGTGTGTCCGATATGATGGATGAAGGTGCTGTATCACTCTTAAAGACCTTATCCGGAACGGATGATTTATATGATCTGCCTCTTGGTATGAACGTTGAAGGTTTCTGGTATAACAAAGCTCTTTTTGAGCAGGCTGGCGTAGAAGTACCTACCACTTGGGAAGACTTTGAAGCTGTATGTGCAAAATTACAGGAAGCAGGCATTCAACCTCTGACTGCAGGTGGTGCTGACAAATGGCCTCTTACACGTTTAGTCAATTCTTATGTTGTACGAAGCATGGGTGGTGATGCAATGAAGAAAGCTGCCGATGGTACGGCAAAATATACAGATGACGGTTATGTAGCAGCAGCACAGAAGCTGCAGGATCTTGCAGCAAAAGGTTATTTTGGTGAAGGTATCACAACCGTTGATCAAAATACAGCAGGCAACATGCTCTTATCCGGTAAAGCGGCTATCTTTTACAATGGCAGCTGGTTTACAGAAGCTCTTACAGCAGATACAAACCCTGCAGGTGAAGACGGTATCGGATTCTTTAATATTCCTGTAGTTGATGAGTCCATCAGTCCAATCACGGAATATTCCATGAACTGCGGAAATATTCTCGCTCTGGCACAGGATAAGTATGATGAAGGAACTGCTGGCTGGCTGAAATATATGGTACAGAATCTTGGTAATGAAGCTATGACACAGTTTGGTGCTGTTAAAGGTTATAAATACGATGTAGCAGGAGATTTAAGCTCCTATTCCAAGATTGTAGCGGATGAATTAGGCAAGGTTACAAAGGCAACAACCTGGTATGAAGCCGGTATGAACAGCGAGACATCAACAGTTGCACAGGATTATGTTCAGACATTGATTAACGGTGATATGACAGCAAAAGAATACATGCAGTTTATTCAGGATGCTTACGACGGAAGCCAGTATTAATCGGCTCTAATCTATAAGGTACATATGGAGCAATAGTTAAGTGTTTTTCTATTGCTCCATATTTTTGGAAATAAATGACTGACAAATTAAGATAAACGAATGTAAATACAGTGAATATAAAAATAATGAACATAATAATAGAAATATACACATTATTGTAGAAAATATATATACAATTGCATGACCTGAGTTAAGAATAAATTACATGTCACCTTAGTCATGGCAGACATGGGTTATAAGATGACTTACGCATATTCAATTGCAGATCGGAGTTAAAAATGAAAAACGTACTAGGAAATAAGAAAGCAATCGCTTTATTTGTACTGCCAGGGCTGCTGCTTTACACAATAATTGTTATGCTTCCGGTAATATGGTCGGTGTACTATTCCGTCTATGAAGGAACGCCCGGATTGAAATGGAATTTCGTAGGACTTGCGAATTATGAAAGACTGTTTCACGATAAGAATTTTCATAATGCTTTGATTGTGAATTTAAAATATATAGCTATTGTTATGATAGGACAGGTAGGGTTAGGACTCTTATTGGCTTTGTTCTTCCGATTCTGGCTTACCAAATTCAAAAATGTGGTTCGTACCTTAGTATTTTTCCCTGTTGTATTGCCCACGGTAGCGGTTGGTCAGCTCTTTGTTAAGATCTATGAAATTCAGCCTAACTATGGTTTGTTAAACAGCATCCTTTCCAATATCGGATTACAGCACCTGGTACAACCCTGGATAGGTCAATCCTCCACAGCACTCGGAGCACTTTCTGCCATGGATATATGGGTTGCCATGGGTTTCTATTCCGTAATTTTTTATGGTGCTTTATTAGATATACCGGGTGAAATTATCGAAGCAGCAAAAATTGATGGCTGTAATGCCTTTAATTTATTCCGAAGAGTGCTTTCGCCTCTCTTAAAACCCATTACGATAACCTGTATGATCTTTAGCTTTACCGGAACGGTAAAAATGTTTGAATCTGCTCTTGCTTTAACAAAAGGAGGTCCGGGAAGCGCTACCAAATCCTTGTCCATGTTCATGTACAGTGTATCCTTTACCTATGGTAAGGTAGGTTACGGAAGTGTTATCGCGGTATTTATTTTCTTGTTATGTGTGGTAGGTTCCAGATTAATTAACCTCTTTGACAGAAAGGAAAAAGCATAAGGGCTATGAAAAAAATTAAAATAAAACCACTTATTATATCATTATTGACAGCTGGTCTTGTTATATTGGAGGTCTATCCGCTGTTCTGGATGCTGACAGCGTCTTTTAAAAAGCCGGCAGAATTCGTAAGCAAACCGGCATATGCATTAAATGATGGCTTTTATATTCAGAATTATATTGATGCCTGGACCAGAGGAAACATGGCAACCTTCTTTAAGAACAGCTTGATAAACACACTGGCGGCCCTGGTATTTATCGTCTTTTTCTCTGTAACCATCGGCTTTGCTCTAACCAAAATGGAATGGAAATATAAAAATAAGGTGGCTTCCTATTTTGGAATCGGCATTATGGTTCCGGTAGCAACCGCATTGATTCCCCTCTTTCAGATATACAATGGAATGAACCTGATAAATACAAGAACCAGCCTTATCATTACCTATATTGCATTTGGTTTATCCCTTTCCATTTATCTGGTAACAGGTTTCTTAAAATCTCTGCCGGATGAAATCCTGGAAGCTGCCGTTGTAGATGGCTGCGGAATCTATAAGCTTATGTGGACCATTGTAGTGCCTTTAATGAAAAATGCCATTGTAACCGTACTGGTGTTACAGTTCTTCTTTAAATGGAATGATCTGTTGTTCTCCATGACTTTTATAAATGATACAAAGTTAAAGACGATACAGACGGGACTATTGTATTTCCAGGATGAGTTCGGTGCCAAGAACTGGGGAGCGATCTTTGCTTCTGTATCCATGAGCGTATTGCCTATGCTGGTTGTTTATATGATACTGAACAAAGCAGTTATCGAAGGTATGACAGCAGGTGCTGTTAAAGGATGATTCACGAGAAAGGTATGGTTGTTTATATGGCAGATTTCGAAAAAAAAATCAGGGACTTTATAACAGAGAATATACCCGGTGTGTTAAAAAGTCCGGTGAGTTTTATAAAATATCCCTTTATAGATCCCGGCTCAGTTTATGACGGAAATGTTTGGGATTGGGATACCTACTGGTCCGTTTACGGACTCTTGAACCTCTTTGAGAGGGAAGAGGATAGCCGTGTAAAGGATAAGGTTGTAGAGCATGCCAAAGGAAATATCTATAACTTCCTGGATCATCAGCTGGAGGACGGGTATATTCCAATGATGATTGAAGTGGGTAAATGGTCAGAGCCCTACCTGAATTTAAAGCATAAGGAAGGTGTTATGATGAACATGCATAAGCCCTTTTTATGCAGCCAGATATGCCTGATCAGTGACTACATCAAAGATTATCACTGGATATTACCTTATGTAGAACAATTGGATAAATATTTTATGTGCTACTACAAAAATTACTTTTTTGAAATTCCCGGACTGTTTGTCTGGTGTGATGACATCATGATAGGAATGGATAATGACCCCGCTACCTTTGGTCGTCCTAAGTTCTCTACTGCAAATATCTTCTTAAATAGTTTTATGGTTTCTGAACTGCAGGCAGCAGCAAAGATTCTAAGAGAACTTGGTTTGGAGGAGGAAAGAGCAGTCTGGTACCAGCAGAAAGCAGACCAGCTGATCGCTTCCATACAACGAGAGTGTTATGATAAGAGAGACGGATTCTTTTATTCAGCCGATGTGGATATAAAGACCAGAAAATTCGATTGGTTCCATCAGGGGTTAGGAGTATTCTGGAATACCCTGCCGATTAAAATCCGTGTCTGGTCCGGCTTCCTACCTATGTGGGCAGGTTTTGCCACAAAGGAACAGGCAGAAAGCCTGGTGAAGCATATGTTCGATAAAGATACCTTCTATAGTGATTTTGGAATCACTACTCTTGCAAAAGATGAGAAGATGTTTGATTTATCTGTTACCAATAATCCCTCGAACTGGCTTGGACCCATCTGGCTGGTTGCAAACTATGTTGTGTTTAGAGGGCTTTTAAATTACGGATATGTGAAAGAAGCACAAAGTATGTATGAGAGAACCCTCAGATTGCTTGGTGAGGATATTACGAAAACCGGCAGCCTTCATGAATATTACAATCCCTTTGACGGTGAGCCGATCATGAACGGTGGTTTTATCAACTGGAACATACTGGTGTTAAATATGGCAGATGAGTTAAGGGGGAAGGCACCTATGAGGAACTATGAATGTTTCTTTGGAAGTGAAGAGAGGTAGCCAATGAGGGAGGAAATGATAAAGATAGAAAAATGGGGAGTCTTCGAACTGGTATTCACAGGAAATGAGGAGGGGAATCCCTATACAGACTATGAAATCTACGGATACTTTAGCGGTGAGCAGGAGAATAAGAAGGTGTTTGGTTTCTATGACGGAGACAGCCGATACGTTATCAGATTCATGCCCTCCTTTGAAGGTATCTATACATATAGAGTTAAAGGAAGCTTTACAGAAGCGGTCTATGAAGGACAATTTGAAGTTACGGCAGCCATGGACAATAATCATGGGCCAGTCAGGGTATGTGATACCTATCATTTTGCATACGAGGACGGAACACCTTATTATTCCATGGGTACGACCTGTTATGCATGGACGCACCAGCCAGATGCAATGCAGCTGGAAACCCTTGATACTTTAAGAAAAAGTCCCTTTAACAAAATAAGATTTTGCATTTTTCCAAAGCATTATGATTACAACCTTTATGAGCCGATTTCCTATCCTTACGAAGGTAAGCCCTGTGATATAAGCGGAATCACAAAGGATAATTTTATGGAATATTTACCGTCTAATCCAGATAATAATTGGAATTATAAACGATTTAATCCGGAACATTTTCGAATTATCGAGAAGCGGATTCAGGATTTGATGAAATTGGGAATCGAAGCAGATCTGATTCTGATGCATCCTTATGACCGATGGGGCTTCTCAGAAATGGACAGCGAAAGCAGTGCGCTGTATATCAATTATGTAACCGCCAGATTCGCAGCTTACCGTAATGTATGGTGGTCACTTGCCAATGAATATGATCTGTGTGAGAAAAAAGGCTTAAAAGACTGGGAGGAATATGCAGATATCCTGGTAAAGAAAGATCCGTACCGCAGGCTTCGTTCCATTCACAACTGCAAGCTCCTCTATGACTATACAAGACCCTGGATTACTCATTGCAGCGTACAGCGTACAGAAATCTATCTCTCTGCGGCAGGCACTAAAGCTTTAAGAGAACAGTATGGCAAGCCGGTTGTTTTTGATGAGGTTGGTTACGAAGGAAATATTAATTTTTCCTGGGGTAATCTCACTGCTGAGGAAATGGTAAGATTATTTTGGACAACAACTGTTCGTGGAGGTTACTGCGGACACGGAGAAACTTATATGCATGAAAAGGATAAACTCTGGTGGTCCCATGGCGGTGTTCTCTATGGTGAGTCAGCGGACAGACTTAAGTTTCTATATGAACTGTTGCTGCAGACACCCGGACATGGCTTGAAACCGGCAGAAATGAAGAAATGGGAGGATAATTGTGCAACTGCTTCCCATCCTGGTTTCAGTGGCAGATATTTTCTCTTTTATACCGGTCATACCAGGCCAGCCTTTAAGGAGTTTGAATTCCAGCAAGGAAAGAGATATGTCGTGCAGGTAATTGATACCTGGGATATGACGATTGAAGACAGAGGTGTATTTCATAACAAATTTAGAATAGAGCTTCCTTCAAAGGAATATATGGCATTGAGAATTTGGGAGGAAGGCATAGACGCCACCAGCCTGACGTAATCATATAATTGCACAAACAGTACAATATTCTGCAAATACCTATGCATTATTCTGTTCTGGCTTCCATATGGTAATTATTCAAGTTTGGAGTAAGCCCCCCCTGCCTTCACTTGTATAATACAGTCTATGTGAATTTACAGGCAGAAAGATGCACAGGTATTTAGAGAATATTGTACTGAGAGGCTGGAGGAATCAGTAAAAGGCTTTGGTTCAAAGTAGCTGCAGATTTTAAGAAAGGAATGGTTATTCAAATGAAAGAATTTAAAAATCCTTCCAATAAATTCAGACCGATACCTTTTTGGTCCTGGAATGATCAATTGGAGAAAGAGGAAATACAGAATCAGATAGTGGAGATGAAACAGGCAGGCGTGGGAGGTGCTTTCTTCCATGCCAGGTCCGGTTTAAAGGTGGATTATCTGGGAGAAGAATGGTTTGAATGCATCAAAGCCGGAATAGACAAAGGAAAAGAGGTCGACCTGGATGTCTGGCTCTATGATGAAGAAGGCTGGCCCAGCGGTTTTGCAGGAGGAATCGTTCCGGCGCTTTCAGCAGATTATCATGCCAAATTCATGACTCTTGAAAGATATACTTCCCTAAAGGATATTGATAAAACAGCCATGTTAGCAGTATACCTATATGATAAGGAAAGGGAGTTCTATGTTAAGATTGACTGGGACTATAATACGCTGTTAAATGATGGACAGGAATTTCTTGCTGTTAGAAGACATACCAATCCATATTATATTGATACAATGAACAAGAGGGCAGTGGAGGCATTCTTACAATGCACCCATGAGGTTTACTATGAAAAATACGGAGAAGACTTCGGAACCTATATAAAAGGATTCTTTACCGATGAACCAAGGCTTACCTGCAATCATTTTGGGGAGCTGCCTTGGTCTGATGATCTGACAGAAAATTTTAAGAACCGTTATGGCTATGAGCTTTTGGACTGTCTGCCTTCTTTGTTTATCAAATCCGGTAATTATGAGAAATTCCGCTATGATTTCTGGAAGCTGGTGAACGATTTATTTGTTAAGAGCTATATGAAGACCATATATGACTGGTGTGAGGCACATGATTGCAAATCTACCGGGCATATTATGATGGAGGAGAGCATTTTCAGTCAGATGACCAGTACCGGCGGAGTTATGCCTTTTTATGAGTACATGCATATTCCGGGGATTGATTGGTTAAGGCGTCCTATTTCAACACCTGTTATCGGGAAACAGGTTGGCTCTGCTGCCTGCCAGCTGGGAAAAGATAAAGTAATCACAGAGTCTTTTGCACTCTGCGGCTGGAATGTATCTTTTGAAGAATTAAAATGGATTGCTGAGTGGCAGTTTGTAAACGGTGTTAACATGATCTGTCAGCATTTACAGGCATATACGATAAGAGGCTCCAGAAAGAGGGATTATCCGCCGTCCTTGTTCCATCAGCAGACCTGGTGGAAGGATTACAAGAAATTCAATGATTATCTGGGTCGTTTATGTGTGGCACTATCAGAAGGAAATCAGTCAGCAGATGTACTTCTGCTGCATCCAATGAGAAGCGGTTTCCTGACCTATGATGGTACCAGAACAGAGGATATCAGAGTCTTAGATGATGAATTTACAAAAATCTCTGTAAGCCTTTCCGGAAATCATATAAGCTATCATTATGGAGATGAGACAATTATCGAGAATCATGGACGCATTGAAGAAGGACAATTCTGTTTAGGTAAAATCGCTTACAAAACTGTCATACTTCCTCATATGCATTCCATTGATAAAATAACTGTGAAACTATTACTGGAGTTTCTGAACAAAGGAGGTGTTGTACTAAGCGCAGGAAGATTCCCTACTTTTACGAATGGCAGCGAAGAAGAACTTAGTCAGTTAAAAGCTGGCTGTGTAACGATTAAGGCGGAAGAAATCAGAGACTATCTCAAGGAGGTAAAGCTGGTGTCTCTGAGTATAGCGGAAAAGAAGAAAGAGATTAGAAATATCTCATATCAGCAGAGGCAAACAGGAGAAGGAACCCTGCTCTTTCTTGTTAATCATGACCAGAAGGAGACCTATCAGGCGGAGGTTACAGTATTTAATGGCAGCTATCAGGTTAAACGACTGCTGGGTGAAACCGGAGAAGAAGAGGTAATAGGCTTTTTGGCAGAGAAGGATAAGACTGTCTTTCCATTGGAATTTAAACCGATGCAATCCTATATCCTTATGCTGGAGCAGACAGAAAAACCTCGGACAATTTCTCTACCTGTTAAAGAATATGAAATCATAACCTTGCAAAGAAACTGGAAAATTGAAAAACTAGGGCTGAATTCTCTAACCTTGGATTTCTGTACTTACAGTATAGACGGGGGAGAAGTCCTGGGGCCGGTTTCAGTTATCAAGCTTCAGGATATTCTGATGGAGCTTAGAAGACCTTGTGAGGTTACTATGAATTTTTCTTTCGAGGCTGACCTTGATCTGGATGCCAATAAAGAATTCTATCTGGTGGCAGAAGAAGCGAAAATATTTGATATTACAGTAAATGGTACTTCTATTCCCTATAGTAAAGAAGCCGGTTACTGGAAGGATAAGACCTTCAAAAAAGTAGACATTAAACCGAACGTCATAAACGGCAGAAATGAAATCACGTTACATACAACTTTCCGCCAGAGTCAGAAGGTATATGATGTATTATACGGAGAAAATGTTTATGAAACAGAAAAAAACAAGATAACCTACGAGGTTGAATTAGAAAGCATTTACCTCTTGGGTGATTTCGGGGTTATTTCTAAAACTCCATTCAGAAAGGTTGAAAGGGAGGCTATGTTTAGTGACGGACCTTTTCTGGTAGTGGATAAACCGGCTGCTTTTTCTGGAAATGAATTTACAAAACAGGGACTTCTGTTTTTTGCAGAGGATATGGTAATTAGCCAGGAGATTGAAATTAGTGATAGGAATAAAAAGTATCTGCTGGATTTCGGAAAGCAGAATGCTCCGCTGATTAAAATCTTTGTAAACGGGTGCCTGGTCAAAGATTCTTTATGGGCTCCTTACACTGCAGATATCAGTGACTATGTGAAGGAAGGTATAAACGAGATCAAGTTATGGATTTATGCCTCAAACCGTAACCTTCTGGGACCCCATCATCATATTGACGGCGAATGCTATAATGTCGGGCCAGACAGCTTTACGGGCAAATGGAGCTGGGTGGAGCGTAAGTCAGAAGCAGATGCTACAGACATAGCAGACAGAACGAAAAACTATTGGACAGATTCTTATAGCTTTGTAAAGTTTGGTTTAAAGGAATAGTTTTTCTTCATTGAAGCTGTCTTTTGGCACTTGAAGCAAGGTAAATTTTTATTTATGAAAGAGAGGAAATTGTATGAATAAGGTAATCCTATCCCTTGCTCCTGTAAATGCAGCAACAGGACCCTTTTCTGTACAGGAAACAGCAGAAGATATTGTAAAGAGCATAGACGCAGGAGCTTCCATGTGCCATATTCACAGCAGAGACAGGGAAGGGAAACTTACACCTGACATATCTGTGATGTGTGAAATATTTGATGAAGTGCTAAGACAGCGGGATGTTGTGGTACAAACCTCCACAGGCGGAGTCTCTGATATGAATATCCGGGAAAGATGCAATCCTTTAGAGTATACGGAAGCAGAAACCGCATCTCTAAACGGTGGCTCCACCAATCTGGGAGAAGCCGTTTATAGAAATTCTCTGGAGGATATCAGATATTGCTCCAAAGTCTGCTATGAGAAAAAAATATTGCCGGAGATAGAAGTCTTTGATATTGGAATGATTGATAATATCAATAAGCTAAGAGCAGAGCAGCCTTTTCTTGAGCCCGTCTTCTTCAACCTGGTATTTGGCCACAGAGGGGGGATGCAGCCTACAGTAGAAGCTCTCTATGCGTTTAAGTCTTTTGTTCCAAAAGACTGTTTATGGGGTGTCACTCATTATGGCAGGGATAACTGGTCTTTTCTCGCTGCCGCAATTGCAATGGGGGCCGCGGAAGTACGTATCGGCTTCGAGGACAGTGCTTATCTGGCTCCGGATAAAAGTGCTGAAAAAAATTATGAATTGGTTGAAAGGTTAGCTGAGCTGATACACGCTATGGGACTTAAAGTGGCATCCGTGGCAGAGGCCAGAGAAATCTTAAAACTGTGCAACTAGTTAAATGTATATGTTGGTTATCGAAGTGTTTTATCTCTCGCAAATTTAAAACACGATAGTATGATTTAATAACATATCAGAAGATTATAAAACAACCGGTATCAGGCCCATTTAAACGGCGTGGTGAACCCGGGTGAAGTGTTTACGCATAGTTCTTGACGCTTGATCTATGTGGCAGAATACTTGAGGAAATAAAACGATAATACATTTGATATACAATCCAGGGAATTAAATAAAGAATAACAATATAAGTTGAATTAGGTTTTTCATTATCCAAATATAAAAACGTGTTTACTCAGACCTTTTATAGATGGATGCAGGAGAGCTTATATTCAACTTATATTTTTTAAAAAGGCATATGAGCTTTCTTATTAAAAAAATCTATTTTAACTCTTGACATTGCAAAATATTAATGTTATATAATATATATAACAACAATAACATATATAATATTCAAGGAGGTATAATCTATGTTTCTGGCAAACAGAGTGAATAATTTATTTGATGAAATGTTTAAAGAGTCTTTTTTGGAAGCACCAGCATGGTTTAATCAATCTCAGATGATGAAAACAGATGTGCAGGAAAAGGATGGGAATTACCTCATAGATATGGAATTGCCCGGATTTACAAAAGAAGACTTGCATGCTGAATTAAGAGATGGTTATTTAACCATTACTGCGAACAGGAATGAGAGTAAAGAAGAAAAGGATAAGGATGGAAACTATATCAGAAGGGAGCGGTTTACAGGTAGCAGCAGGAGAAGTTTTTATGTGGGAGATCAGGTGAAAGAGGAAGATATCAAGGCTTCATTTAAAGATGGGATACTTCGTCTTTCCGTTCCCAAATCATATACAGGGATAGAAGATAAGAGAGGTTATATTGCAATTGAATAAGCAATTTAAATAAGCATGAAACCTTCGTATTGGATGAGCTTAGCGTCCATATACAAGAGAAAAAGGACTGTTTTCCAGAAACAGTCCCTTTTATAATTTAAAGCAGCTTTTTTATTTGGCAAAATTTAAATGGAATACGGAACCGGCATCACCCATAAATACGATATAACCATTCTTTGGAAGGGTTATTGTCTTGTTTTTGTTAAGGTAGTAATTGGTTATGCAAACATCTTTCTCGTTATAAACTGCGAAAGAAGCATTGGCAGGTACCGTAACGGTAATTTTCTTTGAAGCTGTATTACTGGATAATTTATACCAGGAGGCATATCCCTTTTCTCCGATAGTATATTTTGCAGTTTTTGCCGGAAGTGACTTAAGGCTGTCAGAAGAGAGAAAAATGTTTCCTTTTGCATCCAGGTATTCTATGCCATTTTCCCGGAAGAAACGATAATCTATCAGATCCCGTCCATAACTCCCAGGAATCTGGAGAGGACTTTTGGCATTATCTTTATCTATGATCTCCGTATTTATCCAGTAACCTTTAATGCCCTCAGTCATTGGAATAACAGAGTAGGGTGATGAAAGAACATATATCTGGGAGGAGTATCTCTCTGATAACAGGAAATAGGTTTTGCCGGAACGTGCTTCCCAGACTTTTTCAACCTCAGCAGTAAGAGGATTTTCAGTTAGTTTCTGCGCCAGATAACTGTAAGAAGGACTCTGACCCAGGCCCGGAAGATTGGTGAAACCTGAAAAATAAATATAGGTATTTCCATTTGTGTTCTTCTCAAAGGATAAATAATAGCTGCCATCGGTATAGTAATATTTACCGTTACCAGTGTAATAAAATATTTGAGGTGAGGCATCAGGCGTTAGCAGGCTGGTGAGTGTCATGGTTCCGGTATCTTTCATTGTAACCTTCAACATATTGGTGAAGTTGCCGTAATAACCTTCATATTGTTTCTGATCGGCTGGTATGGCAGTTTTTTTCGGCAGGGAGAAAGTCTCGTCAGGTTTGATCTCTGCTATACGTCCTTTGCTCTTTAGGGCTTCCAGCATAATTTCCTGTGCGAAAATCTGATTGTAAAGACTGCTGCCACCGGAGGACATAACTGCAATAGCCATGTTTTCCTCTGGCAAGACAGTCAGGCTGCTATGGTAGGTTAAGGTATCACCGCCCTTTACAAGGGCTTTGATTCCATAGGATTCATAAGGAGCAGTAGTTACACTGTCCCAGCCCAGACCATAAGTCAATGAGCTTCCCTGAGCGGGGTTAAGTCCTTTGGCATACTCAGGATTCTGCATGGAAGCTGAAGCTTGAGCAGACAATACATTTACATAAGAGCCGGCAGCCATAAATAACTGGGAAAACCGGCAAAGATCATCAGCTGAGGAATAGATTCCCCCTGCACCTATTGACAGAACGGACTCGGCAGGAAGAGGAGCTTTTAATAATTTTGCGTAGGTACCGGATAAAAGACCGGCAGGTATACTCTCAACAGGTGTCAGAATTTTCTTTAAACCTAAGGGAGTTGTTATATTATCTTTTATGTATTGACTGAAACTTATTCCTGAAACTTTTTCGACCAATATTTCAGCCAGGGTAAAGCCATCGTTGCAATAGACTGAAAAGGAGCCTGGTGCAGCTTTCAGGCGCTGACTCTTTAAACTTTCCAGAAAGTTATCATGAGCGACGGTATCTTTATCCTTAAAGAGCATGGAGTTGTTCAGGGTACTTCCCATAAGTCCGGAAGAATGGTTAAGAAGCATTCTGACAGTTATGTCCTTATATCTGTCATCGGCCATGGTAAATTCCGGCAGGTAGACTACAACAGGTGTATCAAGGGAGAGCTTACCCTGCCCTGATAATTGAAGGACTGCAACCGTAGTAAATATCTTACTGATTGAGCCTATTCCATAGACATCTGATGTTTTTGTTTCATATATCTTGGTTGGAGAATAATACTTTTCGGAAAGAATGATATTTCCGTTGTCAATAAGTGCATAAGATACACTGTCTAATCCATACAGCGAGGTAAGGGTTTTCGCTTTTTGTTCTGCGAGAGCCTTTAAATCAACAGAGGTTGACTGGACAGTTTCGTCAGCTGCTTTAACATTTATTGCTGTTAATGGGGTGGCGGTAAGAAGGAGAAGGATTATTACTGCCGATAAGAATCTTTTAATCTGTAATTTTTTAAAAATTTGCATATAAACCTCTTTTCTTAACAATTTTGTATGTTTCTACTTTCCATGTATACCGCAGTTCATGGGACACTGCTTTAAAGACAGGCCTCTAATGCCTATCATAAGAGCTTGCTTGCGAAACAGCTGGAAGGGAAAAGAAAATTCAGAATTTCCAATCAAAACCTATGTAAGGAATAAGCTTACTTGTGACATGGCGTAATTAAGGCACCTTTAGGAAAGTATATCCTCAGTATACCATATTAAGAATATTTTACCAGATTTAACTGGAAAAATTTTACCAAAAAGACTATAATAGAATAGCACGTACAATAATAAAGGAGGGCATAAATGAAGCATATTAAAAAATTCGGAAGAATGCTGGCTGTTGTCATGATGCTTACACTGACATTTCAGACAGTACTTCCGGCACATTATCTTCAGGCGGCAGAAGCAGCACAAACAGCCATAAGTCAGAAAAAGCTGACACTGGAGGTTGGTAAATCAAAAGTACTTAAAATTACGGGCACCAAATCAAAAGTTACCTGGAAATCCAGTAAGAGTACAATAGCTGCAGTAAGTAAGACGGGAAAGGTTACAGCGAAAAAAGCCGGAAAAGCAACTATAACCGCTACAGTTGATAAAAAGAAATATACCTGTACGGTAACTGTGAAAGCAGCTGTGGCTGCTAATCCTCTGGTTGATGGAGCACCCTTTAAAGCCCAGGCAGCGACTTTTGGTAATGTAACTTATATTTATCCAAGTAATTGGACGAAATCAGAAGCAGAAGCTACCGGTTACAGACAAATAGCGCTTGTACCTGCAGTTAGTGATGCAAGTACGGATGTATCCGGCATTTCAATGCTGGTTATTGATACAGACGGCATTCCTGAAACTTCAGCTTTGGAAACAGCTTATAAAGGAGTAACGGCCGATTTACTGGTATCTCAGTACGCACAAAAAGGTCTGGAGGTAACGGTGGATAATGTTACTGTAGATAAGTTTGATACTGATCTTGGAGTAGGTTATTTAACAAGCTTTAATCTAACCTATGATGGTGCTACAGCGAAACAGACCATTTATGATATTTATACTGAGAAATGCTTGCTTCAGATAACAGTATCAGATATATCAGATAACCTTTCACCGGATGTGCAACAGGTAGCCAAATACCTTATAGAGACCCTGGAAGTAGCGAAATAAAATAAAATTATAACAAACAAACTCCTGTATTATTACCTGGCTGTCAAGCCTTTGTATAATACAGGAGTTTTTTTATTTGCTGATTTTAAGAATAATGAAGGATGACGGAAGTAAACAACAAAATGAGGGAGTTGATTTTACAAAATTATAATGCAAGTGAGATACTTAAGAAGGAGATTCGTTTTCAGAGATACCTAATTTATTTATTCTAAAATCTTTCGAATTTCTTTCGTTTTATCTACAGGTGTCTTTTATAATCATTCTCTATAATATAGAGTATCAAAGATAAAATTTAACGGAGGAATGAAATGCTACTGGAGAACAAAGCTGTAAATACGAAAAAGATCCCGATTAAATGTTATAGAAAATCTATTCTGACACGAAGGTCTTTCCGTATGTCCCTCAAATGTTGTATAATAAACCTGATTGAAAAGAAAAAGAAGAACAGACTCAGGAGTAAAATGCATTCTATCGGATATATATCCTGAGCTGTCCGGTAAAGCATGAAAAGCATTTAAACTCTCTATAATTAAAATTTTAATAGAAAGAGAAAATGCGTAAATCAGGGAGGAATTATGGAAGCTTATCGTATATTAGTGGTGGAAGATGACAGGGAGATATTAGAGGGAATTGGTATTTATCTAAAGAATCAGGGGTACGAAGTACTAAAGGCAGAAAATGGAAGAGAGGGCCTTGCCCTTGCAGAAAAAGAGAAAATCCATCTTGCTGTTGTAGACGTTATGATGCCGGGGATGGATGGTATTACCATGACTATGAAAATCAGAGAAAAATACGACTTTCCTATAATAATGCTCACTGCCAAATCGGAAGAACTGGATAAGCTGACGGGATTTCAGTGCGGTGCCGATGATTATGTAACCAAACCTTTTGCCCCGCTGGAGTTACTGGCAAGGGTTAATTCTCACCTTCGCAGGTATAAAAAGTATCTGGATATCTTAAGTGATAAAGAAAAAGAAGAGGAAGAAGAGAATGTCTATACAGTAGGTGGACTGGAGCTTAATGAAAACACGGTTACCCTTAGTGTGGATGGAAATCCTGTAAAGGTGACACCATTAGAATTTAAGATACTGACTCTATTGATGAAGAACCCTGGCAGAGTATTCTCTGCTGAGGAGATATATGAAAAAGTATGGAATGAACGCGCAGTAAATACGGATACCATTATGGTACATATTCGCAATCTTCGGGAAAAAATTGAATATAACCCGAAGGAACCAAAATATTTGAAGGTGGTGTGGGGTGTTGGATATAAAATTGAAAAACAGCAGCGATAGAAAAGGAGCGGGTCTGTATGTAAGTGTCGTACTCCTCTCAATTCTGGCTGCATTCATTGTATTGTTATATAAGCCGATAGCAGAAAATGCAAAGGTGTTTATTGAGAAAGAAAAAGAAGAGAAACAGGAGCAGCTTAATGAATTTTCAGAGTCTGAAAAGAAAGAGTTCTTAAATAAGCTTTTTCAGGGCACTTATGTATTAAAATGGGATCTTGACAGGCAGAAAAATAATAAAAAGCTTGATGCAAGCGGTGTGTTCCTTGAAAATAGCGATACGGTAAACAGCGATACGGAGTTATATGGTACTCCGCAAGAAGATGCTAATATAAATGCCAGTGAAGATTTCAAGGATTATACAGAAGAAGAGTACGAAGATTCCATGAATATGGAATCCTTTAAACAAGATTTTGCAAATCTTATGGATGACTGGAGCTATGAGTTCTATTATAATACCCTTTCTGCTTATGCCTTAGAGTATTATGGCGTTGATAACCAAAGCGGACAGATAATAAGCAATACAGGAACAAAGCTTAATGCATTTTTAGATTCAGAGAATATGGCGGAGGAAATCAAGAAAATCCAGGAGGATTATTATTTTTATGCGGTTATAAATTTTGACAAAGATGGGAATGTCACAATACCATACTTTCATGGAATTATGGGTGATAATCCAAATGCCTATCTGGCTCAGAATCTGACCCAACAGATGGTTGAGAGAAATTGGGGCAATCCGGCGTGGTATGCCAGCCGGGTAAAGAAACCCTCTGATATGTCGGTAATATATGCTGTTCGGTCAGAAGAAGCCCTTTCAAACGCAAATACCTGGCAATACAGCTATCTAATGGAACAGCTTAATAACAATGCCTATGGGAAAGCTGGCGGAGCTTATTTATTTGCAGCAGCTATGATAATAATAGTACTGTTGGGCTTCCTGCTTCCTTTAATAAAACCTCTGCGAATTGGAAAAGGAATTGAAGCCAGTATTCCGATAGAAATATGTTTGATTGGATTTTCAATAACCGTTGCATTTTACAGTGAGATTTTCCTGCCATTAATAAATGAAACAGTATGGGGCGATTTGTTTGAGTTAAACGCGAATAATATCTTAGGGACAAATGCCGCAAGAGGTGTTTCCTATGTCTTTAATATTCTTATATGGCTGGTAATACTGTTCGTATGGTTTACAGGAGTACTGTCCATCAGAGAGTTGTTTATAAAGGGGCCGGTCAGATACGTGAAAGAGAATTCCTTCATTGGAAGATTTTTGAACTGGATTATAAGAGAGGTCAGAAAATTAATCCGATATGCAACCTCCTTTGATATGAGTAAAAAGGATAATAAGAAACTGCTATTGCTCCTGGGCTGCAATATGCTTCTTTTGATTGTTTTTTGCATGTTCTGGTACGTGGGAATATTTGCTGTTATCATTTATACAGGTGTACTTCTCTATCAGATAAAGAAACGAAAAGACAAAATAGCTTCAGATTATCAGGTGATCTTAGCAGCAGCCAGCAGTATATCAGAGGGAGAACTGGATATATCTATTGAGAAGGATCTGGGAGTATTTAATTCCTTAAGAGATGAGCTCATGGAGGTGCAGACAGGATTCCGAAGAGCTGTGCTGGAAGAAACCAAGAGTCAGAAAATGAAAACAGAACTGATAACAAATGTTTCTCATGATTTAAAAACACCTTTAACTGCTATTATTACTTACATCGATCTGTTAAAGGATAAGAATATTTCAGAAGAACAAAAAGAATCCTATGTGGAAACCCTGGACAGAAAGGCGCTTCGCTTAAAACTTCTGATAGAAGATCTCTTTGAGATGAGCAAAGCAGCCAGCAATACCATAACCATACATCCGATAGAGATGGATCTGACAGCCTTAATAAAGCAGGTACATTTCGAAATGAGTGACAGAATTACTGCGGCAGAAATTGATTTCAGAGTCAGGATGCCAGAGGATAAAGTTATTGTTAAGCTGGACAGCGATAAAGCTTATAGGATATTTGAAAATCTGCTGAATAACATGTGTAAATATGCCCAGCGTGGTTCCAGAGCCTATCTGGATCTGGAGATTCATGATAAACAGACGGTTATCACTTTACGAAATATATCAAGGGAGGAACTGAATTTTACTGGAGATGAGATTGTTGAACGTTTTGTAAGAGGAGATAAGGCCAGAAATTCGGAAGGTTCGGGACTGGGGCTTGCCATTGCAAAGAGTTTTACCGGATTACAGAATGGAACCTTTACCGTTACGACGGATGGAGATTTATTCAAGGTAGTTATTGTATTTCCCCTCGTTAAGAATATCAGCGAAGCAATCACCGAGGTAGAATAAAAAAATCCCAAGTCAGATGATACGCTCCTCCTAAAGCAGACAAGGCGAATAAGCCCAATCTGCTTTAGGAGGAGTTTTAATGTTTAAAGTTTCTTATGATCTTTACTGATTTAGAAGGAATACTCCGATATTTAAGTAATAGGCTACTAACAGCCATAGGTAATAGGGCAACAACAATAAAGCCGCCAATCTGTTGAGGTCGAAAAAATAGATCATGGTAAAGGTAACTAATACCAGTAAAAATGCCAATACCAATACAGACAGCCCATATGCCTGGAAACGGAAGAAGACAATGCTCCAGGTAAAGTTTACAAAGAGCTGGGCACCATAGTAGAACAAACTTACCTGTTTATCTGCCGGTGCTGCTGGCGTAATGTAGATGAGGTAAGCGGCTATTCCCATCAGTATGTACAAAATAGGCCATACAACTCCAAATAACCAGGGAGGCGGTGCAAAGGGAGGTTGTATCAACTGCCCATACAATTGTTGCTGACCACCGGATAACAGGCTGGAGAGCATACCGGTTAATAAGGCTATACCTGCGCTTATAGCAGCACCCTTAATAGAAAAATTTTTCATGGTTAATACCTGTTTTTAATATAATCTATGCAGAAGTTGCAATTTTATTTTGCTTTTATGAATTATCTTGCGAAACCAATATTATCAAGCTTTATTTTTCCGGTCTCCAGTTTATTGAACAGAAAGCGGATATCTGTAATGTCAGAGGTATCAATATTTCTATTATTGCTCTGAAAGGCTTCAAGAGGCAGTCGAACAGTCTGAAAATAATGTTTAAATACCGGTGTGTTATGAAAAAATTGAAGTTTCGTAGTCATTACAGGCAGAGAAGGATAGGTAGTGGCATAGTCCGTTAAGGTTAAGGATGCGGTTTCTCCTTTTGAGTCAGTAAGTTTGACGGTAAAATCCAGAGGATCTATTTCATTCTCTTTTTCAACGAATTCCCTATCATCCATCACATTAAATTGCAAGTACTTCATCGGCTCAGAATAAGGTGTTTCAAAAGCAATATTGTAATAGGAGGATAAAGAGTCTTTCCAGGAATAGATTAAGGCATAATTATCACGGTCAGGACCATTTAATTCATAATATACCTGGGTCTCATACCAATAGGAAGCGCTGGCGGAGGATAAGCTGACATTTTCTTTGGTTGCCGTTGTAATATCCGTATCTTCTTCGTAATTGCAGATAGTATCAAAGCTGCTGTCTTCATAACCGTTCAGATAAAGATTAACCGGAAGTTCAGAGCGCATTGCGTTACTGTCACGGAAGAAATCCCTGGCAGCAGCCTCTTTTTTTATTGTAGCATCCAGAAACTCCTTCACAGTTATTTTCAGGATATCCTGCTGTATGGATGGGTTTAAGAGATTCTTGGTATTAAGCATCATATTAAAAGGAGCACTGATATCAAACCTTCCCCATTTGGTATTGAACTGTCCATGATTTGCATCCGCTATGTATAGGTAGGATTTGAAAAAGTCATCTTCACCGGTAAAGGAAATATTGTTATATTGCTTCTCACCCATCATGTAGGAAACATCCTGGTCATTGGCTCCGTGAATTAACAGATAATTCACATCGGTCAGCGATACATCCCTGTTCGAGGGACGATACTGATCGGCGCAAGGAGCAATGGCTATTATGGAGCTGATATCAAAATCATAGGAAAGGCTTATATTACCGTTATCCGGAAGACGCTTTAATGAGTTGTAGAGAGCAGCTACGGTAACAGCCTCACCGCCTCTGGAATGACCGGCAAGAGTCAGGTTGTTAAAATCCATTTTTCCGTACAGCGGATTTCCTTCTTCTTTGTTCTTTCGTTTCATTTCTTCCATGTTTTTTAGCAAGAGAATTGCTCTTGCATCGTTCTCCCCGGATAAACCATTGTTGATATATCCATTTAGAAAGCTTTCATCTACGGAAATCACTACATAACCGTAACTGGCAAGATATTCACCCAGGTAGTCATAACCTTTGTAGGAAGTTGCGGTCATGATGTGGTTTCCGTGGACTATAAATAATACCGGATAATTATCACCGTCAGCAGGGTACCATACCCTGCCTTTTAAAGGAACTTTATCAATACTGTAACCCCAGTAGAAATCTCTGATTTTTTTCGTGAAACCCTCATACACAACATAACTTGACAGGTTGGCAGTTCTTGATTTTATTTCCTCCTTATTTGTACCATAATCTATAAACAAAGTTTCAAGCGTACCTTTTTTAAGTTTGCCGGAGTAGGAGGAAGTAATATCTTCTTTGTATAGGTTAAGATATTTATCAACGTAATTATAGGAAAAGCCGGTGCCAATGCATAAGTACCCTCCTGCACCTGTCAGGATAAGAGTAATCATTAATATCACAAATAAGGAAGGGGTCTTCCTGCGAAGCTTGAAAATTGCATAACAACAGCGCAGCATAATAAGAAATGCTATTGTAAGAATTACGGCTGCTATTCTGGAAATCAAGTAGGTATTCTCACCACCGCTGTTTAAGGAAAAATCCCAAAGGTATGCAAATAAAATAAATAACTGAAGAAAAAGATAAACGCTTCTGGGAGAGATCTTCAAGAACACTTTCAGCAAAGGTAATACAATCAGCCGCAGCAGGTTCAGCAGAAGGAAGAATACTACGAATGCCAGCAGAAAGCTTACTGCTTTTGGAAGGCCTGAATCTAACAGCATCAAAGCCAGCAGCATACTTGTTAAAATATCAGTAAGAAGCGACAGAGGTTTACCGGTGTCCTTAAAATTACGATTAGCCCAATTTTTACATTTTGATAGCATTAACTGAAAGAAATTTTTAACTTTTATTGGTACTGCCTTAAAGACAGACTTTATTTTTCTAATTGTTTTCATTTGCCAGTTCCTTTCCAATATTATTCAATTATATATTATCCTGGAATAGAACTCAATAACTACTTCTGTAAATAAAATAATTATTGACAAACGATAATAATGTTCATATAATTATCGTAAAACAATAATAGTATTTCATGGGAGGATGTTATGGCTTTTGTAAAAGATATTAGGCTGTCGTTGATGTTTTCGGCCTTCTTATCCGTTGGGGCAGCGGTACTTGCACATCTGTATCTAGGTATAATTAACGGATTTCAGCTCATGTATGTTCCTTTTGAACTTTTGGGGAAGGGTTTGCGCTTGCTGTCTCTTGCTTCTGCTATAGGAAACGGTGTGGCTATTGCAGTTTATCTGTGTCTGGCGTTAATTCCGTTCATATATTGGTTCATTAGCAGGAAGGCAGGGAACAAGCCTGCAGCAGGGTTCCTGCTGCCGATTATATCCGTTTACAGCCTTTTTCTGATCTACTTCTTTATTAATCCGGGGATAATGGTAATAAGACTTTTCCCGGATTATGGCTCTGAGGTAATGGTCATAAGTATCAAAGCAATTCTGGCGTTCCTTTTCTGGGGGATGTGGCTTAGCTATTTTCTGCTTAAGAGTGCAGATATTGTCCTGGCTCCTGCCAGTTACCATAAGAGTATTCCAATGATCAGACAGCTGCAGCTACTGCTAAAAGCAGGAACATATCTTTATACGATAATTTATAGCTTTTGTAGGATATATCCTGTTTTAACAGAAGTATCGCGGAGTGCGCAGACAGAAGGTGCAGCTGAAACTGCCGGTAATATTAAAATAATCTTACTCTTTCTCCTATATGCTATTAACAGTATACCTGTTGTCTTAACAATATGGATTTTTGTAAAAGGAATCGATCTCTTAGAAGCTATGACGGATAGACATTTAAAGAAAGAGGAACAGACGGCTGCAATTGCACTTGGAAGGGTTAGTAAAATTGCTATCTATGGGGGCGTAATATGCGGGCTTGCTTCGAATTTACTTCAGCTTATAATATGCGGATATTTAAAGGACTTAACAATTAATATCTATCTGCCGCTGTTTCCCCTGATTACAGCTTTTGTATCTATGATTCTGTCCGGTTATTTTAAGGAAGCAGGCAGACTTAAGGAAAATGATGAGTTATATATATAAGAAGTTAAATGATTATAAATCTGCTTATATGAAGAGAGGGAATTATGGCAATCAGTATTCATCTGGATGAAATTCTGAAAGAACGACACATGACTTCCAAGGAATTGTGCGGTTTAATCGGCATTACGGAAGCAAATCTGTCAGTACTTAGAAGCGGGAAGGCAAAAGGTGTTCGTTTTGTAACTTTAAACAAAATATGTCATTATCTTAATTGTAATGTAGGGGACATACTGGATTGTGACGGGATATTAGAGGAGGAAGAGAATGAGGAGGAATAGACAGTATAACAGAAGAAGCAATGCTATGATATTACTCATACTGCTTTTGATTCATTTAACGGGTTGCAGTCTTGCCCTGCCGGAACAGAAATCAGGTGGAGATGAATTTTGTGGGGCTTATCTGGTATTTCCAGGTGATGGCAGCACATATAATGAGCTGATTTCCTCAGGCTTTGGTGTAAATAGTAAGGGAGAGATCATACAGAAAAAAGACAATATCTTAGAAGGTAGCTATGGTAATGATACCGTAAGCTTTGAAGGCATTGATGGTTACTTTATAGGGTTTTTAAAGGAAGAGAACAAAGATGACAAGGGTATTGGGGTAATTGCCGATGATGGATTTTCAGATGTATCAAACCAGCTCAAAGTATCAGATAGCGGGAATGAAGAAATAGGAGAGGCAACTTTTCTGCTTCCTACAGACTGTATGAGTTCCTTTAGAGCATATTCGGTGTATCGAAGGGCAGATGGAAGCTTTTATCTGATAAATAATACGCAAGGTGTTCATATTGGAGACGGTTCAGCGGATTCGGAGTATACTGTAACCATTGGTACTTCACTTTCTGAGAACATGGATAAACAGATTATGAACACCAAAAAAACCAGCATCAAAATAACGGTAAGGCTTGTTGATCCGGTTAAGAAACTAGTATTAAAGGAAATGAACGAACAGGATGAAGTTATAGCTACAACAGAAATCCGGAACGGCAAGGAAGAGAAAATTCCTTATAAAGTAATGGCGCAGACCAGTTATGTATTGGTAGAGGAAACACTCTCAAATAAGGAAAAAGGTGATTATATGAAGAGGAGCGTATTCAGTTTCGGTAAAGAAAACAAGTATACCCATCAATGCAACTTTCCGGGAGAGAAAGCGGATATAGGAATCCTTACCCTGGAAATTTCAAAATAGCAGCAGTTGTAAACAAACCGACACACAGCTGTGACAGAACTGTAACATGGACTTCCGATGTATAAGAGGTAATACAGAATACTGAAAAGGAGTAATGTTATGATTCATTCAATCAGTTCCAATTCTGTAAACTGGTATCAGCAGACTAAAAACTACCAAAATGGAACTACGAAGGCAGTTACAAATGTTAGTACAGATACCCTTACAGAGGAAGAGGAGAAGGCTGCTAGAAGCAATCTATCCCTGATAGATGTTATGGGATTAATGCAGAAAACAGGCAGTGTAAAAGAAGCGGAGACAAAAGAAGATGTCAAGGATGACAATAGCAGCACGTTGGATTTGGATGGGGATGGAACGTTGTCTTCAGACGAGTATGAAAACCTTGTAGACCAGCTGGGATTAAAGAATGCCCTTAGCTCAGAGGATTTCTTTGCAAGGTATGATACGGATGAAGACGGAGAAATCACGGCAGAAGAACTTAGAGCGGTTAACGCTGAGAAGAGAATGCCACCTCCACCCCCGCCTGTATTGGAGGAAGAGGAATCTGAGGAAGGTTTCTCTTCTGCGGTAGATACGGACGGAGACGGTTATATATCTACGGAGGAGTACGAAGCCTTTGTATCTGGGCTGAACACGGAGGAACCCTTAAGCTCTGAAGAATTTTTCACACAGTATGATACGGATAAGGACGGAAAGATTAGTGCCGAGGAAGTAAGAAGTGGTATAGAAAAAGCACAGGTTACACCGCCAGAACCCCCTGTACGGGGACTTTCTTCCGAGATAGATCTGGATGGAGATGGTTCTCTTTCAGCCGATGAATATGAGAATCTGGTATCCCTTCTTGGTACAGAGAATACACTTTCATCAGAGGAATTCTTTACAAAGTATGATACCGATGGTGATGGTGAGATAAGTGCGGAGGAAATAAAAACAGCCATGGAAGCAGCAGGGCAGAGACAGCAGGTTGCTAAAGCATATGAAAACAGTTACCGTTATACAGAGGATGAAAGAAGTACAGGATTAGACAGTATAGCTTAATGGAGAACGATAGAACTGATTTAGACAGTATAGCTTAATGGAGAACGATAGTACTGATTTAGACAGTATAGCTTAATGGAGAACGATAGTACCGATTTAGACAGTATAGCTTAATGGAGAACGATAGTACCGATTTAGTCAGTATAGTTTCATGTTTAATTATAGTACACTTGGTAGGGAGTGTTACTTGGAATCATTTCACTCAAAGATCGGATTAGAAAAGGAGGAGGAAGTTCTTACGATACCGTAAGAGCTTCCTCCATTACCGTTCCTGAGGTTTAAATTCAGCCGTCACTTTTTGTCCACAAATTCCTGTTATATTGGTTAATAAGTTTTGTGTTTAGACGGATTAAAAATTCATATAAAAAATTTATACTTACGGCAGGGAAATTACAGATTATAACAGATAAAAAAGTTTCTGATATGAGATAGTACGAATACAAGAAAAGGTGGTTAAGAAATGCTTGCGGATAAGACCATATTGCTGGTGGACGACGAAACTAAAATAAGGATTCTCCTGAAGGATTTTCTGGAAAAGGAAGGTTATCATATTATAGAGGCAAAGGATGGAAGAGAGGCAATGGATATCTTCTATTGCAGAATGCAGGAAATCAATATGATACTTCTTGATGTCATGATACCGGAATTCGACGGCTGGACAGTATGCAGAGAAATCAGAAAAAAATCTCAGGTTCCAATTATCATGTTAACCGCAAGAGGAGAGGACTTTGATGAAGTTCATGGTCTGGAAATCGGAGCTGACGATTATATCCGAAAACCGGTCAAACCAACAGTGCTGGTAGCAAGATTAAATGCTTTTTTTCGCAGGCTGGATAAAAGCGGTAAAGATAGTGTATATCGATACGGAGAACTGTTAATTGATACCGGCAGCCATCAGGTGATGTTAAGGGAAGAAGAAGTCAGTCTAAGCCCGACAGAATACAGCATTCTTATAACCCTCATTGAATATGGAAAAAATATTGTTTCCAGAGAGCAATTATTACAAAGAGTCTGGGGGTATGATTATTATGGAGGTTTAAGAACAGTTGATACCCATATAAACAGGTTAAGAATAAAATTAAAAGAAAAAGGTGACTGCATAACCACCATCCGGGGTTTTGGATACCGGTTCGAAGGATAGCTGTTAGAAATCAGCTTTGTTTATAAGGGGATACAAATGCGTAAATCAATCAGAATTAAACTATTTTCATATATGCTGGCAGTAATAATCGTTTTTGCCCTTCTGCTATTCACCTTTAATACTTTCTTTGCGGAGAAATATTATATCTATCATAAAAAGAATGCGCTTCTGGCTGCCGGAAATGAGCTGGAGCTTTGTTTGAGTCAACATATTGCTGCGGCTGGGACGGCAGATTATAAAACCGTCTTGCAGGAGGAGGAACTTGTAAAAAAGATAAACGGAATTGAAAAGGAATTGGGTGGTACCATTGTTATAGGCAAGGAAAAAGAGGACATCTATTACCCGGTTACCAATGGTCCTAAAGGTATGCCCGCCGGACTTATTCATAGTGAAAGCAGAAAGCCGCCGGAAGGGAAGCCAGGCGGCAGCGAAGAAAAGCACAGTCCTTCACCATTTATCATTACGAAAGACCCGGACTATGATATAAACACTTTAAGATACCAGATCCAGAAGGAAGACGGGCTGGTCATCGTTATTTGGGTTCCAATGGCTGAGATATCAGAAAATGCAGCTTTATCCAATCGTTTTACCATGTTGATCGGTCTTCTGACAATTCTGTTAACCCTATGTTTTACTTTCTTAATATCAGATAAGTTTACAAAACCTATAAAAGAGATGAATAAAATAACTGCCAGAATGTCAAAACTGGATTTCTCAGATAGACTTAAAATCTATTCCAAAGATGAGCTGGGAGAACTTTCAATCAGCATTAATGAGCTCTCCTGTAGCTTAAATACAGCGATTGACAGACTAAATCAGATGAATTTGAAACTGGCACAGGATATTGATTATGAAAGACAGTTCATTGCCAATGTATCCCACGAACTAAAGACACCGGTGTTTCTGATACAAGGTTATGCTGAAGGACTGAAAGAGGATGTTACCAGTAATCAGCAGAAACGGGACTTTTACTGTGAAGTTATTATGGAGGAAGCAGAGAAAATGGATGTCTTGATAAAGGAATTATTGGACTTATCGAGGCTTAAGCAGGGAGGATTTACTATTGAGAAAGAAGAGTTTAATCTGTCCCGGCTTTTGTACTCACTTTTGGATAAATATAATGAAATTTTTCAGGAAAAAGGTTTTGTGCCTGAAACAGATATCCCGGATAATATTATTGTTTTTGCAGACAGAATCAGAACAGAACAGGTTATGACAAATTATATTATGAATGCCGTTCATCATGGAGAAGCAGGAAAAAGAATATCCATCTCTTTAAGCAATCAGGATTATAAAGCTGTCTTTTCTGTCTACAACGGCAGTCAGCCGATACCGGAGGCGGAACTTGATAAACTGTGGCAGAGCTTTTATAAACGGAACCGTGCCAGAACCAGGGAAGATAACGGGACTGGCTTGGGCCTTTCCATTGTACGTGCCATCCAGGAGGCACAGGGTTTTTCCTATGGCGTGCAGAATCAAGAGGAGGGGGTAGTATTTTGGTGTGATTTTCATAAGTGAAATTTATGCAATACAGTGCCGGAGTTCGTTAGCCTTACATAGGCTTTACAACAATTTGAGTTATACTCTTTTCTGCCAATGCATATAAAATTAATAAGTCTGACAACCTTTACAGGGGAAAAGACTGCAGGCTATTAATAGGAGGGGTTGGGTGAAAGAAAGGAACTTTTACACCCCCAGGTATGTTACGCATGCAAAAAGTATGCAGATGGGAGTATAAAATGAAGAGAGTCAAACGTTTATTAGTTATACTACTTACAGGGGTACTGCTATTTAGTATGAGTACTTTTGCTTATGCTAAGAGCATGAACCTAGAGGCGGTAATAGCAGAAGAAAAGCTACAAAAAGCATATGAAAATGTGAACAATTATGCTTATGCAAACGGGGTACCCCTAGATTTAAGTCTTGATACATTTATTGAGGAATTCAAGGCTTCACACGCAACGGACATAACGGAATATGAAAATACCTACTATCGTATTCTTACAGCTCGGCAAACTGCAATTCTTCCTAATTCCAGCGGTGGCGGTAAATGGTATTACAATACTGGAACGGCGCTGCCCCGCAGTGCCAATTACTCAAAGTACAAACTGTTGGATTCTGTGAAGAAAGGTGATATTATCTATGAATCCAAAGGAGGCTTCGGGATTACGGGACATACAGCAATCGTGGAAGGAAAATACTACAGCAGTACCTATCAGCAGTACTATATCAGGGTAGTTGAAGCAATCACTGATGGGGTAGTAAGAAGTGTACTGGACGATACCCGGGTAGATGAAAAGGATACGGTTGTATTACGGGTAAAGGGGGCAACCGATACCATAATAGCAAATGCAGTGAATTTCTGTGTCGGCCAATTAGGCAAGGGGTATATGATTGATTTTCAAAAGAATACAAGTGCCAGTGAGCCTGACTGGTACTGCTCTGAATTAAATTGGGCAGGATACTATAATCAGGGGATCGATATTGAAACTACAGGCTTATACAATGAACCGGGAATTACACCAAGGGATATTAATAACAGTTCTAAAGTATCAAATGTACCATTTAAGTAATATCGAAGGTGTTAACCTTGTAGAAATATTGCATAGCAAAGCTTTTGATGAGATCTGCAATATAATTTGGAAAAAGCTAGCAGCAATGCAAGACGACTTCCAAAAGGTGATACAAAAATTGTGGCAGAGGATGAGATACTTTTTCTAACCGACGAACATAGCCGGAAGGTCTTAAATGAGATATTTGGTTAAATGACCTTGCTATAACAAGATTTACCTATTATAATATAGAAAAGCGGCACAGTGGCACATACTACTGTGCCACTTTCTGCATTGACAAACCATTTATCTGGTAGTAGAATAATTTTAATAATTCTATAGTAAACATATATGAATACATGAATAAAATAATGCTATAGAATCATAAAGCTATTGTATACCGCTAAAAAAATCCATCAAACAGAAGAACACCAAAGGGGTAAGGTGGTATTTGCGATGTGATGCCAGACAAGGGGTATGACCATAGAAAGGGTGAATGAAAATACTGTAAAAGAAAGGTGCCACAATGATATTCCTTCACTCTATATAATTTTCAGTGGCAGTATTACAGGTAAACTGTGGTATGCAAGGGTATAAAATATGAGAAAAAAAATTAAAACAAGAATAACGGCCATTGTACTAAGCTTATTTCTGGCGGTTTCGTTAACTGCCTGCGGTGGAAGTAATGATAGCAGCCAGGGAGGAAAGGGTAACTCATCGGAATCTTCAGGCGGGACGAAAGAAAAAATTGTAAATATCGGTATGACAGACACCTTAACCAGTGTCAATCCACTTTTAATGGATGCAACTGAAATATTAAAATATAGTGTTTCCATGGAGTTCCTTCCTTTGGTGGAACTAAACAGCAAGCTGGAATTTCAGGGAATGCTTGCTTCTTCTATTACCACGGAAGACAACAGGAATTTTATTGTTAACGTAGATAAAAATGCAGTCTGGTCTGACGGAACGCCAGTGACTGCTGAAGATGTAGTGTTTACCGTATTAAAACTTGCAAGTCCTAAACTTGCCAATGCCAGTATGGCACTGTATGCGTTTGAAGGTGTAGGCGATGATGGTTTTGTAGAGGAAGGTGCCACAGAAATCTCTGGTGTAAAAGCGCTGGATAATAAAACTGTTCAGTTTACCACAAAATACGATATGGCGCTGACGACTTTTGAGAATACTTATGGAAGATATATCCTGACAGTTCCAAAACACATATTAAAGGATGTACCAGAGGATCAGTTGGCTGCCTATACCTGGTTTAATGCTCCTACGGTAGTTAACGGACCTTATAAAATTACAGATGTAGACTTACAGCATTATGTATCTTATGAAGCAAATGACAAATATTTTAGGGGGGCCCCTAAAATTAATAAGCTGAATATTAAAATCGTATCAGCAGCGCAGCTCTTAACCGGTCTTCAATCCGGAGAAATTGATTTTGTTCAGCAGACCACCGGCGGAATTCTGCAAGAGGATTATAAGAGTGTAGAAGGGTTAACCAACGTAAATATCAATTATGGCGCCCCGGTAACCAACCAGTCCATTTTCTTTAATACCACAACAGTTACGGATCCCCGGATTCGTCAGGCTATTTTATACGGTATAGACAGAGAAAAGCTGGTCAGCGGACTCTTAAATGGAAAAGGTGAAGTAATAGACGGATTTTTATCCAGTGCAGGACCTTTTTATGATCCCTCTCTGACACCTACACCCTATAATGCAGATAAAGCCAAAGAACTGGTAAAAGCAGCAGAAGGCGATGGCTGGGATTCCTCGAAGGTTTTACAGTTCTATGTAAACAGCGGAGATACCACGTTTACACAGGCAGCAGATTTTATAACTGCAAGCCTTTCGGAAGTTGGTATCAAACTTCAGGTTAATACCGTAGACCTTGCAACACTTATGTCTAAGGCAGGCAGCAAGGAATTTGATCTTATGGCAGTACAATACACCTATGCACCGGTTGACCCATATCCAGATGTAAACTGGCTGTTGTCAGCTGACGGTTGGACCGGTTATGCCAATACTACTATTACAGAGGCATTGAATGCTACCCAGAAAACCAGTGAGGTAAATGATATCAGGAAAGAGTATCTGACCATTGATACACTTGTACAACAGGATGTTCCTATGCTTTCAGCTTATGTTATCAGTGCCATTGGTGTCGCTAATAAGAGACTGGTCAATGCAACTCCTGACGTTTATGGAGCTTTTATCAATATCTATGAGTGGGATGTGACAGAATGACACGTTTACTGGAAGTAAAAGATCTTAAGGTCAGCTTTCAGAAGGATAAAAATACATTTACCGGTATCTCAGGTGTCGATTTTCATGTAAATACCGGTGAAATCTTAAGTATTGTAGGGGAATCAGGGTCTGGTAAGAGTATTACCACCCTGTCCCTTATGGGACTGCTGGGAAAGACCGGTAAGGCGACTGCAGAAAGCATTTGTTTTGACAAAGAAGAGCTTATGGGAAAATCGGAGAAAGAATTAGATAAAATAAGAGGCTGTAAAATGACCATGATATTTCAGGACGCACTTACCAGTCTAAATCCCGTATTTACAATTGGAAACCAAATGACGGAAGCAATACGAAGCCATACCAAACTGAGTAGAAAAGAAGCTTCTGAAAGAGCTGCAAATCTTCTTACAAAAGTGGGACTTTCGGACACGGGTACTTTGCTTAAGAAATATCCCCACACTCTTTCCGGAGGAATGCGGCAGAGAGTTATGATTGCAATGGCACTTGCCTGCAATCCGAAACTCTTAATAGCCGATGAACCGACAACAGCACTTGATGTAACCATACAGGCACAGATTATGGATTTGCTGAAGAGTCTTAATAAGGAATTTAATATGTCCATCATATTAATAACCCATGACATGGGAGTGGTTGCAGAAACTGCCGACAGAGTGCTTGTAATGTATGCGGGAGAGGTTGTAGAGGAGGCTTTTGTGAAAGAGCTATTTTTAAATCCCGGACATCCCTATACCCGTGCTCTTTTAGGCTCCATTCCGGGTGCCGGTGGTGAAGAAGGGCGTTTGATTCCTATCGAAGGCAGTGTTCCGGAGAATTATGATAAGCTGACAGGCTGCAGGTTTTTCAATCGATGTCCTCATGCAGGGGAGGAATGCAAGGTGAAGCAGGAATTACGTGAAATTACTAAAGGACATTCAGTAAGATGTATTAAGTACAATAAATTGAACGCCTTAATAGATAAAGCAAATGCATAGAGGATGACTTTGACAATATCCGATGAGATTGGTTTACATTTTTCTGGATGCAAACCAATCTCATCCTTTTATTTACAGATAATGTTTCGGTTGTAGCCCTGTTCCATCTCTAAAGAAAAAATTGAATGAAATTATTAATTATGACTGGATTTTTTCTACTTATTGAGTTATTTTAGTTTATAAACGAGCAGATATGAAATAGATACAAGTTATGGATTCTTCTTGTTATGAAACACCATAACCAAAGATTTAAATCATAGAAGTTCACCAAATTGTTAGGAGCAGTATAATGGAAAAGAAAGAGCAGCCCCTTTTAAAAGTAACAGATCTAAAAAAATATTATCCTGTAAGAGGTGGTATCATACCGCATACCATCAGCTTTATTCAAGCAGTGGATGGGGTTGATTTTGAAATAAAGGAAGGCGAGACCCTGGGACTGGTAGGTGAATCCGGCTGCGGTAAATCTACAGTAGGAAGACAGCTGGCAGCATTGGAAAAGCCTACGGCTGGTGAGATAATTTATAGGAACATTAATCTGGGTGCCAACACAGGAAAAATAGAGAAGAACATAAGAAGAGAGGTTCAGATGATATTTCAGGACCCTTACTCTTCTTTAAACCCACGAAAAACCGTTAGGGATATTCTTTCAGCCCCTATGCTTTATCATGGAATATGTGAAAAAAGGCAGCTGGAAGAGAGACTGAAGCAGCTTCTTGAGCTTGTAGGCCTTCCTGCAAACACATTAACGAAATATCCTTTTGAATTCTCTGGTGGACAGCGGCAGCGTATTGCCATAGCAAGAGCACTCTCGTTAAATCCCAGGCTTATTATCTGCGATGAACCGGTTAGTGCGCTGGATGTGTCCATCCAGGCGCAGGTTCTCAATCTTTTAAAAGAACTGCAGAAGGAGTTAAAACTCACTTATCTCTTTATCGGACATGGACTAGAGGCGGTAAAGTATGTCAGTAACCGCATTGCGGTAATGTATCTCGGCAAGATTGTGGAGGTTGCGGCTTCAAAAGAACTCTTTGCTAACCCGCTGCATCCCTACACCAAAGCCCTTGTCAGTGCAGCGCCAATACCGGACCCGGAACGCAGGGACAGAGAAAAATTTCTGTTAAAGGGAGAAATTCCTTCTGCCAATCGTATTCCCTCCGGCTGCCGATTCCATCCCAGGTGCCCTTATGCCCTGGAAGAATGCAGCACCTTCATACCTGAGCTGCAAACATTTGGTTCTGACCTTGTCCATATGGCAGCTTGTCCGGTTATCCAAAAGAAACTCAGAGAGGAGGAAAAGGATGTTTAAGTATATTGTTAAACGAATTCTGATTGCCCTGCCAGTGTTGCTTGGTATAACAGTGATTGACTTTTTTCTCATGAGTCTGGCAGGTAATCCGCTGGAAATGCTTCAGGGAGCAAGGATATCCCAGGAGGCAATCGAAGTGAAGAGAGTTGCTTTAGGACTTGACAAGCCTGTATATATACAATATTTCATGTGGCTTAGACAACTATTTGAAGGAAACCTCGGAGTATCGGTGAAAACATACCAACCGGTTGCCGGTATGATCAAGACCTATATCGGTCCTACCTTGCTGCTGATGGGTACTTCGCTTTTTGTCAGTATGCTCATAGCGATTCCAGCAGGTATCTATAGTGCGGTCAGGCAATATTCACCGGGGGATTATACCGTTGTTACCCTTTCTTTTCTGGGAACCAGTATACCCGGATTTTTTCTGAGCCTTATACTGATCTATATCTTTACCATAAAGCTCGGTGTTCTGCCCTCCAGCGGTATGAAAACCCTTGGAACGGAAAGTGGAGCCTTGGATGTAATAAAACATATGATAATGCCGGTTATTGTGCTGTCAGTGTCTATGGCCGGTAACAATATCCGCTATATCAGGAGCTCAATGCTTGAGATACTGAATAAAGATTATCTTAGAACTGCGAAAGCCAAAGGGATTGGAAGATTTAAAGTCATCAACAAGCATGGATTAAGAAACGCATTACTGCCGGTTATTACAGTATTTGGTATGCAAATCCCAATTCTTTTTGGCGGAGCTATTATCGTTGAACAGGTCTTTAGCTGGCCGGGTCTTGGACTGATGACTATGAGTGCCATCATTAACAGGGATTACCCTGTTATAATGGGAGTTTGTCTTATTACTGCACTGGTAGTAATGGCAGCCAACCTGCTGACAGATATTCTGTATGCCGTTGCAGATCCGACAATTCAATATTAAGCTTGATACCAAATAGAAAATACAAAGGGTTTTAGGATAAAGAAAAGGGGATTAGAATGAAAAAGAGGAATCAGGATAATAGTATGAAGCAGTCCCTTAAAGGTAATATCATCAGGCGATTCTTAAAACACAGGCTGGCAGCAGCAGGTTTTTTATTTCTTATAATTGCTGTATTTTGTGCCTTGTTCGCTCCTCTCCTGGCTCCGTATGATCCGAATAAAGTGGTGGGGGATTTCAGCGGACCTCCGTCAAAAATGTTCCTTCTGGGTACGGATCAGGTGGGCCGGGATGTATTGAGCAGACTGTTGTATGGCATGCGGATTTCCCTGTATGTGGGCTTAGCTGCAACAGCTGTATCGACTGTTATCGGTGTAGTATTGGGACTTCTGGCTGGTTATTTTGGGGGAGTTCTTGATATGCTTATTATGAGATTTACGGATATGGTCATGTCCTTTCCATATATTTTATTGGTTCTGGTTGCCGCTGCAATTTTTAAACCGGGTCTTAATACAATAATATTGATACTGGGTTTTGTTGACTGGCCCGGTATTGCAAGGCTTGTAAGAGGTAATGTACTTTCCTTAAGGGAAAAACCTTTTATTCAGGCAGATATCGTAGCAGGGATGCCAAAAAGATTTATTCTTTTTTCTGAGATACTGCCAAATACCATAGCACCAATTCTGGTATATGCCACTTCCGTTGTTGCTATCTCCATGCTTGATGAAGCAGCTCTTAGCTTTCTTGGTATGGGAATCCAGCCGCCTCAGGCGAGTCTTGGTAATATGCTCAACGGAGCACAGTCTTTATCGATTCTGACCTCAAAACCTTGGTTATGGCTGCCCCCCGGAATCGTAATAATTCTTTTGGTAGTCAGTATAAATTTCGTCGGTGATGCTCTTAGAGATGCCTTTGATCCGACGGAGAGCTAGCATGAAAAAAAGACAATAATTGTTTGCAAAGACTATTGTGGAAAGAGGTTGACATGAAGAATTTATTAAGTTATCAGGCATCAGAGTATGACTGCGGTCCCACAACACTTCTTAATGCGATGAGATATTTGTTTGAAAGAGAAGAAATTGTTCCGGATATATTAAAAGCAATTTCGCTTTATACCTTAGATGAGTATGACAATTCAGGTGAATCCGGTAAAAGCGGTACCTCGACAATGGCAATGATGTATCTGTCCAAGTGGTTCAATCAATTCGGAGAGAAGAAACATTTTCCTATTGTTACGGAAATGCTGATAGGAGAACAGGTATGGATCAGACAGAACAGCAGGATTATAGGATGCCTTCAGCAGGGGGGAGCGGTTATCGTAAGATTATGGCTTGATACCTATGAGCATTATGTTCTGCTTACAGATATAGAAGGAGATTATATCTGCCTTTTTGATCCCTACGACTATGAAGGACCGGTTAATGGTGTTGATATAATCAAGGTAGAAGACCAGCCAAAGAAAATGAATCGCAAAGTACGAAAAGAAATCTTTAATGAAGTTACGGTAAGAAGCTATGCGTTCGGACCTTCAAAAGGCAGGGAGGCAATGCTTTTGTATAACTGCAATAATCGGAAGACCCCGGAAAAATCGATTGAATATTTCATTTAGTAGAAGCTGCAGCATCACGGGGCAACCATGTGAGGCTGCAGCCTTTTTATTTTAAATTCTTTTCGAATAGAACTTGCAAGAATCAGCATATTGGATTACAATAGTTTAGTTAGTAAATAATATCATTTATCTTTAGCTTACATCATGTGGTGTTAATGTGCAGAAGACAGCATTGCACCTTATCTGTGTGGCAGTACCGCACTTACAATGGGAGCTAGTATGAAAAGGAGCAGCAAGATGAAAAATATACCCGAATTGAAATTAGGTATCGTAGCAGTGAGCAGAGACTGTTTTCCCATGGATTTGTCCGTATCCAGGAGAAAAGCTGTTGTGGCAGAGTTTGTGAAGAAATACGGAGAGATATATGAATGTCCCACCTGTGTGGAAAATGAAATCCATATGAGAAAAGCACTGGAGGAAGTAAAAGCAGCTGACTGCAACGCACTGGTAGTGTACCTGGGTAACTTTGGACCGGAATCAGCAGAGACATTACTTGCCAAAGAGTTCGGCGGACCTGTTATGTTTGTGGCAGCAGCAGAGGAGACCGGCAGTAATCTGATTGGGGGCAGAGGCGATGCCTATTGCGGTATGTTAAATGCCAGCTATAACTTAAAGCTTCGCAATATCAAAGCTTACATACCCGAGTATCCTGTAGGGACAGCAGCTGAATGCGCAGATATGATAGGGGAATTCCTGCCTATCGCAAGAGCAGTAAACGGACTGAATAATTTAAAGATTATCTCCTTTGGACCTCGTCCCCAGGATTTCCTTGCCTGCAATGCACCTATTAAGCAGTTATATAATCTGGGAGTTGAAATTGAAGAGAACTCAGAGCTTGATTTGTTTGAGGCTTTTCACAAACATGACGGAGATTCCAGAATTCCAGAAGTAGTTAAAAGTATGGAAGAAGAGCTGGGGGCAGGAAACATGAAACCTGAGATTCTTCCTAAGCTCGCACAATATGAACTTACGCTGTTAGACTGGGTAGAGGCGCATAAAGGCTCCAGAGAATACGTTGCGATAGCAGGTAAATGCTGGCCGGCTTTCCAGACACAGTTTGGTTTTGTGCCCTGTTATGTAAACAGCAGACTGACAGGAATGGGTATACCGGTATCCTGTGAAGTGGATATTTTCGGAACCCTCAGTGAGTTCATCGGAACAGTAATCAGTGAGGACGCTGTAACCTTGTTGGATATTAACAACAGTGTACCGGCAGATCTTTACGAGGAAGATATCAAGGGTAAACACGCCTATAGCTTAAAAGATACCTTCATGGGCTTCCATTGCGGAAATACAACTTCCGGCAAATTAGCTTTCTGTTCCATGAAATACCAGATGATTATGGCAAGAAACCTTCCAGAAGAAGTAACACAGGGTACCTTAGAGGGAGATATCGCACCTGGAGATATTACATTTTTCCGTTTACAGGGAACAGCTGAAGGCGGCTTAAGAGGATATATTGCCCAAGGTGAAGTATTACCTGTAGCTACCCGTTCCTTTGGTGGTATCGGTATATTTGCAATTCCTGAAATGGGTAGGTTCTACCGTCATGTACTGATTGAGAAGAATTATCCTCATCATGGAGCAGTCGCTTTTGGTCATTATGGTAAGGCTATCTATGAAGTGTTTAAATACATTGGGGTTGATGTAAAAGAAATCGGATACAATCAACCAAAGGGTATTCTTTATCCTACGGAAAATCCTTTTGCAGGCTAAAGTAATAAGAAGTGAATTCTAGTGGAAAAGGCCAGTTTGGTATAAGTGGACGGCGAATTGCACAAAACAGAAGGAACTCATACTACAATTCCAAGATATAAGAAATCCTGATTCCAGGAATATTTTATGCTTTCTATAATGCAAAACAGATAACCTGTTGTGATATGCTTCCCTCTAAGTAGACAAGTGAAATAATAAAAAACTTGTTACTTAGGAGGAAGCATATTTTTATGGGAAGAAAAGCTAAGTTTTCTTTCGAAATAAAGATAAATATTGTTCAAAGATATTTATCAGGTAAGACCTCTGCTAATCATGAAGCGCAGTTATTAGGTATCAGCGGGACACGCATTTTGGAGTGGATTTCTTTATATCAATCTTTGGGAGAAGAAGGTCTTATTACTACTTCCCAGAATACCGCTTATTCTTCGGATACAAAAAAAAATGCTGTACTAGATTATCTAAATGGTAAGGGTTCCTATTCTGAACTCTGCAGAAAATATGGAATTCGTTCATCATCCCAACTACGAAACTGGATTTTGAAGTATAATGGTCATGAGAAGCTGAAAGCTTCCGGAACAGGAGGCCGTATCATGACCAAAGGTAGAAACACCACATTTGATGAGCGAGTGGAAATAGTACAGTATTGTATTGCACATAATCACAATTACAGAGAAACAGCAGAAAAACACCAGATATCCTATCAGCAGGCACGCAATTACACCATTAAATATGAATCAGATGGAGTTGAAGCTTTAAATGATAGTCGTGGAAAAAGGAAATCGAAAGAACAAATGAACGAGTTAGAGAAACTCCGGGCTGAAAACAAGATTTTGAGAGCAGAAAAAGAACGAGCCGAAATGGAGGTATCCTTCTTAAAAAAACTCGAGGAGATAGAAAGGAGGCGGTATTAAGCCTGATTCGCCATGAAAGTATTTACCAGGCAATCAAAGAGGTAAACGAAAAATACGGCTATCCTATACATGCTTTATGTAAGCTTGGTGGTATTTCCCGCTCTGCATACTATAAGTGGATAAACAGGAATATCCCCGCATGCGAAACCGAAAACAGGCGCATAGCAGATATCATTGAACGGATCCATGAGGAATCCCCAGATAAAGGGTATCGAAGAATCCGGGATGACCTGGAACGGTATCATGATATAAAAGTAAATGATAAACGCGTATTGAGAATCTGCCGGAATCGGAATATAAAATCAACAATCAAGTACTCTAGTAATGGATGTACAAGACAAGCAGTAAACCCATACTACATAGCAGAAAATTTACTCAACCGCGAGTTTAAAGCGGATGCACCCAACAGGAAATGGCTTACCGATGTAACTGAATTTCACTATTACATTGGCATCGAAAAGCATAAGGTCTATCTTAGCGCCATATTTGATTTGTATGACCGTCGGATTGTATCGTACATCATTCGTGACAACAACAATAATTCGTTAGTCTTTGATACATTTGATGCTGCGATTGAGACCAACCCAGGTGTTTGCCCACTATTTCATAGTGACAGAGGATTTCAATATACAAACAGGATTTTCCGTTCAAAAGTTGAATCAGCAGGAATGACTCAGAGTATGTCAAGAGTGGCAAAGTGCATTGACAATGGGCCAATGGAAGGGTTTTGGGGAATTATTAAAAGAGAGCGTTATTATGGAAAACGTTTTACGAGTAAGAAAGCAGTTGTTGAAATGATCGAGAAATATATGAAATACTATAACAATAAACGCTTACAAAGAAATCTAGGTGTATTAACTCCGATGGAGAAACATGAGTTATATCTACAGGCAGCATAAAAAACTGCCAGTAAGTTATACTTTACTGGCAGAAAGATTTATATTTTTTTAATTGTCTACTTGACGGGAAGCAGTTCATTGCGCTCAGACAATCTGTTTTACCTTATAGCACAAAATTTTCCTGGAAAAGGATTTATTGAAAGGAGTCATTGGTTTTGCTGTTCATTTTTTGCTAACCATTTGCTGAATACATCCATACCCTTGTGAACAAAAATTAAATTAACCACCATAATTATAAAGGATATAACAGAGTACAAGACAACAGTATCTAACGGAAACAATTTCAATATAATCTTAATAATATAAATACACACAGGCAAGCAAATAATGCTTGTAATAATAGCAGGGACATATATTCTTACGATCAATACCTGCAAACAATGTATTACTAAATGCAAAGTAAATGTGATAAACAATCCTATCCATAGGATATACCAATTGGTCATATAAGAAGCAACTGTAATTATACTTATCAGAATAAATTCTTCTGCAACGCCAAATGCAAACGCTGATGTTGTGATATTATCAAAATGAGGCAGTAACCTTTTGGATAATGCAGGAAGTCTTTCACTTAAATAGTTTTTATTCTTACGTACCCACATTTTCATGAAAATTATTTCTTCAAAATCGTGAAAGATAAAAAGTATAGGAAACAGCCATACCAAGACATTCATAGCATTCATCTGCATACCCCCTAAACGCCCATAATATAAGTGATTTTCATGTGCTATAACACATAAAATTATAGTATTGCTTTCGTATCTGCTAAATAATATAAATTTTATTTCTTGTTATTATCAAACAAATAGCGGCTCTCTTTCTATAAAAGCAGTTATTTTGTAATTGCTTAAGAATAAGCAGTTTTGGAATATATTTCGTAACAGTCCCTTCTGCATATTATCTCTTATCATCTCTATAGATGGTCTTTATTCGGATTGCCTGGTTATGATCACCAAAATCTTCTCCAAACAGGGTAAGACCTCCGCAGTTTGCCGTTTCCTTGGGGACTTCAAAGCGGAAGGTAATAGGAGAAGTATAGTCGATGGAAAGATCATCGATGGTAGCATTTGATATTTGATTTCCGCCATCGATAAAGGTACCCTCTGCATTAACGATCAATGTTTTCAGCAGGCCGTATTGATTCATGGAATCCGGCCACCAGGAAGGAGAGAGATAACCCTTACGGTCGCCAAAGTCACCAGGACTTACCCAGTAACCAAGGGATACACCATTAATATTAAAATAAATATCGGAAGGAAAATCTGCTTTAAACTTCGGATATTCAGAACTGATTTCAAAGGAAATCTGCAATTCTTCTATGATTTGTCCGGGTTTTAAATGATTTGGTATATTGTATTCTATGAAACCGCTTCCGAACCAGAGTATTCCGGCATCAAACCTTTCAGGAAAGTTGAAATAACGTGGATCATCATATTCGCCGATTATGTTCTTAACGGATGCCAGACCACAGGTAGGTGACACCTTTGAGGTAGTGAAATAACCTATTCGTAAGTTATCCAGATAATATTTTCTGGCTTCTGTCATAGCGGCAAAATCTATCATCAAACGGTCATGCTGAGGACGGACTATTTTCATAGTACCTCTTTTACCGGGTTTGGTACGAATTTTAACAAGTCCGGCTTTTTCTAATTTACTGACATGCATTGAGATAGCACTGTTGGTAAGTCCAAGTGCTTCTGCAAGATCATTCATACTTAACTGGTCATCTGCATAAATCATTTCCATAATCTTCATTCTTACAGGTGTACTTAATGCTCTCAAAACCTCCTCTGCCTCTTGAATGGATTTAAAATACAGCATAATTGTTTCCTTTCGTAGAGTTTAAAGGAAGGAGAAATACCTTCAAACACTGATTATATTCTTAGTATACTATTAATTATAGAATTGCCATCTGTTAAAGTCAACGGTTTCATGTATAGCGTGGTCAGGATGGAAGAAATAAATTGCAGACGAAGAAAAATATGATATAAAATGAGAAAAATTAAAATTTTCTCTTGCATTTTATTATTTAGTATGGTATTATCTGGTTATAACCTAGTTATATAAATTTGCATCCCCAGAGCCGATCCTTAAACGTTTTCGTTTATGATTATCGGCTCTTTTTTTCATATAATACGAATGTTATTAAGACATAAAATGAACACTAATATAGCTACAGGAAAATAATATAGTATTACGGAAAAAATCAGGATTGGCAGATAAGCTGCTACTGGCTTTGGAGATTCTATTTTGTGATGATTAATGGAATAACAAAGCATTTGGTACGATAAACTGAGTTTCTTACGTAAAGCTCTCAGTCAGTAAGCAGCAGGTATAAAAAGACACAGAAAATTGCATCTGAAGCAGGTGCGGTTGATAGAGAAAGAGGTAAAAATGAACATTACGGTGATTGGCTGTGGAAGATGGGGCTCCTTTATAGCCTGGTATTTAGATAAAATAGGTCATCAGGTAACACTTTATGGCAGAAGTACATCCAAGCATATGAAGGAATTTTTAGAGACCAGGAGCAATGGACTTTTAACGCTTCAGGAAAGTGTTCAGCTATCTGTGGAGTTATCAGACCTGGATTCTGCTGAGATTATTGTAATCTCGATTAATTCCCAGGGTTTAGAAAGGCTTATGGCTGATATAGGGCAGCGGAACCTGGTTAATAAGACTTTTGTGTTGTGTATGAAAGGGATTGAGATTGGAACCGGCAGAAGATTAACAGAAATTGCTGCACAAGGCCTTGATGACAGCAACCATATTGCCGTTTGGCTGGGACCGGGACATGTGCAGGAATACTTAAGAGATATTCCGAATTGCATGGTAATAGACAGCGAAGAAAAACAGGTGAAAGAGCGGCTTATTCGTGAATTCTCCGGCGAGCTGATACGATTTTATTATGGTCAGGATTTAATTGGAAATGAAATAGGTGCAGCTGCCAAGAATGTTATTGGTATAGCAGCAGGTATGTTGGATGGTCTTAATCTTACCACATTAAAAGGGGCATTAATGTCCAGAGGAACCAGGGAAATCGCAAGACTGATCAAAGCAATGGGCGGTAATGAACTGTCTGCCTACGGTTTATGTCATTTGGGAGACTATCAGGCTACGGTATTTTCAGAGTTCAGTCATAACAGAGGGTTTGGGGAAAGCTTTGTAAAAGGAGAGGTATTTACAGATCTGGCAGAAGGCTATTATACAGTAAAAGCTTTGATTGAATTAGGCGAGAGATATCAGGTAGACCTGCCAATCTGCAAGGCAGTATTTGCTGTATTGTATGAGAAGAAAGATACAAAGACTATTCTGGAGCAATTATTTTCCAGGGATTTAAAAAACGAATTTTAGAGCAAATTTATAGTAGCTGTATATTTAATAATTATTCAATTATTAAATCAATTGTTGTGGCTGATTAAGAAGGAAAGAAAACTTAAGCCAGAAGGTTTCTTTTAATCAGCTCCATAAAAATGATATGAATTAACCGGACATAAAACTTGCTTGAGTTTCTCTCAACCTCCGTCTTTTGTCCGGTTGTTAATCTGTATCTTTGTATTTTGGCTATTTATGAAACATTAAAATGACTGATTTCTTTCTTTAATACCAGACAGCTCTCATCAGCAGAAGCAATCAGGCTTACTACCTGTTCAGATTTAACATTGACATCCCCTACTTTTACGGCAATATCACTGGTACCGGAGGCACCCTCAGAGGCTGCCAGGGAAACCTGATTAACTGCCAGTAAGATACTCTGGATAGAAGCCAGCAACTGTTGTGCCGTTGCACTGAAATCTGTGACCAGGTTGTCTACATAAAGAGAATCATCTTTGTAATCCTTTGCAATTCCGATAAAGCTTTCAATACTTTCGTTAACATCGCTTGTTACAAAATCTAACAGGCTGTTTGCACTTTGAGACAAATCTTCAACAGCTTCCGTTACTTTCACAGTAACACCTTGTATCTGCTGAACCATAGATTTGGACTGTTCGGCAAGATTTCTGATTTCATCAGCTACCACAGAGAAACCTTTACCGGCCTCACCGGCTCTGGCTGCTTCAATGGCTGCATTTAATGCCAGCAGATTTGTCTGTGCGGTTATGTTCATGATGGAATGGGATAATACATCAATCTGTTCAACGATTTTAGCCTGTTCAACCGCTTCCTTCAGATGTGAACTGATATCGCTGCTAATCCGTTGTATCTTATTTTGGGAAATTTCCGCAGTTTCTTTCGTGCTGGCAGCACGTTTACTGATTTCAATAACCTTTAAGCTTCCATCCTGAGATTTTTCAGCAATACTTCTTGAGGCTGATTCGATTTCTAAAGAGGTTGAATTCAATTCCTGAGAAGAAGCGGCGGTTTCTTCCATACCTGCAGCCAGTTCCTCCGTGGTTGCGGATACTTCTAACAGATTATTGTTTAGAGATAACATATTATCCTTTGCATTAGCAACTGCCTGAACAATCTTATCTGCTTCAGCTTTGGTATTGCCGATTAAATTGCCAACAGAGTTTTTCATATGCTCCAAATCCTTCGCCAGAAGTCCGAAATCATCCTTGCGATTCTTAAAGATAGCAGGAAGGGTTGTCCTGAAATCTCCTTTCGCCAGCTGCTCCAAATACTTGCTGATTGCCTTGAAGCTGTTATTTAGACGTAGGATAATAACAACTGACAGGAAAATTGATACAACAGCGGTAAGGAGAATGATGATAATGTTATTCATGATAACCGCTTCTACCTTTTTTTCCTGGTCCTGTGAAGTCCGTTTTACGATATCGTCTATATAATCTGTGTAATTTCCTGTTCCGATAACCCAGGAGAAGGGTTCAAAAGCCTGACTGTAACTTCGTTTTGGACTGGCTTCTGTCTCATTTGCTTTGGAAAACCAATAGTCGGTATACCCGCCGCCATTCTTTCCAGCTTCAATTATTGCCTGAATAAAAGCAAACTGATTTACATCTTTTTGATCAAAACGATTAGTTCCTTCTGTTTCCGTGCCTAACATTACAACATTGGTACCGTCGTAAGTATCTGCCCAGAAATAACCATTATCCCCATAGGTAAGGTTACGTAACAGGTCAGCACCGACTACCTTGGCTTCTTCCATCGTGTAATCACCGGACTCGTATTTCTCATAAACCGTATTCAGCAATGAGATTGCTGTCTCTACTTGTGTCTTTACATTGTTGTCATAATCTAACCGGATGCTGGTCTCCAGTACGTGCAGGTTGCTCTTTAGGCTATTTTGCTGTGAAATGAGTGAAACAATTCCAATTAGAACAGTAGCAGTAACCAGAACAGTAGCAAGCAGTATAATTTGTGTACGTACTTTTAAATTTTTGAGCTTCATAAAGTACCCTCCCTAAATAATAGTAACAATAAAAGTTGATCAAATGTTTGGAGCCCAAGTAAAAAATTTAAAGCGGAGTATTTTATCTTGGATGGGTCTAAAACATAAGTTCAACTTGAATATAATACATTCTACAATATAACTTAAATATTGACAATAAAGGTATTATTTGTCGAGACAATCTGGCACTATCCATAATAATAAAACTGGATATTGTGTATATACCAGTTTTGCTATATCATATCAGTAATCTGAAAGGAAAATAAAGGTACCTAAAAGGAGAAAGCACCAGGCTGTTCAAATGAAGGAGCAGCATACCAATATAGATATAGCAAATCGCCCGATTAATAAAACCATTAAATGCAAGCTTTATTGCTATGGTTACTTTATCGGATATCGTAAATAAAAAAATAAGCGGAATTTGGAATTACCAGTCTTTTACTGGAATTGATCTGAAAAAAGCAGTGAGCTTATAAACTTACTGCTGAATATAGAGGAGGAAAATTTACACATGCAGAAAAGAGTTGCAGCCATACATGATATATCCTGCTTCGGCAGATGTTCCCTTACCGTAGCATTACCTATCCTGTCGGCAGGAGGTTATGAAACAAGTATTATACCAACAGCGGTATTATCAACTCATACAGGCGGTTTTGAAGGTTTCACCTTCAGAGATCTGACGGAGGATATCCTCCCTATTGCAGAACACTGGAAAACGCTTGATATTTCCTTTGACGCAATTTATACGGGGTATTTGGGTTCATTTGCGCAGTTGGATATGGTCTCGCAGATATTTGATATGTATAAGAAAAAGGAGACTTTAATTGTTGTCGATCCCGTTATGGGCGACAATGGCAGATTATATACTTCTTTTAAAGAGGATTTTCCCAGAGGTATGGCAGGACTTTGTGAAAAGGCTGATATTCTTGTTCCTAATATTACAGAAGCAGCACTTTTGGTACAGGAGGAGTACCTGGAAGGCCCTTATACACCGGAATATATAGAAAAACTGCTTCACAAAATGGCTGACTTTGGTGCAAAGAAAGTTGTACTTACAGGAGTTTATTTCGAGGAAGGGCAAATTGGTGCAGCAGCTTATGACAGCACTTGCAGACAGACCGTTTATTCTCTCGGAGAGAAGGTACCCGGAATGTACCATGGAACCGGTGATGTATTCTCAAGTGTTCTGTTAACCGGGCTGTTAAGCGGTTTTTCCATGGAGGAGGCCTTAAAGCTGGCCGTAGATTTTACAGCCGAAGCCATAAAAAGAACCTACAGAGCCGGAACAGATAACCGCTTTGGCGTTAATTTTGAAGAAGGACTTTATGAACTTGCAAAAGTATGTTCTGCGAGCAGGAAAATCTAAAAAACGTGTATGGATACACAACCTCTTTCATAGATTGTAAAAAGTAAGCAGAGAAAAAGAGGGAGTGTTTTGAAACAGGAAGGTTATGTACTTCTTATAAATCAAACAGATTACGATTGGATTCTGATTAGAAATCTTAAAGTAAATATGAAGAACTTCTGCTTTCCCGGGCGAATCAAAAGGCAGACAGAAGCTGTTGCTTATGTGGAATGGGAAGAGACAGCTGCTGTAGGCTCACAAAATCTTGCAGCAGCTGTTTGCTATCAGCTGGAACATACAGAAAGCTCCTTTATTGTCCTGGCCTATGAGGATCATGAAAGCAAAGATTTAAGAGTTTACTTTGAAAATATGGCGTCAAAGAATATCACTGAAAGGGAGACAAAATCCTTAGGGTGGGTAAATGGAGGCACCTTGCGCCTTATTTTATCAGAGCCTGGGGAGGGAGAGCTTCATCGTCTTGATATCTCTTCTGATTATGGAGAAATTGCAGAAACGCATAATATCACCAAGGGATTTGAACAGGCAGGACGAATCACCAACATTATAACGCCTGAAGCAGTGGAACAGACTTCCGTCAGCTGGTTTGGGAAATTTAAAGGAATCGGGACACTTGATAATCTTTATCTTAATGCAAATTGCTTTTGGGAAGAATGTGTTATTACCTTACAGGGAGCCAAAGACTGCAATTTGATATTTACGCTCACCCTGATTGTCGGCGGTGAACTTGTAAAGGATAGTCTGGTAAATGACATCTATCTTTATGATGATCAAATTAAGATTCTCCGTATTCCGGTTGGTAAGATTACCACTGTTGTCCTTGCCGGAACTGTAAAAAGCACTACTGCAGATGAAGTGTCGGTTGATGTGACTTTAACTGGTATTTGCAAAAAAGACATGTAAATTACACTTGAGTCTATTCTTTCTATTAAAGATGTATCAGAAGCAGTCTTGGTATACAGAGGGGCAGGTTATAATCTATCGATCATTGATAGAGAAATGGTGGTGATTATGTTTGACAATAAGGATTCCATGGCTATGTTAGCAGCTTCTATGCTGACGTATAACATTAAAGGAGGAAAGCTACCGGTTTATTATCGCATAAGGATTGATGAGTGGCTGAATGGAAGACCGGTCAACTGGTATAAGATGGCTGGATTTACAGATAAAATATATACCTTTTCAGCGGGTCTTAATAATATACATGCCGGATTAATGGGTATAGCCGGAAATAAGCTCATAATCGCATTAAGAGGAACAGATGGGGATGATACCTTGGAGGGCAGCATTCTGGATTGGCTGAATAATTTTATTGCTTTTCCTGTACCCTTTACTCCTTATGGCAGGGGGTTCGTCCATGGAGGGTTTTTAAGTGCTGCAGAAAGTCTTAAGACGGGTATGTTAACTCAGGCAGCAGTACTTTATGATAAACTTAAAGGCAGTGGTCTGGAGCCGGAAATAATAGTTACCGGTCATAGCAAAGGCGGAGCCGTTGCCTGTTTAATGGCAGAAATGCTGGCAGAAATAAACCAAGAAGAATATAAGAACAGGATAACGTTATATACCTTTGGTGCGCCAAGAGTTGGAGACAGGATATTCGCTGAAAATTACCAACTGAAACACTATCGTTATGAGGCTTTTTTGGATGTTGTCTGTCATCTGCCTTTAACCGTACAGGAAATGACCTTATTAAAACGGCTTGGACCCATTCAGGAACTATTTGCCGAATGTTTTAAACTGCCGGCATATAAATCGGTAGGAGAGGAATTCTGCATATATCATCAGGTGGATAATTATGGAAAATACCCGCCGAATGCAAGAAATATATCAGGAGAAACCCTTAATTCCTTCTGTGCCATAGAACAGGTAATACGTTACGGAGCATTGCAAATACTGGCAAACAGTCATGGAAAAGACTACTATCTGCTTGACAAATACACTGTGTTACATTAAAGTATTCTTAAGAATACTCTTCGTTATGTTGTTAGCAGGATTTATTTCCGGTATTCTTTATTCGCCTGATAAAAGAACAGTTACTGTTAACACAGAAGGCGGATATATGAGAGGCCGAATTTTATATCGTGTGATAAAGGGCAGCATTCCATGCTGCCAAATTCTGTTATTTAGGGTGCGTTTGACTATTGTTTCCATGAGGGGGTTACGCTTTAGGGAGCAGATTTCCCTGGGTCTGTTAAAAGCGACAAGATGCAAGAGACAGTAAGTAAGCTGCTGTTTGGGAAGCAAAATGATGCCATTTGTACAGAAATAAAGTAGATTGATAACAAATGAAGCGGACAGAACAGCAAATGGGGTTTTTGTAATTACCTCAGGCATTCTCTGTGCCTGTAACAATAATTTATTGAAAGAAGGAAGAACAGCTATGAAAATTTCTACCGTAAAAGGAACCAATGATTATTTACCAAAAGAAGCAGCCCTTAGGGACTATTTAATGGATCAGATATTAAAAACCTATCAATCCTGCGGTTTTCAGAGAATTATGACACCGGTCATTGAGGATATTGAGAATCTGGATAAAAGTGAAGGTGGCGAGAATTTAAACCTTATCTTTAAAATATTAAAAAGAGGGGATAAATTAGAGAAAGCACTCGAGGCAAAAGAAGAAAAAGAGCTTAGTGATATGGGACTTCGCTATGATCTTACCTTACCCCTCAGCAGATATTATGCAAGCAATAAGGACAAGCTTCTGGCACCCTTTAAGTGCATACAGATAGACAGAGTCTACCGTGCGGAACGTCCTCAGAAAGGACGTCTAAGAGAGTTCTATCAATGTGATATTGACATCATTGGAACCACCTCCCTGACAGCAGAGGTTGAACTTATAATTACAACCGCTCAGGCACTTAAGAATATCGGAATCGGTGAATTCAAGGTAAAGATCAACAATAGAAAGCTTCTAAAAGCCATTCTGACTACGGCAGGTTTTGGGGCAGAAGAGCTTGACAGTGTCTGCATTTCTATCGATAAGCTGGATAAGATTGGGCTTGACGGAGTCAAGAACGAACTTGCCGGTAAGGGATATGCTGCAGCCAGCATAGAGAAGCTTGCAGAGATACTTTCTACCAAACCTTTTACTTTAAGTAAGGCATCGGAAATCTGCCCGGAAGAAGAAAGTTTAAAGGAAATTCAATTTATCCTGGAGTCTGTAAAAGCTGTAAACAGTGAATTGGAAATTGATTATGATATTACCCTTATCAGAGGACAGGGTTATTATACCGGTACTGTTTTTGAAGTAGAAAGTACGAAATTCAGAGGTGCAATAGCAGGTGGCGGAAGATACGATAACCTAATCGGAAAATTTTTAAATGACAGTGTACCTGCGGTTGGATTTTCTATCGGATTTGAAAGAATATTCGGAATCTTAACGGATATCGGTTATCAGATTCCTGACAGGAAGAAGCAGATTGCTGTTATTTATGAGGAGAAGGATTTCCTTCCAGCGATGGAGACTGCTAAGAATTTCCGTGAGACGCACAACGTGGCACTGTATGTGAAACCGAAGAAGACAGGTAAATTTATTGACAGACTGAAAGAGCAGGGGTATGATGGTTTCTTTATTTATGGACAATCAGAAGAATTGCAATTGATAGGGGATTAATAATCCCATAAATGACTTTTTATTAAGTTATCAATATGGACTTGTCAAATGACAGCTTGAATGGCATTTGACAAGTCTTATCAATTATTCACTAATTGGTGACAATCTGGCTGACAACACCTTGCAAAAGAAGGCCAGTTACTGCGGCTTGTACTTCTTCTCCCTGAGCGTGCAGATACATCCAGCTGTGGTAAATAGCCTGAAAAGTATGGGACACTGTCTTAATATCACAGGAAAAACGTACTCCATGATTATACAGTACCAGGGCAGCATCATAATTTTGCTCCTGGAATAGCAGCAGCCGTTCCGTTGAGACTTTACGGGCAATCAACTCTGTGGTAACAGTATCCATATGAGTTAAAATAGGGTATTGATACATCAGCGTATTCATCCAATCAAACACCTGCAGAACACGCTCTTTATTTGATAAAGCTGTATTGGAATCCAGTCTCGTATTTAGTTCTGCAAAAATTTTCTGTTGTATGTTTTGAACTATGTCTAAATAAAGATACTCTTTACTTTCATAAAAAGTATAAAAGGACGCTTTTGCTATTCCTACGGCTTCGACAATATCATCAATGGTGACTTTCTTGATTCCGTGTTTGGTAAAAAGCCTTTCTCCCTCCGTAAGGAGTTTTTCAGATAATCTTTTTTTCTCATTTTCGCTAAAACGCGGCATGCCTCACTTCTCCTTATAAAGTTACTGCTTAAACTGAAGGTGCAGTATTTGACTTCTGTTTCTGGTGGCAGGCAGGAAATTTAGGAAGCGAAATATCTTTGGCTGACGTTCTTTTAAAAGATCACCGGCACTCCAGGAATGAATTAATTGAATAGTTGGATTCAGCTTCTCAATATCTTTCGCCTTGTCAATTCCCCACATAAAGGTATTACTAATTTTTTTATTGATAAAATAGCTATGTATGACATCGAAGAACATATGGGCTCCAGGGAACCGATTTGCAATAAGTGACAATATTTCAGACACCTCTTCCTCGCTGAAATACATAAGGAGACCTTCTGCGATGATAATGACCGTACTGTTCTCACCGTTATGGATCTGGTCCGTCCATGATGGGTCCAGGACCGATTTGGAAATAAACTGAATACGTTCATTTTCAGTAAAGTACCGTCTTCTGATTTGAATAACATCCGGCAGATCCAGGTCATACCATTTCAAATGACCATTATCCAGTCGTGTTATCCGAGTGTCTAATCCTGCCCCCAGATTAATGATCGTAGTATTTACAGCCTGGGATAAAATATTTGTTACCTCATCGTCAATAATCTTTGTACGCGCTAAAATACCATGTGTTGCTATTTGTCCACCATCTGTTATTATATCATTAAGTTCTACGGTTTTAAGAATTTCTGATGACTTTTCATCTGAAATTATTGGGTTTTCCTTTGCCGTTTCAAAAGCACGTGCTACAAGCGGGATAAATAAAGTCTCTGATATCGGCAGTAAATCATGATTGTTTTTGAATTCCATTCTATGCTCTCCTATTTTAAAATTTGTACCGCAGATAATACAACTTCTATGTTCTGCATTTACCTGATTATTTCTGCAGCTCTGGCATTCAAATAAACCATTCTTCAGTGGCAGGCGGCATTGTGAGTTGGCCTTATAATAGTCATTTATTTTCTTGTCCTGAGAAAGCTCAATTTTCAGCAAAAGAAAAAGGAATAAAAGTATGATAAAACCTATTATGATAAACACCTTTGAAAATAACTGAAGCAGTGACAGGTTTGTTATTGTCCAGAGTAAATGACAGCATATGGGGACAATAATCAAGCAGAATGCAGCACCACATATTATCTTGTAACCATAGTTGATAGAGTTTATTTTTTTCATATTCCATCCTATATATACTAAAAATACAAAACAGTATGTATGGTATATAACGTAATATGATATTTGTAAAGATATAGGAGAAAAAAGTATTAAATTTGTAAGTAAATCTTGTCTCAGCATTTATCATAAAATTTTAACAATTATTTAAGAGTATTTTTTTTGATTTTGCTACCTCTGTTATGTATAATGACAGGAACGTGGCAAAATACTTAAGACATAAGGAGGAAAAAAGTTTGCTGGAATTAAAAAATATAAAGAGATCCTATAACGTCGGAGGCATAGAGACCAAGGCTCTTGACGGAATCAGTGTTGCCTTCAGGCAAAAGGAATTCGTGGCAATACTTGGAACAAGCGGTTCTGGAAAGACAACTTGCTTGAATATCATCGGAGGACTCGACAGGTATGATTCCGGAGATCTTGTAATCAAGGGTAAGAAAACAGCGGATTTTACCGATAGAGATTGGGATGCCTATCGAAACAATTCCATAGGGTTTGTATTTCAGAGCTATAATCTGATCATGCATTTAAGTATTGTAGCGAATGTGGAGCTTGGAATGACCTTAAGTGGTGTATCAGCAGAAGAAAAGCATAGAAGAGCTATCGAAGTACTGGAAAAGGTTGGGTTAAAGGAGCATTTGCATAAGAAACCCAATCAGCTCTCCGGTGGACAGATGCAGCGTGTTGCCATAGCCAGAGCATTGGCAAATGATCCGGAGATTCTTTTGTGTGATGAACCGACCGGCGCTCTGGACAGCAATACAAGCATTCAGATCATGGAACTAATCAAAGAAGTTGCCAAAGAACGACTGGTAATCATGGTAACTCACAACCCGGAACTGGCAGAGAGTTATGCGGATCGTATCATAAGGTTTCAGGATGGTAAAATCATATCCGATACCCATCCTCATATGGAAAGACCAAAAGGGGATGAGTTTAAGCTTAAAAAGACCAGTATGAGTTTTCTTACAGCTTTAAGGCTTTCCTTTAACAATATCCGTACCAAAAAGGGCAGGACCATATTAACTGCTTTTGCTTCCAGTATCGGTATTATCGGAATCGCAGTTATATTGAGTTTGTCTACTGGTTTTCAGACTCAGATTGATGACTTTCAAAGAGATGCCATGGCGGAGTTCCCCATTATTATTTCCCAGTCAGCTGCAACAGTAGATGCAGAGAGCATGGAGAAGATGCGGGAGGAGAGAGCCAATGAAGAAGCAGAATCTTTTAAGGAAACAGATAAAGTAACTCTGTATGACCCGGCGGACACTCAGATTTCCCACAGAAATATCTTTACACAGGAGTATTTGGATTACCTGAACAAGATTGATCCTGAAATCTGCAGCAGCATCGGATACTCCAGATTGGTATCCATGAACATGGTCCGCAAAACAGAGGGCAACGTAATACCTGTATCCTTAAGTTCCCAGAGCCAGAGCTCCGGTAACAGCGGATCAGGAGCAGCACTAACCGGCTCAATGGGACTCTCTTCCTATCCGAAACAATTAAGAGCGGACGAAGAGTCTTATCTGACTAAGAACTATGATCTGTTATCCGGGGAATATCCCACAAAAGAAACCGACCTGGTACTTGTAATTGATACCCGAAACCGTGTGGACTATAATATCCTTAAGAGTCTTGGTTTTGATACCGATAAAAAAGACAGTATAGATTTTGACGATATTGTGGGAACAGAATTTAAAATCATACCCAATGATGTATATTATGTACCCACGGAAGCAGGAACTTATTTGCCGGGTAACGATTATCAGGCGATGTTTGATTCAGCAGATTCCATTACTGTCAGGATAGCTGGTGTCGTCCGTCAGAAGGAAGAGGTCACCATGGGTCTCCTGCTTCCGGGCATCGCCTACAGCGATGAATTATCAGAACTTGTAATAGACAGTGCCAAAGATTCTGCTATTGTAAAAGCGCAGGAGAACAGTGACAAGAACGTGATAACCATGGAGGAATTAACAGAGGACACCAAAGACGTATTTTTATCCTACCTTGGCGGAAATGCAACTCCTTATGTTATCATGGTTTATCCCGATAATTTTGAAGATAAGGATGCGGTTACCGATTATCTGGATCAGTATAATTCCGGTAAAGACTCGAAAGACCAGGTAGTATATACTGATCTGGCAGCAACCATGTCCAGCCTGACCAGCGGTATTATGGATGGTATTACCATTGTTCTCATTGCCTTTGCAGCAATCTCACTGGTAGTAAGCCTTATTATGATATCCATCATAACATATACTTCTGTATTGGAGCGCACGAAAGAAATCGGTATCTTAAGAGCTTTAGGGGCCAGAAAGAAGGATATTACCCGTGTATTTGACGCTGAAACTACCATTCTTGGAATCTTTTCCGGTTTACTTGGTGTCGTTTTGGCATGGGCTCTGACCTTTCCCATCAATGCGATATTATTCAATATTACAGAATTGGAAGGCGTAGCTTCTCTTAAGATTGAACATGCGGTATTCCTGGTTGCCATCAGTACCATTCTTACTGTATTAGGCGGTCATATTCCGGCAAAAATGGCCTCCAGAAAGAATGCCATTGAAGCTTTAAGGTCAGAATAGTAAGTAACCTGTTACAAAGGCAAATAAATTGTGCTGCAACACAACATATTGCATCGAAAATATATGAATATATACTTGATTTAATGGTTTTATCGAAATAATTATTATAATATGTGCTAAAACACATAAAATTTTGAAAAAAACACTTGCTTCTTTTGGAAATACGTGTATAATGAATCACATGATTCGTAGGGCAATGGCGCAGGAAAAGGCGCTGTTGCCCTTTTGCTTTTGTATAGAGCGAAAGGAGCCTTTCATGGAAAACACTAATATCGAGATAAAACTAAATAATGTCAGTATGATTTATCAGGCAGACAACAATGAGGTCACCGCATTAACCGGTGTCAGCCTGGACATACAGAAAGGTGAATTTATCTCTCTCCTTGGACCATCCGGCTGCGGAAAGACGACACTGCTTCGCATAGTGGCTGACCTTTTAAAGCCTACAGGCGGAGAAGTCCTCATAGAGGGAAGTTCAACGGAATCAGCAAGACTTAGCCGCAAATATGGAATGGTATTTCAGAGCCCGGTACTTTATGAATGGCGTACGGTAAGAAAGAATATTGAATTGCCTTTGGAACTGATGAAGGTTAAAAAAGAAGACAGAAAAGCCAGAGCTGAAAAAATGCTCGACTTAGTAGGACTCACGACCTTTGCTGAGCATTATCCACATCAGTTAAGCGGTGGTATGCAGCAAAGGGTAGGTATAGCAAGAGCTTTGGCCTTAAGACCGGAAATTTTATTAATGGATGAACCTTTCTCCGCTTTGGATGAATTCACAAGAGAGAAGCTTCATGAGGATTTGCTTCGAATCTGGAGTAAAACCAACAAGACGGTTATCTTTGTAACTCACAATATTGCAGAAGCTGTATTCCTCTCTGACAGAGTATGTGTCCTCTCACCTCATCCAGGAAGACTTTCAGCAGTAGTAGATATTGATTTGCCAAGACCCAGAAGAAAAGAAATAAAGGATACCTTTGAATTTACTACTTTGGTAGCAAAAGTAAGAAACAGCTTTGAAGGAGTATAGCAGAGGATGATAGCTGGGAAGGAGAGAAAACCTTGAAGATCTTAAAAAGAATCGGAGACACCAAAGGAGCAGTAACGCTGGTGTGGGCTCTTGGTATTATGATTGTCTGGGAAATCGGAGCCTTTTATGTACAGGGAACTAAGAGGACACCTGAAAATGTATTACCGCATATTTACCAGATATTAGGTTCTGTATTCAGTAACAAACCAGTAAGCAGCGGGCAGACAGCCCTCCAAATAGTCATCACCAACGCCGGTGCCACTCTCTTAAGAGCAGCAGCCGGTTTTTTCATTGGTATGATCAGTGGTTTTATTCTGGCATTACTAATGAATCTGTCCGGTGTAATTGAAAAGATAGCTTTTCCATATCTCATGATAATCCAGATGATACCAATACTTGGAATGGCACCAATTGTTCTTGCAATCACCAGAGATATTGGCATTAGCCGGATCGTAATTGCAGCAATCCTGACCTTCTATCCGGTAGCAGCCAATACACTGGCCGGTTTTAAGTCCATAGAACGGGAAAAACATGATCTGATGTATATATGTGCAGCCAGTAAATGGCAGGTATATACAAAGACTTTGATACCTTCGGCTATTCCTTACTTTTTCACCGGACTGAAAATATCGGCACCTATGGCAATAACCGCTTCTATACTGGTGGATACCCTGCAGGGAGATGGAGGTCTTGGTTGTATGTTATCGCAATCCTTGAAACATGCCATGTCTATTATGGTATTTTGGCAGATTGTATTGCTGAGTGCCATTATCGGTATTTTAAGTTTCTACTTGATGGGTGTCATTGAGAAACTGTTTATGCCTCATAAGAGGAAGCGGGTTATGGGAGGGAGAAGGAATTATGAAGACAAAGAATAAAAAAGCAGCATTAACTTCCTTTGTATATCCCTTAAGTTTTGGAGGACTTATCTTTGCTTTGTGGCAGACCGGCGTTCTACATAAATTACTTGGAACCGATGAATTTACATTACCTTTGCCGTCTCGTATCGGAAATATCATTCTGGATAATCTTCCAAAGATAGCGGGAAACATTCAATCCACCTTAATCGTTGCGGTTCTTGGGCTTTTAGCAGGTTCTCTGCTGGGATATGCAGTTGCAATCCTTGCAACCATATTTCCAAGATGGGGTGGAGGGGGACTTAATGTAGTATCTGCCTTTAACGCAGTGCCTATCGTTGCGTTAGCTCCGGTTATTACGAACTGGACAAAGGATGTAAGCAAGGATGCCAGCGTAAGAAGCATGGTTGCAAAAATTCTGGTGGTGATGGTGATCTGTACAGCTGCAATGAGCATTAATGCCTACAGAGGACTGACAGAAGTGAAACCCTTTAGTGAAGACTTAATGAAGACTTATGCAGCTGATAAGCTTACCACTTTTGTTAAGCTTAGGCTGCCAAACAGTATCCCTTATATATTTATTGCTCTGAGGGTTAGCGTACCAGCCTGTGTTATCAGTGCGCTGGTAAGTGAATATTTCGCTGAATATATAACAGGGGTAGGCAGACAGATAAGAGAGAATATCGTATTAGCTCAATATTCCACAGCCTGGGCTTATATTACGGTAGCCTGTCTGATTGGAATCCTAATGTATATGATTCTTATGGTTTTTGAAGGTATTTTGCTGAAGCATCGCAGGAAGTGATTCAAGGCGGACTTTGGCTTATATAAAAAGAATAAGGAAGCAAAATAAGGAGGAAACATCATGAAAAAAAGGTTATTAACAGCAGCTCTTTCTCTGGTAATGGTATTCAGTCTTGCAGCCTGCAGCGCAAAAGGAGATTCAGAAAGTTCATCAGCAGGTGCTTATTTCAGCAAAGAAGCCAGTGCAAAAGACATCGTAGTAAAGGCAGCAACAGAAGGCAAGGTAGGCAACTGGGGTATTGGTAACGAATATGAAATTCAGGCATTACTTTCAAAGTACGAACAGCCTACGACTTATCTAAGTCAGGCATTTGATATGGATGGCTTTGATGATGATTCCATCCTGCTTGCATCTGCCATGACCTATAACGAATTGGGTCTTGTCAGGAACTCTTATGAAGGCGGCTATAAATACGGTGATTCCGTAGGTTATATCGATATGAATGACGAAGGGGTTGCTATGCTGGAGGATAATATATTTACCACCAGAGCTTTTGCAGAGGCTAATCCTAATACCGTAAAAGCTTTCTTATATGCCTCCTTAAAAGGCTGGGAATATGCCTGTGCCAATCCGGAAGAAGCAGCAGAAATCGTATTTAAATATGGCTCCAGTGTATCCAGTGAGCATCAGTCCTATATGGCAGAAGAGGTTAAAAAACTGGTGGAAACTGATACAAAAGGAACAAGTGTAAAGGATTACGGGAAGATGGAGGATGCAGCAATGCAGCAGACCCTGGACCTTGCAAAAAAATATATCAAATTAGATGACTCTGCAGCAGCAGATAAATTACAGACTATAACACTTGATAATATCAGGGATACTTCTTATTGGGAGGCGGCCAATGCTTCCGGAGACGGAAAGTTCGGAACACCCGAAAAATCAAGTGTATCCATACAGTTAAAATGGCTTCCTCAGGCACAGTTCATGGGTTATTATGTGGCACTGGATAAAGGGTATTACAGTGAAGTCGGCCTGGAGGTGAATATAGTACCAGGTGGCGGTGATATCGGAGAAACCACAGCAGTTAATAACGGTACCGTTGATTTTGGCGTAACCTGGGTATCTAACCTGATTGCAGCAAATGCCGGTGGAATGGACCTTGTTGAAGTATCTCAGATCTATCAAAGATCGGGTCTTGTATTGGTATATAAGTACAACAAGTAATATAAGACAGCTCCTATTTTATTTTAAACAGCAAAGGCAATCACGGTAATTACCTGGCTGTGATTGCCTTTTGCTACTTTTGTCAATTTTGTGCCGATATGTTCGGCGGAAGGAGAGGTAAGTGAAATGAGTTACCTAATAAAAAATGGTACTATTGTTAATTCAAAAGAAACCTATCAAAGTGACATTCTGATAAAAGACGGTAAAATTGCTGCTATTGGAAAGAACCTTCCGGCAGAGGCGGATACAGAGATAATTGATGCAGCAGGCAAACTTGTACTGCCGGGAGCTATTGATGTACACACTCATCTTGCCATGCCTTTTGGCGGAACCCTTTCGGCAGACGGTTATTTTGCCGGTACAAGAGCTGCAGCCTGCGGAGGGACGACGACGGTATTTGACTTTGCTCTTCAGGATTTTAAGGAAAATATGGTTGATACCGTTAAAAGAAGAGCTGCGCTTTGTGCACCTGAGGCAGCTGTTGACTATGCCTTTCATGTTGGTGTGAAGGATGTAAGCGGTGACCTGCTTGATTCCATGGAAGAAGCAGTGAATTTCGGAGTTCCAAGCTTTAAGGTATTTATGGTATATGATTTTGGGGTCAGTGACGGAGTATTCTACCAGGTTCTCGAAAAGGCAAAAGCCTGCGGAGGGATGATCAGTGTTCACGCAGAGAATAAAGAAATCTCCAATATGCTGATCCAAAGGTTCTTATCAGAAGGAAAAACCAGTCCCTGGTATCATTACCTGTCAAGGCCTGAATTTGTAGAAGCAGAAGCGGACACACGTGCAATTGAATGGGCGAAATCCTTAAATGCACCTTTGTATATCGTACATCTTGCCAACAAAGACGGAGTAGCAGCGGTTACCAAAGCAAAGGAAGAAGGCTATCAGATTTATGCAGAAACCTGTCCCCACTATCTGCATTTTACCAAGGAAGTCTATAAAAGAGAGGACGGCAGAAACTTTGTATGCTCTCCGCCTATCAAAGGACAGGAAAGCCAGGATGCTCTATGGGAGGCAATCAAGCGGGGAGATATCGATACCATTGCTACCGATCACTGCCCTTTCCAAAGCTATGAAAAGGACTGGGGAAAAGAGGACTTTACCAAGATACCCAATGGATGTGCGGCAATAGAAAATATGTATCCGTATATGCTGTCGGCTGCCAATACAGGTAAGATATCTTTTCATAAGGCAGTGGAACTCTGCTGTGAAAACCCTGCGAAGCTATTTGGCTGCAGGGAGAAAGGCTTCCTGGTACCGGGAAAAGACGCAGATATCGTTATCTATGATCCGGAGAAGCACTTTACCATAACCTGTGAGAATATGCATTCTGATTACGACCATACCATTTGGGAAGGGGTTGAGTTAAAAGGTTATCCCATCAAGACCTTCTCCAGAGGAAGAGTGGTGTTTGACAATGGAGAATTTGTAGGTGAAGCCGGATGGGGTAAATTTATCAAGCGCAGCTTAAAATGAAGTAGCCGCTACGAATCTGTGAAGTGAAAGATATAAGTGTGAAAGGTGGTGCTGATATGTCTGCTGACAAGAAATACGCTGAGCTTTTTCTGGCACAGGAAGCTGCCAAGTGCCTTTTATGCCATGGGGCACCCTGTACCGATGCCTGCAGGGAAGGTTTGAGGCCTTCGGATTTTGTAAGATCGGTCAGATTCGAAAATCTCAGTGCCGGGTTAAAGGCTGTGAAAACAGAAACCTGCCGTTCCTGTGATGCTGCCTGTGAGAAAGCCTGTATTCATTATGATGTTCCTGTTAAGATTCAAAAAATGGTTTCGTTTACAGAAACTGAGACAGCAGCAGATGATGCAGGAGTAAGTGATTTATCTATAGAATTCTGCGGAGTTCAGTGTGAAAATCCATTTTTCCTGTCCTCCTCTATCGTCGCTAGTAATTATGAAATGTGCGCAAAAGCATTGAGAGCCGGATGGGGAGGAATCGTATTCAAGACCATAGGCTTTCTTCAACCGGAGGAGGTATCCCCGCGTTTTGATGCAACAAGAAAAGAGGGTACCCCTTTTATCGGCTTTCGCAATCTGGAGCAGATTGCAGAACACAGTCTGAAGGAGAACCTGGAGTATATAAGAAGACTAAAGCAGGATTTTCCTGAGAAAATAATCGTAGCTTCTATAATGGGGCAGACAGAGGAGGAATGGACGGAGCTTGCCAGAGCAGTTACAGAGGTTGGAGCCGATATTATCGAATGTAATTTTTCCTGTCCTCATATGTCTGCACAGGGTCTGGGTTCTGATGTGGGGCAGAATACAGAATTGGTAAAGAGGTATACGGAATATACCAGAAAAGGTACACATCTGCCAATTCTTGCCAAGATGACACCTAATCTCGGAAATATGGAGCTGCCTGCCCTTGCAGCCATGGAGGGAGGCGCGGATGGGATTGCCGCGATCAATACCTTAAAGAGCATTAGTGGCATCCATTTGGATAATATGGCACCTCCGCCTCATATAAACGGCAAATCAGCTATTTCCGGTTATTCCGGTAAAGCTGTAAAACCGATAGCACTTCGATTTATTCATGACATTGCAAGCCATGAGCAGTTAAAGGGGGTACCAGTCAGTGGAATGGGAGGAATCGAGACCTGGCAGGATGCAGCTGAGTTCATAGCTTTGGGCTGTGGAAATATTCAGATAACCACTGCTGTGATGCAATATGGCTATCGCATCATCGATGACCTGATTTCTGGTCTGAGTGGCTTCTTAAAGAGAAAAGGCTACCGTTCTCTGACAGAATTACGCGGTAGTGCGCTGGAGAGCATTGTCAACCCAGACACCCTTGACAGAAAGACCATGGAATATCCTGTTTTTCAAAAAGCAAGATGTGTTGGATGTGGCAGATGCTACATCTCCTGTCAGGATGCCGGGCATCAGGCAATAAGCTTTGATAAGACCGTGAGAAAACCTATGCTGTCTGCGAAAAACTGTGTTGGTTGTCATCTCTGTCTGTTGGTATGTCCCTGTAATGCAATTGAAAGGTCAAGGCGTGTAAATAAACCTGACAGCACCAAAAAATCAGTACAGGTATAGGTCTTTCATTCAACGGCAGCTAAAGAAAGGAAAGTTGTGGTGATATCATGGCAGTAACACTTGCTAGGCTTTTTGCAAACACAGAAAAAAATTATAAAATCAAGCTGCTGGCAGGTCAAAAGGGTATGAAAAGTCTGGTACGCTGGGTTCATATGGTAGAAGACAGTGAAGTTCCGGGGTTTCTCCACGGCAATGAATTAATAATGACCACTGGTATTGCACATGCGGGGAGCGGCTGGCTGGTGGAATTTGTGAAAAGCCTGAGAAAACATGGTGCAATAGGACTGATTCTGAATGTGGGGCCTTATATTAAAGAAATACCCGCTACAGTTACCCAATACTGCGATGATAATGGTTTTCCGTTATTTACCGTACCCTGGGAAATTCATCTGATTGATGTTACCTTTGATTTTTGCCACCGTATCATAGAAAATGAAGAACATGAAACAGATACGGCCTCTGCCTTTCGTAACCTGATCTTTACGCCTGGTAATAAGAATGCTTATGTACAGCCATTAGGGAAAGGTGGTTTCCATAACAGGGGAGAATACACACTGATGCTGATACAGGCGGTGAAAAATGAAAAGCTTATATTAGGGGACGAGTGGAATAACCTGAAATTCGGGCTGCAAAGTGTGCTGCGGTATGTGGATAAACCTATCTGTATTTTCGATCAGGAAAACTATCTGGTCATCATTGCGTCTGGCATACACTGGTCTCAAATGGAGGGATACGGTAAGCTTATTGAAAAAGAATTGTTTCCGGAAGAAGAAGTACAGCTGTTTATTGGAATCTCTGATACGGTTATGGGATATAATGAGCTGCATTTTTGTTACCGGCAGGCAGTGACATCAATTTCAACAGCAAAACTGCTTCGGAAAGAAACAGTTAAATATCAGGACACCGGAATCTATAAGCTGTTGTATGCAGTAGAAGAAACAGGTGTGTTAAAGCGTTATCTGTCAGATACCTTGTGGGAGATCAGAGAATATGATTCGCTGCATAATACTGATTTTGAAAATACTTTAAAAGTGTATCTGGAGAATAACGGGAGTATTCAAAAGGTATCGATGATAATGAAGGTCCATCGTAATACCGTTAACTACAAAATGAAAGCAATCAGAGAAATCTTTGGGCTGAAAATGGATTATGAAGATATCGCCAGGCTGTGGCTGGCTTTTGATATTAAGAAAATAACAGCAGAATAACATAAGGATTGGAGGGGTCAGCATGACTTCACAGGAAATCAAAGAACAGCAAACAGGATATGTATTGCAATCCTGGTCAAAACAAAAAGGTTTGAAGCCTATACCCATTGAAAGGGGTGAAGGAATCTATATGTGGGATTATGAAGGGAATCGTTATACCGATATGTCCTCCCAGCTGGTTAATCTCAATGTAGGCCATGGTAACGGTTACATAGTCGAAGCCATAAAAGCGCAGGCAGAAAAGTATTGCTATATTTCACCAAGCTACGCCAGTGAACCCAGGGCGGAACTGGCTAAAATGTTAATTGAGAGACTGCCGGATAATATGGGTAAGATCTTCTTTACCAACGGCGGAGCAGATGCCAATGAAAATGCCGTAAAAATAGCGAGGCAATATACCGGCAGGCATAAGGTCTTTTCCAGATACAGAAGTTATCACGGTTCCACCTTTGGTGCCGGTAACCTTACCGGTGAACCAAGAAGATATCCTTTAGAACCTGGAATCCCAGGTTTTGTGAAATTTTTTGACCCCTACCTTTATCGCGAAAAGATTCATTTTACCACAGAAGAAGAAGCGTCTGAGTATTATATTGCCAAACTGCGGGAGCAGATTCAATACGAAGGAGAAAACAGTGTTGCCGCAATTGTACTGGAAACCATCACCGGCTCCAATGGAATCATAATACCTCCCAAAGGCTATTTGCAGGGAATCAGACAATTATGTGATGAGTATGGTATTCTCTTGATCTGTGATGAAGTTATGGCCGGCTTTGGCAGAACAGGAAAGATGTTCGGCTTTGAGAATTGGGGCATCAAACCGGACCTTGTGACCTTTGCAAAAGGTGTGACCTGCGGTTATATACAGCTTGGAGGTGTTGCCGTCAGTAAGAAGATAGCTGAATATTTTGAGGAAAACTTCCTTTCCTGCGGTCTTACTTACAGTGGTCATCCGCTTGCCTGTGCGGCAGGTATTGCCTGCCTTAAGTTCTATGATGATGCTGAAATTCTTGACAATGTAAATAAAGCCGGTAAAATACTTGCCAAAGAGTTAGAGAGGCTGAAGGAGAAACATGCCAGTGTAGGGGATGTGAGATATATCGGATTATTTTCTGCTGTGGAACTGGTAAAGGATAAAAAAACGAAAGAACCTCTGGTTCCTTATGGCAGGGATACGGCTGGAGTTATGAAAGGGATTATAGGAAGGTTATCAGCCAAGGGATTTATGACTTACTCTCATGAAAATATGATACTGATAGCGCCACCCCTGATTATTACCGGAGAGCAAATAACGGAAGAATTGGTAAAATTAGATGAGGTGTTGAAAGAAGTAGATATGGAAATTTAGAAAAGGGGTGATCCAGTGACAAATGAGCGCTTTCATAAAAGGGAAATCGAGCTGTTAAAGATGATACCGCCAACTCATTTTCGGACTGTGGAATCTTTTGATATGAAAAAGGCCGCTACAGAAATTTGTGTTGAAATTGACCTTAAAGATACCTTTTTACAAAAGCTTTCCTTTAAAGCACCCTGGGATGGCAAAATGTATGCATATGCAAAAATTACAAAAGAATTTGAAAAGTTATGCAGTGAAATCAATATCGCCGTAAAAGAAATCAAATTAATGTACCTGGAGGATTGGGACGCTAAATTCTCACTTATAATCGAAGGAGAAGAGAATAACAGGGAATTGTCCTTCTATGTATCTTCCTTTGAGGTGTTGGAGCTGTTAAAGAATTGCTGCCGTATTCCGGAGCAGAAAGTAAGTGCGACATAGGGCACGGATAGGAGAATATATGGTAAGTTGCAGTTTGGAGAGATTAGAGGATAAAATAAAGACTTTTTCCGGTTTTGGTGATACGGGGAAAGGAGGTATTACCAGATTTTCTCTATCTCCGGAGGCTTTGGCTGCCAGAGGGGAATTCGTGAAAAGATGTAAGACACTTGGTATGGAAGTGGTTACGGATGATATGGCAAATGTTTATGCCACTTTACCCGGAGAAGAAGGGCTGCCGGCCATTATGTCAGGTTCCCATGCAGATTCTGTAAGACAGGGCGGTAATTATGATGGCATTCTGGGGGTACTTACTGCTTTGGAAGCAGTAGAAACCATTGTGACAGAAAGAATTCCTCACCGACATCCTATTACGGTCGTTATCTGGACAAATGAGGAAGGCGCACGTTTTGAACCTGCTATGATGTCGTCGGGGGTTATAACCGGTAAATTTGATAAGGAAAAGATGCTTGCATCAAAAGATTCAGAAGGAATTACCTTCAAAGAAGCACTGGATGCAAGTGGGTACAAAGGCGAAGTAAGAAATCGGATCGATCCGGCGAACTGTATTGCCCTACTGGAACTTCATATAGAACAAGGACCGGTGCTGGAAGCGGAGGGCATTGATATTGGTGTGGTAGAAGGTGTATGCGGAATGATTAATTATGAATTTTCCTTTACCGGTCAGGCAGGCCATGCCGGAACAACACCGATGCCTTATCGGAAGGATGCTCTTTATGCAGCAGTGAAAACCATTCAGTATCTTCATGAAGAATTGGATAAGCTGGATTCAAAGCTGGTTTATACGACCGGAAAGATATCAGCACATCCTAATATACATACGATTATACCGGATTTGGTTAAGTTTACACTGGATGCAAGACATCAGGATCCGGAAGTGATTCAACAGGTATTGAAAATTATTGAAGCTATTCCGGCAGAAGTTGAGAAGTGCCAGACTGGATATACAAAAGCATGGGCAAGAGATACGGTATCCTTTTGTACCGAATTTGTTGATCTGGTAGAAAAGAAGGCAAAGGAACTGAATTACAGTACAAAACGCATGTACAGCGGTCCCGGTCATGATGCACAGTTTCTAATGGAAGTTCTTCCTACTACCATGATATTCGTACCAAGTATTGGCGGACACAGCCATTGTGAAGAAGAATACACGCCTGTTGAGACTTGTTTAAAAGGAGCTAATGTCCTGCTTCATACGATTCTTGCCATTGATAGTGATAAGTAATTGGAGAGCCAAAGACCTAACAGGAGGATACAAATAAAAAGCAGCTGCATCTATCGTAACGGTGCAACTGCTTTTCGCTGGTATTAATGTTTCAATTGTAAATGCTTATATAGTAAACGCTTATATAGTAAACGCTTATATAGTAAACGATGATGAGACAAACTGAATTGTTGCTATGCGTTTGCCAGTTTCTTTGGATCTTTTTTCTCTTTGCGTTTCTGCCACATTACCCAGAGGGGTCCTGCAATACAGATTGTGGAATAACAGCCGCTGACAGCACCGATAGCCATAGGAAGTGCAAAGCTTTGAATGGAGTCAATGCTGTTGGCCTTTGCCATAATAAATACAAGACTTACACTTAAGAATACAGCGATATTGGTATTCAATGATCTGGTAATGGACTGTGAAATAGACAGATCAGTAAGGGTCTCAACCGGTAATTTAGGATGTAAGTCATGATTTTCACGGATACGGTCATAGATAACGATGGTATCGTTTACGGAGTATCCGATAATACTTAATGTCACGGCAACAAAGGAATCACCAATGGGTATCTTAAATATAACACAGGTAAAGAATACGACTAATACATCGTGGAGCAGCGCAACCAGCGCCATAACACCAGCTGATAAGCCACCAATTTTACTGAAACGAATCCATACATAAACCATAACAAGACTGAAGGAAAGTGCGATTGCAATAATACCATTTGTGAGGAACTTACGGCCGAAAAAGGGTTCCACCATTTGTGATTCACTTAAATTAAGCTTGTTATCAGCAAATTTTTCTTTTAATGCGTTATCGAAATTTACCTGTTCACTGGCATCTACACCATAGTTACCGGCAATGTTTAAGATAAGGCGTTTTTCTTTGGAAGCCAGGTCCTCTGTAATCTGAGCTGATACGGGTCTTCCCAGTATTTCTGTTGCTACATCAGCAGCATCATCTGCATTGAGGTCTCCGGTATAGGTGTATTTTAAGAGAGCACCACCTTTGAATTGAATATCTAACTGAACTCCGCTGATTGCCAGGTTAATTAATCCGGCGATCATAATTAAAATGGAAATGCTAAAAAAGATAAATCTTTTGTTGAAAAAATGTAATATGCCGCTACCGGAGGGAGTTAATGCTACCGGTGCATTGGATTGATTATCTCTACTCATAGTGTTCTCCTTTTTGAAAAGCATGTATAAAGCGAAGGTTTTCTAAGTGCATCGAAATCGCTTAAGGAGCGAATCATAAGTCTGGAAGCAGTTACGCCTGCAACGAAGTTGAAGAAAATACCTGTAAGCAGGGAGTATGCAAAGGAAAGTAATGCTCCTGAGCCAAAGATCATAAGTATAACACCAACAATCAATACGGTGATATTACCATCGAATACCGATGAGAAAGCACCTTTGAAACCGGAAGAAATTGCAGAACGAACTGTTTTGCCGGATTTGATTTCTTCACTGATACGCTCGGAAATAATAACGTTGGCGTCGACACCCATACCGATGGAGAGGATAACACCTGCAATTCCAGGTAGGGTTAAGGTCATCTGAGGGATGGAAAGTGCCAGTATCTGTCCGGTAGTTTGGATTAAAAGAGAGATACAAGCTACCGTACCGGGAACTCTGTAATATATTATTAAAAGGACACAGATAATAGCAAAAGCTATAAGCCCTGCATCAAGCATAACGTCCAAAGCTCCGGAACCCAGTGTGGGACTGATGGTACTGTGGTTCTTTGTAATCAATGAAAAAGGAAGAGAGCCGGAATTAATCTTATCCGCAAGTTCTTTCGCAGTATCATAAGTAAAGTTGTTGCCGGATATCTCAGCTTTACCGCTAGGGATAGCTTCATTGACCACCGCAGTCTGAATCAGAGTATCATCCATATAGATATTAATATTTTTACCAATTAATTCCTTGGTAGCTTTTGCAAAAAGCTGAGTACCTTTTTCATCAAAGGTCAGGCTGACGGAATATTTATTAGTCTGACGATTTAATTGCGGTGCACTGTTGCTTACATGTGATCCTTCCAGCAGTACATTGCCTGCATCATCTTTGAAGGTCAAAAGAGCTGTTTCTCCAAGCTCTGCAATGGCATCTGCGGGATCGAAATTCTTCTCACCGGATTTCCAGGGGAAACGAACTATGATATAGCCGTTATCTTTGTCAATGGTAACATCACGGTCAAGGATATTTTTGTTATCAAGACGGGTTTCAATAATGGTACGTGCGGCCTCAAGTTCATTTGGAGTCGGTTTACGGTCCAAATTTGCCGCCTGGAAGGCTGCATCCACACCGCCTCTGATATCAATACCAAAACGGATATCCGGAGCACCCTTAATTTTAAAAGAGCCTATTTCTACACCAAATGCAGCGGTGTAAGCCATAAGTAAGGCTACTAATAAAACAATAAAAAATACTGGTTTCTTACTTTTCATTTTATAATCCTTTCTTCTTGTATAATTTTTCGATTTATATATTGTTTATTCACAAATTTGTGATAGACTAAATGTAGGGCTATAAACAGGCGGGCTGTGACCTCTTGGTGTCAGCGTGAAATAAAGTCGTGGCTTGTCCAGCTTTCGAAGCTTTATCGTCCTTGAAGACAGCAGTATTAAAAGTGCAGTCACATCAAAAAGTGATGCATGAAATATGTTCAGATTATTACCCTGACGGACAAACATAAAACGGTAGGTGATTTTCTGAAGAAGTCCACCGAAATCCTCATCTTGTGGTAAAGAAGGCAGATAATAATAAATATATGGATTTTTATAAGGTATTTTATTTGTATTAATATCCAGATTAGTTTGGTCTGTAGAATTATTCGAGGAGTTAAAACAATCAGAAAAAGAAGAATAGGTAATTATTAAAATGGCAACTAAAGCAGCCTGATGGAAACTATGCAGTTTGCTTTTCATGAAATAATCCCCTTTTTCTCCGTTAAAATTTGTGACTAGAAATAAATTACAGCTGTGAATTAGTCACTATTATAAAATATCACAATTTGAAGCTTTTGTATATCATATTTTGTAGGATTGCATGAAAAATAAAGCAAAGTGAAAACAAAACCAAACACATAAAACAAACATTGAGGTTTATATGGAAAGAGGTAATTATGGGAGATTTGGCATTTGATACGGAAGATCTGATACGAAGAAAATTAATGTGGCTTATCCGTGTCGGAGATTATCAAAAGTTGGATGACATTATACAGCACAACAAAACCAGTTGTTTCTGGCATAGTGTAGCTGTTGCGTACTATAGTCTTCAGGTTGCCAAAGCACTAAGAATAAAGTGTGATTATGAATGCCTGGCAGTAGGAGCATTGCTCCATGATTATGTATTTTATGATTGGCATACAAAGGAGAAAGGGCACCGGTTCCATGGTTTAACCCATCCTAAAAAGGCATGGCATAACGCATTGAAAATTAAAAATCTTCATAAGATTGAAGATGATATTATCAGAAAACATATGTTTCCGCTTACACCTTTTCCCCCTGTCTACAGGGAAAGTGTCCTGGTATGCCTGGTAGATAAATGCTGCTCCCTTTATGAAATATTCCATAAAGATGCATACCAGAATCTAACAAGCAAGTACCTGGTTAGTTTGAAAGCTTCCTGATAAGTGAAGAAGGATATGGTATAAGATTAATATCATTTAACATTATAGTTCCTAAAACGTATAGTATTTTCTATAATCATATCAAATAATATTCTATATAAAGAACCTGTAAAAGCTGTAGATATACTAAATTTCTACAGCTTTTTCTTTTCAAAAAAGACGAAGACCTCAGATTTTCCTTGAGTATCTTATGCATTGTGCATAAAATAAGATATCTGTATTTATTAGCTATTAAGAAAAAAATTTTCGGTTATTGTAGAATATGCCTTAATATATTATATATTCATTGAATAAAAATAACGTTATAACTATAAATGCATAAAATAAAAACGTATTTTATTATAATAACAACTTACTAAATTGTGAAAATTACTATTATGGTATATTATAACACAGTCTGTCTGTTACAATACAAAAAACGTAACATTGTTATAGTTAAAAATGACTCTTTTGGTAGTGGTAAAGGAAAGTAAATATGTGAAAAATATACTATAAAAATGTTTTTATCTATTGTAAAATATACGTGGCTATATTATAATCTGGTTGTAGTTAAAAAAGTCTGTTTGCAAATAGTATGCAAGGGAGCTTCGATGAAAAATAAAAAGCTAACAAGGATGTCAGTTTTTGCAATTCTTCTAATCGGTACGGTGGGATTTTGTATACAAAGCAACCGGCAAACGAATTCCCAAACCATAGACGAAGAAGAAGCCAGAAAAGCTTATCAGCTCTTAAGTGATTCGCTGTCAAATAAGTCCATCATGTATACAGACTTATTTGAAGAAGACCGGGTTGCCGGCCAAGGTGAGAGTAGCGCCTATGCCATTGGAAGTGTTGACATGGAAGATTACGAGGGGTTAAGTGTAGCCTTAAAAAAGAATGATACGGCCTGTTATGAAGTTGAAGTTACTTCCCCGGGGGTATATTATTTTAAGGTGGATTACAAGCCTTCCAATGGAGCATTTTCCGATTATATTCTTTCCATGGAAGTGAATGGAGAGCAGCAATTTTCTGAAATGAATCATATGGTACTTCCGCTATATTGGAAGGATAGTACAAAGTTCTTTCCGGAAGATCAATTTGGAAATCAGACCTCCCCGGAGCTTGATAAAATAAGTGGCTGGCGAAATCTTTTCTTGTATGACAGTAACTATGTATCTGCCAGACCCTTAGGGATTCAGCTGGAAAAAGGCTTGAATACCATAACGTTGCAGAACCTGTCTCCTGATAGCTTATGTTTAGGGAAGCTAGAAGCAACTGCAGACATTGATGTTATCTCTTATGAAGAATATAAGGGGAAGCATAAGGGGAGCCTGGCAGAGGAAATATATATGATTAATTCAAATGATTACCTATATAAGAACTCTCTGCAAGCCTGCTATTATGCGATTAACAATACCGCCCTGACACCACATGCCAGTAATAAAAAGTTAATCAATGTTGTATCCTTAAATACACCAGGAACTGAGATTACCTACAAAATTATTACTCCCAAAGACGGACTGTACCAGATGGCTTTTCACTACCAGAATAACGAAAAGGAAATGTCAGTTTTTGAATCAATTCGGATTGATGGTCAAGTCCCTTTTGAAGAACTGTTAAATTATCCTTTTCCAGCAACCTCTGATAAATGGGAAAATGAGGTATTATCCGATGAAGAGGGGAATCCATATTTGATTTATCTTACAAAAGGACAGCATCTGATAACTCTGCGCTCAGAAATCGAGCCAATTGCCAAAGTTATCAGATACACTGGTCTTATATCAGAGCATATAACACAACTTGCAGCAGATAGCATTAAACGAACCAATGATAGCAAAACTTCTGAAGGTTCCATTAATATGAGTGAATACATACCTGAGACGACAGACTATCTTAAGGCGTATGAGACACTGATTCGCTATATCCAGTATATTCTGGGAAGGTATGCCGATAGGGGAAACAAAGCTAAGCTTGTAACAGATCTTAATGAGGCACTTAATGCAATCAATAAATTGCAGAACCATCCGGGGAAAATAGCTTTCTATAAAGTATATCTTACCGGTAAGAATAATTCTCTGCAAAAAATGATGGAGAACCTTGCAAAAATTTTAAAAGAGCAGAATTTCTCGCTGGATATGATGTATCTATATGGAAAAACCAATTTACCCAAAGCAAATCCCTCCATGATTAGTACTATAAAAAATTCAGTTCTGTCGAAGCTCAATACAGCTGCATCAGATCAGAATACCGGGGTAACGGATCAGCCAGTGAGTGGCACAGCATTAAAGGAGGACGAAAATACTGTGATGGCAAAAGGATATTATTATGAAGAAGATAAATTAACCTATAAGCTTGTATGGAATGATGAATTTGAATATGAGGGTGCTCCTGATACGGATAAGTGGAGTTACGATGTAGGCGGAAGCGGTTGGGGGAACAATGAATTGCAGTACTATACACCTGGCGATAACGCATGGGTAGAAGACGGAAAACTAATACTTGAGGCCAGAAAAGCAGAGAAAGAGGAGAAGGAATATACCTCTGCAAGGTTGATTACCAAAGGGAAAGGAGACTGGCTCTACGGGAGAATTGATGTAAGGGCAAAGCTGCCAAAGGGACTTGGTACCTGGCCGGCTATCTGGCTGCTGTCATCAGGGCAGGAATACGGCAATTGGCCGGCTTCCGGAGAAATTGACATTATGGAACATGTAGGTTATAATCAGGATACAATTCATGCATCTATACATACCCAGGCATATTATCATTCCATTAATACACAGAAGACAGCTACTAAATATGTCAAGGGTGTTAGTGAGGATTTCCATCTTTATTCCCTTATCTGGCTGCCGGATATCATAAAGATTTTAATTGACGGTGAAGTATATTTTACTTTTAAACCAACAGATTATGAAGAGAATCCTTCTTATAGGGAGTGGCCTTTTAATAAGAAGATGTATCTGATTTTAAATCTGGCTGTTGGTGGGAACTGGGGTGGTGCAAAAGGGATTGATTCTTCTGTTTATCCTCAAAGGATGGAAATTGATTATGTCCGAGTATATCAAAGCGAGGAAATTATTAATTTAAAGGCGGATATGGATTAAGTTGTACATAAATAAAAAGTGCAGCCAGATCCAAAAAGGCTCGTTTAGAATATAACGGAGAGACGAATGGAGAAACCATTATGGTAACAATAAAAGATGTGGCCAAAGAAGCAGGGGTAGCAATTTCTACGGTATCTAATGTTCTGAATAATGTGGATGTTGTAAGTGAAGAGACCCGCAGAAAAGTACTGGAGGCATCAGAAAAGCTTCATTATGTCCCAAATATGAATGCAAAGTTTTTGAAATCGAATAAAAAGAATACGATAGGTTTATTTCTGTCAAGTATTCAGGGCGATTTCTATAAAGATTTGATGCAGGCGGTGCATCTTCAATGTAAATTAAAAGGATATCAGTTAAATATATACATCAGCAATGAAAATACCAGCGAAGAAATTTACAGTATGATTATATCCTCCGGTGTAGAAGGTGCCATAGTACTGAATGAACATTTATCCTATGAATATATAGACAGACTTTCCTTAACCCATATGCCCATTGTATTTATTGATCGTGAATACAGCAAAGAGCAGATGTCCAGTGTAATCATTGACAGTACGGAAGGTGCTGCCCTTGCTATGGAATACCTGATCAAACAAGGACATCGACGCATCGGTTATTTTCATGGTATCTATAATTATGATGATGAATGCAGATACAAAGCTTATGAAAACGTATTGCGTAAATATAATCTTCCTATAGACGAATCCATTGTTCTTCGAGCGTATTTTGAAGAAACCCTGGCTTATAGTGAAATGAGGGTTCTGTTGCTTAAAGGAACAAAACTGCCGGAAGCATTTTTTTGCGCAAACGATGAGATGGCCTGGGGTTGTATCAGAGCGCTTACCGAGGCCGGCTTAAGAGTTCCTGATGATATCAGTATCGTTGGATTTGATGATAATGCAGTTGCTAAATATAATTCTCCCTCTATAACAACAGTGCACAGTCCGGTGGCTGAGCTTGGGGCATATTCCACTACAGAGCTTCTCAGGCTGATACAGAGTGAGGAAGTTGTGCAGGGAGGAGTCTTTAGGCTTTCACCAACACTTGTTATCAGGGATTCCTGTAAACTAAGAATAGGTTGAGAGAGTAAAAGGCTGAAAAGGCAAGTCAAGAAGATTCTCTGCACTTGCCTCAGCCGGGATATCAGGCACTGACAATTAAAGAAAAATGTCAGTTGAGAAGAGCCTGAACACCCGTGGCACAGTTTAAATGCCCTGCCAGACACAAACTGCGTAAGCCCTGCCTTAGCTGTTTTCAATAAAATTCTTTCGTTGCTCTTCTGTTCTTGTAAGATCACCTTCTGCCGTTTTTCTTAAGGTATTGAGTTTATCCATGACTCTGTCTACGCTGGAATGAAGTCTAGTGATATCTTCAATAGAAGAGTTGATTTTTGACTGTACAGCCCAATCTGAAAATAGTCCGTCGAAGAAGAAATCAGCAAATTTAGTAAATCCATTAATTTGAACACTTAAATTTTCATCCAGTTTAATATCGGCAAGTTCTGTATGAAAATGATGAAGAAGAGTTTGGATGCTATTTACTGCTTCCTGGGCATCATCAAGATAAGAATGCTTCATAACATCACTGATCAAACCTCCGCCAAGAATATCCCAGGTACCCCAGCCATGTGCACTATCAAGTTTTTCTTCCGCTAGTTCAATTTTAGAGAGGACTGCTCTGCCAGCTGCTTCAGCTTCCCTGATTTCAGCCAGATTACATTTAATAGATTGCAGCTGCTCTTCAAAGGTTTGAAGCCTCTTAGCATATTCCGCATTACTCTCTGATAATTGTCGGTATTTCAATTGATATAGTTCTTCATATTCTCTTTCACAGCTGTAAAGGGAAGCACGTTCCTCCTCCAGCTGATGGATTGAGGTTTTAAGGTTCATAAGTTGAGTTTCGGTTTCCTCCAGTTTAAGCTTCACAGCAATGACATCCTGATATTCTTTCTGTTCTCTGGCTTCCATTTTACCAAGCATCTCAAGAAAAAGATTATTCAGGCTTTTCTTTAACAGATTATCATAATCCCGCTCCTCTTTCTTAAGTTCTGTAAGTAGATTTGATTTTTTATCCTCCAGTTCATTTAATTGTTTGCGATAATCGGTAAGCTTGTTTCCAAGTCTTTGATATTTACCGATATTTTGTCTGCTTTGTTCCAGTTTGCTGTTTAATTCTTCGAACATAAGTACACTCCCTTTTTATTATATTTTATTACAGCTGATTCTGTTTAATCGCACCTTTTATCACGTTCTTACCCGTAAAGAAAATAAACTCTCATAAAGCGAAACATCCAGCCCCTTGCAAATAGTTTCAGAAACACCTTGGTTGACTTCTATAGAACGTTCTTTATCAGCATAACATGTATCTATTAATATAGCATTAAAAAAACACCTGAATAGATTAAAAATAACCCAACATTGTATTAATATAAAAAACACTTGACAATGCAGGAAAAAATATCTATACTTACAATAAACATATTAAACATATAAGAATACTATGATATAGATATGTTCTTATAGAAATAATGGAATACCCATTAACCACTCGCAAGTTGACTAGATAACTAGAGACTTCGGAAAACAGCAGCATGTTTTCTGAGGTCTTTTTCTTGTATAGGAAAGCTTTTATGAAAGACTTTTCTTCCTATATGAATCGTATTTTTTAATTCCTATGCAGGTTATTCAGGAAAGGTTTGAAATTTATTTTCTGACCTTTGCCTAAGAATCACAAAATCATTGTAAGGAGCAGAAATTATGGCAAAGAAAGCGAAACAGATAGCAATTTACGGAAAAGGCGGTATCGGTAAGTCTACAACTACCTCAAATATTTCAGCAGCCTTGTCAGAGATGGGATACAAGGTCATGCAGTTTGGCTGTGACCCCAAAAGTGATTCCACCAATACGTTAAGAAACGGAAAGTACATACCGACTGTGTTAGATACCTTAAGAGAAAGAAGTACCGTAAAAGCACAGGATGTTATATATGAAGGATTTAACGGGATATATTGTGTGGAGGCAGGCGGACCCGCGCCTGGAGTTGGTTGTGCAGGCAGAGGTATTATTACAGCTGTAGAGCTGTTCAAGCAGCAGAAAACCTTTGAGGAACTGGATCTTGACTATGTTATATATGACGTATTGGGGGATGTTGTCTGCGGAGGTTTTGCTGTCCCGATTAGAGAAGGTATTGCAGAGCATGTTTTTACGGTTTCGTCTGCTGATTTTATGTCTGTGTATGCCTCCAACAACCTGTTCAAAGGAATTCATAAATATTCCAACTCTGCCGGTGCTTTACTTGGAGGTGTTATTGCTAACTCCATCAATGCTCCTTATGCCAAAGAAATCATTGATGACTTTGTAAAACAGACTCATACGCAGGTGGTGGAATATGTACCGCGTTCCGTTACGGTAACCCAGAGTGAGCTTCAGGGTAAAACTACCATAGAAGCAGCACCTGCATCTGCACAGGCAGAGGTATACCGTTCTCTTGCAAAGAAGATTGCTTCTCATACCGAATCCAAAGTGCCGTCTCCTCTTGAGACAAATGAATTGAGAGAATGGGCTGCCAAATGGGGAGATTATCTCCTTGCATTGGAAACCGGCACGATAAGAACGGAAAATGCTGTAAACATCTAAGAATACCCGTAGGCGGCTAATATCAGAAGCTTCGGCAGAACATATTATTAGAAGGGGGAAATGGTATGAGCAATTACGAAAACTTAAAGGCTTCCCACCCTTGTTTCGGCGGGCATAAAACAAACAAAGGACGTATTCATTTACCGGTAAGTCCCGGTTGCAACATAGAATGTAAGTTCTGTGACAGAAAGATCAATCAGACAGAACAAAGACCCGGTGTTTCTTCCGGTGTATTAAAGGAATCGGAAGCTTTGGAGGTTATCAGAAGATCCCTGGAACTCTGTCCGGAAATCACCGTAGCCGGTATTGCAGGTCCTGGTGATACTTTGGCTTCGCCTTATGCATTAAATACATTCAGGTTGATAAAAAAGGAGTTTCCGGATTTATTGAAATGTATGAGTACCAATGGACTGTTATTGTATGAAAAAGCAGATGAAGTGATAGAAACAGGTATTGAAAGTCTTACCGTAACCGTAAACGCGGTTTCGCCGTCCATACAGGCAAAAATCTGCACTGGTATATATTATCACGGTAAGAGGTATGAAGGAGAAGAAGGTGCAAGGATTCTGATAGAAAATCAGCTGAGAGGCATTAAGAAGGTAGCTGCTGCGGGTATAACCATAAAAGTTAATACCGTGTTGATTCCTGGAATTAATGAAGATCATATTGAAGAAATCGCCAGAATAGTCAGTGAAGCAGGTGCTACAATCTATAATATTATACCCTTGATACCGCAGCATGAGTTAAAAGAGGTAAAAGCGCCTGGATGTTTTGAAATAGACGGAGCAAGACAGAAGGCGGCTAAATATATTGACGTATTCAGACATTGTCAGAGATGTCGTGCAGATGCAGTGGGAATTCCGGGGGAGAAGGAATTTGCTGACCAGATATATTTTGGAAGATTGTCCATGAAAGAAACATTCTCGCACGGCTGATGAGCAAATAGATGATAGTACAACCAGATATTGGAGGGCGGGAAAACATGGCTTACAAGATTGCAATTGCAAGCACGGACGGAAAAGTGGTTAATCAGCATTTCGGAAGAGCGGAATATTTCTACATAGGCGAAGTGAATGACAGGGAGGAGTTTCGGTATCTGGAGGAAAGAAAGCTGACTCCTGTCTGTCAGGGGAAGGAACATGAAGCTGAGGTTCTGTATAACATTGCTGAAAGGTTAGCGGATTGCCGTTATATCCTTGTAAGCCAAATTGGGCCTTCTGCGGAGTATGTGCTGAATAAGAAGGGAATTACTGTATTGACTATAAGACATTATATTGACAGTGCGGTTAACAAACTTATGGAATATGACAAAAGGATTAACTTTATTTATCAACAAAAGTAAAGGGATAATCTGACGAATGGTAGGATTCATAGTGAATGAAAGCTGTTACGAACCAGTAATCTTCTGGCAGGTAACAGCTTTTTATTTGCTTAAGGTGTGTAGGAAAAACTCATTGTACCGTTCTGAAAGCCTCGCCTTTGCGGTATTGGGAACGCAACACCACATCGTCCAGAAATTCCGCCTTGCTGTTTTTTACATATTGCTTCCCACAAAGTGGAATTTCCAGCATTTCACAAAGTTTTCATCACACACTCCAGCACATTACAAACAGTTTTCAACTCACCCTAGTGGAAATGGTTTGGCTTAGAGATATCCCGTAAGCTGTCTTCGGCTTTGTCGGATAGGGCAGGCTCAAGGGCGATATCACCTAAAGCAACAATTCCTACCAGACTGTTGTTTTCCACGATAGGCAAACGCCTGATCTGTTGGCGGCTCATTATCTCTGCAGCATCTTTTACATTCATATCCGGGCTTCCAAGGGAAGGATTCTTTGTCATGACATCGGCGACCTTCTGTGACTTCCAATCCTGACCTTCTGCAATACTTCGTAAAGCCAGATCTCGGTCGGTAACAATACCAACAACTCTATCATTATCACAAACAGGGAGAGAACCGATATCATGTTGTTTCATCAGCTGGGCACATTTTTCAATAGAATCTTCGCAGCATACACTTTCTATTTCTGTTGACATAATGTCTTTTACTTTCATAAAATCACCTCCGAAATTAGAATACCCATATTACTGATTATTTATAAATGAAACTTTATGAGTTTAATGGTTAATTATACAGAGGGCTTTATTTCAACTTTATATTATTTTGGAAAATGGATAGAAGGTTTGAAATGAAGTTTCATTACTGTTTAAAATAATAACAGCATTATCTGCTGTAGAAGTTTTTTTATTGGATATTCAATAAAGATGTGCTATAATACCTGCTATAGATTAATCAGTCAAACAATTAATCCTGTAAGGAGGTGTCATAAACTGCTGAAAGAGGTTAATTTTGAAGTTGATAATGAAAAGTTTGCAGTAAAGGTTGTCTATTCAGCCAGAAAAACCATAAGCCTTGAGCTGAAAGCCGATGGCACTATGACTGCAAGAGTTCCTAACCGCGTTCCGGACTATGAAGTCAAGCAGCTGATCAATGAGAATAAATACAGATTATATAATAAATATAAAGAATTCTGCAATTACAAAGAGAAGGAAGGCGGATTAACCGCTCAGGCAGGGTATGAAAAAATATATCAGGACGGAGCTTCACTTCCTTTTGTATTGGGTGAGCTGACCTTACAGATTGTTCAAAGAGGCGGAAGAGATTTTGTTAATCTTCACTATCATAAACTTCCTGATGGTAAGCGTATACTGACAATTGAAACCCAGACAGAAGATAAAGCTGTCATCAGAGAATATATTGCGGACTGGTACAGACGTTATGCAAAAGACACTCTTGAAATGAAAGCTTCTTATTATGCAAAACGAATGGGTACCGATTATGGAAGAATCACTGTCCGGGAACAAAAGACCAGATGGGGCAGCTGCAGCAGCAAAGGTAACCTGAATTTTAACTGGAAGCTGATGATGATGCCGGAAGCAATTATCGATTATGTGGTAATACATGAACTGGCACATAGAAAACACATGGATCATTCTAAAAACTTCTGGTTTGAGGTGGAAAAAGTACTGCCGGATTACAAGATCAAACGTGACTGGCTTAAAAAGAATGGCAGGCTTTATACCTGCTATTAGCAGATGAGATTGCCTGTAAGGATAAGGAGGAAGACAAATGCTATTTTTATGGTATCCCAAATGTACAACCTGTCAGAAAGCTAAAAAGTGGCTGGATGATAATCACATAAGTTATGAAGCAAGAGATATTAAGGCGGACAATCCCGCACCAGAAGAGATAAAGGACTGGCACGAATTAAGCGGATTTCCTTTAAAGAAATTTTTCAATACCAGTGGTTTGGTTTATAAAGAACTGGAATTAAAGGATAAACTACCCACAATTTCTGAAGAGGAACAATACCAATTGCTGGGAAGTGATGGTATGCTGGTTAAACGTCCTATAATAATTGATAAGGATACTGTATTGATTGGTTTTAAAGAAAAGGATTGGTCAGAATTCTATGGAAAATAAGCTGAGTCATTTTGATGGAGAAGGAAATGCCCATATGGTGGATGTCTCCGGTAAGCAAATTACACAAAGAACAGCAACGGCGAGAGGGAAAATAATTGTAAGCAGTAGAATCCTTGAAGCAATCACAAATAAGGAAATTGAAAAAGGGGATGTATTATCCGTAGCCAGATTAGCCGGAATAATGGCAGTAAAGCGAACCTGGGAGTTCATTCCTCTCTGTCATCCTCTTATGATTCAAAAGTGCTCACTGGATTTTGAGATTGAGAAAGAGAGGTCTGCTATAACTGCAATCTGCCAGGTGAAAACAGAAGGCAAGACAGGCGTTGAGATGGAGGCTCTTACCGGTGTCCAGATCGCACTGCTTACCATTTATGATATGTGCAAAGCACTGGACAAATCAATGGTAATGACAGATATCAGGCTGGAAGAAAAGACAGGCGGTAAAAGCGGGGTGTTCCTAAACCGTGATGCTTCTGGTGGATTAATGGATGCATAAAGTAATTCGACTTATGAAATGAGGCGGTTCTATGATAGATAAATACAACAGAGAAATAGACTATGTGCGCATATCCGTAACTGACCGCTGTAATTTAAGATGTGTATACTGTATGCCAAAGGAGGGAGTTACCTTCCTTCCCCACAGTGCTGTTATGACCTGTGAGGAAATTGTTTCCATAGCAGAATGCTTTGGTGAACTTGGAATTCGAAAGATTAAGCTGACAGGCGGCGAACCGCTGGTACGAAAAGACATCATTGGTCTGGTCGGAAAACTGAAACAGATCAAGGGGATAGAGAAAGTAACCCTTACCACCAATGGTATTTATCTGGAGGAGCAGCTGGAAGCACTGATAAAGGCAGGCATTGATGGTATCAATATCAGCCTGGATACGTTAGACCAGAATAAGTTCACAGAGTTAACAGGCTTTGACGGATTATTAAAGGTTAGGGAAAGTATAACTAAAGCTCTTGCATATCAGAATGTACCGATTAAGATAAACTGTGTACCTTTAAGGAAGTTTCATGATAAGGATAGTTTGTTAGCTTTAGCCGCCCTGGCAAAGGATACAAAACTCCATGTTCGTTTTATAGAAGTAATGCCACTGGGGTATGGAAAACACATGGAAGGTTATTCTGAACAAGAGATAATAGATATTCTTAGAAGTTCTTACAGAGAATTAGAGCAATATACTAAAAGTCTGGGAAATGGTCCCGGAAAGTATTATAGTATTCCCGGTTTTCAAGGTAAAATTGGTTTTATCAGTGCAGTAAGTCACGAATTCTGCTCCTCCTGTAACCGGGTAAGGCTGACTTCTGCCGGAATACTTAAGACCTGTCTTCAATACAGCGGCGGTACAGATATAAAAGCAGCGCTGAGGGAAGGAAGTTCAAAAGAAGAAATAAAGGATATGATCAAGAACGCGATTGACAGAAAACCGGAAAGCCATGTTTTTACGAAAGACAGACCTGCTTTCTCTGAAACTCTGGAGGATAAAGGAATGTCGCAGATTGGCGGTTAAGAAAGGGGCAGTCTCTATGGGGAAAATAGTGGCTCTTTGCATCAGTGAAAAAAGAGGTACTCAGAAAATAAGCATTGATACGGCCAGATTTATTGAGAATTATGGCATTGAAGGCGATGCCCATGCCGGAAACTGGCACAGGCAGGTAAGCCTGATATCTCAGGAGAAAATAGAGGAATTTAATCAGAAAGGTGCCGGAGTTGAGAAAGGTGCCTTTGGTGAGAATGTAATTGTAGAAGGCTATGACTTAAGAAACCTGCCTATTGGTACCAGGTTGGAATCAGGGGAGGTCTTATTTGAAATTACCCAGATTGGTAAGGAATGCCATAGCCATTGCGAAATCTATTATAAAGTCGGGGATTGTATAATGCCCAGAGAAGGTGTATTTGCAGTGGTCTTAAGAGGTGGGATTATTTCAGTAGGGGATGATATCAAGACATTAAACTGACTTAACCTTTGTATAAGCTTTCTGGAGATTTTTAATATATAAAAAAAGTGGTGGATCATTGGTTGTGAAGGAGGAAGGTTATGATTAGAGTAGGCATCATTACGGCCAGTGATAAAGGAAGCAAGGGAGAAAGAACGGATACCAGCGGCATGGTTATTAAAGAATTAACCAGTGAGTATGGGTTTCAGGTTATAGAGTACATCCTGTTGCCTGATGAGCAAAAGCAGCTGGAAGATACCATGATTAAATGGTGTGATTCTGGAAAAGTGGACCTGATTCTTACCACTGGTGGAACAGGATTTTCCGAAAGGGACGTAACGCCGGAGGCTACTAAAAATATTGGAGAGAGAGAAGTGCCGGGTATTGCTGAGGCAATGCGTTATCATAGTCTTCAGATAACCAAAAGGGCTATGCTCAGCAGAGGAACAGCAGTTATTAGGAAAAAAACACTGGTTATCAATCTGCCGGGGAGCCCTAAGGCAGTAAGAGAGAACTTAAGTTATATTATTGATTCTTTAGAACACGGTCTTGCAATTTTAAAAGGCGAAGACGGTGAATGCGGAAGTCTGTCATAAGAGTTTTTAAAACCATGAGACCATTGTAAGCGGTTATGCTGCTTTTGAGAGTTTCATGGTTTTTTGCTTATTTATTGAGAAAGAATTTCAATAATTTATATTGACAAAATAACTTAGAATGCATATACTATGATTAAACAATTAAATGATTGTTTAATTGATAAAAGGTTCACCTGAACAAAACAAAAAAAATTAATTCATAAAAGTCTGAAAGGGGATATTATATGAAAAAATCTATTAAATTACAGGACCTTGATTGCGCGAACTGCGCTGCTAAAATTGAAAATGCTATTAAGAAAGTGGAGGGAGTAACAGGGGTTAAGGTTAACTTTCTCAGTCAGAAGATGGAACTGGAAGCTCCTGATGACAAGTATGATGATGTTTTAAATGAAGCAAAAAGACTTATTAAAAAAATTGAGCCGGATGTAATAGTAAAGGCATAAAGATATTGAGCTGCTGCAGAATTCTCTGTATATAATATTTACTACAGGAGATGATAGTTATAGTTTGCAGCAGCTTTTTTGAGAAAAAGGGGTGGGTTTGTTTTTGGTTATAAGATGGACGGCTAATTGCAAAGATGGACGATGAAATTGTATAAGATGGACGATGAAATTGTATAAGACGGACGTTGAAATTGTATAAGACGGACGGCTAATTGCACAAAACAGAAAAAAACTCATGCTTCAATTCCAAGGTATAAGAATTCCTAATTCTCTGGATGTTTTGTGCTTTACATATTATAAAACTGATAACTCGCTACGCTCAGACAATCAGTTTTATAATATAGCACAAAATATCCAGAGAAAAGGAATTCTAATACCTTTCCATAGGCGCATTCGTTCTTTTCTGTTTTGCACAATTAGCCTGAAATCATATGATAGTTAATTCCTTGTGTTTTAGAACATATTCAAAAGTTTAGATAAAAAGATTAGATTAATGTAAAATCAAAAGTTTAAATCAAATAATTAGATTAAAATTTAAAGCAAATGATTAGATCAAAATTTAAAGCAAATGATTAGATCAAAATTTAAAGCAAATGATTAGACTAAAATTTAAAGCAAACGATTAGATCAAAATTTAAAGCAAATGATTAGATCAAAATTTAAAGCAAATGATTAGACTAAAATTTAAAGCAAAACGATTAGATCAAAATTTAAAGCAAGTGATTAGATCAAATTTAAAGCAAGCGATTAGATCAAAATTTAAAGCAAGTGATTAGATCAAATTTAAAGCAAGCGATTAAATCAGAATTAAACATTAGATAAATTTTTAAACCAGAGATTAATCAAAAGCTGAAAGCCAGAGATAAAGCAAAAAACTAAAGCTTAAGCAAAAACTAAATCAATAAAATAAAGCAAAAGCTTTAAGCAAGAGCTTATATCAAGATTTTAAACCAATTCTTAATCTGGTATTAGTAAATAGAGACATAGCAAAGAGATAGAAATGAGTAAATAGTATAATCAAAATCAATGCAAAAAACCATAATTATAGAATTATAACCAAATATTTTATATCAAATTTTAAACTACAATATTAATTTAACTTATAGTCTCTTCAATGAGTTGGATTGGAGGTAATTATGTCTAAAAGAGAGAAAAAACAATTATTACGTATACTGCTGACAGCGGTTCTTTATACGATAGCTATACTGCTTCCTTTTGAAGGTATCCCCAGATTAGCAGTCTTTTTGATTGTGTATCTGGTTATTGGAGGTGATATCCTTCTTAAGGCTGTAAGAAATATTCTTCATGGACAGGTATTTGATGAAAATTTTCTTATGGCGGTAGCTACAGTGGGTGCTTTCTGTTTAGGGGAGTATCCGGAAGGTGTTGCTGTTATGCTGTTTTACCAGGTAGGTGAATGGTTTCAATCCTATGCGGTTTCTAAATCCAGACGTTCAATTTCGGAACTTATGGATATAAGACCGGATTACGCGAATGTTTTAAGGGATGGTCAGCTGGTGCAGGTTGACCCGGATGAAGTTCAGGTGGGGGATACGGTAGTTGTTAAGCCCGGTGAAAGAATACCTCTTGATGGTATTGTTTTAGAAGGTATATCGGCTGTTGATACTTCCGCACTGACCGGCGAATCGGTGCCCAGAGATGTTCAGCCGGGGCAGGATATAATTAGTGGCTGTATTAATCAGACCGGAGTTTTAAACATTAAAGTTACAAAGGAGTTCGGGCAGTCAACAGTTGCCAAGATTCTGGAACTGGTGGAGAATGCCAGTGATAAGAAAAGCAAAAGTGAGAATTTTATTACCAAGTTTGCCCGGTATTATACTCCTATTGTTGTTATTGCAGCAGTTTTGCTTGCAGTTCTGCCACCATTACTTTTGGGGCAGGAATTTAGTATTTGGATAGCCAGAGCGTTAACCTTCCTTGTTATTTCCTGTCCTTGTGCACTGGTCATCTCCATTCCATTAAGTTTCTTTGGGGGTATAGGAGGTGCTTCAAAATCAGGTGTCCTTGTTAAGGGTAGTAATTACCTGGAAGCTTTAGCGGATACTGAAATCGTAGTATTTGATAAGACAGGTACGCTGACCAAAGGGTCTTTTGCTGTAAGTAAGATACTACCGGAAGGAATTACAGCAGATGAATTATTAGAAACCGCAGCTTATGCAGAGGACTATTCAAATCATCCTATCGCGCTCTCTATAAAAAAAGCTTTTGGAAAAGAGATAGATTCTTCTCGTATTGGTGAGATTGAAGAAATTCCAGGCCACGGTGTCAAAGCGGTTATAGATGGTAAAGAAGTTCTGGCTGGTAATTTTAAACTGATGAAGAATGAGAGTATTGCCTGTAAAGAAGAACAGCAGGCGGGTACAGTGGTTCACCTGTCAATTGATAGGGAGTATGCGGGTTATATTTGTATAGAAGATGAAATCAAAGAAGATTCACCTCGTGCGATTCAGGATTTGAAGGCTGCGGGTATCCGTAAAACAGTAATGTTAACAGGAGATGCAGATTCTGTAGGCCAGAAAGTGGCAAAGGAGTTAAAGCTTACGAAAGCTTATACTGAGCTGCTTCCGGCAGATAAAGTTGACCGTATGGAAGAATTGATGCAGGAGAAGAGTCCGAAAGGTAAATTGGCTTTTGTAGGAGATGGTATTAACGATGCGCCGGTTCTTGCAAGAGCAGATATCGGTATAGCAATGGGTGGCTTAGGATCAGATGCAGCAATTGAAGCGGCAGATGTAGTTATTATGACCGACGAACCTTCTAAGATTGCTCAGGTTATGAAGATTTCCAAGAAGACACTTCGTATCGTCAGACAAAATATCGTAATTGCATTGGGTGTTAAAGGTGTAGTTTTGGTATTAGGTGCGCTTGGTTTTGCTTCTATGTGGGCAGCGGTATTTTCAGATGTTGGTGTGTCTGTGATAGCAATTTTAAATGCGATGCGAGCTTTAAATATAAAAAAGATGTAATAACAAATAAAAACTATTTTGCACCTTAATTTCTGAAAGAAATTAGATGGTTCAAAATAGTTTTTTTATCTGGGGTGTGTTTGAAAGCTGTTTGTGCCTGGCCAAAGATTCCACTTGGTAGTAGGAAATTTGCGAAAATTGACAAGGCGTATTTTAGCGGATGTAGTGGTTTTCGTTCCTCAAACTGCAACGCAGAATACCGCCAAGAGGGACATTCAGAGAGGTACAATGAGTTTTCAGACACACGCTAGGGTTTCTTAGTGGTTATGATTCGTCGGGCAGTTTAATTGAAAGTAGTCATCAATCATTTGATGCACCAAGTGTGCTTTTTTGTTATCAGCCAGTGTATAATAAACTTCTTTTCCGTCGCGCCTGCTGGTTATCAGATTATTTAATTTCAGTGTTTTCAGATGATGGGATACGGCTGCACCGCTCATATTAACAGCTGCTGCTATATTGGAGACACATTCCTCTGAGTGGCACAACAGCCACAATATACGCAGACGAGACCCATCGCAAAGCTGTTGAAAGGTGATTGCTGCTTCTAAGAACATGGATGACTCCGGCATTTTTTCCAGTACTTTATCAATATTCTGTCCATGGTCATGCGGCATGGTAATGTTATTCATATAGTAACTCCTTTGAATTGGTTTTCCTGATTTATGAAAACCCTTATGCTTAATATAGTATCCTTTCTTAGAATACATGTCAAATGTTAAGTACAAATCTAACAGCTAATATAAATAGAAAGACTAGTATGCGAGTTCTTTAAGGGAGAGTTTCACTTATGGTTATAAAAGAAAGATTCTAAGAAATGACTAATGCTATTTCTTAGAATCATGTATTACGAAGCATGTATTACTTTATAAGGTCTCGTTCATACTGCCGGTACGGTAACCTTTCAGATCCAGTGCGGTATAAGAAAATCCGAACTTCTTAAAATTCTCCTGTACTTCCTTCATCAATTCTACATGAAAGAATTTTTCCATTTCAGACTGTCCCACTTCGATTCGTGCTATTTCTCCGTGATGTCTTACACGAACCTGTCTGAAACCGTGGTCTAATAAGAATTGTTCTGCTTTATCAACCATTTCAAGTTTTTCTCTTGTTATTTTCTGTCCATAAGGAAATCTTGAGGAGAGACAGGCAAAAGCAGGTTTGTTCCAGGTGGGAAGATCCATTTCCTTTGAAAGTGCTCTGATCTCATCTTTGGTAAGCTCAGCAACTCGCAAAGGACTTAATACCTTGTGCTCAGATACTGCCTGAAGACCAGGACGGTAGTCGCCTAAATCATCCATATTAGAACCTTCTGCAATGCTTGTGATTCCCTTGGCAGCTGCAATATCAATGATTTTATCAAATAGTTCATTTTTGCACAAATAACAGCGGTTGACAGGATTATCTGAGAAGCCGTCAACATCCAGTTCTTCTGAATAAATTACCTCGTGTGGTATGCCATATTTCTGAGTAAAGGCCACGGCCTCCTTAAACTCTCTTTCTGGATAAGTAGATGAGCGTGCAGTAATTGCCAGTACTTTATCTCCTAATACATCAAAGGCTGCTTTTAATAAAAAGGTAGAGTCTACACCACCGGAGAAAGCAACACAAAGGCTGTCAAGGGAGGAGAGATTTTTCTTTAATACCTCAAATTTTTCATGTAGTTCCATATGTTCCTCTTTTCCTGCAAATACTATAATTCGATTATTAAACTATGAATTGTTAACAATCTAATAGTATAACAAGCCGGCTGTCCTGTCAACAGGCTGAACTCATGTGTACAGGATACTACATTACTACATCTTATGCTTTATAAGGAATAGTCATCGATTTGATATTCCTGTATCAGTTATCATTCACCGCGAAATCCTCTTTGATTTTTACTTGACCTCATTAAAATATTTGCTTAAACACGGGAAATTACCCATTTTATACTTACAGATTTTTTCTGGACCTCTTACCACCGTGCGGACAATGTTTAAGGTTCCATTGTCATCCGCTTTGATTCTCCATTCTACCATGAGAATGGTGTCATTTATGATTTCTATTCCGGTAAGGCCTTTGGAATGTATGCAGCAGCCGGTATTATAATAAGGGAGTTCGCTGGTTTTTGGAAAATGTGGTCTGTGGGTATGACCGCAAATCAGCATCCTTTTATTCTTAATGATCCAGATCTTATAATTTTTCTCTATCTTATGGCGTTTATAAAGATTCTTGGCGGGACTGGCAGGGCTGTGTAAACCTACAACATGTAAGAAACGCCAGATATAACGGAGCATGAGCATGGAAATGAACCAGAGCTGGTCATTCATCAGGTCACCCTGATGACCATGAACTACAAGTATTTCCTGCCCTGTTTTCCGATGCTTGAGTACAATGGATTCATGCGGTGTTAGATTGGAAAAAAGGCTCTGCTTTTTTTGATTGTACTCATCATAATAACTATAGTAGTTCTTTTTTACGAATCGATTTTTCTTTAGATAGATATTGTGATTGCCGAAGAGGAATATCAGACGGTTATCATTGCTGAATTTCTTCATTCCAAGAAATACATCGGTATGAGCAAGCCTTATATGGTTAAAGTCAGTGTATTCCCAAAGCTCATCTCCGTCACCGACCTCTACATATTTATAACCATTGTTATAATAATAATCCAGTGCATGCAAAAAAACATGTTGATTTTTGGCAAATTCATCGGAGGCACTATCATCCCCTCTATGGCAGTCACTGAAAAATATATACCTGGAATCTTTATCAAAATATTCTACTTTCGCATTTTTATATGCCTGTGAAAGACGTTTTTGTGTAAACATCCGTAACCTCCTGAAATATTCAGCTTGTAAAAACTGATAATATTTGATACTCTTAATTTTGTGCAATCCTCGGAGGTTTATTCAAATTATTGATGGAAGGCCTGATACAGAGTGATTTATTCAATTGATTCTCTTTGAGTTTGGAGGAATAGAGCACGTGAGGAACGGTTTATACATTTTCCTGTAAATGTTATTCCAGCGAAGTTCTCTCAAATATTAATGAACAAAATTTAATGCTCAAAAGTGATGCACAAAATTTAATGCAAAAAATTTATTCCACAAAATGTATTTGCAGTATTGGAGAAAAAATGAAACGGTTTAAAAAAATATATATAGAAATAACCAACCTGTGTAATCTGTCTTGCAGTTTCTGTCCTAAAACACAAAGGAAGAGTACTTACATGTCACAGGAGGAGTTTGAAAGAATAATCGAAGAAATAAGCCCCTTTACAGATTATGTCTATTTACATGTGAAAGGAGAACCTCTGCTGCATCCGATGCTGGGCAGTTTTCTTTCTATTTGCAGTGAACATGGATTAAAGGTTAACATTACCACGAATGGAACCCTTATAAAAAAAGCACTACCAGAATTAAAGGGGAAAGATGCCTTAAGACAGATAAACTTTTCTTTGCATAGTTTTGGTGGAGAATATATAGAAGAGGAATCTGTCGGTCTTAAAAAAAACGGCGGTCTTATAGAAAACTGTGGACTAAAAGAAAACGGCGGACTAAAAGAAAACGGCGGACTAAAAGAAAACGGCAGTCTTAGAGAAAACAGTGGTCTTAAAGAAAACGGTGGTCTTAAGGAAAGCTGCGGTCTTAAAGAAACTGGAAGTCCTAAAGAAACAGACAGGAGAGGCCGATACCTGGAGGATATCCTTGAAGGAGCAGAAGAATTACTGCATTCAACAGCAACCAATATATCGTATCGTTTCTGGAATATGGATAAAACAGAAGAAACCAATAGAACACCATATAAGGTGAATGCTACCGATAAATATCTAAACCGCCTGGAAAAGGTATATGGCTTTAATGGCAGCCTTAAAGAAGATGTGAAACCGGGAAGAGGTATAAAACTTTCAGAAAGAGTATATATCAGCAGAGATTATGAATTTACCTGGCCTGGGTTAACAGAAGAGGAGGATGATGGTTGTGGTTTCTGTTATGGTTTAAGAACCCATGTGGGTATACTCTCAGATGGAACGGTTATTCCCTGCTGCCTTGACGGTGAAGGAGTAATCAACCTGGGGAATATAATAACGACTCCTTTTACAGAAATTATCGACAGTCCAAGAGCAAAGGCTATATATGACGGTTTTTCCGGCAGAAGAGCAAGAGAAGAGCTGTGCAGAAAATGCGGTTATCGTAAGAAGTTCGGAAGTTTAAATAGGTGAAAAAGCAGCTGTTTCTTTTATAAAATGAAACAGCTGCTTTTTTAAGGATTATTTTAATGGATTAAGTGCTTTATAAAAGTCTCCATCATAGTTGAGGATATCTCTTATACTATCAAAGGGAATCTTAAATTCCGGGAATCCTGCAGCATATGGTGCAATATCATAGGGATAGAAATAAAGGTATAGATTTTTGTCATCCAAATAGAAATATTGATCGGCAGCAATAGCAGGATCTGCATCCTCAAAGTAAATGGATTCATCTTTTTCCGAATCTTCCTTTACTTTAGAGGCTACAATGGCACTGAGAACCTCAGCATAGCTGCTGTCTGCTTTAAATAAATCCGAAAGCTCATAGATTTTACCAGTGGTAAGGTCTATCGGGTAGTAATTTCTTATAGGCATTCCATGAGCAGCCCCCATAGGATAGTCATAACCGGTTTGGTATACCAATAATATGTTGTTGATAAGGCTGCCTTCGAAATTGTCATCTACAGTAAGATTATCCTCTTTGGTTAAATCCTTTCTGCCATCTACAAAAAGCTTATAGAGCTCTTCATTGATTTGCTTCTCAACCTGGCTGTTTGTAAGACCTGTTAAGATAGGGTAATGCACGACAACGTATTTATTCGATTTAAACTTTTTAGATTTTAAGGTTAATTCATCATTTAATTTAATATCATCTTCTGTTTCATAGATGACTTTGCCTGCAACAGTTTCATAACTAAAATCATTATCAATCTCAGCCTTTATAATATCATCTTTAAGAGTAAGAGTACCTCTGCCTTCGAATTTAGGGAGAGTGGTAACAACCTTACCATTGGTATCAAGGAAATAAGTGTAGTCGTCATCTGTTGCAGAAGCCACACCATCACTGAAATTACTTAGGTCATAGTAGATATAATCTGTAAGCTGTTTTCCCTTAGCATCAAAAAGTGCATATGGAGTAGTATAAGAGGAGGAATAATCTTCTATATCTGTTTTCTGCATCACAGCAAAAATGTTTTCACCCAGATAAAACAGATTGGAGTAACCGGTGTAATTTTCTGAGACATTCACCGGAAGAGGAATCTTTTCACCTCTATAATTCATAGCTTCCATAATATTGCTTCCAGTACTGTTATAAATGATATAACCGTCCCGGAAATCAGAGACATAAATATCATTCTCTTTTATATTATAACTGTTTAGTACATTTCCTTCTTTATCAATCTGCTGAATCTGATTTTCTGTATACACATAAGCTTTCCCGTCTTTAAAAGGGGAGGCAGCATCGTAAACGGCAGGCAAAATTATTGTTCCGGTGGTATCAAGATAACCCTCCAGTGATTTGTTGTCCTTATATACTTCAAAAACTGCATATCCTTCCTGGAAAGCACCAATGGTATTGGTAGTTCGATAAATCACATTGCCCTGCCTGTCGATTAAAATGTATTCATTGGTTTGAGAGTCATGGACTACGGCAACACCATCACTAAAATCAGTGGCTTGGTCATACACAGGGTCAATGACAAAATTTCCGGCAGAGTCAATATAACCAAAGAGCTTATCATTATCTTTCAGTATATACGCAGGATAGAGCGTATCTATATTTTCATCAGCGGCGGCTTCCGTTGTCATATCTTTGGTTACAATTTCTGTCTCTATGGTACTGTTGTTGGTATTAACAGTAACCTGTTCATTTGTCTGTTGTCTGCTGCAACCTCCGGCTGCCAGAACGATTAGCAGCAGAATTAAATAGTTGGATTTTTTCATACAGCTTCTCCTTGTTGTCTCAATAAAACATTTGTTACAGAGTAAAACCTCTGTTAATACACAGAGGATTTACCAGCTTAGTTATCTTATTTTATTATAACAGCACAGTACCAAGGATTCAAATTAAGTTTCTGTGACGAAATGATTACATATTTGTCTTATATTATTACATTCCTGATTTACGGTATTCTCCCGGTGTACAGCCAAAAGTCCTGGAAAATGCCCTGTAGAAGGTTCTGGTACTGTCAAAACCACAGCTAAAGCCAATTTCAGTTACCGTAGTATCGCTTTCCTGCAGAAGCTTAAGTGCATGTCTGCTTCTCAATCCGTTAATATAATCCACCAGAGTACAGTCAAAGTATTCATTGAATATATGGGAAAAACGGCTTTTACTGTAACCGAAATGAAGTGCAGTGTCTTTTAAGCTAACAGGTTTCAGATAATTCTCCTGAAGATAAATAAGAATTTCCTGAGCTAAAGATATGGTTCTGTTGTTGGTTACCTCAGTTAAACCGCTTTCTTGAATCAGCAGTCCCATCAAAGCGTAGGAATACCCTTTACGAATAGAAGCAGTTACGGGATCAACGTTGTCCGTATTATATTGGCAGAGGCATTCAAATAAATGCAGGAGTTCAGTCTTGTCAGTAGAATTACTGATAAGCGGGTTAATAAAAGTCTTGCGTGAAAGCATGGTTTTATAGGATGGAATAGAGTCCAGCGGAATAATTGCAATATATGCTTTGGAATACTCATCGGTGTCGTAGCTATGGATATAATAACTGGGTACTATCAGAACATTATCCTTATATATGCTGTAAAGCTGACCATTTAAGGTAACCTTCAATTCTCCTTCTGTGACGTAAATAAGTTCAATACTGCTGTGAAAATGTGGCCAGAATTTGTTATTCACCGCTTCCCAGCAGTTAAAGGCCTGTTTGCTGTCACGCATATATTCATAGGAGATACCATTACGATACCTGTTGTTTTCAGGTTGATTCTTTACGACCATAGAAGCTCCTTTGCAGCATTATTTGTCACAATGATACCATCATGTGACACGACATCTAACTAATACCTTATTATAATGTATATGTAATCGAAAAACAAATTAAATTTAGACAGCATTATCTGGCATAAATTAAAATTATTATAGAGAAACCAGGAGGATTTGTTTAATGAAAAAGGGTTTACAGTTGTATACCATACGTGATTCCTATACAAATGGAGAGGAATTAAAAGAAATATTGAAAAAAGTAAAGGAACTTGGGTTTGAAGAACTGGAATTTGCAGGTTTTGCAGATCTTACGGCAGAAGACTTAAGAGATTATCTGAAGGAGATAGGATTAACACCCATATCCAGTCACCAGAGTCTTGAAAACTTAAGTGTTAATTTAGAGGAAACCGTACGCTATCATAAAATTCTTGGAGTACCTTATATTGCATGCGCAATTGCTCCTACTTCTACAGAGGAGGAGATGGAAAATCTTCTTAAAATTCTTACCACTGCAAGAGAGGTGGTCAAAGAAAATGGCATGGAATTGCTTTACCATAATCATGCCCATGAATTTGTGAAGCTGCCGGATGGCAGGCTGCCTATCGAGCTCATAAGAGAGACCATCAGACTGGAGCTGGACACTTTCTGGGTATTTCATGCCGGTACAGAACCCTGTGCATATATAAAAGAGCATGCCGAGGATATTGCGCTTATCCATCTGAAAGATGGTGATTTTGAAGGGCATCCCCTTGCCTTGGGCGAAGGGTATAATAATATCAAAGGGATTGCTGCCATGGCATCCCAAATTGGCTTAAGTCAATTAATAATTGAAAACGATAATCCCAGTCCCGACGGACTATCTGATATAGGACGAAGTATTAACTATCTTAACAAGCTGTTAAATAAAGAATAAAGAAAATAATGAGTTAAGCAGATAACGAGTTAAACAGATAATGAACAAAGCAAATAATATAAAAGCAATAAAGAATAAAGCAAATAATTAATACAAATCAAATGAATTAAACCAAATAATGCATAAAAAGACAATAAGTAATACAAAGCAACAAGTAATACAGTCAATATGTAAAGTAAAACAGAGATTACACAGTGATTACGATAAATCGACAATTTCATATTGAACGAACCAACAATATAGCTGCATTTACTACGTAATTTATAGTGGGAGGTGCAGCTTTTTTCAGCCGCAAAAACCTTGAGGATATCTATGAAACACAAGTAATTAATTGACAAATAATGGTAAATACCATACAATGGATAACAGATGATTCTTTTTATGATTTAGCTGGCAAAGGAGGTGATACAGATGGGAGATAAGAATCCAAAGAAGGCACCTAAGAAAAAGCAGTCTGCTGAGAAATCAGCTCCACAGGCTACGTCATCAGCCGCTTCATCAAAAAAATCAAAGTAAGTACATTGACTCCAGTTAACAAAAAAATACCGTCTTCTATTACAGGCTTTAATTTGAATAGAAGACGGTATTTTTGTTAAACAGAGGCGAAGTAAAGATGGTATTTAGGTTAAGATCCAGATCAAGGTAAAGGAGATAAGAATCTGTATGATAGCAAATTTAAATACTACCTGTGTGTTCGACCAGCCAAGATTCTTTCTAACATGATCATGTATAGGTGTAAGGGTGTTCTTTAAAATACGAACTTTTAGGAAACGGATCAGGGATACCTTTATAAGACCAAGACCGCCATCCAGTATCAGCATAAAAGCAGCCGGGATATAAAGGAGAGGACTACCGGTCTTTAAAGCAGCAACAGCTATAAAGAAGCCAAGGGCCCTGGAACCTGCATCCCCCATCATCATAAGGCTTGGAGTAGCATTAAACCAGAGATAGCTCATAATACAGGACACCATGATTAACAGCATATAAGTATCACCCGGATCCATTCCCGTAATTCTACCCAGTCCATAGATTGTTAACAGTGTAATGACAGATAAAGTACCGGAAAGACCGTCTACACCATCGGAGCAGTTTGTAACGTTAATAGAAACAAAGATCAGGATGGTTGCCAATATAACAAATAGAACCGGATGTATGGTTACCGGGCTGCTAATAAAAGGTATATCAAAGGTTGAGGAATTAAAATTAACATAGGTAATTGCAGTTGTAACAGCAATAGCCATATCCAGCAGACCTTTCTTTAATTCTCCCCATGGATTTTTGGAGCAATCGTCCAGAAAACCGGTTAACATAGCTGCCAGTATCATGATAACATAGATAAGTTCTTCATTTGATATGGGAAGAAACAGGAGAGTCGCAATGGCAAATACCAGTATGAAAAGGAAACCTGCACCTCTTGGCTTACCCTGTGAGAGTTTGCCGTCATGAGCGAAATCCCTGCCACCGTCTCGGGGCAGTATTCCGGTTCCAAATTTTAAAAGTATAAAGGTTGCGGCATAGGTAAACAGTATGCCGATCAAAGCTATCATTCTATGGTCTAAGTTGGTATTTAACAGAGTAATCATTATGTTCTCCTATCATTTATTTTTTTGAAGGCGGTGAAGCTGAGGCTTTAATGTAATTTCTGTCATCACCAGTCCTTCTCTGCCTGTTATCATTAATTCCACAGCGTCTGCAACCTCTTGGGGTAATAGGTAAGAATCTTGTGTATCCCCTTCCTTAAAGTTTGCATTACGGTAAAAATTGCTTTTGGTCATATCCGGGTGAATGGTGCATACCTTTACACCATATTTTCTCACTTCATCAAAAAGGCTTCCGGAAAAGCTCGTCAAAGCGGCTTTGGTTGCACCGTAAGCACAGCCGTAAGTATTGCTGCCTCTGGCGGTTACAGAGGATATATTAATAATAACGCCTTTATGTTTTTTAAGGTCCCTTAGTAAGAGCTGACTTATTAAAAGGGGGACTTCTACATTCACAGTTACCATTTCATGAATCTTCTTTGGATTCAATTCCTCGTGGGGGCCAAAATAACCTACACCTGCATTATTAACAAGAAGGCTTATCTCTTCTTTCTTTTTAATGGCAGTTATATGTTCTGTAAGCAGAGAGGTATTGGTAATATCACAGTTTACAGGTATAAAACTGCTGCCTTCAGGGGAGTCCTCTTTAAATTCTCTGCCAAAGGCATAGACTTTGTATTCTTTTTTAAGAAGCATCCTGGTTATGGCAAGGCCTATTCCTGAGGATGCCCCGGTTACAATGGCTGTTTTCATATGTTACTCCTTCCAGACATAAATATTATCCTCCTTTATCCATTTCGTCAATAAAAATAAGCAATAGGATAATATTTCCTCCGATTCCTCTGAGCGGTAACTTAAAATTCCTTTCTCACTGGTATAAGGAAAGTTCAAAACAAGGGACTCCTTATTCTGCTTCCTCATAACCTTCATAAAATCTGCGGGAACACGAAAACAGCCAAGGCTCACATCCAGGATATGCTTCGCCGGAATCCGCTGAAAAATCGCAGTAAACATTTCTTCGTATTCCTTTTTCCAGTCCGGTACCCGAAGCAGGGGATCAAAGCACAGACGTATGGTGAACCCTAGTTCAATGGCTTTTTCAATCGCTGTCAGACGGTTTGAAAAAGAAGGCGTGTTATGCTCATAAGTCTTCTGAACGGCGGGAGGGGAAAGAGTCCAGGCAAGTATGAAATTATTTGATGGTATTAAGGTCTTAAGCTGGTTAACAGAAGCACTTTTGGTTCGGCATTCAATCGTAAGCTCTTTATTTGATACAGCAAACTCATTCCAGCACTTGACATAACCGAGCCAGGACTCTAGTGCTAAGAGGTCAGTATCATATGAAATGCATAGGTAGACCTTCTGTTTCTTTAAAAGTTTCAGTATTTCATGAAAAGAATCCGCTAGATTAACGAACACTACCATATTGGCACTGGGGTACATGCCCTGCAGATAACAGTATTCACAATCATAGATACAGTTCATTACACCTGAGGTATAATAAAAGTTGTCATTTCCAAAATTCTGACAGGCAGCAGAACCTTCATAGATACCTGTAGTTGGATTCACTGCCAGAATCAGCGAAGGTGTATTTTTCTGTTCCCTGTAATTTTGCTGCCGTCGGTTAAATACATCCTTGTAGTGGTCAATCATTACGATAGCAGCATTGGGGTAATGAGCAAGTATGGTTTTAGTTATTGGATAATTCAAAGCTTCTTTTTCTATATATATGTGAGAAAAAAACGAATTATAAAAGGTTTTTCTTAAAGTAGTCAAGGTATTTCTTCCCTTCCGCTTTACTTTTTACAGAACGAGGGATATTTTCTCTTAAAATTTCTGTAAATGGGATGAATTCTCCCTTTTGCAGCTTATAATATCGAAGGTATTGTTTCAGTTCGTTGGCCATGGTAACGGAGAATTTAAAGTCCTCTGACAGAGCAGTAAGGTAATGCAGTTCATCCTCTGAAAATTCCGCAGGTCTGCCAGGGGTACTTGCCATAATATCCTCTAACCAGTTTAATATGTTGCCAACCTGCTCTTTTAAAAGCTGACTAACGTCTTTAGAAGTTACCAGCCGTTGCTCTGCCGCTGCAGGGCTTATATAATCGGATACGACTTTTATAAAAAACATTTGGTTTAGTTTAAAAAAGCAGGATACTGACTGATAAAGGGCAGAAGACTCCATATCTGCAAAAAACATACTGCTTAAGCCGGTATTCCTTAACGGTGGTGAAATGTCCTTAAAATATGCATTTACCATTTCCCAGGTCATGAACTGATAAGAACTTATAACCGTACCTTCCTGAAAGGGGTGTTTATAGAGAACATCCGGATAATAGGTATTACCGGAGGCATGTTCAATAATTTTATTACAGAGGACAGGTGTACCTAAGAGGATATTGTTCCTTTCTTTCTCTGTGGCAGCTCCACAGACACCGATATTTAGGAAATAATCTGTATCAGCAAGAGGTTCTGTAGCAAGAAAGACAGCAGACTTAATTGCAGCATTCATGGGACCGGTTCCGGTCAGATATAATGCAGTGTCCTTATTACGAAAGACCTGGCAGTGGTGACAGGATGTATCTTTCTTAAGTGCAAGATAATCTATAAAAGGTTTTGCTTCACTATAAAGTGCAGCAGCAATAATAAGCATAACAGTAAGGGCTAATTTGCAGCATTTGCAGTAGCCCCCTCCTTCCAAAATAGAATTCAAATTATCTCTATTATGGGAAACTTTTACCTGCCTGTCAATGTATATTCTAATTTTTAAGAAAAAATATTGTAAGAATGAAGATTAATAGATATAATAAGGAAATAAAAAAAATACGAAGGAATGAAGAATATGAGCTATGTTATGCCCGGTGAATGGAAAGAACATGAACGGACATTTATTGAATGGCCTGTTAAGTCCTCTCTGGTGCACCCTGAGAATTATGAAGAGGTTGCCGGAGGCTACCGAGACGTTATAAAAGCAATCAGTGAGTTTGAACCGGTTACGGTTATTATAAATCCAGGAGAAGAACACCCTTTTCTCAATGAAATAGCAGAATACGCAGAGCTACTTAAAATTCCGCATAATGATGCCTGGTGCAGGGATAATGGACCAACTTTTGTATACAAAGACAGTAAGGTCCTGACGGCAATGAGCTGGAGGTTTAATGCCTGGGGAGAGAAGTACGGTTCCTATGAATTGGATGATAAAGTGGCAAGCCTTGTTGCAAAAGCCTATGAGGTACCGGTGGAGGAGGTGGACCTGGTGTTGGAGGGTGGTTCTATCCATACGGATGGAGAAGGAACCCTACTGACTACAGAGGAATGCCTCCTGAATAAAAACAGGAACCCTCATTTAACCAGAGAAGATATTGAGGCAATTATTAAGCCAAGACTTGGAATCGAGAAGATTATCTGGCTAAAAAATGGGCTATTCGGTGATGAAACGGATGGACATGTTGACAATGCAGCCTGCTTTGCTAATCCTGGTATGGTAATATTACAGATTTGCGAAGATACTGAAGATCCAAATTATCAGATAACCCAGGATAATAAAAAGACCTTGGAAGCTGCAGTGGATGCCAGAGGCAGAAAGCTTAAGCTAATTACGCTTCCGCAACCTCCAGCTAGATACTATGAAGAGGAAAGGCTTACCTTAAGTTATATTAATTACTACATGGTAAACGGCGGCATTATATTACCTGTTTTTGGTGAAGACGCAGCAGATACTGATATGGAGGCAGAAAGAATACTAAAGGAGACCTTCCCGGATAGAATCATTAGAAAAGTGGATGGTATCCCCTTAATCAAAGAAGGCGGTAATGTTCATTGCATTACCCAGCAGATGCCGTCACGTTCTTAAGATAAGATTCCTATATATTATTGCTGTTTACAACAGGCAGACCGGCATAAGCTGCCAGACACAACTTAAGGCAAGGAAAAGAAAGAAAAGAGGTTTTTATGCGTAAAGTAACAGTTGCAGCTACCCAGATGAGCTGTACGGATAACATTGATATAAATATTGAGAAAGCAGACCGGCTTGTCAGAGAAGCAAAAGCCAGAGGAGCAGATATTATACTTCTTCAGGAGCTTTTCGAGACACCTTATTTCTGTCAGAAGGAGAAACCGGATTACTATGAGTATGCCATGGACTTAAGTGCCAACAAAGCAGTAGAGCATTTTAGCCGTCTGGCAGCAGAACTGAAGGTTGTATTACCAATAAGTTTTTATGAAAAGAGCAATTATGCCAGGTACAATTCTCTCGCTATGATTGATGCAGATGGAACAGTTCTTGGTGTATACCGAAAGAGCCATATACCGGACGGACCGGGATACGAAGAAAAATATTATTTTAATCCTGGGGATACAGGTTTTCAGGTGTTCCATACGAAATACGGCAAGATAGGAGCCGGCATCTGCTGGGATCAGTGGTTTCCGGAAGCAGCCAGATGTATGGTTTTAATGGGGGCAGAGCTTCTTTTCTATCCCACGGCAATTGGTTCAGAACCGGAAAACGGAGAAATTGATTCAAAAGGACACTGGCAGCGATGCATGATTGGTCATTCTGCCTGTAACCTGGTTCCGGTAATTGCTTCTAACCGTATCGGAGTAGAGAAAGCAGAGGATTCGGAAATCAACTTTTATGGTTCCTCCTTTATTACGAATGGTACCGGAGAGGTAATAGCAGAAGCTTCCCGAGATAAAGAAGAGATTCTGACTGCAGAGCTTGATTTGGAGGAACTGGAAAAGGCAAGGGTAGAATGGGGAATCTTTAGAGACAGAAGACCCGAATTATATAAAGCAATCCTTACCTATGACGGAAAAGTGAAATAGTAAAGATATGTTACAGATAGAAAGAGAAAAGAGGTGCGGTTATGCTTGTATCTGTTAAAAAACAAGAACTGCTTACAATAACAAGTGCCTTAGAGAATACATCTTACTTTGGTGGAGACCAGGAATGGTATGAAAAAAACTGGAACAGGGAAGCTGGTTGTGGACCTACCAGCGCTGCTAATATTACAGCTTATCTTGCAGCGGCTAATGAAGGTGTGAAAGCCCTTTATCCTTATGACACCATGGATAAGACGAATTTTACAAAGCACATGGAAGAGATGTTTCAGTATGTGACCCCGGGCGTAATGGGGGTCAATCATGTAAATAAATTTACCGAGGGTTTTGATCGATATCTGAAAGAGAGGAAGATAAACCTGACACCTAAGGTTTTTGAAGCAGATAAAAAGCCGAGAAAATTAAGAGAGGTTAAGGATATTATTGATTTTGTAAAGGAAGGCCTGGAGGCGGATTGTCCACTTGCATTCTTAAATCTTTCAAGAGGTCTGGAAAAGAGTATCCAGGGCTGGCATTGGATTACTATAACCGCGGCAGATATTACAGAAAACGGAATCAGGGCAACAGCTTCTGATGAAGGTAAAAAGATAGATTTCGATTTAGGACTATGGTATCTAACCACCAAAATGCATGGTGGATTAATCTATTACAGCTAATCTTAATGTATAAATATTATTGAGGGGACCTAAGCTTATGTTATAAGCTGCGGTCCTTTTTTTATAAAAGATGCTTTGGTAATTTTCCGTAAGAGATTTATTTGATAATCCCTACACAGGGTATTGACAAAAGAGGAAGAAAGAGATATATTAAATATATTGAACACAATTAAATTTAATAAAATAAATAAGCAGGAGGTTAAGATGGGATTTTATGATTATTCTGCCGTTAAGATGGACGGTAAAGAGCATTCCATGGACGAATACAAAGGAAAAGTGGCAATTGTTGTAAATACTGCCAGCAAATGTGGTTTTACTCCACAGTTTAAGGATCTGGAAGAGCTGTATGAGAAGTATAAGGATGAAGGGCTTGTTATACTTGGATTTCCCTGTAACCAGTTTGCCGGACAGGACCCGGGGAATAATGATGAAATTAATTCGTTCTGTCAATTAAATTATGGTGTTTCCTTTGATATGTATGAAAAAGTTGATGTAAACGGAAGCAATACACATCCTATCTATAAGTATTTGAAAAATGAAGCAAAAGGTACATTAGGTAATAATATAAAATGGAACTTTACGAAGTTCCTCATCGACCAGGAGGGACAGGTGGTTGAAAGATATGCACCTACTGTAAATCCTGCTAAAATGGAAGAAAAGATAAAAGAACTGTTAAAGAAATAATGAATAACAGTCCCTTACGTAACCTGCAGACAAGATTTAAAAGATAGAATTAATTTTCATTGATGATAAAAGACTGTTCCACTAAAACTTTAAAAACATTAAATCAATGATTTTATATTCAGGAAAGGAGTTATTATGGTACATGTATTAAATAATGAGAATTTTGAAAAGGAAGTGTTAAAGGACGATAAAGTTGTTCTGGTAGATCTCTATGCTGACTGGTGCGGACCATGTAAGATGTTAAGCCCTACAGTGGAAGCTATTGCGGAGGAGGAAAAAGAGGTTAAGGTAGGAAAGCTCAATGTAGATGAGAATTCCGATATTGCAGCTGAATATGGAGTCCGCTCCATTCCTACTTTACTCATTTTTAAGAATGGTGAACTGAAGGAAAAATCCGTTGGAGTCCAGACCAAGGCACAAATTAAAGAACTCCTTAAGAAAGCGGAAGAATAATTATTAAGTGAGGAACCAAATGCTGCTGCAGTGTCAAACTGCGGCAGCATTTTTAGGTTAAGGCTTCCAAATACCTTGGCAACTTCAAGCTATTGTATAGTTTCAATCTATTGCATAACTTCAATCTTTGAATCGTTTCAATCTATTGCATAACTTCAATCTTTGAATCGTTTCAATCTATTGCATAACTTCAATCTTTTGAATCGTTTCAATCTATTGCATAACTTCAATCTATTGTATAGCTTCAATCTACTGCATTGTAAGAGATAAGGATAGTAGCATAAAGAGCACACATAAAAACGGCTGACACTTTAAATATGCAGCCGCTTTTTTATCCAATTATCGATTAAGAAGAAGTCAGTAGTTAATTTCTATGCGCAGATCCGATCAATATCCTCTCCATTTAAAGACTCCTTGTCCAATAGTTCGTTTGTTATGCTTTCAAGAACTGAAAGGTTAGCAGCTAATAAATCAAAGGCTTCGTTGTATAGTTGCTTCATCTGAACACGGCATTTTTCCAGAAGTCCCTTATCAAGGGTATCGGCAAGGGCAGCCTGACTGAACATACCCATATCTTCATCCATTCCGTAACGACTCATATAATCATAAAGCAAAGAGGAGGCTTTTTCAATATCGTTACTGGCTCCGGTGGTAATTTCTTCTTTACCGAATATGAGTTCTTCGGCTGCACGGCCTCCTAATAAAACCTTAATTTCTGATAATATGCCCTGCTTGGACTTAAATAAGGTATCTTTTGGTATGGATAGATTGAAACCTCCGGCACCCTTTACACTCGGGATAATAGTGACCTTGGAAATGTATTGGTCTGGCTTGATCAGTTTTGTTACCAGGGCATGACCCGCTTCATGATAAGCAGTAATTTTCTTATCCTTCTCGGAAATATAACTTCGATCCATAATTGGTGCACCTGCAATAACAGTATAGAAAGCTCGGTCGATATGCTCTCTGTTTATGACCTTCTGTTTTTCATTGGCGGCGTTAATCGCTGCCTCGTTTAACAGATTTTCTAGCATGGCACCGCTAAAGTAAACGGTTGATTTCGCCAAACCTTCCAGGTCCACATCATCGGATATGGGCTTTTTACCGGCATACAGACCAAGAATCTTCTTTCTGGCATTTACATCCGGCAGACCGATTTCTATCTGCCTGTCAAAACGTCCGGGTCTAAGAAGGGCATCATCCAGGGTATCAAGTCGGTTGGTAGCTCCTATGACTACAATTCCGCTGTTGTCGTGAAAACCTGACATTTCAGTCAGCAGAGCATTTAAGGTCTGATCTCTTTCGTCGTTGCTTGCAGAGAGGCTTCTGGCTCGTTTCTTTCCAATTGCATCAATTTCATCAATAAAAATTACAGCACGTTCGCTTTTCTTTGCTTTGTTAAATAAGGAACGTACACGACTGGCACCAACACCTACATACATCTGTACGAAGTCAGAACCACTCATTGCATAAAAAGGTACGCCGGCCTCTCCTGCAATGGCTTTTGCCATAAGGGTCTTACCAGTTCCGGGAGGTCCATACAAGAGGATACCTCTGGGCATACGGGCACCAACTTCATTATACTTGTCTGGTTCCTTAATAAATGAAATGACATCCTCAACCATAAGTTTGGCCTCTGTATTACCTGCAATCTGACTGAACGTGACTTTAGGCGTGTTTGCGGTTTTTTTTGTGGCATCGGATATCAAGGGTTTATTATTGGTATTTTTTCTAATAGAAAAGAATATTACACTTCCGACTGCAAGAAGAAATAAAATCTGAAGTGCTTTCACATAAATATTATCCTGTGTATAGTTTAGCTTAACGTTATGCAAAAGGAGATATTCCGTAAAGTCTTCTGTTTTAGGATTGGGAACAGTAAATTTTTCGGATTTGTTGTCTTTTAAGAAAGCTTGAAAATTGGGGCTTTCCGTGGTTATTGTTACAGAAGCTACCTGTTCGTTCTCCACAGCCTCCAAAAAAGAGGGGTAGGACATATCGGTATTGCGGTAGCGTAAATTTGAGATTCCCAATGCACCTATACAGACCAGGATCAGTGCACCAAGGATGTACCAGTATATTTTCTTCATGAAATATCCTCCCTGAGATTTACGTTATTATTGTAATAGACCTATTAAATTTGCAGAATTCAATAGATTTATTGTAAAGCAATATATACCATAAATCTACAAAATATTACTGGTAATTATGCAGGAATCTGGTAAATACCTTCAGCTGTAAAAGAGAATAGAGATTATGGACAGCTATCGTGTATTTAAGGAATCAGAGGCATTATGTTAGCATATTGATCAATAAGGCTGACTTCCACTAACATCAGCTTATCCGTCCTGTCATCAAAGCTTACCGTTTCGCCGCGAAGAATCTTATAGGCTGTTTCAGTGCCTAATGTTCCCATTTCATAGGGTCTCTGAGCAATTGTACCTTGCATGAGTCCATCTTTTATAGCGGCTATTGCAGCTGCATCTCCGTCAAATCCAATCAGGATGATATCGCCGGTTTTACCGGCTTCTTTGAGTGCATTCGCTGCGCCAATAGCCATACGATCATTTTCGCTGAATACGACAGCCAGGTCATCACCGTATCTGGCAAGGAGTTCTTTCATTGCATAATACCCAAGGTCTTCTCTGGAATCACCCCTTGGTTCGCCTACGACGGTATAGCCGCTGTCAGTCATAACTCTTTTAAAGGCATCACCTCTTAGATTAGCATACTCTGCAGTAGCTTCTGTTTTAATGATTGCTGCATTTTTACTGGTGTTATTCTTATCCTGTAACAGTTTAAGAGCATATTCGGCAGCCAGAACCCCTCCACCGTAGGAATCAGATACAATGAAAGCGTCATAGGAGGCGTCATCCGTTCCGATATCAACGATTATAACAGGAATTCCAGCATTTTGTGCCATTGCAGAAATAACTGGCATGGCATTGGGATTAAAGGGTGAGATCACCAAGGCGTCAATCCCTTGCGCTATCAGATCAGAAACACCGGATATCATTTCGGAGGTACTGCTATTCTGATTGTGAGTTATAACATTTATTCCTAATTCCTTTGCTTTTGCCAATACACCGTCTTCCATGGTCTGAAAGAACTCGTAATCACTGTTGTAAACAGACCAACCTATCGTGTAAGGGGTTTCCGAGACAGCAGCATTATTAGCAGGAGCCAGTGTCAACTGTTTTTCCAGATTAAAATGTTCATATAGAACAAGAAACAGAAGAGTTGCTGTAACAAGTAAGAGACCGTGAAGTATTTTTTTGACAGGATTCATGTTATCAAACCTTTTGCTGGTATATTAATTAATATATGCATCTGTAGCATGGGGCATTCGGCTAACCCCCATCTGACTTAAAAAATCGTTTTGAAGGATTGACAAGCTTAGACTTGTGTTGTAAGATTAAAAACATAAATTGAATAAAACCTCACTATGGCAGTGAGGTAGAGGCGCGGCCTTTAACAGTCTTAATCAGAGCAGAGGAGCTATGAGGATTAGGAGAAGGAAAGACCGCCGAAGCAGTTATGTATCCTCAATGCATGCTGCTGGGGCTGTAGTTAATAGCTGCAGGACTGTCTTATCGGCTACCCGGCTGATAAGTTGTGCTATCTCATTTGGGATTGTGGGGCTGTATTTAGAAGTCCTGTATTTGCTTAGGACTTTTTTTAATGCATTGATTCAATGAAGTTAATGCATTAAGGATTATTATATAAGTTAAACTAAAGATTTTGTTCGTGGTTTGGGTAGAATCATAAGGAAGTATTTAAACACACACTCTGAGACATCAAAAATCGGTTTGAACTTATAAATACCCTGAAAAGGGATAATAAAAGGAGAGATGGTTATGAGAAAGAGATGGATGGCTATGCTTGCTGTAACTTTGTCCGTTGTGACACTTTTCACAGCATGTGGAACCAAAAGCACTGGGGGAAGTGATTCAGCAGATGGAGAAGAAGTATTTCGAGTTGGTATGGAATGTACATATGCACCTTTTAACTGGACTCAATTAGATTCTTCAAATGGTGGTGTTGCAATTGATGGAGTTTCTGAATTTGCAGGCGGCTACGATGTTGAGATTGCAAAGAAGATAGCAGATGGCCTGGGTAAGAAACTCGTTATTGTTAAAACTGATTGGGACGGACTTTTACCCGCTCTGACTTCCGGTAAGATCGATGCCATTATTGCTGGTATGTCACCTATTGCTGAGAGAAAAGAAGTAATTGATTTTACAGATAATTATTATAAGTCCAATCTGGTTATGGTAGTAAAGAAAGGAAGTGCCTATGAAAACGCAACTTCTATCAAGGATTTTTCAGGAGCAAAAGTAACTGCTCAGTTGGGTACCTTTCACTATAATGTAATCGATCAGATCGAAGGTGTTAAAAAGGAAACAGCTATGGATAACTTCCCTTCCATGAGAGTTGCTTTAGAATCTGGTATCATTGATGGTTATGTATCTGAGCGTCCGGAAGGTGTTAGTGCTTCCTCCGCGAATGAAAATTTTGTGATGGTGGAATTTACAGATGGTTTTGTCACCTCAGATGATGATACCGCAATTGCTGTTGGTGTAAAGAAAGGCAGTGACTTAACTACTAAAATAAATGAGATTCTTTCAGGAATTTCAGAAGAAGATCGAACAAGCATTATGGATAACGCTATAAAGAATCAGCCTGCTGCCAATTAATTACGGTCAGACTGCATATTTATCAGAGGAAAAACCGGGTGTGATGTCAGCAGCCGGTTTTTCTTAAGCTTTTAGAGGAAGTAGGTTGAAAGAAAATATAAGTTTGGAAAGGATGCCACATCAGGCTTCTTTCAACCTGTATTATTTGTGGCAGTATCGTAGCTAGTCTGCGGTATGCGATGGGTATAAAGATGAATTTAGAACGTATATTAGATATTTTTATGAGTTATTGGCCGATGTTCTTACGGGGAGCATGGGCTACCTTATATATATCCATTATAGGAACTGTTATAGGAACTGTTATTGGACTTTTAATAGGAGTTATAAGAACTATTCCAGTACCGGAGAGAGGAATCAAAAAGATTGTTCTAAAAATAGTGAACATTATTCTTTCCGTATATATTGCCATATTCAGAGGAACTCCCATGATCGTGCAGGCAGTGTTGATTTTTTACGGTTCTGCGGAAGCTTTGAATATTAGTATGAACAAGACAATTGCAGCTATCTTTATCGTTTCCATTAACACAGGTGCGTATATGTCTGAAATCGTCCGCGGTGGCATTATTTCCATTGATAAAGGACAGTTTGAAGCGGCACAGGCAATTGGTATGAACCACATTAAGACCATGCGTTATATTGTTCTGCCTCAGGTAATCCGTAATATACTGCCTGCTACCGGAAATGAGTTTGTTATTAATATAAAGGATACCTCAGTACTCAATGTTATCTCTGTAACCGAACTTTTCTTCATGTCAAAATCGGTTGTTAGCAATACCTTCCGTTATTATGATACCTTTTTTATTACCTGTATTATTTATTTTGTTATGACCTATTCCGTTACAAAGCTGTTGCGCTATGCCGAGAAAAAGCTGGATGGTCCGGACAATTATATACTTCTTGGCAATCAGATGCAGGTGGAGAAACCTGAAGACAAAGCTAAAAAAGCAGGAAGGTAACAGACTAACAGTTTGTTGACAGCATAGAAAGACAGCTGCATAGTAAGTGATATCATTTCGCGGCTGCCTTTGCTAAGGCTAATAAGCAGATGTGAAATTTATTAAAGCGTAAGAAGAAAGGAAATATAGGTAATTCAATGGAGAATTTAATAGAAATTCAGCATTTAAGTAAATCCTTTGGTGATCATAAAGTCTTAAAAGATATTGATTTTACAGTAAATAAAGGGGAAGTTATCTGCATAATCGGTTCATCAGGATCCGGCAAATCAACACTTCTTCGATGCGTAAATCTTTTAGAGAAGCCATCCGGTGGACAGATTATATATAATGGTGAAAACATATTGGATGACAAACATGATCTTTTTAAATATCGTACAAAACTTGGTATGGTATTCCAGCAGTTTAATTTGTTCGATAATTATAATATATTGGACAACTGTATGGTCGGTCAGCTAAAGGTCTTAAAACGAGCAAAAGATGAGGCAAAGGAAGTTGCGCTTAAATATCTGAAGACCGTAGGAATGGATCAATATATCAATGCCAAACCAAGACAATTGTCTGGAGGCCAGAAACAAAGGGTAGCAATAGCCAGAGCATTGTCTATGGAACCGGATGTTATGCTTTTCGACGAACCAACCTCTGCCCTTGATCCTGAAATGGTAGGAGAAGTGCTTAAGGTCATGAAAGAGCTGGCTGGTATGGGACTTACCATGTTAATTGTGACTCATGAAATGGGTTTTGCAAAAGATGTAGCAGACAGAGTAGTATTCATGGATCAGGGGGTAATTGCCGAAGAAGGGAAACCGGAAGATATCTTTAATAATCCCAAGCATGAAAGAACCAGAGAGTTCTTAAGCAGAGTATTGGAAAAATAAGTATTTAAACTTTTAAATAAATAATATTAGATGTTATACCACCCGGGAAAATGCCGTTATTGGACTGTTGAAACAAAGCGGTCGCATTTAGCAGCCAATTACCCGGGTTGTTTGCTGTCAGCTCAATCTCTGAGCGAAATCCCGAACTAAATTCTATGGTATCATTCATCTGGTTATATCTAGTAAAGCCATTAATGGAAATTACCTGGAAGGGATGCCCTTCCAAGTGAATCCAGCCAACTTCACCAACTTTTGAAATAAAACGCATTCTGATTTTATCGCCTTTGTTAAAGTGTATAGGAGCAGTATTGGGGTAGCATTTACCGTTCAAGGTAAAAAAGTTAGGGTTTCTTCGATACTTATTGGGCTTGTATTTGCCTGGAATAATTTTACCCAAAGGCAGTTCCGATATCTCCCATTGCTGCATTAATAATATAAAGTCCTTATCCGGAATATTATCCGGATCGATATTTTCCTCAGCAGGAAGAACAATCAAGGCACCGGTAAGACCCAGCGATGACTGAAAATCATGGGAGGAACGGTACAGGAAAGTTCCAGGTTTGTCGCAAAGAAGCTTGTAGGTATAAGAAGCTCCCGGTTCAATACTGGGACCGTACTGTTCAAAATCCGGAATGTTTTTTAACGCCCCGGCTTTTGCGTAGCCTTGTATCATTATTCCAGTAGCTTCCTCTAGATGATTTTCAAGAGTCAGAAAAAGCCATTCCCCTTGTACAATTACAATAGCAGGCCCTGGAGTTTTGCCATTATAGCCTAATGCGTCCAGGGTAACCTCAGAAAGGATTGGGTGTTCAATGGGTTCTGCTTTTAGACAGAATGATCTTGCTTTATGAGAACTCTTATAAGGGGCGATGGACATATCCGGAGTCATAAGGTGGGATTCCCAGATATAAGCAGGCCCTTTGGATTCTATTGATTGATGAACATTACTATTCATTTTATAACTCCTGAAAATCTGACTTTTAAAGAACCTTTGCTACTTCAAATAAGTTATTAACCACTAACCAGGCTCCCGGAAAATAGTTCATAATCTGCCAAACACCAGAACCGCTCAATCCGAACTCTGGAATGAGGCGATACTTCGCATTCATACTTCTGGCATCGTCAAACCATACGGCATGCTCTATACCATCCGCGGCTGTGTAATAGTAAAAAGGTGCCTGTGAGGCTTCATCAAACTGAATTGTTACATTATGCTGTACTCCTCGTTCAATAGCTTCAACGTTACTGATGGTTTCGGCCTTGGTTTCTCCTTTGACATAAGGAAGAGGCCAATCGTAAGCGTAATTAGGCATACCCATTAAGATCTTGTCAGGGTCTATAACGGAAGTACCATATGCAAGTACACGCCTGACGCTGTTTAAGGGAGCAGTTGCCATTGGAATACTGTAAGTATAGTCCCATGCAGGATATAGGTGAATAAGAAAAGGCGGATAATACTTCGTAGAATGAAAATAGGCGTGGGAATTACCCCTGCTTGAAATACTTTCCTGAAACTATTCAGAAAATCGTCTGCTATATCTGGCCATTACGATAAAGCAACAGCCCCTCCCAAACAGAAAACTACGGCTAAATTTAGTCAAAAACCACTGTTCTTCAATATTTTGTCTTGTATGGTATAACGACTCCCTCGTCGAACAACAGTTTTTTTCTTTCCGCTTATGATGGGAATAGTTAGTCTCACTTTGATATTACTTACGGTTGAGCCATGCTGATGTTATTCAAAATTTATGTTTGTAAAGCCAGTCAACATAATATTAATTTCATTTGTACTTGTACCGCTATTATATAATATCTTATCTTGTGATTTATAAAAATAATCAGGATAGTTAATATGACCATATTGCATAAATTCTTCTTCTTTTGCAGCAATTGAAATACTATAGTTTTCGTATTGATTAAGTTCGGAAAATTTAAGTGAAGAATCTTCTGCAGTAATTTGTATGGAATTTTTACTGTCTTGTGGCAAATCGTAAAACAAACTACCACAAACCACATTAGCTGTAATATTGCAACGTGCGTCGGGGAGATAGAGCTTAATGTAGTGAGCTCCCATATCTGATTTCTTTCCTGAAACCGTTGCATTCCATTCATCATTCTCTTCAATAAGTTTAACATCATAATATTGAGCATCATAATCTGCTTGTATATGATTAAACGTACCTTGCATAATCTCTACCCCACCAGCGTTAATTTCCAAAGTAATAGCAATTTCTTTATCTGTATTAAAGATAATAGATTTATTGTCAACGGGAGAAGAAGTTACTTGATTCGTTCTTGTATAAGCGCCAACTGTTGTTGCGCTGACAAGCAAGATGAGCGTTAATGCGAGAGTAAAACATACAATTTTTTTTGATTTATGCTTATATTTCATGACAGCTCCCAGCCTTTCCTTTAGTATTTTTTTATTTTCACTTAAAGTTACCGAAGCAAGGATTTCCTTATATTGCCCAACAAGTGCCATCGTTTCCAGCAGAGTATTTCCGTAATCCTGCAAATGCTGTACACCTGCTTTAGTAATAACAACTTCATCGCATGAAAATTCACATGCCTTTGTAATTTCTTTTTCCATCAAATAGATGAGGGGATTAAACCAATGTAAACAGATAGTGATTTGAACTAACCACTTATAGAACATATCACACCGTTGATAATGAGTAAGTTCGTGTAGCACAATATAATAAAAACTTTTTTCTGATATTTTAGTGCTGGGAATCACAATGCAAGGACGGAAAAAGCCGATGAGTAAGGGAGACGAAATAAGAGGGTTCACGCATAATTCACAGGGTATGTTTACTGCTATTTTATTACCAATAATGGCAACCTGATCTAAAAGTGCGACTTTAGAAACAGGTTCCATTCCAGCTCTTACATACCGGATAAAACTTCTATACACGGTTAATTTTCTTATAAATAAAATCAATGCAACACCCAGCCAAACCAACCATACATTTTCAACAAATAGCCAAAATGCTTCCTGTAATGGATGATCAACAGATATTTCATCATCTAGGAAACTGTCAACTGACTTTTCACTATTATCCAAAGGTACCAATATGTTGTCCGTGTTTTCTTTATATGAATGAGTTACTTCCCCGTAATAAGCACTTCCAATGGCTTCAAACGTTTTGTCTAAAATATTCCCATCAAGAGCAAAAGGAAACAGCAACCGAGCAATAACAATAAGCCAGATATAATACTGCCATTGCTTGCTCAATTTTTCTTTTATAAATGGTTTACAAAATAATAAAAATACAATAAGAATTGAGGCTGAAATCGATAGTGACAAAAAGATAAGAAATACGCTATTCATTCCACTTCCCTCCCTCAATAAGACTTTTCAGAGAATTATATTCATCATCTGTCAACAAATCGCTTTGAATTAAATTAGAAATAAGGCCTCTAGCATTCCCTTCATATATTTTATCTAGAAAATTTTTAGTTTGAAAGGTTTGATATTCTTTTTCGGTCACGAGCGGTGTATATTCATTCCTGCGTCCAGTCTTTTTGGCTTTAAGAAATCCCTTATCCATGAGACGTGAGAGTAGTGTTATAACAGTATTTTTTTGCCATGTTCTTTCTTTTATTTTTAGGCCGTCCATAATATGCGAAAAAAGTGTTGATTCATTATTTGCCCAAACGATTTTCATAATATCTAATTCTGCGTCAGATATAGGTTGAACCATTATGCTATCCTCCAATGTATGACAGAGTGTTATTTAATAAAAGAATAACATCATGTCATACATATGTCAAGGCAATAGTCCTCAAATGGTGATTTGATAATGATTACAGGCTTCCGTTAATAGGCAAGAAGGGCAAGTGTGCACATACTTGCATATTTTGAGAATCTTCCCTTGCGGCAAAATTTTCCTAAAGCACAACCTGTTTGCATGGTGTCACAGGAGCCTTTGATCTTTCCATACTTTGTCGGTACTGTAACAGTAGAATGTGGCTGTTATAATTGGCATTTTAGGAGTTTCCAGGCAGAAGACAGAGAAATTAAAACCAACCAAATTAAAAAGGCTGTCCTTTGTATATGGAGGAAACAGCCTTTGGGTTTAAGTATTTAGCAAAGAGCTCTGTAAGGATAGCTAAAGCAGAGGTTTAGGATACAATTCAATAATAAAATTAGCATTATTTCTCTGCCCCTTTTTATTGGGTTCAAGTTTCAAATATGAAACCTTTTCCAGAATATCCTTAAGAAGTTCATTTCTTTCTGACATAACATCCACGTTGTAATAAGCTTCGATTACATGTTCTATTTTTGGTATAAGTTCATTGTTCTGCAGTTGCCTTTTGTTCAGTACGTTAAGTTCATCGGCTAAGGTGACTTTACTTGCTTCCAGGGTGTCAATCTGTTCCATTATTTTTTTTCTGCGTTCCTGAAATACTTCAATGGTATAAACACCTTGTTCCAGGAGTTCAAAGGTTTTATCAAGTTGACGATTCAATTTTGTTATCTGGCTTGATAGTTTGATTAGAATAGTTTCTTTATCTGCAATAGATTTCTGGTAGGGATCAGCCTTTTTGTCATTCTCAATCTGGAACTTATATCTAGCCAGCCATATTTCTAAGGAACCAAGGATAACATTCTCTACCAAGTCAAGAGGAGAGGAAATATTATTACAATATGGTGTGGTACATTTAAGAGAAGAGTAGGGATTGTGTTTGTTAGGACCAAGGCGAGACATTAGCCTGCCGCATTTGGAACAATATACGATGCCGGTTAGAGGATTCTTAAGCGTAACATCTCCTTTCAAGGGAGGATTGAAACGGACCCTCATTATCTGCTGCGCTTTGTTCCAGATATCTTCATCTATAATTGCTTTGTGTAAACCTTTGACTAAGATTGGGTTATCATCTCTGTGCTCCTTAATTTTTACAGTATTATCAACCACTTGTTTAATCTGCTTTCGGTAAGACCACCGAATGAGACCAACATAAGCAGGGTTCTTTAAGATGTCTTGAATAGAAGTTTTAGCCCATTGCTTCTGATTGACAGGTTTTAATCCCATGGTGTCCAATTTCCTGGCTATTCGGGTACAACCAAGTCTGACTCTCTTTCCGTCAGGCAGTTCTTCACCATGAACATAAAAATTGTAGATCAATCGGACTACTCTGGCCTGGTCTTCATTAATCTCCAGACTATAGCCCTTATCATTTTGTAGTTTTATCCTATTATAACCGTAAGGGGCGGTAGCACCAAGAAACTTACCTTCCTTGACAGAGGCTACCCGGCCTCTCTGGATACGGCGGTTAAGGGTCTTAAATTCTCTTCGGGACATGAAAAGTCCGAATTCGAAGTATTCTTCATCAAATTCATTGGTAGGATCATAGGTCTTCAGGGGGGTGATGATTTGGGTATTGGAGTATTTAAACGATTGAGCAACAATACCCTGGTCAATGGTATCGCCCCTTGCCAGACGTTCAACCTCCATTACAAGTACCCCTTTCCACTTGCCTTGCCCGACTTCCAGCAGGAGTTGTTGCATCTGAGGTCTGGCAGCAATGGTTTCACCGGATACGATTTCCCGGTAAAATGCAGTCAATTGTATATTTTTCTTTCTAGCTAGCTCAAGAAGAGTCTTTTCATGACGAAGGAGGGTATCACCTTCCCCATGTGCTTCTGCTTCCAGATCCGCTCTTGATTTTCTTAGGTAGGCTGCGTATTCTTCCATAAGCACTCCTGATTTTTCGTTGCTATGCCTTGGCAACCAAGGCGTTTCTCAATCTCCAGCACTATCCTGGGAAATGTGGTTCTGCCTTCCACATTAAGAGTAGCATAAAAAGTAATAAGATAATACGTATTATATAAACAAATGCGGCAGACTATTCTCATTAAAATTATAAGAAACCTGTCCAATCTGACTACTATACGAGAGAAGAAAAATGGAATATGCAAAAGAATTTAGTACAAACGATAGGGCATACCATATACCAGACAGACATAGGAGGTCAGGGATGGCAGTAATAAAAGAATTAAATGTGAAAGGTGCTAAAGTATTTATCCATGATGATTACATAAGGAGTCCGGAAGAGAGTACTAAGATAATGAAGGAGTTCAATGAGAAAGCATCAAGATTCTTAGCCGCGAAGTATAGAAGACTCGTTATAGATGCTGAGAAAGATAATGAACCAGAAGCCATTAAATCAAAAGGGAAAGAATAAACTGATAGTCTGGGTTTAAAATTATGAGATATGAAAATGGGGATTATAGGAGACGCAAAAAGGCTGCAAAAAAGCAGCCTTTTGATTTGTTTCTAAGATAGTTTATTCTTATTTTTTCGAATGGAATTTTGTAGAAATAACATTAATATGAATACAATAAGAAGGCATATTAACCAAATCTCAAAACCGGGATGGTGTTGCAATCGGTACTTTTCCTCACCCGTCATACTGTCGGTAACAGTCTTCATATTTTCGGTACGTATAAAATCACCAAGAAATTGCCCGATAATAATACCTATAATATTCCCAATAGATATAGCTGCAGCCAGTAAATATTTCTTAAGAAATACAAATAAAAATACCAGCAACCAGATAAATAAGTATCCATGATTAGCAGTCCAATCAAAGAGATAATAATCTTCAAGTAAAATATGGGAGATAAAGTATAAGACTATAAAGGGAAATATCAAAATTCCACCTGTATAAACTTGTTTCACTAGATCATTTTCTATTTTCATTTATTATCCTATCCAATACTCTGTTGCAGAGATCCAAAGTGCACTGTCATTAATCAAATAGAAATTATTTGCATAATCTGACCAGCCATCTACTATTCTAATATATTTTCCACCAGTTGTATACTCCCTCCATCCGGTAGATACTATCCAATGCCAGTCTACAATACCGCTTGCCAATAAAATACCACAGGGTCTGTTATTTGATGTGGCAGTCTTGATACCGGAGAAAGTACCCACACTGCTGTATTTAAGAGTATAACCTCTGCTGCTGAAATAATCCTTAGTACCGCCGGCAATCATCATAACAGGTCCATCACCTATAATATCATGAACAGCTACAAAAGTATCACGTTTACTGTTATTCTTTTTTAGATTAGTATATCCTCTGTTCGCATAGTACAAAGCAATATTAGTTGCAGCAGTTGCACCACAGTGATTATTGGCAATATCTGAATTTTCACCAGTGGTACACCAACTGGTTCCTCCAAATGGTATGTAACCGGAAGTATAAGAACCAGAAGGCATACTATCCCAGTCAATAAAGCCATAGCTTCCTCCAAATATAGTAACTTTTTCCGTTGATACAGTTATTTGGTTCAGTACCGCTTCTCTTTGTTTTTCGTGAAGTGCCTTTACAGATTCATTGGCAATGTTCAGTTCCGGGTAATTTGTATAAAGATCATCGGCATCTTCAACAGAATTAATTCTGTAGGCTGAAGTTGTATAAACATCAACAGGGCTGTTATAGATTATACGTGATGTGGGAGAGGTATTAAGAATTTCCCGAATGAACTGGTTATCTCCATCCCCGAATTCAATCGCTGTAGGATTATCTTGATTGTTATTAATCACAGAATAGCCCTTAGGTGAAAAAGAGGTATAGAATGCAACAATATCGCCTTGTGTATTATATAATGCAACGATTTCCTTAAGAGAAGACGATTTATCCAGAATACTATCTTCCAGAATAGGAGATCTGAGAGCTGAGTTTGCAGAAATCATGATATCCAGTTTATCAAGTTCTGAAGCTGTAGATATCAGTTCTTCAGCATGTACTGCTGCTCCTGGAATAAATAAAGTAACCATCAGAATGACAATTAGTATACTTGATAATAATCTTTTGAACTTCATTAGAACCTCCTTATTTTACACTTTTATTGATTTTTCAGCATATAGCTGCAGATACGAATAATGTGAAATTAAGTAGTCAGTCGTTGGTGAATGAACTTCTCCGGAGAAGCACAATACAAGTATATTATAACAGTGACTATTGCAATGGTAAATAGACGTTTGTGTCCAATTCAAAAGTTATTGAACTGTTGATTCCATCTGGCTCTAATAAAAACCTTCTAAGACATACATAATGTCCACGGTTTTTATTTTACAATCAGTCATATATTTAATAGAAATGAAGGTTTGAGGTTTTTATGGAAATACATGTTGCACAGCAGAGAGAAACATTACTATCCTGGTGAAGTTATAGTTATCAGTTATAACCGGAAAGGAAATATTACGATACATGGTAATACCAGCCCTAATATTGATAAAAAGATTTAAGGGGTAGACCTGTCCCCAGTTCCTGAGTGGCAGGTTCCATTTCTTAGTCGCCTCAAAGGTAGATAAATATAGTGCTTTTAGAAGTGCTGTATCGCTTGGAAATACACTTCTTTGGCGATTCAGCTTTCGGTATGTAGCATTTAAACTTTTTATTGCATTTGTTGTATAAATAACTTTACGCACTTCTGTTGAAAATTTGAAAATCGGGGAAATGGCATCCCAGTTCTGTTTACGATGGTGAGTCTTTTATTTTGTTGTTTATGTATCATCTGATGGTATGAAAGAATTTCAACGAATGCAGTGTCTTCTCCAGTTCTCAACCATGATTCGTTGATATTAAATTCTCTACAAATAATCTTAAACTACTCCATAGGTTAACATTTCTTTTACCTGATTAATAAATAAATACAGGGAATCTACTTAAACCTATCTTGTTACCTAGCTCTTCCTTACTTTACCCAGTGTTTCTCTTAAGGTAATTAAATTTTTCCTTAAACCCAAATATAATAATAATCTTTAACTCTACTAAGAATTTTGGCTTTGCAGAGAATGTAAGGAGATTATAACATCATTTACAAATATAACAAATAACAACAGGAAATTAGTACAAACGATACAGCATACCATATACCAGATAGACCAGGAGGTTAAGCGAATGGCAGTGGTAATGGAATTAAATATAAGAGGTGCCAAGGTGCTTATTCATGATGATTATATAAGAAGCCCAGAAGAGAGCGCTCAAATTATGAAAGGATTCAACGAAAAGGCCTCCAAGTTCTTGGTAGCGAAGTATAGAAGATTGGCGATGGAAGCGGAGAAGGCAAAAGAGGCTGAGTCTACTGATGCGAAAGATAAGCAATAGACCGCTTATGCGGTCAGTACTGATGGACAAGATCTAAATAATTTTACATACAGGTATTCGATAATGAGCAATAAAAAACTTTAATAGCAGGAGGATATAGGAATGAAAAGTACAGGAATCGTAAGAAATTTGGATTCTTTTGGAAGGATTACCTTTCCAATCGAAACAAGAAGAACTAGGGGGATGAAAGATCGGGAGCCAGTTGAGATATTTACATAAAGAGACATGATCTGTTTAAAAGTCTATAATCTGATCATTAAATGTGCTAATTGTGATGAGACAAAGAATCTGATTGAAGATGAGGGAGATTAATTTGTCCTAAAGGCCTTGATCGTTTCATTGATATCAATGGAAAGGTTTGCCCTGGTTTAGCAAGAGTTTTAAAAGAGGCTAATGTACCTTACCTGAAGGTGGGGAAAGAATGCCAAATAATAAAATAGATGATAGTAAACCACAATTAGATTCGCGTAGGAGGTGTATATCATGAAATTAGTTTATACTGTAGAGATTGACTAAGAGATCTATAGCCTGGATGGGCTGCTTGAATCATTAGACGAAACTATAAATTTATGCGTAGATACTAATGTATTGAAAAGCCGTTTAGAATCTCCTGATGAAATATGCGAAACCGGAGACTGGGAGGATGACTAATTTTTCTATAAAAGAAAAATATTATTGTAGAATGGTCGCATGGGACTTACTAAGATAAGTTAAAAAAGGCTGCTCTGCTAAGAACAGCCAACACATTTATAGTTTTAAAGTAATTACTTAATTGATGCAATATAAGAAGTTAAGAGTGCGTTTGATTCACCTGAAACTAAGACTCTATATGTAGCATCACTTGAAGAGTTATTCGTAAATGAATATCCTAATCCATAATTTGTAGAAGCGCTGTTATAAACAACTTCAAAAGTAGAGCCTGACATTTTTAATATTGTTAGTCTTACAGTACTTGAATCGTAAAGAGAATATTGTATATGGAAAGTTTTGTATGCGGGAACAATCCAATCTCCATTACTATTAAAAATATTTAGTAATTGAGTAGAAACTCCATATGATAATGTGTACGCAGCAGGCTGATAACTGTAAACAAAAGTGCTACCATTAGAATAATCCACATATAACAGCGCAGGTGTAGATGCGGCCAACGCGGTAGTAGTTGGTGCAGTGACCAATAATACAACAAGGAATGTTAGTACTAAAATACGTTTTAAACTTTTCTTCATAAGAATAACCACCTTTCATAATATGTTTTCAACGAGTTTCTTTATTAATATTTTCTCTGATTAAAAAAAAGCATTGAGAAAACAATTAATAACATTTTTATTTACTATAATTTACATTATAGAGAAAATGTGAATATATGTAAATGGACGCATGTGTCTATTGGATAATACTGACTTATTATTTGTAACTGCTATCATTGTTGATTTACAGAGTAAGATTAACCAAGAAAGAGAAGAAAGCGGACATAAATTGTAAATTTTTTTATCCGTACATTGATAAGTTGATATTGATAGTTGGTAAGATTTGTACTATACTAAATAGGCTAAACTTTAAATACGGAGGAGTAAATGAATAGAAAAAATGTAGCTATTCTAGGAATAATAATATGTTCAATATATTTTATTGTAACCTTTGGATTAATAATAACAAGCTCACCAATATTGTTGACTGCAATGGAACTGATTACAATGGTGTCTGGTTTATTAATGATAATGTTAGTGTTAGTAATTCCATTTACCAAAACTGAGAAAATGGTAAATTATAAAATTATTGCCACTGTATTTTCGGCTGCCTGTATGATCCTTACTAATGGTACACATATGGTTAACTTAACAGTAACAGAACAATTGCTAAAAATGGGGATTGATGTTCCTTATTATTTACAAATAGGAAAATGGCCATCAGTTGAAATGGCAATTGATTATTTAGCATGGGGTTTGTTTATGGGTTTAGCTTTTCTTTTCTCGTTTTTAGGTATAGAAAAAGAAAAAATACATAAACAAATTAAAATAACACTGTGTGTAAATGGATTCTTATGTTTAGTTGGTTTTTTTGGAGCGATACTAATTAATCAAAATATATGGTATATTGCACCAATGGGGTACGGGTTAGGAACTATGTTGTTATGTTTTGAGTTGCTGATTTTAAACAAGAGAATAAAGTTGACTTAATTTTCATTTATATAACATGTATGCATAATAGTACTACCGGCTATCAACATCAGTTGGTAGTTTTTTTGTACCCAAAATTAAGAAAGAAGGTGTCGTATGAAGAAATTATTTTGTGATATATGTGAAAAGGAAATAGCACCAGGCAGCAATAGAAAAACACTGGTAGAGACAGAACAGATACTGGAACTTGCTGAAATAACAGATATCTGCAGTGATTGCCTGGATAAAGTGGAGCGGACAGCCTGGTATGATGTTATCAGGGAGAGAATAAACCGGATATCGAATTAAACAGAGGAATGGCCAGCAGGTTATCCTACTGGCCAATAATGAAAAAGTACCGAGGGGTTTAACTTATTCACAACTTAAGTATAACTGCAGAATGTGTCCTTTGTTTGATGGGATATTGAAAAGATTGTGAACAGAGAGGAGGGATATTATTGACTAAAAAAGAATTAGAGAAGTATAGAAAACTTAAATATTCATTGGAGTATAAAGTTTCTAAGCTTGCAGAAAGCTATGAAAAGGAGCCAGAGTTACAAATGGGTACCGTTAAAAAGACGTCTAAGCACTTTCCTTATCTTGATGGTCTTATGGGGGTATGGATTTATAATCCAGTACAAGCAGAGAAGAGAGATAAGTGAATCGAAGAGCTTATGAAAGATATAGATAATCTAACCAGGCAGACTGAGGCAGTAGAAGAGTTTATTGCTGGAATAAGTGATGAAGAAATACAGATGTTATTTAGCTATAGATACATAGAGGGAAGCAATCTCCACGAGATAGGTGATAAATTAAATATGGATCGGAGTACCGTTGGAAAGAAAATAGCAAATTATTTAAAACTACCCCCCTAATACCATTTCAAAGCGTTATACTAAGTATAAGTCAAAGAGCACCTTAAAGTGCCAATGACGTATTGGAACTCTGTACAAATGAGCTTCCTCCTGTAGCTGCCGGTTGTCAAAGGACGGTAGCTGAATTGACAGATATTTTTGTTTCCTGGTTTCTTTGCATCACTGTTAAAAGATGAATCAAAAACCAAGAGGAATATTAAGCCTGTTGCGGTGTCAGTTTATGTCATTGACTGTGTGCACGACAGTTTCAAATATGGGAGCAATGACATAGTTGCCGGGTTCGACTCCCGGATATTCCGTTTCTTCTTGATGGAGGCTTTTTCACAATACTTTTCCTGTAAGACACGTCTGAAAATTAGAGCGTGTTTTTTTATGGAATGCATTGAAATTACAAAATATGGGTGATATAATGTAAATAATTGGGATGAGTATATGGGAGGATGATTATGAAATTAAAGAAATTATTTGCTATGTTATTAGTTATTGTATTTACAGTATCTATGTCAACTAATTCAGCATTAGCTGCTACATACGTTGGCGCTAACTGTAATACTACTAGTTATACAAGACTTGGTGGTGTTAATAATATAAGCTCTTCTGGTGGATATGCAACTTTGGAAATATTAGCACTTAATGCAGCATTACAGTATGTAAATACGGTGTATATAAAACTTGATATGAAGAAAAGTAATGGTTCAATAACGACTATGGAATTTACAGCAACTAATGGACAAAACTTATATTTTGGAAATGATTATGTTCAATATACAGTCTATGCAAAGCTTCCTGCGGGCACATATAAAGCTAACCAAGTGAATCTTAAAAATCCTTCAGGATGCAATTTAATATATTAATTAATAAATAACTCTATCCCAATTAATAAAAGCACTCGTTAGGGTGCTTTTATTATGCAGAATCGATTCCTTAAAATAGCGAATGAAGCCGAAGAATTATTAATCTTTACAAACTTGGTAGGAGAGTTATTCAGGATCAGCGTAGAAAGATTTTAAGATGAATATAAGTACATCTGGCGAATGATCAATGAATACAAGGAGTATATTAATTTTATATATAGTTAGGAGTATAAAGATGGATTTAATATATTTCTGCTTGATTTCTTTATAAACAATTAACAACGGGTTGCTTTTCCCATTACTTGTAGCACTTACCAGCGAATATTAAAAAAATCTTTACAAACTAACATTTTAACAAGTAAGCACACTTCGGGGTACTTTTTCTAAACCTTGACAAAGTTAAGGGTTAATGAGAGTATGACAATACAGGTATTTGGATGGAGGCTTCAAAATGATTAAAGTAATACTAAAACAAATCATGGTATTATTACTTAAATTATCTTTGTTTTTTTTATTGATATTTTATTTTGTGGAAGATAGGAATGTCGCTGATACGGCATATATAACCTTTTTGTTTTTGATTATTAATTGTATTTTTACATTGATTAGCTATATGATAGAAAAGCTAAGAATCAAACATTAATGATTGAATAGATAGAAGCATCTAGCCCATAAAGCTAGGTGTTTTTGTGCTTTATCCATACCCAAAACCAACGGATAAGAGGTGAGCTTTCTTGCAGGGCACCTAAAAATCTACAAAATTACAGTATAACTCTCAAATTATAGTAATAATAGACTGTATTTTACATGGAAAAAGATGTACAATTTGGGAAATAAACCAAAGAGGAGATATAATATGAATTTACAAAAGAAACTATTGAAAGTTTTAATGTTTACCTTGTTGCTAAGTTTCACTTTTATAATGCCTAAGAGCGTTCAGGCTGCAGAGTCAGCAAGTGAAAGTAATGAAGTGACATTAGATTATACAATGGCAGTTGATGACAAATTTAATCTTTACATTAGTGAATCAGATAATGAAGCAGGTACGCTTATAACAAGTGGAAGTCTATGGCATAATGTTCTAAGCGGAAATATAAAATTATCAAGCAATAAAAAATATTATCTGCATATTGAGGCTACAGATACAGACGGCATAGCCGGATTTGCTGGAAAGTTTACTTTAAATGGATATGGATTAAAGTTTGCGAATAATAGTACGACATTGTTAAGTAACATAGATACGTTTAAGGTAAGTAAAACTGGATTCGGTAAAGGGTATACAACTCCAACTATTACTAATAGTTCATACGATGATGTAAGAGTATATAGCTTAAAACCGGCTAAGTGGATTTGGACCAAAAATGGTAATGATACCATAGGAAATAGATACTTCTCAGCAGAAATATTACCAGATAACACACAGAGTATTGTTGCATCTGCTACAGGAAGTGCTATAGGAGTTGATTTATCTTGGACATCAGTCGAAAATGCAATAAGCTATAATATCAAAAGATCAACTACACAAGGTGGACCATATACAGCAGTAGCTACTGACTTGACTACAAATAGTTATGTTGATAAAAGTGCAATTGCTGGAACAACTTATTACTACGTAATAACTGCAAAATTATCTGATACTCAAAGCATTGATTCAAATGAAGTATCAGCTTCTCCATTAAAAGCAAATAATGTATTAAAATTAGTTCTTGAAAAGAATGAAGTAAAGCAGCTTAGTGTCAGTGAAGATCTAGAAGATAACACAGAATTAATTTGGACATCATCTGATGCAACCGTAGCTACAGTCGATGCTAATGGTAAGGTTAAAGCATTAAAGCCAGGTGATACTGTTATTACTTGCACAAGTGAAGATGGAGAATACACAGATACAATAAATGTATTGGTTGTAGACTTGGATTATCAGTTAGCTGTTGATTTACTTATCGGTGAAAAATGCAGGCTGACAGTAGATGATGCGAAAGATACAGCAAAGGTAACATGGACAGTTAATGATCCTACAATTGCAACCGTAACAAGCAAAGGCAAGGTTACTGCAGTGGGTGAAGGTTTAACATTCATCACAGCTACTGATGAAGATGGTAAAGAGATTGGAAAAATCTTTATAAGAGTAAGAATTACGGAATAATGAATTGGCCCCTGACTTCGGTTAGGGGTTTTCTTTTTCATAAAATAGAGAAAGGAGGCGAACATTGAACACTGTTGAACCAATAAGAGAGAAAGCCGTAGTAAAAGATATTCACGACTATCTAAAATCCAGAAATGCAAGAGATGTCCTTATGTTTGCGATGGGTGTATACACAGGGCTACGAATATCAGATATACTTAATTTAAGAGTAAGAGATGTTCGCATGAAAGAATTTATCAGTATCCGAGAGAAAAAAACTCATAAGGAGAAATTAATTCCAATCAATAATTTTCTGAGAGGACAAATAGATGAATATATTCAAGGGAAAAAAGACTTTGAATTTATATTTAAATCACCACATAAGCCGAACTCGTATTACATATATCAAAGACGGATTTATGTATAACCCCATTCATAGGTCATTAATAATACCTTATCCGCAATAGCACCAATACGGGGATAATCATGAGCCTGATATAACAAACCAGGCTGATCTCCGGAAGTCTTAGGTGCTAACGCAACTGTTACAATATACCCCAAGGGTTCTAATGCTGCATGAACAGCGGCAATGAAATTAATAAATCCTTCTTTGTCTTCAGGCTGTATAAACTCAAAATCGATATCTATCCCACTGTAGTTTTTGGCTTGAATGGTGGTAAGTATATTATCAATTAGATTCGCTTGACCTTCTGGGTTAATGAACATATTATGCGCAATTTCAGTGTTGAAATTACCGGTCTCGTCCATAGGGGCTAATACCATAAGGGGTGCGACATTATAATCTCTGGCTATTTGAATGAGTTCACTGTCATCAATAGGGATTAATTCTCCTTCTGGCGTGAAGCCGTAGTTGAACAGAGAAAGATAGGTGAGAAAGGGAAGAGTCTTGCGTAATACAGTACGATCGATAAAAGGATAAGCGTAGCCGTTTATTACAATATCCCCAAAGTTTTCGTCACGGCGGAATGCGATAACAATAGTCGTCCCTGGAATGAGCGACTCTGTATCGGCAATCCAAGGATTGTTCTGCAGAATTCTGGTAGGCGTTACTTCATATTGCTGCGCTATACCAAAAAGAGTATCACCTTCCACAACTGTATGAGTCACTTCGGTAAACTGGATAACCAGGCTTTGGCCGACAAGTAAATTGTTGGCATTAGTAAGTTGATTATCGGTTATAATCCTTGTCGGTGTTACATCGAACTGTGCAGCGATGGAAGAAATGGTATCACCCGATTTAACGACATAAATTGTCATAAGACAGGGGCTCCTGTAATTCGATTTTATAATCAGTTTATGCAGGTATTACGGGTATGTGAATAAAATGGTATTTTTTACACGCTTTTAATAAAGAAGTGGCTAAGCTGCAAATTTTTGAAAGTTCTGAAGGGTTTTGTAAACTAAACGGCTGCATCATTCATTTGTTTATAATTAATAATATAAAACCCGGTCGTTAAGTACTATTGTATAAGAAACAACATTAGCACTTAATGACCGGGTCTTCTTAATTTAATCATATCTAATTGTAAAAGTAGATTTACAATCCTTCTTCTTCCTGTGTCAGCAATTCCATGATTCCATGCAAACTGCCAAGAGTATCTGTAATAGTTTCCATATCAAACTTAACAGAGCAAATAAGGTCGTGAGGTACCTGGATTGCCTGGGATTTTAAGTTCTGTCCTTTTTCTGTTAAGGTAATCACAACATTACGTTCATCATTTGAACTTCTGATTCGGGTGATATAATCCTGTGCCTCCAGCTTTTTAAGCAAGGGGGTAAGGGTCCCTGAATCCAGGTATAGTTTATTTCCCAGATCTTTTACAGTCAGACCGTCTTCTTCCCAGAGGGCCAGCATGGTTATATATCCGGTATAAGTCAGTCCAAGCGGTTCCAGAATGGGTTTGTATTTTTTTATTATTTCCTTGGAGCAGACATACAGGGCAAAACAAAGCTGGTTGTCAAGCCGAAGCATTTCTTCTCCCGGTAGAAGTTCTTTGCCCTGGGTACCCATGTTATTTTGATTGTTCATGGCTTTTCCTTTCTTTCTTTACAGCTGAGTGATGCGGTGCATAACTGCTGTCAGTTACAAGTAAATTAATTTTGTGCAATTTAATAGTAATAAAAATCGTATAAAATGTCAATAGTAAGTATTGACAAAGACATATATATTTTGTACAATTAAATAGAGATAAATGAGAATGCATCAATTTTATTACACGGATAAAAGGAGGAATAAATTTATGGCAGTATACGATTTTAAAGTAAACAACTATAAGGATGAAGAAGTAGGGCTTGATGAATACAAAGGAAAGGTATTGCTTATTGTAAATACAGCAACCAAATGTGGCTTTACACCTCAGTATGATGAATTACAGGATTTATATGAGAAATATAATAGCCAGGGGTTTGAAATACTTGATTTCCCTTGTAATCAGTTTGGAGCACAGGCACCTGGTTCCAATGAAGAAATCCATAGCTTCTGCGATGCGAAATTTGGAATCACTTTTCCTATGTTTTCCAAAATTGAGGTAAATGGTGACGAGGCTCATCCTCTTTATAAATACCTGGTTGAGCAGAAAGGGTTTAATGGCTTTGATGAGGGTCATGAGTTAACCTCTGTCTTAAATGAGATGTTGGGAAAAGCTGACCCTGACTTTGCTAAAAAGCCAAGCATTAAGTGGAACTTTACGAAATTCCTGGTTGACCGGGAAGGTAATGTGGTTGCAAGATTTGAGCCTACAGATAATATGGGAATCGTTGATGAAAAGGTACGTGAACTTCTTTAATTAGACGACAGTAACAGTAAAAATAAAAAAATTTAGAAACATATTGACATTGGTATATGTTTTTTATATACTTTATTAATATAAATAAGCAAAGGTGCTGCAGATGATATCTGCAGCCTTTTTTATTTTATTTGAAGGGAGTGAATTTTGCTCGGGTTATAGTATAAGAAATGAAACAGATATAGGAACTCAAAAAAATATTTTTGCAGAGACGCAGATTAAGTAAAAGGAATACTTAATTGGCGTTTTTTTATTTAAGGAGGGAATTATGGAAGGTTTATATTCATCATCTAATACAATCTGGGTATTGGTTGCTGCTGCATTGGTTTTCTTCATGCAAGCAGGTTTCGCAATGGTTGAGACAGGATTTACTAGAGCAAAGAATGCCGGTAACATCATAATGAAGAATCTGATGGACTTCAGTCTTGGTACTCCAATTTACTGGTTGTTCGGATTTGGCATCATGTTTGGTGGCTCTGGTCTATTAATTGGTGGTTTTGATCCAATGGTTAAGGGGGATTATAGTTCAATATTACCCAGTGGCGTTCCACTTATGGCATTTTTGATTTTTCAAACAGTTTTTTGTGCAACAGCGGCAACAATTGTATCAGGTGCAATGGCAGAGCGAACGAAATTCTCTTCATATTGCATTTACAGTATGGTTATTAGTGCTTTTGTATATCCTGTTTCTGGACACTGGATTTGGGGTGGCGGCTGGCTGGCTCAACAAGGATTTCATGATTTTGCAGGTTCCACTGCTGTTCATATGGTTGGTGGTGTTGCAGCTTTGGTCGGAGCTAAAATACTAGGACCCAGAATCGGCAAATATGATAAGAATGGAAAACCTAAAGCTATACCAGGCCACAGCTTAACTTTAGGTGCATTAGGAGTTTTTATCCTCTGGTTCTGTTGGTTTGGATTTAACGGCGGCTCAACAGTCTCTGCAACCGGAGACGATGCAATCTTAGCAATGGGAAGTATATTTGTAACAACAAATATGGCTGCGGCTGTTGCGACTGTCACAGTAATGTGTATTACCTGGATTCGTTATAAGAAACCGGATGTTTCTATGACCTTGAATGGTTCTTTAGCCGGACTTGTAGCTATTACAGCTGGATGTGACCTGGTATCACCTTTGGGAGCAGCTGTAATTGGTATCCTTGCAGGTTTTGTTGTTGTGTTTGGTATAGAATTTATTGATAAAGTACTAAAGATTGATGATCCTGTAGGTGCGATTGGCGTTCATGGTTTATGCGGTGCGTTTGGTACCCTTGCTGTAGGCCTATTTGCTCAGGAAGAGGGGCTCTTTTACGGTGGTGGAGTGAAATTGCTATTAACACAGTTTATCGGTGTTGTTTCTGTAGCTGCATGGGTTATTGTTACAATGGTTATTACTTTTTATTTAATAAAAACTATTGTAGGACTTAGAGTTTCAAAAGAAGAAGAGATTCTGGGACTTGATATCAAGGAACATGGTTTAACCAGTGCTTATGCAGACTTTATGCCTTCTCCTGATGTTTTTACAGGTAGCGGTGAAGTTGCAGCTCCTTTAGGAACAGTGCCAATTACACAGGCCGTTAAGGTATCTACTACCGGTTATACTGTATCCGAGGATAAGCAAAAACTTACACAAATTGTAATTATAGCAAAACAAAGTAAGTTTGAGGATTTAAAGAAAGCAATGAATGCAATTGAAGTAACAGGTATGACGGTAACCAATGTTCTTGGTTGTGGCATTCAAAAAGGATCAACAGAATTTTATCGTGGAGTTCCAATGGATATGAACTTACTTCCAAAGATTAAAGTGGAAATAGTCGTAAGTAAGGTACCGGTGGCAACTGTTGTTAATGAAGCAAGAAAAGCTCTTTATACCGGAAATATCGGAGATGGTAAGATATTCGTTTATGATGTTGAAGATGTCATAAAGGTAAGAACAGGTGAGACTGGATTTGCTGCGTTACAGGATGAAGATTAGAATTAGTAAGGAGCTGCAGTGCAATCTGCAGCTCCTTACTAATTTAAAGTGAAATGCACAATAAATTTTGTATATTGATGTACATGTGACTCTATTACCCATGTATGAATACCAAGATGAAATGATAGACAGAGTCAGCCATTTGAAAGGTATAATTTGAATCAGCTGAACCAGTTTTGATAAATTAGACCAGTAAAAGCAAAAAAATTGGTTATTATATGTGCTACTGTTACAACTTTAATAGATTTTGTTTTATAAGCAACCCATCCCCATAATAATCCCATGAAAATAGAACCACCAACTAACGAAGCAAATCCACCCTGATATAGTATTCCATGCGCCATGTACAATGCTATATGCCAAATTCCAAAAAACAATGTTGGAAATATGTATGCTAAAAAAATGTTATTATTAAAAATCTTATTATAAATTCCACGCCAAAACATTTCTTCAAAAGTTCCATTAATTAGTGCAAATACCAATGAAATAATTAAAACTTGAAACCCTGCTATTGGAGCCACCTCTTTAAATACTGCAAAAAAAGTGGCAATACATGGTACAAATGATAAAAAATAAAAGATATTTTTACTTACAGTTGTTATATTTGATTTTAGAGTATAGATTTCTCTCAACTTACTTAATCCATCAGAACAATACATAGAGATGGGCAGACAAAAAACAAACCAATAAATACAGAATCCTATAATAAATCCTGCTGTCTTACCAATTCGATTAGTTAGAAGCGGAATAAATAGCAGCATTGTAATACAAAGAATCGGAGCAGCACTAACTAAAATATAGTTCTTATTATTCTTATTTAACATAGATCTCCTTTATCATGGTTTAGTTAATTGGTGAATACTAAAAAATAACTGTAATTATTTTATATGTCATGAAGCAAAGGTAAGTAATAAAAAGCAGTATGCCATCTAATCTATTTATTTTTTTTCGAAGAACGGATACAATAAAAATATAAATGGTCAATATTATTGTAATAACTAAATCAATCCATAAGGATTTTTCAATTGATATTGGTGATATTGTAGTAGATACACCAAGGACAAAAAGTATATTAAACAGATTGCTACCGATGCAGTTTCCTATCACAATATCGGGTTCTTTTTTGATTACTGCCATAATACTGGTTACTAGCTCGGGCATGGTTGTTGCCAGTGATACAATGGTGATACCAATCAGGGTCTGGCTTAATCCGAATCTTGATGCGATCAGTGTACTACTGTCTACTGTAAGTTTTCCACCTATAATTAAACCACCAAGTGAAAGGAATGTTAATATATATAACAGAAATAAACTCTTCTCTTTCTTCTGTATTATTTCATTGTTAAGACCATTGCCGTCATTATCTGTATCCAAATCACCATCGATGTCAAATGTAGCAGGAATAGATTTTTTTGCATCTAGAATAACATATAACATAAACATTATAAATCCACATAATAAAAGGATACCATAAAATCTTTTCATAGTATTGCTACTTAGCATCATAATCAAAAGAATAATTTCAGATAGGAGTAGCATGGGAAGTTCTTTCTTTACCAGAGAATCCTTTATTATAAGTGCCAGAATCATTGAGGACAGACCAGCAATCAAAGCAAGATTAGATAATGAACTCCCTATGACATTGCCAAGTGTCAATTGGTTTGTACCACGTATGCCTGAGAGAATTCCAACAACGAGTTCTGGCGCACTGGTTCCAAAGGCAACTACCGTAATACCAATAATAAAAGAAGAAATACCGTATTTACGTGCTATTTTAGCAGAAGAGTCAATGAGAATATCTGCACTTTTAAGAATTAATACCAAACCTATGATAAGTAAAATTAACTGCATAAAAACCACCCTTTTCTTTATTAATTTGCTGAGATGTACTTGATTAATATTGACTGCATTCATTTAGGAGACTCAACTTAAATTTTTAAGTAAATTTTATTAATGTAACAGGTAACACACTACTCATTAATAACGTAAACTTTCATAAAAGGTAAATCCCGGATTTTCAGGGCAGCCTTCATATTCCTAACGTTTATTGAACTTAAAATACATAAAAAGGGTGGAAAGCTAATACAAGCTCTCCACCCTAAAGCTCAAAACCTTGAGCAAATAATGCTCAACCGGAAAATCATGATTATTATATTCAATAGTTTTATAAATGTCAAGAATAAAATGAATCCTTACTGCATTATCACTAATTTCCACAGCAGTACTAATTTTTTTTTTAAAGCTTTGAAAATTGCTAGTTGAAACTGTGCAAAAAAAATAGTATTATGTTAGAAATGATTGACAAATCGATGCATTGAAAACCTACCAGTCAAAATGATAAAATCACTTCAATAGAAATTGCATGCACTCTATCAGACAGAGACGTCATTACGAAAGTAATGGCGTCTTTTACTATTGACAGTAATTTTCTTGAAGGAGGATTTAAGTATGAGACAGGTCGCAATTTACGGTAAAGGCGGAATTGGTAAGTCAACAACAACCCAGAACTTAACAGCCGGGTTAGGAGAAATGGGAAAGAAGATCATGATAGTAGGCTGTGATCCAAAAGCTGATTCCACAAGACTGGTCCTTGGGGGATTGGCACAGAAAACAGTACTCGATACGTTGAGAGAAGAAGGAGAGGACATCGATCTTGACTATATTCTAAAGAAAGGTTTTGCAGGAATTAAAGGTGTTGAATCCGGCGGTCCGGAACCTGGAGTCGGCTGTGCCGGACGTGGTATTATTACTTCGATTAATCTGCTGGAACAGTTGGGAGCTTATACCGATGACCTGGATTATGTATTCTACGATGTATTGGGAGACGTTGTATGCGGTGGTTTTGCAATGCCTATCCGTGAAGGAAAGGCCCAGGAGATTTATATCGTATGTTCCGGTGAAATGATGGCGTTATACGCAGCCAACAATATTTCAAAAGGTATTATGAAATATGCGAATACCGGTGGTGTTCGTTTAGGCGGATTAATCTGCAACTCCAGAAAAGTAGACGGAGAGGCAGAGCTGGTATCTGCAATAGCAAAAGAACTTGGAACGCAGATGATTCATTTTGTGCCTCGTGACAATGCGGTACAAAGAGCTGAAATCAATAAAAAGACAGTAATCGATTATAGCCCGGAGGTACCTCAGGCAGATGAATACAGAGAGCTGGCACGTAAAATAGATGGAAATGACATGTTTGTTATACCCAAACCGCTGTCAATTGACAGATTGGAAGAACTTTTAATGGAGCATGGATTAATGGATGTATAAATACTAGGAGGTGGCGTGATGTTATTAGTAAGAGCAATTATCAGACCTGAGAAAGTTGGCGTTGTTTTATCGGAATTGTTATCAGCCGGTTATCCCGCAGTAACAAAAATGGACGTATATGGCAGGGGAAAACAAAAGGGTGTCAAAGTCGGTGAAATCTTCTACGATGAAATACCAAAAGAAATGCTGTTGATTGTAGTGGAAGATGCAGATAAGGATGATGTGGTAAAGATTATCATGAAATATGCCAGAACCGGTGAAACCGGACATTTTGGTGATGGCAGGATATTTATCAGTCCGGTAGAAGAAGCATATACCATCAGTACCAAGAAAAAAGGTCTGTAGGATAAGAAAGAGGCAGTGTGCCATTGGGCACACAGATGGGAGTTGTGATGAAGGAAGTAATGGCGATTGTCAGACAGAACAAAGTCAATGTGACCAAGGAAGCGTTGGCTTCGGCCGGAATACCTGCTTTCACCTGCAGAAAGGTATTGGGTAGAGGAAAAAAGCTAATTGACATGAATCTTCTAACTACGATTGTAGAAAATGGTGAACTTCCCCTTGATCCTTCCGGTGAGCATTTAACCGAAGCTACAAGACTGATACCAAAAAGAGTATTTACCATCGTAGTAGAGGATGGGGATGTCAGCAAAGTGGTAGAAGCTATTATGGAAGTGAATTCCAGCGGACATCCGGGAGACGGCAAGATATTTGTATTACCCATATATGAGAATTATCAGGTTCGTAATGGGGAATCAACAACAGAAGCTTATTAAAGGAGGTGGCCTTCAGTGAGTGCATTGGAAAAAGTATTGGATCAGTATAATTCACGTGTTTACAAAAATCGTAAAGAACACATGGTAGACATAGGAAACAATGAGAATGATAACCAGATTGCAGCGAATGTTCGTACCATACCAGGAATTATCACTCAACGCGGCTGCTGTTATGCGGGCTGTAAAGGTGTAGTTTTAGGCCCTATCAAGGATGCTCTTCAGATAGTACACGGGCCTATCGGTTGTTCCTACTATGCATGGGGTACAAGGCGTCATAAAGGAAAGAAAGAAGAAGGCATTGATAATTTTCTGCAATACAGCTTTTCAACAGATATGCAGGAACCAGATATCGTGTTCGGTGGTGAAAAGAAGTTAAAACAGTCAATTACAGAAGCGATAGATTTATTCCATCCTTCCACTATTTTTATCTGTTCAACCTGTCCTGTAGGTCTTATCGGTGATGATATCCATGCGGTTGCAAGATGGGCGGAAACAGAATACGGAATCAAGTGTATTGCCTACAGCTGTGAAGGTTATAAAGGTGTCAGTCAGTCAGCCGGTCATCATATCGCAAACAATCAGATCATGCGTTTTGTAATTGGAGAAGGTGACAGACAGATCAAGAATAAATTCTCAGTTAATCTTTTAGGTGAATACAACATTGGCGGTGACGGCTGGGAGACAGAGAGAATTCTTAAGAGAATCGGTTATGAGGTGGTCTCTACCTTTACCGGTGACAGCAGTATGGAGGATTTAAAGAATGCACATCTGGCAAATTTAAGCCTGGTACAGTGCCATCGTTCCATTAACTATATTGCAGAGATGATTGAAGAGAAATATGGCACGCCTTGGATGAAGGTTAATTTTATAGGTGTAAAGGGAACCATGGAAACTCTGAGGAATATTGCTAAATATTTCAATGATGCTGAACTTACCAGGAAGACAGAGGAAGTAATTGCTGATGAAATCGGACTTATCCACGATGATATGGCTTATTACAAAAGTAAGCTAAAAGGCAAGACGGCAGCAATCTATGTAGGAGGTTCCAGATCTCATCATTATCAATTCCTCCTTCATGACCTTGGGGTGAACACCGTACTTGCAGGTTATGAATTCGGACACAGAGATGAGTACGAAGGAAGAGAAGTGCTTCCTTTTATTAAACCGGATGCAGACAGCAAGAACATTGAATCCATAACGGTTGAACCGGATAAGGAGAAATACCATCTCTATCTTTCAGAAGAAGAAATAGGCAAGCTGAAAGAAGAAAAACTGATCGACTACTATGGCGGACTGATAAAGGATATGCCTGATGGAACCTATATGGTTGATGACCTGAATCACTATGAGACAGAAGAATTTTTAAAAGTATTAAAACCGGACATTTTTTTCTCCGGTATTAAAGATAAATTTATTGCACAAAAAAGCGGTATCCTCTCTAGACAGTTGCATTCCTACGATTATAGCGGTCCCTACGCAGGTTTTCGAGGAGCTGTGAATTTTGCCAGAGACGTAACTATGGGGATATATACCCCGGCCTGGAGCTTTGTAAAGGCTCCCTGGAAAACTGCTCCCATCCTGGAAGGAACCTTAGGAGGTGAATAAAAATGCTTGATTACACAAAAAAAGAACCCTATGAAAGAACGGCCTTAAGAGTGAATCCTGCTAAGACCTGTCAACCGGTAGGTGCAATGTATGCAGCACTTGGTGTCCATGAATGTCTCCCTCACAGCCATGGTTCTCAGGGATGCTGTGCCTTCCACCGAATGTTCTTAACAAGACATTTCAAGGATCCTGCAATGGCGGCCTCCAGTTCCTTTACAGAAGGGGCCTCCGTATTTGGCGGTGGCAGTAACTTAAGAACAGCAGCAAAGAATATTTTTGAAATCTATAACCCGAAAATTATCGCAGTGCATACCACCTGTTTATCTGAGACTATCGGTGATGACTTAAATGAAATCATTAAAAGCATCGATATTCCGGAAGGAAAGTTCATTGTGCATACCAATACACCAAGTTATAAAGGTTCACATATAACCGGATTCTCCAATATGGTAGGCAGCTTCATCAGTTATTTATCTGTTAAAACGGGTAAAAGCAACGGTAAGACAGCACTTATACCTGGTTTTGTAAATCCTGGCGATATGAGAGAAATGAAAAAAATTGCCAGGCAGATGAAAGTACCCTTTACTATGTTACCGGATACCAGCGGTGTAATGGACAGTCCTATGACCGGTAAATTTGAGATGTATCCCAAAGGCGGAACGACGGTAGAGGAGGTCATTGAGCTGGGTGACTGTGATCAGACTCTGGCCATTGGTAAATTTTCCAGTGAATGGGGTGGTCAAACATTGCAGAAGAAGTGTGATGTTCCCTATAAATTACTTTCCATGCCTATTGGAATTACGCAGACCGACAACTTTGTAATGGCTCTTCAATCCATATCGAAAGCAGAAGTTCCCTATGAATTGGAAGAAGAAAGAGGTCAGCTGGTTGATATCTTAATTGATATCCATCCCTACACGTATAATAAGAAGGTTGCCATCTATGGAGATCCGGATACGGTAATAGGACTTACAGAATTTGTTCTGGAAATGGGTATGATACCAAAATATGTACTGACCGGTACCCCGGGAGAGGCCTTTGAAAACGAAGTGAAAGGTTTATTTGAAAAATACGGTATGAAAGATTGCCAGGTTAAAGCTTATGGAGATTTGTATGAGCTCCACCAGTGGATTAAGAATGAAGGTGTTGATCTGCTCATAGGAGGAACCCATGGAAAACATATTGCCAGAGCAGAAGATATTCCTTTTATAAGAGCAGGCTTTCCGATTATTGACCGTTATGTACATTCTTATATGCCTTTGGTAGGTTATAAGGGCGGTATGAGACTGGCAGAGCTGATAACCAATGCCCTTATGGACAGACAGGATAGAGACAGCCTGGAAGAAGATTTTGAAATGGTTATGTAATTATACTTCTGGTATTAAAGTTAGAGATTGTTATAGGAAACTCCCGTAATTGTGACGAAGCTGTCATTATACGGGAGCTTTGTTTATTTATAGAAACTGTACAGAAAGGGAGCGGGCTATGGAGAATGCCAATGTTTTAGAAGACAGAAAGGAATTTATCTACGAGAAGAGAGATGGTTGCGGTGGAAATGGTATGAAATGTGATGCCAACAGTGTATCCGGTTCCGTCAGTCAGAGAGCTTGTGTTTATTGCGGTGCAAGAGTGGTATTAAATCCAATAACAGATGCCTTTCATATCGTCCATGGCCCTATTGGCTGCGCCAGCTATACCTGGGATATCAGAGGAAGTTTATCCAGTGGTGAGGAGCTCTATCGTAACAGTTTTTCTACAGATTTAAGAGAGCCAGATATTATTTTCGGCGGTGAAAAAAGACTTACACTGGCAATTGAGGAAATAGCTGAGAAACATCATCCAAAACTGATATTTGTATATGCTACCTGTATTGTAGGTGTAATCGGTGATGACGTGAATGCTGTCTGTAAGACCATGTCAGAAAAATATGATATGCGCGTAATACCGGTGAAATCCCCGGGTTTTTCCGGAAATAAATCCGTGGGTTACAAAATGGCCTGTAATGCTATTATGGAGCTGATAGCCTGTCATAACCCCAAGAAAAGAAAAGGAGTAAATATTCTGGGAGACTTTAATCTGGCAGGTGAAATGTGGATAATTAAGGATTATCTGAATAAAATTGGAATTCCTGTAGTATCCACCTTTACCGGTGATTCAAGCTATGAAACACTTATCGAAGCACCGGCTGCCCAGTTAAATATCGTACAGTGTGCCGGTTCCAGCACCTATCTGGCAAACCGCATGGAAGAAGAAATGAATATCCCCTATATCAAGGTGAGTTTCTTTGGGATAGAGGATACCACCAGTTCTCTGATACGTATTGCTGAAGCTCTTGGTGATCGTGAGGCCAGGCAGAAGGCAATTGATTTTACACAGGCTGAGACGGAGAAATTGCAGAGTTTCCTGAAACAGTACCGAAGAAATCTTGAAGGCAAAAAAGCTGCTATTTATGTAGGCGGTGGCTTTAAGGCCATATCGTTGATCAGGCAGTTTGAGTCCATGGGGATGGAGACTGTAGTAGTGGGAACTCAGACAGGCAAGAAGGATGATTATGAGGTAATTGAGAGCCTGGTAGGAGAGAATACGGTTATTCTTGATGATGCAACACCGGCTGAACTTGAGAAATTCATGAAGGAAAAGGGAGCAGATATTCTGGTAGGAGGAGTAAAAGAGCGCCCCCTGGCCTATAAGCTTGGGATTGCTTTCTGTGACCATAATCATGAACGGAAACATCCTCTATGCGGGTTTGACGGAGTTATAAATTTTACGAAAGAAATAAACAGCAGCATGAATAATCCGGTTTGGACATATATACAGGCTGAACTTTAAATTATTCCCTGAAGACAAATTTAAGAGTGATGGGAATTTGCTCAGAAAGGAGAAAGGGAATGAGAGGGAATCTAGTTAATCTAAATGTAAACCCATGTAAGATGTGTATGCCCATGGGAGCTGTTACTGCCTGTTACGGTATCAAAAAATGCATGTCCATCCTCCATGGATCACAGGGCTGCAGTACTTATATCAGAAGGCATATGGCAACCCATTACAATGAACCGGTAGATATTGCTTCCTCTTCTCTGACAGAGGAAGGAACTGTATACGGTGGAGAACAGAATTTGCTAAAGGGACTCAAAAATCTAATAACTATTTACAAACCCGAGGTAATTGCAGTGGAAACTACCTGTCTGGCAGAAACCATTGGAGAAGATATAAACCGGATTATTGATAAATTCCGCAGAGAGAACCCGGAAGCAAATGGAGTGGAAATTATCTCCATACCCTCTGCTGGTTATGCAGGAACGCAATTTGAGGGTTATATGAAAGCCCTGCATAGTATTGTAAGCCAGGTTCAGATGGAAGAAAACAAAAACAATAAGATAAATGTTATAACGGCTCCCTTGTCTCCGGGAGATACCAGGTATCTGAAAGAACTTCTGGAGAGCTTTTCCCTGGAGTATATACTATTACCGGATCTTTCTGAGAATCTGGACGGAGTATATCAGCCGGAATATGAGAAGCTGCCCTCAAAAGGAACAGACATACGTGATATTCGTAAAATGGGAGGTGCAGCCTTTACTATTGAGATTTCCTCCTTTACAGAAGAAAATCCATCTGTTGCAGAATACCTGTTTGAAGAGTATCAGGTACCCTATGAGAAATGCAATCTGCCGGTCAGCTTAAGAGATAACGACACTCTGATACGCTTACTTGCAAGCTTGTCAGGAAAGGAGATTCCGGATAAGCTTAAAAAAGAAAGAGGAAGATTCCTGGATGCCATGATTGATGCGCATAAATATAATGGGGAAGCAAGGGCAGCTGTTTTTGGTGAACCTGATTTTGTTTATTCTACTGTAAGACTTTGTGTAGAAAACGGTGTATTACCTGTTCTTGTTGCCACTGGCTCCAAATGCCCGTCTATAATAGCTAAGCTTACAGAGGAGATTAAAGAGGTCGCAGACCGTTATTTTGTGGAGGATTTTGAAATTCTCAGTGATACAGACTTCAAGACGATCGAGGAGAAGGCAAGGGAACTATCCGTAAATGTCCTGATTGGTAATTCAGATGGCAGAAGGATATCTGAAAATCTAAAAATTGAACTGGTTAGGCGAAGCTTCCCGATTCATGACAGAGTGGGCGGACAAAGACTTAGGACTATTGGCTATAATGGTGCGCTTACCTTTCTTGATGACATATCCAATGTTATATTAGCAGGCAAGGAAACTGGATTTCGCAAAGAACTTTATGCAAAATATTTCAAAGAGGGTTTACAAAAGGGAGGGGAGATGGAGAATAAAAACAACCAGTCTGAAAATCTCTTGAAAGAGAAGCGGAATGTATGGACTGAAGCAAATATAAACGAAAGCTTAAAAGTTACAGCGGAAGCAACTGATAAAACACCTGAGGAGAAGAGTAAGACACATCCATGTTTTAATTGCGGAGCCCATGATTATGCCAGAATGCATCTTCCGATTGCTCCGAAATGTAATATCAGCTGCAACTATTGTGTGAGAAAGTATGACTGTCCCAATGAAAGCAGACCAGGGGTTACAACACAGGTTCTAAACCCGGAAGAAGCCTATGAGAAATACCTGTACGTTAAGAAAAAGGTTTCAAAGCTCTCGGTAATCGGTATTGCTGGTCCAGGTGATGCGCTTGCTAATTTTGAGGAAACAAAGCGTACACTGGCATTAATCAGGCAGGAAGACAAAGATGTTACATTCTGTCTTTCCACCAATGGTCTGATGTTGCCACAATATGCAGAAGAATTAATTGCATTGGGGGTATCCCATATTACAGTAACGATGAATGCCGTTGATCCAAAGATTGGTGCTAAAATCTACCGCCATGTGAACTATATGGGAAATTCTTATTTTGGAGAAACAGCAGCTGCTATTCTGATGTCCAACCAAATGGCAGGAATTAAGATGCTGGCTTCAAGGGGAATTGTCTGTAAGGTTAATATCGTTATGATAAAGGGAATAAATGATGAACACATTCCGGAAGTGGTGCAAAAGGTGAAAGACCTTGGTGCTGCAATCACAAATATTATGCAGCTGATTCCGGTGGAAGGAAGTGTGTTCGAGAAAATACCGTTAGTTAGCAATCAGGAAATCATGGCAATGAGAAAAAAATGCGGTGAGACCATGAAGCAGATGTATCATTGTAAACAATGCAGGGCAGATGCAATTGGTGCTTTGGGCGATGACCGTTCCATTGAGTTTAATGCCTGTCATGAGAAGGAAGCACAGGAGCAACAGGAACTACTGGACTATCCGGAAACATTAAAACAGCAGAAGAAGCATGAAGAAACCGAAGACCTTTTGGAAAGAAACAAGGGTATCTATGTTGCAGTAGCAACAAAAAGCGGTGTTTTGGTTGACCAACATTTTGGTCAGGTGTCAGAATTCTATATTTTTGAATACAAAAATGGTACTGCTCAATTCAAAGAAAGACGGGTAGTGGAGAAATATTGTAACGGAGTGCTGGATTGCGAGGAGAAGGAGGATAAGATTACCTCGATCTTAAAAACGATATCCGACTGTACAGCTGTTGTAGCCATGCGTATCGGTGAATCCCCCAAATCAAAGCTAGAGGAAAAAGGTATTCATGTGCTTGTTACCTACGACAGAATTGAAGATTCTGTTAAAAAGGCAATAAGTGAATGTAAATTATCAGTATAGTAAAATTATTTAACTTGTATAGAAAGCCTGCCTGCTGTTATCTGTTTATTAAGAAATTAAAGGAATATATATAAGAAAAGGAGAGTATTGTTATGGTAAGTCCTAAATATCATATTTTTGTCTGTACCAGCTGTAGAATCAATGGGGTGCAAAAGGGGTTTTGTTTTTCGAAGGATTCTGTCGATATTGTCCAGAAATTTATGGAGGGAGTCGATGAAAGAGATTTATCCGGGGATGTAATGATAACCAATACCGGATGTTTTGGGATTTGTGAAAAAGGACCGGTTGCAGTGGTTTATCCGGAGGGAATATGGTACGGAAACTTAACAGAGGAGAATGTTGAAACGATTATAGAACAGCATTTTGAAAATGGAAATCCTGTAAAAGAGTTGATGATATAAAAAGGTTTAAGCATGTAAACAATTATGAACACGAATAGTCAGGAGGGGTAAAAGATGCTACGCATAACAGATAATACCTTAACCGGATTTGATAAATGCCTGCCTTCAAAGGAGGACCTTCATTTATTTTGCAGATTATTAAGAGAGATTGGCATTGATGTGATTGAAATATCACTTGCTGCATATGAAAAAATGGAGTACCTGCCGGATGACGGTAAATACATCCTTCAGGTTGACTATGCCGAAGATATCGACAGGTATACGGGGTTTTACCGGTATACCTGCCATTTTCATGAGAATCTGGAGAATCTTATGCCGGAAATTCAGATTAATGATATAAGAGAGATTATCAAACTCCGTGCTATTTCTCATTGCAGAGAACTTCGGATTGCAGGTCTTGACGATTTAATGTGTAACGGTTATGATAAAGCTATGGAGGAGATTAAGAAAAATCTTCCAAATACAAAAGTAAATCTGAATCCTGAAAATACATACCATTGTGCCAGTGCAATGGCCATTCAGTGGCTGTTAAGCTATGGTACCGATGTTACGGTAAGCTTTGCAGGTCATAAGAATAACGGTGCGACAGAGGAAGTGCTTATGGCACTCCGCCTTGTGGTCAGGCATAAACCGAACAAAGATCTTACGGTACTGCCGGCACTTACAAAGCTTTACGAGAAAATTACCGATACGAACATAAGCAATAAAAAACCTGTAATAGGCAAATGTATCTTTAAGGTGGAATCAGGTATTCATGCGGATGCGATGAGCAAAAATCCAGCTATCTATGAAGCCTATGAACCTGCTTGCGTAGGCGGAAAGTCCGAGTTGGTCATTGGTAAGCATTCTGGTACCAAAGCTGTTAAGATGAAACTGGAAGAACTTCTCCTGCCGGTTCCAGAGGAAACAGTAATACTAAAAATGCTTGATAAGATTAAGGAAGTCTGTTCGGATAGCCGAAGCAGTCTTTGTGATGAAGAGTTCGCACAAATTGCAGCAAAGGTGGGTGCTAATGAAGGAAATAAAATACATCGTTGATACAACCTTAAGAGACGGGGAACAAAGCCCCGGTATTGCTCTTCGCAGAGAAGATAAGCTTAAAATTGCAAAACTTCTTGATAATGTCGGTGTATATGAAATAGAAGCCGGAATCCCCTGTCTCGGACAATCAGAAAGTGATTGTATTGGAGAGATTGTTTCCTGTGCCAGAAATGCTAAGATTTCAGTTTGGAGCCGTATGAATGTGGAAGATGTAAAAAAATCTCTGGTCTGTAAACCCCATATTCTTCATATCGGAACTCCGGTGTCTTACATACAGATTTATAGTAAACTAAAAAAAAATAAAGCCTGGGTGCAAAAAAACATTCTGGATTGCGTAGATATATCCTTAAGCAAAGGAATAGACGTAACTGTTGGACTGGAGGATGCTTCCAGATCGGATATCGGTTTTATTCTAAGCCTTATAAAAGAGTTAAAGAAATCCGGTGTTAAGGTTATACGGCTGGCTGATACCGTAGGCGTCTTAACACCGGGCAGGACGAAAGAAATTGTTGAAACGATAAAAGCACATACAGACATTGAAGTTGAAATGCATGTACACAATGACTTGGGAATGGCAGTCGCTAATTCAATAATCGGTGCCAAAGCAGGAGCAGCCTATGTAGACTGCACTCTATTTGGTATCGGTGAAAGAACTGGCAACTGTAATTTCTATGATTTTATTCATGCCAGTGAAGAAATCTTTCAGTTTGCGATGACAAAGAAGCAAGTCAGGGAACTGGAAGCGGAATGTTATGAACTCTTAAAGGGAGCAATGTAACAGGTCCGCTTGTTACTTATTCTGTTTTGAAACCTGCAATCAGTGCCTTTAATTCTTCTGCACGGCTATTGACATTATTGCTAACTTCAGTTATAGATAACATGGAAGCTAAGATTTCCTCAGATCCTGCAGAAGTTTCTTCAGTAGTCGATGCATTTTCCTCTGCGCTGGCAGACAAACTGCTGATGTGTGATATCACGTTATTACAGCTATGACTCATTTCCTGACTGATGGAATCAAGGTTTTCTATCTGTGCATTAATTATCTTCAGGCTGTCAGTAATGGCAATATATTTATCTTTTGTTTCAGTCACACTGTTTGTCTGCGTCACAACAGTTTCTTTCACCAGATTGCTCTGCTGGTTGGCAAGCTGTGCGTTAGACTGCAGATCCTTTAACATCTCATTTATGATATCAACAGAATGAGATGACTGTTCTGCAAGCTTTCTGATTTCATCAGCTACAACTGCAAATCCTCTGCCGGCTTCTCCGGCTCTGGCAGCTTCAATGCTTGCATTTAAGGAGAGTAGATTGGTTTGTTCAGCAATCTCAGAAATCAAGGTACTGGCTTCTCCGATTCTGGCTGCACTGGCATCAATTTTCCCAATAACTTCAAATATTTGATAGAAAGCCTCCTGGCTGCTCTTGTTAACTTCTGATAAAGTGGTAACCAGTGTAAGCCCTTCATTTCCGGCTTCATTAATCTGTTTTGCTGCCTCTGTTAGTACAACTGTACTTTGGGTATTGCTTATAATAATTTGTTCCAGCTTTTCCAGTTCCATAACAGACTGTTCGGTATCGGAAGCCTGAGAAGTAGCAGTAGAGGCTATTTCTCCAATCGCTTTAGCGATTTCTCCGGTAGCAGTGCTTACTTCTTCTGCATTTCTGTTCATCAGATCAGCAGAGTCGCTTACTTCACGGGAGGTACTGTCTATTTGTCCTACAATTTCTTTTAAGGAAGATAATACCGCATTAAAGGAAGTGGATAATATACCCAGCTCGTCTTTTCCGTCTAATTTCAAAGGTTGTAATGCAAGATTCTGCTTCGCCAATTCATTCATATTCACAGTGATCGTCCGAAGGTGCTTTCTCAAATAGGTTATCATCACGAAAGATAACAGTAATATCAGCGTAATAATTAATACGGTAAAGATTACAACCTGCAATATTTTAGCTGAAATATTCTCTTGCAGCTGCTGTGAGGAATAATCCCCGTATAGTACCAGCAGATCCTGCATCTCATCAAGAGAGCCTCTGGCAGCATTAAAAGCTGTTTCCATGCTGTGGAAATCCCCATCCCCTGTTTCGGGATTATAGGAAGCTTTCCAAATATCAAAATTAGAATTAAACTCTTCCAGCAAGACTTTTAGGGTCTTGTCTTTTCCCAGATAACCGTTGGGATCATCTTTTGTTTCTGAACCATATAGCAAAATAAATAAACTATGAGGAGTATAAGAATCAAGGATCTTTTGATTGTTCTTTAGTATTTCTGTGATTTTATTGGCGTTATCACTAGCCTGCTGGGCATTCTGTGAATAAACCGCATTTAAATCTATCAACAATTGTTCATCAGAAGTATCAGCGGAGTTAATCTGCTGTACGGCCTGATCAGCTTGATAAAAGTCCCTGTCACTGCTTAAGAGACTGGTATGAACTAGGTATAAATCATTGTAGAATATTTCCTTACTCTTATGAAAGGTGGAATTGTTATCTGCAGCATACAAATAAAGCAGCAGGATTAATTCCAGAATAGCAGGAATTATCATAAGCAACAGCTTATTTCTTAAGGATAAATTTTTTAACATAGAGTTCCTCCTCATCCTTTGAAAGGTATCGTATAATACTTAAAATGCAAGATATCGATTGAACTCTCCAATATCTTAGGATGATTATAGCAAAGAAGTTTTAGAATATCTACATATAATTTTAAAATATAACAATATACGACAAATAAGCAGCAACAACCCGAGAATGGCTGCAACTGCTTATTTTGTTACGTAAATGCTGTGCAAGTGTAGCATATTTATGTTTTACTAATATGCAATGGTTACAATTTACCATTTGTTATACATAGGTGCTAATCCTTATAGTATCAGCCTGTAAGACAGTCTTGAATATACGGCGCTTTTCAAACCGTAGGGGAGTAATAGCCGGAATTCACCTAATGTTTATCCTTACTGATAATCTTTCATGTAATCCCCATGGGCTTCAATTAATTCGTCGCACATATTTCTGATATCCTCTGGATTTAATTCAGCGGCAGTATGAGGGTCTAGCATAGCGGCCTGGTATATATAGCTGCGGTCTTTGGTTACAGCAGCTTCTATGGTCAGAAGCTGAGTATTGATATTTGTCATGTTCATTGCTGCACATTGTACCGGAAGACGCCCTACATGACAAGGATTGACACCTCTGTTATCCACCAGGCAGGGAACCTCAACGCAGGCATCGGCAGGGAGATTTTCGATGAGGCCTTTATTCAGTACATTCCCGCCAATTTTATAGGGATTACCGGTGACTACTGCTTCCATAATATAAGAAGCGTATTCGTGGGAACGGGTGTGCATTATGTTTCCCTTATCCAGAATTCGTTCTTTTTCCGATTCCCAATCCGCAATCTGATTGATACACCTGCGGGGATATTCATCCAGGGGAATGTTAAATTTTTCGATCATTTCAGGATAGCGGGTCTTAATGTAGAGAGGATTGTATTCTGCATTATGTTCACTGGACTCGGTACAATAATAGCCGAAATTACGGATATAATCAAACCTTACCATATCATCATGTTTCTCTTCGGCATTTTTCCTTGCTGCTCTTTTTTTAATTTCCGGATACAGGTCATTACCAGCTCTGTCTTTCAGTTCCAGAAGCCAGCCCATATGATTGATACCAGCTATGAGCTCTTTTCGGCCCTCTAATTTATCCTCCATCCCCAGTTTCTTTAAGAGGCCTTCGGAGCAGACCTGAACGCTATGGCATAAACCGACTGTCTGAATGGTTGAATAACGCTGTATATAACCTGTAAGCATTGCCATTGGGTTGGTATAGTTAAGAAACAATGCTTCGGGGCATACTTCTTCCATATCCCTTGCGAAACCTTCCATAACAGGAATAGTACGGAGGGCCCGCATAATACCTCCGATACCCAGGGTATCAGCGATTGTCTGTCTCAGACCGTATTTCTTTGGAATCTCAAAATCGGTAATGGTACAGGGGTCATAACCTCCGACTTGTATGGCATTAACTACAAAGTCAGCCTCCTTTAATGCGGCCTTCCTGTTTTCAATTCCTAAATAGGTTTTGATGGATGCACGGCTATGATTTATGTTTTTGTTGATTGCATCAAGAATTATCTTGGATTCTGCCAGTCTTTTGGCATCAATGTCATAAAGCGCCAGTTCACTTTCCTGTAATGCTGGTGTGCACATACAGTCTCCTAATACATTTCTGGCAAATACAGTACTCCCCGCACCCATAAATACAATTTTAATCAAACTTTCCTTCCTCCTGTTTCGTAATGATTGTTATATTTATAATACAGTTATCAGGGAGGAATGTCTTTCTATTTTGTTTCTAAAAACTTGTCATAATGTTGCAACTCAGTTCGTCTTACGGTAATTTAACGGTGACAAACCGTAATTGTCTTTAAAATAATTCGAGAAGTAGTGTTCATCGTGAAAGTTTAACTCCAGGGAGATTTCTTTAATGGTCATATTGGTATTTAGTAGCAATAGTTTAGCCAGCTCCATTTTTTGCTTCATCAAGTATTTGTAAGGGGTAATGCCAAAAGCTTGCCGGAAGATCCGAATTGTCTGGGACGGTGAGCGATAGATTAACTTACTAAGCACATCAATAGACACCTGTTCTTTATTATGCTTATCCAAATAGGCTTTTAATAATACTGCATCTTCGGATTTAACGGCAGCAGCAGTAAAATGCAGCTCTTTTAAGCAGAGTATCATTTCAAAGAAAATAAGAGCAGCACCTCTCTCAAAGTCCCTGCTGTTATCTGTGCTCCTGGCTGTTTCAAATATGCGAAAAAAGAAAGGGCTTAGCGGAATGTCTTTTAGATGCATCAGATGATTCAGGTTATAAAGTGAAAGCAGCATCTCTATCAAAGAACCTTTGGCATTAAACCATATCTTGGTCCAGGGGTTGTCTTTGTGTGAGAAATATTCATGGTTGCTTTTTCTCTTTAAGATATATACATCCCCTTTTGCTGCCGTAAATACTTTTCCATCACAGATAACGGTGCCTTCCCCCTCTAATATATATTCGAAAACATAAATATCACTCGATTTTCTGGAGATACGATAGGATTCATCGCAATAGGAGACCCCTGTCATTTCTATATAAAATTCAGCTTCATCAAAGTCACCTTGAAGGAAGCTGTAAATATCTTCATGCATGCGCATAATCCTCACTTTATTTATCATTAAATCTATTTTTAATACCTGTTTATAGCATTATAATACAATTATGTTCAGAGGAAGTAAAGTGAAAAAAACGTGGGACATGACAATTTGCTGGGATTAGCAGAAAGAAATTCAGCAGACAGAAATTCAGCAGACAGAAATTCAACAGGAGGAATCGAAATGAATGAATTTACAATGAATTTTACAAAAGATGAAAAGAAAGCCAGAGCAGAATATCCAAGACCTCAATTCGTCAGAGAGGAATGGTTGAACCTGAATGGAGAATGGGAATTTGAATTTGACTACGGAAAGAGCGGTATTGACAGAAAGTTGTTTGAGGGTGGTGAATTCTCAAGGAAAATACAGGTTCCATTTTGCCCGGAAAGCAGTCTGTCCGGTATCGGCTGCAAAGATTTTATGAACATGGTCTGGTATAGAAGAAATGTTTCCTTGACACCGGAAGCGGGTAAGAGGATTTTACTTCACTTTCAAGGGGTAGATTATCATGCCATAGTGTGGATCAATGGCCAGAAAGCCGGAGAGCACAAGGGAGGGTATACACCGTTTACAATTGACCTTACAGATTACATCGCTGCGGGAGATAATACCATAACCCTATGTGCGGAAGATGATGTAAGATCAGGGGAACAGGCAAGAGGAAAGCAATGTGAACAATATTATTCCTTTGGATGTGACTATACCAGGACAACCGGTATATGGCAGACTGTTTGGCTGGAATATGTTCCGGAGAGCTATCTGGATAGATTTAAGTTTTATCCAAATGCATCAGCAGGACTTCTAAATCTGCAATGTGACATAAAAGGAGCAGCAGAAGGGTTGATGGTAAAAGCAGAGGCTTATTTTCAAGGGGAATTTATGGGGAAAACGGAATCTCTTGTCAAAAGCAATGAGACAGAACTTAGCCTTTCCTTGTTGGAGAAGTACCTTTGGATGCCTGGTGAACCAAATCTGTATGACCTTAAAATCTCTTTGTGGAAAGAGAAGACCAAGGTTGATGAGGTAACCAGTTATTTTGGACTTAGGGATATTTATTATGATAAAGAGGGGGTACGTATTAACGGCAGAAAAATATTTCAGCGACTCGTATTGGATCAGGGATTCTATCCGGAGGGGATCTATACAGCTCCATCAGACGAAGCACTCAAGCAGGATATTTTGTTGTCTATGGAAATGGGTTTTAATGGTGCCAGGCTACATGAGAAGGTATTTGAACCACGTTTTCTGTATTGGGCAGATCACCTGGGATATCTGGTATGGGGGGAATATGGTAATTGGGGGCTTGATATAACGAAGCGTTCCGCTTTAACAGTATTTCTTCCCGAATGGATAGAAGCGGTTAAAAGGGATTTTAACAGTACGGCTTTAGTAGGCTGGTGTCCTTTTAATGAGACCTGGGATCAGAACTTTACAAGACAGGAAGACTCCGTGCTGCGTATCGTTTATGAAGTTACAAAAGCAATTGACGGAACAAGGCCTGTTATTGATACCAGCGGTAATTTCCACGTGGTGACGGATATCTTTGATATACACGATTATGAACAGGAGGAAGAGCTGTTTGCCGAGAAGTTTAAAGCCATGGGGGAAGGCGGGGAGACTTACGTTACCTTTCCTGAGAGGCAAAGTTATAATGATCAGGCATATTTTGTATCGGAATACGGCGGCATCTGGTGGAGTGAAGCTGACAGCGAAGGCTGGGGATATGGTAAAAGACCTGGGAGCCGGGAGGAGTTTCTTAATCGGTACAGGAGTTTAACAACTACTTTGTTAAGAAATAAGAGAATAAGCGGATTCTGCTATACACAGCTATACGATGTGGAGCAGGAGGTTAATGGGCTTTACACCTATACAAGAGAAGCCAAATTCGATCCGGCGCTTATTCGTGAAATAAATGTTCAAAAAGCGGCTATTGAAGAATAAATGGGTATGTGCGATAATACATTAAGATTAATTGGATAGTTGTACAGCCCTGCCTGATTCCTGTATTTGTGTAATGCCTTAGGAAGCTGTATAAAATATCTTGATTTTATATTTTAAAGCAGGATATTACAAGGTAGGGTAATGTGCCGAAAATTACATTGTACGAATGAATCACTGAAGGTGTAAAGGGTTAGGAGATATATGAACAACAAATCAGATATAAATATCTATTATTGCGGTAAAGAAGCCTGCAGCCCCGGTCATTATTTCGGTCCGGCCATCAGACCCCATTATCTGCTGCATTTTATTTTAAACGGCAAAGGGATCTATGAATCCAGGGGAAGTAAGTATAAGGTAGGGAAAGGTGAAGCTTTCCTCATACGTCCTCAGGAGATTACCTATTATGAAGCAGACAGGGAAGAACCCTGGGAATATGCCTGGGTTGCCTTTGATGGCGAGAAGACGGAAGAAATGCTAAAAAAAGCAGGCTTTACCCAAGAGTATCCAATCTGTGATATCTTAAGGGTAGAAGACTGCGGCAATTATCTTGACCGGCTGGTTGCCAAGTTTGACAGGGCTGACAGTAATGAATACGAGCTTATCGGTTTGTTTTATCTTATTTTCTCCACTGCCGCAAGAGTTCATCAGAAGGAAGAAGAGGCGGCAGAGCAAGGCTATTATGTGAAGGCGCTTACCTTTATCCGGCATAATTACGGGTATGATATACGTGTTTCTGATATTGCAAGATATGTTGGGATTGACAGAACCTATCTGTTCAAGATATTTAAACACTTTCTGGGGAAATCCGTGAAAGAGTATTTGACAGAATACCGGATTCTGACTGCCAAATATATGCTTCAGCGGACAACTTATAATATGACGGAAGTTGCTTTATCCTGCGGATTTTATGATTTATCTGCCTTCTCCAGAAATTTCAAGAAAATGGAGGGGGTAACGCCCATGCAATATAGGAGTGCTTTGAATAAAGGAAAAGACAGTTTTGAGGAATAACCAGAAGGGGGCGGTTTTACATTGTGTTATAGAAAGAAGGGAATCTTGTTATGACACTGGATCAATTAAAGATTGGAAAAAAAGGTCGAATAACTGTTGTAACCGGAAGAGGTGCATTGCGAGACCGTTTATTGGATTTAGGATTAACCCCGGGAACTGTAGTTATGGTACGGAGAACAGCTCCTTTTGGGGATCCAATAGAAATCAGCCTTCGTGGTTATGAACTGACACTGCGCCGTCAGGATGCCAAAAATATTGAGGTTGTTGAGGATAAGCTATGATTACGTTTGCATTGATTGGTAATCAGAATTGCGGTAAGACCACGCTTTATAATCAGCTGACTGGTGGAAATCAGCATGTTGGTAATTTTCCGGGAGTAACGGTTGAGAGAAAAGAAGGGATGATTCGTAAACAGAAGGATATTGTGGTTGTTGATCTTCCTGGGATATATTCCTTATCGCCCTATACCAAAGAAGAAATCGTAACAAGAGAATTTCTTATAAAGGAACATCCGGAAGGTATCATTAACATTATAGATGCTACTAATATTGAGAGAAACCTGTATCTGAGCCTGCAGTTAATCCAGTTCAATATCCCTATGGTAATCGCCTTGAATATGATGGATGAAGTAAGCGCCAATGGTGGTACCATTGACATCAGAAAACTGGAGGATAGTTTGGGTGTTCCGGTAATTCCTATAGCAGCAGTCAGGAATCAGGGAATAGAGAAGTTAATTAGTACAGCCCTTGAAACCGTGGTAAATCGTAATACGCCGAAGCAGCAAAATTTTTATACTGGTCTCTGTGCTCAAACCTATTCGGAAATTACAACTATTCTTACAAAAGCTGACAGAAAAGATAAGAAGGCTGCCTTTCATGCAATAAAGCTGATGGAAAATGACGGCAGAGTAAAAGAAGAGATTACTATTACAAAAGATCTGGGAGAGGCTATTGAAAAAAGGATTCGTACCATGGAGAACACACTCCTGACAGACAGAAAAGCAGCAGTTGCTGATATGAGATACCGTTTCCTTGACAGTCTGTGCAGTGAGGCAGTGGTCAGGCCTGGGGAAAGTATACATAAGAGAAGGAGTCTCAGGATTGATAATGTACTTGCAAACAGATACATTGGAATACCGGTATTTATTCTAATAATGTTAAGTGTATTCTGGCTGACGTTTGGAGTTATCGGGAGTTTCTTAAGTAATCTGTTAGCCGGAGGGATACAGGTATTAACTGATTTTTTGAGAGATATCCTGGTCAGGGCCGGAATTAAGGATATACTGGTTTCACTGGTTACGGATGGTATTCTGGCCGGTGTTGGCAGTGTGTTATCTTTTGTACCGACCATTGTCATCCTATTCTTTTTTCTGGCCTTATTGGAAGACAGCGGGTACATGGCAAGGGTTGCTTTTATAATGGATAAGCTTTTGGGGAACATCGGGCTTTCAGGACGAAGTTTCGTTCCTATGATAATTGGTTTTGGGTGCAGTGTACCGGCAGTTATGGCAACCCGTACCCTGCCCAGCGACAGAGACCGTAAAATGACAATCTTTCTGATACCTTTTATGAGCTGCAGTGCAAAGCTTCCGATATATGGTGTGTTTACCATGGCTTTCTTTCCCAACCATCGTGCTCTGGTCATGATATCCCTCTATTTGTTCGGGCTGCTAATGGGGATTGTGAGTACATTGTTTTATAAAAAGTACATATTTAAAGGGGAAGCAGAGCGTTTTGTCATGGAATTGCCCAATTACCGAATTCCCGGTGCTAAAAGTGTACTACTCATGTTATGGGATAAGACCAGGGATTTTCTTACACGGGCTTTTACTGTTATATTCCTGGCTTCGATCCTGATATGGTTCTTGCAGAAATTCACCTGGAACCTGGAACCGTCAGTAGCAGGTTCACAGAGCATGCTGGCTGATATCGGACATCTTCTGACGCCTCTGTTTAAACCCCTGGGATTTGAAGATTGGAGGATCTCTACGGCGCTTCTTACCGGTTTTATGGCAAAGGAAGCAGTTATCAGTACCTTGGGAGTTCTTAGCGGAGAAGGAGTTAAACATCTGCCGGCTGCGCTTCATCAGCTTCTGTCACCGGCTTCTGCCTATTCCTTTTTGATCTTTACACTGATTTATTCTCCCTGTGTGGCGGCTGTCAGTATCATCAGAAGAGAGCTCAATACTATTTCAGCAATATGGATAATGCTGTATCAGACCCTCTTTGCCTGGGTATGCGCATGGATGGTATATGGAGCTATCAGGCTATTAATAGCCTAACTCTTCATTTATGAGTATTACTTTTATCCGGTTAGCTGCAAACTGACCGGATATCAATACAAAGTCATTGCAGATTCTCTCCTTATGACTACAGTCGATGCAACGGTTTAAAGAAGTACAGGGTGTGGATTTACCCAGACGCCTGGCATCTAAAGGAGCGGCTGTCTGTCTTGCTCTCGTGATTGCATCTTCAAGGGTGTCAGTGAGTTTATTGATACCGGCAACAACGATTACCTGATTTGGTCCATAAAGCATAGGAGCAACCCGACTGCCGTTGCCATCAATATTAAACAGTCTCCCGTCAGTTGTTATTGCATTGACACCAGTGAGAAATGTATCGGCAGCAAAGTTTTGCAGATATATCTGGCGTTTTTCTTCTTTGGACAAACCGGGCTTAAATTTGTCCAGGAAGTGATAATTCTCCTGTCTTATAAAATCAAATACACCGGCCTCCTCTAAGGTGACAGAGTCACCGCACCCAACAGTTGCTCCTGGGGGTATCAGTTCCTTAAGCAAGCTTAATAGATTATCTTTATTTTCTATATAATATCCGGACATATTATGTCTTTTTAGATTTCTGACAGTTTTTTCAATTCGTTTATCCATGTTAATCCTCAATTTCTTTTTGTATGATAATGGTCGTAGTAAAAACTCTGAACCTCCAGTTCGGTACAAGCAGTTTTCCAATACGCCCTAGGTGCTGCTGGCAAGGTAATACTAGTATAACAATAATCACATTTTAGTGCAAATAGATGCAGCTGTAATAAAATACCATATAAAAACAGGGAACCTCTTTCAAGCGACCATCGTCTAATTGTCATAAAGGGAAAGGAAAGGAGGAACTTCTGAAATTATAAAAATTAATTTGAATAATGAATGTTACTTTGTTACTTTTTCAATTATATGAAACTTTGCGTTTGTAAATAGTTTATTGGCCGCTGTCAGCCAGAATGGAGAAAAATATGAGAAAAATGAATTTATTAAAGGTTGCAATGCTTGCAATGACAATTACACTGCTTTATGGCGGAACTGCGAAAGCAGCAGAAACGGAAGCTTCTGACACTACCGCATCACCCGAAATACTATATACAACTGGTGTAAGTATGGATAATCCACAGGTAAAGGAAATGATGCAGAAACAGTTGGAAGTTGATAAAATCCTGTTTGAAGATAAGGTAAAAGATCTTGAAGAGAAGGGAATAACCGTTACCTATACGGCTCCCCTTGAAACAGCAGTAGAAGTAGCGATTATACCTTTTAATGCAGAAAAAGAAAATTACGTATATGAATTACTTGGAAAAGATAATATTTCAGTAGTAGAAGGTGTTGCTCCGGAGTTAATCTATGCTTCAGGTGCAGCAACCGGAGAAGAACCGGTTTATAAAGGAGAAGAGGCAGAGGAGCCTATCGAAAATCTTGTGGATGATGGTATTATGACCATTCAGGGAAGCTCAGACACTGGGACGGACGATCAGACAACCGGTACAGGAGAAGAAATCAATGAAGTGGAGCTTACATCTACTACAGTTGATTCCAGTAAAGCTGCTGAATCAGGAATAACAACAGCTGCACCAATCAGTGCTGAAATCAATACTACTGCCCAGCGTTCACCCGTGGTTATCGGTGCAGTTATAACCTTTATCCTTTTATTAAGCGGAATTGTTTACTTCGTTCAGAGAAAGAAAGAAACAAAATAATATTAGTATAAAAGAAGCTTTGTTGACTTTAAGCCGTCAGCAGGGCTTTTTTTATGTCCATCTTTCATTGGCTGTAAGTCTGATTTTATCATAAAACATACAGGTATAAATACAATCCTATGCTTCTTGTTCGAGAAAAGATGGTAATCAATACGACAAAATGGTACATATTTCGTCATTTGACAATATATTAGTATAGATAGTCTGATTAATCATTGTTAGAAACCGGGTTATCAGATTGTCACTGGCCTTCCAGGAGTATATCGGAAGAGCATTAGAAAGAGAGGAAAATGTGCCTTGAAGCTATTTCATAATTTTCTCATGGAATTAAGCAGGAAGAGGGTTAAGTTAATCCCTTTTGATGTACAGCAAATTCATGAAAGTGCAAGTGAAATACCGGAAGGTATTCAGATGATAAATGCACCTCACCTTTGGGACGCAGGGAAAAAAGGAGAAGGTGTGGTCGTTGCAATTATTGATACAGGCTGTCAGACAGATCATCCGGATTTGGCAGGAAGAATAATTGGTGGCAGGAACTTTACCTGTGATTATGCTATGAGTCCGGATAAATATGAGGATAACAACGGTCATGGAACTCATGTGGCAGGAACAATTGCAGCAATTGAGAATGACGCAGGTGTAGTAGGAGCAGCGCCTCTAGTAAAATTATTAATCGTTAAGGTATTGGATAAAAACGGAAGCGGAAGTTATAAGAGCATCATAGAAGGAATTAATTATGCGGTAACCTGGAGAGGGGAAAATGGAGAAAGAGTCAGAGTTATATCCATGTCCCTTGGTGGTCCGAGTAACGAAGCAAAGCTCCATAAAGCTGTTCAGGATGCAGTTGCTGCAAATATACTGGTTGTTTGTGCCGCTGGTAATGAAGGTGATAATAATAGCAATACCAACGAACTTAGCTACCCGGCAGCTTATGATGAAGCAATTGCAGTAGGTGCCGTTGATTTTAATAAGAAGATTGCTAAATTCAGTAACAGTAACGATAATGTGGATCTTGTTGCTCCCGGTGTGGGAATACTTTCAACCTATATCGGCGGCAAATATGCTACCTTAAGTGGAACCTCTATGGCAACACCGCACGTATCAGGAGCTCTGGCATTGATAATAAATGAAAGTGAAGCAAATTTTGGAAGAACATTAACGGAAGCGGAACTATATGCGCAGCTGGTTAAGAAAACTGTTTCTTTAGGAATTGATAAGAGAAGCCAAGGTAATGGACTTATAGATTTGTCGAAAGAATAAAGTGATGCAGGAAGATAGTTCAGATGTAAAAAAGCTGATGTAAGAAGCTTTTAATTCATACAAATTTGAAGATTGATTGAACGGAAAATATATTGATAATATAGGATTTTATGATTATGAATATAAGGCAGGAAGTATTAGTTCCTGCCTTATATCAATTGTCTCTTTCAATATTCAGTTTTTAGCAAACTACTTGGATCCGAATAACTTTTATGACATAAGCCAGTCCAACTTAACCATCTCCTAAATTTGCTGTGTGAATAAGTTTTTTTGCAGTTCGAGACTTACTGCTTATTTTATCTTAGTTAAAGGAATACAGGCGGCATTTGATTTTGAGCACATGTATTAAACAAGGGCTTTTGAATCATTTGCTTTGTATCCAATCCTTATTATACGCAGATAACCGTTAACTATCCGCTAAAACCAAGGTAATTGATGGAAAGATAGAAGGCAATAAAAAAGAAGCCTGACATAACGATTTTCGTTAGAAAGGCTTCTATGATTAACCCATTTTTATTTTGTATACAGAATAGGATAAAACTGTACTTTCAATTTTATATGAAAGGATAACTACACAAAGCCTTTTATTCCTTCAAGACATTACTCATTAACAAACTGTACTTATATTTGTGATAGAAGCTATCTGCGTCAGGTTCATGTTCTAAAAGGAAGGTTTTTGATTTGCTATCCACTCTTTATTATGTATGATTTCTTAAATATTATACATACTCTTAATAAAGTTTTAAAAGCAGTGTAGATATTGTTTGTCGCAAATACACTATTTTTGACTTATTTCAAAAGTAGGTTGTAATCCTGTCTGTCTTACAATATAATGGATTGGTATCTACATACTGGAAATTTATTTTAGAAAGAGGTTATATGAAAGATTGGATTATTGAATTTATGAATCAATTCGGATATCTGGGAATTACTTTTCTCATTGCTTTGGAGAATGTGTTTCCGCCTATACCATCTGAGATTATCTTAACCTTTGGCGGATTTATGACCACCTATACGAGTCTGACTGCCCAAGGTGTTATCTTATTCTCAACTATTGGTTCATTACTGGGTGCGGCAATTCTGTATGGAGCAGGCAATCTATTGACAATGGATAGACTGGGTAAGATATTGGATGGTCGTATAGGTAAAATTCTGCGTCTTAAAAGAGAAGATGTCAGTAAGGCTTATAACTGGTTCAACTCCAAAGGAAAAGTAACGGTCTTAATCTGCAGATGTATACCTGTAATCCGAAGCCTGATATCCATACCAGCTGGTATGGCAAATATGAATATCTGGAGTTTCTTTCTTCTGACCACCATAGGTTCCCTGGTGTGGAATACGGTATTAGTGCTTCTGGGAAAAGCCGCCAGCAATTCCTGGGAAAGTATTGTCGATAAGACAGACACATTAACTCATATTACCGTAATAGTACTAGGTGTATTGTTTATCCTGTGTGCTGCCTTTTATTTTTATAAAAAGAGCAAGAAGAAAGAGAAAGAGTAGCTATTCTAATTCCTGTATTGAATTCATGGTAAGAAAAAATAAAAAGATGTAAGAAGACCACTGCCGATTCGTTATATCGGGCAGTGGTCTTTTTTGTCCTTAACTGCTATTAATATGTCTTGTTTTCGTTTACTTTAAAAGATTCACAATCTGTACCTTCCACTTTGGAGGTATAGGATTCTGATTTTCCTACCATAATCTTATCAAGTGTACAATACTGCTTCTCACCTGCATGGTATTGACATTCTGTTACGCTACATCCGATGCTTGAATTAATTTCCATGTTAAAACTCCTTTCTAATAAGCACAATGCTTTTAGCAATCGATTTTAATTTTCATTGCATTAATTAGAATGGGTTTTTTCATGTTTTTTTATTCAGTTACATATTGTTAAAGCAGTAAAATTGTTATATATAAAACTTAAAAAATCTGAATACCGTCAGAATAAACACTTTCAATTTTGTAATTTTTATCCATAATTATAAAATCAGCTTTTTTGCCTGTTTCTATGGAGCCAGTTACCTTATCGGCACCTATTGCTCTTGCGGGATAAAGGGTGGCACTTAAGATTGCTTGTTCTAAAGGAATACCTATTTCCAGTGCTTTAAGGAATGCTTTATAAATAGTTGTTGTTGAGCCTGCAATGGTACCGTCCTCTAAAGCTGCTTTTCCGTTTTCTACCGTTACCTTCTGTCCGCCCAGTTCATAGATACCATCCTCCAAACCGGCAGCACTCATAGAATCGGAGATTAGGATTAGTTTCTCAGGAACCGCCTTGAACATAAGTCGTATCACCGAGGGGTGAATATGGATACCATCACATATGATTTCAGCATTTACATTATAGTCTGATACCGCGCCGACTATACCAGGAGCTCGGTGGTGAAGTCCATTCATTGCATTGAACAGATGGGTTACATGGCTGGCTCCAGCCTTAATGGCTTTTACTGCAGTATCATAATCACAGGAGGTATGAGCCAGAGATATTACTTTATCTTTGCTGTACTTCTCTATAAATGGTATAGCGCCTGGAAGATCAGGATCCAGATCAATGATTTTTATTCTGTCACCAGAAAGCCCATTGAGTTCTTCGTATTTCTCTTCATTGACAGATAGAAGATAACGGGTATCGTGGGCACCCTTTTTGGAAGCTCCTAAAAAAGGACCCTCCATGTTAATGCCAATAATACGGCTGCCTCCGGTTCCTTCTTCACAAACCTTTTTGATGTTTAACATAGCTCTTTTGTATGTATCATAACCGATTGTCATAGTGGTGGCAAGCAGGGAAGTAATACCGTTTGCTGCATAGAAACCGCACATTTTCTTTAACTCTTCCGGTGAAGAAGTGGTAAAATCATAACCGATGCAACCGTGAGAGTGGAGTTCAATAAAACCTGGAAGAATGAGTTTATCGGTACAGTCAATGGCAGGTTCTTTCAGCTCATTGCTTTTATGGCTTGTAATTTCTGAAAAATTACCTTCTAGTATCTTAAAATCTGCTTTTTGGAAGCTGTCATCAATAAAGACAGATGCGTTCTGAAATAACATATTAATAACCATGCCTTTCTTAAGCCTGCAATCATGAACCACAGGCTAAAATGGTGAAATATAGCTTAGCGGGTATTCATATCGTATTCATATCATCCCTCAAAGGAACAAACAACAGTCAGGTCAGGATGAAACTGCAGGATGGAAGCGGGAACATCGGGAGTTACCGGTCCAAATATTGCTTTGTGAATGATTTCTTCTTTGTCCGGGCCGTTTGCGATCAGAAGTATTTTTCTTGACTGCATAATGGATTTGATACCCATAGTGATAGCTTTCTTTGGCACATCGTCGATATTCTGAAAAAAGCGGGCATTAGCCTGGAGAGTGGTTTCGTTCAGTTCTACGATATGGGTAGCTTTTTCAAAGGAATTACCGGGTTCATTAAAACCAATATGTCCGTTATGTCCGATACCTAATACCTGAAGGTCGATTCCTCCTAAATCGGCTATGAGATTTTCATAACGAATACATTCAGATTCTAAGTCTTGCGCCAGTCCATTAGGAACATGCGTATTTTCGGGTTTGATATTTATATCAGAAAAGAAGTGATCGTTCATAAAATATCGGTAACTCTGGGGATCTTCAGGTGATAAACCACAATATTCATCCAGATTTACAGAAACAACACGGGAAAAATCGATATCTCCTTTCTTGTACCATTCAATAAGCTGTTCATAAGTTCCCACAGGTGTTGAGCCTGTGGCAAGCCCTAAGACACTTGAAGGCTTAAGGATAACCTGAGCTGAGACTACATTAGCTGCTTTTCTGCTTAGATCTTTATAACCGTTGGCTTTAATCAGATTCATGATACGTACCTCACAAGGATTTTTTATAATGAAAGAATAAAGATTACAGCACTGATATTCTTTCGTAGTATATCTGATTCTATAGTATCTTATGAAATTCTAAAAATCAAGGAAAATAAAATATATTTTCATCAAATAAAGAAAAATATATTTAATTTAGAGAGTGAAAAGTCTGAGAGTTAGGCTAACCAGACAGATATTATTGACAGATGAAAAATACAGGGCTACAATTCTAATAAGAAAATATTTTTCATTAAAACTAGATTTATAGTTGGTAAATGTGAATGTGAGTGGTTTGCGAAAACACAGTAGTTAAAGAACGAAGCAGTTAATAGGCATACAGAGGGGAGTCCGAATGAAGAAAGAAGAAGTGCTTAAGAAGATCAAAGGGGGATTAATTGTATCCTGCCAGGCATTGCCGGAAGAACCATTATACAGCTCTTATATCATGTCGCGGATGGCTTTGGCTGCAAAGGAAGGTGGAGCCTGCGGTATCAGAGCAAATACACCTGAGGATATCAGATGTATCAAAGAAACCATAGACTTACCTATTATTGGCCTCACCAAGAGTATTTATAATGACAGTGAGGTGTATATTACACCAACCCTAAAAGAAGTAAAGGAACTTATGGAGGTTCAGCCTGATATTATTGCTTTGGATGCTACCAATCGATTAAGACCTGGGAGGATGACTTTAAAAGAGCTTTTTCTCAAAATCAAAGAAGAATATCCTGAGATGATATTTATGGCTGATTGCGCTACCTTTACAGAGGCCTTGGAAGCCTCTGTACTAGGATTTGATATTGTGGGTACCACCCTTTGCGGGTATACAAGGGAAACCAGAAATGAGAAACTTCCAGCACTTTCACTTATGAAGGAGATGGTGGAAAAGCTCCCGATTCCAGTTATTGCTGAAGGAGGAATCAGTTCGCCGGAGGAGTTGAAAGAAGCGCTTAATACCGGTGTATTTGCGGCAGTTGTAGGGGCTGCCATAACAAGACCGGCTGTAATAACGAAAAAATTCATCAATGCCATTAGAAAATAAACGATATTATAGAGAAAGAGTGGGAGGGTAACATGGCAGGAATACTGGACAGAATAAAAGAAAACTATGCTGGATTTACGAAAGCCGAAAAAAAAGTAGCAGATTATATCTTTGAAAATCCCAGAAAGGTGCTGTATACATCAATTACTGACCTGGCGCAGTATTGTATGGTGGGAGATACCACGGTTTTTCGATTCTGTAAGGAATTAAAATTAAATGGATATCAGGATTTTAAAATGCTTCTGGCACAGGATATAACAAAAATGGGAGAAATTAAGGAACAGGTTGCTGGTATCATAGAAAGCGGAGATGATACCAGGACAATATGTGAAAAGACTTTGTCTGCTCATATGGACGGGCTTAAGGAGACTTTTCAGCTGCTGGAGTATGAGCAGGTTGCCAAAGCAGCAGATCTTATGTCAGCGGCCAGACGTATTCATTTCTTTGGAGTAGGATCTTCGGGAACAATAGCATTGGAGGCCAAACAAAAGTTTATGAGAATTATACCAAATGTTGAATTTACGGGAGATGGGCATATGCAGCATATAGCGGCCTCACTTATGGATTCCAGGGACCTGGCAATTATTTTCTCCTATTCCGGTTCAACAAAAGATATGATAGAGGTTCATCAGCTATTAAAGCAAAATGGCTGTCCTACCGTTATCATAACCCATTTTGCCAAAACAGCTCTCACCGCGCAGGCTGACGCCATTCTTTTATGCGGTTCGAATGAAGGACCACTGGATGGTGGTGCATCAACCACATCCATTGTTCAGCTTTATATTCTCGAAATCTTATATCTTCAATTTTTTGTAAAGCATTATAACCAGTGCTCAGAAAACAAGGCACGGACAACAGAATCAATATCCGGAAAACTGTTATAACCAAGATGTAATAATGCATAAATTATAAGGAAATATATTACATTAAATACGTGCAATGTGTATAATAATATATAGATAAATAACTTTATATTGAACATAACCTCCATAAATGCTATGATAAAATTGCATTATAATAGATTGGAGATGGAAAATATGGATATCAGGGTAGAGATTTTTCAAGCAGCATCCATTGTTGTTTCAATACTTGCTTTTATTGCAGCCTTCTGGCTGTATCGCTGGGTAAACAAGAGGCCTTCTTCCAATGAGCGGATTGCTCAGGTAGGAAAGCTGATACGTAATGGTGCAAACACATTTTTAGCGAAGGAATTTAAAGTTTTATCCCGTTTCTGCGGTGTGATCGCAGTTGTTATCTTTCTGTTTTTGCCTGATCCTGTTTGGGAAGGCGGTCTTTTTGACAATGTGTTAATGGCATTGTCCTACATCTTTGGTACTTGTTTTTCTGGTATAGCGGGAAAGGTCGGTATCAGCATAGCCACTATTGCGAACATCAAAGCAGCAGAATCATCAGTCAAGGGTATCAGACCTTCCTTTATGGCAGGCTTTCGCGGTGGAGCAGTTATGGGAATGGCAGTGGTAGGTTCCAGCCTTCTTGGCGTCACCCTGGTACTGCTGCTTACCGATAATACAACAGCCCTTCTTGGCTTCAGCTTCGGTGCCAGCTCCATGGCGTTATTTGCCAAGGCCGGCGGTGGCATCTTTACAAAGACTGCCGATATCAGTGCCGATCTGGTAGGGAAAGTGGAACTTGGAATTCCGGAAGATGATCCGAGAAATCCGGCTGTTATTGCTGATAATGTAGGAGATAATGTAGGTGATGTGGCAGGTATGGGTGCGGATCTATTTGATTCCAATGTAGCTTCTATGGCAGCAGCGCTGGTTATGGCAAGTGCTCTGGATAAAAGCAGCGGAGGAAGCGGCAATGCCAGTATGGTATTCTGTTATAGCGCCTTGGGACTTCTTGCCTCCATTACTGGTGTACTGACGGCAAGAATGAAAGAAGGCGGCAATCCCGGCAGAGCGTTAAACAGTAATACCTATGTAACGACAGCATTATACGGTGTACTGACAGCACTTGCTACATATATATTTAACTTTGAATGGCGTATCTGGTTTGCCAGTGCCATTGGTCTTGCAGTTGGCGTTGTTATTGGCCTTGCCAGTGATTATTTTACTGATGATTCCAGGAAACCTGTCCATATGGTAGCCAAAGCCTCGGAAGCAGGTCCGGCCTTTACCATATTATCTGGTATATCCTATGGGCTTATGAGTATTCTGCCTTCCATGATCGGAATTGGTATATCAGCATTGGCAGCTTATAAGATATGTGAACCTTTAGGAGCTGGTTATCCCATGTTTGGTATAGCTATGGCTGCCGTAGGAATGTTGTCCATTGTAGGCATGATTATTTCCAACGATGCTTATGGACCCATTGTTGATAATGCCAGAGGCCTGGTTGAAATGGGTGGGCTGGGTGAGAAAGCCCTGGAAATAACAGATACCCTGGATAGTGCCGGGAATACCGTAAAAGCTGTTACTAAGGGGTTCTCCATAGGAGCTGCAGGACTTACGGTTATTGCCTTGTTAGGTGCTTTTATCAGTGAAGTGAATACTGCTGCGGCAGAACTTGGCAGACCGCTTATAACCGGATTTGATATTTTGAATCCGACAGTCTTTTTCGGACTGTTATTCGGAGCGGCAATTCCTCCTTTGTTTTCTGCCATGCTGATGTTAGGTGTGGACAGAAACGCACAGAGGATGGTTGATGAGATACACAGACAATTCAGGGAAATAGAAGGATTGAAGGAAGGCAAAGACGGTGTCGTACCGGAGTACGATAAATGCATTGAAATTGCTACCCATGGGGCGCTGAAGGAACTGGTACCGGCTGGCTTAATGACTATTATTGCAACGCTTCTTGTTGGATTTATTGGTGGTGTATCAGCTGTAGGCGGGTTCATTACCGGAAATATTGTAAGCGGTTTAATATTTGCCTTATTTATGTCCAATTCAGGTGGGTTATGGGATAATACGAAGAAATATGTGGAATCCGGCCACCATGGGGGCAAGAATTCAGCTGCTCATAAATCGGCAGTAGTTGGAGATACAGTAGGAGATCCTTTTAAGGATACAGCCGGTCCATCTCTAAATACTCAGATCACTGTGGTATCGCTCATTGCTTCCCTTACTGCTACGGTCTTCCTTACTATTTCCTTGTTTGGCTGAGGTATGAGAGGTGCTCGCATTACTTGACATAAGCTTTTATTGATGATTGATATAAGATAAGAAAAATAAAAATAGAAAGAAGGACTTTGCTCTGCAGCTGGTAAGTCATCTACCATACTACAGGTGCATAAGCCCTTCTTTTTACGCATTCTATTAAATTATGCTATAAGTATTTACGTGAATTAAGATACGGTTCCGATATAAAGCTTAATCTTATCGATTCTCTTTTGTTTAACGGAGATAATCTTAAATACCAGGTTATCAATTTCTATTGTACGGTCTTCATCATCGCTGGGAATAGCACCCATAGTATCAATGAGGAAACCGGATATGGTATCATAATTTTCAGAAGAAATGCCTAAATCTAATTCTTCATTAAGCTCGTCTATTGTAAGTAAGCCATCCAATAAGTAAGTGGAATTATCAAGCATTTTAATTTTGGGAACATAAATATCGTATTCATCCTCGATATCTCCCATAACTTCTTCCACCAGATCCTCCATGGTAACAATACCGGAAAATCCTCCATATTCATCTATCAATACAGCAATATGGTTTTTAGAGACCTGAAGCTCTTTGAACAGTTCATAAATATTCTTGCTGTCAGGCACTAAATAAGGCTTGATTAGAATAGAACGCATATTGACATTGGTGTAGCCTACCTTGATAGCTTCCTTCATATAATCCTTAAAATATAAAATACCGATAACATTATCAATATCATCCTCATATACCGGGATTCGGGAATATTTTGTGTCCATCAACCTATCTACATAGTTTTCTATGGGATCAAGGATATTGATGGCAAAAACATTAACCTTGGGGGTCATAATTTCTTTGGCAAGTGTATCATCAAATTCGATGATGGAATTAATCATTTCCCTTTCATTTTCATTTAGTACCCCATGTACTTGTCCCTCATCAATTAAAGACTTGATCTCTTCTCTTGATAATATATCCTCCTGAACATTTACCTTTGAACCAAATAATTTCATAACCAGATTGGTCGAGAAAGAAAGCAATTTGATAAATGGTGATGCTACTTTGGATAAAAGGTTAACAGGGCCAATTACAAACATACTGATTTCTTCTGTTTTCGAAAGAGCAATTCTTTTGGGAACCAATTCACCGAAAACCAATGTAAAGAAAGCAAGTATTATTGTTACAAGGAAAAAGGAAATTTCATCTCCATAAGGAATATGAATTTTCAAAAGAAATTCTCCCATAGGTCCGGATAATCCGGTAGCTGCAGATCCGGCTGAGAAGAAACCAGCTAAGGTTATGGCAACCTGTATGGTTGATAAGAACTTTGTGGGTTCCTCCATGATCTTCTGCACCAGTTCGGCTTTTTTATTACCGCCATCAGCAAGCCTTTTGATTTTGTTTTTGTTTGATGATACCATGGCCATCTCGGCACAGGAAAAAAATGCATTGATAAGTGTTATAACGATTAGTATTAGTATTTGTAAAAAAATACTATCCCCGTCAGGGTCAGGATCCATTATGATTATTCCTCCTAAAAAAATTTTGTATCTATTATAGCATAGATTAGACAAAATAGCAAGTTTTTAGTACTGGTTTCTAAAAAACCCCATGAAAACATAGGAAATACAAGGATAACAAATGGGAAAAAATACTTTATCTGTTGGCAGACTTCGGATAAGATAGCGGAATTAAAGTATAATAGGATGTGATGCGTAAAGATGATGAAGCGGTAATAGGTAATTGATTATGCAAGTACTCTTATAAAAATACATGTATTTGTACTTTTATAAACGGGAAAAATTTTAAGAAGTCCCAATTCTAAATTATTGATAAATACTCTTAAAATTCTAAATTGTTTTGTTGTATACAATTATGCAAAGTCTTGAAAAGCCTGTATTTTCAAGACTTTTCTCATGCCAAGATAGGATTTTGTCTGAAAAAGGCAGGTTGACAGTACCCACAAAATGGTTTATAATCGGAGAGAAAGTAAGCGTTTACAAAAAGGACTGATTTAAGCGGTTTTTTCAGGAAAAAATGCATACTTCATATTGAATTGAAAACTGGTGAATTAAGACGGCAGACAGGTAACTAACATGTTGACAAGTACAGCAGACAGCAAGAAGCAGCTTATGACAAGTTGTAGGAAGCCGGTGTCTTACATTACATAGGAGATCGGGTTTAATAAATGTTGGAAGGTACTATGCTAAACGGCTCTGGGATACAGAATATGTCAATTCAGGAAACGCATTCGTCAGGAATGCTGTATAAATTGACACAACTGATGAAGGAACAGGCTGGGTAGCAGATAGCCAGAAATGGCATATAGCTAGAAAGGATGATTAGGTGAAAGAATTGTTACAGAAATTTAATTTTTCGAAAGAATTACAAGCAATACTGGACAGTTGTAAGAGCGTAGTAATCCCTGCTACAAAAGAGGAATTGCTGGCTCTTTCCTTTGGCCCTGAAGGCGGAAACGATTATGAAGTAAGGTATGACGTGGAAGGCAAAGGCTCTGTTTTGGAAGCTACCGTAACCAGATGCAGAAACGGTGTTATTGGTAACTATCCGGAAGATTATATGAGAAGAAGAGACCCGGACTGTAATCTGGTATCTGATGAGAAAGAGTCAGACAAACCGAGATATCAGGACCTTTACAAAAAGGATTTCAGCGAACTGAGAGACGCGACATTTGAGTGGCTTAAGAAACAGGACCTTTTTATAGTTCCCTTTATGGCCGGTGGAAGAGAGTACGGATATCCCGCTATTCTTTTAGCACCTGTTAACGCAGGCTTTTTTGGTGCTGCTTTAGCTGACTTACAGGAGTTTGTAAGCGTTAACGATATTGAAAGTGGCTTTGAACCAAAGGCAGTGGTTTATCTTGCACCTCCATTCCGTCATACTCATTTTGATGGTAAACAGGTGGTAGTCCATAATCGTTTGGATGACGTACATGAAGTATTCTCTTATAATCTTTATCCAGGTCCCAGTGCCAAAAAAGGTATTTACAGTGTGCTTTTAAATATAGGTGAACGTGAAGGCTGGACGACATGTCACGCTTCAACGGTTAAAGTTATCACTCCATATGACAATGAAATAGTTATTATGCATGAAGGTGCATCCGGCGGCGGTAAGAGTGAAATGACAGAAAACATTCACAGAGAGTTAGATGGTAAAGTTGTTCTTGGTGTGAACACCCTTACCAAAGAAAAGACATATATCGAACTGGTAGATGCCTGCGAGCTTCGTCCTATTACGGATGATATGGCTCTATGCCATACAGATATGCAGAATGAAAGCCATAAACTGGTTGTTAAGGATGCGGAAGACGGCTGGTTCTTACGTCTTGATAACATAAAGAAATACGGGGATTCTCCTCAGCTTGAGAGTATACTTATTCAGCCCCCCAGACCATTGGTCTATATTAATATGCAGGCTATTGAGAAGGCAACCTGTCTTCCCTGGGAGCATATTATTGATTCCGATGGCAAACCCTGCCCCAATCCCAGAGTTATTCTGCCCAGAGAGTATGTGCAGAATGTAGTCAGTGAACTTGCTGAGGTTGATATCAGGAGTTTTGGTGTTAGAACACCACCTTGCACAAAAGAGAATCCCAGCTACGGTGTAATCGGTTTATTCCACGTACTTCCTCCGGCACTTGCATGGCTGTGGAGACTTGTAGCACCCAGAGGTTACAATAATCCCAGTATTAATTCTACCAATAAGATGACCAGTGAAGGTGTTGGTTCCTACTGGCCTTTTGCTACCGGAAAGATGGTAACACAGGCTAACCTGCTCTTGAATCAGGTGAAGCATTCCACTCATACCAGATATGTTCTGATTCCTAATCAGCACATCGGTGTATATGAAGTTGGTTTCATGCCTCAGTGGGTGGCAAGAGAATATATTGCAAGAAGAGGCGGCGCTAAGTTCAAGCCTGAGCAGTTAGTGGAAGCACGCTGCAATATCCTTGGTTATTGTCAGGAATCTATCCGCATTGACGGACGTTATATCAGACAGGATTTCCTTCGTCCAGAACTTCAGGCTGAAGTTGGTATTGAAGGTTATGATAAGGGAGCTAAGTTATTAGTAGACTTCTTTAAAGAAGAGCTGGTTAAGTTTAAGACAGATGATCTTGATCCGTTAGGAAGAGAGATTATTGACTGCTTCTTTAATAATGGTTCCTTGGAGGATTATGGAGATATTCTCCCCATGAGATATTAATGATAACTAAGATGTAAAATAATAATATATTGCTGTTATCAGCAGAATGAATGATCGCTGAAAGAGTATGAGAGGAATTGTAAAAGAATCTCATACTCTTTTTGTTGTTTTCTATTGATGCCTTTGATATTAATTGGAAGAAAACAACATATATATAACCAAAATGGTTTTCAAGCAGGGTGTATGACGCAGGAAGAGCAGAATAAAATAATTAGTAATGACTATATAGATGTATTAATTGAGTATGATGCGGATCTTACACGTATGAAAGATGTTTATGGTGAGACCATGCAGATTTTAGACGATACTTATGCGGTGGCATATATACCTGTCAGTAAAACACAGGAAAGATTGGTTGGGGACATAGGCTATACCGCCATACCTAAATTATTTGGATTGTTGGAATCACCAACAATTGAAGCAGTTGGACTTAACAGATTAGCAAGACTTCCCGGACTTAATCTGAAAGGAGAAGGTGTTATTCTTGGATTTGTTGACACAGGAATTGATTATTCACTTTCTGTATTTAGAAAAAGTGACAATACTACCAGAATTATATCAATCTGGGACCAAACCATAGTTAATCCGGAGGCAACACCGGAGACTTACAATTATGGAAAGGTATACACAGAAGATAATATAAATGAAGCTCTTAGAAGTGAAGCACCTTTATCCGTTGTACCTAGTGTGGATGAACTGGGGCATGGAACGGCTTTGGCTGGTTTAGCAGGCGGAGGTGAAGTACAGGCAGAGAACTTTACCGGAATTGCAACCTTAGCAGAGCTGGCAATGGTTAAGTTAAAACTGGCAAAAGAAAATCTCAAGGAATATCTGTTTGTTCCGGCTGAAACCATCGCATACCAGGAAAATGATATTATGGCAGGTGTACTTTATCTTGTAAATCTGGCAAAACAACGAAATAAACCCATTGTTATCTGCATAGGCCTGGGGTCTAATATGGGAGGCCATGACGGCAGGGAACCCATAAGCCTTATGCTTTCAAGACTGGGTGAAAGAAATGGGGTAGTTGTTGTGTTGCCTGCTGGAAACGAAGGTGCTGCCGGACACCATTACTTTGGTACCGTTGAAGATACAACTAACAGTAATTTAGTGGAAGTAAATGTTGCTGAAGATGAAAATGGTTTTACCATGGAACTCTGGGGGCAGGCCCCTGGCGTATATTCCATTGATATCACTTCGCCTTCGGGAGAATATATACCCAGAATACCGGCCAGGCTTGGAGAAAGCAGAACCATCCGTTTTTTGTTTGAAAGTACCATTTTATATATAAGTTATCTGATAGCAGAGGCTCAGACCGGAGATCAGCTCATCTTTCTGCGGTTCGTCAGACCTGCACCGGGCATCTGGCGTTTCAGGGTATATGGAATCAAGGATATAACCACAGGTTTTCATATCTGGCTTCCTATGACCGGTTTTGTAAGAGAGGCCACCAGATTTGTAAAACCCAACCCGGAAACTACAATTACAACGCCAGGAAATGCGGGTATACCAATAACTGTAACTGCCTATGATTACAGAAATCAAAGTATTTATTTAAATGCAGGCAGAGGCTTTACACGGTTAAATAACATAAAGCCGGAACTTGCTGCACCTGGAGTCGAACTGCTATGTCCAAGCTCTGAAGGTTTTGTAGCTAAAACTGGCACCAGTATGGCTGCAGCTGTAACGGCAGGAATTGGTGCGCTGCTTTTGGAATGGGGACTTGTACGCGGTAAATTGATTTACATGGATTCAACAGCCGTAAAGCAATTTCTTATTCGTGGTGTTAAGAGAAGTACCAATGAAGCCTACCCCAATAAAGTATGGGGCTTTGGTATGATTGATATTTACAGGACTTTTGACAGCTTAAGAGGAGAATCCACATTATAAAATTTTAAAATGAATAAGATTCCACGGTGGAAGCATACTTATCCTGCAATAATTTTTATGGGGGTTTTTGTTGTTGACCTTCAGACTTTTTTCTACTACAGATGCAGGAATATCAAATCTTGAATTTGATATTCACTGAAAGGAGTTATTATGCCAAAAGACAGTCAGCCTGATAACAAAAAGGCAAGAATGGAAAAAGCAAATTACCAGACACCAATAACCAGAGAAAATCAGAACCAGAACAGAAATGCCAAGAAAAAGTCAGCAGAGCATAATGATGTGTAAGCAGTTGCTGTCCTAAGATGCAAAGGAGGGATTGAAATGGCAAAAGCCGGAATGAGACGTCCGGACCCAAAAGAACCCCATGGAACAATGGAGCATATCGGATTTAAGGGCAAGAAGAATGAAGAGAAGCCTGTACCTGAGATTCAGGGTAAAGCAAAAAGCGGTCATGAAAAGGCCAATCCCATAAAGTTCGACGGAAAATGGTAGCTAAGAATCTGTAAAAGGAGAAAGCTCTATGGTATTTCGTCTTTACGCTTTGAGAGATCAGAAACAATCAAAGTTTAAAGATGGAAATACTATAGGGCTTTTTCTGTTCTGCAAGGGTTGTATAAATAGGGTGCTATTGGCAGGGAAATGCAAAAGAGAATGATTTAGGGCTTGCAAAGATTATATCCGAGTATTATAATAGGGATTAAATTAGTAGGAATTAAAATAGTGGGAATTAATAAGCTGCTAAAATTATGTAGAAAGGTCAGTGATGTATACATGTCAGAGAAATTACTTGAGATCAAAGGGCTCAGAGTGAGTGTGGAAAATAAGGATATTTTAAATGGGTTGAATCTTACGGTGAACAAAGGAGAAGTTCATGTGATTATGGGACCAAACGGTGCTGGTAAGTCAACCCTTGGTTATTCTATCATGGGACATTCAAAATATATTGTTGAAGAAGGAAAAATCCTTTTTGAGGGTGAGGATATCACAAATGAAAAAACAGATGTCAGAGCGAAGAAAGGGTTATTTCTTTCTTTTCAGAATCCGGAGGAATTAACCGGAGTAAGCCTTGAAAGCTTTCTGAGATCCTCCAAAACAGCTATTGACGGCAAACTGCCAAAAGTAATGGCATATCGGAAAGAGCTGGGCAAGACCATGGAAAACCTTGGTATGGACAGGGAATATGCAGACAGATATTTAAATGTGGGCTTTTCCGGAGGTGAGAAGAAAAAGTCTGAAATTCTTCAGATGCTTATGTTAAATCCCAAACTTGCCATACTGGATGAGACGGATTCCGGCCTTGATGTTGATGCGGTAAAAATTGTCTCAAAGGGAGTAAAAGCCTTTAAGAGTAAAGAGAATGCACTTCTTATCATAACACATAATACAAAGATTCTGGAGTATCTGGATGTTGATTATGTTCATATTCTTTCCGAAGGTAAACTGATCATGACTGGTGGACCGGAGCTCGTTGAGACGGTCAACAGGAAAGGCTTTAAGGCGCTGCATAAATAACTTAAGGCGGTATGATTCATAGATATGTCGTGTGAGCGACGGGAAAGAGAGGTAATGATGGAAACAGTGAAAAATAAGACTTATGTTGAAGATGTTAACCGAAGTATATACGACATCAAAGATAAGGTTAATGCCTCCTACAAAGCATCCAGAGGATTGACATCCGGAATCGTTAATTCCATATCACTTGAAAAAAATGATCCGGCTTGGATGAGAGAATTCAGGCAGAAATCTTTAAAAATATACAATGAATTGGATATACCGGTATGGGGGCCAAGTATTGAAGGGCTTCATATGGAGGATATCGTTACTTATGTCAGACCGAACACTCAGATGCAGTTAAAGTGGGAGGAGGTTCCGGAGGATATCAAAAATACCTTTGAGCGTTTGGGAATACCCCAGGCTGAACGTACCTCTCTGGCAGGTGTGGGAGCGCAGTATGACTCAGAGGTAGTGTATCATAATGTCAGAGAAGAGGTTAAAAGTCTCGGTGTTATCTATACCGATATGGAAAGTGCCTTAAGAGAGCATGAGGAGCTGGTAAAAGAGCATTTTATGAAGCTGGTAACTCCAAGAGATCATAAGTTTGCTGCTCTTCACGGAGCAGTATGGAGCGGTGGTTCCTTTGTTTATGTACCGCCTGGTGTGTCTGTTGAGATCCCTCTGCAATCCTATTTCCGTTTAAATGCTCCCGGAGCAGGACAGTTTGAGCATACGCTGATAATAGTGGATAAAGGAGCAAATCTGCATTTTATTGAAGGTTGTTCAGCACCTAAATATAATGTAGCCAATCTCCATGCGGGCTGTGTGGAATTGTTTGTCAGAGAAGGCGCAAGGCTTCGTTATTCAACCATTGAAAACTGGTCTAAGAATATGTTTAATCTCAATACAAAGCGTGCTTCGGTGGCGAAAGACGCAACCATGGAATGGGTATCCGGCTCCTTTGGCTCCAGAGTATCCTATTTGTACCCCATGAGTATCTTAAAGGGTGAAAATGCAAAGATGGAGTATACTGGTATAACCTTTGCGGGTAATGGTCAGAGCCTGGATACAGGGGTTAAGGTAGTGCATGCAGCACCTAACACTTCTTCCCATATGAGTTCAAAATCAATATCCAAGGATGGCGGCACAAGTACTTTTAGAAGTGCTGTTGTAATGGGAACAGAAGCAGATGGTGCCAAGTGTGCAGTATCCTGTGAATCCTTAATGTTGGATTCTAAGTCACGTTCTGATACCATCCCGGTTATGGATATTCGAAATGATAATGTGGATATCGGACATGAAGCCAAGATAGGCAGGATCAGTGATGATACGATTTTTTATCTTATGAGCAGGGGATTAAGTGAAGCGGATGCCAGAGCCATGATTGTAAGCGGCTTTGCTGAACCTATAGCAAAAGAGCTTCCTTTGGAATATGCGTTGGAAATGAATCAGCTGATACGCCTTGAAATGGAAGGCAGTATAGGATAGCTAATGTTTGTGTCTGCGCTGGACACAGAAACAACAGGAACGAAACAGCAGCGTAGAAATGGGGAAAACGATGATACTGGAATTAAAAAATACCAATAAACTGCCAATGAAGACTTTTCGTTGGCTGGGCGTTAATGAATTAAATATCAGGCAGGAAATTCCGGATATTAAACCCGTAAAGTTCTCTGATTTTACAGGTGAGAGCCTCGACCAGCTTGTAGTAACAAAAGATAATACTTATTCAATTCAGAAAATTCCCCAGACCGGAATGGGTGAAAGTGCAGAGGAATTTATAAGAAATAACCAGAATAGAAAGCTAACCTTAACCTGCCCAAAGGGTAAACGGTTATCAGAGCCTGTGTATATAAATAATCTGCTGGATAAGGAGCGCGCGGCATTGGCAGAAGAGATGTTCGTTGTGGCAGAAGAAGGAAGTGAAATAACCCTGGTTCTTACTTATGAAGGAAAAGAAGCAGAACCGTTATTTCATGGCGGGTTATTGTATCTGATAGCCGGTAAAAATGCCTTGATAAACCTTATTCAGATACAGCTGCTGCCGGATTCCGGGGTACATCTAAGCAATATTGGAGCGGAATGCAAAGAAGGCGGAAAGGTAAGAATTACCCAGTGTGAATTAGGTGCTGGTTATCTGGCCAGCGGTATTCAGGCCGATTTAAAGGGTGATGACAGCGAGTTCCAGGTAGATACCATTTATTTTGGTGATAAGAACCGTTCCCTGGATTTTAATTATGTGGTCAATCATTACGGCCGGAATTCAAAGAGTGAGATGAATATTAACGGAGCCTTATTGGACAGCAGCAAAAAAATATTCAGAGGTACAATAGACTTTAAAAGAGGGGCAGCCGGAGCAGAAGGTGCAGAAGGCGAATATACTCTGCTCTTTGATAAAACCATAAAAAATGTATCCGTACCTTTAATTTTATGCGGAGAGGAAAATGTATCGGGTAAACATGCAGCAAACAGCGGAAAGATAGATGAGGATAAGCTTTTTTATATGATGTCCAGAGGACTAAGTGAAACCGAAGCGAAAAAACTAATGCTGGAAGCCTGGTTTCATCCGGCTATAAAAAACATCCCCACAGAAGAATTAAAGGAAAAAGTCAGCAATTATGTGAAGGAGAGGATGAGCCATGTCAGCAGCCTGCAGTAATGTGTATATCAATGACTTTCCCCTGTTAAAAGGGAAGGGTGAAAAACCTTTGGTTTATCTTGATAATGCGGCTACTACCCAGAAGCCGGAGTCTGTCATAAAAGCAGTGGAAGAGTATTATAAAGAATACAATGCCAATCCTTATAGAGGGTTGTATGATATCAGTGAAAAAGCAACTTTTGAATATGAAGAGGCAAGAAACGCCGTTGCAGATTTTATTAAAGCAAAAGATGCTGCGGAAATCATATTTACCCGAAATGCAACGGAAAGCCTGAATCTTATAGCCTATAGTTATGGCAAAAACAATATTAAAGAAGGGGATGAAATTCTCATCCCCATTTCCGAGCATCACAGCAACCTAATACCCTGGCAGCAGCTTGCCAAAGAGAAAAATGCAGTTTTAAAGTATCTCTATACAGATGAGCAAGGACGTCTTAAAGAAGAGGAGATAGAAGAAAAGATTACAGCTAAAACGAAAATTGTGGCTTTTGCCTATGTGTCGAATGTGACCGGTGCCGTTTATCCTGTTAAGAAAATAACAGAGAAAGCCCATAGTGTAGGAGCTGTAACCGTTATTGACTGTGCACAGAGTATTCCTCATTATCCCTTGGATGTAATTGATCTTAATGCAGATTTTGCAGTCTTTTCCGGACATAAAATGCTGGGTCCTATGGGAATTGGCGTTCTTTATGGAAAGAAAGCTCTTCTGGAAGAAATGCCTCCTTTTCTTACCGGAGGGGAAATGATTGATTTCGTATCAGAACAGGAGTCAACTTTTGCACCTTTGCCTCAAAAATTCGAAGCGGGAACGCCAAATGTGGGAGGCGCAATAGGTCTGAAAGCGGCAATCGGGTACCTCAAAGAGACAGGATATGACAGAATTAGAGAAATTGAAGAAGAGCTTACCACTTATGCTCTTGACAGACTGAGGGAATTACCTTATGTTACTATCTATGGTGAAAAACATACTGCGGATGACAGAAACGGTGTAATATCTTTTAACATACAAGAGGTGCATCCTCACGATGTCTCCTCCTTATTAAATGCAGATGGTGTCTGTATTCGTGCGGGTCATCACTGTGCTCAGCCTTTCATGAGGTATTTAGGAGCGGCGGCTACCTGCAGGGTGTCTTTCTATTTTTATAATACCAAAGAAGATATTGATAGGTTTATAACGAGCTTAATGAAAGTGAGGGGGTGGCTTGGTCTTGGGAATTGAAAATGTATATTCGGAAATCTTAAGAGAACATGCGAATTCCAATCATAACAAACATCATCTTGAACATCCAGACAGGACGAAACGCGGTATTAACCCAAGCTGTGGAGATGAGATTGAGCTGGAATTAAACATCAAAGACGGTATCATAGAGGATGCCTCGTTTGTAGGCAGCGGATGTGCAATATCCCAGGCTTCTGCATCGATTATGATAGATTTGATAAAAGGTAAAAGTCTGGAAGAAGCAGAATTGCTTGCACAGACCTTTACTGGTATGATAAAAAATGAAATTAAAAAGGAGGATGAGCTAGAGATATTGGAGGATGCTGTTGCCCTTAAGGATATATCCCACATGCCTGCCAGAGTCAAATGCGCAGTATTGGGCTGGCATACTTTGTCAGAGACGATAAATAAGGACAATGAATAAGCCTTAACAGAGGAAATAGTTAGAACATAATCTATAAATAAGTAGGAGAATGCCATAGAAGTATGCAATTTGCATCTTTTTATGGCATTTTGGTTATTTAACAAGTTTTTGGAAAAAATAATGACTATGAAAAGTGAGGTGTTCTATGACTAGATTTGATGATATGTATCGCAAGCTAACGAAGGATTATGTTGATGGAAAGGAAAAAAATATCAATTTTGATGAATATGATCCCCATCAATTGGATTGCCTGTTAAATCCAAAGAAATATCCTCCGATTTTGCATATAGGTGAATGTTCCTGCCCTCCGGATAAGCCGTCTGCCTGCGTTGACAGCTGTATTTTTGAAGCTATCAAAAAAGATGAGAACGGAAAATTGATAATTGATAAAGAATTATGTGCCGGCTGCTGTGCCTGTGTTGATGCCTGTAAGGCGGATAAGCTGACAGCCAGCAAGGATGTACTTCCTGCCCTGACGGCTATCCATGAGGCAAAGGGCCCTGTATATGCCTTGATAGCTCCTGCATTCTTAGGCCAGTTCAATGAAGAGGTAACACCTGGTAAGCTTAGAAATGCCTTTAAGTATCTGGGCTTTGAGGGAATGATAGAAGTAGCATTATTTGCTGATATTTTAACCTTAAAAGAAGCGCTGGAATTTGATAAAAACATTCTGACTGAAAAGGATTATCAATTGACCAGCTGTTGCTGCCCTATGTGGATAGGTATGATAAGACGAATCTATAAGGATCTTATGCCCCATGTTCCGGGAGCGGTTTCTCCCATGGTAGCCTGCGGACGAACCATTAAAGTACTGCATCCGGAGGCAATCACCATATTCATCGGACCTTGTGTAGCCAAGAAAGCAGAAGCAAGGGAAAAGGATATCAGTGATGCGGTTGATTTTGTTCTTACCTTTCAGGAGGTTCAGGATATTTTTGAGTATGCAGGTATTGACCCAGGCAAAATGGATGAGAGCGAAAAAGACCATTCCTCAAGAGCCGGCAGAATTTATGCCAGAACCGGCGGAGTCAGTGAAGCAGTCAAAGGGACAGTAGAGCGATTGAATCCTGACAGGAAAATCCATGTGAAAACCAGACAGGCAGACGGTGTACCGTCCTGTAAGCAGATGATTAACGAACTGCTGGAGGGGAATGGAAATGCAAATTTCTTTGAAGGAATGGGTTGCGTAGGCGGATGTGTAGGCGGTCCTAAGGTTATGATTGACAGGGAAGAGGGAAGACAGCATGTTAATGCGTATGGAGACAGTGCGGCTTACCCCACACCCATTGACAATCCTTATGTAATAGAACTGCTGCATCGTTTAGGGTTTGATACGGTAGAGAGTCTGCTGGAGCATAGTGATATATTTACGAGAGAATTTTAAGTATAAACTTAAGTTTTGTTGTACACATACAGAGAGGACAGTTTGCGGGAGGTAGTGTCTGGAGGTATTTAACAAAATTAAGATGGGATTTTAGCGTATCATTAATATATAGTTAAGAAATTAACAAACATACTAATTATGGGGAAAAATACCATTGTATGAAATGTTAGGAAAGAGTAAGAAGTCAGTAAATTCTTTGTAGAATTCTTGTATAGACAAAAAGACTTATGTAAAATACTCTATTAATTAAGATAATATATTATTTTTCTGTAGATTTATTATGGAAAATGGTGTATTATTATTCCCGTGGGTTAAGGGACGCAGGGATTTTATAAGAAGAATTTTAGGATAGTTTCATTTTCGACGTTAAAATGCCATAGTAATTTCATGTGTGGTACAGGAAGATGATAAAATTAAGATTCCGCTTATGCAGAATATTTTCAATAGAAAAAATTAGGTGATTTCGTGGAAATGTAATCTGTATCCAGGGTGATTTGAAATAATTAAAAAATTCACAAGGAGGATTAAGGTATGAGAAAGACCAAAATAATCTGTACATTAGGCCCATCAACGGATAAGGGTGACGTAATGAGAGAATTGGCTCTTGCAGGTATGGACTGTGCAAGATTTAACTTCTCACATGCTGATCATGAGGAGCATTATGGCCGTTTGGTTCGATTAAGACAAATCAGGGAGGAATTGGATATTCCCATAGCGGCTCTGCTGGATACAAAAGGACCTGAGATTCGTATCGGAAAATTTACAGAAAAAAAGGTAAGCCTGGTAAAAGGACAAACATTTACTTTGACAACCAGACAAATAGAAGGAACACAGGATATTGTTTATATAAATTATGAGCATCTGGTAAAAGACATAAGTGTTGGAGCTACCATTCTGATTGATGACGGTCTCGTAGGAATGACAGTTGAAAGCCTTACTGAGACAGATATCATCTGTACCGTTCAGAATGACGGTTCGATTTCCGACAATAAGGGAGTTAACGTACCTGGTACAAAACTTACAATGCCCTTTATCAGCGCTAAGGATAGAGATGATATCATTTTTGCCATCGAAAAGGGATATGATTTTATCGCGGCTTCTTTTACAAGGAGTGCCGCAGATATTATGGAAATTCGTAAAATTTTTGCTGAGTATAATCATACAGGAACTAACATTATCGCTAAAATTGAAAATATGGAAGGCGTTGAAAATATCGATGAGATAATTGAAGCAGCTGACGGTATTATGATTGCCAGAGGTGATATGGGGGTAGAGATACCTTTAGAGGACGTTCCTGTAATTCAGAAGATGATCATCAAGAAGGTATATAACGCAGGCAAACAGGTAATTACAGCAACTCAGATGCTTGATTCTATGATGAAGAATCCAAGACCTACCAGAGCAGAATCTACTGACGTTGCCAATGCTATTTATGATGGCACCAGTGCTATTATGTTATCCGGTGAGACTGCAGCAGGATTGTATCCGGTGGATGCACTTAAGACAATGGTACGTATTGCTATTCGCACCGAGCAGGATATCGATTATAAGAAACGTTTCCGTTTGCTGGAGACAGAAGAGAATCCAAGTATTACAGATGCAATTTCTCATGCAACCTGTACTACAGCTCATGACCTGAATGCAGCAATGATTATAACCGTTACCCAGTCCGGACAGACTGCCAGAATGATATCCAAATACCGTCCGGCATGCACTATTATCGGTTGTACTACTGAGAAGCATGTTTGCAGACAGCTTAATTTGTCCTGGGGTGTTAAACCACTTCTGATCAAAGAAGAGCAGGATACATTCGTTTTATTTGAGCATGCGGTAGCTACTGTAGAAGAAAAAGGTTATTTAAAGCATGGTGAGTTAACTGTTATTACAGCAGGTGTTCCTCTAAGAACTTCCGGAACGACGAACATTATTAAAGTTCATATTGCGGGAAACCATTATTAATAAAGGCGGGAGTATATGTCGATTATTACACTTCACACTTTGAATGAAAAGCAAAGGGAAGATATCAATCAACTGATTACTGCCTGCAATGAAAATGACAAACTTAAGCGGCTGCCGGTTTTGGAGGAGGGTGACAATTATTATCCCGAACTTAAGAGTTACTATTGCTTCTATCAGAAGGAAGTTCTCATAAGTACCTTGATACTATACCAACCTTTTCCGGATGAAGCCGAAATTTCAGCCTATACCCTGCCTTCCCACAGAAGGCAGGGTTATTTTAAATCTCTTTATAAGAAAGCGGTTAAGGAGCTTAAGAAATTTGATATTTCCATTGCAGTATTAGTCGTTGAAAATAAAAGTATTACCGGTAAGGCGTGTGCAGAAGCCTTAAAAGCAAAGGCTGGAAGAGCAGATTATTTGTTGTCTTACGAGATAAAATCTGACAGGAACTATAAAAAGGCATTTCAGGAGACCTTATTGGTAGAACAGCTAACTGGGGATAATCTGATGGAGGGGATAGAAGTATTCCGGGAAATATTTGAATGGGAGCAGGATACAGTACAGGAAATGTTGGAACTTTCACTTGAGGATTCCAATACACAGACCTTTCTTCTGCGTTCAAAGGGAAAAGCCATTGGAATTTTAAGTCTCCATCTTGGTAGCAAGGATGCCTCTGTCTATGGTTTTGGTATCCGAAAGAGGTACCGGGGAGAGGGGTATGGAAAAGCTTTTCTTGTATGGGCTGTATCAGAAATAAAAGATATGGGAAGAGAAAAGGTGTTGCTGCAGGTTGAAAGCGAAAGTAAGGAAGCCTTGCAGCTGTATAAAACCTTTGGATTTTCCATTGTTGAACAATACGATTATCATTATATGACAATTTAAGAGAAACTCTGACTGCGCTTCGTTCTTTTTAGAAAAGGGAAGATTGAATAAATTGAGTATTGCTACTAGTATCCGTAAGAGTAACAAGGGACTTGGCAGTGGCATATGATATGCTAAAAGAATACTTTGAGGCTATCTATGGCTAGTCGAATAATTTTAGATGCCGGACATGGCGGATATGACAATGGTGCAGTATATTTTGGGCGTATGGAAAAATACGACAATCTTGACCTGACACTGGAAATAGGTGAAATACTTACTAACAATGGAGTGGATGTACTCTATACCAGAGTAGACGATGTCTATGTATCACCCTTGGAAAGAGCTTATATGGCTAATCTGGAAGGTGCAGACTATTTCGTTTCTATTCACAGAAATGCAAGCCCTACACCCAATACTTACAGCGGGGTGCAATCACTGGTATTTGCTATGGATGATCCTGGAGCTGTACTTGCGGCAAATATCAATCAGGAGCTGGAGGAAGTTGGATTTTCAGATCTTGGTATAACAGTGAGGACAGATCTGGCAGTTCTGCGTAGAACAAACATGCCGGCGGTATTAGTTGAAGTGGGATTTATTAACACAGATTCGGATAATACTCTGTTTGATGAAAGATTTGATGAGATCGCATATGCAATAGCAGCAGCTATTCTGGATACGCTTGGTGAGAATACAGAGGTTGATGGAGAGTATTCAGAGGAAGATTACAGCCAAGAGGGTATGTACAACGGAAATACTGGAAACGGCGGTTCACAAAACGGAAATTATGAGAACGGGAATACCGGAAATGGTAGTTCACAAAATGGAAGTTATCAAAATGAAGAAAACCAGAATGGGAATACCCGGAGCGGAAGAGGCCAGGAACGTAACAACCAGGATTATAACGGCATGAACGAAGAATCGGAAACAGATACGGAATACAGAGAAGGTGAAAACGGTGAGCAGGCAATTTATCATATTCAGCTTGGGTTGTTTAACGATATTAATAATGCCAACAACTTGATCAGAAATTTGATGGAAAACGATATACCCGCTGATATCATTAGACAGGGTGAAGTTTATGCTGTAATCACAGGCAGATTTAATGACCTTGATGAAGCTGCAAGAGAAGAGGAAGTCTTAAGACAGATGGGGTATAGCACTTTAATTGTAAGAGATGGCAGACGTTAAGTAAGCTGTCTTAAAGCTTTGCCGGTTCAGCTTACGAACTCCGGGATTCTCTCATAGTGTATTCTAATCAAAACCGGCAAATTATTAAAAAAATAGTTTTAAGGAAACATATATTGAAAACTGACATAAATTATTAGTAATTAATGCATAATGCTAAACTATTAAGTATTAAGCCATGCCAAGGAGCCGGTATGATATGAATGAGTGGGAGAGACATACGATAATAAGTGAGGCATTTGCTGATCTGGTTGTGGAATACAATAATAATCTGCAGTTTTTTGAACGCTATCATGAGTATACTTATAATTTAATAAATGAAAACTACGCGGTGGTGCACATACCGGTTAAAGATTTTAATGAAAATGCGGTTCAGGAATTCGGTTATCATATTTTGCCAAAATGTTTCGGCCTCACTGCCTTTTTTACTGGCCGGGCAGAAGGAGTCAGTGCTCATAGCGTTAATACCAGCGAAAATTCAGGCGTTGGAATTGTAATCGGTATAATTGATACGGGTATAGACTACCAGAATCAGATTTTTATCAAAGAAGATAAAACAACAAAAATTGAATTGATTTGGGATCAGACAATTATAAGCAATAATTATCCCAGAGATTTTTATTACGGAACGGAATATACAGCAGCGGAGATAAACCAGGCATTGGCTTCCAGTAACCCCTTGGACATCGTTCCGTCAATCGATTCGATTGGTGAAGGTACCGCTATGGCAGGTGTTGCTACAGGGCTATCGGATAATATCGTAGATGTTTTGGGAGTAGTACCGGGGGCCAGTCTTGCTGTAGTGAAATTAAAACAAGCTAAAAGCTATCTGATGGATTTCTATGGAATCCCGAAAGACGAGGTTTGTTTTCAGCAAAATGACCTTATGATGGGAATTGAATATCTGATCAGAGCATCAGAAAGACTGCAAAAACCCGTTGTTATCTGTTTGGGGTTAAGTTCTTCCCAGGGTTCTCATAAAGGGGAAGATATAATATGTAACTACATTAATGAAAACACCAATAAACCCGGAATCTGTATCCTGCTGGCATCAGGTAACGAAGGGGATCAGGGCCATCATTACTTTCGGATGCTGACTCCGCCTTTCAACTCCGACACGGTATATCTGAATGTCGGGAAAGAAGATAAAAACTTCACGGCAGAAATGTGGGGAGTGCTTCCAAGTCTTTTGAATGTAAGGCTTATAGCACCAAACGGTGAAATTATATATGATCTGAAGTCTGATTTTGCCTCCCAAAGAAATATAAGTATAATGTATCATGAGATGGTAGTTTTTATTGATAGTTATAACAGTGAAGCATACTCGGAACAGCAGCTTATCATGTTTCGGTTTCGTAATATAACAGATGGGGTCTGGCAGTTTATCGTATCGGGCACGGATAATCTGGAAACGGAATTTCATATGTGGCTGCCAATAAGAAATTTTATTTCAGAAGAGACTTTTTTCTATAATGCCGATCCCTATACAACCATCTCCGGTCCTGGGAATGCTGATTTTCCTATAACAATCAGTGCCTATGAACCGGTTAATATCACCCTTGCACCATTTACCGGAAGAGGCTTTACTTCCATGAATTTGCCGAAACCCACCATTACTGCACCTGGAATAAATCTTCTTGCACCCACCATTTATAATACCATATTGCCGATTTCAGGAACTTGTCTGGCAGTTGCATATGCAGCAGGAATCTGCGCGGGACTATTACAAGAAGGTTTAAGCCAGAATGACAGCCGGCTGGTGACTACCGCCGCCATTAAGAACAGTTTGATGATCAATGCTGTCAGGAGGCGGGATATGAAATACCCCAACAAAGATTGGGGTTATGGATATATACAATAATAAAATTGTCAGCATTTTGCTCCTGGTACTGATTGCATTCCGACAATACACATCACTTAGCACCAGCTGTTTATAGGAAAACCGATAATTTTTTGTTAGCCGTGAGTATAATAATACTACCGGCTTTTTTTATGCTTTTCTAAAAAGACAGTGTGAAAGCCTGTTGGAGAGGAACAAAGAAAATACTATTAAATTTTTTTGTTAAAATGTTGCAAACTAATCCCGGATACTTTTCTTTTTCGTTCAATTATGATATTATATTTATAACAAAAAAACAAGTTTATATCAAAAAATCTGATATAAAGGAGCAGTGATATTGAGTAAAATTATCAGGCTTGATTTAGATGATACAGAAAGTATGGCACTAAGTGCCAAGGCACTATCAGCAGAAATAAGGCTGGAAATATTAAAGCTTTTATGCAGAGGTAATTATAACATCAATGAAATAGCAGAGCAGTTAAATCTTCCCCAATCTTCTGCTGCAACTCATGTTAAGCTGTTAGAAGAGGCAGGACTCATAGCGACCGAGCTGGTTCCGGCAGTAAGAGGTTCTATGAAAATATGTAAAAGGGAAGTAAGGACTCTGGAGCTGAATATGGAAACCAACAGGGAAGAGGATTCTGAAATAATAAATATGCCAATAGGTAATTTTGTTGACTATTATGTGGAACCAACCTGTGGCATTGTCAATGAGAAGAGTCATATTGATGAGGAAGACGAACCCAGGTGTTTCTATAATCCAGGCAGAACCGGGGCAAAACTCTTATGGTTTGGCAAAGGATATGTGGAGTATCGTTTCCCGAATTATCTGCTTACCAGCAGACAGCTTAAACGTATGGAAATATCCATGGAATTGTGCTCTGAAGATCATGAGTTTAATCTGAATCATCCTTCCGATATAACGTTATGGATTAATGGTATTGAGGCTGGTACCTGGACTTGTCCCGGAGATTTTGGAGGAAGAAGAGGAAAATACAATCCAGTCTGGTGGCCTGATAAAAATTCCCAGTTCGGAGTTTTAAAGACCTGGAAATTATCAGAGGAGGGAACCTTTATCGATGATATGCCGGTAAATAACAGGACAATTGATACTTATGAACTGGCTGGCAATGCTTATATATCCGTAAGACTTGGAATCAAAGAAGATGCGGTCCATATAGGAGGTGTTAACTTATTTGGAAACGGCTTTGGTGATTATCAGCAGGATATTCGTATGAAACTGGTTTTCTGACAGTTAGAGCAGGACTTTTGGGATGCTTAAAGCAAAAAGCATAGGGCATCCTAAATAAGAAATGAGTTTACAAAATAACAGGAGTTAAGTGCCTGATTTTAAGTGTGCAAGAGCATACGGATAGGAGTTTACGATGAAGAAGGAATTATTATCAAGTTTTCAGGAAGTATTTGGAGGCAGTGAAGCGGAATTGTTTTTTGCGCCTGGCAGGGTTAACTTAATTGGAGAACATACAGATTATAACGGCGGACACGTGTTTCCCTGTGCATTGACCATTGGAACTTACGGAGCAGCAAGAAAAAATGGTGAGAAGGTACTAAGATTCTATTCTCTGAACTTTAAAGAACTTGGCGTAATCAGCGTATCACTTGAAGGTCTTACCTATGATAAGAAGGATGATTGGGCAAATTACCCCAAAGGAGTAATTAAGACACTGCAGGAAAGAGGTTTCGTAATTGATGAAGGCATGGATCTCTTATATTTCGGAAATATACCAAATGCCTCCGGATTATCCTCCTCTGCGTCTGTGGAAGTACTTACAGGTTTTATAGCAAAAGAACTTTTCGGATTGGATATCAGCCTGGTTGATATCGCTTTGGTAAGCCAGTATGCTGAAAATAACTTTATCGGTGTAAATTGCGGTATTATGGACCAGTTTGCCATTGCAATGGGTAAAAAAGATCATGCCATATTCCTGGATACCAGCGATCTGGCTTATGAGTATGCACCAATCAAACTGGAGAATGCAAAGATTGTTATTGCCTGTAGCAACAAAAAAAGAGGACTAGGCGATTCCAAATACAACGAAAGAAGACAGGAATGTGAAGATGCACTTGCAGCACTGCAGACCAAGCTGGATATTAAATCTCTTGGTGAACTTACGGAAGAAGAATTTGAAAAAAATAAAGCTTTAATCGGCGATCCTGTCCGTACGCAGCGTGCAAAACATGCAGTATATGAAAATCAAAGGACAGTCAAAGCAGTAAAAGCCTTAGAAGCCGGAAATATATCCTTGTTTGGTGAACTGATGAATGCTTCTCATGTATCCTTAAGAGATGACTACGAAGTTACAGGTATAGAGCTAGATACACTTGTAGAAGCTTCCTGGGCGCAGAAAGGAGTTATCGGAGCTCGTATGACAGGAGCTGGTTTTGGGGGATGTACTGTAAGTATCGTGGAAAACGCTGATGTAGATAACTTTATTGAAAATGTCGGTAAAATCTACGAAGATAAAATCGGCTATAAGGCTGATTTCTATGTAGTTGAAGTGGGAGATGGTCCAGTAAGGTTATAAGAAATTACAGCATAGAGATAGGTTAAAAAACCAAAAACAGTTTTAAAAACAGTTTTTTCAACTACGGATTCAGGAATATCAAATCGAAGATTTGATATTCACGAAAGGGATAAATTGAAATTTATACCCTGTAAAAGATGATGTTGCTTAAAAGCGTATGCCGCATAAAGGCGGAGGAATGTGAGGTAAAGTATGACAGTTTTAGTATTAGGAGGAGCCGGCTATATCGGTTCTCACACAGTTTATGAATTAATTGACAAAGGCGAAGATGTGGTAATCGTAGATAATCTGGAAACCGGCTATAAAGAAGCTGTTCATCCGAAAGCCAGATTCTATCAGGGGGATATCCGTAACAGGGATTTTGTTGACAGTGTATTGGAAAAGGAGAAGATTGATGCTGTTATTCATTTTGCTGCCAATTCACTGGTTGGAGAAAGTATGACCAATCCTCTTAAATACTACGATAATAACCTGAATGGCACGAAGGTACTTTTAGAATCCATGATAGCACATGATGTGAAGAAGATTGTATTTTCTTCAACAGCTGCAACCTATGGAGAGCCTGAGAAAGTTCCCATTCTGGAAACGGATAAGACGGAGCCTACCAATTGCTACGGCGAGACCAAGCTTTCCATGGAAAAGATGTTTAAATGGACAGATAAGGCCCATGGCTTAAAATATGTATCACTTCGTTACTTTAATGCCTGCGGTGCACATAAGAGCGGTGAAATCGGTGAAGCGCATAATCCGGAAACTCATTTGATTCCTCTAGTGCTTCAGGTTCCCAATAAGAAAAGAGAAGCCGTTAATATCTATGGCGATGATTATGATACAAAAGATGGTACCTGTGTAAGAGATTATATTCATGTAACAGATTTAGCACAGGCGCATATCCTGGCGGTAGATTATCTGGTAAAGGGTGGAGAAAGTGATATCTTTAACCTGGGTAACGGTGTTGGTTTCACCGTTAAGGAAATTGTTGAGGCGGCACAAGAAGTAACCGGCTCTAATATACCTGCTGTTACAACTCCCAGAAGAGCAGGAGATCCGGCAAAACTAATTGCCTCCAGTGATAAAGCAAAAAAAATCCTTGGCTGGAAACCTGAATTTGAAGATGTTAAGGAAATCATTGCAACTGCCTGGAAGTGGCACCAGAGCCATCCGGAAGGTTATAAGACTAAATAACAGCAATGTTTTGCATATAGGGTATCTGAAGTTTGCCTGTGCCGGACGAAGCTTTCAAAAACGGTGCATTGTATTTCAGACACACCCTAAGCGAGAACAAAAGAAAATTAGAAAATGAAAGGTTGCCGGAAAATTCTTTTGTTCGTTTTATGAATGGCAATATCGCAGATATCTGTGATATGCAATGGGTGTAAAATATGATTAATCAATATATAAAAGCATTGACTGAGTATGCATTGGCCGCAGGCTTAATTGAGAAGCAGGATAAATACTATACCATAAATAAGCTTTTGGAGGTCCTGGAGCTTGAGGAGTATGAAGAGCCTGATAAAGCTACCACTACTATGGATTTAGAAGAGATATTAGAGGGAATTCTTAAATTTGCCATTGAAAAAGGCCTGTTAAAAAGCGACAGTATCGTTTACAGGGATTTGTTCGATACAAAAATAATGGGGCTTCTTATTCCACCACCATCCAAAGTGGTTAAAACCTTTAACAGCCTTTACGAAGAAGACCCTAAAAAGGCTACGGATTATTACTACAAACTCAGCCAGGATTCCGATTATATCAGAAGATATCGTATTATTAAGGACATTAAATGGATAACGGAAACCGAATACGGCGATATGGATATAACCATTAATCTGTCAAAACCTGAAAAAGATCCCAAAGCCATAGCAGAAGCCAAGTTAAAGAAGCAGAGCGGATACCCTAAATGCCTCCTCTGTGTGGAAAATGAAGGATATGCCGGAAGAGTGGATCATCCTGCCAGACAGAATCACAGAATTATACCCATTACGATTAATAATCAGGGTTTTGGTTTTCAGTATTCACCCTATGTGTATTACAATGAACACTGTATTGTATTAAACAGTGAACATACCCCTATGAAGGTCGATAAACCGGCATTTCAGAAACTTTTTGATTTTGTTAAATTGTTTCCTCATTACTTTGTTGGCTCCAATGCAGATCTCCCGATTGTAGGCGGTTCCATACTTACCCACGATCATTTTCAAGGCGGTAATTATGAATTTGCTATGGCTAAGGCACCGGTTGAGAAAGAATTTAAGATAAAAGGATATGAGAAAATCCAGGCAGGGATTGTTAAGTGGCCTATGTCTGTCATCAGGCTTCGTGGTGAAGAACCTCAGGAACTTGTGGAATTGGGTGACTATATCTTAAAAGCCTGGAGAAGCTATACAGATGAAAGCGCTTTCGTATATGCATACTCCGATTTAGAGGGAAAACTTCTGACAACGGCTGAAGCAGAGGAACAGAGGGAAGCAGGTAAGGAATTAGAACCTCATAATACAATTACCCCCATAGCCAGAAAGAAAAACGGTCTGTATGAGTTTGATCTGGTGCTTCGCAATAACGTTACTACAGAAGAACATCCTCTTGGCGTCTACCATCCCCATGGTGAACTGCATCACATTAAGAAAGAGAATATCGGACTTATAGAAGTAATGGGTCTTGCTGTATTGCCGGCACGTTTGAAGGATGAGATGGAAGAGCTTCGTGAAGCAATCTTGTCCGGAAGAGATATCTTAGAGGAGGAGGCTATCTATAAACATAAGCTATGGATGGAAGAATTCCTTCCCAAGTATCCTTTGGTTACTTCTGATAATATAGAAGAAATCCTTCAACAGGAAATCGGTATTGTATTTATGAAGGTGTTAGAGCATGCAGGAGTATACAAACGAAATATGGAAGGACAAAAAGCCTTTGAAAGATTTATTCATTCTTTGAATCAATAATAGATAGTTCAAATGCGAAAGAATCAGTTGTCTGCAAGTGGACAGTTGGTTTAACAAAACAGAATACATGCTGTTGACTCATAAAGCGTGCTGATATACAATAGAGTCCTTTCACATAAAAGACATATCTCACTGCCGCATCAGGGGGCAAAAGAGATATGTCTTTTGTTATCAAAGGGTTGCCAGGAATTATTGCAACGATTTATTTTGCTATAATAGGTACAAAGGTATCGGTAAGATGATAACCCATTTTTTTCTTAAAGATGCGAGGGGTTACAATATGTGACATTGTATATCTCGTTATTTTGTCATTGCCAGGAGTAGATAGTTCAAAACATTTACAGTCATTTATCCATTTGCTGATTTCTTCTTTTGCTAATTTACAGTCCTCCTCTGTATCTTTTGACGTTACAGCAGCATAAAGACCACCGGGAAATTCGGTTAGAGCATAATTACCAAAATCGTAGCAATCTTTTGGAACGGCGAAGATCCATTCCATATAATTTTCTTTTTCATTGTACCACATAAAATCCCGGGGAGTTATGTAATCCTTGGAATCAATCGCAGACCACCAGCGATCAAAATTCTCAAACTCCTCCATTGTGGTGATAGGACCTGAACTCACCACCTTTAATCTGGGAAAATCAATAACACGTACATCTTGCATAAACAATCTCCTTTCAGTAAATTCATTCTTTATAAGATTATCTTTGTATTAATGATATTTCCTGTTCTGCTATGCTTTTCGGCTATAGCTAGCACGGTACTTATTCAATTTCTCCCTGTTTCCTGGGTGAGCCGATATATAAGGATATGAAGCCGCGCAAGGCTCTCAAACGGTGCAAGGATTAAAGTATCGCTTTGTAATTATCAAATATATTTCGGTTATCCTTCGTTTATTCTATCAATATTTTAGAGGTATATTATAATTATATAGCATTTATTAACAATTATCTATAAGATATTTACAAAAATGGGAGATGATATAAGAAAGCGAAACTGTCTTTTGGTATTTAGGCTTACAGACTGAGATAACCATATAATACCATAGAAACATTGACATATGTTATAGTTCGATTTACAATTTGTATAATATTTTACAGCTTGTTATTCACGAAAGGAGTTTTATGAAAATTACAGAATTTCCATCCCCTTTATTCAGAGATCCAATTTACGATGGAGCAACGGATCCGGCAGTAATCTGGAACAGAGAAGAGGAATGCTATTATATGTTCTATACCCAGAGAAGGTCTACTGCTGTACAGATTGGTGTATCCAGCATTCATGGGTCTAAGATAGGTGTTGCCGCCTCAAAGGATTTGAGGAAATGGCTGTACAGAGGAACATTACCGGGACTTGATATTGAACCTGGCCATAATACCTTCTGGGCACCGGAAATCATCTATGCCTTAGGTGAGTATCATATGTATGTGTCCTATATAACCGGTATACCTACTGATTGGAATTATGAAAGAAGAATGCTCCATTATACGGCAGATAATCTTTGGGAGTGGAAATATGCTGGTGAAATAGAGCTTTCTTCCAAACGGGTAATTGATGCCTGTGTCTATGAGGTAGAAAAAGGGTTGTTCAAATTGTGGTACAAGGACGAAAATCATAACAGTCATACATACGCTGCCAGAAGCAGGGATCTGTATCAATGGGAAGTGACAGGAGAAGAAATTAATGACTGTTCTCATGAAGGTGCCAATGTATTTGTGCTTGGCGGCGTGAAATGGATGATTACGGATTTCTGGAAAGGCCTTGGGGTATACCAATCAGAAGATTTTACCCGTTGGAATCGCTGCAAGGCTAATCTCTTAGAGAAACCAGGCATGAAACTAATGGATACCGGAATTGGTCATCATGCAGATGTGCTGGTAATTGATGATGAAGCATACCTGTTTTACTTCTGCCACCCTTTTGAAAAAGAGGAAAGTGACAGCAGAAAAGCGATTACAGCAGTACAGGCTGTGAGACTGACAACAGATGGTAAAAATTTATATTGTGAAAGAGATGAAGGATAAAATATGTATAACATTCTGATAGTGGAAGATGATATGACCATAGCTTCCTTATTGCAGGAGAATCTGATTAAATGGGGGTTTCAGGCGGTGTGTGTTTCGGATTTCAATAAGGTAGCAGAGACGGTTGCAGAGCTGTCACCCCATTTGATTCTTTTGGATATTTCCCTGCCCTTTTATAACGGCTTTTACTGGTGTAGTGAGATCAGGAAGAAATCAAAGGTGCCAATCATATTTTTAACCTCACATACAGAGAATCTGGATCTGGTAATGGCTATGAATCTGGGGGGGGATGATTATATTACCAAACCCTTTTCCATGGATGTGGTGGTGGTAAAGATACAGGCGCTCTTAAGAAGGACTTATGATTATTACGTGGAGAGTAAAACATTGGATATAAAAGGGGTATCACTTAATTTAGCAGATACCTGTCTGGAAACAGCCGGACAAGTTATTGAGCTTACCAGAAATGAATTTAAGATAATGAAACTTCTAATGGAGAATAAGAACCGGGTGGTATTGCGGGAAGAAATTATGGAGTGCCTGTGGAACAGTGATTGTTTTGTAGATGACAATACCCTGACAGTGAATGTAAACCGTTTGCGAAAGAAGCTGGAGGATATGGATTTAAAAGATTTTATACAGACGAAGAAAGGTATGGGGTATATGATTCATGATTAAGGACTATCTAAAATACCGCATTAATCTTATATTGCTGTTACTGATATTGTGGATTATTTTTCCTTTAGTCAGTTTTCTTTACGCTCATGAATTGATATCCATTCTTTATGCATTGATACTCTATTCCTTTATTGTGCTGGTTTATATTATTATTGATATCTATTTTTATCAGAAAAGATGGAGAAGGTTAAAGGTTATTATTGAGAATAAAAAGCTGGAGCTTATGGAGCTGCCGCTTTCATGTAATGCACTGGAATCGAGCTATCAGGAGATAATTACAAACCTATATAATGACATGAAGGCGAACCTGCTGGCCATGGAGAAGGACTACCGGGAGCAGATGGAGTATTATACGATGTGGATGCATCAGATTAAGACTCCAATAGCAGCTATGGAACTAACAATAAAAAACAGCCGGAGTTCCTTGGATAATAGGATTATTGAAGGAGAGTTATTTAAGATAGAGCAATATGTTGAAATGGCACTGCAATATGTAAAAATTAAGAATCTGGCTTCCGACCTTGTTATTCGAGAATATGAACTTATTGAAATCATCAGAACAAGTGTAAAAAAGTATGCCTCACTTTTTATCAATAAAAAATTAAGTGTAACCATAGAACCTTCAAGCTTTTATGCTCTGACAGACAGTAAGTGGATTTCATTTATCATTGAACAGCTGTTATCCAATGCAATTAAATATACGAATAAAGGTGGAATAGCAATCTATGCGGATGCGAACAAACTTGTAATAGAAGATACAGGTATAGGTATCAGACCGGAAGACCTTGAGAGGATATTTGAGAAAGGCTACACCGGTTATAATGGCAGGCTGGATAAGAAGGCCAGTGGTATCGGCCTGTATTTGTCTAAAAAGGTTGCGGATGCTATTTCAATCCGTATTATTATTAAATCAAAGCTTGGCTTAGGTACAAAAGCTATTCTAGAATTTCCTGAAAACCCCGTTGAGATATTTGATTAAGGGTTGTAAGAAACCTGGCTTAACAGAGTTGGACGCTTCTTTTTATAGTATATTTCTGCAATTTACTGAAACAGAATATGGTCTGGATGGTGCGGCGGGGGTTCAGATTAGCCTAGTTCAAAGCAGCCTAGTTCAAAGCTGCTTAAAATGTGACAAGATTGTAAGTTTAAATTTATATATGTAATGTTAATCGATGGAAACAGGAGAAGCCTTTCGTTATAATGAATGCATAAGAACAACGGAGTTCTGGTTATGAATTTAATAAAACAGCAGTAAATGAAAGGCAGGATCAACATGGAATTATTACAGGTTCAAAATCTTAAAAAAGTATACAGTACCAGGTTAGGCGGGCAGAAAGTTAGTGCCCTGAATGATGTCAGCTTTGACATTGCTAAAGGTGAGTTTATTGCTATTATGGGAGCTTCCGGCTCTGGTAAGACTACCTTACTCAATATCATAGCATCTTTGGATAAACCTACTTCGGGAGAGATCTATCTGGAGGGCAAGGGTCTGTCAGTCATAAAGGACAGAGAATTGTCAGCCTTTCGAAGAATGAACCTCGGGTTTGTATTTCAGGACTTTAATCTATTAGATAACTTCTCGGTAAAAGATAATATTCTGCTTCCTTTGGTACTTTCAGGAGAATCAGTAGAGTCTATGGAAGAAAGACTCCTGCCCCTGGTAAAGCGGCTTGGGATTGAGAAACTTCTGGAGAAATTCCCTTATGAGGTATCAGGAGGAGAGAAGCAAAGAACGGCTATGGCCAGAGCGGTTATAACCAATCCCAAATTGATACTGGCAGATGAACCTACCGGTGCCTTGGACTCAAAAGCATCTACGCTGGTACTGTCACTCTTTGAAGAACTGAACAAGAATGGTCAGACAATCCTTATGGTAACGCACAGTGCCATGGCAGCAAGTTATGCCAGAAGAGTCCTGTTCATCAAAGATGGGGAGCTTTTCAGCCAGGTATATAAAGGCGCGGATAACAAGAAAGAATTCTTTGATAAAATAGTCTCTAATCTGTCAGTGCTGTCAGAGGGGGGTGCTGACATTGGCTAAGAACTTTTACTTACGAATGGCAGCTGCTAATCTGAGAAGAGACAAGGGGATGTATGTTCCTTATGCCATATCCTATATCATCTTTTCTGCTATTTATTTTATGGTAGTCACCCTTATGACCACTGACGGGTTAAAAAATGTTCCAGAAAAAGACAGTATAAAGACAATGTTTGCCTTAGGTATGATCATAATGAGTATAACCACGATCATATTCATGTTATATATCAACAGTTTCCTGATAAAAAGAAGAAAGAAAGAATTCGGACTTTATGGAATACTGGGGCTTGAGAAAAGACATATAAGCCGTATTATTATTTTTGAGAACTTTATATTAAGCTCTATATCCCTGGTACTTGGTATTGTATCCAGTTGTGTGTTCGGAAATCTGATATTTTTATTGCTGCTGAAAACTTTAAAGGTGTCTCCTGACAGCCATTTTTCCTTAAACTGGCAACCTTTTTCAATAACTACAGTGTTGTTTGCGATTATATTCGTCTTAACCACAGCATTTAATTTCATACAAGTAAGGACTGCTAACCCCATTGATCTGCTGAAAGGAGAGCAGGTCGGTGAGAAGAAAGTACGCTTTGTCCTGTTAAAGACCTTAATAGGAACAGCATTATTGGTTACTGCTTATTATATGGCGAATACCGTAAAAAATGGTGGCGCAGCTCTCAACCAATTCTTTGTTGCTGTTCTTATGGTAATAGTGGCTACGAACTTACTGTTCCAGGCTGGAAGCCAGTTTGTCTTACATCGGTTAAAGAGTCGGAAGAAATTCTATTACAAGGCGAAAAATTTCATTGCCATTTCCGGTTTATTCCACCGTATGAAGCAGAATGCTGCAGGTCTGGCTAATATCTGTATTCTCTCAACAATGGTTCTCGTAACAATATCCACCTGTGTTGCTCTTTATCTGGGACAGGAGGATATTATAAGGTACAATAATCCCAATGACCTTGAGATTATAATACACGACCGGCTATCAGAGGAGAAGATAAACAGTATAAATGATATTATTGATAAAGAAGCAAGTGCAAAAGGAATAATGATTCAGGATTTCTATAGGTATAACAGGGCGGCTACTTCATCTGTGTTTTTACTTAATGGTAAGATATTACCGTATAATAGCCCTGAAATTGACAGGGATACCCCGATGTATGAGTTATGGTCTCAGATTCGTGGGTTGCAAGTGGTTCCTTTAGCAGAATATATAGCTGTAACTGGTGATAACCGGGAACTTGCGGATAAGGAAGTGTTATTATTAACGGATAAAGAGGATCTTAAACTGATAGATATGAAGACACTTGATAAGGACTATGTTATAAAGGATACATTAATTGATACAGTCTTTAACAAAGGGAAAAATACTCCGGTTACAGATATATTCCTTATTACAGCCGATGAACAGAATGCTGAAAAACTCCTGGAGAATTATTATCAGCAGAAGTGGGATGATGCTAGTAGTTACAAATTCATTCTGAATATGGAAGGAAATGAAAAAGATCAGCTGGAATTTACCTACAATCTTAAAGAGAAGTTAATAAGTGCAGCAGAAGGCAATACAATTACTGTATCTTCAATTGACTTAAGACGGCAAGAGGATTACGGGCTTTTCGGAGGGCTACTCTTTCTTGGGATATTCTTTACGATCATGTTTTTATGTGCTACAGTTCTGATTATCTATTTTAAGCAGGTTTCAGAAGGATATGACGATAGAGAACGATATGAAATACTTCAGAAAGTAGGAATGGATGATAGAGAAGTGAAAAAGACCATAAGCAGACAGATTCTGCTGGTATTCTTCCTTCCTCTTGCAGCAGCAGTTCTTCATCTTAGCGCTGCCAGACATATGATAATAAAAATGCTTGAATCCTTCTACCTGTTTGACACAATGCTTTCAACTGTTTGCATTATTGGCTCAGGTGTTATATTTGCAGTCATTTATGTATGTGTATATAAATTTACCGCAAGGACTTATTACCGAATCATTAAATTCTAAATCGATAGAGATACCCCCGAAGTTTTCGGTAAATGAAAGCAGAGGGGGATTTTTTATACTCCGGTTTTAGTTAAAGGTAATAAGCTATAGTTATACCTGGCAGTTGAATGAACACCACGGAATACCTCCCACAAAGTAAAACCTTCAGTCCGGCACATGCAATTTTCAGACGCACCCTAGTTATTATCAAGCAATTCCATTTTGTATTCGTGGTGATTATCGTCAGGTATGCTGTATTAATTTCTGGTATTTTGTGCTATACTCTTATATAATTACAGAAAACAAAAAGGACAGCTTATTTAACGGCTTGAATATGAAAGGTGTTCGCATGTATTCATCGAAAGAAATCAGTGTATTTGATATTATCGGCCCCAATATGATAGGGCCTTCAAGTTCTCATACGGCGGGAGCATTAAGAATAGCAAGACTTGCCGCCAATATGGTGAAAAATCCGATTAAGCAGGTGGTTTTTACTTTATATGGATCATTTGCCATGACATATAGAGGACATGGTACGGACAGAGCTCTGGTAGCAGGGATTTTAGGTTATGATACGGAGGATGGAAGGATTAAAGAATCCTTTCATTATGCAGAGGTTGCCGGTTTAGCTTATGATTTTATCATAAACAAAGAAGAGAAGGATATTCATCCGAATACGGTTGACATCCTTATAATAGATGAAAAGGGTGAGAAAACCTCCGTTACTGGTATCTCTGTTGGCGGTGGAAGAGCAGAACTTAAGAAAATCAATGGTGTGGAGATTGATTTGTCGGGTGATTATTATACACTTGTGATTAAACACAGAGATTTACCAGGTGTGGTTGCAGCAGTTACTCATATTCTGGGACAATTTTCAATTAATATTGCATTTATGAAACTATACAGAGAAAATAAAGGTGCGATTGCTTATTCCATAATTGAAGCTGATGATATTATTGAAGCAGCAGTAATAGATGAAATAGAAGATTTACCCAATATATATCAGGCCTTTCTGATTGAAAAGCTATAAAGAGTAGGAGACAAAACAGAAGATGGAATTTAAAACAGGAAAAGTGCTGCTACAATTATGCAAGGAGAATCAAATACCCATTTCTGAGGTTATGCTGCTAAGAGAGATGGAAATCAGTCAGACTGACAGGGATACGGTATTATTAAGAATGGAACATTCCTGGAATATCATGAAGGCATCTGCTAAAGATGCTCTTACAAAAAAGCTTAAATCCATGGGGGGATTAATTGGCGGAGAAGCTTTAAAACTGACACAAAGAAGAATGTCCGGTGACCCATCTGCCTGCGGAGGGCTGATGTCAAAGGCAATATCCTATGCTATGGGCGTTCTTGAAGTTAACAGTTCTATGGGACTGATTGTTGCTGCGCCAACGGCTGGTGCTTCGGGTGTTATACCCGGTACCTTTCTTGCGATGCAGGAGGAGTATGGCTTTTCGGATAAGGAAATGATTATGGCCCTGTTCCACGCTGGTGCTATAGGATATTTGATAACCTACAATGCGACCATTGCCGGTGCGGAAGGTGGCTGTCAGGCAGAGGTTGGCAGTGCTTCTGCCATGGCAGCCTCAGCGGTTACAGAACTACTGGGTGGAAGCCCTGAGAGCAGCCTTCATGCGGCGACCAGTGCAATTTCTAATCTTCTGGGGTTGGTTTGTGACCCGATCGGTGGACTGGTGGAAGCACCTTGTCAGCAGAGAAATGCAATAGGTGTATCAAATGCATTAATATCAGCAGAGCTGGCTTTGAGCGGAATTCGAAATGTAGTGCCTTTTGATGAGGCAGTCAATGTTATGTACCGCGTGGGGAAAGGACTTCCGGGTGAGCTTCGGGAAACTGCTCTTGGGGGTATGGCAGCGGCACCAAGTGCTTGTGCTTTGTGCGGGCTTTGTAATTGATAGATAGTTAGTGTTTGGCAAGGGACGGTAAAATGTACAAACCAGAAAAAACTCATGCTTCGATTCCAAGGTATAAGAAGTCCTAATTCCCTGGATATTTTGCGCTTGACATATCATAAAGCAGAAAACTCGCTGCGCTCAGACAATCTGCTTTATGATATAGCACAAAATATCCAGGGAAAAGGACTTCTAATACCTTTCCATAGGCGCATTCGTTCTTTCTGGTTTGTACATTTCACCTGAAATCTGATGAAAATTAGGCTTTTGATTTTTATTTATGGATATAAATTATTGATAAAGAAGTACGGTAGGATAACTGTTGTGCTTCTTTTTTTGCACCAAAACTGCTGTATAGTTAAGGGATGTCTAGAATGAATGTTTCGAAAACGCTTCAAGAACTATTATTAAAAGGTTTTTATTAAAATAGCATTAGAACACAAATTTTTCTTGACAATTCCTTTGTGATTGTTTATATTTTATTTATCAAACAATATTATACGACATATAATATAGCGGATTAGATAATATACTCAGCATTATAAAAATGATAAATTGCGAGCATTTAATGAAGGGTTATTTGAATTCTGTCAGAAAGGAAGAAGTTATCATGGTATTTAATACAGGAGCAGCTTTACTGGATGCCATTGTTCTTGGTATCGTATCCAAAGATCAGGAAGGTACCTATGGCTATAAGATAACCCAGGATATACGTCAGGTTATTGAAATATCGGAGTCCACCCTGTACCCGGTACTCAGACGACTTCAGAAAGAGGATTGTCTGGAAGTCTATGATCAGGCATTTGACGGCCGGAACAGAAGATATTACAAGATTACGGATAAAGGGAAAGCCCAATTAAAACTTTATATAAAAGAATGGAAGATTTACGCGGCTAAGATTAATAACATTTTTGTGGGGGTGGAAGTCTCATGACAAAGAATGAGTTTATACAGGAGTTGGGATATCTACTGGTGGATATTCCGGAAGAAGAAAGAAACGAAGCTCTTGAGTTCTATCGGAATTATTTTGACGAAGCAGGACTGGAAGAGGAAGAAACGGTAATCATGGAGTTGGGATCTCCCAAGGAAGTAGCAGACAGTATCAAAAAATCCCTTGAGTATGGAAGTACAGAAGAAGGATATTTTTCGGAGAACGGCTTTCATAATGCATATCAGGAAAAAACTAATTTACCTGTTTTCAGCAGATATATAAGAAACGATAAAGATACCGGCACTAACGGTAGTGAGAGAAGCACAACAGCAGATAGTCGTGATTCTTACAAAAATAATAGCAGCAACTACAAAAATAGTACTGCAAAAGACTATAAGAACAAACATAATACCGGAAATACCATACTGTTGATTATTCTTTTATTTTTTGGTATTCCGATGGCAATACCGGTAGCAGCAACAATATTTGCCTTATTCGTAGCTGTAGTTGCAACGATTTTCAGTATCTGGATTGCATTTTTTGCCGTCTCTGTTGCCATGCTGATTACTGGTATTGTGCTTGCCCTATCAGGTGTATTTCAATTATCCATATCACCAGCTCTGGGCTTAAGTTTAACCGGGGGTGGACTTATAGTTTTTGGTGTGGGAATACTCTTTGCTATTGCCACTATCTGGATAGCAGGGAAAGCAATACCTGCTGTATTTAATTGGATTAAGATGATCTGGAACAAGATCTTCCAAAAAAGGAGGGTATACGCATGAGGGTATTTCTGAAGAATTTATTACGAATTGCCGGAGGAGCTATAGCAATAGGCTTTATTTTGGGAGTGGTAGCCTTTAGTATGGATAATCAGATATATGCCAAGTGGTCTAACGTTAATTTTAATCTGGCAAATGGTTGGTTTCATTGGATCGATGAAGATTATGAGGATAGCAGTGATACATCTGACTATAAAATTGATGCAGAAACAAAAAAGTATCTCATAGAAGCTGCTTCCATTGACAATAAGGATACTACATCTGGATATCCTATTACTTATAAAGATATAAAGGAACTTGAGATCAATATGCTGGCTGGAAAGCTGCAGATAAGAGAAGGTGATTCTTTTTCGATTGATGTTAGTGAGAATGCTGAGAATAGGATAGTCAGTGAAGTAAAGGATGGTAAATGGATTATCAGAGAAAAGAGCAGTACCTCTGGGGAGGCAGGGACCTTAAGTGTCTTTGGAGTTGATATTGATCTTGATGATATGGAAAGGAGAACCGATGCAGTTGAGGTCTATATTACCTTGCCGGAGGATTTTGTAGCAAGGAAAATTGACCTGTCTGTTGAAGCAGGTCTGATTAAAGCAGATATGCTTGCTGCTGATACCGGTAGGTTCTCCATAGGTGCCGGTTCCATTATCATTGACGAATTGCATATGGAATCGAAATCTACTTATGAAGTTGCAGCAGGTACGCTTAAAATAGATGATGCAGCTATTCATAACGTAAAAATTGAATGTACCGTTGGCAGTGTAGATATTGACGGAGTCATAACCGGTGAGAGTAAAATCAGTTCTTCCATGGGTTATATTGATCTGGATCTTGAAGGTAATAAAGAAGATTATGATTATTCCATTAACTGTAAACTTGGCTCCCTTTCATTAAATGGTGAAAGATACAGCGGTGTCAATACCCAGATTACACAAAAGAACAAAGCAGCCAATAATATGATTTTATCCTGTGATTTAGGTGGCATAGATATGGATATAGACTGATAATGGTAAAACTGAAACTGTAAAAGCAATTTGATTGGGAGTGCATTATCAAAAGAAATATATGGTATAATAAAGCTAATAGAGAAAAAGCACAGTACTGTGAATAGATACCATATTAATGTAACAGAATTATTGAGACAGACTAATTATAATATTATATAAGAAAGGAAATGCCGCATACTGCCAGCAGTAGGAATAAGAAAAAGTATTAGACTGGTATGATTGCGGCAGGGTAGAGATTATGGAGGATAAGAGATTATACCGTTCCAGAAGTAACAGAATGATTGCGGGAGTATGCGGCGGAGCAGCGGATTATTTGAAAGTCGACCCAACAATAGTCAGACTGGTTTTTGTACTGCTTGCATTTTTCGGTGCCTCAGCGGGCATCTGGATTTATTTGATTGCAGCAATTATAGTTCCGAACGAACCGTAAGAACTGATAGGAAGAATGAATATTTCATGACAAAAATAAGCCGTATCAGAACGGCTTGTTTTTGTTATTTTATGAATAGTTATTTACAGGAACAAGTAATTATGATAAAGTATTTTTTAATGACCACGAATAGATATATCTATTCTGGAATCTATGTAATGCTTTAACGGAGGACAAAAAATGCAAAAATTAATTGATATCATAGGGAAGGAAGTTATGGAGGCTTTTGAGAGCTGTGGTTATGAGAATAAGTACGGCTTTGTTACACTTTCTAACAGACCTGATTTATGTCAATATCAATGCAACGGTGCGCTGGCGGCAGCTAAAGTCTACAAGAAAGCACCTCTTGCCATTGCGGGAGAAGTAGTAGAAGTACTGTCAAAAAGCAATGCCTATGAGAAGATAGAAGCAGTAGCACCCGGCTTTATTAATATTGTTTTAACCAGTGAATTTATAACCGGTTATGTAAAACAGCTTACCAGGGAGAATCAGTATGGCTGTGAGAAAACCGATAAACCAAAAACAATCGTTATAGATTACGGCGGTGCCAATGTCGCCAAACCTCTTCATGTAGGACATTTACGTCCGGCAATTATCGGTGAAAGCATCAAACGTATTGACCGTTTTTTAGGACATAATGTTATTGGTGACGTACATCTTGGGGACTGGGGACTGCAGATTGGTCTTATTATGATGAAGATTAAGATGGATCAGCCGGATTTAGTATATTTTAAGAAGGACTACGAAGGTGAATACCCGAAAGAGGCACCTTTTACAATCAGTGAGCTGGAGCAAATCTATCCCGCAGCAAGTGCTTATTCGAAGGAAAATGATGAGTTCAGAGAAGCAGCGAAAGCAGCTACAGTAGAACTTCAAAACGGTAATACAGGGTATCTTGCCCTGTGGCAGCATATATTGAATGTATCCATAGAAGATCTGAAAAAGAATTATGATAACCTTTTGGTGGATTTCGACCTCTGGAAGAAGGAAAGCGATGCCCAGAGTTATATACCTGGTATGGTGGAATATCTGAAAGAGCATAATTATGCAAGAATTAGTGAAGGTGCTTTGGTTGTCGATGTGAAAGAAGAGACAGATACCAAAGAAATGCCTCCCTGTATGATATTAAAGTCTGATGGTGGTACTCTTTATAACACCACCGATCTTGCTACTATGGTGGAACGAATGGAATTATTTGCGCCGGATGAGATTCTTTATGTAGTAGATAAGAGACAGGAATTATATTTTGAAACAGTTTTCCGTTGTGCAAAGAAGACAAAGCTGGTAGAGGAAGAAACAAAACTTACTTTTCTTGGATTTGGTACAATGAACGGAAAAGACGGTAAACCTTTTAAGACCCGTGACGGTGGTGTTATGCGTCTTGAGAATCTTATCAGCAATATCAGCAATGCTGTTCTTGAAAAGATGCTTGAAAACAGAGAGATGGACAGGCAGGAAGCAGAAGCTATCTCAAAGATTGTTGGTCTTGCCGCTTTAAAATATGGAGATCTTTCAAACCAGGCCTCCAAGGACTATATCTTTGACCTGGAGCGTTTCATCTCCTTTGAAGGAAATACTGGCCCTTACTTACTCTATACGATAGTACGGATTAAATCCATTATTCAGAAATATGGTAATGACACGATAACAACGGAGGCACTTATCCCAGGTAAAACTCTTTCTGAGATAAATCTTATGTTAGAGGCTTCAAGATTTAATGATGTAGTGGAAGCAGCCGGTAATGAATATGCGCCTCATAAGATTTGTCAGTACCTCTATGGAGTGGCAAACGCATTTAACAGCTTTTATCATGAGAACAAGATTCTTGCGGAAGAAGATAAGAAGAAGCAGAAATCCTGGATAGCTTTAATAACTTTGGTAAAAGGGATACTTGAAACTGGTATCGATTTATTAGGTTTTGAGTCTCCAGAAAGAATGTAGAAAGAAGTAGTTTTTTGTCTGTCATTTTTGGAGATTTTAACTTGCATTTCATAAAAAATTGATGTAAAATTTGGTGTGTCGATGAGGCCACTCTTATTGAGTAGCTCATCGACACTTTTTTGTAATAAAGCTATAAAGCGTTAATCTGAGGAAGACTGAAAGTATTGGCAGCAGGTGCCAGGTTGAAAAAGCCGGCTTTCATCCTATTTATTTGAAGGTGTGAGAAGGCGCGCAGATGGGTATTGGGGTTGGAAAACAAAACGCTGTTTTTCGCTACGAATTCAGGAATATCATATCTTGTTTTGATATTCACGAAAGGGGTTATTATGAAAAGAAGTAAACGTATCAAAGATAAGAAAACAAGGAGCAGTAAGAGAATAAGTGCTAAGGAAAAAAAGAGGTTAGTGGGGATACGCTTTAAATTAATCATAGGATTTGCAATACCAATCTTTTTTATCATAGGCCTTGGATTATTATCCTATTGGAAAGCCTCGGATGGATTGGTAAGCAATTATGAGAAATCTACAGAAAATACAATGAAGATGGCTGCTAAATATCTGGATTATGGTTTTAAAGGTGTAGAATCCATAGCTTCGTTGTATACGAAGGATACGGGAATCTATTATTATATTCAGAATCAGAATTTTACAGATGATTTTAACAAGAAAGCATATATACAGAGCCTCAGTACGGACCTGGTAAAGAAAGTTGACTCTGAATCAATGATTGAGGACATACATATCATACCAAAAGCACACAGCCTGGTCGCCACCAGCTCTAACCGTTCTGCAGAAGGCTTTTATAATGAACTTAAAAATGATCCGATTTTTACAAAAATATCTGATACAAAGATTGACCATTTCTGGATAGGAAGTCATCCTGTAGTGGACGAAAGATTAGGTACCAAAACAGAGGATTACGCTTTTTCTCTTGTTCAGAAGTTTCAGATTGATGAAGGTGTTATTATAATAGACATAAAGAAAAGAGAGATTAACAGCTTCCTGAAGGATCTGGATTTTGGAAAGGACAGTATCGTAGGAGTCGTTACAGCCGATGGTAATGAAATGCTGATCAAAGCAGGCACTGATAAGAAAAATGAAACAACGGCTATATCCTTAGGCAACAACAAAGAAGAGTTTCATTTTACTACAGAGAAATATTATCAGAATGCAGTTTCAGGAGCTGCCGCTAAAGGACAAAATTATGTTACGTATGATGGAAAGGAGTATCTTTTCTTATATAATAAAATAGCAGGAACAGGAGTAGTATTATGCGCTTTGATTCCAAAAGCCAGCTTTATGGAACAGGCTGGCAGCATTAAGTCCTTTACCACGATAATTGTAGTGGTAGCAGCTGTTATTGCTGTGCTGATTGCAGCATTTCTTTCACAAGGAATCGCCGCAAGTCTTAAACATATTAACCGAAGTCTTAAGCAACTGGCTGAAGGCGATTTTACCGTAGCCATGGAGCACAAACACAGGGATGAATTTATTATTCTTGCGGGAAATACTAAAGACATGATAAATAATATGAGAAAACTCATTTTAAAAGTTACAAATGTCAGCAGGCTTGTTTCTGAATCAGCGGGCAATGTCTTAAAAGCTTCCGAGGACATAGCAGCAGCCAGCAGTGAAATCTCATTATCGATTAATGAGATTGGCCATGGTATATCCGGACAGGCACAGGATTCTCAAAATTGCCTCGTGCAAATGGATGAACTATCTGAGAAAATCAAGACTGTCAATACCAGTATAGAAGAGATCGAGATAATTGCTGAAAACTCCAAGGATATGATAATTAAGGGTATCGGTACCATGGAGGAACTTTCAAAACAGTCAGAAGCCACCAATGACATTACCAGATTTGTTATGAATAATATCACCGCATTGGAGCAGAAATCACATTCCATTGAAAGGATTATTCAGGTTATTAATGAAATAGCAGATCAGACCAATCTGCTGGCACTTAATGCTTCCATCGAAGCTGCAAGAGCAGGTGAAGCGGGCAGGGGATTTGCTGTAGTAGCAGATGAGATAAGAAAGCTTGCCGAGCAGTCCATAAAAGCTGCAGGTGAAATAAACAGTGTTATCGATGATATTATCAAGCAGACTACAGATACTGTAAGTATTGCAAAGGATGCGGAGCAGATTGTCAGTGAACAGAACGGTATTGTTGAGAATACCATTTCTACCTTCAGAAACATTGGAGATGGAATACAAAAACTTGCAAACAGTCTGGAGGTTATTGGACAGAATGTAACAAATATGGATTCTGCAAGAGGCGGAACACTTAGTGCTGTTGAAAGTATTTCTGCAATCTCACAGCAGACCCTGGCGGCTTCTGAGCTGGTTGAAGATACAGTACACGTACAGAATGCCTCCGTGAAAGCCTTGGAGGAAGCCTCCCTGGTATTGGCTGAGAATTCAAAAGATTTAAATGAAGCAATAAACATGTTTCGTGTTTAATGTGGTATAATAAATAAATTACCGGATGAAGAAAGCAGAGTAGTATAGGGTATAAGGATTCTGCGGACGCTTTATTAGGTGGGAATGAATAAAAGCTTAGCACAGGAGGGAAAAAGATGTATCAATATACAGCTAAACTCATTATATACAGACATACAAAAGAGAATACGATTCTCTATACATTGGCTGATATTATAAAAAGACTGGATGCGGAATTTCCAGATGCAGTTTCGTCTGAAGCAAAAGAGAAATTTATTAGTGAGATTTACGAGCAGATGAACCAGCTGTTGGTACTGGCAACCGACTATGGTTTTGATAGGAACCTGTGGCAGAATTACCTGGCTTATTTACTGGCAGTTAGTGAGAATCCATTTAGTATCAGCTGTGAGAAGAAAGGTACCCTGGAAGGTTCGGTTAATGTATTTGCTGCTTCGGATCTGATGATATTTAAAAAGTTATCCGAATATGATTTTTCCCGAGTGGAAGAACGACTTGAGATTAACTGCTTCTCGACCATTACCAACTACCAGGCAATAGAAAAAAACGAGAGGCGTTACAATAAAAGTGTAAGTGACAAAATAAAATTGCTTTCAGAAGCGATTGCAGAGGCTTCCGGCGAACAGGAGCTCCTGCAGGTGGTTACTAATTTTTATAAAGATTATGGGGTAGGAAAATTCGGACTGAATAAGGCTTTTCGCATACAGGAAAAGCAAAATGAACCGGACATCATTCCTATCTTTAATACCGATGAATCACATCTAAAAGACCTGATTGGCTATGAGCTGCAAAAGAAAAAGCTCATTGAGAATACCGAAGCTTTTGTTCAAGGAAGAAAGGCAAATAACTGTCTGCTTTATGGAGACAGTGGTACTGGAAAATCCTCCAGTATTAAGGCTATCCTGAATGAATACTACAATCAGGGACTTCGAATAATAGAAATATATAAACATCAGTTTCACTATCTGTCCTCCGTTATAGCAGAAATTAAGAACAGAAATTATAAGTTCATTATTTACATGGATGATTTATCTTTTGAGGAATTTGAAATTGAATATAAATATCTGAAAGCAGTCATTGAAGGCGGATTAGAAGTAAAACCGGATAATGTACTGATTTATGCAACCTCTAATAGAAGACATTTAATACGTGAGACCTGGAGTGACAGGTCTGATATGTCAAAGGATGAACTACACAGAAGTGATACCATGCAGGAGAAGCTGTCTTTGGTTGCACGCTTTGGAATTACAATTAATTATTCCAAACCTGATCAGAGAGAATTTTTTAAGATCGTAAAGGGTCTGGCTGAGAAACATCCCCAGTTGCAATTAAGTGAAGAGGAGCTCACCCTGGAAGCCAACAGATGGGAAATGAGTCATGGAGGACGTTCCGGAAGAACAGCGCAGCAATTTATTAATTATCTGTTAGGGTGCGTCTGAAAACTTCTTGTGCCGGACAGGAGGACCCACTTTGTGAGAGAAAATTTGCGAAAAACAGCAAGGCACGTTTTGGGGGATATAGTGGTCTTACGTTTTCAAAATTGCAACGAAGAATACCCCAAAGTGAGTATTTAAAACGGTGCAATGAGTTTTCAGACACCCTGGGTAAGTGAATTGATAGAGGAAGCAAAAAATATCATAATATGTATATACAGGAGAAACTACAATTAGTCTGTAAATTTGCAACTTCAGAGTAAAGCAGTTTCTTCTTTATTATAATGCATTATGATATAGCTGCTGAAAGTATCTGGAAAAGCATAGAATAGCCTGATTATAGTATATGTGGATAATACATTAGCTGAAAAGTAATAATTATAACCGTTAAATAATTATCAGTTGAAAATATTCCTAAAAATGATATTTATTTTCAATTGAATACAATATGTCGTTGACAAGCAAAATCAATGGGCATATAATACTATATAAATGATAATGGCTTTCATAATGGATAAAGGAGTGTGGTAGTATGTCACTGGCATTTGCTGGAATTGGAGAGACAAAAGTTATAGTAGACTTTACAGGTAAGGACGATATTAAGCGCCATTTGCAGGATTTAGGCTTTGTTAAAGGTGAAAGTGTTAAATTGTTATCAGAAAATGACAGCGGTTTTATCATTATGGTAAAAGGTGTCAGGGTAGCAATTAATAAAAATCTGGCAACTAAAATCATGGTAGCTTAGGAGGAAAAGGAAAATGACTTTGAGGGATTTAAAGCCCGGCGAGACGGGAACAGTAGTAAGTATTGGTGAGAAAGGACCGCTGAAGCGCCGAATCATGGATATGGGTATTACCCGCGGTGTTGATGTTAAGGTAGTTAAGATAGCACCTTTAGGGGACCCTATAGAGATTAATATCAGAGGTTATGAATTGAGTCTTAGAAAAGATGAGGCTGCACAGATTGAAGTCAGCAAGTAATAGGATAAGAGCTTTATTACGGGAGGAAATTGAAAATGACAGTCAAAATTGCTTTAGCAGGTAATCCCAACTGTGGTAAAACTACCATGTTTAATGATTTGACAGGCAGTTCACAGTATGTCGGTAACTGGCCGGGCGTAACGGTAGAAAAAAAAGAAGGTACTCTAAGAGGACAGAAAGATGTTATAATCCAGGACTTACCTGGTATCTATTCCTTATCTCCATACACTCTTGAAGAAGTTGTTTCCAGAAACTATCTTGTTAATGATAAGCCGGATGCTATAATTAATATTATTGATGCATCAAACATAGAACGTAATCTCTATTTGAGCACACAGCTGCTGGAGATTGGTATTCCGGTTGTAATGGCTCTTAATATGATCGATGTTGTCCGTAAGAACGGAGATACCCTTGACCTAAAGAAACTGGAAGAAATGTTAGGCTGTACTGTTGTTGAGACCTCTGCCCTCAAAGGAATCGGGTCCAAAGAAGTTGCTCAGAAAGCAGTAGAGCTTGCAAAAGCAAAGGCGGCAGCTACACCAAAGCACAGTTTTTCAAAAGAGGTAGAGGATGCACTTGCTAAGATAGAAGAAATGATCAAAGGAAAAGTGGATAGTACCAATGAACGCTGGCTTGCTATTAAGCTTTTTGAACAGGATGAGAAAGTATTAGAATCCTTAGCTCTCGACGACAGTACCTTAAAAGCAGTTATGGAAGTTGTACAGGAATGCGAGAACAAACTGAAAGATGACGGTGAAAGTATCATAACCAATGAGCGTTATGCTTACATAGGTAAAGTTGTTAAACAGGCAGTTCATAAAAAGAATACCTCAAAAAAGAGTGCAACTGATAAAATAGATGCAATTGTGACCAATAGATGGCTTGCACTTCCTATTTTTGCGGTTGTAATGTTTTTGGTTTATTTTATTTCTATTAATACAATCGGCGGTATGGCAACAGATTGGGTAAATGATACCTTGTTCGGTGATTGGGTACCTACTACTATCAATAATCTTCTTGAGACTCTTGGTACGGCTGATTGGCTGAATTCCCTGATTTTAGATGGTATTGTTGCCGGTGTTGGAGCTGTTCTCGGATTCCTTCCTCAGATGATGGTTTTATTCCTGTGCCTGGCATTCTTAGAAGACTGCGGATATATGTCAAGAATTGCTTTCATTATGGATCGAATATTCCGTAAATTCGGCTTATCCGGTAAATCTTTCATACCTATGCTTATTGGTACAGGTTGTGGTGTTCCTGGTATTATGGCTACACGTACCATAGAAAATGAACATGACCGCAGAATGACAATTATTACTACAACATTTATCCCCTGCAGTGCCAAGCTCCCGATTATAGCACTTATTGCAGGTGCGTTATTCCCCGAAGCTTCCTGGGTTGCTCCTTCTGCTTATTTCGTAGGAATGGCTGCTATTGTTTTCTCTGGTATTGTGTTAAAGAAAACCAGAATCTTTTCAGGAGATCCGGCACCTTTTATTATGGAACTTCCTGCATACCACCTTCCTGGTATCAAGGGTATATTAATCCATGTTTGGGACAGAACAAAACACTTTGTTAAAAAAGCTACAACAATCATTCTCCTGGCTACTGTTTTAGTTTGGTTCTTAAGCACTTTTAACTGGAAATTCCAGATGGTTGATATTGAAGATTCCATTCTTGCAGGCATCGGTCGTGTAATTGCTCCTATATTCATTCCTCTTGGATGGGGTGAATGGAAAGCAGCAGTTGCTTCCGTAACAGGTCTTATTGCAAAAGAAAATGTTGTTGGTACTTTTGGTATTTTATATGGTTTTGCAGATGTTGCTGAAGATGGTGGAGAGTTCTGGAAGAATATGCAGGGTGAGTTCACTCAGTTATCTGCTTACAGCTTTTTAATCTTCAATCTCTTATGTGCTCCTTGTTTTGCGGCAATTGGAGCTAACCGAAGTGAAATGGGTTCAAGCAGATGGACACTATTTGCGGTAGGCTATCAGACAGTTCTTGCATATATTGTAGCAACGATAGTATTCCAGATCGGAAATTTCGTTTCCGGAAATGGATTTAGTATTGGAACTGCTGTTGGATTACTTTTAGCTGTTATCATGATTTATCTACTGGTTCGCAAACCCTCTGCAGGAAAAGACAAAAAGGTTCGTAACCAGTAAATGTATAAAGAATATTTTCCTACACTGTTAATTTTGTTTATATAGGATAAAAGAAATGGTTTATCCAGAAAAGAGGTTCATATGGGAACTATAATTGCAAACATCGTAGTTGGAGCTATTGTTTTTGGTGGCATCGGATTTGCCGGATTTAAAACACTGAAGTCCAAAAAAGAAGGTGCTGGCTGTGGATGCGGTTGTTCCGGCTGTAGTAAAGCAACTGATTCTTGCAATAAATAAGGTATCAACTGAAACAATAGACGTAGGAATATAGGTAATAGGCCTTTTATCAAGTAAGATCAGATAAAAGGCCCTTTGCTCTAAACCACTTGTAAAGGGGGATATCAGCCATGAATGCAGCAATAGAATCAGAAACTATTTTAGCCAAGATTCATAAAAGAGAAATAATTATAAACGAATTAAGAAAAAAGAAATTTCGTATTACCGAACAGAGAAGACTATTAATTGATGTGATTTTGGAGGATGAATGCTCCAGCTGTAAAGAAATTTATTATAAAGCAGTAAAAAAGGATACTACAGTAGGTATTGCAACGGTTTACCGTATGGTGAAAACTCTCGAAGATCTGGGTGTTATAAACAGAAAGAACTTATATCAAATTGACTATAAAAATCTGAACTTAAAAGAAGAACAGACACTTTATATAGATGAAAGCAACAATAAAACCTTAAAAGTACAAAAAGGATTATGGTTTACAGAATTGCAGAAAATGTTAGCAGCTCAAGGTGTTGAGGATGTTGAAAATATAACTGTATTGATCAAAAGCCAGAATGATGACAGTGATTACTGTGAAGAAGATGTATTCAATAGCTGTAGTTGTCCTAATACAGGTTGCCAGTATCATTGTAATAAGCGTAATATTTCATGATTTCCTATGAAATAAATTCTTATGACTTGTAGTGTAAGGTTAGTTGGTAATAAGAATAGTTGATAATAAGAATATTAGACAAATGAATATAATTGAGCTGTTTAAAGCATTCTGCAATCAGGATATGGAGTTATATACCATTCCAGTTTTGTCAGGCTGATTATTAAACAGCTTTTTTGTTGTGTTAAGAATTATTTTTACTATTTCATAATTACGGATATTTTATATAAGTTGTAAAGTACAAGTAAAATAAATTATTAAAATAAAACCTATTGACAGATATAAAATACTAGTGTACTATACAGATAGTGCACTAGTAAAGAAAACAGAAAGAGGGCGGGTGTTTCATAACACGTTTATTGGAACAACATTGATACGGTTGAAGAAAAGAGGTAAATATGGAATTTGATAATAATATCCCGATATATATTCAGGTTATTCAGGATATTAAGAAAGATATTATTACAGGGGTATTAAAACCCGGTGATAAATTGCCATCAGGCAGAGATATGGCTTTAAAGTATAAAATTAACCCTAATACAGCCAGTCGTATTTACCGTGAACTGGAGTTACAGGATATCTGCTTTACAAAAAGAGGGCTTGGTACTTTTGTAACAGAAGAGAATGAGAAAATTATAAGCATCAGAAAAGATATGGCTAATGAATTATTGGAACAGTTTATTAGTGGAATGAGGGTTTTGGGAATACAGAAGCAGGAAATAATGACTCTTTTGGATGAAAGATATACAAATTAGTATGAAATACAGATACTGTAAGTTTTCATCAAAGAAAAAGTTTTAAATCAGTAGGAATAATAGGAGGAATTCATATGTTTTTGCAATGCAGTAATTTGAAAAAGAAATACATGTCAAAGGTAGCAGTTGATAATTTAAGTCTTGATATAGAGAGAGGAAAGATATATGCACTTCTGGGACCCAATGGCAGCGGGAAAACAACCTTTATGAAAATGGCAGCCGGTCTTGTAAAACCCACCAGCGGAAGTATTACTTTTATGGGAAATCCAATCGGTGTAGAATCAAAAAAGAAGGTAGCATATATGTCAACGGAGCCTTTTTTCTATAATTATATGACCATCGATGATGTGGGTAAATACTATCAGGATTTTTTTGAAGACTTTGACAGAAAGAGGTATGAGGAATTGCTGGTTAGAATGGATTTAAATAAGAAAGACCATGCAAAATCACTGTCCTCTGGTCTGGCAGCTAAGCTAAAGCTTGCCGCAACCCTTGCCCGCAAAGCAGACCTTTATATGCTCGATGAACCGCTTAACGGTATTGATATTATATCAAGGGAAAAGATTATGACGACAATACTGGAAGCAGTGAGTGAGGAAAATACCATTCTAATCTCGACACATCTGGTAGATGAGTTGGAAGCTGTTGTAGATAATGCAGTCTTTATTAAGAATGGTACGGTAGTTCTGGAAGGTGATGCAGAGGCGTTAAGGGAAACACATAAGAAGTCTATCGTAGAATTATACAAAGAGATTTATGCTTGATTAAGCGTTAAAGAGAGAAGACGTAGTACTTAATATAGAACCATATTGTTGGTATAGAAAGCGTATAGTACGCAAGGATGGAGGAAATATGTTAAAATTAATGAAATATGAGTTAAGAAAGCAGGCATTTTCCAAGATAATAATTTTAGCAATAGCATTACTTGGTGAAATCATGTTCTTTACAGGATTTATTATGGATAAAAGTGAAACCATAGGGCTGGCTCTTGGGTTGCTTAGTATGTTTACCATTGGAGCATTATTTTTTATAGCTTTTGAGTCTATTATGACTTTTCAAAGTGACCTTAAACAAAAACACAGTTACATGCTCTTTCTTACACCAAATACCACATATTCGATTATTGGTGCCAAGGTTGTAAGTTCTGCTCTTCAGATAATGTTGTCCGGTCTCGCCTTTGCCTTATTATTTCTTATAGATGGTGCAGCCCTGTTGGCAAAATATTCATCTATAGGCGAGATCAATCGAATATTAAAGGAGTTTATTAATCTTCAGTTTAATATAAATCTGGACTATAAATATATAATACTGGTGATTTTAGTTGTCCTGGTTACCTGGATAACAATAATTACACTTTCTTATCTTTCCATTACGTTAAGCAGTACTTTCCTTGCAGATAAGAAAGGAAAAAGCCTCATCAGTTTTGCAGCCTTTTTTATTTTGATTATTGCAATAAGTAAGTTTGAAGACTTTCTATTGTATGCTTTCGGTATCAATTTAAATAACGATACTTATTTAGTGTTTGGAATACTATTTCATGCAGTTGTAACAATCATTGCCTATATCACTACAGCATGGATGCTGGATAAGAAGGTCAGTGTATAATTTCTTTACTGATTAGGAGGCAGAGCAGACCGTACTGAGAAACTGCCTGCTGTTCTGCAGGAATATATGGTTATTGAAATAAATAAGTATAAATTTATTGATTTTTAGCTGTGAACTATCTGTATGCGGATAGTTCAGCTACGGGAGTTGGGGAGGTATCATGTTTAAGAACCTGATAACGGATAGACTGCTTTTAAGAAATATAGAAACAGAAGACAGGGACTTTATATTCCATCAATTTTCAAATGATACAGTCAACAGATATTTGTTTGATGCAGAACCTTTGACAAAACTTGAGCAAGCTGATGAAATCATAGATTTCTATATCTACCCTGAATCACGATTACAGCATCGCTGGGTTATAATACGAAAAAAGGATAATGCAAAAATGGGAACCTGCGGATTTCATTGCTGGAATAAGAATGCAGGAATAATTGATATTGGTTATGATCTGAGAGAAGAGTTCTGGGGAAAGGGATATATGCAAGAAGCTTTAAAGGAAATAATCGTATATGCTGATGAGGTCATGAGAGTGAAAGAAATAAGAGCTATGATTTCTGTTGATAACGTGAAATCGATACGTCTTGCAGAAAGTTTGAACTTCAAGGTAAAAGGTTCTGAATATGTATTATTTCGAAACAAAAAGTATCTCCATAATATTTACAGGCTTTATCTAAAAGAGAATAATGAAAAAAGCCTTTTGAAAGCTTCTCAATAGAAAATATCAGATTTCATAAGATAAGAAATAGTATATAAAAAAATGCGCCTGTATGCAGGGCGCATTTTGCTTGTTATGCAAGAGCCGTTTTTACAATAGTTAGCTTGCTGATTTCTTCACTGATGAGCTCGCATATAGCATGAGCATAATCCTTGACATCCAATTGTCTTCTCTTGATATCAAAATATATGATTTCAAAAGGAACACTACCTAATACTTCTCCGTCTATTAATAAAAGAACTTCTCTGTTTTTGTAATCAAGAGTAACGGGCTTATCAACGGAAGTGAAGGGAATATCACCGATACATAACTTAAAAATAGTTTCCTTAATATGCTCGAATTCATTATTGTGATGCTCGGATGCGCCACTAGTATGAGTAAAATTCATTTTATTCACCCTTTCTTCATTTTTCTTCATAATATACTATGCTTTTGAAGATAATGCAATACATTTATAAAAATTTTGTAAAATTTGATAAACAAACCATGAAATATAATGTTCTTATGAATATAATGTCATTAAAGGAACAGCGCTTCCGTTGAAAGGTTGTGAATATTTGCGGAACGTTTGTTTGTAAAAGCGGAATACTTATGAAAATGGATCTTATCAATAAGAGATTTCTCTCCATTGGGATTGACAAAACTCTTTCGGAAAAGTATGATAAATCTCGTATGTTGTCAGTTAGTCATAACAAAGATGACCAAATAAAAAATTTATACTTAGACTATTAATTGAATGCGTAAAATTATATATTGATAGAAGGAAAGAGGTTACAATGATATATTTAGATTATGCAGCCCATACTCCCCTTGAAGCAGACGTTTTAAAAGCCTTTGGAGATGCCGCACTTAAATATCCAGGGAATCCCAATTCGCCTCATGCACTTGGTCTTGAGGCAAAGAAGAGAATGGAGGAGGCTACAGCTCATATTGCAAGCATGCTGTCCGCTAAACCAGAAGAAATAATATATACCTCTGGGGCCAGTGAATCCAATAACCAGGCAATTAAAGGTGTTGCAAAAAGTTATCAGCGATACGGCAAACATATCATAACTTCCTTTTTAGAACATGCCTCCGTAACAGGACCGGCAGCAGCACTGCAAAATGAAGGTTTTGAAATAGATTTTGTTAATGTCACCAAAACTGGTGAGATTGATCTGGAACATTTAAAAGAGCTTTTAAGAGAGGATACCATTTTAGTATCATTGGCTCTTGTAGACAGTGAGATAGGTGTTATCCAGCCAATAGATAAGATATATGAGTTAATCAGGCAAAAACCACATTGTTTCCTACATGTTGATGCAACCCAGGCAGTTGGTAAGATACCGGTGGCTTTTGAGCATATGGATTTGTTTACCTGTTCCGGTCACAAAATTTATGGACTGACAGGCATTGGGTTATTACTCAAAAAAGAGAATGTTATGCTGGAGCCACTGATACATGGAGGTTTAAGTACTACAAGTTTTCGAAGCGGTACTCCGGCGTTGGCACTGGCAGTTTCATTAGAAAAAGCAATTGAATTAACAACAGAAAACCTTGAACGATACAGAGACATTGTTTCAGGTTTGAATAGAAAGCTCCGCAAGGCCTTTGAAGTTAATAAGAACATTGTTATAAACACACCTGAAAATAGTTCTCCCTATATATTAAATATCAGCATTAAAAACAAAAATACCAATATGCTTCAGTCTGCACTTAATGAGAAGGAGATCTATGTTGCGACCAAATCAGCCTGCTGTGCTGTTAATACCGTATCCAAACCCGTTTATGCCATGACAAAGGACAAGAAGCTTTCTCTTGCCACTCTGCGTGTCAGTTTAAGTCATATGACAACGGAAGAGGAGATTGATACGTTTCTTGAGGTGTTTGAAGCTGCTTTGTAAAATTAGAGCCAATGTAATAGAGAAATGGCAAGTTAGAAAAGAGGAATTATGGACAAATATATAGATATTGAGAGAAGTATCATAAAAAGATTCCGCAAGGAAATCTGGAGAAAATTTATTACGGCGGTGAATGATTATCAGTTAATCAGTGAAGGGGACAAGATTGCAGTATGCATATCCGGTGGTAAGGACTCCATGCTTCTGGCAAAATGCATGCAGGAGCTAAAGAAACATGGCAGAGTCCAATTTGACCTCGTATTTATGGTAATGGATCCGGGTTATAATCCTTATAATAGACAGATAATACTGGATAATGCAGAATATCTGAATATTCCGATTACGGTATTTAACAGTAATATTTTCGAAGTTGTTGCTTCGGTGCCGGATTCACCCTGTTATCTGTGTGCGAAAATGAGAAGGGGATATCTCTACAAGCATGCGAAGGAATTGGGCTGTAATAAGATAGCCTTAGGGCATCATTTTGATGATGTGATTGAAACCGTACTAATGAGCATGCTCTACAGCGGACAAATGAAAGGTATGATGCCGAAACTTCACAGCACGAATTATGAAGGTATGGAGTTGATTCGTCCTCTATATATGGTGAAAGAAGCTGATATTCTTGCCTGGAAGAAATACAATGATCTTACCTTCATACAATGTGCCTGCAGACTGACTGAAAATTGTATGCTCGGAGACAACGGTATGGGCTCCAAACGCCAGGAAATGAAAGAACTGGTAAAGAAGTTCAGACAGACAAGCAGTGTTATCGATATGAATATATTTAGAAGTATCCACAATGTCAACCTGGATACTATGATCGGTTATCAGAAACATCAGGTTCCTCACAGCTTTTTAGACGACTATGACAGAACAGAGATTACGGAAGAAGAATAACGAAAAGGTTGAGCATAATACAGAAAGGATGCCATAAAAGTCCAAATCCATTGAAGAAACTTGGTAAAAGGCAGGCTTAAACATGAAGACACAGGATTTCAATTATGATCTACCGGAAGAACTTATTGCACAGGATCCCTTAAGAGATCGTTCGGGTTCAAGGCTGATGGTGCTTAATAAGAATACCGGTGAGATCGAACATAAAATCTTTAAACAGATAACAGATTACCTGAGAAAAGGAGACTGCCTGGTGATTAATAATACCAAGGTTATTCCTGCAAGACTCCTGGGTGAGAAAATCCATGAAGGAGAAGGTGGGGATACGAAGATACCTGGTGCCAGAATTGAACTTCTCCTGTTAAAACGCAGAGAAAATGATATATGGGAAACACTTGTAAAACCTGGGAAAAAAGCAAGAACAGGTACAAGAATAAGCTTTGGCAGCGGTATCTTAAAGGGAGAGATTATTGATCAGCTGGAGGACGGCAATCGTCTGGTTCAGTTTCAATATGATGGTATCTTTGAAGAGATACTGGATAAACTTGGTGAAATGCCCCTACCACCCTATATTACCCATCAATTAGAGGATAAGAACCGTTATCAGACAGTTTATGCCAAAGAAGAAGGCTCTGCTGCCGCACCAACTGCAGGCCTGCACTTCACAAAAGAACTTTTACAGCAGATTGAGCAAATGGGTATAGCAGTAGCCAATGTAACTCTTCATGTGGGACTTGGTACTTTCCGGCCGGTTAAAGTTGACAATGTTCTGGAACATCATATGCATTCGGAGTTCTATCAGGTTACAGAGGAAGCGGCAGCAATTATCAATGAGACGAAAAAGAAAGGCGGCAGAATTATTTGTGTGGGTACCACCAGCTGCCGTACCGTAGAATCTGCCTCGGATGAGAGCGGTGTCATCCATTCCGGCAGCGGAGATACTACCATCTTTATTTATCCCGGTTACCGTTTTAAAGTTCTGGACGGTTTGATTACAAACTTTCATCTTCCGGAGTCAACCTTGATGATGTTAGTTTCTGCGTTAGCCGGAAGAGATAATATAATGTCAGCTTATAAAGAAGCAGTAAAAGAACGATATCGGTTTTTTAGCTTTGGGGATGCCATGTTTATATCTTAGCTGCTGCTATTTAGAGAAATCGGATTTACTTCTCAGACATAATGTTTTATGAGTATAAAAAAGCTGCCGGCCATACCAACAATAATGATTGGAATGACCGGCAGTATAATTTCATAAAAGTTTATACAAAAAATCTTATTGGGCTAATTTCTTTAGATCATCGTAAAAGCCGGGATATGAGATATTCACACATTCAGCATTCAATATACTGGTTTCCCCATCTGCCAATAAACCTGCAATGGCAAAGGACATGGCTATTCTATGATCCTCCATGCTGTCTATGATAGTTCCTTTTAAACTGGAACCACCGGTTATCACCATACCGTCCTCTGTTGCCTGTACCTTAGCACCTAAGAGAGACAGATTTTTTACCATAACATCAATACGGTTGGATTCTTTTACCTTTAACTCCGCAGCATCCCGGATTATCGTGGTGCCTTCTGCAAAACAAGCCATAACAGCTATAACTGGAATCTCGTCAATCAGGGTTGGAATAATGTCTCCACCAATTTCCGTTGCTTTTAAATTACTATGGCGTACAAAGATATCGGCGGTAGCTTCTGAATCTGTATTGCGAATGTCAAGAATCTCAAAATCTGCTCCCATGGCTTTTATTACACGTATAATCCCATCTCTGGTAGGATTAATGCCTACATTCTTAATAAGAATTTCAGAGCCGGGTACTAAAAGGCCTGCAGCAATAAAATAAGCCGCAGAAGAGATGTCTCCGGGTACCTCGATGCGATTTCCTCTAAGCTCTGCACCTGGCTGCAAGGTAACAGTGGTATCTTTCGAAATTATATCTGCGCCCATACTTTTTAGCATGATTTCAGTATGATTTCTCGATACATAGGGTTCGGTTACAGAAGTTGGGCCTTTTGCATAAAGTCCTGCCAGGAGAATAGAAGATTTCACCTGTGCAGATGCAACCTTTGAAAGGTAGTGTATACCTTCCAGTCCGCTGCTGACCGGTGTTATTGACAGAGGAGCAAGACCGTTACCGCCTATACTGCTGATATTTGCACCCATCTGTGACAAGGGTTCTATTATTCTGCCCATAGGGCGTTTCTGTATAGAGGCATCTCCGGTGATGGTTGTTTCAAAAAGCTGGCCGGATAAGATTCCAGACATAAGGCGCATGGTTGTTCCGCTGTTGCCAACATCCAGCATACCTTCGGGTGCCTTTAACCCTCTCAAACCCTTGCCTCGTACAAGAACAGAGGTATTTCCTTTGGTATGTTCAATATGTATACCCATTCTGCGAAAACAGCTTATAGTGGACAGACAATCCGCACCTTCTAAAAAGTTTGTCACCTCTGTTGTGCCCTTTGCAAGAGCACCGAACATTACGCTGCGGTGTGAGATGGATTTATCGCCGGGAACCTTTATACTGCCTTTTAAACTTTTTGAACGTGTTATAATCATATTGACCTCCGGTTGCAATAATAGTTATGTTAAATATCTTAATGATTTTGTTATATATAGTCTGATCTAAGAAGAAAAGTACGGATACAATTGTAGAATAATTACTTTACCGGGATTCAACGCTCATATACAATATAATTATGTCTGCGAAGCAATACAGAGGCCATATCGCAAGAATTCTGACTATAGAATTCTATTCTTAAAACCCCTTGTTCAAATTCCCGATTATGAATAATCCCGATATTCTTAAGACTGATCTGGTTGGTTGCCAGTAAAGTTGCAATGGTAGCGATAGCACCTGTCTCATCCATAATATCCAGGTATAAATCATAGACTTTGTTAAGCAGTCCATGAGAAGAGCCTGGAATAGAATCTCTGTAATCGCCGGCTTCTTTAAAAAAGTCAAAAATATCCGTTTCTTTTTGTTCCAAGAGCGCAGTTTTAATATCTTCTAAGCTTGTGATGTATGACTCCAGAAAGTGCAGGATACTGTCTGTGTTCGTAAGACAGATATTCTGCCACATAACAGGAGAGGAAGAGGCTATCCTGGTAATATCCTTAAAGCCGCCTGCTGCAAGCAACTTCATCTTGTCCTCTTTGTCCGCAGCCTTTACCGTATTTACCAGACCGGAAGCGATAATATGGGGTACATGACTGATTGCAGCTGTTATATCATCATGTTCATCGGGTTTAAGGAATAACGGAATAGAACCAAGGGATTTTATTAGCTCGAAAAGCGCTGTTTTGACCGATTCAGAGGTATCTGCAGTAGGCGTTAAAATATAGTAGGCATTTTCTAATAACAGGCTGCTGGAATTAGCATAACCTGTTTTCTCAGAGCCTGCCATAGGATGGCCTCCTATAAACTGATGCCCCATGTTAAGTCTTACCGCTTCCGCACAGATATTTCCTTTAACACTGCCCACATCAGTTATGATACATTCCGGTTTCACAATATTTCTGATAGAGGCAAGATAAGCAATATTTGATAATACAGGTGCACACAAAAAGAGAAGCTCGCAGTCTTTTAATTCTTCCAGGTCATAGACCACATCACTAAGTACTCCTTCTGAGAGCGCTGCCGATAGACCGTTATTAAGTTTTTCTTTGTTATAATGATAGGCTATTAATTTCTGCTTTGGATTCTGCTCTCTTAAGGCATGTGCCAGAGAGCCGCCTATCAATCCAAAGCCGATAAAGCCAACGATAGAGTCGTTCATAGGATTCTCCGAATTTAGAATTTTTTGCCCATTAAGGCTGCAAGGGGGCGGAGCTCTTCACAAAGCTTATCAAATTGAGGGAATGTGAGAGACTGAGGACCGTCAGATAAAGCGATTGCAGGGTTTGGATGGGTTTCCACCATAAGACCGTCAGCCCCAACTGCAACAGCACTCATGGAGAGTGGTTTCACATAGCTTCTTACGCCGCAGGCATGACTGGGATCTACGATAATGGGAAGATGGCTTTTGGCCTTTATAACCGGTACGGCGCTGATATCAAGAGTATTGCGGGTAGCGGTTTCGAAAGTTCTGATACCTCTTTCACATAATACCACATTTGGATTTCCTTCTGCAATAATATATTCAGCAGCATTAAGCCATTCATCGATGGTAGCAGATAAGCCTCGTTTTAATAATACCGGAAGTCCGGTTTTGCCTGCCTCCTTCAGCAGATAGAAGTTTTGCATGTTTCTGGCACCGATCTGCAGCATATCTACGTATTTTACGGCAGATTCAATGGCAGCAAGACTGGTAACCTCACACACAACAGCAAGTCCGGTTTCATCCCTGGCTTCTTTCATAAACTTAAGGCCTTCCTCCTCAAGCCCCTGGAATGCATAAGGTGAGGTTCTGGGTTTGTAAGCACCGCCTCTTAGAATTTGGGCACCAGCCTTTTTGATAGCATGTGCGGTTTCAAAAAGCTGCTCCCTGCTCTCTACGGCACAGGGACCGGACATAATAACAAGCTCATCGCCTCCGATTGTAGCATTACCGACTCTAACGACACTGGGTTCAGGATGGAATTTTTTATTGGCAAGCTTATAGCTTTCGGTTACGGCTACCACACGGTCAACGTCTTCCGCTATTTCTAAATTTTGATCCTGTAATCTGGATTTGTCTCCTACCACACCGATAATAGTAACTTCATTACCTGCTGACAAATGGGGAGTGAGTCCTTTCCCTTCAATTATTCTGATAATATTATCAATGGACTCCTGTTTTGCATTTGGTTTCATTACGATAATCATATAGCCTCCATTTAATGTTTTATCCTTCTGTTCATCAGCTCTGCGGGCAGGATATTTTCACTGGCTTATAAAAGGTAAAATATTCTGACCTAATCTGTGAACAGTTATAGTTATTCGTTCTTATCTATTGTACTCCTATCTGACACATATGTCAATACTGCAAAACATTAAAGTGTAACAGTTTAAAGTGTAACGGTTTAAAGCGTGAACAAGACGGAAAAGCAAGGTATATATGAAGTTTCTATACATATAGTAGAAGAAGAACTTGGTTTCGTTTATAAATTTGTAGAATAAAAGAAAAAATAGCTGTAAAAAGACGTTTTGATATAAAATGTGCTGATAAAAATATATAATACTTCATTAATAATGTCAATTACATATAAAGTGGTTGTAAAATCAGACTAGTTTTAGTAAAATATAGCTATAATACAATATAAGTTGAATGAGGTTTATAATTGCTTGAATTAAAAGCGTTTCAGGTAAAAGTTACATATGTCTGGATAGACGGAGTTCAACTTATATCGATTTATAATAAAATAGCAATGGAGGAAAAAAGAATGAATGTTTACACTTCGGAAAAAATTCGTAACGTTGTTTTGTTAGGCCATGGTGGCTGCGGTAAGACTACTTTGGCAGAAGCTATGGCATTTTCAGCAGGAATCACAAAGCGTCAGGGAAAAGTAGAAGAAGGTAATACCATTAGCGATTATGATAAGGAAGAGATCAAAAGACTTTTTTCTATCAGCACTTCTGTTATCCCCATTGTCTATGAGGATACAAAGATTAACATATTGGATACCCCCGGTTATTTTGATTTTGCAGGAGAAACAGAAGAAGGACTTCTTGCTGCTGATGCTGCAGTGATTGTGATATCAGCCAAAGCAGGTGTGGAGGTAGGAACCGTAAAGGCATGGGAATATTGTGAGAAGTATAATTTACCCAGAATGTTTTTTGTTACAGATATGGATGATGACAACGCCAGCTACAGACAGGTGGTGGAGGAACTTACCAATCGTTACGGCAAAAGAATAGCTCCCTTTCATATACCGATTCGGGAGAATGAGAAGTTTGTAGGTTTTGTTAATGTAGTAAAAATGGCAGGAAGAAGATTCACCTCTATGGGCAAATATGAGGAATGTGACATTCCCGAATATTCCATGGAGAATTTAAATAAATTCAGGGAAACCTTATTAGATTCTGTTGCAGAAACCAGCGAAGAGCTGATGGAGAAGTATTTTTCCGGAGAAGAATTCACTGCTGAAGAAATATCCTCTGCCTTAAGAGAGAATGTTATAGGTGGAAATGTAGTTCCGGTATTAATGGGTTCCGGTATCAATGCCCAGGGGCCTGCCATGCTACTTCAGGCAATGGAAAAGTATTTCCCGGCACCGGTAAAAAGAGAGTGTAAAGGAACAGCAGTAAAAACCGGTGCCTCCTTTCCGGCAGACTATAAAGAAGAGCTGCCTATGTCAGCCAAGGTATTTAAGACCATTGCCGACCCTTTTATCGGCAAATTCTCACTGATAAAAATCTGTTCCGGTATTCTGAAATCGGATTCGTCTATTTTCAATGCAGAAAGAGAAACAGAGGAGAAGATATCCCGTCTGTATATTCTAAGAGGGAAAGAGCAAATTGAAGTGAATGAACTTCATGCCGGAGATATCGGAGCTATCGGTAAACTAAGCAATACCGTAACCGGAGATACTCTTTCAACCAAAGCTTTTCCTGTATTATTTGATAAACCGGTGATGCCGGTTCCTTATACCTCCCAAAGATTTAAAACGAAAAATAAAGGGGATGACGACAAAGTGTCCCAGGCCCTTGCCAAACTCATGGATGAAGACCTGACCCTAAAAGTGGTTAATGATAAGGAGAACAGGCAGACCCTTCTCTATGGTATCGGGGATCAGCAGCTTGAAATTGTAGTAACAAAACTGTACAATAAATATAAAGTTGAAATTGAGATTATGAAACCCAAGGTTCCCTACCGTGAAACCCTGCGTAAGAAAATCAAAGTACAGGGCAAATATAAGAAACAATCAGGCGGTCACGGGCAATACGGAGATGTGCATATTGAGTTTGAACCTTCCGGTAATACAGAAGAGCAATACGTATTTGAAGAGAAGGTTTTCGGTGGTGCTGTTCCAAGGAATTACTTCCCGGCTGTAGAAAAAGGTATTGCAGAGTGCGTTGTAAAAGGTCCTTTGGCAGGTTATCCGGTAGTAGGGTTAAAGGCTACTTTGGTTGACGGCTCCTATCATCCTGTAGATTCCTCTGAAATGGCTTTTAAAATGGCAACGATTCAAGCTTTTAAACAGGGATTCCTTTCGGCTTCACCCGTTCTTTTAGAACCGATAGCAACTCTTAAGGTGCTGGTACCGGATAAATATACCGGTGATATTATGGGGGATCTGAATAAAAGAAGAGGAAGAGTGCTTGGTATGAACCCTGAGGCCTTGGGAAAACAAGAAATAACAGCCGACATTCCTCTGTCAGAGCTTTATGGATATTCCACAGACTTAAGATCCATGACCGGTGGTGCGGGTGACTTTTCCTATGAATTCAACCGTTATGAACAGGCACCGGGAGATGTTCAGCAAAAAGTAATTGATGAAAATGAGAAAGAATTGATGGCAGCTGGTGAATAGAGGCTGATTTTTATATAAACTTTTGCTCCGTAACTTTCCGCGAATGATACTGGAAAGTACGGAGCCTTTTATCTTGCTGGTTTAAGTGTCCTCTTCTTTTGATTGTCCGGCAATAGGCTGATAGGCAATTAAAACAACAGGATTTTCTGATTTCCTGCTTAATTCGTTTTCTAAAGTTGTAATTGCTTGTACATCTTCACTGGATATGGAGGCAATTGAATAATTCTCATAATAGTTCTTATCCATAACTCATTACTCCTTTTTTATTTTAGTATTACCATAGGAAGTTAATTTATTGCGTTATTATGTAAGTATTCAACTACTTCTTCCGAAAGAATAAAAGATACCGCAGTCTTTTAAGCCGAACGATAAGTGATATTCGTATAAAGACTGTGGTTTAACCATGAAAACATAAATAAAGTTGTCGACGAACGCTTAAAAGTGGGGTATACTTAGTAGGCGTCATAAATAACATAAAAGTTGATGAAATACCCGATAATAAGCGAGGATATAGATGATAAAAGATTTTTTACCTATTTGCAGAGAAGACATGGATAAAAGAGGTTGGGAACAGTGCGATTTCGTATATATTACAGGGGATGCCTACGTTGACCATCACTCCTTTGGACCGGCAATCATAAGCAGGGTTTTGGAGAGTAATGGATTTAAGGTAGGCATCATCGCCCAGCCTGACTGGAAAGATGAAAAGAGCATACAGATTCTTGGAGAGCCAAGACTTGGCTTTTTGGTAAGCGGCGGTAATATGGATACCATGGTAAATCATTACACTGTTGCCAAGAAAAAGAGAAATATGGATTATTATACGCCCGGAGGCGTTATGGGAAAACGTCCCGACAGAGCAACCATATGTTACAGTAATCTCATACGAAAGGTTTATAAGAATGCGCCTATTATCATAGGCGGAATAGAAGCCAGCTTAAGAAGACTGGGGCATTATGATTACTGGAGTGATACGGTAAAGCGTTCTATTCTGCTGGATTCCCAGGCGGATTTATTGTCCTACGGTATGGGAGAGCGATCCATTGTAGAAATTGCAGAGGCTTTAGACAGCGGACTTGCTGTTTCTGATATCACCTTTATAAATGGTACAGTCTATAAGGCCAGAAGCCTTGATTCCGTCTATGATGCAGAGAATCTCCCGGATTATGGGGAAATCGTGAAAAGTAAATTGGAATTCGCAAAAAGTTTTAATATTCAATATTGTAATACGGATCCCTATTCCGGTAAAAGGCTGGTGGAGAAGTACAAAGAGACAGAGTATGTGGTTCAAAATCCTCCTGCGAAGCCACTGACTCAGGCAGAAATGGATCGTGTATATTCTCTTCCCTATATGAGAGATTATCATCCTTCCTACATTCCGTTAGGGGGAATCCCGGCCATTGAGGAATTGAAATTTTCCTTAGTCAGCAACAGGGGATGTTTTGGTGGCTGCAGCTTCTGTGCCCTTACCTTTCATCAGGGAAGGATAATACAGACCAGAAGTCATGAATCCATTATGGCTGAGGCGAATCACCTTATATGGGACAAGGATTTTAAGGGTTATATTAATGATATCGGCGGACCTACAGCCAATTTCCGGCATACTGCCTGTGAAAAGCAGAACAGTAAAGGTGCCTGTGTGAATAAGCAGTGCCTTTTTCCCACACCCTGTAAGAATTTGAAGGTAGATCATAAGGATTATCTTTCCCTGTTAAAAAAATTGAGAGAACTCCCGGGGGTTAAGAAAGTATTTATCCGCTCCGGCATCCGATTTGATTATCTTATAGCGGATAAGGATGAGACCTTTATGAAAGAACTTTGCGAGCACCATATAAGCGGCCAGCTTAAAGTTGCTCCCGAGCATATTAGTGACAGTGTACTTGATTTGATGGGAAAACCCAAAAATGCAGTATATGAGGAATTCAAGAAGAAGTATAAGAAGACCAATGAAGAACTGGGTAAGAAGCAGTTCGTAGTACCTTATCTCATGTCCTCGCACCCCGGTTCTACTATAAAAGAGGCAATTGCTCTGGCTGAGTACTTAAGAGATTTAGGGTACATGCCCGAGCAGGTACAGGATTTCTATCCTACGCCCTCCACCATATCCACCTGTATGTATTATACTGGTTTGGATCCCAGAAACTTAAAGCAGGTTTATGTACCAAAAACACCTCATGAAAAAGCCATGCAGAGAGCCTTGATACAATATCGTAATCCCAAAAACTACGATCTTGTGGAGGAAGCACTAACCTTGGCTGGAAGACGGGATTTAATCGGCTTTGATAAGAAGTGCCTTATCAGACCCAGGGGAAATGCCTATTCAGGATATAGAAAAGAGAAAGGTTCTGATGGCAAGCAAGGGCTGTCCAGAGGAAGAAGTACGGAAAACAGACAGCAGACAGGCAGCAGATCTGTAAAGAACCAGCAAACCAGCAATCAGTCAGGCAAAAATCAACAGGAGAAGACCCAAGCTGCAAAATATCAGCAGGAGAAGAACCAACCTGTAAGGACCAAACAGAGCAAGAACCAACAGAATAGGAATCAAACTGTAAATAGCCAATCGACAAAGCAGCATACTGCAAATAATCAGACGGTTAAGAACAGGGGAACCCAAAAGGCTGGTATGGCAAATAACCGATCTGTCTTAAAGAAGGACAGTAATCACGGAAATAAGAAACAAGGTCAGAAGATTACTAAAAAAAGATAAAAAATCAGAGTCCAGGCTTTTGATATTTATTATATTTAATAAAATAATTGCATAAAGAAAGACATATAACCGGATGCTTCAGAGAAATCAGGGTGCGTCAAAAAACTAAGGATGTATGTCTTTCTTTTATCTTTTGATAGCTTGTGTTTATATAACATAGCCTGTATAAGATTATAATACGAATAAAAAGCAATCATCACAAGGATTAATCTTTTCTGGAATTAATACATAATAGAGGAGGATGAAAGGAATGAGATACTTTTTGGGGATTGATTTGGGTGGTACAAATCTGGTTGTAGGACTGGTGGATGAAGAGTACAAATTATTGGATAAGGATAGTATTCCTACGAGAGCAGGTGGTACCTCGGATGAACTAATCACAGATATACGTTCTCTTGCCGATCAGATTCTTCTCAGAAACAAACTGAAACTTTCAGATATAGAATCTGTTGGTGTAGGTGTTCCGGGCACAGCAAACTGGGATACTGGTATGATTGAGTTTGCGAACAACCTTGCTTTTTGTGACGAACCTTTCTTACCGGTTCTTACTGTTGCATTTGAGGGGACGAAAGTATTCTTTGACAATGACGCCAATGCAGCAGCCTGGGGTGAATATCTTGCTGGCTCAGCCAAAGGTTCTGATTCCATGGTAATGATTACTCTCGGAACTGGTGTAGGAGGTGGCATTATTTTGAATGGGAAAATCTTTGAAGGTATCAATTATGCTGCAGGTGAGCTGGGACATATGGTGATTAAGGCAGACGGAAAATACTGCAACTGCGGACGCAGAGGGTGTTTGGAGGTATATGCATCTGCAACTGCACTTGTTGAACAGACCAGAGAAGCCATGAATGAAAATAAGTCATCTGTACTTTGGGAACTTTGCCAGGGAGAAATAAGCAAGGTTGAAGGCAAGACGTTATTTCAGGGAATTTCGCAAGATGATGCAACCGCAGAGAAGGTACTTGAGAATTTTATTATCTATCTTGGGGCCGGTGTAATAAATATCATTAATATTTTTCAACCGGATATTATCTGTATCGGTGGAGGAATCAGCAATGCCGGAGAGGTACTTGTTGAACCGCTAAAAGAGCTCGTTAAAAAAGAAAGCTACTCCAGGACCTCCAAAAAGCAGCCGGAAATCGTAACAGCAACACTTAATAATGATGCCGGCCTCATTGGTGCAGCAATGTTACATCTTTGTGACGTTCATTAGCAGGAATAATCAAGCCTGAATTAGAGAGTTATAAGTACAGAATAAAACTGAATTGATACATAAACAAACGGTTGAGTTAATAATGTGTTAGCAGGAGAACTTTGCTATACCATTTTATTAATTTCAATCGTTTTTTCTCCTATAGGATTATATATAGAACTTGTAACAAAGAATTCAATAGTTACAAGATAAACATACATAATGCAATAAATGCAATATTTAGCTGAAATAAAAGCAATTAAAGCATAGATATGGATACTCTGGCTTGTTATAATCAAACTGTAAAGGAACAAGAAACGGGATGTTGGTTTTGCTTTTGAAAATGAGGCGGCATAGGCTGTCTCATTGTTTTGGGAGAAATGAGGTAAAGTATGTCAAAGGAATCAAAATTCTTTTCAATCTTAGCAGACATGGCCTGGAGCACTGTCAATAATAAGGGTTTTCAGGCCAAGGAGTTGAACAGCAGTAAATTTACGGAATTAATTTTATGGTTGGAAGAGTTTGCTGTATATAGTGGTTATAATTATGAGGAAAAGCCAGGAAATAAAGAGATAGGAATCCTAAAGCTAAAAGCAGTAGGGGAACAAGGAGAAGGGCTCCTTTGTCAGGTTAAGCTATTTCCTTCAACGGGTGGAGGTACCCCTGCTGATAACTATCTGGACAATGGTGAATTGCACATGTACAGGGAAATGACCAATGAGCAGGGAATATTGGAGAAGAGCTACCCCGCCGGACAATACCATCTGGAAATCACAAGAGGTTCTGAATATCCTGTCTATTGGCAGAAACTTGTTATAGAAACGGGGAGAACCACGCAAGTACTTCAAAAGCTGGAATCTATTGTTAATTTAAAAGAAAAGGGTTGGTACTGCGGTGATTTGCATCATCACAGTATATACAGCAGCCCGGTTTACGGCGGAACCGATCCTGTAGTGGAAAGTCCTATGGAGGTGTCGCACTCAATGAGAGCTTTAGGACTGACCTTTGGGGCTTTAAGTGACCATCATAATACATTAAATCATACAGAGTGGGAGCGAACTGGAACGGAGGAGTTCACACCGCTGATTTCAAAGGAGATATCTACTTCAAATGGTCATGTAATGTCATTGGGTGTTAAAGAAGATATGATATATCAAATACCGGATGATAAACATAGGAATGATACTTACCTGAGAGAAGAATTTATCCGGATAACAGATAGTATCAGAGAAGCAGGAGGGCTGGCGCAGATTAATCATCCGAGAGACCACAGCAGAGCCATTAGCTGGAACCCTGCTTTTAATGATATTATTACCACCTTTGATACGATGGAAATTTGGAACGGCTCCAATCCAATGTATCCGGGAACGACCAATCATAAGGCCTTTCGTTTCTGGTTGGAATTGTTGGAGCAAGGTATCTATCTGCCAGCTACAGCAGGCAGTGACACTCACAATATTTTAGCCAATGATTACGTTCAACTATACGGCAAAATAAGATGGCTGGAGAACCTTATACGAGATGGCAGACTTAAACTGCCAGAGGGTATACTTTCCCTGTCAGAGAGTTTTCTCAGTCTTTGCGAGAAAGAACTGATGGTATTTGAAAAATGGGTTAAATGTAATCTTGGCAGTGGAGGAGTCAGAACTTATACTTATCTGAGTGGTGAGAAAAACGGATTCAGAATACTTGACAGTCTAAGAAAAGGGAGGAGTTATCTTACTAATGGACCTGTTCTGATACCGGATATTGATGGGACCTATCCCGGCAATACGTATATTTTACATAATAAAATTGCCGATATAAACCTTAAGCTTCTGGCAAACCGTCCTTTAGAACGGATAAATCTTTATAAAAACAATAATATAAAAGAAGTTATATCCTTAGAGGAAACGAGATGCATTAATGGTTGTTTTGATTACAGCTTTACACTTTTTCATTATTCCCTGGAGGAGGTCCGCTGGATTGTTATTCAGGCAGAAAGTGATTGTACCAATATGGCAATAACAAACCCTATTTTCATAAAGCGGGCTGAGGAGGTATAAGGACTTGATAAAGATAATGTACCAGAATAATAGAGAAACAGACGCGAAATTAAACGCAATGGCAGAAAACTTTATCAGAGAATATGATGGATTCATACCCACTTTGGAATTTTAGGACAAGAATATGGATGACCTTCTGATGCCTTAGCAGCAATTATTTGATTCCATACACGGGAGAATTGATAAGCTAATAGAAAGAGTAAGCCAGTAGAAATAGTAAGCTAATAGAAAGAGTAAGCCAGTAGAAAGAGTAAGCTAATAGAAAGAGCAAGCAGGTAGAAAGAGTAAACAATAGATAGAGTAAACAATAGAAAGAGTAAACAGATAGAAAGAATAAGAAGATACGCGGGTTTAGGAGAGTGTTATAATGGAGAGATATAAGAGGCATATTGTCCGGTCAGCGGATAAAAGAGTATCAGATTTTCTGAGAAATCAGGTAAAGGCTTCAGGAAGACCTGATTTTGGGGGGCTTCAGGGAGATATCATTGAAGCAAAGCCGACGATATATGTGCTGACCACTGCAATATCGGTATATTTTAATACGGACAGTAAGTATTATCACAATGAAGAATTGCTAAAGGCTGTAAATCTGGCCATGGATTTCGTTATTAACTGTCAGAGGGAAGATGGGGGATTCGATTACCCCTCCTGCAATTTCAAATCTGCTGCAGATACCGCTTTTTGCTTTAAAAGGCTTATTGCAGCATATCGAATTCTATTACAATACGATAAGAATAACAGTACAAAAATTCTAAAAGATAAATATTTCACTGTATTAACGAAAGCATTGGACACCATCGTCTCAGGCGGTTTTCATACACCAAACCACAGGTGGGCAATATGTGCAGCCTTGCTTCAGGGAGTGGGACTGACGGAGGAGCCTTTAAAAGCTGAAAGGTATAGAACCAGAGCCAGTGAGTACCTTGCAGAAGGAATTGATGGCAACGAAGACGGAGAATATGCAGAGCGTTCTACGGGGAATTACAATGCAGTCGTTAACAATGCAATGATAGCCATGTATGAAGAAACCGGGGAAGAAAAATACCTGGGATATGCCATAAGAAATCTTCATATGATGTTAACCTACATAGATCCGGACGATACTATATTTACACAGAATTCCACCAGACAGGATCAGGGAAGGTCTGATTATGCGGATAAATATTTTTACCAATACCTTTATATGACCAGCCTAACTTACGACCAAAGTTTTGATGGAGCTGCCCATAAACTAATCAGAGATAATATGGAACGAGGAGGACTCGCTCCTGATTGCCTTCATATACTGATGCTTCATGATGCGATGATGAATTATCAGTTCAAAGATTATGGCTTTCTTACAGAATATCGTAAATTCTATCAGGATGCAGGTGTTATGAGGGTAAAGACAGAAAAGTTCGCTTATACCATAATTAACAATAAAAGCACCTTCTTATTTATGAAAGCAGGAGATACGCAAATCTATGTTAAAATAGGTGAAAGTTATGGGTCTGTCAGAAACTTTATACCCCAAAATCTTGCGGTAAAGGAGAAGGAATTTATTCTGACTGCAGTGGCTGAAGGTTCTTATTACCAGCCATTTAAAAATTACTCCGGTACCAGTGACTGGTGGAAAATGGATCACACAAAAAGAGAGATATTAAAAAACAGTGAAATTAAGATTACAGTAACCATAAGGGAATTATCAGAAGGCCTGGAGTTTGGGATGCGGGCAGAAGGCTTGGAAGGTCTGCCCTTAAGACTGGAAATCTGCATACCTTCAGGTGCCATATTGGAAAATGAAACAATGTATATGAAGGCAGAAAAGGGTGCCGATATGATTTTGAAGTCAGGATATCTGGAGATAGAGTATAACGGAAGACAGTTTATACTTGGACCGGGTTTTGGCAGCCATAGTTTTAAAGGGCATTACTCAGGGGAAGAAGTAAATACAGAAGGTTTTACCATATATCTGAATGAATATACACCCTGCGAAAAAACCGTCACACTTACATTAAAAAATAAGGATACTTTAAGGAAAGAAATTCTTTAAACAGGAGTTTGGCAAAACAGAGAATGCTGTATTATGGCTGCCGGATGGCATGAGTCATTGGCCGGTTACATATCTCCATCCCCTTGTGAACAACCTTTTTTATACCTTTAAACAACAAGACTTATTCTGTTATACGAAAAGAAACCATAGCCTTTGCATCCTTGTCCGTTCGATACTTTGAGGGTGAAAGACCACAGTATTTTCGAAAAGTGCGATTGAACTGGGAGAAGCTGGAAAAGCCACAGGATTCTGAAATATCTGTTATCCTGGTATCGGTAGACAGAAGCAGCTGCTGGGCAGTTCTTATTCTAGTCATCTGGATATAGTTGTTTAAGGTAAAGCCGGTAATCTTTTTAAATTGGTGCGACAAGTAATAACTGCTGATATAGAACCGGGAAGACAAGACCTCTAGTGACAAAGATTCTTTGTAATGTTCATGGATATAGGAGGTAATAGAGTATATTTTGTTGATCAGATTATCAGCAGAGGAATGAACAACATAGGTATTCTGGTCCTGATAGAGATAGATCTTTGTCAGGAATTCCATGAACTTCGTATGAATCAGTAAATTATTAATGGGGGTCTTCTTTTTGGATAGTATGAAGATATCATTAAGGGTATGAAAGAGGTCTTCTTTATAGGAGCCTTCGAACCGGTAGATAGGAACGATTTTATCAAAGAGGGAGAATAAAACGGTAAGATCCTCTGCAATGCCCTCAAGTTCCATAGGCAGATTAAAATTAATAATAAGACGCTTCTTAGGTGTACCATGAGGATATTGGGTCTTATGTAGCCGGGAAGGCCTTAAGGCTACGATATCACCGAATTGGAGGTCATATATATCCCCTTCTATGATATGGTCTGCGGATTGGTCAAGAAAGATACAAAGCTCATAAAACCTGTGAAAATGTTGGAACTCCATGTTAATGTTATAGGAACGGTCATCGTAATCAATGAAATAAAAAAAAGGGTCCTCTGGTTTATTTATTTCTACCAGATGGCATTTTTCATAAAGAATCAGATTATCTAACAGCATCAGCTCATTTCCTTTCAAATAGATTCTAAGGTGTACTTATAAAGTCTTGAAATAAGTATATTGTACAAAAGCAATAAATGCAATATAAAAGGCAAAATACGCAAAAGAAGCATAGTTTTAGGTGCAATTACTTGCTATACTAAAGTTAACAATCAAAGTATATAAATTTAGGAGACAGATGAAAGGATACTAACAATGCTTAAGGAAGATGCATTTATACAATTAAAATTAAATGTGCTGATAGAGAGCTTTCAAAAAGTGCTTTATGAGGATGATACGGATTTTCTGACAAATATGAAATCCAAGAACCTTGCAGGAGACGATATTACGAGGTACCGTTACTGGGAATGGACACAGGGCATTGGGCTTTTTGGGTTTTGGAAGCTGTTTGAAAGAACAAGAGAAGAGAAGTATCTGGATTTGATTCTCAAATATTACAACGAGCAGATTGATAATGGGCTTCCATCTAAAAATATTAATACCTGTGCCCCGATGCTGACTTTGTCTTATGCAGCCGAGTACACGGGGAATCCTGTGTTCCATGCAGTCTGTGCTGAATGGGCTGAATGGATAATGAAGGGGTTGCCGAAAACCAAAGAAGGAGGTTTTCAGCATATTACCTCTGATACCTTAAATAATCAGGAGCTCTGGGATGATACGCTTGTTATGACAGTGCTTTTTCTTGCCAATTATGGAAGAATATTAAATAAACCTGAATATATAGAAGAAGCCAAATATCAGTTTTTAATACATGTAAAGTATCTTACTGATAAAAAGACAGGTTTATGGTATCATGGCTGGACCTTTCATGGAAACCATAATTTTGCGGAAGCCTTGTGGGGTAGGGGGAATTGCTGGGTGACAATCGCAATACCTGAATTTTTAAATATGGTGAATTGCGAAAGCAGTATACAGCGATTTCTTCTGGAGGCATTAAAAGCACAGGTAGAGGCTTTGGAAAAATACCAGGGAACAAGCGGTATGTGGCATACCTTAATAGATGATAATACCTCGTATACAGAGTCCAGTGCAACCTGTGGTTTTGCTTATGGAATCTTAAAGGCAGCACACCTTGGGCTTATTGACAATAGCTATAAAAAATGTGCATACAAGGCCTTGGAGCCCATTCTTTCAAATATTACCGGAGAGGGTATGGTGAACCAGGTCTCCTATGGAACTGCCATGGGAAGAGAAAATAAACAGTTCTATAAAGAAATAGCAATCCGCTCCATGCCCTATGGACAGGCACTGGCTATCCTTTTTCTGTTGGAAATAACAGAAGATTTGGGAAGGGATGGAACTGCAAAGCTATGAGAAAAAAAGCTGTCGTATTTATCAGCTTTATGATAATTATGATTGTAATGGGGGCAAGTGACAGCCTGCGAGGAATCTTTGCGGTAATGTTTCGTGAACATTTTGAACTGTCCGCATTTCAGATATCCTTGATAATTACCGTAAGTTACCTGGGGAATCTTATATTTCTGTTTTTTGGAGGAGCTTTCCTTGACAGGTATCATAAGAAAAAGGCATTGCTGGCAGTAATAAGTATATGGATATGCGGAGCTGCTTTGTTTATCTTAACTGATAGTTATGTGCTCTTACTAATTGGTATGTTTTTCTGTATGGGAGCCTCTACTCTTATTAATACTACTATAAATATTCTGGTACCGGCGGTTTTTGCAGCTTCGCCGGGGATAATAGTAAATATTCTTTTCTTTCTTCAGGGAGTTGGTACCAGTACCAGCCAGAATTTAGGCGGAAAGCTTCCAGAGAGGTACGCTTCCTGGCAAGGAATGAATCTGTTTCTTGCTGTGCTTGCAGTGGTTGGGTTGATTTTTCTGCTGCTTGCGGATATTCCGGAGGTCAGGCAGGAAGATAGGAAGAAAGTATCTTATCAGGACATTTTGGTAGCACCGATTTTTTGGAGCCTGACCTTGATTTTTGGCTTCTATTTTATCGCAGAACATGGAATACTTAACTGGCTGCTGCTTTATGGAATGAATGAGCTGGCATTATCCTCCGGGCAGGCTTCTAAGTATCTGTCTTTGTTTTTTGGGGGGATTACCCTGGGAAGGCTAGTATTTGCGCCGGTTGTACAAAAATTAGGCGTGAAGAAAAGTATTACAGTATTTGGAGGAGTGGGTACCGTAGGTTATATAACCGGGATTCTGGCAGGCAAGCCGGGAATTATACTATTAAGCTTGTCTGGCCTTGGGATATCGATTCTTTACCCTACTCTGGTACTTATGATACGGCTTTTTTACGAGGAAGACAGGATAGCTACAGCAACCGGGGCTGTTATCAGTCTTGCTACTTTATTCGATATTGCTTTTAATATGGCATTTGGAAAATTGGTGGATATTTATGGACTACAGCTATCGATTATGATACTGCCCATTAGTATGGCGGCATTTTATATTAGTTATATGATTTTTGTAGGGTGTAAGAAAAAGGAAGTTATATAATTACAGGAGTATTGATTAGATGGAACATATCAGGTATTCGGCTGTTACAGATAATATGCGAAAGCATTATCAAAGCAATAATATGACACCATTCATTTCCTTTTCTCCCTATTATAGGATAAACGTCTGGCCAGGGGAGTATCCTCCTGATACTGTTTCATAACAGACAGGCGTAGCATACTAGTTAATAGAAATACTACGCCTAATTCCTCTTAACATTCTGAGTATAGAGAGCAGATACTGCCAGAAGAGAAATTTACCTGATGCAGTACTTCAATTCTTGTATACATAATTACCGGCTGGCATTCACAAAAGCAGTAAACAGCTTCTTTGCTCCTTCATTAACCCGGAAGAGATGTTCCGGATGCCATTGAACGGCAAGAAAGAACGGGTGGTCTCTTAAATACACAGCTTCTACCAGTCCATCCCTCGACCTTGCAGCCACTTCCAAACCAGGGGCTACATCCTTGATGCCCTGGTGGTGAAAGCTGTTAACCATTAAGGTATCTTCCTTAAGAATGTCGTAAAGAAGAGAATCCCTTTCGATTGCTACACTATGTGAAAGAACAGTACGACCGGATTTCTGAGAATGGCACAGTTTTAATTCTCGTTGGAATTGAGCAGTAATGTCCTGAAATAAGGTACCTCCAAAGAATACATTCAGTACTTGTATTCCGCGGCAGATTCCAAAAACAGGCTTGCCGGTATCAATTGCAAGGTTAAAAATTGCTTCTTCCATCTGATCTCTGTCAGGGTATACCACATCACATTCCTCAAGGGTTTCCTCGCCGAAGCGGAAGGGATCGATATCCGGGCCTCCTGTAAAAAGGAAACCATCGCATACCGAAACTGCTGTCTTTAGTGCTTCTTCATTAGCTTTCAGAGGAAGAAGAAGAGGAACTCCACCTGCATCCAAAATAGCTTCCAGGTACATGGAAGCTATGCAAAGCTTATTATTATCGGGTTCGTAGTGGGGGGTAACACCTATAACAGGGATTTTCATTTTAACCTCTATTCTTGCGCACGTTCTTTGCGCATACCAAGTTTGTGGTGCGCAAGCACAAACTTGCGGTTGAAGATTTTATTTTTCAACCGAACCAGTATCCTCTCGAAAATAGCAAATCTTTGAATTTGATATTCCTGAATACGTAGTTGAAAAACAGTTATTTGATTTCTTCCTGATTCCCATTTCTGAACTGGCGATACACGGATTTAATTGGATGTTTGTTGAGAATAATCGCTGGTATCTGGTTACTCGATTGTTATAGTATATGACGCGTTAAAGCTTTTGCTAACTTCTAATTTATTTCCCCATTTACGTTCTTCCAAGGAACCGTTGAAATTATCGGAATCACATCTTCCGTACCAGGGTTCAATACATACAAAAGGTGCATTTTTACCCGCTGGTGACCAAAGACCGAACAAAGGAGCATCAAAAGCAACAGTAACATAGGGAGTCTTATCGGGTTTTAAAAGAGAGACTCTGTGGGACTGGTTATTTTCAATTATTAGAGCATCATCTTTAAAAAGCTTTGAACGAATAGGCAGAATTCCCTGCTCTGTTGTGAGTAAGCCAGGTTCTTCCGCTGTTACAGTCAGTCCAAACTCATTGATTTTCGTAACAAGAAAAGGAGCTTTTTGATCAAAGGAAAAATAGTAATCTTCCTGTCGGTCTTCTTTGTTTAAGGGACAGAAAAAGGCAGGATGTGCACCAATTGAGAAATACATGGTATCCTTGCCGTTATTGATGACTTCCCAGGCAACCTCAATTTCTCTGGCTGTTAAAGTGTATTTTATGTTAAGGATAAAAGGGAAAGGATATACTTTTAGTGTAGCTTCTGTAGATTCCAGGCTAAAGGTAATAGAATTTTCAGTTGCATCAGATACATGAAAATCCATATCTCTGGCAAAGCCATGTTGTGACATGGGATAAGCAATTCCTTTATAGTTATAGCTCTTATCCTTTAAGCTTCCTACAAACGGGAAAAGAACAGGAGAAGAACGCTTCCAATAAGCAGGATCTGCATTCCATAAATAATCTTGTCCGCTTACTTTATCAAATATTGCAGTCAGCTCTGCACCTGTTTCATGGATTTTCAAAGTTAATTCATCATTTTCTAATACATGTAATGTCATAATAACCTCCGGTTCAATTATATTCTCAAGGCCCTTTAAGATCTATAGGACAGAGATATTCATAGTTCAATAAGCAAAGTTAGCTTTTATTTTAACACGGAAAAACTATTTATACCATACATTACATAAAAATCAAGGCTGATGTGTTTGGGTATTTCAAGTATAGCTGTGTGAAATGTATACAAAAATTCGATATTATTTTTATGAGATGTGTCAATGGTAAAGGCTTAATAATTTTATTATAATAGCTTTACATTCAAAGTTTGTTACTGTTCAATCAGGCAAGACTTACATCTATCGGTGTATTTCTTGTCTTTTTTATTTATTAAGTTTCATTTAAGAAGAGTGTATACTAGCTGGAGCAATTCATACGGAAGCACAACCTTAAGGATTAAAGGGGAGTAACAGAATTCGCTGATATCGTTGGACAGAAAGTAGGCAGATTATGAAGATCGTACGTATATTAAATAATAATTCAATCGTGGCAAGGAATGAGAAACAGCAGGAATATGTGCTGTTTGGTTCGGGTTTGGGATTTCAAAAAGCCAGAGGAGATACGGTTGATGAATCGAAAATAGAAAAGAAATTTGCTCCCACAGATGATAAGGTAATCAGCCAGTTTGTAGAGTTGGTAAATAATATATCGATGGATTGCATTTTGTATTCCCAGCAAATAATTGAGGATGCTAAAGTAAAATACGGAAAAAAACTGGTAGACACCATTTACATCTCCTTGCCGGACCATATATCCAATGCAATTGAGAATGCCAGAGGCGGTATCTATGTCAGGAATCCCCTCCTTCATGATATCAAACGCTTCTACAAGGATGAATTCTCCATTGGTATTTCTGCCTTGGAACTTATCCACCAGAAGACAGGAATTGAATTACCTGAAGATGAAGCTGCTCATATAGCCTTGCATTTTGTGAATGCAGAAATAGGTGAAGGCAAGGCCACAGCCATTAAGCTGACGGAAATAATGCAGGAAATCTCTAATATTGTAAAAGATTATTTCAAAATTGAATACGATGAAAATTCCTTAAATTATTATCGATATATAACGCATTTAAAATTCTTTGCACAGAGAATCTTAAATAATACAAATTATCCGGAAGGGGATAAGGATGTTCTTGAACTGGTGATTAATAAATATAAGAAGGAATATGAATGTGTTGTGGAAGTTAGCAGATTTATAGAGGATAAATTTGGATATGTATTAAGTTCGGATGAGTTATTATATCTGACAATTCATATTTCACGAGTAGTAAATAAAGTGGATTAGTTGTTAACCATGGTATTACGATATATAGGTGTGTAAGGAAAGCAATGTTTATGAGATTGTTATGATTAGGTTCAGCAAGACTCGGAGAAAGCAGCAGGGTAAATTTAACTATTTACTTTAAGAGCTGTTTTTTTCGGGTCTTTTTATATAAAGTTATCGAGTAAGGAATAATTAAACATTACTTGAATATCAAAGAAAAGTTTGATATATCACGAAAAGGGATAGGTTGAAAAATAAATTTTTCAACCGCAAGTTTGTGCTTGCGCACCACAAACCTGGTATGTGCTAAGAGCGTACGCAAGAATAGAGGTTAAAATGAATTATATTAATTTGGCGTCCGAAATTCTGAAATATGTAGGCGGTCAGGAAAATGTAATTAGTGTTACAAATTGTATGACACGTCTTCGTTTTCAATTAAAAGATTCCCAAAAAGCAAAGGTAGAAGCTATTAAAAATCTGAAAGGGGTACAAGGTGCCGTTACAAAAAACGGACAGTTTCAGATAATCATTGGCACAGATGTAAGTCATGTATGTGAGGAGCTTCAAAAGCTGGGACATTATGTTGACAATGCCAAAACGGTTGAGGAAGCTAAAAAGCCCCGAACTCTTAAAAAAGTAAAATTAATACTAGGTGCACCCTTAAGCGGGCAGGTTATTAGTCTGTCCGAGGTTTCGGATGAAGCCTTCTCTCAGGGAATTTTAGGAAAAGGTGCTGCGATCCTTCCGTTAGAAGGCAAGGTTTATGCACCTGACAGCGGTAAAGTTGAGACAGTATTTGAAACAAAACATGCTATTGGACTTGTCAGTGATGCAGGCGTTAAAATACTGATTCATGTGGGAATGGATACGGTAGAACTTGGTGGAAAATACTATGCAGCAAAAGTAAAACAGGGTGAAAGAGTTACCAAAGGTCAGCTGCTGCTGGAATTTGATATGGAGGAGATCCAAAAAGCCGGTTATGATATAACAACTCCAATAATTGTTAGTAATCCAGAGGATTATCTGGAAGTGCTGGTAACGGATAAGGATACAGTCAGAGCAAAAGATGATTTTCTGACCATTTTACCTTAATGAAATTAGTTTATGAATGAATTCTAAGTAGGAAAGCCAGCTAATTCGGCTTTATTATAAAAAGAAAAGTTTCGCTTGATATAAGAAAGGGATTGAAAAGGATGGCAGCCATTTAACGGAGGAGCCCTGACTTAGGCTGTACCAATCATGATTATTTGTTGTTAAAGTGTATATATTTAGATAGAAAGATATATGCCTATAAAATTATGGAAGAAAAGAAAGGCCGCATTGTAAGCGGGCATAGTAAAACTATGACAGGGAATTAACATGAAAAAATTTAATTATGTAATAACAGACTCAATTGGTATCCATGCAAGACCAGCAGGTCAGCTTGTGAAACTTGTGAAAGACCTGGAGGCAGCAGTAACAATTGAAACAGAAGGAAAAACAGCTGACTTAAAAAAGCTGATGGCGGTTATGTCCTTGGGAGTAAAAAATGCGGCCGCCGTAACAATTACTGCAGAAGGAACAGATGAAGAACTGGCAATAGAAAGACTGGAAGAATATTTTAATGCTAATTTATAAAATATCTGCAAATTACAGTAATTATGGGTTATGAAAGGCTGATAAATGAAGAATTATAGTGGAAAGTCAATATATAATGGTATTGCCATTGGGAAAATTTTTTATTACGAAAAAGAAGAACAAGTAATAAAAAGAGAACAGATTGAAGATGAGAACAAGGAAATCATACGCTTTAGACAAGCAAAAGAACAAGCCCTCAGGGAGCTTCAGGAGCTTTATCAAAAAGCCTTAAAAGAAGCCGGTGAAGAAAGTGCAGCTATTTTTGAAGTACATGCCATGATGTTGGAAGATGAGGATTACATCGACTCTGTATTAAACATGATATCCCAGGAAAAAGTGAATGCAGAATACGCAGTTAATCAAACCGGTGAAAATTTCTCAAAGATGTTTGCTGAATTGGAAGATGAATATTTTAAAGCGAGAGCAATTGACATAAAGGATATTTCTGAAAGAATAGTTTCCTGCTTATTAAAGAAACAGGTAAATAAAGATACCTGGACAGAACCAGCTATTATTCTGGCAAAAGATTTATCCCCCAGCGAAACTGTTCAAATGGATAAATCCAGAATACTCGGATTTCTCACTGAACTGGGGTCTGTTAATTCTCACACTGCAATTTTAGCAAGAACCATGAACATTCCAGCCCTGACAGGTATTCCTGCAGTATCAGAATTAAATGGTAAAATGGCTGTTCTGGACGGTTATTCGGGTACGCTGATTATCGAGCCCGATGATGAAGTGCTGTCTGAGATGAGAAAGAAACAGCAGGAGGATATAGAGAGCAGCAGGAGCTTGCAGAAGCTTAAGGGGCAGGAGACGAAGACCTTAGACGGAAGAAAAATCAATCTCTATGCCAACATCGGAAGTGTAGAGGATGTGTCTAAGGTACTTGAAAATGATGCAGAAGGAATCGGTCTTTTTCGAAGTGAATTCCTCTATCTTGAGAAAAATACTTTTCCCACAGAAGAGGAGCAGTTTAATGCCTATCGCAGCGTTCTTGAAAAAATGGATGGTAAAAAGGTAATTATTCGTACATTGGATATCGGAGCAGATAAGCAGATTGATTATTTCAACCTGGAGAAAGAAGAAAATCCTGCAATGGGTTACAGAGCCATCAGAATATGCCTTGACAGAACGGATATCTTTAAAACGCAGTTAAGAGCTTTGCTCAGAGCAAGTGTATATGGCAATTTAGCAGTAATGTATCCTATGATAATATCTGTAGAGGAAGTAAGGCAGATTAAAATCATTGTAAGTGAGGTACAGAAGGAGCTGACAGAACAGGGCATCGCTTATGGTGAAATAGAGCAGGGCATTATGATAGAGACTCCTGCCGCAGTTATGGAAAGTGATGTTCTGGCGCAAGAAGTGAGTTTCTTCAGTATTGGTACAAACGACCTGACACAGTATACATTGGCTATTGACCGCCAAAACCCTAAACTGGATGCTCTCTATGACGCCTGCCACCCGGCAGTTCTTAAAATGATTCAAATGGTAATCAACAACGGACACAAAGAAGGCTGCTGGGTTGGAATCTGCGGAGAACTTGGTGCTGACCTTACGATGACGGAAACATTTATTAATATGGGAATAGATGAATTATCCGTTTCCTCTCCATTCATATTACCGGTCCGCAATGCAGTTAATAATATTCGTAAGCAGATATAAGAAGGAAATATAAAGAGAAATAAATATAAGAGGATATAGCAAGATTAAGTATAGCAAGAATTAAATATAGCAAGAATTAAATATAGCAAGAATTAAATATAGCAGAATTAAATATAGCAAGAATTAAATATAACAAAGAATTAATACAACTAGAAGTAATATAAAAAAGCTGATATACCAAGCTGTTATAGCTAGAATTAGTTTTGGCAAGCTATCAATATAACAAGTAGTAGATGTAATAAGAAGCAGATATTGCAAGATATTGATATCTGAAGAACCAGAGCGCTAACAAAAAGTAATGTAATTCTTAAACACCCTTATAAATGGACGAATTGAATTCCAGCCTGGAATCATTCGTCCGTTTTTATGGTTCCATATGAATATTATTACTGGTAGCTTCACAACCTGAATATAACGTAATAGGAGTCTTGCCAACAACTATTCATATCTGATATAATTGTGAGAAAAGCTATGGGAAAAACCAATTGCTGAAATCGGAAAGAGAGGATAAGATGATTCATATTTTTTACCCGGATGAATCTGCGGATTCCGCTTATGAAATAGATTACGCTGACCTGTATAAAAAAGGGTACAGAGGGATTCTGTTCGATATAGATAACACACTTGTTGAACATGGTAAAGACGCGGATGATAAAGCGAAGAAACTGATAAGAGAGTTGGTGGAGTTAGGCTTTAAAGTCTGTTTTATATCCAATAACAGTGAAGAAAGAGTAAAGCGATTTAATAAAGATCTCCATCAAAGTTATGTTTTTAAAGCAAATAAACCTGCCAGAACAGGATATTTAAAAGGTGTTAAAGTTCTGGGAACGAATCTGAAGAATACCGTATTTGTGGGCGATCAATTGTTCACGGATGTTTATGGAGCAAGAAGGGCAGGACTGAAGAGTTACTTTGTCAAGCCGGTGGGAAAGGACATTGAAATTCAGATAATTCTTAAGCGTTATCTGGAGAAAGTCGTGTTATTCTTTTATAAAAACTTACACAAAAAGAGAAAGTATATTCATAAAAAATGAAATATGGATTTGACTTAGATCAGGAAACTCTCTATGGTGTAGAAATCTCAATTTATTAAAGCTTAGTTATACTAGAGAGAAGAGGGCTATTCGTCAAATATATAGAGAGAGAACATATGAATAACATAATACTGATAGGATTTATGGGCTGTGGTAAGACAACAGCGGGGCAACAGCTGGCGAAGAGACTTGGGTATGATTTTCTGGATACGGACAAGTATATTGAACAGAAGCAAGGACAACCAGTCAGCAGAATATTTGAAACCCAGGGAGAAGAAGTGTTTCGGCAAATGGAGACAGAAACTGTCAGAGATTTCGTGGGTATATTGCAGAGAACAGTTTTATCCGTAGGTGGAGGTTTGCCAATAACACCTGGAAATGCCGATTTGTTAAAAGAGCTTGGAACGGTCATCTACCTGGAAGCATCCAAGGAAGTACTGGCAGCAAGGCTAAAAAGTGATACAACAAGACCTTTGCTGGTAGATAAGGATGGCTCCAATCGTATGGAAGCTTTGTATGACTACCGTCTTCCCCATTATGAAGAAGCTGCGCATATAAAGATAATAACAGAGGGTAAAAATCTGCAAGAAGTAGTTAACAGTATTCTGGAAAGTATTTAATGGACAGAGCAAACAGGAGGAACAGTTAAGATGAAATTGCTGGTAATTAACGGTCCCAATCTGAACTTTTTGGGAATTCGGGAAAAATCTGTATACGGAGCTGAGGATTACAGTTATCTTAAGTCCCTCATACAGGAAAAAGCTATAATTGAGAACATAACTGTTGATATCTTTCAGAGCAATACGGAAGGCAATATCATTGACCGCATTCAGGAAGCATATTTTGACGGGACTCAGGGTATAATTATTAACCCCGGTGCGTTTACTCATTACAGTTATGCTATTAGAGATGCACTGGCATCTATAACTGTGCCAGTTATTGAGGTACATATATCTAACGTACACAAGCGGGAAGAATTCAGACATATATCTGTAACAGCGCCTGTGTGTACCGGTCAGATAGTGGGGCTTGGACTGAAAGGTTATGTGTTAGCGATTGATGCAATATTATCTTTGGTAAAATAGCTAATATGAAATCGTTCTAATTGTATGTTTTTTTACGCTTTTATAAAAAATAGTTGAAAAAAAATGATTAATAAGATAAACTATAGTGTAGTTAATTTAAGGAGGAAAATATCATTTATGGTATCAGCAGGCGATTTTAGAAATGGCTTAACTATCGAATTAGATAATAATGTTTACCAGGTAATTGAATTTCAGCACGTAAAACCCGGAAAGGGAGCTGCTTTCGTTCGTACAAAGCTTAGAAATATTAAGAGTGGTGGTGTTATAGAGAGAACTTTCAGACCTACTGAGAAGTGTCCTCAGGCTCACATTGAACGTTCCGATATGCAGTACTTATACAATGACGGAGAGCTTTATAACTTTATGGATGTTAACACATTTGACCAGTTTGCTCTTAATGAAGAATCTGTTGGAGATTCTTTAAAATTTGTAAAAGAGAACGATATGGTTAAGATGCTTTCCCATAACGGACAAGTATTTGCAATCGAGCCTCAGTTATTCGTTGAGCTTGTTATTACAAGCACTGAACCAGGTTTTAAAGGAGACACTGCTCAGGGTGCTACAAAGCCTGCCGTAGTTGAAACCGGAGCAACTGTTTATGTTCCTTTATTCGTAGAAGAAGGCGACAAGATCAGTATTGATACAAGAACTGGTGAATACTTAAAGAGAGTGTAATCGAATATTTCAGAATAATATGAGCGTAATCCAAGGGAAATCAAGGTTTTCTGTGGATTACGCAATTTTTATACTTAAGGGAAATAAATACATTGCAGAGCTGATATTCTAAGATATATTACAAATTATTGTAAGGTTTGTAAGGTTGCCTATTTTCTAATCAAAAGCAATTGCTTAATAGGATATGTCGAATGAGAGAGGGATGGATTGGTATGTTCAAAAAAAGGGTACTTTTTATTATTATTACATTTTCTTTTTTATATTGCCTGAATGATAAGGTTGTGTCGGCTGAAAGTAAAAGTAAACCAACAGATATCCAAATACAAGCTTCCGGAAATAACTTGGATGACTTTATTCCGAAAGATTGGAAGTTGATAAGTAAGGTTAAGGGAGATTTAAATAAAGATAAATTAAAAGATATTGCAGCTGTTATTGAATATACAGGGAATGAAACGGATGATGAGGAAGACAGAGGCAAGCCAAGAGTCCTATTTATTATATTACAGAAAAAAGATGGCTCTTATAAATTGGCAGTTCAATCAGCCAATCTGATAATGAGAGAAGGAGAGGGTGGCGTATTTGGAGATCCCTTTGACGGAATGGTGTATAATAAAGGTACCATTGTTGTTTCTTTTTATGGAGGAAGTGCCTGGAGATGGGGTTATACCTATAGATTTCGTTATCAAAACAAAGACTGGTATTTAATCGGTAAAACAGAATTGTCTGAAAATGTGAATACAGGAGAATCTAAAATTATTGATACAAATTGTAATACGGGCAATCAGATTATCACTTCTGTTGATACAAAAGGTAAGAAGAAGGTAGTAACCCATAATATTGGGAAAAAGCAATTAAAAAAGCTAACAGATTTCTGACCTGCGAGATATTACGATACTATATGACTTATTTGGGAATGTGAAAGATGACTGTTCTTATTCGGCATTGTGTTGCTTCTCTCTAATAAAAATTGTATTATAATCTGTATTTGACCGAAAAGATAAACAGTATATAAATTAAATTTCCTGAAAACATTGAAACCATTGATAACATTATATATGATATGGAGAATAGTAATCCTGGTCCTATGTCAAGATTTAGTACAAATTAAAATGAGAAGTTCTGCATGTTAAGCAGCAGGCAGAGACTTAGCCCTCTCATACAGTTTTTCATATTCGTCTGGAGACAAATAATCACAATAGCTGTGTATTCTGACGGTGTTATAAAAGGCTTCAATATATTCAAAAACAAGCTTATATGCATGGTTGTAGTTATGAATACTAAACCGGTTCAACCATTCTCGTTTGATGAGAGAATGGAAAGATTCAATACAGGCATTGTCGTAAGGATAGCCAGTATGAGAATAACTTCGTTGCATATTTACAGTGGCTTCTCGCCAGGCATTAGAAACATACTGGCTACCACGGTCTGAGTGTATAATCAAAGGAAAATCGGTGTCTCGACAAGCTTTTGCTTTATTGATTGTTTCGATAACGGAACACACTTCCATAGTATCAGAAAGAGTCCAGGCAATAATCTTTCTCGCAAATAAGTCCATAACGCAGTTGAGATAGACAAATCCGTCCTGTGTCCAAATGTAAGTGATATCGGTACACCAGACAGCATTAGGGCGTTCTGGATTAAACTGTTCATCAAGAATGTTGTGAAGTTCATCACTGAAATCAGAGTCTCTGGTTGTAGTGGTCCAAGGTCTAATCCACTGAGCTTTGATACCCATTTCACGCATGTATTTACCTACTGTGCGCTGGGCAATGGTTTCCCCAGATTTGCGAAGTTCCTTGGTGATTTTAGGAGCGCCGTAATTCTGTTTTGAACTATCATAAATCTTCTGGATTTCCTTTTTGACAGCCTCTTTACGTTGCTTGGTGGAAGAGACTTTTCGGTTCAGAAAAGCATGATATCCAGAGCGAGACACGCCTAAAAATTTCAGCATTCCGGAAGTAGAGACTCGGCGTTTTGTGACTTTAGATGCCTCTACCTTGGCAGAAACTTCGGTATAGATAGCTTCTGTCAATCTTTCCCCAGAATGCCGATGGCTTTTTTTAACACATCAAGTGCATCCTGAGCGTCACGGAGCTCACGTTTGAGACGAGCGATTTCCTTTTGTTCATCTGATTCGTAGTTACCGGAACCTCTAACGGGAATGTCACCATCATGGTCACGGAACTGAGCCTCCCATTTGGCTAAGGTACTTATACCAATTCCGAGATTCTTGGCACATTCAACCTGTGTAAGATCAGGATGTTCCTTGCGATAGTTGATAGCATCCAACTTGAACTGCTTAGTGTGTTGTTTTGATTTTCTTGGCATAATGAGTTCCTCCTCTTGTTATTATACATTATTTCAAGGGATTGTCTCATTTTGTTTTGTACTAATTAGATGCTAACATCAATCCCAACAGAACGGTGTAAACAAAGGAGATAAAAATGAGTATTGTAATAGCAGTAGCAAATAGGAACAGAGTAGTTGTAAAGTGTGATGGAACTGCTCTTAATTTTGAAACCAGTGAAATTACATCTGAAGTTTATGAGAAAATAATATACCTTAATGACGATTGTATTGTAGGATACATTGGAATGATAGAAGATTGCGAGTTTATCCTGAATGAATATCGTAGATTAGCAGTAGAGTCGAAGGTTGATATTAATACATTAAAACCTACAACCGTTATCTATGACCTGTGTGAACTTGCAAAAGGAATCGAGGATAGCAAAGTATCGTTTCTAGTTGCAGGCAGGGAAAATGGAAGAATCCTACTCTTTGGTTTTACATCTGCAGATCAATATGAGATAAATAATTTCTCACCAATAGATGAAGAAGAAATTAAATATATAACTCTTGGCAGTGATATTCAGAAAAGTGCCGTACAATACCCAGTATATTATAGGGCTGAAAAAGCGATAGAAACAACAATGAATGATTATATACGATATATTGCCACTATCGACGCAGGGGTAAACAGCAATATATTCACGAAAAAATTAAAGCTTAATGATTGATACTAAAAATTTGGATATATATATAATGTTTTATTAAAAGGCGTGATTAAAGGATATGATGATCCTAAAATTACGCTTTTTTATTTTATACATACTGCACGTATATAATTTACTATTAACCAGGGTGTATCTGAAGAATATGTATAAATCTGGAAATTCACTTTGCGTGAGGTTATTTGCGAAAAACAGAAAGGCGTGATTTAGGGTAGTGGTGTTACGTTCCAAAAGTAATGCTGAAATCCACAAAGTGGTACATTCAGAACAATACAACGAGTATTCGAATACACCTTAAGATGCAAAAGAAATATAACAATCCAAACGATAAATTGTTTTAAGAATAGTTTTTATGTAAGAGCTGTTGTATAATAGAACCTATGGTTACTGATAGAAAAAATTGTTATATAGAAACTCAACCCAAGAACTAAAAACAGAAATTCAAAATAATAGAAAAAATTAGAAACTCAATATAAGTATAATAAAATATGAACGAAAAATAAGAGCAAAAGTTAAGAACAAAAGTTAGAACTCAAAAATAAGAGCATAAATTAAAGAACAAAAAATACGAACAAAAAATAGGATCGAAAAATAAGAATGCTAAATAAGGACACTTCAAAAACGGAAAGGAATGTTATGAAAATTACAAAATGGCTTATGCCTTTAGGTATGATAAGTGCCTTCTTTTATTTTTTACATGTATTTTTAGGACAGCTGTTATGGAAAGAATATAATCCAATTACTACAGATATTAGTTCTCTGACTGCAGATGGTGCACCCAATGCAAATTTATTAAGAGTATTTACATTAATCTATGGAGTAACTTTTCTGATATTCACTATAGGGATGATTTTACGAACCTGGAAGGAAAATCATTTAGTTACTCGGATAGGTTATATCCTGTTTTTTGTTATGGCAGTCACAACGGTGATTGGTTATAACCTATTTCCTTTAACCGGCGATAAAAAAGAAATGAACTTTCAAAATATGATGCATATTATTGTTACGGTAGTAGTAGTGTTTACTACGATTCTCTCAACTTTTATAATTGCCTTTGGCTACCTGAGAAAAGATAAACAAAAAATCCTAGGACGAATCTGCCTCTTTACAGCATTCCTTATTACGATATTTGGGGCAACCAATCCCATAGGCATGGGAATGGAGCTTAATATACTGGGACTATCTGAGAGGCTGGTTATTTATACACTTCAGTTGTTTGTGTTCTTTTTATCTTCCCTTTATACCTTTGATACCAAGCTTGTTCGTAAATGAAACTTACTGATACATATGGAAATTCTGAATTATAAATAATATTTTTCAAGATATTTTCGTACACCCGTTAATAAGATTCCTTTTGTCATGTTTTTTACCGGTGGAAATACTTTTAGATGGGCAGTATGGGCAGAAGTCTTTTTCAGATTATATCCGTTCTTTAAGACGAGAAATTTACCGATTCCAGGAGTAATTGCGTTATGGGGACAACCATAGACACAACGCATACAGAGAACACATTTATCATGAAAAACGGGCTTCTTATCTGACATACTGATATTCCTTGTTGGGCATTCTTTGCTGCACCAGGAACAACCGGTACAACCATCGGTTGCTTTAAGGTTTCTGCCAAAGATTTTACCGGAAAATAATCTTTCGAATAACCCTAAACGTGAAAATATGCGATCGATTACCAGTGGATTCTTACGGCAGGGTTTACCCGAAAGTATTTCATTTACAATTTCCGTCACCTTTAAGGGTAATGCCCTTAACAACATAGCATTAACAACCTCTTCATATGCAATTGCAAAGTTGCTGGGCATGACAATCATAGATTCATAACGAACCTCATAATTTTTTTGCTCTAACATTTTAATCACCCTCATACGGCAGGAAGTATTGGGAGATATTTCACCACCTCCGGATACGGAAATAACAGCAGCAGGGGACGATTTATGTACCAGAGGTATACAATCAAGCCATTGCTCCATAGGTTTTGGGGCATTAAAGGCGTATACAGGGTAGATAATTATTAGAAAATCATCTTTCATTTCCTTGAACAGATTTTTACTGACATCTGTCGTTTCTACTTTCAGCCCTTTGCGAAGGAAAGTATTTTTTAAAGTTTCAACAGCCAGTGCGGTACCGCCAGTTCCACTAAAGTAAGCAATATGAATGGGTTTCATAATATCCATAAGATTCCTCCATAACAGACATATTAATGTTGTTCCGAATCAGCTTTTATATATTTTTTTAACTTAAGTTCGGTAAAAATGATAGAGCCTGAAATACTTAATATAAAAACGAAAGAATTAATATATAAACTCTGGACTCCGGAATCTATTAGGTTTCTTGGAATAAGTACCTTATAGGTCAGAATAAGAGTTATTATCTCTAAGAGGGCAATAAGAAAGGAGCAATAACCAAAGGTTGTGTTAGCCATATTCCAGTTACTCTGGGATTTTAAAGAAGCTTTGGTTCTGTAACCAGCACTTTTATTACGATTATCCCGTATTGAACTGTTCATGGAAATGCATACGAATGCCATGAGTAGAGGAAGAGCAATGAAAATCCAAATGCTTAAAAAGATAAATAACATAACGAATTCCTCCTTTTGATAATAATTTGAATGAAATATGAAAATAAAGAAGTCTATATTATTATACAGTATACTACAATAATTTGACAGAGGTAAAAAAAAGCCACTCAAAGAATGATTGAGCTGGTTCAAATATTACTTTATAGAAATATTACATGGAAATAGCTATAATTAATATGAGTTCGGAAAGATAATTTATATCATGAATTCCATAGGAAATACATTTCTGATCCTATGATGACAGAGACAAAATATGTCTATCACGAAGAAAAAGTAGATCAGTATTATGAACTGAAGGTACTGGATGCTTCCAGGATATTTTTTGCTATTGTCTGTGATGATGTTGTAATTGGCGAAATCCAGTTAAAACGTATTGATACTATAAATGACTGTGCGACCCTAAGTATTGTCATGTCTGAGGATAAAGTTAAAAACAAAGGGTATGGTTCTGAAGCAGAAAGGCTTATCCTTGCATACGGTTTTGAGGTATTGAACCTTAGGACGATTTATGCCGATGCAGTACATAGGAATTATAGAAGTAAGCATGTGTTGGAGAAACTGGGGTTTGATCATCTTTATGATGATGCAATATTATCTTATTATCAATTGGACAGAGTGAAATTCGGTTTAATAAAGAAGAGGGATTGAAATACAAAACTGGCTTAATTAAAAATTGATACAGGAAATCAAGAAATAATTTGGATAAGCAAGAGAGGGACAAAATGAGATTAGAATCAGCAATAGTGCAAGCATATATTGAAGGGAAATCAGTCGATGTTTTCTCTGACAACTGGTACTTCGTAAAAGAAGGATATTGTTTTCAGAATCCATCCTACGAAAAGGAACATATTGAGGCTGTAAGTAGAATTTATTCGAAAATCAAAGAAATCGTAGAGAGTTTTATTCCCCGTAATTTAAACATTTGGGAAGCGATTTTTCCGGAGTGGAAGTGTATAATCGGTGAGGTAACGGTTAATCTTATCGTAGGGTTTCCTGAGCCTAATGATGCAACAGTGCTAAAAGCTCCCGACGGGTGTAACCATGTTATTCTGGACCTTGGTTTATGGGTGAAATACGAGGAACATTGTGATATGAGGTCCGTTATACATAATTTATTAACCCATGAATTGTGTCATATTTGTATTGGTGAAACTGTTACCGGTATAGATTACGATACGTTCAGTGATTGTTACCTTACTAATCTTGATGCTAATACTTTTCATGAAGGTTTTGCTCATTTGGTTTCTTTTGAAGATAAAGATATCAGTTCCATTAACTGGAAAGAGGAGCGATGGAATAAGGTGAAAGAAGCAGCCAAAGTTAAAATGAAAGAAGCACTTAAAGCAACAGATAAACATGAACAGGAAAAATATCTGCAGGATGCTATTTATGGCAATTACTATGATAAATTTGCCTGCATGAGCGGAATGTTCTATTTAGTGGAATGCTGGCAAAAAAATGGGATACAAGGTTTAAGGACAGTATTTAGAGAAGGATATGCCGGCTTCTCTACTAAAGCGGTAAAGTAAAATATTTGAAGTCAGGTGTATCTGAAACTCATTGTACCTTCTGGAAGGCTCCCTTTGCAGTATTTGCGTTGTATTTTTTGGAATATATCCCTACCGGCCCAAAATCGCATCTTGCTGTTTTTCGTAAATTGGCTTCCACAAAGTGGAACCTCCGGTACAAGCCGTTTTAGACACATCCTATTCAGAGAACAGGAGATATGTATGGAACTTATAAAAATAGATAAAGGATTACGTAAAGCTGTAACAGCTGCGATAACTGAAACTTGGGGCAGTTCAATCATTATAACCCGAGGTAAGATTCATAATACTGACGAGCTGGATGGTTATGTAGCCATGGAGAAGGATTCTCTTATAGGTATAATAACATATTATATTTATAATTTGGAATGTGAAGTTATTTCCCTTGACAGTTTCAAAGAAAACCGAGGGGTTGGTACTTCTTTGCTTAACACTGTTATAAATGATGCCAAAGTTAACAATTGCAGGAGAATTTTTTTGATAACAACAAATGATAATACGTCAGCTATGCGATTTTATCAAAAGCGAGGATTTGATTTTGCGGCCATGTATCATAATGCAATTGAAAAATCAAGAGAACTAAAACCACAGATTCCTCAAAATGGTTTTGAAGGGATTCCGATAAAACATGAAATTGAGTTTGAACTGGTGCTCAAATGACTGAAAATGGCATTTGAGTAAAGAAGACTAAAAAACACTGTGCGGATATTTTACAATCAAAATAATACTTGAGTATTTTAATTCTTTTGTATACAATAGAACAGAGAAGGGAGAGATAGTAAAATGTGGATTTTTTACGCATTATTGTCAGCATTTTTTGCAGCATTAACCTCAATCCTTGCGAAAACCGGTATGAAAAACGTGAATTCCAATGTAGGTACTGCGATTAGAACCATTGTTGTACTATTCATGGCTTGGCTTATAGTTTTTCTCACAGGTAAATACAAAGACATACCGGACATAACACAAAAGAGTTGGATTTTTTTGATCTTATCCGGTATAGCAACTGGGCTTTCTTGGTTATGCTATTTCAAAGCACTGCAAATAGGAGATGCTTCCAAAGTTGTCCCGATTGACAAATTCAGCGTTGTTATAACTATGATTCTAGCATTTCTATTTCTCGGTGAACCTCTCAATGCCAAAACCATTTTAGGCGGTATAATTATTACCATTGGGATGCTTGTATTAGTTTTATGAGGTGTACAGGTAAGTGCAAGTATATATTAGCATTAGGTTCTGTCCTGCAAACAGAGCTATAGCAGCAAAAACGTATCGGAATCAAAAGCTCTTATGTAAAAAATAGAAGAAAGGTTGCCGCCTACAGAGGAATCATTCTGTATAATAAAGTCTGCGGCAGTATCACAGTCTGACTGTGATATACAAAGGTGTAAAGCATGAAAAATGTAATTGACAGATTTTTAGAATATGTAAAAGTAGATACCCAATCCCAGGATGATGTAGAAGCTGTACCCAGTACAGAGAAACAAAGAAATCTGGCAGATATCCTCGTAAAGGAATTAAAGGAAATCGGAGCGTCCAATGTAAGATTGTCCGATAATTGCTATGTGTATGCCACCATACCGGCTAATACAAGTAAAAAGCTTCCCGTAATTGGTTTTGTATCTCATATGGATACCTCCAATGCAATCAGCGGAAAGGATGTCAAACCCCAGATTATCAAGAATTATGACGGTGGTGAAATCGTACTGAACAAAGACCTGAACATAAAGATGAGCCCAATTGACTATCCCAGCTTAACTCTTTCCAAGGGAAAAGACTTAATCGTAACGGACGGAACCACTCTCTTAGGAGCCGATGACAAAGCCGGGGTGGCAGAAATCATGACGCTTGCCGAAACGCTTCTGACACATCCTGAAATAGAGCATGGAACCATTCAGATTGGTTTTACACCGGACGAAGAAGTAGGAAGAGGGGTAGACTTCTTTGATGTGGAAGGTTTTGGTGCAGATTTTGCTTATACTGTTGACGGTGGTGAGTTAGGTGAAATCGAGTATGAGAACTTCAATGCAGCCTCCGGGAAATTACAGATTCAAGGCAAGAGTATTCATCCGGGTTCCGCTAAAAATAAAATGGTAAATGCCCTGCTCCTTGCAATGGAATTTCAGAACATGCTGCCTGCTCATGAAGACCCCATGCATACAGAAAATTATGAGGGCTTTTATATGTTAAATGCACTGGAGGGAACCGTAGACTCTGCAAGGGCTGTTTATATTATACGTGATCATGACAAAGCACAGTTCGAGGCCAAGAAAGCCAGATTTATAAAAATTGGGGAATACCTTAATGACAAGTATGGAGCCGGAACTTTTAACGTTGAGGTAAAGGATTCCTATTATAATATGAAAGAAAAGGTTGAACCCCATATGCATTTAATCGATAATGCAAGACGTGCTATGGAAGAATTAGGGGTTACACCTATTGTTGTTCCCATCCGTGGAGGTACAGATGGTGCAAGATTATCCTATATGGGTCTGCCTTGCCCCAATATCTGCACCGGTGGCAGCAACTTCCACGGCAGGTACGAATATATACCGGTACAATCCATGGAGAAAGTTGTTGAAATTTTATTAAAAATTGTGGAAATATATGCAACACAGGAAAATTCAAAATAATTGAATAAACTCAAACATTACGAAGTATTTACCAAGGGTGGCTCTGATACCTTTTGGTGAATACTTCTTTTTTGTGGCTGTATATAGGAAATATGCAGGCTCCGGCAGTTTTGTAATGTTGGGGCATATTATATTGTTAACTGAACCCCTGCCTAAAGTTATCTTATTAAAGATTTATGTATTGATTTTTTATTTAAATTAAGTTATTATATACGGAAACACCGTAATTTTATACATTACAGCGTCAAATTAAAGAAAAGGTGGTATTGCTATGAACAGTGACTCAGTGAAAACAGGAATACAACAAGCACCCCATAGATCGCTTTTTAATGCCTTAGGCATTACCAAGGAAGAACTAAGCAGACCTCTTATTGGTATTGTCAGCTCTTACAATGAGATTGTACCGGGCCATATGAATCTGGACAAGATTGTGGATGCAGTTAAGATGGGAGTTGCAATGGCTGGTGGTACCCCTATCGTGTTTCCGGCAATTGCTGTTTGCGACGGAATTTCCATGGGACATACTGGAATGAGATATTCCCTTGTTACCAGAGATTTAATAGCTGACTCCACCGAAGCCATGGCAATGGCACATGCTTTCGATGCTCTTGTAATGGTACCAAACTGTGATAAGAATGTACCGGGACTTTTAATGGCAGCTGCCAGAGTCAATATCCCAACTATTTTCGTAAGCGGCGGTCCTATGCTTGCAGGCAGAGTCAAGGGTGAGAAGACTAGTCTTTCCAGTATGTTTGAAGCGGTTGGAGCTTACAGCGCAGGAAAGATTTCAGAAGAGGATGTAGAGGAATATGCCTGCAAAGTGTGTCCTACAGCAGGTTCCTGTTCCGGTATGTATACGGCAAACAGTATGAATTGCCTAACAGAAGTACTTGGCATGGGCTTAAAAGGAAACGGTACGATACCAGCAGTGTATTCTGAAAGGATTCGTCTTGCGAAACAGGCAGGTATGAAGATTATGGAACTCCTGGAGAAGAATATCAGACCCAAAGACATTATGGTGAAGGAAGCATTTTTAAACGCTTTGACAGTGGATATGGCACTTGGCTGTTCTACCAACAGTATGCTTCATTTACCTGCCATAGCACATGAGGCAGGAGTGGATTTAAATCTTGAACTTGCCAATGAAGTCAGTGCAAAGACACCGAATTTATGCCATCTGGCACCTGCAGGTCATATATATATGGAGGATCTGAATGAAGCTGGCGGTGTATACGCTGTAATGAATGAATTAAATAAGAAAGACCTGCTGTATACCGATCTGATTACAGTAACCGGCAAAACAGTAGGAGAAAATATAGAACACTGTATAAACCTGGATACAGAGGTTATAAGAAGCATCGATAATCCATATAGTGAAACAGGTGGAATTGCTGTCCTAAAAGGTAATCTGGCTACCGATTCCGCAGTAGTAAAACGTTCCGCTGTAGCTCCTGAGATGCTTCAGCATGAAGGACCAGCAAGAGTATTCGATTGTGAAGACGATGCTATCGTTGCAATTAAAGGCGGTAAGATCAATCCCGGAGATGTAGTGGTTATTCGTTACGAAGGTCCAAAAGGCGGCCCGGGTATGAGAGAGATGCTTAATCCAACCTCTGCTATTATGGGCATGGGACTTGGCTCCAGTGTAGCTCTGATTACCGACGGAAGATTTTCCGGCGCTTCCAGAGGTGCAAGTATCGGACATGTTTGCCCTGAAGCAGCGGTAGGCGGAAATATTGCTCTAATTGAAGAGGGTGATATTATTCAGATAGATATTACCGCCAATGTTTTAAATGTTGCAGTTTCTGAAGAAGAACTTAATAAACGAAGAGAAAAATGGCAGCCGAAAGCGCCCAAAGTAACCTCAGGTTATCTGGCAAGATATACTGCTATGGTAACTTCAGCCAGCAGAGGCGCTATATTAGAGGTACCGGGTAAATTCTAAGTAAGAACAAGAACAAGCACCATTTACTTGGAAGATCACGATTAGGCTAAAATAGAGAGGTGTAGAATGCAGTTAACAGGATCACAGATATTAGTAGAATGTTTAAAGGAGCAGGGAGTGGATACTATATTCGGGTACCCCGGAGGAGCTGTTTTAAATATCTACGATGAATTATACAGACATCAGGATGAAATACGGCATATATTAACCTCCCATGAGCAGGGAGCCTCCCATGCAGCTGACGGTTATGCAAGATCCACTGGAAAAGTAGGTGTATGCTTAGCTACCAGCGGACCTGGAGCCACGAATCTGGTTACCGGTATCGCAACAGCATATATGGATTCAGTACCAATGGTTGCAATTACTGGAAACGTAGCCGTTAATCTTCTTGGTAAGGATAGTTTCCAGGAAGTTGATATTGCGGGTATTACCATGCCGGTAACCAAACATAACTTTATCGTAAAGGATGTAACCCAGCTTGCAGATACCTTAAGGAAAGCATTTTTAATTGCACAGACCGGAAGGCCGGGACCTGTCCTGGTGGACATCGCTAAGGATGTTACTGCTAATAAAGCAGAATATTTAAGAGTAGAACCACCTGTTATAGAGCGGATCAATAATACCTTTACCACCGAAGATATTGAAGGAGCCCTGGAGCTTATTGAAAATTCCAAACGACCTGTAATCTTTGTAGGCGGTGGAGCTGTAATATCTGACGCCTATGAAGAAGTAAGGGAACTGGTAAGAAAGACAGATGCTCCGGTCACGGACACTTTAATGGGAAAAGGTGCCTTTAGCGGAGATGACCCTTATTATACTGGAATGCTTGGCATGCATGGCACAAAGACAGCTAATTTAAGTGTGACGGAGTGTGATCTTTTAATAACCATCGGTTCCAGATTCAGCGACAGAGTAACCGGTAATACAGCACGTTTTGCACGAAATGCAAAAATACTACAAATTGATATTGATGCCGCAGAAATCAATAAAAATGTACTTGTTCATCATGCTCTGATAGGTGATATCAAAGAAGTATTAACGGCTCTTAATGAGAAACTTTCTGATCAGAAGCATGAAGAGTGGATGGAACATGTACTTGCCATGAAGGAAAAGTATCCTTTAAAATATCGTGAAAGCGGACTCACTGGTCCTTATATTCTCGAAAAATTATATGAGATAACAGGCGGAGATGCAATTATTACGACAGAGGTAGGCCAGCATCAGATGTGGTCAGCCCAGTATTTTAAATATAAGAATCCAAGAACTTTTATCACCTCAGGTGGTCTTGGAACCATGGGCTACGGTCTTGGCGCCTGTATTGGTGCCAAAGTAGCCAATCCGGATAAAGCAGTATTTAATATTGCCGGTGATGGATGTTTCCGTATGAATATGAATGAAATTGCAACGGCTACCAGATACAATATCCCTATCATTCAGGTTATATTTAATAATCATGTATTGGGAATGGTTAGACAATGGCAGTCGCTGTTCTATGGAGAAAGATATTCCTACACAACCTTATCTGATAGCGTGGACTTTGTGAAGCTGGCTGAAGCTATGGGAGCGAAGGCTTATCGGGTTAGCAAAAAAGAAGAAATAGAAGGAGTGATAAGGGAAGCAATTTCTCTGAATATTCCGGTTGTAATAGACTGTATTATTGAAAGTGATGACAAAGTATGGCCCATGGTTGCACCGGGAGCAGCAATAGAAGAAGTCTTTACTGAAGAAGACTTAAAAGCAAATAATAAATAAGCAAAAACAGATATTTCCGAAGATTAAATCATTCAACTTATATGTCATTCATATGTTGTAACATTATTTGGGAATATCTGTTTTTTAATAATATATTGACTATAATTTAACTAAGTTTTATAATGTAATGGATTAAAGTGGTCAAGCGTAAATCTGGCAGAGCAAAGGAGCTCAATTTCCGTGCTCTGACTGAACATATAAGGAGGATATTTAAGTGGCAAGAGTTTATAATTTTTCAGCAGGCCCTGCGGTGTTACCGGAGGAAGTACTAAGAGAAGCAGCAGAAGAGATGTTAGACTACAGAGGAACCGGAATGTCGGTTATGGAGATGAGTCATAGATCCAAACCCTATGAGACAATAATACATGAGGCAGAAGCAGACCTTAGGGAACTTATGAACATCCCGGATAATTATAAGGTGCTGTTCTTACAAGGTGGTGCCTCACAGCAGTTTGCGATGATTCCCATGAACTTAATGAAGAACAAAGTTGCTGACTACATTGTTACCGGACAGTGGGCTAAGAAAGCCTTCCAGGAGGCTAAGATTTACGGAACTGCTAATAAGATAGCATCCTCTGAGGATAAGACTTTCTCTTATATTCCTGATTGCACAGATCTTCCTGTCAGTGAAGATGCAGACTATGTCTACATATGTGAGAATAATACCATCTACGGAACCAAGTTCAAGACACTTCCGAATACCAAAGGAAAACCCCTGGTTGCTGACGTATCCTCCTGTTTCCTGTCAGAGCCTGTGGATGTTTCGAAATATGGTGTAATTTACGGCGGCGTGCAGAAGAACGTGGGACCTGCAGGTGTTGTTATCGTTATTATCAGAGAAGATTTAATAACGGAGGATACCCTTCCCGGTACACCTACTATGTTAAAATATAAGATTCATGCAGACAATGAATCATTATATAACACACCGCCTGCTTACGGAATCTATATCTGCGGCAAAGTCTTCAAATGGCTCAAAAAGCTTGGAGGCCTGGAATCAATGAAAGAACTGAATGAAAAGAAAGCAGCAGTGCTATATGATTACCTGGATGAGAGCAAACTCTTTAAGGGCACCGTTGTAAAAGAAGACCGCTCTCTTATGAATGTTCCTTTTGTTACCGGAGATGAAGAACTGGATGCCAAATTCGTAAAGGAAGCAAAAGCAGCTGGCTTTGAGAACTTAAAAGGACACAGAAGCGTAGGCGGTATGCGTGCAAGTATCTATAATGCAATGCCGATTGAAGGTGTTCAGAAACTGGTTGAATTCATGAAGGATTTTGAAGCGAGAAATCTAAAATAAAAAAGGAGTGCTTATGTCAAAATTTAAATATAATTGCCTCAACCCCATAGCTTCTATTGGACTTAACCTTTTTACAGAGGAGTACAAGAAAGAGGACAGTCTGGACGCGGCAGATGCTGTTCTTGTAAGAAGCGCTTCCATGCATGAGCTGGAACTTCCAGAAGGTATCAAAGCCATTGCCAGAGCCGGAGCAGGTGTTAATAATATTCCTCTTGATAAATGTGCGGCTGATGGTATTGTAGTATTTAATACACCGGGAGCAAATGCAAACGGTGTTAAGGAACTAGTTATTGCAGGACTTATGCTGGCTTCCAGAAATATCGTGGGTGGTATCAACTGGGTACAGACCATCAAAGAGGAGCAGGATGTTGCAAAACTGGTGGAGAAAGGCAAAGCAAAGTTTGCAGGGAAAGAAATCCAGGGTAAGAAGCTTGGTGTTATCGGATTAGGAGCTATCGGAGTACTGGTTGCCAATGCGGCGAATCGTTTAGGGATGCAGGTATATGGATGTGACCCTTATATATCAGTTGAACATGCCTGGAATTTATCCAGAGATATCATTGCAGTGAAATCCAAAGAAGATATCTACAAAGAATGCGATTATATCACACTTCATGTGCCTTTAATAGAGGATACAAAGAAAATGATTCACAAGGAAACTCTGTCAAAATGCAAGGATGGCGTGGTAATCCTTAACTTCGCAAGAGATCTGCTGGTAAATGATGAGGATATGGAAGAAGCCTTAAAATCCGGCAAGGTATCCTCCTATGTAACAGACTTCCCCAATGACAAGACAGCAGGGATGGAAGGCGTAATTGCTATTCCTCATCTGGGTGCCTCCACGGAAGAGTCAGAGGATAACTGTGCGGTGATGGCTGTTAAACAGATCAAAGATTATATGGAACACGGTATTATCAAAAACTCCGTAAATTATCCGGATTGTGATGCCGGGACCTTTGCCGGAGGAACCAGGGTTACAATTAATCATAAGAATATTCCCAATATGCTTTCACAGTTTACAGGAGTATTTTCAGCTGAAAATATCAATATCTCCAACCTTATTAACAAAAGTAAAGGTGATTATGCCTATACGGTTATTGATATTGAAGGTACCATTGAAAATGGATTTACAGATAAACTTCAAAGGATAGACGGAGTATTAAAGGTAAGAACCTTGTCTTAATACTCTAAAGAATAGTTGACAGGTAGGTTAATGCCAGAGGATATCAAGATACTTCTGGTATTAGCCTTTTTTGAACAGGAATGAAACGTTTCAGGGCTATTATAAAAGGCAATTTTTATTAATAGGTATCTTGATGAAAAATAAACATAAAATACTTATATTTTATTACTGGGAGGTAAAATCTATGGCTAGGATAAAATCATTTAAAGCAGTCAGACCTAGGAGAGATCTGGCTGAAAAAATAGCTGCGCTGCCTTATGATGTTTATAACCGTGAGGAGGCCAAAGTGGAAATTGCAAAAGAACCTCATTCTTTTCTTAGAATAGACAGGGCAGAAACAAATTTTCCGGATCATGTTTCCACTTATGATACTGCTGTGTATGAAAAAGCAAAGAATTTACTGGAAGAAATGCTGACAAACGGTGAATTTGTTTCAGAGGAAAAGGAATGTTTCTATATCTATGAGCTTATTATGGAGGGAAGAAGCCAGACAGGGCTTGTAGCTTGTGCTTCAGTTGATGATTATGTGAATGGTGTAATAAAACGTCATGAGAATACCAGAACGGATAAGGAACTTGACAGAATAAATCATATTGACAGATGCAATGCTCAGACAGGTCCTATTTTTCTGACTTACCGCAAATCTGAAAGAGTGAAAGAACTTATTAACAGCAAAAAGCTGGAAGATAAACTCTATGGTTTTACTACAGATGACGGTATCACCCATAATATCTGGAAACTGGATGAAGAGGCAGCTGTAAACAATATAAAAGAAGAATTTGAACAGATACCGGCTGTTTATATTGCTGATGGCCATCATAGAGCAGCTTCTGCTGTAAAAGTAGGTTTAAAAAGAAGAGAGGAACAACCGGAATATACCGGAAAAGAAGAATTTAATTTCTTTTTGTCTGTACTTTTTCCGGCAGAAGAACTTCTTATTATGCCATATAACAGGGTGGTAAAGGACTTAAATGGCCATACAGAAGAGGAATTTCTTAAAAAGACAGCGGAATATTTCAAACTTGAGGAGCTGGGCAGTAAAGCATATGCACCAAAAGAAAAAGGTGAATATGGAATGTATCTGGAAAATAAATGGTATAGGCTGGTCATTAAAAATGAATATCGAAAAGATGATGAACCCGTTGCAGGTCTGGACGTATCTTTACTGCAGGAAAACCTGCTTGAAAATATACTGGGTATAAATGATCCCCGAAGTGATAAAAGAATAGACTTCGTTGGAGGAATCAGAGGACTTGCTGAGTTAGAGAGAAGAGCATCAGAGGATATGAGGGTTGCATTTTCACTGTATCCTACAGGAATCAAGGAATTAATGGCCGTTTCCGATGCTGGAGCGTTAATGCCGCCTAAGTCAACCTGGTTTGAGCCTAAGCTCAGAAGCGGATTATTTATACACCAGATATAACGGTAGAAAAGACATATTTGGTATCAATTACTCCTTAAATATAAAAAATGAAAAGATCAAAAAAAATATTTCATTATTTAGAAAAATAATGGAACCATACCATTATTTACATCGTCTAATGGTTGAACAAGGAAATTGAAAGAGATTATAGTAAAGGAGGAATTTTTATGATATCAAAAAAAATAGGGACTGTAATCTTAACCAGTGCCCTTATTGTTAGTACACTTCCGACACCCTTTTTAAAGGCAGATGCCAGCTCTCTGGCTTCTAATAATACGATTGAAATGATAGCCACTAAGGCAGCAGCAGGTGTTGACACGGAAGCAACTGCATCTTCTGCAGAACTTGAGAAGATGATAACAGCTGTAAAAAGCAAAATAACCGTTCCCTCAGAGTTATCAAACTTTTCCTATAATTATTACTCAGGAAGTGGGAATTCATATGTTTGGAATCTGTCTTGGTCTAATAAGGACGGCAGTAAAACCATCAATGTAAACTGTGACTCAAAAGGACGGATCTCGAATTATTCTTTTAATACGGATAAATCCTATAAACCAGTTTATCTTCAGGAAGAATTGAAGACGAAAGCAGATACATTTATCAAGTCAATTGCTTCTGATATAGCAGGTAAGCTTCAATATACAGAAACCTCATCTGCTTCTTCTTATGATGGCACATATACCTATGAGTATCAAAGAGTTGAAAATGGCATTCCTATGCCGGATAACACAGTTAGCGTAGCCGTTAACTACCAGACAGGTGAAGTAACAAATTATTCTGTCAACTGGCTGTATGATGTTTCTATTCCCGGCTCGACTGTTAAAATCACAAAGGAAGATGCAGCAGCAAAAATTGGTAAGAATATAAAAATGACATTATCTTATCAAAGTGCTTATGTAAAGAATGCAGACGGTAAAAGCAGCAGTGTTAAAGCCTTTTTGGTATATAGCCCCGACAATTCCTATATCGCAGTAGATGCAGTATCCGGCAAGGTCTATACGACGCAGAACCAATGGCTTTCTGACAGTTTAAATCAAGCCACAGCAGAAACTTCTGCAAAAGATGCCAGTTCAGGTTTCACTCCTGAAGAAATAAATGAAATTGACAGTATCAAAGGACTTATTACCAAAACAAATGCAATTAATGCTGTTAAGAATAATACGAAGCTGCTTTTCGATAAGAATATGACATCAGTTAACGCTAATCTGTATAAACGTAATAGTGACAGCAGTGATGCCTCCTATGTATGGAATATTAATTTCGCTGATCCCAGAGAAGCGAAAGAGGGTTCAAAGGATACTTACCGGGCATATGCTTATGCTGTTGTAGATGCCAAGACCGGAAAGATCATTTCTTATCATTCCAGTACGAAGAATTATTACAGCTCCGCTAAAGAACAATGGGAAAGCGTTAATGTTAAATATACACAGAAACAAGGGAAGGCTACTCTTGAGAGCTTTATAAAAGAGCAGGTTCCGGATTATTTTAAGAATACGGAATATACCGGAAGTTCCGAGGATTATGTTATAGCTTACAAAGATAGTAAACCTGTATATGGCGGATACAGCTATAATTATCAGAGAGTAAATGAAGGAATTGCCTATGCTGCCAATAATATTAATGGAGCAGTTGATGGTGTAACTGGAAAAGTATACTCCTTTGGTTATAACTGGGATAAGAATATAACCTTTGAAGCGCCTAAGAATATTATCTCGGCTGATAAGGCTTTTACCAACTATATTGCAAATGAGGGTTACAGGCTGATTTACGAAGTGTATTATGAGAATAGTATCTCCACTGCTAAAAATACAACTGCCTCAGATGCTGTTTACACTCAGACACCTTCTGTACGACTTGTATACCGTACCGATATTACACCTGAATATTTTTCACCTTTTACAGGAAAACAGCTTGACTATGAAGGGAAAGAATATGTAAAACCTACAGGGCTTTACACTTATACTGATATAGATGGGAATTCTTCTGCAAGAAATATTAAGCTTCTTGCCAACATGGGGATTGGGTTTGACGGCGGACTTTATAAACCTACCCAGGCAATTACTGCGGAGGAGCTAATAAACTTTATCGAGAAAGCTAATTTCTACTATAACTCTTCAAAATATAAACTTACCGGAAGTACAGTAAGCAGATTGAATGCAGCTAAATTTGCAGTTCAGCTTCTGGGGCTTGAAAAAGCAGCAGCAATTCCCGGTATTTATTCCGTAAACATATCCGATCAGGCTTCTATCAGCCAGTCTGATATGGGTTATGCAGCAATAGCTTACGGTCTAAAGATCTTACTGCCTGGTTCTGATAATAAGCTTCGCCCCGGCGACTCACTTACTCGTCAGGATGCAGCGGATCTGGTAGTAGCAATGTTAAACTCTATGGAATAAAATAATTGCCGGATTTATACGGAAACCCCTATGAGGTTCGCCGTATAAGTCCGGCTTTTTTGCTATTCCAGGTTATAATGCAAAGAATGATTTTCTGCTAACACACTCCCTGTTAATATAATAAAATAGATGATTTCTCAAAGCAAGTAAGAAGGGTATACTATTAAATGCAAGTAAAATAAGGGTTTTTACACCTTTTAGGAAGGAAGAACCGCAGTTAAGCTGGCAATATGTATGGATTCTGGTGCGGGAATCAATATTTTTAGAGAATTTTCACTTTTTTAAGCTTCAGATTTGTGGTAATATAAACATAGGCTTATACTTATTTTTAGGAGGCAGTTATGAAAGAAATACTATTTTTAGAACCAGTATTTAAAGAAATGATATGGGGAGGGAACAGACTCAGGACAGATTTTCATTATGATATCCCCAGTGACAATACAGGTGAGTGCTGGGCAGTCAGCGCCCATACAAACGGTGATTGTACGGTAAAGACAGGAGAGTATAAAGGCATGACCTTGAGCAGTCTGTGGGCACAGCACCGAGAGCTTTTTGGAAGTGTGCCTGGAGAGGTATTTCCGCTTCTGGTAAAGATTATTGATGCGAAACAGGATTTGAGCATTCAGGTGCACCCGGATGATACTTATGCCAAAGAGTATGAAAAGGGATCTTTGGGTAAGACCGAATGCTGGTATATACTTAATTGTGAAGAAGATGGTAAAATTGTCATTGGTCATAATGCTGAGAACAGGGACGAGCTGACAGAGATGATCAGAGATAACCGTTGGGAGGAGCTTATAAGGGTTATTCCCATAAAAAAAGGTGATTTTTTTCAGATTGAACCGGGAACCGTGCATGCCATAAAGGCTGGAACCGTGATTCTGGAAACCCAGCAGAACAGTGACATTACCTACAGACTGTATGATTACGGCAGATTACAGAATGGACAACCCAGAGAACTCCACATTGACAAAAGTATTGATGTTATAACCTGCCCTCAGCAGCTAAAAGATACGGAAAGAAAGAAAAAAGTATTTTCTGATGGTGAAATTGAAGAACTGGTTCAGTGTGATTATTATACGGTGGACAGAATCAAAGTGAATGGCAGTACAAGCTTTAACCAGTCAGAACCTTTTACAATACTCAGCGTAATAGAAGGTGAAGGTAAAATAGACGGTAAAGACATAAAAAAAGGTGACCATTTTATCCTGCCTTTCGGTTATGGTGAATATTCAATCCAGGGAACGATTGAGCTGATTACTTCGCACATATAAACAATCTATTTTAAGCGTCAGAAGTTGTAAAGTATAAATTTTAAAATAGAAAACTTAATAGGAAATAATCAGCTATAAGGTTGTGTAAGATTATTATGCAGCTTTAAGGAACGGAAAGAAGCATTACAAAAGAAAAATCCAGTTATACGCATTAAGATCATTTTATGAAAAACAAATAGGCGAGTATAAGGAGATAACCCATGAGCAGTATTTTTAACGTTGATAATCCTATTTTTACCGGATTGAATAAGATCGTAGATGCAATATTTTTAAGTATTTTATTTCTGGTAACCTGTATTCCGATATTTACGATCGGGCCGGCCCTGACTGCACTTTATTATGCTACAGCCAAGTCTTTAAGAAGAGACAGAGGTTATATAGCGCGAGAGTATTTTAAAGCATTTAAGGCAAATTTCAAGCAGGGATTAATAAGCGGTCTTATAATAACAGCTGCGGCATTAATTCTGGCTTTTGACTGGAATTATGCAAAAGTACAGCAGTCAACGACTGGTGCTATATTATTCAGCATATTTACGGGTATGTTTTTTATACTCTTAAGCATAAGTATTTATGTATTCCCGGTATTGTCCAGATTTAAGACAAGTGTAAAGCAATTATTTAAAACCTCATTTTTTATGGCAATCAGGCATCTGCCCAGTACAATACTTATGATTATTATCGTGTTATTTTTCGCGCTAGTGATATATCTGTTTGCTTTTACTGTTGTATTTGTACCGGCAGTATGTGCATTGCTCATATCCTTCCTGATGGAAAGGGTATTTAAAAAGTATATGCCTAAGAAAGAGGATGAGGAAGAAAATACCGGAGTAGACGAATGGTATCTGGAATAAGAAAATAAAGGGTGCGGAGGGTTTTATTTATGGAGGATGTGCTTTATGATTTAATGGATTGGGCGGGAATTGAAGCAATCGTATATTCGGAGGAGGATAACCCCCAGAATATTCTTGGCCCTCATCTTACAGACAGGGGACTTCTTATACAAGCCTATTTACCTACCGCAAAATCAGTAAAAGTGAAGCTTAAAAAACCTGCTAAGGAATATACCATGACAATGGAAGAGGACGGGTTTTATGCTGTTCTGATTCCGAATTTGAAAAGAATCGCTTCCTATACTCTGCTTGTGACTTATGATAACGATGCAAAGATGGAGTTATATGATCCTTATGCTTTTGGTCAGGTACTTACGGAAGGGGATTTAAACAGCTTTACAAAAGGCATACATTATACCATATATGATAAACTTGGCGCTCACCCGATGGACATTGACGGCGTTTCAGGCGTGCATTTTGCTGTTTGGGCGCCAAATGCTGTCAGAGTAAGTGTTGTCGGAGACTTTAACAACTGGGATGGAAGAAGACATCCCATGAAGCGTTTAAAGGACTCCGGTATTTTTGAACTATTTGTTCCAGGTTTAAGAGTGGGAGAACTCTATAAATACGAAATAAAAGTAAAAGGCGGAATGATGGTTATGAAAGCCGATCCATACGCCAGCAGAGCCCAGCTAAGGCCAGATACTGCTTCCATTGTTCATGATCTTAATCAGTTTAAGTGGTCTGATGAGAAGTGGCTGGATAACCGCAAACATTCAGATTACCGTAAAAGTCCTATTAACATCTACGAACTTCATCTGGGGTCTTTTAAAAAACCGAATGCTGGTAAGGGAGATGACAGAGAATTTTATAATTACCGGGAACTTGCACCAATCATTTCGGATTATATAATTGAGATGGGGTATACCCATGTGGAACTGATGCCGGTAATGGAACATCCTTTTGATGGCTCCTGGGGGTATCAGGTAACAGGGTATTATGCGCCAACTTCCCGTTATGGCACACCGGATGATTTTATGTTTTTTATGAACTATCTTCACAATCAGGGGATTGGTGTGATTCTGGACTGGGTACCGGCTCATTTCCCGAGAGACAGCTTTGGACTGGCTAATTTTGATGGGACCTGCCTTTATGAGCATTTGGATCCCAGACAGGGAAGCCATCCTCACTGGGGGACGCTGATTTACAATTATGGAAGACCACAGGTTTCCTTATTTCTTATTGCCAATGCCCTTTTCTGGATAGAGAAGTATCATGTTGACGGGATACGTATGGATGCGGTTGCCTCCATGCTATATCTGGACTATGGGAAAAACCATGGAGAATGGGTTGCTAATAAATATGGCGGCAACGAGAACCTGGAAGCAGTGGAAATGTTAAAGCATTTAAATTCCATCGTAAAGAAGAGAAAAGACGGCAGTTTACTAATTGCCGAAGAATCAACTGCCTGGTCAAAAGTAACAGGAGAGTTAAAAGAAGAGGGACTGGGATTCGATTTGAAATGGAATATGGGTTGGATGAACGATTTTACCGGTTATATGAAAAGCGATCCCTTATTCCGAAAAGGCAGACATGGAGAGCTTACCTTCAGTCTGGTCTATGCCTTCAGTGAGAAGTTCATACTGGTGTTATCCCATGATGAAGTGGTTCACGGCAAAGGCTCCATGATTAACAAAATGCCAGGTACAATTGAACAAAAATTTGCAAATCTCAGAGTTGCGTATGGATTTATGCTGTGTCATCCCGGTAAGAAACTGCTTTTTATGGGACAGGAGTTTGCGCAATTCAGCGAATGGGATGAAAAGAAAGAAATCGATTGGGGACTGTTAAAAGAAGAACGGAATGCTTCCCTGAACTTATACGTAAAGGAGCTAAACCATCTGTATAAAAAATATCCGGCTCTTTATGCCTGTGATTTTGAAAATAGAGGGTTTGAGTGGATCAGTTGTCTGGATGCCGATCACAGTATTATAGCATTTGTAAGAAAAACAGATAAGAGCAGTGAAACCCTGCTGATAATCTGTAACTTTACACCGGTTGTGTATGAGCATTTTCTTCTTGGAGTGCCTTTTCAGGGAAAATACAAAGAGATTTTTAACAGTGACTGTCTTCGGTTTGGCGGGCAGGGGAATGTAAATAAGAGAGTAAAGCAGTCAAAGCCTGCCGTTGCTGACGGAAGAAAGGATTCTCTCTCTATCGTAGTACCGCCTTTGGGAATCAGTATATTTACCTGCGAAGAGACAGCTGCAGCAATTAAGAAGAAAAAATGAAGTGAATTTATTACAATAGAATGAACTAAGAGGTTTAATCATTTATACGAGATAAACCAAAAGCTTCTTAGGATGAAAATTTATTAGATAATGAAAAACCGTCTCAAAGATACAATGGATGGAATACGAGACAGATAAAAAAATATACAGATTAAAATATACAGAAAGGATTGATTGGTATGGAAAAAATCCTGACAACGATGAAACAAGATGTGGTAACAACTTTAGATAATATCTGGAAAAGTCTTATCAGCAGCGGCTTTGAATTTGTTATTAATATTTTGATTGCTTTAATCGTTATTTTTATTGGGAAAAAAGTTATTAAAGTGTTGCTTGGAATGTTTGAAAAGGCATTTATCAGAGGGAAAATGGAAGCAGGCGTGAAAGGCTTTCTGCTGGCCTTTCTTCGGGCAATCCTTTATATAATACTTACCTGGATCATTTTGGTTCAGATTTTTGGAGTAAAAGATGCCAGTCTGGTTGCCATTTTAGGATCTGCAGGGTTGAGTATCGGTTTAGCTTTACAGGGCGGACTTTCAAATTTTGCCGGTGGTGTAATCATCCTGCTGCTTCGCCCGTTCAAAGTAGGTGATAACATCACTCATCTTGGAAATGAAGGAAAGGTCATTTCCATAGATATCTTTTATACAAAAATGCTGACAGCAGATAACAGGCTTGTTGTTATGCCAAATGGTGCTTTGTCCAATGCTAATATTGTAAATTCAACCAACGAAGTAAAACGCAGGCTTGATATTACAGTAGCTGTTGGCCGCTCAGAGGAGATAGACAGAATCAGAAATATCTTGGAAGATATTTTAGCTAAAAATAAATATGTAATGAAAGAAGCGTCTAATTTAGTGTTTATAAATAGTTTTGATGCCGGCAGCATTAGTATGGGAATCAGGGCATGGGTTAAATCAGAAGATTATTTCACCTGTAAATGTGAGCTTCTTGAGACTATCAAGAAGGAATTTGATGAAAAACAGGTTATAATGGTATAAAGAATTGCCGGTAATTCAAGGACATTTTAAACTTATTCATAAAAAACTAAAAAAAATTCAAAAAAGGGCTTTTCTTTTTTATGAAAAAGTGGTATTTTATCTATAGGCAAAATATATGCCGGAGCAAAGACGTTCCCAGCTTTTTTGGGGACGCTTTTTTTATACAAGTACTGATGTGGATTACATAATTTTTTTAACGTATATGTAGTGGTCTACTGTATTTGTATCCATAATAAATATGTTAAAGAACACAAATATAAATGTATGGAAGGAGATTTTTATGGCAGAGAAATTGACTGAAATCTTTGGCGTTGATGTTTTTAATGAGGCAACCATGACAGAACGTTTACCCAAGAAAGTTTACGCCGCTTTAAAGAAAACAATCAAGAATGGAGAGGAACTGGATCCTGCAGTAGCTGATGTTGTTGCTAATGCTATGAAGGACTGGGCTATCGAAAGAGGAGCAACCCATTATACCCATTGGTTCCAGCCTATGACAGGTATCACTGCTGAAAAACATGATTCCTTTATCAGCCCTACTTCCGACGGTAAAATCATACTTGAATTTTCCGGCAAAGAATTAATCAAAGGTGAGCCCGATGCATCTTCTTTCCCCTCCGGCGGATTAAGAGCAACCTTTGAAGCAAGAGGATATACCGCCTGGGATTGTACTTCACCCGCTTTCTTAAGAGAAGATGCTTCTGGAGTTACACTTTGCATTCCTACTGCATTTTGTTCCTATACCGGCGAAGCGCTTGATAAGAAAACACCTCTTCTTCGTTCTATGGAAGCAGTAAGCGATCAGGCAGTACGTTTACTTAAATTATTCGGACATGATGAAGTTAAATCTGTTTCTTGCTCCGTAGGTCCCGAGCAGGAATACTTTATAGTAGATAAAGCAAAGTACTTAAAGAGACCTGACCTTATTTTCTCCGGAAGAACCTTATTTGGAGCTCAACCTCCCAAGGGTCAGGAAATGGAAGATCACTATTTCGGAAGCTTAAAGGAAAGAATTGCTGCATTCATGAAGGAAGTGAACGAAGAATGCTGGAAGCTTGGTATCTTAGCTAAGACACAGCATAACGAAGTTGCTCCTGCTCAGCATGAATTAGCACCTATTTATTCTACTGCTAATATTGCTACTGATCACAATCAGTTGGTAATGGAAACAATGAAGAAGGTTGCTAACCGCCATGGTCTTGTATGCCTGCTTCATGAGAAACCTTTTGCAGGTGTTAATGGATCTGGTAAACATGACAACTGGTCTATCGTAACTGATACCGGAAAGAATCTCCTGGATCCTGGTAAGACACCTCATGAGAACATTCAGTTCCTGTTGTTCCTTTCCGCTATCATCAAAGCTGTTGATGATAATGCAGATTTACTTCGTCTTTCTGCTTCCAATGTAGGAAATGATCACAGATTAGGTGCTAACGAAGCTCCTCCGGCTATTATTTCTATCTTCCTTGGAGAGCAGTTGGAAGATGTTGTTAAACAGCTTGTTGAAACTGGTGACGCTAAGACCAGTAAACAAGGCGGAAAGTTAAATACTGGCGTTCATACACTTCCTGAATTAAAGAAGGATGCTACAGATAGAAACCGTACTTCACCTTTTGCTTTCACTGGTAATAAATTTGAGTTCAGAATGGTTGGCTCCTCCATGTCCATCGCTGGTCCGAATACAACCTTAAATGCTATTGTAGCTGATGTATTAGGCAAATTTGCAGATGAGCTTGCAGAAGCAGCAGATTTTGATATTGCTGTACATGACTTGATCAAGAAGACTTTAACAGAGCATCAGAGAATCATCTTCAATGGCAACGGTTACTCAGACGAGTGGGTAGCTGAAGCTGAAAGAAGAGGACTTCCTAATTTGAAATCTTTTGTAGAAGCAATTCCTGCTATGACTACAGAGAAAGCTATCAAGGTATTTGGTAAATATAAAATTTTATCAGAAGTTGAGCTTCATTCTCGTGCGGAAATTGAATTTGAGGCCTATTCAAAGACAATTAATATTGAAGCAAAGACTATGATTGAAATGGCAAACAAGCTTTTCCTTCCCGCCGCGATCAAATATGCTACAGGTCTTGCTGGCTCCATTAATTCTATTAAGGCAGCAGTTCCCGACGCAGACGTATCCGTTCAGGAAAGCCTGTTAAAAGAGACCTCCACACTTTTAGCTTCTGCAAAAGCTGCTCTTGGTAAATTACAGGAAGTTGTAACAGAAGCTGCTGATAAAGAAGGTCAGGAACAGGCTGTATACTTTAAAAACGTTGTATTCCCTGCTATGAGTACTTTAAGAACACCTATTGATGAGCTGGAATTAATCGTTGATAAAGAGCTTTGGCCGGTACCTACTTATGGAGATTTATTATTTGAAGTATAATTACACCAGCTAGAATATATATTCATCCAATATGGGACTGCCGCTAAGTACATAATAGGTGCTTAGAGGGCAGTCCTTTTAAATTCCTTCTAATCAGGTCAAACCATGGAGTATGCTTTGTTATAAATAATTTCTTCATCGGTACTTGCATCAGGAGCAAATGTGATATATGATTTAGGTGTGCTATTCGTAGTTGCGAAGGAGGAGACTGGGGATTGAGGGTAATAATTGTTGATGATGAGAAACATTCCATTGATTTACTATGCTATTTTCTGAAAAAACATGAGGTGGAAATAGCGGCTGCCTATACCAATCCGCTATTGGCTTTAAAAAATGTAGAAACAGACAAGCCGGATATTTTGTTTGTTGATATAGAGATGCCGGAACTGAACGGTTTAAAACTGGCACAAAGTATAAAAAGCCGTTTACCCGATGTTATCATTGTATTTATAACTGCATTTTCCGAGTATGCCATTGAAAGTTTTCAGGTTCATCCTATGGATTACCTGCTAAAACCTGTTACAGAGAGAGAGATTACGAAGATGATGGACAGCATAAAGAGACAATATACGCTGTTGACTTTGGAAAAGGAAAAAGGCAGTAATAATCAGATAATTCAAATGAAGTGTTTCGGTAAATTTGAAGTTACGTGCAGTGGAAGAGAAGCAATGAAATTTCCCACAAGTAAGACAAAGGAATTATTGAGTTATCTTATTTGCAAGGCGAATAAAGCTATTTACCGGGACGAGTTAATGTCATTATTATTTACTGGAAAAGAAGGGTTGGACCGGAATAATTTTTATGTGACGGTCTCCAGACTGAAGGCGGCTTTGTGCAGTTATGGTATTGACGAGACATATTTTAAATTTAATAAGGATTTCGAAGTATTTATAAAAAGAGGTATTTGTGATTTGTACGATTTGACGGTATTCATAAGAAATTACAGCCGGATAACCGAGGAGAATTTGCTGGAGGCAGAACGGCTTACCGGAATATACCATGGTGAGGTCTTTACCAATATGGATACAGATTGGACAAATGAAATCAACGAATGGGTTGATATACAAATGGAAGAGATTATGCTCTCAATGGCTGAATACTACAAAGAGATATCTGCTGAAAAATATGAGAGTATATTAAAAAAGCTGATAAGTATTAATTCCTTGTCAAGTCGTGGTTATGAAGAATTGCTTGGTTTCTACATAGAATTAGAAAAGAAAGAAAAGTATAAATCACTTTATCATAAATATGCCAGGGTTATGAAAAATGATTTGAATCTGGATATAGACAAGCGTTTTATCAAATATATGGACCTGCAGATACAGGGGGAATTAATCGGCTGACTTTGGTATCATTATAAAAAAAATTTCGTAAATAATATAAATCAGAAACATTTTTAAGCCGTTAGGCATAGCAGGAAAGCTATCCTTAACGGTTTTTTTGATTCATAGGCTATATGGCCTATGTAAGTTTTTTGTAAGATTTAATTGGTATAATATGTCGAAGCCTGTAGTATATATTATTTTTCTGTTGAATTTACGAAATATAATAGTATGGGTTATCAGGAAACTAGAAAGGAGAATGTGAATGAAGAAAAGAAGAATTGCTATTTGTCTGATTATTGCCCTGCTGGTTGGATTAATCTCAAATAGTCATGTTACTGTAAGTGCTCAAACTGATTCAAATCCGGCAGTTACTGTAACAGTCAACAAGAAAATCGATGTGGCACTGGCTGTAGGAGCGACAAATGTTGACTACTCCGGTTTTTCAAAAGATTTAAAGGCAAAGCTATTAGAACTGGGGCAGATTCCAGAGGAGGATATTAATATTTCTAAGTTGGAATCAAAATCCGTAAGTACCAGCAGCAGTAGCTTTAACTGGTGGGTTTATGATCATACTTTTGGCTCACCGGTCATTAGTGATGAAAGTCACAATTATACTGAACTGACAGGAAGTAATAATGAACAGATGGGTCATCCCTACTATAAAAATCTCAGTCATTTAGAAGCTACGAATAATGGAGCAGATTTGTTCTTTACAGGATATGGCTCCTCCGCATACAAGGATTTTATGTATCTGGAAAATAGTGACCCTACAACCAAAACATTTCAGTTTGATATTATTGAGAATGAAGCTTATGATGCCTTAGATGGTGTGGGCTTTTTGTTCAACACGACAATGACAGGCACTTACTCAAATAACACACAAAAGATGTCAGGTTATCTGTTATTCCTGCAGTATGGAGGAGATGGCAGAGGTCAGGAGATTGCCCTTTATAAATTTGATAATTTAAGTACAAAAGACTTACATCATTTAAATAACCCAGGTATTATTAATTCAGCTGGGTTTAAAAAACTAGCTTTTTCATCTGTATATTCATCAAATGTTAAATACCGTAAAATTAAAATTGAAGCACAGCCTTCAAATGTAAAAGTATGGTATAAGGGAAGTACAGCTGAAATTACAACTGATTTAGATGATTCGAATATTGTAAGTTGGACACAGAATGGAAATAATAATGAGGCAACTATGGTTAGCTTTGAGAAGGCAACTTCTTTCGGATTTGGACCTTTGTCCAGTTACCGGGCTCATGGTTGTAATTTACCCACCAGTCTGGCCTTAAAGAATCTTACCATGTCAACAGAAAAAGCAAAGACTTTAAAGGAAGTTATCACAGAACCTGAGTGGAATCCGAAAACTTCAAGATATATCGTTAATCTGAATGAGGAAGTTATAAAAGATTTTGAGGATACTCAGACTGAGTACGAAATCATCAACCGTTTAAACAATGATGATGTTACATACCTTGGCTGGGGTAGTGATACCAATGAAGAGCAGACAGAGGAATTTATTGGATTAAATGATTCAAGAGGCGGTTTTATAAATGTAGATAATGCGGATACAGATACTTATGATAAGCAGATTACTGCCATTGCAGAAAAAATTCTGCAGGATAATCAGCCAAGACAGGTATCTGATGAAGCAGGAGCAGCTTATATACTGACTTCAGAAAGCGTACAGATTAATGTAAATGGTGCATCCGCTTCTGACACAGCCGATGTGAATTGGCCTGACGGAAGATGGAAGATTGTTCATAGCATAGAGGGCTTTAGCAATCCAGAAGGTATCTATAGTAAGAGTAATATTCCGATGTCAGATTTGGAGTGTGATTTCAGTCTGCCGGGTAAATATGAAATCTATTATGAAGATGTGTTAGTGCGCACCATAATAGCCCACAGACAACCCGTTGCATATTTTACAGCAACTGTCAGCGGACCTGCAATTACCGGTCCTTCAGGAAAAGAACCTGGTGAGGAAGGAACCTCGGAAGAAGCAAGAACAGCACCAGACGAGGTTAGCCTTGAAACCGTTGGAGAGGTAACGGTAGCAACCGGATCTGCAGTGACGGTAGTAACAGGTGCTGCTGTAACCTACAATGATTTATCATATGATCCTGATGGATTTGGTCTTGATACTACAAAGACTATATGGAAATATATTGATTTATCCGTTGAGAACCCTGCCTGGGTGATTTCAGATTCACCGATAACAATTATTGAACCCGACCATCGTTATCTGGTATCATTGATTGTAACGGATTTAAATGGAGCTGTCAGCAGTCCTTATACCAGACAGATTAGTTACAGCTATAGTTATACGGATGAAAATAATTTACCGAGAAAGCTCAGGCCATTTGCAGATTTCGAATTATCAGAAGCTACTCTGCTAAAAGGAATAAATGACACTCTTGTCTTAACAGAAAAGAGTTATGATATTTATGGTGAAGAGGTCACTGGTACTTATACGGTAACAAGAAATGGTGTGCCTTATGAAAAAGAAATTAATGTAGAAACAGTAACAGGAAGTGCTATAACCAGCGGGGTTATTGACTTTAGTGGAGATCCTGCAGGAACATATAAGATTAGCCTTACGGTTACCAGTGTAAATGGAACTTCTGAGGTCTTTGCAAGAACTGTTGAAGTAATCGATGATAAGATTGCACCTGTAGCAGTAGCAAACGTTGCGGACAATGCAACGACAGGAGATGATAAAGTAGTAATTACCTTTAAAGATGCAGGTGGCAGTGGATTAAAATCCCAGAGGGTCAGTGTTGATACCAGCCCTGAAATCTCCGAGGAAACGATATGGCAGACACCGGGCAGACATCTTACACGTACTGTATCATTATCAGGTGTAGGAAAATACTACATTCATTACGAAGCAATTGATTATGCTGGCAATATTGGACAGGGTACTTTAGGACCTATCACCTACAAGGATTCTACCGGCCCTGCTGTAAGCAGTAACATACCAGTGGGTTCAACTATTGAGGTAGGTAAAGTAGTGTTGACCTTTACTGACAACAGCGGAGTCAAGAAACAGAGGGTATATATCAGTAAAAGTACTGAGCCTGTAGAAATGGGTGCAGATGGTTGGTCTGATTACAGCGAAACGGCACAAAGAGAAGTGTACTTTAAAGAAAACGGTACTTACTATATCCATTACTATGCACAGGATAATGAAAAGAATATCTCTACAGGAGTTATGGGGCCGTTTACCTATGCGGATATAACTGGACCTTCTGTTACCGCTAGTATCGGTAACGATGTAACCACTGGAGACAAGGAAATCGTTATAAGCTTTCAGGATGAAGGAAGCATGGAACCAATTTCCTACAAAGTAATTATTACAAAATCCAAAGAAATTCCTTCTGATACAGACAGTTGGATTGAAGGCACAGAGCCGGATGTTAAATTCACCTTCCCGGAAGACGGTACTTATTATATTCACTATAAGGCAGTAGATGCAGCAGGCAATGAAAGTAGCGGATATTTAGGGCCTTTTACTTATGTTGGTACTATACCTTATATTGCTGATATCTTATCACCAGTTAACGGAGAAGCAAATGCCCCAGTTAATACCCTCATAAGCTTTGAAGCAAGCGAGAAGGTTGTGAAAGGAAACGGATATCTTACAGTTTATAATTCCAGGACCGGAAAGAAATATACGGATATCCACAGCAGTAACAATAAAGTGAAGGTTAATGGAACCAAAGTAACCGTTGAACTTCCAAAGGCCTTAGAATATGAAACCAGTTATTACATTAAACTTGACACAAACTTCATTAAGAGTGTAACAAATAATGCAATGGCTGAATTTGGTTCTCAGAGTACCTGGTCCTTTACAACGGCTAAAAAAGACAATACTACAAAAGAGGATGATGTAAAAATCCTAAGATGTGAGGCTTATCAGATTATTGATGATGTAACCAGTTACCCCCAGGTAATACCTGATTCAGAAGAAGAGAAGACCTTCACTGTTTATGCAGAAGACGGTGAACTTTATATTTTACCCGTATTGAATACTGCTACAGCAGATATTGAGGTGTTCGGTACAGATTGTGAAGTTGAACTTCTAAATAATCCTCTAAGGATTAAAGTCAAATACGACAGCACAAAAGCAAACCCTTCTGTTACGGTTAAATTTAGTGATAACAACAGCTATACCTTAAAGATCAAGAAACTGGATAAAGATTTAAAGGCAGAGATTAAGGTTGATACTACGGTAGTAACTGCAACTGTCGGAAACAGCAATCTGCTTAATACAGTCGATATCTCAGCTGATGTTGCAGATGGAAACGTAACTTCCATCAAGGTTCTGTTGTTGATCCGCGAACCACAGAAGACAGAAGAAAAAGATGCTTTGAAAGCATATGTAGATGGATTATTTGGAAATAGTACAAGCTTTTTCTTTGACGCAACTCTGATAAAAACGGTTTCTTATGATGGATTTGCGAATGATACGGAAATCTCCAATACCCAGGAACCGGTAACTATCATGATAGATATACCTGCTTCTTACAGAACGGGTTATAACTATCAGGTGGTGAGATACCATGAGGGTGTAAGTGAGAATCTGCCTACAACTGTTATAAATAGCGGTACTCAATTACAATTTGAGACAGATAGATTTTCAACTTATGGTGTTGTATATACTACAGCAGCAGAAGAGACGGATAACGGAAATAACAGTACTCCCACTACTCCGAAAGAAATCAGTATTCCGGAGACAATAACAGCCACCGCAGGACAGACAACTCTTGTTGAGATTAAAAATCTTCCGGAAGGCGCATCAGTTGAATACCATGTATCCACACCTACCTATATCAGCGTAGATGAAAATGGTGTTATTTTTGCCAAGAAAACAGGAAAAGCGGTTCTTATGGCTGCGGTAACGAACAAAACTGCAACAAAAGTATATACAATCCAGGTTAATGTACAGTCGGCTGTTAAACCCACGAAAGTTGGTTTCATTCAGTATTATAACAGCCTTGTAAATGTTGATAATATCAATTACCGTATAACCAAAGACGCCAGTGAGACTACCAACGGTACAGTGGCAGTTGCAAATAACCAGGTAAATGACAAATTGCCTGCAAAGGTTACCATACCTGAAGTCGTTACAATCAACGAGAAGAAATATAATGTTACCTCGATTGATGAAAGTGCTTTTTATATGGTATCAAGATTAGTGTCTGTATCCATACCAGGCACCGTAACGGATATTTCCTCAACTGCTTTTACCGGCAGTAAGAATCTTGTAACCTTTAAGGTGGCTGCTAAGAATCCTAATTACTCAGCTAGAAACTCCATGCTGCTTGATAAGGCAGGAACCACTCTGTTATCCTATCCTTCTGCGACAGGCAAGATTACAGTTGACAGTAAGATTAAGGTTATAGGAGCATATGCTTTTAGTGTAAACAAAGGTTTAAAAGAGGTTATAATACCAGCTACAGTAAAGGAAATCCGCGGCTGTGCTTTTGCTCACTCAGGGCTTGTAAAAGTAACCTTTAAGAGCACGAAAGCACCAGTTATGCCATTCCCTTGTGTGTTTGAAGACATCAATGGAAAAGGTGTTATCTATGTACCAAAGAAAGAATTAAAAAGCTACAAAAATTCATTTGCAGATTTTAGAATGCCTTCGGGAGTTACCGTAAAGGCGAAGTAGATGTATATTGAGGCTGGTGCATGCACCACCTGAATGCGATATTGCCGGTTATGTGTGCAGAAGCGTACAATTTGTGTACGTTTGCTGCAGGCTTAATCGGCAATATCTTTCTATTCTCTATTTACTTTTGTGTCTAATTATATAATAATGTAAGGTAGAAGGAACTCCGGTTTTTCCGGAGTATATATAAGAAAAGAGAGGAATATTTTTTGATGCGCAATATTAAACTGGTGTTGGAGTATGATGGTTCGAGGTATGACGGCTGGCAGAAGCAGCCTGGCAACAATAAAAGTATAACAATTCAGGACAAGCTGGAGAGCATACTTAGTAAAATGGAAAATGAAAAGGTCGAGGTAATTGGAGCGGCAAGAACGGAAGCAGGTGTTCATGCCTATGGACAGATAGCCAATTTTAAGACGAATACAGATATGAAGCTATATGAAATAAAGCATTATTTGAACCGTTATCTGCCAAGAGATATTGCAGTTTTGGAGGTATTTGAGGTGCCGGACCGATTCCACAGCAGCTTTAATGCAAAGGCGTTTCAATACATTTATAAGATTACCACGGGTGAGGTGCCTTCTGTTTTTGATAGAAAATACAACTATTATTGCTTTCATAAGCTTGATGTATCACTTATGAGAAAAGCAGCAGAGAAACTGGTAGGAGAACATGATTTCAAAGCATTCTCAGATAATAAACGAATGAAGAAATCAACCGTCAGAGTAATGAAGAGCATACAGATTAAGGCAGATATCAATTCAGTGGACATCATTATGGAGGCAGATGATTTCTGGCCTAATATGGCAAGAATCATAGCCGGTACCTTGATGGAGATCGGTGAAGGCAAGATAGTACCTGAATACCTGGATGAAATCCTGTTAAGCGGTGAGAGAAGCAAAGCCGGCGAAACTGCGGAGGCTAAGGGGCTTTTTCTACAGGATGTAAAATATGAGTAAAAAGTTTTGGGTGTTCTGATTTATTCAATAAAAAATATAATTAATATAATTACTTAAAATTAGTTAATGTTAACAAAATATTAGCTAAATTTAGTACGTTTTCACATTGATTATCCTTCGAAAAAACGCTATAATTTATATCAGATGCGGATAATTAAACGGAGGGTTTAGATGAAGAACGTAACTATGAAGGATATTGCTCAAAGATTGAATATTAGTACTGTTACGGTCTCTAAAGCACTATCAGATAAAGATGGAGTAAGCGAAGAGTTAAAGGATAGGATTAAAAAGCTCTCAGAAGAAATGGGATACCGTTATAATACACTTGCTAAAAATATGAAAGAAGGCAAGAGCTATAATGTTGGTATAATTGTAGCGGACAGGTTTATCAGAGACGATGGTGATGCATTTTACCTTAAGATGTACCAGAGTGTTATCAAAGCACTGTCAAAGGTGGATTATTACGGAATTATGGAAATTATTACCCGTGATACGGAGAAAAAGTTACTTCTGCCTAATGTTATCCAGAATAATAAGGTTGATGGTGTAATCATTCTTGGGCAGATGAGCTTTGATTATGTCAGTCTTATAAATAGTATGGCTATACCATTGGTATTCCTGGATTTCTATGATGAACTGCTGGAAATCGATTCTGTGGTAAGTGATAGTTTTTATGGATCTTTTATTATGACGAATCACCTGATAGCTCAGGGACATAAAGACATTGCCTTTGTAGGGAATATCTTATCTACCAGCAGTATTCTTGACAGGTATCTCGGTTATTACAAATCCTTGCTTTCCAATGGAATTAACTTAAGAGAAGAATGGGTTCTGGCAGATCGCAGCGAAGATGGTTCCTATATAAATATAGAGTTTCCGGAAAAAATGCCAACAGCATTTGTCTGTAACAATGATGGTGTTGCTTATCTGTTAATTAATAAATTAAAGAAAAAGGGTTATAAAGTTCCAGAAGATATTTCTGTTGTAGGTTTTGATAATTATATCTATGCTACACTTTCAAGTCCCAAACTAACAACGGTTGAGGTTGATATCCAAGCGATGTCAGAGCAGGCGGTTGAGGCTATAATAAGTAAAATTGAGAGAGAGAATTACCGCATAGGTAGAGTGGTAATAAACGGAAAGCTTATTATAAGGGATTCTGTTAAAAGAATAAGCAACTAATCAGTAATATGATGAAGTTTGTTTATCAAAAAGTTATTCATAAATTTCAACCTTTGAATCCTTCATACGTATGAACATAGAAGAGAGCCTTGGCTCTCTCTTTTGTTGTTATGCGTATTTTTTACGCTTTGAAAAGATAATAATCAAGAAAATAATCCTACTGCTTATGGTGTTTAAAATTTACAGTATATGTATATTTGGCAAAAAATTAGCCAAAATATAGGAGAGAATCTTCTACAAAGAATATTTGTATTAGATTACTATAAGTTATCGATAACTTAAAATTACCTAACCAAGGGAGGTTACATCGTAATGAAGAAAATTTTCTTGAAACAATTTATTTGTGTAATGTTAGTTGCCGTGATGGTGTTTTCACTTGCTGCCTGTGGTAATAAAAACCAGGGAAACAACAATAACACTACTCCGACGCCTACGAGTACAACAGGTAATAATAACAATACTGACAATGGAATACCAACGATTGATACTGTTAAGCTGGGGGAGGATTATAAAGATCTTTCCGCCACTATCAAAGTGTTAACGCACAGAACCGATATCGTAGATACCAAGTTCAAAGATTATATCACAGAATTTCAAAAACTCTATCCTAACATAAAGATAGAATATGAAGCCGTTACGAATTATGCAGATGATGTTACCATAAGACTTACCACCGGTAACTGGGGTGACATCATGATGATTCCCACCACAGTCGATAAGAAAGAATTACCGAATCTTTTCCAGTCCTTTGGTACTACAGATAAAATAGGTGCGAATTACGAATTTATTAATAACTTCGCCTTAGATGGTCAGGTGTATGGTATTGCTTCCACAGGTAATGCCCAAGGTGTAGTTTATAATAAAAAAGTATTTTCGGATGCTGGTATAACAAACCTGCCAAAGACACCTGATGAATTCCTGGACGCTCTTAAGAAAATCAAAGATAAAACAAAGGCTATTCCTTTATATACGAATTTTGCTGCCGGCTGGACCATGGGTGCCTGGGATGCATATATCGGAGGTTCAGCAACTGGTGATCCAGATTATATGAATAATAAACTGGTTCATGGGAAGAACCCTTTTACTGACAAAGGTGACCAAACTGGACCATATGCAGTATATTACACCCTGTATGAAGCTGTAAAAAGAGGTCTGGTTGAAGATGACCCCACAACAACAGACTGGGAAGGCAGTAAAGGTATGATCAACAAAGGAGAGATTGGAACCATGGTACTTGGCTCCTGGGCAGTGGTTCAGATGCAGCAGGCAGGTGATAATGCGGATGATATAGGCTATATGCCTTTCCCCATCTCAGTAAATGGGAAACAGTATGCATCTGCAGGACCTGATTATTGTTATGGAATCAATGCAAAATCTTCGGATGACAATAAAATCGCTTCTTTGCTCTATGTGAAATGGTTAACTGAAAAATCTAATTTTGCTTTTGATGAGGGTGGTATTCCTATTGTAAAAGGTGCTGAGTATCCTGCAGTACTTGATGCTTTTAAGGATGTAGAATTAGTAGTTGATAATCCGGCTCCTGCTGGTGAAGAGACTCTTTTTAATGACCTCAACACAAAATCAGAAGTTGGCTTAAATGCTGATAATGCCCATGTTCAGGCGGTGGTAGAAGCTGCGCTTAGCGGTACACCTCTGAAAGATATTATTGATGAATGGAATACAAAATGGACAGATACTCAAAAGGAACTGGATATCAAAGTTAACGAATAATTCTTATAAATTTCATAAAGAAAATGCTTTTGCAAAAGACGGACTGGACCGTACTTTTGCAAAAGTTTTTCTGTTGACAGGAGGGTATCAATGAGTGATACAGGGTCTCTAGCACCAAAAGAACCATTTAGTCTGAAGAAATGGCTGGGCAGAAGAAAAGTACAGAGAACGATTATAATAATAAGTTTTATGTTCATACCGGTGCTTTTACTGTTTACCTTTACTTATCTGCCGTTTTTTAATATGATACGGTTTAGTTTATATGATATGAAATACATTGGAAGCAGAACTTTTGTGGGATTAGACAATTACATGGAGGTATTGACGAGAAAGGATATTCTTCAGACCTTTAAACTGAGTTTGTATTATATGGGAGCATCAATAATACAGTTAGCTCTTGCCCTTTATTTTGCCACCTTATTAAGTTTTAAGACAAAGGCCGGAGGGTTTTTTAAAGGTGCAATCTTTTTTCCTTATCTGGTATGCGGAATTGCAGTAGGATTTATTTTCAAGTTCTTTTATACCAGAGGTTTTGTTCTTGATACGGTTCTGTCCTGGATTGGTTTTTCCACAGACAGTCTGCCTTATTGGTTGAAGGATACGAAAATCAATAACTACTCTCTGGCAGCTACATCAATCTGGCGTTATATGGGCCAGAATATGGTGTTATTCATTGGTGCTATTATGTCCGTGGATAATGATTTATATGAAGCTTCCGGACTTGACGGAGCAAATAGATGGCAGCAGTTTCGATATATCATTATGCCCAGTATTCAAACAATCATTATGCTTAATCTGATATTATCCATTACTGGTTCATTAAGTGCCTTTGAACCTCCTTTTGTTATTACCGGAGGAACTTTTGGAACCTCTACCTATTTCCTGATGATGCACAACATCGCTCACAGGTATCAGAAGGTCGGCCTTGCTTCGGCTATGGCTGTATTTTTAATGATTATTATTGTTATTGTTACAATACTACAGAGAATCGGGTTTTCACTAGCCGGTGATAATGACAGTGATGTATCCAGAAAAACGGCAAGAAAATTAGGTAAAAAGGAGGGAACAAAATGACCTTCGTTCAGAAATTTGGATACTTCCTGAGAGTTCTGGGTAAATACGCCTCCCTTGTCCTAATGGCTTTTATATCCATACTTCCTATTGTTGTCTGTGTTATTACAGCGTTTAAAACAGACAGTGAATACAGATCCACCAATGTAATGACTTTGCCGGAGAGTTGGGGGTATTTTGAGAATTTTCAGATTGCCTGGCAGAAAGCTAATATGAATGTTGCTTTTTTTAATTCAGCTCTTGTTCTTGTAGTTGTCCTGGCCGGGTCCATCATGTTTGGAACCATGCTGGCTTATATACTTAACCGGTTTTCCTTTCCGGGCAACAACCTGCTGCGTAATCTTTTCCTATTTGCTACATTGATTCCGGGAATTGCAACACAGGTAACAGTTTATCAGATAATGTACAAATTAAATCTCATTAATTCACTGCCGGGTTATATGATACTGCTAATGGGAGCAGATGTTATCGGAATCTATATCTTCATTCAGTTTTTTGAAAATATACCACTTTCGCTGGATGAATCGGCTATTATGGACGGAGCCACCTACTTTGGAGTATTCTTTAAGATATTACTGCCCTTATTAAAACCTGCTATTATTACGGTTATGATCTTAAAAGGGGTTGGTACCTATAACGAATATTATATGTCTAACCTCTACCTGCAGACGAAAACAACACTGGTTACCGTATCAACTTCTCTCTTTACCTTTACCGGCCCCTTGGGGAGCCAGTATAACTATATCTGTGCTGGCGTATTGATTACTATGATTCCGGCGCTCATTATCTTTATTTTAGCCCAGAAGCAGATCTACAGCGGATTAACAAATGGAGCTGTAAAAGGATAAGAACAATTGCCGGTTTACCCATCAGTTAAAGATACGCACCATATAGAACTTGGAACAGAAGCCATAAATATACCGTTTAGGATATCTGCGAGGTATATTTATGGCTTCTTCTGGTGGCTTCTTAAAATTCTTGGCCTTATTTATCATATAGGAGTCTTTTGGAGTAGGCATTTCTATATTCAGTGGGAGTAAAGCCCACGATTTTCTTGAAGGCTTTCATAAAATTATGATTATCTGTAAAACTTAAGGCAGCAGCGATCTGATTGATGGTATCATTGGTGTCTGTAAGCATATATTTCGCCTGATCCATTTTCTCCTTTAGGATATATTGCTTTAAGGGCAGACCTTCTATGGTACTGAATAAATGGGAAAGATACTTCTCATTGTAACCAAAATGCTCTGCAATATCAGATACTTTAATGCTTTTATAGATGGTAAGTCTGATATAATCCAGGATATCATTGTAAATCTGACGGTTGGAATCGGATATATAAGCAGCTTTCTTAGGGAAAAACTGATTATAAATCTCACATAAAATAATAGTGGTGGTATAATTGATAAAATTCGGATCATAATTCGAGCGAACAGAATCCTGCAGCTGCTTCATCAGTATAATAACCTTCTCAACAGCAGGTAAAGTACCCTGAAGAGGAAGATAGATCTTTTGAGAGTCAAGGGGAAGCTCTTTATCCTTTTCTTTCTTTATTATTCCATGAGGAGCCCGAAAATGCAGCCAGTAAAAACTGCAGTCCGAGGGCTGAAAACCAGTGCGCATATTATTCTGCGTAGGTGTCAGTAGTAGATGCTCTCCTTTACTGACGGTGTAACGTCCGTTATTATCCGCTATATAGAGACAACCTTCTGTAATAACAAACAATTCATATTCATTTAGAGGAAAGGCTTCGTGCTTCCATTCAGGAGATGGTGCTTTAAACTTTCCTGTGTACTGATAAGCTAAAGGCTCTCTGACATCAAATTCAAAAATCTCCATGGTTACCTCTTTTCTACACGTTCCGGTGTTTCTCTCTGATTCCAATTCCGATAATCTTATAAACCTAACGTAATTACACCAAAACAAACTTTCTTTGTAAAGCATCTTATGATGGATGGAAAGAAATATATAGTAAAATTATATAGTAATACAAGTGAAAAGTAAATAATTTATGTGTAAACAGTTATTATGTTCGGTTAAAAATATTAGAAAGATATCAGTTCGTTGAGATATAATTAAAGTACATATAACGAAATGACACCTAATCGAGTGTTCTGCTATTTTCTCAGGGGTTCATAGTTGCTATAATGAGAGCAGTCAAATATTGATATCTTAACGGAGGAAAGATAAATGAACATAGCGGGTAGAATACACACACCTGAAATCAGGGCTTTTAAACTGGATAAGGTAAAGATAACCGATGCTTACAGTAATAATGCATTGCAGAAAGAGCTGGAATATCTTACAGCGCTGGAACCAGATAGACTACTTGCCGGTTTCTATGAAAGACAAGGCAAAGAAGGAAGAGCGGAGAGATATCCTGGATGGGAAAGCACGGAGATACAGGGACATACCCTGGGTCATTATCTTACTGCACTTGCTCAGGCTTATGAAAACACAGGCTCAGAGGAGATAAAAGACAAACTTGCTTACCTTATTTCTGAGTTAAAGAACTGCCAGACAGAAGATGGCTTTTTATTTGCCTCTACCGAAGAATTGTTTGACAGGGTGGAGAACCGAAGACCTGCCTGGGTACCCTGGTATACCATGCATAAGATTCTGGCAGGTATCATCTCTGTTTATAATACAACAGAATCGAAGGAAGCTTTTGAGATAGCCTCTGCATTAGGTGACTGGGTATATAAGAGAACCTCCGCCTGGTCAGAAGAATTACAACAGAGAGTATTATCGGTGGAATACGGGGGTATGAATGATGCCCTGTATGAACTGTACAAGATAACTGGGAAACCAGAGCATCTGGCTGCTGCTCATAGTTTTGATGAACTACCATTGCTTGAGGCAATGGCAGAGGGCAGAGATATATTAAATAATAAACATGCCAATACCACCATACCGAAAATAATCGGTGCTTTAAACCGTTATATGGTATTGGGAGAAGGAGAGGAATTTTATCTGAGGGCAGCACAAGGCTTTTGGGAGATGGTAACAGAGCATCATACCTATATTACCGGAGGCAACAGCGAGTGGGAGCATTTCGGGCTTCCGGATATCCTTGATAAAGAAAGAACCAATTGTAATTGTGAGACCTGTAACTCCTATAACATGCTCAAGCTGTCAAAGCTGCTGTTTCAGGCTACAGGAGAACGAAAATATGCTGACTTCTATGAAAGGACACAAATAAATTCGATTCTGTCCTCACAGAATCCGGAAACTGGAATGACAACCTATTTCCAACCCATGGCCTCTGGATTTTTTAAGGTGTACGGTACCCCCTTTGATAAATTCTGGTGTTGCACGGGAACCGGAATGGAGAACTTCACGAAATTAAATGATGGAATTTACTATTACGATGAAAATAGCCTGTATATTAACCGATTTGTGAACTCGGAAATCAACTGGGAGGAGAAGGGAATCAGAATAATACAATATGCCAACCTTCCAGAAAGCAATGAAGTTACTATTAAGATAGTATCCCCAGGAGAGGAAAACAATAAAATTGCCCTAAAAATACGAATTCCTGAATGGGTCAACGGGGAAGTGAAAGGTAGCGTAAATGGAGTACCTTTCTTGATTTCACCAAAGGATAGGTATATCGTACTTGAGGAAGAGTGGAAAGCAGAGGATATGGTTTCCCTTGAATTTCCGTTAGCAGTCAGAGCAGTCACCTTGCCTGATAACCCTAATGTATATGCCTTTGCTTATGGACCTGTTGTATTAAGTGCTGCACTGGGGAAAGCAGAAATGAAGATTAGACAGACAGGCGTAGCAGTTGATATCCCTTTAAAAGAATTTGAGATAAAGGACTATATCGTTATTAAAGGTGATCTTAAGGAATGGTTTGATAATCTTTCAGAAAATCTCCAAAAAGAAAATGGGGCACTGGTATTTCGGCTGAAAGGCACCGATGAGGATGATAACTTAATATTCACTCCTCATTATAAGCAATATGAAGAAAGATACGGAATCTACTGGAAGCTGTATGGCGAAAATTCTTCTGAGATGGCAGCGCAGATTAATGCCGAAAAAGAGAAGGCGAGGTTTGAACAAGCTGTAATAGACAGAGTACCTGTCAGCAATGATCAGTATGAACTTTCTCATAATATTCAAAGTGAATTTACGCACAATGGAGAACGTTTAGGGTTTGTCGGACGTGTAATAAAAGCCAAGGGCTGGCTCAGTTACCAAATGGAAGTAGATCCGGAAGCGGTAAATATTTTAGCAGCAGGCTTTCACAGATGGGATTCCGGAAAAACTGTCCTTATAACGATAGATGGAGAGCTTTTCGTTAAGTATGTTATAGGAGATGAAGAGGAAGAACGATTGGTTCGCAAAAGCTTTAAGATTCCTGAGAATTTAATTGCTGGTAAGAAGCAGGTAACGATAAGACTGCAGGCAGAGAAAACAAATGAGGAATTTAGTATCTGGGATTATTTAACGATACACAGAGAGTTATAGAGAGAGCGAAAGAAAAATATCAAAGCTCAAACTCTTTGTACCTGATATAAACTGAATTTTTTAAACTTATAACATATTCATTAATGAATTGGCTGGTACAGATATGAATAAGTTAGAGGGTGCTGTTAAAGGATTCGTCCTGACCTTTAACAGCACCCTCTTTTATAGCGGCATTTGTTTGATATGAAAATAGTGAATTATTATAGCAGGAATCAAATTAACATTAACAACAAAGCAACAGCACCAACGATTCCATACATTCCATTTATAATAAGGCAAATTTTCATAAGGACATTCTGGTTATGGTTTTTTATATAATTAGCAATCGTAAAAATCCCCCCAAATACCATAAAAGCAGAGTAACAGCCTATCATAATTTCCGCCGTAGGTGATTTCAGTGCCCAGTCATTGCTCCTTAGAACAATCAATGACCAGGGTATAAATAGCATTAGGGTACATAATACAGTGATTATCTTATTTTTTTTCATAACGCCTCTTTTCTGATTTCATCAATGATAAATCTATAAAGGTTAACGGTTCTCGCTTCTGCCAAATAAAAGGCAGGAAATACCCGTACTTATAACCAGCAGAGCAATAGCTACAGGAATCCAGGGAATTAAAGTCAAAGAAAAGGTATCAAAGTTACTTGCCAGTTTTCCATATTCCGTGGTTATTACATAGAAAGGGTAACACATTGGATAAATAAACCATACCTTACTGTTTATTAAAATGATTGAAGGTACGATGGAAGCCAGACCGGTTCCGACTGCAAAGACAGGAGTGCGGATACAGACAGCAATTAACCAGAACACGGCAGCCATTGGCAAGGAAGACATAAACAGTAACCCTGCCTCTTTCCATACCTGCAGCGGGGAGAGGAGGAAGTTATAATCCTGTATATGAGATGCCAGAAGAGCACTGGGATAATACAACAATGTTGTAATGGAAATCTGTGCAGCAGCCAGTATCAACAGGACGATAAACTTAGCAACGCATAACTGCTGTCTATTTATTGGCAGTGACAGCATTTTGACCATACCTCTGCCACCTCTTTCCGTCTGCGTTAAAAGAACGGTATTAATTACCATACCGGCTGGATACATAAACCAGGCAAAACCCAGAAGAGTCTGTATAAAAAATGAGTTTTCTGGTGAAATTCCTTCTTTATGATAGTTAAAATTAATGCCAGCATTGGCTACTGCCGGTATCCAAAGTATGATAGCTGGCAGTATGAGGATCAATAATATCTTGGAGCGTTTGATTTTCTGTAATTCGATGCCGATTAATTCAATTAATTTCACTGTAACCTCCTCCTTATCCTGTTATAAACAACCCCTGTAAATATAAAAATAACTGTCTCCACAAGGCTGAAACATAGATATCCAGTGATTTCTGCCGCTTTTATCAGATAGAACTGCCGAAAAGGAAGGGCAAAAGGAAATAGAGACAGTGGAAATCCGGCAGAAGGTATAACATTTGCAGTAAAAAGGAGTATAACTCCAATCCCTAAGGAAATCCACATATTCTTACAGGCCGATGAGATAACAGTCATGAGAGCTACGGAAGGCAGTGCAAGTAGAACTAAAAAGCCGAGGTTTTTTAAGAGTTCTGTATAAAATCCATCAGAAATTGTAAACCATTTCGCAGTACAGATAGTAAGAGCAGTAGCTTCCATTAACAGAAAAGCTATGTAGGATAAGCCTAAGAGGATAAACTTATATATAAAAGCAAACCCCTGTCCTATTGGTAATGTCTCCATCTTATCCCTGCCATTGTCCGCAAATTCAATCTGATACAGTATACAGGCAGCAGCTATCATCAGTAACTGATTCAGCAAAGCTACCGGATTCCAATTAGCCGTAAATAGTATTTGTAAAGGTGATTCTGAAAGCTTGACATAAATAGAAGAACGAAAAGACATATTTGCCAAAGGAATTGCTGAGGCGAATAATCCGCCTATAAGAATAGCGGGGAGAAAACCTGTCCTCTTCAGTTTCTTGAATTCTATCATAAGACTCATAAATTGCTACTCCTTTTCCTGTTATCCTCATCTATTATAGCAAGAAAGGTGTCTTCCAGATTCTCTGTGGGAAAACCTTTGGCTAAAGCATCTGTTTTCAATTCTTCCAAGGTTCCTTCAAAGAGAACATTACCATGATTAAGAATACCGATATCATCGGCTATTTGTTCAATTTCAAAGAGCAGATGGGAAGAAACTAATACAGTACAATCAAATTTCTGAGGCAGGCTGCGGATAAGAGTCCTTATCTCGTGTATACCTACAGGGTCTAAGCCGTTGGTTGGTTCATCCAGAATAAGAATAGGTGGCCTGCCGATTAATGCTCCCGCAAGGCCAAGTCGTTGTTTCATTCCTAACGAATATTTTCTTGCCAGTCGGTTCCGATATTTCGTAAGGCCTGTTAATTCCAGGGCTTCTTCTACACTGCTCTTTGGAAGACCCAAGATCTTTTGCAGGATATATAAATTCTCTTCTCCGGTAAGATTGCCATAGAAAGCAGGAGATTCGATAAAGGAACCAATTTGCCTTAGGATTTCTTGGCGGTTATATGGGTAGTTCATGCCGGCAATGGAAAAAGACCCACTTGTAGGTTTTATAAGTCCCAACAACATTTTCATAGTAGTAGACTTGCCTGCTCCATTGGGACCCAGAAAACCATAGATAGACCCTTTTTGAATGTGAAGGTTTGCATTTGAAACGGCTGTAAAATCGGAATAACTCTTTGTAAGATTCTTTGTTTCAATAATATTCATAAATTGACTCCTTTCTGATTACAACTTAAGTCTATAACATCAACCTTGTAGCAACCTTCCCATATCCTTACGATTACCTTACATTTTTTCCTTTCAAGTAAAATTCTCCATAATTTGTGGTATAATTGAATTGGAAGCAGGAATAAAGCTGAAATTTGTACATTAGGATAAATATAAAGTATTAACACTGAAGGAGAACGGATGGAATTTGAATTCCTTAAACAAAAACGTATCCTGTTAGTCGATGATGAACAGGAACTTATCAATATGTTAGTTTCCATATTAAAAGAGGAGGGTTATCAAAATATCTACACTGCAAACAGTGTGAAAGAAGCGGTTCTTACAGCTTCCAGGGTACAGCCTGAATTGGCGGTGCTTGATGTAATGCTGGCTGATGGGGATGGCTTTGAACTGTTGCAGCAGTTAAAGAAGTCAGGGGATTATCCGGTACTTTTCTTAACAGCAAGAGGAGAAGATGAGGATCGTTTCAGGGGTTTTGGGCTTGGTGCTGATGATTATGTAGTAAAACCTTTTCTTCCCAAGGAGCTTTTATTCAGAATAAAAGCAATACTCCACAGGAGCTATAAGTATGAGAAACCACTGGTCAAGCTGGCAGACAGTGAAATTGATTTTGAAAGAGCGGTTGTAAGAAAGAAGGAGGAAACTATTCCGTTAACAGCAAAGGAATATGAATTACTTCAGGTCCTTTACCGTAATGCAGGAAGAATCGTAACCATTGATGCTCTTTGTGAAGCAGCCTGGGGAGAAAATCCTTTTGGATATGAAAATTCCCTCATGGCACATATAAGAAGAATCAGAGAAAAGATAGAAGAAAACCCCTCGAAACCACAGTCGCTTTTAACCATAAAAGGGCTTGGCTACAGATTGCTTACGGAGGGGAGATGAGAATTAAAGTGTGATGAAAAGTATACCCAAACTTATAAGGCGCTTTCTTGGGCTTTTGGTATTAAGCAGTTTTCTGCTCCTGGTATTTAATATACTGGCAATTGCAATAATAGGAATACAGCAGAATAAAGGTGGCTCACCCTGGCTGATGGCAAGTCAGACAGCTAAGGCAATTACTGTACAGAAATCAGGGGACTATAAACTATCCTCAGAGATGACAGAGAAGCTTGTTCAGAATAAAGCGTGGGCAATTCTTATTGATAATGAGTCGCATAAGGTAATCTGGCACACAGATAATTTACCGGAAGAGATACCCAAGGAATATACCCTCTCAGATATCGTGTCTCTGACCAGAGGTTATTTAAAGGATTATCCAACCTTTACAGGAAAAGGGGCGGCGGGACTTACAGTCGTTGGTTTTCCGAAAACAAGTTATTGGAAGCACATGTATAACAGCTGGGATTATGATTTTATTGCGCAGCTGCCCCAGATAGTTCTGTGTGTTTTGGCTGGAAATATCCTGATAATATTCCTGATTTATTTTTTTGCCAATACAAAACTGATTAAATCCTTAAAACCTCTTCTGGAGGGAATTCAGGATCTGCCGGAAGAAAAAGGAGTCTATTTGCCTGAAAAAGGTGTAATGTCTGAGATTGCAGCAAATATCAACCGAACTTCAGAGGTACTAAAGGGTAAGAACAATCAGCTGAAAAAGAAAGATACCGCTCGTGCAAACTGGATTGCTGGAGTGTCTCATGATATCAGAACACCACTTTCCATGGTAATGGGATATGCAGGACAATTGGAAGAGGATATAAATCTTCCCTTAGACACAAGGAAGAAGGCTTCTGTCATAAGGCATCAAAGTGAGCGGATGAAGCATCTGATACAGGATCTGAATCTTGCCTCGAAGCTTGAATATAATATGCAGCCGGTAAATCTTGAGAATATTAATGCAGTAACCATAGTCCGACAGGCTGTTGTTGACTTTCTGAATCTTGGATTAGCAGAACATCCTATTATCTGGACAACAAAAGAGGATATAAACCTCTGTATGATAGCTGGAGATAAGGCGTTGTTCAAAAGAGCAATCGCAAATCTGATTCAGAACGCCATAAATCACAATGAAGAAGGCTGCTGTATATATGTCTCTGTAGAAGAGAAGCAAGGTCATTGTCTGATCAAAGTAGAAGATGATGGAATCGGAGCAGATAAGAATACACTGATCAGCTTAAATAACGCACCACATTACATGGTGTGTGATGAAAATACAACGGAGCAGAGGCATGGCTTGGGATTGCTGATCGTAAAACAGATTATTGCTGCCCATCAAGGAAGTGTAAAAATTGAAAACAGTTCTTATGGGGGTTTTTCTGTCGAAATAGACCTAAAGCAAATACATTAGTGGGTTAATACAATCTGTAATAATCTATAGAATAGATTTCACAGTAAAATTAAGATAAAAGGGGAGCAGGTTGAAAAATAAAATTTTCAACCGCAAGTTTGTGCTTGTGCACCACAAACTTGGTATGCGCAAAGAGCGTGCGCAAGAATAGAGGTTAAGATGAAGAATAAAATTATCAAATGGAGTATATTGGGATTACTGACCTTGATTCTACTGTTCATCCCTATTTCAGAGGTTTCAGCAGCAACCCAGTTAAATCTTTATTTTTACAATACCAAAAAAACTCTGAAATATACAGGTAAACAGGTTAAATACAGCTTTGACGGGAACAACCTTGATATGAAAGGAACCCCTGGAGTCATTATTGACGGAACATCCTTAGCCTCCTATCTTGAGGTGTTTGTAAAGTCACCTATTGGATTGACAGCTTCCTATAATGATAAAAAAGGTGTGCTGACCCTGTCTTCCGACAAGACGAAACTTGTTCTTACGGCTGGCAGTAAAACGGCATTATTAAACAATAAGAAAGTTACAATGCCGCAAGCGGCAGTAAAAGTTAAGTTTAAAGAATCGGGTAAGATAAAGTTTCTGGTCCCCGTTGAATTTGTTGCAAATAGTTTTGGCTGCGTGTATACATGGAATAACAGTACCGTAACTGGATGCATAACGAATCCTTTACATATTTCATACAATGGAAAAGAAGTGAACTACACAGGTACAAGAGGGCTGGTGACAGTTGACGGAGAAGCAGTTGATGTCAGTGACATGCCGGGAATAATTATGAATAATACGACTTTGGTACAAGGGGTTAAGGTATATTCAGAATCCGCTGTGGGTGCAGAATATCAGTATGATAAAGCTTCCGGTGTATTAACCCTTACAAAAGACAGCACGGAAGTGGTGCTGACCATGGGCCAGAAAACAGCACTTGTCAACGGAAGAGAAAGAACCATGGATACAGCACCGCTGCTTATAACCAATCTGGATAATAGTACAGATTATATTATGGTTCCGGCCAGCTTTGTTGCTGCCAGCCTGGGTTATGACTATATATGGAATTCTGCCTCTAAAACCTCAGTATTGACAAAGAGCGAGATTATTCCTATTCCGGATACTACAGGGGGAACTGGTTCACCAGCAACACCTGTACCCGACAGCATAGCTTTTCATTGGGATTTGTCAGTAGCACTTACGGAGGAATATAACAAATTAAATGGCTTGACTGAAACAACAGAAATTTCACAGGATAAAAGTGCGACTTCTTATATTACAGCAATTACAAAATCAGATAATACTGCAAACAGTGAGACCTTTGCGATCTATGGAAATCTACCATTTAGTAAGGCTGCCCTGACAAGCAGTAACGGTTTACTTAATCTGCATATTAATAATGCTACTACAAATTATCAGATTTTTTATGCAAACGGATTACTTGCTCAAAGTGTAACTGCAACTATGGATACAACGGCTGCTACGGCAGTTAATATCGGTTTTAACCTTTCAGAGACTGGTTTTAAGTATGAATTGTCCCAGTCTGCCGATGGCTGCATCTTATACGTAAAACTTTACAGAAACATAGTAAACCGGATAGAAGCTGGAGTTTCACAGGGCAAGGAATACCTTAAGATAACCGGTATGAAGGGCCTTAAGGCTCAGGTTAAGGAGACGGGAGATACCGTAACTTTGCAATTTCCTTCTACGGTTAATGGTACAGGAGATAATAGTATTCAGACCTCATTAACCGCTATAAAATCTGTCACGACCTCTGCTCTTGGGAATAACACAGTAATTAACTTTGTTAAGAATTCCAAGGATAACTATCGAGTAGAACAGAACGGCAATACCTGTATCGTAGTATTTAACAAAGAGAGTGGTAGCGGTGGCGGTGATTATTCTCTGCGCTTTAAACTTCCTGATGGAGTGTCTTACAGTGAAATTACCACAGAAGATCAGTATCTGAAAAATCGCATTATCATTAAGATACCAGGTGAATGGGCTTCTTTTTACAACCAGTATGCGATTAGCTGGTCTGATGATGTGATCAACACAGCAGGTCTTTTGGTAATTGGAGGGGAGACTCAGATTGTTATCGACACTGCTGCTTTGCAGGGATTCCGTCTGGAGGATCAGGGAAATGGAGAAGTTACCGTTACACTTGGTAACCCCAGGGATATCTATCAGAATATTGTTGTACTGGACCCCGGGCATGGGGGTTCTGCTCCGGGAGCGATGCGTTCCATGAATGGTAAGACGGTTTATGAAAAAGACTTAAATCTTAAGATTCTTTATGAATTGGCTGAAAAATACTTTAACAGCCCGGATTCACCGGTTAAAGTATATTATACCAGAACAGATGACTCCTCCCTGGGACTTTATGAAAGACCTGCTATTGCAGATCAGGTAAATGCAGATATTTTCGTGAGCCTGCATATGAACGCAAATACAAAAAGTGAACCCAAAGGAACAGAGATATACTATACCAGTACCAATAGTAACCGCACGGCCTCAGGCTTGGACAGCAAAATACTGGCCAATTTCGTACTGGATAATCTGACAGAGCAGTTAGGGACAAATAAACGTTATATTTCCAGCAAGAATTTAGTGGTAACCAAAGCAGCGAATGTTCCAGCAGTTCTTATTGAGCTTGGATATATGTCAAATAAGAGCGAGCTGACCCTTCTGACAGACGAAGTTTTTCAGGAAAATGCAGCATATGCTATCTATAATACCATTTGTCAGTTGTTTGATGTCTATCCAACCTACAGGTAATTTATATGTTTTATACCCAGATGTCAGAGTTTTGAAATTTATCGATTTAACTGAAAGATTGATACTTTCCAGATAGAATCGGTAGCACCCCATTCGGCACCAGAATGAATGAGAATACCTAAATAAAAAACCGATACCATTAGGATATAAGAGTTCCTGTCTAATTGACAAGAGCACTTAATCCTAATTGCATCGGTTTTTTTATTAGAAGAAAAGTTGATTTCGGATGTTTGTTTTAATACTAATTGTATTATTCCACGGTTACAGATTTTGCAAGGTTTCTGGGCTGATCTACATTTAAACCTCTGTGCAAGGAGGTATAATAAGCCAGAAGCTGTAATACAATTGCTGCCAGAAAAGGTGCGTAAGTATCCTTGACCTCCGGTAAGGTAATGTGATAATCATAAATGGAAGGTTCTGCTTCCTGACCCTTCATTGTGATTAATACGACAAATGCATTTCTTGCCTTCACCTCACGGATGTTAGAGATCATTTTGGAGTAAACCTTTTGTTGGGTTGCAAGTGCTACAACAGGGACTCCTTCTGTTACCAGGGAAAGGGTGCCATGCTTTAATTCACCTGCAGCATACGCCTCTGAATGAATATAGCTGATTTCTTTTAACTTAATGGAGCCTTCACAGGAGAGAGCATAATCAAGACCTCTGCCGATAAAGAATAAATCTTCCTTCTCAGTTAACTGTTTGCTGATTTCTTCGATCTTCTTATCAAAAGAAATCGTCTCTTCCAGTGCAGGTATCATATTTAAGAGTTCGTGCATTTCTTCTATGCATTTTTCTTTTTCAAGCTTACCGGTTGCATAAGCAAAGCGGAAGGCTAACAGATAAAGGCAAGATAACTGAGCAGTATAGGCTTTTGTGCTGGCTACAGCTATTTCAGGGCCTGCATGGGTATAGAGTACATAATCACTCTCTCTTGCAATAGAAGAACCTTTTACATTTACAATTGAAAGAGTGGAAGCACCATATTCTTTCGCAAGTTTTAATGCTGCAAGAGTATCAGCTGTTTCGCCTGATTGTGAAATTGTGATAACCAGGGTGGATTTATCTATAATAGGGTCCTGGTAGCGGAACTCGGAGGCGATTTCTACTGTAACTGGAAATCTGAGCAGTCTCTCAAGCATTACCTTACCGATAAGACCTGCATGCATAGCAGTCCCGCAGGCTGTTATAATGATTCTTGAAATACCGTCAAAGAGGGAATCCGGAATATTATCAGCCGTAAAATCCGGAAGTTTATTCTGAATTCTTGGAAGGATAGTATTACGAAGAGAATCCGGCTGTTCATGAATCTCTTTTAGCATAAAATGAGGATAACCGCCTTTTTTGGCTGCAGTCATATCCCAGTTTACATGCAGCATACGAGGGCTGACTTCGTTTCCATCCAAATCCGTTAGTGAAATACTGTCTCTTTTTAAAATCACCACATGCATTTCAGGTACTACAAAATAGTCCTTGGAATAGTCAATAAGAGCAACCATGTCAGAGGCTATAATGGAACCTTCTTTGGTATGGCAGGCTACTAAAGGACTGCTGTTTCTAAGGCTGTAGATAATATCCGGCTGGTCTGCAAACATAATACAAAAGGCATATGCGCCTTCAAGTAATTCAACCGCTTTTTTAATTGTCTTTATGGCGTCACCATCATAAAGGCTGTCAATAAGAAGAGCAGCAATTTCTGTATCTGTCTGTGATACGGGAGTTCTACCGGATTCCTTTAAACTCAGCTCCAGTTCACGATAATTTTCGATTATACCGTTGTGAATCAGAGTAACCTTTCCGGAAGTGTGAGGATGTGCGTTTGTATCAGTTACACCTCCATGAGTTGCCCATCTGGTGTGACCGATACCACAGGTACTTTCTGATGTTTTTGCTACGACTTCCTTCGCTACCTTGTCTGCCAGAACAGATACTTTACCAATGGTTTTAAGGGTCTTAATACCATTTTCTTCAAAGAAAGCAATTCCGGCACTGTCATATCCTCTGTATTCCAAAGCAGTAAGACCGTCGATCATAACCTTTTTTGCATCAGCGTAACCAGTAAATCCAATAATTCCACACATATTAATTCTCCTTTATTCTGTTTTCAAAGTTCGAATATTTATGAATTCGCAGAAAGAGCAAGCCGATAGTATCTTATAGTAAAATAGTATAACTATAAGATTACCGGATTTCTATTTCCTAATTCAATTATCTTGGTATTGCCGCTGTTGTTTTCCGGTTACCCGGAGGTTTTTTCAGCAATTCACACAGCCAAGCCTATGAGAGAGCATCCGCCGAAGATTTCGCTGACTCCCTACCTCGTTAACCTCTGAATAATTACCCAAAGAGGTACATGGCGCTAATTTTAAACATTTCTGTTGTAAGAACCCTGGGTTGGTTCGATCAATAGTTACCATACGTAAGTATTATATGCGTTTCACTCCTTTCTGTGCTATATATCAAAAAGAACTGAAAGTTACTAAGCTATATTATCATTATAAAGAGAATAAGTCAATCAGACAAATAATCGTAACCACAATCATCAAGTGATTATAAATACAAACAATCAGCATAAATACATGGTTTTCGGATAATAAAAGTGGTTTGAATTATGAAAAGCATTGCATATATTAGTAAAAAAAGGAACGATAATATGATACATGTATTTCAAGGTGGGGAAACGCTTTCAACGATAGCAGAGCAAAATAATATTTCACTTTTACGACTAATTACAGACAATAATCTGACTCCGGATATTACGCCGAGTATCGGGCAGGCTATTATGATTGAACCGCCTGGTAGATCTTATATAGTGAAAGAGGGAGATACTATCCAAGGTATCGCTGAAGATAATGGTATTAGCGTTCTGCAATTGCTGCGCCTAAACCCAAGCATTACAGATAAAGATAGCTTAACTGTCGGAGAAGAACTGGTAATTAGTTACGACACGGATAAAGAAATAAATATCATGGGTTATACAAGTGTTACTATTCAAGAGCCAATATTAAGAAAAACCTTGCCATCTTTAACTTATCTGACTATTTTGAATTATAGGGTTGACCCTTTGGGTAATCTGCAGAATATTAACGATTCACAGATTATAAACCTTGCACTGGAGTATGAAGTAGCACCAATAATGTGTGTTTCTAATATGACAGACGCAGGCAGAGGGAGTTATGCAGCAAGTCACTCTATTTTTAATAATCCGGAAGTTCAGGATAAACTAATATTCAACATTCTATATACTATGAAAACAAAAGGATATATGGGAGTAAATCTGTCCTTTGTCCACTTATTGACAGAAGATCTGCCGGCTTATGCAGAATTTGTAAGAAAAGTTACAGTAGAATTAAATCAGGAAAACTATGTAGTTTTTGTAAGTATTACTCCAAATGCATTTAAATACCGTCCGGGCATTGGGTACGACAGCCCATATTATGCAGAGATGGGCAGCGCCGCCAACTATGTAATTCTTATTACTTATCTTTGGCAGGAAGGTCACATAAGTGATATGGAACAGACTACCCCATGGTATTTGAAGCAATATCTTGATTTCGTTGTAACACAGATCCCGGCAGAGAAAATAATGCTTGGATTAACCCGTATAGCATACGACTGGGAATTACCTTATATTGAAAATGAATCGCTGGGAGCCTTGCTTACCAATGCCAGTGCAATTAATCTTGCAAACCAACTAGGGGTTGATATTCATTACGATCAAACCTCACAGACACCTTTTTATTATTATACTGAATCAGGAGCACGTCATTACGTCTGGTTCAAAGATGCAAGAACATATGAAGCAATTCTTAATCTGGTAGAGGTATATGGGTTACATGGGGTAGCTGTATGGAATATCATGTATTACTATACACAGACATGGCTTGCTATTAATTCACATTACAAGGTTAAAAGATATGATCGTTTTATACAGGAAATGTAAGAGCAGTCAAGATTCATTATTCGATGAATCAGAGAAGGTGTTGTAATATACGAATAGAGCTTTCGATAAACTATGCTTGATAGTTGGCATATAAAATATTGATTGGATTAAGTACAGTCTGAAAGCTGAGATTAAGCTATCAGACTGTACTTTTAAGATTTAATTAACTTTTGCAAAAGAAAGCAATACCGCAGGCGCCGGGACCTGCATGAGTACCTACAACAGAACCAATAGGGCTTTCAAGGAAACTCTGAATACCAAGGTCATGTTGAGAATGCTCCAGAAAACCGTTCATTGTATCCTTACCAGCAGAATATCCTAGACAGATTTCACGATTTAAATCTATCCCATTTAAAGCTACGAGTTCTGCAAGCTTCTTATAGGCACCGGTCAGACCCCTTGCCTTACCTGCAACACCTACTGCGCCATCTTTTACTTCAATAATGGGTTTGATATTTAGTAGTCCGCCTGCAAAGGCACTTACACTGGATAAGCGACCGCCTTTTTTCAGATATTCAAGGCTTTCGACTAAAGCCAATAGACGTATGTTCTGCTTACTGTTCTCCAGTTCTCTGACAATATCTTCACCGGATAATCCGCTGTTTCGAAGAGCTAACGCTTCGCGTACTAATAGCTGAAGTCCAAGAGTGACAGTTTCGCTGTCAATAATATGAATATCAGTGTAATCAACGATATCTTTCGCTATCTGAGCACTTTGATAAGTACCGCTTAATTTTGAGGCGACGGTAATTACAATCAAGGTGTCACCATTATCCCTTGCAGCCTCGTAATAGGGCAGGAACTGTTCGGGTGTAGGCTGGCTGGTCGTTGGAAGTACGTTGGCTTTCACTAATCTTTCGTAAAATTGATCGACGGTTATATCAACCCCATCCAGATAATCCTCATTTTCAAAAATAACCCGAAGCGGTACAAGTGTTACATCCAGTTCTTTTGCAAGTTCTCTGTTCATATCGGAAGTTGAATCAGTTAATATTTTTATACTCATTGGTCCTCCTTTGGACTTTGAAAGAATTGATGGAGGGTGGAGAGGGCGGTAGTAAGTGTTACGAGCTCTTCCTCCTTTAATTTTTCAGCAACCCCGTTTACAAGGCGTTGGTGAAATTCCTTATGGCAGCAGTAGGCTTTCAGGCCTAGATCTGTTGGGCAGACCTTTACATATCTTTTATCGCTGAGCTGCTTCTCGCGTTTTAAATAGCCTTTCTGTTCTAAGGTTTTAACAGAAGTAGTGAGAGTACTGGCTGTTACCATCAGCCTTGCAGCTATCTCGCTCATGGAGTAAAGACCTTCTTTGTTACCGTCATATACCGCCTCTATGACATGCATCTCATGTACGGACAGGTTCTTAAAGTCGTCTTTTGCAAGAGCAGTTTCTTCCAGTCGAAGTATATCATGGAAAATTTCTACCAGAAAGGTATTTAGTTCTTCTTTGTATTGGTTCATATGGCTCCTTTACACCAAGGTATACCCTAAGTACTGTAATTTGTAATATCCGTTCATTAAAATACTTTGAATATCAAAGTAATAATATTTTATCAGAGCATATGCTTTCTGTCAATAATAATTTGATATTCAAAGTACTTTTGTCGAAACTGCAAATAAGGACGTAAAATTTATTGAACCACGTCCTTATCATTTGTGGGGAATCAAGTTATAATGTCACTATATAAACAATATATTTCACACGCATAATTTCCCTGCAAGGGAAAAGGAGCAGGTTATGAGAAAGGCATGGTTATAGTGATGCAAAACTATTATTTGGCGGTTGATATCGGTGCTTCCGGAGGCAGGCATATTCTGGGTTCATTGGACAATGGAAAGCTTCAATTGGAGGAAATCTACCGATTTGAAAATGGACTTATCGAAAAAGAAGGTTATCTATGCTGGGATCTGGACCAGTTATTCCAGGAAATCCTTAACGGTCTTAAAAAGTGCAAAGCAGCAGATAAAATACCGGTAAGTATGGGTGTTGACACCTGGGGAGTGGATTTTGTCCTTTTGGATACCGAAGACAAGGTTCTTGGGCCTACCGTTGGATATCGTGACAAAAGAACAGCGGGCATGGATGATGAGGTCTATAAGATCATTAAGGAAGAGCAGCTGTATCACAGAACCGGTATTCAGAAACAGATTTTTAACACGATCTATCAGTTGACGGCAGTTAAGACCAAAAGTCCTGAAATACTTCAAAAGGCAGAAGCATTGTTAATGATTCCGGATTATTTTCATTTTCTGCTGACAGGAAAAAAAGCGCAGGAATATACTAATGCAACGACCGGTCAGTTGGTAAATCCTGTGACAAAGGATTGGGATTATGCCCTGCTTGATAAATTGGGAATTAAGAAAGAGATCTTTCAGAAGATTTCTTTACCGAAAACCTCTCTTGGGAATCTTCGCAGGGAGATAAAGGAAGAGATTGGCTTTGACTGTGAGATTGTACTGCCTGCTACTCATGATACGGGTTCTGCGGTATTGGCAGTACCAGCTTCCGATGATGATTATCTCTATATCAGTTCCGGTACCTGGTCTTTAATAGGTATTGAGAGAATGGAAGCTGACTGCAGAGAAGAAAGCAGACTTGCGAACTTTACCAACGAAGGCGGTTATGATTACAGATTCCGTTATCTCAAAAATATTATGGGATTATGGATGATTCAGTCTGTAAGACATGAACTGGAGGATAAATACTCTTTTGCCGAGCTGTGTGCAATGGCTGAAGAAAGCAGTTCTTTCCCATCAATTGTTGATGTAAATGCTCCGGTATTCCTGGCTCCGGATAACATGACCCAGGCTATCAAGGATTATTTAAAAGCATCCGGGCAGAAAGTGCCGGAAACAATTGGAGAACTGGCTGCCTGCATTTATAACAGCCTGGCTGCAAGCTATAGCAATGCAGTTAAGGAAATTGAAGCGCTCACAGGAAGAAGCTTTCGACGCATACATATTGTAGGTGGCGGTTCCAATGCTGATTATCTGAATCAGCTGACAGCTGATCATACAGGCAAAGACGTATGTACAGGACCTTCTGAAGCAACGGCACTGGGGAATATTTTAGCACAGATGTTAAAAACTGATGTATTTGAAGACATTATTGAAGCAAGAAAATGTGTTTATGATTCCTTTGGTGTTCGAGTTTTTAATTCAAGCTTTTAATGACAAGCAATGACTGGAAATAAATAGCAAGTAATATTATTGCTTATGAAAAGCAATGCTAAGAGGATTATGTAACTAAGGTTATTCAATATTTAATATAACAATCTATAAATATTTTATTTCTTATTATAAGGAGAAGAGCGATGACTACAAAACAGAGATATGAATCTGCAAGAGAAATATATAAAAGATTAGGAGTTGATACAGAGGAAGCAATAAAGAAAGTGCTTGGAACTTCGATTTCCATGCACTGCTGGCAGGGAGATGATGTGAATGGCTTTGAAGGGGCTACTCAGTTATCTGGAGGTATTCAGGCAACAGGTAATTATCCTGGTAAAGCAAGGACACCAGAAGAATTAATGGCTGATATTGACAAGACCTTAAGTCTGATTCCCGGAAAACACCGTATTAATTTGCATGCAAACTATGCTATCTTTGAACCCGGTGAAGAGGTCGACAGAGATAAACTTGAGCCGAAGCACTTTGCTAAATGGGTGGAATTTGCAAAGAAAAGAGGCCTTGGACTTGACTTCAATCCCACTTATTTTGCACATCCTAAGGCAGATGGACTTACCTTATCCAGTGAGAAGGAGGATATCAGAAAGTTTTGGATCGATCATGGGATTGCGTGCATTAAGATAGCTGAATATTTTGCAACAGAGCTTAACACACACTGTTTGTTAAATATCTGGATTCCAGACGGCTTTAAGGACATTCCTGCTGACAGATTAAGCCCCAGAGCACGACTGAAGGATTCCCTGGATCAGATAATTGCAACACCTTACGATAAATCCAAAGTTTATGTAGCCGTTGAATCCAAAGTATTCGGTATCGGACTTGAGGCCTGCACAGTTGGTTCTCATGAGTTTTACATGAACTATGCAGCAAAGAATGATATTCTCTGCCTGTTGGACAATGGTCATTACCATCCTACAGAGGTTGTATCAGACAAAATACCTTCCATGCTGTTATTCTCTGATAAGTTAGCTCTTCATGTAACCAGACCAATCAGATGGGACAGCGATCATGTGGTACTTTTTGATGATGAAACCAAGGAAATTGCAAAAGAAATTGTACGCTGTAATGCACTTGACAGAGTATTGATCGGATTGGATTTCTTTGATGCCAGCATCAACCGTGTTTCTGCCTGGGTAGTTGGTATGAGGAATATGCTGAAATCACTGCTTTATGCTACCTTGCTGCCTAATGAAAAGCTGGCATCCCTTCAGAATGAAAATAAGTTTACAGAGCTTATGATGTTACAGGAAGAATTAAAATTCTATCCCTTTGGCGATGTCTGGAACTATTTCTGCGAGACCAGCGGAGTACCTGAAAGAGAAGACTGGTTTGCGGAAGTTACAGCATATGAAGCTGAGGTTTTATCTAAGAGGAATTAATTGCATAATAATAAATTAAATGGTAGAAATCTAATCGTTTAATCAAATCAGCCAACGAACAATTATCTTCTCCACCATCTGTCAGTGTTGGTACAAAAGTAAAATAGAACTCCGCAAATCTACGATATCCTATCGTGTGAGATGCGGAGTTTTTATGCTGTTTTTGGTATTTGAATTGGAATCGTAGGTTTTATCAGCTTTAAGGCTCAGGATTATAACTGGTTTACTTCAAACCAGATAACATGCTGCAAAAAGGAAACTGAAATTATATACCAAATTAAAATTATTTCAGTAAAAGGGATACAGAATGAAATACCAGAAATACACCAATAGCACCAACAACAGTGGGAGCCAAGATATTAGAGCATTTTGTTATCTGTTTTTTAATTAGCGTATAAAGTAAATCAAATTTATCCTGTGCTTTTACATAAACAAAATATAAGACCATTAACGGAGACATATAAATTAGATTATACACAACCAGTAAAATGGTTACTTCCAGGAAAGATACCGGATTACTGAACAAAATAGCCAGGAAAGCAAAATAGGGCAGGGCAGTTGCTAGTTCTGAGATTGTAGCGCCAACACCTAAAGCAATCAGGGCAAGGGGAGACACGGATTTGATTTTACTTGCTACTACTTCTTCGTCGTGGTCAGTTGTTTCGCCGGATTGCATCAACCTGATTTGCTTTTTTAAGGAATCAATCTTTGCATTCTCCAGGATATAGCAAACACCAATAAGAAAAGCAATACCAAGAATCAGTTCCAGGGTAAATACAATTCTTGCATGTCTGTCAATCAGTTTAGCGAAATAATCGCCTATTAACGAGATAAGTCCATAATAAGCAAGATAACCGCTGGCAAGGTTTACTACTCCTGTTGGTATAATGAAATACCAGATATGTTTTGGCTTTTTAACCATACCCTGAAGAACAAATTGCTGGGTGATTGCAATGGGATTCAGGCTGTCTGCTGCACTTGTTATAATAGTTGAAATGATTAATCCCCACATAACGTTTTCCTCCTTTATTGAGACAAAAAAATAGCCTGGGAGTATTTAATACTCCCAGGCTTTTATCCTTCCGTGTACACAACAAGCAGTTGTGCGTTTTCTCTTGGACCAGACTAATAATATTATTACGGAACCCTAGAAAACAATTTAGCATTTATTCAAATGTTCGACATTATATTATCAAAAAGTGTAAGTAATGTCAATGAAAAATTCAAGCTGTTTAAAATATAAGATATATATGTGAAAAGGATTTATTTATAATTAATTCCGTAGGTATTGATTATAAATAAGTTAGGAACTACTTACAATATTATTAGGATAGTTGACATTATTTGGCTCCTTTTGTAAAATGAAATAAGTAGTACTAAATAGAAGAAAACAAAGGTTAAAATTTATACTTAGATTATTGCAATCATTCATGTTCGTTAATTTTGTTTGTATACATTGAAAGAAGAATCATGGTAAAGGAGTTTATTATGTATGAGATGGAACTTATAGTATTCGCAGCATCCGTTTATCTTACAATTCGTTTTATACGAAGGTGGTATCAGATGGTATTTGGAAGCTGGATACCGGAGAGAGGAAGAATTACAAGATATGTTCTTGGTTGGCTTCCTGTTGTTGCTTTGGTAATTATTTATTTTGCTTTAAAAGTTCTTGCATCATTTGATGTTGTAAACAGCAGCTTTTACATACAGTTCTATTTAATGATTGGTTATGCATTTTTATCCTTGGGATTAATGATGATGGCATACTTTTGGGATATATCCTGGAAGGATGACTGCTTTAATCTGCAGAACAAAGCAGCGGTTTTTACTGTTTCAGGAGGATTTCTTGGGCTCTCTTTCATATATTCCGGTGCTAATTTAGGGGATGGTCCGGGGTGGTGGACCGTATTGATAGCCGGCGGGCTTGGTTTAATTGTCTGGATACTAATTGGGATATTTTTTTGTATATATGCACAGGTCTCTGAGCGTGTAACCATTGACAGAGACATCAATACTGGAATAAGATATGGATTATTTTTGCTGGCAAGCGGCATAATTCTTGGTAGAGCTTCTGCCGGTGACTGGACCTCCTTCTATATGACCCTTGTGGAATTTATGGATGGGTGGCCGGTACTTCCTTTAACACTTTTTGCTTTCTTGATTGAAAAATATTATAGCAAGAAAACGGAAGCAGGGGATGAAAGAGACAACCGCTCCGTTTTAACCACATCTATTGCAATTGGTTTATTGTATATAATTATTGCAATTATAACAGTACTGGTTTTGCCCGCTCCTAATGAAAACCCAATATATGGTAGCTAATACCTGACATATGGTTGACAACCTGACATATGGGAAAGTGGAATGGAATATAAACAATGCTTTAAACTATTAAAAAGGAAATCAAATCGATGATTTGATATTTACGAAAGGTGTAATATGGAACAGCCGTTAAAGTTTGGTATGATACCGGAAGAAAAATATCCGGACTATCGCTATGAAGTTATTTTTCGCGCATATAAATGGGACCCTCAGGTAGAGGATCACAATACGGTTGCGAAACAGGTCCTGCTTATGAATAAAGAAACTGCCAGGCAATTAGAATTATGGGCAGAAGATTTGGCAAGAGAAACTGTTATGATAGAAGAAGCTTTGGTTAAAAAGCTTGCTTTGGCAAAAAAACTTGGGCTTCCAAAGGATATTTTAAAGGCACTTGATCAGTTGGATGAATATGACAGCAGCCGAAATGTTAGGCTGATGCGCTTTGATTTTCATCCGATAGATAATGGATGGGCAGTCTCAGAAGTTAACAGTGATGTTCCAGGAGGAATGGCAGAAGCCTCGGTATTGCCACAAATAGCAGCAAAATATTTTGATGGCTATGAACCTCGTAAGAATATAGCAGACAGTATGGTCAATGCCTTTCATGAGAAAATAAAAGAACAGGGAACCATCGCTTTTGTTCATGCCACATCCTATTCGGATGACAGACAGGTCATGGAATTTTTAAGTAATTATTTTAGCAAAAACAAGTTTAAAACTTTTTCTGCAGCACCTGACCATATAAAGTGGAAAGATAAAAAAGCAGTTAGCATTTTAGAAGGTTATGAAGGGGAACTGGACGGTATCATACGATTCTTTCCTCTGGAATGGTTGACGAACCTACCCAAAAAATCTGACTGGAGAGGCTATTATGATACATTAACACCTTCCTGTAATCATCCTATAGCAATATTTGCTCAATCAAAGCGATTGCCTTTGGTGTGGGATAAATTAGGAATATCAATCCCTACATGGAAGAAATTACTGCCAGAGACTTTGGAACCAAAAGCAGTTAATTCAACTGATTTTGAATACATATTTAAGCCAGCTTTAGGTAGAGTTGGTGAAGGCATATCCATGAAAGAAGCGATTTCTGACAAAGAATATAATAGGATTCTTAAAGCAGCCAGAAAGTATCCCGGTTCCTGGCTGGCTCAACGAAAATTTATAAGTAGTCCGATTTCAGCTGAAAATAGGGAGAATTATCATTTATGTGTTGGAGTGTTTACGGTAGATGGTAGAAGTGCTGGATTTTATGGTAGAATTAGTCCCTATACAAGAATTGATGCCAGAGCAAAGGATATACCTATATTAGTTGAAAAGTAAAGGATATATGCAGCTAAGTGAAACAATATAAATTTTAAAAAGAAGGGATGCCGTTTAGTTCCTTACAGGAAATAAATTTGAAGATATAATATCCTGTTGGTGGCATAATCACAGAAAACCTGTGATGGGTACAATTATGAAGGACAATTTAAGAGTATATAAAATATGGGCACCTATGGATACTCTGTGGGTGGAATGGGCGAAACCTGTTTTATTTGCCAATGCCCCAAGAAGTAATTATTTTAGCTTAAATATTCCGAAAATAGAGTGGATTTCAGAAGCAGCAAAAGATACGATGATCATTCTTGACCTTCCGGCAGGTGAAGGCGTTGAAACAAGTCTTGCACTTGCACAGCTAGGATATCGACCTGTTCCTCTTTATAACGGTGTTTATGGACCAAATAACTCGGATATGATTGTTAAAGTAGAGCATTTAGTGTCTGCTTTATATAGGGGAGCTGAAATTCTAAGTACTTTGCAGCTGGAGGCAACAGCACCTCCTGTATTTATGCTGGATTCCAACCGAATGGAAGGAAGCGGAAAAAAACCAGGAAAATATGATAACCGCTGGTGTGTATTTCCACAGGATATGCCTTCGGCTTCTTATGTTAAAGAAAATGGGATTCGAAAGGTAATTGTTCGGGGAGACGAAATAAAAAATGATTTGTCCCATATACTAAAGCGTTATCAGGAGCAGAATATAAAGGTTTATTTATCCAGAGACAATGCTGATATAAAAGAGATTAATGTGGTAAAACCCTCAGGGTTTAAAAGCCTGTTATATCGCTTTGGAGTAATAACCGGATTAACAAGAAATGGAACAGGTGGATTTGGTGGAAAAATACCCGAACCTACCCAAAGCAGTTCCGGCGGCAGGTATTATGGGCTGGGCTAATATATAATTTGCATTTATGAATTTAAATTAACTATAAAGAGAAGTTTTATTGTGTGCCCTAAAACAGCAGATAATAAAGCTTCTCTTTTAAAGTTAGATAAATAATAAGTATTATGGTTTGCCTGAGATCAATTCGTCTGAAATCATTAATTTATTTATCCAGTATTATTGTAGTAATACCAAGGAGCATACCAACTTTTCAAATAAACTGCCATTGTGACCAATACTCATTGCAAAATGGGTAGAATCTGGTTTTTAGGGAAGAAATAGAGTTACTTTAATTGTAAAAAACTTGTATTAAGGACATTAAAAACAAATAAAAACCACATAATGTTGTTATAAACCAATATATAGATATTGACTTGTTAGTTTTGCAGTGATACAATACAGATAAATGCACATAAAACAAATAAATACCACATAATTAAAGGAGATTGCACTATGATGTCAGAGTACGAAATCAAAAAGGAAATTTGCGAAATAGGTAAAAGAATCTATAACAGAGGAATGGTTGCAGCCAATGACGGCAACATATCTGTTAAGATAAGTGACAACGAATTCTTATGTACACCTACCGGTGTAAGTAAGGGCTTTATGACACCGGAATACATATGTAAGGTTGATAAAGAAGGAAAAGTAATTCAGGCAAATGGGAATTTCAAACCTTCTTCTGAAATCAAGATGCACATGCGTGTATATAAAGAAAGACCTGATGTTACCTCTGTTGTTCATGCACATCCTATGTATGCTACAGGTTTTGCAATAGCGGGAATTCCTTTAACTCAGCCTATTATGCCTGAAGCTGTTATAACCTTAGGTTGCGTACCCATCGCAGAGTATGGTACTCCCTCAACAGAAGAAATTCCTGATGCAGTATCTAAATACCTCCCTTATTATGATGCGGTATTGTTAGAGAATCATGGGGCTTTAACTTTTGGAGATTCCTTATTGAACGCTTACCACAAGATGGAATCCGTTGAGTTCTATGCAAAACTTCTCTATATCTCCAAGCAGCTTGGAGGACCCAAAGAGCTGTCCGAATCTCAGGTACAGAGATTATACGAGATCCGCAGACAGTTCGGTATGACCGGTAAACATCCTGCAAACCTTTGCCAGAATAACAAGGACGGCAAAGCAAACTGCCATGGTAACTGCGGAAACCACGGAACTGCAGAAGTAGATACCAGTCAGCTTGTAGCGGATATTACAAAAAAAGTCATGGAACAGTTAGGACTGAAATAATACTCAATTCGAACAGCACTGCAAGTCAGCTTGCAGTATGCATGGGTGTTAATATGAAAGAGAAAGAGATTAACAAAAACCGCAATATAGAAACCAACAGCCAGGAAAAAAAACAACCTGGACGAACTTATAAAGAGCTTAACTTTCTAAAGGAAAGAATCAGCAATGTCATGGAGTACTGCGGAAACGAAGCAGTAAGCACTTTCCTTGCAGGTGCTTTGCAGGAGGTTGTTAATGCCAGAGCTCATATGGTTGAAACAGCCATTGCGGACGCCGTAAGAACAGCCATTAATGAAACCGGCCTTTCCATAAAATCCAGAAAGGAAAAGCAGATTTCGCAGACGATATTACAGACAGTTCTTAGGGATGCAGAAGATATGCATAAGACTCTGGAGAGGATTTCCTTATCCCAAGCCAGGTTTCTCATGGAAGAAATAGAAAGAGAAGCCGAAAGAATCGGAGTCGCAGCAGTTATCGCAGTGGCGGATAAGGGTGCCAGAACAATTGCGGTTCATGCCATGAATGATTCCTATATTGCAAGTTTTGATATTGCCTTAAACAAAGCCTACACCAGTGCAGCACTTAAAATGTCTACGATGCAGTTAAAGACATTAAGTCAGCCGGGCGGTGAGCTTTATGGAATACAGCATACAAATGGAGGCAAAATAGTTATTTTCGGAGGAGGAGAACCCCTATTTCTTAAGGAGAACCTTCTTGGCGGCCTGGGTGTCAGCGGAGGGACAGAAAGTCAGGACGCGGCTCTTGCAGCTTACGGAAAAGAAAAATTTAAGGAGGCTTTTTCGTGAATTTAAAGGAAGCACAAGTGAAGGACATCGTAAGAAAAGTCCTTCTGCAGATGGAAGCCGGTAACAAGGAAGAGCAGAAGCTGTCGGGTATATTTACAGATATGAACGATGCGATCGGAGCATCAATGAAAGCTCAGAAGGTTATGCAGCAGCTCTCCATGGATTCCAGAGAGAAAATCATTTCTAATATCCGCAAAAAAACCCTGGAGAATGCTGAGCTCTTTGCCCGCATGGGTGTGGAAGAGACCGGAATGGGTAATGTAGGACATAAGATATTAAAACATCAATTGTTAGCAGAGAAGACACCGGGTACAGAGGACATTTCAACAGTAGCATGGTCGGGAGACAGAGGACTTACTCTTGTAGAGATGGGACCTTTTGGTGTAATCGGAGCCATAACCCCCTGTACCAATCCCAGTGAGACCATTCTTTGCAACAGTATCGGCATGATAGCGGGAGGAAATACTGTGGTATTCAATCCCCACCCGGCGGCAATCGGCGTATCAAACCTGGCAGTACATATGGTAAATGAAGCCTCCAGGGAAGCCGGCGGACCGGATAACATTGCGGTATCTGTCATAAAACCTACGTTAGCTTCCGGAGATATCATGATGAAGCATCAGAATATCCCGCTTATAGTAGCTACCGGCGGACCGGGTGTTGTTACGACAGTTCTTTCCTCCGGAAAAAGAGGAATTGGAGCAGGAGCAGGTAATCCGCCTGTTCTGGTAGATGAAACAGCTGATATCAAAAAAGCCGCAATGGATATTGTTAACGGGTGTACTTTTGATAACAATCTTCCCTGTATTGCTGAGAAAGAGGTTGTTGCAGTCGGTAAGATCATGGATGAATTATTGCATTATCTCATTGAAAACGGCTGCTATGTAATCTCCAAAGCAGAACAGGAAAAATTAACTGCCGTGGTACTTAAGGATAACCGACTGAATCGTAAATGTGTAGGTAAGGATGCCAGAACAATATTGTCCATGATTGGTATTGAAACATCTGAGAATATCCGTTGTATCATTTTTGAAGGTGAGAAAGAACATCCATTGATTGCAGAAGAGCTGATGATGCCTATACTGGGAATTGTAAGAGCAAAAGATATTGATGATGCTATAGAAAAAGCTGTGTGGCTGGAGCATGGCAATCGTCATTCTGCACATATGCATTCTAAGAATGTAGACAATCTGACAAGGTTTGGAAAAGCAGTAGATACGGCTATTTTTGTAAAAAATGCACCTTCATATGCAGCTCTTGGTTTCGGCGGAGAAGGCTTTTGTACCTTTACCATAGCCAGCAGAACAGGGGAAGGACTTACCTCAGCCCGTACCTTTACCAAACAAAGACGTTGTGTTATGGCAGACAGCCTTTGTATCCGTTAATGGATTTGTATATTGAAAGCAGGAGGAGATACAATGGAGAATTTGAACATTGAAGACATTGTAAGACAGGTACTGGCAGAGATGACCAGCGATAAGAAAGCAGACAGTAATGCAGGAGTTCCTGCTAAGGCTGGATTCATTCCAAAGACTGCTAAAGTTGCTGTACTTACAAAACTGGAAAATATTGAACTGAAAGAATATCCGATTCCTGAGCTGGGAGACGATGACATCCTGGTAAAGGTCGAGGGCTGCGGCATCTGCGGAACGGACGCTCATGAATACAAGAGAGATCCCTTTGCCTTAATTCCCGTTGTACTGGGACATGAAGGCACTGGTGAAATTGTTAAGATCGGAAAAAATGTTAAGAAAGACAGTGCGGGCAAGTCACTGCAAGTCGGTGATAAGGTTGTAACCTGTATGATTTTTAAAGATAATCCGGACATTACTATGTTTGATTTGAATAAACAGAATGTAGGCGGAGCAGATGTTTATGGTCTTCTGCCTGATGACGAGGTTCATTTAAATGGATGGTTCTCTGATTACATCATTATCAGAGGCGGCTCAACGGTATTTAACGTAAGTGATTTGGATCTGGAATCCAGAATTCTTATAGAGCCTTGTGCCGTATTGATTCATGCAGTTGAAAGAGCCAAGACCACAGGTATCTTAAGGTTCAACAGCCGTGTTGTGGTTCAGGGATGCGGACCAATCGGTTTAATCTGTATTGCTGTTCTTCGTACAATGGGTATCGAGAATATCGTTGCAGTAGACGGAGAGGATAAGCGACTGGCCTTTGCAAAAGAAATGGGTGCAGAAAGATATGTAAACTTCAAGAATTACAAAGGCACAGAAGAACTGGCTGAGGGAGTGAAAGAAGCTTTTGGTGGTTATCTGGCAGACTTCGCCTTCCAATGCACCGGTTCCCCGGCAGGACATTCTAATATTTACAAGTTTATCCGTAATGGTGGTGGACTTTGTGAGCTTGGGTTCTTTATCAACGGCGGTGATGCTACGATAAATCCTCACTTTGATATCTGTGCGAAAGAAATCACTACTGTTGGATCCTGGGTGTATACCTTGAGAGATTATGCTACAACTTTTGATTTTATTAAGAGAGCCAAAGGAATCGGTATTCCTCTTAACAAGCTGATTACCCATAAATATCCACTGAACCAGATTAATGAAGGTTTTATTACTAATCTGAAAATGGAAGGACTAAAAATAGCCGTAATCAATGAGGCATAAGAAAGGGTGGTAGCAAAATGGCGATGGCCGTAGGCATGATAGAGGTGTACGGATTGGTTGCTGCCTTTGTAGCAGGCGATGCCGGCTGTAAAGCTGCGAATGTAGTTCTGGAGACCTTTGACCGTAATAAGCCGGCTAATGCAGATAATCTCCCGGTTCCCTTAATTGTTATGGTGAAATTCCGTGGTAATGTAGAGGACGTCAGAGCAGCGGTGGAAGCTGCAGAAGTTGCCGCTAATGCAGTGTCCGGTGTAATTACAAAACATGTAATTGCAAACCCGGAAGACGGAACCCAGAAAATGCTCTCATTAAATGGCTTGGATAAAAGCTGAAATGCAAAAAGTCTTGTGTGGACTAACAAAAAGTAAGAAACATTATAATGGATAAGTTATAATTCAAATAAAAATGAATCGATAGTTTAAATCTTAAAAACAGGAGGATATTAAAATGGCTCAGGAAGCATTAGGAATGGTTGAAACAAGAGGACTGACAGCAGCGATTGAAGCAGCAGATGCAATGGTGAAGGCAGCAGAAGTTGTATTGGTTGGAACAGAGAAGATCGGCTCCGGTCTTGTAACGGTATTGGTTAGAGGGGATGTAGGAGCAGTTAAGGCGGCTACAGAAGTTGGTGCAAATGCAGCAGCCAGATTAGGTGAACTGGTAGCAGTTCATGTAATTCCCAGACCTCATACAGATGTTGAGAAAATACTACCTAAAATCTGATAAGATTTTATAATCTGATAAGATTTTATGATCTGATAAGATATTATAAGCTAATAAAAAGTATATGATCTTATCAGAGTTTTATTGAAAGAGGTAAGAGTGAAAGCAAATCATCTTTCACTCTCCCGGATTTTGACGCGTGGCAACACACGCAGATGGGAGCCAATGATGAAATCATTAGGATTTATTGAAATTCCCAGCGTAACAGCTGCTATAGAGGCATTGGATGTAATGCTTAAGACTGCTGATGTGGAATTCGTAACATGGGAGAGGAAGCTTGGAGGTCGTTTGGTAACCATAATCGTGCAGGGAGATGTATCAGCAGTATCCCATGCTGTGGAAACGGCCGCAAAAACAGCTATGAAACCTTGCGTACATGCCGTTATTCCTAATCCCCATGAGGAAACCATTCGAATGGTTAACATCAGTGCAGCCAGACTGAACAAACAGTAGAGATAAGGGGTAGTCATGGCAGAAACAAACAGACCAGAAGAAAATGGTATCAAATCAGAAAAGAACAAGTCCAGAAGCCGCCGTAAGGCAGGCAGAGCAGCTGAAGTAAAAGCGACAGTTGACACTGGTAATACAGCTGAAGTTGGAAAAGCGTTTGAGACAGTAAAAACAGCTGATGCGAATGCGAAAGCAACTGTTGTAACAGATAAAGCGGTAACAGCAGAAAGCAATGCTACTGATATAAAGGAAGCCGGAAAAGCAAGAACAAGCAAGGAAACAGAAAATAATAATAAAATCAATCATGAAACAGCGGAAACCGCTGTAAGGGAGGTCAAAATGGCACAGGAAGCATTAGGAATGGTAGAAACAAGAGGTTTAGTAGCAGCAATCGAAGCAGCTGATGCAATGTTAAAAGCAGCTAATGTTACATTGGTTGGAACTGAGAAAATCGGATCCGGATTAGTAAGTGTTATGGTAAGAGGAGATGTAGGTGCAGTTAAGGCAGCGGTTGAATCTGGTGCAAGCAGTGCATCAAAACTCGGTGAACTGGTAGCAACACACGTAATTCCCAGACCTCATACAGATGTTGAAAAAATTCTTCCTGCATTAAAGTAATCGGAACCAACCATTACTTAAAATGAAACGGCAGCAGTAAGGTATACGAAAAAATGCAGGGTAACAGGAGCAGATGTCATTGATAACATCGGCTCCTGTCCTTAACACGAATCATTAAAAGAGCAGGTGGATCCTTTGGAAGAAAAAGACGTAGAATTAATAACGGCTATGGTATTAAAAGCAATGAAGGAAAATAATTCCGAGAACGACTATTCCGTACCAATTGGTGTTTCTGCAAGACATGTACATCTGACACAGGAGCATGTTGAGGTACTCTTTGGAAAAGGTTATGAGCTGACAAAGAAGAAGGAACTTATGGGTGGACAGTATGCCTCAAATGAGCTGGTTACCATTGTGGGTTACAAACTAAGAGCAATGGAAAATGTAAGAATATTAGGACCTGTCAGGAAAATGTCCCAGGTAGAAATATCAAAAACCGATGCTATCAAACTGGGAATCAAAGCACCAATTAAAGAATCCGGTGATATAAAAGGTTCTGCACCGATTTCTATTGTTGGACCGAAAGGTGCTGTTTATCTGGAGGAGGGCTGTATCGTTGCCAAACGCCATATCCATATGGCTCCCACTGATGCAAAAGCCGCCGGAGTTGTAAATGGTCAGGTGGTATCTGTGAAAGCAGATAATGAAAGAGGAACAACCTTTAATCATGTGACAATCAGAGTAGATGCAAGTTATACGCTGGAAATGCATATTGACACAGATGAAGCAAATGCAGCTGGTATCGCAACAGGCGATACTGCAATAATCATAAAGTAAGACGGTCAGGAATATCAAATCAGGCTGGGGTATGATAGAAGCAAGAATAATATACCCTATTATCCTGGAAAGAGGTTGCATCCTGATTTGTTCGTGTGTGAAAGCACGCAGATGGGAGTTTGTATGATAGTCGGCAAAGTAGTTGGTTCCCTGGTAGCAACCAGAAAAAATGAGAACCTCATAGGCTGTAAGTTCCTTATTGTGGAACCCTTTGATAAAATGGAAGAAAGCGGAAGATTCGTAGCCATTGATAATGTAGGAGCAGGTATTGGGGAAGTTGTACTGGTGGTAAAGGGCAGCGGTGCCCGCATCGGATGCCGTATGGAAAGTGCTCCGGTGGATGCAGCTATTGTAGGCATTGTAGACGACGGAATCGGATTGGAGTAATTTCAGCATGGAAATACAGGAACTTATCGGTATTGTAAAAGAGCATGGAGTGGCAGGCGCAGGCGGAGCAGGTTTTCCTACCTATGCCAAACTTGATAAACGGGCAGAGGCAATCCTGTTAAACTGTGCAGAATGTGAACCTTTGCTAAAGGTGCATAGACAGCTCCTTGAAAAATATGCTTATGAAATCATGGAAACCTTTGCTTTGATAGGAGAGGTTTTGGAGGCGAAGAGAACAATAATTGCCGTGAAGGAAGCGTATAAAGGGACAGTTGAGGCGTTACAGGCTAACCGGCACTCTTATCCCAAAATTGAAGTAAAACTTCTTCCGGAAGTTTATCCCATGGGAGATGAAGTAGTACTGATACATGAAACCCTTGGTATAACAATCCCGCCTGGTGGACTTCCTATTCAGAAGGGTGTTGCTGTATTTAATGTTGAAACAATTTTCAATATTCATAAGGCGTTAAAAAACAATGGGCCGGTGAATGCAAAGTATCTTACCATAGCCGGAGAAGTTACTGCTCCCAAGACAGTATTAGCACCTGTCGGTATGGAAGTAAGAGAAGTCATTCAGGCAGCAGGAGGGATAACAGTAAAATCTCCGGTCTTTATTATGGGTGGGCCTATGACCGGCAGGGTGGTTTCTTCTTATGACTGTGTTACTAAGACCACTAATGCTATCCTTGTATTGGACAGAAACCATAAACTGGTTCAGAGAATGCTCTCCGATGTTTCCGTTGATATGAAGCGGGCAATGTCTGTATGCTGTCAATGCGAAATGTGCACCGATTTATGTCCCAGGAATCTCCTTGGTCACCCCATAACACCTCATTTGTTTATGCGGTCGGCCACAAGTGGTGTCGGTGCTGTGCATCAGGATCTGAGTCCCTTTCTTCATACTTTTTATTGCTGTTCCTGCGGTATCTGTGAGCTATATGCCTGTCCACAGGATCTGTCTCCCAGAAGGCTGATAACCCAGTATAAGAATGGGCTAAGGGGCAAAGGTGTTACACCGGATAAAGAAGTAAAATACAAAGAGCCCTTATCTTTAAGAGAATACCGGAAAGTTCCTATGGAGAGGCTTACAGCAAGAATCGGATTAACAGAGTATAACCAAGAAGCACCTTTGGTGGATACCCTGCTACAAACGAACCAGGTTAAGATAAAGCTTGCTCAGCACATTGGAGTAAAAGCGGTAGCGAAGGTAAAGAAAGGTGATACAGTTATATTTGGCAGTAAGATTGCTGAGGCAGCAGATGATAAGCTTTCCTTGCCGATCCATTCTTCCATAAATGGTGAGGTAATTGAAATAACAGAGGATTACATAATAATACGAAACAGTAATGAGAGGATGTAAACGCTATGAGCAAGGCAATCGGAATGGTAGAATACAAGACAGTATCCACGGGACTTCTTGCCGCAGATACCATGTTAAAAACAGCGCAGGTTGAGATTCTGGAAGCTCAGACGGTATGTCCCGGTAAATATATAATCCTGTTAAAAGGTGAACTTTCTGCAGTGAAAGCTTCTATTGAAGCTGCCAGGCTTAAATACAGGGAACACTTAATTGACAGTTTCATACTTGGAAATCCTCATGATTCCATATTTGCCGCCATTTATGGAGCAGCTTCAATAGAAAGTATAAAGGCACTAGGGGTTCTTGAGACCTTTTCCGCCGCTTCTATAATAGTGGCAGCAGATGAAGCGGCAAAATCTGCAGAGGTTACACTGATTGAACTAAGAATTGCAAGAGGGATGTGCGGAAAATCCTATATGTTGTTAACCGGTGAGATTGCAGCAGTAGAAGCCGCCATTGACAAAGCTAAAGCGGCAGTCAGTGAATCAGCAATGCTGCTTGATTCTGCAATTATTGCAAATCCTGACAGAAAGCTGTGTGAGAGTATTATATAGCAGATATTTTGTAGTTTATATTTTTACTTTGCAATTTATTGATAATGGTACCTTCTTACTTAGAGATAAAACTTCGGTACTGTCAAGAAATAGCACAGCCTTTAAAAGAATGACACAGAATTCGAAAAGAACAACACAGTATTTGATAAGTACGAACAAAAATTGAAAAGTACAACACAGAATTTGAAAACGCGACAATGAATTCGAAAAGAATAAAATATAATTCGAAAAACAATAAAGAATTTAAAAAAATACTGAACTGAAAAATACAGAGATTTAGAAGAAGCAACACAGAACTTTCAAAGGAACTGCGGACAGTACTTCAAAAGAAAGAACGTAACAGTTACTTTACAACATCTTATGAACTTGTTTATAATAGAACTTATCAAAAAATTCTATTAAAATACCAATAAAAGGCAGTGTTATAAAATGCCGGCATCCTTATTATAAGAAAGATACAAAACTCTTATAATACCAAAGATGCTAGAGTGAAAGAGAATGAGCTTTCACATCCCCGGAACTTTAACAGATGTTACTTTGGTGTCAAAACACCATTTAATCGTCAAGTAAAGATTAGAGGGGCTAACTATAAAAGAGAGTAGGTAGAGACAATGCTTGCAATAGAAAGAAGAAATCAGATATTAGAGATATTGCAGAGGGATAAGAGAGTTGTGGTAAGTGATTTGAGTTCAGTTTTTGAAGTGACAGAGGAAACCATAAGAAGGGATCTGGAAAAGCTTGAAAAAGAAGGTTTTGCCAGAAAAACTTATGGAGGAGCTATTCTAAATGAAAGTTTTAATGTAGACCTACCTTTTACTGTAAGAAAAAAAGCCAATGTATCCAATAAGGAATACATTGCAGATATTATATGCTCTATGATCGAGGACGGGGATCACATAATGATGGATGCCAGTTCTACTGCTGTCTATGCAGCAAAACATCTCAAAAACAAAAAGAATATCACTTTGATTACCAATTCCATTGAAATCCTTCTCGAATTATCCGAAATGGCAGGGTGGAAAGTGCTATCTACCGGTGGAATGCTGAAGGAAGGTTCACTTTCGCTGGTGGGTTATCAGGCAGAAAAAATGCTGGAGAATTACCATGTGGATAAAGCGGTCATTTCTTGCAAAGGCCTTGATATGGAACGGGGAATAACTGATTCCAATGAAATGGAAGCCCAGATCAAGAAACTGATGCTGGAATCAGCCAGTACCAGGATACTTGCTGCTGACTCCTCTAAATTTGATAAGATATCCTTTACCCGTATCGGCGGACTGGACAATCTGGATTATGTTATTACAGACAAAGAACCTGCAGATACCTGGAAACAGGTATTTCAGTCAACGAAGATATCATTAAAATATGAATAAAACACTGTAATTACCTTCTAAAAAATCAGATATGAAAAAACATCCTAATTGTTTTTAAGGAATTATTGAAATCTACGATAACAGATTAGAATTACAGTTTATCAAATAGAAAGTAATAAAAATACGCAAGGGATTTTACTCGAATCAGAATCCTGCAATGAGATAAGGATACTGTACAGATAAGGAAGTCAATTAGGTATTATAGGAACAATATAGAAAGGATAGGTTGCTTGCTATGTCTGCCTGTTAGGCAGTAAGCAATGGGTATTGGCATGATTAATGTAAAGGATAGAGAAGGCTTTCATCCTTCAAAAGAAATTGTAAAAAGCCCCCGTATTTCAATGCTCATAGAGAATTTATATGCCTCTATGCCGGAAATTGAAGCTGACAGAGCAGTTCTTCTTACGGAAAGCTATAAAAGTACCGAAGGAGAACCGATTATCAGAAGAAGAGCCAAAGCTTTTTATCATATATTAAAGAATATTCCCATTACCATACGTCCTTTAGAGCTGATAGCTGGTAGCGCTACCAAGGCACCAAGGGGCTGTCAGGTCTTTCCTGAGTTCTCCTATCAGTGGCTGCTGGAAGAATTTGATACAATTGAGAAGAGAAGTGCCGATCCTTTCTATATTACGGAAGATACAAAAGAAACCTTAAGAAAGGTTTATACATACTGGGAGGGCAAAACAACCAGTGAGCTGGCAACCTCTTATATGGCACCGGAAACAAAGCTTGCCATGGAACATAATGTTTTTACCCCCGGAAACTATTTCTATAATGGGGTTGGTCACGTTACAGTAGCTTATGAGAAAGTATTGGAAAAGGGTTATGAAGGAATTAAAGGAGAAGCGGTTAAAGCGCTGGCTGAGCTTAAAGTCTCCGATATGGATTACGGAAAACGCAGTGAATTTTTAAAAGCTGTTATTTTAAGCTGTGAAGCTGCCTGTCTCTATGCCGAACGTTATGCTGTACTGGCAAAGGAAGAAGCAGCAGCCTGCGAGGATCTAAAGAGAAAAGAAGAATTGCTTCAGATAGCTAAAAACTGCAGCAGAGTGCCAAGATACAGTGCTACTTCCTTTTATGAAGCCTGCCAGTCCTTCTGGTTTGTTCAAATGCTTTTGCAGGTGGAATCAAGCGGACATTCCATATCCCCTGGAAGATTCGATCAATATATGTATCCATATTATGAAAAGGATTTGAAAGAAGAGAAAATAACCATAGACTTTGCCCAGGAACTGATGGATTGCATCTGGGTCAAGTTAAATGATCTGAATAAAGTTAGAGATGCGGCTTCTGCAGAAGGATTTGCAGGATACAGCCTTTTTCAAAACCTTATAGCAGGTGGTCAAAACAGAGAAGGCATTGATGTGACCAATGATCTTTCCTATATGAGCATAGAGGCCTCCATGCATGTAATGCTCCCTCAGCCATCGTTGTCCGTAAGGGTATGGAATAAAACACCTCACGAGTTTCTGGTAAAAGCAGCAAAGCTTACTAGAACGGGGATTGGACTTCCGGCTTACTATAATGATGAAGTTGTGATTCCTTCCCTGGTAAACAGAGGGCTGACTCTCGCAGATGCCAGAGAATACAATATCATTGGTTGTGTGGAACCACAAAAGGCTGGCAAGACTGATGGTTGGCATGATGCTGCTTTCTTTAATATGTTACGTCCTTTGGAATTTACCTTTCATAACGGTAGAGACAATGGAGTAATGGTGGGCGTTCCAACCGGTGAAGTAGAAGAGATGAGCTCTTTTGAGGAACTCTTTGAAGCTTATAAAAAGCAAATGAATTATATGATAGAGCTGCTGGTCAATGCAGATAATTCCATTGATCTTGCACATTGTGAAAGGTGCCCCCTGCCTTATCTTTCTTCCATGGTGGAGGATTGTATCGGAAGAGGAAAAAGTGTACAGGAAGGCGGAGCCATCTATAACTTTACCGGACCGCAAGGTTTTGGTATCGCCAATATGACGGATGCACTTTATGCAATTAAGAAACTGGTATTCGAGCAAAAGAAATATACGCTTCTTGATTTCAAAAATGCTATGGAGAGCAATTTTGGACATGAAATATCCTCTTCAGAAGCAGTAAAAATATCCGCCTTAAAAGCAGAAGAAACAACAAAAGCTGTTGTGAGGAAACTGCTGGAACAGGGAGTCAAGGTAGGAGAAAAAGAGATAAAAGACATCCTCGCTGTTGCTTTAAAGGACGGAGTTTCAAGCACCCAGGAAAACAGATGGGAACAACTGTTAAATGACATAAACGAGCTTCCAAAGTTTGGTAACGATATAGAAGATGTGGATCTTTTTGCCAGGGAAATAGCCTATACCTATACGAAACCCATGGAGAATTATAAGAATCCCAGAGGTGGTTCTTATCAGGCCGGATTATATCCTGTATCGGCCAATGTACCTTTAGGAGCTCAGACCGGAGCTACTCCTGATGGAAGATTAAGCTGTACGCCGATTGCCGATGGTGTATCCCCGGCATCCGGAAGAGATACTCACGGACCTACGGCAGCAGCTAACTCGGTGGCAAAGCTTGATCATTTTATAGCCTCTAATGGTACTTTATTCAATCAGAAATTCCATCCCTCTGCTCTTAGCGGTGTCAGAGGAATTGATAACTTTATCTCACTGATAAGAGCATATTTTGACCAGAAGGGAAGTCACATGCAGTTCAACGTAGTTAGCCGTGATACCCTGGTAGATGCACAAAAGCATCCTGAAAACTATAAAAACCTGGTAGTCAGAGTTGCTGGTTACAGTGCGTTATTTACGACTTTGTCCAGGTCGCTGCAGGATGATATTATTGCCAGAACGGAACAGGGATTTCCGGGATAAAGAGATAAGCAGATGCTTGTAAAAGAAGAAAAAAGCAGGACATTCCGTAAAAAAGGGATTAGGTTGATTCAGGAATATCTAATAAAGAATGATATTCACGAAAGGAATTATAATGACGGGAAGAATATTCGATATACAGAGATTTTCCATTCATGACGGTCCCGGCATACGGACTATCGTGTTTTTGAAGGGATGTTATTTAAGATGCAGATGGTGCTGTAATCCGGAATCTCAGGAACGTGAGATTGAGACCATGATTGTGGACGGAAAGCCGAAGGTTATTGGGAAAGATGTAACCGTAGAGGAAGTAATGGAAGAGGTTATGAAGGACCTTCCTTACTATAGGAGGTCTGGTGGTGGGCTTACTCTTTCTGGAGGTGAAGCTCTCTGCCAGCCGGACTTTGCGGTGGAACTGTTAAAAACGGCAAGGGAATATGGTATAAATACAGCAATGGAAAGTACAGGTTATTCTGAGTTTTCTGTAATCGAGAGATATCTTCCCTGGCTGGATGTCTATCTGCTGGATATAAAGCACATGGATTCATTCAAGCATGAAGAATATACCGGAAGACCCAATGGTCTGATACTTGAAAATGCCCGAAAGATAGCAGAAAAAAATAAAAATAACGACGGGACCCGCCTGGTTATCCGTATACCGGTAATCCCGGAATTCAATGCTTCTGTCAAGGAAATCAGTGCTATAGCAGAATTTGCAAAATCACTTCCGGGAGTCACCGATTTACATCTGCTGCCTTATCATAGATTAGGTCAGGACAAATACACCGGACTTGGCAGAGAATATAAGATGCGGCACGCAGAACCTTTGAGCAACGAAACCCTGGAGGAGCTCCTTCAGGCAGCATTGAAATCAGGTCTTAATTGTCAGATAGGCGGATAAGGAAGGAGAAACAGATGAATTTTCAGGATATGATATCCAATGACAATAAAATGAGAATCATTCAGGAAATCGTTCCCGGCAAACAGATTACACTGGCGCATATTATTGCAGGACCGGATCAGGTTCTGTATAAAAAGCTGGGTCTGAATCCTGAAATTGATTATCAGAAAGCTGCCATTGGCATTCTTACGGTATCACCCAGTGAAACAGCTATAATAGCAGGAGATATTGCAATTAAGACCTCTGGTGTGGAATTGGGATTTGTTGATCGTTTCAGCGGTACCTTGATTGTAACTGGAAGTGTTTCGGAAGTAGAGGCTTCGCTGAAAGCAATACTGGAGTATGCGGTGGAGAAACTAAATTTTTCCGTATGTGAGCTTACCAGAACATGAAAAAACTGATACTGATCGGAAGAAGTGAAAGTGGAAAAACAACCCTTACCCAGGCATTAAAAGGTGAGAAACTTCAATATGCGAAAACTCAGGCTACCGCTTATACGGATATGCTGATTGATACGCCCGGTGAATATGCTCAGACAAAATCTCTTGCAAGTGCACTGGCACTCTACGCTTATGAAGCAGATGTTGTCGGGCTGCTGCTCAGTGCTACAGAGGATTATTCCCTGTTCAGTCCCAACATAACCAGTCTTGTTAACAGAGAAGTAATAGGTATCGTGACTCAAATAGACAAAAGAGAAGCTAACTGTGCCAGAGCGGGAGAATGGTTAAAGCTGGCAGGCTGTCAGCGTATTTTCTATATTAGTGCAGTTACCGGTGAAGGAGTAATAGAACTGAGACAATATCTTATGCAATAGGAATTTAATATTATTGCTATACAGCAGGAAACTCCGGGGTATATAAAAACCCAGGAGTTTTTTTAAGAATGTTTGCGCTTTTTCTCTTTATTTACTATAATAGAAGATGAGAGATTAATCCTTGACATTTCTTAAAATTATAATTTAGTGTAGTTTACGAGGAGATATTTATGTATTTGAGTAATATTAAAGATGTTGACCACAGCTTTCTGAATGAAATGCTAAAGCTCAGTTACAGTCATAACAGTCTTGGGTTTGGGTTTCCTCGCGGAGACCTTAAGGATGTGGAAAATGAAATGAATGAAAACAATCAAAATATAAATGATTGCTTTTATATGATAAAAGAAAAGGATGAAAATCTGGGAATTATAGGATTTATGGAAATTGATAAAAAAAAGGGAATTATCATTGGCCCTGTTATGAAAGAAAAGAATTATACATATGAAAATATACTCGAGAGTATAAACCTGCTTAGAAATATGTATAAATATCAAGACAAATTAATCTCATTCGATGTAATAAAGGAGAATACACGTCTTTGCAAAGTGTTGGAAGAAAATGGTTTTACCTTATCTTCTTCTCACATAACAATGAAAATAAAGCTGTATAAGAATAAGCCTTATTCTATGAAACCAGATAGAATTATCTATTCTGCAACAAGAGACGATAAAGATATTCTTATTCAAATAAACAAGCTTTTTAAAGAAGTACTGGAGGATTGGGTGGAAGAAGATATTGATAGCCTGTACGAATATCTCGAACAGGGCTATGAAATGTCTTATTCATTACGTGATGGTAATATTACAGGTGCTATATTATGGATATGGTTCGAAAATCTTGGTTATGGACGTATTGAGTATATCGCTGTAACGAAATCAGATCAAAGGAAGGGTTATGGAAGTGAACTCCTCGATTATACTCTTTCTAAACTATCAAAAGTTTTGAAAAGGGAGAACTTGAATTATTTTTATCTAGATTTGGATACTCAAAATGAAAAGGCATATAATTTGTACAGAAAAAAAGGTTTTGAATATGAATATGAAGACATTGTTTATCGTTCATATTAATAAAACCAGAGAAATTATATAAATAAGTTTATATAAAATCAATGATATTTAGAAGTTTATTTTAGGAAAGGTGATTTATTATGAATACTATCTCTTTGGGAATTTTAATTCCTTTTATAGGAACAACGCTGGGTTCAGCTTTTGTGTTCCTGCTTAAAAATCGAATCAATCCGCTGGTTCAAAAAATACTGCTGGGATTTGCTTCAGGTGTAATGGTGGCTGCTTCTGTTTGGTCTCTGCTGATTCCGGCAATTGACATGTCAGAGGATATGGGAAAATTATCATTTGTGCCTGCGATAACAGGGTTTGGATTAGGTATTGCTTTTTTGCTGTTACTAGATAAAATTGTTCCACATCTACACCTTGACAGGGAAGAGCCGGAGGGAATCAGTACGACCTTTAAGAAAACCACAATGTTGGTGCTGGCTGTAACACTTCATAACATTCCGGAGGGAATGGCAGTAGGTGTGGTATTTGCTGGATTGATGCAGGGAAATACTGACATAACCTTTGCCGGAGCTATGGCACTTGCTATCGGTATCGCCATTCAGAATGTTCCGGAAGGCGCAATTATATCCCTTCCCCTTAAAAGTGAAGGAACCAGTAGGGGAAAAGCATTCCTTTATGGTATGTCCTCTGGAATTGTAGAACCTATAGCTGCCTTGATAACAATTCTCCTAACAGGTCTGGTAGTTCCTGTACTGCCTTATTTACTATCTTTTGCAGCAGGAGCAATGATCTATGTGGTGGTTGAAGAATTGATACCGGAAGCATCGGAAGGAGAGCATTCCAATATCGGTACTATTGGTTTTGCTATCGGGTTTATGATCATGATGACTTTAGATGTTGCTTTAGGTTAATATTTTTCGGAAAGGAAGTGGGTATCATTCACCAGGAACTGTTAGAAAAATTAAAAGAAATAACAGAAGAAGAACAGAATATCTTATCCGGAAACAGTACGGTAGCCAGAGATCTGTATACCAGTGAAAAGGATTTTGTCATTGACAGTAAGAAGATGCTAGCCAAAGGTAAACTCATAGATGTCAGAACACATACCCGATTTGTACATTTTCCGAAGCATAAGCATAACTATATCGAAATTATTTATATGGTAAGCGGAAGTACTACTCACATTATAAATGATAACAGTAGGGTAGTATTAAATCAGGGAGATATGCTATTTCTGAACCAGAATGCTTATCAGGAAATACTTCCTGCCGGTTTGGAGGATATTGCCATTAACTTTATTGTTTTGACAGAATTCTTTGATGTCGCTTTTCAGATGCTGGATGGAGAGAATCTGCTGAAGAATTTCCTGGTGGACTCTCTGCGCCAAGACAATAAAACTGCGGGTTATCTGTATTTTAAAGTAGCGGATATCCTGCCGGTTCAGAATCTTATCGAAAATATGATATGGTCTATTTTAAATGAGCAGGTCAACAAGAGAAAGATTAATCAGACAACCATGGGGTTGTTATTTCTGCAACTCTTAAATTATACGGATAAAATTGAGCAAGGAGAGGATGACCCTTATGACAATTACCTCACATTATCAGTATTACGCCATATAGAAGAAAATTATCGGGACAGCAATCTGACAGTACTGGCAAAGGACTTAAATCAACCGGTCTATCTGCTTAGCAGACTTGTCAAACGGAGCACAGGCTATACGTATAAGGAACTATTGCAGCGAAAACGTTTTCAAAAAGCAGTAGAATTGCTTGGAAATACGACGCTTTCGGTTAATGATATCATATCAGCAGTTGGATATGACAATACCAGTTATTTTCATAAGGTATTCAGAGAAAAATATAATATGTCGCCCAGGCAATACCGAACCATGAAACAGCAGGAACAGTGACACAGTGGAATCAAAAGTATACCAGTTTAAGTATACAACCATTATACAGAATATCAGAAAGATTGAGGAAAAAAAGTGGACGATCAGGTACTTAAAAATATATATATTTGTTACCCGGAAGGAAAACATAAAGTATTGACCATGAGTTACGATGACGGTAAATTAGAGGACCGCAAACTTATATCAATATTCAACAAATATGGTATCAAAGGTTCTTTCCATTTGAATTCAGGCCTTGAGGGAGAACAATACATTCCCTCCTCAGAATACATAGAGCTTTACCGAGGTCATGAGGTGTCCGCTCATACCAGTACGCATCCGACCATTGCCCGTTCTCCAATTGAGCAGGTGGCCATACAGGTATTAAAGGACAGGAAGGAATTAGAGGATATCATGGGCTATCCGGTCAGGGGATTGTCCTATCCCAATGGCTCCTATTCGGATTCCATTAAGAAGCTCCTGCCGTCAATGGGAATTCGTTACGCTAGAATTGTCGGTAATTCTGATGGATTTACACTTCCCTCTGATTACTACGAATGGAAAGCAACCTGCCACCATAATCATAATCTACTTCAACTTGGCAAGGAGTTTTGCAACCTTTTTAAGACGCAATACCTTTACATGATGTATGTATGGGGTCACAGTTATGAGTTTACAATTGATAACAACTGGGAGTTGATGGAAGAGTTCTGTGAAATGATAGGGGGAAGAACAGATATATGGTATGCTACCAATATAGAAATAGTGGATTATATGGAAGCAGCTGACAGACTTTGTTTTACTGTGAGCGGGGATAAGGTATATAATCCTTCTTTTAATTCTGTCTGGATCAGTGTAAATGGTAAAGTATTTGAAATTAAGGGTGGTACAAGTGTAACTTTAGACAACTAGTTAAGCGAACATAAGGTTAAGTGCAATTTCAAAAAAAGAGATAATCCCCCAATAACCCAAGAGATATATAAGGAGGCCACCATTTTGAATAGTAAAACTCTCGAACCTGATAGTTGGGGGAGTTTTGTTGAGAATGATGTAAATTCCAGGTTTCCAGGAAACTAGAGTACAACGAGCGGAGAGGAGAGTATTATTTTTACGGTGGAGGCCGCCTCTAGTATTGGTTTAATGTATCAGATGTTTATCAATGGTACAGATGGGCAGTATGAAGTATATGTAGACGGAAAATATGTAAAGACTTTTGGATGCGGACTTCTCCGGTGCTTGGGGAGAATATGGTAAGGCAATGGAGATATTCGTATCTGATGAAATAAAAAAACATACATTGGAAATCGGAAAAAGAATGGAGCTACAGGAGATGTTTTTTCGACTTTAGGATTATTGATTTCTTGATGTTTGGTATAGCAAGAAAACAGACAAGCGTTGAACTGCTTCCCGTCAAGTAGACAATTAAAAAAATATAAATCTTTCTGCCAGTAAAGTATAACTTACTGGCAGTTTTTTATGCTGCCTGTAGATATAACTCATGTTTCTCCATCGGAGTTAATACACCTAGATTTCTTTGTAAGCGTTTATTGTTATAGTATTTCATATATTTCTCGATCATTTCAACAACTGCTTTCTTACTCGTAAAACGTTTTCCATAATAACGCTCTCTTTTAATAATTCCCCAAAACCCTTCCATTGGCCCATTGTCAATGCACTTTGCCACTCTTGACATACTCTGAGTCATTCCTGCTGATTCAACTTTTGAACGGAAAATCCTGTTTGTATATTGAAATCCTCTGTCACTATGAAATAGTGGGCAAACACCTGGGTTGGTCTCAATCGCAGCATCAAATGTATCAAAGACTAACGAATTATTGTTGTTGTCACGAATGATGTACGATACAATCCGACGGTCATACAAATCAAATATGGCGCTAAGATAGACTTTATGCTTTTCGATACCAATGTAATAGTGAAATTCAGTTACATCGGTAAGCCATTTCCTGTTGGGTGCATCCGCTTTAAACTCGCGGTTGAGTAAATTTTCTGCTATGTAGTATGGGTTTACTGCTTGTCTTGTACATCCATAACTAGAGTACTTGATTGTTGATTTTATATTCCGATTCCGGCAGATTCTCAATACGCGTTTATCATTTACTTTTATATCATGATACCGTTCCAGGTCATCCCGGATTCTTCGATACCCTTTATCTGGGGATTCCTCATGGATCCGTTCAATGATATCTGCTATGCGCCTGTTTTCGGTTTCGCATGCGGGGATATTCCTGTTTATCCACTTATAGTATGCAGAGCGGGAAATACCACCAAGCTTACATAAAGTATGTATAGGATAGCCGTATTTTTCGTTTTCCTCTTTGATTGCCTGGTAAATACTTTCATGGCGAATCAGGCTTAATACCGCCTCCTTTCTATCTCCTCGAGTTTTTTTAAGAAGGATACCTCCATTTCGGCTCGTTCTTTTTCTGCTCTCAAAATCTTGTTTTCAGCCTGGAGTTTCTCTAACTCGTTCATTTGTTCTTTCGATTTCCTTTTTCCACGACTATCATTTAAAGCTTCAACTCCATCTGATTCATATTTAATGGTGTAATTGCGTGCCTGCTGATAGGATATCTGGTGTTTTTCTGCTGTTTCTCTGTAATTGTGATTATGTGCAATACAATACTGTACTATTTCCACTCGCTCATCAAATGTGGTGTTTCTACCTTTGGTCATAATAGGGCCTCCTGTTCCGGAAGCTTTCAGCTTCTCATGACCATTATACTTCAAAATCCAGTTTCGTAGTTGGGATGATGAACGAATTCCATATTTTCTGCAGAGTTCAGAATAGGAACCCTTACCATTTAGATAATCTAGTACAGCATTTTTTTTTGTATCCGAAGAATAAGCGGTATTCTGGGAAGTAGTAATAAGACCTTCTTCTCCCAAAGATTGATATAAAGAAATCCACTCCAAAATGCGTGTCCCGCTGATACCTAATAACTGCGCTTCATGATTAGCAGAGGTCTTACCTGATAAATATCTTTGAACAATATTTATCTTTATTTCGAAAGAAAACTTAGCTTTTCTTCCCATAAAAATATGCTTCCTCCTAAGTAACAAGTTTTTTATTATTTCACTTGTCTACTTAGAGGGAAGCATATCACGTTAGCAGCATGTCTGTTTTTTTCTTTTCTTAAGAATGCGATAATACGTTGAGTTAACTTTATAAATTAGCTAAGACAGGATAATAAATTAATGCGGTTATAAATGATCAGATATTCAATAGCTGGTACTAGTTAATGTGGACAAGCTAAAAGAGGCTAAATAGATAGGGTAAAAAGCTAAAAAAATAACTTATCAGTATTAATCAATTTTTTAGCTGATGAAATACGAGAAAAAACGACATACTAAACTCTTGTAAATGTATCATAAAAGTAATTGTGCACAAATAAATGGGGGTGTATTTAGCAAAACTAACAAATTGTATAATTTGTATTGAAGTAATAAGGATTATATAGTAATATTAACATATGAGTTAGGAAACGTTTTGGAAGAGTAAATGAAAGTAAATAACGCTAAATTAACTTAAATTAATGACTTAAATGAATAAATTATAAAAGTAAAAGGTAGCCTAACGACAAAATTCATAAACTTAATGAGAACTCCAGAGATTCAAGATGATTTGAAAACAGAAAATAGACGTACACTACAATGAAAAAAAGACGTCTTTTTCGAAAAACAAAATTAAATATAAGATGTTAATGGAAAAAATTAAAGAAACAGTGTCAGCGATATATTAAGACACTATGAGAAAGACATAAATCAAGGACATAATTCTAATGATACAATTCTAAGGGCAAAATTAAGAGACACAATTCTAAGGACAAAATTAAAGAGACACAATTCTAAGGACAAAATCAAGAGACACAATTCTAAGGACAAAATCAAGAGACACAATTCTAAGGACAAAATCAAGAGACACAATTCTATCGACAAAGATTAAGAGACACAATTCTATCGACAAAAAACAAGAGACACAATTCTATCGACAAAACCAAGAGACATAATTCTAAGAACAAAACCAAGAGAAACAATTCTATCGACAAAACCAAGAGACATAATTCTAAGAACAAAAATCAAGAGAAACAATTCTATCAACAAAATTAAGAGACATTATTCTAAGGACAAAGAACAAGAGAAACAAATTTAACATTAAAACCAAGGGGTATAATCCTACTGATAAAAAAGTGAGATACAATTTGGTTTTAAAAATAAGCGCAACAAACAAAAACAAAATTACAGTAACAACTCCATCAATGAAATTCAGACAATAGAATCAAAGTTTAAACCTTATGGGGAAAGACTAAGATAAACCAGTAAAATGCCTTAATGGATATTATGTTAATTTAGGCTTGAGGAGTGAATTATGAAAAAGAGAAAGAAGGCAGTATTTTTTATCACCGCAGTTGTTATGGCTTTTATGGCCAACGGATGCACTGATGAAAGTGGTAATACTGTTGGAAGAAAAACGGAACAGAGAGAGAAGACTGGAACTGTTAGTACCTTTGTCCAGGAAACAGTAGGAATTTACGAAGCAGAGAAGGCTGCTTGGTCCGGCAATGTTAAGATGGTTTCCAAGCCGATACTTAAGGGGTATTCGGGAACCGGATACATCGAGGGTTTTGAAGAGGATACTGATATATGTACCTTTACAGTTACCATTCAGAAAGAGGGCTTTTATGATTTGAATTTCAGAAGTGCAAGTAAAGGCGGAGAAAAGCACAATTACGTTAGTGTAGATGGAGAACGTCTGGGAACAGTATTTGTTGAAGCAGAAGATTTTACAGATACTTATTTGACAAGAGTTTATCTGGCGGCAGGAGAGCATAGAATAAGCCTTTCAAAATATTGGGGTTATATATGGTTGGATTATCTTGAAGTTCTCACGTCAGAACCAATAGATTCCTCAATTTATAATATTAAGGCAGAACTGTCTGATAAGCATGCTTCTGAGGAAACTAAGAGGTTATATAGTTATTTGTGTGATATCTATGGTAAAAAGTTTCTCTCCGGACAGTTTTGTGATACAGGGCAGTATGGAAAAGAATTTCAGATAATAAAAAAGATCACCGGTAAGACACCAGCAGTACTGGGACTGGACTTTATTGAATACACACCTTCTATGGTGGAAAATGGAAGTAAGGGATATGCAACAAATTATGCAATCGATTATTGGGATAACGGAGGTATTGTTACTTTCTGCTGGCACTGGAATGCGCCGTCCAAATATCTGACAGGAGAATGGTACCGGGGATTTTATGCGGATTCAACGGATATTAATCTGGAAAAGATTATGAGTGGAGAGGATACCCAGGGATATGAACTGCTCATGAAGGACATTGATGCTATTGCAGAACAGCTCATGATTCTAAAAGAAGCAGGCGTTCCGATTCTCTGGAGACCACTCCATGAAGCAAGCGGTGGCTGGTTCTGGTGGGGAGCATCTGGACCGGAAGCTTATAAGAAGCTATACATATTGCTTTACGATAGACTTACAGGAGAATATGGGCTGAATAATCTTATTTGGGTATGGAACGGACAGAATGCAGAGTGGTATCCAGGGGATGAATATGTGGACATCATCGGTGAGGATATCTATCCTGGAGAGAAAGTATATACCTCACAGATATCTTCTTATCTGAATGCATCAAAGAATTACAGCAATGAGAGGAAAATGGTGTATCTTACGGAAAATGGATGTCTTTTTGATCCGGATCTTGCAAGACGGGATGGAGCGATGTGGGGTATGTGGTGTACCTGGCAAGGTGAATTTGTTGCTAAAAATACTGCAATTTTCACCTTAAGTGAGCAATATACGGAGGAGTCAATGATCAAAAAGGTATATGAAGACAAAGATGTAATATCCAGAGAAGATCTGCCTGACTTAAATACATATAAAATCCGCAGTAGTGACAGTATTAAAGGGGATCAATAACAGCCGGGGGCGGCGGAAGGAGTAATGAATATGATATCCAGGGCAACCTGTAAGAGAATCATGGCGTTGTTATTAACAGCTACAGTCTTACTGCCTCTGTTTCTAATAGGAGAAGTACAGAGCTTTGCTAAGACAGAAATGACGATGGACGAATTTGATGATGTTATCAGTACTTATAACATTGATACCTCCATTCCCTCCTATAAGACCTACAGGGAGGAACACAAAGAGTCTAACAGACCCAGCCGTACAATGGAGGTTATGGCAGCTGATTATGTAAGATATGAAGAGAACAATAAAATTACCGAACCAGAAATATACACGAATTATGAAGGTATGGAAGGAACCAGTGTTCTGACAGGAGAGGACTCCCTTATAGAGTTTGAAACAGAAGTAGCAGAAACCGGATTATATAACCTCTCCGTATTGTATTACCCGGTAGAGGGTAAAAATTCTGATATAGAACGAAGTGTTTTTATCGACGGAAAACTTCCTTATCAGGAATTGGCCTTACTTACTTTCCCCAGAGTATGGAGCACCAATGTAAAAGATTTTTATGTAAATAAAGCTGGTGTAACGATAAAAAATTGGGAAAAGGATAATCAGGGAAATGATGTAAAACCGCAAAGTATTGAGGTACCGGAATGGCAGAGCAGATATTTGTATGATAGTAACGGTTACATAACGGAGGTATTATCCATTTACCTTGAAAAAGGCAGTCATACAATCTCATTGATTTCTTTAAAGGAGCCCATGTTAATCCGTAAACTGGTACTTGACAACGAAGGAATCACAAAGTCCTATGTAGATATAAAAGCTGAGTGGGATTCTAAGGGCGGTAAGGATGCGAGCAATACCAATATACGGATTGAGGCTGAGTATGCCACAAAAACATCATCACAAATGCTTTACCCGAAACAGGATCAATCATCTCCTGCGGTTTCTCCCTCCAGCTCCAGGGAATTGCTCAATAATACTATTGGAGGTAATTCCTGGAGGCTTGTAGGACAATGGATTGAATGGGAGTTTACTGTTCCGGAGAGTGGATATTATTACATATCCCTATATGATAAACAGAGTCTTTCCAGAGGTATTCATGTTTCCAGGCGTATTACCATCGATGGGGCAGTTCCCTTTCAGGAAATGTCCTCTTATGCTTTTGATTATAGCCAGGATTGGAGAGAAGATATACTGTCTGATAAAGATGATAAAGCTTATCGTTTTTATCTGTCAGAAGGACAGCATAGCCTAAGGATGGAAGTCGTATTGGGAGAATTCTCGGAAATCGTGGGTCTTGTCAAGGATTCTGTACAACAGCTCAACAGTATATACAGGCAGGTTATAAAAGTAATTGGTGTTAAACCGGATACCTATCGTGATTATCAGCTGTCGACAGTACTGCCGGAGTTAAAGGGTAAGCTTACGGAGGCAAGGGATACACTGAATCAGGCAATTGATGAGCTTTCAAAAGTAGCGGGTAAGAATACGGATAAAAAAGCCGTACTTTTGACCATGCGGGACCAGCTGGATAAGCTGATTGAAGATGAAGAGTATTTTGTAAGAGTTATTACAGCATATAAGATCAATGTAAGAGCCTTGGGGAATTGGATAACCCAGGCCATTAATCAGCCACTGCAGGTAGACCGTATCAATGTCTATTCACCAGATCAAAAAAATACCTATGACGGAGATTCCTTTTTTGATAAGGCTGCATTTGAGATAAAGCGGTTATTTTATTCATTTATTGTTGATTACAACTCCATAGGAAGTGTGACTGATGATAAAGTGCAGGGAACCCAGTCCATTACCTTATGGATTGGATCCGGACGTGATCAGGCTAATGTTATAAAATCATTGATTGATGAAAGTTTTACCAATAAGTCGGGAATCAGTGTGAATGTACAGCTGGTGGATATGTCTACGCTGCTAAAGGCGACACTGGTGGGAGAAGGGCCGGATGTGGCTATTCAGGTAGCAAATACCAACGGCGCTGCAGGCGCTGTGTTGAACACCGGAAATGATACACCGGTCAACTACGGAATCCGGAATGCGGTACTTGACCTCAAGCAGTTTACGGATGCAGATGAGATACTATCAAGGTTCTTGGAAGCTGCAACTACTCAGTTTACTTATGACGATGGGGTTTATGCGTTACCGGAAACTATCACTTATCCGGTCATGTTCTACCGGAAAGATATCTTAGCTGAAATCGGAATGAAAGTACCAACGACCTGGGAAGAGGTAAAGGTGGCGATGGCTGTCCTTGCCAAAAATCAGATGGAATTTGGTATGCTGCCGACAGAACAGATATTTGCATCAATGCTCTATCAGAATGGAGGAGCTTATTACACAGAGAATGGGACGGCATCTGCACTGGATTCAGATACAGCAGTAAATACCTTTAAGGATTTCTGTGAATATTATACGGATTATAAACTGGATAAGGAAACCAGTGTGGAAGAACGTTTCCGAACCGGTGAGTGTCCGATTATGATAGCTGATTATACCACCTATAATAATTTTGCGGTATCAGCACCGGATATAGCAGGACTTTGGAGCTTTACCCAAATACCTGGAACTGTGAAAACAGACGGTACAGTGGATCATTCCGTGGCAAGTACAGGACTTGCAAGTATGATTATGGCAGACACTGTGAATAAGGAAGCAAGCTGGGAATTCTTAAAATGGTGGACCAGCGAGGATACACAGACACAGTATGGACGTGAAATGGAAGGGCTTATGGGCTCTGCGGCAAGAGTTCCAACAGCTAATTATGAAGCCTTTTTAAATATGCCCTGGCCTGTGGAGGATTTTGAAGCGTTACAGGAATCCATGAAATGGGTGAAAGGTATTCCGCAGGTACCCGGGGGATATTATTCCTGGCGAAATGTCTACAATGCATTTTTCAAAGTGGTAACCAATACGGATACAGCTTTGCCAAGAGAAGAATTAATGGATAAGATCATCTATGTAAATGCGGAAATTACTTACAAACGGGAAGAGCTTGAACTGGATGGCAAGAGAAAATAACGGAGGGAAAGAGATGACTGAACATAAAAATAATTCCCAGATAAATGTATCCCAGGAGGCTCTGGAAATCGCAAGAAAACAAGGAACGTTGAGATACCGGATGAAAAAGAGCAAAGCTTCTTATTTGATGCTGGCTCCTTACTTTATATTATTTTTCTTTTTTACTGTGCTTCCAGTGGTTATGAGTATAGCCTTTAGCTTTACTTATTATAATATGTTGGAACTGCCGGAATTTATTGGCTGGAAGAATTACATAAAGCTATTCCTTGAGGATGACATTTTCTTAAAATCCTTAAAGAATACACTTATACTGGCTGTCATCACCGGTCCGGTAAGTTACTTTCTGTGTCTTTTATTTGCATGGATAATTAATGAATTCAAAGGCTGGCTGCGTGCCTTTCTGACCCTGATATTTTATGCACCAAGTATATGCGGTAATGCTTATGTGGTGTGGGCTTTGATTCTGTCTGGTGACCGTTACGGATATTTAAACGGTCTGCTTATGGATCTTGGTATTCTGGATCAAGCAATCGTTTGGATGAAGACAGAAAAATGGGTGCTTCCTTTCCTGATTGTGGTGCAGCTTTGGTTAAGTCTTGGAACAGGTTTCCTGGCGTTTATAGCCGGACTTCAGACTGTTGATAAATCTCTTTATGAAGCAGCAGCACTGGACGGCGTTAAAAATCGCTGGCAGGAGCTGTGGTATGTGACATTACCTGCCATGAAACCTCAGCTTATGTTCGGTGCGGTAATGCAGATTACGCAATCCTTTGCCATAGCAGATGTCTCCATACAGCTGGCCGGTAATCCTTCCGTTAACTACTCCGGAACGACAGTAGTTACCCATTTGCTTGATTATGGTACGGTACGTTTTGAAATGGGTTATGCCTCTGCAATCGCAACGGTACTGTTTCTTTTGATGATAGGTACGAACTTGCTGGTACAGAAGGGACTAAGGAGGGTAGGAGAATGATGAAGAAGCTGAAATTGCGTTTTTTCAGACCAAGAGAAAAGCGGTTGAACCGTTCCATGGCAGGTAATTCCTTGCTGTTTATCATTATGGCTATCTGTGGTGTGGCAATGATGCTGCCACTTATCATGGTAATCAACAATTTCTTAAAACCCTTGGATGAGTTATACCAATTTCCACCAAAAATATTTGTGAGAAACCCTACCCTGGTGAATATTACCGACTTATTTACCTTAATGAATGATTCCTGGGTTCCGTTTTCAAGATACATATTAAATACGGTTATTATTACAGGCGGTGGAATGCTGGGGCATGTAATTATTGCTTCCCTGGCAGCCTATCCCCTTGCAAAGCATGATTTTCCGGGAAAGAATATTCTTTTTCATCTGGTAGTGCTGTCTATGATGTTTTCCTGGACAGTAACTCAGACACCTCAGTATATGATCATTTCCTGGCTTCATATTAATAACAGCTACTGGGCATTGATTCTGCCTGCCTGTTCTTTTGGAATGGGACTTTACCTGATGAAGCAGTTTATGGAACAACTTCCAGACTCCCTTATGGAATCCGCCAGACTTGATGGTGCAAGCGAATGGCAGATTTACTGGAGAATTGTAATGCCCAATGTGAAGCCTGCCTGGCTTACACTGGCAATCTTTCAATTTCAGCAGATGTGGGGAAATACCGGCAGTACATTTCTTCGGGATGAAAGCCTTAAACCTCTGCAATTTGCGTTACAGCAAATTTCAGCAGGCGGAATGGCAAGAGCAGGAGCTGCGGCTGCAGTAACCTTTATAATTGCCGCAGTTCCGATAACATTTTTCCTCATATGTCAGAAGAATATCCTGGAAACTATGACATCATCCGGAATGAAAGATTAATAGGGGGTAGAGGATGAAACATATTAGAAAATCACACAAGATCATATCCCTTTGTCTGACCGTGCTCCTGCTTACGATTTTAGCGTCAGAAGAAGTTAAGGCTTCCAAACTCCCCTATGATACCTATAATTACGATTACCGCAAATATGTCCATTTTACTCCGGCAGCCTTTATTCCGGCTGGTACCATACGCGGAGAGCAGCTGACTTATCAGGGAGTGGCTGTCGGAAAGTTTCTTACACCCCAGGATATCTGCCAGACAGCCGATGGCAGGGTCTATGTGGCTGATACGGGAAATAACCGGATTGTCGTGCTGGATAAGGATATGAAAAAAGCTGTAAATATTATAACTTCCTTTGATAACGGCGGAAAAGAGGATACCTTTAATCAACCATATGGGGTTAGTGTTTCTGAAAAAGGCCAGATATACATAGCTGATTCTCAAAACCGGCGGATCGTTGTGTTGAACCAGGACGGTACTTTGTTTAAGATTGTTGAGAATCCTCAGTCGGAGAGTTTAGAGCAGGGGTATGTTTTCATACCATTAAAAATAACGGTTGATTATGCAGATAGAATCTATGTTATTGCTCAAAATATGTTCGAGGGTATTATGGTATTTGAAGCGGACGGTACTTTTTCAAGCTTCTTTGGTACCATCAAGGTTGAAATAAGTCTCTGGGAAAAATTCTGGAAGAGAATTGCAACAAAAGAAGAACGTTCTAAGCAACAGCTATATATTCCTACAGAGTTCACCGGTATCGACATCGATCCGGAGGGGTTTGTATATGCATCCAATATCGACTCTACCGGTGTACAGGGGGTCAGAAGGTTAAATCCCAAAGGAGAAGATGTCATAAAAAAAGGTGCCAATAAAAATGTGGGAGGTGATCTTTGGATTGCCGGTTCTACCGATTACTCAGGACCTTCTCAGTTTACAGATGTAGTTTACAGGGATAATGGCATATACTCCTGCCTGGATCGTAAGAGAGGGCGTATTATTACTTATGATCATGAAGGAAACCTGCTTTATATCTTTGGCGGCTTGGGCACTCAGGAAGGAACATTCTCCATGCCTGTGGCAGTGGAGGACCTTGGAGGAAATCTTGCAGTACTTGATGCCAACAGGGGAGAGATAATATGCTTTTCCGTAACGGAATACGGAAGACTGATCAATGAAGCAGTAGCGCTTCGTTTTGACGGCAACGAAGCAGAAGCCGTAGCTTTATGGCGCAGAGTATTGGAGCTTGATGAGAATAATGAACTTGCCAATACGGGTATCGGAAAAGCATATCTTACGGCAGGAGATTATGAACTGGCAATGAAATATCTAAAACTTGGTATGAACCGTGACTACTATTCCATCGCATATAAGCGTTTCCGCAATAGTGTGCTGATAGATAATGCAAGTTATTTTCTTACAGGAATCGTTATACTCATCGTAATTTTTAAGGGTTATAAATACGTAAGGAATAGAAAGAAAGGGGTAAACATAAATGGGTAAATATTTTTCTAAAGACAAATGGAATTATATGTTTTACACCATTTCTCATCCCATGGACGGCTACTACTGGATTCGCCATGAAAATAGAGGCAGTGTTCCCCTTGCAATATTAATGGTAATCCTGTTTTCTGCTTGTTTTAGCGCAAACCGTTTGCTTGCCAGTTTCGTGGTAAGTGATGTGGATCCCAGGTCTGTGGATAGTTATTTTGAATTTTTAGGTGTCCTGGCCTTCTATGCCTTGATATGTGTCAGCAACTGGTCTGTGACCTGTCTGATGAATGGTGAAGGCAGAATGAAGGACATTGCAATAGCTGTCGGCTACAGTACCGTACCCATGAGTACGGTACTGGCTGCCGGTACCTTGATTAGTTGGTTTATTGCAGATGATGAACAGCCTTTTTATGTGTTGCTCCTGGGGGCAGGAATTGTATTTGGTATCCTTTTAATGCTCATCGGTATTATGCAGGTACATAACTATACATTGGGGAAAACCTTAGGCACCTTATTTATTACCTTCTTAGCCATGTTGGTAATTATCTTTCTGCTATTGCTCCTGTCAAATCTTCTGGGCATGGTAGTGACATTTATTCGGAGTATCTACACTGAGATAATATTTAGAACTTAGGAGGCGTAAGCATGAAGACTTTGATTAAGAAGCAACACCATCGGCCCTTCAGCCTGATGAAGAAAATCGTGCTTTGTGTCTTGAGTACTGTGCTGATAGTTGGAATAATCTATCTAATCTATTATGCCATTCATTATCTGGCTTACGACAAGTACAGAGATTATCTGACAAGTTACGATTATGAAACCGGAGAAGAGTACCAACCGGTAAAAGAAAATAAAACAGACGTACCCGGGATGGAATTAGTATGTGAAAATGAGTTTTTAAAATTGTATACGGATACTGCCACTGCTGCAGTTGCAATTTATGATAAGAGAAATGGAGAAATAAGTTACTCCAATCCTCCAGCGGCAGAAGAGGATAGCATTGCCAACGATGCCAATATGAATTATCTTAAATCCCAATTTATCCTAAATTATTATAATCCCGAGGTAAAATCAGGTACCTATGATTCCTACAGCATGGCGGTAGAAAAAGGACAGGTAACGGTTGAGAGTCTTAAAAATGGACTTCGTTATATTTACCGTCTGGGAGACTTTAATAGCAGTAAGACCGGTATCATCCCAATATACATTACCAGTGAAAAATTAGAAGAAATCCTTGGAAAACTTTCAGAGAAGGATTCCGTATCCTTAGAGAGGTATTACATAGAAAGTTCTACTACAAAGGATATGCTGGAACTTAATGGTGTTGTTAAGAAGAATCCCAAAACCATCAAAAAAATTCAGGAATGGCTTGATTCGATTGGCTGGACAAATGAGGAATATGAAGAACAAATGGAACTTGCAGGTGTTGAAACCATATTACCCATTTCCTTTCAGATTCCTTTGGAATACAGGCTTGTGGAAGATGGATTAAAGGTGTCCATTCCAGTGTCTGCCATCGAAGAATACGGCGGCGGATCAATTTACCGGATTCAGTTACTGCGTTATATGGCAGCTGCGAATACAACAGAAAATGGCTATATGGTGGTACCAAATGGTTCCGGTTCTTTGATTGATTTTAATAACGGAAAGATCACAGCAGCTTCTTATTCACAATATGTCTATGACATTGATCCGCTGGCTGCAAATTATACGACTACGGAGAACAGTATAAGTGCCAAACTACCATTGTTTGGAATCTGCAGAGAGAAGTCCTCTGTGCTGGTAACCATTGAAAGCGGAGCAAGTCTTTCGCTGATAACAGCCGGAATTTCTGGTGTATATAATGAGTATAATTATGCGTATCCAACGTTTGTGCTTCGTACAGCCGATAATCTAAGGATGTTCGGAAATACCAGCCAGGACGTATTAGTACTGGAGCCGGAGCTATATGATGCCAATCTGGAAGTAAAATATACTTTCCTGACAGAGGAATATAAGGGTTATGCAGGCCTTGCAGGTTATTACAGAGAAAAGCTGATAGCAAAAGGTGTACTTACTCCTGACACACAGACCGGAGATATCCCCTTTTATTATGATATTATCAGCGGGGTAAAGGAAACGGCTCATTTTCTTGGGAAACAGTATCTTCATACCTTTTCCATGACTACTTTTGATCAGGCTGGCAAGATATCTGAGGAACTGGCAGTGCAGGGAATAAACAACCAGGTGATGAATCTGCAAGGTTGGTTTAACGGCGGGTATTATCATAATACAGCTGATAAGATAAAGATTCCTGGAAAACTTGGAGGAAAATCGGAGCTTGAAAGCCTTGGTGAAACTTTAAAGAAACACGGCGGAAAACTATATGCAGATGTTGCCCTGCAACAGATAACCTATGCTGATAAGGATTTTAACTATAATGCAGAAGCCTCTAAGTATTACGGAGCAGGTTATGTGGTAGCCTTAGGGCAGGTAAATCCTACGACCTTAAGAAGTACTTCAAGTCTTGGGTATATGGAGACGGTCTACAATCTGCTATCACCCAGATATCTGCCCAGATATGTGAGTAAATTCGTAAAAGAAATTAAGGGCTATGACATAGAAGGTATCTCCTTAAGAGATCTGGGAAATATCGTTTATTCTGATAAAAAACGTACGAATATAATTGACAGGGAAGAAGCGCTTAAAGTGGTGTTAGGACAGCTTGACTTGCTAAAAGGTACCGGTAAGAAGCTGATGACTAATAGTGCCAATGATTATAGCTTTGCATACAGTTCAGATATTATAAACGTACCCATTGAACAAAATAATTTCCTCCTAGTAGATGAACGGATTCCACTTTATGAAATGATTCTTCATGGCAGTATTTCCTATTCTACAGAACTGTTAAATTATGAGGACAAAGAAGGCATGAAGGAAACTGTGCTTAAAATGATAGAAAGCGGAGCATCGCCTCATTATATTTTCACCTGGGAAGAATCAAACAAGATGAAGAATACCGGATTAAACAGATATTATGCGACTACTTTCGGAGTTTGGAAGACTGATGCAATTGCAATATACAAACAGGTTAATGAACCATTAAGTCAGGTAAGGGGAGCAGTGATGCAGAATCATGAAATCCTCTCAAATGGAGTAAGAAAGGTTACTTATGACAATGGTGTCATTATCTATATCAACTACAGTGATACAGCACAGCTGACGGATGGGTATGAGGTACCGGCAGAAGGCTATCGATTGGAGGAGACGAAATGAATAGAAAGAAAAAAATGACCCTTCTCCAAAAACGTAAGATGACAGGATTTTTATTTATTCTTCCCTGGTTTGTTGGATTTCTGGTCTTTTATGTCAGATCCATACTTCTGGCAGGACAGTTTGCCTTTTCTGAGTTGAATATGGATGCTTTAAATGGCGGTTACAGTCTTACAAATGTGGGTTGGGAGAATTTCCGTTATGCCTTCCGCGTTCATGGTACTTTTAAACAGATACTTACGACTTCCGTACTGGATATGCTGGTGGATGTTCCGTTAATTACTTTCTTCAGCTTATTTATGGCAATACTACTCAACAAAAAATTTAAGGGAAGAACCGTCGTAAGAGCAATTTTCTTTCTGCCTATTATCCTGAATTCCGGGGCAATTACCGCGGCCATGGAATTATCTGCTCAGATGATGCAGGGGGGGATTTCGTCCCAGGCAGCAGAGATGTTATCGTCTTCAGCCTCAGCTGGCTCTACCCTTGCTCTGGACATTGACTTTTTTATTGATATGTTCATGAATCTGGGTATTCCGGTAACGTTAATTGATTATATTATAACTGCTGTAGCGCGTATCAATGATATCATAGCAGCTTCCGGCGTGCAGATAATCATATTTATTGCTGCTTTGCAGTCCATACCGGGTTCTATGTACGAGGTGGCAAAGATTGAAGGGGCTACTGGTTATGAAACCTTTTGGAAGATAACTTTTCCTATGGTAATGCCCCATATCATAACCAACGTGGTATATACCATAGTAGACAGCTTCACGGAAAGCGGAGTAGTTGATCTGGCATATAAAACAGCATTTAATGATTTTAATTACGGGTTGAGCAGTGTATTCAGTCTGGTATCAACCATAATTACCTGTATTATTCTGGTAACAGTCTGCGGGCTGATACAGAAGCGTACTTTCTACTACAATTGAGGAAAGGAGAAGCATATCATGATTAAAAATTCTGCCTTAACGGATGGTTTCCTGAAGATAAAAGCTATAGCAAGTGACAAAGATCAGGGTAAGAGCCTGCTTCATAATGTGAAGAAATTTCTGATCAGCGTATCAAGAATTGCCATATTGATTGGTGTTGGATATGTAATCCTGTCACCGGTCATTGGTATGATAGTGAACTCCATTTCCTCAGATCGGGATGCATACAATCCAATGGTATTTGTTTTGCCACAATTTCCAACATTGGAAAGATACCGGCTTGTTTATGAGTCTCTTGATTATCTGCCTACCATGGCCAGGGATCTGTTTTACACTTTGTCCCTGATGCTGTTGCAGATTCTTATATGCTCCATGGTAGGATATGGTTTTGCAAGATTTGATTTTCCTTTTAAGAAGCTTTTGTTTGGCTGTGTGGTGGTGATGATCGTTATCCCTGTACATACTATTATGCTGCCATTGTACATAACCTTTAGACAGTTTGATCCATTTGGCATTGCCACCGCACTAACAGGTTCGCCTATCAACCTTATGGGAACTCCGGTTCCTATGTATATTATGACAGTTCTGGGCTGCGGGCTGAGATCAGGTTTATATATTTACATTTTTAATCAATTTTTCAGAGGGCTTCCCAAAGAAATCGAGGAGGCAGCTTTTGTAGATGGTGCAGGCGTTTGGTATACCTATTTTAAGATTATGCTGGTAAACGCCACACCGGCTGTCATAACCGTAGCAGTGTTCTCAATGGTATGGCAGTTCAATGATACTTTTTTTGCAAAGTTATTTTTGATTAGTGAGGACGTGGTAATCAGTAAAAAGATCTCCATATTGCAGGCAACCATTGCAAACGATTATAAGATCCTGGATACAGCCATACAGGAATTATATCTGAATGCCGGCATTATATTAGTCATCTTACCTATATTGATTATCTATCTTTTACTACAGAGATACTTTATAGAGGGTGTGGAGAGAAGCGGTATTGTGGGGTAGTTTTCTCTTGCCTGGAAGCTATTAACTTTTATCTTAAAAGGAGGAGTGAAAAAGGTGAAGAACCAAAAAATTTTAGCCTGCCTATTGGTGGGCACCATGGCTTTGACTTTCGTGGGCTGTAAAGGTGACGGTACAAAAAAGACGGACGCAAATGTAAAAAACGAGATTGTTCAGGAAGTGACCGCTACACCGGAAACGGAAAAAGAGCCGGTTCCGGAAACAGTATCGGCAAGCCTGGATTTTGAAGACGGTAATATGGGGTTTGTTTCTTTGTATACCCAGTCTGCGGATGCAGATAATTCAGAATTATCAATTGTAGATTACAACGGAAGTAAAGCGCTGCAGGTAAAGAACATGGAGGGAAAGGTTCCTTATGTTGGATTTGATGCTACCAGCCTTCTGGGAGCTGACGTTGCTAAAGTGGCTGCCTTGGAGATGACGATTGGTACAGATTACGGTAATGGCGGTTTCAGCGCTTCATCCGGAAATATCCTTACCTGGACCGGTGAAAAACTTGAAGAGACTAAATATGACTGGTCTGTATATCTGGATACCAAGAATCCAAACAAAGCAGTTGCGAAGCTGGATACTGGAAAAGAATTCATAGCAGATGCCGGCAATATCTTTATTATTTGCCTAAAGACCGATAATGGAGTTACAGAAGGAAATGGAAATGCTACGATGTATATCGATGATATCCGTTTCCTGGACGCTTCTGGTAATGTACTGACAGCAAATAGTTCAGTTGCATTTGCACCCCCTAAAGGTTTTGAAAGTACCGGAATCGATCTGTCCAATCTGGCAGCAGTTACCAATGCGGTGAACTTTGAAGGTTTTGCTTGCACGGGAGCCGGATGGGCACAAAACGGTTTTGAAATGCCAAAGGAAATCCTGGATGCCTTGGTACCCGGTTCTGTTGTAGAAATCGAGTATACCAGCGAAAATGGTGATATGTGGCTGGTAATGCCAGGAGCAGCTGCAGGCTGGATGAGAGTTGGAGATGGTACCAATAGCAAAGCTTTTATTAACAACTCTAAAAACGTTGCGCAGATTACCTATGAGCAAATAGCTGAATTCTGCGGAGAAGACAAAGCTACCTGGGGTACGACCATGCAGTGTGAGGCTTCCGGAGCCTGGGAGGTTTACAGCGTAAAGATTGGCACAAAGTCACCGGTATACGGATTATCCAATCCAGTGGAATTCAAGGATTTTGCCTGCAAAGCAGATGCCTGGGCACAGAATGGTTTTGATATGCCGCAGGAAATCCTGGATGCTTTGGTGCCGGGTTCTGTTGTTGAAGTTAGCTATACCAGTGAATCCGGCAAGCTGTGGCTAGTAATGCCCGGAGCAGCTGCAGGCTGGATGAGAGTTGGGGATGGTACCAATGGTTCTGCTGTAAGTTATAATGGCAAGAGTTACATTACTTATGAACAAATTGCTGAATTCTGTGGTGAAGATAAGTCTGCCTGGGGGCTCACAATGCAGTGTGAATCCGATACACCCTGGGAAGTATATAGTGTGAGAGTAGGAACAGCTTCTACTATGAACATGTTAAATAATGTGGTAGACTTTAAAGATTTTGCCTGCAAAGCAGATGCTTGGGCTCAAAATGGCTTTGATATGCCGCAGGAAATCCTGGATGCCTTGGTACCAGGATCAGTAATTTCTGTTAAATACTCCAGTGAATCTGGGAAATTGTGGCTGGTAATGCCCGGAGCAGCTGCAGGCTGGATGAGAGTCGGTGATGGTACCAATGGGCAGGCAGCAAACAGTGATGGAATTGCACAAATAACCTACGAGCAGATTGCAAAGTTCTGTGGAGAAGACAAATCCACCTGGGGAACCATGATGCAATGTGAATCGGATACGCCGTGGGAAGTATACAGCGTAAGTGTAGGTCAGGCCGCTAAATAATAGCAAGAGAAGGGGACATTGAAGGAGGATATGGAATAATGAAAAATTTGAAAAAAGTAATAGCTCTTTGCTTATCTGTTATGATGGTCGTGTCAATGTTTGGCTGCAGTAAAAAGGCTGAGAAAGACACTCCCGCCAGCAGTGAAGTCACAGAAAGTGCCACAGAAGCACCTACAACTGAACCTGTCAGGAATACTGGTGAGAAAAGAACCATCAATATTGGTACCTGGTGGATACAATACTATGACAGCTCTCATAAGTCCGTAGAAGATGATCCCTCCTATTCCGGTTTGGATGTAGCGCATTTAAAATTTGATAATGTTAAAAAGATCCATGATAAATACAATGTAGATTTCTTCTGGAAAAACCTGACGTATGCAGGCGTTCAGGAATCTATAAATAATTCCATTCTTGCAGGTACACCCGATTGTGACATATACCTGGTAGAATTGTCGTTTGGTATTCCGGCAGCACTTAATGGTCTGGCTACCGATTTGAAAACCGTTCTTCCGGCAGATAACGATCTTTTTACCACACAAAAGAATATTACATACCTGGACCTGGGGGATGGTAAAGCAACACTGCTAAAGAGGGTAGAAGCAGCTTCAACGATAGAAGCAACCTATCCTTTAGGTTTCAATATGCAGATGCTGGAGGACAATAATCTGGAAGATCCCAGGAAACTATATGAGCGTGGAGAGTGGACCTGGGATAAATTCATTGAATACTGTAAGGTACTGACAAAGGATTCGGATGGAGATGGTCAGACGGATCAATATGGCTATTGCGGCTTCCAAAATGAGACCTTCGAGCAGCTGCTTATGAGTAACGGTGCACATATTGCCTCAACGAAAAAAGAGGAGCTTTCTTCTGCGGCAACTGGTGAAGCCCTGCAGATGATGTCAGATATGTACAATGTATATAATGTTGCCTATCCTTATGATTTTGAAAGCGGCGATGACGCTACCACCATGAGGGGACAGTACCGTGAAGGGAATATCGGTTTCTTCCCTATTGCAGCGTGGATTGCAGCGGATAAGGCGGATTATGACTACTCAGGTGCTAACGGCTCTACCCTTGCATTTGATACGGCCTATGTTCAGTGGCCGGTAGGTCCTTCCGGTAATAAGGATACCAATGCCGGTAAGGTATCAGCAGGTGAATACTATATTATTCCTGCAGGGGTAAAAGATCCGGAAACAGTTTATAATGTGCTTTATGATATGTGGAACTGGTATGACGGAGATACTTCTGTTCGAGATGATGAGGAGACTCTGTATTGGTGGTATGCAGTTACCGCTTCTGATGAGACACTACAGAACGAGAATTTCTCCATTATGGAAGATGTCGGCAGCAGAGAAACCTTTGAGCTTTGGAATCAGCTGGGTGTCTCTTACGATCTTCACTCACTGATCAAAGGGGAGACCACGCCAGCACAGTTCCAGGAAACCTACAAACAGCAGGTACAGGATGCCCTTGATGCCTATTTTAAATAAGAAAGCAATTGTATCGGAAACAGTAATTTATTTCTGATAAAGCAGCAGTGCTGCCGTATACAAATAGAAATTACAGGGCGGGGTGCCGCCCTGTAAAAAGGTAGAATGGAGGAATTTATGAGCGATATTAAAATGATAGCTCCTGCGGTGCCAAATGTTCCCTGGCAAGAACGTCCGGCAGGGTTAAAGGATGCCCCGGTTTGGAGATATACAGAAAATCCGATTATCGGACGAAATCCCGTAAAAGGCGTTGCCAGAATATTTAACAGTGCGGTCATGCCCTACGGGGATGAATTTATCGGTGTTTTCCGCGGTGAGCAGACGAACGGTATTCCTTATATCTACCTGGGTAGGAGTAAGGATGCCATTCACTGGGAGTTTGATGAGAATAAAATACCTTTTATGGATAGTGAGGGCAAATCTTTTATGCCGCTATATGCCTATGACCCAAGACTGGTAAAGGTTGAGGATACCTATTACATCATTTGGTGTCAGGATTTTTACGGTGCGGCAATCGGTATGGCTAAAACAAAGGATTTTAAATGCTTTGAAAGAGTGGAAAATCCATTTCTGCCTTATAATCGAAATGCAGTGCTGTTTCCCCGAAAAATCAATGGAAATTTTATTATGTTAAGCAGACCCTCTGACAGCGGGCATACACCTTTTGGTGATATTTTCGTTAGTGAGAGTCCTGATCTTACGTTTTGGGGGAAACACAGACATGTTATGGGAAGAGGCAGTAACTGGTGGGAATCCTTAAAAATCGGCAGCGGAGCAACTCCTATTGAAACCAGTGAAGGTTGGCTTCTGTTCTATCATGGGGTAAGCGGTACCTGTAATGGCTATGTATACAGCATTGGAGGAGCAATCCTGGATCTTGAGAATCCTTCCATTGTAAAATATCGTTGTGAGACTTTCCTGCTTACGCCGGAGGAGTGGTATGAAGAAAGAGGGTTCGTTCCCAATGTAATTTTTCCTTGCGCTACCATTCACGATTCAGAGTCTGGTAAGATTGCCATTTACTATGGTTCAGCAGATAGTTATGTTGGTCTGGCCTTCACCCAATTTGATGAAATCATAGCTTATATAATGGAACATAGCAATGTATCCGGAAGTGATACGGAAGTTGGGAACAGATAGAAGAAGCGTTATATAATAGAAAATCGTAGTTTAAAGAAACGCAGTGAAATGGAAGAATAGTAATCAGGGAATTGTAGTGAAATGGAAGAATCCTAGTGTGAAAAAGAAGCCCAGCGTAAAAGAAGAAGGCTAGTGTAAAGAGGAAACCTGATATAAAAGAAGAAGGCTAGTGTAAAGAGGAAGCCTGAAATAATAGAAGAAGGTTGGTATATAGAAAAAGCACAGTTTATAGAAATCATATCTTAATATTATTAATGGGATTTTGCAAAATAGATTAAGTATCTATGGTGCAAAATCCTTTTTTCTTTTCTGATAAATTAAACTTTCTTATTGTATTGTGTGCATTTCTATCCGGTAGCGTTAATGGAGATTGTCGTATTCGTTCTTGGTGCTTGTGAAATACTACGCTGCATTCATAGAGTAAAAAGCTTTTATATTCTGGAATTATCATTGTTTATATGTTCAAGCTGGCTGTATACCGAGGATGCGAATACGATTTCCAGACACTATATGATTAGATAACTATAAAAATATGTTGACAAATTATAATTGGATGAATATAATGATAGTAATTTCATAAATAGTATAAAATTAACACAAAGCGTGTTATTTATCAATGAAATAGAAAATGTTCTATCAATTTCGAGGTATTATGATGGAAGAAATTAATAACATTCTAAAAGTCAAAATAAAGCTATAAAAGAGTAGAAATGGAGGAAATATGGAAGTATTGAATAGTACAGAAATCACAAATTACCGCAAAGCAATGGAAGCGGAAAAAGAAAGGATCACATTCCAGATAAATTATCTGCAGAAAGATAACCGAGAGGATGAGGCGGTATTTGAAAAAATCAGACTGAATGTCTATAATATTTTTCTCTCCTGTTTACAGGTCAGTATTAATAAATTGGATAAGGATAGAGCTTTTTATGACTCAGAATATACTATACGGTTTAAGAACGAGTATCTAAGCTGTATTGATAGGATAAGTAAACCATGGAAAGAAAAACTTCTCTTTGCAGAAAATCATGACATTACAGAAGACGGAATAATTGAAACGATTAAACTTGAAACAACTGCTGCTATTAAGCTTCTGTTTCTGCAAAGCTTAGAAGGAGCAAACCAATGACAGAAGAGCGGGTTATCAAATTATTAAAATGCCTCTCTGATAAATCCAGGCTTCAGATTGTAAAAAACCTGGTCAAGGAACCCATGTATGTAGAACTTCTGGCAGAAAGGCTTAATCTAACCCCTCCAACGGTATCTTTTCATTTGAAGAAACTAATGGACAGCGGACTGGTAACCTCAGAGAAAGAGCAATACTATATGATTTACCGCGTGAATAGGGAAGTGTTTGGCAATACCCTGGAGGAACTGATATTAAGTAAGGTTACTGAAAATGAAGCTGAAATGGAAAGAGAGCTGAAATATCGGAACAAAATTATCAACAGCTTCTTTGAAAGAGGAAAACTTAAGAGCATACCGGTTCAAAAGGAGAAGCGTAAGATTATTTTAAATGTGCTGGCAGAAAAATTTGAATATAATAGAGAATATAAGGAGAAAGAAGTCAATCTTATATTGGCGGATTTTCATGATGATTTTTGTACCTTGCGTAAATATATGGTGGAAGAAGACTTCTTTGAGCGGGGGAATAGCAGCTATAAACGAAAAGAAAAGTAAGAAAGACTATTTTTATACTGTTGCTTAAGAAATTACTGTGAATTCCAAACATTGTTAATTGATTGCCCTTCTGTTATACTTTTAGATAAACGATAACAATGCTATTAGCAAAGGAGTGACGTAAATGTCTGGAATTATATTAGAAGGTGGAACCTTCCGCCCTATATTCAGTGCTGGTATTATGGATGCCTTATTAGAACATGAAATTCTGTTTCCGTACTGTATCGGTGTTTCAGCTGGTATAAGTTTTGGGTATTCCTATGTGTCCAAGCAGAAAGGCAGGAACCTGGATATACTTCTTAATTACAGAAAAGACAAACGATATATAGGAACAAGAAATTTAATCAAATACAAAAGTCTCTTTGGACTGGATTTCGTTTACAATGAAATACCGAACAAGCTATATCCTTTTGATTGGGACACTTTTAACCAGTACGACGGAAAAGTGGTGGTAGGTGTCACCAACGCCAATACCGGAAAGGTCGAATACCTGGATGGCAAAGATACGGATAAAAAATGTACGGTATTACAGGCCACCTGTGCGATGCCTATGTTCTTTCCGGCAATTAATTGGAAAGAAAATTTGTATTATGATGGCGGCCTTACGGATTCCATACCTATAAGAAAAGCTATTGCTGACGGTAATGAGAAGAATCTTATTATATTGACAAGACCAAAGGGTTATCAAAGAACCTTGGGAAAAGACAGTAAGATTGCTATGAGAATGCTGCGTAATAAATATCCGGCAATGGTAGAGGTATTAAGAGACCGGCCTAAAATGTATAACGAAACAGTTGCATTTTGTGAAGAACTTGAAAAGCAAGGAAAGGCTGTAATATTAAGACCGGAATACCCAATAGAAAGCTTGGAAAAAGATTTGGATACCCTTGAAAAGAATTATCGTCATGGTTACGATATGGCTGTCAGTAAGTTAAAAGAAATTGAGAAGCTTCTCTAAGCTGTACTTTGAAGTTTATAAATGATACAGCGGCCTCTTCAAAACGTAAGACGGGTTCTTTAAATTTGAACTGTGAAGCTTTTTTAAATAGCTATTGGATTAACTTAGAATACTTTTGAGCGATATTCCAAAAGAAAAACCTAAGTATTTAGTAAATTAGCAAAATCCATGTATCAACGTTCAGACTGGTTTAATTAGCCATAACGTGATCCATGGATTTTATAGGTTAAACATTTCAAAAGGAACTGTCTTAAGCTCCTTTTGAAATTTCAGCCAGACGGTCAATAATGGGTAAGTGCTGGGTACATAACTTTTCACATTTTCCGCATTTGATACATTCAGCTGCCATTTCTACAGGTATATGCCAATGATAGTTAATTCTGTTGTACATATTATTTCCGAGAAGTTTCTCATTATAGGCATCCATAAATTTAGGAATGTCTATCTCTTTTGGACAGTGTTTACAGTAAGCGCAACCGGTGCATAGGTTATTTAAGGCAACACCTTTATTTTCATATTCCTCAAAGATTTCCTTTGCAGGTCTCTCTTTCAGATTTTCTACGGCCTTACAGGCATCATCTACATGCTCTTTGGTAGTACAGCCGGAAAGGGTTATGGTGATTTCCTTATGGGATGCCACAAAGTTAAGAGCAGCCTGGGCAACCGTCAGATCAGTACCCTCTGCAAGGTATTCAAAGGTTTTGGGGTTATTAGGAATTAAACCGCCGCCTAAGGGGTTCATTACTACTACACCCATACCTTTTTCGTAAGCAGCTGTAATACCGGTTTGACGGAAACGATAGTTTAAAGCGTTATATCCGATTAACATTCCCCTGAATTTATCTGCAGCAACAGCATCCTCGAGTTCATTTCCCTGCATGTGAGAAGAAAATACAATGTTTCGAATAAGCCCTTCCTTTTTCGCTTCTTCAAAAAAACCGTAGAGAGACTCACACTGGCTTTCGAAAGAATTCAGATTCAGAACACACCAAAGATGATAAAAGTCGAGATAATCTACTTTTAATCTGCTTAAGGTAGTTTCAAGCCTGCTGCGAAAAGCATCGCGGGTACTTTTTCCGCCGATGGTACCCAGATTGGTTTTGGAAGATATGTAGTAGCTGTCTCTGGGTAACTGGGATAGTGCAAGTCCTGTTATCATTTCACTTTTATCATTACAATAAAAAGGTGCGGTATCGAAATAATTTATACCTTTTTCATGGGCATATAAAACGACTTCTGAACATTTTTCATAGCGTTCTGCTTTAACATCCTCATCGTCATAGCGCATACAACCCATGCCTATGGCAGATACTTTCATGTCAGTATTACCGTATTGTTTGTAGTACATTTTCTACCTCCGTCAAATTAGGACGTGTCTGTCAACCCATCACACTGTTCTTAATGCTTCAATTTACGGTATACTGCACTTACAAAACATCCCGCAAAGTGACACCTTAAGCCCCGAACAAGTAAGGATCAGGCACTCCTTAGATCTCCTGAACAAAAAAATATAAAAAGTTTCTATAAGTTGAATCCGCTTGCCTCTTACGGTTATAGAAAGGCTAGAAGAATTAATATTTTACAGGACAACTTATAGTATCAATAATAGTATAACATATAAATAAAAAAAACCTCAATGGAGAATATGATACTAAAGCCATTTCTGGCGGTAAGTGAAAGGACTTTCTCTTTTATTGGAATAGTAGTATAATGAGGATAAAATATAAATGGCATTATTGCGAAGGAAATTATGAGAGGGAAGAAACGAAAATGATAAAAAAGAAAACGAATAAAACAGAAGCTTTAGGAAAATCAAGCAAGGAAGAAAAGGCAAAATATAGCACAAAGAAAGCTGGCATTATTAAACCGAATAGTGGCAATAAACCAAAAAGCAATAGTAATAAAAATAACAACAAAACTGCTGCTATAACCGATTGGTTTTTTATGAGCAAACAGGAAATCACAGCGAAAGATATAGCACAGTGTTTGCAGCCCCTTAACCTCGGTGAATTGGATTTGTGGGAGGAACTGAATATACTTGCTCTGGAAATAGGAGAGAAAAACAGTATAGATTTTGAAGGTTTGACAGGTGGTTTTAGAGATAAAGAGGATATTTCATTTATGAATCAACATGGGTTTGTAACTGTATTTACTGTAACCGTTAGAGAAGACAGTACATTGATCCGTGGGGTTTTTGATGAAATTCTTAAGCAATTTCCCGGAGCTTTCTGTGCGGATACGGAGGATTTCAAACCATATATTATGAGCAGAAGTGAATAACAGACAGGCAACTTGAGAGAAGGGACAGCTTGTGAAAGAGCAGGTAGAAGGAAGGGTGCAAAAGTGAAAATGTTACGGGGAATATTTGGCTTATTGTTTGGCATGCTCCTGTTTCTTCTGGTGATGTTTGGGCAGCTTTTTTTCAGGGAAGATAAGAGCAATGATGCAATCAGCAGTAAAAATGATGCCGATTTTCATATACAGATACTGGTTCAGAATACGGACGAATACTTTTGGACCAATTTCAAAGATGGAGCAAAGGATGCTTCGGAAGAAATGAAAGTTCATACAGAATTTGTACCGATTACCGGTAAAGACGGTGAAGCGATTCAGGATGCCGTTGAGAAAGGTATCTATGCCGGTGTTGACGGAATTGCCTTAAAACCTGCTGATGCCATTGGAACCAGTGAGATTGCGGAGGAGGCAAGGCTGAAAGGGATTCCTCTGGTGGTGTATGAGAATGATAGTTATAATATATCCGGGGTGCCAACCGTAGCCTCGAACAGTTATACCATCGGCTCTATGGCTGGTAAGATGGCAGCAGATGCAGTCGGAAATGGTGCAAAAGCAGTAGTTATCATGAATGAAGCCGGAGAAGAAGGAGATATACTGTACAGAAACTTAAGTATACAGGGTATTACAGAAGCTTTTTCAGTAAATGATGTGCAGCTGGAAGAAATCTATACCTTAAAACAAAATATGTTTGATGCGGAGAAAGTGACCTATTCAATTATTTCAAAACATAAGGATGCGGATGTCATTATATGTCTGGACGAAAAAAGCACGCCCGGTGTTGCGCAGGTATTGGTAGATAACAATCTGGTAGGGGATATCAAGCTTGTAGGGTACGGCAGTATGCCTCTTACCCTTGATTATGTTGAAAGAGGAGTTGTGTACGGAACGGTTTGTCCCAATGCATATGAGATTGGATACTTTACCGTGAAACAGCTGGCTCAGGTATTAAACGGTGTGCAGATCAGTGACTACAAGAGTACACCTCTTTATACCATAGATGCCTCTAATGTGGCTGATTACAATGATCAGATTGCTGGACAGGCAGGTGAGGAATGAAAGAAAGAGGCAAATCAGGTAACAAAGGTGAGGAGAAAGTAAAAAATAAAGTTGGCAGAAAAGCAGAGTGGAAAGGAAGCAGAAAAGAAGGCATTAAAGGAAGTAAAAAAATATTTCTTAAAAAAAATAAAGTATATGGTAAGGTTAGCAGCAAGGAAAGAAAAGATCTGTCCTATCGCACCAAACTTACCAGTTTCTTTCTGCTGGCTACTGCTATTACCATACTGGTCGGCTTGTATAATTATATCTCCTCCCAAATATTGATGCAGGATATGACGGATTTGCTGAATAAGAGCCAGGAGCTTACGGCATTGTACAAAGAAGTAGACGAGATTCAAAATGATCTTGAGGTCTATTTATCCACCAGAAGTTCGGACAGTCTTCAGTCTTTTTATAATCACAGCAATTCCATCAGTTATAATAACAGTATTCTAAAAGCGGATACCGACTATACGGATCGAGGAGTAAGGATAACTAATCTTACAGGTATGATCGATCATTATCTTAAGATTCTGGATGAAACCATTGTTGACAAAAGAAACCGTAAAATAAGTGATTACACAGCCGGATATCAGCAGACCGTAAAAGAATATAATTACATCGGCAGTTATATCAAGGAAATCATGAGTACGGATCTGAGTGACAGTGCTGAAAAATATATTGATATTCGAAGAGAAGCAGATAGTAGTTCGATGCTGAGTTATACCATGTTTGGTATAAGTTTTGCATTGATTCTTGTGTTGATCGTACTGTTCAGTTATGAAATCACAAGACCCATTACAAAGCTGTCAGCTTATGCAAAGGAAGTATCCTCCGGTAATTTTGAAGTGGATATATCAGAGGAAGGCACCAGCAGTGAGATAAGGGTACTATACAGGGCTTTTGGTAAAATGACCAGAAGTATTAAGAAATATATCAATGAGCTGAAGGAAAAAGAAAGACTTGAAAGAGTACTGATTCAGGAGAAATATGATAATCTCAAGATGAAAAATGCCCTGCATGAAGCGGAGCTGTTGGCACTGCAATCTCAAGTTAATCCACATTTCATTTTTAATTCTATCAATATCGGAGCGAAGGTTGCCATGCTTCAGGGAGACAGTGTAACTTGTGAATACCTGGAAAACTTTGCAGATATTTTTCGGTATAACTTAAAGGGGCTTGACTATAATGCGACTTTGTCCGATGAAGTGAACAATGTTATGGCATATATGAGTTTATTGACTACCAGATTTGGTGATTTCATCGAATTTCGTACAGACATCCCGGAAGACCCGGACATAAAAAACTTTATTATTCCAAGAATGACGCTTCAGCCGCTGACAGAAAATGCCTATATCCATGGAATCAGCAAACTGGAAGAGGGTGGTATCATTGAGTTAAGCGTGCGAAAAGAAGCAGAGAGAGTGGTAATTATAGTCTCTAATTCCGGCGATCATTTTCCAGAAGAAGCAATTCAGCAGATTCTGAACCGGAAATGGAAACATGAAAAAAATGAAAAACAAAAAGGCCATACCACCGGCATTGGAATGGATAATGTGTTAAAAAGGCTCAGGCTGTTTTACGATGCTTATGATGTTATGAATATCATAAGCAAAGACGGAGTAACAAAAGTTATTTTGTCGCTGCCTTTTGGTAAAAACAGAGAGGAAGACATGTAACCCCACGAAAGAGGTTAATAATAATGTATAAAGTATTAGTTGTTGATGATGAACCGATAGCAGCAGAGTCTGTAATCTATATGCTAAACAGGAATTTTGAAGAAATAGAAATCGTAGGCAGTGCACGTTCAGGAAAAGATGCGATAGAAAAAGCCTATAATCTACATCCGGATATCATAATAATGGATATTAATATGCCGGGTATCAACGGATTAGAGGCGATGAAGCAAATAAAAGCCTCTAATTCCAATGTAAGCTTCATTGTAATATCTGCCTTTGATTATTTTGATTATGCTGTGGAGGCAGTAGCACTGGGGGTTGTGGAATATCTGTTAAAGCCCGTTAAGGAAGCAAAACTGAAGGAGACCATGACAATAACGCTGGAGCAGATACGCGTCCGTAAGCAGAATATTCAGAAGAATCTGGAGCAGCAGGAAAGAATGGAAATGATAATTCCTGTTCTGGAGAATGGTTTTATGAATTCCTTGTGTCTTTATAACGGCGGAGCAGAGGAACTTAAGAACTACTGTCAGCTCTTTGGAATACCAAAAGGCAGCGGTTATGTAATGGCAATTGAGCTGGGTCAGAAGAAGAGCAGAAAGATAGAGAACAAAATTGGTGCCGGTGTATACGGCGATAAAATGTATGGTGAATATAAGAAAATCATTCAGTCCAGGCTTAAGGCGATTGTTGGGCCAATTATGCTTAACCGTATTATTGTATATGTTTTTGAAGAGAACGAAGCAGAAGAATATGAGCTTAAGAAGCATTCTGTTGATGAAGCAGGAAGAATACTGGAAAGAGCGATAAGAATCTATCCGGATATCTACATCGGTATCGGGCGCTATTACAGCTCTATCGAGGAAGCCAGAAAATCCTATCAGGAATCCCTGTTTGCCCTTGGGGTTTTAACCGGTGAAAAAGAAAGCAAAGAAGCACAGATTCTCCATGTAGATGATATTCTGGACAGGGTTGAGTATTCAGAGAGTGATTATGAGGAACAATTGGATGAAATCTATCTTCATGCAGCAGAGCAGGAAGAAGAGGGTGTGCTGGTAACCTTTGAAGAGGTCTTTAACCGGATGACCAGGGATAATTCCATGAGCTTTGAAAATATCAAAAACAGTATGATTGGACTGGTAACAGGTTTTGCTGCCCGTTGGAAAAATGCAGCCGGTAATTATTATGATGTATTAAAAGAGATTATTGGAACGGAACAAAAGGAAGCACTTTACGCAATCAGCAGAGGTTTCCTGGAACGTACAGTTAAGCGACTGGCAGAAGGAAGACAGCTTAAGGCAAATACCATAATTGAAAAGGCAAACCGATATATGGAGCAGTATTTCGGAAGAGAGATTTCATTAGAGGAGGTAGCCAGAGAAGTTAATTTGAGCCCTTATTATTTCAGCAGGTTCTATAAAGAAGAGGCCGGCATAAATTTCAGCGACAGACTGACGGAAATTCGTATGGATAAGGCAAAGGAATTGCTGCGTAAGGACGAATATTCCATTAAGGATGTCTGCTATATGACGGGTTATATGGAACCGAACTATTTTTCAAAGATCTTCAAAAAGGTAACCGGTGTTACACCCACAGAATATAAAAAACTGTTCGGGAATTAAAGAGGAGGTAGAGGGATATGAAGAAGCGCTTATGGGGAAGAGCTTTAAGTTTTATCCTTGGTTTAATGGTATTGGTGTCAGCAACAGGATGTGAAAAGCGAACGGAGAAGGACATACGGCCTGAAAAGGATGATAAAATCGTGGTTGGATTTTCTCTTGGAACATTGATGGAAGACAGATGGATCAGGGACAGGGATATCTTCATATCGAAAGCCGAGCAGGAAGGCATCGAAGTAATCGTAAATAATGCCAATAAGGATTCAGACTTGCAGTATGAGCAGGTTAAGACCATGCTAAGCCAAGGCATTGACGTACTTGTAATAGCACCAAACGACAGTGTTTCAGAAGCGAAATGTGTAAAAGCTGCCAAAGAGGAGAAAGTACCTGTTATTTCTTATGACAGACTGGTGTCAAACAGTAATGTGGATGTCTATATTTCCTTTGATAATCATCAGGTTGGACAGATCATGGCAGAATATCTGACGGAAAATGTTCCCCGGGGCGGCTATATTATTCTTGGCGGTTCTGAAAATGACAGCAACAGCAAGATGCTTTATGAAGGAGCTATGTCTGTATTGCAGCCCTTTATTGACAAAGGTGATATTGAAATTCTGGATCAGACCTGGATAGACGGCTGGATCAGAGAAAGTGCTTATGATTTTATGAGAGAAGAGCTGAAAAGCTATAAAGATAGAGTAAAGGCAGTAATCTGTGGTAATGATTCTCTGGCCTGGGGCGTCATCGATGCGCTATCTGAGGCGCAGATAGCGGAACAGGTGCAGGTTACCGGCCAGGATGCAGATCTGGTTGCCTGCCAGAGGATTGTTACAGGGAAGCAGGCACTTACTGTCTATAAGCCCATAAAGGATCTGGTGGAGAAAACAGTTGAGGTCTGTATTGCTCTTAAGAATGGGGATGAGATTCAGAGTGATGGTTATATTGATGATGGGAATTACAAGATTCCTTATATTTATATAGGGGTTCAGGCTGTGACGAAGGATAATATTGATGAAACAGTTATTAAAGATGGATTTCATTTGTATGAGGATGTTTATCAGACGGAATAGAGGATGGAATTGCACTTTTTTGTGTGTGAAATGATATAGGTTGTGGCAGTGGACGATGATTTAAAGCTCTGTTTAATCATTTTGTTATTCGAGAACCCATATTCCACTAAAGCTGCAGAAACTGTTCATAGCAGGTACAACAGTGCCAAACTCGCTGCTGCTTTGTGGTCGCGGCAGGTTTTTGAGCTCAGACAGTGGCACTGTTGCACCTTTTCACAGTTTCTGCAGCTTAAGTGTCATATGGAACCTCTCAATACAAAATTCTTAAACAGAGCTTTAAATCATCTGGTTATATATTACATCCGGTTATATGCTACATCTGGTTATAGGTTATATGTAAGTCTGTTACGAGATTTTAGCCCAGAAATCAGGAAATGGAAAAATTGCTTACATTGAAACGGATTATTTTGGTGGAGTAGGTTAGCTAATCAGATTTCTTGTATGCTAGAGGAATTGTAAAAAAAGCAATTAAAACTGAGTTTAAATGAACCTGGTGTTTATAAGGAAAAAGATAAAGATGAATTTGATATATAGGTTTAGAAGAATGGATTAATCATAAATACTATGATTTGTAATTATAGTAGTAAGATTTACAAACAATATTTATATATATTTGGGTAATTGGTAATTTTGGGAGGATACATAGATGGCACATATTTTAGTGGTTGAGGACGATGCGGATATTAACAGGATTTTATGCAGATATCTTGAGAAAGTGAATTATGAGACGACGGCTGCCTTTTCTGGCTCGGAGGCGAAGCTTCTGCTGTCGGTGAAGACCTTTGACTTAATTCTGCTGGATTTGATGCTTCCTGGTATAAACGGAGAGGAACTTGTTGCTGATATCAGAAAATCTTCTTTTATTCCTATTATGATTATTTCGGCTAAGAGTGCCTTGGAAGATAAAGTCAAGCTGTTAAAATCCGGAGCGGATGATTATCTTGTAAAACCTTTTGAGAGAGAGGAGGTTCTTGCCAGGGTGGATGCTCTTCTTAGGAGGAGCAGAGATTTTGCGGATAAGGTTCCAGGGAGGAATGAGATTTCGTTTAAACAACTGACAATGAGACCTGTTTCCAGGGAAGTTTTTGTAAAAGGAAATCTTATCGGACTTACTTCTCATGAATATGAAATTCTATATCTGTTACTAAAGTATCCGGAAAGGGTTTTTACAAAAGAGCAGCTGTATCAGGATATCTGGAAGAGTGGATATTATGGAGAAGACAATACTATTAATGTCCATATAAGCAATATACGTAAGAAAATCAAAGACTTTGATGAGGATTCTTATATTAAAACTGTTTGGGGTATTGGATTTAAACTGGACACTGCTTTATAAAGAAAGAGTATCATTATTTGCATCTTTATACTTTCTTTAAACTTTTTTAAGTACTTGTTTAAATCAGATAAGTATACTGATTGCTGTAAACAAGACAGTTTTCCAATGGAGGAATTAAGAGAAAGAATAGAGAGGAGCAGCAAAGTGCAGGAAGTAATATTAGCAACAAGAGAGTTATCAAAAAAATATAATAATATAGCTGCGGTGAGTGGTATTAATCTGGAAGTTAAGCAAGGACAGATTTATGGTCTTGTAGGTAAGAATGGAGCCGGTAAAACAACCTTACTCCGTATGATTACAGGGCAGTCTTTTGCAACAGAAGGAGGTATCCTACTGTTTGGTGCAAATACAGAAGCTAATTTACGAAAGGGAAGGAAAAGAATCGGCGCGATTATTGAAACCCCAAGTTTCTATTCCTATATGTCAGGGAAAGATAATCTGGAATATTACCGTATTCAAAGAGGTATTCCCGGCAAACAATGTGTTGCGGAAGCTTTAGAGGAAGTCGGTCTTACAGAGGCTGCCAATAAAAAATATAAGAGCTATTCCTTAGGTATGAAACAGAGACTGGGACTTGCCCTGGCTCTTATGAACAGACCGGAATTACTCTTGCTGGATGAGCCTATTAATGGTCTTGACCCTTTCGGTATCGTAGAAATCCGTAAGCTTCTTTTTAAACTCAATCAGGAAAAGAACATTACGATATTAATATCCAGTCATATACTAAGTGAACTATCAAATCTCGTTAATTATTATGGTTTTATTGATAAAGGCAAATTAATAAAGCAGCTCTCTGCAGAGGACTTATCCAGGGAATGCAATAAATATATTGAACTTAAAGTAGACAATGTTGAGCGAATGACTGCTCTTTTGGAAACAAAATTAAATTGCCACTCCTATAAGCTAACACCGGATTATGCTATTCATATTTATGAGTATCTCAATCAACCTAAAAAGATTAGTGAACTAGCCGTTACAAACGGTATAGGCCTTCAGTCCATGATGGTGAAGGAGATTAATCTTGAGAATTATTTTATTCAGTTGGTGGGAGGAGAAAGTAATGATTAGTTATATGAAAAGTGAATATTATCGTATTTTCCGCAATAAATGGACCTATCTTTTTATATTGATAAGTTCGGTTTTATTAGCCAGTTCCAATGTTGTCCTGGCAATGGTAAACGGTTCAGAAAAGAACTTTCCTTATGCGACGACAAAGTTTGCTATAAGTATGTTCTACAGTAATTACCCTATTGTATTTATCTTATGTATAGCAATAACAGCCATGGTTTTTGGAAACGAATATACGAATCATACCATGAAAAACAGTGTATCCTATGGAATTTCCAGAGGTGATATTTATTTCGGCAAATTCATTGTTGAAGTTATGTATTCCATCCTGGCTTTTCTAATTATTGGAGCAATTGATATCGGCTTTGCATATCTGCTCCTTGAAAATTCCGGTGTGGACTATCTGTTTCTTTTGCTTAGAGCTTGTGCGGCGGCATTTCCGTTATTCTTAGTTGCCATAGCAGTTGCCAATAGTTTCCTATTTACTATTGAGAGTACAGGGGCCAGTAATGCTGCTTCAGTGGGATTACTTCTGGCATTTCCATTGGTGTGCAATATGTTAGGTATGAAATTTACTTTTTTTATGGAACTTGCCAAGCTTCTACCATGGAATATGATTTATTATATTAGATTTGATATGGAAAAGTTTCAGCCCATACTTTTATGGGGAGGAAGAAACGGTTATGGGTATTACTGGCTGATAGCTTTCATTGAAATAATTATTGTTTCTGTAATAGGTTTTGTAATATACAAAAAGAAAGAAATTAAATAACAGAACGGAGGTGAGCAAATTGAATTATATTATCCTGATTTTAGTATTTATCTTAATCGTTCTCTTTGCTTACCTTTTTTTTGTGATTAAAGCTCTAGCCGAAGCAGTAAATCAAATGGATGAGATTGAGAAAAATCCCGAGAGAAACAGACAATTGAAAGGAATACCGACAATTCCAAGTCTTGAAAAGCTTTTCTTTCAAATTAATACCATATATACAGCAAGGCAGAAGGAAAGAATAGCTTATCAGCTTAATGAAACGAAAATACGGCAGGAGATTGAGAACATCTCCCATGACTTGCGGACACCACTTACTTCGATTCTGGGGTATCTGGATTTGGTCCAGGACAGTGCTTCTCCAAAAGAGCAGGAAGAGTATCTTGGGATTATCAGAAACAGAGCACGGCTTTTACAGGGATTTATTGAGAATTTTTATGAAATTTCCCGTTTGGAAGCCAATGACTATCCACTGGAGCCGGAGGTCATTAAAGTCAAAGGAATGCTTACGGATACCATTGTAGCTTATTATCATGAGTTTGAGAAAAAACACATGGAGGTATCCGTTGAGCTTGGGGAGAAGGACACTTTTATAATAGCAGACAGGATTCAGTTTGGAAGAGTGTTGAATAATCTAATACAAAACGCATTAAAGTATGGGGATGAGAAGTTCATACTGAAACAGTATATCAGAGAGAATCAGTGTGTCATAAAGTTCATCAACGATAAGAAGGAACTGACAGAAAATGAGTTAAAGAATATATTTGAACGTTTTTATACCGGAGATCAATCACGGAGTAATCAAAGCACCGGACTGGGGTTGACCATAACAAAGCTTCTGGTTGAGAAGATGAAAGGGTCCATTGAAGCCAGATTTGAAGGAGAGTACTTTGTGGTGGAAATTTGCTGGACATTACAATAGTATAAAAGCTGCTTCTGTAAAAAGTGTATAAAAACATAAGACAATTTTAATTAAAAATGACATATTGACATATTTGCTATTGTCTATTATACTTTGAGTAGAAATAAGGATTGTTACTCTTTGAGGCATTACCTGGTTGTTTTAGGTATGCGTTCAAGGAGTTTTTTTGTTTAAATCACATTAGCAGGCAGGGAGAAGCATGAAGGCTATTAAGAAAATCAATAACAATGTTGCAATATGCCGGGACAATAGTAATAGAGAATTAATCGCCTTTGGAAAAGGAATTGGTTTTCCGCCAATGCCGTATCAGATAACAGACCTTGCTTCTATTTCAATGACATTCTATAGAATGGATAAAAGCTACTATAAACTGTTGGAAGAAATTCCGGAGGAAATATTTGAGACAGCAGCGATCATTGTTAAAAAAGCACAAATGACGTTGAATTGCAACTTAAATCCAAATCTTTTACCCGGTCTTGCAGACCATATTAATTTTGCAATAAAACGTATGAAAAAATTTAAAGAAATGAAGATGTTGTTTTCCTATGATGTTGAGCAATTATATCCCCTGGAGACCTCTCTTGGAAGATATGCAGTAAAGTTAGTTCAAAAGAATCTATTGATTAAACTACCGGAGAGCGAAATAACAAACATTGCAATGCATTTTGTGAATGCGAAAGAAGAAAATACCAGTGAAGCAACGTTCTTAGAAACAGAACAGTTGATTGCAGAGATAACAGAGATTATTGAGAAGATGTTTAATACAGTAATAAATCGAAAAGGTTTTAATTATAATAGATTTGTAATGCATTTAAGATATTATCTGAAACGTATTGAAGAAAAAAAGCAGTTTATAGATGAAGTTGGTGTATTGTTCGGAGTTATGAAGGAGGAAAATTCAGAGATTCATAATTGCGCGGTAATTATTGGCTCTGTAATCGATAAAAAGTTGAATTCACAAATTACAAAAGATGAGATATTGTATCTGATGATACACATAAGCCGTATATTAAAAAATAATATTGAAGCATAAGGATTGTAACTCCAATTGGAGGCATTACCGAAGCAGATGCATTTGTCTTGCATCTCTTCGGTTTTTTTATTTTCAGGCAATAGCAAAATTGGTAATTTACCAATTTTTGTTGCAATATAAAGAGGAAAGAGGAGAAGTAGAATGGCAAAAAAAGAAAGGTTTGAGGAACTTTCCATAAGAGTTTTAGAGCTTATAGGAGGAAAAGAGAATATAAGTCACTTTGGTCATTGTATGACAAGGTTACGATTCAGCTTAAAAGATACCAGTATTGTTGATTTGAAGGAAATCCAAAAGGTAAATGGAGTAATTGGAGCACAATGGTCCAATGACCAGTTACAGATTATCATTGGACAAGCTGTAGGTGATGCCTATAAGCTAATCTGCTCAAAGGCTGATATAGCGGCTGAAAAGGCTGTGGATGAGAATCTGGATAAAGCCAGAAAGTTTAGCTTTGGTGCAATTCTGGATGGGATTTCCGGAAGTTTAATGCCCTTAATACCAGCACTAATCGGAGCAGGTATGTTAAAGGTAATTATTATTTTAGGAGAGCTGATTGGATTTCTGACTCCTGAGATGCCGACACATGCCGTATTAGCATTTGCTGCTGATGCAGGATTTTATTTCCTTCCCGTATTTTTAGGAGCAACAGCTGCTAATAAATTCAAAACGAATATGGGATTAGGAATGCTCCTGGGTGCAATATTAATACACCCGTCAATGATAGCAAACGTTACAAATGGAGTGGGAATGTCGATATTCGGTATTCCGGTTTATGCAGCATCCTATGCAAGTACTATTTTTCCGGTTATCATGGCAGTATTTGTTATGGCATATGTTGAAAAATTCTTCCGTAAAATATCACCGGATTCTGTTAAAGCAATTGTTGTACCCTTAGGAACTATTTTAGTGATGCTACCTTTGACCTTATGTCTGATTGGACCAGCAGGTGCTTTTATTGGTACTTATTTAGCAAGCGGTATTATGTGGTTATATCACACAACAGGTTTCTTTGGAGTTGCACTTTTAGCAGCAATTTATCCTCTTTTGGTAATAACCGGTATGCATGGAGCTTTGGTTCCTTATATGTTTCAATCCTTTGCTTCTTTTGCATATGAGCCCATTGTATGTGTAGCAGGGGTGCTATCCAATATCAATCAAGGAGCAGCTTCTGCGGCAGTAGCATTAAAGTGTAAAGGAAAGAAAACCAAATCAACCGCAGCCTCCAGTGCCATTACTGCAGTTATTGGCGGTGTTACGGAACCTGCTATGTTTGGTATTAATTTAAGGTTAAAGAAACCCTTGTATGCAGCAATGATTGGAAACTTCTTCGGTGCAGCTTTTGCAGGTCTTATGAAGGTGTATGCATATGCTTTTGCAGGTAGTGCTGGAATTTTTGGGGTTGCAGGATTTATAGGGCCAACAGAAATGAATGTTATTTATATGGGAATAAGTGTTTTAATCGGTTTTGTTGTGACCTTTATTACTACCTTATTTATTTATAAAGGGGAAGAACTGTAATAAGAAGAACTGTAATAAGAAGAACGGTTATAAGAAAGAGAGGAAAGAAAATGAGCTTTTCAAAAGACTTTTTTTGGGGAGGTGCAACTGCCGCTAACCAATTTGAAGGTGCGTGGGATACAGATGGAAAAGGAGATAGTGTTTGTGACCATATGACAGGTGGTACAGTAGACAGGCATCGTTATTTTACGAACACAATACAAAGGGATACCTTTTATCCATCACACGAAGGAATCGATTTTTACCATAGATATAAAGAGGATATAGCTTTATTTGCAGAAATGGGATTTCGTATGTTTCGTATGTCGATTAATTGGACACGAATCTATCCAAAGGGAGATGAGAAAGTTCCGAATCAAAAGGGGCTGGAATTCTATCGAGCTGTATTCAGAGAATGTAAAAAATATGGGATAGAGCCGCTGGTAACCATTTCACATTATGAGCTGCCCTATCATCTGATGAATAAGTATGATGGCTGGGTAAGTCGTGAATGCATTGATTTTTATATTCGCTATTGTAATACTTTATTTACAGAATTCAAAGATTATGTAAAATACTGGCTTACTTTTAATGAAATTAATTGTCTTACAATGAGCATTGGAGATATCCTGTCCGGTGGTTTTCGATGTGAGGATGGCCCGGCACAGGTAATGGGGCTTCCAGATACACAGGAACAGTTATCTAAAAGATACCAGGCATTACATCATCAATTTGTTGCCAGTGCAAAAGCCGTTAAGCTGGGCCATGAGATAAACCCTGAATTTAAGATTGGATGCATGGTTGCCGGAGGATGTATTTATCCCTATAGCTGTAATCCGGAGGATGTGCTGCTGGCACAGAAAGAAATGAGAATGAATTATTTCTGTGGTGATGTACAGGTTAGAGGTGAATATCCATATTATACGGCTCGAATGCTTGAGGAATATGGAATTTCAATTAGAATGGAAGAGGGAGACAAAGAAATACTGAAAAGCGGAAAAGTAGATTTTTATAGCCTCAGCTATTATATGAGCACTTGCAGTACCGTTAATAAGGATGTTCTAAAGACCTCGGGAAATGTTGTAATGGGGGTAAAGAATCCGTATCTGAAATCCAGTGACTGGGGATGGCAGATTGACCCTCAAGGATTGCGTTATCTGCTAAATGAATTATATGGTAGATATCAAATTCCAATTATGATCGTTGAAAATGGTTTAGGAGCCATAGATAAATTAGAAGCAGACGGAACCATCCATGATGATTACCGGATTGAATACCTGCGTGATCATATAAAGCAGATGGATGAAGCTATCAAAGATGGAGTGGATTTGATTGGATATACTCCATGGGGATGTATTGATCTGGTAAGTCTGTCCACAGGTGAAATGAAAAAAAGGTATGGATTCATATATGTAGATAAAAACAATGACGGAGATGGAACCTTGGACAGATTCCGAAAAGATTCATTTTATTGGTACAAAAAGGTAATTGAATCTAATGGCGAAAAGTTGGATTGAGTTATAGTGGCTAAAAAGGAGACAGCATGGGATTATTTGATAAACTGAAAAAAAAATTAATGGAGAATGAAAGCATCCATGTGCCGGTAAACGGTAAGGTAATTTCTCTAAAAGACATTGAAGACGGTGTGTTTTCAGAAGGCATTCTCGGAAAAGGTGTTGGTATCATACCAAAGGAAGAAATCATTTATGCCCCCTTTGACGGACAGGTAACAGTAATTGCTGATACAAAACATGCCATTGGATTAAAGAGTAAAAATGGTGTAGAATTACTCATTCATGTAGGAATAGAGACAGTTGAAATGAAAGGAGAAGGTTTTGAACAGCAGGTTCAGGTTGGTGACAGCATTAAGATTGGTCAGCAGATTATGACTTTCTCTTTAAAAGAGATTCAAAAAGCAGGTTATCCCTCAACAATAGCGGTTATCGTTACGAATTCAGACGACTACAGCGAAGTCAAAGTATTAGGTGAAGGGGATATGGAGAAACAGGAAGAGTTAATTCAGGTTCTATAGAGCAAAACATTCTTACAAGCAAAAATCGTGGTATAGTCATGTGATTATACCACGATTTTTTTATTGGGTTAATACCAGTAACTATACTATATTGCTATGAAGAAAATGTGACCGCAAAATAATATCCTTATTCATATTTGAAAGTAGAAGAATAGCAATATAGTAATAATGTACAACAATACAGTCCATTGTTGAAATTTATTGTATATTGTAACATGTAGATGTAACGAAAACAGCAAAGCATACCGCAAATATATTTGTTGAATCGAAGGATGGCTTTTAAGTGCTTCGTTCCTGGAAGCTCAGTATTATACTTGAAAGGATAATCTAAATCGATTTCTCCAGATGAAAAAAGCGGGATGCAAAAGCTAAAAACTATATAATATCAGAAGGGCGGATTGTATTTATGAAAAAAATGTTGGCAGTACTTCTTTGTATGGTGATGGTATTTTCACTGGCAGGATGCAGCGGGGGCAGCACAAGTACAAGCGGAAAAGGAAAAGTGGATGTAGGAATCGTTCTTCCTACCAAGGATGAACCAAGATGGCTTCAGGATAAGGAGAAATTCGAGTCCGTTATCAAAGATACAAACTATTCAGTAGAAGTATTATTCAGTCAGGGGTCTTCCGCAAATGAGAAAACAAATGTTGAAACCTTAATTGCTAAAGGAATAAAAGTATTGATTATCTGTGCACATGACGGTGCAGCAGCAGCTGCCAGTGTAGAAGCAGCAAAAGCAGCAGGCGTAACTGTAATTGCATATGACAGATTAATAACAGGAACTGATGCAGTAGATTATTATGTAACCTTTGACAGTGTTGCAGTTGGAGAAGCAATGGGAAAATATTTAGCTGATAATGCTACCGGTCAGGGCAATCCCCTTTATCTGTATGCAGGAGCAGCTACAGATAATAATGCATTCCTTTTCTTCCAGGGCGCATGGAATATTTTACAGCCTAAGATTGCTGACGGGACCTTTGTAATAAAGAATTCTGCTGAAGCAACCGCAGTTCAGGGCAGCAAAGAACTTACCCGTGATCAGCTGGCTGCTATAATCGGTCAGGTCACCACAAACTGGGATTTCAACGAAGCAAAATCCAAGGCCGAAGCACATTTAACAGCAGTAAGTGCTGCAGATAAAGGAAAATGTTATGTTTTAGCTCCTAATGACGGAACAGCACGTTCCATCGCAGATGTTTTTGCAGCGGATTCCGATGTTTCCGAATATTTCATTACTGGTCAGGATAGTGAAAAAGCATCTGTACAGTATGTAATCGATGGAAAGCAGTCTATGACAGTATTTAAAGATACACGTACTCTTGCCAGTGATGCTATGGGTATGGCTATCACAGTTATGGAAGGGAAAGAACCTCAGACAGATTCAACTTATAACAATGAGAAAGTGGATGTTAAAGCAAAACAGACACCGATCATCGTTGTTACAAAGGAAAATGTAAAAGAAGCATTAATCGATTCCGGATACTATAAAGAGTCTGATTTTACAGGATTAAAGTAATCTGAATTTTACAGGAATAAAGGAATCTGTTTTAATCAGATTAAAGGAATCACATTTAACCGGTAAAAGGAGCAGCAGTATAAAAGACCAGAATGTAAATTATACCCTCCTTTTACCGGTAATTTATTGAATGAGATTATTACTGGTTAAGAGATAAAGCCTTAACAAAAAGGCTGACGCTAACCAGTCCAACATAAATAAGCAGCATAAATGGTAATAGAAGAGGATATGAAAGCAGCAACAGCCAGAACGAAAATCAGAACAGAAGGATGGGTGAAAAAATGAGTGACTATATTTTAGAAATGCGGAATATTGTCAAGGAATTTCCCGGTGTGAAAGCTTTGAGCAATGTGAATTTCAAAGTACAGCGCGGTGAGATTCATTGCCTTGTCGGTGAGAACGGAGCCGGCAAGTCCACCCTCATGAAGGTATTATCAGGGGTATACCCTTACGGCACCTATGGCGGTGATATAGTTTATAACAATGAAACAGTGCAGTTTAAATCAATAGCAGACAGTGAAAGTGCAGGAATAGCCATCATTTATCAGGAATTGGCATTGATTCCTGAACTTAGTGTGTATGAGAACATTTATTTTGGTCACGAAATAATGGAAGGTAAGGTCATTAATTGGAATCAGACCATCGTTGAAGCAGCAAAATTGCTGAAGAAAGTAAGACTTAATATCAATCCTTCCACAAAAATCAAGGATCTGGGTGTAGGTAACAGGCAATTGGTAGAGATAGCCAAAGCTTTGAGCAAAAATGTAAAACTTCTAATTCTGGATGAACCTACAGCTGCTTTAAATGAGGATGACAGTGCCAATCTGCTGGACCTTTTAAGAGAGTTAAAGGAGCAGGGGGTAACAAGTATTATGATATCCCACAAATTAAAAGAAATTGTTTCCATAGCCGACACGGTTACTGTTGTAAGAGATGGTTCCACTATCTGTTCCATGGATGCGAAAGAACAGAAGATTACAGAACAGGAAATCATCAAATACATGGTGGGAAGAGAAATCGAAAATATCTATCCGAAAAGGGAAAAGTACCAGGACGGTGAGGTATGTCTGGAGGTAAAGAACTGGACGGTATATGATCCGGAATCAGACAGGGAAATTCTCCATGATATTAATATAAATGTCCGTAAAGGTGAAATTGTAGGTATTGCAGGCCTTATGGGGGCAGGAAGAACGGAGTTCGCTTTAAGTGTATTCGGTAATACACCAGGCTATAAGATAACAAATGGTCAAATTAAAATAAACGGAGCCGAGAAACGTCTGAATCACCCCAAAGCTGCGATGGATGCAGGAATTGCATATGTTACGGAGGACAGAAAAGGCAACGGTCTTGTATTGATTCAGGACATTAAATACAATACCACCATTGCCAATCTTGGAAAACTGACAGAAGGTCTGGTCATTAATGAAAACGAAGAAATCAACGTTGCAAATGATTTTAAGAAATCCATTGGAATAAAGGCGCCTTCGATCAAACAGATTGTAGGAAATCTAAGCGGTGGAAATCAGCAGAAAGTATCCCTGGCAAAATGGCTTTTCGTCGGCCCGAAAGTATTGATATTGGATGAACCTACCAGAGGTATTGACGTAGGTGCGAAATTTGAAATCTATTCCTTGATGAATCGACTGGTGGAACAGGGGATGAGTATTATCATGATTTCTTCTGAGCTTCTTGAAGTACTCGGTATGAGTGACAGAATCTATGTTATGTCTGAAGGAACCATAACAGGGGAAGTCACCGCAGAAGAAGCAACAGAACAAAAAGTCATGGCAATGGCCACAAGAGTATAGAGAGGGGTAAAGGAGGTATACGTATGAAAGAAAACACAAAGACAAAGATATCCCTGGGCAGTGAGATAGGAACGATGCTTAAAAGCAATGTAAGAGATTATGCAATGTACATTGCGTTGGTGGTAATCTTCATCTTTTTTGGATTCAGGACAAATGGTTTGTTCCTGTCCTCCAGAAATTTAACAGATCTTATTAATCAGACTGGTTATGTGGCAGTACTTGCTATCGGTATGACGATTATTCTGATTATCAAGCATATAGACCTGTCAGTAGGTTATGTTGCCGGCTTTCTGGGAGCAGTTGCTGCAATTTTAATGAAGAGTGGTTTAAATGTATGGGTTGTCATACCAATTATTTTATGTCTGGGTATTGCAGTTGGTATATACCAGGGCTTTCTGGTTGCAAAAATCGGTGTGCCGGCTTTCGTAACTACCTTGGCAGGTATGTTCATTTTCAGAGGACTTCTGTCCCTGGTAACACAAGGTACAGGTACCATAATTGTTGATGATCCGACTTTTAAAGCATTATCCAACGGTTTTATTCCAGACATTATATCCGGCGGAAGTATTCATATCCTGACCATTATAATCGGTATCGTTGCTGTCGTGCTTATGACTTACAGCCAGATCAAGGCCAGAAAGAATATGCAGAAATACAATTTTGAAGTAAGTTCCACTCCTATATTTTTATCAAAAATCGTATTTATCTCCATCATCATTATTGTAATAGTCACCATGTTAGCAGGCTATAAAGGTATTCCCTGGACAGCTGTAATCGTTGGAATTGTTCTGGTTATCTATAACTTTATGTTAAATAAGACAAAACTGGGAAGATATATATATGGAATCGGTGGTAATGCCGAAGCAGCAGAGCTTTCAGGTGTTAATGTCAAGAAGATTACCTTCTTTGCTTTCGCTTCCATGAGTATGCTTGCAGCACTTGCAGGAATCCTGTATACTTCAAGACTTTCCTCCGCTTCTCCTCAGGCAGGACTTGGCTTCGAGCTGGATGCCATTGCTTCCTCTTACATCGGTGGTGTTTCTGTAAACGGAGGTATCGGAAGAGTTACCAATACAATAATCGGCGCACTGGTAATCATGTCCCTGACCAACGGTATGAACCTTATGGGTGTAGATGTATCGTTCCAGTATATCGTTAAAGGCGTCATTTTTATTATTGCAGTAGCTTTTGATGTAAGAACAAGAGGTAAAAGAAAATAAGCCGTTAATGGATGAAACATAAGTTCCTGCTTGTGGCCTGCTAATTTGCAGAATTGCCATCAGCAGGAACTTTATTTTTTTAAGTATTGATTTAATATTGTTTCTCACAAAAATTGTTTCTGATATAAAAATTATACTGATACAGATTATTTCTAATACAAAATTTTTTCTGATATAAAATTTATTCTGATACAAAATTGTTTCTGATGCAAAATTGTTTATGATACAAAAATTTTTTTAATTAAATTTATTCTGATACAAAATTTTTTCTGATATAAAATTTATTCTGATACAGATTGTTTCTGATATAGAATTATTTCTGACATAAGAATATTTGGATATAGAAATTCTTTATGATATGAAAATTGTTCTATATAAGATTCGGTATAAAATTAGGGTTGAATTATTACGAAAAGCATGGTAATATATGTTTATTAATTCTGTTTTTCAGAAACGAAAGGAGTTTATATAATGAAAAAGACTACTTTATTTGAGGTATCTGTAATATAAAACTGAACATGGGCGCAACGCTGATTGCATAGGGATTATACCCCTTTTTTTCAGTGTGCCAAAAAGTAACCTTTCGTGAACACTGAAGCTTTTATTTCGCAATATATGCTATGAAGTCAGCACACTTTAGGGTGTGTTATTTTTATGCAATTTTGCCTGATCAACTGCAGTATCAGCCATGAACGGCTGCTTACTGCGGTATTTTTGCGCCTTTTTTTAGACAGAAAGGAGTGATAGTTACGACTGACTTATCAACGAAGCAAAAAACACAAACCATTATCGGAGGAAATATGAAGTTAACAGACTACGGCTTTATGCCGGAATATTATTCTGCAAACGCACAGGGGATATATGCAAGAGTTACTGCTGTGCATAAAGAAAGTTATACCCTTATTACGGAGCAGGGCGAATGCTCTGCGAAACTGAAATCCAGTGTCTATTACAATAATTGTACGGAGGAATTCCCGACCACAGGTGATTTTGTAGAGATCTTGTACAATGAACAGGGAGATAGTCTTATTTTAAAGACCTTAAGACGTTTTTCAAAGTTTTCCAGAAATGATTTTTCAGGGCATGCGGCAGGTTATGTAAAAACCATTAAGGAACAAACGGTAGCAGCTAATTTTGATTATGTATTTATCATGCAATCTCTTAACCACGATCTGAATCCGAAACGATTAGAGCGGTATCTGACCCAGGCGTGGCAGTCAGGGGCAAAGCCTGTTGTAGTCCTGACAAAGGCAGATCTTGCAGAGGACTTTTCAGAATACCTGGCTTTGGCAAGAAAAACTGCTCACAGGGTAGAGGTTCACGCAGTCAGTGCCAAAACTGGATACGGGTTAGAGGGACTTACAGAATATCTGGAGAAAGGTAAGACCATTGTATTTCTTGGTTCATCGGGTGTTGGAAAATCAAGTCTTGTCAATGCATTAGCTGGCAAAGAGGTGATGTCTGTTAATGAAATTCGTGAAGATGACAGTAAAGGAAGACATACAACTACTCATCGTCAGCTCAACAGATTGGACAATGGTGTGATAATTATTGATACGCCAGGTATGCGCGAACTTGGTATGTGGAATGTTACCGAAGGTCTAAGCGAAAGCTTTTCAGATGTGGAACAATACTTAGGACAATGCAGATTTTCTGATTGTAAGCATCAAAGTGAACCTGGTTGCGCCATAAAAGCAGCAGTTAAAAATGGAGCTCTGACCAAGGAGCGCTGGGCAAGTTATCAGTCCTTAACAAACGAAACTGCCTTTGTTGAAAATAAAGCAGCCTACCTGCGGAAGAAAGATCAAAAACATCTAGCGATTAAAATAAGAGAAATAAAGAAGAAAAAGGGTGAAAAATGATTATTACAACTTTTGATCATATGCATATAAAACAGGCAATGAACCTGATACAACAGAACTACAAAGAGGAAAGACAATTCGTACCCTGTCTTTTGGAGAATACGATTATTCCGGATTTATCAGCTCTGGCAGACAATAAATTAGGTGTAGCAGCCTTAGAAGGAGAGCTCTTGCTTGGCTTTCTATGCTGCTATGAACCTTGGGAGAATGCTTTTGGTACAAATGCAAGAGGCATCTTTTCGCCTCTTCATGGCCATGGTGCATTAGGTGGTGACAAGGAATCTATTTACCGAATGTTATATCAAAAGGCAGCACAAAATTGGATCAAGCAAGATATTACCTATCATTGTATTTCCCTATACGCACATGATGAGCAGGCCCAAAAAGCCTTTTTCACCTATGGTTTTGGTTTAAGATGCATGGATGCAATCAGGACTATGGAAAAAATAGCTGTCCGTCAAACTACAAAAATAACAATGAAGCGCTTAGAACAGGCTGACCTTCCCAAAATCAGAACTTTACGGGAACAGCTGTCTGTTCATTTAAGTGAGAGTCCCTGCTTTCTTTATTCAACGATAGAGGAATATCAAAGTTGGCTTTCAAGAGCAGAAATGAGAAATTCCATAATATATGCAGGGTTTGAGGAAGACGAGATAATTGCATATATTGAAGTGATCCAGGGCGGAGAGAATTTTATTACTGAGAATAAGGAAATGATGAGTATCTGCGGGGCATATTGTTTGCCGGAAAAACGAGGTCAGGGAATTGTTCAGAGCTTGTTAAATACCATGATAGAAGAGCTTGCCAAGGAAGGATATCAGCTGCTTGGAGTGGATTTTGAAAGTTATAATCCAACAGCTTACAGGTTTTGGAACAAGTACTTTGAACCCTATACCAACAGTGTTACTCGAAGGATTGATGAAAAAATATTAACGAAGAGAAAAGAGGGATATTATGACCTATAATGAAGTTATTAGAACCTACGCAGCTGAATTGCTGCCTCACATAATTGAAACTTATGGTTTGGAAGGATATGAAATTACACTTGTTAATGCACATGTTGGAGGCAGAAACATTGTTTACAACTGCGAAAAAGAAGCAGCAGAAGGAAAAATAATCAGAATTATATATCTAAAGGACAGAAGCCTTAATGACATATTAGGAGAAACAGAATATATCAGATATCTATTTGAAAATGGAGGCAGTGTATCAAATGTAATTCGTTCAGAAAAAGGAAACCTTGTGGAAGAGATTACGGTTAAGGGGCAAATCTTTTATGTAAGTTTGTTTGACAAAGCAAAGGGAATACAGCTTGCAGACAATAATTATCAGTATAGAGAAGGGGTTCCTATAAGTGAATATTTTTACAACAGCGGTAAGGTGCTTGGAAAGCTCCATCAATTATCAAAGAAATATACTCCTGTTCACAGGCGTTATAGCTTTTTTGATAAATATAATGCGGAATATATTAATAAATTGATACCGGATTCTTATACTTTGCTAAAGGAGAAGTTAAACGGATATTTAAAGACGTTGGTAGAATTGGACCAGAGCCCTGAGTCTTTTGGGATGGTGCATTTTGATTACAGTGACGGCAATTATATGATAGATTACAATACGGGAGATATAACAGTTTTTGATTTTGATAATTCCTGTTACTGCTGGTATATGTACGAACTTGCAAATCTTTGGGTACATGGAGTAGGTTGGGTACAATTTGAATCGGATGTTAGGAAGCGTCAGAAGTTTATGGCAGAATATTTTGAAACAGTTCTTAGAGGTTATCGTTCAGAGATGCAAATAGAAGATTCTATGTTGGATAAATTACCTTTGTTTATACAGGTAACTCTTATCGAAGGAATAATTGATACTTTTGAGGTGATGCTGTACCAGGAGGAAGAGTTGGAAATCGATGAAAGGTTGGCTTATGACATCAAATGCATGGAAGAAGACATTCTCTATCTGGGATTTTTTGATGAAATATATTCTTGCGAAGAACCGTTTGAATATGAGGAGGGAGTAAAAAGCATAAAGAACAAATAAGAGGGTAAACAATGAAAAGGATAAAATAAAAAGGAAAGCTCCTAATACAAATATTAAGAACATAAAAATTAATATTATAAAGAAAAAGTGTTGTATATTAATTGAGATAAAATAGAACAGGCTTCCTTGAAATTGTAGAAGGTGGAATTATATTCCACCTTCTACTTGCTGCAAAGTATACTTGCAATATTTGCTCTACAGTGATTTAGGCCCAGTTTATTTCAGTCCACTCATTAAAGCTTCGACAATTTCAGGATAATAGAAGCTGTGTGTTCTTCTATCGAGCAATCCAAACAGCTCACCATTGCCGCTTACGGCACCATTATCCCACCAGATACAGGGGATACCCTTATCTTTCGCTGACTTTACATAAAAATTAGCCCAGGCAGTACGCTGTTCCAGGTTGTCTTTGTTAACGGCTCCGAATTCTCCGAGTATGACCGGATATCCTTTGGAGAGAAAATACCGGTCTATGTTATCCATTAAGCTTGTAATTGCACCGGTATCCGATTTGTTATCAAGACTCCACTCAGAAGTTCCGGCAGTATTTAAAGCAAAATCATAAGGTGTATAGGCGTGAATGGATACGATGATTTTATCATCTTTTGGTAAATTGAAGTTATCCCAGGCAGTAGTGGAAGAGGTTGCGGCATAAGGAGGAATCATTAGATGCCTTAAGGGATTGTTACCTCCGGAACTGCGGATGGTGTTAATAAAAGCTTCATTGAAATGATTCACAACTTCCTGGCCTTCTTTATCTCCTCCATTCCACTCATTGGCTGTGCCTTTTTGCCGAGGTTCATTTAAGCCTTCAAAAATTAAATGTTCATCATAATTTTTAAAACGGTCAGCAATCTGTTTCCAGACTTTTGTTAAAATATCTATTGCTGTAGTTTCATTGTCATAAGAGGGAAAATGCCATTCCTCATGATGAAGGTTCAAAATAACAAACATGCCATTCTCAATGCCGTAATCGACTATTTCCTGAACTCTGTCAAGCCAGGCTTTATCTATGGTATAATCCGGCGCTGCTCCAAGATGTTTCTCCCAGGTAGTAGGAATTCTAAGTGTATGAAAGCCTCCTTGCTTTATTGCGTCAATCATGGCTTTGTCTGTCTTAGGATTCCCCCAGGAAGTCTCAGAGGAGAGCCCGGTTCCTCCCGTTGCATCCATCGTATTTCCCAGATTCCAGCCTATCTGTATTTCTTTCACCAGCTCTATGGAAGTGATATCTCGTATGGGAGAAGGGCTTCCGGTTATTTGATTATTTGCTTCACTGGTTGGTTCTGCCTCGGTTGTAATATTTGGCGATGTTTCAGTAACTGTATTGGTGGTTGCAGCATTCTTAGAACTGTTATTGCTTGAGGAAATAACCTCTTCATTTGTACTAGCATTATTTTTACCGCAAGCAGATAATACCAACAAGACTAGTAGTATAATGCTAAGTAATTTTACCTTCCCTTTATTCATTACTCTTATACCCTCCCATTTGATTTTAGTGTTAAAACTAGGATACCACGTAAATAACTTATTTACAATATTAACCACGCGAAGAAATATATGGATTAATATGGGAGCAAGGGTATCGTTTCTTTTAAAAATGTGGTATAATAAAGGAAACTGATTTACTCGAATATATAGGAGGTACCAAATGATAATCTCAATTAGTTGCTGGATTCTTGGATTAATGTTTGTTGTATTGGGTATTACTGCTGAAAAGAGTAAGAAACCTGCAGGTATTTATTCGAATGTTAAAGCTCCCGGTAAAGAAGAGATAGTTGACTTAAAAGCATATAATAAAGCAGTGGGCAGATTGATAATGGGGTACGGAATTCTCCAGGTTATCGTTGGAGTGCTATTAATAAAAACAGGTGAAAAAAGTGCTGGTTTGATCATGACGTTCTCTTTCTTTTTCGGTGGTATCGTTATGATGATTATTTATGAAATTGCCATCGGAAATAAATATATTAAAAGAAAAGCCGGGAGGCATAATTGAGAACAAGAGAAGAAGTGATCAAATATTGCCAATCATTGAAAGAGGTGTATGAGGATTACCCTTTTCATGATTCTAACTGGACAGTAATGAGGTGTCAGGGGAATAAAAAGATGTTTGCCTGCATCTATGAACGTGGGGAACACATCTGGGTTAATGTGAAAGTAACTCCGGAATGGATAGATTTTTGGCGCAATGCCTGGCCGTCAGTGGTTCCTGCCTATCACATGAATAAGAATCACTGGAATTCCCTGATCCTGGATGGCATAATTCCAGAGGAAGATATTAAACGTATGATTTTGGAAAGTTATGATTTGGTAAAACCAAAAGGGAAGAAACAAAAGACCATTAACATAAATAAAAAATAGAGTAAATCAGTTTGATTTTAGTCAGATTATTTTTGTAAAAATTATATTGACAAATAGATACAGATTGCATATACTTAAGAAAATTAAACGAATAAACCGATGAACAAGAGAAGTAAGTAAAGAAATGCCTTACAGAGAGTCGCTTAATGGTGGAAGAGCGGCAGTGCAGAGATTACTGAATGGACTTGTGAGGGTGGCTCAAAAGCAATTAAGATATTGCAAGTAGACGTCAACGGGAACCTCAGCCGTTATCAACGAGGTGTATATGATAGTATACAAACAGAGTGGATGCAACAGCATCAATTTGGGTGGTACCGCAGAGCATAGTCTTTGTCCCTTTTAGAGTAGGGATGAGGACTTTTTTTAATGCCTTTTTCCTGAAAACAAATAGTTTGTATTTGGTTAAAATAAGCAATCTGATTGTGAGATACCGAGCTTATCGGTGCAGGAACCTATGAATGCTAGGAACCTATGAAGGAGGAATTTATGAAAACTGTTTATGAAGAGCTGATGCAATATGAGAAGGAATACAGCATTATTCCTGTTTGCAGGGAAACACTGTCGGATATGATCACACCAATTATTCTTCTGCGAAAACTGGCAGAGACAGGCGATAATTATTTTCTGTTAGAGAGCGTGGAAGGCGGAGAACATTTTGGAAGGTATTCCTTTCTTGGGCAGAAGCCTTCTTTGCGTCTTTCCTGTAAGAATAATAAAGTTCAGAAGAAAAGCGGAAATGTTACGGAAGATATAAATGAAACACCCTTTGATGCACTTAGAAAGCTGCTTCTGGAATATAAAGCACCAAGAATTGAAGGGCTACCTACTTTTACAGGGGGATTGGTCGGATATTTCTCTTATGAGATGATTGGTTATGCGGAACCGAAACTGAACTTAAAGAAAAGTGATTTTAATGATTATGATTTATCACTCTTTGATAAAGTAATTGTTTTTGATCATTTAAAGCAAAAAATTTTACTGATTGCAAATTATCGCAGTGCGGAAGGAAAAAAAGGTTATGAAAAAGCCCTAGCGGATATTGAGGATATGAGAGAAAAGATATTTGCACCAGTAATACTTTCTAAGCTAAAACCGGAAAGTATTGGTCCATTCAGGTGTAATACTCCAAAAGAGAGTTATCTTGAAATGGTTGAAAAAACAAAGCAGTATATCAGAGAAGGAGATATCTTTCAAGGAGTTATATCAAGAAGGTTTGAGGCGGAATATAAAGGGAGTCTCCTGAATGCTTACAGAGTACTCCGTACGACAAATCCGTCACCTTATATGTATTTTATCCAGAGTGAGGATTTACAGATAGCAGGTGTCTCACCGGAAACAATGATCAAACTGGAGAACGGAAAGCTTACGACCTTTCCGGTAGCGGGGACCAGACCAAGGGGTAAAACAAAAGATGAGGATGACAAACTGGAGAAGGAACTGCTGGCAGATGAAAAAGAATTATCCGAGCACAATATGTTAGTAGATCTTGCAAGGAATGATGTTGGGCGAATAGCTGAATATGGAAGTGTTAAGGTTGAGAATTATATGCAGATACACAGATTTTCTAAGGTTATGCATATTGCTTCCGTAGTGACTGGTACCCTGAAACAGGAGAAAGACTGCTGCGATACCATCAGTGCGCTGTTACCGGCTGGAACCCTGTCCGGTGCGCCTAAGTTCAGAGCTTGTGAGATTATAGATGAACTGGAAGCTGAGGCAAGGGGTGTATATGGCGGGGCCATTGGTTATCTTGACTTTTCAGGCAACCTGGATGTGTGTATCGCTATCCGTACCGCTGTGAAAAAGGGTGATAGGGTATTTGTCCAGGCGGGAGCAGGAGTGGTTGCTGACAGTGTACCGGAACTGGAATATGAAGAATGCGCTAATAAGGCAGGAGCAGTAATAGAAGCCATTAAGCAAGCAGAGGAGGTGCAGGACTTATGATACTGCTGATTGATAATTACGACAGTTTTTCTTATAATCTGGTTCAATTAATTGGAGATATTCTAAAGAAAAGAGCGGTTCAATTAAACCAAATGAAAACCCCGGTCAAAGGAGCGGGTCAAGAACCAGAAGAAATTAAAGTAGTGCGTAATGATGAGCTGACCATAGAGGATATAAAGGAACTCCATCCAAGCCACATCATATTATCTCCCGGTCCCGGAAGACCCATAGATGCAGGAATCTGTGAAGAAGCAGTCAGAGTTTTGAAAGGAATTTATCCAATTCTCGGGGTATGTTTAGGGCATCAGGGCATCTGTGAAGCCTTTGGCGGTACCATAACTTATGCGGAAACCCTGATGCATGGCAAACAGAGTAAGGTTAAGCTTGATACAAAAAGTGACTTATTCCAAGGACTGGATGAGGAGGTGTTTGTGGGACGGTATCATTCTCTGGCTGCTGAGCAGGCTACTTTGCCAGAGGAACTGCAAGTAATTGCATATGCGGCTGATGGAGAGATTATGGCAGTAAAACACCGGTATTATCAAATCTATGGAGTTCAGTTTCACCCGGAATCAGTTTTGACACCGATGGGAAGAATAATGATGGAAAATTTTCTGAATGTATTATGAAACCCTGAGTTGTTGAGGGTTACGCAAATATTAGTGAAAACACTGGGATGAAGAAAAGTTAAGTTTATGCAAGGACGCACAGGAACAAAAGGCTACTGCATGAGATTGAAAATCTGTTGTAAAAAAGTTACTTTCATAAAGCTGCTGAAACATATGTTAACCATAAATCTATTAGAAATAGGAACAGACGATTAAGGAGGAGAAAGGATGATTAAAGAAGCAATCTATAAGTTAACCTGTAAGGAAGACCTGCCCTATGAAACTGCGGAGAGCGTAATGGATGAAATCATGAGCGGCGAAGCATCGGATATTCACATTGGAGCTTATCTGACGGCTCTTCGTATGAAAGGGGAAACCATTGAAGAAATTACCGCAAGTGCAGCCGGGATGAGAAAACACTGTGTACGGCTCCTTCACAATATGGACGTATTGGAGATTGTAGGAACCGGGGGCGATGAAGCCTTTACCTTTAATATCTCCACCACTTCTGCACTTGTAGTATCAGCGGCAGGAATACCGGTTGCAAAACACGGAAACCGCAGTGTCTCAAGTAAATGCGGTGCGGCGGATGTTTTGGAAGCCCTGGGGGTCAACATTATGATAAGTCCGGCAAAAAGTGCAGAAATACTCTCAGAGATCGGAATCTGTTTTATGTTTGCTCAGACCTATCATACTGCCATGAAATATGTGGCACCTGTCAGAAGGGAACTGGGAATACGCACAATCTTTAATATCCTTGGACCGCTTTCCAATCCGGCAGGAGCGAATATGCAGCTTCTTGGTGTATTTGATGAGAAACTGGTAGAGCCTCTTGCGCAGGTATTAAATAAGCTCGGTGTGAAAAGGGCTATGGTGGTACATGGCAGAGATGGAATTGATGAGATATCCTTAAGTGCACCTACCTATTGCTGTGAAATCAGGGATGGAAAGCTTACCACCTTTGTATTGGAACCAGAACAATTCGGATTAAGCAAATGTAAAAAAGAGGACCTGGTAGGCGGCGGTCCGACAGAAAACGCTGAAATAGCAAAGGCAATTCTGGCAGGTGAAAAGGGGCCCAAACGAGATGCAGTAATCTTAAATACTGCTGCTTGTATATATATTGTTAAGGATAATATCAGCTTTAAGGAAGCAGTAAAGATAGCGGAAGATACCATCGACAGCGGAAGGGCTATGAGCCAGCTGGAGGAATTTATAAGACTCTCAAACAATTAGGATAGAGGTGACAGGAAAATGATTCTGGACAACATTGTAGCAGCAACGAGAATAAGGGTGGAAAAAGATATGGAAAGAGTCTCTTTTGAAGCGATGCAAAAGAAGGCACGCATGCTGTCAACAGATACTGGTTTTCCATTTGAGGCCGCACTAAGAACAGAGGGGATAACCTTTATTTGTGAGGTGAAAAAAGCCTCCCCTTCCAAAGGTGTCATAGCAGAGGAGTTTCCCTATGTAAGTATTGCGAAGGAATATGAAAAAGCCGGTGCAGGCTGTATATCGGTATTAACGGAACCGGATTTTTTTCTGGGCAGCGATGCTTACTTAACTGAAATAAGAGAAGAAGTATCCATACCCCTTTTAAGAAAAGACTTTATTGTGGATGCCTACCAGCTGTATCAGGCAAAAACACTGGGTGCAGATGCAGTCCTGTTGATATGTGCCATTTTAAGCCAGAAAGAACTGGAAGAATATCTGAACTTAAGCCATGAACTGGGACTGTCGGCGCTGGTAGAAGCTCACGATGAAGAAGAGGTCTTTCGGGCGGTGAAGGCGAGAGCTGGTATTATTGGTGTGAACAACAGAGACTTAAAAACCTTTGAGGTTGATATCAGAACCAGTGAAAGACTTAGAAAACTAGTGCCTGAAAATATTCTTTTTGTTGCAGAAAGCGGAATCAAGACCCCTGATGATATCAGGGTTTTAAAGGAAGCTGGTGTGAATGGGGTTCTTATTGGCGAGACTTTTATGAAAAGCAATGATAAAAAAGCTGCCCTGGCTGAGCTTAGAGGAGATATCTTATGACTAAGGTTAAGATATGTGGCTTGAGAAGAGAGGAAGACATTCGGATAGTAAATAAATATCTACCGGACTATATCGGGTTTGTATTTGCTGACAGTAAAAGGAAAGTCTCAAGAGAAGAAGCACAAAAGCTGAAAAGTCAGCTGGATGAGAGAATTCATTCTGTTGGGGTATTTGTCAATGCTCCTATTGAAGAAATTGCTGCTTTGGTTAAAGTCAGGATCATCAATAGTATTCAGCTTCATGGAGATGAGGACAGAAATTACATGGATGCTTTGCGGAGTATCACCAAGGAAGCAGTCCCAATTATAAAGGCACTTAGAGCAACCAAGGAAGCGGATCTTGATAAAGGACGAAAATTACCGGCAGATTATTTCCTTCTTGATACTTATGCTGCTGAACATTATGGAGGCATTGGAAAAACCTTTGACTGGAAGCTGGTGCCGAAGGATTTCGGTAGATTTTATCTGGCTGGTGGATTGAATAGCTGTAATGTAACCAAGGCTATCGAAATGCTGCATCCCTACTGTGTGGATATCAGCAGCGGAGTGGAAACAGAAGGTTTTAAGGATGAAAAAAAGGTTATGGAATTTATTCATGCGGTAAGAACAGCAGACAAAACGAATCAAGAAATAAGATAACAGGACAGCTGGCATACACTTTTATACCAGCTTTGTATTGTGAAATTAAATATAATAGAAAGGATACCGTATTTTAGCGTACAGCTTTAAAAGCGGCAGGTACACCTTCGATTTTAAAAAAAATCAAAGGCGTATCAGGGTAGAACAATGAAAAAAGGCAGGTTTGGTGAGTTTGGAGGTCAATATGTTCCGGAAACTCTTATGAATGCAGTAGCAGAGGTGGATAAAGCCTATGAATATTATAAAAATGATCCGGTTTATGTATCTGAGCTGGAGACGTTATACCGCGAATATGCAGGAAGGCCGTCAAGGTTATATTATGCAGAAAAGATGACCGAAGATCTGGGTGGTGCAAAGATATATCTGAAAAGAGAAGATCTGAACCATACCGGTTCTCATAAGATCAACAATGTATTAGGACAGGTGCTTCTTGCAAAGAAAATGGGTAAAACCAGAGTTATTGCAGAAACAGGAGCCGGGCAGCATGGTGTGGCAACAGCAACAGCTGCAGCTCTTATGGGACTTGAATGTGATATCTTTATGGGAAAGGAAGATACGGACAGACAGGTATTAAATGTATACCGAATGGAACTCTTAGGAGCAAGGGTTCATCCTGTTACCAGCGGTACCCAGACCTTAAAGGATGCAGTGAATGAAACCATGAGGGAATGGACCAGAAGAGTAGACGACACGCTGTATGTTCTTGGTTCAGTAATGGGTCCCCATCCCTTTCCTACAATAGTAAGAGATTTTCAAAAAATTATAGGCAAAGAGATTAAGAGCCAGCTGAAGGAAAAGGAGGGCAGGCTTCCGGATGCGGTAATCGCCTGTGTTGGCGGCGGCAGCAACGCTATGGGTGCCTTTTATGAGTTTATAGAAGATACGGAGGTACAGTTGATTGGATGTGAGGCAGCCGGTCTTGGTGTCGATAATCCTAAAAATGCTGCGACCATCGCAAACGGTACGGAAGGAATTTTCCACGGTATGAAGTCCATTTTCTGTCAGGACGAAGACGGACAGATAGCACCTGTTTACTCCATTTCCGCAGGTCTTGATTATCCGGGAATCGGTCCGGAACATGCCATGCTTTACAAGACAGGAAGAGCCTCCTATGTACCCATTACGGATGAAGAAGCGGTAAAAGCTTTTGAATATCTGTCACGGACAGAAGGAATTATTCCTGCAATTGAAAGTGCACATGCGGTAGCTTATGCAAGGAAGTTGGCACCTGAAATGGATAAGGAGAAAATAATAGTAATCAATATATCAGGACGTGGTGATAAGGATGTGGCTGCAATTGCAAGATACAGGGGGGTAAATATTCATGAGTAGAATTCAGAATGCATTTAAGCAGGGAAAAGCATTTATCAGTTTTGTAACAGGGGGAGATCCTGATCTGGAAACAACAGAAAAATTAATTGTTACAATGGAAGCAGCAGGAGCAGACCTTATAGAGATTGGTATTCCTTTCTCTGATCCAATAGCGGAAGGCGCGGTTATCCAGGAAGCAAATGAAAGAGCATTAACAGCAGGCTGTACTACGGATAAGCTCTTTGATATGGTAAAAGGAGTAAGAGGAAAGGTAAGCGTACCACTGGTATATCTCACTTATATCAATCCAATTTATACCTACGGTAAGGAGAGATTCTTTAAAAGGTGTGTGGAATGCGGCATAGATGGAATCATTGTTCCAGACCTTCCCTTTGAAGAAAAGGAAGAACTGGAAGTGGATTGTTTAAAATACGGGGTAGATCTGATATCCCTGATTGCGCCTACCTCTAATGAACGAATCCGAATGATAGCAGAACAGGCAAAAGGTTTTATTTACTGTGTTTCTTCAATGGGGGTAACTGGTGTCAGGTCAGAAATCAAGACGGATATCAGCTCCATGATTTCCATGGTACGGGAGGTAACAAAGACTCCATGTGCAGTAGGTTTTGGAATCTCAACACCTGAGCAGGCAAAGGAATTTGCAGCTGTTTCAGATGGAGCAATTGTTGGCAGCGCAATAGTAAAAATCATTTCTCATTATGGTAAGGATAGTATAAAACCAGTAGCTGATTATGTTACCGCGATGAAAAAAGCAGTGATGGAAGTTTAAATACATGATATTACGGTTACAGAAAGAAGTAATTTTTTTGAACATAAAAGATTGATTGGTTAATCTGATTATTAAAGTATAATGTCAGTAGAGTAAAAAACGGAGGGAGAATGAATCCCTCCGTTTTTTTACTGCCACTCAGAAAATAAAGATGGTTGGACAGCATGAAAGTTAAGGAGCTCAATTCTGAATAAGGAGCTTAAATCTGAATATTATGCTGTAAAAAAGGTTATAGGCAATAAAGCCTTTAAAATTCTGTTCTTGAGTAGAAGTACATGGCAAATATTATAAAAAATAAGGATGAAAAACAAAAAAAGGCAACGTTTTGAACATAAAAATTTGTAATTTGTATGGAATTCTCTACTTTTTTATTGAAGAATGCCTAAAAGTGTTATAAGGTAATAAAGGAGACTGGTAGTAGAGATATCACAACGGGGATGGATTTTGGAGGTTTATAATGTTTGAAGTATTACTGGTAGATGATGAGGCTTTGGTGCGAGACGCCATAAGTACCAACATGAAATGGGAAGAGCTTGGTTATCATTTGGCGGGAACCTGTAAGAATGGCAAGGAAGCAATGGAATTCCTTTCCATACATAATGTTGAATTAGTAATAACGGATATCTGTATGCCTTTTGTAGATGGATTGGAGCTTGCCAGATATATCTATGAAAATCATACGGATACCAGGACGATTATATTAAGCGGATATAATGAATTTGAATATGCCAAGACGGCAGTAAAATACCAGGTAGTAGAATATGTACTTAAACCTGTTACGGTAGCCGAGCTAAATGAGATTCTTATAAGTGTAAAAGAAACAATCAGTGAAGAGAGAAAGAAGAAAGAGAGTCTTCACAAGCTTACGGATTCTTATCAGAAGAATCTTCCAATATTACGTTCCAGGTATTTAAATCAATTAGTCAAGGGATTGCATAAACAACAGCCGGAAGAAAAGCTTCATGAGAAGCTGAAGGAGTTGCAGCGGGATATCAGCGGTGAATGTTATATTACTGCCCTTATGGTGGCAGAACATACGGAGGATTTTCTTGCGTCAATGCCGGAAGCTGCCGGAGATCTGCCGGAGTTTGTTCTTTTTAATATTCTGGAAGAGATGACTTCTGCTGACGATAAGCTACTGGTATTTCAGGATTTGCAGAATAATACGACCCTCCTTTTGTCAGGTGCTTCAGAAGCTTTTTTATTAGAGAAGCTGCAAAACATCTACGAAGCAAGTAAAAAGATGATGAAGGAGTATTTTGGGTTAGGGGTTACATTGGGAATCGGTAGTCCCGTCAATCTTCTTTATAGGGTACATAAATCCTACGAAGGAGCGTTGAATGCATTGGAATATCGATTTCTATACGGGCAGGACAGAGTACTTTTTATCAAAGATTTTGTTGAAATGGACAAGGTCAGAAATATTGAAATCAGTGATGATATCAGAAAACTTACGCTGGCAGTTAAGCTGAACAGTAAAGCTGAAATTGCTGATAGTCTGAAAGGAATTGTATCCAGATTGCGAAAGTTGGTTTTGTCTTCTGCTAGGATTTATATCTGTGTGCAGAACATTATGGTGGCTTTGAATAATCTGGTGGATAGTTTAAATCTTACTGACGAAGAAATTACTGAACGGCAGAATAATCTGTTAAGGCTTTTATATACCATGAAAACCCTTGAGGAAGTGGAGAAGCTTCTTTGTGAGTATTGTTATTATATCGGAGAGGTCTTAGCCGAGCAAAGGGATAGTTTCAGTAAGAAGCAGGCAATTATTGCAGTAGAATATATTGAAGAACATTATATGAAGGAGGACTTAACCCTGCAGTCCATGTGCAGTGATCTTGCCATCAGCATGAGTTATTTCAGCACTATTTTTAAAAGGTACACCGGTGAAACATTTATCGAAGCCTTAACCAAGCGGAGAATGAAAGCTGCCATGGAGCTTCTTTCCAATACAACCCTCAAGGTATATGAAATTGCAGAGAAGGCAGGTTATGCGGACCCCCATTACTTTGCCATTACCTTTAAAAAGATTACCGGAATGACACCGAAGGAGTTCGCACGAAAGGAAGGGAGAGTACATGTTTAAGCCCGACACAGAAGCTTTTCCAGGAAAAAGGTTTGGCAGATTGCTGCAGCCCTTTAAGAGTATCCGGATGAATATGATATTCTTATTTTCCTTGCTGATACTGTGCGCGGTGTTTTTATTTCTGGGAATTTCTTTGAGGGTTACCAGAAAAGCAGTTATTGAGAACTCCACAGAATATACGAAACAAGTAATTGGACAGGTGAATGCAGATATCGATGCTTATATCAGTTATATGGAGAATATCTCGACCCTGCTGGTAACGAATATGGATGTGAGAGAGTATCTTTCCACAGAACCCTATAGTGAAAAGGATACAGAATTATATTTAAGGATGCTGTCACAATTTGAAACGATTCTTAGTATGAGGGAAGATATCTATAACATTGTTGTCTATGGTGAAAATGATAAATTTGCAGTAAATCATGGTACCCAAATGCTAAACCGTAATGTGGACATCAAGGAAATGACCTGGTATAAGAAGGCCATAGAAGGTAATGGCAGACGTGTGTTATCCTCCTCCCATGTTCAGAACCTTATTTCTGATGATTACAAATGGGTTGTAACTTTAAGTAAAGCGATTCGGACCAAAGAAACTGGAAAGATACTCGGTGCACTGCTGGTAGATTTAAATTATAGTTCTATTACAAAGCTCTGCCAGAATATCAAAATGGGCAACAAAGGGTATATCTTTCTTATCGACAGTCAGGGAGAAATTATCTATCATCCGAAGCAGCAGCTTATATATACGGGGCTTAGAAAAGAAAAGATCGGAGAAATCCTTACCTGCAAAAAGGATCATTTCATAACAACGGTAGACGGTGAAGAAAAGCTCTATACCATGTCTACTTCTGAAAAGACTGGCTGGACTGTAGTGGGAGTGGCAAATATTAATGAACTGTTTCCTGGCAGGCAATCCACCCAGAGTATTTATCTGGAAAGTGCTCTGATGCTGCTATTGGGAGCTCTTATAATAGCTGTACTTTTCTCGAATAAGCTGACACGACCGATCACGGATTTAAGAAATTCCATGAAGCAAGTAGAAAAAGGTAATTTCGACAAGATACCTCGGAAGGATTGGGGGGAAGGAGAGATTGGAATGCTTCATAAGTCCTTCTATGCCATGACCGATGAGCTTCAGAACCTTATGGAGGATAAGAGCAGAAGCCAGAAGGAAAAGTATAAGCTGGAGCTCAGAGCCTTACAGGCACAGATTAATCCTCATTTCCTTTATAATACCCTGGATTCTATTGTATGGATGGGTGAAGGCGGAAATAACAAAGAAGTGGTAATAATGACGGCAACCCTTGCGAAGCTGCTGCGGCAGAGTATCAGCAATGAAGTGGAATTTGTTACCATAGAAAATGAAGTAGATTATGCCAGAAGTTATCTTATCATCCAGAAAATGCGTTACAGAGATCAACTATCCTTTGAAATTTCGGTTAATCCGCTAATATACTCCTGCCGTATGGTAAAATTAATTCTTCAGCCCCTGGTGGAGAATGCCATTTATCATGGTATTAAATACAGGGAAACAAAAGGAACAGTAATAATACGCGGAGAAGAAACCAAGGAGGGTATCCTTTTACAGGTCATTGATAATGGAATCGGCATGGAGGAGGATACCCTGAAACATATTTTCGATAAAAAGGATAAGTCCGGTAAAAGCAATGGAGTAGCCGTTGAGAATGTTAACCGCAGATTGAAGCTTTACTATGGGGAGCAATACGGCTTACAGTATGAAAGTACTCCCGGTATCGGAACTACCGTAAGCATCTATCTGCCGAAAGTGGAGGGAGGTGTACCGGATGAAGAGTTATCAAATAACGACTAAAAAGAAAAAGTTCTTTCAATACCCACAGATAATTGCTTTGACGATACTGTTTCTGTGTACCGGAATGTTTCTCTCTAAAATTATGCTGCACCAAGAAAAGCCCATAGAAATTATCTGTATTGTTAAGAGTCTTGACGAGGACAATGGGTTTTGGCAGTCTGTTATGGAGGGTGCTAACTTAGCTGCAATGGAATACAACGCGCAGATAGTTATCTGGGGAGCTGAGAAGGAAGATGATTACAGCAAGCAGAACCAATTAATTGAAGAAGCGATTAATCGGAAACCCGGAGCCATTGTTCTGGCTGCGGCCGATTATATCAAGACGGTTGAGGCAGCAAAAGCCGTAGTCTCTAACAATATCAAGCTTGTGCTCATAGACTCGACGGTTCAAGGTGATTTTGCCGATGCAGTGATAGCGACGGATAACTATAAGGCTGGAATCCGTATGGGAGCCCTTATGAAAAGGCTGTTAAAAGATGGTAAGGAAATAGGCATTATCAGCCATGTTAAAGGAACCTCCACAGCGATTGACCGGGAAAATGGCATAAGAATGGGACTTACAGATGACAAAGATAAGATCGCAGAGATAACTTATTGCGATTCGGATACAGAAAAGGCCAAGGAACTAACAAAGGAAATGGTCAAGAAACATCCAGATATATCTGTAATAGCCGGTTTGAATCAGTATGCATCAGTAGGAGCCGGGGCAGCTATTAAAGAAATGGGACTGGAGAATTGTATTAAAGTTATTGGCTTTGATAATGCCACGGAACAGATAAAATATCTGGAGGAAGGGATATACGAAGCGATTGTAATTCAGAAATCCTTTAATATGGGATACCTTGGTGTGGAAAGTGCGATTAAACTAATAAAAGGAGAAAGGACAGAAAGGGTTATAGATTCCGGCTCCACCTTAATCACAAAAGATAATATGTATACCAGCTTAAATCAAAAGCTTTTATTTCCGTTTGATTAATTCATAAAGTTAGTTTGCTTCCTTTCATGTATTAAAGGACACAGGATATCAAGCTTTAAGACAAGGGACAGCCTGTACTCGTAATTCGTTCGTTTGGTTCCTGATCAAAATAAGTTCATATCAAATATTAGAAAAAGGTTAAAATCTTAGGAAAGTAAGATTTTAACCTTTTTCTATAGAATTCTCTATTAAATTGTTCCCGCAAAGACACTATAATGTGTTTACAGAAGCAAAAACACAAGCACAGAAAGCATATTGGAAGGTGAATGTATGGAGAACGTATTAATTTCCATGGAAAGAATCGATAAAGCCTTTTCCGGAGTCAGCGCTTTAAGAGGAGCGAACCTTGAAGTACGGGCAGGAGAGGTTCATGCACTTATGGGTGAGAATGGAGCCGGAAAATCAACCTTGATGAAGATTCTGACAGGAATCCACGCAAAGGATGCCGGGATTGTCAGGTTCGAGGGCAGGGAGATAGAGTTTAAGAATCCGAAAGAAGCACAGGATGCGGGTATTGTAATTGTTCATCAGGAGCTTAATATGATGAATCATCTTACTGTTTCTCAGAACCTGTTCATAGGCAAAGAAAATACAAAAGGCAGATTTATTGATGATAAAGAAAATAACAGACAGGCGCAGATGCTTTTTGATAAGTTAAATATCTCCATTAATCCCAAGGAGACTATGGGAAATCTGACCGTAGGAAAACAGCAGATGGTAGAGATAGCGAAAGCTATTTCTGCAGAGTCCAAAGTCATTGTCTTTGATGAACCTACAGCAGCCCTGACGGATACGGAGATTACAGAACTCTTTAAGATTATCAGGGAATTAAGGGCAAAAGGACTTGGAATAGTATATATTTCACATCGGATGGATGAAATAAAGCAAATAACCGACCGGGTAACCATTATGCGGGATGGTGAGTATGTGGACACCCTGATTTCAGAAAAGTGTACGAAAGATGATATCATAAGCCGGATGGTAGGCAGGGTTATCTATGAAGACCCCAAAGAAACCAGCAATGTAGCAAAGGATGCACCGGTGGTGCTTAAAGTAAAGAACTTAAACGCAGGTAAAATGGTTCAGAATGTAAGCTTTTCATTGAGAAAAGGTGAAATACTTGGGATTGCTGGTCTTATGGGTTCCGGAAGGACAGAAACTGCAAGGGCTTTATTTGGTGCAGACCCCATAGACAGCGGCGAAATCTATATAAAAGATCAGAAAGTTACGATTAAAAATCCCTGTGATGCTGTAAAAGCTGGAATCGGATATTTATCAGAAGACCGTAAACGATATGGAATTATTGTAGAAAAGACGGTTGCAGACAATTCTGTTATGGCAGCACTGGAGAAATACTGTTCCGGTCAGTTTATTCATGACAGAAGAATCCGAAAGGATGCGCAGAAGTATGTAGAAATGCTAAAGACGAAAACACCTTCTGTAGAACAGCTGGTAGTTAACCTTTCAGGCGGAAACCAGCAAAAGGTAGTAATCGCCAAATGGCTTTTAAAAGACAGTGAGATACTTATCTTTGATGAACCGACCAGAGGAATTGATGTAGGAGCCAAAAGCGAAATCTATGCACTGATGAACAATCTTGTAAATCAGGGGAAATCCATTATAATGATCTCCTCGGAACTACCTGAAATTCTTCGCATGAGCGATCGAATACTGGTTATGTGTGAGGGAAGAATAGCCGGAGAATTCATGATAGAAGATGCCAGCCAGGAGAAAATTATGCATGCTGCAACTTTAAGAAAAGAAAGGATTAATTAAACCATGAAACCAACAGAGAAAAACGAAATCAATTCCTTTAAGTCTCTTATTAAACATATAGGAACACAAAAATTAATTGCAGTACTGGCTTTAATCGTAATCTATATCTTTTTCGCTATTTTCAGCCAGCCCTTTCGTAGTTCCAATACATTGATCAGTATCTTTGATTCTTCTTATTATATAGGTTTTCTGGCAATTGGTGTTACCTTTGTCATTATAACAGGAGGTATTGATCTGTCCATTGGTACAGTAATGGTATGTTCAGCCTTAATGGGAGGGGTTCTTTATGAGCTTGGGCTTCCGCTTCCTTTGGCCCTGATTGCTATCGTATTAATCGGAGCAGCTTTCGGACTGATTAACGGACTGATGGTATCTGTGTTAAAGCTGCCAGCCTTTATTGCGACCCTTGGTACCATGATGGTAACCAGAGGTCTCGGTTCAATAATAACTGGAACGAAGAGTATTACCTTTCCCCTAAGAACCAATGAGGACGGCTGGTATAAATCCTTATTCCGTACAGGGCCCGTAGGAGGCCTTGAAACTGGATTTCCCTCTGGTTTTCTGCTTCTCATAGGAGCAGCTGTAATTATGGCTGTAATACTTACGAAAACCAAAACCGGCAGATACATACTGGCTCTGGGCAGTAACAAAGAAGCTACCAGATTATCCGGTGTAAACATCATGAAGTGGGAGACCATAGCTTATGTAATCAGCGGTACGTTTGCAGGAATTGCTGCGGTATCTTATGTGGCGATTTATTCAACTGTACAGCCGGGAACAGGTAATGGATTTGAGTTGGATGCCATTGCAGGTGTTGTTATTGGGGGAACCTCACTGGCAGGTGGTGTTGGTTCTGTTGCAGGAACCTTAATCGGCGTATTTATTATGAGCGTGCTCAAAGTCGGACTTCCTTTTATCGGATTACAGCCTCACTATCAGCTGTTTATTACCGGTATCGTATTAATCATAGCTGTGTATGCAGATGTTCGCAACCGAATTAAGAAAAAGACCAGATAGTGTTATTCAAACTATAATCCGTTTCTGACGTTTGAATAGCAGGCTAAAACTATCGTACAGAAACGATGACTTAACTTGAACATTAAAGTATTGAAGAGCAGTAGCAAGGATAAAGAAGTATCATGATTACTTACCTCCTGGGCAACAGTTTTTAGGAGCATACTGACCAGGAGCTAATAATAAATAGCCACATAGAAGGAGGATATTTTATGTACTTAAAAAGAGTAGCAGCAATGGGGATTGCAGCAGTGTTTCTAATGGGTACCTTATTAACAGGATGCAGCAAAGAGAACGCTTCCCAGACCAACGGCGGAACAGAAGCTTCTGGCGGAAAAATGACGGTAGAAATTGTAGCAAAGGGTTTCCAGCATGATTTCTGGCAGGCAGTATTAAAAGGAACGGAAAAAGCAGCCACAGAATTTGGTGTTACAACAAACTTTGTAGGTCCAGAAGGAGAAGGTGCTATAGCAGCACAGGTTGAACAGCTTAACAATGCCATCAACAAAAATCCCAGCGCAATATGTCTTGCAGCACTTGATACAAGCGCAGCAATTGATTCTATTGCAAATGCACAATCCAAGAAGATACCTATCATCGGATTTGATTCCGGTGTTCCAGGCGCTCCGGAAGGAGCAGTAGCTGCCAATGCTGCAACGGATAACTATAAAGCAGGTGAGCTTGCTGCCGAAAAAATGTACGAAGCTATTATGGATAAAGTGACAGACCCGTCTGAAACAGTACGCATCGGTGTAGTAGCACAGGAAGCCAATTCTGAGTCAATAACCCAGAGAACCGCAGGTTTTGCCGAAAAAATGTCTGCCCTTATTGGTGAAGACAAATCCTCTGTGGAAGGGCATGACAAATACAGTCGTAAAGTGGAAGGAGCAAAGGTTGTAATTGAAATTAGAATACCGACTGAAGTTACAGACAACGCCGGTAAGACGGAAGCCCTTACACTTCTTAATAAAGAAGATTTAATCGGAATCTATGGTTCTAATGAATTTGCAGCGAAATGTATCATAAATGCAAATGAAGGCATGAACAAGCTGGGAGCTGATAAAGTGATAGCCGTTGGCTTTGACTCCGGTGCCTTACAGCTGGATGCGGTAAAATCTGGTGTGTTTTATGGTTCCGTTACACAGGATCCGGTATCCATCGGTTACAATGCTGTGAAACTTGCAGTAGCAGCAGCCAAAGGTGAGAAGGTGGAGGATGTGGATACCGGATGCCAGTGGTATAATGCTGTTAACATGGACAGTGCAGAAATTGCACCTTGTCTGTATGAATAACAAGGATTACATAGAGGGCTTTGGTCCTCTATGTTTTTTGTTCGTATATACAATCTGCTGTATTTCAAGCAGATTGTATGTCTGACCAATCTCATTGGTGGATTCATTTAATTTGCTGGGGGGATAAGCACCGATAGGGCAGAGTGCCTCCGATTGTTTTGCCTGTAACATCCCAGACCTTGATATTGGTTTCTTACAATATATTAAGAAAAGCATTTGTTTGTTACAGCAATAGATCACATGATAACGGGTGGGAGTTTATAGCTTTATAGATAAAAATTATAAGCCAGACAGTTTGCGGCAAACATTCCGCTATAGAGTGCCCCCTGCATCCAGCCGTGTTTGGAAGAGGTGTGTTCACCCGCAAAGAACACATGGCTGTTGTATTCCGGTAACAGCATGTCATAGCCGAAATTCAGCAGTTGCCCTGGGAGATCGGTAGCAAAAGCGCCTTTGGCAAAAGGTTCTTCATTCCAGTTAACCGTTTTGTGTCCCGTAATTATTCTGTTCAAATATCCTTCCGGGAGTCCATGAACTTCTTCTACATTCCTTTTTATATAGGAAAAACGCTGCCCTTCCGGGAAAGCACCAATTCGAACCGCATCCAGTCCAATGTTATAGGAAGCGGTAAATACTCCGGGCTCGTTTGGCATACAGACAGATTCCTCCAAACAGGCAAGATGGTCTGTAGGGTAAAAGATAGTGCTGATTGGAAGATCGGTAGCAGAAAACCCTCCGTTCATTCGTCCATAGTCAGTATCTTCTTCCCAAAAACGTCTTTTGCTTAGGAAAGAGGCTTTTAAGGAGTTATAATAGTTCAATTCTCTGATAGCCTGCATTTTCTGATTGGAAAAGAAGGGATTTATATCAAAGGTTCGTAGCAGAGAAAAAGGGATGGCACAGATTACATAATCAAACTCTTCGGTCTGATTCCTTAAACTTAGAGTATTGTATTTCAGTAGAACCTTATTTTTTTCCAGCTGGTATATTCCGTTAACATAATATCCCATATTAATCTGGCAGTTTCCAAGATATTTTTTTTCAATTGTATATTCATCTGGAGCAAGATTCGTTAAAGAGTTGTAAAAAGCATAAGGAAGCTTTTCCATTCCTCCTGAGATACGGTAGACATTGATATAATCCATGGAATATTCTTCGTTAAGGTTTTCGAAATAGTTTGCCGCAAGAGTGTCACCTGTTAGTGAATTTACACTGGCAAGAAGGGTTATTGCGTCCTGACTTAAGCCAAGCGCCTCAAGTATCTGCCGGACACTTTGATTGATAAAGGGAAGAATCTGAGGTGAATAGTTCGGTAATATCTGAAGTAGCTCTTTTCTGGTATCGGGAGAGAGTTGTTTTAAAAGACTGGAAAACGCGTATTCATTCAACTGATTCCAGGGAGTGATTCTTTCAGCAGGTGTAAGATTATACAAAGGATAGAGATACTCCATGATATTTGCCCCCTGGGGGTCCTTGCGGGTTCTGGTATTGTGAACATAAATGAAATTATTTGGTATTCCCTGGGACGAGGGTACCGTCATTAAATGAAAGAGGTTAATATAATGCCAGGTAGTACCATGAGAAATTGGTATTCTCATGGCGCCGAACTCTCCATAATAGTTTCTGCTTCTGTCAAAATAATAGGTATATACTCTGCCGCCTATACGTTCCTCATTTGCTTCAAAAACCGTTATGTCTGCTCCGGTCTTACGAAGTTCAAAGGCCGCTGCCAAACCGGCAAGTCCTGCACCAATTATACCTATCCTGACTTTCTTTAACCCACCTGGTTTTATGTACGTATGAATGTCAGGCGGTGGATTCAGAAGTTCAATTATATTGAACAAATCTTCGGATCTTCCGGCACCTTCCAGTGAATTTGATAACATCTGATACCTCTGGGTGTCGGTAGGATTCATAAATGTATGAATGTTTGTCATTTTTACACCTGTATGAATTATGTTACTTAAATGTATTGTCTAAGTTATGGAATTATTCTGGAAATACGTTCTGTTATGACTGGTAAGCTCATAAAATAGAGGTTATTTATTTAACTTCCTGATTTCGGCAAAGATATTGTGATAGAATGGCCCGAAGCAAGAAGTACCGAAATACATGGACGAACAGGAAATTCCAGCGATTATTTATTAAAGAGACCTTCGTTGAAATACTGTAAAAACAGGATATTATCATGAATGGATTTATAAGTGTAAATTATTACTGCTATAGAAAAGGTGTAAAAAAAATATAAAATACCTGAAAAATAATTGTAATCCCTTTTACAATCCTGTATAATTATTATAAGCGCTTTCAAGAGCAAAAAAACACGGGATGAAATAGAGAGGCAAAAGAAAATGAAATTATTACAGGACAGAATTATAGCAGACGGCAACGTAAAGAGCGGAAATGTACTTAAAGTGGATAATTTTTTGAATCATCAGATGGATATTGAGCTATTCAATGAAATCGGAAAAGAGTTCAAGCAAATCTTTTCAGAATGTTCTATAAATAAAATACTTACCATAGAGGCCTCCGGTATCGGTATTGCCTGTATAACCGCACAATATTTCAACGCACCTGTAGTATTTGCAAAGAAGGCCCAGAGCATAAACATCGATGGTGATGTATATTCAACAAAAATCGAATCTTTCACTCACAAGAAAACCTACGATGTTATTGTTTCCAAAAAATTCTTATGTCCCGAAGACAGAGTTCTCATCATTGATGATTTCCTGGCTAACGGATGTGCACTTGCTGGATTAATAGATATTGTACGCAGTGCTGGAGCAACGGTAGAAGGCATTGGAATAGTGATTGAGAAGGGCTTTCAAAATGGTGGAGATATGATTCGAAACATGGGTGTACGACTTGAATCTTTAGCTATCATAGAAAGTATGGATGCAGAGAGAGGTACAATAGAATTTCGTTAATTACTTAAAGGATACATATAATCCGCTTTGAAAAGGGGCGGATTTTTTGTGCGCCTTTCTGGTATCAGAGCAAATAGTGGCAGATGTTTCACCTTTTTATTACAGCTATACCGAAAGCTCACTTTCGGTATACATAGGTATTTGTACGATAAAAAGAAAACAATCCACTATTAACTTGAACCTGCAAAGGTTTAAAGGGTGGTTAACCTGGTTACGAAAGGGGGTTAGTATGAAACATATCATTACATATTTAAGACCATATGGCTTGCGAATGCTAATGGGATTTATCATAAAGGTTGCAGGTACTTTTATGGATTTGGGACTTCCCTGGGTACTGGCCTATATTATTGATGAGGTTATTCCTTTAAAAGAAGTAAAATATATTCTGCTATGGGGTGTCTTAATGCTTCTCCTGTCGGTAGGTGCCAGACAGTTTAATATAACAGCAAATCGTATGGCGTCCAGAGTTGCCGGAGATACCGTAAAGAAGCTAAGACATGATTTATTTCTTAAAATACAGCAGCTATCCGGCTCACAGGTGGATTATTTATCAATTCCGTCTCTGGTATCCAGAATGACCTCAGATACTTATAATATTCATCAAATGGTAGGCATGATGCAAAGACTAGGTGTCAGAGCGCCAATTATCCTTGTGGGAGGTATGATTCTGACCTTTACGCTGGAACCGGTACTTACGCTGATACTTGTAGGAATTCTACCTTTACTGGCCTATTGTGTTTATGTGGTTTCCAAAAAGGGAATTCCTCTCTATTCCAAAAGCCAGAGTTCAGCGGATAAAATGGTGCGGGTGGTAAGAGAGAATGTTAATGGAATACGTGTTATCAAAGCACTCTCAAAATCAGTATATGAAAAAGAAAGATTTCACAGGGCAAATGATGAAGTAGCTGCCAATGAATTTAAGGCTGGAGCAACGATGGCAGTGATTAATCCCATAATGAATCTGCTGCTGAATGGTGGATTGACCCTCGTTATAATTGCAGGTGCTTATCGGGTAAACAGCGGGGCCTCAGAGGTTGGTAAGATTGTAGCTTTTCTGTCCTACTTTACAATGATTTTAAATGCCATGCTAATGATTACCAGAATTTTTGTTGGTATATCAAAGGCAAATGCTTCTGCTGACAGAATCTTTGAAGTTTTAAATGCAAAAGAAGAACTAAAACCTCAGGAAGCGCTGACAGAAAAAGAAGTATATGGGACTTCAGAAATTGAAAATATACACGTTTCTTTCAGGGGAGTTACCTTTACCTATCCTCAGAGAAGAGAGGAAGAGGCAGAAGATGACGATTCTATCAATGTAGAAAACATTGATTTCGGTATTAAAACAGGTGAATCACTGGGTATTATTGGAGCGACTGGTTCCGGTAAAACAACCTTGATCAACTTATTGCTACGCTTTTATGATACCGATAAAGGTGGTATTTATATAAAGGGTAAAAATGTTAAAAGCTATTCCCTGCAGGAATTGAGAAGTAAATTTGGTGTGGTATTTCAAAATGATATGATATTTGCTGACACCATTGGTGGAAACATTGACTTTAATCGTGGTTTATCCGCTGACAGATTAAAGGAAGCTGCAGAAGATGCGCAGGCATTGGAATTTATTGATCATCTGGTGAACGGAGAAAAGTGTGGTTTTGATTACGAAGCAGCAGTAAAAGGTGCTAACCTGAGCGGCGGGCAGAAGCAAAGACTGCTCCTTGCAAGAGCACTTGCTGCCAGGCCGGAAATTCTGGTGTTTGATGATTCCTCCAGTGCCTTAGACTATAAAACCGATGCGGCACTTAGAACTGCGCTGCGAGATAACTATCAGAACACCACAACTATTATGATAGCCCAGAGAATCAGTTCCATTATGAATATGGATCATATAATTGTTATGGAAGAAGGCAGAATGATCGGCTATGGAAAACATGAAGAACTTCTGCTTAATTGCTCTGTATACAATGAGATATATCAGTCACAAATGGGAGAATGATGCCAAATCTTCCAGAGCTTTACAAGTCTGGGAGTATTTTAAGCTTCTTTCATAGTTTAAGCTGCAATAAGCTGCAGCGGAATGCGAGGAAATATGTCTGAGAACAAAAAGAAAGAGGACGATTTTCCCAGTTCAAGAAAGAACCTGAATTGGAAGAACGAGAACCCAGAAATAAGCGGGAAGCTGGAAGCAGAAGGAAAGCTGGAAGTAGAAAGAAAGCCTGAAGTAGAAGGAAAGCTGGAAGTAGAAAGTAAGCCTGAAGTAGAAGGAAAGCTGGAAGCAGAAGGAAAGCCTGAAGCAGAAGGAAAGCTGGAAGTAGAAGGAAAGCCTGAAGCAGAAAGTAATTCGGAAGCGGAAGATAAAGTGAATAAAATACCAGAATTTGGTGAATCTGATGCTAAGAATAAAATCAGGTCAGAAAACGATACAGAAAAATCTTATAAACAAAATGGAAAAGAGCAGGAAAGTAAGACAAAACCAAGAGATACCAAGAAAGTAGTAAAGCGACTCAGCAAATACCTGATACAGGAAAAGCGTCGAATTATACTGGCATTGCTTCTTACTGTTACCGGAAATATACTGGCACTTATCGGACCTATGCTTTCCGGTTATGCCATTGATGCAATTGAACCCGGAAAAGGAAATGTTATCTTTGAAAAGGTTTTCTACTACGGTAGTTTAATGATGCTGCTCTATGTTATCTCAGCGTTTTTTTCTTATCTTTTAAGTATTCTTATGTTGCGTATCAGCCAAAGGGTTACGAAAAGAATGAGAGATGATGTGTTTGCCAAGCTGACAGAACTTCCGGTTAATTATTATGATACCAAACAGGCAGGAGATATTATCAGCCGTATATCCTATGACATAGACGTCATTAGTACATCACTCTCTACAGATGTAGTACAAATAATGGCCAGTGTAATAACTGTAATTGGCTCTCTTATCATGATGATTCTGATATCACCGGTTATGGTACTTGTTATGTTAGTGACTATTCCGTTATCCATATGGTATACCCGTTTCATGTCTGGAAAAGTTCGTCCTCTATACAGCACCCGTTCAGAGAAACTTGGAAACCTGAACGGTTTTGTAGAAGAAATGGTATCCGGGCAGAAAACAATAAGAGCCTATGCCAGAGAAAAAGTTGTACAGAATAAATTTGACCACATCAATGAGGAAGCGGTAGAGGCATATTTTAATGCGGACTACTACAGTAGCATAGTTGGTCCTACTGTAAATTTTATAAATAACTTATCCTTATCGCTTGTAACGGTTTTTGGAGCAGTGCTATTTTTACTGGGACATTTAAGTCTTGGAAGCATATCCTCCTTCATTCTATATTCAAGGAAATTCTCCGGACCTATAAACGAAGCTGCCAATATAGTCAGTGAACTTCAATCTGCAGCAGCGGCAGCAGAAAGAGTCTTTAAGATTCTTGACGAAGAATCAGAGAAAGCAGACAGATTAGGTGCAAGTGAACTGAATGTTGAGAAAGGTAAAGTTATCCTAAAAGATGTTACCTTTGGTTATATAAAAGACAAGATTATATTAAAGAGCCTGAATATGGAAGCCAAGGAAGGTAATCTCATTGCTATTGTTGGACCTACCGGTGCAGGAAAAACAACAATTATAAATCTTTTAATGCGGTTTTATGATATTAACAGCGGTGATATAACCATAGACGGTCAAAATATCAAAGAAGTATCCAGACAGAGTCTGCGTAAAGCTTATTCCATGGTATTGCAGGATACCTGGGTATTCCATGGTACTATATTTGAGAACATAGCTTATGGGAAAGAAAATGCGACGAGGGACGAAGTAATAGAGGCAGCCAAAGCAGCTAAAATACACTCCTATATCAAGAAACTTCCGGCAGGGTATAATACAATACTGGACGAAGATGGGATAAATATGTCAAAAGGGCAGAAACAGCTCCTAACCATTGCCAGAGCTATGCTGATGGATTCCAAGATATTAATTCTGGATGAAGCTACTTCAAATGTGGATACCAGGACGGAGATTCAGATACAGGCAGCCATGCGGAGACTTATGGAAGATAAAACCTGTTTTGTCATTGCACATAGACTGTCCACGATAAAAAATGCTGATCTGATATTAGTTGTAAATGATGGAAATGTGGTAGAGCAGGGAAACCACAGTGAATTAATGGAGACCAGAGGCTATTATTATCAGATGTATTCGTCCCAGTTTGTATAAAAAAGATAATATTTATTCCAAACAATAAAATAGTTCTTGCCTTTAACGGCAATTCTTAGTAAAATATACTAGGTTGTCAGTAACCAAAAAAAGAAGTGGTTTTATGACAGATGGATTGTCAGGTGTCAGCAAACTACTAAAATTATTATTTATCAGGCAGTCATTTCTTTCTACATGGGTAGTGCTTGAATGGGATCGCGAAAAGCATAGGTGTAATATGAAGAATATTAAAGAACATATCAGACTTTCACAATTTAAACCGGTTTATCTCTTATACGGCACAGAGAATTATCTCAAACGTCTCTATAAGGAGAAGTTGAAAACAGCAATATTACCTGGTGAGGATGATATGAACTACTCTTATTTTGAAGGAAAAGGAGTAGATACGGTGAAAGTGAAGGAGGCAGCAGAGACACTTCCTTTTTTCAGTGACAAACGTCTGATAATTATTGAGAACAGTGGTCTATTCAAAAGCCAGAATGATTTGGCAGATTATATAAAACAGATACCTGAAACCACACACATCATATTTATAGAAGCAGAGATTGACAAAAGAAATCGGTTGTATAAGGCGATAAAAGATAACGGAACCATTTCTGAAATGAATGCTATGGATGAAGCCAATTTAAAGCTGTGGATTGCTTCTTTGCTTAAACAGGATCAAAAGAAGATTACGGAAGAGAGCATTTTATATCTTCTAAGTAAGACGGGTACAGATATGGATAACATCAGCAATGAGATAGAAAAGCTTGTCTGTTATTCTGGTGAGAGAGAGGTTATAACAGTTCAGGATATCGAAGAGGTATGTACCACACAAATATCCGGAAAGATTTTTCAGATGGTTGAGGCAATTGGTAATAAGAAGCAGAAACAGGCGCTGGAGCTTTATTATGATCTGTTGGCACTAAAAGAAAAACCAATGTCCATCATGTATCTGATATCCAGGCAGTTCAATATATTATTGCAGGTTAAGAGCTTATTGGCTCTGGGTTTTCAGAATAACAGAATTGCTGAAAAAACAGGATTAATGCCGTTTACAATCACGAAATATGTTAACCAATGCCGTAATTATACGGAGAAGACCCTGAAAGAAGCTTTAACCTCCTGTATCGATACAGAAGAACAGGTGAAAACCGGAAGAATGCAGGATACCATAGCAGTCGAGTTGATTATTGTCAAATTCAGTGCTGCATAGTTGCAAAAATTAGTAAAATTATTGATTAATTATTTCACATTCCTGTTATCTCATCGGAATGTGAAAGATTAAATATATATGGAGAGTTGTCCGAGTGGCCTAAGGAGCTGGTCTCGAAAACCAGTGTACCTACCGGTACCTAGGGTTCGAATCCCTAACTCTCCGTCAGTGTATTCCAATGGGTCAGCTTTGAAAAGGTTGAAACCTATTGTTATGGAGGGAGTTGTCAGTTGCGGCTGACAACTCCTTTTACGTTGGGCTTCCTGGCGGGCGCATGTTTCAACGGGTGTAAGTCCTGAATCCGATCGGTAGTGGGAAGGATATAGCCAATGGCAAGGGTGTCGTGGGTGATTGCGAGGAAGCCAGATGGTAAAGCGTACAAACAAAACTATAAATGTAGACGGCGTTTCAATTCCTCTATCATATTTCTGCTTTCAAATATCAGCAATGCTGCAAGCGATAAAAGACTGCCTGCTACACATATCAACGACGGATATATGATTGTGCTAAGTCCGCTCAATACAAAAATTGCCGGAATAATCCCATAGAGTATGAGCAGGACACTGTAAACCATATAAGTTTCTGTCGGCATTTTAAGAATACGGGCAAGAATCGCCGTTGCCGTCATGACAGAGGCAAAGGCAATCGGAATGACATAATCGACAGACCAGCCGTGCCAGCCCGTAAAGACGTCCCACAATACAGACAAAATACTTATAATAGTTACCTGATAAGATAAATTTTTTAAAATATTATGTCGCTTGCGAATGGCGGTCAACAGACTGAGCCATACACAAGCCACTCCCGCAACTACAAACAGAGACCAAAAACCGCTCTGGGGCAGCATCCAATTAACTGTAAAGGAAATAATGACTACTGCCACTGAGCATAGCATTAATAAACGGAGCAGCAGACTGTGTTTATTTATTACAAGTGGTATAAAAGGAAAAGGTTCATATTCGTTTTGTGTTTCGCTTACGAGCGCATTTTGACACAATGGACATTTCTCAAAACCGCCTGATACCGACACGGCGCATTTTTCACACATTTTCATCCTGTTTCCCCCTTAAATTATTTGCGGATATTTCAACAGCTATCCCCATTTTGGTCAACTGCCGGAAAAAATCGCGCTGTATATCCGTACTGACAAATGGAGAGGTGAAACTGATATTCATGTTATCCTCATAGGAACAAATACAGATTTGGAGCTTTTCTGTACTGCTAAAGATGTCAAACAACTTGATATATTGCTTTGCTTCGTCTGGCATACTGATTTTCCCCATATTTGAAACCGAGGCTGTAGACTCGCGCACCGTGAAAGAGTATGCAATTTTCATAAAAATATTTTTGAGTGTCAATGGTATCGGGCGTATAAAATAGTTGCGTTCAAAGCTGATTAGCTTATTCAGGCGGGCTTGCAGGTATTCTTCGTTAAGATGCTCTGCTAAACATTCCTTTGAGCATTTTATAATATCTTCAAGCTTATCTTTACCATCATCAAAGCTGTATTTTATCTCGATTAGGCTAAAAAAATTCCTCACCGATTTTGAGTCGAAGTAATTTCGCAGGTTAACAGGAACATTTATAACTACAGGCTTTCTCCTGCTGTGTACGCTCATTTCACCATAGATTGCCCGAATAAGCAGCGCAGTTATAAATACCGTAGCTGTTGTTTCATATTCGCGGGCTTTGTCTAGAAGTGCCTTTGCGGAAACGCTTCCTTCTATAATATTCAGGCGCCATTCCGCTTCCTTCGCGCCTTTAATCTGATAAGCTGTTGGGTTTTTTAAAACGCCGGAATCTTTGCGCCGGTCATAGTATTTATTAAAACTGTCACTCATTTTCTGTGAATCGGAAGCGTCGTAATCAATGCCGGAAACATTACCCATAGTATCAGGGTGCGCGAGCTTTAGATAATGCAGCGTAAGTGTCTTCAAAAATTGCAGAGCACCTGTTCCGTCGGCCAGGACGTGATATACTTCAAGATTGATTCTTCTGCCATACCATGTAACGTCGAACAGAAGTCTCTTGCGGTCAAGATAAACCGTACTGCACGGAGGGGTATCCTCTTTGCGGACAATCGGACGGATTTCACTTTGCTCTAAATAGTACCAAAACATACCGCGTTTCAGCACATAGCTAAAACTCGGGAAATCCTTCATTGTACGGTCTAATGCTGATTGCAGTATATTTTCGTCCACCTTCTCCCATAACTCACAGCTAAAACGGAAAACCCATGTATCCGACTTACTGCTGGTGGGAGGGAAAATTTTAGCGGCGTTGTCAAGCTTATGCCACGCCTTTTTAGCCGGTCCACTCATTTGACTTGCTCTCCCCTTAAAAATTGATTTATTATATGATAGCTCTCTTTTACCGCCGAATAATTTACAGACAATGTAAAATAACCATGCATGGCATCTTTTACCCTATGGACAATCACGGAGTTTCCCGCTTCCTTAAGTTTACGTCCGTATTCTTCGCCCTCATCCCGCAAAGGGTCATATTGCGCCGTAATAATCAGCGTTTCCGGCTGGCTAGAAAAATCACCAGCCAAAAGCGGCGCGCAATATGGACTTTCTCGGTTTTCCGCCTTTTCGCAATACAAGTCCATATAATCACACATATGTTTTGACGTCAGTATGTAATCTGTTCCGTTTTCAATAACAGACGGAAAGGGAGAGGTTTCTGTATGGTTATTATATGTGACAGGATAAATCAAAATTTGCCTGTCAACGGTTTTTTCACCCTTGTTACGCATAAGCAAAGAAACCGCTGCGGCAAGATTACCTCCGGCGCTGTCGCCCATTAGAGTAATCTTGTGAGGAATGCCTGACATCTTATGCCACCGTATGACCGTACGCACAACCTTATAACAATCCATAAGCGCAGCGGGAAACGGATTTTCCGGCGCGAGACGGTAATCAACCGCAACCACTATATGACCTGTCTGCCGGGCAATCGTCAGACAGGTTTTTTCGTAAGTGTCCACATCTTCCATGACCCACCCACCGCCATGTAAAAAAACGATAGCAGGATATTTTTTAAGGGCAAGACCCTCTATCTTTTTGCTTACCGGCGAAAATATCCTTATAGGGATGTTATGCCCACTATTTTTTATGTAAAAATCCCACGTTTGATAGGTTAATTTTATGCGCGGTTTTTTAGCGATGATATACGCCTGACGTATCAGTTTATAATTTTTCTTTATATCCACATGTGAAAATGTTTTCAAAGCGTTAAGCATATATTTATTCATAGACGTTTTTTCTCCACTTTATTTTACTCGCTTGTTTATGTTTTACGTCCGGATTTCAATTTTTCCGTGCGTGCTGGTTTGGCTGCTTACTGGTTTGGCTGTTTTTCAGAAATAGCCAAAGAAGTACCGAACTTAATTGTGCCTTTTATACGGCCCGATTTGCTAAGATACTGCATCTGTCCATAATATGTCATTGTTTTGCAGTTTCCCGCTCTTACATATCCTTTCATGTTGGATACCTCATAAGGGAAGTTTCATTAAAACGATTATATTCGTTTTAACGCTAAATATCAAGATTTCATTTACTTTGTTATCCTAAGTACAACTAATTTTGAGAATATATTTAGCGATTATACACATGAATATAGAATAATATAATTTTATACGGATAAGGAGATTTTTAAATGAAATACGTTTTTGGGAAATTATGGTCAGTTCAACTTTTGCATTCTGTAAATTAAACATTTTTATGATTATGCTTCAGATAAAGATTCCCCAATTAACTATCATAGGCAATTCGGTGCAATACATGCTGATATAAAAGGAATTTTTGAAATTGAAACCACAGGATATGGTTGATTATAATTTTGAAGAAAATGAGTCGGTTTTAGTAATCATAAAGAATCAACTTATTGTTTTCCTATTTACTTGATACGAATTTAATATACAGTATACTATGAAATGCCTCAAATGTGATAGTCCAGAAAGAATTCTAAAATTAATCAACGTTTATCCTGATTATGAAGAGCATAGGGTTTTCATTTTCGTGATGCCTTTAGCGATTGCAGCTAGAGACAGCGGTGGAGCGGTTATATTGCGGAACTTGAGAAGAAAGTTGTTATCACAGCCAGAAGAAGATACAATTGTAAATATTAACAGAGATAATGGAATCTATAAAGAAATAAAATTCTTATAATAAATCTTGCAAAATGAATTGGTAAGAGTTATTATGAACATAGTTCATAAAGGGAGATAACATGCCAAAGATATACGATGATTTAAAAGAAACAATCCTAAAAGAAGCAAAAGTAATTATTCTTTCAAAAGGTTATAGAAAGTTAAGCATGCGGGAAGTGGCAAAGGCGTCTGGAATAGCAGTCGGTACGATCTATAATTATTTTCCCACGAAAGATACTTTAATGTCTGAGCTGATGTACCAATACTGGTTAGAATTTGTTGCTGCAATCCAAGAGGCTGAGCAGGAAGACTGTGAGTTATTTGCTAAGTTTAAGAGAATCTATACCATATTAGAGTCTTTTCTTGATATCTTTAAAGATACCTGGCTCAAATTAAACAACAATGAAAAGGGGATGACAAAAGAGCATCATAAGCAAAAACAGGAAGTTGTTGATTTATTTGTTGATACTCTGGAGAAAGCCATAATAAGTCATAAGGAAAAGAAAGGAAGTGCAGATAATCAGGAAATCAATGACAGAGAGCTCGCTAGTTTTATTGTTCAGAATTTTATGCTGATTGCACAGATGAAACAATTTAAATATGAAACTTTTGAAATGATCTTAAAGAGTTATCTCCTATAGAGTGCTTACTATAGGAGAAACTTAATTTTTTTGATTTTAAATGAACAATGTTCAGAAAGGGACGTAGTATGGTGCAGAAAAAAAATACCACATTGATTTTAATTTTATTTTTATTAGGAATATTTATGGGGGCTATCGATAATGGGATTGTATCCCCGGCAAGAGAAATCATTCAGAATAGTTTTTCCGTATCAAAAGGTGTAGGTGCCTGGATGATAACGATTTACACGTTGGTTTATGCGGTTTCCATGCCTATTAGTTCTAAGCTGTCCGATATAATCGGCAGAAAGAAGATGTATATTTTTGGTATTGCTGTCTTTGGTATTGGTTCTGCTCTTTGCGGGTTTAGTAATTTCTATGGGAACTTTACTTTTTTACTCATAGCAAGAGTTATTCAGGCGATTGGTGCAGGCGGTATTCTGCCGATTGCAACAACGGTAATCGGTCAGTCTTTTCCACCTGAAAAAAGAGGCACTGCCTTAGGGTTGGTTGGTGCGGTTTATGGTGTTGCCACTATTGTGGGACCGACCCTTGGAAGTACTATTATTGATATTGCCGGACAGGATCACTGGGGTTTCATTTTCTTTATTAACGTTCCCATCTGTATCTTAACACTGTTTTTAGCAAGTACCATGGAGGAGTCCAAGATGGCGGTTAAAAACAAACTGGATATTTTAGGGGCTCTCCTTTTAGCTGCCCTTGTTGCCAGTTTATTATATGCCTTGACAAATATTGATTTCTTTGCGGTAGGTAAGAGTTTACAGCAAAAGAATGTATTTCCATTCCTAATAGCTTTTATTCTATTAATCCCTGTATTTATACTGGTAGAAAAAAGAGCAGCCGACCCTGTTTTGTCCATTAAATACTTTAAGAACCGTGAGATAGTAACTATTTTTATTATTGCTTTTGTTGTTGGAATCGGTATGATGGGAATGGTTTATATGCCGCAGTTTGCTGAAAACACTTTGAAATTTAAAACGGGTTCGGGTGGTTATCTGGTAACCTTGCTGGCGGTATTTTCCGGTGTGGCATCTCCTCTAAGTGGTAAGCTGCTTGATAAAAAGGGCGCTAAGCTTGTGCTCATTCTGGGCTTTGCCTGTACTGTGGCAGGGACTTTGATATTAGGTCTAATTGCAGCAAGGACTTTAACGCTTGCTGCGGTATTGATTGGTATCGCATTTATGGGATTCGGAGTTGGATTTATCATGGGACCTCCCTTGAATTATCTGATTTTAGGTGCTGTAAAGGAAGAAGAGGGAGCAACTGCTCTTGCAACCATGTCCCTGATTCGTTCCATTGGAGTTACTATTTCACCAAGTTTCATGATTGGATTTATCATAGATGCCAGTAAAAATATTCAGTCTGAACTGATGCAAACCTTACAGGCGGGTTTTGCAAAAGCCGGTGGTGCAGATATGATCCCTGCTATGAGTACGGGCGGAGGAAGTAGCAATGAAAAACTCTTTGCATCTCTTCAAAATGCGGATGTAACAACAATCGTCAGCCAGTTAACGAATATTTTCAAGCAATTCCTTCCGGAGAAAGCGCAGACGTATGTATTACCTGTGATTGGTGAAATGTCTTCTGAGATTGAAAAGACTTTTCAAAGTGTTTTAAATCAGGGCTATACAAATATGTTTATTGCCTCTGCCGTTATTGCTGCTATTGGAATTGTCGTATCACTTACCCTTAAAAATAAGAAAAAGACTATTTAAAAGAGAAAGGAATTTACTTTGTAAACCTTTATCCTGCTGTAAAAGTTCTGAACACAGAAACAGACATATTAATAGATTATTCCTTTTGTCTATACACAAATATTTTCTAAGAAAGTATTTGTGTATAGACTTTTTTAGTTTAAAAACTAAATATTTTATTACAAATTTAGTTCTTGAACTAAATATAAATTAAATTATTAAGCATTTATTTATAAAATAAATAAGCAAAGATGTATTTAATGTATAATAAAATTAGATAATGTAGATATATTTAAGCATTATGCATAATAAATATTGACATGCATTTTACCTTGCATTATAATTCTATTAAATATCAACTAAACGATATTTAAATTAATTTAGAATAACTAAATAATGGAGGAGTTTATGAAACGAAAAGTATTATCTTTACTTCTGGCTACCGCATTAGTAGCTTCTGTATTTTCAGGATGCAGTACAAAAAACAATGGGGTAAATAAGCCAGTTGACTCTAAAACAGAAGCGGCAACTGCTACAGATGCGCCTAAAACAGAAGAACCAAAAGATTCTCCCGCAGCTGAACCGGTTGAAATAACCGTATGGGGCTGGGATGTTAACTTTAATGGTGCGGCTTTGCAGGCAGCAGACGAATTGTACGAAGGTGCAACTTTAAATTTTGTTGAGATGGCAAAAGCGGACGCGCTTCAGAAGATACATACAGTATTAGCCTCAGGAGTAAAGGAAGATCTTCCTGATGTGGTTATCATTAGTGATCTTGCAGCCCAAGGTTATCTGATGTCTTATCCAGGAGCTTTCAAGGCAATGGATGATGTGATTAATTACGATGATTTTGCCAGCTATAAGAAATCAGCGGTATCTTACGATGGTGTTGGTTACGGTGTGCCTTTTGATACCGGTGTTGCCGGATTATTTTACCGTACCGATTATATTCAGGAAGCCGGATATACGGACGAAGATATGCAGGATTTAACCTGGGCTGAATATATTGAGCTCGGTAAGAAATTAAAAGAGAAAGGGCATTTGCTTCAGACCTATAATCCCAATGATATTTCAGAGTTTCAGATTATGCTGCAGTCAGCAGGTACCTGGTATACCGACGATGCAGGTAAGGCAAACTTCGTTAATAACACTGCTTTAAAGGAATGCATCGATATTTTCAAACAGTTTAATAGCAGTGATTTTGTAAAAGTTGCCAGCGACTGGACCGGATTCGCAGGTGCTATTAATGGTGGTGAAGTGGCATGTGTTATCCGTGGTTCCTGGATTGCCTCAACAATTAAGGCTGCTGCTGATCAGAGCGGTTTATGGAAAGTGGCGCCTGTTCCTAAGTTAAGTGTTAATGGTGCAACCAACAAATCCAATCAGGGTGGTTCCAGCTGGTATGTATTAGCAGAGGGCAAAAATGCTGATGTTGCTGCTGATTTCTTTGCAAAGACCTTTGGCGGCAGTACAGAGCTTTACAATACTTTAGTTGAGCAGAAGAATATTATGGCGACATATTTGCCTGCTTCTACCGTAGCAGCTTATGAGAAAGAAGATCCTTTCTTTTCAAATACAAAGATCAATCAGATTCTTGCCAGTTGGATTGCAGAAATTCCCGCAGTTAACAACGGAGCTTACTCCGCAGAAGCACAGGGAGCCTTACTTGCGGTAATGCCTGATATCTTAGGCGGTAAGGATATTGATTCCAGTTTAAAACAAGCAGAAGAGCAGTTTAACCAGACAGTACAGGAATAGAGCAGAACAATGGGGGTGGCTGCATAATGAATAAGAAAAAAAGAATTACTATCGTTGCCTGGTCAATGATATTTCTGGCAGCGTTTTTCATACTGATATTTAGCTATATTCCTATGATTCAAGCATTCTTCCTATCTCTTAAGACAGGAAAAGGCGCCAATCTTACCTTTAATGGATTGGCAAACTACGAAAGAATGTTTCGCGATTCAACCTTTTGGACTGTAGTAGGAAATACCTTGTTATATGCGGTTATACAAATACCAATAATGCTGTTGCTGTCATTGATACTTGCAGTGCTGCTCAATGATCCACGACTGAAAGGAAGAGGTATTTACAGGACTTGTATTTTCCTCCCTTGTGTAACCTCCATGGTATCCTATTCCATATTATTCAAGAATATCTTCTCCGTTGATGGTTTTGTTAATAATATGCTGATAAAGTTTAATCTTATTGATGCGCCTATTGCTTTTGTATTGGATGCTTCATGGGCCAAAGCAGTAATTATCATAGCACTTATCTGGCGGTATACAGGCTATTATATGATTTTTTATCTATCAGCGCTGCAAAATATTGAAGGGTCCATCTATGAAGCAGCACAAATTGATGGTTGCAATGCTTTCCATTCTTTTACGAAAATTACTGTGCCACTTTTAAAGCCGATTGTTTTTCTGACCAGTATCATGGCTCTAAATTCAACACTGCAATTATTTGATGAAGTTGTAAATCTTACCAATGGTGGTCCGGGTAATGCTACCCGTACCATCTCGGAGTACATATATGATTTGTCCTTTAACTTTGTTCCCAGCTATGGCTATGCAGCAGCCGTGTCCTACGCTGTATTTATAATAGTTGGTATTATTACTGTTGTTCAGAAAGGAGTGTTGAAGGAAAAATGAAAAAATTAACCTATTTTTTAAAGCATATTATTTTAATCCTTGTATCATTTGTTTCCATTTCACCATTTCTCTGGATGATTATAAGTATAACAAATGAATCAAAGGATATTACCATGGGGAAGCTTTCCTTCGGCACTGCTTTGTTTCTTAATATCGAAAAGGCCTTCGCAGCGGCAGATATCGGAAGAGCCTTTCTGAACTCCCTGCACCTTGCCGTTGTTGTTACCATAACCTCCATTATTATATGTTCCCTGGCCGGTTATGCATTTGTTATGTTTCCTTCCAAGGCAAAAGAGATATTGTTTATGGTACTCATTGCATCTATGATGGTTCCATTCGCAGCCAGAATTATTCCCATGTTTCGTATGTTTGCTCAGCTTGGGCTGCTAAATAGTTACTTGTGTATTATACTGCCGGCTTTGGGTGCTCCGTTTTTAGTTTTCTTCTTTAAGCAAAACACACATGCGTTTCCTTTTGAAACCATACAGGCTGCAAGAGTGGATGGCTGTAAGGAATTTCAGATTTTTTTCAGAATCTTTGTTCCAATGATGAAATCAACCTATGCAGCGGCAGCTATCTTTGCTTTTATGGCTAGCTGGAATAACTATATGTGGCCTTTGATTGCATTACAAAGTAATTCTAAATTTACATTGCCGCTAACAGTTGCTAATCTTGCCGCTGGATTTACCCCGGATTATGGTGTTATTATGGTGGGAATTGTTATCTCAACATTACCGACAATACTCGTATTCTTCCTGCTACAGAAGCAATTTGTTGAAGGGATACTTGGTTCTGTAAAATGATTTGTTTCATTTTAAACGGGTTTTAGTAGACAGAAATTAAATTAAATGCTAAAATTATTTAAAATATTTAGTTGAATTTAGGAGATGAAATATGGCTGTAAAAGCAAAGGAATTAGCGAAGTTGCTGGGGATTTCACCTGCTAGTGTTTCACTGGTTTTAAATAATAAACCCGGTGTCAGTGAAGCTACCAGAAATAAAGTATTTAGTGCGTTGAAGGAATTTGGTTATGAAGATTTATTACCGGATACTGTTGAAGAGAAAAAGATACTATTCCTTGTATACCGTAAAAATGGTTCAAAAGCAGAAGCATCACCTTACTTTTCTCAGATTTTTACTGGTATTATAGAAGGTGTAGAGTATCAGGTTAAGAACTGTGGTTACAAGCTGATGATTACCTATTCAGACAGCAAGTCCATTGCTTTAGATGTTGAAAAGATCAAAGAAGAGCAGATCGAAGGACTTCTCTTGCTGGCAACAGAAATGGTAGAAGAACAGATGAAACTTTTTACCGATATGCATGTACCTACTGTTATTATTGATAATTACATGGGTAGTGAAGATCTGGACAGTGTGGCGATCAACAATGAACAAGGAGTTGATTTGGCTGTCTCACATCTTGTTTCCATGGGACATAGAGAGATTGGTTATTTACATGTGGAAGGTAATGCGAATAATTTCGTTGAGCGTTATTATGGCTTCCTGCGTTCGATTAGAGAGAATCATCTTAAGTTAAACGAAGACAACATAGTGGAATTTACCTCTGCCGGCGGAGATGCAGCTTATCTGGAGCTGAAAGAGCATCTTGGTGCCAGGAAGAATATGCCTACTGCTTTTTTTGCAGATAATGATATCATAGCTATTTGGGCAATTCGTGTGCTTCGTGAAAATGGATATCGGATTCCAGAGGATATTTCAATCGTCGGATTTGATGATATATCCATATCAAGTATGATGGAACCTCCCCTGACGACAATTCAGACACCCAAATATGCAATCGGCTGTGTTGCTGTTAATTCGCTGGTAAGTAAAATAGAGGGCAAATCAGAAGGTATCCAGAAAATAGAGATGAAAACTGCTTTGGTAGAACGGCAGAGTGTGAAACACCATTCCGTGTAATAACCTTTTATTTAAGATATAAGAGGAGTAAATAATGGATAATTTAAAGAATTCTTTTGTCCTGTTCGGGGGGGACTATAATCCGGATCAATGGGATGAAGCAACAATAGACAGGGATATGGAGCTGTTTGCAAAAGCAGGAGTTAATACTGTAACATTACCGGTATTTTCCTGGGCAAAGCTTGAACCGGAAGAAGGTGTCTATCAGTTTGAATGGCTGGATAAGATATTAGATAAACTATGGAACAATGGAATTCGAGTGATTCTGGCCACACCAACCTGTGCGCAACCAGCTTGGATGTCCAGGAAATATCCGGAGGTTCTTCCGGTTGATATTGCCGGACGTAAGAGAACCCACGGCATGAGAGTCTTTTTCTGCGTGAACAGTGAGAAATACAGAGAGAGAGCTGCTGCTATGGCAACGGCTATGGCTGAACGTTATAAAAGTTACCAGGGACTTCTTGGCTGGCATGTTGCAAATGAGTACGGAACCTATTGCTATTGTGATAACTGCCAGAAGAAATTCCGTAGCTGGTTAAAAAAACGGTATCAGACAATAGAGAATCTCAATGATAAGTGGACGACCTCCTTTTGGGGAAGGACCCTGACCTCCTTTGAGGAAATTATGCTGCCCACAGAATTAAATGATGACTATCGTTTTAATCCTGCAATTCAGCTGGATTATATGAGGTTTGTTACAGCCTCAACCATAGATTGTTATAACAATGAAGCCCGGATACTAAAAAAAGCAACCCCAAATTTACCTGTATTCTCAAACATATCAGGTTATATCAAAAAATTAAATCAATTCGAGATGGTTCCTCAAATGGACTATGCAGGCTGGGATAACTATCCTGCACCGGGGGATGAACGAAGTTTTCCTGCCTTAAAGCATAATATTATGCGAGCCAGCAAGGATGGTAAATCCTTTTTGGTGGTGGAGCAATCACCCAATCAACAGAATTGGCAGCCATATAACAAGTTGAAGCGACCCGGTGAAATTCGTAAAATTGCATATCAGGGTCTGGCTCATGGTTCCGATAGTTGTCTATATTTTCAGCTGCGGCAATCCGTTGGCGGACAGGAGAAATTTCATGGGGCTTTTGTTTCTCATAATGGAAGTGAAGATACCAGAATATTTAAGGAATGTGCTAAGCTTGGACAGGAGCTTAAAAAACTTGACAATACCTTTGTAAATGCAAGAACACAATCCAAGGCAGGTATTATTTTTGACTGGGATAACTGGTGGTCCTTAGAACTTACCAGTGGACCGACAAAGGATATGAATTATCTGGAGCAGGTTCATTACTATTATAAACCTTTCTATTATCAGAATGTACCGGTAGATATTATCAAACAGAGTACTGACTTCTCGAATTATAAGGTAATTGTAGCTCCTTTACTCTATATGACCAAAGAAGGTGTAGCTGAAAGGCTGGAGCAGTTTGTAAAAGCCGGGGGTACTTTAATTGCTACCTATATGTCAGGGTACGTGGATGAGAATGACCGCTGCATCTTTGGAGCATATCCCGGACTGCTTCGTGAGGTCCTGGGGGTATGGGTCGAGGAAGTGGATGCTTTGTACCCGATGGAGAAGAACACAATAAAAATGACTGGAAACAAAATAAACAGCCAGGAGTATATGTGCAGCTTCCTATGTGATGTGCTACATTCAAATGGTGCAGAGGTGTTGGCAGCTTATAGCAGTGATTTCTATGAAGGAATGCCTGCTGTTACCGTGAATCGATACGGTGCTGGCAAAGCATATTATCTTGGAACTCAGATAGAAGAAACTTATTTAAACCGTTTGATTGAGGAAATTTGTGAAAATGAAAAGCTGTCCTCAGAATTTGAGTTTGCTGGGGATATGGAAATTACCTCCAGAACAAATGAAAATGGCAAATTTATATTTGTTATCAATCATGGAACACAAACAGGAGTAATTGATCTAAAAACTGCAAAATATAAAAATCTGCTGGACGATAAGTGTTATAGCGGAAAAATACAAATTGCTCCTTCCGATGTATTGATTTTAGCTTAAAAGGTAGTTTTGAATATGAAATTATATGGAAGAACATATTACAATTAGAACTTTCTAGATCTTTAACAATAGTAACATAATAACAGAGACTTGCGAATTGCAAGAATTTTCGTATGAGTTATATGGAGGTAGTTATGAAGGTTGGGTTGGTTTATACAAGTACAACGCCGGAACTGATTGACATGGTTGAACAGGAAGTGAAAAAAAATATCGGTGAAGGATTTGAGCTGCTAAGCTACAAGGATCCTTCCATATTGGCGGAAGCCAGAGAAGCAGGATATGTGACAGCAACGGCAGCAGGTAAGCTGGTTAGCTTGTATATGAATGCAGTTGCTGACGGAGCGGTGGCAATTCTTAATCTTTGCTCCTCGGTAGGCGAAGTGGCTGATGCAAGCCAGGACCTGGCAAAATATATGGGGATACCCATCGTCAGAATTGATGAAGAGATGTGTAAGGATGCAGTTAGAATTGCAGCAAAGAAAGCTGGACGTATCGGTATACTGGCAACACTTCCGACAACACTTGAGCCCACAAAGAACACTGTGAAGCGTGTAGCAAGAGAATTAGGACAACAAGTTACACTGGTGGATGGATTAATCGATGCTTTTGGTGCGAATCAGGAAGAATTCAAAAGCCTTATGTTAAGCAAAGCTTCTGAGATTATGAACGAAGCAGATGTTATTCTGTTATGTCAGGGTTCCATGGCATATTGTGAGGAACTGCTTGCAAAGACCTGTAATATGCCGGTTGTTTCCAGTCCCCGCTATGGTGCAATAGCTTTAAAGGAAGCATTAATACGGAAGGGGCTTTTGTAAGAAACAATACAAAGTCATCGTACCTTTTTTTGACCTAAATCATATAGACTGCCTAAGGCAGAATGGAGGTATTTATGTTAACCAATACAAAAAAATCACCTTATGCGAAAGTATCATCCCTACCTTTTGATGCGGTTGAATGGACCGGAGGTTTATGGGCAGAAAGCTTTAAAATTTGTGCAGAGGCTACTGTACCACAGCTTAAGCATATGTTTGATTCCAAGGATATCAGTCATGTAGTTGAAAACTTTAAAATATGCGCCGGAGATTCAGAGGGAGAACATAATGGTACTGTCTTTGGAGACGGTGATTTTTATAAATGGATGGAGGCGGCTTTATACACCGCTGCTAAAAGTAATAACCAGAAAATGTTAGATGAGATTGAGGAATATATCGATTTAATCAGCCGTGCACAGCAGGCGGATGGCTATCTTTCCACTAAACAGATTATCGGTGAAAGGAACAGTAACGGAATATCCCGTATGGGCGACATCAACGATTTTGAAGTTTATAATTTCGGCCATTTATTTACCTGTGCATGTCTTCATCATAGAATTACCGGCAAGGATAATTTTATGATGATAGCGAAGAAGACAGCAGATTATCTCTATGAGCTGTACCAGGAGGCTGCCAGAACCGGAGAAGTACAGACGGCAGTATGCCCTTCCCATTATATGGGGTTGATTGAAATGTACCGTACAACAGAAGAGAAGAAGTATCTTGAACTGGCAAAGCTGGCCATTGAACTCAGAGATTCCGTAAAAGACGGTACGGATGATAACCAGGACAGAATACCTCTAAAGCAGCATGAAAAAATTGTTGGTCATGCCGTACGGTCCAATTACCTCTACAGTGGTGTAGCAGATTTGTACGCTGAGCTTGGAGAGGAAGAATATAAGGATATGCTACACAGAGTATGGGAGGATTTACTGAAACACAAACTGTATCTTACAAACGGATGTGGTGCACTTTATAATGGAGTATCCCCTTACGGTAATTTCTTTAAAGACCAGAAAACCCATCAATCCTTTGGTTATGAGTATCAGTTGCCCAATATCACCGCTTATAATGAGACCTGTGCTAACATTGGTTTGGTTATGTGGGCTTATCGTATGTTTAATATAGAACAGAAGGCTGAGTATTTGGATATCATTGAAAGAACGATGCTAAATGTCAATCTGGCTGCTGTCAGTCTGGATGGGAAACGTTATTTTTACGAGAATATGTTAAGAAGAGCGAAGAAGCTGGAATTTGAAATGGTATGGTCGCTGGAAAGAACAGAATACATAACCAGTTATTGCTGTCCTCCGAATCTGGCACGTAACCTTGCGCAGAGTTATGAATATGCTTATTCTGTGTCTGAGGATTCGGTATATATAGGCATGTATGGAGCTAATAAAGCACATATCAGCCTGGATAACGGAACGGATTTTGAACTTTTACAGGAAACCAATTACCCTTATGAAGGTGTAATCAAATTCAGGATTACTAAAGTTAACAAGGATGGCAGAGTGATTATTAACATCCGCATTCCCAGCTGGGCAGAAAATGGATACATTACTCTTTCAGGAGGAGAGAAGAGAAGCTTATCAAAGAAGGATGCCAATACTTTTATCCCTGTTGCGCTTAATCGGCTTGAGGGTACAGAAATCGAGGTATACTTTGAGATGGCAGCGCGGCTGACCGTTTCCCATCCGTTAGTAGAAGAAAACAGTAATCAGGTAGCGGTTGAGAAAGGTCCCCTGGTATATTGCGTGGAATCCAATGACGCAAAGATTGAGACGCTGGATGATCTGTTGATTACTCCTGAAACGAAATTTGAAGAGAAATACCATGTAATTGCAGGAAGAGAAATTCAGGTTTTGGAAGGCGAGTTGTATGCTCATAACAGGGTAGACTATGACCGCGAAGCTTTATATCAAACACTTCATTATGAAGGAATTCGTAAATTGCCGGTTCGCCTGATTCCCTATTTTGCCTGGGATAACAGAGGTTACGGTGAAATGAGAATATGGCTTCCCGTAGCTTACCCTGTGAAATAAAGAATCCATAATTTATCCTTTGGTTATTAAGTTAGGAGGCTTCCTTGGAACGTTTGAGAATGACAGATGTTGAAAATAAATATCAGCATAATGAATATAAGAGCAGTAAAATAGCAGATTTACTGAGACAGGAAATTGAGAGTAATAAGCTGAAGATAATAGTATTGGATGACGATCCAACTGGTGTACAGGCGGTTCATGATGTATTTGTATATACGGATTGGAATTATGAAAGTATCCTTGAAGGATTTTTAAGTGAGGATATGCTGTTCTATATTCTGACCAATTCCCGGGCTATGACAGAGCAGCAGACCACGAAGGTACATATTGAAATTGCAAAGAACATTATAAGAGCCGCCAAAGAAACAGGAATGAATTTTCAGATTATCAGCCGGGGTGACTCTACCTTAAGAGGCCATTATCCTCTTGAAACCTTTCTTCTGAAAGAAGAGCTGGAAAAGGGACTGGCAATTAAGGTGGATGGAGAGATTTTGATTCCCTTTTTTAAAGCAGGCGGAAGGTATACCATCGATAACATTCATTATGTCAGATATGAAGAAGAGCTTATACCCGCAGCTGATACAGAATTTGCCAGAGATAAAACCTTTGGTTATACAAGTTCAAATCTCTGTGAATATATCGAAGAGAAGACAGGCGGTGCTTACCTTGCAGAATCAGTGAAATCTGTCAGCTTAGACCAACTTCGAGGTGCCGAGCTGGAGGTTATTAAGGAGACACTCCTTGGTGTAGAAGGTTTTGGAAAGGTCATAGTTAATGCCATAGATACAGGCTGCCTGGAAACTTTCTGCGTTGCCTTTTACCGTGCAATAAAGGGTGGCAGACATTATCTGTTTCGAACTGCCGCTGATTTTATAAAGGTTATAGGCGGAATAGCAGATCAGCCTTTGCTCCGAAAAGAGGATATGATTACGGTGCCTGTAAAACGAGGCGGTATTGTGGTTATAGGCTCCCATACAGAGAAGACAACCGCACAGCTGGAAGCTTTAAAAGATATGGAGGAGCTGGAATTTCTGGAATTTAATTCTGACCTGGTATTGGAGGACAGGCTGGAGGAAGAGGTAGAACGGGTTACAGCACGCAGTAAGGCACTGATAGAGGAAGGTAAAACAGTTGTTACCTATACCAAACGCAGGTTGCTGACTCTTGATAAGGATACGAAAGAAAAGGCGCTTTTGCGATCTGTTAAGATATCTGAGTCGGTGCTTAAGTTGGTATCTGAACTAGGTACAGTTCCGGGATTCGTTATTGCAAAAGGTGGAATTACATCAAGTGATATCGGAGTGAGAGCCTTAAAGGTTCGAAAGGCATATGTATTAGGTCAGATTCAGCCGGGAATTCCTGTTTGGAAAACAGATGAAAACAGCCGATTTCCGGGAATACCCTATATCATTTTTCCGGGAAATGTTGGTGAGAAACAGACCCTAAAGAAAATCTTACAAGAATTAATTTAGAAGACAGTATAGAGGTGAACCGCTTTTAAATTTTATGGAACAGATATTCCAATAAGTCAAAATAATGAATTTGAAGTAGTAAAATTATGTTCAAGATGGTAAAATATTCAATATAAATATAAGACTGTTGACAATAAGCTCCTGGACAAGAGGTGCAAAGCTGTTCTGACAGATTACCCCAGGAATCTATCACAGGGTTGTCAGGAAAAGCTTAAGTACACGCCTGTCAGGGGGCTTATTACCAGCTTTATTACACTATCAGGGAAGCCCAGAAGTGGTTTTTTTGAGAGTACATTGTTCTTAAACTGGATTATTCAGCATATTCAGGCAGCATATGAATTTCACCCTTAAAGAGTGGATACAAAATAATTTAATAAGCGGAACCAATATATAAAACCAGATAAAGGCGGGAGAATATGATTGAAATTTATGCTGTAAATTTAAGCAATCAATTACCACAGGAACTGTATCATTTGCTTCTTAGCAAAGTATCCGGGGAAAAGCAGGATAGAATCAGAAGGTTTCATAGAATACAGGATGCCCAGCGTTCCTTAGTCAGTGATGTTTTGGTCAGACAGATTATAACGAACAAATTAGGCCAAAAAAATGAGGATATCGTATTTGAATACAATGAGTATGGTAAGCCCGCTTTAAAACAGCAGCAGCAAGACTTCTGCTTTAATACCTCTCATGCAGGAGATTGGGTTGTGTGTGCTGTCCATTCATTACCTGTAGGTATTGATGTTGAACATATTCAACCAATTGAGTTTGATATTGCAAAGCGTTTCTTTCATCTTGAGGAATATCAAGAGCTGATGCAAAAGGAGGCTTCAGAACGTTTATCTTATTTTTATGAATTATGGACATTGAAGGAGTCTTATATCAAGGCTGTGGGAAAAGGTCTTTCAATTCCCCTTAACTCCTTTTCCTTTCGTATCCAATCAGAGGATATACTGTTTAAATCCAAAGAGGATATTAGGAATTACAGCTTTAAACAGTATAAGCTTGATACAGATTATAAAATGGCAGTATGCGGAATGGACAGCAGATTTGCTCATGAGGTGAAAATAAGAAGGGCTGAAGAATTAATGCTTCTATGATAGAACACGTAATGTTCTGGTGAAAGTCAGATTGAACCATGGAATAAAATGGTGTAACATAGGGGGATTTGTAATTGATTACAAAAATTAGTCTATAGTGTAAATGGTAAAGCTTAAAGGACTAAGTAGCATGTGAAAGGAGTTTCTATGTTAAACGGAATACATCTGGGAAATATAATGGTGGATTGTGACGATGAACAGACTTTGTGTGAATTTTATCATAATTTACTTGGCTGGGAAAAAAGCATTATGTTTGGGCGTCCTGCATTGAGTAACGATGGTATCGTATTTTTATTCATTCAAGAGGAGGATTATGTCCCGCCTACCTGGCCTGAGGAAGAGGGTAAGCAACAAAAACAGATGCATTTTGACTTTCAGGTTCCAAACGTTGAGGAGGCAGTTGAATATGCACTAGCTTTAGGGGCCAGGACAACAGAATCAGAATTTGGAGGAAAGGAATGGGTCACTATGTTAGATCCAGCCGGACATCCTTTCTGTCTCTGCGCCCAAGATAATAAGGCCTGATACTTGTGATACCGTACTTTTATTTCTTTCACTAACTAAAGAATGAATAAGATCACAGGAGAAATCATATGAGATATCTTACAAAAGAATGGTATAAAAATAACATTAGTTGCACCGACAATATATATATAAGCAGGAAAGTCGTTTATACCAAAATGAGGTGATTTAATGGAAGTAAATTTTTATGATATCGAAGAAATTGAAGATTCTTTGTTATTCGCAGCTGTAATTGTATCCAAATTCAAAGGGAAGTGGGTATTCTGCAAGCATAAGGATAGAGATACCTGGGAGGTGCCAGGAGGACATAGAGAGGAAAATGAGTCAATATTGGATACTGCAAAGAGAGAATTATTTGAAGAGACAGGAGCAAAAAGTTTTGATATTATACCGATATGCACATACTCATTATCAAGGTATGCGATGCTTTTTTATGCCGAAATAAAAGAGTTTGATGAAATGCCTGATTCAGAAATTGAAAGAATAGAGTTTTTCTCTGAAATACCAAGTAATCTCACCTATCCTTTGCTTCACTTAGAACTTGTGAACAAGGTTATTAATACCTTAGCATATAATAACGGTTGCAGTTAATTTGTGCTCTAAAGTAAATTGGAACAAAGTGATTAATTAATACGTTAAGATCTGACTTATATACATATTTGCATATTATGATAAGTATAAAAAAGCAATACTTTCTCTGAAGACTTCGTGTTGTAACACAAAATTAACTGATCGCAACGATTTATCTGTTTTGTTTTACATCATGTCCAACACGAAATCTTCAGAGAATCAGGACTTTTTATACCTTGGAATTGAAGCATGAGTACTTACTGTTTGCTGCAATTCTCCATCCCTTGTGAAAAATATAAACCAATCAAAGCTTCGTATAAATTTATTTGCCAAGTATCATTACATGAAAACTCTTAGCTCCTAATAAAGCTTCCAGAATCCCATTATCAATTTTAGCACTGTCTGATCTGACAGGTGCCACATTATCCGGAAATTCCTCCGTATTAATAGCCTTTAAATCAGGATGACTTAAGGCCCAATGCTCTTTAATCTTGTATTCATTAAACTGTCGCAAATCACAGGTCATTTCCATTGGTGAGTCGAGGTCTTTGTTCAATGCAAAGATTGTCAGGGTTTCATTTTCTTCATTCATAATGCTTACACAATCCAGATAAGGAGCATCCCCGTGAACGCTCTCGTATACAGGTGTATCTATGACTGTATTTAGCACGGTTCCGGCACCATGATTGCTGATTAGAGCAAAGGGATAAAAGATGGTTTGCTTCCAGGCTCCGGTATCGGAGGTCATAATAGGAGCAATAACATTAACAAGCTGTGCCAGGCAGGCTACTTTGACACGGTCTGCATGACGCAGCATGGTAATCATCATACCCGCTACCAATAATGCATCTTCAAAATTATAGATATCTTCCAGCTGATGAGGAGCCTTGCACCAACGCTCCAATTTTTCATCCTGCTTCCTGGAATGATACCATACATTCCATTCATCAAAAGAGAGATTGATGGACTTGCTTCTGCGTTTTTTAGCTTTTACAGCATCGCAGATGGAGATTACAGAACTGATAAAATTCTCCATTGCAACAGTATTCGCAAGAAATGCAGGTGTATCATCAGCTTCATTTCCGTAATATTGGTGCAAAGAAAGATAATCCACCTGATCATAGCATTCAGTAAGTACGGTATCTTCCCAACTACCAAAAGTTTCCATATTAAGAGAGGAACTTCCGCAGGCAACCAGTTCTATGGAAGGATCCACCATCTTCATGATACGACCTGCCTCTGAAGCAATTCTTCCGTATTCCATTGCAGTCTTATGACCCATCTGCCAGGGACCATCCATTTCATTTCCCAGACACCAGAGCTTTATATCATGGGGCTGTTCGTATCCGTGTTTTCTTCTTAAATCACTGTAATAGCTGCCGCCTTTTAAATTACAATATTCAACTATGTTTTTTGCATCCTCCACCCCACGTGTTCCAAGATTGACAGCCATCATCGGAGTTGTGCCTGCTTTGTCTGCCCAATCCATAAACTCATTAAGGCCAAACTGATTTGTTTCAATTACATTCCAGGCAAGATCTATTCTCTCAGGTCGCTCGCTTTTGGGACCCACACCGTCCTCCCAATGATAACCAGACACAAAATTTCCGCCGGGATAACGAACAATGGGAACATTAAGCTGTTGTATAAGGTCAATAACATCCTTTCTAAGCCCCTGTTCGTCAGCAAAGGGACTTCCGGGCTGATATATGCCTTCATACACTGCACGTCCCAGGTGTTCAATAAAAGAACCATAGATACGCTTATCAATATCCCCTACAATAAAATGTTTGTCGATACTTACTTTTGATTTTCTCAATTTAGTAACTCCTTTTTAATCACATATTTTATCTAAATTATAGCAGGCTATGATAAAAAGAAATTAACCTAATTTCTTTATGTATTGACTTTTCTTCCGATTATAAATATGCTTTACTTATGGTTGCATAGATTTTCCATAGCCAAAGAGGAGAGAAAAACGATGATAACAATTGATTATTGTGGATATCACACACATAACCCGTATAAAGACATAATTTTGCGTCCTACTGGTACTGCCAGCTATCTTTTCCTATTGACTTTATCACCGATGACTTTCTATTTTCAGAATCATGGACAGGTAAAGGTGAAATCCGGTGCCTGTATTTTATACACGCCTGGTACCTACCAGCATTATCAGGCAGATAATGAATTCTTTAACAGTTATATGCATTTTTTCTGTAAACCAGAGGAGTTTAATAAATATGAAATACTGCAAAATAGAATTTTTTATCCGGACAATACGGATGAGCTTAACTGGCTGCTTAAAAAGATTTACCAGGAATTTATAAATAAGCTGTCACAGTCGGAGGAAATGATTGATTTATATATACATCAGCTTATGATACTTTTGCATCGGCAAAAGCTGCGGGAGGCTATTCCGGTTGAACACAAAGAAAACATATACCCTGAACTACTGAGCCTCAGACAACAGGTTCTAGCAAATTGTGAGGAGCCTTGGGATATAGAGAAAATGTGTGGTATGCTCAATATTGGAAAGAGTCAGTTATACAAATATTATGAACTGTTTTTTCATAGTACGCCAAAGAAGGAGTTGATTCAGGCGAGATTACAAAAAGCGCAATACCTTATGAAAAACGATGCTGTTACCATCAATCAGGCAGCCTTTGATTCTGGGTTTCAGAATATCTGTCACTTTAACAGAATTTTTAAGGCTCATTGCGGATGTACGCCCAGTGAGTACAGAGGGAAATAAAAAAGCATATAAAGTATAAGCATCGTGAACTTTCCCAGTATATAAGATATGGATACGCTTATCTAGGGTAGTAAGAGGAGCAAGAATCATTAAACAATTCTAGGAGTATATATTATAACAGCCTGTAACATGGAAAGGAAAGGTTACAGGCTGTTTTTGCTGCAAGAACAGGCTGTGTAATGATAGTTGGTATTATATCAGGGGATGTAAGGCTAAGTTATCCCTGTTTCTGCAAATTTTAGTTAACTTATCAGAGTTCTAGTTTATTCTGTCAAAAAGCTTACCGCCATTACCTGTACCGGTACAGTTATCCATAACTAATTTTGCGGGATTTCCATTTCCGGTATATCCGTGTTTCGCATTGTAATTGGCTTTACAGTTTCTTAGCACATGTGGAACGGAAGCAGTATCATCTCCGAGCTTAAAGCCGTTTCCGTCTCCGCCAGTAAGGCTGCCATCGGTAAATTTTCCATTATAAGATGCCTCACAATTAACCATTGTTACAACACCGATCGGACCGGTGTCGGATTTGGTATATAAATCCCATCCGTCATCACAATTATAAATAGCTGTACAATTCTCAAATCTGTTTCCTTGACCGCAGGTTAATTTGGCTGCAAACCCGTCTGCATCTTCACGGCCTGAATCAACATTTTCTGTAGACAGGCAACCAATAATCAGATTATTGCTGGGCCATTGGTTGATGGAATTATAGGATGTATTGTATCTTGATAGTTGCAGTCCGGTATCATGATTTTCTCTGAAGGTACAATTCTCAATTGTATTATTATGTCCTGCCAGCAGCATTCCATTATCGCCGGCGCCTTTGATTGTAATTCCTTTGATATGCCAGTAATTTGCTGCTAAAACAATTCCTCTGTTAGAAGAATTTTCAGACATAGCAGAGAAGTCTACTGTAGGAACACCATCTCCATAAGCATATATTTTTTTCATTGCGCTTGAAGTACCATTATTTCCTTCAGCAATAAGAATTGTACTGGAATATTTATAGGCTCCAGCTTTCAGATAAATTGCTTTTCCGGGCTGTACAGAATTAATTGCCTGCTGTAAGGTCATGGAGCCGTTCGGAGTAAGAATGATATCCCCGGATGTGGGAGGTGTGGTAGGAGTGGGTGTTGCTGTAGGGGTTACAGTTGGTGTAGGTGTTGCTGTAGGTGTAGTTCCTCCATCTGTTGTCAGTTCGATATAATACAGATTTGCTACATCGGTTTTTGCAATGGTATGTGAGCCTGCTCCCAGCGATACGCTTACAATACCGTTTGTCATAGCATAATTTGTTCCGTCAACCTTAATTCTTGTAGTACTTTCATTATTAAAAACTAATTTTAAAGTCGAAGAACCAGTGGTGTTAAAGGTGATGCTTGTTGAAGATTCAATTTTCAGGCATTGAGTAAGCGTCAGACCATTGTAAGTAACTGTGCCTTTTGAGGTGGACAGGTTCCCGGTAATTGAAAAGAAAGAGCTGCTTGTTCCGCTGGTAGTGAAATTGTGAACTACTGTGGTTGCGGCATCTACGGGTACCATAGGTGCTGTTACATAAAGTAAAGAAAACCCCAGAGCCAAACAAAGTATAATACTTTTAATACGTTTGATACACTTCATAATTATTTACCTCCATTTATTTTCTTAAAACATATGCGTTGGTATTATTTCAAAGTGCCCCCTTTCTTTACCTGTTTAGACATATGTTCTATAGACGCTAAATACCTCCTCAATAAATTCTTCCGTACCTACAATCCTTCGAAATAGTTCATTTTTTAATTGTCAGTTCTTTTTAAGATTGTTCCCATAAATTTAAAAAAATTGAAAGAGCTTACATTTGAATATATAAAAAATCATATAAATAACCTCATAAATATCAGAAATTAAATAGTATCTAATATATAAATTAAATTAATAATGAATTTGATTGCAATATAAATGTAAGAGCTTACATTTCATATACAATATAACATTTATTTCCAATATAAGCAATAAAAAGTTGAAAAAGTATGTGATAATTACCATATATTTCATTAGGTGGTTAAAAATTTCGTATTTACTGCTTAATAAAAAGGAGGTTACTGGTTTCAAAAAGGTAAACATCACCAAATATCTTCCCTCTTTTGAGAAACCTTAGAACCAATAATTTACAAATAACAAAAATAAGCAAATAATCACAAGATTATATATTTACATATTCTTCTAAATCACCGAAATTATAGTTGTAGGGATGATTTATGTATATATTTTACAAAAACTATCAAGGGGAGGAGTGGTCAGAAAAAATTAAAAAACCAATACATTTGATGTTGCTTGAAGTCAGTATAAGAAGTCATATCAATTAAGAAAGGAAAGGGAAAGCTATGACAAAGAAATTGCTTAAGTGCGGCTTCGTTTTGGTATTGATTTTTTCGATGCTGCTCTCAATGAAAGTCTCAGCAGCAGACTTTACACAAGGAGTAGAAGTTTCTGGAAGCAATGCGGTAATTTGGTTTAAGTCAACCGTTAATACAACCTGGGTGGATGCGCATTACAAGGTGAACTCAGGCGACCAGCAGAATCTTAGAATGTCTTATAATTCCGGAGCAGGAAGGTATGAGCAGAGCGTTCAATGGACTACAGGTTCTGTTATTGAATATTTCTTTACCTATAACAATGGCACCACAGCTTATGACACTTCGACTTATACCTACTCAGGACAAGCAGCTGTACTAAAAAACGGGGGGATTTATAGGATAACCAGCAAGGTCAGCGGGAAAGTACTTGATATTACGGATAAATCAACCGCTGCCGGAGCAAAAGTACAACAATGGAGTAATAGCAATACAACGAATCAGCAGTTTAAGTTAGAGAAACAATCAGACGGATACTATAAAATAACAGCAGTACACAGCGGGCTGGTGCTGGATGTACCGAACAGTTCTCTGAGTAACAGTGTGCAATTGCAGCAATGGTCGGATAATGGCACCAGCGCTCAGCGCTTTAGTATAATAGATACCGGCGGCGGATACTACAAAGTAATTTCTAAAGTCAGTGGACTGGCTATGGATGTACGGAGCTCTCAGACCACTGATGGTGCGGTGGTACAACAGTATACAGACAATGGCACCGATGCACAGAGATGGTCCTTTACTTTGGTAGGGGATTCCGGCGTTGGAACGGGAAATTCCATTTATTCAGTAGCGGCTTCCTCCATACCAAATCCTTCTGGAGGGGGCGTCAGTGTAAAAGTAATGAACGGTACTGGAGGTGCTTATTCAGACAGTCAAATATACTGGGGGGTAATTGGAAAAAATCCAGTCACCGGTGCATGGTGTTATCTGGATCTTTCCGGTAATCTTATTCCAATTTCTTCAGCACTTAATGATGCGGCCGGTCATCTGACCAAAAATGGAGTAAATTACGCAAATATTTATCACAAAGTAAGTGAAACCTCCTGGGTAAATCTCCCGAAGATAACCTCAGGAAGGATGTTTCTCAGTGTAGGCTCACCATGCTACATTAAGACTTACAATGATGGGTTTGCCGGCCCGGATATCAATAATCCAACGGATCCTAACCGTAACATCTATTTTGATTTTGTAGAGTTTACGGTAGATGATACCGGATACCACGGCAATACCACAAGAGTGGATCAGTTCGGTTTCCCAGTTCAGTACAGGCTTGTGAATAAGGCTGGTAATTATGACCGGACAGTGGGAGAACTGGAAGCTGAAACCAGAGCAGGTCTGTTCACCAAGTATCAAAATGAAGTTCCCGCAGAGTTCAAATCCTTGGGAACCCTGCAGGCTCCTTATCGAATCGTTTGCCCTATCAGCGGACCATTTAATACAGGAGGAACCTATGCAAATTATTTCGCAGGGTATTCAAGCATTTCGACAAGAGATATTTTACTTGGAATCGGTGGTGCCAGCAATGCTGAAGTTTGCGCTGCGCTTAACAGACATGTGTATGGAAATACCGCAGACTGGAATAATCCTTCCAAGTATTATAAAGCTGCGCCTGCCAATTACTATGCAAAATTCTGGCATGATCACAGTATTGACGGACTGGCATATGGCTTCTGCTACGATGATGTAAACGGGCAGGCCTCTTATCTGGAGGTAGGAGATCCCAAAGGCCTCATTATCAGAGTGGGTTGGTAAAAAGATCATTTGAAGGGGGAATAGGTTGAAAAATAAATTTTTCAACCGCAAGTTTGTGTTTGCGCACCACAAACTTGGTATGTCAAAGAGCGTGCGCAAGAATAGAGGTTAATATGATAAATAAAAACAGAAAACTCCTGGGTGTAGTTATATTAACACTTGTGGCGCTATTCATAACAACTGTACTGCCAGGAACAAATGGTATCCTGCCGGGAGGGATCGGCTCTTTTTCTGTATCTGCAAGTACCTCTCAAGCTTGGGATAGTAGCAAAGTATATGTTGCCGGTGACATTGTTTCATATAACGGAGCTGATTATAAGGCTAAGTGGTGGACACAAGGGGAAACACCCGGATTGGCATCTGTTTGGGAACTTTTATCTAACAACGGCGGCGGTAGTTATGAGACCTGGAATGCAGGAAAAGCATATACAGGCGGAAGTTTTGTAAGCTATAATGGAGCTGTGTATAAAGCAAAATGGTGGACACAGGGAGAAACGCCTGGAGTGGCATCTGTTTGGGAACTGGTATCCGGAAATCCTGAAACACCTGGTATTGCTGACGGTACTTATCGTATATCCAGTAAGGTTAGCGGTAAATTACTGGATATTGCTGAAAAATCAACTGCAGATGGTGCAAAACTTCAAATTTGGACAGATTCTTCCGTTGCAAATCAACAGTTTAAAGTCGAAAAGCAAGTGGATGGATATTATAAGATTACAGCGGTACATAGCGGTAAAGTTCTGGATGTTCCCAATAGTTCCACAACTAGTGGTGTACAGCTTCAGCAATGGAATGACAACGGAACGGATGCTCAGAGATGGCAGATTAAAAGTACCGGAGACGGTTATTACAAGGTGGTTTCCAAAGTGAGCGGACTGGTTATGGATGTTAAAGGTTCAGCAACAGCAGATGGAACAGCTGTTCAGCAGTATACGGACAATGGAACAGATGCTCAGAAGTGGTCTTTTCTTACCGGAACAACAGATCCAGGCGGCCCTGGAGAGCCTGTAACTGGATTTAAGGTAGTTGGTTATTATCCTAGTTGGCAGCCCGATAAGATTAACACAATACAATATAATAATCTTACACATATAAATTATGCTTTTGCTATACCAACCAGCAATGGAGCTTTGCTGCCACTGGAGAATTCATCAGCTGCTGTGCAGATCATCAACCAGGCACACCAAAAGGGGGTTAAAGTTCTGCTGGCTATTGGTGGCTGGTCCTATAACGGAACTCCGCTGGAAGCTACCTTTATGTCGGCTACCAGTACTCCTGAAAAAATTAAGAAATTCGGTGATGCCATTGTTTCTATGGCAAGGCAATATGGTTTTGATGGTGTGGATATGGACTGGGAGCATCCAAGAGCCGATGGCACTAGTAAAAATCAGTATGAAGCCTTGATGGTATATTTAAGAGGTGAGCTTAATAAGAATAACATGCTGCTAACAGCTGCCGTATTAAGCGGTGTAACACCGGAAGGTGTCATTTATTGGGACTCTGCCGGACAGACTGATAAGGTAATAAGTATAGTGGACTGGTTTAATGTTATGGCATATGACGGCGGTGACGGAAACAGGCATTCCACTTATGATTTTGCTGTTAAATCGGCTGAATACTGGAAGAATACAAGACATATGCCGGCTGAGAAGGTAGTTCTTGGCGTTCCTTTCTACGGCAGACCCTCCTGGGCTTCTTATGCTGAAATACTTGCAGTAAATCCGCAGGCTTATAATACGGATGTTTCAACGATCAATGGTATGGAAGCATACTATAACGGCATACCTACCATAAAGAAGAAGACCCAGTGGGCTTGCGATAATGTAGGGGGAATTATGATATGGGAATTAAGCCAGGATACAACCGATACAAATAAAAGTCTCTTAAATGCAATAGGTGATACGGTAAGAGCAAATTTTAGTAAATAAAGAATTTTGCCCGTATAAACAATTAATCTGAAATGCCTCTGTTTTGTAAGAATCTTGTAAAAGTTAGCCTATCCTTAAAAGGGCAATTAATTTACTGATTTCATACGAAAACAGAGGCTTTTCTTAAGTATTTACAAAGTATTTGTAAAAATGTTAAAAGTTTGAATTTATCATGCATAAAATAGTTGTGATACAGCTAAATTAATACCGTAGGTTTTCATCTGTAAACAAGTTACATATATAAGAAGGAGGGTAGAGAGAATGTATGATGAAGATGAAATAGATGATTTATCCGATGAAGATTTTATAGATAGCGAGGAAGATTATTCTTATCTGAATGAATGGAGAGACGACGAAGACTTTGATGACTTCGATGATGAAGATGATTCGGATTTTGATGATGAGGAAGATAGTATGTGAAGTTAAAACCAGGACAGGTTTGTATGTTCCAGGTAAAAACTTAACTCCGGTTGTTTGTGTTATAGGAGATAATACTTTATAGCAGTATCTCCTATAACACTTATTATTCATTGACTCAATACCCTTCTTTTAGACATAATTTCTATGCAGATATTAATCGTGGTACCTTCTATGCTCATTATCAGGATACAAGAGCTGTCATTGAGCAGATAGAAAATGATATCATTTCTAAAATGTTAGGGTTTTTGAAGGAGTTTCAATATAAAAGCTTTTTTCATAATCCGCTTCCTTTGCTTTTAAAAATAGCAAGGTGTCTGGAAGAAGACCTTGATTTTTATCGAATCTTGATTAACTCAAGTGGTGCAGAACGGTTTCTAATTAAACTCAAGAAAATATTTGTTACTTATATGGAAAATGACAGTGACATCCCCTCCGAACAAAAAAAATCAGCTGAATTTTATGTGAGGACTAATTTTTTTGCTGGAGGAATTATTAATCTATATCAAATCTGGTTTCGCAGAGAAACTGATTTATCTCTAAATGATATGTCACTTGAGATGAGTAAGTTTATCGCTGAAAATTTTTCGCAGGAATATTCATAAGGGTACTTCCTGGGCTATCCAGCTATCTTTTTTATCACTATATAATCAACCGCTTACAACAATTCTATTTTAATGAGTATCATACAACAGATGGTTGGCCATTCCAAGTATGTTTTATTTACTTCTGACGATTTATTTTCTTATTGATTAGATTAAAAAAACGTGATAATCTGGTTATGATAACTACATAACACAACTTTAGTACTAATACCGGTTATATCTGGCAATAATGAATGTTGTAACTATGTATTCTCTATTATCGGGAAGGAGCTTTATATGGAGAAGATTGCATTAATTACAGATTCTGCCTGTGATATAGACGAGGAGACCATTAAGAAATACCAGATACATGTCCTTCCTTTTAAAATACTATACAAGGAACGCGAATTTACCGACGGTATCGATATTACACCAGTAGAAGTCTATGTCAATATGAAGACAGAAATTCCGAAGTCCTCTCAGCCATCCATGGAGGACATTGAAAACTTATATAAAAAGCTGGAAAAGGAACACTACACCCATGTCATTTCAATTAATATTTCCAGTGGTATATCAGGAACAGTAAATGCTGTGGATTTAATAAGTTCAGAGTTTAAAACCATCAAGACCTTTATGTACGATACCAAATCTACTTCTGTAATACAGGGTATTATTTTAAAGAAGTGTGGTGAATTAATCAGAGAGGGGAAGTGCTTTAATGAAATTGTTAAGCAGATTCCTGACATGAAAAAGAAACTGCGCTTGTATTTTGTATTCGGAACCTTGGAATATGCCATAAAGGGTGGAAGAATCGGTAAAATTCCCGGTACAATAGGAGATATCCTGAATATTAAACCTATTGTAAGCTTTGACGATGAACTTGGGCAATGTTATACCTGTGAAAAAATAAGGGGAAGAGTAAAATCTATTAACCGGTTAATTGAATTAGGAGAGAGATTTACGGATAAGAACAGCTGCGATGCCTATGTCATTCACGGTAATGTTGAGGACGAAGCCCGTAAGGTATGCGAGAAATTACGTAGGAATCCTCGAATCAGAAATGTATACCTTATTGGTCAGATCAGTGCAATCGTTGGGGTATATTGCGGCCCTGGTACAGTTGGCATTTGTTATTCTGAACTCTGAAACTAAAATAGATATGAAAACAGGCACTGGTTCCTACCGGATACAGCAGCCTGTTTTTATTTGAGAAAAACAATACCAGGGATATGCGGGGCTGATTTGACTAATTCTTTAAATGAGGGTACAATTAATAACATTGGAATAATATTCAGGCAGAAAGAAGTGAAGCAGATGCAGCAATTGATTAATTTGCAGTTTACCATGTTTGCAATGGTTGCTGCAGGTGTTATCTTGAAGAAAAAAGGGATTATCGGAGCACAGGGACAGGAAAATATTACAGATTTGGTTTTATATTTAATACTTCCCTGTAATATTATCAAATCCTTTATGATAGAATTTTCGTCAAGCATCCTTGTTACCTTTGCAGGTGTTCTAATTATATCTGTGCTTATACAGCTTGTCTGCACGATACTTGGTCATTTATTATACAACAAAATAGAACTTCCAAAGAAGAAATGTCTTCAATATGGTACGATCTGTTCAAATGCTGGTTTCCTGGGAAATCCGGTGGCAGAAGGGGTATTTGGAACCATGGGGCTGACACTTGCTTCTATTTATCTGATACCCCAGCGAATTGTTATGTGGTCGGCTGGTATTTCCGTATTTACGGAATCACCCAATAAGAAAACACTTGCCAAAAAAGTAATTACCCATCCGTGTATCATCGCCTGTATTCTTGGGATTATACTAATGATTTCTCAAATCAGTCTTCCTATATATCTGGAAAACGCTCTCTTTACATTAAGCGGCTGTAATACAGCACTCTCAATGATGATTATCGGAATGATCCTGTCAGATATCAATATAAAACAGATGTTTGACAGAAGAGTCTTCTTCTTTACACTCATCCGGCTTGTTGTAATACCGGTTCTTGTGTACACACCCTGTTATTTATTGCATATAGATTCTCTCGTAACAGGCGTTTGTGTGCTTTTAGCTGCAATGCCTGCCGGAGCGACAACCAGCATTCTTGCTTCGAAATACAATGGTGATGCAGCTTTTGCAACGAATCTGGTTATTTTCTCAACCTTATTGTCCTTAATCACTACACCGGTTTGGAGTTTTATATTATTGTAACATAAAAAAAATTCGAGAAGAATAGGAGACATATATGAAATTAGTTATAATAAGACATGGAGATCCCGATTATTCTATAGATTCACTTACTGAAAAGGGCTGGAGAGAAGCAGAACTACTATCAAACAGGATACTGCCAATGAATATTGATGCTTTCTATGTTTCACCACTGGGACGGGCAAAAGATACTGCTTCCATAACCTTACATAAGCGAAAGCAAGAGGCAGAAGTACTGCCCTGGCTAAGAGAATTTCACGCTCCAATAATGGATATCAATACGGGAGAAGAAAGAGTACCCTGGGACTGGCTTCCTGCTGACTGGACAGCGGTTGATGAATTCTATGACAAACAGTTATGGCATACGGCAGAGACTATGAAAAAAGGACATGTCTATGAAGAAGCAATGCGGGTATATTCAGGACTTGATGAGATTCTAAAGAAGCATGGTTATGAGCGAGAAGGCAAATTCTACCGGGCGGTAAGAGCGAATACGGATACTATCGTCATGTTCTGTCATTTTGGAGTTGAATGTGTCATGTTAGGCCATTTGCTGGGAATCTCACCCATGGTTTTATGGCATGGCTTCTGTGCCGCACCTACCTCAGTAACTACTCTCATTACGGAAGAACGCAGAAAAGGAATCGCTTATTTTAGAATGGGTTCCTTTGGGGACATTTCACATCTGTATGCGGGAGGAGAAGAACCTGCCTTTGCTGCAAGATTTTGTGAAACCTATGACAATATGAACGAGCGACATGACTAAGTCCCATAGAAATGAGGAAGCATAAAGCACAAAGTAAGATAAATAATAATCGAAAGGGTGCCGCATTAATATTTTCACTATGCAAAGGGTATGAAGAATGAAATTAGGAATTGCAGGTTCGGGAATGATTGTAAAGGAATTCCTGACCATAACACCATTTCTGCAAAATACAGAAGTATCTGCCATCTGCGGCAGAAAGAGCAGCCAGGAGAAGGTTCTGGAGCTGGCCAATGCAAACAACATAAACCAAGTGTATTTTGATTACGAGGAATTCCTTAAGAGCTCAATTGATACAATATATGTTGCAGTCACCAACAGTTTGCACTATAGCTATACCTTAAGAGCTTTAGAAGCTGGTAAAAATGTTATTTTGGAAAAACCAATAACCACGAATTACAAAGAAGCTCTTGAACTTGGCAGGATAGCAAAAGATAAGAAACTCTTTCTTTTGGAGGCCATCACGACCCTGTATCTGCCAAACTTTATAAAAATACGAGAGATGTTACCGTCCATCGGTAATGTAAAAATTGTTCAATGTAACTATTCTCAATATTCCAGAAGGTATGACAGCTTTAAAGAAGGGATTATACTGCCGGCCTTTGATCCGGCCCAGTCTGGCGGAGCACTGATGGATATCAATCTCTATAATCTGCATTATGTAACTGCTTTGTTTGGAAGACCAAAGAGTATTGCTTATTATCCTAATATCGAAAGGGGGATTGACACCTCCGGAATTTTGATTTTAGATTATGATACCTTTAAATGCACCTGTATTGGTGCCAAAGATTGTAAAGCTCCCATTGCTTATAATATTCAGGGTGACAAGGGGTGTATCCACCAAAGCTCACCCGCCAATGTATGTGAAGGCTTCGAAGTTATGTTAAACAATGGGGAAAATACATCCATTGATGAGAATAAGTATACGCATCGCATGGTAAGTGAGTTCCTTACCTTCGAATCGATGATTGCAGAACATAAATTAGAAGCGTGTTATCAAATACTTGAGCACAGCTTAATGGTAAGCGAGTTATTAACAGAAGCAAGAGAAAAAACAGGAATTATTTTTCCCGCTAATTTTAATGAAGAATTATTAACGATATATTAAAAAATAAAAGCAAGATAAAACCATTGTTTATCCAGAGGCACAAATAATTTTCAGGGACTGGTATCATACTGGTATCATGAAAATGTCTAAGACTGGTAAAGCAGTAATTAATCACAAGAAATTCACATAAGAAAAGGATATATATAGAATCATTGTATATATCCTTTTATATTTTTATAAAGTATGACAGTCAGAGAAGACTTATTGGCTGTTTTATGTTAAAATATATGGGAAATAAATTCAACGGGTACAACAGGGACCACTGGCAGCAATTATGGTTCCTATTAGATAAGAGAGATTGGAGTAAGACATGAAATCATTAGTTATTGCAGAAAAGCCTTCTGTAGGAAGAGATATTGCAAGAGTTTTAAAGTGTTCTAAAAATCTGAATGGTGCCTTAGAAGGAGATAAACATATTGTTACCTGGGGGTTGGGACATCTGGTAACCTTAGCGGATCCTGAGGAATACGATGTTAAGTACAAGGAATGGAGAATGGATCATCTGCCTATGCTGCCACAGAAATTTGAACTGGTAGTAATGAAACAGACCAGCAAGCAATATCACACGGTAAAGACCCAGCTTCATAGAAAAGACGTTGCTGATATTATTATTGCTACCGATGCCGGACGTGAAGGAGAACTGGTAGCAAGATGGATTCTAGAAAAAGCTGGCAGTAAAAAGCCGGTTAAGAGATTATGGATCTCCTCTGTTACGGATAAAGCAATCAGAGAGGGATTTGCTCATTTAAAAGATGGTAAAGAATATGAGAAGCTCTATCAAGCTGCGGTAGCAAGAGCAGAATCAGACTGGATCGTTGGAATGAATGCCACTAGAGCACTTACCTGCAAATACAATGCCAGTCTTTCCTGCGGCCGTGTTCAGACGCCTACCCTTGCCATGATTGCGAAAAGAGAAGAGGATATCAGACAATTTAAGCCTGTTCCCTATTATGGATTGACAGGTAAGGTAAACGGTATAACATTTACCTGGAGAGATTCAAGGACTCAAAATAGTACCACTGGTGATAAGAATAGAATTGAGGAGCTTTTAAAGAAGTTAGAGGGAAAAGAAGGAGTAGTGACAGAGGTAAATACAACTCTTAAAAAGTCTTATTCTCCAGGCTTATATGATTTGACAGAGCTGCAAAGAGATGCTAATATGCGCTTTGATTTCTCAGCAAAAGAAACCTTAAATATCATGCAGCGCTTATATGAAAATCATAAGGTCTTAACATATCCCCGAACCGATTCCAGATATCTGACAACAGATATTGTAGGAACTTTAAAGGAAAGACTGGAATCTATCAGTACAGGTCCCTATAAGAAATTAGCGGCTGTATTAACTAGAAAGCCAATATCCGGAAATGCTTCCTTTGTTGACAATCAAAAAGTTAGCGATCACCATGCAATAATTCCCACAGAGCAGTATGTCAATCTGGAAAATATGAGTTCCGATGAACGAAAGATTTATGATCTGGTAGTAAGGAGATTTCTGGCTGTATTATATCCTCCTTACGAATATGAAGAAGCCACGATTAAAGTAAAAATAGAGAATGAAGAATTTACTGCAAAGGGTAAGATTACAAAGAACCTGGGGTACAAAGAGGTTTATGAAAATACTTATGAAGATGACAAAGACAATGAAAGTTTACCCAAAGTAAATAAAAATGATACTTTAAAAGCTATTGTATTTGTTAAGACAGAAGGAAAAACAAAACCTCCAGCACCCTTTAACGAAGCAACACTTCTTTCTGCTATGGAGAACCCGGTTCATTTTCTTGAGCAAAAGGACAAGGAACTTGTTAAGACACTGGGTGATACCGGTGGACTTGGGACAGTAGCTACAAGAGCAGATATAATAGAGAAGTTGTTTAACTCCTTTCTAATGGAGAAAAAGGGAAAAGATATCTTTATAACCTCGAAAGGAAAGCAGTTGTTGGAGCTGGTACCAGAGGATCTAAAGAAGCCGGAGCTTACAGCCTCTCTTGAAATGAAACTTGCAAGAATTGCAAAAGGAAACTTAAAGAAACAGGATTTGATGAACGAGATGACAGCATATACAAAAGAAATCGTAGCTGAAATCAAAGAAGGAGAAGGTAAATTCAGACATGACAATCTGACAAATAAGAAGTGTCCGGTCTGCGGAAAGAATCTTCTTGCAGTTAACGGAAAGAACAGCAGAATGCTGGTATGCCAGGATCGTGAATGCGGACATAGAGAGACAGTTGCAAGAACCAGCAATGCAAGATGTCCGGTATGCCATAAACGAATGGAACTGGTCGGACAGGGAGATACACAAACTTTTGTATGTGCCTGCGGTCATAAAGAGAAATTGGCTGCTTTTCAGGACAGACGTAAAAAAGAAGGTGCCGGTGTCAGTAAAAAAGATGTGGCCCAATATATGAATCAGGCCAAGAAAGAGGAACAGGGACCTATTAATACAGCATTTGCTGATGCTTTTGCAAAAATCAAGTTAGATAAATAATACAATTTTACTTCCTATGTTCATTTTTAACAGGCAATATCGATTTGGCACTATACAACCAAATAAGTACAAATTAGTTATAATAGTTTCTTACCAATACAGATAGACAAAGAGATGTTATAATCAATTTCTATAAGCAAAAGCTGAGCTGAGGTTCTTTATTCAGAAGAATAGACATAACTAATGTAAGCTGTTACTCAGCTTTGTAAAGTTTGTAAGGAGGTATTATGAACAAGGACTATAACTGTTTTACGTTCACATACTAACGGGGGATGACGCCAAGTTCGGTGAGATTCCTGATACACCTACTGCCGGATGGTGGTTAAGACCGCCATACATTGACCGATACAAACATACAAAGTCGGTAATAGTTCGGATAAAGGGATGAAAGAGGTCCTTTTGAAGCAGGAGGCAGAAGTATTCGTTGTTTCCAGAGAATAACGGAGAATCGGTCAATACTTTTATCAAGCCCGAAGAAGAAATAGAGAACAAACAGAACCCCACCTTTTTAATATTTGAAATCAAATATTAGGAGGGTTCGGTGTGAGCAGAAGAACAGAAAATATATCTTTTATATGTATGAATTGCGGCAGACAGGTTCTGCCCTTATCAAATGGCAGTTACAGGAATCATTGTCCCCATTGTCTGTATTCCTTGCATTTAGATAATATACCAGGTGACAGAAGCAGTAACTGCGGTGGTATCATGAAGCCTGTAAAGCTCATCCATAACAGCAAAAAAGGTTATCAAATACTGCATAAATGTAGCAAATGCGGCTCTGAAAGAGCCAATATTATTGCCGAAGACACGGTTATGCCTGATGATTACCAGGGGATTTTAACACTCAGCAGTAAACCGTAAGAAAGAAGAATAAAATGGAAATTTATCGTTGACTTTTGTGGTTAATTATTGTATAAATAACCATAGAATAAAAAAGGAGGCTGATTTAAATATGCGTAAGCTTAATAATTCCGAGAACAGAATAATAAAGATGCAATCAGCCGACCTTGGTACTTGTTTATAGCTGATTATTAATGGTTAAAAAGATTAATAATCCGTTAATTACAGTAAATTATGACCACAGTCGATGACTGTGGTTTTTTGCGCTTAAAATTATCAAGATTACCTATGTCAGGCAACCCGCCCGTTCTCAGAAGGGAAGCCGCTGATTACCTGAAGGAAAAATAGGATTGTTTTGGAAGACTAAAACAATCACTAAGAAGAATAGGTGATCATAATGAAAATATTAAATATAGGGATAATGGCACATGTAGATGCCGGTAAGACAACAGTAACGGAAGGATTTCTGTATCATAGCGGAATAAAAAATTTCATGGGTAATGTAGATAACGGAACGACAACGACAGATTCCATGGAACTGGAAAAGCAGCGGGGAATGACTATCCGTTCAGCAACAGTGTCATTTATGATTGGAGAGAATAAAATCAACCTGATTGACGCACCTGGACATATGGACTTTATTGCAGAAGTGGAGAGATCTCTGTCAGTGCTTGACGGAGTGATTCTGGTTATTTCGGCAAAGGAAGGCGTACAACCGCAGACACGTGCCATTTTTCATAAAATACAGCAAATGAAAATCCCAGCTATTCTATTTATAAATAAAATAGACCGAATAGGCGTTAATCTATCAGAAGTCTACGAACAGATGAAACAGCAGCTGTCGGAGCATTTTCTTCTGATGCAGGAGGTCAAATACAGTTATGGAGCAGTTGAGCAGACTTATGAGATTCTTCCAAGAAAACACAGTGATACAGAATTTTCAGAACAAATCATTGTACAGTCCGAAAAACTGCTCGAAAAATACATGGATGGAGAAGAAGTTACACAAGAAGATTATGAGAAGGTTATAAGATCCCGTAATCGCTATGGTAAACTTTATCCTGTTTATCATGGTACCGCTCTTCAGAACATAGGTATCTCAGAACTTATGGAGGCGGTGGGTAAATGGTTTATGCCAAGGGTTGAGGGGAATCAGAAATTATCTGCTTATGTGTACAAAATATTGTTCGATGACCATAATCATAAGCTCATCTTTACCCGCGTGTTTTCAGGAGCACTTATTTTAAGACAACGGACCTGTGTTAAGAGGGATAGCCAGGATATATTAATCCGTAATCTTTTCGGACTGGAGAATGGGAGGTTAGTACCCAAAAATTCAATAACTGCTGGGGATGTGGCAGTAATTCTGGATGCAAAGGAATTAACTTGCGGTGACTGGATTGGTGAACAGATTAAATTGCCTGTGTTGTCCCAGACCGAACCATTGCTGAAAGTTGGAGTAAGACCAGTTCCGGCAGCCAATAGAAGAGAGCTTCTGGAGGCTTTGCAAAAACTGGCTATAGAGGATTCTTATCTGGATCTTTGTATTGATGAAGAAACAGAAGAAATCAAATTAAAACTTTTTGGAAATCTGCAAAAAGAGATATTACAATCACTATTAAAAGAGCGGTTTCAGTTAAATGCAGAATTTGACAGTGTGTCTACCGTCAAAAAAGATAAACCAATGGATAAAGTAACTTGTATTGTTCCAATTTACAGTCCTGGAAATCTATTAGCAGCCGGAATAGGGCTGACATTAGAACCTCTTGCAGAAGGCAGCGGATATCAATATGAGAATAAAGTATCCTTTGGAGATCTAAGTAAATCTTTTCAAAACGCTGTAGCGGAAGGTGTTGAAAAGGGTATACGAAAAGGCATTTTTGGTGAAGTGGTTGATACCAAAGTTACTTTTATGTATTCTGATTATGACAGTGTTAACAGCACACCTGCGGATTACAGAAAACTTGCCGAAAAAATAATTTATCAGGCTTTAAAAGAAATCGGTACCTATACCATGGAACCGGTCATGAAATATACACTGACAGCACCTCAAGGCTTTGAGAAAAGGATCATAACAGAACTGGTACGTATGGATGCTCTAATGGAAGAGACAGAGTATACTCAGACGGAAATGATTATGAAAGGTAAAGTAACCTTAGAAGCCTGTAAAGATTTTTCTATTGTATTAATTACTTTAACAGAAGGAAGAGGAATATTTGAAACTGTCTTTTGGCAATACCGACAGGTGAATGCATCAAAAAAAGGAAGGAGCAGTTTAAACGAAGATTAGCATATTTGTGGAATGCAGCGCAGAGAATTTGCATGATTTCTTTCATCAATGTACTTTTTTCTGTTAAGGCTTTAAATTGTGATAATTAGTGGTATCATAATACTGAAAAAGTGAAAGCGGAAATAAGCATATGGAAAGGTTGCTCTGATATCGAAGGATATGAGAGCAGTACCCTTATAGTTAGGTACTAGGCGAAATGATAAGAATAGGTTATGCATGTCAGACTATAGGAATACCGGGAACAGACTTTAAGAGCTGTATCCTTAGAAATGCAGATGAAACGAATCTAAGAAACATAATCACCCATAACCTGGAGTCACTTGAGAGGATTCTGGATTATAATATATCTGCCGGAATTAAGTTGTTTCGAATTACGTCAGACCTGATTCCTTTCGGCTCCAGTCCGGTTAATAAACTTGAGTGGTGGAAACTATACGAAGAAAAATTTGCTTTGCTGGGTGATAAGATCAGGCAAAGCAATATGCGAGTTTCATTACATCCCGGGCAATATACGGTGCTCAATTCACCATCAGAGGATGTGGTAAAGAGGGCAATAGAAGATTTGGAATACCATACTAAAATCCTGGAGGCTTTGGGTATGGATAAGAAGAATAAGCTGGTGCTTCATATTGGCGGTGCTTATAATGACAGACAAGAAGCCATACAAAGGTTTATAAATAATTTCAGAAAGCTTGGTGAACATCTGAAAGATCGTATCGTATTGGAAAATGATGATAGGATATTTCGAATGGAAGAAGTACTGAGCATCGGAGAAAAGGTCGATGCACCGGTTATTTTTGATAACCTTCACAATAATATCAATCCAAGCAATGAGAATTACGATGAGATTAAGTGGATTAATTTATGTCAGGCAACCTGGAAGCCGGCAGACGGACCTCAGAAAATGCATTACTCTGATCAGAATCCCAATAAGAAGCCTGGGTCTCATTCAGATACAATTAATGGCGAAACCTTTCAGGACTTCTGTCTGCGTCTTAACAGAGAGGATATTGATATTATGCTTGAAGTTAAGGATAAGAATTTATCGGCAGTTAAATGCTGTAATATCATTGCTCCAAAACCTTCCGTTAAATTATTGGAAAGAGAATGGAGCCGGTATAAATACCTGGTTCTCGAAAAATCACCAAAAGACTATAATCATATAAGGCAGCTGTTAAAGGTGAAAGAGGAGTATAAGGCAGTTGAGTTCTACAAGTACTTAGATCATGCCATGGAACAGGTGCTTGTAACCGGCAACGGAATCAATGCTGCCTTGCATGTCTGGGGATATTTTAAAAAATGTGCTGATGAGAAAGAAAAAGTAACTTTCGAGAAAAAGTGTAGTTATTATGAAACAGGAAAATTATCGTTAAATGGACTAAAGAAATATCTTTGGCAGTTATCTTGTAAATACCAACAAAGTTATCTCTTGAATTCCTATTATTTTAAAGAAGTTATGTAAAGCAGTGGCGTAAAATTCGACATTAAAGGTAATATATGGTATATTATTGGAAGTGGAAAATAGTATTTACTCATCCTCTTAATATAATATGTGCAAAAACACAGATAGGAGCCAAACATGAATTTCGCTGCAAGTTATATAGATGCTGTCAAAGATCAAACGAATCGCACCCTGTGGAGCCTTAATAATGTTATCGACAGTATTCCGGATGCCTATTGGGATAAACTGTATTGTGATATGCCCTTATGGAAGCATATCTACCATACGCTGCATTCACTGGATATGTGGTATATAAATCCTTTAAGTTATGTAGAACCAGAGTTTCATACGGAAGGATTAAATGATTTGGATATTGCAACCAATGGTTATCTGTCAAGAGCGTTACTTAAGGACTATTATAACAAGGTAAAGGAAAAAATAACCGTATATCTTCAGAACTTAAAGGATGAAAAGCTTTTAGAATGCCCGGATAAATGTCCTTATACAAGATTTCATCTTATTTTGGCTCAACACAGACATCTGGATATGCATATCGGCATGATTATGGGATATATCATAGCCGGTGAGAATCTTTGGCCTCGTATCCTGGGACTGCAATCAGAATTTCCAGAAGGAGATTATTCTTTGTATTTTTAACAATAACCCAAGGCGATTAACTCCTGCCTTATAACAATAATCAAAAGTGAAATAATTCTTTGTATTTTCAGAATACTCAAAGGAGAACATACTATGAGCGATATTATTCATATTAAGGTAGCGGATGTAAAGCCAAAACACAAAAACGAACATATCGGTTATGAGTACTTGAAACGGGAACTGGTACCAAAGGGATATGGAGAGCAAAGTGCCGTATCTCTTTATGAAATACCACCTGGGCAGGCTGCATATCCTTATCATTACCACACAAAAAACGAAGAATCTTTCTATATTATTAGCGGAAGCGGTTTACTTAAGACCCCTTTAGGTGAGAGGCTGGTATCAGCGGGAGATTTTTTGTTTTTTCCTGCAGATGAAAAGGGAGCTCACAAATTAACGAATGCATCAGATGAAGAAGTATTGGTTTATATGGATTTTGATTCCTATCATGATGTGGATGTGGCAGTATATCCTGATTCAGCAAAGATAGGAATATGGGGGAAAGGAATCAATAAAGTATATCGTATTGCAGAGGAAGCTGATTATTATGACGGTGAGTAATTACAGGATTTTTTTAAAGCAGCACTTTAATCCCTAGGGGTTCAGGAGGATGTTTATAAGTGAAACAGATGAGATTTCCTAATACGAAAGCTATAAAAACAGCAGCAATATTGTTGTGTTTATTTGTAATATTATTAGTTATTGCTACTTCCGCAGGTGTTTATCAGAGAATAATACTTCCAGATAGTAGAGACGTAAATGTACTGTATCTGTCATTTGTTAAGGAGGGTACTGATAAAGGCAGTATTGAGGTCAAGGATAAACAGGTAATTGGTAATATTCTTAAACTGCTGGCAGGGGCAAGAAAATCCTTACAATCATCCGTACAGGATACCCCATTAACAAAGAGCTATTTTATAGTAAATATAAAATTACCTTCTGAAAACCATATTCTATATCTATACAAATATAAGAATTCTTATTATCTGGAAGAACCTTATTTGGCCGTATATAAAATATCAAAAACTGATTATAAGAAGCTTTCTTCTATTTATATTTCAGTAGCAGACCCTCTTACCAAAGATGTAGAAACAAGGTATGAACTCAATCGAATGAAATACGGAAAAAAGATTAAAACCAATGACGATTTATCAAAGGAAGAAATTGAGTTAGTTGAAGCAGTTATACAAAATGGATTGTCAAAATCTGCAGCTTGGCAAGGGAAAGATATAGCTAAAGTTGATGAGTGCTATGCCATACATAAAGTGTTTACAGATATAGATATAAAAGATAGTTATTATGCTTACTTAATAGAAGATGATGTAAGTGTCTTTCAGAACGGCAGAAACGATTATTATAATGTGTTGGATCGTAAGCTTTATGATAAACTTACAGAAGTCATGGGAAAATAAGAGGTTAAGATGGATAAAGTGAAATTAACGATAACAAAAGCTGCCTGTAGAAGCGGATATCATAAGCAAGGAGATGTGTTCTTTGTGGCAGATATTTGTCCTCCATTATGTCATGAGTTATGGCATTCAATATACCCTAATGTATACACACTCTTAAATGGGGGAGAACTGGATTATGGTAATGAAAGAAGTAAGTGCTTTGACAGTGTCTGCCCTGATGGAGGAAGAGTACATATTCATGGTGAATTGGTAAAAGAGAATTGAAATAACGAAATCTGTTATTCAGAACTGCATAAAGAGCTGGCACTGATTTCAATGAAAGCAGTGCCAGAAAGATAAAGATTTGTAACATTGTGAGAATGAAAGTCATGTTAAGATGCTGAACTCGTTGTGAAAGATTATTTTTGCATGTTATGAACAGAGGACATACTGCTTTCTATTATGATTGTACTATGAAAAAAATAATTATAGAAAAGGAAGCAGGTTTTTAATACCTTGGATACCTTTCTCTTTCACAATGCGTTCGGCCAAGATATTAAGTACCGATTGGGACATGAATGGGTATAAGCCTGTACAGTCGTTTATATCCCCTTGCTCTATTGCAGTTAAGACCAGCTGGTCCAGGGTTTCCTGGGGTAAAAATGGTGCAAGACCAATCAATGGAGTCAGATTTCCATTCACCACCAGATTGCCGGTCAACTGATTAAGTCTTTCTTTGGAGAGAAAAGGTGCAATACCCACAAGTTCGCCGATATTTCCGCTTGCTGTAGCACCAGCAGCCAACTTATCCAGAGTTGCAGGACTTAGAAAAGGTGCCAGACCGATTATTTGCGACAGACTACCTGAGTATTGTATTTTTTCTACCAGCATATCCAAATCCGTTCTACTAAGGAAAGGAGCAAGAGCACTTAAATCTGCAAGATTTATTATCTCCTCCGATTGGGCCAATAATCGGCGTAGATATTCGCTTCCTACATAAGGTGCAAGAGAAATGAGTTCTTTTGTGGAGAGCAAATATGTTTCTTCCTGCAATACCAGGTCAAGCAGTTCTTCGGTTTGTTTTGGTTTCATGGCTGGTGCTGCATCGGTAACTGCTTCTGTTGAGAGCTTCTTCTCCTTCACAAATTCATTCACATCTCCCTGTATAATATGCTTTACCAGGTTTTCTCCCTCACTATCCAATAATAATTCATCTATACTGCAGTTCAAAAGCTGTACCAGCTCTGGCAGTTTTGAAATATCTGGCATGGAATTTCCACGTTCCCAGTTACTTACAGCCTGATAGCTTACCCCTATCTGATCAGCCAAATCCATCTGGGTCATATTTTTCTCCTTACGAAACTGAGCAATTTTCTTTCCGGTTAATATTGTATTGAACATACGACATCTCCTCCTATTTCTTACTGGACAGGGTTTTCTGTCACAGTCTACTGTATCTGTTATCACACTTTTGTCAGTATTATTTAGCTTTGGTTTGTTCAAAAAAAGGATACGTATCTCTCTTTGAATAAATTCTACCAAAGGTATCGCAGGATGAAAAGCAAATATTGCTTGAGTATAGCTTTTTCTATTCAACTGCAGCTTGAGTTGTACGGTAGACGTATATAGTAATTCTGGTAGCGAAAGAGGTTACGGATAAATTACAATAATTCAGGAAATTCAAACCTTGACTTGTACCCCCATTTACATTATAATTAGTTGTAATGCCTTAAAAAGGCAATAATGAAAAATGAAAAATGAATAATGAAAGAACGTGAAAACATGTTAAAGAGTATGACTGGCTTCGGGCGTTGTGAAAAGGCAGATGCAGAACGCAAAGTAGTGGTAGAGATGAAAGCAGTTAACCACAGGTATTTGGATATTAATGTAAAGATACCGAAAAAACTGAGCTTTTATGAGGCTGGGATTCGAAGTATTTTAAAGAAATACATTAGCCGCGGAAAGGCTGACGTGTTTATCAGTTTTGAAGAGCTGAAAAGCAACAATGTCTGCGTGAAATACAATGAAGCCATTGCCAAAGAGTATTATGACAGTCTTAAGAAAATGGCAGAAACCTTTGATGTGAAAGATGATATTTCGGTTTCTTTATTATCAAATTATCCGGAAGTCTTAACGTTAGAGGAAGAGGAATCCGATGAACAGGAACTGTGGCATTTAATTGAAGAAGCAGTAACTGGTGCAAGCGTTCAATTAGTAGAATCTCGCAGTCAGGAAGGTGAGAACCTAAGCCGTGACCTTTGCGATAAGCTGAATGCCATGCTACAGGTCGTTCGCACCATAGAAGGCATGTCACCGCAGATACTGAATGAGTATCGTGATAAATTGAGAAATAAGGTTGAGGAGCTTTTAGGTGATACCAAGATAGATGAGAGCATTCTTGCTACGGAAGTTACCATTTTTGCAGATAAAATTTGTGTGGATGAAGAAACAGTGAGACTGAAAAGCCATATTGAAAATATGCTTTCCTGTTTAAAACAGGGAGAAGAAGTCGGTAGAAGGCTGGATTTCATAGCACAGGAAATGAACAGAGAAGCGAATACCATTCTATCAAAAGCCAATAATATTGATATTACCAATATGGCAATTGATTTAAAGACAGAAATAGAAAAAATCAGAGAACAGATTCAAAATATAGAGTAACTATTTAGCGGGGAAGGAATATGAATCGATTAATTAATATAGGTTTTGGAAATGTGGTAAACTCTAATAAAATAGTCGGTATTATCAGTCCTGAAGCTGCCCCTATAAAGAGAATGGTGCAAAATGCCAAAGATGCAGGTAATGCGATTGATGCAACCTGCGGAAGAAAGACAAAAGCTGTGCTGGTAATGGACAGCGGGCATCTGATATTGTCCTCTCTGCTTCCCGATACGATTGCAAATCGCATAAATTCAAGGGAAGAGAACAATGATTAATTCTAAAGCTTAACTACAAATTGAAAGGCGGAAATAAAAATGTTACATCCATCTTATACCGATTTAATGAAAGTAGTAAACAGTGACGTAGAACCAGGCGAACAGCCGGTTGTAAACAGCCGTTATTCCATCGTACTCGCAACAGCAAAAAGAGCAAGACAGTTAATCAGCGGCTCCGAAGCCATGGTGCGTACAACAACCTCTAAGCCTTTATCCATTGCTGTGGAAGAAATGTATCAGTCAAAAGTAAAAATACTGAATGATGAAGACGCGGGAAAGGAAAGCAAATCCGAATAAATCACATGAACATTCTCGTTTTTTTTCTCATGTCCGGTTATAATGCTAGGCATACAGGAAGAAAAGCGGGGGTGTTTTTATTTTACGGGAGATGATGATAAAATGGATGAAGAATTAAGAAACAGCAGGAATGAAACCGCAGCTTCCTTAACTGCAGATAAGACAGAGTATGAAACAGATGTAAGTTTAAATGATAAAGTAACGGAAGAGCATGCTACAGAGAATAAGAAGGAGAGCAAAAAACCAGCAAACAGTGAGAAATCATCCTATGGCAAGGATATCCGGGATATGCTGATATATTTTGCGATAATCATAGCAGCAGTATTATTGGTACATAATTTTGTCGGTCAACAGATTGAAGTAAGCGGAAGTTCAATGGAAGGAACCCTCCATGATGAGGATCATCTCATCCTTGAGAAGATATCCTATGAAACCGGCGATCCACAGAGATATGATATTGTCGTATTCAGACCTTATACAGAAGAAAAAAATACTTTTTACATAAAGCGAATAATCGGTCTGCCTGGTGAGACTGTTCAGATAATAGGCAGTGATATTTATATTAACAATGAAATATTAACTGAAGATTATGGGAATGCTCTCATTGAAGAGGCTGGTATTGCAGCGGAACCTATTAAATTAAATACAGATGAGTATTTTGTATTAGGTGATAACAGAAATAACAGCAAGGACAGCAGAAATCCTGTTGTAGGTGTAGTTCATAGAAATAGTATATTAGGCAGAGCCTGGGTCAGAATATGGCCCCTTGATGATTTCGGTGTATTAAGACACCAGTAGAATCAGTGGGAGGGAAGGAATACTGATATGAAGGAAGAGAAATACGAGGAAAAAGATGTTTCCTTAAAAGATAAGGAAGAATCTGATAATAACCTCCAAGATGAAAGTAAGAACGAAAAGAAGTCTGCTAAGACAACAATTATAAAAGATTTTATTTTTTATGCCCTCTTATTCGTCTTCTGTCTGTATGTCATACCAACCTTTATTATACAGAAGACCATTGTCGATGGTCCCTCCATGGAAGATACCCTTCAGGACAGAGATCAGTTAATGGTTGAGAAGATAAGCTATCACTTCAATAACCTGAAACGTTTTGATATCGTTGTATTCTATCCCTACGGAAGAGAAGAAAAAGAGTATTATATAAAACGTATTATTGGGCTTCCCGGTGAGACAGTTCAGATTAAGGGGAAAGATATCTATATCAATGGAGAAATCCTTAATGAAAATTATGGAAAAGATCCAATTACGAAAGCCGGAATGGCAGCCAACCCAATTACCTTAGCAGACGATGAGTATTTTGTTATGGGTGATAACAGGAAAGTCAGCTTTGACAGCCGATATGAAGAAGTAGGGCCTGTTGAGAAGAAAGATATTGGCGGCAAGGCTATTCTTCGAGTATGGCCCCTGAATAAATTCGGACTTCTGGAATAGTATATAGTAAAAAGCGTAAAGGAATGAAAGATGAAAAAGCTTTTCCTTCGCTTGTTTCGGTTTCAGGGTCCTGTCTCAATTATTTACTATATAGCATTTGCAGCATTGTTATGGTATTTGATAATACCGCATACTTCCATCTATTATAGAACGAATCTTTTCGATCCTTTAAATGCAAGATTAAATGTTGAAGATATCACCTTAAGAAAAGGAGATGAATTCAGTCTCTACACTTACAGGCTGAATACCAGAGTCTCGTATTCCTCTACAGACATTAAAGTTGCTGATGTAAGTCTTTTTGGTACAGTTACTGCCTACAGACCGGGTACCACCATAGTCAGGGTAAGATATAAGAACAAAGAACTTAAATGTCGTGTTAAAGTAATCGCTATGAGCAAAACCAAACTAACGCTTTCAAAGGGCAGGTCGGCAAGACTTTATATAAAAGGTCCAAATGGCAAGGTAAAATGGTACAGCGGTAATAATAAGATTGCAACAGTCAGCAGATTTGGTAAAATTACAGCAAAATCAAAAGGCAGAGTTATAATCTATGCAAAGGTTGATGGAAAAGTTTTAACCTGCCAGGTTAGAATAAAATAATCCAGAATATAACAGGAGCGTTATACTGTAAGGTATTACACATGAAAGATGAAATCGTTCATGTGTAATCATTGCAGTATAACGACTCCTGTTTTGTCCGTCAGACCATTTCCTACATTAATTGGTCTGTTTGTTAATGTGAAGGTTTTTTTACGATTTCATTACAGTAAACTTTCTAAAATATTAATATATTCTTAAAAATTCACCGTTTCTTCACAGAAAAAACACCGGTTGTTTTTAGAATTAGAGTGTATTTTACTGATTGATACTAATTAAGTTGAAGGAAAAAGGAGACATCCAATGCATCGAAAATTACTTATGGTTATACTTATTGCAACCATGCTGGCAGCAACGGCGTACCCTGCTGTATCTGTAAAGGCGGACAACAGCAATGCACAGAAGGTCATTAACGAACTTGAAGTAATGAAAACAGATAAGGGTAGTAATAATGCGTTAACGGCAAAAGTATCAAGAGCAGAATTTGCTCAAATGCTGATTAATTTATCCTCTAAAAAAGACTACATAACAGCTGAGGCAAATGTATCTCTCTTCAGTGATGTAAAAAAAAGTCATTGGGCTGCCGGTTATATACAAGCTGCAATAGAACAGGGATATATGTCCGGTTACATAAACGGTTCCTTTAAACCATCTCAATCAATAACCTTAAAAGAAGCTGTATATGCGGTAGTAAAATTACTGGGTTACAGTAATACGGATTTTACCGGAAATGTCTATACAGGAATGCTGAAATTATATGCCAGCAAAGGGCTGAATGAAAATATTACAAAAACTGCAGAGCAGCCGTTAACAAGAAATGATTGCAGCAACCTTTTTTACAATGTACTAACCGCTACAAACAAAGAAGGAAAAGTATATGGAGGTACTTTGGGTTATACCGTTGATACAAGTGGTGAAATTAATTATCTTTCCCTGGTAAGCTCTTCTTTAAAAGGACCTGTTATTGCGAAAGATGACTGGAAAGCTCAGATTCCCTTCTCTTTAGCACAGGCGAAAATTTATAAGAACGATAAGACTTCAAGCTTGACTACCATTGACCAGTACGATGTCATATATTACTCTCAAAACCAGAAAACCCTTTGGGTCTATGACACGAAAGTAACCGGTTCAATACAGTCTGTAGGTACAAACTCACTTGTTCCGGATTCGGTAACCGTAGCTGGTACACAGTATACTCTAAGTACAGCTGCAGTCAAAGAACAGTTAGCTTCAGGCGGTTCTTTCAAAACAGGTGATACAGTAACTCTTTTGCTCGGAAATGACAATTCTGTGGTATATGTTCTGGGGCTGGAGGAGCTTAATGTGGATGTAACCGGTCTGGTATTATCCACCGGACGTCATTCTGTAACGAATGCCAAAGGAGAATATGTTAACACTGCATACATGACTTTGGTAAATGCAAGTGGCAGTACCTTTGAACAGGATTATGACAGTACCAGTATAAGCTACACCTCCGGTCAGCTGGTCCGAATAACTTATAACGATGGAGTTTCCACAGCTGCTTTCTATACACCTGTTATCGCGTTGCCTGCCAGTATATCATTCTCAGCAGACGGAACTTCACTGGGTGACTATAAACTTTCCTCCAGTGTTAAGATTCTGGATTATAAGAATGGTTTCTATACCTCCCTTTATACCAATCGTCTTGCAGGTGCGATGATATCCTCCGGTAATGTAATTTATTACAAACTAAATTCCAGAAGTGAAATTACGGAACTCATACTTAACAATGCCAGCGGTGATCTTTATGAATATGGTATAAATCTTGGACTTAAGAGTGGTTCCGGTTCTACCTTTACTTATCAATATCTGTTAAACGGTAAATCTGGTACAGCTGCCTCTTCAGAATTTATCCCTGTGGATGTGGGGCCTCTCGGCTTCTTATTAAACGGAACTGAAATATCTGCCACTATGAAACTGGTGTCTACGGTTGTTAAGTCTGTTGGAACTACTTATATTCAGGATTCCTCTGCTAAATATCTTCTGTCTGAGAAACTGCAGGTATATTTTTATGACGGTGTGGATTACTCTCAGACGACATTAAGCAAGGTGTCTAACTTAGCCAAATATAAATTGACTGCTTATTATGATAAGAGCACAGCCCTGGGAGGACGTGTGCGTGTAATTATTGCCCAGAATGCAGAATAACTGACACCGGTTTAGGAGGATAGAAAATGAGCCTGTTTAAGAAAGCAAAGACAGAACAAGGAAGCAATTTGACAAACAGAAAGAAAAATAAAAGAAAAAAGCTGATTAAAATTATTATATTATTAATTGCAGTTACTTTTGTTGTAATAATAGGATACCAGAAATTCATTGCCGGTAAGGTAAAAAAGTCTAATTCTGAAAATACGGTTCAAACCTCAAAGGTTGAAACCCGGGATATTCAGAATGTATTAACCTCTTCCGGCACTATACAACCGCTAAATACATATGACGTTAAGACACTGGTTGAAGGTGAAGTGATATCTGCTGATTTTGAAGAAGGGGATGAAGTAAAAGAAGGGCAGGTACTTTACCAGATTACAACTGACACACTGGATAAAAAAATAGAAACTGCCAGGACATCTGTTACCAGAGCTGAAAAAAATTACGATAAAGCAATAGAAAATTATAATAAAGCAAAAGAAAGCTATGAAGAGGCACAAAGTGATTATAAAGAGGCTGCCGTAAAATATAAGGACCTAAGTCTTTCTGCTGCTGCCGGTGGTATCATAACGGAACTTATGGTCAAAGCAGGCGATACGGTACAAAAAGGCAGTCAGCTTGCTAAAATCTATGACAACAGTTATATGCTCCTTGATATATATTTTAACTCCTCCGATGTTGCCTCTTCTCTGGTAGGAAAGAGTGCTACCGTAAGCATAGAAGACAGTACGGAAAATTTAGAGGGTACTGTAACAAAAATCAGCAGCGTGGAAGAAGTCTTAAGCGGAAACCGTCTTGTTAAGAAGGTCACCATTAAAGTAAAGAATCCGGGGGGTATCACAACAACAACGATGGCAGCAGCAACTATTGGCAGTCTTTCCTCCAGTGAAGAAGGTACGTTTAAGGTTTTAGAAGACAGTGTGATCACAGCGGATAAAGCCGGAGAAATATCAGCGCTTTTGGTAGAAGAAGGAGATAAGGTCAAAGCGGGAGAAACCATAGGTGTATTAGAGAAAGAAACCTATAGTGAACAATTAGAATCCTATGAAAAAGCAGTTGATAATGCCAAAGATTCTATGGAAAATATGGCTGACTCCGTTGAAAGTGCAAAAGAGAGCATAGAAGATGCAGAAAGCTCTTTGGAGGAAGTCATAGATACCAAAACAGATTATAGCATAACAGCTCCAATATCAGGTAAGGTTATCCGTAAGGATGCTCTGGAAGGAGATACGATTAATTCACAAAGCAGTCTTTGTGTAATATATGATCTATCTTCCGTTACCTTTGAAATGAATGTGGATGAGCTGGATGTAAAATCTGTTGCGGTTAATCAGGAAGTCAACATTACAGCCGATGCCCTGGAAAATACGGAAATTCATGGAGTTGTAACGAATATCAGCCTTGAGAGTACGACAAGCGGCGGAGTAACCCAATATCCTGTTACCGTGAGAATAGACGAGGTAGGTGAACTGCTTCCGGGTATGAATGTAACCGGTGAGATTGTTATTGAAAAAGCAGAAGGAGTACTTACAATACCTGCAGATGCTTTAATGCGCGGCGACGTTGTATATGTAAAAGACACTTCAGCGGAGACCGGCAATAATACAGAAACAACAGACTCTGAAGAGGCGGACAAATCATCAAAAAATAGCTTATTTGCAAGCAATATACCGGATGGCTTTAAGGTTGTTCAGGTTGAAACCGGACTTACGGATGGAGATTATATAGAGATTAAGAGCGGTCTTACTGCAAATGATGAGGTCTATGTTCAGAGGAACAGCTCTGGTGAGACACAGACTATGATGCCTGGTATGTTTAATATTGAAGGCGGTCAAGGTATGCCTGGCAGCGGTCAGGGCGGCAACTGGCAGGGAGGAACCAGCGGCAGAAGTGGCAGAGGCAGTCAGGGTGGTCAAAGCGGCTCAGGCGGCAGCTCATTTGGCGGAGGCGGCAGATAAGGAGGTATTGCCTATGAATAATCCATTAATAAACCTGATAGATATTTACAAAATATATGAAATGGGCAATACGGAAGTGAGAGCCAATGATGGCATCAACTTATCAATATTCAGCGGTGAGTTTGTAGCCATCGTCGGTAAATCCGGGAGCGGAAAATCAACCATCATGAATATTATCGGAGCTTTGGATGTACCGACAAAAGGACAGTATATTTTAAATGGAGAGGATGTCAGTACCTTAAGAGGTGATGAACTGGCAGAAATCAGAAATAAAACCATAGGTTTTATATTTCAGCAATATAATCTTCTTGCCAGGCAGACCTTACTGGAAAATGTAGAACTCCCGTTGTTATATGCGGGAGTCTCCAGAAAGCAGAGGAAAGAACTGGCACTTGCAGCATTGGAGAGAGTTGGGATAAAGGATAAATGGAAAAACTATCCCAATCAGCTTTCTGGAGGTCAGCAGCAAAGAGGCTCTATAGCAAGAGCACTGGTTGGAAATCCTTCTTTGATACTTGCGGATGAACCTACTGGGGCGTTGGATTCCAAAACCAGCAGAGAGGTCCTTGATTTCTTAAAACAGCTTAATGAAGAAGGCAATACCATAGTACTGATAACCCATGATCAGTCTATTGCGCTGGAAGCGAACAGAGTTGTAACCTTAAAGGATGGTAAAATTGATTTTGATGGCAGCACAGAGGACTACAGGAGGAATCATACATGAGTATATTTCAGACTTTTAAGCTTGCAATCAGAAGTATTGTGGGGAACAAACTGCGTTCATTTCTGACAATGCTTGGTATGATTATAGGTGTTACCTCCGTTATTACTCTTATGGGTTTAATGAATGGTGTAACAAATTATGTTCTTTCCACCTTTTCCGGTATGGGAACAAATATGCTGACAGTAACGGTAACCAATACCGATACCAGATATGTAAAGGTTGATGAGGTTTATGATTTTGTAAAGGAAAACAGCAGTTACTTTAAAGGTGTAACACCAACAGTAACAGGACGGTATACCTTAAAAAACGGAACCTCCTCTATAACCTCAACGGTTACTGGAATTGGTGAAGACTTTGCAGATTTAAACGACTTTAAGATGTCCTCCGGAAGATTTATCAGTTATGCAGATATAAAGAACAGATACAAAGGAGCTGTTATCGGAACCTATATAGCCGACGAGCTCTTTGATGGATCAGTGAAAACCGGAGATAATATCCGTATAAATGGTTCCATCTATACAATTGTAGGTATAAAGGAGGAGGAAGCAGATTCGGAAGAGGGGTCTGCAGATGATTGCGTATATATTCCTTATTCTAATGCTGTGAGAATGGGCAGTACCAGTATTTCCAGTTATTCTTTTGCAGCTGCCTCTGATGATAAAGTGGACGAATGCAAAGAACTGCTAGATAATTATCTTTATGGCATCATGAAAGATGAGGATCTGTATACCATCTCGACCATGGCTGAACTTCTTGAGACGGTTACGGATATGACGAACATGTTAGGTTCCATACTTGGAGGAATTGCAGGTATTTCCTTATTGGTTGCAGGTATCGGTATTATGAATATCATGCTTGTATCCGTCGTGGAAAGAACAAAAGAAATCGGTATCAGAAAATCTCTGGGTGCTAAGAAAAAAGATATTCTCTTACAATTTGTCATGGAAGCGGCAACCATTAGTTTACTGGGAGGTACAATGGGAATTGTGCTTGGATGGGTAGCAACCACTAATATAGGAACTGCATTCGGACTGGAGGCATATCCATCAGAAAGTGCCATTATACTGGCTTTTTCCGTATCCGCAGCAATAGGTGTGGGGTTCGGATTTATGCCTGCCAATAAAGCTGCAAAACTAAATCCCATAGATGCCCTTAGAAGTGAATAAAGTTGGTCTAAAAATAAGAGTTTCATACTAATAATATACAAATAGGATATGGACTAGAGAAATTATATAAGTTGAAGAAAAGTTTTGACCTTTAGCAGCTTGAAATCTGTTTTCAGGCTCAGAGCAGGAAAAACATGATTCAGCTTATATGATATGTGCGCAGTCACGCAGTCGGGCGTTAGTTGAAAAATAAGATTGCTTTTTCAACTACGTATTCAGTAATATCAAATGAAAATTTGATATTAACGAAAGGAGTTAGTATGAAACTTTTCTTTAATTTACACCCTGGAGCCGGTAAAAAATCCAAATTGTATACAAGGCTCATTTGCTTTGTATTAATTACTGTAATTCTCTTTCCTTATGGACCGGGATTAAATACTTACGCAGAGACTTCACAGGATACGAAAAAGAGTCAGGAGGTACAAAGCAATCAGGATACGCAGAACAATCAGGAGCAGCAAAGCGATCAGAATACACAGAATGAGAAGAATACCACTGCAACAGCAGATGCAGCAGCTCTTGATATTTCCTCTGAATCTGCTGTTCTTATCGAAGGCTCAACTGGAACAATAATTTATGAGAAGAACAAAGACCAAAAAAGAAATCCGGCCAGTATTACTAAGATCATGACTTTACTTCTTATCTTCGAAGCATTGGCTTCCGGTAAGATTAAATTAGATGACCAGGTTTCAGTCAGCGAATATGCAGCCTCAATGGGTGGCTCACAGGTTTATCTGGAACCCTTTGAGACACAGGATGTAAATACTATGATAAAGTGCATCAGTATAGCCAGTGCCAATGATGCATCGGTAGCAATGGCAGAGTACATAGCAGGTTCGGAAGAATCTTTCGTAAATATGATGAATGCCAAAGCAAAGGAACTAGGTATGAACAATACCAACTTTGTAAACAGTTGCGGTCTGGATGTTGAAAATCATTATTCGACTGCATATGATGTTGCCTTAATGTCCAGGGAACTGATAACCAAATATCCGCAGATCAGTGAGTATTCTACCGTATGGATGGATACTATAACCCATACCACCAAAAAAGGGCAGAGTGAATTCGGACTTACCAATACAAATAAACTGATTAAGAGTTATAATGGAATTACAGGTCTTAAAACCGGCTCCACCAGCCTGGCAAAATACTGTTTTTCTGCAACCGCCAAAAGAGATGGAATGGATATGATAGCAGTGGTTATGGCTGCACCGGAAACCAAGGTGCGCTTTAGAGAAGCAGCTAAGATGATGGATTATGGATTTGCTAACTGCAGTATTTATTCTGATGAGAATGCAGACCTGGCTATCACACCAATACCTGTTAAAAAAGGTGTGGCAGATAGCTTGAATTACCGTGTAAATGACAAATTTTCATATCTATGCCTGAAAGGAACTAATCCTGCCGACATCACGAAAACAGTAACAATAAATGAAAGTGTGTCCGCTCCTGTCAAAGAGAATGACAAAGTGGGAGAGGTCACTTATCAGTTAGGCGGCAAGACCCTTGGAAAAGTTGACATCGTAGCAGCAGAAAACATTGCTGAAGCAAAATTTAAAGATTATTTTAAAGCTGCTTTTAAAAAGCTGTTATTATAAGAAACACACCTCTTATAATCCGACAAAAATGAGTACGGCTACAGGTTTTTTAAATATAGACCGCAGGGAAAGTCTGTGTTATAATTGATAACAGGCTTTCTGGCGGTCTATCCTTTTTATGGGAAAATATAAGAAAGCATACAAAAGGTTTATCGGTAAGAAATACTTGAGTTCACAAATATATAATGAATGAAATGAGGGTAAGAATGCTTAAAATAATTGGAGTCATAATTCTACTCCTTTTACTGATTGAATACCTGAGGAATCTAACACCTGAAATCACGGAAGAAATAATAAGTTCAGATAAAATACCCGGTTCCTTTGACGGCTGCCGGATCGTAATTATAGCAGATTTACATAACTACAGTTATGGCAAGAACAATGATATATTAAAGAAGCAGATAGCTCAGGTAAAGCCGGATTTCATACTGGTGGCCGGGGATATGCTGGTACGAAAAGCAAAAAATAAATACGAAACGGCATATTCACTGCTTAAAAATTTATCAAAAAAATATCCGATTTATTATGGAATGGGAAATCATGAACAAAGTCTTGCTTCACAGCAGGAGGAATATGCTAAGCAATTCAGGGAATATGAGAAGAACTTAAAAAAAGAAGGCATTACTTTCCTTGATAATGATAAAATAACCCTGAGAAGAAAGGGCGAAGATATCAGAATTGCCGGCTTATCCATTGGAAAACCCTATTATGGTAAATACAAAAAAGTTATAATGCCGGAAGATTATATTGAAAAATCAGTAGGAAAATGTGACAGGCAATGTTATAATATATTGATTGCCCATAATCCCATGTATTTTACGGATTATGTGGCATATGGAGCTGATCTGGTTATTTCGGGGCATGTTCATGGTGGTATTATAAGACTTCCCTTTTTAGGAGGAATGCTGTCTCCTCAGTACAGATTCTTTCCGAAATACGATGCCGGACGATTTGAGGCCGGTGGCTGTACTATGCTGATATCCAGAGGTTTGGGACTTCATACCTTGAAATTCCGTATTGGCAACAGACCGGAATTAATGACTGTAATACTAAAAAATAAACCAAACAAATAATATCTTTCTTTATATCTCCCAAGCTTTCATGCACTGTAGGTTCATTCTTGTCTTGCAGTAAAGGGAAAAGATATCAACTTATATAGAAACATCTATGGTAAAATGCAAAAAGCAGGAGGAAATACATTTATGAGAATTGAATTAATAAGGCTATTGGCTTCCTTTATAGCTGGTTGTGTCGTAATGATACTTCATGAGTTTCCGAAAGCCTTATTATATAACAGACTAAATCCGAATCAAGATTCTAAAAAGAAAAGAAATATATATAAATTATATCAATACATTGATCCCATCGGTATGTTATTCTGTTTCACCAACCAGATTGGTTTTTCTAAACCCTATATGTACAGGCTTAAGAACAGAAAGAGTAATCTGATGCTTGGAATCTGCGGATTTTCCAGTCTTTTTATTGTATTTGCAGCAAGTATGATTTACCTCTATTTTTCAGGAGATTTTACGGCACAGCTCAGCATAAATTCAAATGACAGTATACCTGTTCTGTTATATCAGATGAGTGTTATATATACTGCGCTTATCAGTATCAGCATGCTGCTGATTAATTTGTTTCCGGTATCAACCTTTGATATGGGATTATGTATAGCTGCGAAATCCCCCTCAAGATATTTTACGATTATAAAAAATGATTATTTTATAAAGGTATTATTGATATTTATGATTATTTTTGGATTTCTGTACGATGTATCCATAAGCGTTATTTTATTTATTCTGCAAGTTGCGGACAACCTGAGCAAGGGTTTGCTGCTGATATTTTAGTATATTTTATTAATAATGGTATTAAATCTGCCACGAGAGGTATATATGGATATTTCATTTAAGCTGGAGGTATTTGAAGGTCCTCTGGATTTGTTATTACATCTGATAGATAAAAACAAGGTGAACATACATGACATTCCCATTGCTCTTATAACGGAGCAGTATCTGGATTATGTGAATCATATGGAAACAAAAGATTTGAATGTCATGAGCGAATTTTTGGTTATGGCAGCCACCCTTTTAAACATAAAATCTAAAATGCTTCTGCCAAAAGACGAAAAACTCGGAAAAGAAGAAGAGGATCCGAGGCAGGAACTGGTTGAAAGACTGTTGGAATATAAGATGTATAAATACATTTCGCTGGAACTCAAAGATCGTGAATTAGACGCTGGACGAGCATTTTATAAGAATCCAAGTATTCCGGAAGAAATTAAGAATTATGAAGAGAAAGTGGATGTTTCACTTCTTCTCTCTGATTTAACCCTTGCCAAACTACATCGCATTTTTGAAACGGTTATAAAACGGCAGGTGGATAAAATTGACCCTATTCGTAGTAAATTCGGACGTATTGAAAAAGAAGAAGGCAATCTCTCTGATAAAATGGAGGAAATTCAAAAGTATGGCAGATTGCACAAGACTTTTTCCTTTTATCAGCTGCTTATGGGGCAGAGGGATAAGATCGAAATCATTGTCACATTCCTTGGTATACTTGAACTTATGAAAACAGGTGAGATTCATATTCAGCAAGACAATTTATTTGATGATATTATGATTACATATAAAGAAGAAGTGGTAGTGTGAGGTAAGCCGGTACCAGGCTGGATACACAGAAAAGAGGTTTTAGTGGAAATTAATCAGGTAAAGGCAGCTATCGAAGCCATTCTGTTTACCATGGGAGAAGCTGTGGAGCTGGACAGGTTATCGATAGCGTTAGGACATGATAAAGATACCATTCGTAAAATTGTGCATTCCATGATGGATGAATACAGCGCTGAAGAGAGAGGTATACAAATTATTGAATTAGACGATTCTTTTCAGCTATGTACCAAAACGCAGCTTTATGATTATTTGATAAAGATTACGCATGTGCCCAAGAAGCACATTCTTACAGATGTTTTGTTAGAAACTCTGTCTATCATCGCCTACAAACAACCTATAACCAAACTGGAGATTGAAGCGATAAGAGGAGTAAAATCTGATCATGCTGTGAATAAGCTTATTGAGTACAGTCTCGTAGGCGAAGTGGGCAGAATGGATGCACCGGGACGGCCAATTCTGTTTGGTACAACAGAGGAGTTCTTAAGAAGTTTTGGAATTCACTCCTTAGAGGACCTGCCAGTTATTGCTACAGATAAGGTAGAAGACTTTAAGCTGGAAGCAGAGGAAGAGGTTCAATTAAAACTTGACATTTAAGATAGAAAAGCATCACTTAAGATGAAAGAGGCTGGTGTCATAACATGACACAGAATATGTAAAGACACTCTTATGTTGACATAAAGAAGTTACATGCAGAAGTTGATATACAGAAGTTGACATACAGAAGTTGATATACAGAAGCTGCAGGATTTTTCAAAGTATTTATACCTTGAAAATCCGACAGCTTTTTTTATTATTGCTTTTGCAAATTAATGACTTCCTGAGTAATCAGCGTATCTTTGGATATAATACCAGATATATGAAAATGATGAAAATTGAAGGAGGCATACATGACCCTTTTGCATGACGATTATAACCGCATAACGGCACTTTTTTTCAAGAAACTGGATGAAAATATAGACACCCTCTGTGCATTGTTTGATAACTGTGCTGATGTGGTAAAGAGAAAACTGACTGTTGGTTCCGCTAATACAGTGGACATATATGTTATCTATATTGATAACATGATTGACAAAGAATTACTGGAAATGAATACCCTTCAGCAGTTATTCAGGGATTTGGAGGAGATGCCTGCCACAGGACAATTTGAATACATCAAAGAAAAAGGAATTCAGACGGTAGATTTAACCGAAGTTTCTACTATTCCTGAAATCGTTGGGCAGATACTTTCGGGTGACACCATTATTCTGGTAGACGGTTACGATAAAGCCCTTAAAGTATCCGTAAGAAAAATGCCGAACCGTGGTGTTCCCACCAGTGAAAACGAGGTTGCTGTGAGAGGTTCCAAAGAAAGTTTCAGTGAGGCTTTCTTTATAAACCGCGTATTGCTGCGAAGAAGAATAAAAGATACAAATCTTAAGATCAAACAGACCAAAATAGGTACAAGAACCGCTACGGATGTAGCAATCTGCTATCTGGAAGGAGTAGCTAGACCAGAAGTTGTGGCAGAAATTGAACGAAGATTAAAGAAATATACAATAGACGGTATATTTGACAGCGGAATGCTGGAACAGCTTACAGAACGCAATACCTATTCCCCCTTCCCGGAATTCCAATCTACAGAAAGACCGGATAAAGCTGCATCCGCTATTTTGGAAGGCAGGGTCGTAATAATTGTGGACAATTCACCAATTGTACTGTTGCTTCCCACTACCTTGAATTCCTTCTTCCAGGCTTCAGATGATGCCTATACCAGATGGGAAGTAGCCACCTTTTTAAGGCTTCTCCGATATATAGGTGCTTTTATAACCATTGCATTACCGGGCCTTTATGTAGCAGTAATTAATTTTAATGCAGAATTATTATCCCCAGCCATGGCCTTATCCTTTGCGGCTGCCAGAGGAGGTGTCCCTTTTTCGGTACTGGTGGAAGTAATTATTATGGAAATCAGTTTTCAAATGTTGTTGGAGGCAGGAATCAGACTCCCAGGGCCAATGGGAGGAACTCTTGGTATCGTGGGTGGATTGATTATTGGTGATGCAGCGGTAAATGCTAATATAGTCAGTCCAATTGTTGTTATTGTGATTGCTTTAACGGCAATCTCAGCTTTTACGGTTCCCAATGAGCCTTTTGTTTCCGCCTTTCGGATCGTACGTTATTTTATTTTGATCTTATCATCTTTCCTGGGGCTTTTCGGGTTTATTATGGGAATCATTTTATTACTGATACATCTGGGAGGATTAAAGAGCTTTGGCATTCCGTATCTGGTTCCTTTTGCTGCTTCGGGAATCAATCAAGGCTCGGATACAAAGGATGGAATGGTACGGTTTCCTTTTCGAACCCTTAAGAGACGTCCTTTGTTTGCCATGAAAGATGAAAGAACCAGACTGGTTACAAATGAAAGTGATAATAATAAGGAGAAGGGAGAGAAGCAATAATGTTTGCAGAAAACGATAAGATATCTTTAAGACAGTTCAACAGGCTTCTTATATTTGATCTTTTCAGTGTATCCGGAATAGTAATACCTAATATTGCGGCAGGTGCGGCAGGAAGGGACGGTTTGCTCTCTATCTGTCTGGGGACGCTGTATGCTTTTCTTTATGGTTATGTAATTCTTTATTTATGCAGGCAGACAGGCGGACGTTATCTTAATTTCTGTGATGATAATTTTGGGAGATTTGTAACCTTCTTTGTTGGCATACCATACATTATTAAGCTCTTTTTCTGCCTTGTATTTTCTGCAAGGCTGTTCGGACAGATTATAAACCAGACCTTATTGGCAGATACCGATAATAGAATTATCATCCTGTTTCTTTTGATTGTTTCTGCTTATGCTGCCTCAAAAGGGTTAGAAGTAAGAGCCAGAATTACTGAAGTAATTTTCTTCCTGGTAATTGTACCTGTCTTCATCTTTTTGCTTTTAGGACTGCGTAAAGTGGACCCGGGTAATCTTACACCGCTTTTTACAGAGAGTTTCGCAGATATTGGACTAGGAAGTTATCAGATTCTGATTGCTTACAGTGCTTTGGAGTTGATGATATTCTCCATACCTTTGATACACTTTAGACAAGGAGATATCAAGAGAGGGAAAAAGCTCTATAGTCATGTTGCAAAAGCTCTTACAATAACCGGAATACTTAATATCCTCATGTATATAGTTACAATGGGGATGTTGGGCAGAATTGAAACGGGCGGTAAACTTTGGTCTGCAATTTATACTTTTCAGATGGTTCGACTGCCTGGTGGTTTTCTGCAGAGACAGGATGCCTTTATATTATCTATCTGGCTTCTCGGAATCTTTACCTTAACCGGTGCCTTGTTTTATTATTTAAGTTATATTACCGGGCATATTACGAAATTATCTAATCGCAACTATTTATTGGTGCCACTTATACTGCTTGTCTTTGGAGCGTCCGTCATACCTATAGAGACAGAACAGTTCTATCTATATTTTAAGAAATATATGATGTACATTGGTATGCCTCAATCCATCATAATACCTGTACTGGTGGCAGCTACTGGTAAGTTGAAGAAAATTATCAATAGAAAAGTTGTTGCAAATACAATCTTAATTTTTTTAGTATCTCTTGCCAGCTTTACACTAACTGGCTGCAGTGATATGACTGAAATAGAAGACAGGAACTTTATCCAGGCAGTTGGAATTGATACACTGGGTGAGGATATGATAGAGGTTTATTATATCCTTCCAGATTTAAAAGCACTTACGGAGCAGGGAGCTGAAGATCCAAAGAAACTAACCTTGACGTTTAAGAACAAGGATTTCTCGGAAATAGAAGAAGATTATGGGAGAGAAAATAATAAACGCCTTGATTTCAGCCAGCTTAAGACCATAATACTTGGAGAAGGAATTACAAAAAACAAAGAGATGATGTCCTCCTTTCTATCTTATGTAGAGAATAAATATGAAATCGGGCGTAATACACTGGTTTTTCTTTCTGCTAGTACCGCGAAAAGCATTATTGAGTTAAATGGTGATGTTGAAGGAGGAATCGGTGACTATCTGTCTCAGATGAGCAGAATTAATTTGAGAAACAATGGAATTGAAGAAATAGATATAGGAGATTTGATTCTGGCAAGAAATGAAGGTGATCTGAGCGTAAATATACCAATGCTCAAAACTACGGATAAGAAGGTTGTCGTATCCGGTCTTGGAATCTTCTCCGAGGATACAATCAGCTATCTTGCAAATGAAAAAGAGAGTGATTTCATTTATTATGCCAGTGGCTTTGGTAAAAACAAGATTCTATATCTGCCACCAGATGAAAAAGACGGACCACCTAAATATGTCATAAAAATAAACAGGCTTATACGTACGATGGAATTTTACGAAGAAGCAGGAAAACCTTATCTGAACATGTTAGTTGAAGGGTATGCGTCTATTCAAAAAGGTGCTGACCAGCAAGAGGATGAAAGTAAGAATGATACCATCGAAAGAGTTGAAAAGGAATGCAATGCCTATGTCAGTGAGAATATTGGAACTGCCATAAAAGCAATAAGTCTGGGTAATGGTATTGATTTCATTAATCTATATCGAATGACAGGTTACCGGGACAGGAGTATCTGGTTAGATTACAGGGATAAGCAAAAGGAATTCTTGAAAGATCTGACGGTTAATCTGACAGTAGATTTCCATATTCAATAAATCATAAAAATAATATACAGTGTCAAATATTATACACCAACAAGAAGTAGTATACAATAACAAGAGTAATATTCAACGACAAGAAGTATTATTCTAAAAAATATGAATCTTGTATTCAAGAAATAATTTGTGTTATTATATTCTCTGGTGATTTACCGGAATAAAGCTTAAATCATAAAAGATGATGCTTAATTTCTTCCGGAAATAAAAAGCCAGATCAACAGGTTTCATTATTTCCGGAGGATATGATAGGATTATTTACGTCTATTAAATAAATGTAGTTAATCTGGAATATTATTTGTAAAAGGTAGATAGAAAAGCTGAAGGTATTCAGGCATATTTATATTACTTTTGCGGGTGCTGTTATTTCCAGTCACTGCGGTCCAAAAACACTCCGTGTGTTATTTGTAGAAAAAGAGTCTTTTCAGTGAAACCAGGTATTTTCAATTGCCTTACTGGTAACGGGTTTGCTGTAGTAATAGCCTTGACCGAAATCGCATAGAAGATTAGCGAGGTACTGCCTTTGATTAGAGGTTTCAATACCTTCCGCTGTAATCTTTAAATCCAGATCATGAGCCAGACGAATAATTGTTTCTACTATAATATCCGTATGCTCCTGGTTCGTAATTTCATTTACAAAGGAACGGTCCAGCTTCACGATATCAATAGGAAGTTTTTTTAGATAGGTTAACGAAGAGTACCCTATCCCAAAATCATCCAATGCAATTCGAACACCCATATCTCGAAGAGATTTCAGCAATTCGACAGAGGTATCCATGTCTTCAATAAGGGAAGTTTCAGTAACTTCAAAGAGAACTTCACTTGGTTTTACCCCAGTAATGTCCAGCTGCTGCCGTATCTCACTGGCGAGTCCTTTCCATCGCAGGCTGTGTCCGGAGATATTAATTGAGATTTTAATGGGAGGATAACCACTGTCTTCCCATATTTTCTTCTGCTTCAATGCTTCACTTAGTACCCATTTGTCAATTTCTGTAATTAGACCGCTTTCTTCTGCAAGAGGAATAAAATCTGAAGGGGGAATAAAACCGCTAACAGGATGATTCCAACGAATAAGTGCTTCCACTCCACAAATGGTATCAGTGGTCAAAGTGGTAATAGGCTGGTATAAAAGGCTGAATTCCTTATTAATAACTGCCATTCGCAGGGAATTGATCATTGCAATCCGCTTACGGTTGGTAGTTTCAATTTCATAGCTATAATAAGAATAATTATCTTTGGAGGTCTCTTTTACAGAATACATAGCCAGGTCAGCATTTTGTAATAATTTTAAAGTAGTAATGCCATCTCTTGGAAATACCGTCAGACCGACGCTGAAAGTTATAAAAAACTCATGTTCATTAATAACCCAGATACGCCTTAACTTTGCAGCAAGCTCATTCAGTATATTTTCTGCTTTGCTTTTGTTACCATCTAGCTGCAGCAGTACGGCGAATTCATCGCCTCCGATTCTTGCAGAAATATCATAATCCGATAGACTTTCCGTAAGCCGTTGGCCAAATTCTACCAAGAAAAAATCCCCTGCATCATGTCCCACTGTATCATTGATATGTTTGAAATTATCAATGTCCAGATACAGGAACGCAAAGGAGGTTCCAGTTTTCATATTTTCATCAATCAACTGTTCCATTCTGTTTTCAAATGCAAATTTATTCGGCATGGAAGTTAAGGTATCAGTACAGGCTAATATCTTCAATTCTTCTTTTAATCGAATAGTTTCCTTGTGAGATTCATTTAAATCCAGCAGATTTTCATGAATCTTTACTTTAGCTTTCTCGTAATTGGAAACTCCTTGATATATCAGAATAGAAATAACACCAGTGGATAAGATTACAAAGAAACTGCCTTTATAAAATTCGAAATTCCGGATTATCCTGATATCATCTGATATCATGTAGATTATTTTTCCGGAAAAAACAATCCATAAAATTCCAAAAACAAAATACAGCAAAGATATTTTGATAGTGGTTGCAGAAGGATTATACTTCATATGTGCCAGGTAGTAGGTCTTTATGCGACTAATAGCAGAAGGCTTACTTCTGCCTTGCTTGTTTGTTGTGTTTTCCATAGGTCACCAGCTCTTTTGAATGTTCAATAAAAAGTTATGTTATATTATATCATCGGATCATGAAAAAGTCATTGAATATATTCATAATAATTCTTTCCTATAAGCTGTATTTTTTACCACTTGTGATAGTTTTAAAACAATATAAATCCTATTATTACCTATGCGAATACCATTCAATTGTTCCTGCCTCATAAGCTTCGTTGAAAGCCGGAATAACAGGTTTTGTTCCGCCGTAATAGGCATACCAGCTGTTTGGATAGAGAGGGTGGGGATTCTCAACTGCCTTCTCAGTATCGACTGAAAGTGTTTCTTCAGCCCTTAATTTTCTGGCTACAACAACCGTTCGGTAATTATCCATTTCATAAGAACAGGTAACCAATGTCAGCAGTTCGTCCTTTTCATCAGCATCAACGGGAATATTGTAAATGGATCGATTGCGTAATTCATAAATATATTGCAGAAAATCAGTATCTCCGGTAAAAGAGGTTCTTATAAAGTTAAAGAAAGTATTATCCGTATCCGCGTCTGCTTTTATTACAGCAATTATTTTCCACTGCCCTTTCTGATAGATACTGTCAAAGTTTATATAAGGGTGTTCTTTATAAAAGGACAGTTTATCATACTTTAAAAGCTGGTGGAACATAGTATTGGTTGATTTCATATTGTGTCCATAGATTACAAGGTTTTTTTCATTATCTCCCAGCAGGGAACCTGCATGAAGAAACAGGCTGCCAGCTTTGTCGTTCTCTTTGTATATATTCCGATAAAGATAATATTCTGGATCCTCTTTACCCGATTGCAGAACCGGGTAGTCTATATTGGTACCTCCAACGGTAAGCCATCCTTTTACGTCCTCATTTAGAGCTAACAATTGCGTGAATTCAAGAAGTCTACCCTCCTTATCATGCAGTTCTTCCGATAGAGCAATATCAGAACTATCAGCAGATGTATCAGAATCAGGAGATAATTCTGGTGTCATCACGCTTTCAGCTGCGAGCCCTTGCGCTGCAATGGCCTTTTCTTTACCATTTGCGTAAAGAGCTCTGGCATCATTGACGACTCGAGCAGACAGATAGGGCTGGAGCAGTAAAGCGTTTCCAATATATAATAAACACAGAACAAATAGAATCGCTGAGAAGTATCTTATGTAGTTGTAGAAATTATGCTGTCTTTTCTTCATCGTAAGCTCCTGTTCTCTTTTATGGCTTCATGTGTATGCTTGGTGATTTCCCAAATCAGATAGGATATGAAAGCCGTTATTTACGCTCATAGCCTTCCATATCAAAGTTGATATATCGTTCTAAAGTTAATCTTTCGTTGTTTATTGCTATTATACTATACATTTTTCTCAATTGAAATGCACACAAAGTAAATTTAAGAATTTTTCTCATGCTATAATATTCAAACAGTCTGGTACAGGTATTGCCATATAATAGAATTTGAGGTAGAATTACTATCAAAAATAATAATAATCTATAGTGTCTGAGTGCACAGATGGGAGTATAAATGAAAAAGCTGATATTGGTTACATCGCCACCGGCTTGCGGTAAAACCTTTGTTTCAAAGGAACTCAGCAAGGCCTTAAAGCATGTGGTTTATCTGGATAAAGATACACTAATATTACTTTCCAAACAAATCTTTCAAGTAGCAGGAGAGGAATACAATAGAAGCTCCGATTTCTTTGAAGAGAATATACGGGATTACGAATATGAGACTATAGTGGCATTGGCATTGGAAGCGCTGGATTATGATGATATCGCCTTGATTAATGCTCCTTTCACCAGAGAAATACGTGATAAAGCATATATGAAAGACTTAAAAGATAAACTCCGTGAGAAAAATACAAGATTAGTGGTAATCTGGGTTGAAACCAGTATAGAAGTCTGTAAACAACGCATGATCAGACGGAATTCAGATCGAGATACCTGGAAACTGGAACACTGGGAGGAGTATATAGCAGGCTGTAATTTTAATATACCTACTGAGTTAGATGACAGAGAAACAGTTGATGATTTATTGATATTTAAAAATTCCTCCGACGAAGAGTTCAAGAACTCTTTGAATGAATGTGTAAAGCAGCTGGAAGAATGAAATATTTTAGATTTATAGAGCTATTGCGGTTATTTTATGGCCATTAGCTCTTTTTTAAAGCAAATGTTTTGAAATACCATAAATTAACATATTATTATATGCATATATGAAAATGATGTAAAATAAATCATAATTATTATACTTTATGTAAAAAATTGAAAAAAATGTGTGACAAATGAGAACATCCATAGTATAATCCTTTCAAATAGTAACGATAAAGGAAGGTATTCTTATGGGTTTTCGAAAAATTACATCGCAGTTATTAACAGTGCTTCTATCCGTTATTTTGATTTCCATGCTTGCATTATCTTTTATCAGCTATACCCAAAGTGAGAACATTATTAAGGACCAGATTCATGCTAAGATGAATTCGGAAGTAGAAAAGCAAACGAATATGATAGAGCGAAGCCTGCAAAAAATTACAACAATGGCAAAAGGTCTAAGTCATAGTGTTCAGTCGACTTATACCAGTACCTCTCTCTCCCAGTATGAAGAAATGCTATCTTCTCTGGTGCAGGAAGATGCGATGGTTTTAGGCAGTGGAATTTGGTTTGAGCCCTACATATATGACAAAAATGAAAAATATACGGGACCATATGTCCATAAAGAAGGCGATAAAGCTGTCGTAACTTATGAGTATAGCAATGCAGCGTATGATTATTTCTCCTATGACTGGTATAAGAATGCTACGAAAGGAAAAGAAGCCCTGTTCTCTGAACTCTACTATGATGAAAGTCTGGGCCTTACCATTATGTCATGTACAGCACCTATTTACTCAGCAGATAATACTTTTCTTGGTGCGGTTACTGTGGATATGCAGGTTAGCGATATACAAAATATGATTAATAACATAACAATAGGAAAAAAAGGTTCCGTAATGTTATTATCAAACGACGGTCTCTATATAGCAGGTGCTCCCGAGGCTAAAATACTAAAGGAAAATATTCAGGAGTCAGAAAACAAAACCTTAAAAAAAATAGGCGGGGAAATACTTAATAACGGTCAAGGAGATGGCAGTTATACAGAGGACGGAGTGAAATACCTCGCATATTACAAAACGGTGCCATTGGTAAATTGGCATATCGTCGCTAAAGTGTCGGAGGAGGAGATAAAGAGCCCGCTAAATCAACTTGGGTTAGCACTTATCATCAGCCTTATAATATCCATGGCAGTATCTGCCATTGTAATCGTCCTCCAGATAAGCAGCATTACTATTAAGATCAAAGCAGCCAATAATTTTACCCTTAAACTGGCAAAAGGCGATTTCACCATTAAACCCCTTAAAGAAAAAGGCCGGAATGAATTAAGCCAGCTGATAAATTCCTTAAATAAGATGCTGATGGACAACCGGACAGTGATACAGGAAATAGCTGTAGGAGCGGAAGGGATTAAACACTCAGGTAATACCCTTGATACGGTAGTTCACAAGCTCACAGAACAATTTCACAATATCAATACATCCATCAGGGATATTAGTGAAGTAATGATGAGCTCCAGCGCCTCAACAGAAGAAGTAAGCGCCTCTGTCGAAGAAGTACATTCCTCTATTAATATGCTTACCTTTCAGACAATGTCAGGTAAGGAACTGGCAGGGAATATTCAGGCAAGAGCAACCCTGGCAGAAAAAAAGAGTGAAACTTCCTATGATAAAGCAGTAGCTTTAATACAGGATAATGAAGATAAATTAAGGAGCAGTCTGGAGGATGCTAAGATTGTTCATTCAATTGGTATGATGGCAGAGCAGATAGCAGAAATTGCAGAACAGGTAAATCTGCTGTCGTTAAATGCTTCTATTGAAGCAGCCAGAGCCGGAGCCCAGGGAAAAGGATTTGCAGTGGTTGCAACAGAAATCGGAAACCTTGCAGCTTTGGCAGCGCATACCGTCGAGGATATCAAGAAAACCATCCACCAGGTCACAGCGGCATATACAAATTTGATAGAAAACTCCAATCAAATGCTGGAATTTATGAAAGACACAGTGACGGCAGATTACAAGGATTTTGTAGATACGGCAAGGGAGTATGGAAAAGAAGCCTTAGCCATTGATGATAATATTACCGCTATAGTGCAAATGACAGAAGGAATCGACAGAATCAGTTCAGAAGTAGCAAAGGCGATAACAGAAATCGCATATGGTTCTCAACTGGCGGCTGAAAACAGTGGTTCTATTTTATCCAATGCAGAGGTCGTATCTGATGTAGTCGGAGAAGTTGCGGAATTAATCGAAAAAGAAAATGAAATATCCGGTAATTTAAGCCGTGTAGTTGCAAATTTTACAATTAACGACTAAAATATATACAGATTATATTGTGTTAATACGGTTTTCTATACGTGTAGTAAGTTAATAATCATTAGATTTGAGGACATATAATTGATAATTGAAAGCAGTAATTTTATATTAGAGCATATAGCCTCCTCCGGTCAGTGTTTTAGAATGAATAGATTAAATGATTCTGAATTTTCACTGATTGCAGGAAACAGATATTTACACCTGAAACAATTGGATGCTAAAAGAGTTGAACTTTCTTGTGATTCAGAAGCATACGATGAATTTTGGAAAGAATACTTTGATCTGAATTATGATTATGAAGAGATTGTTGGCAAGCTACTTTCCGGCGAAGATGAATTTTTAAGAAAAGCAGCTGATTATGGCTATGGCCTGCGAATTCTAAAACAGGAGCTTTTTGAAATACTTATTACCTTTATCATTTCTCAGAGAAAAAGTATTCCAGCTATCAAGCGCTGTGTGGAAGAATTATCCCTGAAGTTTGGAGAGGAACGAAAGGATGCCTTTACAGGAACTGTCTATTATACTTTCCCTACAGCAGAGGTATTATCGAAAGCAAGTAAAGAAACATTAAGAGAAACCGGTCTAGGATATAGAGATGAATACGTGAGAGGAACAGCTATTGCAGTTATGAAGGGAGAGCTAAATATTCACAGCCTCCCAAATCTATCTTTTGAGGAGGCTGTGAAAGAACTGATGAAATTGCCGGGGGTTGGTATCAAGGTTGCAAATTGTGTAGCTTTATACGGACTTCATCAAATTGACGCCTTTCCCATTGATGTCTGGATTGAGCGAATATTAAAGGACATATACAACAATCAATTTGAAACCGATCGATATAAAGGTTATGCCGGCATTGTTCAGCAGTACATGTTTTATTACATACGCTCACTGTAAAGCAAAGAAAAATCAAGTTCCTCCCCTATAAAAGGGATATCCCTGCTTATGAGCTCTTTGCGGTTCTTCATATAATTTGCTTCCCAAGGACCGGGATTGTTCATATCGCAGCTTCTATACACTACGACATAAAGCTCTAATTCCCTTAATTTCAAGAAGTCCGGAAGTGTATCCAGCCAGAAATCCGGCAGTGAGTTTTCTTTGCGATAACCTCTTAAAAAATGTTTTAAGAAGTGATAGGAATGGGTGGTTCGTTCCTTCACATCTTCTATGTTAAGCAACGTATAAAACAGTGCAATAGCGATATCACTGATAAAATATTGGTAGGAACTATCATCAAAATCAAAAATAGTAATCTTACCATTATCCACAAAAAAGTTTCCGGAATGAACATCTGTATGAATCAGACCATAACTGTCCTTATCTCTGGGCAGTTTTTTTATGCTTTCTGTCAATTGAAAGAGTTTATCAGCAATAAAATAATCTTCCGGAAGAAGATAATCCTTCGCTTTGTAAAAGACAGGGTCCTCATACCAGGAAGGCCTTAAGGGACAAGACTTATCTGCTTCATAGGTTTTGGTAAGCTGATGAAGTTTGCCGATACAACGACCCCATTCTTCATAAAGAGCATCTGTTTTGTCTTGCGGTCTTACGTGATTGCCAGGTGCTTTTTCAAATGCTGAGGTCAGGAAGTAATCATCTGATCCTGATGGTATTTTTTCAACAAACAAGCCGTTTTTTGATGCGATAGGCTGACTGACATCAGCACCCATGAGGGATAAGTAATTAACCCAATGCAATTCAGCATTCATCATACCTATTGATCTGTGAGAGCTATGCGTAATTCGAAGAATATACTCTTTGTCTTTTAAACGATAACCGTACACATAATTCTCAAAACCACCGACTTTTTTAAGACTTTCATTGTCCATATCGTAGAAACTGGCTGCTTTTGTAAGAATTTCATCGTTAAATATACTGTGTATCTGTTTTTCCATGATTACCTCCATTCCATTGCATTTAACTTTTACCTGAACAGCAGAAAGTAATTAAACTGGCATGATTTTTTTGCCAAATTCTGCATTTATTATCTGTGCCATTGCATTATAAATTGCAGAGAGTCCACAGAAGATTCCTACATAACCTGCGATTGTATGTATCGCTTCAGAGCCTGTAAAATTAGCTGCGCTTAACAGGAAGAACAGTACAGTAAGTGAACCGAATACGATCTGTGTTATACGGTTATGTTTTAAAGTTCCTATAAACATAAAGAGTGTAAATACACCCCATAAGCCCAGATAAAATCCCATACTGGTTTTATCTGCGGCATTCGTAAGGGACATAGGATTGGTCCAGATAAGGATCAATGACCACCAGAAAAAGCCATATGCTGTAAAGGCAGTGGCACCAAAGGTGTTTCCCTTCTTAAATTCCATGATGCCTGCAATAATCTGTGCAGCGCCGCCCAATGCAAAGCCCATTGCAACAATAACAATGGATAAGGGAATAAAACCTGCGTTATGTAGATTTAACAGACAGGTAGTCATACCAAATCCAAGAAGACCAAGGGGTCCCGGATTTGCAATGGAAGATTGTGTGGATTGTGTTGACATTAATTGTTAACATCCTTTCATAAGTTCTGATTCGGTGACAGATACAGCCATAACAAAAGGGCTAAAATGAGCACTCCGACATATGTTAACATTTATTTCGCGTGATTTCAACAAAAATCTTTGTTTTGTTTTTTGAACCTAAAAATGAGTATAATAGCCAAAAGTGGATATAATACTTAGCATAAAACAACCAACAAATAAATTTGTATCGAAACTGTGATTGTTTCATTGTGAGAAAGGCACGGGTGTTGATATGAAAATATATAACAACAATAAAAATAAAATCAGGTTTTTGGTATTTTCACAGCTATTTATTCTAATTATATTCCTATTCAACGGCATTTTTCCATATACCGTAAAGTCTGCCGAGAAGAATGATAAGGCTGTTCTGGAAGAGGTCATAATACGTATCTTTGAACCGGATCAGAATATGATTCAAATGTACGATAACTGGCAGGCAATGCAAGAGGCAATAACAGCCAGCAAGTGGAATGGAACACAGGCTTTTCCGGTAAAGGAAATGGAAGCCTTCAATGACTACTTCACGGTGGACGGATATGATTCCTTTGTAAGGCAGCGTTTATCCATGACCTGCTTTGAAGCATTAAAATCCGGATGTCAGCTGTCTCTTAAAGATATTGAAATAAGCAAAGATAAGGATAGCACAGGACATTATACCTTTCGTGTTTATATAGGTTTTACCGGTAAAAACCAGCGAAACTCAAAATTATGTATAGAAGGAAAAGCATTTTTTGATGAAACCTCTCAGAAAATTAGTTATATCCATATTGATAAAAGTAATATGTTAACTGCTCTTTACTAGAAGCCAATATCAATATACAATTAAACAATCCATTGTTTATTGATTGTAAGAGATTTAATTGAAAATGAATGACCTCCGGATTTCTGTTCATAATTATAGAAGACTTTATGCAAATAAAGTATCAGCTGTTTTCAGGCGATAATTAGTGAACAGGAAATTCGGAGGTTATTTTCATGAATAGAATATCAGATTATTACAGAATCGGATTGGATATAGGATCAACTACGATTAAGATAGCAGTATTAGACGATGGAAACCGTATTCTGTATAAAGAGTACAAAAGACACCTGTCTGACCTAAGGAACACCATTCAATCGGTGGTTTCCCTTTGCAGAACCCATATGGGTGACATTCCCTGCAAGGTAATCATAACAGGGTCCGGTGGATTATCCTTGTCCAGATGGCTTTCTCTGCCTTTTGAGCAGGAGGTTATCGCCTGCACAAAGGCGGTTAAGACATATCTTCCCCAGACAGATACAGTAATAGAACTTGGTGGAGAAGATGCCAAAGTTACTTACTTAAAACCGGTTACGGAACAGCGCATGAATAACAGCTGTGCAGGCGGGACAGGTTCTTTTATTGATCAGATGGCGGCACTCTTTCATACAGACGCTGCAGGTCTAAATGATTATGCCACCAAAGCGCATACGATCTATCCCATTGCCTCCAGATGCGGTGTATTTGCCAAAACAGATATACAGCCTTTGTTAAATGATGGAGCCAGAAAAGAAGATATCGCCGCATCTATTTTTCAGGCAGTGGTTAATCAGACTACCACAGGTCTCTCCTGGGGTAAACCTATTAAAGGAAAAATTGCTTTCCTTGGAGGCCCCCTTTATTTTCTGTCGGAGCTTAGAAAGAGATTTATAGAAACGCTGAATCCTGAGGAAGTGTACCTGCCTGCGGATGGATTATTTTTTCCGGCTATTGGAGGAGCTTTGCTCTTAAAGGATAAGAAATATGAGACAGAAGAAATAATTACCTTAAAGATTCTGGAAGAAAGATTACAATCCTTAAAACAGAGCAAAGAAACCAACACCCTTGCCCCTTTGTTCAACTCCTCTGAGGATTATGAGAAATTTCTAAAACGTCATGAAAAGTGTGATTGTAAAAGAATGCCTCTTGCAGAATATACGGGTAATGTCTATCTGGGAATAGATGCGGGATCTACCACACTAAAAGCTGTTCTTATCGGAAACAGCGGAGAACTGCTATATGAATATTATACCAAGTCAGCCGGGGACCCGGTTATAAAGACAGCTGCTTTATTAAAAGAGATATATGACCAGCTGCCTTTAGATGTTACTATCAGCGGTGGCTGTGTTACCGGATACGGTGAAGAGCTTATAAAGCGTGCTTTTCATCTGGATATGAGCGAAATCGAAACCATTGCGCATCTAAGAGGGGCACGGAACTTTGAGCCAAGAGCAGATTTTATATTGGATATTGGCGGCCAGGATATGAAATGCTTAAGGCTAAAGGACGGGCGGGTGGATAATATTCTTTTGAATGAAGCCTGCTCCTCAGGCTGCGGGTCTTTCCTGGAAAGCTTTGCTCAGTCATTGAATCTTTCCATCAGCGAATTTGCAAGCATGGGATTGTATTCGAAGGAACCGGTGGATCTTGGAACCAAGTGTACCGTATTCATGAATTCCAAAGTGAAGCAGGCGCAAAAAGAAGGAGCGGAAGTTTCAGACCTTTCCGCCGGGCTCTCATATTCTGTTATCAAAAATGCTCTTTATAAGGTTATTAAGATCAGGGATGAAAAGGAACTGGGTAAATACATTGTGGTACAGGGGGGAACCTTTCTGAATGATTCTGTGCTCCGATGTTTTGAAGCAGTTACAGAAAGGGAAGTACTACGTCCAAAAATAGCAGGACTCATGGGCGCATATGGTGCAGCTCTGCTTGCCAGAGATACTTATAAGGCAGATCATCGAAGTACTTTAATTAACAGAGAACAACTCAACGAATTCCATATAACCACAGATAATACCAGATGCCAGCATTGTAACAATAATTGCCTGTTAACCATTAATCACCTTGGACAGGATCAGGTATATATTACTGGTAACCGCTGTGAGAAAGGCTTAGGAAAGATTAATGGTACAAAAGACAGGATCCCCAATCTCTATGCCTATAAATACAAGAAACTTTTTGCTTATAAACCTCTGTCAAAAGAATTGGCAGTTAGAGGAACCCTTGGAATACCCAGAGCTCTTAATATGTACGAAAGTTATCCCTTCTGGTTTACGTTATTGTCCTTCTTAGGCTTTCGGGTTGAGTTATCCTCCCCTTCCTCAAAGGAAATCTATCAGAAAGGAATGGACAGTATTCCAGCAGATTCTGTGTGTTACCCAGCAAAATTAACCCACGGTCATATTATTGACCTGATTGAAAAAGGGATTGATACCATATTCTATCCCTCTGTTGTATATGAAAAGAAAGAATATGAAGACGCAGATAACTGTTTTAATTGTCCTATTGTTATCTCCTATGGAGAAGTGCTTAAGAATAATATTGAAGCTGCCAAAGGTGTTACCTTTATCTCACCCTTTCTGAATATGAATGATGATAACCAGCTGGCTAAAAATATGTATGAAGTACTAAGAGTATACCAGATTCCGCTTAAGGAAATAAAAGAAGCAGTAAGAAGAGCCAGGAAAGAATTCGAAGCCTTTAAGGAGGATATCCGGCGGAAAGGAGAAGAAGCCGTTGCTTATCTGCTGAAAAACGGAAAGCAGGGTATTGTCCTTTGCGGTAAACCTTATCATGTGGACCCGGAAATCCATCATGGTATTCCAGAGATGATAGAAAGCTATGGTCTTGGTGTGCTGACAGAAGACAGTATTTCGCATCTGGTTCCCTTGCGTTCCAAGCTTCGTGTTGTAGACCAATGGGCATTTAATTCAAGGCTATACAGGGCAGCGGAAGCCTTGGGACAGATAGATGGACTTGAATTTGTTCAACTGAACTCCTTTGGCTGTGGTCTGGATTCTGTAACCGCAGACCAGTTGATTGAAATCTTAAGTTCTATGGGAAAACAATATACTCTGATTAAAATAGATGAAGGTGCCAATTTAGGTGCAGCCAGAATTCGTATCCGTTCCCTGATAGCAGCATCGGAAGAACGGAAGAAAACCAGCATTATTAATGAAAGTTATAATTATGGTTACCAGAAAAAGCCCTTTACCAAAGAAAACCGCAAAGCGCATACCATTCTTGCGCCTCAAATGGCACCAATTCATTTTGAATTGATCAGAGAAGCTGCCCATGCTTCCGGTTACCGGATGGAGGTACTTCCGGATAATGACAACGGAGCCATAGAAGAAGGTCTTCGGTATGTGAATAATGACGCCTGTTATCCAGCAGTGCTTTTAATCGGTCAGATAGTCGGTGCATTAAAATCAGGTAAATATGATCTTGATAACACCTCAGTCATTATCAGCCAGACCGGTGGAGGCTGCAGAGCGACCAACTATATGTCCTTCCTTAAACTTGGGTTAAGACAGGCAGGGCTTGAAAAGGTACCCATTATTTCCTTGAACGTAGCTGGCCTGGATGAACAGCCTGGATTCCACCTCTCACCGGTATTTGTGAAAAGAATGATGATGGCGGTAATCTACGGGGATCTCTTTATGCGATTGCTTTATGGTACCAGACCATATGAAATTGATAAAGGTGCTTCGCAGACAGTCTTTGAATTGTGGAAAGAAAGAGTTAAGACAAATGTCAGGAACAGAAGTAAACTTCAGTTTGATCAGAATGTAACGGATATTGTGAAGGCCTTTGAAGCAATTCCGGTAACAGATGCCCGCAAACCCAAGGTGGCTATTGTAGGAGAGATACTCGCAAAATATCACCCAATGGCAAACGGGGATATCATTAAAACTCTGGAGGAGGGAGGAGCGGAAGTGGTGCTTCCGGATTTTCTGGACTTCTTTTTCTATTCCCTCTATAACTCCAAATTTAAGCACCGTTACCTCAGTGGTAAGAAGACTACAATGAATGCCTGTGCTCTGGGAATTCAATATATATCCTATTACCGAAAAACTATTGTTAAAGAACTAAAAAAAAGCAGCCGTTTCCTGCCGCCGTCCTCTATTCAGGAGTTGGCAGGAAAGGCTGAAGAGTTTCTTTCCCTTGGTAATCAGACAGGGGAAGGGTGGCTGATAACCGCAGAGATGATACACAACCTGGAAAATGGTGTCCCTAATATTCTCTGTGTCCAGCCCCTTGCCTGCCTGCCAAATCATATAACCGGAAGAGGTATGTTTAAGGTATTAAAAGAGAAATACCCGTCGGCAAATATTATGCCTATCGATTATGATCCCGGAATATCACAGGTCAATCAAATCAACCGGGTAAAATTATTACTTTCCGTTGCTTTGCAAACAGACTAAGGCTGGCTCTTTTTTTAAGAGTCATAATAAAACCATCAATGTTGTTTCCACTAACGGTAAAAGGGATATTATCCGGCATTTCTACAACTGTAGATTCGTTTTTATCGGCTTTTACCTTATAGATTTCATAAAGATTCTCTTTATCCCTATAGCTGAAAGTCTTATTTTCAGAGGAATAATCTTCAATTACTTTCAGATATTCCTCCATGGTAATATCCAGCTCCTCCATGATAATTGAATGGGGGTAGCCTACATAACGAAAGTGGCCGGGGTGGTATTCTACACCTGTAATGTCCTCTTTGGCTTTCGGATAGCGTTCAATAAATCCATGTTTTGAAGCAATATTCCGAAACTCCTTGCAGACTCCCTTTTTGGGAAATCCGGACATCATTGAGGTCTTATGAATAATATTGGCAGACAGATCAACAGCAAGCCCCGTACTGTGTTCGCTATCCTTCATTGGGTGAACGGCTGAGGTGTTTTCATAACCTTTAACCGGAATGATATCATTTCCGCATTCTAATTCTGTTAACAGGTGGGAGAGTTCTTTTGCCGCCACATAATCTAAGAGTATATTTTGATTCCAAAAATCAATTCCAACAAGTGCAGTGTCATTGGCTGCATATTTTTCTTCTATAGGATGTTCTTCATTTACAAGAATGAGATTACCTTTATGTATATTCTTATTTTCCAGTTTAATTTTCTTCATAATAACCTCTTTCGCGAATATGAAACCTACGATTTCATATTCCGGATCAGTAGTTTGAAAGCAGTCTTTTGTTTTCAAACGAACCATCAATTTGCTATTAACCCTACAATCAAATGCAGCAGTCGCTTTCTTATTCTCTTACTATCACACGGGTTCTCATTTCATATATCGGCTGCCTGCAGATGTGATACTGCCACAAATCAGGGTATGATGCTTTTAATAATGTACCTTAACGCCAACTGTATTATTAAGTTCCTATAGTAATGAAATGGAATACAGACAGTGAGAACGATATGTAAGATTGCTCTATCATAATTCTTGCAACTATAAATTGAAGGTCAGCTTTTTTACTTCCTTCTGAAACGATAAGGAATCCTTCTGTACAAAAGAAATGAAAAAGCTTAATGCAACTTATGCTTATATTATATCAGATGAATATCCCTGCGTGTTTTAAAGAGCTCTTATGAAACCTTAAGATTCTCTTATTAAATTATTAGGTATACCTTGCATTCTGTATATAATGCAAAAATATGGCTTAAATGGGTATATTCGCAAAACAGAAATTAATTGCAAATCAATATTCCTTGGCATATAATACATTTTAAGTATTCAGAATATTAAATAAAATAGAAGCGGGGGAAAGACCTTGAAAAGGGTACTTGTTCTAACAACAGGCGGAACCATATTAAGTTTTATGACATCAGAGGGATTAAGCCCTAGCAGGGAAGATGTATCAGGACTTCTCTATGAGAAATTATTAAAGTTATCAGGCGAATATATCATAGATATTGAAGCAGTCTTTCATAAAGACAGCAGTAATATCGTACCGGAGGACTGGTACATTGTGAAGGATTCCATTCAGAAAAGTATCGATAAATATGATGGCATCGTTATACTGCATGGAACAGATACCATGTCTTACAGTGCTGCGATGCTGTCTTATTTATTTGCGGGAGTGGGTAAACCTATAGTACTAACCGGTTCTCAGATTCCTTTATCTTATAAGGATAGTGATGGCGGTAAGAATCTCAGGGATGCAGTTATTGCAGCCGGTGATGCCAGATTAAAAGGAGTATTTGTAGTATTCCATGATAAAGTGATAAATGGGACAAGAGCTTACAAGAGAAGTTCCCTCAATAGAGACGCCTACATCAGTTGTAATTATCCCTATGTGGGAATTATAAAGGATAATAAATTATTTATTACCCATGAATATACGGTGATGAAGGAAGCGGAAAAATTTGAAGAAATAATAATCCCGGAACGTCGAAATAAGCTAATACCTAAAATATTTGTTCTTAAAATGGTTCCGGGAATCGAGTCTTCACTAATTGACTATATCATGCAGGGCGGATACCAGGGGGTTATTATTGAAGGGTATGGTCTTGGTGGTATGCCTGTAGATAATAAAGAATTGATGGCAAAGATCGATCATCTTGTCAGCAAGAAAATACCTGTAATCATGGCTACCCAGTGTGTTTATGACGGAGTTAATCTGGATACCTATGAGGTGGGTATGACAGCTAAGAAAAATGGCATTCTATCAGCCTTTGATATGACAACAGAGGCAGTTTATACAAAGCTTATGTGGGCTATTGGCTGTACAGAAAATTATGAGGAACTGGTCAAATTGTTACAGGCTAATCTTTGCGGGGAGCTGGCTGTCAGATATCCTTCAGAGTAAGGGGGTATGGTATGTTAATTAAGATTTTATATATAATATTTGTTACAGTATACAGTCTATTGTTGATACTTGCAGCCATAAAGGGTCCTGGAAATAAGAGCATAGACCTGAAAAAGGAAAAGCTACCTATGATTACAGGAGGTATCTTGACACTTCTGTCTTCCCTGGCAATGCTAAAGCTGTTTTTACCTTATGTAATTCTTTTGAGCATAGGTCTTATATTAATACATATATCCTCTATCCTAAATGGCTACAAACTTCATGGAAAGCTTAATTTATCCCATCATACCGTTAAGCTGGTAATATCTGCGTTAATAATTTTCTTATTTTGCTACATCATTTTATCATAATAAACAGTCTTATTTTTTTGGATTTAATACAGATTAGTACAGACACTAATATAGAAACGGTTCTCATATGTTGTATGCTGGCTTATGGGTAATAATGTCTTGTCAATTTATATTCAATTGATAAAAAAGGACATAGAAGCATCTTAAAGCAAGTTCGTAAAAATAATCTCGTCCAACTTTTTTTCTTATAAAATATGGGATATCCTCGAAGTGCATGCAATAGAATAATGATAAGTACATCATAGGATGCTTTCCGATATGAAAAATCGTATTATAGGAATTGCTGCAGCATTTTTCGTAATCATTGTATTTTCTGCAGCACAATATGGAAGCGTATTGCAGCAATTAACGGAAGATAGAGTTGTTTTAAAGGAAATCAATAATCAAAACAGCCAGAAAAGCAAAAAGATTAAATCAGCAGATGACGGGTTAACTGCTCAGGAGATTGAGAAAATCAGGCAGGAAAATCAAGAAGAAACGGAAAAATCAGAAACAGACTCTGTAACCGAGGAAGAGGGAATAAAGAAATCCAGCCTTACTGCCAAAGCTGCTGCTCTGGTAGATGCCAGCAATGGCAGGGTGCTCTATGAAAAGAACGGTTATGAAGAACTTCCCATGGCCAGTACGACAAAAATAATGACCTGCATCATAGCATTGGAAAATGCTAATCTGGACGATGTGGTTACTATTTCTAAATATGCAGCCAGTATGCCCGATGTGCAATTAAATGCCGTGGCTGGTGAAAAATTTTATCTGCGGGATCTCTTATATTCACTCATGCTTGAATCCCACAATGATGTTGCGGTTGCAATAGCAGAACATGTAGGCGGGTCGGTGGAATGTTTTGCTATGATGATGAATGCCAAAGCGAAAGAACTTGGGTGTGAGCACACAAATTTTGTTACTCCTAATGGATTAGATGCTGACGGACACTATACCACAGCTGTAGAATTGTCTAGAATAGCCAGTTATGCCATTGAAAATGAAACCTTCGTTAAGATTATTAATACCCCTTCCTGGCAATTCTCAGAGATAAGCAAAGGAAGAGGATTCTCAGTAAGTAATAAAGACAGGTTCCTAACCCTGTATAACGGAGCAATTGGCATAAAAACTGGATTTACAGGAAAAGCAGGTTATTGTTTTGTAGGTGCGGTCCAAAGAAACGGGAAGACCTTTGTTTCTGCCGTTTTAGGAGCTGGGTGGCCTCCTCATAAGAACTATAAATGGGCAGATACCAAATCTTTAATGGATTATGGGGTAAATAATTATGAAATGCAGCAGGTTTTTTATGCCGATAAGCAGTTCGATCCGGTAGTAGTAGTAAAAGGAAAAGAAAAATATGCCGATCTCTATTATGAGGGAGACATTTCACTTCTGATGAGAGAAGGAGAAAAAGTCAAAATTGATTATACGCTGCCAGCATTATTAAAAGCACCGATTATGTGTGATACGGAAGTTGGTACTGCGAAGTATTATATTGGTGAGGAGCTGATTGCCGAAATTCCTGTACTAACAAAAAATTCTGTTGAAGAGATTGATCTTACATATTGTATTGATAAACTTTACAGCCTATGGCAATGCTTAAAATGATACTATTTATTACTATTTTAAGAATTATGTCAAAAATATTTCATTTTTCTGACGATTTTATGAAACTTTTTCGCCTCTTGCTTCGTCTAATACATAGGAAAGCAAAAGGGGGAATACGTGTGAAAAAGCAAAAAAACTTTTTTAAACATCCTGATTTGTATGTATACCAGGGCAGACAGACAGAAGAAAATATGAAAAGGCAAATTATGGCTCATAAAGCCTGTAAATATCATACCTTAAAAATCGGCTTTCTATATGCTGTTTTGTCGCTGTTATTTTTTGTATGGGAATTGTATTATGTATTTATCGGAAGTGAAAAAGTAGTACTTATGCTTATTCCTTTTGTTGGTTTATTTGTCTGCCTGGCGAAGGGAATTATTATGATGTTTAAGGATAGACAACATGTCCTGGAGAACAGTACAACGAAGAATACCATACCAGAATACTGTACAGAATCCTTTTAGTGGAAATAAAGCTCTTTTTTTTGTTTTTTCTTTGAATTTCAGCGGATAATACTTAACAAAGTATTTTGTTATGTGTTATAATATAGGGATGCTAAGAATGGACAGAAGAAGGAGTCTGAAATGATACGGTTATCCAGAATGGGAATCAGAAATTTGGCTGCCAGCGAAACAGTATATGCAAGAGGCTTGCAGGACTATAAACAAAACTGCATTGTGAATGCGACCTGGTCAGCCCATAAAAAACAATATCGTATTGCTGTTAAGGACACCTTTGAATATCAGGTTGTAATCCAGGTTTTCGAGGACGGGTCCTTTGATAATAAATGTAATTGTCCGGAACACATAAAAGATAACGGGGCTTGCCGCCATGTGGTCGCTGCCCTGTTTTTCGTGCTCAATTATGTGGAACGTTCCTTAATGGAGGAACCGGAAAATCCGGAAGAAAAATTAGTATACCAGATACTTGGTTATTTTAATAATCAGGAAGATGCGATAACGAAAGGTGAGACCTTTCATATCAAGCCGACTATATCAATTCCAAATATTATACGAAATGATATGAATGCCGCCATGTTATCCCTTCGAGTGGGAAATCATCATTATTACAAAGTACAGACAGTAAAGAAATTTCTGTCTGATATGTACAACAAAGAAGCAATCGTTATTGGTAAGGAATTTAAGTTCTTACCCGGTGAAAGCAAATTTGACAAACAGTCACAGAAAATACTGGATTATATAATGGAAATCTATGAGATACAGGAAGGAATAGACAAGCTGTTCTACTCCAGGCTGTTTTCAAAAACTAATGTTATGCTGACGAAAAACATGCTGCTCCGGCTTTTAAATCTTATGGAGGGGATGGATTTTACGCTGGACCTGTATGGAAAGACTTACGAGGATGTAGCATTTACCCAGGACAATCCAGTGCTGAATTATGATTTGTCCCTGATAGAGGACGGAATTGTTATGGATTATGCGGAAGGCAGTGGTGTTATACCTGTAATGCAGTCAGGAGAATTACTTTTTTTTAAGGATTGTTTGTACAAACCCAGTAAACGTTTTTTAAACAACTATCTGCCCTTTTACAACAACCTGGGTATAAACAAGGAACCCCTACTGTTTAAGGGACAGAATAAGAATAAATTCTTAGAGTCTGTTTTGCCGCGAATTACTGAGACCTTGAAATTAAACGTTCCAAAAGAAATTAAAGACCGTTTTATCGTAGCGGATTTAGAACCTGTCGTCTATTTGGACAGGAATAAGAACAATGTCCATGCAGAGCTTAAATTTCGTTATGGTACTTACGAATTTAATGCTTTTGACAATGCACCTATTGATAATTTTATAATCGTAAGACAGCCTGCCAAAGAGGAGAACTGCATAGAATTTCTGGAAAAGCTTGGCTTTCAACCGAAGCAGCATGGTTTTGTTATGAGAAATGATGATGAAATCTATCAGTTTTTAACCAGTTCCATAAAGGAACTGGCGGAGTTTTGTGAATTATATTATTCCGAAACTTTCAAAAAGATTGGTATAAAGACTCCGGGTAACATGAAAGCCGGCTTAAGAGTAAGTAATGGTCTGAATCTGCTGGAGATGGATCTCAATTACGAGGAAATTCCCGGTGAAGAATTAAAGGACATGTTCCGCTCCTTCCGTTTAAAGAAGAAATATTACCGTTTAAAAGACGGAAGCTTTATCAATCTTGAGGATGAAAATATCTCTGGCATCTGGGAAATCCTGAATAACCTTGGTGTTGCTGGTGATATGAACGGAGAAACTGTCAATATTCCAAAAAGTTCTGCAATCTACCTGAATAATGTTCTTAGTACCAGTAAATATCAGGTAGTGAAATCGGATAGCTTTAATCGTCTGGTAGAAGCTATTATCAATCCCAACAGCATTGAGTACGAAATACCAAAGGGGATACAAGCGGAGCTTAGGAGTTATCAGGTCATTGGTTATAAATGGCTTAGAACTCTTTCAAACAATCAGCTTGGCGGTATCTTAGCTGATGATATGGGCCTTGGTAAAACATTACAGACCATTGTGTTTATTGCTGCCATTAAGGAAATCGAACCTGAAAAGAAATTCCTTATAGTATGCCCTTCCTCATTAACCTATAACTGGCAGGATGAAATTGAGAATTTTGCACCGATGCTTCGTACTACTGTCGTAACCGGTAATCCGAAGGAAAGACAGGAAATGATAGAGAATAATGAAGAGACAGATGTTCTTATAACCTCTTATCCTTTAATCCGCAGGGACATTAATTTTTATCAAAAACACTGTTTTCATACTGTATTTATTGATGAGGCTCAGTATATTAAAAATGCTGATTCTCTCAATGCAAAATCAGTAAAACTACTGGAAGCGGAACATCGTTTTGCTTTAACAGGTACTCCCATAGAGAATTCCTTGTCAGAGTTATGGTCAATCTTTGATTTCATCATGCCCGATTATCTGTTTCATCACGCAAGATTTGTGAATCAATATGAGAAGCCGATTATGCGGGAAGAAGAGGGTGTATTAGAGGATCTGAATAAAAGAATCCTTCCCTTTATTTTAAGACGTATGAAAAAGGATGTACTTCTTGAACTACCGGATAAGGTAGAGACGAAAATGCTTACGGATATGCTGGAGGAGCAGAAAAAGATCTATATGGCATATGTTGAGAATGCCAAGAATGAGATTAATCTGGAAATACAGGAGAAAGGTCTGCAAAAGAGCAAGCTCAAAATCCTGGCGGCTCTTACCAGGCTGCGCCAGATCTGCTGTCACCCTGGTACCTTTATTGAGAATTATTCCGGAGGTAGCGGTAAACTGGAGCTGCTGATGGAAATTATCACGGATTGTCTGGCCAACGGCCACCGAATCCTGGTATTTTCACAGTTTACCTCCATGTTATCGCTCATAGAGAATGAACTTGAGAAAAGCAATATCAAAAGCTTTTATTTGGAAGGTTCAACAAAAGTTAAGGAACGAAATGAATTTGTCAAACGCTTTAATCAAGGGGAAGGAGAAGTGTTCCTGATATCCTTAAAGGCTGGTGGTACCGGGCTTAATTTAACTGGTGCGGATACTGTAATTCATTATGATCCCTGGTGGAATCCCGCGGTGGAAGATCAAGCGACGGACAGAGCCTATCGAATCGGCCAGATGAATTCGGTACATGTAATTAAACTGATAACCAAAGGGACGATAGAAGAGAAGATCTACAAGCTTCAGCTTAAGAAGAAAAATCTATCTGATTCTGTAATACAGTCTCAGGAGGTATTTATCAACTCTCTTACGAAAGAAGAACTGGAGGATATTTTCAGTTAATAATACAATTAATAACAATCATCCATCGAATGATCAATCAATTATATTAATTTTAATAATAACCATTTCTATAATATAACAGATGATTCTAATTTAAGTCGAGAAATAATGTTAAGAGGGTATAACAAGTTTCAGATGCTTGTTATACCCTCTAATTCATAAGAGTTAATATGAATAATAAATTTTAACCTATTAATGACCAATTTCCTATTCTTCATTTACTTCTTCATCAAAATGATCGTTATAGTATTCTTCCGTTAATCTGTCCAGATACTTATCGTCCATTTCACCGAATTGTGTCACAACCAGAGCTTTCATTTTCTCAAGCTTCTGAAGAAATTGAACTTCTGCAGCAGCAGAATCGTTAGCAAAACCATTAACCATTTCTTCTGTGAGAGTGGAATCTAACCAGTCTATAATTGCATCTGTCAGCTTATTTTCATCGCTGATTTCTTTCTCTACCTTTTTGCTCTTACTATAGGTGGTTATACCGATAATAAAGAACGCAATGAACACGGCACTCATAACCAGGTAAGACAGCAGACCGGAGATTATTGTAATTACACCCAGAGCATTTAATACAACGCCAACCAGACCAAGTACAGATACTACCAGAAAAGTAACAGCAGAAGAGCTTAAATCTCTGTACTGTTCTTCTTTTTTAATATAAGTAGCAGATTCTGCAACGGCAGGTCTTGCACTTTCAAAAATTCCCTGAACTTCCTCCTGTGCAAAGAGTTCCTCCGGAATCTCTTCCTCTGAGGCTTCTAAGTCGTCGTATGCTTCCTCTGACTCATCACCGGTAATAACATCGTAATCAGTTTCCGCATCCTTGCTTTCGGAAGAATTCTCATTATCAGAGGTTTCCCTGACATCTTTCATTGCAGCGGCTTTTAGTGTTTTTTCCGCTTCAACGGCATAAAAAGCATCATATAATTTCTTAACCTGTTTCTGATCCTTTTTTCGAATCATTATAGCATAGGAATCCTCTTCCTCTTTGTGTTGATAAGAAACATTTGTAATGTTGGAGTATTCCAGAAACTGAATAAATTTCTTTGCAAAGGATTCCTTTTTCGTATCCAGGAATTCTATGGTTTCTTCTGTCTCCTCAAGGCTGTCAACAAGTGGCACACCACAGGTATTGCAGGTAGTGAAGCCGTCAATATATTCTGATTTGCATTCAGGACACCAGGGCATAGACGTTACCTCCTAAGGGAAAGATTTTTATGCTTCTATTTTAAATGCATGGTAAGCTTTTTTACCTTTTCTGATAAGCAGCATTCCATCGGAATCAAGGTCATTCGCAGTAAATACTCTGTCAAACTCAGTTACTTTTTCATCATTAACCGTTACGCCACCCTGCTGAATATTTCTTCTAGCATCAGAACGGGAGGAGGCTAATTTACCATCTACCATAAGTGTGATTAAATCAATACCCTGGGCAAACTGGTCTTCTTTATAAAAGGTCGTAGGAATATCATCAGATTTTAATCCGCCGCCAAATAATGCCTTAGAGGCTTCTCTGGCTTTGACAGCTTCTTCTTCACCATGAACCAATTTCGTGATTTCATAAGCCAGAACATCTTTCGCATGATTGATTTCTGCATCCTTAAGAGCACCAAGTCGTCTTACTTCATCCATAGGAAGGAAAGTAAGCAGTCCTAAGCATTCCTCTACCTTTACATCCTCAATGTTTCTCCAGTACTGATAGAATTCATAAGGAGAAGTCTTAGCGGGGTCTAACCAAACAGCACCTTTCATGGTTTTACCCATTTTGATACCTTCACTGGTGGTTAAGAGTTTAAAGGTAAGACCGAAAGCAGGCTTTTGCTCTTTTCTTCGAATCAAATCCACACCGCCTAAGATATTGGACCATTGGTCATTACCGCCAAGCTGTAGTGTACAGTTATACATCTGATTAAGCTTTAAGAAGTCATAAGACTGCATAATCATGTAGTTGAATTCAAAGAAAGTAAGACCTTTCTCCATTCTCTGCTTGTAGCATTCTGCTGTAAGCATCTTATTGACGGAGAAATGTACACCGACCTCTCTTAAGAATTCTACATAGTTAAGATTTAACAGCCAGTCCGCATTATTTGCAAGGATTGCATTGTCGTTATCGAAATCGATAAATTGTGATAGCTGTTTGTAGAAACAATCCGCATTATGCTGAATGGTTTCTTTGGTCATGATGGAGCGCATATCGGATTTACCGGAAGGATCACCGATCATTGTAGTGCCGCCGCCTAATAAGGCAATTGGTTTGTGACCGGCACGCTGCATATGCATCATAGCCATTACGGTTAAAAAGTGTCCTGCTGTTAAACTGTCTGCCGTTGCATCAAAGCCTATATAAAAGGTTACTTTTTCCTTCCCTAATAATTCTCTTATTTCCTGTTCGTGGGTAGTTTGTTCGATAAACCCACGCTCCAATAAAATATCATAAACATTCTCTGACATTTTATATATTCCTCCTTTAAGTAGTTAGAAACATTATATATGAAAAGAAGGAGTTTTTCAATTGTTTCAAGGCTTCTATTGAGATAAATTCATAAATTGCCATAAAATAGTGCTCTTGCAGGCCTTTCGAAGCAGGAGATTTCAGAATTATAAGACAATGGAAATAGGATAAACTAAAATCTATCTATAACAGATTATGTATTGACATTACCGTTTAATTTGTTATAGTTTATTTATATGTAAAGTAATTTAGACATAATAGCATTCCAATGAAAACATACCAATTATGCATCCAACTATTGTGATAGGGTGATGAGTTGAAAAAGCAAATCTGTGCGCGAAGGCGCGAATGGAGGATAGGTTGAAAAATAAATTTTTCAACCGCAAGTTTGTGCTTGCGCACCACAAACTTGGTTTCGCAAAGAGCGTGCGCAAGAATAGAGGTTAAAATGGAAAAGGCATACAAAGGCTACCTGTTCGTTCATTTTACAGGAGAGCATGAAAATGGGGAACAGATATATTTTTCTATCAGTGAAGACGGTTTGCACTGGAAAGATTTGAATAGGAACAGACCGGTACTATCTTCAAAAGCAGGTGAAAAAGGTGTAAGAGATCCTTTTATAATTCGTTCTGCAACGGGAGACAAATACTATATTATCGCAACAGATCTTAGAATAGCAAACGGTAAGGGCTGGGATGTTGCCCAGTATTCCGGCAGCAGAAACATCGTGATATGGGAATCAGAAGACCTTGTTAACTGGGCCGAGCCGCGTATGGTGGAAGTAGGATTACCGGAAGCCGGCTGTGTATGGGCACCGGAAGCAATTTACAATGATAAGACCGGAGAATATCTTGTATTCTGGGCTTCCATGGTAAAAGAAGCGGGAGAAGAGAAGGCAAAACAAAGAATATACTGTTCCTTTACAAAAGATTTCAAAGTCTTTACAAAAGCAGTGAAATACATTGAAAAAGACAATCATGTAATCGATACCACAATTATCAAAGACAAGGAATATTATTACCGTATATCAAAAGATGAGACTACCAAGAACATAACCATGGATAAGTGTCCGGATTTAATCAATGGCCCTTTTACACCCGTTGCTTCAGAAGCTCTTGATAATATCTTTGGTGTGGAAGGTCCTGCGGCTTTTCCGATTAACGGCTCGGACGAATGGTGTCTGATGGTTGATCAGTTTGCTACCGATGGTGGTTATATGCCTTTATTTACCAAGGACTTTTCAAAGGGAGAGTTCAGAACTCTAAAAGCAGAAGAATATCATATGGGTGCTAATAAGAAAAGGCATGGTTCCATTTTGAATCTGACAGCAGAAGAATATGAACAGCTTTTAAGGACTTATGACTATGCCAACCCGGTATTGGAGGGATTATACGCTGATCCGGACATGCTTAAAGTTTGTGATACCTATTATCTTTATCCTACCAGTGATGGCTTTACCGGGTGGTCAGGAACGAAATTCAATGTTTTTTCATCCATTGATAAGATTAACTGGAGGGATGAGGGTGTAATTGTAGACGTTGCCTCAGAGCAGGTTCCCTGGGCTATTGGAAGTGCCTGGGCACCAGCCATAGCAGAAAAAAACGGGAAATACTATTATTATTTCTGCGCCAAAAGAACGGATAATGTATCCTGTATCGGCGTTGCTGTTGCAAGTCATCCAGCAGGACCCTTTACTGCACAGCCAGAGCCTTTGATTACACCAGAAGTATTGGCGACGGAAAATATAGCAATTGGTCAGACCATCGATCCTTCTATTTTTACAGAGGAGGACGGCAGTGCTTACCTTCTTTTAGGAAATGGCGATGCTGTCATCGTACAACTCAACGAAGATATGATAAGCCTGGTACCTGGAACCATAAAGAAACTGGAAGGTGCATACGATTTCAGGGAAGCCATTATGGCAGTTAAGAGAAACGGAATTTATCATTTCACCTGGTCCTGTGATGATACAGGAAGTGAAAACTATCATGTAAATTATGGTGTGTCCACGAGCATTTATGGGCCAATTGAATATAAATATCCAATTCTCACAAAGGAACCCGATAAAGGTATCTTGGGAACCGGTCATCATATCATCTTTAAAGAACCGGACAAAGATGAATACCTTATAGCATATCACAGATTCTGCACACCACTTGGACAGCATGTGGGTGAAGAGGGATATAATAGAGAGACCTGCCTTGACAGACTGGAGTTCAATGAAGAGGGCTTTATGAAACCGGTAAAAGTTACAAAATAAAATATTCTATCATACAAGAAAGACCGCGTCAGCCAGTATATGGATTTCGCGGTCTTTTCGTATTAAATGTTATAAGCTTTCTTTTCGGTTAATCTTTAATAATGCAGGTAATCTTGTAAGAACAAAATAAAGCATGGCAACATCTATGGGGAGCATGATGATACTCTTTAACGCTCTCATGGGTAAGAGCACAAGAAATGCCTGACCGTAAAGGTCCGACAGCCAATAAGTACTTAACAGAATATCAACGAAAATTACCAGTATTGCTTTGATTAATGCAATCCTTTTAATTGTGATCCTTTTACGGTAGAAACCAAAACCATAAATCAATCCGGTAATAACAGCATTAATGGTAAAACCGGGATAAAAAGGGCCCTTTGGTGCCAGAATGTAATTAAGTATATCACTTAATGCACCTAAGATGCTTCCCGCAACAGGACCAAATAACATACTGCCTAAGGCTATGGGCAAATAATTGAAGCTGATACGTATAAACTGGCCTAACATAACGGTTCCTAAAAGTCCTAGAACAACACAAATAGCCAGCAGTAAAGAGCAGGTTATCAGAGTATTCAGCTTCTTGAGTTCCTGTGAAGATTCTTTCAATGTCTTAAAAATGAACATAGTACTACCTCCTTTTCCTAATTGTTGCAAAAACTTATGCTACATTGAGAAGGCAGAACCTGTCATGTAGCAGCGGGATGCGAATTTCGTACCGCAAGTTTTACCTTTTCGTCCACCGGACAACTCCCCGTTCCGATGACACTTAACGCACGAAATCCTACTCTGCTATATTCGTTTTTGACTTGAAAATACTATATCAGAAAACCCTGTTACAGGCAATAGATAAAATTCTAAAAATTCCAGGTTTACCGATAGAAGTTCTAGGTAAAATAATGATTAGAAACTTTTATTATACAAAACCTGAAACAAAATAGAATTAATTAAATTTAATAAAATAGATATTTCTGGTTCTAATATAACCAATAGTAGGAATACAATGTTCTAGGCTGAATCAACTCTAACAGCGGCTGCCTGATAACTGGACAGAAAACGCTGTACTAGCCCTAAAAAGTGGTATGGCATTCTTATGAGAGAGGATGAGGATATGGATAAACAGGAAGAATTTATGATTCCTAACAGAGCGGAGTACATAAAATTAGCAAGAGAAAGTTGCTCAAGAAATCAGTCCGGGAACTTAAATGGAAAAGTACATACGGCATATAAGAACAAAGAAAAACTGATGCGGGAAGAATTCTATCCGGCTGGAGCTGACATACCAACCGACAGGCCCGGACAGACTGTTAATATGAAACTCTTCCTGGTTCGTCTGATATGCGCATGTTTATTGTTTCTGACCGTAATTCTTATGGATCAGTTTAATCTTAGTATCAAAGAAGTAAATGTTAAACAAATCGAAGAACTGGTTTCTGATAATGTCGGTGTGGAAGAGGCACAGAATTTCTTTGTCACTTTCCTGGATAAATTAAAGCAATAAATTACTTGTGTAAAAGGAAAGACAGCTGGAGGTAGTTGAAGCTGTCTTTCCTTTTTATCAGCGTTAAAATAGATTGTATTTTTATAAGCCATAGTCTATAATGGTTTGTAAGCTATATACGGCACATTGATTCACATAATTATATTATGTAAACCAATGTGTTTTTCTAAGAAAAGAGTGAATGAAAATTTATGATTGAGAGGCTGCCGCGTTTAAGTTCTTTCGCTCTTATTATTTATGGCAGTGTTGCTGGTATACCAGCGATATGCAGTAGGTGTAAGGTTGATTACTTACAAATTCAACCGCTGATTTGTGGACTGCGAAATCCCGGCACAAATTCGGAGGCACAAAATGCATGTAAAGGAATGGAGAAAAAAATGAAAAAACTGGCTTTATCAGATGAAATTCTAATGACCATAGACAAGCCTGCCAGATACATCGGCAATGAAACGAATATGGTCGTAAAAGATACAAATGCAGTTGATATCAGATTCTGTATGTGTTTTCCCGATGTTTATGAAATCGGAATGTCTCACCTCGGTATACAGATTCTATATGATATGTTTAACCGCAGGGAAGATACTTATTGCGAGAGGGTATACTCACCCTGGCCTGATCTGGACAAGATCATGAGAGAGAAGAAGATTCCTCTGTTTGCATTGGAATCACAGGAGCCGATTAAGAAATTTGATTTCCTGGGTATAACGCTCCAATATGAAATGTGTTATACCAATGTTTTGCAGATTCTGGATCTGTCCGGTATACCATTACTGGCAAAAGACCGAACGGAAGAGGATCCTTTTGTATTAGGCGGTGGTCCCTGTACCTATAATCCCGAACCTCTTGCAGATTTCTTTGATTTCTTTTATATCGGTGAGGGTGAGACTGTTTATGACCAGCTCTTAGACCTTTACAAGGAGCATAAACAGCAGGGCGGAAGCCGTAAGGAGTATCTGGAGAAGGTTGCTCAGATTGAAGGAATCTATGTACCCTCTTTGTATGATGTAACTTACAAAGAAGACGGAACCATTGAAAGGTTTAATAAAAATAATGACCATGCAAAAGATAAGATCAAAAAGCAGGTCGAAATGAAACTTGAGAACACCTATTATCCCAAGAAACCCCTGGTTCCCTATATCAGAGCTACCCAGGACAGAGTGGTACTGGAAATTCAAAGAGGCTGTATCAGAGGCTGCCGTTTCTGCCAGGCTGGTATGGTGTATCGTCCGGTAAGAGAACGCAGTATGGATTTCTTAAAAGAGTATGCCACGGAAATGCTCAAAGCTACCGGCCATGAAGAAATTTCCTTAAGCTCCTTAAGCTCCAGTGACTTTTCAGGCTTACAGGAACTGGTGTATTTCCTCATCGAAGAATGTGGCAAGCAAAAAGTGAACATTTCTTTACCCTCCCTCCGTATTGATGCTTTTGCGCTGGATGTCATGAGCAAAGTACAGGACGTTAAGAAAAGCTCTTTGACCTTTGCCCCGGAAGCTGGCTCACAGAGACTGAGAGATGTTATCAATAAGGGACTTACAGAAGAAACCATATTAAACGGTGCCATGGAAGCCTTTAAAGGTGGCTGGAACAGAGTGAAATTGTATTTTATGCTTGGTCTGCCCACGGAGAATGAAGAGGATATTGAAGGAATTGCTATTCTTTCCGATAAGATCGCAAGAGAATATTACACCCTTCCAAAGGAGCAGAGAAATGGTAAGATTGGAATTACTGCCAGTACTTCTTTCTTTGTACCAAAACCCTTTACTCCCTTTCAGTGGTCAAGAATGGACACTGCAAAGGAATACTTAAGCAAACAGCATTTCCTGCGTTCCAAGTTCAATGAACAATTAAACAAGAAAAGTATCAAATACAATTGGCACGAAGCAGAATTAAGCGTATTGGAAGGTGTATTCGCCAGAGGTGACAGAAGAGTCGGACAGGCATTACTGGCAGCATATAAAGAAGGCTGTCTCTTTGATTCCTGGTCAGAATTCTATGACAATGACAAATGGGAAAAAGCCTTCGCTGATACCGGAATCGATATTGACTTCTATACCTGCAGAGAAAGAGAAATAGATGAAATACTGCCCTGGGATTTTATTGATGCCGGTATTACCAAGGCGTTCCTTGCCAGAGAGTACAAACAGGCAAAAGAGGCAAAGCTTACTCCCAACTGTAAAATGGCTTGTTCTGCTTGCGGAGCTACCGTTTTTGGCGGCGGTATCTGCTTTGAAACAAGAGAGCAGGAGGTAAGTGCAAAATGATGGTACGTATGAAATTTATAAAGACAGGTCCCGTAAAGTTTATTGGTCACCTGGATATTATGCGATTTTTTCAAAAAGCAGTAAGAAGAGCGGAACTAGATGTTGAATACTCGCAGGGGTTTAATCCCCATCAGATCATGTCCTTTGCTTCTCCCCTTGGAGTAGGACTGACCAGCCAGTCTGAGTACGTGGACATATCCTTTAATACCCTTGAGGAGAAATCCGTGGTATTGGATAAATTAAATGCAGCCATGAACGAATTTATTAAAGTAACAGATATGGTTATGCTGCCGGAAGGTTTTAAAAATGCAATGGCAAGTGTTGCAGCGGCTGATTATCTGGTCTCCTTAAAGGATGGTTATGATTACCTGTCAGTGGAAGAATTCAGGCAGAAGTTTACCGAGTTCATGGCAAATGAAGAAATCGTAATACTCAAAAAAACAAAGAAAAGTGAAATTGAAACAGACATAAGACCTTTTATTTATTCCTACAGTTATACGCCCCAGGAATTCTTTGCCAGCCAATCTGATACAAATGATCTGGCGGAAAGGTATGAGAATGGTGTCAAGGTTTATTTAAAACTATCCTCCGGCAGCGTCAACAACCTTAAACCGGAACTGATTTTTGAGGCCTTTTCTGCTTTTGCCGGAATAGAATTCAATGAATATGCTTTCCAGATTCATCGATATGAATTGTACCAGGAAAGTACTTTAGAAGATAAATCCTTCCTTCCTTTATCAGAGGTGTAAAATGAAGCATAAACTGTTGATTACCAAAGACGAGGAAAGAATTCTTTCTAGTTTATATGATGAAAAAGAGATGATTCAGGTTAATGCCTTTAGCATAAAGGAAGATAATATTCTCGGGAACATCTATATTGGTAAGGTGAAGAACATTGTTGCGAATATCGCAGCTGCTTTTGTAGAGTACGAAAAGGGTAAAATGTGTTATCTTTCATTGGCGGAGCTTAAAAATCCTGTTTTTATCAATCCTAAGAAAAACAATAAGCTGGTGGTTGATGATGAAGTTCTGGTTCAAATATCCAAGGCAGATGTGAAAACAAAAGCACCGGTGGCAATAACAAACCTGAACTTTTCTGGAAAATATCTGGTACTGACCCACGGCAACAATCTTATTGGAATTTCCGGTAAGATTGTTGATGAAAATGAAAGAAAACGCCTAAAGGCTCTTATGGAAGAGTTCAGGCACGAGGATTACGGCTTTATTATAAGAACAAATGCCGTAAACATTGACGATGAAGTCTTAAGACTGGAAGCTCAGACACTTATAAAGCTATATGCCGGGACCTTAGAACATGCCAGGTACAAAACACCTCTTACCCTGATCCATAAGACCTTACCAGGTTATCTTTGTGATATACGGGACGGATTATCGGAAACGCTGACAGAGATTATTACCGATGACAAGTATCTATATGAAGAGATCTCCGGTTATTTGCAGCATTATCAGAAAGAAGACAGCTCAAAACTTAAATTTTATGAGGATCCCTTATTATCATTAAAGAAACTATACAGTATAGATTCCGGGCTTGAAAATGCCCTCAGGAAAAAGGTATGGTTAAAATCCGGAGGTACGATTATCATTGAGCCTACAGAAGCTTTAACTGTCATAGATGTGAATACAGGGAAAGCGATTTATGGTAAAAGGCAAGTACAGGATACCTTTTTGAAATTAAACCTGGAAGCAGCGGAGGAAATTGCAAAACAAATCAGACTTCGTAATCTTTCAGGAATTATCATTGTGGACTTTATTGATATGGAGGATAAAAGTGCTAAAAGTAATTTAATGCATACTTTTGCTGAATATCTGAAGAAAGATCCGGTAAAGACTGTGTTAGTGGATATGACAGCGCTTAATCTGGTGGAAGTGACAAGAAAGAAGGTGCGCAAACCTCTTTATGAACAAATCAGGGAAGAATAAAACAAATGCAGTAAGATTGTTAGAACAAGCGGGTATTCCATATGAGACCTATGAATATGAACCTGATGAAAATAATCTATCCGGTGAACATGTTGCTGCGCAGCTGGGTGTTCCTCCGGAGCAGGTCTTTAAGACTCTGGTGGCAAAAGGAAAAGCAGAGGTATATGTGTTCTGCATCCCGGTAAAAGAGGAACTAAATTTGAAAAAAGCTGCTCTTGTAACAGGGGAGAAGAAGATAGAGCTGGTACCTCAAAAGGATCTTCTGGGATTGACCGGTTATATAAGAGGCGGTTGTTCACCAGTTGGAATGAAGAAGAAATACCCGACCTTTATGGATGAAACCGCACAGTTATTCGATGCTGTAATTGTCAGTGCGGGAGTAAGAGGATGCCAGATGGTTGTAGAACCCTTTGTCTTAATGGAGTTTATACAGGGGATTTTTGCAGATCTGACAGACTAATGCCAATAGGAACCGTTATCTGGAGAATCAGATATCATTTTATTTTAACTTATGCTAAATGTTATAATCGCTAAGATAAATTTATTTTTCTCTTTTTTACAGGTGTAATAATGCTTCTATAAGTGAGTGCATTTTTACGCCTGTAAATGGTTAAGAACCTAAATTAATTTATTTGTTTATCAGGAAAGGTGCATATGAAGTATCCAGGTATAATAATAATATATATAGCTTTTACTTTAGTGATTCTTTGCATTATTTATATGATATTCCGTTTACGTTATTTCTATCGTCATGAACACTTTAAATGTCCGGTTTGCTATCATGAATTCAAGCCATCTTTATCGAAAATGCTTTTGTCGCAGAATGCCGTAAATGGTAAGATCATAAAATGTCCCAATTGCAAAAAGGTTAAATATATGGAGCCTCAAAAAGACTTTAAGGGTAAAATATTCTAATTACCAGTGGCTCCATTTCATAATAAATATATCAAAGGAGCAAGTAATATGTCTTTTCATCCGAAGAAACTGCTGCTGTCATCATTCCTACTAGTATTTATAGTATTATCTCTTATGGGTACTGCCTGTAGCAGTAACAGGCCAGACCCAATCGTATCAGGTACAGAGCTTTCTATGTTTATAACAACTGATATTCATTACATAGCCGATTCGGTACATGATAACGGCAGTGCCTTTCAGAAATACTGGAAGACTGGAGATGGAAGACAATTAAATTACATAGACGAAATAGTAAGTGCCTTTGGAAGTAAGGTAGAAAAAGAAAAACCAGATATACTTATCGTAAGCGGGGATTTGACTACCAACGGTGAGAAGGAAAGCCATTTGGCACTAGCAAAGAAATTTAAGGAAATAGAAGAAGCTTCCGGTACAAGTATCTACGTTATACCTGGAAACCATGATATCTCAAACCCCTGGGCCAGAGGTTTTAAAGAGGATAAGAAATTCAAGGTACCTTCTGTGGATTCCTCGGAGTTCAAAGACATCTACAAAGATTTCGGTTTTAGTGAGGCAATTTCAAGAGATAATTATTCCCTTAGTTATCTCGCCGCCCCTTCGGAAGATGTATGGCTGCTGATGCTGGATACCTGTGAGTATTATCTCAATGATAAAACCAACACTCCCGTTACCAACGGTGAGCTGGGTGAAAATACCTTAAAGTGGATAGAAAAGTGCAGCAAACTGGCAAAAGAGAAGAATGCTCGTATTGTTACGGTGATGCATCATAATCTATATAATCATAGCTCCAGAATTCACTACGGGTTTACACTTGATAATCACATAAATGTTGAGAATACCTTTCGAGATAATGGACTCAATCTGGTATTCAGCGGACATTTGCATATTCAGGATATTAAATACAAAGGGGAGGAAGAGAATAGAATATATGATATTGCTTCCAGTTCTATGGTAATGTATCCTTTTCAATATGGTGTTTTAGATTATTCACCGGAAAGCGGTTTTGATTACAAAACAGACAGAGTTGATATTGAGAATTGGGCAAGGGAAAATGGAAAAACAGATGAAAATCTCCTTAATTTTGCAACCTATTCAGAAGATTTCTTTACCAATGCTTCGTTTGCGAAAGCCTATAATGTCGTAGCTGAGACTGGCTTGTATTCAGTAATTGAAGCAGGATATATGGCGGAAACTATGAAATTGTTAAATCTGAATTATTTCAGGGGAACCACCGGACTCATAAAGGAGCAGATTGAGAATTCCAGTGGTTATAAATTATGGATTGCTGCCGATCAGGTAGAAGCACTGGAAGCCATGAGAGCATATATTCTTAGTATGATTCCTCACAATGATATCGATAATAATAAACTGCAGATTAAATAGTGCTTGACCTTTCTGAGAAGCAGTGTTATGATAGGTCAATAAAAAAGCAAATACGTTGAGAAGGATTATTAACCATAGTATAATTACCAGAGACTTGTTGGTGGGTGTGAAACAAGAATTAGAGCATGGTGAACTCACCTTGGAGTAGCTGACTGAACTATTTAGTAGGTTGAGCCGGAAGCCCACCGTTAGAGGGGATAGATATAGAGCTTTATTGGTATCGATATGTAAGAGTGGTATAGCAGATAACTTCTGTCTCTTTATGAGATAGAAGTTTTTTTATTTCTTAAACCAATAAACTTGTATCAAATTGAGTGCATGCAGCTGCATGAATTAGAGTGGTACCGCGAAAGTCTCCCTTCGTCTCTGAAATGAGAAAGGGGGACTTTGTTCATTTATAGTTTTATCTATAAATGCGGATAGAAAGGAGCTAATAATGGGTATCACTTACTCAAAGAAAACAGATGCAAAATGGCAGAATAACTGGGAAAGTACGGGGTTATATAAATTTTACCCTGAATCTAAAAAGCAAAAGTTGTATTTACTGGAAATGTTCTCATATCCATCAGGAGCAAAGCTTCATCTAGGTCATTGGTGGAACTTCGGTCTTTCTGATATTTGGGGAAGAATGAAACGAATGCAGGGTTATAACGTCTTTCATCCCATGGGTTTTGATGCTTTTGGCCTGCCGGCAGAAAATTATGCCCTTCAGACGGGAGTTCACCCAAAGATTTCTACGGAAACCAACATTGTGACCATGGAAAAGCAATTAAGAACAATTGGTGCTACCTATGATTGGGATTATGAAATTAAAACCTGTGAACCAGAGTATTATAAATGGACTCAATGGATCTTTTTACAGCTTTATAAGAGAGGTCTTGCATATCGTAAAGAAGCACCGGTAAATTGGTGCCCTGACTGTAATACGGTACTGGCGAATGAACAGGTTATTAACGGCTCCTGTGAACGATGCAGCTCCAAGGTAGAGCAAAAGGAACTGACACAATGGTTCTTTAAAATAACAGATTACGCAGAGGAACTTTTAGAGGGATTGAATACTCTTAATTGGCCTGCAAAAACCAAGGCTATTCAAAGAAACTGGATTGGTAGAAGCTGCGGAACGGATGTAAAATTTTCAATTGAAGGTTTTGACACTATGATCGAGGTGTACACAACCCGTGTAGAAACATTGATGGGAGTAACCTATCTGGTGCTTGCCCCGGAACATCCCCTTGTGAATATAATAACTACCCCGCAGCAAAAAACGGCTGTAGAGGAATATCAACAAAGAACAGCATTTCTAACGGAAATAGACAGAACCTCCTTAACAAAAGAAAAAACAGGTGAATTTACCGGAGCATTTTGTATTCATCCGATTTCAGGAGAGAAACTACCGGTGTGGATCAGTGACTATGTTCTGGGGTCCTACGGAACAGGGGCTGTTATGGCTGTTCCGGCCCATGATGAAAGGGATTATGGCTTTGCCATTAAATATCAGCTGCCTGTTTTAGAAGTGATAAAGAGTATGGATGAGACTTATACTACATTGCTGCCCTTTACGGATAAAGGGGTTCTTATTAACAGTGGAGTCTATAACGGTCTGGGCTCTGAAGCAGCGAAAGCTGTAATTGCAGAGAAACTTATTGCAATAAACAAAGGAAGTAATAAGATAAATTACCGATTACGTGACTGGCTGGTATCAAGGCAACGGTACTGGGGAGCACCTATACCCATTATATACTGTGAAAAATGCGGTATAGTACCGGTTCCTGAAAATGAACTTCCCGTTGAATTGCCTTTTGATGTTGATTTTGTACCCGGCGGCAAATCCCCCCTGGCACGTCATGAAGAATTTATGCATACCACCTGTCCTTGTTGTAAGGGTCCTGGTGTCCGTGAAACCGATACACTTGACACCTTTGTTTGTTCTTCCTGGTATTACTTAAGATATATTGACCCCCATAATGTTCAGCACCCCTGGGATATGAGAAAAATGAAGCAGCTCATGTCAGTGGATAAATATATAGGTGGAATAGAACATGCAGCCATGCATTTACTGTATGCCAGATTTATATATAAGGCACTGAGAGATCTGGGCTATACACAAGGAGATGAACCTTTTCTGAACCTGGTGCATCAGGGAATCATTCTGGGCAGTGATGGTCAGAAAATGAGTAAATCAAAAGGAAATACGATATCTCCGGATGAATATATAGAACAGTACGGTGCAGATGTATTTCGCACGTATCTGGCTTTTGGATTCTCTTACCTGGAAGGCGGTCCCTGGAGTGATTCAGGAATAAAAGCAGTTAAAAGTTTCTTTGATAAAATGAATCGGATATTTGAACGTTATCTGGAAACAGCCAATTCGGACAAAGGGGAGTCTGAGCCAGCCCTTGATACAATTCGCCACAGAACAATCAAAGCTGTAACAGAGGATGTGGAGAAATTTCAATTTAACACAGCCATAGCCCGTTTAATGGAGTTTCGAAACGCCATAGCAGAATATCAAATGAAAGATGGCCGCAATACGGTCTTTGAACTTGATATACTGAGGGATTATGTAAGATTGTTAGCCCCTTTTGCACCTCATTATTCAGAGGAAATCTGGGAGATGCTTGGTAATGAAACCTCCATCTTTGATAGCAGCTGGCCAAAATATAAAGAGGATAAATTGACTAGCAATACAGTTGAAATTGTGATTCAGATTAATAGTAAGAACAGATGCAGAATACAGATTGAAACAGATGTCACAGAAGAGAAAATGAAAAATATAGCGCTAAAAAGAGAAGAGATAGTAAAGGAAATCTACAATAAGACTATCCTTAAGACAATCTATATCAAAGGAAAATTAATCAACTTTGTTGTGAGATAATGGATAACTGGTGATGACAAACATTTATGAGAGACAGAACGGAAAGCAAAAAAAGAATAGCGTAATGTAAGGATGCGCTATTCTTTTTACAATTACAGAAATCTAGATTTTCTTCCTCTACATAAAAACTCCACATAGGATTATTATACTATTCCCAAAAGAATAAATGAAAACAGGAGTATTTACTATGGGAATAATAAAAAATAAGAGCCATGAAAAGAATTATGAGGGGAAGTCTGCACATCACTCACCGGGTAAACACATGCTTCATATGGTATTGTGCTGTGGGTTACCCATACTCATCCTTTCAATGTTACCTTATATCGCCAGAATCAGTCCTGCTGCCTCACGAATATTAGGATATGTAGCTCCCTTTATTTGTCCGGTAATGATGGGATTAATGATATTTATGATGTTTCGAGGTAACAAACACAGTTGCTGTGAGGAATCAAATGATTCAAATAAGGAAGCGTCTGGTCAAATAAGCGGTAAAGAACACGTAGCAGACTAGCCGCACGATAAAAGAAAAAGAATTAACCAATAAGGGATTCAGACAGTTTTCTATGTTCTGAGTCCTTTTTTATTTGAACAGAAATATTTCTGTAAATATAGCATCGTCAGATTTATACAAGGAGCCTTCTCTCCAGGTTACATCATTTTCTGTACATAAAATAAGAGCTGTCTAAGACCAAAAATCCAATCATAAGAGTAAGCTGAGTAATTAACTGACTTATATCAAAAACACTGTCATAAGATTATATATAATAATGATAGGTGTGTTGATATGAAAAAGAAATTCATCACCATTTTAGCAATATGTTTATCCTTAGTGATATTAACCCTTTTCTATAATAATGGAGTTTACCTGGTTCAAAGATTATTGGATAAATCAGAAACAGTAACGATTGTGCTTGATCCTGGACATGGTGGTTTTGACCCTGGAAAAGTTGGTGTTAATAAGGCCTTAGAGAAGGATATAAACTTAAGTATCTCATTAAAGCTCAAATCGCTTTTAGAGGCTAAAGGAATAAAGGTTATAATGACCAGAGAAGAGGACAAGGGGCTTTACAACAAAAATGATTCGGATAAAAAACGGTCCGATATGAGAAAACGTGTGAACATAATAAATTCTAACAATGCTCTTCTGGCTGTCAGTATCCATCAAAACAGTTTCTCGCAGGAGGCAATAAAAGGTTTGCAGGTATTTTATTACCAGGGTTCCCAAAAGGGGCAGCTGCTGGCAGAAACAATTCAGGATTATGCTAAGAACACCTTAAAAGACGGCAATCACAGAGTTGCCAAAGCAAACAGTTCCTATTACATGCTTAGAAATACAAAATGTCCTTTGGTCATAGTAGAATGTGGTTTTCTCTCTAACCGAAAAGAAGCAGCTTTATTGCTGGAGGAGGACTATCAGGAAAAGGTTGCTTATGGAATCCTGTTAGGACTGCTTGCTTATATTCAGCAGAATACCAGTGATGATAAAGTGGCTGGAGACTAACAAACAACAACTGCAAGAAATGGCATAATAAAATTAAATTTTCAGGTATTCTGCTTTTGAGAAGATTGTGTACTGGTTATGCTCTATTATGTACTTTGGTTTATAGGTGATACATAATAATAAAATAATTCCTCTAGAGATATGTAAGTACTTTCAGTTTTATTTGTCACTTTCATAAACAGGCAAATATGGCTTACTACCAGAGAATAAATAAATAGTTTTCACTCTGTATTCAAAAACAGGGCTTTTGGTATTACCCCCCTATGTATTTCACAAGTATTTCTAATATTTTATCATCCTCAAATAATGTAAGCAAACACTGGTTAACAGTAATGTGTTATTGGTAATCTCACATGAATTTGGTAAAAAAAACGAAAACAGATGAAAAAGCATTGACTAATTTGTTGATAATTAGTAAGATAATAATGTAAGTATTTACATATATATTACAACTTTTATTTATTTGTGATAAAATTCTAGACAAACATCTATCTGTGAGGGGGGATTACAATGGATGAACAAAGAGGGAATTCACGTAAGCGTATATTTAAAGAGAAGTATAATGACCGTTTTCTGCTTCGTCTGGTCTGTTCTTATAGCTTTCTTCTTGTCATTATCCTGATACTGGGTCTAATTATGTACTATTATAGTATTAACAACGTTAAGAAGGATTTACTGAAGGAAAATCAGGTGAACCTTGAGAAGGCTGTTAACGATGTGGACAACAGCTTTAAGATCATGTCTTCCATCAATTCTCAAATATCCAATAATGTAGAAATCGTCAAATTAATGCACAACAATACAACAGACCACAATTATTATCTTCAAGCCTGGGATGCAAAAAAAAGCCTGCAAAATCTATTATCCATACAGAATATGACTTTCTTTGAGGATGTTTTTCTTTATTTCTATGAGACAGATTATGTATTATCCGCCAATGAATTCGAAAAAAGTATCCTGTACTATCAATATAATAAAAGATATAAGAAGGAGTTTTATCAGGAATACCTGGCCGTGCTGACAGATATGTCAGCTTATGGAAAGCCGCAGAGTCTAAAGCGATATACGGATGTAAGAGATGACTTTCTGTTATATACGTACCCTATGTCCATTTATAGGAATTATACAAAGGCGCCGGTTACCATATGTTACCGTATCAATAAAAATTACTTTAAAGATCTATTTGCAGGAATTAATACATATGATACTGGTTTCTTAAGTATTACCGATAGCAGTGGCAGTGAGATATTCCGCTTAGCAACCTCAGCTTCCGCTGAAACGGCTATTCTTGAAACCTCCAAGCTATTAAAAGAAAATAAAAATACCGGCTATGTTACATTAAACCATGAAAAAATGCTCATAACCAGAGTTTCATCCAATAACAATCTGTGGAGCTATTATCTTGTGCAGCCCTCTACCATGGTTTTCCACAACCTGGCTTTTATTCAGCGGATCTACTGGGTTGCAATTATTTTGGTGCTTGTAATCGGTTTAATTCTGTTAGTACTCTTAAGTTGGAAGAATCTTAAGCCAATAAAGCAGTTAGAGTCAAGACTTATGAATTCTTTCTCAGGTGAAGAAGGCACAGTGAAGGTAAAAGAAAGGGATGTTATCTATTCCATTGATCATTATGTTAATTTGCTGATTGATAAAAAGATTACTTTGCAGGAGACCCTGGAACATCAAAGACCTATTATATTCTCGGCATATCTTTCGAGATTAATGAAAGGTCTTTCCGATACGCCTATAGAAACGGAGCAGATTGCCAAGGTATTAAATCTCAATAATGAAAACAGTAATTATCTGGTGTTATATCTGGGGGTTTATCTGAATGAACTGGAATTCTATATTGATGATTTTACGCAAAACAAAAACAGCTTCCAGGAGCTTATAAAAGAGGTACTGGAGAGGAACTTTGAGGACAGGGTATTGTTATATGAAGCTGATTTTCAGTCCTATGCGGTACTTATCCAGATGAATTCCGAGGCAGAGGGAGCAGGAAATAAATGTGCTGACACAGCTTTTTATGACAGGGCAAGGCTACAATTTCACAAAGCGTATCGTGAACTTAAAGATGCCTTTTCTCTTGTAATATATGGCGGTATCAGTGAGACTTTTACCAATCTCTATCAGACCTGGCAGGCATCACAACATGCCATGGAGGCATTAAGATACGCCGGTCCAGAGCATATTCTGCAGTTATATCATGAAATCAATAAGGATATGGATCAATACAGTTATACCATTGAAATGGAAAGTCAGCTTCTGCAATTTATTACAAACGGTAAAGAAAATCAGATGCTTAGCCTGCTTAAAAATATTTATCTGGAGAATTTTGTGGAACGTTCTTTATCCATTACCATGAGCAAATGGCTGCTTTCAGATATTAGAAATACATTGCTTAAGATACGTTTTATGCTGCCCAACAAGTTTGAATTGGAAAAGCTAAGTGCACTGGATGAAAAATTCAATCAGAAGAAAAGCTTTGAACTCATCGAGGATATTGCCAGGGAATTATGCCAAATCTTCGTACTGAGGCAAAGGCAGCAGGGACTCATTGAAAAGATACAGGATTATATACAGGAGAACTATAGTGACAGCACCTTATCTTTAAGTAAGATCTCTCAGGAATTCAATATCTCAGAAAGTTATTTTTCCTTGCAGTTTAAGAAAGTTACGAACCAGAACTTCTCAGAATATCTGGAGAATATCCGTATACAGCAAGCTGTTAAGCTGCTTCAGGGAACGGATATGAATGTAAATGACATAGCTGAAAAGACAGGGTATACCAATTGTGTATCCTTTAGGAGGGCATTTAAAAGAGTTATCGGAACGAATCCGGCAGCACTTAGAACCCAGCCAGACTTTACAGAGATTCCCTTCGGGTTTGAGCCATTTGAACAGCCGCAAAGCCTGGTATAGAAACTGTAAAACTAATATGAAAATAAAAGTATATAAGTTTTTAAAACTATTTATTATGGCAGAAATGAGGATATTTCTATGAAAATCGTAGTCTCAAAAGATGGGAAAGGTGATTTTACTACTATTGGTGAAGCCCTGGAAGCTGTTGGCAGAAGAACGGATACAGCAACAGTATCAATTTTTGTTCAGGAAGGCACATATAGAGAAAAGTTAGTGGTTACAACTCCATTACTTACCCTTGAAGGAACTTCACCGGAGAAGACAATTATCTGCTACGATGATTATGCAAAGAAGCAGGACAGCACAGGAGAACCTCTTGGTACCTTTGGTACGTCTGTCTTAATGGTAGATGCAGATAATGTCATTATAAAAAATCTTACAATTCAGAATACCGCCGGAGCCGGAGGACTTGTGGGTCAGGCAATTGCTTTGTATTTGGAGGGAGATGGAATAGAAGTAAATAATTGCCGTATCCTGGCTTCCCAGGATACGGTTTTTACCGGTCCGCTGCCACCATTTCCACTGCAGCCAGGCGGATTTAAGGGACCCAAAGAGACAAGTCCCCGAATCCATGGAAGACATTATTTTAAGAATTGTTATATTGAAGGAGATGTTGATTTTATTTTTGGCAGCTCTACTGCTTATTTTGAACGCTGTGAGCTCTTTTCAAGAAATAACAGAGACAGAGAAATAACAGAAAATATGGTATATGGATATGTCACTGCTCCATCTACTACTAGGGAAAGTCTGTATGGTTATGTATTTTACTGTTGTCGGTTTACAGGAGATTGCCCGCCTGAATCCGTTTATCTTGGCAGACCCTGGAGAAATTTCGGGCGGGTCGTATTGATTGACTGCGATTTAGGTGCGCATATCAAAACAGAAGGCTGGTCGGATTGGGGAAAAGTTGATGCACGGAATACTGTTTATTTTGCCGAATATGGTTCCAGGGGAAAAGGTGCAGGCGGATTTATCAGAGGTGAAAGAGCCTCCTGGTCTAACATACTATTAAAAGAGGAATTGGATTTATATACAAAAGATCAGGTTTTATGCGGCTTCTACAAGCAAAAATGACGATACATAAATAATGTATCCCCCAAAATAAATATTGTTCCTTGTTAAAAGTATATAAAAAAGGCTATGATAAAACCAGTTTAAGACAAAAAACATATAATTCTTAAACGGCAATATCAATGAGCTTACTATTTTGATGTTGCAAAAAATCAAGGAGGGTATTTGTTATATGAGAAGGAGTTTAGCAAAAAAAATACTGACAACAGGTTTAATTCTTTTGACAGTATTATTTCCGGTTGCATTAGCCGGATGCGGAAAGGGCGGAAACAATACGAATTCCGTTTCCACCTCAGACAATAGTAATGCCGGTAAGACAGAAAACAATACTGACAGTGGGAATAAGGAGGCAGGAGCTACAGAAGCTGCCAGTACAGAGGAAGTAACAAAACCAGACAAAATTACGATCATGGTAGATGGAACACTGCTTGATAAAGCCTCCGGCCAGGATGCTTTTGTCGCAAGATTCAAAGAAATAACAGGTGTAGAGCTGGTTATCATCCAGCCTGATCATAACACCTACAGCGATCAGGTCGCACTTGCTTTTACCAGTGATTCTGTTCCCGATGCATTAATTTTAAGTAATCAGTTATACACAGCTTATGCCACCCAAGGAGCGCTTTGGGATATGTCTGAAGCTTGGAACAATTCAGCTGCCAAAGCTTCCGGTCAGATGAAAGAAGCTAATATTGAAGCTCTTAAAATTGACGGTTCACTGTATGGCTTCGCACCTGCCAGCGGTAATGGCTGTATTACTTATGTAAGACAGGACTGGCTGGATAATTTAGGTCTTTCTGTTCCTACCACATACGATCAATACATAGAAATGCTTCGTGCATTTACAGAAGATGATCCCGATGGCAACGGTAAAAAAGATACTTATGGTGTTACTGCAGCAGGTATCATAGGTCCTGAAATCCCTTATACCAATTATTTACCAGAGTTCTGGCAGAGTGCCTATCCTGATTTCTATCAGAAGGCCGACGGCACCTGGGTAGATGGATTCAGAGAAACTGCAAATACTGATGCACTTGGCAGATTAAAAGATGCATACAGCAAAGGCTATATCGATATGGAAGTTGCAACAAACACCACTTCAGCCTGCCGTGATAAGTTTTATGCAGGGAATACAGGTGTATTCACCTACTGGGCTGGTAAATGGAATATGACACTGGAACAGAATGTTCAGTCAACCTATCCCGATGCAAAACTTACTGCACTTCCTCCTATTGCTGAGTTAGGCAATTATATTGAAAGACAACCGCCAGTATGGGCTATTACCAGTGCCAGCAAAAATCCTGAAGGCGTATTTAAATATCTTATTGAATCAATGGTTGACGGCGGAGACGGACAAATGTTATGGACTTATGGTGTAGAAGGCGTACATTATGAAAAAGACGCTAGCGGAACCTATAAACAGCTTCCTGATCCGGAAGTACCGGATAATACCTTCCTGTCAGCTCATATTGATCCTGTATTAACTACAAGACAGTGGGAAGATCCTTTATATTCTATAAGGGATGAGCGTGTTAAGACTTCTGCTGAGTTATTCCAGGCTAACAGTAAGATTGCTCCGCTGATTGTCCCCACAGAAACCATGTCCGCTTATATGGCAACTCTCTTAGATGCCAGAAGTATCATTGTGTCTAAGGTGGTAACCGGTGATATGTCTGTTGAAGATGGAATTGCCCAATACGAGAAAGAGCAGGGGGCGTTATCTGATTCTATCGTAGCAGAGTTAAACAGTAAATAACAGATTGCAGACTTTTCAGGGACTGTTGAATAAGAATACTGACCAGTGTTTATTCTCAGTCCCTGTTACTTTAAAGGCGGAAGGATATCTATGAAATTAACAACGAAACAGCTAAAAGGAAACAGCCGGTTTAAAAAAATATGGAAATACCGTTGGTTTTATGTCATGATTATTCCCGTAATCATATTGTCACTAATGTTTTTTTACTATCCCATGCTGGGGATACGGTTCGCTTTTTTTGAATATACACCCTTTAAAGGACCGAATTTCAAAGGCTTCGCTAATTTTGAAGAACTCTTCTCCAATCACCAGTTTTGGATAGCTTTTAAAAACACTATTATCATCAGTACTACGAAATTGGTTTTAACCACCTTCGTATCTGTAGTCGTTTCCCTTTTATTAAATGAAGTAGCGAATCTGGCAGCAAAGAAATTCTTTCAGACACTTATATATCTGCCCCATTTCCTCTCCTGGGTGGTAGTTGCATCAATCTTTTCTATTATACTTTCACCCCAGCATGGTTTTATGAATGAAGTATTGATTCAAATTGGAATCATTGATAAACCTATCTATTTTATGGCTGAAAGCGGCTGGTGGCGTAAGGTTTATTATGTAGTGAATATCTGGAAAGAAACGGGATGGGGGACGATCATATTCCTTGCTACCTTAACAGGAATAGATCCTCAGCTTTATGAGGCAGCAGCCATTGACGGAGCAAACAGGTGGGCTAAAATGCGTTTTATTACTCTACCCAGCCTATCCCAGACCATCATTATCGTATTAATTCTTAATCTGGCTAAGATTATGAATCTCTTTGAATCGGTATTCGTATTATATAGTCCGAAGGTTTATGATGTGGCAGATGTTCTCCAGACTTATATCTACCGGCAGACTCTGACAACACCGCTTCCCAATTTCGGTTATACTACAGCAGTTGGTCTCTTTTCATCGGTAATAGGATGTTTCATGGTATTACTGTGTAACCATACCAGCAAGAGAGTACGCGGAAGAGGAATTTTATAAGGTCAGGCTGTCTATTGCTTTCAGCTTATACAGCTACCTGGAGACTTAATGCCGTTAAAAGCGGCGGAATAAGAGGAAAATAGGATGAATCAAAACAACAGTTATTACAAGAAGCGGAATATCAAAAATATCTTAAATATTAATCTTCTAATATATATTATTTTTATCCTGATAACTTTGGTTACCGTAGTGCCTTTGTTAAAGATATTTGTAGATTCTATAGATGCCACGGCAAATTACGGTATAAACTTATGGCCGAATAAGCCGGTTATAAGCGGTTATAAGATTATTGTATCAACAGTTGCACTTTATAAACCCTTTCTTGTGTCTGTCTATGTTACCTTAGTCGGAACATTACTTGGGCTTGCAGTGTCAACCATAGCAGGATATGTATTGATGCAGTATGAGATGCCGGGAAGAACATTTTTAAGTTATCTGTTGCTTTTTACCATGATATTCCATGGTGGTATGGTACCTACTTATCTGGCTATGAGGGATTATCATTTGATAAACAGCTTATGGGCAATTATCCTGCCTGCCAGCCTGAATGTCTATAATACCGTATTAATGAGGAACTTTTTCGAGGGAATTCCTAACAGTCTTTTTGATGCTGCCTCCATTGACGGCTGCTCCCCAGTGAGAATATTCCTTTCTGTAATACTTCCCTTATCCAAGGCTGCCCTTGCTTCCATTGGATTAATGTTTGCCGTTAGTTATTGGAATGAGTATACCAATTTCACCATTTACATATCAGATGCTAATTTAAGGAATTTTCAGGTAATGCTTCGTAATCTTATCATTGAAGATACCTCTCTGGCAGCTGCCTCCTCGGCAGGTGTATATCAGAACACCGTTAAAAGCGCTGCTATTATGGTAGCCATCATACCCTTTATGATATTGTATCCTTTCTTACAGAAATATTTTGTAAAAGGAATCAATATGGGTGCAGTAAAGGAATAAGAAAAGAGGATAGTATGCTAATAGATAAATATATTTCACAAGTTCTTGATAATTTTCCAAAGTCGGATAATACCTGGAAATATGAAGATGGCTGTATCTTAATTGGTTGCGTTAATTTATACCACGCCACAAAAGAAGAGCGTTATAAACATTTCGTGTTGGATTATCTGGATCAGTTTATCTCAGAAGCTGGCACCATTAAGGGCTATGATATAAGCAAATACAATCTTGATAATATCAATTCCGGAAAAGTACTATTCAATGCTTATTCCTGGACCGGAGAAGAAAAGTATAAGAATGCGATCGAAGTGCTGATGGAACAGATCAGAAATCAGCCCCGTACAAAAAGCGGCAGCTTCTGGCATAAGGCAATCTATCCGGATCAGGTGTGGCTGGACGGGTTATATATGTCTCTTCCCTTTTATATGATGTATGAAACGAAGTTTAATAATATGAAGAATTATAATGACATCATAGACCAGTTTGTTGCTGCCAGGAAATTCTTGTTTGATAAAGAAAAAGAACTGTATTATCATGGCTGCGATGAGTCTAAGACTATATTCTGGGCGGATAAGGCTACCGGAAAATCAGCGAATTTCTGGATTCGTGCACTTGGCTGGTATCTGATGGCACTCACTGATGTTCTTAGTGAGATGAATGAAATGGTTTTTGAACAGTATGTAATACTAGAGGAACTTTTAAGGGAAGGAATAAAGGGTATCTTAAAATACCAGGATCCTGTAACTAAGATGTTCTATCAGGTAATTGATCATCCTGAGGTTCTGGGAAATTATCTTGAAACCTCCGGATCCACCATGATTTCTTATGCCATATTAAAAGGTTGTTCTTTAGGAGCGCTCCTGAAAGAAAAATATATGTCAATCGGCGTTGAGATTTTTGAGTCTATCGTTAAGAATCGCTTGATAGAAGAGGAGGGAGCAATCAAGCTTACCGGCATCTGCTCCGTAGCAGGACTTGGCCCCGAAAGTGATACAAGACGGGATGGCAGTATCCTCTATTATCTTTCTGAACCTATTGTGGAAGATGACAGAAAGGGTATCGGTGCCTTGCTGATGGCCTATGCACAAATAAAGATGCTGCATAAATAACCTGGCATAAGACTCAGCTTAGGAGGAGAGATTTGGAACTTCAAATACTTTTTAAGACTTCAAGAAGTGTAGCGTTTGAAATACAAGAGGGTGGAGTATTTTATACCAATAGAAGATATAAGATTTTTATAAATGAGGAGGAATACGGAAATACGGAACGGGTTATCAACAGCATCTATGAACTAAAGCCTGACAGTATGTATAAACTTACGGTTAAAAGTGACCTGAGTGAAAGCAGTATATATTTTCAGACAGAGAAGGAATCCTTTAGTTTAGACGTCAGGGATTTTGGTGCAAAAGGAGATGGAATTTCTGATGACACCTGCTTTATTCAAGCTGCCATTATGTCTTGTCCAATAGACGGAAGAATCTTTATTCCGGCAGGAACCTATCGTATTACTACTTTATTCCTAAAAAGTAATATTAATCTGGAATTAGGAAAAGGAGCCATCTTAAAGGCCTTTACCGAAAGAGAAAAACGTCCCATAATTCCCGGACGCATACAGAGCTATGATGAAGAGAAGACCTGTTACCTGGGAACCTGGGAGGGAAACCCCTTAACCATGTTTTCTGCGGTAATCCAAGGTATGAACCTGGAAAATGTAGTAATCTATGGACAGGGAGAGATTGATGGTAATGCAGATATAACCAACTGGTGGAATAAGCCCAAGGAAAAAAACATAGCCTACCGGCCAAGGCTGGTATTCCTAAGTAATTGCAGGAATGTCATAATTGAAGGAGTAGTATTAATAAATAGCCCCAGCTGGACCCTGCATCCCTATTTCTGTTCTGAACTTAAGTTTATTCGATTAAGTATATTAAATCCAAAGAATTCACCTAATACAGATGCTCTGAATCCGGAATCCTGTAATAATGTTGAAATCACAGGGGTATTCTTTAGTGTAGGAGATGATTGTATTGCAATTAAATCCGGTAAGATTTATGTTGGCAGAAAATTTAAGACGCCTTCTCAAAATATAACCATAAGACAATGCTGTATGCAGGATGGACATGGCTCGGTAACAATTGGAAGTGAGAATGCCGGTGGTGTCAGGAATGTGACCGTCAGAGACTGCCTTTTTCTACATACGGACAGAGGATTACGTGTAAAAACCAGGAGAGGCAGAGGAGAAGATGCAATAATTGATAATATCGTATTTGATAATATCCGAATGGATGGTGTAATGACTCCCATTGTTATTAATTGCTTTTATTTCTGTGATCCAGACGGGCACTCAGCCTATGTACAAAACAAGGCAGCATATCCAGTAGATGAAAGAACACCGGTAATCAAAAAGCTTGCCTTCCATAATATTGATTGTATCAACTGCCATGTGGCAGCTGTCTATATATATGGTTTACCGGAGAGAAAAATTGAAGAGCTGCAATTTGAGAAGGTAACTTTTCAGTTTGATGAAAATGCTGTGAAGGGTTATCCGGAAATGATGGATGACCTTGAGGAAACGAGCCGTTTAGGTGTCTTCATTCAAAATGTAGAGAAACTGACCCTATCGGAGGTTACAATTAAAGGACAGGATGGAGAGGCTTTCAACCTGCAAAATATTGATCAAATTAATCATTTGCAGAATATACAAGCTTTAACATAATAGCATATATATGTAATAACAAAATTGCTTTAATAATCTTTCTTAGTAAAGTTTCTGAGTATAAACAGCATTGTGTTCTATCGTGTAGCCTATAAGAAGAGCTTCAATGGATGAGCCAATTGACAGGAATAATAATTCGTGCTATATATAGTTGTATATACAAATATTTCTTATATGAGATTTACTCAGCTTAAGATTTCTATATGAAATGTGTTTATATTACTAGAGCAGAGGAGACATACTATGATTAAAGTAGTAGCGAAGAATTATATTAAGTTCGATCAGGTAGAGGAGTTCGTTGCATTAGCTGGTAACCTGGTAAAGGAAACAAACAGCAAAGATAAAGGCTGTATCGCGTATGATGTATTTCAGGATTTAACCGATCCTCACATCTTTACCTTTATTGAGGAATGGGAAAATAAAGAAGCCTTGGATCAGCATATGGCCGCAGACCATTTTAAAGAAGCCATGGTTCAATTTAAGGATATTATGGAAAAACCAGGAGATATCAATCTGTATAAAAAAGTGGACTAGCATAAAAGTGAAAAGCTTTCGTGCTCAAATTGTACTAAGAATTATTATACGTACCCTGTCAGCAAGGAGTGTTCTGTTATACTTCCTGCCGGCAGGGTATTCGTTATATGGAGAATAATAGGCCCTCTTTGAATAGCTTAAAGAGGGTCCGTATAAAAAAAATATTTATTAATACAAATTATATATTGAGTTCAGTAATTTGTTATGATATATTACTTATCGTAATTGCGATTTCACTTACTAAGAAAAAGACAGTTCGCATAAAAACATTTGGTTCTATACTATAAAAGCAATACTATACGACGGATTCTACAATATGGAAATTATTTATAAATTTCTAATTATTATATCTATATCTATTTGTGATATTGATTTAAACAAACCTCTTTCTTACAACGTTAATTTCAGGCTATCATTTAACCCAATTATTTTTCAATATATTATACATAATACGATTTACAAAATATGTGCTATTATAAAGAAGCTTTAACCAATACATAAGAAAGGCAGTAGGCAGTTTCTGGTTGGTATATGCGACCGGAGACTACGTAATGAATACCTATGAATGACCAAAAAAAAGCAAAACTGTATGCTCTTGGAACAATTATATTATGGGCATCCGCATTTTCACTTACGAAAATTGCTCTAAACCATTTCACAGGAGATACCTTGGGATTACTTCGCTATCTGGTAGCCTCTGGCTGTCTTCTTGTTGCCGGTATAATTCTTAAAATTGGATTCCCGGAAATAAAAGATATACCGAAATTCTTTGTATCAGGAGCGTTAGGCTTTACAATTTATATGCAGGTTTTTAATCAAGCTCAGAAAACACTTACATCTGCTACAGGCAGCATTCTGATAGCCACAGCACCGGTTATTACCGCATTATTAGCAAGTATCTTCTACAAAGAGAAAATAAAACTGAAAGGCTGGTTAGCAATATCGGTGGAATTCATCGGTATACTGATACTGACTCTTTGGGATGGTGTATTTACTATGAACAAAGGCGTATTCTGGATGCTGGGAGCGGCTTTTTGTATTAGCTGTTATAATCTGTTCCAAAGATATTACCTCCGGAGATATACGGCTCTTCAGGCAACCGCCTATAATATATTCGGGGGAACTATCCTGCTGTTATTCTTTCTGCCCAAAGCAGGTAATCAGGTATTGCACGCTCCTACATATCAGCTGCCGGTAATTTTGTTTCTGGGTATTTTCCCAAGCTGTCTGGCGTATATCTGGTGGGCAAAGGGATTATCCTTGGCTGTAAAAACCTCTGATGTTACTAATTTTATGTTCGTTACACCTTTTATTGCTGCAATAATTGGTTTCTTAATGATTGGGGAAACACCTACCAAGGCAACCTTTTTAGGAGGAGCCATTATAATTCTGGGATTACTGCTTTTTCAAAAAACCAACCAAACTTCAGGAGGTAATAAGAAGAATGAGGAGTAGAAGACAATATGTATTTCGCAGGACAATCCCTTGTGGCTGATCCCATTGGTAATACACTGATAAAAGCAGGAGCTATCGATGAAATCCTATACTGTGACCTTTGATTTAAAATAGAGCAGTATTATATGGAACGAGAGACCCTATTTCAGACTATGCAGGACTGAATTTTATCAGTAAATCCTGTTTGTCAATAAATTCTGCCATATAACTGATAAATATTAACTTGTATTAATAATATTTACTACTAACTCGTATTTATATTAAATATTATTAATAAATATAAAATTACTCTAGCCGAATAACAAAAAATTATGGTATCCTTTCTTATAGATATTACTAGAGTATTAAATACCTCGTATAAAAGTTTCGTCATCAAAAGCGTTAAGTTAAAATACGGTGACGTTTGATAGATAGAAAGGATGCAAGTAAATGGAAAAACCAATTTTAGTCTTCCAGACAGACTTTACTTATAAAGAGGGGGCCGTATGTTCCATGTACGGTGTCGTAAAAACAGTAGATCGCAGTTTGGAAATCTTCGATGGAACCCATGAAATTCCTCATTTTGATACCTGGAGTGCCTCTTACCGGCTGTATCAGTCGGTTGGTTTCTGGCCGAAAGGAACTATATTTGTTTCAGTGGTAGATCCAGGGGTAGGCACCTCAAGAAAAGCCTGTATTGCCAAGACAAAAGACGGTTATTATATCGTTACACCGGATAACGGCACATTGACTCATATGAAGGAATATGCAGGTATTGAAGAGGTTAGAGAAATAGATGAGACCGTTAACCGTTTGCAGACAACACTAGGTACCAGTGTTTTTCATGGAAGAGATTTATTCGGTTACTGTGCTGCAAAACTTGCCAGTGGTATCATTTCATATGAGGAGGTCGGTCCTGCTTATCCTGTTGAGGATATCGTTATACACAATATTCCTAAACCGCTTATTACTGCAAAAAGGGCAGCAGGCATATTAGAAAGCAGTGATCCCAATTTCGGGAATTTGTGGAGTAATATACCTGTAACAGAGTTGCTTCAACAAGGTTTTGATTATGGAGATATGTTGCAAGTAATTATTAAACATAACAATAATATAGTATACCAGGAGAAGCTTCCTTTTGTTAAATCCTTCGGTTTCGTTGAAAGAGGTAACTCCCTGGTTTATACAAATGAACTGATGAAGGTTGGCATTGCCATTAGTTTGGGAAATTTCCGGGACACCTTTCATGTCAGTTTCGGATTTGACTGGTCTGTGGATTTGATAAAAACAAAAAAAGGATATCAACTGGCTTATGATTGCTCCATATACAAAAGCAATAAGTAATGCTATAATGTGTTAGAATTATCTAACTATGATCATTATCTTATCTAATCGTTATGGAGGAGCTGTTGTGTACAGAAAAGAACAGAAGCCATATAATTTTACGCAGGAGAATCTTACCTGTGCTTTGCGTATATGGGAGAAGGTTAATATCTCTCTTTTAGATATACGACACAGATTAATTACATCTGAAAATCCAATTCTTCGGTATCGCCTTCCGGTCAGTGCTTTTTTATTTACAGTCGGTGGAAAAGCTGAGATATTAATAGATGATACTTCCTACCGTGTGGAACATTTTGGACTGTGCCTTGTGGGAACCGGAATGGAGTTGTCATTAAGACCTATGGAGGAATGGTTGGAGTATTATCTGGTGTTGTATCGGTACAGCGAGCCGGCTAACCATAAAAGAGAACTTAACAGACATCTGGAACATACGAATCCATTCAGGCAACAGTATGGTTTTACACCGCATAATCCTGTATTTATTTCTGAATTACTTTGCAGAATGTATGAAGTATGGAAGCAACCCAGTCCCTTGGAACGTTTTTATGAGAAAACGGCTTTCTATCAATTAGTTTATGAAATATACAGAGAACTTGAATCCGGTAAAGTAAATATACTTCAGCCTGATATCATTTCAATGACGAAAAGGTACATAGATGAACATTTTCGCGAAGCAGTTTCCATACAATCTATAGCGTCTGTGTTTGGAATAAGTGACAGTCACTTGCGCAGATGTTTTAAAAACGAATATGGAGAAAGTCCTCAGGAGTATTTAACCAACCTAAGAATGCTATCAGCTCGTAAGCTGCTGCATAGTAGCAGCCTGCCTATACGGAATATTGCAACTGTCTGTGGTTTTCCCGATGAATTTTATTTCAGTAAGTTATTCTTAAAGACATCAGGAATGACTCCCAGAGATTATAGAGCGAAAATACCAAGTTATCGGAACGATTTCTCCATGGAAAATACCTCCTCCTTTTCTTATAATGAGAAAGGCCAAGTTAGTCGTGGCAAACTCGAAATAGAAGGAGAGATTTACATGTTAAAACAAACGAAGAATAAAGCGATAGTTGCTGTCGCACTTTCCATGGTGATGCTGTTCTCTGCCTGCAGTAATGGAACACCTGTTAATACAAAAGGGAGTGAAACACCTACCACTCAGGCGGCAGTAACCGAGGCGCAACAGGATACAGAGAATGAAGAAGGTAGAACTATAAGTACTGTTAAAGGAGAGATTGAGGTACCGGCAAACCCTGAGAGAGTTATAGCAACCTATGGAATGGGAGATGTGCTTGCCTTGGGGATTAAGCCGGTTGCAACCTATGATGCAGCTGGAACAACTTATGAAAAAGAAGTTTCCGAGCTTCCTGTATGGGCAAGCTTTGAATCAGAAGAAATTATGACATATGAGCCGGATTTAATTCTCGTAGTAAATGAAGAACAGTATGATAAAGTATCTAAAATAGCGCCTACCATAATTATTCCATTTACAGAACTCAGTATGGAGGAAAGGATTAACTTCCTTGGAGAGGTTCTTAATAAGGAAGCAGAAGCAAAAAAATTATTAACTGATTTTAATGCGAAAATAGAAGACGCCAAAAAACGCCTTTCAGAAAAAGATATTATGGACAAAACCTTTAGTATCTTTGAAGGCAATGACAGTGGTGGTGTCTGGGCATACGGTGATAAATGGGGACGTGGTGGAGATCTGATTTACAGTCATATGGGATTTAAGGCACCAGAGATAATACAGGATGAGATTATAGGAAAAGACCAATACCGTGATGTTTCACTTGAAGTTATTAATGACTATGCTGGTGATTATATTATCTTCAGTGGTGAATTGAATGGATTAGCAGATAACCCCGTTTGGCAGTCAATTCCCGCAGTACAGGCAGGTCATATAATACCGATTGATTATACACTTTTCTATGATATTGATATATATTCTTCAGGGGTTCAATTAGATTATCTGCTGGAGAAGTTGTTAGAAGTATCGGAGTAATAGAAATACATTGGTATATTAAGGTATTCAGGAAATGAAATAGAAGATTAAACGCTTTGTTATGAGATTTATTACTGTATAAGTTAGTGTTGATTTATACAGTAATACGATATTAATGTTAATAATTTAACAATGTATAAATACAATAAATCAAAACTTATGAAAGTTATAACTACATGTGGTTTAACTTATAACAAATCAGGGAATCATTAGACAGGTATGAATATTTGATATAAAAAGTACAAAATTGTAAATTTTATTTTTGGTAATTGCAGTTAAGTATAAAACGAATGTGAACGAAGGGGTTCAGGAGTGATTATTAAGGTAATAAGTTAATATTGATTTTAAAATATATATTTATATAATAGAATGCGAATTGAGCTATTAATAAAGGTTTCTGGATACGTGTTGTATATGGAATGCTTATGAGTATTTCAAAAATTATAATCTGATATATTGATATTTGTAAAATGAATGATATAAATTAAAGCAAAAGAAAAACATAAGATTATTGCATATAAAAATGAGATAGTATATTAGTTTAGCTGTATAATAGTAAAACGAAACAATTTATTATTATGTAGTTATTCATGTGTTAAAAGATAAAATATTTATTGGATATCGCTTCTTTAAAGAAAACGCTCATAACTATTCGTTAAACTTGCGTTTCGCGAATAGTTAAGGGCGTTCTGCTCGCATATATAACCAAATAAATTTTGACTTATTTACACAATAATCAAATAACCAAAAAAAAATTTTTGGCTTAGTTTTGTCGTTTTTGATACTTCTATCGTTAAAACCAAAATACATAATCCTCTTTTATTTTGTCGTTTTGTTAATATATTAAATTATCAAAACAAATGAAGAATATAGAAAATTATTATTTTATATTCTTCATTTTTTTTTTTATATATTAAAAGAAATGTATTTTGCTTTTTCTATAACCTTTACAGTAACTACAAGATTCTTGTCTTCGTTTATAATATACTAGTTTTGCTTTTGGACTCAGGGCTCCTATAATATATTTATTTTATCATAGAAAACCTAATCGAAAAACTTATTTTACAGACTTTATTTCACAGTCTCATAGAAATTGAGGACTGGCAGTACCACCCTTTATCCCGAATCTATCCGGTTATATTTATCGATGCTGTACAATTTTCTGTTAGAGACAATAACATATGACAGCATATGTTATTCTAGGCATTAAAAAAGCTTGCCCATCTGTAACTGGGATAAGGTCTATGATGAACTATCAATAATGGAGACCGTTTCAAATCTCTTTATTTTCATTAACAAAAAGTTCCTTATTCAGCAATTAGATTCCTTTAGCAACTCATTTTTCCATTTGCTAATCCTTTCCTCTACATCTTTGATTTCAATTAGTTTTTTTACCTCCCCAAGCTCTATCGCTAAGACAAAGGCAACTGATGCTTCAATAATATTTTCCTCTAAAGTCCAAAAGTCATCTGATAATCTGGCACATTCAATTATTTTAATAAAGTCGGCGGTGCTGATAAATTTTGTATAGGAATCATCTGTTAGTTCATATTCACATGCTTTCCCCCCAGATGACCAAGTAGCTATATGTAATGCCAAAAATCTAATAGCATTAAGTTCATTGACTACCGCAGATTTTATATAGTCTGAATATGTTTTTTCCTCTATAAACTTCCAAAGAAAAGAAACTGTTCTTAGTTCTTTCCACTCAAATAAATTCGTAATAGCTACAAAACTTTTTGTCCTTTCTAAAAATATTGCTTCAAGCTGATGCAAATAATCTAGATTAATAAGTTTGGGTTTTTGTGAATTCGATGTTTCAGCAATTCTTCCATGAGTTAACTCAATTATATGTAAAAGATGTAATAAAAATTGAAATGATAAAAAATCTGTTTTAGAAAACATATTAGCTATTATGTTGAACTGAATAATTTCATCACTAATTCTAAAGAGTAAATCCGAAATCGTATAAACACTAATTTTTGTTGAATCCGCACCTATCAATTGCATTTCTTTCTCTACAATTCTTCCACTTTGAAATACTAATACACTCAAAATGAGCTCTATTCTTTCTTCGGGAATCCTTGACAAATTATACTCCATTTCCTTTAAAAAAGCATCAAGTAGATCGCGCGCATTAAGCACATCAATATATGACCGCAACTCATCTTCCTCCATGCGCAATAAAGAATCATCAATTTCTACTCTACTGATTTTTATATTGTCTAGAGAAAGCGAAAAATACAAGTCAAATTTACTCTCAGAAGCTATTCTCATTGCTTGATGAATTTCAGAGGGTGTTTGAAAAACACTTGATAATGATATTCTATTAGAAAACATAGGAAATAAACTAGCAACTGCCTTTAGCATAACTTGGGGGGTATCTGGATAAATATCTTGAAAGAGTTGTAATGTTTCCTCTTCTTGCTTCCTTACACCACTTAGAGAAATGCCTCCACCATTATACCCCCCAACAAGAGAAAATTTATTATCCCTTATCCATTCGAAAATTGAGGATGCAAATACCCGCAAGGCACATATCCCTGCCATATCAATAAAATCTACTTCTTCCTTAACTGTCGAATACATAAAAGCTAAAGTATTACAAAATCTATTAATATCACGCAATGTGTTTATAAATGGATTGATACAAGAATTAAAAACGTTTGACCAGCGTGTTGTATCAAATTCCATACCACTATGAACTTCGACTAAATCATTTAGCTTTTCAAACAGGATATTATGAAGCCTTTTAATGCTTAATGGAGGCATATCAAACGGTACTTGAATTATTTTTTCCAGATATTCTTCTCCGTCACAATGTTGGACATCACTCAATGCGCGTACCACAATATCTTTATCAAATGAAAGTAAATATATTATGTTTGGAAAACCTGCTACAGCATTTACCAATTGAAAAATAAGTTGAATTTGTTCATTTGAAAGTCTGTCAATATCATCAATCACTACTAAAATTCTGGTTTCTAAATCTCTCAACGCTTGTTCTACTGCGTTTTTTCTATAAGAAACATCATTTAGTTTCGACTCCGCTTTATCCTTAATCGACTTACCAAGCATAGCGGACAGCTTAGGCACTAGTTTTAAATAAGGCCCTACTACCGGTATATACTCTGAATACTCTAAAGCAGAAGAATACTTTTCAATTGCAGAACCTACATTTTGCATTTTTTTCCCTTTATCATTAAACTTTAAGGAATTCGAGAGTTTTAGAAAAAATTGATTAATCAGTTGATTAGTATCCGTAAAGTTCCAAGGATTAAACTGAACAACAATTATTTTTTCGTTATTATCTACTACTTCTGATAATTTTCCGATCTCTTCAATCGTCATATTTAGAACAGAGCTCTTTCCACAGCCCCATTTCCCTTGAAGAGAGATGGCATAATTATCTTTAGTTTTAAATTGCATTATTGCATTTGCGAGTTGTTTAGCAAATGAACTCCGTCCAAGCTTGTCTTCAGTTATTTTATTTATTGGTTTATCTGTATTAAACATACTATTTTCTCCTATTAATAAGTCTGCAGCAAAGCTTTTGTTTGTTATACCAATTACTTTTGACATGTGCGTTTCTACTACTTTCATTTTGACATCAAGCATCTTCGCAAATACATAAACACATCACATAACGGGCAGACTCACCCTTTCCCCATCATCCGACAAGCTAATCCAGCCTCTTCTTAAAGCTTCCTTTATCCCCTGATTCACGGACATTTTTATAATATTACCCATGCGAGTAAACCCAAATACTTTCGCAGTCTCTCGAATCAAATCTGTTCTAGACAGGCTAATTTGCAATTCAACAACGGCTTTTATTGCATTCGAGATTTCTTTAGGGCTGATATCATCCATACTTCTTTTTTCCTCATCGGCGGGTGCAACTCGATACTCCCCGTATTGTTCCGGATCCTGATCCATGCGCCAGCAAAACTGCATGTTATCGTATTGGGTCACCTTTACATTCAAGCCTTGGAGCAGTTGCTCAAGAATTCTTTCCACCCTACTTGTTCCTTTTTCAATGGCCTTTCTCATTAGCTTACTATATGCAACCTCTAATGAATATTCTAAGTCTTTAGGACCAATAACATTTAAATTCTTAATTATTCTCAATCCTAAATCATAATCTTCATTATCAAATTGTAGAATCCAGTTCACCACATTATCTTTCTCAATATCTACTGGCCATTTTGATATAGCTTCCTCTATATCTGGTATCATACATCTTATTCTTTCAGGATATTTCATAATTTCTCCTTTTTCTCTAGTATAGTTACGCCATTACTTTCATAAATCACAATTTATTTTATTTACTGTAGCCAATAGCAGCAAGTTTCTTACAAATTTTATCTTTCAGTTTATGTGACTCTTCAAATAAACCATAATAGTTCTGTAATGTCCTATAAATGGAGAATTCCGCATCAAACTTTGTTTTACTAATGTATAAATTTTATTATCAAGGTTTGACTTATTTTTCTCTATTTCTTTATTGAGTTTTAATGTATCTTTTGGTTCCAACCTCCTTACAATAATATTGGATGAAGACTTAATAATTATAAGAATAACACCACCAATACTACCGTCACTTACTAAAATACCTAATACTATTTCAATATTTCATCTCAACCCAAGTTTTATTTATTATCATATTGTTATTTCGTTACTATCATAGTAAACCTATTGCTTTACGAAATAGAACTTCCCATTATTGCTATGATATGTATTTCCAATATATCACTTTTTGGATAATATTACAAATTATATATACTATAATATTATCTTTTGCTACATTATTATCTGATGAAAACGACAAAACTAGTTATAATTTTATTTACAATATGTTAAAGATAGAACGACAATACTACGATGATTTCAATTGTCGTTGTAGTGGTAATGTCGTTTTTATTTTAGTAACGACAAAACCCCTCAAACAATTATGTTTAAAGGGTTAATTAATAATCATAGTTTTGTCGTTTATTTTTTGGTTTTAACCAAAAAAAAATTTTTGGGCTTAGTTTTGTCGTTTTTGATACTTCTATCGTTAAAACCAAAATATATAATCCTCTATTATTTTGTCGTTTTGTTATATTAAATTACCAAAACAAAAACAAATGAAGAATATAAAAAATTATTATTTTATATTCTTCATTTGTTTGTTATTATATTATATGTTAAAAGTAATGTATTTTGTTTTTTCTATAACCTTTACAGTAACTACAAGATTCTTGTCTTCGTTTATAATATACTAGTTTTGCTTTTGGACTCATTTTTCTTTGCAATAATAAATCATAGATATAATGGGAAGTTACGAAGAGCCCAATCAACAGCCTATGGACAGCAACATTAGATGCGTCATATCATTGGAATACTCCGTTTCTTCTTTTTTAATGTATAAGCTTTGATTTTGGATAAATAAATTATTAATAGCTTTCCATTTAGCCAAATGATGGATCTTAGCTTTATAAGATATTTTTCCTTGGAGAATCTTTCCACTATAACTGAAATGTAATCTGCAAAAGGTGAAAGGAAATGGTTTCATTATATTTCCAAGGAAAACCTTTTTTATCCTATCATTTTTATTAGCTGCATTTCATTTGCCATTGGTAATGTTTTTTCTAGATGTGCTAACATCCGCACCTTGGATTCTGCGGGAGTACGGGTATAAGCTGAGGTAATTACCTCGGCTCCCAGTTGTAATTCCGGAATACTGTAACGGGCAACTCCCCACCCGTATGGTTTGCCGTATCTATCGGTCATGTATTCAAAATTGGAAATCGTAATGTAAGTCTGCATTTGCAGGCGTGTAATAATTGTATCAAAACCCTTGTTACCACCTTTTCGATAGTTACATAAATCTTTTAGCTCCTTGGATAACAGCGACTTCTTTTCCAGAACCGTATCAAAGATGTGCTTATCTTTGCGTGGTGCAAGCCCATCGTCATAGCGGGCATCAAAATCATACCCGTCTCGCCGATAGTTTACAAAATCAGTAAACCATTCAAGGCTGATAAAACCAGCTTTCTTATCAAAAAACTTACCATAAACACATTTCCCCCAGCTGGCGACCGGTCCTTTCCATTCCCATGGACCATTCACACCTTCTATAAACCACAGTTCAGCTGGAGTATGTTCCTCTACAGAAAAACCTGGTATTCCGTTCCGAAAAAAAGGTAGAAAGCCATATTGCTGTACCAGTTGCTCCAATTCGATTGAAGAATAAAGCATATTGTTCTTGTTTTCTGTTTTCATTTTTCATGTTTCCTTTTATTTATTGTTTGAGGCAAGTTTCTCCGATGATTGACTCGATGAATAAATTCATATTATGGGAAAATAACATTAAATAAGAATTTTATAATTAAATTATTTTACGTCAATTCTTGTCATTCCAAGTTTCTCCAAAATTCATCACTAAAATTTACTGTCACATTTTCATCGTTAAAAGCACCTAAAAGCCAATATTAAAAGTACCTCTAAAGTATAATTTTCATCTTCATTATATATTATCTCTTACTCAAGGCTTTCTATGATAAAATAAAAATAGCATAGAAAGTCTTTTATTATGGAAAAAAAGTGATAGGTCAAATTGACAGCAGGGAAACCAATACTTCTACTCTTTTACAACAAACTATAAATAAAGATTCTTGCCTTCATCTAGTAGCGTTATTATTTATCAATTTTCCATGAGATAACATAATTTGTATTATCAGGAACTTGCAATTTTAAATCTGTCAGTTTTTCAAAATTACCAGCTAACCCTCTCTCTAGTGCTACCTGATGAAAATGACTTATGCCGATTCCAAGATCAACCTTTTTAATCATAATTTCATCTTCTTTTGTATTGCTCTTGTGTGTTTCAAAGAAATGATAGAAACCTTGTTTTTTTACTACTCTCCATGGTTGAGCATTAGTAGCAGATGGTGCCAATCGAAGTAATTCCAAAGGATTAACGTACTCATTTGCTTCTTCCTTTGAAAGTGGATTTTCAAAAGAATTCATAAAGAATATCTCTTCCCATGGTTTCCGTTTATCAGACTTCATTGTTTTTCTCATCAGACTTTCCGTAACGCTCCTTTTACCGGCTACATATCCAATTGGAGAAATTGCTGGAAATAGTTCATTCTTTTTAATATTCATTGCATTTTCGAATTGTTCTCTACTAAAGGTCGCTGCCAGCCAGACTGTTCCAAGCCCCATATTGGTAGCATATAATATCAGATTTTCAAATTGATAACCAGCCGCAATTAGTCCAAATTCACTTTTATCAACTGAGAGACCTAAGAATGTCTTTGCACCTTTAATGACTCCATAAGTTCCTAGCTTTTCACCATTTGATGCAATATCTTTTTCAATTAGATGTATATTAACCTTTGCATCAAATGGATTTGTTAGAATACTTATTTCCTTCCTTAACTCCTCCTTGTCTTTTTCTGATAAACTTTTCGGTTCATATGTTCTTACACTTATCCTTTTTCTAATCGTTTCTTCTACTGGAATATTAAGTTTCATTATTTCTACCTCTCTTTGTTATATTTATTATAAAGTTAATTAACCTTTTACATTAATTGAAATTATATTACATATATCTCACTAACACAGCAAAACGTTAAATAATCGAACTATAGTTTAATTGAAACATTCAAATGCCTGTATCATCTTTACCGAAACACAAGCATGGACAAAAATAAACTTATTTCAAAAAATCTATTACTGATTTAATAAACTAGTTATAATTTTGAAAAATTCCTCCATGACCAGAGTCCTTATACATAATTAACTTGATATTCAGAATACCTTAATCTAAATTATGGGATTTCTGTGTAGGTATCATTCTAACATTGACTCCATTTACCACAAGCGTTGATTGTTTAATCTTAGTCAAGACAGAGGGATTTTCCACTCCCTATTTATGAATAGATTTAAGCTGCGTACGATAACCCTTTATACTCATTATCTTATCTCGATCTTACTTTACGTTCCTTGATACGAGATGGAAATTCTTTTGCTTTTGTTTCCCATTTTCTGTTCTTGTAAAAAAAAAATAAGTTTTTATGCCTTTCAGTGTAAATATGGAAGGTATCATATCATAATTTGTGACTTTCGTAACGTTCTTAATACCTTTCATTAAAATTTGATAACGACTTTTCCTTTTGTATGACCAGTCATCACAAGATTTAGAGCTTTATTAATGTCTTCAATACGGAAGTCTGTCGGATCCACTGCAGGTACAATCTTGTTTTCTTCAATAATTTTCGTAAGCTCTTTTAATTGTGAGCCATCACTGCGAACGAAAATGAACCGATACTGAATATTCTTTTTCTTAGCTTTCTTATCATATTTACTACCAGCAACCGAAAAAAGCTTTTGCTTCCACCCCGGTAATCCGTGATCAACTGCAAAGCGCTTGTTAGGTCCAGACTTTAAGGAAAGAAGTATTCCTCCTGGTTTTATTATTGAGAGTTCACGATCAAATTCATCTGATCCCAATGCATCAATCACATAATCTATGTTGCTGAGCAACTCCCAATAATTTTCAGTCGTGTAATCAAGATATTGATCTGCACCAATTCCAATTATCTGCTCGCGTAACTGGGGATTCCCGCTGACAATCACTTTAAGTCCCATAGCTTTGGCAATCGGAATGGCCATTTGTCCAAATGACCCAGAACCACCTGGAATAAAGACGGTAGCACCGGCTTTTGCCTCCAATTCTTCATGTAAACCCTGATAAGCTGTCAGGCCTGTTAATGGTGCTGCAGCTCCGGTTACAAAATCAAGATTAGCCGGTAAATGACCGATTGCACCTGCATCGATAGCCGCATATTCGGCAAAGGCCCCGATTTTTGCTAAGGGCATACGTGAATAGATGGCATCTCCTACTTTAAATCCTTGCACCTTTGTACCGATTTTTTCAATCACACCAGTCAACTCATTACCAAGCGTCAATGGGAAATTATAATCCTGAATAAGTTTAACGCTACCGGTTATAATAAGCATTTCCAAAGGATTAACCGCTGCCACTTTAACTCTAACTAAAACTTCATTTTCACCGATTTCCGGTATTGGTATATCGTTTACTTTTAATTCAATATGCTTTGTATATTTTGCAATTTGTGCTGCTTTCATAAATATAAACCTCCTAGTTCTTATATAGTCAACTATATGTCTTAAGAACAAATCTAATAATTACCTTACATTTTTAAGAATGACCGTTCTATTTCATGCAAATAATTAGACACATATTAATTCTAGAAAAAAATTAGCTATGTTATGCATTTTTTCTTTACTTGCCGATGTTTTAACAAGTACACGCAATCCCAAAAGCGCATTGTGCAATACTTCTCCTAAGACTTCATCATCATATTTATAAAACAATTCACCATTTTCCCGACCCTTTTTTAATATCTCAGTAATATAATTTTCTGCTTCGCTAAACGCTTCTTCAGACTTTTTTACCACTTCTTGATCCCATGGTCCCATCTCAGTTGCCGCATTCACAAAAAGACACCCGCAATGTTTCTCATCATTTGCCTCAATAATGTAGTCAAAAATATATTGAATAGCCTGATATGCAGTATCTGCCCTAAAAATTTCAGATTTTAATCTATCTGTACTGAATTCTCCATAGCGATCCATTACTTTTAGATATAACGAATGCTTATCACCAAAGGTATCATATAAGCTTTTTCGATGTATTCCCATTTGTTCTACGAGATCACTCATAGAAGTTTTTTCGTATCCTTGTTTCCAAAAGACTTCCATAGCTTTTTGTAAAACTGCATTTTCTTCAAATTCCTTACTTCGTCCCATTTAACATCCTCCTGTCTATAAGATCATAACATTAATAGAACGAATGGTCAAGTATTTAAATTAATCAGATGTTAGGCAAAGGGAATAGCCATTTGCCTAACATCTGGTAACCTGGTGTACAAAGTTTTGTGTATGTGTTTAAAAATAATCAATAATATTACTTATTAAATAATTTTGTGATTTTTCATATATATTGCTTTAATCCCTTTAATGACTTAATCTTTGAGTGTAGGATAATCTGTATAGCCCTTACTTCCTGCACCAAAAAATGTTTCAGTATCTGGTTCATTTAATATAGCTCCTGCTTTAAGGCGTTCAGGGAAATCAAGATTAGCTAAAGACCATACTCCAACAGGAACCAAATCAACGGTACCATTTTCAATATCAACTTCTATGTCTTCCAGCTTACGTCCTGCTCTATTAACTAACAGGGGATTTGACCAAATTGTTCGAATATCCTTTAGCAGTTCTTCATTGCCAAGATGCACAATATGAAGATAAGCAAGATTTAATTTAGCCAACTCTTGTGTAAGGTAACGATAAAGATTGGGACCCAGATCACCATCTTGAAGTCCGCCAAGAGTAGTTCCAGGGGAAATACGAAAGCCCGTTCTCTCAGCCCCAATTTCATCAACGACTGCTTTTGTTACTTCAAGTGCAAAGCGAGCACGATTTTCTATTGACCCACCATATTCATCTGTACGTGTATTAGAATTTTCACTAATAATTTCTAACTCCGTATTTCAACAGAAGAACTGACGAATATGGGGATAACATAGTTTGTATTTAATAGTATTTAATAACATATCTATTTTGGCAGATGTTTTTCAATTATTTGAGCTGTTAGCTGTGCCATTTGCTTTGGAGGTTCCACTCTGCCGTTTTGAATCCATAAATTGGTGATGGCATCCATGCCTGAGATAATAAAGGCAGCTGTATAGGCATCAATGAATGAAGGGAGCACGGTCATTATATCAGAAGAATAAATAGTTCGAAAAGCATCAAACAATGATTGTAACTTATTTGATTTATAAAAGTGTTCGATATTTGGTGACTCATAAATAAGCTTATATCTGAATTCCATGAGTTCAAGCAGAGAGAGTTTTTTATCCTGAAGCTGGAGTCTTGCAACTTCATAGTACTGCTGAACTTTGAAGAGAAGGATATCTTCTTTTTCTTTAAAGTGCCGGTAGATTGTCATTCGACCAACTCCGGCAGTTTCAGCTATTTCAGTTAAAGTAATATCTTCTTCTTTTTTTTCTTTTAATAATTGCATGAACGCCTCAAAAATCAGTTCCTTTGATTCGTTTATTTGTTTCATTCTTTTCATGATGCATATTCCTCGCGTTCGTATCAGTTAATGATATCGGGTTGATTAATCATTAAGTCCATTATATAATACACATACATATGATACAATGTATCATTTAACCAAAAAAGAAAGGTGATAGGTTGAAAAACAAAGAGATGTTTTTTCAACTACAGATTAACGAATATCCTATCGAAAATTGAATATTCAGGAAAGAGGTTATTATGAAAAATATCTTAACGAAGAAAGTTTTAATTGGTTTAGTTCTTATAGTATTAATTGCTGTAGGTGTGCTAATATATCTGTTCGGCGGCAATATGAAGGAGTTCGCAAATCGCATTCCAGAAGTAGAAAAATCCCAATATATGGATGATGTTAAAGACAAAAGAGATTTACGCTATGGAGAAATAATCCCGGTTTTTTGTAAAGGTGCAAAGCTGTATGTAGAAGTTTATAATACCATGGGATCGAATGAGTTGCCTCAGGAACTGTGGGAAAAGCTGGATGCTGATGAAATGGCAAAAACATATGGTGCAAAGAAAGTAATATTAAATGGTCCGAGGTATTGGGTGTTAAATGATATTGTCGGTGCGGGTCAAACTGCTGAAGGGAAAGTGGCTGATTTTGGAGGAATCGAGATGACTCAACGTGCTGTTCTGCATTCGAATATATTCAGCGGTACAGTCGGTGGTAAGACATATAAAGAAAATGTTGTAAACCGATCGACAACATATGAATACTGGAAAGGCAACATGGTCTATGAGTTAATAGCTCCGGATGGATCCGTATATAGAATGCAGTCTTATTCACAGCAGATAGATCCAACACTAACAATTGATGATCTTGAAACTCTTGGATCAAAGCTTAAATTACCTGATGGATGGAAGTATAGTACCAGAATTTTAAAAGAGGATTCAATTATGAAAGCGAATGGTAAGGCTTTTGTAATTAATGATGATTTAGGGAGTTCCTATCAGAAAATTGAGGAGTAATATAGGGGGTGTAAAGGTTGAAAAGGATATTGGTAATTATGGTTATTTCTATCGCCATTGTAGGCGGTTTAAGTTATATTGGGTTTAGCATGTGGGCAAAAGGTAAGCCGAATAAGGAAAATGTTGAAGGAGAAACAGAAAAAATTAACGATATTGTTATAACTCATCATTTTGCTGAGGCGGCAGGGTTAAAATGGCATTATATAGAAGCGGGTGATTCTACGAAAGAAACTATTGTCTTTGTTCATGGCGTACCCGATTCATGGTATGGTTGGATAAATCAAATTTTGGCTATAGCGGATGATTATCATATCATAGCAATAGATATGAAAGGTTTTGGGCAATCAGATAAAAAAATAGATGGAATGAATACTGATGTAGAGATAGCACAACAAACAGTAAAGCTGTTTGACGTTATTGGTATTAAGTCATATTACCTTGTCGGTCATGATTGGGGAACTGCAATAACCGATGTAATTGCAGCTACAAACACAGAGAAAGTGCTAATATACGTTCGCATTGAGGGTGCCGGATTAGAAGTGGATTTAAGTAGAACCAAGCAATTGGTTAAACTTAGAGATTCAGAGGAAGGTGTGAAATTATTAAGTAAAGCACGGCTTTTAGTTCAAAAAGCATATAGCAATCTAACAGTACAGGAAGTACCAAAGGAAGCTATTGATTATGCCATTGGTGAGTTCAGTAGGAAAGGAACTGCTAAAGCAGTTCAACAGTATTATATTGGGCTTGATATCAGTGAAGAAAATATGGATGAAATTATCCAAAATAAAAAGGATAATTTTGCGAAGATGACAATGCCAGTTTTATTATTGCAGGCTGAGAGTGATCCGCTTCAACCTATAGACTCTTTAGAAGGTTTAAAAGAAGCGTTTCCTGATGCAAAATTGCAAATCGTAAAGGGTGCAGGACATTTCCCCCAGCAAGAATGTCCGGATGTAGTTACTAATGCAATTTTAAGCTTTATTGGTAGGAATAAAAAATAAAGTTCCCTCAAAAGCATCTTTTGCAATAAAAATTTGTCTTTCTGGAAGATTGACCCTATGTAAATGACCACAGTCTGCAAATGCTTTACTTCCAATAGATGCTATGCTTTCAGGTATAATGACTTCCTCAAAGACCTTGAATCTTTGAAAATGCATTTTCATTTATACTAGTGATTTAAATCTGGTTCATAGTTTGTTTTTTGAACCAGATTTAAATCATTTTATGTGCTATGAACCAAACTTAATTCATTTTCTAAATATGAAATTGTGTATATTTCATTTTTACTCTTATAAATTAGCTCTTATATACGATTTCATCTGGTACCCAACCTTTAATGGCGAAATGTCCCACGGTATGTTCATTCACTTCTTGAATCCATTCGACTTCGTTGTTTGCCTTTGTAGCTAACAGATGATTAGAGGTTCCAGATTGATACAGTGAAGCATTGATAACCCACCATTTTGTAGCAATTTCTGCACGTTTTAGATCCTCTTCTAGTCGCATTGCTTCATAAACCGGTGTTACCTCTGGTAATGTGATGATTATAACCTCTGTTTCATTTGCATTTCTCAGTCTTGGTAGTAAATTTTTAACTGAATCAGGTATATCTCCTTGTGTACGCATCACTTCTCGGTGATAGTTTTGAGTAGAATCCAGAAGTAATAAGGTATGCCCAGTTGGTGCAGTGTCAATGACGACAACATCATCCTTATCAGCCATCTCAACAATCTCAGCAAAAGCTCTGAAAACAGCAATTTCCTGCGTACATGGAGAACGTAAATCTTCTTCTATATAGGCAATATCATCTTCTGACATTGTCTCTCTTGCTTTTGCAAGAACTTCTTCTTGATATTTCATCAGCTCTTCTTGTTCGTCTATATGACTTAAACTGATGCTATTACTTTCACTTATAACAAATTTTAAATGTGCTGCTGGATCAGTTGAAGCAAGGTGTACTTTCTTGCCTTTTGCAGACAAGCCCAATGCAATTTCTGCAGCAATGGTTGTTTTCCCAACGCCTCCTTTTCCCATTGTAAATATTACTTTCTTATCCGTCAGATATAAATTATCAATAATATCGTTAAGCTGAAAAATACTTGGTAGATTTATAGCTTCATTCTTAAGAATGTAGTGATCTGAGGTGAGTAGTGATCTTAAATTCTCTATTCCGGTAATGTTATAAGCCCTAAGTGGTATTTGAAAACTTTTAAGTTTTTTTAGATTTTCTGGTATTTTTTCTATTGCATTTTGTTGCTTAGAAAAAAACTTTTCAGAAACATTATCATCATAAGAGGGCAACATACCATTTATGATTAATACCTGGTTATTAACACCAATGTCTGATAGTTCACTAGAAGCTCTCTCCGCTTCTTTTAAAGGTACCCGCTCTGGTCGAGAAACAAGAAGTAAAGTAGTTAAAGTCTTGTCTGATAAGGTCTCAACGGCTCTTTTATATACATCCTTTTTACTCTCCAAACCTGAAAGCTGTCCAAGGCAGGAGGCACCATGTGTGCTTTCACTGATGAAATTGCTCCAGGCTGAAGGGAGTTGCAACATTCGAAGGGTATGGCCGGTTGGGGCCGTGTCAAAAATGATATAGTCATACTCTTCCTGCAACATTTCATTTGCCATAAAATTTGAAAACTCATTAAAAGCAGCGATTTCTACCGTACATGATCCTGACAGCTGTTCTTCCATATTTTTTATTACGGAATCCGGTAACTTACCTCTATAGGGAGAAATTATACTCTCCTTATATTCCGCTGCAGCTTGTAACGGATCAAGATTTGCCACAATAAGATTCGGTATCCCTGCAATTTCAACACCTTTGTTGGTTAGCACAGTTTTAAAAACATCTTGTAAATTGGAAGCTGGATCAGTACTGATTAGAAATACTCTTTTTCCACTATCAGCAAGAGTAACAGCGGTTGCACAAGCAGCGGAGGTTTTACCAACGCCGCCCTTTCCCGTAAAAAACAGGTATTGGGTCAGTGAAATAACTTGTGGATTAAAAATTTCCATTAGGGACCTCTCTCTTTAACTAAGATATATATCTATTAGTCAAAATAATACTTATTATGAATGCTTTCTTAGCAACAATTGCCACCAGAGCATCCGCAACTTCCAGACCTTTTTATCTTTGCTCTTACAGTTTTAGGCTTACTTCCTAATACATTTGTTGAAAGGCCTAATAAATTCACAAACTCATCATTACTTGGGTATCTACCAGTAATCACGATTTCACCATCCACTACAATTGCTGGTAATAAATCTACACCGTTTGCATTTATGAAATCATTAATAACTTTATTATTAATAAATTCTTGTGGGGAATTAGTTAGATTAAATCTCTCAATTACAAAACCATCCTCATTTTTTATTTTATTTAGTACGGTTGAAATTCGTAGTAATTCTGGATCAACGCCTACTCCACAAAGACCTGTTGAACAGCACATAGCCGGTTCGTAAATAGACAATTTTTTCATTAATAATTCTCCTTTTTCTTATTGATTATTTGCTATTGGTTGTGGGAACCAATGTTTTGTTTTATTAACAAACTTCACGAGTAAAAGCATAACAGGAACCTCAGTCAGTACTCCTACTGTACAGGCAAGCACTACCGGGGAAGTTGGTCCGAAAATTGCTATTGCTACTGCCACAGAAAGTTCAAAAAAATCAGAAGCTGCTATCAGAGCTGCAGGTGCTGCTATGTTATGGGGTTGTTTGGTCCATTTGCATATCTGATACGTAAAGGTAGCTGAAATAACATTTTGCAATATAAGCGGTACGGCTATTAATAGAACATATAATGGCTGCTCTAAAATGATACTTCCCTGGAATGTAAAGATAATTATTAGAGTAAATAACAATCCCAAAGTCGTGATACCATCAAATTTGGTAACAAATTTTTCGTTGAAGTATTCTAATCCTTTCTTCTTTATCATGAAAGTTCGTGTAAGAAATCCACCAATTAACGGAACTACTACAAATAATACGATAGAAAATATAAGCGTATCCCAGGGAATTTGTACATTGTTCACACCTAACAGGAATTGAACCAACGGTACAAAAAGTACCAATATAAGAAGATCGTTTACCGATACCTGTACAAGTGTATGTGCCGGATCCCCTTTCGTCAGATTGCTCCATACAAATACCATTGCAGTACAAGGAGCTGTACCTAATAGAACTGCGCCTGTAACAAAATCTTGTGCTAAATTTGCAGGTATCAATGCTTTAAATAATACAAGAAAGAAAAGTGATGCAAGCCCAAACATCAAAAAAGGTTTAATCAACCAACTACTACCGCTGGATATTACGATACCCAATGGATGTTTACCAACATTTTTTAATGCCTGAAAATCAATCTTCATCATCATTGGATAAATCATAATCCAAATGAGTACTGCAATAGGGATGTTTTGCCCTGCAAACTGCATTTTGTTTAATACTTCAGGAACTCCAGGTAAAAATCGTCCAATCAATATACCTGATAGCATACAGAGCAATACCCAAACGGAAAGGTATTTTTCAAAAAAACCGATACCTTGTGCTTTTTCTTTTTTCATTTCTCTAACTCCTTTAATGTGGTTGTTTATTACAATTACATAATCCTTGTGCCTTACATTTCTGATATGCTTCATGATCCGATGAAAAGGTTGGAAGTTTAATAAGCTTTTGTCTCAGATATTCCCATAACTCTTTGTTTTCCTGGATAAAGTCTTTATTTAATCGGTAATAGGTCCATTGAGCATTTTTATAGCTGTCAAGTATTCCACTCCTTTTCAATACTGACAAATGACGTGAGGCATTCGATTGAGTCATTCTAAGAGATGATTCAATTTCACAGACACACAATTCATCTTCCGATATCAACGACAGAATACGTAATCTACTTTCTTCAGATAAGGCTTTAAAGATTTCTACCATGGTATTTTCCTTCCTGCTTCTTAGATATATGAATATATGCGCATATAATCATATAAATACTTACAAAATACTTTTTGCTACGTATAATATTATTTTTTATTTTGTGTTTTACTGTACTGCTTCTGGCCTCCGGATAGGTTATATACTTTTTTTAGTCCTCTGCCCATGAGAATGTTTTGGGCTGCATTACCTGTCACACCTTTATTACAGTAAGTCACTACTACTTCTTCTTGATCTATTTCTGGTAATTCGCTTCTTAATTTTGAATGTGGAATACTCTTTGCCGATTCAATATGGTTCTTTTCATACTGTGTGACTACTCTAGCATCAATCAAAGTATACTTCTCACCGGATTCAATCAACTCATCCAACTCCTGTGCAGTCAATAAGGGTCTGCCTTTATGAATGGCATTATCGAGTATCATACCAGTATACATTACAGGATCTTTTGTTGTTGAAAAAGGAGGGGCATAAGCTAAATCCAGATGGAACAGGTCTTCTACTTTCGCTTTAAAAGTAATAGCTGTGACAAATACATCAATCCTTTTATCAACACCCTCATATCCAATAATTTGAACACCAAGAAGTCTGCCGGTTGCCTTATCCGCAATCCCCTTAATTACCATTTCTTTGCCGCCCATGTATTCCGGTTTATTTGGTTTTATATTATGGCATACGGCTATATTATAACCTAGTTCATGAGCTTCACGTTCTGAAAGACCCGTTTGTGCTACTGTCAAATCAAATATTTTAAAGATTCCAGTTCCGAGTACTCCTCGAAATTCGAGATTACCTCCTGTTATGTTATCGCCAGCGATCCTACCGGTTTTATTGGCGGTAGAACCTAAAGGTCTGTAAACCGGTTTACCTGTCACAACATGAAATTGTTCTATACAATCACCACAGGCATAAATATTTTTTCGGTTGGTCTCCATTTTGCTGTTTACTTTAATGGCACCCGTTTCTCCAAGTTCTATACCTGCCGCTTTTGCCAGTTCAATATTTGGCCGGACCCCCGTAGAAAGTAGAACCATATCAGCTGTTAGCTTTGTATCATCTGATAATATAACGTAGTTTTCAGAAATCTCTTTCACAGAGATTTCTGTCATAAGGGAAATATCTTTATTTCTTAAATGTTCTTCAACATAAACAGCCATATCTGGATCTAATCCTGGCGTAACCTGTGGTAACCTTTCTATTAATGTTGTACTAATTCCAAGATTCCTTAGGTTTTCACACACTTCAAGACCAATAAATCCTGTACCAACAATTACTGCAGATTCTGGATGATAACTATTGATATAATCCTTTATATGATTCATATCATTGATATTTCTTAATGCAAATACATGTTTTAAGTCAGTATCTTTTATTGGAGGAATTACGGCTCTTGCCCCTGTTGCAAGTACTAATTGATCGTAATGATCAATGAACACCTCATCTGTTAAAAGATTTCTAATTGTTATTTTTTTCTCATCTGGATGGATCGACAAAACTTCATGTAGTGTATAAATATCAACGTTATATTTACTTTTGAAGAAAGCAGGGTCACGCGGAGTCAGTGCATCAGCACTTTCAATCTCTCCCCCTATATAATAAGGCATTCCACAACCGGAGTAAGATATAAAGTTATCCTTTTCATATATTATAATTTCTGATTCTTCACTATTTCTTCTGGCTTTCGCTGCAGAGGATGCCCCAGCAGCTACGGCGCCAATGATAATAATACGCATTACTATTCCTCTTTCATTAGTCGCAATCACAGGATACATCCATATCAAGTAATACAGCTGCTTGCATGATTTCTTGTAATAAACTATTTGCTTTCGCAAATCCTTTTTGACTAAGCGAATAATACATCCACTTACCTTCTCTTCTACAATTAATTAATCCCGACTCACATAAAAGTTTCATATGATGAGATAAAGTTGATTGGGAGATATGCATTACCTCTAATAAATCGCAAGCACATTTTTCTCCGCTTTTTAACAGATCAATTATCATTAATCTATTGGGGTCACACAAGGCTTTAAATACAGTAGCATTTTGTTCATATTCATATATTTTATCCATAGTATCACCTCATATCTATTCTTATCGATATGTTTATTATATTATTCACATCGATATATGTCAATATGAATAAATAAAAAAATAGACTGCCATTGCAGTCTATCGAAAGACAATTAGTTTTTAAGTTTTAACGAATACAGCAAGGTTTTCTTCTACTCCAACATTCATTACAACAATATTCATCGTATGCAGAGTCATTTTTGTATGGAAACAACGTAAGAACGAGCTAAAGTAACATAACTCCTATTAATGCTACCATAATATCGCCTCCTATTAGTTGCCTATTTTACTACTTCTTCTTTCTACTAATACAACATCATGCCATTTACCATTATCCATCATACCAAGTTTTTCTCTATAACCAATCTCTCTGAAACCACATTTTTTATGTAAGTTTAAGCTTGCAATATTCTCTCGGATTATACCTGATTGCAATGTCCAATAACCATTTTCTTCAGATAATTTGATAAGCTCCTTTAGAATTTCTGTTCCGACTTTCTGTCCACGACATTCAGGGGATATGTAGATACTAAGTTCAGCCACACCTGCATATACACATCGGCTAGAAACTGGAGATATTGCAGCCCATCCAAGTATTTTATCTCCTTTTCTTGCAACTAATCGGCATTCTTTGCTATGTCCATTATTCCACTCTTCCCAACTTGGTGCAGAATTTTGAAATGTTGCTATTTTTGTATTGATTCCTTCTGTGTAGATAGCAACAACCTGGTTCCAATCTGCTTCCTTCATCTCATCTAAAATATAGTCCATCTTCTCAGTCTCCTTATTAATATGCCTTAACGTGTGCACCAACAGATATCTTATATGAAACCTTTTATGAGCTCCACATTTTTATTCCTCCTACTGTCTTTCATGTTATTAAATGTTTAACAACGCCTGCTTGCTTCAACAGCACTCGTTAGTAGCTGCAGGCTTTCTAAGACCTGATTCCTTTTATCCTCCGGAATGGAGCTAAAAACGCTTTGAAAATAGCTGTTCATATTCTCTTCTGTATTTTTAAATATAGTTCTTCCATTATCCGTTAACTGAATGATTACATACCGTCTATTTTCCATATCCAATTCCCTAAGTACAAGATCAGCTTCAACAAGATTGTTTATTGTTCGACTCATAGTACTTTTATCCAGTCCCAATAAATCAGCTAACTCTACTAAGGTTATTTTTCCTCTTCTACCAATCTCAACAATGGCATGACACTGGGCTATACTTATACCACAGCAAGAGGCATCACTTTTTTCTAAAATACCTAAATCTCTTACTAAAATTCTTAAAAGTTCTCTTAATACATTATTTCCTTGGCTTTCCATTTCTATCACCTCACAATCATAATAACATACAACTGTTGCTTTATGCAACTGTTGTGTTAAAAAAATCTCACCCTATATTCTACCACAATTATGAATCAATTATAATTCAATATAATAATTATGAATCAAATATAAATCACAACAATAAAAGTGAACCAAATTTAATTCATTCGACACTACATAACCAAAAATATTTTTTTAACTTATTATGTAATTTCTGTTATATCTATCGTTATAACTAAAATATTGCTCTTTTATTCCTATAATACTGTGTTTTTGATGAAAGAAGCTATCTTCCATCATCACGAAAACGGGCGGATTTAGATGTGATATTTCACAACTATATTGTAGTTCTTAACCTAATGACAATACTACGATGCTTTCAATTGTCGTTGTAGTGGTAATGTCGTTTTAATAATAGTAACGACATTACCACTCAAACACTTATGTTTAAAGGGTTAATTAATAATTATAGTTATGTCGTTTACTTTTTAGTTTTCCCACGTAAAACAATGAGTTTTAGACTGTAATAACCCCAAATGGATAACCCAAAAAATTTCGGATATTTCATTTAGACTAAAACAAGGCTTTTAACACCTGAATATAATTTGCATGGACAATCTGCTTTGCGCCGTAAAACCGGTAGTCGTTCATACGGTCTATCTGTACTTTATTACTATAGAAATATTTTTACTTCGTTATCATTTATTTACCCATTTGCCAGAAGGTGTCTTCTTATCTTACCAGCTTTACTCATGTTTGCTTGATAATACTTCATTATGATATTCTTGTGGTGAACGACCGGTAGCTTTCCTAAAAAATCTTGTAAAGGAGGCTGCTGTTTCGTAACCGACCATTTTAGCAACTTCGTAGATTTTAACATTTTCATTTTCCAATAGTTCCTTCGCTCTTTTTATCCGGACACTATCTATGAATTCAGAAATGTTAACCCCCATGACCTGTTTGTAAAGTCTGGATAGGTAAGACGGGTTTAAAAAGACCTGCTCTGCAAGTCTTACCAGAGAAAGATCTTCATCCATATGCTTCTCGATGAATTTTTGTATATAGCTGATTGCTTTATACGCTCTCTTTTTTTGCTCTTCGCTCTGGAGAGAGAAAATTAGATCAGATAGTTGATATAGATATGCTACCGCTTCTTCCCAGGATTCAAATTTATCGATCCGCATCAGTCTATTCTGATCGAGGTGGAAGGCGATTTTTTCAGTAAGCTTGCAGCGGTTGATATAAGACAAAAGAGTTAAGGAAATCCTATAATAGGCTTCTATAGCTGCATTGCTGTTTTTACTCTTCATTAATTTTAAAGGTATCACCCATTCTGTTAAGGTTTCAAAAAACTTGTCCTTTTGTCCTGACTCAAGATATAATTCTATGGTTTCCATTCCTTGCTGCCTAATCATCAGCTCCAGTACTTTGATATCGGCTTCCAGTTCAGGCACCTCCGAGCTGGTATTGATAATATCGCTTTTAAGTTCATTATCTACTAATAGCATTTCTATATTTGTGCCGATTCGGTAATTCAGTAATTGACTCAGAGAATAATATTTTTTTGATAGGTGCTCCCACCTGCTGGGTTCACCACTTAATACAAAACTGATGGAGGTATCTAGAGACTCACGGCACACAGACTGAATCACCTCAAGGGTTCCTTTCAGGAATGAAATCGTTTTTTTATAATCAGCTATCAGTTCTGTTTGAAGCTGGCTTATTTTAACTAAATCCTTCGGTTGCAGGAACAAAACAAATCTATAACTTTCGTCCATTACACAGACACTAGTAATCCTGGTGCTCAGATACTGGTCAATCATTAGTCTTACGGAATACAGGTATTGCATTTTGCTGCTATAGGATAAATCAGTTGGGAAATTGTCAACATGACCCAATAGCAATAATACCGGCTTGTCCGGATTCATTGAAATTTCAAGTTGTTTAAATTGGGACCTCGTTATTTCTGACGGATCTTCATGGAGCAAATGTAATAAGTAGTCCTTCTGAAATAACTCAAGTGCCATATTCATCTGTTCGTTAGCCGTATGGATCAATTTCTCTATGTTTATTCCATTCTGTATGTCTTTAATGGCATTTTCAACAGCCTTTATTAGTTTCTCGTGTTTCTCTGTTTTCCTGATATAACTTATGCCATTGGGCAGATTTGCTTTATATATATATTTAAATTCATTATAACGGGTAAGAAATATAACCCTGCATTGAGGCCAATTCCTATATATTACATCCCGCAATTGCAAACCATTAATCTCAGGCATACTAATACCTGTAAGCACGATATCAATTCTGGTTCTGTTCAGCCATTTTATTGCTTCTTCGCCTGAATATGCCTTATAGATATCTAAATCCATATTTTCTCTGTTTATAAATACTTCATATAACCCATTTACAATAAATTCTTCCTCATCCACAATCAGTAATCTGTACATATTTATACCCCCTCGGTATTTTGATATTTAATATTGCCTATTGCTCCCCCAAATAAATATAGAAATCTGTAAAACATAACAAGCCATCTACCAGTTTAACAAGCCGATGACAGTTGATAATTTTAGTCACCCCCATTTCTTACTTATTGCACATAAGTGTACTTTTCAAAGTTAACACACCAGCATAGTCATGACAGTTACATTAACCATATAATTATGTTTGTTCATGTTCAGTTTTCTAAAAGCTGATAAAAAGGATATCCCTTTTTAGAAATACGTTCGGCTCCATATGTTATGAATGAATTTAGCATGAGCCCTTGTATTTTTATTTTTTGTATTCACTAAGATGCCTTGTTAACAGAATGAGATTTTCATCCCCTATTCTGGTCATGATTTTTTTGCTGATAAACTAATATTAAGAAAAAGGGGATTAATTAATGATTGTAGCTGCTTTATTCAGCCCGCTGCATAAGAATCTTCTGATGTGGTATACCTGATTTATGTGTCTCTTAGTTTCTAGCCACTTTGGATGTCAATAATATTATACTGCCATATACATATATTTACAATATATTTCAGATAAGTATCCATGAATGGGTGTTATCGCCATATCAATCAAAATTTTACTGCTTCTTACTGTATTATTTATGGCAATCAAAAATCCTCTTGACAGTTGAGCATGTATTGCAGTTTAGTAACCAATTAACAATTCTTTTGCAGGATTGATAACTGACCTGCTAACCGTTCAGAGAATAAACCATGATTGATATAATTATGGGTGGAATTGATTCCGAAGTGAATATTTATGTTACATGAAGGATTAGAATCGTATTAGCACATGAAGAATACGTATGAACATATTAAGTAATTTAGGAAATTGGGATTTTATATTTCCTTTTTACAAGAGGGTTTCATATTTGTATTATTAATCCTATTCAAATTTCCTCTCTTTTGAAAATCGAACATCCGTTAAACAAAGACGGATTCGGTGGATACTGATCTCATTATGAAAGCATTAACTCTAAATCACTATCGTCTGTTTTCAGAATGCGATTATGATTCTTTGCAATAAAAAAACCTCTGTCTCTTCCATCAAAAACTTATGAAGGCAAGGACAAAGGTTAAAATTCAACTTGTGGATATGTTATTCCCTGAACTCCAGTATTTCTTTACATCCGGTATTCACGGAAAAGCTTGTTTTGCTCTATTAAAAGAACAACCAAATCCCGACAGAATTGCTAGAATGCATCTCACAAGGCTTACCAATCTTTTATCTAAGTACTAACAGACACTTTAAACAGTCTACAGCTGTACATTAAAAATAGCTTGCATCGCAATCGGCCGGTATTAAAAATAATACCCTATCTTTTACAGATTTGGCAATCGATAAAGCAGATTGAAATGTACACAGAACAACTCGCCGAAGTGGAGCAATCAATTCACGAGATCATGGATAAGATGGTTAGGGAATTGATTATCAGTGTCGCTTTAAAATAATCAATGTACGATGGAGTTATTTTAATTTAACAGGTATTGTGAAAAACAGCTTTAGAGCCCACATTTTTAAGGCAAATAAGGTAATTTCGTAATAATACCCAACAAGTATTTCTTGAAAATGGAAAAATCAAGTGCATCAATTGTACCGTCAAGATTCAGGTCCCCTGCCGCAAGGTCATTTTGCACCGGGAAATCCGTAATAGACCCGAGAAGGTACATTTTCATCAAAGCATAGTCTGTTGTATCGATACGCCCATCTCCACTTAGATCTCCGGCGGTTACACTTCCTGCGGTAAACTTGAACCAGTTAAGATTGAATAAGTAGCCGCTTCCTCCTGTGAATTTCAGGTATAAGTCATGTTTTCCGCTTACTCCGTTAACACTGCACGTTGCATCAGCCCAAGTCTGCCAGCCTCCGGTTCCGGCAACCGGACAAGTCCCTAGTAAAGGACCGGTAAGACTATCAAGCCTGATCTCAATATTACCTCCGCTGGTGGCGCTGGCTACCCTAGCCTTAAAACTTTCTGCACCATTGCCGAAATCGATATTGTTGTAAACAGCATAATCACCGTTTTCGATATACCCCACATTCTCCCCGCCTTCACTGCTGCTTTCCGTTTGGATTCCAGACTGGGTGCTGTAGCTTTCCCCTTCTATCTGTGAAAAAGCTGATGTCGGACCAGGAGTTGGAGTTGGAGAAGGCGTAGGCGTGGGTGTTACACCTGTACCGGTGAACTTCCACCAGTTGAAGTTAAAGAGAGAACCGCTTCCGCCAGTAAATTTTAAGTATAGATCATGTACTCCTGTTGCTCCGCTTACATTACAGGACTTAGTTGTAAAGGTCTGCCAACCTCCGGTACTTGAAACAGCACAAGTTCCCACCAGTTTCCCGGTCGCGCTGTCAAGGCGGAGTTCAATATTCCCTCCGTTAGTTGCCGAAGCTACTCTTGCTTCAAAAGATGCCGCACCGGAACCAAAATCTACACCTTTTACTTTTATCCAGTCTCCGTTTTCGATATTACATACATCCATTCCGCCTTCACTGCATTTTTCTGTCTCAACACCGGATTCCCAGCAAATTGTTTCAGCTTCAGTTTTGACATATGGGTCTAGATTACCAAGCTGGCTCGGTCCATTTTTGGTAATTGGAATACTGGGAATTGTGCCATCTGCATTGTATTTGAATTCCTCCAGACCAACAGAACGATGGTAGCTTCCGCCTCCCGGTAAATTACCGGTATGGTAAAAGAGGTAGGAATTTCCCCTATAGTCGACTACTCCCGGATGGTTTGTAAAGCTGTTTTGCGAACCCATAATAGTTCCCTTGGAAGTCCATGGCCCGGTAGGACTATTGCTGGTAGCATAAGAGATATTTTCGGATCCTCCGGTCATACCTGCGTATACCATGTAATATAAATTATTACGCTTGTAGAACCACGGACCTTCGGTAAAACTCGCTGGTTTCGGAGATACCTGGACAATACTGCCTGAGTATGAAATCATATCCTGATTTAACTTCACATAATAGAGGTTACCATTCCCCCAGTAGAGATACGCCTGTCCGTTGTCGTCAATGAATACGGTAGGGTCGATATCCTGCGCCCCGTTATTGGTGATTAAAGGTTTCCCGAGAGGATCGGTGAACGGCCCGGTCGGGCTGTCTGATACCGCTACACCGATTACCCTTGCGCCCCCGGCGTTTTTCCGGGTCATTGGAACGTAGAAATAAAACTTCCCGTTCCTGGAAATAACCTGCCCAGCCCATGCATCACCTTGGGCCCAACTAAATGTTTTGTAAGACAACGGTGATCCATAATCTGTCCAGTTTTGCATGTCGGTGGATGAATAGCATCTCCAGTCATTCATGGTATAGAAATTATTGACGATGGTGTCCTCGTCATGAGTGGTATACAAATAGCAAGTCCCGTTATAGACCATCGGGGCAGGATCCGCTGTATAAATCGTTTGTACGATGGGATTGTCTGCATAACACACTGTTGAAAGAAATAGGGAAATAACAAACAGGAAAGCTACAACTCCACATACCTTTTTCATGGATTTACCTCCAATTCAATAGGATACTTCGTTATAGTACCCAGCAGGTATTTTCTTAAAACGGCAAAATCAAGTGCATCAATTGTACCATCAGCATTTAAGTCCCCGGCCACAAGGTTTTGTTCTGGGAAATTTGTAATTGACCCAAGAAGATACATTTTCATCTGAGCATAGTCTGTTTCATCGACACTCCCATCTCCACTTAGATCTCCGGCGGTTACATTTCCACCGGTAAACTTGAACCAGTTAAGATTGAATAAGTAGCCGCTTCCTCCCGTGAATTTCAGGTATAAGTCATGTTTTCCGCTTACTCCGCTAACATTGCACGTTGCAGCAGTCCAAGTCTGCCAATTACCAGTTCCGGTGACTGCACAAGTCCCTATTAAAGGACCGGTAAGACTATCCAGCCTGATCTCAATATACCCTCCGCTGGTGGCGCTAGCTACTCTAGCCTGGAAGCCTGCCGCACCGCTGCCAAAATCGATATTGTTGTAGATTGCATAATCCCCATTCTCAATATACCCGATATTCTGTCCGCCCTCGTTACAAGTTTCGGTTTGGATTCCCGACTGGCTGTCGTAACTCTCTGCTTCGATCTGTGTGAATGCCGATCTTGGGCTAGGAGTTGGCGTTCCATAATCCGTAAATCCATTCGCACACGCCATTTGCGAAAAGTTCCAAAGGCTTGGTTTCCAAACAGTCCAATCATGACCTCTTCCTGGAATTTGATAATAGGTGCAAGTGATATTATTGCTCTTACAAAAATTAGCGATACCGTCACTGTAAGATAAATTATCATTGGTTCCAATGCAAAGAAACAATAGCTTCATCTGCTGACGGGTAGCTGCTGGATCTGGAAACAACTTGCTGGTCGGATAGGCAACAGGTCCGCCGCCTGAAAAACCTCCTACATAGGCGAATTTGTTCATATTTGTACACCCAATATTATAGGATTGCGGACCACCATACGAAAGACCGGCAATTGCTCTGTGAAGGCGGTCAGTATAAACGGAATAGTGTGAATCGATGTATGGTATAAGGCTGTTGAGTATATCATCCGGAAGCTTATCATCCGATATTGATGATGTATTAGCATTTGGTGTTACAATGATAAATGGCTGAATATTGCCATCGGCAATAAGGTTGTCGATAATGACATTGGCTGCGCCTCCGCCTGTAAACCAATCACCTTCACTCCCGCCGTAACCGTGCAATAAATAAAGGACGCTGTATTTATTGCTTGTTGAATATCCTGGCGGCAGGTAAATTCTCGCCTTCCTCTGGCTGTTTGTCGCTGATGATTGATAAGTAATACTGTTGACCTGCCCATGTGGAATATTATTCCTGGCTTGGTCATATCCTGTTGGCGGCAAGGTTGGGAGCGCTGCCGCCGCCATCGGTTTTACAGGCATTGCCATAAGTACTGCAAGAACGAAAAAAGCTGGTACTATTTTCCTGCCAATTTTGTTCATTAAGGTTTTTAGTCTCATTTTTTATATCCCCTTTCTTTTTTATCGCTGCTATCCCCCAAAAAATACCCAGTAGCATGATTAGAATACACTATACTGGTGATGCTGTAGTTTCCTCCTAGTTTTTATTTTACATACCAACTCACCAGCCGAGGGCTTGAATCATTTTATCAGCATATCGCTTGCCCAGGGTAACGGATGAATCATGACTAAAATGAAGACGGTATTGTGTATCGCCAGAATCTACAACCAGACCACTTGCAGAGACTACTGAGCAATTCGTAATCAGGGAAGGCAGTTGGTTTACCAACGTATTGTGACCTGCACAAGGACCGCTGTAAAGCAGTTCACCGGCGAGGAAAGGAACATTCCCCAGGTTCAGATCTTTTCTAAGGTCTTCCACCAGTGTTTTTACCTTGCCGGGCCAGCTCGGGTCGCCGCTGTTGGATTCGCCCTGGTGGAAAATGATGCCTTCAATGACGCCTCCCTTTTGCTGTGCAAGTTTTGCACGGTTGATAATCCAATTATATTTGGTACCTCCCGACTTCATAAATGTCTCAATCTTTTCACCGCTGATGGCGCAGGGTATCAGTCCAATCGTATCACCCGCCGGGACTTTCTGTATCATGGTCTTGCCAAACCAGTCGCCAGGGCCGATTGCATCAAGCCAGGAAGCATGAAGAGGTGGAGATGCCACATCCCACTGATCGGTTACCCGCCCGAGTGCAGCATTATTATCATACCCCAATACCAACACGCGGGGATCTTCCACTTTATCAGAAGCTTGCGCCAAAGCATAACCTGCCATATTGGATTGACCTAATAACAGAAAACAGTGGAATTTAGCAGCACTTGGAGTTGTTGTCGGCGTAGGGGTGGGACTTTGTCCGGGGAAAGTAGTTATAATACCCAGTAAATATTGTTTGAGCAGCGAAAAATCAAGCGCGTCGACGCTGCCACTTGCATCTAAATCAGCCAATGTTGGATTATTAAGGGTTACCAATCCCAAAAGGAATTGTTTCAACGACATTAAATCTGTTGAGTCTATTGTCCCATCGGAGTTTAAATCACCCAAGCTTCCTGTATTACTTCCTGTAGCAAATTTGAACCAGTTCAGGTTGAATAGGTATCCGCTCCCGCCTGTAAATTTCAGATAAACGTTATGTTTTCCACTTGCCCCGGTGACACTGCTCATTACATCGGTCCAAGTCTGCCAACCGCCGGTTCCTGCAACCGGACAGATTCCAATCAAAGTGCCGGTATTACTATCCAGCCTGATCTCAATATTCCCTCCGTTGGTGGCGCTGGCTACTCTGGCCTGAAACTTAGCCGCACCGCTGCCGAAATCGATATTGTTGTAAACTACATAATCCCCATTCTCGATATACCCGATATTCTCTCCGCCTTCGGTACAGGTTTCAGTCTGGATTCCCGACTGATCATTAAAGCTCTCCGCTTCGATCTGTGTAAAAGCTGATCTCGGATCAGGGGTTGGAGTGGGTGTCGTAGTTGGAGTAGGTGTACTGCCGGTGTAATTTCTGATGACACCTAGATCCCAGATAATCTTTTGATATTCTCCTGATGTGCTGGTAGTTCCTTGAATGAGGAAATCAACTTTGTTGATGTCATTAATCTCAAGTTTCTGGTTATATCCTGCGCGGATCAACTCACCATGGGAAACGTTGGTGGTCCACTTGTCTGCATTGTAAGAGAGATTACCGCGCCATGCCCATTTCTCGGCAACCTGCGTCCATGGTCCCCCGGCGCTTGTTGACGTCCATAATTCGTAGTACCGACCGTCTTTCTGGTCTTCTACCAGTAGATAGTATTTTCCGTCGGCAAGTGATTTATAGACCTCTGAACCTTCAAACGTGTTGGATATAGCAACTGTAGGGGCACTAAAGCCCTTCGGAAAGTTCGCTAGGGATGTCTTGCGTACATACAGATTGCCCGAGCCGTTATCGGGTGTGTTGTACATATAGGCATAAGAATCGTCGCAGATAATGTAATAATCCCATCCCATGTTCCCGGATATGCCAAAGGATTTCGGTCCGGACCACGAATTGGGATCCGCTATATTTGTCGTTGTGGAATAGGCTGCCCCATAAGTTCCATCCTGATAGACGAGATACCACAATTTCTGAGGCTCAAAATAAAATACTTCCGGTGCACAAAAATAGCTTTCGCCGATTTTACTCATATAGGTACGAGGCGCGTTTTTTAGTTCGGGAATCGTACTCGCGGATGTATAAAGCATCTGCCATCCTCCGCTTTGATTTGCACCGGTGTAAAACACATGGTATTTGCCTCCGTAGTAAACGATCGTCGGGTCTTTCGCCGCGTAATAATCATATGGAACTGCTTGTCTGTGATTAATCACTCGTGCATCCACATACCATGTCGGATTGGCGTTCGGTGCTGCATTCACTACAGAACCAAAGGATAATATTATTAAAACCAACCCGATAATCACTGTAAAACTCTTTTTTATCCATTGTTTCATAATTATAACCTCCCTTTTTAAAATAGGACACTCCCTAAAGCTCTGAACCCAGGTTATGTACCATGGGAATACACCACTAGAGGTAAAGCGTATTCATTATTAGAAGAGCACTTTGCCTCTAGTGTCAGGATGAATAGCCATTATTGAGCCTAAGGTCTATGATACCTTTTAGTATCCGGCATCTTTAAACGCCTGCAGCGATTTATTATAAGAAGCTTTCGGAGTATTCAAGGCACTAAAGAGCAGCGGCTTCTGTGAAGAACGCCAGGATATGCTGTCATACAAACCCCACCAGGTAACACCTGTAATATTTGCGCCCGCTTTTTTCGCTGAAATGATAGCAGACATCAAATCGTAAACATAGGTTGCCTGTACACTATCCGAAGTATTGGTCACATCAAGCTCCGTGATCTGCATCTCCAATCCTGCATTCATGAATTTCTGCATGGCGGATTTGTATAGGGACATCGACGGATAGCCTGTATCCAGGTGGGATTGCATACCAACACCATCACAGAGCTTTTTCTCTGAATTGATGAATTTAATCATGGAAACAATCTGATCCGCTACTTCATATTCATTATAATCGTTATAAAATAGGCTGACTTTGCCGGTTAACCCATTGGAATCCAAGCATTCACGTGCAAATTGGAATGCCTTCTTTACGTAGGAAGGTGATGTTCCTAAATTTGAACCATATATTTTTGCCCAACCACCGTTGGAACCTGCATGCAAGTATTCATTTACTACATCCCAGGCATATACTACACCTCCGTAATTGCTTTTGTGTACATGGTTCATATAAGTTTTTATATACATTTCCATTCTGGCATCCATGACTGTCTGGCTTACATAGGCTCCGCTTCCACTGTAGCCTGTCCTGAAGAACCAATCCGGCGTCTGTGCATGCCATACCAGCGTATGGGCACGAAGTTTCAATCCATTGTTAGCGCAAATTTTCATGACAGAATCTATCGTATTGAAATTAAATGTAGGTACCGTACTTTCCGTATAGTTTGAAGGAATATAGTATCCGTTAGTTTTCGCCTGAGCTACCGAGATGAGATTGGAGGAGAGAACCGCCTCCGGCTTCATCTCATTTTCCATGGTAATGCTGTTATACTGGGTTTTTATAGCCGCAAGTGTTGACGCATTATTCAATTGGCTGGAGTTTACAGCAGCACCCGAATTCCCGAATAGTCTTCCATTTGAATTCAATAGGGAATCGCTGCTTGGTGTTGGCGAAACTGGAGGGTTTGTGGGTGTCGGAGTAGGTGTGGATGTAGGGGTAGGGGTGGATGTAGGTGTAGGGGTTGCAATTTGTCCAGGGAACGTATTTATAATACCCAGTAAATATTGTTTGAGCAGCGAATAATCAAGCGCATCGACGCTGCCACTCGCATCTAAATCAGCCAAAGTTGGATTACTAAGGGTTTCCAATCCTAAAAGGTATTGTTTCATCAACATTAAATCTAATGAGTCTATTGTCCCATCGGAGTTTAAATCACCCAAGCTTCCTGTATTACTTCCTGTAGCAAATTTGAACCAGTTCAGGTTGAATAGGTATCCGCTCCCACCTGTAAATTTCAGATAAACGTTATGTTTTCCGCTTGCCCCGCTGACACTGCTCATTACATCGGTCCAAGTCTGCCAACCGCCGGTTCCTGTAACCGGACAAGTTCCGATCAAAGTGCCGGTAATACTATCCAGCCTGATCTCAATATTCCCTCCGTTGGTGGCGCTGGCTACTCTGGCCTGAAACTTTGCCGCACCGCTGCCGAAATCGATATTGTTGTAAACTACATAATCCCCATTCTCGATATACCCTACATTCTCTCCGCCTTCGGTACAGGTTTCGGTTTGGACTCCCGACTGGTTTTCGAAACTTTCCGCTTCAATCTGTGTAAAGGCCGATCTTGGGCCAGGGGTAGGCGTTGGTGTAGGCGTTGATGTTGGTGTGGTCTGCTCCGTAAATCCTGCTGCGCACGCCATCTGGGCAAAATTCCACAGGCTTGGCTTCCACACGCTCCAATCATGGCCGTTACCCTGAAGGAGCCATTCCGTGTAGGGAATATTATTGGACTTGCAATAATCTCTTACTCTATTGTTATTGGATATAAGGCCATCTGCGGTTCCGCAGGAGAGAAACAGCAGCTTTAAATTCGCCTTAACCTTAGTCCCTCCGTCAGGAAACAGCTGGTTAACCTGTTTGGTGATGGGTGAGGAGGAAAAGCCACCGATATAGGGGAATTTATCCACATTCGGCAACCCAATATTCAGCGATTGGGCGCCGCCCTGTGAAAGGCCGGCAATCGCCCTATGCTTAGCATCAGTATAAACGGAATAGTGTGATTCAATATAGGGTACAAGAGAATTGATCAAATCTTTCGTGAAATTCTCCCACCCATCCGATACTCCTGTTCCCGTCGCATTCCCATTTGGTAATACAAGGATAAAGGGTTGAATATTACCAGCAGCAATGAGATTGTCAAGGATGACATTCGGTGCACCGTTGTTGTACCACTCGTCTTCATTCCCGCCAATGCCATGCAATAAATACATGACGCTGTATTTGCTGTTCGTGGAATACCCTGGAGGCAGGTAAATTCTTGCCCTCCGCTGACTGTTTGTCGCCGTGGACTGATAAGTAATATAGCTGACCTGACCGTGTGGAATGTTGCTCTTGACTTGGTCATAGCCTGACGGTGGAAGGGTTGGGAGCGTTTCCGCCGCCGCTTGACATACAGGTATTGCGAGAAGTACAGCAAGAAGTACAACGAGAATGGAAAATGTTCGTCTCAATTTCCTGCTTATTTCTTTCCTTAAGATTTTTGATTCCATTTTAATTTCCCCTTTCTTTTTTTGTTATTTAACAGAAAACCTACCTTTAGATAATTCATCTTTAGTAAGTACCTGCACTTGTATTGCTTATCTTTAAGTTTTCACATCCCCCCTTTCACACCCTTATTGTGTATAATAAAATAAACTTATCTTTAAACCGCCGATATCCCAAAGGGGGAGATAAACGGCAGCATGACACACTCTCATCTCCGATGAGATCTCCTGTAAGATTAAAATAGTCCAAAAGATGCGATTAATACCGACAATTAACCGCATCTTTTGCTACTTTTTTGCATAATAAATCAGTTTAACTTATTTCAGAATAATCCACACACGCTTCCTAAGCTTCCTCCTCCGTTAGGTAAGTGCGATTTCCCAACGGGAAGAATCACTTATAGCGCATATGATCTTTAAAGAGAATAAGGTAATTTTGTTCGGAAAAATTCTTACTTGACTCAAGAAGATACATTTTTATCAAGGCATAGTCATGTTGTTCTACGCTCGCATTTCCATATTCTATTTCGAATAATACCTACTGGCATGGTTCTTCTGCATGGCAACAGGGATATCACCCAATATTGATTAGTTGATTTTTACGCTTCCATCGGTAAACTTAATATCTGTGATCTTCTTCATGCTGCCATCACCGAAAGCACCACCTGTCTTCACTGTCAAAGATGCTGTCGAACCTGAAGCACCTTTAAATTTAAATGTGATGGCAGCAAAGATTCCATCCTTGGTAATCAGCTCGCTGCCAATGGTGTTGTCAAGGAAGAGGAAGCTGATGGTTCCGTTATTGATATAGCTGTCGAAATTAACCCCTGCGTTTGTAATAATATCCCCTGCAGTTACCGATGTTGCCTCCAGCAAGTTCGTATCATAATTCACATAGAAGTTGCAGGTTCCTACATTTTTCACCTTCGCCACATTTGCAAAGCTGATAGGTATCGTAACTGTATCTCCTACATTACCGGTGACTGTTCCTATAGTTACTTCCAATTTATCTGACGGTGTTGGTGTTACCGTAGGTGTTACAGTTGGTGTAGGTGTTACTGTTGGTGTTACTGTTGGTGTTGTTGTTGGCGTAGGCGTCTGTCCTCCGGGTTCATTCCCCCATACCAGAGTTCCATTCATGTAAGCAGTAACTTTTTCCCAATCTACATAATTTGAAGCAGAAGAGTTAAAAGAATAGTCATTTGACTGGTTGTAATTACTCCAATCAGACCTTGTTATTCTGGTTTGAACCTCTAAGGAGGATCCCGCAACAAGGTTTCCTGTACTGCTGCTGAAACCTACTTCAAGATAATAGTCTGCATCTTGCGCAGTTGTACTCATTGTTACAAACTTACCCGTTACATTCTTTGTAACATCTATATAGTTCGCACCGCTCATCATACCAGAGCTGTCGCACCAGAAATTTTGCTGCTTCTCGCTATCTACGGTATAGTAATACCTTAATGTCAAATTTGCGAGATTTATCGTGGAACTACCTGTATTAACTACTTTAAACTTTGGAGCGATTGTGTTAGATGCTGCAGATGTAGTACCATTAACAAGCTGAACTTTGATACCTGCATCCGCTGCAAAAGGGTTTGACTGTGGAATACATAACAAAATTAACATGATCATCGTTATTAAAAAAGCAATTGACTTTTTACGCATGATGGTAACCTCCTATTTTTATTGTTTTAATGTATGGAAAACCCCTTTACCTTGCATTCTTAAAATATAAATTGTCCAAATTTGTGCACCAATCCGGATAAGTTTATATTTTTTTAGCAGTTAATATCGGAGCCTACATTACCTCTCTCATAAATCAAGTTGGCGTTCAACAAAGCTGAACATTAATTTTGCTTGTTTTATAGTAAGTCTGTTGAGTTCGACACGTGAATATATTTACTTATCCAATTTCGCATGCAAATTGCTACAGCCTTTTATATCACTGGGCTTAAGTAACTTACATGTTTATGATACATATGTAAAAGCAACATTTAACCTTCTTCGAAAAACCTCTTACCCCTCTTCAAACTTTTTTTCTTTCGAAACCATTAACTGCCCAACATAAATTCTCTCTTTGGTGCATGAGCACAATTTAAGACAATTGCAAAAAAAGACCATGCATATCAGCTTCCTTTATTTATATAATAAACTGAGCATAATCTTATTGCTATATACATATTTTTACTTTGTTTTCATTTATTTACTTGTTATATTTCCAGTGTAAAAATGCTAACTGATAAATATCAGGAATAAGACAGCTAATACAGAAAAAGAGCCGGGAACAGCAACATAAATTGTCATTCCCGGCTCTCTCATAGCCGTATATTATGGAAAATGAACAGAAAAATAACCTAGTACAGTGGTAACGCATATCTCCAAAGTGCGATTACAAATAACTTGATTGCTTTTTTTTCGTGCATAAAAACTTGTCCTCTCCATGGAAAGGTACTTTAATATTTCTGTTTACGTCATAGAAAATTCCAAATTAATGTATATTGTCGCTTATTTGTGGAGGATATCACGAAATCCTAAAAAACTATGAGATTTATGAAAAGATAAAGTATTTAGAAATTCAGGCTTTATGAAGGATTGGGATAAGACTCTCCCCCTACTCACTTTATCTTATCTTTGAAATCATAGCATATTATTAGGGGATGATGATGCCATGGACTTCGCCTAGAGATAATATTGCTACTTTCGGATTCTCCCTGTGCGATGAAGCTTCCGATGGTCAAAAACTGTTCACTTTTTTCGGACAGGGTGCTGACCCTCTCATTTCAAAGACTAATCCCTATTGGGTTAAAGACTCACTTATTAGTATGATTTAGTTTTTTCTTTTTAGGTGCTAAGCTCATAACAATCATAATCAGAGCAAGGGGAATCATAATTTTATCCAAATATCCTCCCGGGGGTGTCCCAGCACCTGCTGCAAAAACAAGAGGTTTCATGATACCAAGCAATGCCCGGAAGCAATATTCAAGAAACAGCAAAATGTACATAAATGGAAGCAAGGATTTATACCGGATACTTACCAGTAATTGTACAAATGCTATCATCAACTGGCTGGAGCCCCAAAGGCCAAAAACAAAGATAATATTATCCCCGCCTTGCGATAAGTCAATATGAGCAATGCTTCCTGCGCCGCCATCCGGTGCAAAGAAGTGGATAAGACTTCTCACTATGCTCACCGCGGAATACAAAAGAAATGTATAAACAGCAATGGTATAGCCTTCGTAATCATTCGTAATATTTTTAGGAAATATTTTTGCAAGAATATTCTTCATAAATTTTTTCTCCTTTTCAGCATTCGCACTTATTCACTTTTAGTGAATGCCATGAACCAGATTATTAATTGCATCAGCAACTTGCTGCGGTTGATCCAAATTGCTAAAATGTCCTGCGTTTTTAACAACCTTTAGTGACACATTCTTACAGCGCTCGGGGATGTCCTCAAACAGCTCTATCGGCTGTGCAGGGTCGCAATCTGCCTGTAGTTGCATCACCGGAAAGGGAAAGTCATTATAAGCTATTTTATCAAATAAGGCATCAAAATCTCGATTTTCCTCTAGAAAGTATTTGGCAGTTGCTTCACTCACTCCTGGCCTTGAAAACTCATAAATAAAGTAGTTCCTATCAGCTTCAGAGAGTTTAGAGGTCATGCGCTTGTCATTGTATACCGTATTAATAAACCATTCCGCATCACGAAGCACGTAATTTCCAACCCAGCTGCTTTTAAAGAATTTCCATTGCGGCTGTTTGCCTGCATTCTCGGGTTTAAAAAGATTTACTTCCATGCGTGTGTAGCTTAATATACGCTCTGGATGATCCCCAACCATGATACTAGTTATAATTGTTCCCCAATCATGCCCTACAACATTGAATTTTTTTACACCAATTGCATCCATAAGCGCCAATGTTTGATCCGCTACATGGTGCCATTCATAGTTTTGATCCTCTGAAGTTGACCGGCCATAACCTTTCATATCAATTGCAATGATGCGATAGTTTTGATCCAGTAAAGGTATCACCTTTTCCCAGGAATAATATCCTTCTGGTAATCCATGAACAAGTAGAATCACTTCTCCGTCAGGGTTCCCCGCTTGAATATAGTGCCAGTTGACTCCCCCCGCCGTCTTATAAAAATGGCTAAATCTGCTGTCAATCTGATCATGATTCTGCTGTGTCTGCTGTCTGAATTTTTCTTGATTGCTTGTGAGTACACTTGCCCTTATTGGTGTAAAAATAAAAATGAACAATACAACGATTGCCAATATAGAGCCAAAAATAATGCTTATAATCCTTAATAATCTCTTCATGTTTAATTCTCTCCATCAACTATCAGTTCGTTCTATATAACATTTCGATACACTTGTATTATATTTGTTGGTATGATACCATATCTATAATTAATTATCAACGATTTGAAGCGTTGTGGAACAGGAGAGGCAAACATGTATCATATTTCCCACGATAAGCGCTCAAGAGAAAGCAGCCAATGGATTTATGAAGCTCTTGAGCAGTTAATGATGGAATTTCCTTACGAAAAAATAACCATAACTGATATTTGCAAAAGAGCAAAAATAGGGCGAGTCACTTTTTATAGGCACTACGATACAATTGATGACATACTGAGAAAAAAGTGTGACGACAAATTTAGAGATTTGCTAGTGTACTTAAAAGAATACTCAGATACCGGAAAAAGAGAGACAAGAACATTCCTTGTACCCTTTTTAAGATTTTGGTATGTTAATCCATCTATTATAAGAGCAATATTTCAGGCAAACAAACACTTTATTATTAATGAATCTATGCAGAAAATTCTGGCCCCTGTAGAGAATCTGCATTTTAATCATCCAGAAACCGGGTATGGAGATTATTTTTCGTCAATTAAGTATACTGCCAGCATCACCGTTTTAATGGAATGGTTTAAGCATGATATGAAGCCGGCCCCGGACGTTTTGTCAGCCAGTTTGCTTCAATATTTAAAAACGCTGATAATGGAAAATATACTTTGATTGTCCACGGTCTAATTGTAAAAGCGGATTATCTAAAGTGAAAGCTTTGCATCCGGTAATAAAAAAAGGCTATGCTCTAAAAAAAACATAGCCTCTCATATGCCTTTTACCTCTGTGAAAATTGTGCTTATAGGGTGTTATAATTTGATTTATCTTTTCCGTATTTATTTCTAATTTTGTGCGGACAGTATGTAGAATAATGGTTGCCAATAAGGTACATCTTCAAGAAATGTTATTACCATTCTTTGTTATCATTCAAAAAACCATAAAACGCTGCCGTCAATTGTTGTAACTTCACAAGTTTTAGGGCTTGCAGCTGATTCGTATATATCACTTATTTTATTCCAACCATGCCTTATAACATAATCGTGTAATTTTTCGACATTTCGTACTTTTATAAAGGCTATTACTCTCTCCAACGCTTCTCCTTGCCAGATATGTATTGTCCTCGCTGGAACTGCGCCTGAATAAATAATCTCCTGAGGTAAATCTGAAACAAAACCGTATGTTCCAATGTTATCTTCATTCCTGTCGAATACGTTACCGTACCACCCAAGAATGTCCACGAACCACTTAACTGTTTTATCCATATCCGGTGAATAATAAACCATTTCGGTTTCTACTATTGAATAACCCCTGTTACTATAATTTTCAAGCTTGTCCATTATATATCCTCCATCCTTATTTTCACAAGTTCATATTTTCAACAAACTAAAATTGTAATTGGAATATTGCAAAATCATAAATTCAAAAAATCATTCAATCATATCAAAATTTCTCAGCAGTCTAACTTTCTCTATCGCAACATCAGCTTTCCACCAATTCTCGGATATTGCATATTCCTTAGGATATTTTTCATTGTTTTCAAACCAACTCCATGTAATTCCCCAAACACCATTTTTAGTTCTACTATCTATTATATAATTTAGTTCCCTTTGTAAAATTTCCTCGTTACCTCTATAAAATTCGCTATCTGGTGATTTTATAAAATCAGATGGTTTTTTGCCGTAAAGTCCCCATTTCGAAGTATCACGTTCCATTGAATCATTAACAAGTTTCTTAACAGTACTTGATAGAAATTCCAAGTCAAACTTGTCCGCCATACCAAGTTGAAATAAGATATCTTTTAAAGCCAGATATCCGCCTACGCCCATCTCTCCATATTTTCCAGGCGTATGAAGCCTATCAATCAATCTATTGGCAATCGTTAAGGCTCTTTGATAAATGATAGAATCCTTATCTGCAAACTTTAAAATAAAGCAGGCAAGTCCCGCAGATACTCCTATGTTCTCATATTTATTGGCTTCACTATCATATGTCCACCATGGAGCATGTGGATAATCGTCATTTGTTGGAATGCTAAACAGCCAACCATCGTCATCACTGTGCATACCACTTTCTATAAATCTAAATATTCCCTGGATGATTGGATGATTTTTATCCATAAAACTGATATCATTTAATTTACTTACCGCATGCAGTGTCGTATACGGCGAAGAGTTAGGATTCCAACTGTCAGGCTCAAAGGTATTTCCAAAGCCACCGTCATCATTTTGATACAGCAATAATGCAGACAAAACAGTCTCTTTACTTCCCTTTTCAAAGTAATATTGCCATAATGCTATTTCAAACTGCCTTGCATTCCTATAAATCCATATCCGGATTTCTTCAAATGCTTGCTTACTAAGTTTTTTCATTCCTAATACCTCCTAAAATATAATCACGCCTAATAAAATATAATCACTCCTAAAGTATACTCTACATTTTAAATACATCATTGTAAAAAAGGGATATGTTTTGTATATACTCTTTCGGTGATAACCCGCAAATCATTTTAAAATCATGATTAAAATGAGGTTGATCGAAAAAGCCCGCTTGTGTAGCTGTATCTATGAGCTGCGTTGGATTGTTCTGTAATAGCCTCAAAGCATAATTAACACGTACAATACGTGAAAAGCTCTTCGGAGAAACTCCAACATATTGTAAGAACAACCGTCTTATATGTTTTTCACTGTAGCAGCATTCCATCGATAAATCTCTTATACTAATGTTACCGTTATGCATGAAAATTTTATTCGTCATTGCTGCAATCCCGTTTCCTATACGAAAATCACTTAATCGGGTAATAAATATCTTGTCTAGCTTTTCTACTAAATCTTCGATACATTCGGACTTAATGAGTTCACTTTCAATTGCCTGCGCCAGCGTTTTATCTATATCATACAGCTCAAATGAGTTATCAATTAAGTCATTTTGGTTTGCATGAATAAACGGATATAAGCAACCAGAATGAAATTCAATTAATAGCAGTAATTTCATCCTGTTTGCATGTTCCCCAACATTACACGCTTTTGTGTTTACGCCTCGTAAACTGCTACTTACTTTATTAGTACTTACGGAAATAACTATTGTTGAACTAGCTGTTGGCAAAATTGTATAATCCTTCGACATTTTTATGGGACTGGATATTGTATAACAGGATATATAAGGTTTTAACATGTGATGCGGCGAAAGGTTAATAAAATCATTTCCTCTACACAACGTAATTCCTTGAAAAAACTCTATGTTTTCCTGAGAAATCATATATATGTCTCCTTTCAATTCGTCAAATATATGCTATCTCTTTAACATATAAATTAGCATACTAAAAAAATGAAGAGAAAGAATGCAATCGGTTCAATCACATATATCTTTGCTTTTTCTTTCATATTCACATTCACTTACCAAAGCAAAAATTTCAATATTTCACAGTACAACATAAATCTTTGCTTCGCAATCGCTAACGATTGTGAGGAATTGTATTTTAGACAAACCACCAGCAATTGTGGGATGTAATCATCAGTTTTTTTTATTTCTTTCAGGACATAGAGCCTCTTCGAAATAGCAACCCAGACGGGTAACTTATGGTTGGCGTTTCAGTCGGTTTTAAGCGCTAACCTTTCTGCTTTGAAAAATACACCCTCATAATATACCAACAGATTATTTTCATCTATAACATAAAAATTCTGCCCGATAAAATCTCCTTCTGTTAAAACAGACACTGCCAAAAATTCCTTTTCTTTCATGCCCAGTTCTGATGCCTGAATTCCAAAGTCCTCTGAAAATTGATCTGCAGAATAAGTTTCCTCACTATAGCTTGTACTCATTGTATTTCCATTCCATGCGAAAGAGACGGGAGCATAACTTAATTCATTTCCTATTACTTCCTCTATTTCTTCCTGTGACATGGCATATACCTGGGCTGTTCCAACACATTTAACGATGGAGTAATCACCATAATAAATCGCTTCTTCTCCCATTTCCTTTTGATATTTCGTTATTCCCTCCATTGCGGAATCAATGGTATCATTATAAAAATATTTGTTCAGGTATTCGCTTATATTGCTGTCAATAAGAAACTCTTTTTTCCCATCTTCTTGCGTGTAAGCCCTGATTTGCTTATAGCTATCCTCTTTATTCGGCCCAGTCTGAGGCGCATATTCGTTGATAATAATAATATCCCTTTTACCATCCTTATTATAATCTTTAAAAGCAACTGCAATAACTTTTTTAAAGGTCTGTCCGGTACATAGATTATCCTCTGTTATACCTGGAAAGTGATAGATAATATCCTTCCCGCTCAATAGCCTGAACTGTACATCCCCATCCCCGTTCTCATTTGCCACAGGCAGAAAAGACGCAAAGGTCACATTCCCCCAGCTGTCTAATTCAATATCAAAGGATTGCTCCTTAATCTGTTCTTCCAAGATGTCCGCACTCAAATTGCCTTGCGTAGCATCCTCTTCGGATTTCGGCTCACTCACTGTATTATTTATATTATCCTCTGTTTTTGCGTCAGCTTGTTCCACTGCTGCCTGGTTTTCCTTTATTGATTTCTCATAGCTGCAGCCAGTCATCACGATACATGTACTTAATAAAAATATAGCTATCTTCTTTTTCATGTTTTCTTTCACCATTTCCTTTTAATCATTCAAATTTCAGGCATTTTTCTAACACCTCAGCCCTATTAATACGGGGAATTTCATGTAATAATCAATAAATTCCTCACCTATTTTCGATAAAATTTAGTTTTCAAGAAGCAATCTAGCAAAATCTGAAAGGAATTATATCCATATTATAACATAAAAACAGCTTTCACTGGCACATATATTTCCTTTTTCTTTTATAAAGAGTAGATAAATACAGAGTATAAACTTTGTACACTGCCTTTTTGTAGTCTGGAACGGGACAGCGAAGCAGCTACCATAATGGATAAATTGCTTTATATTTTGATGAACTCTAAGTTTGATTTTTCATTTAAAACTTGCCATTAAAACTTTCCATAAAAAGAAGATTTTTAACTCATCAATTTGAGTTAAAAATCCTCTGAATTTTAACGATTACGCCAAACACAATGTGATTAGTTTTCATATTCCGTATTAATGGATTAAGGTTACAAGGTGCTCTTCTATTATTTTAGCAAGAATCGGACCTTTCAATTAAAAAATAGACAAGAAATAGTTTAAATATGGTATAATTTACCATGAAATCTAATATCCAAGCTTTTCATGAATTAATATAACTTCATACTCACTCCCTGTAGGTTTCTCCCATAGTACAGAAAAATTTCTGCATATTCTCTGTGGACTTTTACAATCATAACATTTATCACCCTTTATCGCACATGGCGTTTTTACGCCTAAACGTTTGGCATTAAGGGGTGCGGCGATATTTCTTGCTCTATCTAAGGCCTCTTCATAACTTGAAGCTATTTTATTTTCACCAACAATGAAATAAACTTTATCATGTCCAAAACTGATTGCTGATACACGATTTCCAGTATTATCTATATTGATGATTTCTCCTGTTTCAGCAATTCCATTTACCGAGGAAATATATAAATCGGACAGATTTGCTCTCTTTCTTGCTTCCATGACACTCATATTTTCAGGTAATCGCATATGCCAATACACATCATTGCGAGACACCAGTGCATCATACAGGTTCATTTCTTCTACAGTAACCGAACCTCCAATTCCAATAGTTCTATCACTCAGTTGATTAGCTAAATACTTAGTTGCTTCTTCTGCATCATTAAATTCACTTACGGTATATCCTAGGGATTCTAGATTATTTATGAGTTTTGTAAATTCCATTGCGGTACTCCTTTTGGTATTAGTTTTTTATTACAATCTTAGATTCAACTCTTCTAAGTTAATCAAATCAGCAAGCGGACTGATATCACTTATTTTAATTTGATACAGCGACAATGTTCTAAGGTTTATTAAAGCTTTCAGATAGCTGATATCTGTTATGTCATTTAGACCCAAATCCAAGCTTTCCAGATTAGTTAAATCTGATATAGCGGAAAAATCCCCGTTTTTAATTTCTACTTCCCATAAGATTAATTCTTTTATTTCTCAAGACACTCAAATCAGGAACTTTAACCCGGCTAAGTGACAGAGATTCTAAATTAGTAAGAGACTCTAAATCATTCATATTGATAATTTCATTATAAAACCCACATTATGCGATGTTTCTTTATTATAAAACAAAACTCCTCACTGGTTTATGGAAAAATTGTATTGTCGGGAAGCAATCAACCATCTGCCTGAAAGGAGTTGCTACAGTATTATGATACCATACAAACAGTTTCCTTAGTAGTAAATTTCACCAATTTTCAAAGAAAATTTATTTATAAATTAATAAATATGAATTCCTTGATCAACCAGTAATACTGGAAGGAATAGATTGGCTTTAGTCTCCAGGCAAAGTACAATAAATATAACTTGTTGAACGACAAGATCCTTGATGAAGGGCCTGCTGCAAAACTGTTTCTCATAATGTCGTTTCCTTCTTTTTTATAGGCTTATGAACCTAAAATAGCCTTCTATGATTTATTAATTTATCATAAAAGGCTATTTTTGTTCTTATTGATAGGGATTTGTCTAAGATTCATTAATAATAAATAAATCTGCTTCGCATCAAACTTATATTCACAATCTAGTTATTTCTTTACCGGTCTGATATACTTAAAAAAACGTTCTGGATCGTGATACATGTAAATAATTCTCCCGGGGGAAGTATCAAAACAATAATCCGTGCCTGCAAAGTCAAAAGTTGACATAGCCGTCTCTATCTTTTCCTCCACACTGCGATTTTCCTGCTCGTAATTGAACGGTCCATGTTCAAAGACAATATAATCGGCTTCGGGAATATCAATCAAAAGCATTTGTTGTGGTACCTCACCTTGATAATCAGCGGGAAGTCGTACACCATAACACTCTATCCTTGGAATACCCCAATTGCAGAGTCTGCCCTCCGGGTTATTGATGTATGCCATAATCTGGCCGCTGCTGCTGTTAACTTCTGTTCCTCCATTGTCATCCAGTTTCCCCTTGATGCTATCCAGTAAGCCGCAGATAGTTTCGCAGTCCTGTCCTGGAATTAGACTTTGCTTTTGCCAAAAGTCCCAATATCCATTGCTTTCATAGTTCCTTATATGAAGGAACTTATGTGCTGGAATGGTTACAAAGTAAATTTTTACATCATCCTTCGATTTCATCATACCAATCTCTCCAAATCCATAAAAGTAGCGGTCGAAAGGGCTAATTTTTGTACGAAGAATAACAGGCTCAGGGTTTTTACGGTATTCACTTGGTGTCACACCATAAATCCCCTTGAAAGCTCTTGTAAAAGCCTCGTGGGATGAAAATCCATAATCAAAAGCAAGATCCAAAAGACTCTTTTCACTGTCTCTCACTTCTTTGAGCGCAAAGGCCAATTTTCTATGCCGCAGATAATCCCGAAACTGCATACCCGATATTTCCTTAAATTTTCTGGTAGTATGAAATTCAGAATAACTCAGTTTGCGGGAAAGAAACCGCAGTGTCAGCGCTTCATTGTAATGATGCCTGATACACTCGTCAATCTCATCAACAATTATTTGAATCTGCTTGTGCCATTCGTACATTTGGCTTTCACCTCGTTTCAACTACTCTGCTTTTATTATAAAGAAACAGAACGATGACCGCTTGATTTTACTTGCTCATCTTATCCTATTTATTTTGGTAAGGTAATCCGGATAAATTTGAATTTAACGATCTAATTCAATGGTGTAGATCAATTGCGTACTACATCTCATTCCCTCGCAAACTCCCATTTATAAAGAATTCATTCGCTTATTAAACCCCAAGCTACTAATTATGTATAGGTTGTATTATTTTTGCTTCATTCCAAAAGCAATCCACCGCCCGTCTATATCCTCTAATACAAATTCCATATTATTATAATCTGTCAAATGCAGCGGGCGAACAATTTTTGCTCCTTTATTTATAAATTCCTCTTGTAATGCTTCTTGATTGTCTGTAATAAAATAAGAATCTTCCCCATAACCGTATAGTTCCCTGTTCGTGTGAACTTTTTCCTTGTTTGCTTTGGTCAATACTATTTCCACGTTATCACGGTAAAGACAGATGTGGGGCTCTTTTACATCTAAATAGCTTACAATTCGAAAACCCATTACTTCGTTATAATACTTTGCAGTTCTTTCGATATTCGGTGTAGGAAACACCGCGAGTATTGAATGCAGAATTTTTTCCATAAATAATATCTCCTTATAAACCAAACATATTTTACTTTATATAAGTTTTAAGATTATATAAACTCAATAGGTAGAATCATTGTCAAACACAGACTGTGTTAAATGTACCATTAAATAAGACAAAATTAAACTCTTTTTCTATTTTGTGTGATCAACTACCTCGAAGGTAAATACAACAGGGTTTACAACATTTTCATTAAGAGGGGACACATCAACTGACTTTATCTTCATCTGTATTCCCAATGCTTTTTGATATTCATATAATCGTCCGCCAGCGCATCTTTCAAAATATGTTTCGACAGATGCCGGATATTTAAACTTTCCTTTTGGCGCATGCTTGTAATATCCATGGCTACAGGCAAAATTAACTGTGATTGTACCATCATCATTCAAGACTGCTGCTCTGCCAAAGGTTTTCTTAAATAGTTCCAGCCTTTCGGCAAGAGGTTTTTCTGCGTGTTCAAGTGCAAAAGCCTTACGTTCTTTGTCATATCCAGTACCGTTGCAGCTTCCGTTATGCTCAAACAACCGGAAACGCTGCTCCTTTGTGAGATGTTCTTCCATTGCTTTTATGAATTTCCCCTCGCATTCCTCGCCCTTATATGTTTGAACAATATGCTCAAACAAAGGCAATATATCCTTGGAAATTCCGTTTTTCTGCATTTGCATTGCTTTTAACATAGTTTTCATTTAACAAACTCCTTCTTCTTTCCAAATCTGCATCTATGGACGTCGCAGTGGTCTATCGTACTCCCTTGTACAGACAAATACAATTTGAACTTTTTGTAATTAAATAACATAAAACAGGAAGAATTAAACATCCCTGATACTGTCAACGTATCCATATAATGTATTACATTTACAATAATACTAAATTTGCAAAACAAAGTCAAACAAATGTTCGTTTCCGTTGTGGAATATCCTTAAATATAGGATGAACCAACCTGTTGTTTCTGTTCATCCGCTATTTTAGTTATAAGGTCTTCGAATTCACCTAATTTGTCTGGTTTGACCTGAAATATTTTTACCTCAGAAAAAGAATCTTTCATCGATCTTATCTCCATATAATTTATTAGCTAATTGTACATTTCTGTACGACCTATTTAACCCGACTGCATAAACCAAATCTCTATAATAGTGATTGCCGCTTAGTTACTTGCAATATTCGTTATTTATTTCATTCGTTTTTCGAAGCATGGCTCTATCATAACACTTCCAGATTTCAAAATAACACTCTTTTCTCAGCAGGTAATTCGGATTCATTTGTATTGCCAACTGGTCAAAAGCAATAGAGGCCTGATAAAGCTTCTCTGCAATTTTGCTAAATACTTCATCATATTTACAATAAGGGCATTTGTTCTCCTGATCTTGGAGGTATTGCAAGGTATCTCGGTACCCATACCGATGAATATTCGTTTTGTACTCTTTATCCCTTAACATCATTTGCAGAACCAGAGTTTCATTGATATTCATGTTTGCTAAATGGTCAGCAATAAGATAATCGTCACGATAGAGCTTTGCCAAAGCCTGAATCTGTACAAACCAAAATCTATCAGCAGTTTCTAAAAGAAAATCCTTACTATTATCTTCTTCAAAAGTATCAGCGGACGCTCCTTTCTGAGTAATCACAGCTACTGCATCATCTTGTATTAATTCAAAGCCCAAATCGTAACGCATGCCATTTCTTAAAATTATTCGGTATAATTGGTGCTCCTTTACATAATCAAGACCCAAATAGTTGCTTTTGGTGATTCCGTACTTTAACAGTATCTTTTGATATGTAGCAGGTGAAATTGTATCATAAGGGGATATTTTTACTAATATGGTAAGATCAATATCACTCAATACATCGTGATAGCACAGCTCTGCTGCCTCTGCAATACTATTTTGTATTATCTTGCTATTATCTGATTTATTGATAACAATATCTCTGATTTTTACAGAATATGTTTCTGTATTAGCAAACCCTCGCTTGATTAGTTTTTGCAGCTCTTGTGTAATAATACTTTGATTTATTTCCATTAAGAAATCCCCCATTTATTTACATAGGCAATATAGTAGAATAAGGCTTAGCTTAACTATACCATTTACTGGATAATATTACAAATACGACTCTATTTATCCCATGGAATTTATAAATATACTGTCAGGTATAACAGCCAATAAGATTCGGAAGGAAATAACTATGTCTGTTTGCACGAAAGAATCTTTTCTATAACTGTCAAAATTTATGAAGAAAGTAATTTTCCTCTGGTTCTAAACAAAATATTTCTGAAAGGCTGTGGAGTTTAATAATATCGCCGATATTCCATCATATAATTAAATAGTAATTTTTATGGAGAAACAAGTATGATTATACATGTCGTACAATTGGGTGATACTCTTACGTCTATAGCCGAAAGTTACGGTATCCCTATAGACAGTTTAATAATTAATAATGGAATACAAAATCCAAATAACCTGATTGAAGGACAATGTATCGTTATTGTGTATCCCCAAGTTACCTATATCGTTCAAGAGGGAGATACACTGGCTGGGATTGCCTCTGTAAATAATACATCTATTATAGAATTATTAAGAAATAACCCTTTCCTGTCTGACAGAGAATTTTTATATCCAGGTGAAACTTTGGTTATTCGTTACGGCGATAAAAAAGGAAAGATAACCACTAACGGTTATGCCAATCCATTTATTGATATGGCTGTATTAAGAAAAACCTTACCCTTTCTTACTTTTCTGACTATCTTCGGGTATAGGCTTACAAGAAATGCTGATGTAATTGAACCTGATGATGAAGAGATATTACAGCTAACAAGAGCCTATAAAGTAGCTCCTTTGATGCTGATATCTTCTTTATCCTTTGAAGGTGTTGGAAGTGAAGAAGACGTTTACCATATTCTTTTTAGCGAGGAAAATGTAAAAAGATATGCCGCAAATATTTTGGCCGTACTGAAAAGAAAAGGCTTTTATGGTGTAAGCTTTATACTATCATACATAACAGGTGATATTGTAGGAATCTATAATAGATTTGCCAAGATAATGGCAGAAAGTTTGAATAGTGAAGGATATGCAGTTTTTATTTCCATTTCACCGGTAACGGATATAGAAAATAACGTAATAGCATTTGAAAGAATTGATTATTCAGAGATTGCGAAAGAGGCAACTCAGATGGTTATTATGAACTATAATTGGGGGTATTATTTTGGACCGCCAACCCCTGTTGCCTCTATAAGTACGTTACAGCTATTTATAGATTATTTAATAACTTTAATCCCCCGGGATAAGATGAATATTGGGCTGCCGGTAATTGGCTATTCATGGCTGCTTCCATATTTAATCGGTATCACAAGAGCCAATGCTATAACCTATGATGCTGCAATTGAGCTGGCATTGACTACAGGCTCCAAAATACAATTTGATGAAATATCACAAAATCCTCATTTCGAATACTATCTTGGTGTAGAAATTCCCAGAAAATATGTTGTATGGTTTGTTGATGCAAGAACTATCGATGCATTATTAGACCTTGTAATTATAAATAATTTCCCTGGTATCTCAATCTGGAATATCATGACGTATTTTACACAGTTGTGGCTGGTCATTAATTCACAATATGATATTGAAACTATAATCGATTAACCTATGTAGTCCAAATATACATGCTCTTTTGCAAATGGTTTAAATGTATAATAAATAGTAGCGTTAGTACAATAATCACATTATTTAATAACCATAACCCACTTGTTATCCTCTTTAAAATAGATTAATTTCACATACATAATGGTGTCCTGATTCATTATGGTACAGTCGTATTCTAATGAAGACAACCCTGAATAATTTTTGTTTTCCATATAATTGACCCTGATATTTCTGATACTTTGTATTTCACCATTCACATCCATGTATTTTATCATAAAAGGGGTAGTCATTCCTTTGCTTGTGAACCAGCAGGCACAGGCAATTTCTATCCTGGTTCCTTTAATATTCCCCTCATCCGGAGCGTTATTATTTATACCTATACCAAAACATGACATATAGCTGAACTCCTTAATTATTACTGATTTTTAATTTACTGTAGTCCACGGTTCTTTTCTCCCTGGTTATTCCTCCTGACATATGATCAATGGGACTTTGAAGGAACACGGCTCTTTGTACAGTATCAATTCCATATCTTTTCCTCAGAGTATCAACCATTAAATCTGCGTACTCAAGCTTCTCATAATCTTCCGCATCAAAGATACACAATTGCCTTCCGGTGTTATAATCTTTGATTCTGGAGGTATGAATACCAAGATGCCTTATGGGTGTACCATCCCATAGCTCATCAAAAAGCATACAGGTAATTTTGTGAATTTCTTTGGTTATATTTGTTGCAGTCATTAAAACCGTTTGATGGGAACCGTAATTAAAGTTGTAATCTTTTATTCCAACTGAGATAACTTCTGCTTTCACATTATCTTTTCTTAACCTGGCTGATACAGTTTCCGCCAGAGCAAGGAGAACCAGCTTCGCATCCTCCGCTTTGGTAACATCATGCGGTATCGTTGTACTGTTTCCATAACCTTTATTGACCGGAGGGGTGGATTGAACTCCTGACAGATCGATTCCATTTGCAAAAGCCCAAATCACTTCGCCGTGTTTCTTCATATGACTTTTTAATATACCGGGATCTGTATTTGCCAATTCGCCTATCGTCTTAATGCCAAGGTTAAATAACTTCCTGCTGGTTGCTCTTCCTACAAAGAAAAGCTCTGATACCGGCAAAGGCCACATTTTATCTTTGATTTCCTCAGGAAAAAGGGTATGCACTTTATCCGGCTTCTTAAAGTCTGAAGCCATTTTAGCCAGTATTTTATTATTTGAAATACCGATGTTAACAGTAAAGCCAAGTTCTCTTCTGATTTGGTCCTTTATATAGTGAGCAATTTCAAGAGGAGCTCCCCATAATCCCATTGTGCCGGTCATATCAACAAAAGCTTCATCTATTGAATATTGTTCAATATCAGGTGAATACCTGCGCAGTATCTTGATAAAAGCAGCCGATGAACTTTCATACAAATTATAGTTGGGCGGAACAAGGATAAGCTCAGGACATTTCTGTAAAGCTTCTAAGATGCTCTCGCCTGTTTTAATCCCATAGGCTTTGGCAGAAATGGATTTTGCCAGTATAATACCATGTCTTTTACTTATATCTCCCCCTACCGCAGATATCTGCTCTCTTAAATCTTCCCTGCTGCCTAAACGATTTATACGATACACTGCTTCCCAGCTTAAAAATGCTGAATTCACATCTATATGAAATATTATTTTTTCCATTTGTGCCTCCGCTAAGAACATATGTTTGGATATACTATAACAAACAAATGTTCTTGTGTAAAGCGGTAATATCTGTAACAAGTAAAGGGAAAGAGTAAATTCCCGCTTGCAGGACTAAGGGGGTGCGGAAGTTATCTTTACACTCCTTTTTTATATAATTAAAACACAGTTAGTTACCTGAACACTTAACAGCTACTTTGATTCCTTATTGAAAAGGGGGTAAATAATCATAAATATAGGTTCGTAGTTAATTAGCCAGCTTATAACTTTCCTTGGCTATAGGATATTTCTTTATAAAAGCACTTGTTCGATACTTTGCATCTCTTTTGTGATTCTTAAAGTCTCTGTCATTCTTCAGAAAATAGTCATAAGTTAATATCTGTTCACCAGTATTCGTGATAGGATCATCCCAGGTCAAGTCCAGATTATACCACTTTTTATTAATTTTAACTATATTCCAGGAATGAGAGCCGCCATTTGCCATACCGGTTATGATCCTGTTTTCTATACCGGCATCAGTTAATAAACGATAGGCTGCAAGAGAATAACCATCACATACGGCTGTTTGGTCGATTAAGACATTGTAAGCAGTATGGTTATCCAGGGATTCATCATAAGCCGTCTTATTAATAATGTAATCATGTATTTTTTTAACCTTTGTATCGTCACTTTTATCAGTGAGTTTCAGGGCTTTAATCACTCGTTTAATCTCTGCATCCAGTTCTTTCTCCTGCTTTAAGGTTGTCCTGTATGTTGTACTGAAATTCAGCAGGGCAGTCTTACCATTGGTGTACCACTGCCAATGAGAAGTCCATTGGCTTACTGAAAATCGAAGGTAATCGCCATCCTTGGAAGTACTTTTATCGTCTATTGCAGCCGCTTTATTCAGCAGATCTGTATTTTTACCAATTTTATTCATTACCTCAATATTCATCTCAATCGAAAACTGCTCCTTATGAGCCAGCAGATTCTTTCTGATAATACGGTAAACTTGATCTTGTGATGTATAGGTTTGGGCATCAGCCGTTACGGGGGGGAGCATTATAAAAATGCAAATGATTACCAGTAAAATTTTCTTTGACATAATTGCCTCCCTTGCTAGTTGCTTTTCTCAAAGCTGCAGCTTGTTGTATTCATAAATATTCTGTGATCATAGCATCTAACGTGTTGTAATGTATTTTTTAAACGGCAATGATCAGTTCAAAACAATGATCAGTTCAAAAGGATTTAAGCTTCTACTTATATTTCGTAATTTTATTGATTTTTCATAACCATAATTTTGATAGTAATATAACGATGTATTTTCCCTGCATATTTTAATCTCTGCCAGACCAGACTTTTGCCACAGACTCTGCCACCTTGGGTACTATACCAGGAGTACATTTTTGGCTCTAAAACGGTTTCAGTTTATCAGGCAGTCCATTTGAAAACTCCCTTGAGTATGGATTCATAAAAGGCTTTGAGTCCGGACTTTTGTACTGAATATTTGTTCTGTTAATCTGATAAAACTAATATTTATTTATAAATAAACTATTTTAGTTCAATATAAATAAAACGAATAAATACATTGAAATATACCTTTTCCCATGTTATTCTATAATAAAATATATAACAGACAACAAGAGATACTATACAGATATATTCTAGTTTAAATTATTTTATATTATAGTATATCAATCAAATTTCAAGGATACATATTACATAATCAAAATATTACATAATAATTTGGATTTACAAAATATTGCTAATAATCTGTTGATTCGTATTTGCACCCAGTATCTTGTTACTGTTTTTATTTGTAAATTTACGCCAAAGGAGAAGGCTATGAGAAAGGAACTTATAAGATTTAGCATTATTTCTATATTTACTTCTGTTCTGCTGTTAAGTGGCTGCAAGAACAAAGACAATGGGAATGAGGCAGTTACGCAAGAACCACAGCAACCGGTCACAACGGAGACTCAAACTACAGCAACGCCTGCACCCACTGAAATTGCCGAAGCATTGGAACCGGCAGAGATAGCTGATGTCACTTATACCAGAGTATCTGTTCATGATCCTTCTGTTATTAAAACAGATGGCAGCTATTATATATTTGGTTCTCATATGGCATGGGCTAAAAGTGATGATTTAATGCACTGGTCAACTTATAAGAACAATATTAATTCAGATTACAATAAGTTATTGGGTGATCTTTGGAAAGACTACTGCAGAACGGATTCCAATCCGAATTTAAATGGTAATTTATGGGCACCCGATGTGATATACAATGAAACCATGAAAAAATACTGCCTCTATATGAGTGTTAATGGTGATGACTGGAACTCCGTTATCGCTCTTTTGACAGCGGATAAAATAGAAGGTCCTTATGAGTATGCAGGAGCAGTTGTTTATTCCGGTTTTAACACCACCTCACATCCCGTTGAAAAAACGGATGTCTACAAGGTTTTAGGAAACAAGGCAGACCTATCCAGATATCAATCAATAAATGACACGAAAATTAATGCTATCGATCCTAATCTGAGATATGATGACGAAGGAAATCTTTGGATGAGTTTCGGTTCCTGGTTTGGGGGAATCTATATGCTTAAATTAGATGCCGAAACCGGATTAAGAGATTATACCTATACCTATGCCACGGAAAAGAATGTATCAGATGAGTATTATGGTTATAAAATAGCAGGTGGAAATGCGGTATCCGGTGAAGGTCCTTACATATTAAAAGCCGGGGATTATTATTATCTTTTTGTATCCTATGGCGGGCTGAGCGCTGAAGATGGTTATCAGATAAGAGTGTTCCGTTCTAAAGATATTACCGGTCCATATGTGGATCAGAACGGTGAATCAGCTGTATATAAAAGGAATATGAACAATCTTACTTCCAAAATTGGCATCAGATTAATGGGCAGCTATCAGCTTTCAGGTAATTATGATACCCACGTTGCACAAGGACATAATTCAGTCTTTACGGATGATGATGGCAAAATCTTATTAGTGTACCATACTCGTTTTGCAGGTGGTAAAAATGGAATAAAAGAAGCACATCAAGTTCGTGTTCAGCAGCTTTTTATAAATGAAGATAACTGGCTGATTGCAGCACCTTATGAATATTCTGGCGAAACACTGGCCGAAAGCGGCTATTCGAAAGAAGAAATGACTGGAAGCTATGAGTTCATAGTGCACACGCCCAATACCTTTTATCATGATTACGGTTCTATTGTAGCAGGAATTGCAGAGAATAAGAATATTTCACTAAAAGAGGACGGTTCAGTTTCCGGAGATTTAACAGGAACCTGGCGTTATAAAGAAGGAACCGCCGATATGTCAATTATCATTGATGGGGTTGAATATAGAGGAAAATTTATTAAACAGGCAACGGAAAATAAACATAGAATCGTTATGACTTTTACAGCCTTAGGCGAAAATGTGTGTGTCTGGGGAAGTAAGAAATAATTATTTAATATTAACGCAAGAACAGAATGTTAATTTGCTTAAAGTGACATTATTCATTCTGCTCTTGTGTTATTTTTTGATCACGGCTGCTTTTATAATATTTTATTTCGTATTAATAGCTTTTTTTGCCCAAAGTGAATCTTTGAGTATAGCTCTTCCAACTCCAATTAAGTCTGCCTGTCCGGTAGCAAGCAGTTCTTCTGCAACTGCTCCCTCTACAATACCACCTGTTAATATAACCGGTATAGATACTGCATCTTTAATGGGTTTTGTTAGTTCTGCAAAATACCCCTGTTCTTTTATTTGAGGGTTTATGAAACCACAGAAACCGCCACTGATATCCAGAAGATCTATCCCGGCTGTTTCAAACATAACAGCAGCTTTCACACTATCTGCCTTTGTGCTTCCGCCCTCCATGTAATCGCAGGCACCTAAACGTAAGGCAATGATAAACTCATCTCCTACATTTTTACGAATGGATTCTATGATTTCCAGATGAAAACGGACTCTTCCTTCTAAAGTAGAACCGTTATACTCATCCTTTCTCTTATTCGTCAGAGGTGAATAGAATTGGTTCAGTAGATATCCATGTGCTGAATGAATTTCAACACCATCAAAACCAGCTTCTTTTGCATACATTGCGGAGTTTGTAAAGTCCTTAACAATGTTTTTAATATCATCCTTACTTAATTCATGTGGTATATCAAATTTTTCAGATAAACGAATGGTACTGGCTCTTACCGTTGCTTTACCGGTTATTTCTGAAGAGGTCTGGCATCCGGCATGATTGATCTGAGCAATCACTTTTGTACCATTATTATGAATAATCGAAACAAGTTGACTAAGTCCCTTAATACAAGACTCATCTGCTATAGAAAGTTGTCCAAGACTTGCTTTTCCTTCTGAACTTATATATGCATGCTCCGTAATAATCAGACCAAATTGGCCATCCTGTGATTTTTCATCGTAATAGGCGCACAATTCCTGGCTTACTGCTCCATTATCAGATTTGGCTGAAGCCATTGGCGGCATTACCAATCGATTACCCAGGGATATCCCTTTCATTGTTAGTGGTTGACTGATATGTAACATTTTATATCCTCCAGTTCAAATAATGTCAATAAGTAGTAAGGATAAATTAACCCTCCTAGATAAATGTACCACAAGAGCGTCATTTTAAACAGTATGCACTTTTATGTATGGTGTATTTACTTGCTCAGAAAAGTGAGAATTTCATCCAGTTGATAATCCTTGCTCTTCAAATCAATAAATTTGTACGGCAGTAACTCATTTAAAATTCTATTTTCCAATTTTATTCTTCTATTAAAATGGCTTATGACATCTTCAAAATTATTCATACCATGAGACTTTCCATAGGGTGATTGCTTTAAATAGCCCAGCATGAGAGTATACCATACTTCATCACCCTGATTATTAGTACGCTCTTTTCGAATATGTTCAAGGCTTTCTATGATGTCATCACAGATAAATCGTATTATTAGTAAATCATCCGTGTTAATATCCGATACCAGTTCCTGGTAAAAATCTAAAATTTTATCATCACAGTACTCAGCATATAACATCAACTCTTCAATTATATTTTGGAAAAAGGCACATTCAAAAATATTCCCTGTCCCTTTAAAATTGCGGTATCTTTTTTTAACAATACCTTTAAACTCATCGATACTTCTTCGGCCGCCATATATTTCATACTTCTCCATGTAACGATAAAACGCATGATTATCTCCATGCAATCTAGTATAAGGAATGATATAATAACCCTCTTCTTGGACGGAATTTATATCTATTATATTTCTAAATTGAGGCCAATCTTCCTGCAATTTCTTATATTGGGTTATTGACAGGTAAGAACACCATGCCAAGTCAACAGGTGATATCTCTCCTTCCCGATAGAACTTATACTCAGGCAATTTTTCCTGAAGCTTCCCTAGTAAGGTACTCTTCCCGCTGCCAGGAATTCCTTCAATAAATATATTTTTCATACTATTTTTCCTTATTTAAAATTCTAAATGATATAACTCTGGGCTTCCCTGCCCAGCGATGCTTGCGGTGCGGCGTGCTTCGGATCTGTTCGGAACAACTTTGTGGCTTGCTCAAACACACTATATTACGGTATTAAAAATTGCCTTTTTAAGGAGGAAAGCTATTCTTATTTATCAATGAAAGGCACATATAAATTCTTCATACTTGACACCTCCGGGGATTCTTTTCCCGATTCTCTGCTGTCTCCAGCTAATACCATGGAGCCATCTGCTCTTAAACCAATAGAAAAATAATCTCCTGCCTGTATTGCTACAATATCCGACCATTCATTAATATCCATTGCACCATAGGGATTGTTACCAACTGCAACAACGGTTCCATCTCTTTTTAATCCAAGCGTACAGAACCTGCTGGTTGATATGGCTATAATGTCTTTCCAGTCTTCTACATTGCCTTCCCCATAATTGTTTAGACCTGTAGCAATTACAGTGCCGTCATCTTTTAACCCTATTAGGGAGGTGGAGGCTGAGAGTGCAACAATATCCTGCCAGTCTGACGTATCCAAGGAGCCGTAATAATTATAATTATCAACCAGTACACTTCCGTCTGCTCTTAAGCCTGCCACATAGCTTCTGCCATCTGCTATTGCAGTTATATTAGACCAGCCATTTAACTTGTCCAGTCCATTGTTAAAAAAAGGATACGCAGCATATACGAATCCCTCCTTATCAAGAGCAACGGCAGACTGAGGATAAAAAGTCTGAAAAGCAGTGATATCTTTCCAGGAGGCAACAGCAGTCACAATGTCTGCCATCGCACTTGTTGAGACTGCAGCAGACTTTCGCAAATTTTCAGCAGTTGTCGTACTGGTTGTAATTATTTTTCCTTCTTCTGTAAGCCCCTCCAGAGAATCGCCTCCGTGAAAAGAGAGAGCTTTTATATTCTGCCACGAATCGGATGAAGCGTATTCTTTATCATTGCCATTATAAGCTATTCTTACTTTTCCATCCGGCGTTATTGCAGCAGCAGCCCATATACCATTAGCTATGTAAGATCCATTTATGACATACTGCAATTGATGGATGATATCCTTAGATTCTTTATAGTTATTTAGTTTTCTTAAAATACCAATTGCTTGCGGATATTTCTTTTCTTCAATTTTAGTAAAAGCCAGTTTGTATTTTATACTTTTATTTATGTTCTTATATACTGGACCAAAGCCTGCAATAGCAATTGACAGAATAATTATTATTCCTATGTACACTCTCTTTTTCATATGAAACACCACTCCATAGATATTCCCAAAATTCCTTTTGTATGAAATTGAAAATCCAAAGTAACCCTTTAACAGGAAAACATTGATCTTCTTTTACCTGGTTCTAAAAACATCATCATAGAACGAACAATGCCTATATTTAACAGGCATTGTTCTGATGGAAGAATAGATAAATATATTGCTTCTTGCTATTTCTATCCTTAGCTACTTTTTAAAATAATTATTGCTTTGTTATAATAGTGCTGCTTTGTATTTTATAGTTTCTACCTTTTATCTAATAGTGCCGCTTTGTGTTTTTTATTTTATAGTTTCTACCTTGTTTCCATTTTCTCAATCTCGTTTAACAAGATTTCCTTTGCACTGGAAATAGCCCTGGCTACACTGCCCTCTTCAAAAGGAACTGAAAGATTAGCCACCTTTAACAATTCCAGATAACTCTTGCTGGAACCTGCTTTGCAGAGATTCAGATAATCCTTCCAGGCCTGCTCTTTATTCTCAAGATAACGTTTCTTGAATTCCATAGCACCCATTGTTGTAAGCGTATAATTGATGTAATAGAAAGGATACAGGAAAATATGCAGTTTATGATACCAGAAACCGCCTCTTTCCATAAACTCATCATTCTCATATTTACGCCATGGCATGTATTTCTCCTCTAACTTGTGCCATTCCATTGTTCTTTCCTTGGGTGTAAGCTCCGGATGCTCGTAGACAATATGCTGGAACTCATCCACAGCTACACCAAAGGGTACAAAAGTCATTGCTTCCTGCAGATGTGCAAATCGGAATTTATCCGCTCCGGCTCCAAAGAATTGCTCTGCGTAAGGATAGGAGAACTGCTCCATGGACATAGAATGAATCTCTGCAATATCTGTACCACCCATATGATAGAGGAAGGTTTTTTGCTCCCTCATAGCTTCATAACCAGCAAATGCATGCCCTAACTCATGGGTTAATACCTGCATGTCGAAAATAGTATGGTTAAAGCAGGAAAATACATAAGGAGCTTTATAGGAAGGAAGAGTAGTCATATAACCGGTAGATGCTTTGCCTGGTTTATTCTTAAGATCCATTAACTCATGATCTATCATAAAGTCAATAAATTCAGCAGTCTCGGGACTGAGTTCATGATACATCTTCTGTGCTTCCTTTACCAGATAATCGTCATCACCAATGGGTTCTGCGTTCCCGTCAGGGAAGATGAATTTCTCATCGAAGACTTTAAGCTCTTCTACGCCAATACGTTTTCTCTGTGCTTCATAGAGTTTCGTACAAAGAGGTACGATTTCCTTTCTTACCTGCTCGCGGAAAGCCGCAACTTCCTTTACACCGTAATCACTGCGTTCCTGCTTTTTATAGCCTAAGGGAATGAAATTCTCATAACCCAGGGCTTTTCCCATTTCATTTCTGATTTGTATCAGCTGACTAAAGATATCTTCCATCTCTTCTTCGTTGCTATGATAGAAGTCAGAGTAAGCCTTAAAAGCAGCCTTTCTTAAATTTCTGTCTGGATTTTCAAAATATTTCTGTACCCCATACAGATTCAAGGTCTGGCCTTCAAAAGGAATCTTGGCGGTTGCCATGAGCTTTTGATATTGCTGGGTAAGTTTCCCTTCTTTTTGTAAGAAAGGTATAATCTCATCTTTGAACTGATCTACACTTCTTTGAAGTGCGGTTAAGAGCTCTTTCCCATATTCCCTGTTAATATCCTCTGCAAAGCTGCTTGCAATAAGAGCTTTAAAAAGTCCGGTTTGAGCTGTGCCAAGCTCAGCCGTTCTCTCATCAATAAATTCAACTTCCTTCTCGTAAAACACATCTGTAGTATCAAGGGTATTACGAATAAAAGCAATCGTTTTCATTGTATCTACAGGTGCATTTATTTCTTCTAGTTTCTGAATAGCTTCTTGAACCTCCGTATACGAAACAGCATTTTTAACCTGTTCTGTCAACTTGTTCAATTCCTGTTCAAATTTATCAAAGTCCGGTCTTTCGTATTGTAATGTTGAAAATGTAAACTTATCCATCGTTATCTCCTGTCTGTATTTATTGATTTAGTATATGAATGTATCTCTTTATAATAATACCAATTGCAATTCAGACATACAAGCATAACTTGGCAATAAACACCAGGTTTTAAGAATATTTTTGATAGTAGTTGATTTACCTGCTCCGTCTACACCTGGAAAACCATATAATTCCATTTATTGCATTCCACCTCTCAATTTGATTTTCCTTATTGCACTTAACGAAAAAGAAATTATCAACGGCTTTGAGGTATAATACCGTTTATCCTTCTATTGGAGCATATCAGACGAGAAGAGGTGCATTCACTTAGGATTGGCATATGCCAGGGAATGATTGTTTCTGAATAAGATAAGAAATGTTTAAAGATAAGAAATAACCGATGCTGTGTTATAGTAAGTGAATTTTATTGGTTCTCTTACTATAATACAGCACCGGTTATCTATGAATCTATTATATTTGCTGATATAATATGCTACTCCCTATAGTTCATACTAATACCTGTTTATTAATGAATCCGTCATACGACAGGTATTAAATAAACCAGAAATTACTATTAAAGACAATACTTCGATAGGTTTCAAAGACAATCCACTTTTTGGTAAATTCCAGTTCGTTTTTCCCTTCTGTATCCTTATATTCCTTTAAGAAGCGTTCGGTTTCTTCTGCTGTTGCTGCCTGAATGGAGAAACCTCTGCCGTTTATTAGAGGGACACCTGAAAATTGAAAGTTGTCGATGGAATTAATCTCCTCTATCTTAGAGTCTCTGATCTTTATAGCAGTCCAGTCTCGAAGAACAAGGATATCAAAATTTTCAGGATAATGATAGCTTTCACCTTTCACCGGTATTACATCTCCCAAGGTGTATAGCTTGTTTTCAGGTTTTAGCTTTGATATGTTAAGGCTTTCCAGGTTATAATAGAATTCCTCAAAGATATCACCTCTTGCTTTTATATTCTCAGATATAAAAGTCGCACTGTCCTCAAGTAAGCTGCTTTCCTTGTGAAGCTCTTCAATTACACCACAGGCAGAGGTCATATTTGTAATGCGGTCTATTAATATGAGTTCCCCCAAGGTTTTATGGGCATGGAATCTATCGGCAACAATTTTCTCTGCGAGTACGATGTCGCATACTGCAATCTCATTTTTCTTTAACTGGGCGGCAGGCTGATGCTCACCGGAATTGACATCTATCTTATAACGGATACTGGTAACTACACCAGGTATTAATTTGGTGCCGATTTTAACAAAGTAATCCTTATCTGGTGTAAGTTCTGCATCGTCCATCCACAAAAGGGTAGCAGTCAGGGTTTTGCTGGTGGTCAGACCTGCATTTTTTGTTAATACACAGCCTCTTGATACATCTACTTCTTTATTTAGCTGAATGGTGACTGGCTGACCTTTGAATGCCTGATCAGCTTCCCTGTCCGTAATATGAATGCTCTTAACAATAGCTTTTTCATTGCTTGGGAGCGTAATCAGCTCGTCACCTACCTGAATGGTGCCGGCTTCAATCTGCCCCTGAAAGCCACGAAAGGTGTGATTAGGTCTGCACACTCTCTGAACAGGCATGTAAAAGCCATCTTCTTCGGCTGAATTTATGGTGTCTGCATTTTCAAGATAGGTAAGCAGGGGTTCTTCTGTATACCAGGTTATATTCTCTGAGTTTCTGGTAAGATTATCTCCCTCCGTGGCAGAAATAGGAATTATCTTAACATTCTCAAGTGATAGTTCAGAGGATAATTGCTTTATTTCAGCTGCAATTGCCTCAAAACGTTCTTTGCTGTAACCAATTAAATCCATCTTGTTTACAGCAAATACGAAATGCCTGATCCCCATTAAGGAACAGATTCTGGCATGTCTTCTGGTCTGTACAAGGACACCCTGCTTCGCATCCACTAAAATAATCGATAAATCAGCAAAAGAAGCACCAACAGCCATATTTCGGGTATATTCCTCATGACCGGGGGTATCTGCAACGATGAAGCTACGATTGTCGGTGGTAAAGTAACGATAGGCTACATCAATGGTAATGCCCTGTTCCCTTTCCGCCATCAACCCGTCTAAAAGGAGCGAATAATCAATTGCACCTTCCCTGCTGCCAACCTTGGAATCTAATTCCAGTGCTTTTTCCTGATCCGTATATAAGAGCTTTGAATCATATAATATATGTCCGATAAGGGTAGATTTTCCATCATCCACACTTCCACAGGTAATAAACTTTAATAAGCCCTTCATCTAGAAATATCCCTCCCTTTTTCTTCTCTCCATGCTGCCGGCTGCCTCATTGTCTATAACTCTGCTAGTTCTTTCTGAGGACACGGCACTCAAGGTTTCATCTATGATTTCATCCAGTGTAACCGCTGTTGATTCACAACCACCGGTTAAGGGATAGCACCCAAGAGTACGAAAACGTACGGTTTTGTATTCCACCTGCTCTCCCGGCAATAGCTTTAAACGGTCATCGTCTACCATAATTATATTGCCATCGCGATAGACTATGGGGCGTTCCTTGGCATAATAAAGAGATACGATATCAATATTTTCACGCTGTATGTACTGCCAGATATCTTTTTCTGTCCAGTTGGATATAGGGAAAACGCGCATACTCTCACCTTTGTTGATCTTAGTGTTATAGAGCTTCCACATTTCAGGGCGCTGATTCTTGGGATCCCAGGCCTGTGCTTCATTACGGAAAGAAAAGATTCTTTCCTTTGCACGGGACTTTTCTTCGTCACGGCGACCGCCGCCAAAAGCAGCCGTAAAGCCGTACTTCTTCAAACCCTGTTTTAAAGCCTGTGTCTTCATGATATCCGTGTAAGCAGAGCCATGGTCAAAGGGATTGATGCCCTGGTCAATCCCCTCCTGATTACTGTGAACGATCATTTCAATCCCCAGCTCCTTCGCTTTACGATCGCGAAACTCTGTCATTTCCCTGAACTTCCAGGTGGTATCGATATGCATAAAAGGAAACGGGGGCTTCTCCGGATAAAATGCTTTCATGGCAAGATGCAGCATTACCGAACTGTCTTTGCCGATGGAATATAACATAACCGGTTTCTCACATTCTGCTGCAACTTCTCTTATACAAAAGATTGCTTCAGCCTCTAGCTCATCAAGATGTGTTAATTCACTCATCAGTATTTCCTCCTGTTTCTCTTTTCCTTAATATTGGTTGGAAGCTTTACGGTTTATATCAATAACAGTTATTTCACCGTCTGTCTTCTCGATTTGCCAGTGGACGATATCTCCTTCCATGCCGGTAATCAACTTACTGCCCATACCTCCGATGTCTGCCCCCAAATAAAAGGATATAACTCCGAAGCTACATTCCTTTAAGCAGGAGGAACATCCCCAGCAGTCTTTTGGATATTTGATATAGGCTTTTTTATCCTCTGTCAGTTTAATCAGACTTCCGGGACATACCTGCATACATTTTCTGCAGCCGGTGCAGCTCTCCTTACGAATTGCTATGCTCATATATTTCCCCCCGTCCTACTAAATCTCTGTAAATTATTTTCAGTTCCCCATCAACTACTCTGGAGTTCACATATTTCAACCATTCATCCTTCTTATCAGGATAATCCAGATTCTCTGCAAAACTGTGCCATCTGGTTTCTTTTCTTGCATTCAAGTGAGCTATAACGGATTTTGCAAGCACCAGCCGCTCCTTTAATTCATAGACAAACATTAATTCATGCATATCCTCTGCACGGATATGACTGCTAAGTTTAATCAGCTGGTCTATTTTCTCATCTGCAATCGTAAGCTGTTTCTCATTGAACTGATAGTTATTTGATATGCCGCCTGCATAAGTATCCATTACTTTTTGCATGGCTTCCTCTAATTGCTCTATTGCAAAGACCGGATTCTTATAATTTAAGATAGCTTCCAATTCCTGAAGTTTCTTGCTTGCAAGGCGAAGTTCTTCCGAGGTTTCATCTATATCCTGGATATTAGGTGAAGAGCAGGTCTTAGTTGTCTCATTCCATGTAACCTGTTCCGCTGCCGGAGTTTGATTTTCTGCTTTGTATGCAGTAGATTTTTTCTCCTTATCTTCTTGCTTTCTATCTTCAAGTGCGGCCAGAGCGGCAATCTCTCCTTCAACCAAAGCACCGGTTACATATTTCTGGGGACATCCACCGGCCACATCTCCTGCTGCGTATAAGCCTTTTATGGTAGTGCGTCGCTTTGTATCCACCCAATACCCACTGGCCGTGTGCCCGCCGACAATATAAGGTTCGGTACCTTCAATTTCTACATTTTGCTGACTGGGGTTCTTTCCGGCCTCAATCCACTTTAAGGTTTGACTGGGGGCCATGTTCAGGTAAGCTTTTTTGAGTTCTTCATCCTGCAAGGCGGTGATGCCTTCCGTTCTAAGATAACAGGGACCTCTGCCTTCAAGCGTTTCCTTCACTGTACCGTATACACGTTCAGAGGTCGTAATTCCGTATTTGGTTTCATAGACCTCACCGAAAGAATTCACCTGACTGGCACCTACACCTTGTGCGATGGTGCCTGTAGGAGCAATGGTATCCTTACATCTTAAGGCAATGAATCTCATTTCAAAGGTAGTCATCTCTGCTCCGGCACGTATTCCCATGGCATATCCGGCGCCTGTATTAAAGGGGGGATACCACATCTTATGTCTGGAGAATCCGGGATTATTAGGCCGATATAATCCTGCGGCACCACCAGTTGCACAAATGACCTTATCTGCTCTTATTTCATAGAGTATTTCCTCCTCTATACTAAAGGCAAAAGCTCCAAGTATCCGGTTATCCTTTATAATATAATCCGTAACATTTACCCGGTTTAATATTTTAACATCTTCCAAGCTGCTAACGGCATCTGCCAGAATTGGTTTGATATTTTCCCCGTTTATTTTTATGTTACGATTACCTCTGGCTACATATTCCCCCTGCTCATCCTTTAGTATGATAAGTCCAAGGTCCTCCAGCTTCTTAGTAACCCGGTTAAGCCCCTGGGACATGGTAAGCAGGAGATCTTCCCTAACAATATGGTCTGCATCTTTTTTAGCATACTCTACATAGTCTTCCGGTGTTCTGCCTTTCACAATATAAGCATTGATTGCATTTACACCAGCTGCCAGACATCCGCTGCGTTTAATATTAGCTTTTTCCGCTATAAGAACGGCGGCATCGGAATGTTCCCTGACGGTAAGAGCTGCATAACAGCCTGCAGTTCCTCCGCCAATTATCAATATATCTGTAGTAAGCTGTTTTAGCTTTAATTTTTTTCCCATGAAATCCTCCGTGAATATTTATCAAAGTCCATCAATCCCGCTAAGATTTAATCAAAACATGAAATAGAAAAATGTTATATATAGATAGGATTCTTATCTTCTATTGCTTTATTTTCCAAAACCAGATTGCCTTGCTCACCAAAGGTAAACAAACGGTAAATCAGTACATTCACCTCTTCCCCTGTACTTAATGGAACTTCCTCTAAAGATCTGGTGGCGGTGAGCTGATAATCTTTCACTCTTATCTTTATTTCTGAATAGCTTCCACGAAAGGAAACTTTCTCAACAATCCCGGCTTCTACGGAATTCGGATAGAGAAGAGCTTCTTCTTTTCTGCTGACTTTTATAAATTCCGGTCGGATTATGGCTTTTGAACCACTCTGTGCTCCTTTAAAGCCGATGAGTCTGCTGTAATCCTCTAAGAGTGATGACTGACCTACAAACTCTGCAACAAAGAGAGATTCAGGATTACGATAAATATCCAGAGGAGAACCTTTTTGTTCAATTCTTCCTTTGTTCGTTATTATGATTTCATCAGCTACTTCGATGGCTTCATCCTGGTCATGGGTAACAAAGATACTTGTTATACCAACCTTATTGATAGTTTCTTTCAGCCAGCTTCTTAGTTCCTGCCTAACCTTGGCATCAATGGCTGCAAAAGGTTCATCTAATAAAAGCAGCTGAGGATTAGGAGCCAGAGCCCTTGCAAATGCAACTCTTTGCTTCTGTCCGCCAGACAGCTGGTGTGGATAACGGTTACCTAATCCCTCAAGTCCGATGAGTGACAGTAATTCCTCCACCCTTTCCTTGCTTTCCTTTTTATTTTTCTTCTGGATTTCAAGACCAAAGGCAATGTTGTCGTATACCGTCATGTAACGAAATAAGGCATAATTTTGAAATACAAAGCCAATCCCTCTTTTACTGGCAGGCAGATCATTGACACGGCTGCCATTGATAAAGATATCGCCGGAGTCCGGATATTCAAGACCTGCCAGCATACGAAGAATGGTTGTCTTTCCGCTTCCGCTGGGGCCTAGTAAACCGATAAGCTTCCCCTTTTCTATACCGAAGCTGATATGATCGGAGGCTTTAAAATCTCCGAAGGTTTTATTTATGTTTTTCATTTCTACATGCATTTCAGACACCAGCCTTTTTCATTTTATATTCCAGAATATTTCTGATAATTAATAGGATAACAGCTAAAATTACCAGCATTGAGGATACAGCAAAAGCTGCGGTAAAGTTAAACTCACTGAAGAATATTTCCACCTGCAGGGGTAAGGTTATCGTCTTGCCCCTTAAATGTCCCGATAAGACAGATACTGCGCCGAATTCTCCCATTGCTCTGGCGGTACATAATACGACTCCATATAGAAATGCCCATTTAATCTGAGGAAAAGTAATCCTTCGAAAGATTCGAAAGGCTCCGGCCCCCATAATAGCTGCTGCTTCTTCCTGATCAGAACCCTGTGCATTGAGAACGGGTATGATCTCTCTTGATATAAAGGGAAAGGTTACGAAAACGGTACCAAGGATAACGCCAGGAACTGCAAAGACAATTTTGATATCCAGTAATGTCAGCAGGCCATGAGTCCATCCGATTCGCCCAAAGGTAAGAATAAATATCAGACCTGCTATGATAGGTGAAATGGCAAAGGGAATGTCTATTAAAGTTGTCAGCAGTTTCTTCTTCCTGAATTGATATTTTGTTACAGTCCAGGCTGCAAACAGACCAAATACTGTATTTACTGCCACTGCAGCCAAAGTAGCTTCCAGGGTTAATAGAAGGGCTTTTAAGGTATAGGTATCAAATACTGCTTTCTTATATACTTCAATACCATTTCTTAAAGCTTCCGTAATTACAACCACCAAGGGCATGATTAGCATAATAAACAAGAACAGAATACTTATGGTAATCAGAAAAACCGGTATGAACTTTGATTCCTTCTGCTGCGTTTTTTGCATTATGACGGCTCCTTTCTATTCCCTGGTAAATTTATTGGCATATACCTGCACTGAGTTAATGGCAAATAAGATAATAAAGGAAAAGGCCAGCATCACTAAAGCTATGGCGTTCGCACCGTCATAGTTGAACTGTTCCAATTTACTCATTATCAGGAGAGGAGCGATTTCTGTCTTAAAGGGAATATTACCTGCTATAAAGACAACGCTGCCATACTCTCCTACAGCCCTTGCAAAAGCAAGACCGAAACCGGTAAGCAGTGCCGGTCTGATCTCCGGAAATACTATACGAAAGAATATTTTTGCTCTGCTGGCACCAAGAACATTCGCTGCTTCTTCATATTGGGGATCCAGATCTTCAAGCACCGGCTGTATGGTTCTTACTACAAAAGGTATTCCTATAAATACCATAGCAACAATGATTCCAAGTTTTGAGTAAGAAACCTTTATTCCCCATGCTCCCAGAAATTTTCCTATCATTCCTTTGTCAGAGTAAAGGGTGGTAAGGGCGATACCGGCAACAGCTGTAGGCAGGGCAAAGGGAAGTTCAATGAGCCCGTCTATCAATCTCTTAAAAGGAAACTCATACCGTACAAGTATCCAGGCTAATATCACACCAAAAACTGCATTGATAATTGCGGCAATAAGGGAACAGGAAAAACTCACCACATAACCGGATACAATTCGTTTGTCCGTAACCGTATCAAAAAAAGTATGTATTCCCATCGTAGAGGCATTAAGTACCAGAGAAGCCATTGGAATCAGTACAACTAAGCTGAGTAAGGTTAAAGTGACTCCCATGGAAATTCCAAATCCAGGGATTACCTGCTTTCTTTTACGACGTTTCATAGGTCTTAAAGCCTCCATTTATTCTTTTTTATTCACCGGTATATATCTGATCAAATATACCACCGTCGTCGAAATGTTTTTCCTGCGCCTGTTTCCAACCACCGAATAACGGGTCGTCAATGGTTAACAGTTCCAGATCAAGGTTGAAAACATCTTTGAATTCTTTTAATATTTCTGGGTTCGTAGGTCTGTAATAGTTCTCTCCTGCTAGCTTCTGCCCTGCATCAGAGTAGAGATATTCCAGGTAAGCTGTAGCAACTTCTCTTGTTCCTCTGTCATCTACCACCTTATCCACAAGGGCTACAGGCGGTTCTGCAAGGATGCTTATGCTTGGTGTAATTATTTCATATTCATCCGGGTTTTCCTTAATGGAAAGGTAAGCTTCATTTTCCCAGGCCAGTAGTACATCTCCCTGACCATTTTCCACAAAAGTAGTGGTTGCACCTCTGGCACCGGAATCCAGCACCAATACGTTCTGGAAAAGCTTCTTAATGTACTCCTTAATCTGCGTTTCATCGTGGTTATAGGTTTTATCAGCATATCCCCAGGCAGCCAGGTAATTCCATCTGGCACCACCGGAGGTCTTAGGATTGGGAGTGATTATTTTAACGTCCTCTCTTATCAGGTCATCCCAATCATTTATCTGTTTTGGATTGTCTTTACGAACCAGGAATACGATTGTTGAAGTATAAGGAGAACTGTTATTTTCAAATTCACTCTGCCATCCGGCTTCAATAAGTCCGGCTTCTTCGATAGCAGTAATATCATAACCCAGTGCCAGGGTGACAACATCTGCTTCATTACCTTCAATAACAGAACGAGCCTGCTTTCCGGAGCCTCCATGGGATGGCACAACAGTAACCTCCTGACCGGTCTTCTCTTTCCAGTATTTTGCGAATTCTTTGTTATAGGCTTCATAAAATTCTCTGGTAGGATCGTAAGATACATTCGTAATTTCCACAGATTTTGCACTTGATACATCCACATCTTTACTCTTGTTGCCACAACCAGCCAATACCCCCGTTACTAATGCCATTGTTAATCCGAACGTAAACAGTTTTCTGATTTTCATAAATACTCCTTTCCTCCTTCATAAAGCCTGCTATTGACTATTGCTGATAAGTCAAAGATAATAGCTTCTGATCAAAACAGATGATATTAATTCATATATGATTACTATGATTTATGATTATACTTTAGAAGTAATAGTTATGCAACAGTAAAAAGGTAAAACGTTTGCGTAGCTGTTAATATGCATAAATCCTGTATTTTAAAATCTTTGAGAAGACAAAAAAACAGACTCTCAACTAAATAATAGTTTAGAATCCGCTTTTTTGTTAATAAATTGGTTACAGCTTCTTTTTATTTTACCGCATTATTTTTTATTTGGCTACTGTTAAAGCACGTTGTATCATGTATTTTTCAAACCATGGTTATGATATCAGGAAAGAACTGCACCAGACAGTTATTGTTCCTGATAGTTTCTGCATTTACCTGCACATCTCTGGTACAGTCATTAATATTTGAGCAATTCTGCTTATACTTGGCCTGCTTGCCGTTAGCATTCCCCATAAATTACTGTAGAAGCGGGCGGGTATAAAGCCTGGCCAGATTATCGATTCTACGGATAAGTTCATTTCTAACTTCCACAGGTTCTAAACATTCACATTTATCGCCAAAGCCTAGAATAAGATTATATCCGGAATCGTCATCAATAAACGGTAACAGGGCTATAAAATGATCTTCATTAAAGGGGGTAATATTTTCATTTCCGCAATAATCTATGACCTTATCCCTCACAGATTCGTGAATACGTAATTTAACGGTGATTTGCTTTTTATCCATCATGTCCGTAAATTCAGAAATTATATGCGGTAATTCCCTGGGCAATTCCCGCAATGAAAATAACTCGTTAAGAATTTGCAGCTCTGACATACGTACCAATTTAAATAAACGAAATTCATTTCGTACTAAGCAAAACCCCATTAGATAGCAGCTATGTGCTTTTATCATAACTCTATACGGTTCAACTTTACGCTTACTTGTATGCCCGGAACGATTAAAATACGCAAAAGAAATCAATTGCTGGTTTTTCACAGCCTCTTTGATTTCAGAAAAATAAGTTTGCACTTTGGGATGTTCTTTCCACGGCTGTAAATCTAATAAAACTTGATTGGAACGTAACTCTATTTCATTGGCTTGTTCTGCAGGGATAAGGCTTTGTATTTTTGCTGTAGTATGAACTATTTCTTCTCTACTCATGACGGCTGATACCCCCTGTAAGCCTCTTAATAAGGCTACGAGGTCAGAAACGGAAAATACATTCTTGTCAATTTTATATTTTTCCATAATCTGAAAACCACCGTTGACTCCGGTAGTTGAAATAATCGGTATGCCAGACATATCAATTGTTTCTATATCGCGATAGATTGTTCTAAGTGAAACTTCAAATGTTTCCGATAACTCTCTGGCGCTGACTTTTTTCTTTTCAAGTAGCAGCAAAATAATCGATATCAGTCTGTCAATCTTCATTTTTTATTCCTTTCGATGAACAAGAAAATGATTACTTTTATTTATTTTAAAACACTGACATAATGCTGTCAAGGTTACCATGTTAGTCTAAAAGCATAATAATCATAAGGAGGTAGACCAGTATGGAGTATACTGAAAAATATCAGGAAATTGTTCAAAAAGCATATTCTATTGCATTAGCAACAGCGATTGACAACAAGGCGAATATCCGCTGTGTATCAAGTTGTTTTGATCCGGTCAGACCCAGCGTCATTTACTTTTCTACTAACAGAAATATGCCAAAGGTGACTGAATTTGCAAGAAATAATGAGGTTGCTTTCACAACTGTCCCTGCACCTGCCGATGGACATATTCATGTTCGCAGCCAAAAAGCTACCGTTCATAAGAGCGACTTTACCATTGATGAATTAAAGGACATGTTTATAACGCAGATTCCAGGCTTTGAAAGAACACTGGAAATGGCAGGCAGGTTTTTAGATGTATATGAAATTCATGTTAAAGAAGCAATTGTTGTGCTTGGACCTATGCAGACAGGAACGGTTACATTCTAACTGTGCTAATCTATAGAATGAAACGTTGCCAGACAGTAGAAATAGTAAGCTGTAGTCTTATGTACAATATTTTAAGTAAAATAGTAGCTTATGCCACATAATTTGATGCTGTCTTTTTTCTTAATTGAATCGGTAAATAAGAATACTGCATAAAGGATAAGGTGATTGACTATGAAAAAAGTAAAGGTATGTAAACGCTGTTCTAATTTCAACAAGGATGAGATTGCAGCATATGCAAAGGAGAGTAATTGCAATCTGGAATTTGGTTGCGTAAGCAGATGTAAAAAGAAATACCCTGGGTTAAGAGATAGATTTTTTGGACGCATTGATGGAAATCTTACAATATGTAATTCCAAAGAGGATTTTTTCTATCAAATTCAGCAATAAAGCTTTATTGCTGAATTAAATAGTGATGACTAAAAACTGCCGCACGACGGTAAAAGAAAAACCGTCGTACAGCAGTCAGTTGATTGTATTTATTATGGAGGTTCTGGGATTTAAGGTTCTTATGTATTTCCGAACTGCTATTTCTTTTGGTATGGGTCGTATCTACCTTTGGCTGCTGGATTTAGCTGAAGTTTTATCTTTTATAGATTATAAAGAAAGCTTTATTCGTTTTAAATATGCTTTGCAACACTCTCTCTGATTGCTAATTTATAAGGAAGAAATATTTTCATAGGTAATTTGTGATTTTTATTCATGCGGTTGACAAGTGTTTGCACAGCAATATTACCCAATTCAGATTTGGGCATACCAATGGTGGTCAGCATTGGTGACACATAACCTGCAAGCTCAATATCATCCATACCAATAACAGATATATCCTCCGGAATCTTTATGCCTGCTTCTGTAAAACGACGGATTGCCGCAATCGCTGTAACATCTGTAGCACAGAATACTGCGGTGGGTAAGGGTTTCGCTTTCTTTAACAGCATATCTGCACCTTGATATCCCCCGGCTCCGTTCTGGGGACAGGAACAGACGATACTGTTGTCATATTCCAGTTTCTTTTTTGAGGCAATGTTTATGTAAGCATTATAGCGGGCTTCATTAACCGTTTCACCAATATAACCTATTCGTTTATGTCCGCATTGGATCAGATAATTTAGAGCCTCACGGGTCGCTTCATAACCGTCACAAATTACCTGATCCAAATCGGCATCTATTACATTACGGCCTACATAGACAATATTTTTATAATGAGCTTTCAAGAATTTAATTGTTCCCATTTCAAAACGTCCAATAACAATTGCACCATCCGTTTTTACAGATTCAATTTTCTTGAGTAGATCCAGATTGGTTATATCCAATACCGAATAGGATAAAGAAATCACATAACCTAAACTGAGGGCTTTTTGCTCAACGGCTCGGGCAACCTGCGCAAAGAATGGATTATCCTCTAAATTCCTGGTTCTTCCAAGGATACAGGTTATTGTTAAGGGTACTTTAACCTTACCATTTTTGTTCTGCTTTAACTGGATGGCTGACTGATTCGGGACATATTCCGTCTCCCTGATGATCTCCCACACCTTATCACGTATTTCCTTACGTGCAAAATTACCATCTTCTGAATTGATAATACGGGAAACGGTGGAAACTGATACCCCTGCACGCTTGGCAATTTCCTTTAGTGTCATACTGAAAGACCTCCTCAATAACAGCTAGCAAGTATTTTATATTTATTAAACAGCTTACAGATTGGACATGAAAACATTGAATTATGTTATTCGAGATTATACACAGTATACCCTATAATGTCAATATGAATATAGAGAATTCAAATGTATCAGCATAAGGTATTTAAGTTTTTGACAATTATTAAGCAATTATACAGACCACAGAATTATTTATATCAGTTTAGTTTTGGAATATTTTTTGAATGTTGCATTAACTGTGTGCCATTTATATAAAAGACTTATTTGGCTTGAAGCCATCCTCTTTACCTGTTTCAACAATAGAGAATAAGTAAAAGTAGAAATAAGAAAAAAAGATTAATAATTTGATTAAACTTTATTCTAAAATTACAAAAAAAGGTTCCTTACCAAGAACCTTTTTTGTAACTAATCTATCCTATTAAAAATTTAATTATTTATATACTTTGAAAAAATATCGAATACTTGATCTAAGTTATCTGCAGAAATCTTGTTATTACTTTTGCTTTCAGAGATATTATTTATGATTTCATCATATGAATCATTATAAGTAATTATTTTTCCATTACTCTCTTCAAATATTCCTTGGTTTCCACCCAAAATATAATATGTGTTATTTTCATAGTCTTTATCTAACGCCAGAACATATTCTTTTCCTGATTCAATTAGTTTACTATCATTAAGTTGAATTATTTTGATAACTTTATTATCAATACCTTGTATACTTTCTTCAATATTAAATTCAGTAACTGTACCTAATTTTTTATATTCAATTACTGATCCTGCAGTCCCTTTGACAACTAAACCAGATGCTGCTGCTAATTCATTTAAAGTGTTATAACCATCAACATATACTGCAGATATATTGCTTTTATTTCCGATTACATCATTATCTTTAGTAATATTAATATTAAATGAATTTTCATTAATTTCTTCATTATTTCTGTTAAAATTAAAAACCATTACCAATGCCAAAATACTTAAAGATATAGATAAAATTATAAATTTTCTAGCCATAATCTCTCTCCTTATCAATATACCTGACCTATATGATTTTTTTCATTGGTACTAGGTGTAGTTGAAGTAACATTTTCTATATATTCTTGCATTATATTACCACTATTATAATGTCCTGTATAACCAAATGCATGCCCCATTTCATGGACAACTACTTTTTTCCAGGTGGTTTCAGTAAAACTACTTGTTGCTGAAGAATTAACCAAATATAGATTAGTTGGACTAGAAATTTTATATATATACTTAGTTGAATTGTTATAATATCCATTAATTGCAAATGTTCCAGAATATAATGTTACTCCAGCAACATTTACAGGTATGCCTATACTCGATGCATCACTGCTACTAATACCACCAATAGCTAAATTTGCTTGTGATTGACTTGCAACGATATTTCTCGATAAACCAGTAGCACTATTCCAACTTGAGAATCCCAATGAAACGTATTCATTTATTTTTGTTGTTGAAAGTAAACTGTTTGTAACATTAGTACCGGTAAAAGTTTTAATTGTAGAAGTATCCCAATAGTATATATCACTTGAATCAGTATACCAATATGATAAATCAATACCTGTTGCTGCACTTGCTTTACTTGGATGTAGGCTTACTAGTACAAGCATAAAAACTATTGTGAAACTTACTAAACTATGTTTTAATTTCATTTTTTCCTCCTTAATAATCACTTAGTAAAGGTATTAATATGGTAATAAATGTATACTATCATGATAGTTATTGTTTGTCAAATATTTTCACATTTTTTCTAAACAACAAATGCGATCAGCAGTTAATAAAATATGAATTCACTTGATCATTTATTTTTTATAATAATTTAATTTGTATTTTCTGCTATATAGGGTTCAAGATGTACATTTACCTGTGCGCTCTGATTCATATGAGATCTAATGGCATTTTCTATCTCGTGAACCAGTTTGTGGGTCTCTTGTATATTCAGACAGGGTTCCACCAGTATATGCATATCAATATACAGATTCTCAATACTTCCTCTGCTTCGTATCTTATGAGTATCTTTCACTTCTTCAAAGCTCATTACGATATTTCTGATTTCCTCTGTATCCACCACTACTCTGTCAAGAAGAATGTTACAGTTATGCTTTCCTACTTCATATGCACTATATAAGATAAAGCCGGACACAATAAGTGAAAGAATAGGATCGATGATATTAGGTAATCCAAGCTTTATTCCAATAGCCGTAAATAAAACACCTAGAGAAATATAAATGTCACTTCTGGTATGAATTGAATCTGAAATGAGAATCAAGCTGCCAAGTTTCCTGCCTTCTCTATATTCCCCCATTGACACGAAAAAGTTGATCACCAAGGTAAGAAATAATACCAGAAGGCTTAGCAGGGAAATCTCAGGCTTGACAGGATTTCTTACTACCTGAATAGCATTAATAAGAACCCGTAAACCAACCCAAAAGAGCATAACTGCAATAAAAAGTCCGGAAAGGGTCTCGTATTTGTTATGACCATAAGGATGTTCTCTGTCTTCTGGTTTCGCTGCCATACCTGTTCCTATGAGCCCTACAATATTGGACATCCCATCGGATAGCGAATGGAGTCCGTCCGCTGTCACACTTGTGCTTTTTGAAAATGCACCTATCAAAATCTTTAGCAGCGCAACCAGCCAGTTTATCAGGAGTATAAGTAAAAGGCATCTTTGAACCCTTTTAAACTTATTCTTTTCCATGGACTATTCCTCTCTGATTTTTATGTATAGGGTAAAAAAATCCATGGGAACAATTATTATAATTGTCCCATGGATAAACTACCACTGTCTCTGCTAGGAGACCCGACCACATGTATAGAAATACACTGTCTGTTCATATATAGTTATTATATAGGTAAACCCAAATAGGGAGGCAAAAGCTGGAGATATGATGCATACATATTAATATATGAAGTTGGAGATTGATGTGTTATCATTTCTCATATTTTATTTTTTACATTTCTTCCGGACACTCTATGCCCAGTAATGACATAGCTTCACCTATTATTTTTTGAACTCCGTATACAAGCAGTAATCGGGCCTTTTTTATATGATTGTCTGATTGCTTGATTGGACATTTATGATAAAATTTATTAAAATCCTGTGCCAGATTAAGTACATACCGTGCTATCATACTAGGCTCATAATTCTCTGCCGCTTTTATAACTGTGTCTGTATAGCTATTCAGGCCTTTTATTAGCTGATAGCTGTATTCCTCTGACAGTACTTCAAAATCGATATCTAAAGCAGCTGTATAATCCCTGTTTTTTCGCAAGATACTCTTAGCCCTTGCATAGGTGTATTGAATATATGGTCCTGAAGCTCCTTCAAAGCTTAATACATCCTCCCATTTAAAATCTATATTCTTAATCCTTTGTGTAAATAAGTCATGAAAGGTATGCATGCTGCAATATCTTTGCTGATTTTTTTCTGCATGGTAAGTCTCCTCCTTTGAAATAAAAAAACCGTAATAGACCGGGTCTAAACCCTTCTATTACGGTTCAAGTTTCTGAAATATGATTCTACTTCACCAAACCGCATAGATACAAGACAAATACTCCTGTAACTATGCGTATAGCGCATAATTACACGAGCAGGTATCTATATCTGCGTCTGATTTGATTGTTTAAGCAATGATTCATATTTTCAGATCCTTTCATTTTGTGTTATGTTAACATTTGGGAGATGAATTGTCAAAGGATTTTTTATCAGAGGATTCCTTTGACAGCTTCCAGTGTATGTTTTGTGAGTTGCATTAAATCGGCTTCGTTGATTTTATAGGAAGATGTTTCTTTTCTGGTAACCTGAGATTTTACAGGTAATAATTCTGATAAATGTTGATCTAAAAGTAGTACAGGGGGATTGCCGGTTCTCTTTAAGAGTTCTTGAGCCAGTTTCGGATTTCCACCATCTGCTCCTCCGCTTATAGAAATAAAACCATAGGGTTTGGAATTGCGCTTTAGATTATTTAAATATGCCCGTAGCGGCGAAGCTGTCTGCCCCATCCAAACTGGTCCGAAAAAAAGTACAATATCGTAATCTTTAACGATAGCCGGTAGAGGATCAACTCTAGGTACCCTGGAAAACATCATATCAAGAAGGATTGTAACCATTGTCATAGGCTTTGAGGTAGTTATTTTATAGTGTTTTACAGATAATTCCTTGGCAACCATTTCTGCAAGTGCTTCATTATTGCCTGTGTAAGAATAAGAAATAATAATTGTTTTCATAAAGGCCTCCTTTTTATTTTTCATCTTTTGCTTTCTTCAATGCCGCTTCCAGTGCTTTTAGATGCGCTTTTGATGTAAGTGTTGCACCACTGATGGCATCCACCTGTAATGATTGTGCGTTTATTACCTTATGAAATAAATCTAATATGGTAACACCTTTTGATAATTTAGCAGGATTACCTTTGTTATCCAGTGCTCCTTTCAGTACTCTGATGTCTTGTATTTTACCATTTTCTATTGTCAATTCGACTGTGGCATCTCTGAAATGCCCTTTTGTTCCGCTATATTCTCCAACATAAATACCATCTTTCAGGTGTGTGAAATCTATATTTTCAATGGTCAGGGTTTCCAGTTCATTCCGTTCTCTGCCATCAACCAATATTGCTGTAAAGCCAGCAAACACAAGAATTAACAGTATTATTAATATAATATGCCAAAGGCGTAATTTCTTTTTCTTTTCTTTTGAACTTAGCATTTGTATCTCCTTTCTATTTCAATTTCATGAAGCGTTTCTAAGTCCTCTCTTTTTGATTCCTTCTGTGCAAATTTCATTCCCACCCAAACAAGAAAAAAGGCAATGAATGAATATTTTTTCATTCGTTCATTTCTTTTCAAAAAATACTGCTCCTGTTTCATCAGCTGGAGCAGTTCATAAGGCTATTCATGATAAGTTCCGTCATATGCTCCAAAAGCTCCGGAAAATATTCAAACCCAATCTCTTCTTTATGTGTATCGATGTTCGTAATCGCTGCAAAGATCATCATTATCATTTTACTGTCGATGTCTTTTCTCATTTTTCCTTGTTCCTGCCAGAGGTTTACCAGTTCGAGAAAACTATCGTATAAGAAATCTACTGTATCAAGACCATTTTCTTCTCGATATACCTGCTCAAGTTTTTCAAAAACACTTCTGTTGTACCATTCTCTTAAGATTGGGTTTGTTCTTATCCCCTCTGTATTAAGCTTCAGCATCTGCTTTACCACAATCATTGGATTCTGATTCAGATCCAGTGACTGAAGGCAGGATTTTTTAAGTTTTTCATTTTCTTCCAGGAAGATATCCATAAACAGTTTTTCTTTGGAGGAATAATAATTATAGAAAGTCCCAACTGCCATTCCGGCTTTTTTTGTTATCACAGATATATTTGTGTCTTTAAAGCCATTTGAACTGAATAATTCTTTTGCACTGTTATAAATCAATGTTTTTTTATCTTCCAAAAGCGTACCTCCATAGTTTATTCACATGAATGAATTGTATTTAATTCATTCATATTATATCCTAAAACATTTATAACTGTCAAGATAACAGGTTAAAATTTTAAACGTACTTAATGATTATCTATTCACTATTCTTATTTAAATTTATCTTGAATTTTTTTGCCTTAATCTTATTTTGACTTTGTTATTTTGATCTGTTAACTTAATTGTTATCTTAATCTGTTTTAAAACTGTTATTTGAACCTGTTATCTGAACCTGTTATTTGAACTGTTATCTGATTATGTTTCCGATTATTTTATATAATAGATTCACATAACAAGGAATCCCCTCGTATCTACTTCGTTATTAAAATAACAAGTCATCAAGAATTGATTTATTTTGCATATTCTGGTATTATAATGACAAAAAAGTAGTATGAATTGCTATCAAAAAGATGACAGCTAACATAAGGAGCATTATGGATAAAACACATATCAGTGAAATGGAAAAAGAGATACAGATAGAATATAACCGCATTGACAATAAATGGTTGGAACTTCATTTTAAGACATCCGTTGGCTTATTTATTTTTTCCTTTTTCATAGAATTAGCTTTGGGATATATTATGTGTAATTCTGAATATCTAAACACTTCGGTTACGATGTTTATAATTAAATACATCTTTATACCTTTTACCGTTAATTTTATATGTATCCTGGTTAATTTTATTGTAATACATTCAAAGACGATTTCACAAGTACATAAGGTTTATATCATTTCATTATTATTTGTAGTTATATGTTTTGTGTTGTTTACTGTTCATGTAGCCTTTTCAGCACTATATTTTATCTTTGCCCTTCCTATTATGTTAACCATTATTTATGCAGATTATCGTCTTACTGTTATTACTTCTGCTCTGAGCATGGTCGGTATGGTTACATCAGAATTATTTATTACATGGGATTTGGACAAAGTTAATATCTTTGAAGATTCAATCAGGTTAGTCGATTTCCTGATTTCTTTATTTATACTGCTTGCCTTTTCTACTGTGAGCATGGTTGTCATTCGTTTTGAACGGGAGAAAAATGCAGCCAGTATTCAAAAAGAACTGGAAAGGCAGCAGCTGCAGAAGAAACTGCAGATGGATGAATTGACGGGTATTTTCAACCGCAGGGCTTTGCATGATACCATAAAAGATATGGATACTGAAACCGCTGATAATAACTGTATTTTTGTGATGCTTGATATCGATAATTTTAAAACCTTAAACGATTCCTTCGGACATATATTCGGTGATGAATGCCTTCAGCAGATGGGGCGTATTTTAAAGAAAAACTGTACAGATGCAATCCCTTTTCGCTATGGTGGCGACGAATTCTGTATTTTATTTCCCAACGCCTCTGTGGAAGATACTGTTAAGACCTGCGAAAAGATCAGCAAAGACCTTCAGTCTGTAAGCTTTGAAAATATGGAAAATATTAAGCTAACAGCCAGTATTGGAATATCCGGTTATTACAAGCATATGGATTCGGCAAGGCTTATCGTTAACGCAGACCAGGCATTATATGCAGCTAAGACAATTAAGAACACCATACATATCTATACGGAAGCAGATAAAAGCTAAATTGTGAGTTGCTAAGAAAGCAATTGGTATTTATCATAGAATAATGATATGTAAAAAAGGCTTCTTACAGCTGCACATAACAAGCTGACCTGTAAGAACCCTCTTTGCTCCTGATATTGATATTTCTGTTAACTGTTTAGAGTGGAGGTTATCTACGTGTCATAATACCTTTCATATACTTGGAGGAATTGTGTGTCTGATATATTTTTTCTTTTTCTTCCTCATTGCAGCCTATAAGTATCTTGATTTCTGAATCTCTTTTCGTTAAATCTACCGTACATATAATGGCATCTATATATTCACCCGGATCACTTCCACGCCAGACATCTATTTCCTTACCATCCATAGAAGAAGTTCCTTTTAAATAGCCATAATCTACCCTAAACAAGAAGTCAGGGTAATTTGGATGAACAGTACCTTTGGGACGGTCTATTATGATTTCCGATTGCTCTACCAAGTTGTCCAAAGCTGCCCAAAACTCCACATTATATGCCATTTTAACCTCTATTCTTGCATACGCTCTTTGCGCATACCAAGTTTGTGGTACGCAAGCACAAACTTTCGGTTGAAATATTTCTTATTTTATTCCTTAACCCATAGTAAAAAACGTATAATATAATTATAATTGTTTATTTGTAACGCACTTTTCTTCTTTCTCGCACTGCTTACGCCAGCACATAAGCCAATCAAGCTGTCTGTCAAGAAACTCTTCATCCACACAATTTGGGCCATGAATTTCCAGAATGGTCGCCTGCAGCTGATAATGATATATTGCCAGTAAATCGTTAAAGGCATTTATTTCCTCCGTACTAAGAATAGAATACCTGCTGTAGCCCTTTAAAAAGGATTGAAATGCTTTCTTAGATCGAAGCAGCCCCTCCTCCTCATAATCAAAATAATTTGTTCGATTGCAGAATAGTACACAATCATATAGGGGAAAAGCATAGGAAGCGGTATCAAAGTCTAATATATAGTAATTTCCTTTCAGTGTTTTAAATAAATTACCCGGATATAAATCTCCATGACAGAAGCCTCGGGGGAGGTTTTCCACCCTGCTCCAGAGATATTCTCCATATTCACGGAATTTATTTAGCTTATTTTCATCATAGCTCATCTGTTTAAGTAAATCTATGTAACGATTAATAAAATATTTTTTATTATGCTCGGGAAGGTCTTCCTTGTATGCTCTCATCAGTTGATGGAGTTTACCAATCAACTCGCCTGCCAATTCCAAATTGTCATCTGGCTCCGGTTCTTCCCCTTCAAGATAGTTAAATACTACTAAAATGTTCTCTTTGTCCTGCCCTTCAACATATGCCTTCCCACTCTTTGTTTTAATTACAGAAGGGGAAGGAAATCTATTTTCCTCCAGATACAATAAAATATCCGTAGATTGTTTGGCAGAATCGCAAAAAGCAAAAGGTATAACCTTCAAGAAGTATTTCTCATGGTCGCTCCAGGCACAAAATGTTCTGGAACCACCTTCACTTAACAGCTCCAAACTCCTAAAGTAAAGCGGATAGGAATGATTCAGCTGTAACAAGATATCAGATGTAGTCATAAATGCAGTCCCCCTTGTGTAACAAAATTATGTTTTAATAATTACCCCTTATTGCATAACTCTTTTTCGGTCAGAAGCTATATGATTTAGAGAAAAATAAGCTTTCAATATAGAAGTTAACGATTATAAATTGCCGGATAAGCAGCTGTACTTATCCGGCAGCAGTCTTTCGAAGTTTAAATTAATTGTTGGTCAGTTTAAGATTAATTGTAAAGGGATGCTTTTCCAATAAAATATCCTCTCTGTAATCAGGTTCGAAATCCGTAGTCAGGAAAGCCAGCAGCTCACTTTCAAACATAGCTCTTTCTTTGATTATAAGGTCTTTTAGTTCTTTGCTACAATCTATATTCAAGTAAATCTTATCACTGACCTTATAACCTGCCTTTTTCCTTGCAACCTGACATTGTCTTAGAAGCATTCGAAGAAGCCCTTCCTGCTTAAGACTCTCAGTAATATTTATGTCCAGAGCAATACCAAGATTATTTTGGACCGCAGCCCCCAGTGAAGCTTTGTCTGTATACTCCACTGAAAAGATTCCAGCTTCCAGAGGCTTACGAATACCTGGAAGATTTACAGCTTCTCCTTTTAACAGCCTTTGAGCAATTTCATCTGTCTGAGCTGTCGAAAGTTCTTTTAGTATATTATTAACAGTATTTAATTCTCCCTTTAGTATCTGGCCCGCTTCTCGAAAATTCAGTTTAATGACGGGCTGCCTGAAATCAGTAAGGAATTCTGTATATTCAATCCGATTCACATTCATCTCAGTTTTTAAAATATTCTCAAAATAAGAATCCGGACGGTCAGATAACTGCTGGAACCAGAGATAAGCACAATCCAGTTTCTGTTTTACTTTCAGTTTCTTTTCATTGCGGATTTTTAAGGATAAACTTAGAAGATCCCGTGTATTCTGTACCATAGAAAGTAACGGCATTCCTTCGGTTATCCATTTTTCCTGTGTTCTCGGCCACAGGCTTAAATGTACGGATTCTTCTGCATCAGAATATTTTCTGATAACACACTGCCAGATATATTCCGTAAGAAAAGGGATGATGGGTGCAGCAATTTGTGTAAGAGTCTTCAGACAATAAAAAAGTACGGTGTATGCAGCCTTTTTATCGTCCGTTTCCCCTTCTTTCCAATATCTTTTCCGGTTTATGCGGATATAGAAATTGGAAATATCCTCTACTGCTTTTTCAAATAATTGCAAAACATCCTTGGTATTATATTCCCTGTAACTTTTCTCGGTCTCCCGGATGACAGTTGATATGGTCGACATCAGCCATTGATCGGATTGGTCCAATGGCAGGTTCTGCAAAGCATTTAAATCTATGAAGGGATGATCGATTTCAGCATAGGTAGTAAAAAATACAGCAATATTATAAAAGTTTAACAATTTTCGTTTACACTCTTCCCCAAGATTGTAACCGAAACGAACATCATTAGCAATAGGTGTCTGGGCAAACAAATAGCGGGAAGCATCTGCACCGATTGCAGCTGCTGCTTCATCAAATCGTATCATGAACCCGGTTTTGGAGAATTTACTACCGTCTTCTGCCGTCACCATACCATATGTGCTTACCTGCTCATAAGGCGGCTCACCTGTAAGAACAGTACTCATGAACAGCATGGAATAAAACCATAAACGAATCTGCTCCTTCATCTCAATAACACATTCAGCAGGAAAATAGGATTTCCAATAGTCTCTGTCTTCAAAATATTTCATAGTGGAAAAGGGCACGATTCCGGCATCCAACCATACATCTCCGACTTGTTTTATACGAGATACTTCCTTTTTACAATGAGGACAGCTTATGGTAATAGCATCAATCCAAGGCCTGTGCAGATGGGGTAATTCATCCACCAAAGCTTTCTGAACCGCTTTCTCCTTCAGTTCCTTTCGTGAACCAATTACTGTAACAGTGCCGCAGCTGCATTCATAGATTGGCAGAGGAAGTCCGTAATAACGGCTTCTGGAAATACACCAGTCCCCCATATGAAGTAGCCAATCTGTCATGCGCTTCTCCTGGTAAGGCGGGTTCCAGGTTACTTTTCTTGTATTCTCAAGAAGTTTCGGACGTATTTCTTCTACATCAATTGCCCATTCGTCTACAAGGCGAAATAATACCTCCTCTTTACAGCGCCAGCATACAGGATAACTGTGTTTATGCTTCTGTGTGTAATGAAGTTTTCCTCTGAGCTTCAGCTCCTGAAATACTTCTGCTCTTACGGTTTTTGCTTCTTTTCCCTTAAGAAAACCAAAGGAGTTGTAAAAGATGCCTGCTTCATCTATTGGAACAATTTTGGGAAGCTCTTCTGTCACCCCCAGCCCATAGTCTTCGGCACCGCAGCCGGGAGCTATATGAACTACCTGACACCCATCACCTTCCGTGACTTCTTCCCACAATACGATTTTATGCTGTAAATTCTTCTGCACCTCTATTTCAGGAAAAAAGGTCTCATATTGCAAGCCACTGAGAACGTCACCTTTTGCTTCTTCCAGAATTCTGACACATTCATTTTTGCCTTCACAGGAGTATTTTTTATTATAATAATTCTTTCCCATCCATAAGGGTCTTCCTTCGTCTAACTGAACAAGCACATAATCCAGATCTTTATTCACTGCCAATGCAGTATTGGCAGCCAGTGTCCAGGGCGTCGTAGTCCAGACAAGGATATCTGCTTCTTTTTCTTTTAACGGAAGCCTTGCAAATACAGCTTCATGTTCAAGTTCCTTATAGGAACCGGTCATTTCATGTTCCGATAAAGAAGTACCGCAGCGCGGACACCAGGGCATGGGACGGTGAATCTTCTTTATCCATCCATAATCGGAACAAGTCTTTAAGAAGGTCCAGATACCTGTGATATTCTCGTCTTTATGGGTGTAGTAGGAATTCTCCCAATCCATCCATTGACCTAAGCGTTTCGACTGGTCAGTTATAATATCTGCACAGCGTTCTACCCGCTCTATGCACCTTTGTGAAAAGTTGTCAATACCATACTTTTCGATATCTTTTTTCGCTTCAAACTTAAGCTCTTTTTCTACTTCAACCTCAACCCATAACCCCTGACCATCAAAACCGTTTCGGTAATGGCTCTCAAACCCATTCATTGCCTTAAAACGAAGAAAAGTATCTTTTAAGGTTCTTCCCCAGACGTGATGTATTCCCATGGGATTATTTGCAGTAATCGGACCGTCAAAGAAACGGTATTTAGGCCCTTTACTATTTTGGGATTTTAACTTTTGAAAAATCTTCTCCTCTTCCCACCAGTTTAAGATTTTTTTCTCATTTTCTGTGAAACCATATGCATTCGTCCATTTAAAGTATTCCTTTTCCATTTCATAACCTCACTTTTCAACCTGATATATTACCGGGATGCTGTGGGCAAACAGATTTCTATTTATACTGCCATGCAGCCACAAGATCTTCACGGTACAAACAATTAAAATCCTGAAATGGTTTTAGGATAAGAACGGCATTTATCATGCCCTTTTCACCTCCCTTTTGTCGCATAGGTCTAGGTTCGAAGGGAGAATACAAAAAAGCTCCCATCCGTAAGAGGATGAGAGCTGAAAGTACATTCACCTGTTACGACATACCAACATATGCGTTCCTTGTAACGGAGGAAATCCGTCAGTGTCTACCGGCTAAAGCTTTCGAACTGCCAATCAGAAGTGATTTTGGGGTTATTCCTGTCGGTACCGCTTCTCAGCTGCCACGGCTCTCTGTAACTTTCAGAATATCCTTACTTTCTTCGTCATCTTGTTTGATTTTTTCATATAATATCATTAAAAATACAGAAAGTCAAGACGAGAGATAAGTTCCTTTACAATCGTTCTGCCTGCTTCTCCTTCTCTTTCCCAAAAAGCATCTTTATACCAAAGAATATCAAAAAGACACCCACCAGTCCATTAAGAAGCTGAATTACAAGATACGGCAGAAAGTTTCCAATTACACTTCCTAAAACAGCAATAAATGTAAGGAAGCTTAAAGTAGATAATACACAACCGGCTGCAAATTCAAACAACTGCCCTTTATTCCAGTGATTTTCTAATACCTGTGTGGTAAACACACCACTCCAAAAAAGAATTGTAAGCGGGTTTGATGCCGTTAGCAGTAATCCCTGAAGGAACAGATTCCGCCCTGAAACATTTGAAAACAATGCAAGCTTTGGAAGAATAGCAATATCAAAGGAACCAGAAAAATTATTCAAACCAAAAAGGATTAATATAAGGCAGCCAAAGAATTTCATGATTTTCTGTATTCCCTCTCTGCGGAGTACTGCTGTTATACCAAGGCCGGATAAACCAATGTAAAATGCATCGATCAGGGATATTGCCACTACAAGATTCAGACTGCTAAGAAATCCATTGGAGGAGGCAGTCTGAAACACCAGCAGACACATTGGTCCAATAGATAATTGCAGTAACATACCAAATCTAAGACCTTTTAGCATCATATGAACAACTCCTTACAGTCGAAAGATTTAGTTCTTCTTTCAAAGTAGTCAGCGATATAATTGTATTTGAGCTGTCTACTCCTTTGATTTTCTTCAGGATACTGGTTAAGAAATACTCCAGAGCTTCCGTATCTTCCAGGACTACTTTCAGTAGATAATCATATTCACCAGCTACATGATGGCATTCGAGGACACAACTGTGTTTTACGATTATATTTCTGAAGTTATCGATATTTTCATTTTTATTTATATTAACAAATATAAAGGCAAGAAGCCTATTCCCTGTTTTAGAGCGGCTTACTTTAATCGTATATTGTTCTATAATACCTGACTGTTCAAGCTTCCGAATTCTTTCTGCAACCGCCGGAATAGAAAGACTTACTTTTCTGCTGATTTCGGAAGCAGAGGCTCTTCCATTCTTCTTTAATTCACTTAAAATTCCTATATCAATATTATCCATATGCATCTCTCCTTTTAAGCAATAATATCATATACTTATATATTTGAAAATGGACAGATGAAATATCAACATATTATTAGGCGAATTTTAAAATCGCTTAAATTATAAAAGGTCTCTTCACCTCAGGTGCAATAATTTCCTTTCATTATAATCTCTTCTCTTCCCTGAATATATTTCTGAAAAATTTATAAAAGCCACTATCAAGTGCCTGTTCATCGGCAGCATCGATAGCCTCAATATCATAATAATACTGTCCGGTAACCTTATGTACAGAAATGCTGTCTAATGGAAATCCCGGTTCTCTTCTCTTATGAGGTTTCTCTACCAAAAAGAACTCCTCGCCGGATAACGAGTCGTCCATACTCTCATATACATGATCTTTATCCAATATAAAGCAGATTGCATTCTGGTAACGTGCTGATATATTTCCGAATTTAGCTGCCAAATTGCTGTAATAAGCAAGCATTTCATTGTCACTTAATTCTATATCCTTTATTCTTCTTACATGGACACCAGGTTGATATTCCTCAGGTAACCCCTTTAGGTACAAACCCGAATCACAGGAAAATACAGGGGTCTGAAAAACTTTATAATAAGAATAGGCCTTTATTCTTGCATTTTCCAGAGGATTCTTTCCTGTCTCCTCTATTTTGGGGAGGTCGCAGTTGAGATCTTTTAATCCGACGATTTCCACCTCCAGATTCTTAAGCGCTCTTCTCATGGAGGACAGTTTTGCCTGGTTACCTGTTCCATATAGTATTCTCATTTGTCTTACTCTCCTTATTTCTCTTATGCTTCACATTCCTAAATTGTAACTCTCGAAGGGATTTATTACTCGTTTTTCCTTTCACTAGCTTTTCAGCAAATCTATAAGCTCAATATACGCAGGCTTTCTTACACGCCCTTTCATAATATCCTAGAACACAACACTTATATTTGTAATATCTGTTTTATTCAGTCTTATATCTTTGTTATCCAGTCTTATATCTTTGGCATCCAGTACTTCCATCCTGCTACCCTGTTTCATTGTCGCTCCTGTTTATGCTACTATACACGATATTTATCAATCTATTTTAATATAAACCGGTAAAATTATCTATGCTAATTATTGTATAATTTTAATCATATTTTTGCTGTTTCCTTTTGCAAATGCCAGCTAAGCTAAAAAGATACCGCAAACTCCTGTTGGAATTGCGGTACCTCATAATTATTGTATATTCAATCTATTACGATTTCTTTTGTTTTAGTTATACATAACAAAAAACTGGTATTTATGCTTCCTGCAAAACGCTCTAATATCAGAACAATTCTTTTTTCCTACTCCTACAAGATCTCTAGCATCAGATCTACGCCTGGTTTGGTAGTCTTATTATAAAAGAAGTCATATCGGAAGAACATATAACCATCCACTAGCCCTGTATCCCTTCCGTATTCCACCATATTCTTAAGAACATTCGGATCATTCAGCCAGTCCTTTTCAATGTTGGAACCAGATCTGTAGGTTGCAATTCCTACATACACCTTAACCGTCGAACTGGTTCGGTAAGACAGCCAAGTCTTTAGAATCTTGTCATAAGGATATGTAGCATGTGAGAAGGTCCAGTAAAGCTGAGGGCAGATATAATCAATATATCCATCGGAAGACAGCCAGGTCTTTACATCTACATAATAGGACTGATCACTTGCCAGAGAATCAATGAAACCTCCCGGGCTGATACCGAACTCCACACTCTTATCAATCTTTTTAATGGTACTATAAGCGTTTCTTACCATGGTGTTGACATTATATCTTCTCCAGTTGGCAATTGTCATTGGAGTTACATTGTTCTTCTTACAAATCTCAGCGTAAGCTTCATATTCCTGTGAATCGAAATTCTTCTTATAATTGCTTCCAAGTGCAGGGTAGAAATAATCATCAAAATGAATACCATCCACATCATAATTCGTAACGATTTCTTTAATACCGTTAACAATCAAATCCTGTACTTCTTTTACTGCAGGATTATAGTACAGGTTATTATTAAAGGAAAGAACATTCCTGTCATTAGAGGAATCCTTATCTTCTTTCCATACTCTGGCAGGATTATCTTTTGCCAGCTTGGAATAGTCTGTACTTCCTGTAGTTACTCTGTAAGGATTAAGCCATGCGTGGAAGGCAAGGCCTCTCTTATGAGCTGCTTCTACCATATAAGCCAGTGGATCAAATCCCGGGCTGGTACCCTGGGTTCCAGAAGCATATTTTGACCAGGGGAAGTACGCGGAAGGATACATAGCATCACCGAAAGGACGTACCTGTACTACGACAGCATTCATTTTCAGATCTACAACATTATCAAACATGGTATCGATGGTCTTCTCAAAGGTAGCCTTTGTAAAACCGTTCTTACCATAGTTTGCAAATTCCAGATATGAAATCCAGACAGCCTTAAGCTCCAACTGTATTTCAATCGTCTTAATGGTACGATTACCGGCCTTATCTTCTACCATAACACTATAGATACCTGACCCTGTAGCAGTAAATTTCTTTGCAGCAGTAATATCCTTGGCCGTATCCCATTTAGCCGAGGATACCGAAGTATTGCTGCCTTTTAGGAATTTGACCATCCCAATTCCTGAAGCATCTTTCACACTATAGGTTATTGTTGCCTTTTGATTCATAACGGAGGAGGAAAGGCTTAAGGTGGGTTTTGTAACATCAATATTCGTAATCTGTACCAAACCAATTGTTTCATTGCCTGCTTTATCTTTTAAAAGCACTGTAAAAGTCCCATTTGCAGTTGCAGCAAAGGTTCCTGTACCGTCTTCTTTCAGTGCAGCTGTCTCATAGGCTCCTTCAGTAAAATCAGCAGAGCTTTTTTCTCCGGACATATAATAAGCAGAGGCGATACCTGATTCCTTGTCTTCACCCTTTATCGTTACTTCTACACTTTTGCTTGTAGGATTCAGCGTACTTAAAGTATAGGAAAATACCGGAGCAGTCTTATCGATATTGCTTATCTTTACCGTATTAAGAGCAGTATTACCTGCTAGATCCTTTAGCAAAAAGGTAATGGTATTATTCCGTGTTATCGTTAATTTTCCTGTGTATGTATGGACATTTTCTTTCGCGTCATCGGCTGTTGTACTTTTCAGGGCAATTTCCTTTGAAGTCTCTGAAAAGTTCTCAGCTTTTCTATTACCTGTCATATACTGTAGGCTCTTGATGCCTTTACCTTCTTCGGTTACTGTAAGAGATAACACAACATTTCCCTTCGTAACCTCAGAGGTACTTAATGCAATTGCAAGCGCAGGCTCAAGGGTATCAATATTTGATATGGTTATGGTCTTAACGGCAGCATTACCTGCTTTGTCCAGCGCATAAAAGGTATAGGTTTTATTTGCGGAGAAAGAAACGGATGCTGTACCCTTTGAATTGATTTTTAATGCAGTTCCCGCTGTTTTAAAATAGGCTGCTGTTCTTTTTCCACTGGCCCATTTGAGCGATTTGATACCGGAAGCATCTGTTGCTTTTGCTGTTACCTTTACTTTACCATTCGTCGGTGCCTCTGTATTTGCTGTTACCGTTAATTTAGGTGCTGTTTTATCTGCTGCAGCCAAAACAGTACTCTTATGAAGCAGTAAGCTGCTTACTGAAAAGAGTATTAAAAAAGCCCATATATATTTCGTTCTAATCCTTCGTAGCATATTAACTCCCATCTGTGCGTTGGCACATTAATCATTGTTACTCCCTAACAGTAATGCTTATATTGACTGGAGGCTTTAACCTGCTGGAATCTGTTATATCCTGCTGAAATCAATTTCCAACCAAAAACTGATTTTAATCTGTTGCATTCCGTCTTATCTTGTAGACTGTATAAGAAGAGCTGCTGCATTATCTGCAACAGCCCCTCTCTTGTGTCCATCTTACCTGTTATCGGCCTGTGGGATAAGCATCAAATACTTCACAAATGCTTTCATAGATTGCCAATGCAGCCCTATTCTGAAAATCACTGTTTGTTAACAAGGTTAAATCACTCTTGTTTGACATAAAACCAAGCTCTATCAGAATTGCAGGAACATTAGTCTCTCTTGTAACAACCAGATTCTGGCTGGAGATATAACGTTTCTGAGTTTCCAGCTTATCAGTCATAGAATTAAGAACCAGGGTTGCCAGTGTCTTACTGTTAAGTCCGGCTGAGTTCTTAGAGGTATTTGCACTGTAGTAATAGATTTCTGTTCCCTTGGGATCGGAATTTGTATTGGCATTCATATGAAGACTTACAAACATATCTGCGCCAACAAGATCAGCAAAAGCTGCTCTGCCGTAGAGGTCTACCTTTGTGTCATCATATCTGGAATAATAAGCCTTTATTTCCGAATCAGGGCTGTTAAAGTACTGTCTGGTAAGTTCATACATAATCTTATAATTCAGATCTTTTTCATATATGGTCTTACCGTTTAAGCTTCTTACGGCACCTGGATCCGTACCACCATGACCTGCATCCAGAACTACGATATTCTTATAGATATCTTTCGGATTGCCAAGGGTTATACCAACTTTGTTATTACCCAGATCTGTAAGCTTATAGCCTTGCAGTACGGCAGTATCAATAACAATCTTTGTCTTGTCGCCTTCTACCAGAAGCCCCAGCTTATTAATGATATTATCAGACCAGGCAACGGGATTTTGATTATAGAAATCTGTTCTGTCACCGGGTAACTCGATTAATATCCTATTCTTATAATACTGATCTTCCGAAGTAATATCAGAAAAGGATAGATCTGATGGAAGCTTGAACTCAATGGAATAACCAGTGGTTACCTCTGTTTCAAAAATTATTTTATAAGAGGTTCCATTCTGTTCAACACGATAACCGGCATTTGAGTTCTTTTCAAAGGTTATCACAGAAGTATTGCCTGACGTTGAACTGGTAACTGATTTCAGTGCAGCGAGATTGGTCTGAATGTTATTATTTCCAATACCATTTACGGTAGAAGGAAATTGCAGCGTAATCATATTGCCTGCTTCAGTTAAATTTACCTTTAAATCCTTCATACCGGATATCTGTAAAAATTCCTCTCCGGTAGAAACTCCTGCCGTAATAAGATTGATATAATTACGATAGAGCTTAACATACAGTGTGGTGCTGTCTGCGGATAAGGATAATTCATACTTAAGCTCCGGCTCAGCAAGGGAAAATACGAAATTAAAGGCTGTAGTCTCTGTTGTGTCGGCGTTAAGTGTTATAAGGCTTGCAAGACTGCCGCCTAAGGACAGGGTCTGGCTGCTGCCCATAGCATTTTTAATATGCAGGGTGAGCTGAGTATCCTGTTTGGTAAGTGTTGCTTTACTAAAGGGAGCAGTTCCGCTTATTGCATAGGTCTCACTGTTCGCGGTGGCTTCCACTTTCGTAATTCCTGTTATGTAAGAACTTTGCTGTGTATCCTGTGATACTTCGAGGGTATTTCCTAAATTGCTTAATTTCGTGTATTCCTCGAGGTTAGAAGCGGCAATACCCCAGCTAAAGGTTGTGGTATCAGGTATGGGATCATCACTTAATTCAGGGCCGCCGTTTCCTGAATCAGGCAGAGTTATAATCTTACTTTTTGTTAAAATCGAAGTTTTAGATGCAGAATCCCACTTGTAATCGTAACCCAGATAAGAAGCAACAAAGCTGCCCGGGACCATTACATATGCTACCTTTGTATCCAGGTTGGTTACGAGCAAAGGAGCGGTGTCCATTGTTCTGGCTTTCCCGTTAACATATGCCGTTTTCTTACCCATAGTCAGTAGAACTTTTGTGGTACTGTTGGATAAAGTAAGTACCCCCGTTGACTTATCGAAGTTATAATCAGCCTTAATGGAGGAAGAGGAAAATACTTTATAAGCTTGAAGCAGTGCGGTATTATTAATAATAATACTAGGCATGTCACTGACATCAACCTTTTTCTTATCAATGGTAACAACACCTTTGGTTCCTGTGTAAGCAACTTTACTGCCGTTATAGGATAGATTCAAGGGACTGGTAATTTCACCGGTAGCAGTACTTGAATTCCAGGTATATACATAACCAAAGCTTTCGGCTACAAAAGTGACCGGAACCATGTATTTCGTTTTTTTGTTATCTTTAAAGGTTATTTTTGTAGGTGCCTGGGGTATTGTAACTTTTTTCCCATTCAGCACTGCGGTCTTACTGCCCTCTGTCAGTACTAATTTTTTATCATTTTGTGACAGGGTAAGAACACCTTTGGATTTGTTGTAGGAATACTTTAGGCCGATTTCCGAATTAACAAAAACATCGAGAAAGGAAGCCAGCGAAGTTCCCTCAATAATAATACCTGGTGTGTCCTTCATATTAATGGTCTTACCATTAAATGTATATTTTGCTTGTGTACTGGTGTAGACCAGGTTCTTCTTTGTACTGTATAGATACAGGTTCAGTTTGGATGCCGCCGATACTTCTGTGAAGGGCAGGCATATAAGAACCAGAGCCAGAATCCCTATCAATTTCCAGTTGTTTCTTAATTTGACCATATTTCTATCTTCCTTCTGTATATTGACAATCGTTCAGATAGTTTAATCCTGTGTATCCGAACATCTGTTTATTTGCCATGACATTATAAATATCAAATATGCAAGTTCTGCCCTATCTGCCATCTGGTATGAAATAGCTTGTAAGACAGTTGAGTTATCAGGTTACCTTAATCTATTTCATCCCTCCCTCATTAAATATTTGCGCATCTGATATAAATCTTTCGAATTACAATAAAACGTAGCAATCATTACTCGCAATAAAAACAAATCGGATTATTTTAATGCTATAATATAATGCAAGTAATTCTATACAATTTTCTTATCATGATACTTAAAGCAGGCCGCATATTTTACAGATTGTAAATGAAGAAAAACCTGAAAAAATGTAATACAGACCTAACTTTCATCCTCTTATACCTTAATGTGTAAACGTGTTAAAATTATGTCATTTTTTTGTTATTAATGAATTTTATGGTCATTTTGCCTAATACATGGTATACTTTAGGCAAATCTAAGAATAGATATGAGAATTTAATTACAGAGGTGTTTGACTATGGCAGAACATACTTATCATGACCAAATGAACATATACAATACCAAACGTCTGCGAAAGGTGTTGGATGAACTTCCTCCTTTCTGCAAGGATTTCTTCAGAGGAATTGAACCTACCACCTCCTCTTTAACAAGAATCGCTTATGCATATGATATACGGGTATTTTTTGAATTCCTGATCTACAGCAATCCGGCTTTTAAAAACCTGGCTGTTAAGGATATTAAACTGGAGGTGCTGGATCAGATTAAGGCGATTGACCTGGAGGAATATCTGGACTATCTCTCCTATTATAAGAAAGGGGATATGGAGCATTTAAATCAGGAAAACGGCAAAAAAAGAAAGCTTATTTCTCTAAGAAGCTTCTATAACTATTATTTTAAGAAAGAAATGATTACTACCAATCCTGCTGCTCTGGTAAATATCCCAAAATTGCACGGGAAAGAAATTATAAGACTTGATATTGACGAAGTGGCACGGCTTCTGGATCAGATAGAATCCGGTGAGAAGATGACAAAGCAGCAATTAAAATATCATGAGAAAACAAAGAAAAGGGATCTGGCTCTTATTACGCTTTTATTGGGTACAGGAATCCGTGTGTCGGAATGTGTAGGGCTTGATTTAAATGATGTGGATTTTCATAATGACGGTATTAAAATTAAGCGAAAAGGCGGTTCGGAATCAATCATCTACTTTGGCGAAGAGGTCAGGGAGGCCTTGGAAATCTATCTCCTGGAAAGAGAAACCATCCTGCCGGAAGCTGGTAGTGAAGAAGCCCTTTTTCTGTCTCTTCAAAAGAAAAGGATCAGTGTTAAGTCCGTGGAAAATCTGGTCAAGAAATACTCCTCCCTGGTTACCAGCCTAAAACGTATTACACCTCATAAGCTAAGAAGCACCTATGGTACCAGCCTGTATCGAGAAACCGGTGATATCTACCTGGTAGCAGATGTTCTGGGACATAAGGATGTCAATACGACAAAGAAGCATTATGCTGCCATCGAAGATTCCAGAAGAAGAAGTGCGGCAGGTAAGGTCAGGTTGAGAGAAAGCTGAAAAGTATGAATAATCCTCATTGATGTGCAATTTAAAACTAAATCATGTAAAGAGAAGGAGTGGTCACACCACTCCTTCCTGCATTCTCAGAATATATTGATAAATATCCTATTTAACATACTCAGTGATATACTCTTTTGTCATATCAGCAATTTTATCAGCATTCGTCCAATGTAAATAATGGCTGCCGCTAAGAATTTCAATTTTTTGCATTTCCGTGTTCGAAATTAATTCTTCATGAAGCGGAATCCACTCAGGATCATTACCTTCTGTATCTTCTACTAAAAATGATAATACCGGCAGGTCATATGGATATTTCACGTCGTATAATTCTTTTGTATTTGTATTTACCATATTAAACTCATTTATCACAGAGACATTTACACTATTCCAGGCAGTTGCCATTTTATTTATTTCTAATTGTTCTTCTGTATAATAATTATTTTGGTTCATACCATCATCAACACTTGGTAATAGGTACGTAATATCCCTTATGATACCGAAATTATTAAGTAACGTTAAAGCAGATGACATATCCGGATCTTTATTGATTTTCGTTTGATTCGGCACAGACTCATCAATACCGATAATTGCTTCCACCTCATCTGGATAATTCATTGCATAATACAGTGAATAAATACCTGATATAGAGTGAGGCATCAATATATAGGGTCCCCCTATTTGCAGTTCTTTTAGGGCTGTCCTAATCTCATTTACAATATTCTCATTTGATCTTGTCTCTTTTGTCGTATCGCTAAAGCCATATCCAAAACCTTCAAGAATTACAACCTTATAATCTTCACTTAATCTATCCGCAAGAGGCATAAAATCTATAATAGGTGATGCCGTCCCCAATCCACTGAGTAAAACAATCGTTTTATCTCCTTGCCCAGTTACGTATGCCTGCATTTTTTTACCATCTACAGTTATTGTCTGGCCCATTTTATATTTGCTTTTTTCAATTGATTTCAAAATGTTATGTGTTATGGCTGAGATAACTATTAATCCAATTAGTGTCAGTAAAATACCCCGCAATACTTTACCTGTTATTTTAAGTATCTTTTTCATAGTCTTCCTCCACTATACTTATTCGCTTTTTTCATTTTTAACCAGTTGTTTTTTATTGGTATAAAATTCTTCCTATTTTCTGTAACAATAGAATTCAAATAGAAACTCCTTTCTGCTTTACGCAGATTTATTATGTCACAACCTGCACTTAATTACAGCATAATTGCCTCGAAAGGAGTATTATATCCTCTTAATGGCTCTATCTGCTCGTCCAGTGGAACACATAATAGGTAGAATAAACATTATCCAATCCTAACTGAGTCGAAATGAAACCAGCTTATTGCTATAGCTTTGCCTTTTGACCATAATATAAAACTAGCTGACTTTTGTCCCTCCACCTTCCACACATGTCCGCAGCAGTAATTTGAGATTCGCCATATCTTTGATAGAGTCAGGTGTGATATTATGTAAATTACAGATTTGTCCCAGTATATTTGAACCAAATTCATGAAGAACGAAACTCAGCGTTAAGATATCATAGAACTCATCCTTGTGATAATCTCCAAAGTATGCTTCCATCATGATCTGGTCGCAGCCAAATAATGCAAAGACAATTGGCGGCCACTCATAGAAATAAGGAGCAATACGGCTGTCAGCAAAATCTATTATATAGATTTCCTCCTTTTCATCTATAATCATATTTTCACCTGTCAAATCACCATGTGTATATACATACTCAGGATACTTACTATTTTGAATATATGCTTTTCTATCCTGACAGAAAGCCTTCGAGAAGCCGCTCCATCTTTCACTGTTTTGTATATCTGCCAATGCTACTATGGGAATATCCCTAAATTGAACTTTTGTATTTAATTTACTTGTTATTTCCTTTAGTCTGTATGCAAAATTTCTTTTTTGGAGGGTTCGATATTGCTTTAATTTATGTTCGGCTTCTTTTCCGTTAATGAACTCCATTATAATATAATGAAAAAGATATCTGTCGTTCATCTCACCCGCATGCAGCAATAATGGTGCGGGAATTTGCACCTCATTTGCATGTTTTAACGAGGACAGTTCAATTGCATAATCTGAACCGGTGTTGTATCCCGATTCAATTGGTGCAAATATCTTTATGACCTTATTATGGATGCGAAAGACCGCATTTGTCCCAGGTGTGAGATTTTCAATTTTGCCGGCTTCCAGATCATGTACTTTAAATATAGCTTCTATTAACGGCTTAAAAGCACTGATTGACTGAAAGAGTTCTGCCCATGATTTATTGCCATCAATGGTTTTGTTAAATAAAGAAAGATTTTTTTCATTACTCATCTAAAATTCTCCTATTATTGCTTTCTAAACAGTAGACAGCATACTTTACCTTTGCTTAATCGCTCTGGTTGCCATATATTGAGAAGCGTAGTCACGAATAGCTGCCCCGCCAGGTCTGTCCCTGTCCTCATAGAGATCTGTCAAAGTAAAACCAGCCTTTAACTGGCCTCCGATTTGCTCTTCCATACTATGGCTGAATTGAATGCCTTCATAATTATCAGCCATTCGGTCGTATTTTTCCGGTTCCATTTTTAAAGGATTAAATGGAAGTTTGTTAACAACGGTTAATGGAGCTTCATCCTCGAATAAAAAGCATATATCATTCGCAAATCCGGCTAATAGTATTCCTCCCTTTTTCAGTATCCGATAACACTCATTCCAAACAGGCTGAATATGCTCAATATAGCAGTTAGAAACAGGATGAAAAATAATATCAAAGGATTCCTCTTCAAAGGGGAGAGGTTTTGTCATATCTCCTTTTATAATTCTGATATTGTAGCCCTCTCTTTCTGCCACCATTCTTTCTGCTGCTAACTGACGGTCGGAGTAATCAAAGATCGTACATTCTGCTCCCAATGCTGTAAACAGCGGCATCTGCTGTCCACCGCCGCTTGCTAATCCAAGTATTTTTTTATCCTTCAGGCTACCGAACCATTCATGGGGGACTTTTATGCAGGGGGTCAGATACACCCCCCACTCTCCTGTTTTCGCTTTTTCATATTCCTGCTGAGTAATGGGTATGGACCATTCACAGTTATTTTCTGACCACTTATCCCAGGTCTTTGCATTAATTTCTGTATAACTCTGCTTCATTCTAATATCCTCACTTTCATTAACTGATTATCTCAACATTCTGTCAGTATCCCTTCGCATAGAATACCATATCGTTATTATTTTGTATGTGCCATATACTTTTTAATAAAAGTTGCACACAAATAGGTCAGTTTCAGAAATTCGCATATTGGTCAAGTACAAATAGGTCAGTTTAGAAGTTCGCATATTGGTCAAGCATAAATAGGTCAGTTTAGAAGTTCGCATATTGGTTAAGCACAAATGGATCAGTTTCAAAAGGTCACATATTGTGTCCACGTAAAAATAACCACCTTTCAAACAATATCAAAAGGTGGTTATTTTTCTTCTGCTGTAATTTAAAAACTTACCAAGCTGCTGTTTATCGGGAGAAGAATTTATAACTGTTTAACCAGTTCCTCCAACTCTTCTGACAATACCTTTGCCTGTTCAAAATCAGTGTTCTTCAAAGCGGATTCTATCTTTGTTTCTACTGCTTTCTTTTTCTCTTCTATTGCAAGATAGTCTTTCTCAAAATGATTTGCATAAATCATCTTTCTGAATTTACGCATGCTCATCTTTCTTATGGTCTTATCCTCAATTAACAATACATAATCCACACAATTTGCTATGGTGTAATAATCATGGGAAATCATCAGCACGGCACCTTTATAGTCTCTTATTGCTTTTTCCAGTGCTATCTGAGAATAAGTGTCCAGGTGGCTGGTGGGCTCATCAAGAAGCAGAAGGTTTGATCTGCCAACAGATATCTTAGCTAATTGGAGCATATTCTTTTCACCGCCTGATAAGGAACCAATCTTTTGTGTAAGGACCTCTTCACCAAAGCCATAATTCAGAATATGCTGTTTTATCTCCTCTCTGGTCTGAAAGCCCAGTTCAAAGAATTCTTCCAGTACTGTATTGTCCTCCTTTAGCATCTCTCCTTGTAACTGAGACAGAAAGGCCATTTTAGTAGCTTCAGAAACTTCTATGGCTGCATTTTTATTTTTGTATATGTCACGAAGTAAAGTCGTTTTACCGGTTCCGTTTGAACCGATGAGTGCCACTTTATCCGTTGATTTTATCTCAAAGCTTACTTTCTCCAAAAGAATCTCTTGAAAAGCCGCACTGTAATTCTCAACTTTTAACACAATGGTATCTTCAACTACATCATTTGCTACAAGTTCTATTTGCGGTTCTTTGATTTCTACAAAAGGAGCTTTGATTCTACGGGCTTCCAGCCTTTCCAATACTTTAACCCGGGCATGCAGGGCTTTTCCTCTGGCTGCTTCTGTGTGAACAGTTGCAATGGCTCTTAGCTTGTCTATAATCATCTCATTTCTTTCTATCTCTTCTGTATCCGCAGCAGCCAGTTCCTGCAATTCTATCTTAGTCTGAAGCAGGGAGAAATTATATTCAACATAACTGCCGTCAAATTCCTGTAACTCTTTATTTTCAAGATGAATGATCTTATTAAAGCAATGATTCAGCAGGTATCTGTTATGGGTTATAATAAGCATTATCCCTTTGTGTGAGTTTATAAGGTTCTTAAGGGAATTCAGATTATCAAAGTCCAAAAAGGCATCCGGCTCATCCATAATCATTAATTCCGGGCTGGTGAGCATTTCTTTTATTACCTGAATCAATTTAAACTCTCCGCCGCTTAAGTTAGAAACCTTCAGGTTCTCATGTTTACTTAAATTGGCCAGATTTAGTTTCTTATTAATGATATTTTCATAATCATCCCCTCCAATGGCTTCAAAAGCATCCAGTTTTTCCTGATACTGTTCCAGTAAAACATCCAGGTTTTCAGAGGTTTCCATTTCGGTACATATGGCAGTAATTTCATTTTGAAGTTTCATGAAATTCTCCGCTATATATTGGAAGACAGTGATTTCATTTGCTTTGTCAAGCTGTGAGAACTGGCTTACATAACCAATACGGCAATCGGGAGCTACCTCTAATTTACCGTCGAACATATATTTATCTGGATCCATCAAGATGTCCAATAAAGTACTTTTTCCGCTGCCACTGGTGCCAATAAAAGCACAATGCTGACCTTCTTCTAATGTAAATGAAATGTTTTTATATAATTCCTTATCCGGAAAAGAGTAGGAAAAGTTTATTGCTTTAATCATAATTGCTCCCATCTGTTTGTACGTATTTTAGGTGAAGCACTTTCGTACTCGTTAAAAAAGAGCTTATTGGAATAAGCTCTCCTATATTATTTACTAAATTGTAGTTTATACAATTATTAAATTTATGAATTAGGTTACTCTACTTCGTATATCCTTAATAGGATAACATTTTTTACTATGAATTTCAACTATTTCGATAAATTTCAACCAAATACTTAACCACTATAGGCATTCTGACTGACAATTAGCTCTGGGACCCCCTTGTTCATAAGGGAAATATCTGCACCAAGAGCAAGAAGCTTTAAGAAGAAATTATCATAACCTCTTAAGATATGCTCCAATCCATAGATCTTAGATTCACCTTCTGCCAGTAAAGCTGCCATAACCAGTGCCGCACACATTCTAATATCAGTCCCCTTCATGGTTGCTCCTGCCAATTTCTGAATCCCGTTTATGATGACCTGTGAGTGCATACTTTCATAATTCATACCCATTTTACTGATTTCATACAAGTGATTGAACCTTACCGGAAAAACGGCATCCTTAACAGAAGATTTACCATTACAGCTCAAGGAGTAAACCGTAGCAAAGGGCTGCAAATCTGTGGGGAAGCCGGGAAATGGCAGTGCTTCAACATTTATTGCCTGAAGCTCACAATTAGCAGCGTCAATAAAGATATTATTATCTCTTGCATTAATTACTGCACCGGAATCCGACAAAATCGTAATTACAGAAATCACATGTTCCGGGATTACGTTCTTTAATAAAGCCTTACCTTTTGTAGCCGCTATCATAAATAGAAAGGTTCCGACTTCCAGCCGGTCGGGAATGACTTCATGTACTGTCCTCTGCAGTTTGGCTGCATTTGGCTTAATACGTATCACAGGTGTACCAGCACCGGTTATTTTAACACCCATTGAACTTAACAGGATTGCCATATCTACAATCTCAGGTTCCATGGCTGCATTATAAATGACAGTCTCGCTCTCCGCGGCACTGGCAACCAGCATGGCATTTTCCGTTGCACCTACACTCGGAAATCTTAAGAAAATCTCCTGGCCCTTGTAAGGAAATACGGTTGCTTCACATTTAACGTAGCCATCTATTATATCAGTACGAATTCCAAATTTATTAAATACATACAAATGGATGTCGATTGGCCTGTTACCAATCTTATCCCCTCCGGATAAGGGGACCACTGCTTTACCGAATCTGGCTAATAATACGCCAAGAAAAAGGTTGGAGGCTCGTATTTTCGTAACATATCGTTTACTCAATTCCGAATATGTCATATTTCCGCTTATCTTCACTGTGTTGTTATAACTGATCATCTCCAGTCCGATTTCTGCTAATATTCCTCTCATAGCCTCTACATCGGAAATTTCAGAGATATGTGTTAGTACACCTTCTCCTTCCCCTAAACACATAGCCGGAATTAATGCCAGTATCGAGTTCTTCGAACCGCTGATCTCTATTTCTCCACGAAGTGCTTTCCCGCCTTTTACCTGCAGATAAGTCTTGTTGTCTTTCATTATGTATGCCTCTCTTATCAATTATTAATCATTCCCGCTATATTCACGGTCCTAGGACCTTTAAAATCCAAAGTCCATACCTCAGTCTGTATGTTGAGCTCTATATCCGCTTATTTATCATCCTCATTATGTAATTATCCTTTGTTACCAAATCCATAAGAGCCATATGCACGGAATGTTCTCTTACAGCTTTGATATAACCTGCTATGTGGTAATTAACCTATATTGAAGCTCCTGTGATGTAAGATGGACTCCAATGTTATAATATTACTATTTTTTATGTTATAAATCAATGTAAATTTGTTAAGAACAAATAAAGGCTCTCATTTTACAAAGCTTTCCCAGGGTGTGGTGAAAACTTGTTTCACCGGACTGGAGATTCCATTTTGTGGGAGGCAATTTAAGAAATACAGCCAAACATGATTTTGGGGATATATTGGTGTTACGTTCCAAAATTGCAACGCAGTGTACTGCAAAGCGGGGCATTCAGAACAGCACAATGAGTTTTCAGTCCCCTTAGTATCTGTATTTTTATGTATACAAAATAATTACCATGTTTTATAATGAAAATATATACATATATCACAAATAAAACATTATAGGAAGAAATTATAATGGAATGAAGAAAGGATTCATAACTCATGAGAAATGAATTATTTACGATAGGTCCTTTTACCGTATACGGTTACGGACTTATGATTGCCATTGGCGCTTTCGCAGCCTATCTGGTATCAGAATTTCGTGCGAAAAGGCTTGGTTTAAAGCACGAATTGATTTTTGCACTTTTTTGGTGGTGTCTGGGCGGAGGTATTCTTGGTGCAAAGCTTCTCTACCTACTTACACAGCTGAAAGAAATCGCGGCTGACCCTTCGATTTTATTGAATGTATCTGAAGGTTTTGTTGTATATGGCGGTATTATAGGCGGTATTCTGGGCGGATTTGTCTTCTGTCGTATAAAGAAATTGGAATTCTTGAAATATTTTGACCTTGTAATGCCTTCTATTGCTTTAGCCCAGGCCTTCGGCCGTGTAGGCTGTACTTTTGCAGGCTGCTGTTATGGAAATGACACCGATAGCTTTTTTCATATTATTTTTCACGAATCCAAGTTCGCACCAAATGAGGTAGCGCTTATTCCGACTCAGCCACTTTCCAGTGGGCTTAATTTCTTGCACTTTGCAGTATTGGTCTTCTTATCAAGACGTGTGAAGGCAGACGGACAGATAGCAGGCTTCTATTTGATATTCTACAGTGCCGGCAGATTCATTCTTGAATTCTTCCGGGGAGATCTGGTACGAGGACATATTGGAGCATTATCAACCTCCCAGTTTATCGCTATATTTTTATTTCTGTTTGGTATTGCCCTTGTTATCTTCTGTGGAAAGAATCCCAAATTGCAAAAGGGTTCTTTATCAGATAATGAAAATAAGGATTCTGGTGAAGACAGCGAATAAACTTCAAAATCGTATTGGTTGCAGTACCCTATGCATCCAATACGATAAATAATAATATATTTGATTATTATTTTTTTAAATCCAGGTGTAAAAAGGCAGAAATATACAGCATTTTTATACCTGGGGGAAATGTGTATATTGATATAATCCGTTCGTATCTATGCTAATTCTGACTCTTCTTCTGTATAATTATCTTTTATGATTAAATCCTTGGCACTTACACAGTCACAATCAACGGAAGTATTTCCAACAGCTGCTTTTGCACCGAAAACAACAGGTACTTCTACGAGAATTTTCTGGCTTAAAGTAAATGAACAGGTACCATTAGGACGACCGCAGCATTCCTTTTTACCTGGTGAAACATAGGGTTCTCCGTAACAAGTGGTCGTAGGAATACCAGCCTTTGCGTAGGGAACTACAGTAACCGGAACACAAACGGTTGCTAACTGAAATGCACTAGCCGGGCAAGTTTTCTCACAAGGTATTAATTCTTCCTGAGCATTAGGTTGAATGATGTTATCCATTATAAAATCCTCCTTGATTTATATTACATTACATAATATGAAAATTGTCGAATTATGTTACATAATTCTTACATAATATCCTGATTATGTTACATAATGTAATAAAAGGTTATAAAAGATTTAATTTATTTCTATTCATTTTATTTCTATTCATTTTATTTCTGTTAAATTAACATCAATTCAATATTGAATATACTAAAAATATATAAAGCTGTTGCCAAAAGCAACAGCTGAAGTCTATTTCAATTTATCTATTTGAATATCACAGCCAATACAAGGCACCACCTTATAAGGTCTCATCATATCATTGTCTTCATGATCAATTATATGACAATGCCAAACATAACCGGGTCCGTAACTTGGATCAAAAGGGAACAGATTTACACAAGGTCTTGCATCTTTTTCTTTGGCTTCCTGAGGTGCATATCTTATCAGGAGTCTTGTCACCTGATTTGGCATTACCAATACGGTATCTTTCCAGCCGGTCTCATTAAGGGGCGGCTCAATGGGATCACCTTGAAGATAAGGCTCCGGAGACAGTGTGACCGTCGGATTTTCCAATGGTGGAGTACCGTTAAGTTTCGTCCATTCCTCTGCGTATTTCACGGAATCATAATTCTGTCTGTTTTTTATCAGGAACTGGATAAGGTGTATATGAATGGGATGTGCTCCATTGGTCATATTAACAATCTCCCATTCAACGGTGGAACCGATAATAGCTTCTTCTGAAACAGGCGCATGCCACATCTGGCCGTTTAAAAGAAGTTCTGACAGTCCGGTGGCGTCAACTGCAACATTTAATGTTACCGTTGTATTTAGCACATTCGGAATCAACTTGGGTATTGTATTTAATTTATCCGGTATTTTCTTCGGAACAACAGGACATTTATCTGATACGGTAAACTTCATAATCTGTCCCACGGTTTCTGGATCTGCCGGTGCACCGTTAGGGAAAGGTGTATTTGCGATGTTTTCAAGAATAATAGCCTCTCCTGCTGCAAGCATAGAGAAATCAACTATAATATCCGCACGCTCTGCAGGTGATAAGAGTAATTCTTTTAATTCTACCGGTTGCGGCAGCAATCCACCATCTGAACTGATCTGGGTAAAGGACTGATTATTGGATAACTTAAATTTATAAATTCTGCTATTTGAACCGTTTAATAACCGAAAACGATATTGCCTTGGCTCAACCTTGAAATTAGGCCATACTCTTCCGTTTACCATAATGGTATTTCCCGTAAATCCCGGACGCCAATACGGGTGCAGCTGCGGATTTATTCCGTTGCTGGGATACAGCAGGGAACCATCATCATAAAAGGACCTATCCTGAATTACAAGGGGAACATCGTATTCACCTGACGGCAGATAGTCACAGCTACTGTCCTTCGGATTATTTATGAGATAAAAGCCAGCCAGTCCGGCATACACATTTAGTCTGGTTAACCCTAAAGTGTGATCATGGTACCATAAAGTTGCGGCTTCCTGCTCATTGGGATAGGAATAACGTGATTTCGTAAAGGTACTTCCTGTTTTTTGTTCTCCTGCTGTAAACCAGGAATCCGGATAACCATCTGAGTCGGATCTGACTTCTGCACCATGCACGTGAACAACAAGAGGCACCGGGCTCTGAGCCAGTGGATACCCCTCCGGATAAGGAAGAAACGGTGGTTCCGGCATTGGCATATTATTGGGATTGGCCCAGTGAAGGGTTGGATCTACTGCAAAGAGATTTTGTTCTGTAATAGCGTTCACCCATTGTACATTAACCGGTATTCCTTTTACTGCCTTTATCGTAGCACCGGGAGAACTATGCTGATAATAGGTTTTACCGCTTTTTTGATCAGTAACCTTCCCTTCAAACCCCCAAACTGTAGTTTTGGGGAATTTCTTTGGTAAAATCTGTTGCATAAATTGACTCATTGTAATGGTATAATTGTGACTAATCTCTTTCCCTGTTTTTTGATCCTTTACTGTAACAGGTTTATAGACCGGCGGTACAAATAGTTGATTAACATACTTTGGTATTAATAAAGGGTCAAGCTCTACTTTTGCCATAAATACCTCCTAATGTCAATATTGATAAATACTTTTGGCCTGTAATTTTACGAAACTGGAACAAGTATGAAAAATCTTTGTACTGTTCTAACCGCCCGCTTTGGAGTACACTGTATAGAGCTTTTCGTAATAAGACTTGCTAATCACGCCTTGTCTACCACAAAAATAGAAGTTCAGCCCAGCATAAGCATTTACCAAGCACATCCAACTGCAGCTTAAGTAGTCAGGTTAAAATTCCAGGCATTATATTTATATGTCGATATATGACATATTGTGTCGATATGGGCAAAGTTATACTTGAGCAAGATATTAAGAAGGAAACTACTGCTTTTGATGGAAGCAGAAATACTTTTTAACCATTAAGAAGATCTAATCGCCGTATGGATTCTTCTGCTTAACTCTGAAACCTGCTTTACAATATCGCCTTCTTCGATAGTTGTCAATTTTCCTTTATGCACAGTTCGGTGCCCGTTTACAATAACTTCCTTAATGGCGGCAGGCTGCATAGAATAAACAATATTGGGGAGGAGCTGTTCATAGTCCGAGAAAAAAGGCTGCAGTGAGATATCCATAAGGTCCACTCCTAAAAGGTCTGCTTTATAACCTTCTTTGATTTCACCAATGGGAAGCTCCAAAAGAGTACCTCCATTAACAGTTCCCATATGATAAGCTTGTTCGCTATCAATCAAAAGAGCATTAAGTTTCGTGACTTTTTGTAAAAGAGAGGACATACGCATTTCTTCAAACACACTGATACGGTTATTGCTGCAGGCACCATCGCTGCCCAAACCAATATTAATGCCTGCTTCAGCCATCCATGCAATGTCTGTAACACCATCAGCCAAAAACATATTACTGGACGGACAATAAGCAAGGCTGGCTTTTTTATCTGCCATCAGCTCTTTCTCTCTTTCATTCAGCCATACAGCATGTACCATGACCATTTTATCGTCCAATACACCAAGCTTTTCAAAAAATTCAACGGGACGCAGTTGGTATTTATCCAAAACTTCCTTAACTTCAAAGGGTTCCTCGGCAACATGTATATGAAATTTCGTTCCAAGCTCCTGCGCCAAAGCATGTCCGGCCTGTATCATCTCAGGTGTGGCAGCATGAAGGCTATGCGGAGCCGGTAGTATGGTTGTCATCGCATCTGCCGCATTATTATACTGCTTAGCCAGATATCTGGTATTCATAACAGCTTCCGGGACAGTCTCTATGTAACCTTTGGGGGCACCCGTCCAATCATACATGGTTCTGGCAAGTACCAGTCGGATTCCGATATCTTTAGCAGCCTGAATGATTGCCATATCACCCTCAAGACCGTTATTATGCAGATAGAAGAAATCTGAGACACAGGTAACACCATATTTCATCATTTCCCCAAATGCCAGCAGTGCTCCTACATAGATATCCTCCGGGGTTAACAAGGGAGAAATACGGTATAAGGCCTTGTCACGCCACTCCAAAAAGGGCTTTCCAACCGCCAGGCCTCTTAACAAACTTTGAAAGCTGTGATTATGTACATTTACCGTTCCAGGTAACATAACCATGTTTTCCCATATAAACTCCTGTTCCGGTGTATGTTTAAGCCTGATATCCAAAACATCACCGATTTGTATAATAGTCCCATCTTCTATTAAAACAGAAATATTATCTTGAAAAGTCCCTTTAAAATATACTAATTTGGGTCTAATTAAGGTTTTCATTGGTTAACTCCTTATCCAGTCTCAGAACTGCATTCAGCAATGCATTTCCTGCTATTTCAATATCCTTGCCATCTGTTTTTTCTTCTCTGCAATGACTCTTCCCCTCAATGCTCTGCACGAAAATCATACCGGTTCTTGTAATTCCGGACATGTGTACTGCATCGTGGCCTGCCATACTGACAAGCATTGGAACATGATTGATAAATTCCAGCCCACTGCTTTCTTCTGCTGCCAGTGACAGTGGAGTCTGTTCTTTTGATATCTCATCCCCTATTATTTTCATTATTCCTTCATCCATTGGTGCAGGTGCCTGATCCAGTATAATTTCACGTTGAAAGCTTATTCCACGGTTATTCTCGATCTTTAAAAAGTCCTTCTCAATCCTTTGGAGCATCTGTTGTTTGACCATCTCCCCGGGAAAACGAAGTTCCATTATAAACTTTGTGTTACCGGATATAATATTGGCGGAATTTGGGTTAACCTCAACCCAGCCGACCGTGGCAACCACGTCCCTGCGTTTTAATGCTTTTGCTGTCTCCTCAACCACTAGAGCGGCTTGTGCAGCGGCCAAAAATGCATCATGGCGGTATTCCATCCGTGTGGTTCCTGCATGATTTGCTTCACCCTTTACTGTTACGAATTCTCTGTATATTCCTGTAATTTTCGTTACTGTCCCGGCAGAAAGCTTATTGTCAAAGAGGTTTCGCCCCTGTTCGATATGGCATTCAATAAATGCTGCCATATCCTTCTTTCCTACTTGTGCCTTCAGCAATCCCTGAATGTTACCACCGGCTCGTTTTATTGCAGTTCCAAGGCTTTCACCGGTTATAAGATGTCTGGAGGCTTGCAGCTTTTCTAATGTAAGTTTACCGGTAACTCCTCTGCTTCCCATCGTAGAGATTTGAAAGGGGTTGGGTTCCTCAGCAGTAAAGGATACTACCTGAAGAGGATGCTCAAGCGGCACCTGGTTTTCCTTTAAGGTCTGCATTATTTCAAGTCCCATTAATACACCCAGAGCACCGTCGTACATTCCACCGTCAGATACAGCATCATGGTGAGAGCCAAGAGTGATTGGTTTGTTATCGGAGTTGTTTGTTTTCCAGTTAATCCATATATTAGCCATTGCATCTATTTTTATAGCAGCTCCCATATCCAGTGCCTTTTCAAGCAACCAGCTTCTTGCTTCTTCCTCCGCTTCATTTCCCAGTGAACGGTCAATGCCGCCGTCTTCCTTTCGTCCGAACAGCGATAATTCCTTCAGATTCTTCTCCAGTCGTTCCAGATTTATTTTCATCAGCTGGTCTGGTGCCTCCTTATAATTTTTCCATCCTTCATAACCATCTCTACCAGGTTAATACCGGTATGATAGGGAAGAAAATGTATGGACGGATATTCTAGCATAATAATGTCTGCTTTCTTACCTGTTTCGAGACTTCCTGTCGTCTCCTGGAGACCAAGTGCTGCGGCTCCGTTAATGGTCAAAGCGGTAATGGTTTCTTCAATGGTCATGTTCATATAGATACAAGCAAGAGAAATCAATAAGGGGATAGAGTAGGTAAAACAACTGCCTGGGTTAAAGTCTGAGGCCAGGGCCACCGCGCATCCTGCATTTATCATTTCTCTTGCTCTGGCATAATCCTCCTTGAGGCAAAAGGCAGTAGCCGGCAGTAATGTTGTAATTACTCCCTGTTCGGAGAGCCTCTGTATGCCCTCTTCTGAGGCTTTCAGCAGGTGATCTGCAGAGATACAGTTCATTCTGGCTGCCAGTGCAGCTCCGCCAAGATCAGACATTTCATCTGCATGTATTTTAAGCTCAAATCCCATAGCCTTTGCTGATTTCAGATAATACGCGGACTGTTCTGCTGAAAAGACATTATTCTCACAGAAAATATCCGCAAACCGGGCAAGCTCTGACTCTTTTACAATCGGCATAACTTGCTGCAGCATATAATCAAGAAATTTCATTTCCTGGCCTTTATATTCTGTGGGTACGCTGTGCGGTCCAAGAAAAGTAGCTACAACGTCCATGGGGTGAATACGGTTTAATTCCTTCATTACCTGAAGCTGTTGTATTTCCGTTGCTTTATCCAGACCGTAACCGCTTTTTCCTTCCACAGTTGTAATTCCCATTTCCATCATCTTATCAAGCCTTTTCTTTCCTGCCTGCAGTAATTCCTCTCGTCCGGCTTCTCTGGTGGAAGTAACAGACGCTATAATTCCTCCGCCTTTTTTCATGATTTCCATGTAGCTTTCACCACCAAGTCTCCAGGAGAATTCTTCTGCACGATACCCTCCAAAGATAAAATGGGTATGTGAGTCTACAAAGCCAGGCAGGACAGCTTTCCCGCAGGCATCAATTACGGTATACTCTGCTGTAGCTCTTCTATCCAGCTCTTCCGTCGTTCCAACAGCCGTAATTAACCCGTTTTCTATGATGACTGCGCCATTTTTGATAATTCCGATATTTTTCATTTCCTTGCCCGCCTTGACACCTCCGGCGCAGGTTACCAGTTCAGCAGCATTTCGAATGATATAATTCATGATTACCTCTCACACTTCTTAATTTAAGCTCCTGCTGTCGGCAAGCAGTTTATCAATTAGTTTATCATCTGCAAGGTAAGGAAGCGTTATATGATCCTTTCCCTGCATGACTTCATTGTATTCTGCTACGGTTTCCATGGAATTCTCACATCTTCCCCAGCTCCTTCTGGCTACTCCTATCATGGTATCCCAGGGAATAGCCGCCCGTATGATCTCATCCACTCTTTCACTGCCGTCTAACAGCAATCCAAAACCTCCGTTTATGGATTTCCCGATACCTACACCACCTCCGTTATGAAGGGCAACAAGGCTCATTCCTCTGGCTGCGTTCCCGGCATAACATTGTATTGCCATATCAGCAGTAATATTACTTCCATCATAAACACTGGAGGTCTCCCGGTAAGGTGAGTCGGTTCCGCCAGTATCATGATGGTCCCTTCCAAGCATAACCGGTCCAATTATGTTCTCTCTTACCATCTGATTGAATTTAAGAGCAATATCACGTCTGCCAAAAGCATCCTGATACAGAATTCTGCATTGGGTACCGACTACCAGATTATTCTTTCTGGCATCTCGAATCCAGATATAATTATCCCTGTCCTGGCCCCGTCGATTAGGATCAATCATTTCCATTGCTGCTGCATCAGTCCTGATCAAATCCTCTGGATTACCGCTTAAGCAGCACCAGCGGAAAGGGCCATAACCGTAATCAAATAACATAGGACCCATGATATCCTCAACATAAGAGGGGAAGATAAACCCTTCACTGGTATCCTTTCCGTTTTTAGTAATTTCTGTTACCCCGGCATCAAATACGGCTTTCATAAAAGCATTTCCATAATCAAAGAAATAAGTTCCTCTATCCGTTAAGGTTTTTATGAGACGAAAGTGCTTTTGCAGGGACTGGTCGACCAGTACTTTGAAATGTTCTTTGTTTGTCTGTAAGAGTTCTGTCCGCTGTTCAAAGGTCAGTCCCTGAGGGCAATAACCACCGTCATATGGCACATGACAGGACGTCTGATCGGAAAGTAATTCTATATGGATATCTTTTTTAACGGCATATTCCAGTAAATCGATAATATTACCATGATAGGCTATGGAGATGCTTTGTTTACGTTCAAGATAATCCTTTGCCAGTGAAAAGGCTTCTTCCAGGTTTCCAGTTACCCTGGATATCCAACCCTGTTCAAGGCGTGTATTTATCCTGGTTTCATCCACTTCTGCGATAATACCTACACCGCCGGCTATTTCAATGGCCTTGGGTTGTGCGCCGCTCATACCACCAAGGCCGGAGGTGATAAACAGATGGCCTTTTAAATCTTCTTCACCAGAGATTCCAAGAACCTTTCGTCCGGCATTTAACAGGGTATTATAGGTACCGTGGACAATTCCCTGAGGCCCTATGTACATCCAGCCACCTGCTGTCATCTGCCCGTAGTTGCTCACTCCCATAGCGGCTGCTTTTCCCCAGTCAGCAGGATTGTCATGCATACCGACCATTAGTCCGTTGGTTATGATTACTCTTGGGCTGGTTTTAGCAGAATGAAATACTCCCATTGGATGACCGGACATAACAACCAGAGTCTGTTCCTCCGTCAGCTCCTCCAGATACTTTTTGATCAGCTGGTATTGCATCCAATTCTGACATACCTGCCCCGTCTCACCATAGGTAACCAATTCATATGGATAAAGTGCAACCTCATGATTCAGATTATTGTCAATCATCACCTGAAAGGCCTTCCCTTCCAGGCAGCTCCCCTTATATTCATCCATAGGCTTACCATAGATTCGTTCCTTTGGCATAAAACGGTAACCGTAGATTCTGCCTCTCGTTCTCAGCTCTTCTAAGAATTCAGGAGCCAGCGCCTCATGGAGTGAATTTGGTACATAACGTAATGCATTTTTTATGGCTAGCTTAATTTCCCTTTCATTAAGTGTCAGTTCTCTTTTGGGAGCACGTCTTACCCCTTCTTTAAAAACCGGATATTCAGGTAATACAGCTTCCAGTTTTATTCTCATGGCATCCATTACTTTTTTATTCTCCATAATCCTCCATTCCACAGCAGCGCTGTTTGGTTTCTATATGCCAGAAAAGAACTAAACGGCAAGAACTCCGACCTTATCTTCAACAGCGGATACCAGGGAGCCGTCTATAATTAAATTCTCACAGTTATTAATATCTTCATAGAGTGGTCTGTCCTCATCCAGTTTCTCTACTTTTTCACGAATCAGGGCATATGCTGCACCTGTTCCTATACCCAGGCCTTTGTCTCCGCGAAGGTCAATTGCCTGGCAGGCACACATTAATTCAATCGCAAGCACTCTTCGTACATTTTCCATGATACTCATTGCTTTTCTGGCTGCAATGGTTCCCATACTGACATGATCCTCCTGATTAGCAGAGGAGGGTATGCTGTCTACGCTTGCTGGATGAGCTAATACTTTATTTTCTGACACCAGTGCAGCTGCAGTATATTGTACAATCATAAAGCCCGAGTTTACACCGCCCTTTTCTATGAGAAAGGAAGGCAGCCCACTTAGAGAGGAATTCACCATTCTCTCAATTCGCCGTTCTGAGATATTAGCAAGTTCAGCAATTGCAATTCCCAGGAAATCAAAGCTAATAGCCATTGGCTGACCATGGAAATTACCGCCGGAGATGCCTTCTTCCGTATCCGTAAAAATTATGGGATTATCCGTTACAGAATTCATTTCTATTTCTATTTTTTCTTTGACATAATGAAGAGCGTCTTTGCTGGCTCCATGAACCTGCGGAATACAGCGAAGGGAGTAGGCATCCTGTACTCTGATTTCACCCTGTTTTGTTATATTCTTACTGTTTTTTAAAAGAGTACAAAGTAAAGCTGCCGTATCAATTTGTCCTTTATGTGGTCTGACCTCGTGAAGTCTGGGATCCAAGGCATTGATAATACCATTCTGAGCTTCATAGCTTAGAGCAGCAGCAACATCAGATATCTTAAGCAGATTCATGGCATCAAACACGGTAAGTGCTCCAATTGCTGTCATGACCTGTGTTCCGTTAATAAGTGCAAGCCCTTCTTTCTCTGTCAGCTCAAGGATGGGGATGTTCGCAAGCTCCATCGCCTGAGCACCATGATATATTTTCCCCTTGTATTCCGCTTTACCCATTCCAATCATAGGCAGCACCATATGTGCCAGAGGTACCAGATCACCGCTTGCACCAAGAGACCCTTTTTCAGGAATAAGGGGTGTTACTCCTGTATTCAGCATTTGAATAAGAGTGTTAATGGTTTCCAGCCTTGCGCCTGAATACCCTTTTACCAGATTGTTAACACGCAGCAGCATTATTCCTCTTACCACATCCTGGTTCAGATTATTACCGGCACCAACTGCGTGTGAAATAATCAGATTACGCTGTAACTTTTTGGATTCACTTTTTGATATCACCTGATTACAGAACATTCCAAATCCTGTAGTTACACCATATACCACCTGTCCCTCTTCCACCAGTTTATCAACGACGCTCCGTGATTCTATAACCTTCTTCTCCTGTTCCGGCGCAAGCTTTACCGGTGCATTATGCCTGCATACCTTCTCTACTTCCTCAAGAGTTAAACTACTTCCATTAATCAATACAGCTTCCATATGAACCTCCAGATAATATATAATACGCGTTGCAATTATTAATAATTTATATTACTAATGCTTTATCACAATAAAGTCAAAAGAGGCACCTCAGTATGAGGTGCCTCTTAATTATTTCTATGTAATTGTCTCTCTTTAATTTATCAGACATATACTCTCCATTTTCAATTGAAAGATTGGTATACACAGCATTTACTATAGTACTTAGAATCTATCTATTTCTAAAATCAAATGCAAAAACCAGTGTCTCTATGCAAAAAGGCAATGGAATTCTACCATTGCCTTTTTGCAACAATTACATCATAAAGCATATGCCTTATTATGTCAATTAGTAATTTTATTATTGCATAGCTGCTGCTTATTCCTATCTCTCACAAGCGGTAGCAGGACATACAAATTACCCGGATAGAGGGATTCTTATCTCGTTAATTTTTATTGTCATGTTTTTGTCAATATAGAACTTTAGAAAGATTTATGGTATGATATAGGAAACATAAATTACATTATTAATACTTTATATTATTAATGTATATATACTTGTGGAGGAAATATGTCTGATAAAGTAACCAGGGATATTATCATAGAAAAGGCGAACCAACTCTTTCTTAACAATGGTTATAAAAATGTAACCGTACTTGATATCTGTAATGCCTGTGATATCTCCAAAACTGCCTTTTATTATCATCTGAAGTCCAAAGAGGATGCCATACTCAATTTTTATGACGCAGTCACCAAGAACATCACAAATCTTCTCATTTCTATTTTGTCCAAAGATAATTACTGGGATCAGCTGCTGATTTGCTTTGAGAGTCTGATCAGAGAAGCCAGTAAGTTCGGTACAGACTTCATGAGTCAAATGCTTACATGTAATTTGAAAGTGGACTATGGAAGTTATGATTTTCAAAAGGAATTGACCAGGGTTGTAGTTATGATCATTCAAAAGGGGCAGGAAGCCGGACAGTTCAGAAATAAAAATGATGCCCTGACCTTATTCCAGGCAGCCTCCTATATGTTTCTGGGACAAGAGGTTACCTGGTGTATCAAAAAGGGTGAATTTATGTGGTTAGAGGAAATTCGCCATGGACTGGAATGTGTCTTTGATGTTTCACCGGAGCTAAGATAGCAAAAGATAGTTACCTTTAACATAAGTCATTGGATAACTACCTTTTTTGTTCCTATCAATACAGCTGATTTAGATTTTTCCTAAAATCATAGCCGGTTGGATTCTGAAATATTCTTAAATCGAATTCCGGTATAACCGCCATGATATGATCGAATATATCTGCCTGAGCAGTCTCATAATTTGCCCAGGCTGTATCATTAATAAATACATAGATCTCAATGGGCAGTCCATTGTCTGTGGGTTCCAGCTGCCGGGCCATACAGGTCATTCCCTTATGTACCTTGGGATGATGTTTCAGATAACTGTCAATATATGCACGGAAGGTACCGATATTGGTTAGATGTCTGCCATTTACCATATTAACAGGATCAATTCCGTTTTGCTTGTTATACTCTTGTATTTCATTGTGTTTCTTTTCAAGATATTCGCTTATATATTGAATACGGCTGTATTTTTGAAGCATCTCCTCGTCACAGAACCGAATGCTTGTCATATCTATGCATATGGATCGCTTGATTCTTCTTCCGCCTGCCTCCTGCATGCCTTTCCAGTTCTTAAAAGATTCTGTTACCATTGCATAGGTAGGAATCGTAGTAATGGTATTATCCCAATTTCTGATTTTGACGGTATGGAGAGAAAGTTCTGTTACTTCTCCGTCTGCACCATATTTCGGCATTTCTATCCAGTCTCCTATCTGGAGCATATTATTAGAGGTTAACTGTATGCCTGCTACAAAACCCAAAATAGAATTCTGGAATACCAATAAAAGTACCGCGGATGCAGCACCGATACTGCCTAATAATATCCAGGGAGAACGGTTTAGCAATACTCCTATTACGATTATAGTGCCTATAACATAAGCTATAATTTTAACTACCTGAAGATATCCTTTAATGGGCCTGACCTTTGATACTTCAAAGGTCTGATACAAATCATCTGCTGTATCAAGGAATTTGTCAAGGGTTAGCAGAATCACAAAAACAATATAACAGAATACCAGCCGCTGTATAATTATCTGATAAGCCGGAAAGGTAGGCGCAAAAGCATGCACGGTAATTGCAGGAACAATACGTATAAGCCGTTCCAGCACCTTGTTATTGATTAAAATGTCACTCCATTTTGATTTGCTTCTGGCGGCCAGACCTGACTGCACCTTTAATAATATTTTCTTTGCTGCAACATACAGCAGGGTACTGATTACTATAATAAGTACTATCATTATTCCTGTTGTCAGGTATAAGGATAATCTGGAATTAATCCCATACGATTCTAAAAGTTCATTGATATATTCTGACATTTGTAAACCACTCATTCCTATCTGATTCATTTTCTTATCTTATTCTTGCTTTTTATTATAAATTATATGAGTGGGTATTACAAGTTACAACAGAAATAATACTCTTTTTGTCTTATGAATCCTTCCTCCAGACCATACGGTTAATAATCCCGGTATAACTCTGTATAATCTTTATCACCTTCGTGCTCACATTTTCATCCGTATAATCAGGTACCGGACTAATCTTTTCCCCTCTGTCTGTCATGGTGACCGCAAGATCTACGGCCTGTAATACCTCTTCCGAAGAGATGGAACCCAGTATAAAGGCTCCCTTTTCCAAGGCTTCCGGCCTTTCTGTCGAGGTTCTGATACAAACGGCAGGAAATGACTTGAAATAGGCCGCTTCCTCCGGTAAAGTGCCGCTGTCGGAAACCGTACAGAAGGAATGGTATTGCAGATTATTATAGTCTGAAAAGGAAAAGGGTTTTAAAGATCTTACCTTGGGATGAAAATGAAACTGCCGCTTCTCGATAAAGCCTGCAGACCTTGGATGAGTGGAATAGATTACAGGTATGTTATAGGTCTCAGCAAGTACGTTAACTGATTTCATAAGTTCAAAGAAATTTTTCTCATTATCAATGTTCTCTTCTCTGTGGGCTGACAGGACAATATACTGCTGTTCGGATAACCCCAGCTTCTCACATATCTTTGAATTCTCAATTTTTAAGCGGTTTGCTGATAATACTTCTGCCATTGGGGAGCCGGTTACAAAACACCTGTCCTTTGGTATGCCTTCCCCATAAAGATATCTCCTTGACTGTTCGCTGTAACAAAGATTCACATCCGCAATATGGTCTACAATCCGCCGGTTGATTTCTTCCGGCAGATTCTCATCATAGCATCGGTTTCCGGCCTCCATATGAAAAACTGGGATCTTTAATCTTTTTGCTGCAATTGCTGAAAGAGCTGAGTTTGTATCCCCAAGAATCAAAAGGGCCTCCGGTTTTTCTGTCAGCATCAGCTCATAGCTTTTGGAGATAATATTTCCTATCGTGCTGCCAAGATTATCTCCCACTGCATCCAGATATACATCCGGTGACCTTAAAGTTAGATCTTCAAAGAATATCTGATTCAGAGCATAGTCCCAGTTCTGTCCCGTATGAACCAGGATATGATCGAAATAGCTGTCACTTTTCTTTATGATTTGTGAAAGTCTAATAATTTCAGGTCTGGTTCCTAAAATTGTCATTAATTTCAACCGTTTCATAATCGGATATCCTCCATAGGCTATATTCTTCTTATTCCAGTGTAAGGTAAAAGGAGTAAGGGCAGCGATTTTAAAAGACTCTTCTTCGCATATTTTCTTCGAATCAGAATTCTTTCCCTGTTATTCTGACTATAAGTCGATTGGCCTCCCTTATGAATTACCGGGGAGGTATCCGCAATAATTCCTTTAATCCCTGCCTTTTTCAGGTAGACAGCCAAGTTCAGTTCTTCACAGTAAAGAAAGGTGTTTGGATATAGTTTATCATAATGACTGAAGAATTCCTTGGTCAGCAAAAAGGCACAGCCCTGTATACAATAGGCCTTCTTTTTCGTTTCAGTTTCCGCCAAAGGCTCAGAAGGTTTAGGGGAGTCGTTTAAGCCAGAAAGCAAAACCGGCAGAAAGGGTAATAATTTATATAATCTTTCTTTCACCCTGTCAATAACACTTTGGTAATAAAGATACAGAAAGCTGAAAAGCATTGAGATATAAGGATTCCTGGTATTAACAGAGATTGGCTGTTTATGATACTCTCTATCATAAACAGCCGGTGATATGACACCGACTCCCTTAACTGCAGCAGCTAATAATTCCTCAAAGAGATTCTCCTCAAACACAATATCGCTATTACACACAAAACAGTTTTCAGCCCCCAGATAAGTTCTTGCATAACGGATACCGGCATTGTTTCCACGTGCAAAACCTGTGTTTTGTTTTAGCCTTTTAAAGGTAATATGTGCAGCCCCTGCAAATACTTCCTTAAGCTTTTTAAGGGAATTATCCCCGGAACCGTTATCCACTACCACAATTTCATAACCGGAACCATTTTGCTTAAGCGCACTGTGGATGCAGTCTATGGTTTCTGTATAATTCTTGTAATGCAGAATAATAACTGCTAATCTGGTTTTCATAATACAATCCTTTCAATAGCGAAGCATCTGGACTTTTATTTTTTTAAACTCTTTTTAAATACGGAGAAGACCAATCCCTTTTCATAGGTATTAAGTCCGCAGAACCAGAACACCCCCAGATAGATAACTACCATGGCTGCACCTTTGGCCAGAAACAGCATAATTTTACCACCTGGTAAAAAAGCAATAAAAATAGCTGCTGCCAATGAAATTACTAAGGGAAGGCATAATCGCCCAAAACATTCTCGAAAAAATACAGGGATATTTATTTTAAGCTTTTTATGATAAACCACATTCATTGCTGCGGTGCGAAAGAGGTAGGCAATACATACAGAGACAGCTGCACCGATCTCCTGATATTCACTGGTCAACAGCATGGAAAAAAGAATGTTAATACCAGCCATTATGGTATAAACGATGGACTGCATCTTTACCATCCCGGAGGCTGTAACTGTCAAAGCCGCAATGTGTTGAGGGAGTTCAATTACACTGGGCAATACCAGAAGGAGAATACAAATATAAGCATTACGAAATCCGCTTCCCAGCCAGAAGTTTATAAAATCCCTGCCAACAGCCAGAAAGCCGGTAAAGATCATTCCAATGAGAACGAGCTGAATTCTTCCCACCTTTACCATAAGATTCAGCAGATACTCTTCTCTGTTTTCCTCATTCAGGATTCTTGATACCTTGGGCAGAAATAAGCCGTTAATAGCTGTAGCAAAGGTGTAAACCATTCCTTCAATGGTGGCTGAAGCACCAAAGACTGAGATGCTGACAGAACCGCTGTATATGCCAAGAATACTTGGGATAATATTGTAGATGAATCTCTGTGCAATGGAAATAACTGTCGTCCATATGGAAAACTGAAAAATCTCCCGGGTTATTTTCTTTGCTTTATATCGAAAGTTTACTTTGATTGAGGTGTATTTCTTTACAAACACCAGTTTTAACAAAATACTTATTCCGCCCGTAACCGCATTGGCAATCACTAAAATATTCAGACCATACCCCATCTGCAGAGCTCCAAAAATCAGTCCCATATTAAGTATTTTGGCTACCAGCTCGCTTATTTTTAAAGGAATGAATTTCTCAAAGGAGGTTAAGATACCGTTTAAGGTTCCAAAAGGAAAAGACAGTAAACTGTAACAGGAGGATATGATAAAGATTACTTTCAGTTTCTCAATCTCTGCGGAGGAGAGTTCCTTGTAGATACTGCCTATGTTAAAATAGGCAGCTGCCAGCACCAGCAGAATGATAAAATCCAGAAAAATAAACAGTTTATAAATAATACCCAGAAGATTATTAATTGCCTCCTGATCATTTTTGGAATTATATAATGAGAGAAAACGGGTAACAGCAGCTCCAAGACCAAAGTCCATTACCAATATACTGATTATGGATACGGACAAGGTGTAAAGGCCGTAATTATCCTGTCCCAGATTCCGTATTATCCAGGGTGTATAGATTAATCCTGCCAGAAGATTAACTCCAATGGTGAGATAACCTAGAATTGCACCAGCCTTGATCTGTCTGGTACTTTCCGCTTCATTTATCATAATCATGCCATACTCACCGCTTTCTGATGCTTTATAAGATTCAAGAAATAATTTCTTATTTCAGTTTAGGTTTTCTTTTAAACTTACTGAGAAAGCTTTGTTTTAATCCTTTGTAATCCTTGTATTTTAAACGAAGGATGATACTTAAGAACTTGCGATACAGCCGAATGAGAGGATGACCTCTGCCCATGATTCTGTCGATACGGTTTAGAAATTCATAATCCTCCAATACATAAGGAGGATGTTTTACAGGAAATTCAAGTTCATAGGTTTCCATATAAAATATTCTTCGGATTCCACCAGGTATCATTCTAATGTCTGCAACCGAATGGGTGGCATCCGCAGATATACCAATATTGGAAATCATGTTTTTGGAAGGTACAATATTCAGTCTGTGATTTAAATGCATGCTGGAACCTAATATGGACTCATAATGAGGTATCCCCGAATTACGGTGCAGTTTCATATTCTTAATCAGTCCGCTTCCATCGGTGAAGGTATCCACATAACTCTTTAATTGCAATAGATTATATGGGTCTTTTAAAATGGAATACTCTCCATCCCAGGTGTCGACCACCCTTTTCCAGGAAGCCCAGCCGCAGATGGAACCGGAGGTTGTAAACAGATAATCATACGGGGTATATTCACAGACACCGGTATTATTCATACCGCAGATCATGTTTATTCTCTCATCATCCTTATACTTTATCAGCAGTTCCTTGCAGAAAGGGAAGAAACTTAAGGACGGAACATCGTCATCCTCTAATACGATTCCATATTCCTCGGTTTGGAACATCCACTTCTGAGCTATATATTCCGAAGGATCACAGCCCATATTCTCACTTTGAAAATACGTATGTATTTCACAGTTCCAATCAATATCAAAGGCTATTGCCCTGCATTTAATGATGCCGGAGAGATCATCTGCTCTTCCTTTTCTTGGACCGTCCTGGTACAGGTACAGCTTCGACGGTCTGGCTTCTTTTACCACTTCAAAGACCCTTTCAAAGTTAGCAGGTCGTGCAAAGAATATCATTAATACAGCAATATCAATTTTTGATTCTTTCAATTATACCCCTCCAGACACCACCATTAAATATTTGATTACCTATCAAAAATCCATATATATGGCACAAGATTGCCATCCCTTAAGGTTCTGTAAATAAACAATAGCCCAAAGAAAACTACCGATAATAAAACAAGACATTTTCTTGTATTTTCTTTATCTGCATTGTCACTCTTCAAAGACAAGATTCGATCCATTAATATAATACTTGCGTACAGATAGTACAGTGCCGGTCTTTCCACTGTTCTGGTGAACATTCGTAACAGCCAGATGAGAATTACTGCCATATGCATATTCAGAAAAAAAACACTGTCGTCATAACGTTCAAAAAGCTCTTTTCGATAAATGATTCCAAGGAATCCAATCAGCAGCAATATCAATAAAAATATGCCGCCATTGCCTGTTTGCTCTATACTGTAATCATAACCCAGCCAGTTAGCAACTATTGTATGAATCCTGGTAAAAAAAAGTGCAATTCCACCGTAAATTCCCAGAACAGCCAAATGGTATTTTTTTTTCCAGGGAACCTGTGCTATAAAAAAGGCAGGTATAAAAAATAGCGCAGATTTATGAAAGGGATATGCTGCAGCGATAAGTAGAACAAAAGGAATCAGCTTTTTTTTTCTTGCAGCTTCATAAGCAAATAAACAGATTGACATTGCAAGTGCTTGTCGAAGACCTGCAAGGGTAAAGGCAAAGAGACCGATGGTAAGATAGAAAAAGACGGCATATCTCTTATAATCACCATATCGTTTGATAAAAATAAACAGGCTGATGCAAATAACAGCCGAGGTTACAGCAAAGTAAAAAACAGAACTGTAGTTTATTTCACCTATAAGCTTCGTAAAAATATAAAAACCCGAATCATTCTTCCGTTCCCAATAAAATTGAATCGTCTTATTTACCGAGTCGTAAAAATTATCTGCATATCTGCTATAATCACCGGTAAGAGATGCTTTTAAAATCATCACAAGATAGATTAAGGAGCAGGAAAAAAAGAGAACTGTATCATTTTTACCGGTTGCCGTCTCCTTTGCATAAACCGGTCTTCTGAGCGTAAACAAAGCTGAAAAAGCAAGCATCGACAGCACTAAAATATATACAAGCATAAGGCACCTCCCTGTTTATCACTCCTTTGTTAGAATATGTACAGGAAAGTAAATAGTGTCTGTCTTAATATGATAAGTTTGATTTTCATTTTTGCTTTTTCAAGGTGTTTTGGTGATTAGCTTTTTGTAAACCTTTTGATACTCCTTCACATTTTCCTCCATTGAAAAATATCTTCTCGCATAGTCTGTACAGGATTCCGAATAAAAAGCCTTATCTTTGCTCCTTATCTTACTGAGGGCTTTATAAATGCTTCTCAGTGTATTATCCGCTACAAGATATCCGCAGTTCTTACCTACCAGTTCGGGTAAGGCAGTAGCAGAAAAAGTAATAACTGGTGTACCACAGGCAAGTGCTTCGGCTATGGTCTTACCAAAGGATTCTTCTTTCGACAAGGAAATATATACATCTGCAGCATTATAAAGTCTTGCCAGACTAACTAGACTGTTGGTTCTTGGAATAAGGCGTACATTATCGGGTACCTCCGTATTCTCCGGTACACTGCCCACCATTAGAAATACGCATTCCTTATAATCAGCATTTCCGCCTTTTTTTTGGGCTTCTTCCTCTAATTTTTCCGCAAGTTTAAGAAAGCCTTTCAGCCCCTTTGTATTATCCCATATGGAAGCCACAGACAAAATTATGAACTTATCTTCTAAGTGAAGATCCTTTCTGATATCCGCAGCATCCATTGGTTTAAAATTTTCAAAGTCAATCCAATTATAGATCCGCTTAATCAGGCAGGCATCTTTTAAAAAGGAGCATTTAGCCTGATTGGTAATCCAGTCTGATACTCCGATAACCGCAAGTTTGTTAATTCTTTGAATGTACTCCTTTTTATCCTTCCACATTTTATTACAGCGTTCAAAAAACCAGGTGGGAGGTGTATTCCTGTTGTTGGGACATTTCCTGCACTCTTCCCTCCACTGATAACATCCATTGACGGTATAGTGAGTGCACCGGCCGGTATAGAACCAACAGTCATGTAATAATAAAACTGTCGGTATATTTTCATTCCCTAAAAATTTTAGCAGCATATTCAAATTAAGATAATTCCCATGTACATTTTCAAGCTGGACAATCTCCGGTTTTAATTTCTTTATGTATCTTATCAGCCCCAGCGTTGGTATATGTGAGAAATAACCTTGCAGCCCGGTTATTCTTGAACATAGGGCATGGAGCTTTCTGTCTGCCAGAAAACCAATAATATAATGCCCTTTTCTGCGCATTTTTCTGATTTCTTCTTTATTCTTCATACCATAAGCGGTTGCTAAGAAGCATTCATCCCCCAGTCTGGTTATACCTTCACTAAGTTCCTTTACCGTTCTGCCGGTACTTAATATTCCGTAAACTTCATTAATCACAAGAACTCTCATCCTTACCTCCATGTGTGTTCGTAACAGGCTTTGGGCAGCTGTAACTGCTGTAAGTAGCATATAACTTTTTTTCAAGCTCCGTCTTACACTCCTCCAGCTTCCTGCCTTTTGAAAAGGAATACAGTGTTTCGGCAAGCACTCCCAGATTTATCTCGTATTCCTTTGTTATGGAATAATATTTCTGCTGTACGAAATCTTTCGGTTTCAGCAACTGAAGAAACTCCTCTGCCACATCTTCAACGTAACACAGCTTCAGTCTGGTACTGCTGTCATGAATGGTTATAGGAAGTCCCTGGGAGATATTATAGCAGAAGGTAGCAACTACCGAATTGTAATTCGGTCTGGCATTGGAGCCAAAGACATTTGGAAGGCGATAAATATAGACCTGTCCTCCTGTAGTGTTCTCATAATCAAATAACAGATCTTCAGCTGCTTTTTTACTGCTACCATAAGGTGTACCGCTTTGTGCATGAACGGAGGAGGTATACAGCACCGGACAGTTTTTTTTACATTTCTTTAAATACTCTGTAATCATTTTGGTGAATTCTATATTTCCCTCTATAAATTCTTCTTCCTTCATTGGGCGATTCACCCCTGCTAGATGATAGATAAAATCGCAATCGGAAAGATAACGTCTAAATGTAGCTTCCTCGGTGTTATGATAGCATTCTAACAATATCACCTCTTTTAACTCTTGCAGGGCGGATACTAAATGCCTGCCAAGAAAACCTCCTGCTCCTGTTACGAGAACCTTCATAGCTGTCCTTCATAAGGGTGTATTTGGAAACTCAAAAGGGTACAATGAGTTTTCAAACACGCCCTAACCATACTTTCTACCATTCTATTCCTTCAGCAAAGCAAATATCCTTTAAACTTCTTTGTATTTTGAAAGTTCCTTCTGGATATAAGGTATTGTTAACAATTTTTCCTGCATTTCCTTAACCCCTAATTGATTCGCATTATCCGAATTAAATTCCTTCACTCTTTTCTTCTTCATTCCCCGGGTCATATAACTGTCATAATTTAAATCTCTGTTGTCCGGAGGGATACAGTAATAATTTCCCATATCCTTGGCGAAACGGCTCTCTTCTCTGGTTAGAAGTGTTTCATACATTTTTTCCCCATGACGCATGCCGATAATTTTAATTCCTTCTTTGTAGGAAAACAATTCGCATAATGCCAAAGCAAGTGTCTTTACGGTACAGGCAGGTGCCTTTTGTACCAGAATATCTCCGCTGCGTCCATATTCAAAAGCAAAGACCACCAGTTCCACGGCTTCTTCCAATGTCATAATAAATCTTGTCATTTCCGGCTCAGTAACCGTGAGGGGTTCCCCGGCCTTAATCTGCTCTACAAACAGAGGAATTACTGATCCTCTGGAACAAGCTACGTTTCCATAACGCGTACCGCAGATCTGAATTCTATCTTCTGACAGCATTCTGGCCTTTGCAACCATTACCTTCTCCATCATAGCCTTTGAGGTGCCCATAGCATTTATGGGATAAGCCGCTTTGTCTGTAGAAAGGCAGATCACCTTCTTCACACCGGCTTCTATTGCTGCATTCAGAACATTATCCGTACCTATAATATTTGTTTTAACTGCCTCCATGGGAAAGAATTCACAGGATGGCACCTGTTTAAGCGCGGCACTGTGAAAGACATAATCCACTCCGAAAAAGGCTTCCTTTAAGGTACCGGGTGATCTGACATCTCCAATATAATACTTGATTTTAGGTGAATGGTATTGATGCCTCATATCGTCCTGTTTCTTTTCATCTCTTGAAAATATCCTGATTTCACCGATGTCGCTATCTAAGAAACGGTCCAGGACTGCATTACCAAAAGAACCGGTTCCTCCGGTAATCAGCAGTACTTTATCTGCAAACATAGGCCTCTCCCTTCTATTTCTGCTGAACTCAATATCTTTCGGTCATAAGATTACTGTAATGAGTTATCACTTACTCTCTATATGGAACCAAGAACGGGGCAAAAATAAGTATCCGCTTTTAATGGTTCAAATACTTCATTTGCCCAAATAAGTGTATAAAGGTCTGTATCTCCAACATTAATGAGATTATGGGTAATACCCGGAGGAATCTCCAGGAACCTTGGTTCTTCTCCTGTCAGGTAATACTCTGTGATTTCTTCGGAATCTGTTCTGCGAAGCTGTATCTTTGCTTTGCCGGAGAGAACTAGGAATCTCTCACATTTCGTGTTGTGGTAATGCTCTCCTTTCTTGATTCCGGGTTTGGTAATGTTTAAGGAAAATTGCCCCCGATTGTCCGTCTTAAAGATTTCCATAAAGCTTCCTCTGCTATCGGAATGCACTTGCAAAGGTACTGCAAGCTCCTTAAGGGGCAGATAACTTAAATAAGTACTGTACAATCTCTTAATCAGGCTGTCACCTACATCCGGCAAATATTGTCCTTGCCTCTGTAAACGAAAACTGGTTATAATTTCTGCAAGTTCCTTTATGGTAATTCGATAAAGGAGGTCTTCTTCTAAACGATAATAACCGTCAGACCCGGGAGGTATTTCTTCCTCCAGATGTCTGAGAAAAGAAGTTATCACATCATCAATATAGTAAAAATTCATCACCGTATCCGGATTTTGAATTGTGATTTCCTGATCTCTTGCCACCAGATAACAAAAGGTAGCAACTACAGAATGAGCACAGGGTTTTGCCCACTTTCCGAAGGTATTGGTAAGACGGTAGATTATAGTCCTGCTGTTGTTTTGACGTCCATGTGTTACCAGGGCTTCTTCTGCCAGGCGTTTGCTCCTGGCATACTCTGTATCCTGTGTTGCCTGAATGGAGGAAGTATAGAGTACCGGGCAGGGATTATGATATTTCTGGAGATAGGTTAACAAGGTCTGAAAAAATTCAAGATTCACTTCCAGAAACTCTTCTTTTCTGTCCGGCCGATGGACAGCAGCAAGATGAAATACAAAATCACAGTCCTTGGCATACTCCTCTAACTTATCCAGTGAATCTGATTTATCATAGGTATAAATCTTATGTTGTTCCTGCCCAGAGGATTTAAGAGCCTCTATCAGATTGCGCCCTAAAAACCCACTGTGCCCAGTCACCAGAATCTTCATAAATCATGCCTTTCTTACAGCCTGTAAACGGAAGCCTCAAGCAATTATGCTTTACTTTTTTGCAATGGAAATAAGCGCTGAATTAAGCTTATTTCGTACATCATCGATTCGATGTGCTTTTATGCCAAGCTCCCAGGCCTTTTTCTGATATAATGCTATTCTATCGGGATGGCATGCTATTTGTGACAACACCGGGTAAATTTCTCTTTTTCTTTTTATACAGATTGCTCCGCGGTTCCTTCTTAAATACCTTATGCCCTCATTTTCACTATGTCCTACCGCAAGAACGGCACAGGTGGAGCCAAGGCAGTCAACAATTTTGGTAGAAAAGGAATACCTTAAAAGCCAACGGTATCTGATATCAAAGCTTTCTGCATGAAGTGCAATATCAGCTTCTTTAAATACTTCCTTTAATTTGTCTGCACTAACAAATCCTTTAAGAGATACGGCACTGTTCTCCTCCAGTAATCTGGATTGCTTCTTGTTAAAACAATCTTTCGTATATATGTGAAGAATCATCTTTATTTCGTCTCTATTTATTTCTGATAAAGCCTTTGCTATTTCCATTAGTGTTTTGTCACGGTTACAGTACAGCCTTCCGGCATATACAATCTTAACCGGACTGGCAACAATTTTAGGTTCAAATTTTTCTGGAAACTCTCCGCCTTTATAAAGTACTTCACTGGCAACACCCAGTTCTTCTGCTATTTTCCTGGATTGAGCTAAGGAAAGGGTATAGAATTTTTCATAAAACATGGCATTTCTTCTTAATTCCTGGCGAAACAGCAGCTTTCTTCCCCAATAAAAGGGTGACAGATTAAGCTGCTTTAAGGAGTATTCGTCATCTCCTGTAAATACGACTACTGGAGCTCCTGTCATCTCATGAAGCAGCTTCTCCATATAAAGCATCCGTCTTGAGTAAAATCGCAGACTGAAAATAACATCCGGTTTATAAGCTGCCAGAAAATCAGTAAGAAGAGTTCCCTCCCATTTGCTGTGCAACCAGGCAAAATCCCTCAGTAATCTGACTGGTCCCCCTGCTGCCGCTTTCAGATACTTAGAATACCGTAATCTCTTACCGTTGCTATTTCCGTTTACAACAGCACCAGCTTTTTTCTCCTTTTCTGAAAAAGTATAGCTGATAAACCACTTACCCATGTTCTTTTTCATGATTCTGCTTGTTACAGCCATTTTATCCGTTAATTGTAAATATTGACTGCAACAGGAATTATATGGTGAACCGGAAGCCAGGTAGATGTTTGCAAGATTATCCGTATAATTACCAAACCAATTAGTCAGTACATTATTGGGATACATGTTATCATTCCAGGCTTCTTCTGTTAAAAGTAATAAATTCATGGCAACCACCTCCCTTCCATAAAAAGTCACCTCTTAAATCTCTTTTTTACCGGTAGCAAAATCAGATTGGCAATTCGTGCACTAAGCTCCGGGGAAAGGTAAAAGAACGTAAACATCAGCTTGTAGGTTAAAGGAGTGACACTGCTGTACAAAGCTTTAAAGTACATCTTCTCGTACAGCTTAAGAAGGGCAACCATATCATTCTTATTGTTGGAATCGCTTTTACAGATAATATAGAACCGTATAAGATTAATACAGAAATACTCATATGAGTGGTCTAATAATTCCTTGTCGATTTCCATAAAGAACTGAATCCTGTCCGTAAGTACTCCATAGAAATCCGTAGATTTATAAGGATTACTATTCCGGGTTACACTCTGCTGGTTCTGATAGCAATAATAAAGGGGTTTCTCAGAATAGACCACTCGTTTACAACGATAGGTCAGTTGATAAACAAGAGCCTCGTCCTCGTAATTAAAATGATCACTGACCGGAAACTCAAGCTCCGTAAAAAGTCCCCTATGATAAAGCTTACCAGCAACTCCTGACTTCATTTTTCTGCTTAATATAGCCTGTTTCCTGTCATAGACGTGCATATCCCCCTTCACCTTAACATCATGAAAATCAGAAGCCGACCCGGTAGCCATTCTGGCTTCTGCTATCTGTGCTTTCTGTTTCAGGCACAACCATAGCAGATATTTAATAAATTGGTGATGAAGAAAATCATCACTATCCAAAAAAGTGATATACGTACCCTTCGCAAGTTTTAGTCCTTTGTTTCTGGCAGCTGATATTCCACCGTTTTTCTGATGTACTGTTGTTATTCTCTTGTCCAGTAATGCCATATTCTCACAAATAATAGGGCTTTTGTCTGTGGAGCCGTCGTCTATTAATAAGATTTCTAGATTTTTATAGGTTTGTTCTCTTACACTTTGCACACAGCGCATAAGGTATTTTTCAGCTTGATAAACCGGTATGATGACACTTACCAATACCTTTTCTTCCATATAACCTCCTTTTTACTTGTTAATTTTATTCTTCCCTTAGGATAAGCCTGTATTTTCCGCTTGCAGTCCTGTTGATATTGTCAGTTAATTCTAAGGTAAACTCCGTTTCCTGCCCAAGAAATTCTTTTATATTCTTTTCCACTATTCCCATGTCTTTCCTGTTTAGCCTGCTTCTTACCGGCTGACACAGGATGATAAGTGAACCGTCTCTCTTAAGCTTAAACTGCATCTGCTTTATATGTGTATGCAGGCTGCTTACGAGATAGGATAATTGCACCTGGCTGAAAGTTCCTCCTTTAGTGGTAATGAAATCTGCCTCTCTTCCTTCGATTCTCTTTATGACCGGATGAACACTGCCGCAGGAACATTTTTCACCTCCCTCACGAATCACATCTCCGATGTCATACCGTATTAAAGGTGTGCCAAAGGTATCAAAACCCGTAACCAGAATTCTTGTACCCTCCTTCGCCGGAATGTGTTCAAAGATTCCAGTATCGATTGCTTCATGGTATGCTCCAAAGGGACATTGTATAATAAATGGAGCTCCTTCATTGGAGGCATATTGATCGGTTAAAGGACAGCCAAATACTTTTTCTATGGTTTCCCTGTGATAAGGAAGTACGGTTTCTGAGGTTGTAAAGACAGCCTTTGGTGTAAATTCAGGCTTTAAGCCCTTCTCTTCCATGAATTTGGCAACAGTATATATTGCAGAAACAAAACCTTCAATGGATTGGGGTTTGTAACGATTCAAATCCTTTACATAAAATAAAAGGTTCTCTTCCGAAAGATGATAGGTGGAATAAAGCCTTTGCCTTAAGGTATAATTATTTCTCCAAAATACTGGTTTTACCGGTTTATCCTCTACGATCTTTCTTCCTGTAAATCGTGCTGCTCTCATTTTATTGCTGGTGAAACCAAAGCTTTGTTTATAAGCATCCAAATAAGCCATCCTCTGCTGAACATCCTGCTTTCTCTTTCTAACCTTTACTGGAATACCCGTAGTCCCACCGGTATGAAAGGTTAAGCTTTTGTACATAGGTATGGTATAGATACACTCAATATTATCTCGTAACATATCCTTACTGAGAATCGGCAGCTTATGGATATCCTCCACTGATTGGATCTCCTTTAACGGGATTTCCTTGTAGAACTCTTTGTAAAAGGGACTATTCTCAACAGCATAAGACAGCAGCTTCAGAAATCTCTTGTTCTGTATATGCTTTTCCTCTCTTATGTTTTGATGTTTACGGCTTACAAAAAGCTTACGATATTTCTTATAGTCGCCTGAATACCTGCTGAAATAAAGAACAAGGCCATACAGGCTGACAGCTGCATTCTGAAGAAACACCGGGAGGCTGTAATATAAACCCAAAATGACTCTTTTCATAGCTCCCTCCTTCTATAAATCTAGTACTGCCTTGGGACAGTACTAGTTGTTGTTATCATACATTATTCTTTTTGCAGCCCCATCTCTGTAAGCAGTATTTTATTAATGTGTTCTACTTCGAACTTCTCCTTACATAATCGATAGGAACATTCTCCCATAACTTCTCGTAGTTTTTCGTTTTCAATCAGAAGCTCTAATCCCTTTGCAAGTGCCTCACTGTCTCTGGCTTTAACCAAAAACCCATTATACCCATCGACCACCGTTTCTCTGCAGCCTGGAACGTCGGTTGTAACGATTGGCCTTCCGGCTGCCATTGCTTCAACAATACTCTTACCGTTACCCTCGTGATAGGATGGTAACACAAATATGGAACAACGGTTAAGATAAGGCCTTACATCTTCCGCATAACCGCAATAAGTAACCGCACCATCTGATAGAAGGCGCTTAAGCTCTTCCTCACTGATTGCCTCTTTATGTTCATCCAGACCGCCAACCAGCAGAAATTCGATATCTTTATATTTCTTTTTTAACTGAAAAGCTGCCATAAAGTATTCTCTGATGCCTTTACCCTCTACCAGTCTGGCAGTCATTAGAATACAGGCCTTCTCCGGCAGGGGAAGCTTTGAAAAATAATTCATATTAACACCTGAACCATTGACCAAAACACCTTTGCCTCTTTTTATTAATTTCATGGATATCATTTTTTCATAGTCATCCTGATTCATAAAGAAACAGCTCTTACTGAAATGAAAGATAATCCGGTAGAAGCAGCACAATATTCTTCGAATAAGTAAATTATTTATTCCTTTACCATAAAAGGCTGTTTCAAGTCCAGTTACAAACGGATATATCTTTTTGACTCTTAGGAAGATCGAAGCTAGCCCTCCGAATACAATAGGTTTAGCCATATACAAAAAGCAAATATCCGGTTTTAATTTATGGATAATCGTTAGATATCTCCAGAAAAGCTTAAGGTTCTCTATAAAACCAGTGCCTGTTCTGCTGCCTCCTGTCGATACATAAGCTGAACCTAATTTCGATACCTGGGATTTCATTTCCTCCGTACTCTCAATGGAAACACAGGTCACTTCATTGCCTGCATGAACCATTTCCTTAATAAAATCTCCTCTGAAATTTGTCAGGGAGGGTCCAAAGCTGGCTGCGACGATAATCTTCATTTTTTCCTCTCCTCCAGCACTCTGTTCCAATCAAAACCGCAGGAAAACAAAAAATCCAATACCGAAAGGTTCTCTATAAAGTCACCCCATGGCTGCGGATAAGGGAAGGACTTATAATCCGTATAGGTCAGAGTAATACCTTTTTTCTCAAAATTCTCACTCTTTTGATAACTCCTTGCGCCAAGCCCTGAATAATATTCGTTTGCATGGAGCAATGAACAGATATCCAGTATCCGCTCCTCTTTTACGGTATCAATATTTAATTCCGACGACTTTACGATAGCAGTCCTTAGTCCGAAGCCTGCCAGTATAAAACGGTTTATTGTTATATTCATATCAGCAAGGCTTTCATATTTGGCAAGCAGCAGTTCTTTTATCATAGGAAAGATATCATTATAATACTTACAGTGTTGATAATTGGCAGTTATAAGTGCTAAATGCTTTTCTTTCCAGCCGAGTTCATCTTTTGTACGTACTTTGTTAATGGTATCCTTGAAATGATAATCTAAAGGAATCGTCAGCCTTTTTCTTCCCTGTGGAGTCTTAATATCATTTCTATGATGCATATTATTATTGGAAAACTGAACATCATCCAGATAAACAAACAAATCAGCTTTGGATATCTTATAAAAATGACCCAGATAGGGAATATAATCCGGCTGATGGATAGCGATTCTCATGCTTACCTCTTTCCGCTGCCGAAAAGGACCATAAGTTATCTGTCCTTTGGGTCAGCATATACATTACTTCCTTTAAGCACTGTTAATGCTGTCTTTGTAACTATAATAAGGTCACTTCGAAATGTGATATTTTCAACATAAGCAACATCCATTCTAAATTGCTTTTCCCTGTCTGCTGCTGCCCGGTATTTCATATCAATGGAGCAAAATAGTCCAGGAAGTACAGAAAATCTCTTCTCATAGGAATAACCTTCTATTATGAATTGTGCTTCCTCTTCCAGAATGGGTCTGGGGCCAACGATTGCCATATCTCCTTTTAAGATGTTAAAGAGTTGAGGCAGTTCATCCAAACTGGTTTTTCTAAGTATTCTGCCGATACGTGTTATCCTGGTATCTCCCTGGTATGCTCTTGTATCAGGATTTTCATGATTTTCTTTCATTGTTCTGAATTTATATATTTTAAACGGTTTTTTATCTTTACCAAGTCTATATTGGGTGAAGATAACTTTTCCTCCATCTTCTAGCTTAATACTGACTGCTATTATAAGAAGCAAAGGACAGAAAAGAATCAAAAACACTGCACTTACTGACTTCTCAATCTTTTGTTTCATATATCGTTCATAGATGCCTGTCATAACAACTAGTAATACCTCCCGTCTGCTGCTAACTGCCTGTTTATGCTTTAAGTCATTTCCTCAAACGGTTATAAAGCTTTCTTATAATCTTCGAAAAACACATTCAAAGGATTCTGCCAGGAAAACCCCTGCCTGGCTGCCACGATATGCTGCTAACCCTTTTATTGCTGTTTCACTGCGAGGGTGGGGGTATGGACGCATAACTCCTTCATATTGGGATAATGCCTTGATTTTTGTATCGATACCCTCTTCTTTAACCTCCACATACACATTGGGTGTGAAGTTAGGAAGTGTTGGATTTAGATTCCATTCGGTTGAGGAAGGAATCTCCATATATAGCAATTCCTTAATCGGTTTAATATTTTCTTTTCTCTGGAACAACCTTACTGCCGCCTGGCAGGCAATTGAGGTATGATGATGGTCATTATTCACATCAGCCGGATGATGAGTAAACACCACGTCAGCCTGTGTCACTGTCAATATTTCTTCAATGAAGCTTACAAGTTTTAGATGAGGAACCGTGTTGAATTCTATATTGGGAAACTTACCAAGATAGACTTTATGAACTCCAAGAATACGGCAGCAATTTACGGTATCCTTATAAAGTTTCTTTATTCCGGGACGATTTTTTCTCGCACCAGCTTCACCGCATAGTATGCAGACTTCTGCTCTGTTACCCTCTGCAGTAATTTTATGAATGAAAGCACCTGCTCCCAGCACTTCATCGTCAGGATGTGCAACAACAAATAAATAGTTCATATCTGTTTGGCTCCTGCCTTGGGCTACTTTTTCTTATTACTGGCATAGCTTTAACTGTATTACTTTCCATCATCCGTTAATTGTCTCAGGGTCTTTAAAGGTTGGTACAATATTCTTTAAGGTTTCTCTGATTACTTCTGCTGAATCCGACTCAATGGATTCCTTTAACAGCTTCATGGAATTTAGTATACAGGGCAGCCCTATCTCTTCTTGTTTTTCAATAAATATCTTATGATTAACGGTTGCAATGAGTTCATCTCTATTTGTCAAAATCTCTTCGTACAACTTTTCTCCTGGTCTTAAACCGGTTTCAACTATCTCGATATCACTATAAGGAATGTAACCATTAAGTTTTATCAGATCTTCTGCTAATTTTAAGATACTGATCGGACATCCCATATCCAAGATATAAATTTCTGAACTGCTGGCCATTTCCCCTGCTTTTAACACCAGGGATGCCGCTTCCTCCACCGTCATAAAATAACGTGTAACCTTTTTATCTGTTACGGTAACCGGACCACCTCTGGCTATTTGTGTCTGAAACAAAGGAATGACGGAACCGTTTGAACCCAGAACATTGCCGAATCTCACAGCTGCAAATCTGGTTTCTTTACAGAATTTCATACTCTGGAGTATCATTTCACAGAATCTTTTACTGGCTCCCATGATATTAGTGGGATTAACTGCTTTGTCCGTAGAAATCAATACGAATTTCTCTGTTTTATATGTTCTTGCAGCCATCACAACATTATAGGTTCCAAAGATATTGTTTTTTATAGCCTCTGCCGGACAATCTTCCATTAACGGAACATGTTTATGGGCGGCTGCATGGAATACCATTTGAGGATGATACTTATTGAAGATATGATCAATGGAAGCGGTATCCTGAACGGAGGCTATCTCTACCTTCAGGTCCAAACCTTTCATCATACTGCTTAGTTCCTGCTGCAGTTCATATGTTGTATTCTCGTAATTATCTAATATGATAAGTTGTTTGGGTTTACTCTTAGCAACCTGCCGGCAGACCTCCGAACCTATAGTCCCGCCACCACCTGTTACAAGAATCACCTTACCTTTAAGGTAATTTTCTTCTATCTCTTCTGCAAAGTAAACCGGTTTTCGTCCCAGTAATTCACTTGTAATGGAGAATGGTTTATTACCTACTCCTGTCACATAACCCTTCAACCGGATCACCCCCTTTACCCTTACTAATAATAATATATTCTTTATGAATTCCATTGTGACAAAATGAACCATACTGATGCTATAATATCTGTCGATTTAAGTAACATTTGGATTACAAACGCATAAGATATTAGGAAACTACATGGTAGATTTTTTACCCAATGAATCAAAGTTTAGAGAGGAGCTGGAATTTAAATGCCATTTATAGGTTTGGATATTTTTACGATGTTTTTGATCATTATTGTACCCGGTATTTTCGCCGACAGGATTTTCAGACTAATCGCTTTCTGTCATAAAACCAGCAGCATTTACACATCCCTGATTTTCAGTTTATTTATCTATTGGATAAATATTTTTGGACTGTTTATTTTCAAGGACATTACGACTTTTACAATTTTAAATGCATCCTTTGACTGCTTGCAGTTTACAAGAAGATATATCCTTCTCGCCCTTATAGTGGGTGCTATCCTGGGTGTTATCGCTGGTTTTTGTGGATGGCTGCTTTGCAGACTTCGCCGAGATACCTAAATAGAAAAAAACAGGTCCGCATGGGCCTGTTTTTTTTATCTAAATATAAGATATCGCTCAATCTACAGATGCTTGTAACTATATACATAAAGTAACTCTCTGATGTTACTAATATTTAGGAATGTCTTTCAGGAATTTTCTTTCTTAACCATTTCTTTAATTGATTCCTCATAGTCTCTGATACAGTAATCAAAGCTCGCATAATCTGATAATTCTCTTTCATAGCAGTCATCACCAAAAATCTTTCTGATAATTCCGATCTTTGGTATCAGAAAAGTAATGAGAGGATTAAAAACTTTTATAGGATGGATTTTTTTCCCATTATAGAAAGCAATGGTCTGAAGCATTTTCCAGGTTGAAATATAATCTTTGTTTTGAGGATGATATATTCCTCTGTCATTTTTATCTATAATTATTCGAATTAGTTCACATAAATTTATTATGTCAACCATGCTTCTACGATTGGGATAACAAGGAAAAATAAAAAGGTATTTTGCGGCTTTCAAAAGGATTCGTATATTTCCTTTGCAGCCATATCCATACACAACGGGAGGTCTTATAATTGCTATCCGAAAGCTCTTATCCTCTAACGCCAAGATAGCATCTTCTCCTGCCCGTTTACTCTTGCCATAGATACTGTCAGGGTTAATGGAGGTATTTCTGTTAACTGCTTTTCCGGTATCTCCATAAACATTCATACTGCTGATATAAATATACTGACTGACTCCCTTTGCTTTTGCTTTCTCCGCTGACTCAAGCACCTGATCTCTGTTTACCTTGTAGTATATACTGCTGTTTGTTTTTTCTTCTTTTCTATGAGCGATTCCAGAAGCATTGATGATAGTTTTATACTCGGAGAGATTAACTGTTCTCCACTCTTCATTTCTGGCAGAAACACTTGTGACTGCATAATTATTTCTTCTTAGCCATTCAGCCAAGGAACTGCCTATAAAACCGTTTTTACCGATTATTAATATCTTATCCCCTGACATTTTAAAGTCTCCAAAAGTGATAGCCTTCAGATATCCATTTATTCTTATCAAGTATTCCTTTTACATCGATTAATACTTTTTCATCTGCTCTTCCAGCCGTATACATCTCTTTTATTTCATTTTCTGTTAAACTTAAATACTCGTCATGTGCCACAGCAAATACCAGACAATCTGCTTCCTTGATATCCTGCCGGTCAACAAGCTCAATATTATAATGACGTTTCGTCTCTGCCTTATCTGCCAGGGGATCCGTAATAATGGGATCTAAGCCATATTCTCTAAGTTTATCGATTATATCCAATACTTTCGTATTTCTGATATCCGGACAATTTTCCTTAAAGGTAATACCTAAAATTACAACCTTACTGTTCTTAACCGGTTTATTTGTAAGTATCAGCTTCTTTATAATATTATCTGCCACAAATTCGCCCATACCGTCATTTATTTTTCTGCCGGATAGAATAATCTGTGAATGATAACCTAACCGCTCAGCCTCATATATAAAATAATAAGGATCCACACCGATACAATGTCCTCCAACAAGCCCCGGATAAAAGTTCAATGCATTCCATTTACTGCTCATTGCTTCAATTACTTCCTTCGTATCTATCTGCATACGGTCAAATACCATTGCCAGTTCGTTCATAAAAGCGATATTGATATCTCTCTGACTGTTCTCAACCACTTTAGCTGCTTCAGCTACCTTAATACTGCTTACTCTTACAACACCGGCTTCAATAATTTCTTCATATACTGCTGCAACCTCCTGTAAGGTTTCTTCATCCATTCCTGAGACAATTTTTCTGATATTTTCAAGACGATGAACCTTATCTCCAGGATTGATTCGTTCTGGTGAATATCCCACTGTAAAATCTTTGCCACAAATCAGTCCGGATGCTCTGTTCAATATTGGTACGCACACTTCTTCCGTTACACCTGGGTACACCGTGGATTCATATACAATAATAGAGCCCCTTTTTAGGTTCCTCCCGACTATTTCGCTGGCAGCCTCAACAGGTTCAAGATCTGGTGTCTTGTGGATGTTAACTGGCGTAGGTACAGCGATAATATGAAATTTAGCTTCCTTTAGCTTCTCTTCATCGTAAGTAAATTCTATGTTAGCTTCCTGGATGGCTTTATTTCCCACTTCTTTTGTAGGATCTATTCCATTTTTATACTTATTGATAACCTCAGTACTAATGTCAAATCCGATCACATTATATGTTTTCGAGAAAGCCAAGGCCAGGGGCATACCTACATAACCCAATCCTATGACGGCCAGGCTTTCTTTTCTTTCGGATAAATCTTGAGCCAAACTCATAACCAATACCTCTCTATCCATAATTTATTATAAAAGGGTTATTCCCTATTTCAATAGTATGACAAAAGCGGGTTTTTGCCACAAAAAGAAACTGCCGCAAGCTCTTTGTCTTAGATATAAATTATCTTAGACAACTTCTTGCGGCAGTTCTTAAAGTGGTGTATTTTGAAGGAACAAGACGGTTCATGGGTTCATATAAACCTATTCCCCTTGTGCATAGTAAGGTATTACAAGATACTTACCTTCGTGAATAGTGTCCGTGGTAAGGCCATTTGTCTTCTTTATCTCTTTGATGTATTCATTCATATCACTGTAATCATCCGTTATGTATTGACTTGCGATACTCCATAAAGTATCACCTTTCTCTATCTGGATGCTTATTATATGTTTCGTTGAGGTCTGCAGCTTCTCAGCATTTACATTTGTTGATATCAGAAGAATTGATATTACCAGTATAATAGCTATACAGAATCCATACAATACAAGGTAATGTTTCTTACGCTTAATGTGGTTATAAAGCATGAAAAACGGAACGTTTAATAAGGATAATGACATCTGGTTCATAATATAATCCTCCTGTTATACTTATCTTAAAAATTAAGAATGAGTAGGTACCCCATCTATCGTGGGCCTGTCTTATCTTTTACCGAGCGCCAGAACGAACATATGTTGCGAACATTTGTTTTGTTATCCTGATTATAATACCAGAACATTTGTTTGTCAACGGTATTTTTTTAATTTTCTAGCAATTTTTACATAAAAGCGAACATAAGTTTTGCATTTCCAGAAAAATCGTGTTATAATGATGACAATGAAAGTATAAGAATTTTTCATACAAATAGAATATAAGAATGCAAGCTTTTAATGGAGGAAATATAATGAGTTATGGTAAAATCAGTCCTAAACAAAGAGAGATTCTGGAATATTTAAAAAGCCAGACTTTATCTAAGGGTTATCCGCCTGCCGTTAGGGAGATATGTGAAGCTGTTAAGTTAAAGTCCACTTCCTCCGTTCATTCCCATCTTGAGACTCTGGAGAAGAATGGTTACATAAGACGAGACCCATCAAAACCAAGAGCCATTGAAATTACGGATGACACTTTTAATCTGGCAAAAAGAGAGATGGTCAGCGTACCAATCGTAGGAACAATAACAGCCGGACAGCCTATACTTGCGGTAGAGAATATTGAAAGTTATTTCCCTATACCAACCGAATATATGCCTAACGAAGAAACCTTTATGCTTAAAGTGAAAGGTGAAAGCATGATAAATGCCGGAATTTTCGACGGTGACCAGATTCTTGTCCAGAAGCAGTCTCACGCAGTGAACGGAGACTTCGTGGTAGCTTTAATTGAAGACTCCGTTACTGTAAAGACCTTCTATAAAGAAAAAGATTATTATCGCCTTCAGCCAGAAAATGATACCATGGAACCTATTATTCTGAAGGATTTAGAGATTCTTGGTAAGGTTATCGGCCTCTTCCGCATGTTCTAAACTTTTATTGGCTCAATCACCGTAACGGATTCTAGAATTTTTGGTGTCTCCATCATGGTTTTGGGTTCAATTACATTCTTCGCATTAATCATTAATTTATCCCAGGTATCCTCGCCTAATTTATGAAAGATAATTTTCTGGGCCTCCTTAATATTAGGAGGCCTGTAGGATAAATTATGGCAGTCACTTCCTAATAAATCTACATATTCCTCTTCAATTAGTTTTAATGCTCTCCTCTTTGTAGCAGAATTTGATAAGGCAGAAACATTTAGCTGCAGCAGGCATCCTTTCTGCTTTAGTTCTTTTAAAAGCTTCTTACTTCTCATAAGCGGCCTGTAACGGTCTATATGAGCAATTATAGGATTGATATTATAATATCCGATTATTTCGTCAAGATCCTTCATGTACTCCATATTCCAAGCCTTCATATCAGGGAATTCTAACAGAAGATAGTTTGTATTCTCTATACATAATGGTTTTAAATCCGTGTAATGGAACAAATACCGATGCAGATAGGTTTCACTTCCAGCTATTAAATGTATCTTACTGTGATTTACAGCTTCCATAGCTTTCGTGCGGTTAAGCAGAAAATTCTCCATGGTTCCTTCCATGGGATAAAAATGCGGTGTGCAGACAGCTTGTGTAACTTGCTGCCTATGCAGATATTCAGTCAGCATTATAGCTTCTTCCTGGGTAGTGGCTCCATCATCTATACCAGGCAGTATATGTGTGTGCATATCAATCATTATTACCTCCATTCCTGCGTATATTACTGCGCATAGTTAATTAGCCGAGGATTCATAATCGCTTGTCACTTCTACTGCCTTTCTCCTATTTATTGCCTTCAGATCTGTGGTAATAGTAGTACTTGGATTTATTGATCCCCATTTCCTTCACTGAAACTCCATTTAGAACAAAGCCGAGTATATTCGCCTTTGCATATCGATACTTCATTAATACATTTTCAATTTCCGGATAGGAAGTCTTGCCTTCTCTGATTACTAGTATGGCTCCGTCTGTATTCTTAATAAAACTAAGTGAATCTGCTACTACATTAACCGGAGGTGTATCTAATATAATATAATCATATTCACTTTCCAGCTCTTTTATTAGTGCTTCCATTTGCCTGCTGCCCAATAGTTCCGAAGGATTCGGTGGAATTGACCCCATGGGTATACTATAAAGGTTGTTATATGGTGTAGTATAGATTACTTCTTTTGTAGTATTCATATTGGAAAGGCAGTCACTGAGACCGGGTGCGCTTTTCGCTCTAAAAAAGTGATGCGTTCTACCTTTTCTTAAGTCACAGTCAATTAATAAAACTTTATTACCTGCCTGAGATAGAACAATGGATAGATTAATGCTGGTAGTACTTTTCCCATCCTCCGGTGCCGGGCTGGTAATCAATATCTTTTTACAACCATCTTTACGAACTGAAAATCTAAGATTTGTACGTAAAGCTTTATAACTTTCTGACACCAGAAATTTACTTTCATCATTTAGTGTTGTATTTACCGTTTCATTATATCCAAATCTTTCAGCTAAAATTTTAAAAACAGTTGAATTCCTAATGCCTCTTGCATAATTTGCTTTTCCAGAAGCATGAGGGATACTGCCAAGAAGCGGAATTTCATAGTGTTTCAGTAAATCCTCCTGATTTGCTACCTTAATGTTAAGTATTTCTTTCAAAATAACAAAAATGAATACTCCACATCCTGTAACAATTCCTCCCAGCAATGTATTAAACAGCGTATTGGGACCTGAAGGACTGGTGGGATATGCCACCGGATCAACTACACTGATAATTACATTGGATTTTATATCTTTGATTAACTGTGGAGCTACTGTTTCCATACTTTTTACTAAGTTATAGGAATCATCGGGGTTCTTACTGGTTAGCGTAATACTGAATATTTCCGTATTCCGAATAGTACTTATGGTTGTCATGGCTTGCAGCTCCTGCATGGTATAAGGAAGATCGCTCAAATCAATGACTTTTAAAAAGAACTGCCTAGTATTTAAAAAATTGATATAGGTTTCTGCTATTTTCTGAGCATAATCCAACTCAGACAAATTTGTAAGGGTACTGTCTGTTGTACTTACGTAAAAAGAAGCTGAAGCTGTATAAGTCTTGTCAATCATTAATTTGTTAACAAGAAAACTGAGAGAAAGGCCTGCAAACGTACATACTGATATCAGGAGGAAGTATCTCCTGATAAGTCGAAGTACATCTTTGACTGTAAAATCCATTCTATACCGTTCCTTTCTGCGTTACTTTTTAGATTACTAGTTGACTCTGCATAGGAAGTCTCTATAACTGCACTGGTTGAATTTAAGTGCAAGAGTTTATCATGGCAAACTCTTTTATTCTATAGTATGAAGAAATTAAACTTTGGGAACTTTAAGACCAGAAAAAACTCCACGAAAAAAGGTACTGTATGTTACAACCAGAAATTTATTTTCTGATTGTAACATACAGTACCTATATTAATAGTACCGCATATACGGTGTAGTTTATGAAATAAACAGTTGTTCTTTCTCAACTACCTTTCCATCTCTCCAAATACGCTCTAAATCATAGAAAAGGCGGTCTTCTTTGGAAAAGATATGAACAACTACATCGCCGTAATCCATTAAAATCCAGCTTGCGGATCTTACACCTTCAATTCTCTTAGGCTCATGTCCGTTCTTTGATAATTCTTCCATTACATTATCAACCAAAGCCTGAACCTGTGAAGAGTTGGTTCCGTTGGCAATAATAAAATAATCTGCAATAACGGTAATATTACCGATCTCAATAACTTTTATATCTTCTGCTTTTTTATCATCTAAAGCTTTATAGGTCAATTTTGCGATTTCTTTTGCTGTATTCATTAATACTCCTTTACTTCCCATAATTTCCTTTATAATAATCATAGGTTATTGCTGTTGTTTCATCGATGGCCAAACCGCTTTGCTCAAGATATCTGACGGTATCGCCTAATATCTTACATACAGCTTCCTCCAGATTTTCAAAGGATAATTTTCGAATGCTGTCCAACTCAGGAATAGTGGATGAGGATCGATTAGGTTCGATATAATCGGCTACAAAGATAATCTTCTCAAGCTTTGACATATCCGGCTTACCCGTTGTATGCCAGGTAATAGCAGAAAGGATTTCCTCATCTACAATATTATATACATTTTTCGCGAAGAATGCTCCTAATTTGGCATGGAGCAGGTCAGGCTTAAGCTTTTCTACCGGTTTAACCGGTATGTTATTCTTATAACATTCCAAAAGCATTTCCTCTCCTGTCATGTATTTGGCACAATCATGTATTAATCCTGCAATGGCAGCTTTTTCGTAATCTTCTTTAAAAGTAATTGCCATGGAGAAGGCTGTGGTCATTACTCCCATTGAATGCAGGAACCTTTTTCTTGGCAGTATCTCACCTAATCTCTTCTCCAACTGAAACAAATTTTCCATCATTTTTCTGCTCTTTTCCTGTATAAAGCTGATGCTCGTTGATATATTCATATACTGTCTCAGGAACCATATATCGAATAGAATCTCCTTTTAACAACTTATCTCTTAATTCATGTGAGGCAATATCCAGATAAGGTGTATTCAGTATATGAATAGTCGCATGAAACTTTGCAGTCAGATGCTCTGCCTGAGCTTTTAATTCTTCTCTTGTCTCCTGACCCCTCACCGCTGCAACAATATGGGCGAGCTTCAGTATTACCTCCGGTTCCCACCAGGTTTCCAGCTGGAACAGGGAATCTGCACCCATTATAAAATAATAGGTGATATCAGGATTTTCCTGGTTTAACTGTTGTAAGGTGTCTGAGGTATAGGTGGTACCCTCTCTTAACAACTCCATTTTTGACAATTCAAAAGAGGGGTTATTCTGAATAGCTAATTCCACCATTTTCTCTCTGTGTATATCATCTGCAATCAGGTCACTTCGTTTATGGGGCGGTCTCTTAGAGGGCATAAACAGAATCTTTTGAAGACCCAGCTGTTCCAAAGCGCTTTGTGCAAGTATCAGATGCGCCATATGAATGGGATTAAAAGTTCCGCCCATAATTCCTACTTTCATAAACTAAGCCTCTCTTCTGATAATTGAAACGGTTACTGAATTATTCTTTCTTTCCTTTTGCTTCTTTCGGCAGTTCAATCTTTTTCTTGGTTTTTGATTCTCTGTAGAGAACAAATTTCTTCCCTATTACCTGAACTACTTCAGAATGAGTACGTTCTGCAACTACCTGTGCAATTTCACGGGGATCGTCCAGACAGTTTTTCAGTACAGTTACTTTTATAAGTTCCCTTGTTTCAAGTACTTCTTCCAGACCCTGGGTAAGCTCTGGTGTAAGGCTTGCTTTCCCTACTTGAAATACGGAATCGATATTCATGGCAAGACCTTTTAGATAGGATCTTTGTTTACTTGTCATATTAATACCATGCCTTTCCTGCAACCTGCAAACTTTGCCTGCAGGCTTACTTAAAGTACCAATCTTTCTTTGGATACTTTTTATCAGTCGTAAATAATTGCTGATATATTACTTATAATAATCAAATTGCAGGCCATACATCTTAACAGTATCGCCTTCTTCAATATCAAGTGCCTCAAGCTCGTCCAAAATACCATTATCTTTCAAGAAACGCTGGAAGAATTCAAAACCTTTTTCAGAATCAAGATTGGTATAACCAAGCATTCTTTCAATTCTGGGTCCTTCAACAACAAAAAGATGTTCGTCTTCTTTTACTACGGTATATGGTTCATTACCAAAATCCATATTATTAAGATCGAACTCTTTCTCAAATACCAATGGTTCAGAAGGAAGGCTGTCAAGCAGTTCTTTCACATAAAATAATAATTCTCTTACACCCTTACCGCTAACAGCAGAAATAGGGAATACTTTTATTCCTTGTGGCTCAAAGGTTTCTTTTAATAAATTGACCGCCTGTTCTTCCTCTTCACCGTAAAGGATGTCCAGTTTATTAGCAGCTATTACCTGTGGTTTACCTGAGAGCTCTTCGTTATAGGCTTTTAATTCGCTGTTGATTGTCTCGATATCCGCTAGCGGATCTCTTCCCTCAACTCCGGCTGCATCTACCATATGGACAATTACTTTTGTACGTTCTATATGACGTAAGAATTCATGTCCAAGCCCGATTCCCTGGGAAGCGCCTTCAATAAGTCCAGGTATGTCGGCTATAACAAAACCATTACCATTCTCCAGATCTACAACTCCCAAGTTGGGATTTAAGGTAGTGAAATGATAATTGGCTATCTTGGGTTTTGCATTGGTTACACGAGATAAGAAAGTGGATTTACCAACATTAGGGAAACCTACCAATCCTACATCTGCAATAACCTTTAGTTCCAGCGTAACATTGAGGTCTCTTGCTTTTTGTCCGGGCTGTGCATATTTTGGCACCTGCATGGTTGCTGTGGCATAATGCTGATTTCCTTTGCCGCCTCTGCCTCCTTTTAGGATAACCTCTCTGCGGTTGCCATGGGACATATCAGCAATGACTTTACCGGACTCCGTATCTTTGATTACGGTTCCTTCCGGTACCTTCAGAACTAAATCTGCTCCATTTTTACCGTGACAATTCTTCTTACCGCCATTTTCACCGTCTTCAGCTGAATATTTTTTGATAAAACGGTAATCTGTCAGGGTATTCAGATTATCGTCCACCTCAAATATTAAGTCGCCGCCTTTTCCGCCATCACCGCCATCGGGTCCGCCGGCAGGAACAAAGATCTCTCTTCGAAAACTTACATGCCCGTCGCCGCCTTTTCCTGAACGAATATATATTTTTGCACTATCTGCAAACATTTTTTTCACCTCTTTTCCGAATATCTTTATTATGAGCAGATATTCCTATATCATGAATAAACCCCACATTCATGAATTAATCAAGAATCTGGGGTCCTAAAGTTTCATCTTATTTGGATTCTACTGGATAAACAGAAGCCTGTTTCTTGTCTCTGCCTTTTCTTTCGAAACGAACAACACCATCAACTAATGCAAATAAGGTATCATCGCCGCCGCGTCCTACATTAACACCGGGATGAATCTTTGTGCCACGCTGTCTGTAAAGAATGTTACCAGCCAGTACGAACTGTCCGTCTGCTCTTTTAGCTCCTAATCTCTTGGACTCGGAATCTCTGCCGTTCTTGGTAGAACCAACACCCTTTTTATGAGCGAAAAACTGAAGGTTCATTTTTAACATAACCTACACCTCCTTGAATATATGTCGCAGGATATCCCCGCTAAACAAATTTAATATACTGCTTTCCGTAATCTTCTCTGATTCCATTTAGTCCCAGAAGCAGAGAATTCAATAACAAAGTGGATTCATTACCAGGTTTTGAAACAATCTTAAAATCTATCATTCCCTTTTTCTCATCCTCTTTCAATTGAAAGGTATCTGAGGTAAAAGTCTCGATAGAATTCACGGTATTTATTATCAGTGCTGATACCGCTGCACAAACTATGTCCTGTCCGCTTTCTGCGAAACCAGCATGTCCTGTACTGCGAAAGCCTGTAAGCTTACCGTCTGCATCTTTATATACGGATATAGTTATCATAACCTAACCCTGCTTAGTTATGCGTTGATTTTTTCAATTTTAACCTTGGTATATGGCTGTCTGTGACCGTTTTTCTTGTGATATCCGGTCTTTCTCTTGTAGCGATAAACAACAACTTTCTTGTTCTTACCATCTTCAACTACGGATGCAGTTACAGTTGCTCCTGCTACTGTAGGCTCGCCTACTACTAAAGAACCATTGTTTACTACAAGTACCTGGTCAAAGGTATAAGTTGCTCCAGCTTCTACACCAAGCTTCTCTACTTTAATGATATCGCCTTCGGCTACTTTGTACTGTTTACCACCTGTTGCAATAATTGCGTACATATGGCACACCTCCTATTATCATTACTCGCCAGCTATGGTATCTCTATCAGAAATCAAACGAATTTGATAAAATAGAAAGATTTAAAACCTCGCTGTGCGGCACACTAAAACAGTTTAGCATATGAACCATTAATTGTCAACGCTAAGTTTTACTTTTTTGATATTTGTCCCAGAATTTAAGGGGTGCAATAACTTTTCTATTTTCACCTTTGAATTTAAAATTATTTAATTGTTGGAAATTACTGCTCTAACAGACTTTAAATAGAATATTGGCATTCCAACGGTTTTTGTACAGCAAATTTTTGTATATTGTCCTATTCCGCAAATCTACATTATAACCAGTGGAATTCCTCTTGACATTTATATCAGACTGATATAGTCTAATATTAAATATGTCATTCAAATGTTTAGTCTGGCAGCAAGAGAACCGTATTATCAGAGGTATCATAACGCTGTCAATTCTAAAAGAATTGGAGGAATAATGGCTATCAAAAATAAAACTCGTTATGCTATACTTGGTATTTTAAGCATCCATTCCGGTACTGGTTATGATATCAAAAAATACTGTGATACTGTCATCTCAAATTTCTGGAATGAGAATTTTGGGCATATTTATCCGGTATTAAATCAACTGTTGTCAGAGGGATTGATTCAGACAGAAGATTCTTCCTCTCCCAGAAAAAAAGTTTATACAATAACAACCACCGGGCGGGAAGAATTCTTGAAATGGTTGGCTGAACCTCCCGTACAGCAGCCGGTCAGATCGGAATTTATGTTAAAACTGACCTTTGCCAGCAATTTACCAAGACCAGAGGTTGTTAAAATGATAACTGAATACAAGCAACAACAGCTTAATCGCCTGAAAGAATATCAGGCAGTAGCTGACAGTTTAGAAATAGGAATTAAGGAGGTAACACCGGTGAGGGAACTCTATCTCTATGCGCCTTTACGTTATGGTATCATAAATGCTCAGGCTGTTCTATCCTGGTGTGATGAAATACTTGAATTATTGGTTTCGTAATAGGAAGTATTAATTGCATTTTTTTAGTCACAGATTCAATTATTTCTTCCATTCGTTATCAAAGAAATAAGGTTGGGATTAGGGTATATCAGAAACACGAGAACTATTCTGCTATACCCTATTTTATTTTATTTATATCATGGAAACTTTTTTATATTTATTTAACTCGTTCTGCACCAGTAACAATAGGCCTTTATATTAGACAACTTGTCCGGCAAACCATTCTCTGTTGTGGATTTATGCTTTATAATTATAGCTAAGTGCCAGCGCATCCTCTAATTTTTCTATCAAGAAATCTATATCAGCCTCTTCTATTACCAGTGGTGGCTGAAAAGCAAGTACATTACGGTATAATCCGTTCTTTCCAAGAATTATGCCCTCGTCCTTTAACCGCTCTAAAATAGCATCGGTTATCTCAGGCAAAGGTTCCTTTTCAGGAGTACATAACTCCGCCCCCAGCATCAGTCCTCTCCCTCTTACATCACTTATAATGGGGTATCTCTCCTTCAGATCCAATAGTTTACCTCGTAGTCTTTTACCAAGTCTTTTTGCGCGACTGCATAAATCTTTCTCTGAGATGTATTGAAGCACTCCTAAAGCAGCGGTACAGGAAACCGGATTACCACCAAGTGTCGATGCGGAAGGTGCTGTAAAACGGGCGGCTATCTCCGGTGTTGTAGAAAAGGCGGCGGCAGGAATTCCGTTTCCTAAGGCTTTAGACATAGTCATGATATCGGGTACGATTCCGTATTGCTCAATAGCAAACATTGTTCCAGTACGAGCAAAGCCTGTCTGGATTTCATCACAGATCATTAAAATCCCATGTTCCTTCAGCAGTTTTTGAATCTCTATGAAAAATCCCTCCGGCGGTGTTATTATACCCCCGTTTCCCTGTATAGGCTCAAAAATAAAGGCTGCTATATCGGAATCTTTCTCAATGATATCATTTATTTCTGACAGGGTCTTTTCAGGAGAATTGGTTACAAAGTAGAAGTCATCGTCAAGAAATGGGTCTCCTCTCCACATTGGTATTGCTGTAGCAGACATTGTCAGATGAGTTCTTCCGTGAAGACTATTGCTTAATGCAATAAATTTTTTCTTCCCTGTATAAATTCTTGCCAGTAGCATGGCACCTTCATTTGCTTCTGAACCGGACATACAGAAGAAGGAATTCTTAAGGTTACCCGGAAGTATTTCACTAAGCTTTTTGGCAAGTTCCACTACTGGTTCCGTAAAATAAACATTGGTTACGTGCTGAAGATTTGTTAACTGCTCAATTACTTTATTTATAATTTCAGGATTGCTATGTCCGCAATTCATTACGGAAACTCCGGCAAAGAAATCCAGATATTTTTTTCCCTGATCATCGTAGAGATACTGCATTTCTCCTCTTGTAAATACCGGAGGATTTTTATAGAAATACCCCAGGCAGGGCATCAGATAGTCTTTACGCATCTGTAATACTTCTTCAGAATTATACATTTAATAACCTAACCTTTCTTATAACCTTTATTGTTGGGCGCAGGCACAAATCAGAGAGCATATATTTTCTCATTTCTCACTTTTATAAACCGAAGATCCCCAATGTCAATCCCTTTCCTTCTGCTTTCATCTCCTGATATAAATTACTGCAGTTATTAAGGTCAGATAAGGCTTTCTTATAGATAGCAATTACATGTTTTAATTCTTCCTCGCTTAAATGTGCTGCCTCAATGCGGAAATTTAATAAACCGGCTTCATAAAGTCCTTTCAGGATAGGAAGGTAGCAGAGATTTTTATATAAAATCATATGGTTTCTTCCGTACTGATCCTTATAAACAGGATGCTTAAAACCCTTTTCATCTACCAGATACAAAAGCCCTCTTCTGTCTTTATCCACATTATCATAAAGATCATGCTCCATATACATTACGGTTGGAGAACCATAAACGATTAATTCTGCCTTCGAACCAGCCGAACTAATAAGTTCCATAGCTTCAGCAAGAGTTGCTTCGGGTGTAATGGTGAACCTGTTGAGGCCCATTTTTTCATAAAAACCAGCAGATGCATCATTTAAAATATTTAAAGGGTAATCACCGATTAGATTCTTTTCTTTGAAAGCACGTACACCACCAATATTTGTCGCAAGCAGACCGTCTACCGGGAGTCCTGAAGCCATAAGTTGTCCATACTGTTGAAACTGCATATCAAAGGTCATATGAGGCATACCAAGGTATATCTCAGTATTCCCCTTCCCGGAAACCAGTTCCTCAATCTCACGCCTGGAAAAAGGTCTGTCAGGAAGAAAGACATCCCCTGAAAGATATATGGCATCAACGCCTGCCTCCAGACATATTTGTGCCTGCGCAGTATTATTAACTTTAACACACAGCTTCGCTTTATCTGTATTATTTTTGATATATTTTGTGAGTTCCTGGTTAATTTTCTCCAGCTTCTCTTCTGTAATGTCACGTTCTTCGGTTGCAGTACTGAATACCTTCCCACTGCTAAAGAGGGTACCAGTACCTTCATATCTCCTATTGATATTGCCAAGTCCGGGTCTGCCAAAAGCGTAAGCCGGGGAGGTATCCCGCTTACGGTTTTCCTGTAATAATTCAGAATCCTTGCCCCTGTCATAACAGATAGGATCCTTGATATACCGGTCTATTGCATCTGCATAAGTTCCGATTATCATTTTGAGATAACCGATGTCACGCATACGTCCTTCAATTTTGAAAGAGGTAACGCCACCTTCAATTAATTCCGGTATATATTCATACATGGACATATCTTTTACGGCCATGGGAAACTCTGTTTTGTAATCCTTACCCTCCTGATGTATATCAAAGCTCCATCTGCATGGTTTTAAGCAGCGTCCACGGTTAGAGCTCTGTCCAAATAACATTCCGCTGTAGAGACATTGTCCTCCGTGAGCAATACACATATCACCATGAATAAAATATTCTATTTCCATCTGTGTTGTATCAGCCAGATATTTGCTGTAAGTAAGGGAGGCTTCTCTGGAGATTACTACTCTTGTTACGCCCAAATCCTTTAAGGCATATATGCTCTGCTGATTATGTATATTCATCATTACAGAGGCATGTACCGTCAGATCCAAGGCTAATTCCTTTATAAGTGCTATTACGCTTAAATCCTGTACAATCAATGCGTCCGGCTTATACCCTTCCAGTTTTATAAGAAAGCTTTTTAGCTCAGAGAGCTCCTGATCACCGTAAAGATTATTTACAGTGATATATGCTTTCTTACCACAGGAATGAGCAAGCTTTACAGCTTCTTCAAGCTCTGCATCCGAGAAATTATAGTCCTTGCGATGTAGACGCATATTCAGGTTTTTACCACCAAAATATACGGCATCACAATCCAGTTGAATCACTTCCTTGAATATTTCAAAATTACCTGCGGGAGCAAGCAGTTCTATGGGTTTTCCGTTAAAAAATCTGGCCATTTCTTATCTCCTATATTATCCAGTGTTGTCATTGTGAGTATATGTAATCACATTTTTCTTGTTTTTAAACATATTTATGATAAGACTATTTATTCTTTTATGCAAGTATTTTCTTATGATGGAATATTCACAAGCCATTTTGCTGTTTTCTCTTTTTGCACCAGCTGGTTATATTCATCCATGCGAAGGAGGGTTGGTTTTTCATAAGGAAAAAAGGAGTTGCACCTAATAGAAAGAACTCCTGCTATACTTCCAGTTTCGTTATCATCTGTACATTGTGTCTTCTTCTTTTTGTTATTTATACGTATAACAAAACACTGGTAAAAACCACCTAAAACTGATAAAATGAATTTCATTATAAAGTATATTTCTGTGTTTGCTATCCCACATGCTTCTAAGTTATTGTTAATACAGAAGCATATCCTTAGTAACATATAGTGTTTTATAAGTTGGCTTAAGCTTTTACCCGTTTCAGTATAAGTCTTGTATATTAAGTCTTTTGACTGATTGAGCATATTGAATATCAGAGCAAAAATAAACATATACAGAGTAATACTTATACAGAGTAATACTTATATCCAGAGATATGCTTTTAAGATAAGATAAAATACAAAAAGAAAGGCTGCCACATTGAAAGCTTATTATACTTTCACAATAATATGTGGTAATAACGCATTAATACTGCGATAACAGGTTTTAATATGTCAACTAATACGATAAAATTATATGATGAAGACAGTTATCTGTCTGATTTTTCTGCTACTGTAATCTCCTGTACTGCGAAACAAATTGATCATCAGAAGCCCTTATACGAAGTTATACTTTCAGCTACTGCTTTCTTTCCGGAGGGCGGTGGACAGGCCTCTGATACCGGAATCTTAAATGGCATCCCGGTTATTGATGTACAGGAGAAGAATGAAATTATTTATCACACTTTAACAGCACCTTTGACCGAGGGTGAGGTGATTAACGGATCTGTAAACCAAACGAGAAGGTTCGATTTTATGCAGCAGCATACTGGGGAACATATTTTATCCGGATTAGTTTTTAAGAATTTTGGTTATGACAATGTTGGTTTTCACCTGGGGACAGATACTGTTACGGTTGATTTTAGCGGAACCTTTACAGAAGAAGACATTCGACGGATAGAGGAACTGGCAAATGATGCTGTATTTCATAATATACCGGTTGTTGCTGTTTATCCGGATAAAGTAACTTTAAAATCCCTGAACTACCGCAGCAAAAAGGAATTATCAGGTGCAATCCGGATTGTAACCATAAAGGGTGTTGATACCTGTGCCTGCTGTGCTCCCCATGTTAAGTTTACAGGAGAAGTAGGCCTAATAAAAGTAACCTCTTATCAAAACTATAAGGGAGGAACAAGACTTGAACTCCAATGTGGTAAACGGGCTTTAACAGATTATAACAAGAAGGAAAAGAATATACAGAATATATCTGTTACTCTTTCTGCTAAAATCTATGAAACCGATGAAGCTGTCAAGCGGCTCAAAGACGAGAAATTATCTCTTGAAGCCAAGCTTACCAATCTTACTATCAGACTATTAAATTTAAAAGCGGATTCTATACCTTCTGGCGAGGAACCTTATATCTTATTTGATTACGAAATACCGGATAATCAGTTAAGGCATTTTGCGAATCTTGTGAAAGAACGCAGAAATGGCGTTGTTGGAATCTTCATTCCTTCTGCTAAGGATTCTTTAATAATGGAAACAGACGAACCACTTGAATACCGTTACGTTATGTGTGCTAAAGCTATGGATGTAAGACCTATGGGAGCCGAATTAAATAAAAGCTTTCTTGGACGAGGCGGCGGCAGTAAGGAAATGGTCCAGGGCAGTATAACTGGGAGAAGAACAGATATCGCTGATTTTTTAAAGAATTTCACTTTTTAGGAGCTCAGTTTAAATTATGTAGTTTAGATAGTTCTGTATAAATTATGCTGTTTCAATTAGTTCACAGCTCTAGTTAATTCAGTTTTGGATTATGCTGTTATAATTGTTCAGTTTTTATTAATACAGTTTTGGATTATGCTGTTTTAATTGTTCAGTTCTTATTAATTCAGTTTTGGATTATGCTGTTTAATTAGTTCAGCTCTAGTTAGTTCAGTTCAGCTTATGCTTTACAATTAGTTCGGTTCTAATTAGTTCAGTTCAGCTTATGCAGTTTTAGATTATGTTGTTTCAGATAGTTATTTCTGATGCTGTTTGGATTGCAGTTTCAGATAATTTATTTATGCATTATGCTGTTTTAGTTATTTTCAGCATTTAATATTATTTATAAAAAATCCATGATTATTTAACAGGTTAGGTTATTCATATAGACCTGATTAAATATCATGGATTTTAAATTTATAATAGTTACCTATCTAATGGAAATAATTTTTAGAAATTAATATATTTCATTCAATCTAACTTATTTTAACAATTACACTTATACTATTACATTTACAATATTCGATTTCCTATTTCATTAAGGTCATTACATTTATTCAATTTCATTGTTGCTATACATGTAAATGCAACCACATATATTCCAAAGGTTCGCTTCTATTGTCTTGCAGACATATTCATAATCAGAAGCTTCCATCCTTTATCTGTTCAGATTAATTACAGTTGCCTTCACTCTTGTCATAGCTTCGATAGAATAACGTATCCCCTGGGTACCAATACCTGATTTCTTAACACCAAGAAAAGGGAAATGATCGGGTCCGCGTTCTGTTTTATTGTTTATGTGTACGGTTCCTACCTCTAACTTACCTGCCACATGAAATGCATCTGTTAGATTCTCAGTAAATACAGAACTTTGGAGACCATATTCAGATTTATTTGCCAGTTTTACCGCTTCATCTACTGTCTTAACACGTAAAATCGGAAGTACGGGTCCAAATGGTTCTTCCCAGGCAATTCGCATATCCTCCGTTACTTCATCAAATAAAGTAGGATATAACAGGGTTCCTTCTCGTGTGCCACCAATAACAAGCTTTGCACCTTTTTGTTTTGCATCTTCGATAAGCTCCCAGACAAAATCCGCAGCTTTTTCACTGATAAGCGGCACTACATCCGCCTGGACATTTAAGGGGTTTCCAACCTTCAGCTTTTCTATTTCAATTTTCAGATAATGAATCAATTTATCCGCTACGTCTTCTAATACAAGAATTCTTTTAACCGCTGTACAGCGCTGCCCTGAATAGGAAAAGGCTCCTGCAACGATATTTTTCGCTGCAAATTCCAAATCGGCATCTTTAAGAACTATTGCCGCATCCTTTCCTCCAAGTTCCATAAGCAGCGGTACCATATGAACTTTTCCTGAAATATCGAGACCGACTTCGGTACTTCCTGTAAAATTAATAAAATTAATATCCTGATGGGTTACAATATAATCACCAATCTCACTGCCTTTTCCTGTGACAACAGTTAAGGCTCCTTCTGGAAGTCCGGCTTCCATAAATAACTTTGCTAGCTCTATTCCGCAGAGGCTTCCTGTTGTTGCTGGCTTAAATACCACGGTGTTACCAGAAACCAGTGCAGGCGCTATCTTAGAAGCCGCCAAATTGATAGGATAATTAAAGGGTGAGATGGCAAGTACAACGCCTACCGGTTCTCTTGTAACCATTGCTATTTTTTCTTTGCTAAAGCCGGAAAACGTATCACCCTGGATACTCTCTCCATGGATACTTTTAGCGGTATCTGCTGTAAAGCGAATAAAATCAGCTGTTCTGGTCACTTCTGATGTTGCACTCTTTTGATCCTTACCAACTTCCATCATGAGTAAATCCGCAAGTTTCTTTGTATTTGCAACCAGAAGGTCTGCGGCTTTATACATTATATCCGCTCTTTGGCTTAAGGGCATTTCTTTCCAGCTATAGAAAGCTTCTTTCGCTTTTCCTACTTCTTTATCTACTTCTTCCTTTGACATTGACTTAATGGAACCTAAAAGACTGTTATCAAGGGGAGAAAAAATCTTAATCTCTTGCATATAGAGCTCCTTTCAAATAAACACAATTATTGTTTATTATCCATCAAATATGTGTAAATTATAAAGGTATTTTAAACGCAAAATAATATTTCGTATGTGACTAAGTTACATTGATAATGATTATCAATCAGAGCTTCTGTTCACTAATTATCCTCTCTAACTCCAGCAGCTCTCCGGCCGCTAATTTCTGGTTCTTTAAATAATCCGTAAAAAAGTTACACAAAGAACCATTATAAAACTTGTTAAGCAATGCCTGTGTTTCTGTGTTCTGCACAGTTCTTTTAGAAATGGTTGCCCTGCATAAGAATCCAGGGTCCTCTCTCTTTACGACACCTTTATCAATCAGACGTTTAATAACGGTATACGTAGTATTCTTTTCCCAGCCTATGTATTCTTTTATTATTTTGGAGATATCTTTTGCGGCCAAAACCTTATTTGACCATAAAAGCTCCATAATATTTAATTCTCCTTCATGTAGACGTATTTCATTCATTCTTGCTCCAATCTGCACTTTCGTTTTTTGTGCTTAAATATAGTAAGAGATCTATATGAAATCCTGATAAAGATTCCTGTCTGGATTCCTCTATTAGGATTGAAAAAGGATGATTGCTTACACACTACATTTGTAGAATCAAGGTGTATTAACAGGTTTATTATTGTAATTTAAGAAATTATAAACGTTGTAAGGACCACTAGTCTCCCTCAATGCCCACAGATTTAAAACAATGCTTCTAAGCTAATTGAGTGAAGGAAATCTATCAATAATTCACAGTACTACTCGCATCGTAGGTCCACTTGCTGCATTGTCAGAATAAGAAGTGCTCATAGCGTGGTACGGCTATGGTACTGTCACAAATCAGGCTATAATTTATACTTCCTAATCATTCACATTAGCGCATATGGTCATTTCTGTCTGTCTATGGCTGATTGTAGAATCATAAGTCTACAGTTGTCGAATGATGTTGCACATCGAACCAATTTAAAATCTACACTAGTAGTTTTTACCATTATCATTATTCTATCTAAATAGAATCAAGTTGTCAATGATATTTTTGACTCCATACAGAGGGATAATATCTCCTGAAACATCTTCATTGCTAAACTCATCAGTGGTTACCAACATTTGATTGATTTTAGGTTGCTTTTCTTTCAGTGTACTTAAAAGCTTGGAACGCTTTTGTATTTTTGTTCTAATTTCCAGTGGTAAAACAGGATAATTATTCTTATAAGCTGCCTTTAACAAAAACAAAGAATGGTTTCCAGAGGCTGTCTCCCAGTATCCAAAAGGAATATCGGCCCCAGTTAATACTTGCGCAATGTAACTTTCAATCAATCCTTCCCGAAACCCTTCCTTCAGGTCACAACCTGTGATTTTTGACAGAGAATGATATAACCCTATGTCAAAAAGATATAGCTTAAATGCAGAAAAGTTATTACTAATCTCCTCACTTTCATAACTGCTGATTCTTTCATCTGATATCCTTGGGCATATCATGCCGCAAAAACTGCTTTTTATAAAGGTCAGGCTTTCTTTGTATTGATTTTCCGTAGCTCCTTTTCTTATTTGATTGAATTGGAACTTTTTATTACGCTTTGACAGTTGCTGTGGCAGTGTAAAGAGCATCTGTTTGACTTTCAGGGCACAATTTTCTTCTTTCATATCAGTTTCATAGAAATACGAATAGAGTATGTCCCTGTGTATTTGTGTAATATTCTCTGTATTTTCATTATTTATGTACTCATTCACAGCTGCTGGTAAGCCGCCCACAATAAGGTAGGTCTCAAAGAGATTTACCAAAGCTTCATGAAAAATCTGCGGCAGACTGCTCTTCTTTATAACAGACTCATCAATCATTTCAACATACCATTCATGTCCGGCAGCAGAAAGAAATTCATCAAAATCCATGGGATACAATTTGAAGGTTGTGTATTTATTTATCCCATAGGTATCTCTTTGAAGATAGGTGGCATATCCGGATATTATTAGAATGTCCCAATCGGGGTAAAGTTTGCTGATTTTCATTACAATCCCATCGATTTCCTCTATACAGTTCATATCATCTACAAGGAAAAGACCTTTATCGCTCTCCTCCGGTGAGCCTTCTAAGGGTGTAAGTCCTGAAGTTACTCCAGTTAACAGAAAACGTTCAAAACAGGCAGCCAATTTGTCTTTGTCTGCCTGCAATTCGTAATTTATATAGATATATCTTTTGTAAAAGTCTTTTGCCAGAGTTAATGCAAGGTAAGTCTTACCCGTTCCTTTGGCTCCGGTTAATATTAATGGTTTCTTTTGTAAGGATTCTTTCCAGATTTTAAGTTGAGCGAATAATTTTCGTTTCAATGCTTACTCCTTATCATTGTTTATCTTCTTAATTTATTAAGAAGTTCTTCATAATAAGCAGGAAGAGGAGCTTCAAATTCTACATATTCTCCGGTTGCAGGATGTATAAATCCCAAAACCCGAGCATGTAAAGCCTGCCCTTCCAGGCTGAAATTACTTTTATTATTGCTGTATAGTTCATCTCCAAGCAATGGATGTCCAATACTGGCCATATGAACTCTTATCTGGTGTGTTCTGCCTGTTTCCAGGGTACATTCAATATGTGCATACCGTCCTCCTAAATTTTCAAGGAGCTGGTAATGTGTAACTGCATGTTTTCCATTTTTGTGATTGACAGCCATCTTTTTTCTATCTACAGGATGACGTCCAATTGGAGCTTCTACCGTCCCTGTAAGCTCTTTAAAGGGCTGAAAGACAACTGCATTGTATTTTCTGGTTATAGAGTGCACTTTGAGCTGTTCCGCTATGCATTGGTGTGCTTTGTCATTTTTACAGGCAACCAGGACACCTGTTGTATTCATATCAATACGATGAACGATTCCGGGACGCAAAATACCGTTGATACCGGAGAGTTCATCTTTGCAATGATACAGTAAAGCATTTACTAAAGTATTCGAATAATGACCAGCTGCAGGATGCACTACCATACCTTTTCTTTTATTGATTATTATGATATCTTTGTCCTCATACACAATATCTAAGGGTATATTCTCCGGTTTCAGATCTAAATCCACTGGAGACGGAAGAATCAATTGAATCATATCTCCATCATTCACTTTGTAATTTGCTTTCACTGTGTTCTCATTTACTTTTACCCTGCCTTCTGCAATAAGCTTCTGAAGATAGGAACGAGTCAAATCCTCCTGAGCTTCAGCAAGATAACGGTCAATTCTCAGACCACCTTCCTCTTGTTCCACAAAGAAGTCCAGTATTTCTTCATTCATGAGATACCACTTTCTTATTTCTACTTAATGTAGTTAGAATTTCTTATAATATTGCATGTAAAATAGCTTAAAATACTCGTTATTGAATCTGGTCCTCTTCTTTTTCCTCGGCCTGTGAATCTTCGGTATTGTCATTCACAACAGCCTTCTCACCAGCGTCATGAACGGTTGCTGTAACTGCTTTGTCACTTTTAAAGCTAAGGAAAGCAAAGTCTTCATCCTTGTAATAAAACAGGCCTAAAAGCACCAACAATACAGAGGATATGGTGATATAACAATCCGCTACATTGAAGATAGGGAAATCAATGAGTTCAAAGTACAGAAAGTCCACAACATAACCTTTAAGGATTCGGTCCAAGAGATTTCCAACTGCTCCTGCACAGATAAATATAAGGATAATATGAAGAGCATTATATCTTTTTTCAGCGGGCACTTTTATATAAATAAATACCATAAAGCTCAATAAAATTACCGCCATAAGGACCAGAAAAATTGTTCGTCCGCTTAATATGCCCCAAACAGCACCATCATTTTCATGATAGGTAAACTGAAAAATTTTAGGGATTAAGATAAATGGGCTATCCTGCAGATTCTGTATTACCAGGTATTTTGTGAACTGGTCAAATCCTATTAACAGGATAAGATAGATTAAATGCCTTAATTTTCGCATATTGCCTCCGATAATAATTTCATTTTTTTAAAACAGTTCACAGCATCCAGAATATCCTCTCTGCTTACTGATGTATCAATCACTGCATCACCCTTTTCTTTTAAAAGAATAAATTTAATCAGATTTCCATCTACTTTCTTATCATGAAAGCATACTCTTACAAATTCTTCCGAAGGAATGTCCGTATCCGATATGTTAACCGGTAAATTAAATGAGCTTAAAGTATCTGTAATTTCTGTTACATCGTCTTTGTTAAGATAGCCATGTATCTGAGAAAGGTAAGCCGCCGAGACCATGCCAATGGATACACATTCTCCATGTAATAACTTAAACTCCATTAATTTTTCGATGGAATGCCCCAGCGTATGACCAAAATTCAATAAAGCTCTGACACCCTTTTCTGTAGGATCAATCTCGACTACCCTTTGTTTTATTTCACAGGAACGCAGTACCATTTCTTTTAAGGCCTGGGGTTCTCTCCTTAAGATTTCCTCTCTATTACTCTTAAGCCATTCATAATATGCTATATCTTTTATCAGACCATGCTTTATGACTTCACCCATTCCATTACAGAATTGTCTGTCATCCAGGGTATGAAGATGAGCAAGGTTAATATACACCAGTCTGGGCTGATGGAAAGCGCCTACCATATTCTTATATGCCTTAAAATCAACACCTGTTTTACCGCCTATACTGCTGTCTACACAGGCTAAGAGGGTCGTAGGTATTTGTAAGAAGGCTATTCCTCTTAAATAGGTTGCTGCTGCATATCCGGTAAGATCACCTACCACTCCGCCGCCTAAAGCAAAAAGCATGTCATTTCTGTCAAAATTGGATTGTATTAATTTCTCATATAAAAGCTCTACTGTTGCCAGTGTTTTACTGTCTTCTCCCGCTGGAAAGGTAAAGGTTTCAACAATTCTTGCATAGTCTTTTACGATTTCTAACAGGTTATTTAAGTGAAGCTTACTGACATTGGAATCAGTGACAATACAAACCTTTCTGCCAGCCAGATTAAGTGCTTCTAATTCTTTCAGAAAAGGGTTATAATCTTCTGCAAGAACAATATCATAAATGGGTGAGTTATCTTTTTTAATTGTAATCCGATTGGAATTCTGCATTATAGAACCATGCCTTTCTCACTCCTGCAAACATAGACCGCAGGCATTAATTTACGTGAAATATCATATTTTCTAAAGAGCGGTATCAATGAACCGTTCAGTTCTGACTCATTATATCCGGACACTCATGTCTTGCTGCAATTTAATATGGCATTGCTTATATATTATGCTTCTGAGGAGTGAAAGAATTCAAATGCATCTAACTCTTCCGCCGTTACACCCGCATCATTGGGTTTCTCCTCTTTATCGGTCTGCTCTCCAGGCTCCAAGGTTACTGCAGCCTGTTTATTAGAAATAACTGCTCCGATATTTTCCAGGGACAGATCAAGCTCGTCCGTATGTATTTTAAAGGCTTCACTTTCCAGCAGCTCTGTCTGCATAGCTGCAAGATGTTTAAATTGTGTTTTAAATGCCTCGTATTGCTGCACCAATTTTATTGTCTGTTGTTTCAGCATCACGACTTCTTTATAACTTTCTGATATAATCAGCTGTGCCTTACCGTTCGCTTCATCTTCAATTGCTTTTGCCTGTTTTCTGGCTGCTTCTTTTGTATCCTCTGCTGCCTGTTCTGCAAGCAACAATGCTTTTTGAAGGGTCTTTTCGATAGATTTATAATAATTAATACCTTCATTTAAAGTATTAACCCTATCATTTAACTCCATGTTTTCTTTGTACATGGTCTCATAACTTTTCTGCAATTCAGAAAGAAAACCTTCTACATCCTTTTTGTCATATCCAATACCTGATTTAAAAGTTTTACTTTGCAGTTCAATCGGCGTTATCATAACTTTTCCCCTCCTAAATGTATTTTAATAACGATACATAATACCGTCCTTTTTTCGTCTGATTCTCAAGGCCTTTATAAATAAATTTCCCATATCCCCTTACGGATACCGTCTCATTTACTTTTAGCTGATAGCTGTTACTTTCTATAAGCCTTCCATCAACATAGACCTTACCTCCTGCTATCAATGACAATATACCGCTCCTGGAGGATTGAAAAGCAAGGGCTATAACTGCATCCAGTCTTGGCGAAGCTATGCTGCCCTTAATTTCTTTGAAATCCGGCGGAAAATCTGGTAAGTCCCCATAAATAACTTCACAGTTAACTTTTGTATGTTTTATTTTCTCTAAGTTATCTGCCAGAAAATTTCCTATTCTTGCTTCACAATATACAAATCCTTCTTTTTCCTTAACAAGAATATCTCCTATTTTGCCTCTCTCAATTCCCAGATTCATAATAGAACCCAAAAAATCTCTGTGACTGAATTCATCACTGAATTTCTTATTGTTAGGAAGAATCTTTATACATGCAATATAATCGGAAAAAGCTTTCACGGAGGAATCTCCGCAAAAGCATAGAATTTTCCTTTCAGCAGTTTCAAACCCGCCGAAAAGCTCATGATTTACATTTGGTAATTCCGGTTTTATACTATGAAAAATACTGATATCATGGAGTGTAAGAAAATCAGTATAAGTATTTATGTTCTTGTTATAAGCAGTCCTTGCTAACTCCAATAACCGCTTCTTTAATAGATTATCTTCTTTATCCGTGTTCATCTTAACTCCCGTTTAATAATCTTACAAATAAATCCTGTAGAAACATGATTAACACAAAACTGATCAAAGGCGATAAATCAGCGGCAGGATTGCCGAAAATCGAATATTTCAGCAAAAAACGTACCGGTGTTAAAATCGGTTCAATTAATAAGGATAGAAGATTTTTGAATTTTTCACCCCCAGAAAACCAGGAGGATATCATATATAATAGCAGTATTACCTGCAATACTACAAAAAACATATAAAAGGTTGAATAGATTGTTTGTACCATTATTAGAAATCCTTATTTAGTGTAGGCACTTCAAAGCCATTATTCTGTAGTATATCTGCATAATCTCCGGATATATCAACGGATTCCGGTGATATGATAAAAATAAAACTGGATATCTGATGCAATTTACCATTTAAGGAATACACTGCGCCTGATATAAAATCCATAATACGCTGAGCCAGATCAACATCCAGACCTTCCAGGTTGATTACAGCAGCTCTTCCTGATAACAGCATATCGCAGATTTCCTGAGAGTCTTCAAATGTACCAGGTTTCATGATACAAACTTCAAAACCCTTGGGGCTTGTCCTGATTGGCACTACCTTGCTCGGCCCGGATTTGTCCCTTTCCATCTTCATCTGCCTTTCTTTTCTTGCCTCATTTAATACATTATTGACCGTTTGGGAAGACATTTCTGTTTCATAGGCAGGCTGATAGGCGTTTTTTACCGCTTTCTTTTCTTGTCTCTCTGCACGCTTATATTCTTTTTCATCAAAATCGTCATCTTCATATTCATCTTCAGTAAGCTTTAGTGAATCCAAAATACTTTTAAATATATTTTCCATACTCCTTGTCTCCTATCTGTAATTATATCTGCCCTCTAAAGGCTTGTATAATTACGTTCCCCAAAAATACCTGTTCCTACGCGGACCATTGTTGCTCCTTCTTCAATGGCGACTTCGTAATCCCCTGTCATTCCCATTGAGAGCACATCCATAGTAACATTATCAATGTTTTTCATTTTTATGTCAACATTTAATTGTCGCAATTTTCTAAAATACTTTCTGTTTTTTTCAGGTTCATCCACATTGGGGGCAATTGTCATTAAACCGCAAATCCGAACATTCGGAAGTTTGGCGATTTCTGTAATCAAAGGCAACACATCCTCTTCAAAAACACCGTATTTACTCTCTTCTCTGGCAACATTTACCTCAATCAGAATGTTACAGATTACACCTTTTTTCTCTGCTTCTCTTTGAATCTGCTGAGCCAGTTTATAGGTATCAACCGAATGTATGAGCGCAGCTTTATCTACAATATATTTGACTTTATTTGTCTGCAGGTGGCCAATTAAATGCCATTGTAAATCTTTCGATAGAACTTCATACTTTTCTGTCAATTCTTGTACTTTGTTTTCCCCAAATACCCCCATTCCTTCCTTGATAGCTATTTCAATGTCCGAAACAGGTTTTGTCTTACTGACTGCAATTAATGTTACATCTTTCCGCTTCCTGCCTGCTCTGGTACAGGCAGCATTTATTCTTAATTCCACTTCTTCAAGATTTTTTTTGATTGCTTCAGAACTCAAAATTATGTCATCCTTTCCTGGTTGATTTTAAGGAGCTATATTATTATGCTAAATTTTCATTAATATATTAAGGCTTGTTCTGTTGCCGTACTGCTATCTAAAGCTATATGGTCGTACACGGATAATCCGTTAACTGTATTTTTCTTAACGATACAGTATTCTTCATTTTGATAAAGTATTTCAATCTGGCGGAAAACTGCATATCCTTTATTTACATTAAAAACTCCTTTAAAGGTTTCCGTCTTATCCAAGATAAAAGTATCCTTTTCATCTTCCCCGATTATCATATCTCTTGTTCCGAAAAGATTTGTGTCAACATAGGCATATTTTTCATCCTGATAATAGATATCCGTAGCGATAAATTCATGAGTAGTTTTTTCATTACCATCACTTGAAGAGGTAACAACACGTGTTAAACCCTCTTTGTTGGAATCCCCGCCTTTTCTAAAATAGGAAAGAGGAACCTGATAGAACTTCTTCTCAACAATGGAAGTAATGGGTATCTTTAACCCTTCTGCTGAATTTATAACAATTTCCGTAGAAATAAATCTCTGATTGATATATCTTGGCATATAGCGTGTTAAGGTTACTTGTGCATAATAATCATTGCCTTTCTGAAATATCTTAACCGGCAGAGTTTGTTTCAGTCCGTCCGAGGTAAAGATTATTGTAACTTTTTCGTTGTCCTTTATTTTATTATATTGTTCTTCATCAAGAAGATACAGGATACTCCAATTATCATTTGTTATAATTTTATATACCGCATTCCCCTTATCCTGCAGCTTGTTGGTTCGCAACTGCGTCTTCTGATAGGTACTTTTATCAAAAGTGGCGGAAGTAGCGGCATCCGCACTCAGATTTTCATATCCGTCCGTATAATAACATACCACTCCACTTGTATCACTTTTTGCAACTTTTAAGGAAGCAGTCTTATCTTTCATTAAGGTTTTTAAGTTTGTCAGCATACTGTCATTGTATATCTGCATGGATGAATTCTTTAGTTCTTCTTTTAGTTGATATACATATGTAAAATCACCGCTGTTATAATCTTTCTGAAAATCTGTGATTTCGCTTTTGATAGCCAGGGAATCATCGGAAGATATTGAAGTACTGGTATTATCAGCAGCCAATTCTTCTGCATAGGCGTTACCTTCATCTACGGAATAAACCACCGAATTCTTGGCAACGCGTTCTCCATCACGATGATAATAATTTATATATCCGGCAGTATCTGTACTTACAATTTTCTCATCTCGAAAAATAAGCCCGTCCAATACAAAGTCATCAGCAGCTGAACCTTCCTTCACTTCATATATGGTTAAATGCTCCGTTGTGAAGTACATATAAATATTTACAATCACATAGACAAAAATAATAAAAAATGTTATGAATCCAATATTGATTGTCCTGGCTCTTCTGAATTTTGCAACTTTTTTATCAGAACCCAAATTAAAACCCCCTCCGATTTCTGATACAGAATCGATTTTATTTTCTTTAACAGCTTTACTGCATTAGAAAAATCAATATCTGCGCTTGAAATCTTCTACTCTTCTATACAAGCTAACTTATAATATTTTCCTCTTACTGTAAGAAATAATTCTGTTTATATGCACCTTTTTTATGTTGTAAGTGGTAAAAAATCTTAACTTAACTTCTATATATCTTTATCTATTATACTTTCTACCAGAGAAGAATGAAAGCCCTAAATTAATATTTTTAGACTCATATTTTAACAGAAAATAAATTGTAAATACCTACATTTTTCAGGAAGAATATTTTGTACATAATTGGAAACAATATTGAATGCAAGAAGGAGGTAATCAAGTGAAAACATTAGATTATATCGCATTGACGCTTGTTATCATCGGCGCCATCAACTGGGGTCTTATCGGCTTCTTGGGATTTGACCTTGTAAGAGTAATATTTGGTGACATGACAGTAGTATCCAGAATTATTTACGCTCTGGTAGGTATTGCAGGTTTGTATGCTCTGAGTTATTTCGGAAGACTTCGCAGCGAATAATAACGATGGGCGTAAAAATAGGAGGCAGGTTAATCATAACCTGCCTCCTATTTTGTGTATATTTTATAAAGCTACTGCTATATTTTCTCTCATTAATTCAGGAAAGGCATGTTCTGCCATGGAAATGCTCAGGGTAAAATCCACATCATATTCTTTTGAAATTTTCTCGATTTTCTTTAAGGTGGGAGTTAAGAGATCACCTTCAACAAAGGCGATGGTTAGAAAACTATCCAGAAAAACAGCTTCCAGATCATGATCCTGTGATACAAGACCGCATAAGAAACCAATAAATTCGCTGGGATTCTCAATACAATAATCTTTCACATTAATAAGCCTTATCCTGTTGCTTAGCTCATACATATGCTTATTGTTCTTATCCAGATAAACTACATTGCCTTTTGCTACTCTTGCTGCGAGATTAGCTTTTTCGATCAGTATTTTGGTCTTGCCTTTACCTTTTTCGCCTGCTATTATCTGTATCATTGTAATCTCCTCCTTAAGATGTGTATTTAATTAGGTGAAAACTTATAAATAATTCCTTAATACAGTTTCATTATAGTATATTTTCACCTAAAGCACAACCATAATATACCTTATCAGAAATTGCAAATTAATTTTCTGATAAAAAACGGTGCTTTTCCGCCATCCATCCGATTATAGGAACAGCTTTATGTTCTTATAATATAGAAATCGGTCATTTAATCATTTTCAGTAGATCTGTCATTTGTGTGAAAAGACTGTTACCGTTATCTGCTTTTAAAATAAGGGAGATATAATCTTTATTATCTTTATCCTGGCTATACAAAATGAGGCAGTTACCTGCCTTACTGGTTGTTCCTGTCTTACCGCCTAGTACAGTTATTCCCTCTGGTGCATTCTCTGTCCCCTTAAGATAACGGTTGGTCGTAAGAAAGGTCTTAGTTACTGATTCCTTAGAAGCATCTTCATATGTTACAGTATATTCCGTAGTTTTAATAATAGAAAGGAATTCCTCATACTTCACCAACTGATGAAATATCAGATACAAATCATATGCAGTGGTATAGTGATTATCATCATGTAATCCATGGGGATTCACAAAGTTTGAATGAACCGCGCCTGCATCTTTGGCAGCCTTATTCATCATTTTTGCAAATTCACCTACCGTACCTCCTATATGCTCTGCTATAGCGATCCCTGCATCGTTTCCGGAATAGATAAGAAATGCATAAAGAAGGTCCTTTAACTTAATGGTATCGCCTTCTTTCAGTCCACATAACTTAGCTCCGCTTTCCGTTATGTGAGAAGCATTATAACTTACTGTTACAGTATCCTCCAGATTACCTTGTTCCAGTACCACCAGTGCAGTTATCAATTTCGTAAGACTGGCTGGATATAATCTTTCATATACATTATTGGCAAAAATCACATCATTATCCGTATCATTGACAATTAAAGAAGATTCTGCCGTTATAGCAGAATCCGACATGTGATTTAGTTCGTCCGGTATTACTACAAGCTCAGATGCAAAAAAATCAGATTGATCACTGCTTAACTCATCGGTATAATTAGTATACACCTGATTCGTGTCAGCAGTATCTGAAAAGGGCAACGCAAGATTTTCGTTACTGCTGCACCCGGTGAGCAGTGAAACAGACACTACAATACAAAACAGTTTTTTCTTCATTGTCTTATCAGCTTTCATATCAAGAGCGTAATATTTCACGCCAGTCAAGGTCACCTCTGTCAAGAGCCTTTATCATTAATTCGGCTGATGCTAAATTGGTAGCCAAGGGGATATTATGTGTATCACAAAGCCTTACTACTGTATTAACATCTGGTTCATGGGATTTGGGTGAAAGGGGATCTCTTAAAAAAATCACTAAATCCATCTGATTATGCTCAATCTGAGCACCCATCTGCTGCTCACCACCTAAGTGACCTGCCAGATATTTATGGATATTTAAGTTTGTTACTTCCTCGATTAATCTACCGGTGGTTCCGGTTGCATAAAGCTCATGCTTATTTAATATGCCTCGATATGCGATACAAAAATTCTGCATTAATTTTTTCTTTGCATCATGTGCTATCATACCAATATTCATGTGTGGTGTTACCCCCTTCTATATTTTCTCTGTAAATTTATATTGATTATGATTCCGATGGATATCATGCTGCTTATCATGGAACTGAGTCCGTAACTGACAAAAGGCAGTGGGATACCGGTATTAGGAAGTACAGCTGTCGCTACACCGATATTGACAAACATCTGAAACACAAACATAGCAGAAATCCCGGTAGCAATCATACGTCCCAATCTGTCAGGAGCATGGCTTGCTATGATAAGACACTTAAAAATGATAATTGATAATAGCACTATAATAACACAGCCGCCTAAAAATCCAAGACTTTCTCCCGCTACCGAAAAGATAAAATCACTTTCAGCGACCGGAACGTAAGTATCGCTTTGTATGGCATCTTTGCCTTCTGTAAAAAGCTTTCCTGTTAATTTACCAGATCCGATGACCTCAACAGAATTATCCTGCTGATAGAGGGTATCGGAGGACTTATCAGCCTCAGGATTCAAGAATGCTTCTATTCTTGTCTGCTGATAATTCGTAAGGAAAAAGATATCATAATTATTCTGTATTCCCCATAGAGTACCAATTAAAACTGGTATGGCAACCAAAAGAATAGGCAGAATTATTTTAAGGCTTAATCCACCTGCAAATATCATTATAGCAAAAATAAACAGAATAACAAGACTCGTAGATAAATTTGTTTGTGTTAAGATAAGAAAAGTTGGAATTCCTATCAGTGCCGACAAAAGTAGGAATACATAGAATTTATTCATCTTTTCTTTAAATATCACTAAGAGTTTTGCCATAAAAATGATAAGTATGATCTTGGTCAATTCCGATGGCTGAAATTCAAATACTTTTAGATCAAGCCATCGTCTTGCGCTGTAATGTTCTACTCCTACCAGCTTAACAGCTACCAGGAGTATCAGATTTATAAAGTATAGTATAATATAGAACTGACTTATGAAATGATAGTCCACCAGTGATACAAAAACCAGTATGAAAACACCAAGACAAAGACCCATTACATGCTTTAAGAAAAAGCCCTCATCGACAATTCGAACCAGGTATATTCCAATACCACTTAGAATAATCACCAAAGTCATTATACTGAAATCATAGTTACTTATACTGTACTTTTTAAATGGAAACATAATTTTACCCTAACTTTTCAATTATTTATTGGACTTCATATCTCTTATAGGAATATTTGCAAACAACGCAGGTACAGTCCCATTATTACCTTCAGACTCTGTCTGGGTAATCTTAATATCCAGTCCTTCTGTGTCAATTTCTACATACCTGGAAATAACGGCAATAATATCATTCTTTATCTGCTCCATTAATTCCGGTGAACATCCTGCCCTGTCTGAGACAAGCACCAGCTTCAGACGATCTTTCGCAACACCGCTTGAAGTCTTTTTTTTGAAAAAATCAGCTAATCCCATTTTAATACTCCTCTCCCTAATTCTTCTTTAGTAAGTTAGCCAGCCAATTGAACAGTCCCTGTTTTCCCTTTAAATCAAGGAATGGAACTTCCTCCCCTAAAATTCTGCGGCAAATGTTCATATAAGCCTGTCCAGCTAATGTACTGGTACCAACCAAAGGTTCTCCCTGATTGGTTGAGATAACGATATTCTCATCATCGGGTACAACACCAATTAAGCTGATAGCAAGTATTTCCACAACATCTTCACTGGACATCATATCCCCTCTCTTAACCATATCCGGTCTTAAGCGGTTTACAATTAAATGTGTCTGCTTCATTTCATTGGCCTCTAAGAGACCGATAATACGGTCAGCATCCCTTACAGCTGAGACTTCAGGGGTAGTAACCACTAATGCTCTGTCCGCGCCTGCAATTGCATTCTTAAATCCCTGTTCGATACCTGCGGGGCAGTCCATTATTATGTAATCAAATTCATCTCGCAGTTCATCTGCAAGTTTCTTCATCTGTTCCGGTGTAACTGCTGTTTTATCTCTTGTTTGTGCTGAGGGTAACAGATACAGATTAGGATATCTCTTATCTTTTATGAGTGCCTGCTTCACACGGCAATTTCCCTCTATTACATCCACCAGGTTATAAACGATACGGTTCTCTAAGCCCATAACTACATCCAGATTTCTAAGACCTATATCTGTATCGATCAAAATTACTTTCTTGTCAAGCTTTGCAAGGCCTGTTCCTACATTGGCTGTTGTTGTTGTCTTACCTACTCCACCCTTGCCGGATGTTATTACTATTACTTCACCCATTAAATTATCCTCCAAAAACTTATTATAAGTTTATATCATTTATAACCTCTTTACTCAAAGGCTCTATATAGATATTTCCATCTTCCAAAAAAGCAATTTTGGTTTCTTTCGCTGCTGTTTTTTCCGGTTTATCCGGAGATCTTGCTATGGTATCTGCAATTCGTATCTGAACTGGATTCATGTCAAGAGCAACTACAAAAGAGTTGTTATTACCCGAGGCGCCGGCAAAGACACTTCCCTTTAAAGAGCCAAGTACAATGATATTACCTTTCGATACGATTCTGGCTCCGGGATTGATATCACCAATTACGATTATGCTTGTTTCTGACTCTAGAACTTGTCCGGAACGAAGATTCCCTTTGTAGAACTGCCCGCTGGCATTGGATAATTCCAGAAGCTTTTCATCCAAGGCTTTTTTGAACTTCTCTTCCTGTCCCGGGTCATCTTCAATCACACACACTACATGAAGCATTGTCTCTTCTGCAATGATATTAAGTACATCCCTTTGCTGTTCGTTGGTCAGCTTTCTCCCCTCAAAGCTCAGAGCCATCTGAGCTTTATCAAAAAATTTCGCCGATTCCCGAAATTTCTCTGCTATTTTTTCTCTTAAGCTTTCATAGTCCATATCACTGTCTAATACAACTATTATACCATATTTATTGCCTTTTATAATAACTGGGTTGTTCATAAACACCTCCTGATAACTTAACTTATAAAACAAACTGATAAACCAAAACCAAAGACGCTGCTGTCGCTTTGGTTTAATCAGTAAAGGATGTTGTCTGGGATTCCGGCATAATAGCTTTTCCCTCTGGATCTGTAAAGCCATCTACATTAAAGTAATAGCCGTATAAATTCTTGCTCAGCTCAACAGCGTTGCTGGAGGCATAACCATTTGGTATTACAGCAATCATAGAAATTTCAGGATCTTCATAAGGACCATAAGAAGCAAATAACGCATGATTTCCTCTTGAACGGCTTTCCTGTGCTGTACCAGTCTTACCTGCAATTTTTACAGGAAAATCCTTGAACAGGTAGGACACAGAACTTCTGCTACCGTTTGCAACCTTATACATTCCTTCATGTACCAGATTCCAGTAAGTACTGCTTATAGAGTCAATCTGCTCTGTCTTACTGTTTTCCTCTTCCTGAGCTTTTTCATTTTCTTTCTCTTCCTTGTTCTTCTTATCCTTCTCAAGCTCATTTTTATCCAGTACCTTACCGTTTTTATCAACTACCTTGCTTAAAAGAGTAAGTTTATAGGAGGTTCCTCCTGTGGCTACAGTGGTTACATATCTGGCTAATTGTACTGGTGTATAATTGTTCGTACCCTGTCCAATGGCGGAACGAACTGCATCCATATCGGAGCTCTTTGGTACAGCTTCTTCGATCTCAATTCCTGATTTTTTATTCAAACCCAGTAAGGTAGCATATTTTGATAGCTTTTCAAGTCCGATGGCAGTCTTATTAGAATCATTTCCATTAAGACTTAAGCGCCATCCCATTTCATAGAAGAAATAGTTACAGGATACTTCCAGTGCAGTAGTGACGTCTACTTTGCCATGACTGGAGGTTGACCAGTCTTTCGGCGGCTGATAGGTTACTTTATTGAAGACAACCTCATCATAGACAGTTTCCTGAGGGCCTAATACGCCCTCTTCCAGCGCTGCAATAGAGGTAACCATCTTAAAGGTAGATCCGGGAGCTGTTTTCTGTTTGGTAGCTCTTGATATGGTAGGCTGGGATAAGTCTGCATTTACCTTTGTATAATACTGATAATCTATTTTATTTGCAAAATAATTATTATCATAGCTGGGATAGGATACCATAGCTCTTACTTCACCGGTTTTCGTATCCGTTATTACAACAGAGGCACTGCAAGGATCAAGGGCGAGTTGTGCAGGCGTTATTTCAATATTACGTATTTTTTCAGTAATAAAGGAATAAGCTGAAACGGTATTGTTCTCTAATTTGGTGATATCTTCCTTATTGTATTTTAACACACCTTGGTCAAATAATAAAAGACAAATTTCAGTTCCTGTTAATTTATAGGAATATACCAGTTCTTTATATATCTTCTTCTGGAAAGCCAAGTCCTCCACCAGAGAATCCATTACATGCTTAACAAGTATTTCATATAATTCATCCGTGCTGTAATAACTGCTTCCAACATCCAGTTTCTCCAAGTCCACCCAATTCTTAGACAAGGCATACTGAAGAAATTTGCTTAAGCTGATTTTATCTTCGGTATATTTTATATAGGTGTCATCGCTGGCATCAACCGGTTCCAAAAGAGAAGCTCCGTCTTTCATATCACTTTGTCTGGATATGAGAATTCCTTCACTTTTCAGCTTGGTATAGATATAGTCCAGATAATCTGCCATTGCTTCGGATACATTTGAATCCAATGCATCTGAACTACTGGAGAGTTTTGCTTTTAAATCCTTTAAAACATCATCTCTTTTATCAGTGTATTTACGATAGACCTGCTTTTCCAGATTCGTTGCATCGTCTGCCTTAAAGCTTGTGACATCTATCACACTGTTGTTAATCAAAGCAAAGTAGACATCGTAGATAGGAATCTTGATATCTTTCGCTGATTCACCTCTGGTTCCCGCATCCGTACTGTTGTTTATCTTAGAGAGCAGAATTCCTGCCAGTACGCGCTCTATTATCTTATAATAAGCCTTTTGAAGATCGCTGTCTATGGTCAGATAGACATCCTTGCCGGCAACAGGCTCTGTTCTTTTAATGGTCTCAAGATATTTACCTGAAGAGTTAACCGATATGGTCTCAATACCTTTCGTTCCGGCAAGCTCTTCCTCAAAGACTTTCTCCACACCCAGTTTACCAATCATATCAGAAGTGTTATAGCCGGAACCTTCTCCCATGCTCTGCATCTCCGTATCATTGACAAGTCCGGTATAACCAATAATATGTGCATTGTAAATACTGTCATTATACACACGGTAGGACTGCTGCTTAATCTCCACACCTGGTAGTTCAGCACTGTTTTCATAAATTGCAGCTACCGTTTCATCACTAACTTTAGAAGCTATGATAATCTGATTGTATGCAGGCCAGTTACTAAAAATAGCATAACGAAGTGCCATTATCTTAAGGGCTTCCTCCCTTGTATAATCCTTCGATATCTTAAACATGGCAACACTTTTATCACCGTTCCTAAGATAGTCGAACACTTCTTCCGGCGTAGCATCTACTTGTTCCTCGGAAAGTTTATTAATATTAGATTTACCGTATACATTCATCTTAAAACGCTGCTCCGCAGTATTTTTTACGGTAAAGTAGAGCTTTCCTTCTTTATTTAGAGCTATTCCAAAATTATTCTCTATAGTATTGTCATACTTTTCTAATATGGTAATCAAATGAAACAGCATCTTATTTAGCTCTTCATTGGAAGCGATTTTAGAAATATTTTCCAGTACCACTGAGTAACTTATCTCATTATAGGCAAGAAGCTTACCTTTTACATCGTAAATATTACCTCTGGTACTTTTAATCTCACGCTCTCTTGTTTCTCTGACTTGGGAGATTTCTTCGTATTGATCCCCTTTGATGATCTGGAGGGTATACATTCTGCTGATCAGGACAGCAATAAGTGACAGAAATATTATTGTAACCGGAAACATTCTGGAGGTGAATACCTGTTTTATCTTTTCCCATATAATATCCAACATTTAAAACGCCTCCTCCTCTTCCTTTTTCTCTGTCTTAATTCGGATTATGTTCAGCAGCTTATACAAAAAGACAGATATTATCACTGTATAAATCAGCTCCGGCAGACCTTTATGGAAGAAATAAAAGCCTATGTTTAATCTGCCTCTCAGTAAGTATTCGAATACATAGTAGAAAAAAAAGTAAATCAGATCACTAATTCCAACAAGTATTACAGGTATCGTAAGGTTCTCTTTTACAAATATCTTGTAGCAGAACCCATTCAGATATCCAATTGTCATAAAGATCAGTGCATATAGTCCGACGATACCGCCATAACACAGATCTATAAACAGACCGCAAAGGAATCCGGTTAATAGCCCTTCTCTTCTTCCTTTCATTAATCCCGACGAAACTGTAAGTATCAGAAGAAGATTAGGAACCACTCTGGCAAGGGAAAGCCATTGGAATACCGTCGTCTGTAATAAAAAGCATATTAATATTTCAGCCATTACTATTACGAATCGTTTCACTTTATCTCCTATCTATCAATCCTTCAATTCCTCTTTTAATTCGGTTATTATAAGTACCTCATCCAGCCTGCTGAAATCAACCGCCGGAATCAATTTTGCTGTTTTTGTCAGGTTATTGGGTTCTAACTGTATTTCCGTGACATAACCGATTAATATTCCCTGAAGGTATTTGGGGCTGATGGCAGAGGTAACAACTTCATAACCATCGGCTATCTTCGCGTCTTTTCCAATCAAAGATACATCGATAACACCGGTGCTATATGCTTCCATCCCGCCGCTAACCACACAGGTATCTGAGGTCTTGATGAACATTCCGTAGACATTACTGGAATCATCAATTATAGAGCGAACAATAGAATAATTCTTGTGAGCTTCAACTATGATACCCACTAATCCATTGCCGGAAATAACATTCATATCAACTGCTATACCATCATCTGTGCCTTTATCGATCTTAAAGCTGCTATACCAGTAATCATTAGGGTCCCTTCCGATAACTCTTGCACCCACCTTAGGATAATCAGCATATTTTTTGTCAAGCTTATAAAGGTCACGGTACCGGTCCAGCTCATATTTATCCTGCAATAATATTTTATTTTCATAAGTAATCTCAGACAATTGTTGTTTCAAATCTTCGTTTTCACTCAGCAGGTCATTCATGCTGACAAACTTATCCCCCTGGTCAGCAATGGCTTTTCCAACGGAATTGATTCCTTTCTGCATGGGCGTCACTACATAACCGATTGCTCCTTTTACAGGTAATAAGATTTCACTGTAGCGGAATGATATAAACATTAGTATTAGACATAATACGACACCTCCGACAAAGAGATGTTTCGGATTAATGGAAAACCCTGTTCTCCTTTTCATATTGAATTGCTCCCTTGCTTACTTTGAAATACATTACCCTTTTATTGTAGCCTCTTTTAATGGACTTGCCAGATCTTTCAGGTTCGCATCTTCGATTATTTTTCCGAGTCCGTTTACCACTGTGTTCGCAGAATCATTGCAGATATTAATCTTAAGTCCGGTTTCTTTTGCCAAAAGGACATCCAGGCCTTTGATTGCAGAGGATCCACCCGTTACATAGATACCGGAGTCAATGATATCAGAGGAGATTTCCGGCGGAGTTCTTTCCAGAATGATACGAATTGCATCTATAATAGAATAGATGTATTCAATAATAGATTCATAAACGAAGGAAGAACTGATATCTACTTCCGTAGGCAGACCTGTTACCACATTTCTGCCATACGCTTTTATAGTCTTTTCTTCCATGGGAGAGGCAGTTGCCAATTCTTTTTTGATGGTTTCGGCAGTTCTATCACCTATTACCAGATTGTAGCTCTTCTTAACCGTTGACCGGATTGATTCGTCCAGTCTGTTTCCTCCAATGGGAATCAGCTTACTGATAACAATACCACCTAAGGACATTATGGATACCTCTGTAGTATCTGCTCCGATATCTACCACCATAACACCTTTTGCGTTGTTAACATCAAGACCGATTCCTACCGCATCCGCAATAGGCTTTTCCACTATTTTGATTGATTTGGGTTTAACCTGTGAACTAGCGATCAAATCATAGAAGGCTCTTTTTTCTACTTCTGTAATATCTGTGGGCGTTGCAATCAGTACGGAAGCAGCTCGCATACCTCCTCTTTTGTTAAGTGCCTTAAAGGTATAGTTAATCAGCTCCAGCATATTATTAATATCTGCAATTACCCCATATTTCACAGGATAGCTGACATTGATATTGGCCGGTGCCTTTCCATGCATCTCAAAAGCTTCATTTCCTACAGCAATTACCTTTTTCCTGCCTTCTACTGCGATGATGTTTTTTTCATCTACTACGACTCCGTCGTTTTTACGGTATATTTTAATGGTACTGGTACCAAAGTCTATTCCATATGTCTTTCCTGGCATTTTTTATATCTCATTGCAATTGTCTTCTTATTATTCTATCAGGGATTCTGTCTTCTGCAATGTTTTCCTTTCTTAAATATAACCCTGTTCTGCAAGGCTTATATACTTATTATCCCCAATAATTATATGATCCATAAGCCGAATTCCCATTAAATTACCGGCTTCTTTCATTCGATGTGTTGTTTGGATATCTTCCCGGCTGGGGGTTGGGTCCCCGCTGGGATGGTTATGAAGAAGTATGATGTTGACTGCTTCGTATTTAAGTGCATTCAAAAAAATCTCCCGGGGCGACAGCAGGGAACTACTCACTGTACCGGTTGATATAATCATATCCTTTAGTATTCTGCTTTTGGCATCCATCATGATAAGATAAACAACCTCTCGCCCAAGATGCCTCAATTCCTGCATATAGTAACTGGCAACCGCTTCGGGAGTTATCAGGGATAACTTCTTTTCATTGGTTGCCTTAGACATTCTTTTTGTTAATTCTGTCACACACAAAAGCTGTATTGCCTTTACGCGACCTATACCTTTAATCGATGTAAAATCCTTCAGACTCATATGGTTCAAGCCAATAAGTCCCGGATAGGCAGCCGAAAAAGAAAGTACCCTGGATGCCACCTCAACAACACGCGCTCCTGCTGAACCCGAACGTATAATAACTGCCAGTAGTTCAGCATCTGAAAGTGCCTCCGGACCTGATTTTTCACATTTCTCATAAGGTTGCTCCGATATGGGCATCTCTTTCAGGGTATAATATTTGCTTCTCATTTATCCTCCTACCTTCTCTCTCCGGGAAAAGCAGGATACTTCGAACCTTTAAAGCTTACGGTATAATATTATTGCCAGAATAATGCCAATAATACCGCCAATGGTTATTTTAATGGTTAAGCCGAAGCTTATGACCAATACACCCAAATTCAACTTTACTGTACCATTTTGACCGGCACTTCCGATGCCGAATTGCTGTCCATAATTAAGCCATGACAGATAGGGGATATCCTTTGCAAGATAACCTATGAAGCCACCCAGGACCACACCAGCTAACAGTACGATCAATAATACACCTGTATCCTTCGCATTGAATCTGGACATCGGATTTGCACCTCCACTACAAAAATTTCCCCTATATTCTAACATATAAACCTGATTTTGTATACACCAATAGAATAATATAATTTATAAGGTTATAAGACCTTCTTCATACATTTTCTGTACAGACATGAGGATTCCGAATTTGGCATGATACCAGGTCAGTCCTCCCTGAAAATATACGTTATAAGGTGGTTTAACCGGTGCATCCGCACTCAGTTCGATACTTGCCCCCTGAATAAAAGCTCCTGCGGCCATGATGACATCGCAGGTATAACCAGGCATAGCCCAAGGCTCTGGAACCACATAACTGTCAACAGGTGCTGCTGCCTGGATTCCGCGGCAGAAAGCAATTACACCTTCTCTGGTACCAAGCGTCACTGCTTGTATGATATCATGTCTGGATTCACTACCGTTAGGAACAACCGCAAAACCTAATTTCTCATAAATATTTGCCGCAAAGATAGCTCCTTTTAATGCACCGGATACCACCTGGGGTGCCAGGAACAGGCCCTGGAACAACTGGCTGTTAATACCCAGGGTAGCCCCTACTTCTTTGCCAAGTCCGGGTGCTGTAAGACGAAAAGCCGCATTCTCCACATACTCTTCTTTACCGGCAATGTATCCTCCAATAGGCGCAAGTCCGCCTCCCGGGTTTTTGATTAATGAGCCTACGACCAGATCAGCCCCTACATCTGTAGGCTCGATGGTTTCTACAAACTCGCCATAGCAATTATCTACCATACAGATAACTTCCGGTTTAATAGCTTTTATGAATGCAATCAACTCACCGATCCGTTTTACAGATAAGGTAGGTCTGGTTGCATAACCCTTGGAACGCTGAATGGTAATCAGCCTGGTTCTCTCGTTGATGGCATTTTTTATGCCTTCATAATCGTATTCACCATTGTCTAATAAGTCTACCTGTGAATACGTAATTCCGTATTCTCTTAAAGAGCCTGTTAGCCTTACTCCTTTTGAACCTTCTGTAAGGTTGTCTTCCCCAATTCCGATAACGCCCTCCAGGGTATCATAAGGTTTTCCAACAGGTGATAAGATCTCATCTCCTGGCCTTAAATTACCTGACAATGCGGTGCTGAGTGCGTGAGTACCGCTGATCAGCTGGGGCCTGACAAGTGCTGCTTCTGTATGAAATACGGAGGCATAGACACTTTCTATTGTGTCTCTGCCAAGATCGTTATAACCATAACCTGTGGTAGCAGCAAAATGTATATCACTGACACGATTCTCCTGAAAAGCCTTTATTACCTTTAACTGGTTATATTCTGCTATGAGATCGATATCATCAAATCTTTCTTTTAGTTTCTCTTCTGTTTCTTTTCCAAGTTTTAAGATAGACGGCTCTATCGAAAACTCCTTATAAATCTTTTCCAGTTCCTGCTTCATGACTGATCTGCCCTTTGCCTTTCTTATTTAATAATACCCTTATCCTTTATTTGTGAAAGCAGGGCTATTAAAATATCTTCATCCTCCTGGTAATCTTCTTTCTGTATCCAGCTTACTTCTTTCTCCCGTTTAAACCAGGTTATCTGCCGTTTGGCAAAATGCCTTGTTTCCTGTTTGATACTATTGATTGCTTCACTCAGACTGCAGTTGCCGTTTAAATAGCGGATAATTTCTTTATAACCAAGTCCCTGCATGGAAACCATATTACTGGTGCAGCCTTTGTTCAGCAGGCTCTTCACCTCATCCACAAGTCCTTCTTCTATCATCTGATCCACTCTTTTATTGATTCTTTCATAAAGGACCTCTCTGTCTCGGTTTAATACAAAATAGCAGAAGTTATAAGGTGAATCTTTCTGCTTTTGTTCTTCGTTGTGGGCAGAGATTAAATCTCCGGTCTGATTATGATATTCAAGTGCGCGGATAACGCGTTTTACATTGTTTGGGTGAATGGCTTTTGCAGCTTCGGGATCGACTTTCTTAAGTTGTTCATGAAGATAATCTGCCCCCTTTTCTGCTGCCTGCTTCAGAAGACCATCCCGGTAGGCATTGTCCTCTTTTGCTTCTTTAAAATCAATTCTGTTTAGCACCGCCTGTATATAGAAACCGGTCCCCCCTACAAGAATGGGCAGTTTACCTCTTTTATAAATGTCCTCCATATACTTTAGGGCATACTCTTTGAATTTAACTACATTAAAGTCTTCTTCCGGTTCCAATTCATCAACAAGATAATGGGTAACGCCTTGCATATCTGACGGTTTTATCTTCGCAGTGCCTATATCCATGTGTTTATATACCTGCATGGAGTCGGCACTGATAATTTCACCCGCTACAGCTTTTGCAAGCTTTATGGATAGCTCTGTCTTTCCCACTGCCGTTGGTCCTGTCAGGATAATCAAAGGCTTTTTCATATTTTCGGTTTCTCCTGTTTTTGTTCTTTATACAATCCGCTTGAATTTCCTTTCCACTTCATATTTACTCATGGAGATGATAACTGGTCTTCCGTGAGGACAATTATATGGATTCTCAAGAGTCAGAAGTTGTTCAATCAATGCTCTGGCTTCTTCTACGGATAGTTTATGGCTTCCCTTAACTGCTGCCTTACAGGACATGGAGGCAATCTTATCCAGTATGATTTCCGGCGTGCTGTTATAGCTTTCTTCGGTAAGTCCATCAATAATTTCAATTAATATATCATAATGCACCAGATTATATAAATCCCCCGGTACCGCACGCACTGCATATTCCTTACCCCCAAACTCCTCAAATTCAAAACCTGCTTCTTCAAGGTACTTCATATTATGAAGCAGTGCATCTCTTTCTCTGATCGTAAGTGATAAAATAATCGGCGGCATTAACTGCTGTGAAAAGTGTTCCTTTTCTTTTAATTTCTTTATGATACGCTCATACAGAACCTTTTCATGGGCTGCATGCTGGTCTATCAGGAACATTTTATCTCCGTATTCAATAATCCAATAGGTATTGAACAACTGTCCGATAATCTTATGCTCCGTAACCGCCTTTTCCGATAAGAAAGCCAGCTGCTCGTAGACTCCATCATTTTCTGTTTTCTGTAAATTGCTATCTATGTTAATATCTTCTGTATTTTCGCTGTCAGTATTTTGAGGCACTGCTGCTTGTATAATTGTTTCTGCGGCTTGTGCCGGTTGGTTGGCAGCAACGTTTTCTTCTGTTAGGGTATTGCTTAAATCATTCTTCTCCTTTTGAGGAATACCAGCTGCTTCTTCCCTATAAACCAGGCTTTTTTCCGATAACCCTGCACCGGCTTCCTGTAGTCGTGCTTTATTTTCCAATAATATGGTCGGGGCTGTATCCACATAGGCTTTTAGCTGACCGATTTCAGTTGCCTTTACTGCCTCTTTCAGAACTGAATTAACCGGGCTATTATTTTTAGTATTATCATAGGAAAAAGAGGGCTGGTGTGGCATTTTGTAGGTAAGTCCCTCTTCCTGCCGTCTTTTTACCTCAAAGGGTTCCGGCAGTTTCTGCTCTATTTTTCTGGATTTATCCTCTTTCGTAAGGTGAACTTCTGTTATTAAGTCCCTTCCCTCTAAAGTATTCCTTATGGTGTTATAAATAAACCGGTAGAGTTCTTCTCCGTTTTTAAAACGTACCTCTAATTTTGCAGGATGTACATTTACATCAATCAGCTCGGTGTCGATTGTCAGCATCAATGCGGTAAACGGATAACGGTGGAGCATTATGTAAGGCTTAAAAGCTTCCTCGATGGCTTTATAGATAATTGGATTTTTTACGAATCTGCCATTAATAAAGTAGTTTTCGTAATTTCTGTTACCTCTTGATATTGCAGGTTTTGCAATAAACCCGGTAAGGGTAAGATCACCCTCTTCCCCTTTTACCGAAATCAGGTGAGAGGTGATATCCCGTCCAAAGATATGGTATATTACATCTTTTTGATTATTGTTTCCAGAGGTATGAAGTTTTACCTGTCCATTGACAATGAATTTAAAAGAGATCTGAGGATGAGAAATAGCAATTCTCTCCATAAAGTCCTGAATATATCCTGCCTCAGTTACGGCAGATTTTAAGAACTTTTTTCTGGCCGGTGTATTAAAAAACAGGTTCCTGATAATAAAGGTGGTGCCTTCCGGACAGCCGATATGTTCCAAGCCTTTTTCGACTCCGCCATCAATAAGATATCTAATACCGGTAAAGCTTTCAGAGGTCTTTGTTACCAGTTCTACCTGTGCTACTGCTGCTATACTGGACAAAGCCTCTCCTCGGAAACCAAGGCTTGTTATACGCAAAAGGTCATCAGCGGTTCTGATCTTGCTGGTGGAATGACGGAGAAATACGTAAGGCATATCTCCTTCTTCTATACCGGAGCCATTATCCGTTATTCGCAGGAAGCTGATACCGCCTTCTTTGATTTCAACGGTTATTACCGTAGAACCTGCATCGATGGAATTCTCCACTAACTCTTTCACCACCGCAGAGGGTCTCTCTATCACTTCTCCGGCAGCTATCTGGTTTATGGTAGCTTCATCCAGAACTGTTATTTTAGGCATATATTCTCACCTACCCTTCTCTTGTCTGTTATCTCTGCGAACATCGCAGAAAGGTTGTCAGGAGGATTTCACCTTTTCCTGAAGTTTATAAAGATAATTCAGAGCATCCATCGGAGTCATTGTATTTAAGTTCAACTCTTTTATCTCCTCCGTAAAATCAGGTGTTAGCTTGTAATCAAATAAGGAAATTTGATTCTCCAGGTCTCTTCCTTTTCTGAAACCTTTATTCTTATGGTTACCATAAGTATGTTCGTCACTGACTGCAATTTCCTGCAGCTCATCTCTCTCAGTCTCTTCACTGATATTAACTGCCTTCATTGCTTTTGCTTTATCGGTAATATCATTGAGACTAAGTTCATCAACAATATCCCGTGCCCTTTTTAATACATTGTCGGGAACTCCTGCCAGCTTTGCAACCTGAATACCATAGCTCTTGTCCGCTCCGCCGGAAATGATTTTTCTCAAAAAGATAATATCTTCTCCCTGTTCTTTCACGGCTATGCAGTAATTGTTTACACTATCTATCTTACCTTCTAACTCCGTAAGTTCGTGATAATGGGTAGCAAATAGGGTCTTTGCGCCTAAGAGTTTTGGATTGGCAATGTGTTCGACAACCGCCCAGGCAATCCCAAGCCCGTCAAAGGTACTGGTACCTCTTCCGATTTCATCCAGGATCAAAAGACTGTTCTTCGTGGCATTTCGAAGAATATTAGCTACTTCTGTCATCTCCACCATAAAGGTACTCTGACCGGAAGCCAGGTCATCAGAAGCTCCAACCCTGGTAAAAATTCTGTCAACAATACCGATATTCCCATAAGCCGCAGGAATGTAACAGCCAATCTGCGCCATAAGTACAATCAATGCGGTCTGTCTCATATAAGTAGATTTACCTGCCATGTTAGGACCCGTAATAATGGAGATACGCTTATCTTTGTTATTAAGATAAGTATCATTGGCTACAAACATATTTCCGGATATCATCTGCTCTACCACCGGATGTCTTCCATCCTTTATGTCAATGATGCCTTCTTCGTTAATAACCGGACGTATAAAACGGTTTCGTTCCGATACATTAGCCAGGGAGGTAAAGACATCGATTTTGGCAAGGCCCTTTGCCGTACGCTGAATTCTCTGGACTTCCCTGGAAATCGTATCCCGGATGTCACTGAATAACTCATATTCCAGTGAATATAATTTATCTTCTGCTCCAAGGATAACATCTTCCAGTTCCTTTAACTCCGGTGTAGTGTAGCGTTCTGCATTTGCCAGAGTCTGTTTTCTGATCCAGTTCTCCGGCACCAGGTTCTGGTAGGAATTGGTTACTTCCAGGTAATACCCGAATACCCGATTAAATTTTATTTTAAGGTTCTTAATACCGGTTTTATCCCGTTCTCTGGTCTCTAGATCCGCAAGCCAGTTCTTTCCTTCTGATTTCGCCTTACGAAGCTTATCCACATCCTCATGATAACCGTCTTTGATAATTCCGCCTTCCTTGACAGCAATAGGCGGTTCTTCTTCAATGCCTTCATCAATCAGTTTAAACAGATCCTCTAAAGGATCCAATTCAAGAAAGATTTCTTTCAACAGACTGCAGGCAGAAGTCTCAAGGAGCATCTTAATAGGGGGAATCATAGCCAAGGAATTCTTAAATGCGATTAAGTCTCTTGGTCCCGCACTTTTATAACTGATACGACTGATAAGTCTTTCCAGATCATAAACTGCATTCAGATATTCCCTGATTTCTTCTCTGGTTATAGCAGACTCATTCAATTCCTCTAAGGTGTCCAGTCTGTCTGTTATACTCTCTTTCTCTATAAGGGGCTGTTCAATATAGCTTCTTAAAAGCCTTGCTCCCATAGCTGTCTTTGTTTTATCCAGTACCCACAGCAAGGAACCTCGTTTCTGCTTTTCTCGTAAGGTTTCTACTAACTCCAGGTTTCTTCTGGTGGAACTGTCAAGAATCATATAGCGACTGGTTACATAGGGAATGATATGCGTAAGGTGGGAAAGAGAATTCTTCTGAGTCTCATGCAGGTATAACATAACTGCACCTGCGGCAGTTATTCCAATAGAATAGTCACCTAGCCCAAGACCGCCCAGATTAGCAACCTTAAACTGATCTTTAATGGCTTTCACGCAGGCCTCTTCTTCAAAATACCAGGGTTCTAAGTCCGACACAGAAATATTCAAGCGGTTTCTTAAGTCTGCAATATCAAACCCACTAACCATAAAGGTACTGTTGCAGATTATCTCAGAAGGTGCATATTTATTGATTTCATCTATGAGTTTACGCTCGGAATCTACTTCTGTTACAAAGAAATCTCCGGTAGTAATATCTACTGTTGCAATACCGTAAGCATTTACTGTATGTACAATGCCCATTAGGAAGTTATTCTTACCTTCTTCTAATGACTGCGCATTTAGATTGGTTCCAGGTGTAACAATCCTGATTACCTCCCTTTTTACAATCCCTTTTGAGGCTTTCGGGTCCTCAACCTGTTCACAGATGGCAACCTTGTAGCCTTTTGCAATTAATCTTGACAGATAATTTTCCACTGCATGATAAGGGATACCACACATTGGCGCTCTTTCTTCTTGTCCGACATTTTTACCGGTCAGAGTTATTTCAAGTTCTTTGGCACAGGTAACAGCATCCTCAAAGAACATCTCATAAAAGTCTCCCAAACGGTAAAAAAGAATACAATCCTTATATTGTCCCTTTATCTCAACATATTGCTGCATCATTGGAGTCAATTCAGCCATATCCTTTGTTCCTTCCTAAAACAATTAATATATTTATAATTCTATGGTATCATCTGCAAGATCATTTCCATCTGCAGCACTGGTGGCAAGTACATCACATCTCTCATTCTGAGGGTGACCGTCATGGCCCTTTACCCAAATAAAAGTAACCTTATGGGGCTCCATAGCCTTTAGCATTCGCTTCCAAAGGTCTACATTTTTAACCGGTTCATTTTTTCCTCTTTTCCAGCCTTTTTTTATCCAGCCCTCCAGCCAATGCTCGTTAAAGGCCTTCACCAGATACTGGGAATCCGAATATAAAGTAACCTCGCAGGATTTATTCAATGCCTCCAGACCAACAATTGCTGCCATAAGTTCCATACGGTTATTGGTAGTTTTCTTAAAACCGCCGGAGTATTCACGGATGTGCTCTGTCCCTGCCGGATCGATATAACTGATTATGGTTCCATAGCCGCCCGGACCGTCCGGATTGCCTCTGGCTGCACCGTCTGTATATATTGTTACTTTCATTCTGCCCTCTTTTCCCAGGTTATCAAATCCTCACTGTAGGGAAGTTCTCTGACATAGTCACAGAAAACATGCCATTCCATCAGCTTATGGTTCTTTCTGGCGTTATATATATTAATAAGATTCTCATAATTTAAGGTAACGGTTCTCATCTGATTATAACCGGAAGGAAGCAGTTGTATAATACTATACCAATAATTCTTATCATTGGTCTCAAGAAATTTCAGACGAAGTGCCTCCAGTTCCTCCATAAGATGGCAGAATACAAGCTTTGCTTCTTCTGCCAGATGATCCGTACTGAAATCAGAGATTTCAAAAGGCTTACTGTGAATTTTGTGCATGGTACTGGTAGAGTTGGCTGTTGTACCAATTTTATAGGTATCGAATTCCTTCCACCAGTAAAGCGGTGCTGAGATATCCATGGATACAAACACCTGACGCAGATATTTTCTATGATCGGTTCCTGCTCTGCACAATCTGACTGCAAGGGAAAAATCATTGCTTCCCAGTATGTATTCGCCTTTTTCATTATAATAACTGTCACTCTTCTCCCAGCTGTTCATGGGATTTCTAGCTCCTCTTATTGCATTCTCCAGATTCATGACATGAATATGCTCTATTTTTAGCATGTTTAATTTCCTTCCTCTTTTAAGCTGTTATAATTTGTTTCATACCGGTTTCAGCCTTCTCAGCTCGGATATTTCAGCAAGCACTCTTTCTATACCTTCTCTATGTACCTTATAGTAATTTAGCCATATAATATTCATCTACATAGCTCCCATTAACAAGCATTGAATTTTTCTTAATTCCTTCCTTTTGGAAACCTCTTTTTTCGTATAACCTCACTGCAGTCTCATTATGGCACATGACGGTCAGCTCCAGGCGGCTTAGCTTATTCTGTTCAGCCCATTTATCAAGTGCAAGAAAAAATATCGTTCCGATACCCTGGTTTCGATAGTCGGTGCATATCCCCGTTACAATATAAGCTGTGTGACGTATTCTGTTGCACCTGCCTTTTAATGCAGAGATATATCCCCAAAGCTTGTCCTGGTCTTCTATAACCATCAGGAAGTCATCATTATCCAGTGTTTCCCTGATAAAGGCTTCGGTTCTTTCTCTTTGAGGCTTCCTCTCTCCCGGCTCATACATCATATACTCCGTTTCCTCATCCAGTCTCAACTGCATGGAGATAAACTCATCTGTATCTTTTAGTTTAATATCTCTTATTTCCATATAAACCCCTATCTTTGTTTTGAACAAAAATAAATGTCCAATAAATGATATTATAACATTTTTTTTGCTAAATTGTCACCCTTATGAAAAAAAAGATACCGGGAGCTGTCTACTCCTGTATCTTTTCCTATTTTTCCCTTTATTCTTCTATTCATTTCTTCTCAGGCAATCTTGATTACAGGCTTTAGTATTCCTTTGTTCATTCTGTATACACTATCACTCAAGGATAAAAAGCTCTCATCGTGAGTACTGATCACTATTGTTGTACCCTCATTATTTATTGCTTTAAAAAGCTCCATTACTTTGACGGCATTTTCTCTGTCCAGACTACTGGTTGGCTCGTCAGCGATAAGAATTTGAGGTTTTAGCATTAAGGCTCTTGCAATTGCAGCCCGCCTGTTTTCTCCTCCCGATAATCTGGCAGGATAGAAATTCATCACTTCCATAAGTCCTACAAGTTTTAAGACCTCTTCTGCCCTGTCTCGATAATTTCCCTTCTTACCGGACAAATATACCGGATAATAAAGATTATCTTCAACTGTAAAATTAGCTAACAGACTCTGCCCCTGCATAAGGTAACTAATCCTTGCGTCTGTACTGTTTTTCCTATTATTTACGATATCCGTGGAATTATAATGAACCATTCCATGGGAGGGTTTTAATAGTCCGGCAATGATAGAAAGCAAGGTACTCTTCCCACTGCCGGAAGGACCGAGTATCGTCAGAAATTCTCCTTCATAAATTTTTAATGATACATTATTTACTGCTGCTTCTCCGGCAGCAGAATGCTTATACTGTTTTGTGATATTCTTTAATTCCAGCATTATTCATTCTCCCTTATCAGTGTATAGGTTTCCATTCTGTATAGAGAAATCGCACTGATGCCGGCTGCAATTACTCCGGTCAGTACAGATAGCAGAATAGCTAACAGAGTTAATCCCAATAATCCAGTAATACCGGGACTTAGGTATGGGAGCTTTAGCTTCTGAGAAATGAAATTATGAAACAGACTTACTATCAGAGAAGCAATTATACTTGCAGCTACACTTCCAATGGTTCCAACTGCCGCAGCCTCACCGATAATTATCCGGAGTATTTTACCTTTACTTCCGCCCAAGCTCTGAATGATACCATATTCTCTTTTTCTCTCATTCATAGAAAGGGAAAAAATACCAATCAGTGAAAGAACCGTAAAGGATATTAAAAGGAGGCCAAATACAACAAAATAGGTGGTAAAGCTGTTTAAAGTCCCTGCAATTCCTTCCACGAGCTTTCCGGAGGTCTGAACGCTGACACCATCCTCTTTGTATATTTTTTGTAATCCGGCAGCAACCTTATCAGCTTCGGCATCTTTGTTTATCTTTATTGTTATCAGCGAAATTACATTTTCTCTATTTCCAACTGCAAGATAATTTTTAACAATGGATTCCTTAAGAAGTACCTGGGCAGTATTGAAATTTAAGAATACACTGTTATCATAACCCATACCGGTTTCTTTTAATTTTCCGGCCACTTTGAAATCACGGCCGAAAAAAGTTGCAGTATCTCCCTTTTTGTAGGATAGCTTACTACCAACAACGATTTCACCATCGGGAAGGTTACGGTCTAACTGTTTGGATATCCAGGGCTGCACCAAAAAGTCGGTAGCCGGATTGTAAGCAATCATCTGTATTGCCTCATCACAGCATGGACTGTTATAAATGGTAGCAAGAAACAGCTGGGAACTCACCTTTTCTACGCCTTCCGCCTTTGCGGCCTTTTGTTCCAGAGATCTATCGAAATAAATCGTACTTGGCTGCCCCAGAAAAAGTGCATCTTTTACAGAACTTATGTAATCCTCCGGTACCAGAAGGATATCAGCACCGATACGGTTCACGGTGCTGTTAAGTCCTTCTTTCATGCTATAGAGTATATTGGCAGATAAGAAGATGGTAAATATCATGATAAAAAAGATGGAAGACAACAATATGGTTCTGTTGATTTTCCTTTTTAAGTTTTGTAGGAGGATATGGCTATAGCGGAGGTTTCCGCGGATATTACCCTTTGATTTTCTCTTCATATTATATACCCTTTGCAATCTCGTAATTAATTTTCTATTTCAAGCTCATTTCACCTGCTACACGGTTTAGCTTATCCGCGACTTTTCCTGATTTCTCCAAGCAGATATAGGATTGATCCAGTGACATAAATAAGACTTAATGCTGCTGTTAAATAAAGTGCCGGGAAAGTAAGGCTTTGGCAAGCCATATCCTTATTCTTGCACCCCCCGATCAGTACTGCCGGTATTATAATACCTATTATATAAATAGCTGCTGATTGCAATAATAAGAATAGTCTTGTATTGAAGGCGGCAGCATACAGATAAAGCACTCCCGATACTATTAACAGAATACCTATTCCTATTTCTGCCTGTACCGTCCAGTGGCAATTCATAACCATCTCTTCGGATGAGCAGACTTTAAAGATAAAACGGGGACCTGTTATAAACAGCAATCCCGATATCCCCAGTATGATAGCTGTAATAATACGATTTTTCATAATTTTTCCTCATTACATATCCCAGGCTTGCCTGGGATACTGCCACAAATAATAAGAAGTGAAAGGCTTTTCTATTCACTTATTTCATCGTTTCAATTTTTTTATTTTTTTAACTGCAAAGCCCTAGGACTGTGTATTACTTCAGCTGTGAGGCAGGATCAATGGGGGCTTCTATGGTACCAGAAATTACATCTTCCACACCTTCCAGTCTGATAAAACTGTTCTTAGCCAAAGTATCTGCATCCGTATCCTTACGAATCAAACCAAGCTCTTTCATATCCAAAATATTTCTGCTAAGGGCCGCTTCCACTCCGCTGACAGATGGCAGGTACTTGTAATCGGCAAGGGTTTTCTGATCAACCGCCAGATCTCCTACCAACCATTCGTTATCCAGCTGAATTTCAGCAGCAAGATCTTTGTTCTGATCAATCCAGAGGGAGGCTTTTTGTATTGCAGTTACTACTTTGGCAAGTTTCTTAGGAAGTTTTTCTATTGTTTCATTTCTTGCCCATAAAGAACAGCAATACTCATCCTTTAAGAGCTCAGAGGTAGCAGAGTTAAAGATTGACACACCGTCACCATCACTTACTAAAATGGAAGCCTGCGGATCACCGATTGCAATCGCATCTACTTTCCCTTCTTTCAGCGCAACCGGAAGGTCAGCCTTGGGAAATACTACGAATTCCACTTCCATATTACTGCCGGTAGAGCCAATGCCTACACTTGCCAGGGCTCTTTGGGCAACAATGTGAGGTGAGGTTGCAAGATTTTCAACACCGATTCTTTTTCCCTTTAACTCTTCCAGGCTTGTAATGCCGGAATCATTTCCTGCAAGAAGCTGTATACAGCCTGTATGCACACCAAGTACCGTTTTTGCCTCCAGTCCATTGTCAAGAGGAGCTAACATGGCTGCTACCAGACCAAAGGAAACATCTGCCTGTTTGGTAGAAAGCATTTCCACACCGCTGGTACTGGATGTCACATAGGTGTAGTCAACTCCTTCTTTTAGACCTTCCGCTTCAAAGAACTGAAGCTGTTTGGCAATGTGGATGGGAATTCCGCAAAGTCCTGCGCCATAAAGAATTTTTATAACTCCATCTTCTAATTCTTCACCAGCTGCTGTACTAACTGCTTCTGTTGTGGGTGTTTCTGAAGTACTTTCCGTAGCTGCTGTTGGAGTAGGGGTTTCTGTAGCGGTCTCGGTAGTAGTTACCACTGTACTCTCAGTTTCTTTATTCTTCGTTCCTCCGGAGCACCCGGTAAGCACCAAAACAGTAACCAATAAAAGACTTACAAGTATCCTTGCCTTTTCATTCTTTTTCATAAAATTCCTCCGTCATACAATTAGTTTTCCCTAGTTGATACTTTTCTTCACATCTTCATTTTCATTGCTAAATTTTATGGTGGATTCTATCAAAATCCTATCAGCTATAACTTTTTTACAGCTCAACTTAGACATTTGGCAGAACACTTCATCAGAATCCAGAACAGTTTGCCTGAAATACATTTCTGATGAATCTCCTTAACGGAAGTTCGTATATATCCGGTATGTATTTATCTATAAATAGAACTCCGGTGTCTGTACTTTCCCTGTAAAATCAAGTATCTGCAGAATTCTGGAACGGAAATTCAAGAAATCCGCGCTGTTTCTCTGTCTTCCATAGGTTTCATTCCTGCCGATCTCCACATTGATTATCTCCTCTACTTTTGCAGGTCTGGGTGTCATAACAAAAACACGGTCACTTAAATAAATGGCTTCGTCTACATCATGGGTTACCATCAGCATGGTAGTGCCACGCTCTTTCCAAATCCGAAGGATTTCATCCTGCATATTCATTCTGGTAAAGGCATCCAGAGCTCCTAAGGGCTCATCTAACAACAATACCTTTGGATGGTTCACCAATGCTCTTGCAAGGCTGGCACGTTGTGCCATTCCTCCCGACAATTGATGGGGATAGGACTTCTCAAAGCCTTTAAGCCCCACCAGACGGATAAATTCTGACACCTCCTCTTTCTGTTCCTTGTAAACACCTCTTATCTTCAAACCATATGCCACATTATCATAGATAGTAAGCCAGGGAAAAAGCGTTGGATCCTGAAATACCAGTCCTCGTTCATAACCGGGTCCGTTAATAGGCTTACCGTCCAGATAGATTTCTCCTTCCGTCGGCGGATTAAGCCCGGCCACCAATCTTAGAAAGGTTGATTTTCCACAGCCGGATGGTCCAATAAGACACACGAATTCTCCTGGTTTTATTTCCGTATCCAAATTTTTAAGAGCAACGGTTCTATCTCCATCAGTGTTTATAAACTCTTTGGATATATTTACTGCCTTAATGTTTCCGGTTTGTTTTTCAGCACTGCTTTCTGTTACCATTTAATTACTCCCTTCTGCCATTTCAGCAATTTATCCCTTACCTTAAACTGAAGAGTGATAAACAGATAGCAAAAACCTGCTATCAGAATCAGACCGGCATATACATTTGGATAAGCAATCATTTCCTTCTGCCAGTTGATATACCAGCCAAGACCTGATTTGACTCCCATCATTTCAGCTGCCATTAATGCAACAAAGGAACTGCAGGTTGCATTAAAGAAACCTAAAAAGATTGAGGGCAGGGCATCCGGAATAGCAATATGGATCAAATTCTGAAAATTACTGGCTCCTAAAGTTGATGATACTTCAAAATAGGATTTTTTAGTAGCTTGTATACCGGAACTAGTTAATATGGTTATTTGAAACCATACACCGAACGCAATAAGAAATACAGCTGCCCACCTTGGACCAGGGAATACTATAAGTGCAAGGGGAATCCAGGTGGAGGACGGAATCGGTCCCAAAATACGGATGATAGGGTAAATCCAATAATTCCACCCCTTGCTCCAACCTACCAATATTCCTGTAATCACACCTAATATGGTTCCCACCAGCAAACCCTCTACCAATAAGGAGAAGGAACTTGTAATACAGGTTAATAAAAATTCCCTATCCTCTATATACACATTAAAAACTCTGCTTAAGCTTGGAAAGTATAATTGAGGCAGTAAATGTGTCTTAACCGTTACCAGATTTAAGATTGTTACAAAAATCCCGATCCCACCGATAAACCATCCCTGAGAAGAATATTTTTCACGGAGTCTGGCAAAAAACAACGAGAGCAGCAAAAAGGCCAATGATATGACCAGAGCAACCAAAAGTACGCTTCTTAGATTTGTTAAATCGCTGTATTTTGCTTCTTTATGATTTGGTACAGCTACTTCTGTAATCAGTGCAATCAGCAGACCAACGCCTGGTATCACTGTTCGATAATCAAATTGTATTTTATTCTCGGCATAATTCTTTTCTGATAGTTCTAAGTCCGGAGTTATTACATTTACTTCCTGTAACTCGTCTGACATAATTTCCTCCAATAATATGATTCTGCATATCTTTAAGTATTATTGTATCTGATTATAGGTGAAGCCCCTCCTCTTTTACCTATAAAACTGATGTTTTTTATAGAAGCTGATAATTTTTTTAAGAGCCTGATTGATTGCACCTTCATTCTGCAGAGGTACGATTCCGTAATGTATCAGCAGCTTTTCCGATTGAACCCCGATTTGCTTAACCAGTACCAGCTGACAATCCTTTAAGGCCTCTATCTTCTCTCTGATAACTACCTCCTGATGAACTCCGCAGGATTCCTGATGACCGGTAACTCGGTCCTCCATAAAATTAATACTATCATCCTCCTGATTGATCTCAAGAATCTGAAAACGGCTGCATCCTCCAAAATGCTCTGTTATATTGCTTCCATCCTTCGTCCCGATTGCAATTCGATATTTCATAAAGTCCACTTCAACTTTCTATTCTTATTTATACCAAATACGGCTTTTCTCCTCAGGTACCGTATGAAACAGTTCCGTGGAAAGATATCTTTCACCGGTATCCGGCAGAATAGCAAGAACTGTCTTCCCTGCATTTTCCGGTCTTTTTGCAACAAAAGCTGCGGCAAAGGCTGCGGCTCCCGAGGATATACCAACCAAAAGCCCCTCTTCTTTTGCAAGTGCCCTCGCAGTATCGATAGCCTCCTCATTTTTTACCCGGTAGATTTCATCGATAATCTTTGTATCCAGAACAGAGGGTACGAACCCTGCACCAATACCCTGTATTTTATGGGGATTTGGATTACCACCGGAGAGGACCGGTGATGCATCCGGTTCTACTGCAATGATTTTTATATCCGGATTCTTTTCTTTCAGGTAAGCACCTGTTCCGGTTACGGTTCCACCGGTACCGACACCTGCTACCAGAATATCAATTTTACCACCGGTTGCCTCCCATATTTCCGGTCCTGTTGTAAGCTTATGTATTTTAGGATTCGAAGGATTATCAAACTGCTGCAATATGATACTACCAGGTGTCTGTATATGAAGTTCCTCTGCTTTTCTTATGGCTCCCTTCATACCGAGACTTCCCGGTGTCAGTACCAGATTGGCACCCAGTGCCGTTAAAAGTGTCCGGCGTTCAATACTCATAGTATCAGGCATAGTAATTATGAGTTTATAGCCCTTTGCTGCTGCAACAAAGGCCAGGCCTACACCGGTATTACCGCTGGAGGGTTCAATCAGCACAGAATCTTTATGAAGCAGACCTTTTTCCTCTGCATCGGCAATCATGGAATAAGCAATACGGTCCTTTACGCTGCCTAAGGGATTAAAATATTCCAGTTTCAATAGCAGATTGGCATCTGCTATTTTCGCCAGTTTTGAAAATGCCAGCGGTTTTAATATTGGTGTATCTCCTATCAGATCTGTCAGATTTTCTACAATTCTGCTCATTCTACTTCCCCCTGTTTAATAATTTACTGCTTCCTTTATATTTTCTCGTGGATCTTTTGCATACCAGCTTTCTGCCAGGGGCAAGGACACATTGGCAGAGACATTCTTTACAAAATTGGTGTTTTTAAGAATCTTTGCTGCTTTTCTGGCTAATTCGAAAGCACCTGAATACCCCATATAATTAAGTGTCTGACCAAAGAGCGGGAAGTTCGGGATGCCAAGCTTGCTCACCCATCCATTTGCATTTAGATGCCCTACGTACAAATCTGGTTTTAATTTCTTCAATAAATTCAACTCTTCTGCCGGCTGTCCTGCTCCCACCTCTACTAACAGTTCGAGATCTTCCATATCCTCCAGGATATCTTCTACAAAACGGTCCACATTATGAGCTTTCACACCCACCAGCTCCATACCCAGAGAACGGAAGAATTCAGCTGTTGTAAGGATACGGGTCTCACCTCCGCCAACAAAGATCTTCTTGCCGGTAAGAGATGCCTTTAATGGTTCCAGGGCTTTCTTTAATTCTGCAGTTTCAAAAGCAATCAATTTCTCTGCTTCTTCTTCCAAATGAAAATATTCAGCAATCTTTCTCAGCCATTGATTGGTATTTCGTATACCTATAGGCAGGGTATCGATTAAATAATCTGTTCCAAAACGTTCCTTTAAATGCCCTAAAAGATAGTCGTCATGGGTTGCACAGATACTTACATTCAAGGCAGCTTCACCAATATGCGCAAGATCATCTATCGTTGCATGAAGGGGCAGAACCTTTGGAATCAGCCCGATTGCACTTAATAATCTTGACAGTTCAACCTCATCCCCATTGGAATTGGAGCCAACATTAAAGATGTTGACGGTTCGGCTGATACGGTATTTGTCCTTGATATCTCTTATATCATCTGCTCCTGGGATTGCGCTGTTTTCCTTGGCAGGAGGATCGATCAGATGTTTTAGTACCCCATGATAAGCGGAGTCATAACCAGAAGCTACATACTTACTCTTAAAGCCCTCACAATGAACAGGAACAATTTTAGCTGCAGTACGGTCCTTTAGTTCCGTTACAAGAGAATCGATATTGTCGCCGATAATTCCCGGAACACATCCGTTGGCTATAACGATTGCATCGGGATGATATTCACTTTCTGCATAAAGCACCGCTTTTCTTAATTTATCGATACCACCCTGGACAACATCCAGCTCATCCATATTGGTATGGAGCCATATGAAATCTTCACTTGGTTTACCCTTAGAAGCCCTCATGGTTTTTCTAAGTCCGCCGCTGCCAACAAAGCCAGAGCAGCATCCCAGCGGAGAATGAACTATCATAACTACATTTGTAAAGCTGCTGACGATACCCACGGCAAGGATTAATTGGCACCCTCCGCTCTGAGAGAATTTTCTGTTTTGCAGCTGTGCACAGCCAGATTTTATACCTCCGGATAATTGTCCGCAGGAACCACAAAAAGCATGACAGGCACCAATTCGTTCTTCTCTGGTCGGTGGAGCATCCGCTCCAAGATAATTATAGGTTAAGCTGTCCGCATAATTTCCCATCGATATTCTTCCTTTCTTATATTCCATTTCCATAATTTGAAGATAACTTGTTTATCAGTTTCATACGAAGGCATAACGAAACCTTCTAAAATAGTCAGAATATATCACCTCTTATAGATACTTGCTCTATTTTCAATCTGCAACACTCGTTGATTATCTGGCAGCTACCAGTTCACTGATTAAATCTTCAACCAGCGTCAAGCCGCCTTTAAAACCAGTGTATCCTTTACTTAATACAACTCTGTTACTGACGGGAAATGCCACAGATAAGAAGCCGGCACCAAGTTTTTCAGCTAATCCTCTTTCAATTCCACTTCCTACTACAAAGGCTGGACCAAAAGCATCATAATATTTCTGATTGTGGTTATAGGGCCAGCTGTTACGCACTTCCTTTATCAATTCACCGGCATTTCGTTCAAAGACTACTTTCGGCCTGGTTTCAGAAGTCAGATTATCAAACTTTTTCTCATATTCTTTCTGTACCTCTTCTTCCGTTATATCATGAATGGAGGTTATAAAAGGAATCCACCCCAAATCATTGGCTAGAAATCTGCTTAAAGGATAAGCATAATAGCTGTCTGCTGCTATAACGACATAACGTTGGAAATCAATATCAGAATATATATCAACAATTCTCTCTAAAAAGGAATAATAATACTTCTTTTCCGTTTCAATTACAGCTTCTATATGTTCCTTTTCCACTCCCAGTGCCTCACCTATCTGATATAGAAAAGTTTCCGTGCCGGAAGGACCAACAGGTAAATCTGCTTTTATATAAGGGGTTCCATGGAGCTCTTCAAACAACTCTGCAGACTCTTCACCTGCCTGACCGGTAAATAATATATTAAGGCTCGCTTTGCCATAAGATCTGATATCTGCAATGGTATCCCCAGTTCCGAAGAAGGTATTTGCCTTTATTCCAAGGAGGCCTAAGAGTCGTTTGATTTCATCCAGGTTTCCACGGTAAAATACATCATGGCCAGGAACTGTTCCCAACAGATTAACAGTTGCCGCTTCTTTACTTACAGAGGGTTCAATAATATCCTTAATCAGGGTCTTAACAACAGCATCATAACCTTTGAAGGTGTTGCCTAAAAATCCTGGTGTGCTTGCCCCTATTACATTCCTCTCCTTAAAACGTTTTGCTACATTAACTGCATCATCCCCTATGATTTCTACCTGACATCCCGTTACTACGATAAAAAGATCTGCATCGAGAATTTCCAGTGAGCTCTCTATTTGTTCTTCCAACCGGTCTTCTCCGCCAAAGACAATATTATTCTCAGAAATATTGGTAGTAGGTATCATAGTCCCGCCGCAATATCCGGTTCCCCTATAACCTGATGCCAGATTATACGTTCCTGACAGTGCCGCTGCACATCCTCCTGCTGCATGGACAATAGGTATTACCCTGTTAAGACCTGCGATAGTAGTTAATGCCCCTCCCAGAGCACATGAAAATTTAGCGCGTTCAATAAAATCTGCCAAAATACATCCTTCCTTTCCATTCTGTTCAACTTCCGGTTATTTTTGAATAAAAAAGAGACACATGAACAGTAGTATACTGATACATGGTCTCTGGTTTTCCAGTCAACCTGCATGAAATTGTAATCTTTACAAACAATTGAATTATAGCTGTATCGTGGTAATCCTATCCTGAACATCCGATTCGCCAAAGTCTAATACCTTTAGCTTTTTGGGAATTATTTTATAAATATTGTGAGTTTCCTCTGTTATTTTAATATTAGGATTTTTGTTCAGAATCACTTCTCTGCCTTTCTCAAATTCTTTGTTGCTGTTTAACAGCCATGCATCTCCATAAATTGTTACATTGAAATATTTCGAGATAAACTGATTGTCATGCTGAAACAGAACCGCTATGTTGTTATTACCATCAATTTGTGTATTCTTATTACTGGATTTAGCAGTTGAAAAATATATGGTGTAACCAGATACTCCGTAACCTCCCAGTATACGAACATCAGGGCTCCCCTCTTTATCAACGGTTGCCAGTACAATTCTTTGGTTTGCTTTTAGATACTCCTTTATCTTCTCCTCTGATGCGGACATTCTTTTCTCCTTCCTTTTTGTTCGGTAATCAATATTAATTGCCCCTGACCTCCTTTCATTTTATAAAGATATGGAAAAATTTCAGAACAGGTTATGCTGTCTAAAATTAAAAATGGGCCTAAGAAAACATATACCTGTTTTCCTAAGCCTCCGGTTATCCGGTCAACTTAACCTTTATTTTATTCTTACTTTCTCATTTTTCTCAATCTGTACAATTTTCCCATCCTGAATTACAACTGTTATTGATCCGAATTGTATGGATTCTATAAATTCTACTATTCTTTGAATGTCGTTTTCTCCTACGCAATTTCTCTTAGCAGGTTTCTTTCCACTATCCACTGTTTCACCTCTCAGATTGAGTATTCATACTTATCATATATGAATTATATGTATTGTTTTTGTAAGTATAACTTTTCTGGCTAACTTTGTCAATAGTTTTTTGAATTTATTTTTGTGTTCGTTTACATTGGAAACACAGAAAAAACTCCAGTGATTTCCGGCGTAGAAAGATATCAAAAAGATAGCTTATTCCTTCCTGTTATCTACCAAAAAACTACTGGAGCTGATCTATTGGAAATTAAATTATATCTCTAAGCGTTGACTTACGAAGCGGTATAAATATTCCTCTGCTTATGAAATACCTGTCCATTTGCCTTCTTTCAGAAAATACGCAGCGCTGCTTGATGCCTTTTCCGTCACTTCTTCCGGATATCCCATAACTTCCAGAAGTTTAATTGCATTTTTAGAAACTGCTCTTCCTCTGATCAACTTATAATCAAAAAGAACATTTCTATCTGCGATTTGCTCTTTAAAATGATAATTGGCAAAGCGGCTCTCTAATATATGAGTCAGCTCAATATCGTGGGTTGCTGCAAAACAGATGGTATTGGTCTTACTTAAATGATACAGTATCTGCGAAGATGCAGCAATACGTTCAAGGGTATTGGTTCCTCTTAATACTTCATCTACGAAGCATAATACTGGTATTTTGTCATTGGTCTTATCCAGAATCCGTTTTAAAGACTTAATCTCAACAATGTAATAACTCTCATTTCCCAGCAGGTTATCCTGTAAAGCCATGGAAGACATGGTCAGGAAAAAGCTTGCTTTATAGGTAGTGCTTAAGGAGGTATTAATTGTCTGCGCTAAGATAGCGTTAATTGCCAGGGTTTTTATGAAGGTGGATTTGCCGGAAGCATTGGAACCGGTTATTAATACAGAACCATTTGTATGAATGGAATTAAGGACCGGTTTTTCAATCATAGGATGATAAACATCCTCTGCTTCGATAAAAGGCTTCTTTTTCTGCTCCAGTATGGGTATGGAATAAAAAGGCATCATCTTCCGGAAAGAAGCTGCTGCAATACAGCTGTCTAAGAGTCCCACTGTTTCATATATTTCATTTAATGCTTTTCTATTCGCTTTAAAACAATCAATCATTGAATAAAATTTTATAAGATCCATGTGAAATATAATCTTAAGGTAATCAAGTATGATATCACTTAAATTACCATTGGCACTTTTAAGCCCTACTAAAAAAGAACCGTTACGAAACCTCTTAAAAGCTGCTTTTGAGCTTTTAAGTTTTGCCGTGTATTCCTTCAGTTCGGGATTACTAAACTCTGCTATATCATTTATTCCATCCAGTAGACGGATGATATATGCACAAATTGTAAAGTATACCTCGATTTTACCTTTCGTGTGGTAATACTGGTATACATTGTGTAAAAATAAGATTACGGCTAAGGTCCCTCCAATCATCGGATTAACAGCGATAAGTCCTAACGATATCAAAAATCCGGAAACCATAAATATATGTGGCCATTTACCAGAAGACTCCACTGCCTCAAGGCGATTGATATATTCGTATACAGATATGTTGCTGATCTTACCCATTTTCCATAAAGAAAACTGCATCGCCACACGGGTCTGTTGATTTTTTTCAAAGAAATCCATTAACTTCTCCCGCTCTATAAGTTTACTGTTATCGAATTGCAGCTGATGCAGCATGGCAAATAAATACTCTTCTCCGATTGCACTTTCCGTATGATTCATGAGCATAAATATCTCATCCATACTAATATCATTCCAGGTTATGTGATCAACATCCTCTGGTTTCTTTATTACATTGTAATAAGCCGCCAGTGACCTGAACTTTTCTGAGGTATATTCTTCTTTGGGTATCTTCCCCCACTCGTTTACAAGTTCCAGTTTAATATTTTTATACCATTTTCTCTTATCATGAACACCCTTTATAACAAATACCAATGTTATAAGGAGAATCATAAGCATAATCTCCATCCTAACCTCCACTTTTCTTTATTTTCTTGCTAATAATTAACTTTTCTTGTTATTTTTCCCAGTCAATAATCTTAAAAAAAGGGCTGCAGTAGGCAGCCCTTATATTATGCTTTATTGCATATTTTAATCATTAATAATTCTTACCATTCTAATTGGTGAGCGATAATACATATTCGAAATCTTGATACCAGTTCTTGGATTACTTGCATGAATAACCTGCCCGTTTCCTATATACATAGCAACATGGTTAATGTAACTTCCGCTGCCGTAAAATACCAAATCACCTGGCTTTATATTGGATGAATTTACGCTGGTCCCTGAATATGCCTGGCTTCTGGAAACTCTGGGCAAATAGTAGCCATATTTTGCATAAATTCCCATAGTAAATCCTGAACAATCCGTACCGTTTGTAAGGCTTGTGCCGCCCCATACATAAGGGTTACCTAAGAACTGCTTCGCATAAGCTACCATCTGTGCTCTTATACCTGAAACACCTGCTGCCAATTCATCTACTGATACTGCCTTCTCCAACTGATAGGATAAATCAATATACTGTCTTGCAACATAACCTTCATCTGCATCAATCTTTACTTTTACCCAGTCAGTTGTTACAGAAGTAACTTCTAATTCCTCATCAATGGGAACGCTGGTTACTACACCGGCTAACAAGCTGGCTTCCGATCTTACATTTAAGGTTGGTGTGTTTACTGTTGCTACCAGACTTCCTACTTTTTTCGCAAGGGCAGCTGCTTTATCTCCTGTAATTAAAAACTCCTTCTTAACATATCCAGTAACTTTGCCGGATTTGATCTTAACCCATCCGTCTTTATCTTCATTGATTATAGTACAGCCTGCATTTTTAGGTAATTTAGCAATAATTTTCTGATCTTCTCCAGCAGCTTTACGGATATTAAGATGATTCTCTACATCCGCTATTCCCAAATTGCTATAGTCGTATGCAGCAACACTTGATTCCCATGTAGCAATGGTAATTTCAGAGGATGCTGCCATATTGCCGGAATTATAATAATTATCCAAGGTTACCGAAATACCTGCTAATGGTTGTTCACCATAGACAGTTTCCGCACTCGTATACTTGGAATTTAAGGCAAATAAAAAAGTACCGGCGATACAAACGCATGAAATCTTTATGAATTTGGTAGTGCGATGGTTCATTTGGTTCCTCCTGTTTGCTATCCCTCATCATTTAATATGTATTTGCCGTTCAACTCTAGTTGTTACAAATATATTAAATTTATTACTGAGTTATTATAGCAATAGTTCAAACTTTTGTCAACACTTTGCCTTACTTTTGTTATAAATATATAATTTATTTGTAAGTATTTCCGTATTGGAGATTAATATTCGTAAAACAACCGGTATTGACAGAAAGTTCGTTCTCTATTTGTAGAATTATGACGAACCATGAAATATAAAAATTGAGCACTTGAAACTGTGAATCCTCATAGTGTTGGAGCCTTCAGAGCGGTACTCTGAATGAGTTTTCAGACAGAACCTGGCTATTTATCAAAAAAATGCACCTGCAAATGTTAGCTGACTAATACTAACATTTGAGATGCACTTACGTCCCTGCTATATAGCAATTAATTCATAAATAACTTCGCTGCAAATATCACTTTCTGGACAACGATGATCAAACCCGCTATCAGATAATAATACAGATGATACCGCCATTACTTTCATTAATGATCTTCTGCATGGTCTCCTGGAGCTTAATCTGACTGTCATCTGTCATCTTGCTGATTTTAGAATTAATTCCTTCTTCCACCAGCTGCTGAATGGATTTTCCGTATATATTTGTCTCCCAGATTCCCTCCGGATTCTCTGAGGAATTCTTCCGTATATAATTGATTAAATCGTTCGCCTGTTCTTCACTGCCTACAATAGGTGCAATTTCCGTCTCTATGTTTGCCTTGATCATGTGAATAGATGGTGCTGTAGCCTTTATCTTCACACCGTATTTATTACCATGCTTCATGATTTCAGGCTCTTCAATAAGAATTTCTTCTTTCACAGGATTTACGACTCCGTATCCTTTCTGGCGTACCTCTTCACATGCACCAGATACTTTCGTATACTCTTTCTTAACATTTGCCAATTCTCTGATCGTGCTGATAAGCTGATATTCATCACCGATGGGAACTCCGATAAGATCGCTTAAGATATTGTAATAATAAACATCATCAAACTCAACAAATACCTTTACAGCACCATTTTCCATCTCAACCTTGTCGATTTTGAACCGGTTTACAAACTTACTGTCCGTAAGCATATTCTCGCTTCTTACATCTCTGATCAAGGTCAGGCGTTTCAGTAATTGCTTAACAGCCTCAATTAAATCCTGTTTCAGCCAGTGGTCATCGGGTAACATCTCTGCCCACTTTGGAGTATGGAAATTTATTTCCGATACCGGGAATACCGAGAGGATATTTGTCATGATATGGTTAATATCTTCTTTTCTTAGCTGCTCACAGTTAACAGCCATACAGGTCACATTATACTTCTGGGCAATATCATCTGCCAGATTCTGACTGGTCTCCGAATAAGGTCTGTTGGTATTAAGCAGTACGATAAATGGTTTCTTTAATTTCTTTAATTCTCCGATTGTCTTTTCTTCTGCTGAGATGTAATTATCCCTTGCAAGATCACCAAAACTGCCGTCTGTGGTTACTACAATTCCAATAGTGGAATGGTCGTTAATAACCTTTTGGGTGCCGATTTCAGCCGCCTGGGTAAAAGGTATCTCATAATCATACCAAGGGGTCTTAACCAGACGTTCCTGTTCATTTTCAATATGTCCGGCAGCACCATCTACCATAAAACCTACACAATCAATTAATCGGATGTTAACTTTCGTATCATCTCCCAGTTGAATCTGGGCTGCTTCTTTGGGAATGAATTTAGGTTCGGTGGTCATTATGGTCTTCCCGGCAGCACTCTGGGGCAATTCATCAATTGCTCTTTCTCTGTTATGCACATCAATGATACTTGGTATTACCAGAAGATCCATAAACCTTTTAATAAAAGTCGATTTCCCCGTTCTTACCGGCCCCACCACACCTATGTATATGTCACCGCCTGTCCTAGCCTTAATATCATTATAAACATCATATATCTGGCTTGATGTATACTCCGGTGACGAATATTGCTCCAACATACACATCCTCCTTTCGGTTATACTTAAACATATGCAGGTGTATTCCATTTAATGATTTGTGTTATATAATTCTATGATTAATTTTTCCAAAAAAATCAGCACTTTTCTACGCAGAAAATATTTTAGATTTTTTTAAGAATATTTCCCTTTTATTTTCGATATATTATGGTAAAATATCATGGTGGTTTTAAAAACTACATAATAAAAAAATACATATGATTGGAAGTAGAATGAAATGCTATATCAAATTATAAGTGATAGTTCCTGCGATTTACCTATGGATTATGCAAAAGAAAACAACCTTGAAATTATACCTTTCTACGTATCTTTTGACGGAGAAAATTATTATAAAGAGGGTATTGAAGTAGAACATGAAGAATTCTATCATCGAATGATTACCGATCATGTCTATCCTAAAAGCTCACTTCCTTCTATAGATGATTATTTAAAGGTGTTCAAAAAATACGCAGCAGAAAATATTCCAGTTATCTGTATCTGCATAACTACCAAATTCAGTGGTTCCTATCAATCAGCAATAACTGCAAAAGAGATATTAACAGAGACCTGCCCCGATGCCCGGATAACTGTTATTGATTCAAATATAAATACCGTACTGCAAGGTATCTATGTAAGAGAAGCTGTACGGATGTTAAAGGATGGTATCAGCTATGAGGCTGCAATAGAGCATCTGGAGCGGATTAAAAGCACTGGAAGAATCCTCTTTACCATAGGCTCTATGGATTACCTAAAGAAGGGCGGCAGAATAGGGAAACTGCTTACCTTAGCCGGAGACACTCTGGGTATTAAGCCACTTATTATCTTAAAAGAAGGCGAAATCTATCCTGCCGGTATTACAAGGAGCAGAAAGAAAGCCAAGGTTAAATTATTGGAACTTGCGAAAGAACATTTTTTGAAGGTCAAAGAAAATCCCGAAGATTATGAAATAGTAGTAGGAACTGGAATTGATATGGAAGAGGCAGAAGAATTTAAAAGAGACCTGGAAAAAGCCCTGGGAAGAGAAATTCCATTACCGGTTGCCAGAATCGGAGTTACCATAGGAACCCATACTGGTCCTCACCCTATAGGTTTGGGATTAATCAAGAAATATGATATCAACTAAGGCGTGTCTGGGCTGGTTTAAATACTATACCCTTTTTTGTGGATACATGCGCGAATCAAAAAAACGTAATTTGGGACTTAGCTGATATTCTCAAAATGGCAGCACAGAAAACTGCAAACTACTTCAAAATAATAGTGCAAACTATAAGAAATGGTACGACCGGAACCCCAGATATTATCTGCTGTGATTCCTGCCATACCATTTTATTATATCTACCGTGTTATTTCTTCCATTCCAGCTCAGAGTATTCTCTTCTCTTATCACGTAATAAAAGATCGGAAACGGCTTCAATAGCCGGTTTATTCTCAAACAGCACAAGGTTAACCTGCTCGACAATAGGCATCTCCACATTAAACTTCTTAGCCAGGGCCAGTGCAGCTTTGGCAGAATACACACCTTCTACTATCTGTTTTACTTCCTTCATTGCTTCTTCCATGGTATAGCCCTGACCAATCAGATAACCTGCATTACGGTTTCTGCTGTGCTTGCTGGTGCAGGTAACGATTAAATCACCTACTCCGGATAGCCCGGCAAAGGTTTCCATCTTTCCGCCCATGGCAATACCTAAACGGCTGATTTCCGCTATTCCTCTTGTCATTAAAGCAGCTTTTGTATTGTCCCCAAAGCCAAGTCCGTCAGCAATTCCTGCTGCAAGTGCAATAACATTCTTTATTGAACCACCCAGTTCAATTCCTATGACATCAGGGCTCGTATAGACACGGAAACGTTCACTCATAAATACATCCTGAATAAAATGAGCAGTATCTTTAGAATCAGCGCCCACTACACAGGTAGTCGGGATAGTTCTGCTTACCTCTTCCGCATGGCTGGGACCAGAAAGCACCGCCACATCAGCCTGTGGAATCTCTTCTTTAATGATATCTGTCAAAGTCTCAAGGGTGTTCTCTTCAATACCTTTTCCAACATTAACGATAATCTGATCTTTCACAATATAGTTCTTTGCATTGTTTGCGGTTGCTCTGACGAAAGGAGAGGCAACTGCGAATACGATTAATTCTTTTCCTTCACAGGATGCTTTTAAATCGCCACTAATTTGGACATTCTCCGGTAATTTTATACCAGGAAGCTTATCTTTTAATTCCCTGTCATTTGTAAGCTGTTCAACCTCATTGCTAAGTGCAGACCATAATACCACATCATGTCCATTATTACCCAGCAATATTGCAATTGCAGTACCCCATGCACCCGCACCTAATATGCTAATCTTTGCCATTGATACTTCTCCCTTACTTATCTTCTATTTTTATCTTTTGTCCTAATTTATTTTCAGTTCCTTTCATAAGCCTCTGGATGTTTGCTCTGTGTTTTACAAATGCTAATATCGTAAACAAAAAGCTGATCACAAGCATATGTATATTTCCCGGATAAAATACAAGGACTGCAACGGGAAACAGGAGAGAAATTAATAAGGAACCAACGGAGACATATCTTGTAACAGCTACAGATACTGAAAATACGATAAATGCCACCAAACCTAAACGCCAGTCGAAAGCCAGCATAACTCCGCCGGTCGCTGCAATTCCCTTACCGCCTTTGAAATTCAGCCAGAAAGGGAAATTATGGCCTAATACAACTCCAAGGCCAGTGTACAGTGCTAATAAGCTTACATCTGCTCTATTCTGAAATACCAGAAAGCTGACAATAAGGATCGGGATGATCGCCTTTAAGGCATCTCCTAAAAGGGTCAAGGCACCTGCCTTCATTCCTAAGGTCCTTAAAGCATTTGTTGTTCCGGCATTACCGCTTCCATATTTTCTGATGTCAATATTGTTTGCTTTTCCAATAAAATAGCTGGTAGAAAAGCAGCCGCACAAATATCCTACAATCAAGCATATAATAATTCTTTGCAGCATGTTATTCTTTTTCCTTTCGCTCCCTGATGAAAAATTTAAGTGATGTTCCGGAAAAACCAAAGGCTTCCCTTATCTTATTCTCAATATATCTGGTATAGGAAAAATGCATCAATTCTTTATCATTAACAAAGATAACAAAAGTAGGCGGTTTCACGGATACCTGTGTTATATAATACAGCTTAAGGCGTTTGCCCTTATCTGAAGGCGGCTGCTGAAGAGCAACTGCTTCTGTCATAATTTCATTCAGGACACCAGTTGCAATTCTTAAGTTCTGATTCTGTATAACCTGCTCTATCAGATCAAAAAGTTTGTTCAGACGCTGTCCGGTAAGTGCTGATACGAATATCATTTCCGCATAGGGCATATAGGAAAGAACACCTTTTATCTCATTGGTATGCTTATAGATGGTCTTATCATCTTTCTCGATTGCATCCCACTTGTTAACAGCAATAATGATTCCTTTGCCGCGTTCGTGTGCGATTCCTGCAATTTTCGCATCCTGCTCTGTTACACCTTCTTTTGCATCAATAACCAGAACAACCACATCTGCACGTTCTACTGCAGATACTGTTCTTACAATACTAAAGCGTTCTAATTCTTCTTTGATTTTGCTCTTTCTTCTAAGTCCTGCTGTGTCGATAAATATAAATTCTTTTCCATGGTATTTAACCGGAGTATCAATAGCATCGCGTGTGGTTCCGGCAATATCTGATACGATTACACGGTTCTCACCAATCAGCTTATTAATAATAGAAGATTTACCTACATTAGGTTTCCCAACAATAGCAATACGGGGGCGTTCATCCTCAACTTCCCTTAAATCCGCCGGATTAAAATGGCTGATGACTTCATCCAGCATATCTCCAAGTCCAAGCTTGGAAGATGCGGATACCGGATGGGGATCTCCTATACCAAGGTTATAGAATTCATATACATCAGGCATTAATTTATCAAAATTGTCTACCTTATTAACTACCAGAATGACCGGTTTGGTAGAACGTCTCAGCATATCTGCTACTTTAAAGTCATCATCTACAAGCCCCTGCCTTACATCCACCAGGAACATAATGACATCGGCTGTCTGAATTGCAATCTCAGCCTGCTGCCTCATATAGGATAGCAGTACATCATTGCTCTGCGGCTCAATTCCGCCTGTGTCAATCATAGTGAACTGTTTGTCAAGCCAGGTGACATCCGCATAGATCCTATCCCTTGTAACTCCGGGAAAATCCTGTACGATAGCTATTCTTTCACCAGCAAGTGCATTAAACAACGTCGATTTACCTACATTAGGTCTTCCGACAATTGCAACAATCGGTTTACTCATTTTATAAAAATTCCTCTCTTTTATTTGTCATAATCCTTGAACCAAACTGCTCTTCTGTCTTTTTACAGTTACTTGGGTATACGGTACTGTGTCTTATGAAGGTATTATTGGCTCAATTCCTATATAAGCTTAGTCATTTATCTGGTATCTTTATAAGTTCTCATAATTTATGAACTTCCACAGATAATAAATTCCTTATATTCAAGTCACTTTTACCGGGAATAGGCAAATGGATGAAAACTTATATATAAAGATTTTCCGTCTGATTTTACAATACAAATCCCAGTTTGTAAAGCCTTTTCAACAGGTTCTTTCAAGATACCAGGAAAGAGAATCCCTTACCATAGAGGCAAGGCATAATTATTCTCTTTCATTTACTCCTAAATAGTATATCAGTAAGAGGAATATTTATCAAATAATTTTTCATTATTAAGTATATTGACATTCTCAAAAGTACAGGTACATAATAAGATAAATGCATAAAGAAAGGAGTCAGACTGCAAAACTCAAGAAATTCGGCAAAATATTTACAAAATATAATTTCTTAATACGCAGCGTGATTAATAAATGGACATCCAGTTAAAACACAACCTTACAGTAAAAGAATATAATGATTTAAGAGAGAGCGTAAATTGGAAACCGCTTCCCGAAGCACAGGCACAAAGAGGTCTCAACAATACCTATTATCTGACTGCCGCGGTGTATAACGGACAAACTGTTGGTATGGCAAGATTAATCAGTGACGGCGGATATGTTGCCTATCTGGCAGATGTTATTGTAAACGAGAATTATCAGGGACATGGGTTAGGCAGAATAATTCTTGATGATATGCTGGATTATATTAAAAACACCCTCTCTCAGGGAGATATGGTCATGGTTGTTCTGGTTGCCGCTAAGGGAAAAGAAGAATTTTATGAAAAATTCGGTTTTATTAACAGACCCAATGATATCTATGGATCGGGTATGACTTTATTTATGAATGTATAAAATTCAGCCTCCCAAAACGGTTGACTTACCATTTTTACCATGCTATAACTATATAGGTTGAAGTTTTACAAGCCTTAACAAGGCTTGCTTTATATAGTAATAATTTACATCCAATCTACGAAACATTGTAAACGTAATAATCCTGTATCAGACATAATTTAGGAGGATAAGCAATGCCTGAGAATACCATGAAGAGCCCTATCGCCCCTTTAAAGATAATATCCCTGGAAGGTTTTAAGCCTTTGGCTGAGAAAATCGATAAGCATATCTCAACTTCTCGTAAAAACAAAGAGGAAAAAAACAATTACAATCTCTCTTTTCCCGGCTACTATAAGGACAGCTATCTGGTTAATGCCCAAGTACCTCGTTTTAGTTCCGGTGAAGCCAAGGGTGTCATAAAAGAAACTATCCATGGAAAGGATCTTTTTATATTAGCTGATATCAGCAACCATAGTCTTACGTATAATCTCTATGGTGAAGAAAACGGAATGTCACCAGACGATCATTTTCAGGATTTAAAACGCCTAATTGATGCCTGCAACGGAAAAGCCAGAAGAATCAATGTGATACTTCCCTTCCTGTATGAAGGCCGCCAGGACCGAAGAAGCAATCTGGAATCCTTAGACTGTGCCACAGCCCTTCAGGAACTGGTAGAAATGGGTGTACAGAATATCATCACCTTTGATGCCCACGAGGCCAGGGTACAAAATGCGATTCCTTTAGAAGGCTTTGATAATTTCTATACCTCTTATCAGTTCCTTCAGGCTTTCCTTAAAACAGAAAATGGAATATCCATAGAAAAAGAAGACCTGATGGTAATAAGTCCTGATGTAGGTGGTATGTCAAGAGCCGTATTCTACTCCAATATCTTAGGTGTGGATATGGGTATGTTCTATAAAAGAAGAGATTATTCCATCGTCAGTAACGGCAAGAATCCCATTATTGCTCATGAATTCTTAGGCGGTGATGTCGCAGGAAAATCTGTTTTTATTGTTGATGACATGATTGCTTCCGGTGAAAGCGTATTAGAAGTTGCAGCTGAATTAAAGGCAAGAAAAGCAGAAAGAATTTATATAGCCGCGACCTTTGGCCTTTTTACCAGCGGTATTGATAACTTTGATAAAGCTTATGAAAAAGGTATTATAAACAGAGTTTATACCTCCAATCTCATTCATACTTCTAAAGAAGTACTAGATAAGCCCTATTATACCAATGTAGATATCAGCAAGTATCTCTCCCTGATCATCGATACCCTCAACCATGACTGCTCTGTTGACGGTATCATGAACTCCAGTGCACTGATAAGACAGCGTTTAAACGATTACAGGGAGAACTATCGAAAAAAACATTGATTTACTTATCTATCATTAAAAAAGCAGCTAATGTTCCCCTCTTTCCTTTTGATGCCCTATGTGAAAATAAAAGTTCTGAATTACAGCAGGTACACAGATTACTGATATGAACATTATCAGCTGGAATTCCTGCAGAGGTTAGAACAATACGGTTTACTTCCCATAAATCCAGCTGGTATTTACCGGCTGGATTTTTTTTAAGAATTCTATCGAAATTTCCCTTCAGCTCCGGTTCAAATTCCCTTATAAATTCCTCAGCCACTTCTGCACTGATTTCATAACAATCCTTACAAATGGAGGGACCAATAAGAGCCGTTACGTCAGAAAGGTCCGTATCAAATTCACGCTTCATGGCTTCCAGGGTTTTCTGTCCCATACGCCCAACAGTTCCCCTCCAGCCGGAGTGGCTAAGTCCTATGGCTTTGTTTCTCTTATCTATAAAATATAAGGGAACACAATCAGCATAAAAGGTTGCAAGCGGGATTCCAGGCACCTTTGTTATAAGGCCATCAACCTCCTCATAATCTCTTGGACGAAACAAACCTTTACCTCTGTCAGCTTCCGAAACCAACCTGACATTTGTTTTATGTACCTGATGGGTGGCAACCACATCTTCAAGGTTTATGTTTAGACTTTCACAGATTCTTCGATAATTTTCATCTACTTTTTCCTTCGTATCTCCCACTGAGTAGGAAAGGTTTAAGGATTCAAAGCAGCCTTCACTGACTCCTCCAAGCCTTGTGGTAAATCCATGCTTGATAAAAGGTATCTCTGACAATGCCTGAAACGTCAGAAAAGGTGTTTGTACATCTGTGTGTAATTTCATTGTATTACTCTTTTCTAACAATACTCTTCCTCCCATCTGTGTGTCCTGGCACACATCTATATTCATTCAATAGTAACGACAACCTTACATGACAGCATCAAAAGCATTCTGAATCAGTGTTATCTCCTCTCCTACTATCCCTACTACATCAAATCGGCAGGGAGTATCTTCGGAAATCTGATGCTTATACATATAGTATCTTGCAGCTTTCGTTATATTCCTGGTTTTTCTTAAATTTACAGCCTCAAAAGGTGACCCGCTTATTAGATCTTTGCGAAACTTTACTTCGATAAAAACAAGCACCTCTTTATCCAAGGCAATCAAATCGATCTCTCCCTGTCTACTGAAAAAATTGGAAGCCAAAATGACATATCCTGCCGCTTTCAGATACTCGGCAGCTATTTGTTCTTTCTCATTTCCGACAGTTCTTTTGTTATATATGATACCCCTTCTTTCCAGGCATATTTAAAAACACCTCTGTCCGTTTCCAAACATGCACAAATGCTATTTCCTTACTTTAGATTTTATACGATCCATATCATCTACAAATATCATAATTTCAGAGACCACTTCATATAATTCCGGCGGGATATAATCACCCAGATCTAACTTAGATAAACTAGCTGCCAGCCTGCTGTCCTCATGTACCGGTATTTGATTTTGTTTCGCGCCTTTTAAAATCTTGTCTGCCAGAAATCCCTTACCGGTTGCAATAATCCTTGGAGCAGCATCTTCTTCATTGTAGCCCAGCGCTATTGCTGTTTTATTCATAAAATCGGAATCTTTGTTCTCTTTTGCATCCTGCTGGTTTCCACTATCAGATTTAATAAGTCTGTCAGGCTTCTTAGCATCCATAAAAATTACTCCTCCCATTATGTATATCTTAAGGGTGTCAGATAAAATTCTTAATAAAACTCATTCTATGTAAAGGTGTTGGACCAAATTTTTTCAGCGCTTCAATATGTTCCCCTGAGCCATATCCTTTGTTAGAGGCCAAACCATAAGCAGGGAATATCTGATCATAAGCTGTCATAATACGATCTCTTGCAACCTTGGCTATTATACTAGCCGCCGCTATGGAAACACTCTTTGCATCCCCTTTAATAATAGGCACCTGTTTCATTGGTACCTGTGGTATGGTAACAGCATCATTTAAAAGAATATCCGGTGTTACTTTCAGATTACCGATAGCCTGACGCATTGCTTCATAGGTCGCCTGCAGGATATTGATTTCATCAATTTTAGCTGGTGGAACAGAACCCACTCCGACTGCGATAGCTTTCTCCATGATTTCATCATAAAGCTTCTCTCTCATTTTCTCAGTCAATTGCTTGGAATCATTTATATAAAGAATATCGCAGTTCCTGGGAAGAATGACCGCTGCCGCCATAACCGGTCCTGCCAGCGGACCTCTTCCCACTTCATCAATACCACAGATATAAGTATATTCTTCATATTTTCTCTCATATGAATTCATTTCGTATATTCTGTTTTTTTCTTCTGCCAATGCAGCAAGTCTTTTTCTATGCTTATCCAGAAGGCTTTTTACACCTGTTCTTGTATCCTCTTGATATTTAACTATCATATCGGCGATTTCATCTTCTTTGGCCAGTAGAAACTCCTCTTTGACAGCCTGTATACTCATTCCCATAAATAAATATCCTTATTCCTTTCGTTACTTTCTTATGTAAAACTTTATTTTCATACTCGTGTTACACCTTAATTCCAATTCCAGAAAATGAAATGGCTAAACTTTAGAAGGGTTTATAACCCCCTGCATTAAGTCTCAACTAGCCTTATTCTATAAGGCTGATTAAGGCCAGGTATTACATTTTCAGATGTTGCCTCCCTAGATTGATAAAACAAAAGAGAAAGATTGAACCTCTTTCTCTTTGTTTCAATCTCTTGTAATCGGCAATTAAGTGATATAGCTATTATATCAGATATCTGCGTAATCCAAAAGATTCTTTATTATTTTATTCACTTATGGAATTATCTGTCTCTTCCACTAAAACTTCACTTTCGATTTCCGGCGGGAATTCAAGAGTTACCTTTCCAAGCTTTGCATTACGAAAATCATCCACCAGAAAACCGGAAGCTTTTTCAAGATCCAGATCTCCTCCTTTTAATAAACAACCTCTTTTCTTTGCAATAGCCGCAAGATTTTCTACTGCATCTTCGCTTTCAATTATACCATAGCGTTCGGCTAAGGCTCCCTTGTAATACATAGTCAGAAAAGATATGAGATTAAGGCTCATGGAATAGCTGTTTAAAATATCATCTCTAATTGATCCGATTAAAGCAAGGTGCAGACCAACTCTCTGATCCTCAAATTTTGGCCATAGAATACCGGGAGTATCTAAAAGTTCAATGGATTTATTTAATTTAATCCATTGTTTTCCCTTTGTTACACCAGGTTTGTTTCCGGTTTTCGCAGAAGCTTTACCTGAGATGCTGTTAATAAAGGTAGATTTTCCCACATTAGGTATACCAACAACCATGGCACGTAATGGTCTGTTAAGGATTCCTCTTTTTCTGTCTCGTTCTATTTTAGCTTTGCAGGCTGTTATAACGGCATCGTTCACTTTTCTGATGCCGTCTCCTTTTTTGGAATTAACAAGTGCTGCTATATATCCCTGGCTTTCAAAATATTCCTTCCATTTCTGGTTCTGAACATCGTCTGACAAATCATATTTATTTAACAGAATAACCCTTGATTTATTACCGGCTATCTGATTAATATCTGGATTTTTACTGCTCAGCGGAATACGTGCATCCACCAGTTCGATGACTACGTCGATTAACTTCATATCTTCCTGCATCACACGTTTTGCTTTCGACATGTGACCGGGATACCATTGAAAATGCATTATTCCTCCTCCTTTACGGTATTTAATTTATTTATAAAGGCAAAGCCATTTTCTCTAATCCAGGCTTTTCCTATAATATCACCCGTTACAATATTGCCTATATTGGCAAAACGGCTGTCTTCACTGTTGTTTCGATTGTCTCCAAGGACAAAGAATTCATTCTCCTCCAGCTTGATTTCTTCCTCCGCCAAGCCAGCATTGGTAATAACCTCTGTTTCAACAGATTCCTTAAGTATTGTACCGTCTATATATACTTTTCCGTCGATGATACGGACAGTTTCACCGGGAAGACCAATGACTCTTTTTATATTTAAGTAGCTATGTTCTTTATCCGACTGTTTAAAAACTATTACATCAAATCTTTTTGGATCACTAAATACATATGCAAATTTATTGATTAATATATTATCCTGATCTTTCAGGGTACTTTCCATGGACTGACCAGACATCAAAGTCTTTTCCAACGCATAGTGGGTAATATAATAAGCCAATGTTACAACTGCGGCTATCTCAATGAGCCATATGAGCAGAGACATTACTACTTTTTTTATTATTGGGCCCTTGTCCTCTTTTTCAAAATCATATTTCATAAGAACCTCTCTTTTAATATCCTATGTTTAACAATAGGCAGCTTCATGAAACAGGATAATAAAAGGGACAATACTATAAGTAGTTGTCCCTTCCCATTTTTGGTTACGTGCAATTATTTTACGATTTCTTTAACTTTAGCTTTCTTACCTACTCTGCCACGTAAATAATTTAACTTAGCTCTTCTAACCTTACCGTGTCTGATAACTTCAATCTTCTCAACACTAGGGGAATGCAGGGGCCAAGTCTTCTCAACGCCGATACCGTTAGAAGCTTTTCTTACAGTAAATGTCTCTCTAGCTCCACCGTTCTGTCTCTTTAAAACAGTACCTTCGAAAACCTGTGTTCTTTCACGATTACCTTCTTTAACTTTTGCATATACTTTAACAGTATCGCCTACGTTGAAGTCTGCGATTTCGCTTTTAAGCTGAGCAGCTTCGATTTCTTTAATAATGTTATTCATTTATGTGACCTCCTTAAATTCGATGTTCTTAATACCTTGCCTCGGTTAAACAGCTTGTACAATCCTGTTAATGGGCGTTGTATCAGAGGACCATCCCATCTCACAACAACTTACTATAACATGCCACACCAGAAAATGCAAGTAAATTCTCTTTATTTAAATGAAGTTTTCTCATTTAGTTAATGCAGCTGTTTAAGGGTTCCCGACTTCATGCCACCCATCGGGTGCTCGGTGCAAATCGGTCAAGTGTATCCTTTGCTCCTAACTAGTAGTAAAGCCATATGTTATTATAATTTTATGATACTAGTCCAAGTAAACTTGTCCAGGAATAAAAAACAGACACACAGGCAAAGTACAACTTATATGTTTGAATGTACTCCCCTCTACTGCCTGTGCGTCTATTATGATAATACACTCGACTACCTTGGTAGTCAATAGACACTTATGTCTATTTTATGTTTTTATTATATATTTTAAGCCTTATTGATTATTTTTTTAAGATAGGTTCTATCCTTCTCCGACAAAATAGCCTTTTCCATTAAATCCGGCCGATTCTTAATTGTTCGAAGGAGGGATTGCTGTCTTCTCCACTCCTCAACCTTGCCATGATGTCCGGATAGCAACACTTCAGGTACTTTTCTGCCTTCAAACTCTTCCGGCCTGGTATATTGGGGGTACTCTAACAGGTTATCCTGAAAAGTCTCAAACTCAGCAGAAATCTCGTTATTTAAAACTCCCGGTACCAGTCTGCTGATTGCATCAATCATAACCATGGAAGGAAGCTCTCCTCCGGTTAATACATAATCTCCGATGGAAACATTATCTGTTACGATCATTTCCAGAGCACGTTCATCGATTCCCTCATAATGACCGCAAAGAAAGATCAGGTTCTCTTCTTTTGCAAAATCTTCTGCCATAGACTGGTTAAAAACCTTTCCCTGAGGCGTAAGATATACAACTCTGGGAGCCTTTTCATTTCCGCAGACCTCTTCATTTTCCGCTGATGCAGTTATCTGTTCTTTCACTGAACGATAAGCCCTTACTACCGGTCCGGCTGCCATAACCATTCCAGCGCCGCCTCCATAAGGATAATCATCCACTCTGTTATGTTTATTTTCTGAGAAATCTCTGATATCAACCGTATTTAACTTAAGAATACCTTTTTCCACAGCCCGTCCAATTATACTGGCAGACAATCCCTGCCTTATCATCTCCGGAAAAAGGGTCAATACATAAAAATTCATGCCATAAACCTTTCTGTTACAATATTTCCTCCTGCCATCCTATAGTCTTTTCCAACACAACATGAAACTATAGTAATCCAGGCATTAAATGTACGACTATCTTTTTATTTTCAACATTGACATCTAAAATACATTCTTTAATAGAGGGCAGAAGAATTTCTTTCTTTTCTTTGGTGGTAACAACATAGACATCATTTGCACCGGTTGACAGTACATCTGTTAAAATACCCAATTCTTCCCCTTCATCGGTAATAACGACCGAATCCAGAATATCACAGATAAAAAATTCATCCTCCTCTAATTTCACTGCATTTTCCCTTGTAACCAGCAAATCACAGCCTTTGTATTTTTCTATATCATTTATATTATCAAATCCCTTAAATTTCAGGATAGCCCACTGTTTGAAAAATTTGACTCCTGTAATTTCAAGTTCCATATATTCTTTTTTCGTATCTAAAAATACCTGTTTTAATTGCTTAAATCGCTGCATATCATCCGTGGTAGGAAATACTTTAACTTCACCTTTGATTCCATGGGTAGAGGATATTACCCCAACTCTTAAATAATCTTCCATTGATACTCCTTATCAATCATACTGCAAATGTTATTTATGTATATTCTATACTAAAATCCTGCTGTTATCCCGGACATGCAGGCTTCTTTATAAGAACATTTCATTTTTCTTTAATACTACATTTCTCTTTTAATAATTCACTATATTAATAATTCATTTCTATATTAATAATACATTTCTCCTTATTAATACATTTCTGTATAAAATAAGAACCCTTGCAAGTAAGGGATAAGGAAAGAATTCTCCGGAAAAATTTATTTTCCAGAGTTTTTCTTTCTACCACCTAATCCAGACAGGGTCCTTTAAGGCATAAATAATATTATTGAAGAATTTCAACAACTACCTTTTTATCATCCTTTGCAGCTGCTGCTTTTACAACGGTACGAATGGATTTTGCTATTCGGCCTTGCTTGCCGATGACCTTCCCCATGTCCTCAGGTGCAACCTTTAACTCCACAATAATGGACTGGTCGGTTTCCTTTTCTGTTACAACAACTTCTTCAGGGTGATCAACGAGTGATGTAGCAATTACTTTAACTAATTCTTTCATTACCCTACACCTCCAATGGAATGTGACAACTATTATACCATAAATCGGAATCTACGGCAATATGCCATCATCCCCAAAAAATGTTAAACAGAAAATTATTTTGTAATTCCTGCTTTTCTAAATAAATCACCAACTGTTTCAGTAGGCTGAGCACCATTCTGTAACCACTTCTTAGCTGCCTCTTCGTTTACTTTGAAAGCGTTGGGTTCTTTTGTAGGATCATAAGTGCCGATTTCCTCGATAAATCTTCCATCTCTGGGTGATCTGGAATCTGAAACAACGATTCTATAGAAAGGAGCCTTTTTCTGTCCCATTCTTCTTAATCTGATCTTTACTGCCATGTAATTTCACCTCCTTGAAATTTTAAATAAATATATATTGAAAAGTTATAAATTTATAACCTGACAATCTAGAATCCGAAAGGCATTTTGAATTTGCCTTTTTTCATGCCCTTAGAGCCCATCATTCCTGACATTTGTTTCATCATCTTTTTGGACTGTTCAAAGCCTTTCACTAACCTGTTTACTTCGCTGATATCAACGCCGGCTCCCATTGCTATTCTTTTCTTTCTGGAAGGATTCAAGATATCCGGATTGGCTCTTTCTGCTTTTGTCATGGAATAGATAATTGCTTCCACCCCACTTAAGGCATTTTCATCAAAATCCAAATCTTTCATCTGGCTGCCACCCATACCAGGCATCATTTTAAGAATATCTCCGATGCCGCCCATTTTTTTAATCTGCTGCATTTGTTCCAGATAATCGTTAAAATCGAACTCAGCTTTCTTAATCTTCTTCTCAAGCTGCTTAGCCTTTTCTTCATCAAAATCTGCCTGCGCCTTGTCAATAAGAGTCAGAATATCACCCATACCAAGTATACGGGAAGCCATTCGATCAGGATAAAACTGCTCTAAATCTGATAATTTCTCACCCATACCAGCATACAGGATAGGACGACCGGTTACTGCCCGGATGGAAAGAGCGGCACCACCTCTGGTATCACCATCAAGCTTTGTTAAAATAACACCATCAATTCCAATCTTATTCTGGAAATGCTCTGCAACATTTACAGCATCCTGTCCTGTCATGGAATCTACAACCAGGATGGTCTGGTGTACCTGTATGTTCTCTTTGATTTCAATTAACTCATTCATCATGTCTTCATCTATATGAAGACGTCCTGCGGTGTCTAGTATAACCACATTCATGCTGTTTTCTTTGGCATGTTCAATAGCAGCTTTGGCAATATTAAGTGGTTTGTGCTTATTTCCCATGGAGAATACAGGCACTCCCTGCTTATCACCGTTGATCTGCAACTGTTCAATAGCAGCCGGACGGTATATATCGCAGGCAACCAGTAAAGGACGCTTGCCCTTTGCTTTGAATTTACCGGCAAGTTTTGCTGTAGTAGTTGTTTTACCGGCACCCTGTAAGCCGCACATAAGGATTATGGTCATTTCATTTCCGGGCTTAAAAGCTATTTCAGTAGTCTCTGAACCCATGAGATTTACCATTTCTTCATTAACAATCTTTATAACCATCTGTCCAGGGGTAAGGCTTGTCATAACATCCTGTCCAACGGCCCGTTCCTGTACACTCTTAATAAAATTCTTCACTACCTTAAAGTTAACATCTGCCTCTAAAAGAGCCATCTTAACTTCCTTCAGTGCTGTGGCTACATCCGCTTCTGTCAGGCGGCCTTTGCCTCTTAAGTTCTTAAATACATTTTGCAGTTTTTCAGAAAGGCTGTCAAATGCCATCGGATACCTCCTGCCCATTATTATCTATCTCTTACTCTAAATCTGTCTGTTAATCTATATGCATTATTTATAATTCATGAACCATCTTCTGTGACAGGCTTATAATACTATCCAAATCTTCGTCTTTGTACCCAGTCTTTAACTGGCACGCAAGCTGGTGAATCTCTTCTGCTATCTGCCTGGTGGACTCAAATTTACGGGCCAGACCCAGCTTCTTCTCACAATCGTTTAATTGCTTCGAACCTCTCTTAACAATATCGTATACGCCTTGTCTGCTAATTCCCTGCAAAGCGGCAATCTCTCCTAATGAAAGATCATTGAGTATATAATCTTCAAATATCTGTTTGTTATGGTCCTTTAAAAGTTCTCCATAAAAGTCAAACAAGAGAGATAAATATACCTTTTCCTGAAGTTTTTGGTTCATTTCAGCGCTTTCCATAAAAACACCACCTGTAAAGTTTTTTTCTTTACAGGTGGTAGTATATATGATTCTAAAGGGTTTGTCAAGGTTTTTTCGATATAAATTCAACAATTGCTTTTACAGTCTCCATCTGCTGCTCTTCGCTGCTGATAGAAGCTGTTCCATCCCCTTTTTGAAAACCATAATTTCCAAATTGAGCATGATTTCCGCCCTGAATTTCAACTAACCCGGTTAGTCCTTTCAGTTTATCTCTGTTAAGAACCTTATCTTCACTTCCATAAATTATAACAGCCGGAATATCAGACTTGCTGACAGGATATGCTGCTAACAATATGAGACCTGTTACCTCTTTCGAATGTTCTACAGCATAACTGCTTGCCATTGCACCCCCCAGGGAATGTCCACCCATATACCAGCTGGTGATCTCTGGAAATTTCTCCATTATTCCATCTGCTGCATTCACATCAAATACTGCCAGACGAAAAGGCATTTTTATCAATACACAGGTAATACCTTCACTAGAAAGTTTGTTCATAATCGGCGCATATGCCGTTTCTTCCACTTTCCCACCGGGATAGAAAATCAATCCTGTGTTCTTATTCTTGTTTGGCTCAGGGTAAAAGACCGTATAATCTTTACCAACTTCAATGCTTTCAGAATAAGTACTGTAAACATCCTGTGCTGTAGCATCCGCTTTATAGTATTTCAGAACATAGATTAAAAAAGCACCTGCCAGTATGAACAAGATAGCAGCAAGAATAATTAAAATTCGAATGATAATCTTTTTTTTCTTCATGAGCTTCCTTCTATTTTATGTTGATACTTCATTTTTACTTTCATTAATATGCATTATATAGCAATAACATCAACACTGATATTTTGTAATATTCTGTCAACCTCTTCCTTGGGCAGTTCACTTGACTTTATTACAGCTCCCGGTTCCCCTTGTGTTTCTCTTAAATGTTTCTCCATTACCAGTAAGTCTCTCCAGGCACCAAATTTATATGCTGTTTTTTCATAGATACCGATTTCTTTAAAGCCGAACTTTTTATGAAGCGCCACACTTCCCGTATTCGGGACACAAATTACAGAATAGATCGTATAAAGCCCCTGTGCTTTTGCAAGTTGAAAAAGCGCATTATAAAGAGCCGTTCCAATACCCTTTTTATGATATGTATCCTTAATATATACAGAGCATTCACAGTCCCAGTTATAAGCGGCTCTTTCTCTGTAAAGGGAACAGTAGGCATAGCCTGCTATCTCTCCATCCACCGTATATACTAACCACGGGTAAGTGCTGGTTATTTTTCGTATTCTTTCTTTAAAATTTTCTAAGGGAACTGTCGTATATTCAAAGGAAACAACCGTATTCAGGATATAAGGTTCATAAATAGCGTATATTTCTTCGGCATCATCCAGGGTAGCCATGCGTATTTCTGTCTTGCTCATAATGTTCGACCTTTCTGCTCTGTTAATTTGCAATTTTATTCATAAATATACTTTCTGGTTCTTATACATGAGTAAATAGAAATGTACCGATTCCTACTGCTATGGTTATGTTTAAGGAGTCCACCTCCGGCGATTGCGGAATGCAAACGCTTGTCCCTGCTGTTAAATAGGAATCATCCAGCCCTGTGGCTTCATTACCAAAAACCAGTGCAAACAATTCCACTTTCGGACAATTCTGTATCTCCAGTGTATTTTCACCATTTAGCATAAAGGTAAACACTTCTTGTTTTTTATTAAGCTTTCGATACTCTTCAAAAGAGGAAAACAACTGTACTCTCATTTTGAATAAGGCACCCATAGAAGCCCGGATAACCTTTGGATTAAATATATCCGCACAGGGAGTTATAATCGCCATATCCTTTATACCAAGTCCTAAGGCTGTTCTTAAGATAGTACCCAGATTTCCCATATTACTTGGGTTGACAAGCACTATATGGGAAGCCTCACTGTTCAGGGTATCCTCATACTTATCAAATACACCTATTACGTAACAATTTTCTTTGTCACTAACCTTTGAAAAAAGCTTATCATCTTTTAGCACCGGTATATTATTCTCTTTACAGGTATTCCTAATCCTCTCCGCATCGGTATACTGAGAATGGACATATACACCTGTAATGTTTTCTTTTTTTCCTGCTATCAGCTCATAGGTAGGAAAAGCACCGAGAGCGTAGGAATAAGCAGCACCTTTTTTATATGGTTTTATCGCTTCCATACATCACTTCCTTCTTATATTCAGTCACTAAAATTCTCACTCACAATATTATATCCAAATAGGAAAAACGTCAACTTAAATCCGAAAGCTTTCATAAACTATTACTTAATAAAAGAAGGTTCATACAATTTCTTCACATAAACCTGTCCAATTCTAGTAAATTTAGCTTTTTAAACGGAAAGAAATGAAATAAATCTCTTTATCAAAACAGACTGCTGCAATTTAAAGAAAATTGTACAGCAGTCTATCTGCGGGATTGAAGAATTTATTTAATTAATACTTGTCATAACGGCTGGTACAACCTTATACAAATTATACCGGATATGCCTTATTCTGATAATCAGCAAAAAGCGGATCAACTCCTGTTTCCTGAGCTTTACGATATTTAAAGAATTCCATTGCCACCTGAGGGAACAGTGCATAGGATAAGACATCTTCCTCCTGCTGTTTCCAATCTTTCACCGATTCTTCCATCGCCGGCAATTCTGGTTTGAGAAGATCTGCCGGACGGCATTCTATGGGTTTTGCATCCCCTATAACCTTTTTTCTGACTTCTTCATTGAAAGGTCTTACGGTTTTTCCGTATTCACCAGCTAGGATAGCTTTGGTTTCTTTGGTTACCATTTTATAACGTTCACCTGCTATAACATTTAATACAGCCTGTGTACCAACTATCTGGCTGGAAGGGGTTACCAAAGGCGGTTCACCAAGATCTTTTCTGACTCTTGGTATCTCTTCCAGTACCTCATAGTATTTATCTTCTGCTTTCTGTTCCTTTAACTGGGACATCAGATTGGATAACATTCCTCCCGGTACCTGATAGAGTAGGGTTTTTATCTCCACACCCATAACTTTGGGATTTAAGATTCCTTCCTCCATGGCACTATCCCTCAGCGGACGGAAATAATCCGCAATTTCAGCTAAGAGCTGCTGGTCAAGACCGGTATCATAAGGGGTTCCCTTGAAGGTCTCAACTAATACTTCTGTCGCCGGCTGGCTGGTTCCCATAGCAAAAGGAGACATTGCTGTGTCTATAATATCTGCACCGGCTTCTACTGCTTTCATATAGGTCATTGCAGCCACACCGCTGGTATAGTGAGTATGAATATCAATAGGTATTTTTATGGCCTTCTTTAAAGCACCGATTAATTCGGAAGCTTCATAAGGTACAAGAAGTCCTGCCATATCCTTTACACATAAAGAATCCGCACCCATCTCTTCAATCTTCTTAGCCAGTTCCGTATAATACCCGGTAGTATAAGCTTCACCCAGTGTAAATGCAATCGCAATCTGAGCATGGCCTTTTTCTTTTTTCGTTGCTTTCACTGCTGTTTCAAGGTTTCTGATATCATTAAACGCATCAAAGATACGTATATTGTCGATTCCGTTTGCAATGGATTTCTGAATAAAATATTCTACTACATCATCCGCATAATGGCGGTAGCCCAATAAATTCTGTCCGCGAAGCAACATTTGAAGTTTTGTATTTTTAAAACCTTCTCTTAATTTTCTAAGTCTAACCCAGGGATCTTCCTTTAGGAAACGTAAAGACGCATCAAAGGTAGCGCCTCCCCAGCATTCTACCGCATGGTATCCTACTTTGTCCATCTTTTCAATAATGGGCAGCATCTGATCAGTAGTCATTCTTGTTGCAATAAGTGACTGATGAGCATCACGCAGGATGGTTTCGGTTATTTTAACAGGCCTTTTCATCTGTCCCGAATCGTTATGCAATTCGTTCATCGGTATGCCTCCTTTACACAAGTTCTATTAGTTTAAAGTTGCCAGTAAGGTTCCGGATTCTACCGTTTCACCAACGCCAATATTGATACTTGCTACAGTTCCGGCTTCCGGTGCAACAATTTCATTTTCCATTTTCATAGCTTCCAGAATCAATAATACATCACCTCTCTTAACCGATTGTCCAATAGACGCTTTAACAGCTAAAATTTTTCCTGGCATAGGCGAAGTAACAGGTATCTTACCATTGGAGCCACCGGTAACTGCTGCTGGGGCAACCTCCTGCTCAGGTTCTGCTGCTGGGGCTGTTGTCTGAGCTGCCGGAGCGGGTGCTGCTGCCGGAGCAGGTGCGGGTGCCGCATAAACTGGTGCCGCTGCTCTTGCCGGACGGCCTGTTGTCTCTTCTACTGTAACATCATATGCAATACCATTAACTGTAACTGTATAAGTTTTCATTTATTTATTTCCTCCTTTTAATAAGCTCTGGATATTATCTTCTACGTATTGAACGGATTACAAGTCCGTCAGCAGGTACCTCTTCCAAGGAAGCCATTAATGCGGCTGTTATAACCGCTACCAGCTGAGGATCATCTGCAGGATTAATCTGCAAGGGATTGCTCTTATTTATGGCTGCTGCACCTGAGGTTGAGTCAGCCGCTCTGTTTGTCCCGCTGTTATCACTGTTCTTATACATAGCTTTTGTTAAAGCGATGAAAAGTCTTATGATACCAAGAATACCAACAACCAGAATTAAGCCTGTAAAGACTAAACCGAGTATTACAACCGTATCTAAATATTCACCGGGAATCTGATTCTTAACCCCAAAGCTATTAACCACTGCGAGTATAAGACTGTTCCCATAGAATCCTGATAAACTCATGTCTGCTCCTATCTGCACGGTCCAAATCACTTCCGTACCTAGTTATTGCTTTCATATTTATATCTTATAAGGATATCAAACCTATAATTTGATTTCCCTGAATCCATTGTTGAAAAATTTTTGAATGCAACTTGCCCGATCCATTAAACCGTTCCATGTTTTTTGGAAGCATGTACACTCTTTGTAAAGAGCATTTCAAAGGCATATATTAAATGCTTACGTGAAGCTCCTGCATCTATTATGCCATCCACATAACCACGTCTTGCCGCTGAAACAGCATCGGACTGAAGTTCCTTATATTCCTTTGCTTTCGCTTTCAAATCAGTCTCTTCGCCCTCATAAATAATGCCTACCGCCTGGTTCTCATCCATCATACCAATAGAAGCACTTTCCAGAACAAATACCATATCCGCTCCAATATGTCTGGAGTTCATGGTAACATATGCACTACCGAAAGCTTTCCCTATAATAAGATTCACTTTGGCAACTGTAGCCGAAGCAAAGGCATATGTTAATTTTGCAGCGGCGGTGGCAATAATGGTTTCCTGATTAAGCTCAGCTTTATACCCTTCAACATCAGTCAGTGAAAGTAAGGGAATGCCGAAAGAGTCACAGAAACGAATAAATCTCTCTGCTTTTAAACATCCTTCTGCTGTTAACGTTCCATCATGCTCCGCCGAAAGAGCACCTGACTCCTCTGTCCAAACCCTGCGATTTGCAACAGCTCCTATGGTTACACCGTTTAATCTTATAAATCCAGTTACCATCTCTTTGGCATGGGCCTTCTTAATTTCTACAAAATAATTATCATCGGAAATCTCCGTCAGTATGTGGGCTGTATCTTTGTTATCAAATACAGCTTCCGGAATCAATCGATTTAAGTCATCCAGACATTCATCATAGGATGCATCATCTTCATTATTGGCCGGCAGTAACACCACCAGATTTCTGATGCTTTCCAACAAATCCTCTTCATTACTTACAACAAAGTCAATGTTTCCTGCCTGCGCTTGAAATTTTGCTGTTGTTGTATCACATTTCGCTGTAAAGTTCTGTTTCAGAGCGTTGGGTGAATTCACAAAAAGCTGCGCATTATTTTCTGTCATAAACGAAAAATCACTTAAGGCGCTTAATACAGCAAGCCCTCCACCGCATGGACCTAAAATAGCGGTTATTTGAGGTATTACACCTGACGCCATTGTCTGTTTCTGGTAGATCTCTCCTAAACCATTCAATGCATCAGTGGCTTCCTGAAGTCTTAAGCCGGCACTGTCGATTATTCCGATAACCGGTGCCCCCACCTTAAGTGCTAAATCATATATTGCTGTGATTTTTTTTGCATGCATTTCACCAATGGTACCGCTTCCAGCAGTGCTGTCCTGGCTGTATACATATACTGGATTTCCGTCAATTACCCCATACCCGGTAATTACACCATCGGAAGAAATTTCCTTTTGACTGAGATTAAAATCCGTATTTCTTTTCGTGACCAAAGCACCAATTTCTACAAAACTGTTATCATCAAGAAGAGCGGTAATTCGTTCCCTTGCTGACAATTGTTTAGCCGTGTTCATCTTCTGCCCTCCATTTACTTCCATTTATAAAAATAAATTCAAATTTTCTGCCTATTATATTATAGGATAAATTTCTGGTAATTTCAAGGATTATTAAAATAATTTCACGTATATATTAGTAATTTTATACATCGAATCCAATCTTATAAAAGACTGACAGGTATAAAAATGCCATATATCCTGGCTTCTTTACACCTGTCAAAGTAAAAAAGTAATTATATAGTTAGTATCTTATAAGAAGCTTCAACAACTTCGGGGTCAAATTGAGTCCCGGAGTTCACTCTTAACTCATGGATAATCTGTTCCAGTGTAAGAGCTTTTCGATAAGGCTTATCTGACAGCATGGATTCAATGGCATCAGCAACTGCCAAAATTCGTGCCAGTTTAGGAATTTCTTCTCTCTTTAGACCTCTAGGGTAACCCGTTCCATCATATCTTTCATGATGTGAGAGAACTTCTTCTGACAGATACATAAGTTCGGGCGAAGCTTTTATTATTTGATACCCTTTTTCCGAATGCCTTGTAATAATCTCGTATTCATCTTCTGTTAATTTATCCGGTTTATTTAGTATAGCATCATCTATGGTTATCTTGCCTACATCATGTATCTGCCCCAAGACTCGTAAATCTATAATCTCACTATTACCAAGACCAAGAATAACCCCAAGCTTGTCCGCTAATTGGCTGACTCCCATAGAATGTTCTCTTTCCAACGGATTTTTTACATACAATGACTGTAGAATGATATTTACCGTCCTGTTTTTAACGCTTCTGCTGATAGACAGTTTTTCCTTATACATCATATCATCAGCCTGCTTCATGACAGCACTCATATCATATTCATTGTTATATTTAACTGCGTATCCCAAAGAGATCGATAAATTAATGCTGTCTACAAAAGTTTTTTTATTATAGCGATTAATATCATGGATAATGCTGTTTGCTTCTTCTATATCTGTATTAGGCAGCAACATTATGAATTCATCACCGCCCCACCTCGCAAGAATATCCTTCTCTTTCAGAACCCGGCTAAGAGAGGATGCTGCGGCAACTAAGAGCCTGTCACCGGCAAGATGTCCAAAGGCATCGTTGGTAAGTTTTAATCCATTCACATCACCTATCATAATCGTAATAGGGTAATTTGACGGCTCATCCATTTGAAATACTGCCTGTTCAAAATATCTTCGGTTATAAAGACCGGTCATTTTATCATGATAGGTAAGAAACCGGATTTGATTTTCAACCTTTTTCTTTTCCGTTATGTCTCGTATAATAATTGTGTTACCTGTCTGCATCCCATCGGCCTGAAGAACCGGCATTATATGTACTTCAACTTCTTTTTTACTTCCGTTGCTTGTTATGATATAACCACTTTGAGAAAAAGGAACTGAACAGGAATTATTCCGGCAATCAGGTGTTTGAAATATTATTTTTTCATTCATTTCATCATATACATTAAGTACTTCCGTGATGGGTTTATTTAATGCACTTATATCTGCTATGATACATATTTCCTCCGCTTTCGGATTAATTATTTCGATATTTCCACAAACATTTGTAACAATAACCCCATCACGTATTGAATGTAAAATAGTATGCAGCCTTTCCATATTTCGATACAGATTCTTTTCATTTTTCAGATTTCTTGTATTTAAGATGTAGACCATTAATGAGACACCAAGGAAAATTGCGGAGCGAACAACCGCCGCCAAAATCATTTCTCCATCCCGATCATACGGAAGAACGGACACGATATAGGTACAAGAGGTAAATACGGTCAGTAAGATACCTGTTCTTTTATACCAGAATACACCAAGTAAAATGGGGATATAGTATAAATGCTGCGGGATATTATAAATTCCCACATTTAAACAGAGTAGATTCACTGCCAAGGAAATCAAGAAAGAAGCTGTAAAAATTATATGTTTCCCCATAAAATAATTCACCTCCAGTTACTTTGTCCTATTACTCGGCTTCCTGTATATTTATACTGCTCTTAATGCCGTCAGGGTTTTATCCAGCTTCTCTTTTGCCCAAAAGAGCATTCCTCTATCCGGATATTTTCTGAAATCACTTTCCAGTGAGGCTATTGCAAACAGATAGAAATCGTACCATAAAATACGTATTTTTTCTGTTTCTGTGAATCCTTTTTTCCCATAACCTTCAAGAAAAGCCGGTTTCTGATAATGAGAACGGAAACCAACTTCCAATAACTCATCTCCCCATATACAGCGTTCAAAATCAATAAATCCGGTTATTTTATCTTTCTCAACGAAAACATTTCCTGCCCAAAGATCCCAATGAACTAATCTTGGTGTGGTTACCTCATTAAAACTTTTTTTATGTTTCAATAACATCTTGTTTATGCTTTCAAAATCCATGCCAATATCCAGACTGATTTTCTCTGCATCCAGAAAGATTTTCTCCAGAAATCCTTTAAATACATCAAACCAGTCAGAATCCGTTACAATACTGTTATAATAGCCGAAACCATTACCAGTTATCTCATTGACAGCAGCGTTGTATTTTCCAGTTTGCCGCTCTACGGAATCCTTTTCCTCTTCTGTCATTGCTTGCTGAATGCTGCTAAAGCTCTTTCCAGCAAGCTTAGTCATAAAGAAATAATCACTTGGACAAATTGAGTGAGAAAAATCATGAAACAGCACTTTTGGCATGGGTATATCGGGATACTCAGAAAGCAGTTCCATACAGCCCACTTCTGCTCTCATGATATCTACTTCACTCGACATGACAAGAACACCCTCCGGCGGGGCTATCTTTAAAATAACCTCTCTTTCATCACTTAAAGTAATTAAATAAGCAGCATTAAAATACCCCTCTGTTAATTCCTTCCAATCCAGAAGTTCTGCCTGGGGAAATGCCAGGTTTACCATTTTTTTTAATGTTTCTTCCGTAATATTGCTTTTTGTTATACTATTCATAATTATACAGGAATTAAATCCTTCTCCTTTCATTTGTAAAAATCACTTCCTATACGGGCGGTTTTATATTATCTGTTTCCCGATTACCCGTTTCTCGTTTATAACTTTTATAGCTTAAATACCATTGAAGCGAAGACAGTATTCGTAAAATCAGTAATATAGCAAAGACCCTTCGGAATGCGGACAGGTTATTGCCTATAAACTGATAGAATTTAACACCCGCTAACGGCATAATAGCATTGCTTAAGGTGATAAATACAGTATAAATAGAAATGCTTAGAGTCTTATTATTTTCCGGTATCACCGACAACAGGTATTGAGGCATATTCAAAGGGACTGTGGCAAATGCCAGATTTGCAATAGTATTCAATATAAGAAAAACTACTGGCCCAATTTCAATAGGAAGGCTGGTTGAGATAATCATACACAAAGGACATAAGGCAAGCCCCAGATTCCCGAAGATCACACCAAATCTCGGTCCCTTTCTTTCATTCAGCCTGCTCCAGAATCCAATAGTCAAAAACTGAGCCAATGCTGCACCAATCGCAGCGTAACTTAACCAGGCTTCATTCATCTTAAGATAATTTACCTGTCCAAGAAAATACAAGGTCCAATCAGCTTGCCAGAATAGATAAAAGAATAATGCTCCTCCCAGAAATTTCACAAAGGGCTTATGATGCAGCAATTCCTTAAAAGCAATTCGAAGGTCTGCATAAGACATGGACTCTTTCTTCCCAGTATACCCTCCTTTTATCTTCCTTACTGTTATTACCTGTATTATAAGGATAGCAGCTATAAACCAGTAAAAGCTTTGGTGCATCCTTATCTTACTATCCGTACCAGAAGCCGAAGCCAGCAAAGCACCTGTAATAAGGGGAAGAGCTATGTTAAAGAAGAACATTCCTCCGGTTCTGACTGTAAGTATCCGGTTTCTGTTTTCAAAAGGTACAACATCGGAAAAATAAGCTTGCCAGGAGGCATTATAACCAGTTAATGGCCCCACGGAAAGACATAGAAACAGTATAAATACGGGAAATGCAAAACTGCCAAGAAAAGGTACAAAACCAATGAATAGATAGAACAAAGCCAGCGCCATAAGAGATAATGACACCATCATTCTCTTATTTTTCATACGATCCGTGAGAATACCAAGAGGTATTAAGACAATCACCCCAACAAATTGCGGTATAGAAGCAACAAGACTGATTTCAGCATCCGAAGCCCCCAGACGCAAGGCAAAAAGGTTATTATTATTGTTCATAATATTCGTAGCAATAGCAAAAAGCATTCCCTCTACGGCAAACATCAGTAAGGCATTATTTTCAGGCCGGAAGAAAGAGGAAATATTTCGTTGAAAGGAAGCTGTAGTAAAATTCTGCAGGCATTTTTTCATATATTCCTCCTTGGACTTTTGCATGTATTTTGTATAGAATAAACAATCTCTTGCCCTGACGGATATTTCTCTGGATATAATGACCTTATAAATTTCGTTTTCTTTCATATATAGTAGCATAATTTATACATTTTACAAGTATTTCTTTGATTATTCTTTCATTTTTTCCAGAGCTAAGTTAAATACTTGCATGCACTGATTCAGCTGAATTGCACTGGACAGAAAGACCTTTCCACTAAACTCTAGAAAAACTTCTATCATAAAACCAATACACAGAAAAAGCAGCCACACTTCTATTAGGGCACTTGGCTGAATGTCACGGCAAAGTTTAAACGCTACTACTGAAGATGGAATCTTCCAAGTAATAAACAATAATAATCTCATACACCAATGTCGATAAAACTCAGCTTTGCGAAATAGAAATCTGCTGCTCCTTCAATTGTATTTATTATTTTAAAAGCCTATATTAATAATTCTTATTATAAAATAGCTGTATTATACTCACGGAGGGAATACCTTCTGCTATTGCACGAAACAATTTATTATTATCAGCTGACTTATTACAGTTTCTGATACCACTCTTTTAAGGAAAACTCCGCCTTTTTCAAATGAATATTAAATCCTATATCTTTATCAGCTTCTTCCTGGGTATCATAAATAGCAGTACTCCAATCCCACCAGAATACACCGCTGAACCACTCCTCCTTTGAGAATACCTCCAGACAGGAGTCATAGAAAGCTGCCTGCTCTTCTTCGCTTCTTTCGAACTCTGTATGGGTAAAATCCCAAGGCATCATAGCACATCCGCTGGCACTTCGTATACCAATCTCCATAAATATAACAGGTTTCTGTAAGGACGCACTCACTTCTTTTAAACGTTCAGCTACTTTCAGCCATTCCTGCTTCATATTTTCTTTGGTATCTCCAGGTTTCTTCCCAACTTTATAATATGCACTGGTACCAATATAATCAAGACTGTCAAACCAGCTAACTTCTTTTTCTCTACCATGGTTTGCATTATAAACCAGTGGACCTTTATAAATCTTTTTAACTTCTGCTATCGCATTTCTCCAATGTTTTTCTTTTCGTTCCGTTCCACTCATTTCACAGCCGACGCAAAACATTTCACAACCGGTGTCTGCTGCTATCTCAGCATAATGACACAAAAAAGCAGTATAGTATTCAAACCAGGTATCCCAGTAATGATCCTTGCCCCACATATCACCATCCGGGAAATTAATCAATGCTCTCCATACTCCGTCTTCACTGTTAATAACTGGTTTCAAACAGACTTTAACACCTCTTTCATGTGCTCGGTTTATGGTATGGATAATTTCCTTATCAGATAGGGTATTTCGATAATCAAAATATATCTCAGTAGAAGAAAAAGTTTTCTGGTGAACATGAAATGCCAGGCACATCCAGTTAACTCCAATATCGAATAATAAATCCTGTGACTTTTCTGCCTCTTTTGTGAGATAATCTCCTTTTCTGCCATCCCATCCATAGGTAAATCCTTTTATGTCCATATTATCTCCTTTGTGTTTAATTTGATGCAAATTGGTGCATTTTATATTTTTTATTAATGCACTTATAATGCTTTAATCGCATCATAACATATCTCATCAGACAATGCAATATTATACCTGTAATTTGATAAAGTTAAATCATACTTCTTAATTTTTCAAAACATCTGCTAAATTGTATGGTTAAAACATATTATTTTATCTCAAATCATTGAATATGCATTATTCAAACTTTTTTATGCACCAATTACTATTTCATTTTGCTTTCATATAGTGCATTTGAGATACATATTTAATGCATATATTAAACTTAATACATGAAATAATTAAACATTTTCTAACCAGAAACATTAGCATTAATAAAAAACGGTTCTATACTGAATGTTGGGGCGTGCTTGAAAAGCACACTTCCAACATTCTTTTAGTTGTAATAAAATACATCTATAAGAAGCCTCCCAAACGCATTATCCCGACCAAAGTTTAATGTTAACGGAGGTGACCTCTTATAGATGTACCCTAATTATAGCAAGGCATTCTTAGACTTGAAAGATGTTTTTGTAAAAAAAGTGATTCAGGCAGATTCTTTTTTAAAGGTTTTCATTGAAACTAAACCTTCTGAGCAGACCTGTCCTTGTTGTGGCTGTAAAACAAAAAGAGTTCATGACTATCGAATCCAGGAAATTAATGACACTCCTTTCCAAGGTAAAACCGTCATTCTGGTTCTAAGAAAACGACGTTATTTATGTACCTCCTGCGGAAAACGATTTTTGGAACACTATTCTTTTCTTCCTACCTATCACCGCAGAACAAGGAGACTGGCTTTTTATGTTATATCTCTCCTTCGGCAGACTTTTTCTCTCAAGCAGGTTTCAATCCTTACCGGGGTTTCCGTCCCTACAATCTGCAGACTTTTGGATACCATCCATTATGCACCCCCAGATAAACTTCCTGAGGCTGTTTCTATTGATGAATTTAAAGGCAATGCCTCTACTGGGAAATATCAGTGTATCCTCGTTGATCCTAAAAAACACCGGATTCTGGATATTCTTCCAGACCGCACTCAGAGCCATCTGGCTGATTACTGGAGAAACATTACAAGAAAGGAAAGGCTGAAAGTAAAGTTCTTTGTCTGTGACATGTGGCTTCCCTATGTGGAGCTGGCCAGGACCTTCTTTCCAAATGCAAAGATTATAGTGGACAAGTATCATTTCATTCGTCAGGTCACATGGGCTATCGAAAATGTTCGTAAACGGCTCCAAAAATCCATGCCGACTTCTCTTCGAAAATACTATAAACGAAGCCGGAAGCTGATTTTGACCCGCTATAGAAAGCTGAAAGACGAGAACAAACAAGCCTGTGATCTGATGCTCCAGTATAGTGATGACCTACGGTTGGCGCACATGATGAAAGAATGGTTTTATGACATCAGCCAGCTGGAGTCCTATCGTAAGCAACAGCAGGAATTCGATGATTGGATATCTAATGCAAGAGGATGCGGTATTAAAGAATTCGAGAAATGTGCAAAAACGTTCCAGTCTTGGAGAAAAGAAATCTTAAATGCCTTCAAATATGGCATTACAAACGGTGTCACAGAAGGATTTAACAATAAGATTAAAGTATTAAAACGAAGTTCTTATGGAATCCGAAACTTTAACCGGTTCCGTACTCGGATACTTCATTGTACATCATAGGAAAAATGGTCGGGATATGGAGGCTTATTTTGCATGCCCAAAACAGCATACAGTAGAATGAACTATCGAAACAGCTCTAAACGTAAGAAAGGAGCGGGATTCATACGAATCCCACCCCAACTATTGACAAAGAGCCTAAAAAACGAGCAAGTGGATAAAACCACTTGCTCGTTTTTTATATTATATTCAATCATTCAGCTTTAAAGATTAACTTACATAGGCTTAGGTTTGCTTCCTATAATCAAGCTCATTCCAGATAATTAAAGTTATTCCAGACTCATGTAATGCCTGATTAAGTCCATTCCATAACCTTTTCGATAAAGTTTAGCAGCTATCTTCTGCCTCTCTTCTCTGGACAGACTCTTAATATCAGCAAACTTTTTTGTAATCTCGCGTTGAATTGCTTCCTCTTCGCTATCATACTCACTGGAAAGCGCTTCTTGTATATCCGTTCCCGCTATCCCTTTTTGCTGCAGTTCACCTATTATCTGTCGTTTACTTTTACTGCTCTTTTTCATCCTCACATAACTGGAAGCATAACGTAAATCATCAATATAGTGATAACTGATAACGTAACAAATGGCTTCTTGTATAATATCTCCGCTGAATCCGGCCATTTCCAGCTTTCTTTTTAGTTCCGCTTCTGTCCGGTCCATATGCTTAAGCAGTGCCATCGCTTTTTGCTTGGCTCGCTTTATGGCATTGTTGTATAACTCATTCAGAAGTGTCTCTGCCATATTACCTTCTTCTATCAGACCATATTTCTTGATCTCTCTGTCATATAGAGTAAAACGATACCTATCGTCCAGATATACTTTTACTTTATTTTTACCTGTGTTTTCCAGTCTGGTTATAATCATTTTTATTCATCTGCTTCCTTAGCGGCTGTTTCCTTCTTATTTGTTGCTGATACAATGGACAAATTATATTTGTCTCTAACTTTTAATTCAATCTCAGCAAATATCGTAGGATTTTCTTTTAAAAATTGTTTGGCATTTTCACGCCCCTGTCCAATCTTAGCCTCATTATAGGCATACCACGCACCACTCTTAATGACAATATTCTCATTGGAAGCCAGGTCTAAAACATCACCTTCTCTGGAAATACCCTGTCCGAACATAATATCAAACTCCGCTTCTTTAAAAGGAGGCGCAACCTTGTTCTTAACTACCTTTATACGTGTTCTGCTTCCGACAATATCTCCACCCTGCTTCAATGCTTCAATTTTACGAACATCCAAACGAATGGAAGAATAGAACTTAAGAGCACGTCCACCAGTAGTTGTCTCAGGATTTCCAAACATTACACCAACCTTTTCACGAAGCTGGTTGATAAAAATTACAATACAATTGGATTTGCTGATAGCAGCTGTTAATTTACGAAGCGCCTGGGACATTAACCTGGCTTGTAAGCCTACATGAGAATCACCCATATCTCCATCAATTTCTGCTCTTGGTACCAACGCAGCCACGGAATCGACAATAATTATATCCACTGCACCGGAACGAACCATTGTTTCTGTAATTTCTAAGGCTTGTTCCCCATTGTCAGGCTGGGATATGTAGAGATTATCGATATCTACTCCGATTCTTTTCGCATAGACAGGGTCCAAAGCATGCTCCGCATCGATAAATCCGGCAATTCCACCAATTTTTTGCACTTCTGCAACCATGTGAAGAGCAACCGTAGTCTTACCACTGGATTCCGGTCCATATATTTCAACGATTCTCCCCTTGGGTATACCGCCCAAGCCCAAGGCAACGTCCAAGCTGATAGATCCGGTGGGTATAGTTTCTATGTTCATATGGGCAGCCGTATCACCAAGTTTCATAACGGAGCCTTTTCCGTACTGTTTCTCAATCTGCGCCAATGCGGATTCCAGCGCTCTGCTCTTATCTTCTTTTGACATCTTTTTTCTCCTTTATGCGAACTTATGTTCTTGTTTTAATAATAGCTTATCTTTTTAAGTTTGTCAATCTTAAATTCTTATTTCTTTGTTCTTATTTCTTTGTTCTTTCTTTTTATTTTTGGTTTTCGTATTTTGGTTCTCATATTCTGGTTCTCATATTCTGGTTCTTTTTTGTTCTTAATTTGGTTTTTATTTTGGTTTTTAGTTCTTATTTTTGGGTTCTTATTTTTGGATTCTTACTTTTTGATCCTTTTTTGGGTCTTATTTTGGGTCCCTTTTGGTATCCTTTTTTGGGTCTCATTTTGGGTCCCTTTTGGTATCCTTTTATAAGTCTTATTTGGGGATCCTTTTTTGGGGTCTTATTTTGAATCCTTTTTTTGTCTAATTTCTTTACTCTTATTTTATTACAACAACTCCCCCTTTCCTTTAAACTACATTATCAATGTACAGCAGGATAATAGAATGAATATGGAACATTTCATTTTGTTGTGATGGAGGTTATATGATTATTAAATCGGATAGAACAGAATTTGAGATAAACAAAGAAGATATGATAGAAAGCTCCTATGTCAATTTAATGACACAAGCTTTTATATAGAATAACAGAAATATATAAAATTGTAAACCCGCATTTACACATTCTTACATAACAGCTTAATTTATAGTATTTAACATTTTATATATTGTGTTTTATCCTTATAAAAATACTCCAGACATTACTTCACATAAGATTTTCTGTTTAATTTCATGTACTTACCAAAGTGTTTGTGAAAAATTTATGGTTCCCCGTTGTTCACTCTTTTTAAGAATGAAGTTAAGGGAACCTGGCATATATCAAGCATAATATTTATATTCGTTCAAAGATTTTCATACACACTGATATATAATTGGGAATTTGACAGCCGGAAAATATGTTGATTATATCCTGGCATCCTCCGGATATATAAATCCCGGCAACAGCAAGTATGCTGCTCCTTCTTTGACTAAGCGAATTCCGAAAAATAACTGATTCTGAAAAATAACTAATTCTGTACAAAGCGATACTTATGCAATCTGTTCTTAATTGTATGTATTCTTCGGCTGTACAATCTGAGGATTATAACCCTTATCCGTCAATGCCTGAACGATTGCATCCTTGTGTTCGTGTCCGAAGCTTTCCATGGTTATCGTCAATTCAACAGCACTGTTTCGATTTATGGATACGAACTGATTATGATCTAAACGAATGATGTTTCCCTGAGCTTCTGCTATGACATTGGCAACATTAACAAGCGCACCGGGACGATCCGGCAATAAAACAGACACTGTAAAGATACGGCCTCTTTGTATAAGTCCATGCTGAACCACAGAAGATACCGTTATAACATCCATATTACCACCACTTAAGATAGATACGATTTTTTTGCCCGTACAATTCAATTGTTTAAGAGCCGCCACAGTCAACAAACCAGAATTCTCCACTACCATCTTATGATTCTCGATCATATCCAGAAAACTAACTATGAGTTCACGATCATCAATTGCTATTATCTCATCGATATTTTTCTGAATATACGGAAATATATTGCTACCAGGGGTTTTGACCGCTGTTCCGTCAGCTATGGTTTCTATCTGCGGAATAGTAATAACATGACCTGCCTTAATGGATTCCTGCATACAATTGGCTCCCATAGGTTCCACACCAATTACTTTAATATTAGGGTTTAACAGCTTTGCCAAAGTAGAGACACCGGCTGCAAGACCGCCGCCGCCGATTGGAACAAGAATGATGTCAACAGTAGGAATCTCCTGAAATATTTCCATTGCTATGGTGCCCTGTCCTGTAGCCACAACTTCATCATCAAAAGGATGGATAAAAGTATATTCCTTCTCTTCAGCCAGCTTTAATGCATACTGACAGGCATCGTCATACACATTGCCATGAAGGATAACTTCTGCTCCGTAACCCTTGGTACGATTGACCTTGATAAGAGGAGTTGTTGTAGGCATAACAATGATTGCCTTCGCTCCGTACATTTTAGCAGCATATGCCACACCTTGGGCGTGATTTCCGGCCGATGCCGTAATAAGTCCCTTTTCTCTGTCTTCCTTGCTTAATGTACTGATCTTATAATAGGCTCCTCGAACTTTATAGGCTCCGGTAAACTGCATATTTTCAGGTTTTAAGAATACTTTATTTCCCGTAGTATCCGAAAAATAATCACTGTATATTAATTTCGTCCTTAATGTGACCCTTTTGACGGTTTCTGCAGCTTCTTCAAATTTATCCAATGTCATCAT